>NZ_CP130426.1:4800000-7520867 GCF_030518815.1 Micromonospora cynarisoli | reverse complement strand
GGGTCTGTCAAACGAACGGTGTAACTCGGGTTGTTGAGGGTTACTTGCGGTTTGCGGTCAGGCGTCCTTCGAAGGCCATCTCGAAGGCGTTCAGGGCGGGTTTCCAGCGCATGGTCCATCGTCGGCGGCCCTGCCCAGTCGGGTCCAGGCTCATCACCGCGAGGTAGACGCACTTGAGTGCGGCGCCCTCGTTCGGGAAGTGGCCGCGGGCTCGGACGGCTCGGCGGATCCGGGCGTTGACGGACTCGATGGCGTTGGTGGAGCAGATGACGGTGCGGATCTCGGCGTCGAAGGCCAGGAACGGGACGAACTCGGCCCACGCCTGTTCCCACAGTCGGATGATGGCCGGATACTTCGTGCCCCACGCCTGCGTGAACTCGGCGAAGCGTTCTCGGGCGGCGGCCTCGGTCGACGCCGTGTAGACAGGCTTCAACGCCTTGGCGATGGCGTCCCAGTGCTGCCGGCCGGCGTAGCGGAACGACGCCCGCAGCAGGTGGATGACGCAGGTCTGCACGACCGCTTCGGGCCAGGTCTGCCCGATCGCGTCCGGCAAGCCCTTGCGTCCGTCGCAGACCACCATGCACGCGTCCGCGACACCCCGGTTCTTCAGCTCGGTCAGCACGCCGAGCCAGAACTTCGCGCCCTCACCGCCGTCACCGGCCCACAGCCCGAGGATGTCCCGGTTGCCGTCGACCGTGACGGCCAGGGCCACATAGATCGGCCTGTTCGCGACCTTCCCGTCGCGGATCTTCACGTGCACCGCGTCGAGGAAGATCACCGGGTAGACCGAGTCCAGGGGCCGGTTCTGCCACTCGGTCATCCCGTCGACGACCCTGTCGGTGATCGTGGAGATCGTCTGCCGGGACACGTCCGCGCCATACACCTCGGACAGGTGGGCCTGAATCTCCCCGGTGGTCAATCCCTTGGCCGACAACGAGATCACCATGTCCTCGACCCCAGAGAGCCGGCGTTGACGCTTGCGCACGATCGGCGGCTCGAAGCTGCCGTCGCGGTCACGGGGCACCGCGATCTGCACCGGGCCGACCTCGGTCAGCACCGTCTTGCCCCGCACCCCGTTGCGGGAATTCTGACCGTTGTTCCCGGCCGGGTCGCCCTTCTCGTAGCCCAGGTGGTCAGTGATCTCACCGTCCAGAGCGGCCTCCAGGACCCGCTTGGTCAGCTGCTGCAGCAGCCCGCCCTCGCCGGTGAACTGCAGACCCGCCGCCCGGGCCTGCTCCACCACCTGAGCGACGAACTGATCGTCGACCCCGTCTCCCACCGGCCCCGCCGGCCCACGCTTCCCCACCTGGCCAGTATCGACCTCGGTGATCACGACATCCATCATCAGGTGCTGCTCCTTGATCAGGAGTTACACCGTTCGTTTTACAGTCCCCGTCACGATCCGCTCCGGCACGATGCCGGAGGGAAACCGGCAGCTTGGCAGCCGACCTGACCAGCGGCGGCGACGTCCGCAGCGCCTGACCCCACGTGGTGCACAGCCCGGGGCCGGCGGTGGACGTGAGTCTGCCGCCGGCCCCGGGGTGGTGTTGTTATCGGACGAGGCTGTGGAACTGTCCCGCGGCGACATCGTCGGCGACGGTGCCGGGTGTCTGGTCGACGTAGGTGGGGGTGGTACGGGCGGGAACGGAGTTGTTCTCGCCGAGTTGGCCGTAGTTGTTCAAACCCCAGGCGAGGACCTGGCCGCCCGTGGTGACCGCGAGGCTGTGCGACTGGCCGCCGGCGATGCCGACCAGTTCCACGCCTGCGGGCAGATGGACCGACACGGGGACGTTGAGTCCGGCGGCGTTGGTGGTGCCGTTACCGAGTTGGCCGACGGAGTTCGCGCCCCAGGCCAGGGCGCGGCCGGTGGTGGTGATGGCGAGGCTGTGTGACAGGCCGGCGTCGATGTCCCGCAGGAGGGTGCCCGACGGCAGACTCACCGCGACCGGCACCGACGAGTTGGTGTTGGTGCCGTTGCCGAGTTGGCCGTAGTTGTTGTAGCCCCAGGCGTAGGCGGCGCCGGTGGAGGTCACGACCAGGGTGTGGAACGCGCCCACGGCGATGCTCGTCGCCGTCGCCCCGCTGGGCAGGCTGATCTTCACCGGGCTGGTCTGTCGGGTGGTGGTGCCGTTGCCGATCTGCCCGTAGGTGTTGTCACCCCACGTGTACACCTCGCCGGTGGAGGTGAGCGCCGCGCTGTGGAAGTTGTGCGAGGCGATCTGGGTGACCGTGCCCGTCAACGAGCCGGGGAACGTGACCGGGGTCGGCGTGAGGACGGTGGCGGGTGTGGTCGAGCCGATACCCAACTGGCCGACATTGTTGCCACCCCACGCGTAGACCTTCCCGGCGTCGGTCAACGCCAGAGTGTGCCGCTGGCCCGCGGTGACCTTCACGGCGTTGGTGCCCGAGGGCATCAACGACTGCACCGGGGCGCTACGTGAGGTCAGGGTGGCGTCGCCCAGTTGCCCGTAGGTGTTGTCACCCCACGCCCACACCTCGCCCACGTTGGTCACCGCCACGCTGTGCAGGTAACCACCCTCCATGTCGATCATGTCCATGTTCCCCGGCAACGCCACCGACACCGGCACGAAACTGTTGTCGTGACTGTAGTTACCCAACTGACCAGAACCATTCGCCCCGAACGCCAAATCCAGCGAGGTCCTGACCAGCGCGACGCTGAAGTCGCTGCCGGCGGCGACAGCGGTGGCTTCGGAGCCCTCCGGCAACGGCACCCGCACCGCGCTGGCCCGGTCGATGGTCGTACCGTCACCCAACTGTCCGCTGTTGTTGCGCCCCCAGGCGTAGGCCTGCCGGTTCGCGGTGACCGCGAGGTTGTGGAAGCTACCTACGGAGATGTCGACGAACACGATCCCCTTCGGCAGGGCCGCCACCCGCACCGGCTTGGTGGAGGTCCCGACAACGCCGTTGGCCCAGTTGTAGTTTCCCCAGCCCCACACCTGCCCGTCGGCGGTCAGGCCGAGGCTGGACGCCAGGTTGGACGAGATGGCCGTGAACGTGATCCCGGCCGGCACCACCGCCAGCACCGGGACGTTGCTGTTGCCCTTGGTGCCGTTGCCGAGTTCCCCGAAGGTGTTTTGTCCGGTGCCGTACACCTGCCCGGTCGTCGTCAACACCAGGGTGGTACCAAATCGGGTGGCGACCTCAGCCGCCTGGACACCGGAGGGCAGCGCCATCAGGACCGGCAGAGCCGCGTTGACGTTGTCACCGGTGCCCAACTGGCCGGAACCGTTGCTGCCCCACCCATAGACCTGCCCGGTGGAAGTGACCGCTAGTGCCGTGGCCACGAATGTTCGCGGTGTTGGGTGACACGCCGTCTGGCCTGTCGGCTGGGCGGGGTCGTGGCGGTCAGGCTGTGGCGGTGGCAGAACCCGTTCGCGTTCGGCGGCTCAGTGACCAGGAGGGTCAGCAGCTGCTGAGGATCACTCGTAGAGGTACCGGCTCGCCGATCCGCCTTCGGCGGGCGATGGTCGTGCTCGCCTCGGCCGGCGGGAACACGGTGCAGGCGATCGCCCGTCTCGTGCAGGCCGACGAGGACACGATCCGGCAGGTCATCCACCGGTTCAACGAGATGGGGATGGCCAGCCTGGACCCTCAGTGGGCGGGTGGCCGTCCCCGCCAGATCAGTCCCGATGACGAGGCGTTCATCGTCGAGACGGCCAACACCCGCCCCGAGAAGCTGGGGCGGCCCTTCACCCGGTGGAGTGTCCGCAAACTCGCCGAGCACCTGGGCTCGCATGCCGTTCGGCGGGTCCGGGTGGGGCGGGAGAGGTTGCGGCAGATCCTGCACCGGCATCGGATCACGTTCCAGCGGACGAAGACGTGGAAGGAGTCCACCGACCCCGACCGGGACGTCAAGCTCGCCCGGATCGAGCAGGTGAGCAGCCACTTCCCGCAGCGGGTGTTTGCCTTCGACGAGTTCGGGCCCCTGGTCATCCGCCCGCAGGCCGGCACCGGCTGGGCGCCCGCGGGCCATCCGCACCGGCTACCGGCGAACTACCACAAGCTGCACGGCGTGCGGCAGTTCCACGGCTGCTACTCCGTCGGTGACGACCAACTCTGGGGCGTCGTGCGGCGTCGCAAGAGCGCCGCGAACAGCCTCGCCGCCTTGAAGTCGATCCGCGCCGCCCGCCCGGACGGGGCACCGATCTACGTGATCCTGGACAACCTGTCCGCGCACAAAGGCCGCAAGATCCGCAGATGGGCGGCCCGGAACAAGGTCGAGCTCTGCTTCACCCCGACCTACGCCTCCTGGGCCAACCCGATCGAGGCCCAGTTCGGACCGCTACGCACCTTCGTCATCGCCGGCTCGAACCACCCGAACCACCCGACGCTGACCCGGAAACTGCACGCCTACCTGCGCTGGCGCAACGCCAACGCCCGCCACCCCGACGTCCTGGCCGCCCAACGCCGCGAACGCGCCCGCGTCCGCAGCGAACGCCAACGACGCTGGGGCCAACCCACCACCCGCGCAGCCTGACCCCAACACCGTCAACGTTCGTGGTCACGGCACTAGGCCATGGTTACCGCCAGCGCCGATGGCGGTGGCGGTCGTGCCCGACGGCAGCTCCACCCGCCCGGGGGTCGCGTTCGTGGTCGTGTCCGAGCGGCCCAGGCCGGCGGGATTGCCCCAGGAGTAGACGTCCCCGGTCGAGGTCAACGCCAGGCTCTCGCCCCAGCCCGCGGCGATGGCGGTGACCGTCACGCCGGCCGGCATGCTCACCAGCACCGGCCTGTCCCGGTTGGTGGTGGTGCCGTCACCCACCTGACCGTCATTGTTCCAGCCCCAGGCGTACACCTTGCCCGTCGAGGTGAGAGCGAGGACCTGGCCGTACCCGGCCGCCACGTCGGTGACCAGCGTGCCCGGCGGGAGCGACAACGAGACCGTCCCCGGCGTGAGGCCGGAGCCGTCACGGCCCAACTGCCCGAGGGAGTTGCCTCCCCAGGTGTAGACCTGGCCGCCGGCGACGGCTGCTGCGGCCGGCGTCGCTGCCACCACCCCGCCCAGCATCACCAGCACGGCGGCCACCGCCGCCGCAGCCCCCCGGGTGGCACACCACCGTCGCCACAGTCCTCGTCGACGGAGATGCCACCACGAACTCACAGCGGCACGGGCGGCGCCGATTTCGACCACCGACCGCGCGGATCGGAATTGCGGCGTGCAGGCTTTGAACATGAAGCATGCTCCTTTACGCGAGGACTGGCCGACGACGCCCGACCTGGCTACTCCCGAGGCTCGGATGGTGAAACAACCGGTAAGTCGGAACAGTTTTCACCTAAGGCATCGATCTCCATTTACGCCCACTATACGATCGATTCCCCAGATCGATTTTTTTCTGTCTGATCGCGGACAAACGGTGACGTACCGTAGCCGCCCATCCCCACCGGTCAGGTTCAGCCCGTCACCCGCGAGCCGTGACCACACCACCGGCCCGGTAGCCGACTCCTGCTCCGGACCGATCCCCGTCGCCATCCGGACCTCTTCCCTTGATCGTTCGATGCGGCCATCCACGCGGTCCCGATCGGTGACGCTACGTGCAGGCAGGAATCGGACGGCCTGCACGGCGGGCCGAACAGGTGACCACCGCTCAGCATTGCGCCACGACACCGGCGATATTCGACCAACATTGACATGCCCTCGAAAAGCGAGGCACGCTCACAGATCTTCCTCGCCCCGGGAGTCATTCCTGAACAGCCGCGTCGAGTGATTCCCCGGATGACTCGAAAGAGCGAGAACCTCTCAATGCCACCAACGCCAGATGTACGGCCGCACGAACCTCGACCTCCTGCGCGGCCGTGTCCTCGCCACCTCGTGATCCGCCGCAAAGATCAATTACGCCACGTGCGTCAGAGCCGGTGGGGCCCGGCGGCTCGCGTTGACGTTGGCGCGAGCGCGTACAGGCAGCCCGGGACTTCAGATTCGGACCGGCGATGGTCTGGCCAGCCCGCCATACACCGAAAGGTTCGGGACAGTTGGGCAGTGCGGCCGCGTCCACCAGCGCCGATCGGTCGCACACCGCCGGACCGCCACCTTGAACAGTCCACTCACTACACAGCACGTCCCTTGACATCGGAGCGATCTCCGTAGAACGTTATTCATGCGTGCATGCATAAGCGATCCTGGTCCGATGATGCTGTAGGAGGCAGTTCGATGCCATACCCCCAGGCTGCGACCGCGCCCGACGCTGAGAGGCGTGATCGCCGCCGGATCTCCGAGCCGGTCAGGCTCGGTTTGATCGGCTGCGGGCAGTGGGGGGCCAACGTCGCGGCGGCAGCTGAACGAAGTGCCGGAGCCGTGCTCTCGGCTGTGTCGGACGTCAATCCGGAGGCTGCGACGAGGCTTGCCGCTCGTCTGACGTCCGCGCCCCAGGTCGTATCGCCAGCGGACCTGCTGGGTGATCGTCAGTTCGACGCGGTGCTGATTGCGACGGACGCCGCGAGTCACTTCGAACTTGCTATGGCGGCGATCTCCCAGGGCAAGCACGTATTCGTCGAGAAGCCGCTGGCCCTGTCAACGACGGACTCGGTCGCCTTGGCCGAGGCCGCGGCGACAGCCGGTCTCACTCTCATGGTGGGCCACACGTTCCTGTACTCCGAGCACGTCATCGACGTTGAGCGTGTTCTTCGGGAGGGCCAGGTCGGCGAGCTGCGGTACGTCAGCCTGCAGCGCCTGGCATACGGAAGGTTCCGCGAGGACGCCAACGTCATCTGGAACCTCGGACCGCATGACGTGTCGATCCTGACCCACTGGGCCGGAGGTCCGCCGACGGCGGTGCGCTGCGTGGAGTACATGTTCACCCGGCCCACCATCTCCGATCTGGCGTTCCTCACACTCGACTTCGGCGACTTCCTCGGCCACGTGCACCTCAGCTGCATCGACCCCGAGAAGGTCAGGCGGGCCACGGTCGCAGGCACTGCGGGAGGCATCGTCTACGACGATGTGGGCGGAGCTGTCCGGTTGTACGTCAACGGCAGCGAGGTGCTGCCGCGAACGCTGTCGGCAGCCAGTCCTCGTCCTCCGCTTGACCTGGAACTGAGCCACTTCGCGGACTGCGTTCGCACCGGTGCGCGCCCACGCACTGACGGCACCCACGGCGCGATCGTGGTGGCTGTGCTGGAAGCCGCCACAGCTTCGGCCGCACTCGGCGGCGACTGGATCGACCTCACGATGACCCTGGGGCAGGTGTCGTCGGCCACCCGTCCCGGCCCTCGGCCCCATCGACCCGCATCAGGTCCCTCACTCGTCCCCTCGCAAAGGACGGCCTTCGCATGACCGACTTGCTGATCTCCGACAGGGTGAACACCCGCCAGATCGACGCTGATCTCGTCGAGGCGCTCCGTGAGGCCTTCGGCGGCGTTCCTGCAGTGGTCGGGGCGATGCTCTTGGGCTCACGTTCACGGGGCATTGCCCACGCCAAGAGCAACATCGACGTTCAACTCATCCTCGATCGCCTCGACGCTGGCACCGCCGTAGACATTGCGAAGGTCCGCGAGGAGTCGGCAGCGCAGCTCGGCACTCCAATCAGCGTCAACGTGCACACCCTGGCCGATGCGCAGCCTTCGCTGGGACGGTACGAGCTGTTCCAGCACAAGAACCGCGCGGAGCTGTTCATCTACCAGGCCAAGTACACCAGCGTGAATCTGTTCGGACGGAACATCTTCGCCGAGTTCACCGACCCGCCACCGTCGCGTGCCCGTCGCGAGGCTATCCGGACCCTGGCCTCCTTCTCCTACTTCCTGCGCAAGTTCCTGTTCGACGTCTCGATGGCGCCCCACGGCGCGGCCGAGTTCGTGCGGACGCCGCTCATCAGCCTGGAGTACATCGCTGTGTTCTACGGCTACCTCAGCATGGGCTACCGCGATGGTCTGGATCATCTGACCGCGACCGGGCGGCTGACCGCAGAGGAGATCGCGTTCCTGGAGGAGTGCGCCACCCGCAAGGTCACTTCGCAGTACGAGGAGGTGGGCGCGGCTTTCGCGTTGCGTGGGGCGACCTTTCTGGACGCCGTCCATGGCCGCATGCTCGATGACTTCCGCCGCCGGGGCGTCAACGACGTGCGATGGAACGGGCAGGACAACGCGGTCCGCTGGGACATCGCGCTGCCACAGGCGGCGGCGATGAGCATCCTGTGGGCTGGGCACAAGGCACTGCTCCTGCAGCGACATCCCGACGACTACCTCTACCCGGGCCAGTGGACCATCCCGGGCGGCTACCTCCAGGCCGGCGAGGACCCTCCCGACGGAGCAGCCCGTGAGGTGTGGGAGGAGACCGGCGCCTACCTCGCCGTCAGCCGCCTGTTCGACGGCCAGCCCGTCGTGAGCGGCCGACTGGCCGCGTTCTCGTTCGAGGTCGAGTTGCCTGACAGCGTCGCACCCCGCCTGACCGAGCATTCGAACCACCGGTTCGTCGATGCGAGCGAGGTGCTGTCGATGGACCTCACCCCTGAGGCCCGCCTGATCTTCGAGCGTCACCTCAGCCAGTCGCACACCAACTGAAACCGGCCAACGCAAGAATGAGGATGCTGCGGTATGGATGCCACTGAATACGATCATCTCGCCGTCGAGACGACGATCCGGGCGCTCTGGGAGGAGCACGACATCTACCGGTTCGACCGCTCGGCGGTCGGTCCGGTGTTCAGTATCGACACGCCTCCTCCCTACGTGTCGGCGTCCCATTTGCACGTCGGCCATGCCATGAGCTACTCGCAGCCCGACTTCGTGGTTCGTTATCGAAGGATGCAAGGCGACCGGATCTTCTATCCGATGGGTTTCGACGACAACGGTCTCCCCACGGAGCGCTACGTCGAGAAGACCTACGGGGTCCGGGCCGTCGACATGCCGCGGTCGGAGTTCGTGGCCCTGTGCCTGACCGAAACCCGCAAGACGGCGGCCCGGTACGAGGATCTGTGGCGTCGGGTGGGTCTGTCGGTCGACTGGGATCTGCTCTACTCGACCATCGACAAGCGGTGCCAGCTCACCGCGCAGACCAGCTTCATCAAGCTTCACGAGGCGGGCCATCTGCGCCGGGTGGAAGACCCGATCATCTGGTGCACCGAGTGCCGGACGGCCCTGGCGCAAGCCGACGTCGAGGACCTCGACCGCAATGGGAAGATGCACGACATCGCCTTCCCGGCGGCGGACGGTCGGCCGCTGGTCATCGCAACGACCCGCCCCGAGCTGCTGCCCGCCTGCGTGGCACTGCACTTCCATCCGGCAGACGAGCGGTACGGGGACCTGCTCGACACCCAGGCGACCGTGCCGCTGTTCGGCTATCAGGTCCCGATCAGGGCCGACGAGTCGGTGGATCCCGCCTTCGGCACGGGGCTGATGATGGTCTGCACCTTTGGCGACGGCGAGGACGTCCTGAAGTGGCGACGCGACGGGCTCGACCTGCGGCTCGTCGTCACTCCCGACGGCCGGCTGTCAGAGCTCGCCGGGCAGTTCGCGGGTCTGCAGCTGCCCCAGGCACGAGCGGCGATCGTGGCCCAGCTCGCAGAGATCGGCGCGTTGACCAGAAGCCGCCCGCTTAAGCAGAACGTCGGGGTGCACGAGCGGTGCCTGACGCCGGTGGAGTACCAGATCCGGGCGCAGTGGTTCATCCGCGTGCGCGATCACCAGGACACGTTCCTGGCCCGCGCCAAGGAGATGACCTGGATACCTACCCACATGCAGCGCCGCCTCGAAGACTGGATCGAGGGCCTGAAGTGGGACTGGAACATCAGCCGCCAGCGGCACTACGGAGTGCCGTTCCCCGTCTGGTTCTGCGACGACTGCGGTCACGCGGTCACCGCCGACCTGAGCGCGCTGCCCGTCGACCCCCTCGCCGACACGCCGCCGGTGGATGCCTGTCCTGCCTGCTCCGGTTGCCTCAGCCCGGACCCCGACGTCATGGACACGTGGATGACCTCCTCCCTGTCGCCGCAGATCAACGACAACTGGGCGGTCAACGGGCTGAACAGCGACCCGCAACTGGCTCCCATGAGTCTGCGCGTGCAGGCGTTCGAGATCATCAGAACCTGGCTGTTCTACACCATCGTGCAATCGCAGTACCACTTCGACCGGCTGCCCTGGCGGACCGTGATGATCTCCGGCTGGGGGCTGAACGAGCAGGGCAAGAAGATCGCCAAGCGGGACCTCGACCGGTCCACCACGTCGGACGGTTTCAACCGCTACGTCCCCGATCACGTCATCGAGCGGTACGGCGCCGATGCGCTGCGCATCTGGGCTACCAAGGCCCGGATCGGCACCGACCTGCGCTACAACGAGAAGGACGTCAGGACCGGCCGCAAGTTCGCCGTGAAGATCTGGAACGTCGCCCGGCTGATGACCATGTATGGGTTCGACTCACACGCCGCCCCCGATCCCGCCGCACTGTGCACCGACGTGGACCGGTGGATGCTGTCGTACCTGGCGTCCGCCATCGACGAGACCACCGCGGCGATGGACGAGTACGACTTCATGCAGGGGTACCAGGCCGCCTCACGCTTCTTCTGGTCCGTCCTCTGCGACCGCTACATCGAGATGGTCAAGGAGCGATTCCTCAACCCTGGCAATCACACCGACGCCGAGCGGGACAGCGCCCGTGCGGCGCTCGGCATCGGCTTCCGCGCCGTCCTCGGCATGTTCGCGCCCTTCGCCCCGTTCGTCACGGACTACCTTTACCAGCAGATGTTCCGGCCCCACGAGAACACCGTCAGCCTCCACCTCACCTCCTGGCCGGCCCCGCATCCGCAGTGGCGGACCGACCGCAAGCTCATCGACGACATGTCCACGATCCTCGACCGGATCCGCGTCCTGCGCAGCGGCCTCAATCTCGGCAGCAACACCCGCATCGCGACAGTCGTGCTGCACGGCGTCACCGACGACGGCCACCGAACCGCCCGAGCCCTCGCCGAACCGCTGCGTGTGGCTGCCCGCGCCGACGAAGCGGTCTTCAGCGACGCGGACACCGACAGCGGCGTCGACGGCATCAAGGTCGCCATCATCGCCTGACGTATCGCCCGGCTGGCCCGCCACCTGGTTCAGGGCAGCCAGCCGGGCCCGGACCTCGGAACCGTACGCATCAGCTACGGAGGCAGCGCCATGCCCACACGAGTACGCAGCTTCGCGCCCGGACCGTCCATTCTCCCCGACGACGTGCTGACCGAGTACCAGGCAGGCATCGAACACTACGCCGACACCGGGCTCGGCATCCTCGAACTGGGCCACCGCAGCGGACAGTTCGAGCAGCTCTACAACACGACGGTCGAGCGTCTACGCGCGCTCATCGGCGTCCCGGACGGGTACGAGCTGCTGCTGCTACCCGGCGGCGCGCGCTTCCAGTTCACGATGGTGCCCGCCAACCACCTCGGCCCGGACGACGTCGCGGACTACCTGGTCACGGGACACTTCGGGGCGGCGGCAGCAGCTGAGGCCGCGTTCTACGGCTACGTCAACACCGCGGCATCCACGCAGGCAGACGGCTACCTGCGTCTGCCTGCGCCAGCCGAGACGTCGTTCACGCCGACCGCCACGTACGTGCATTACACGTCGAACAACACCGAGATGGGTACGCAGTTCAAGCAGCCGCCCGGTATACCGGCGAGCGCCTGGCTTGCCTGCGACGCGTCCAGCGACCTCCTCACCCGCCCGTTCGATATCGCCCGGCACGGCCTGGTCTACGCGACCTCCCACAAGAACCTCGGCACCGCCGGCCTCGCGCTCGTCGTGATCCGGACCGACCTTCTCGAACCGGTGCGTCAGCTCCCGCCCTTCCTCAGCTACCTCACGCACGCGCGGGCAGGATCGCGGTTCAACACTCCGCCGATCAGCGCGATCTTCGTGCTGAACCTCGTGGCCGGGTGGACCATGCGGCAGGGCGGCGTCAAGGCGATGGGCACCCTCAGCGCCACGAAGTCCGAGATGCTCTACCACGCGATCGACGACAGCGACTTCTATGCGGGTCTCGCCGACCGCGACAGCCGGTCGAAGGTCAACGTCACCTTCGCGCTGCCGACTGCAGAGTTGGAGGACGAGTTCCAGGCGGACGCCGCGCAACAGGGACTCGTCGGACTGTGGGGATACCGCAAGGTCGGACACCTGCGTGCTTCGCTGTTCAACGCGATCTCGCTGGATGCGGTCGGCCAGCTCGTCGAATTCATGGCGCACTTTGCCCGCGCCAACCGGCGGCGGCTACCCCGCCACGTGTCGAGCCGCAGAGCACGGGGACCCCGATGATCGCGTGGGAGGATCGCAAGACGAGCACCGTTCTGTTGGCGCCGCCGTCACCGCCCGGCGCGCCACACCTCGGCGGAATCTACACATGGACGCTACTCGACGCGGCTCGCCGGACTGCCCAACACTTCGGCGGTGCTGCGCACCTGCCTCAGTCATGGAACATGTCGAGCCGCCGCCTCGAACCGACGTTCGGCGACGATCCGGAGGGGTTCGCACGCCATTGCCAACGTGCTGTCGACAATGCCGTCTTCACGTTCGCAGGCTTCGGCATCGTGGTGTCGCCCCACGCCGCACTACGGGACGACGACGCGTCCGTACGGGCACATGTTCAGGCCATCGTCACCGAACTGGCCAACCGCGACGTCGTCCGCTACCTGGCCGCTGAGGAGAAGTGGTGCCTCAGTTGCCGAATCGCCCTCCCACCGAGCGCCGCTACCGAACACTGCTTCACCTGCGAGAACCCACTGCGTCTACGCACTACCCGGGACTGGTTCTTGCCCGTCGACCTTGACGAGGTGTTCCGTCGTGCGGCCACCGTCGAATGGGTGCCCGGCTTCGGCATCCGCCGTCTGTGCAGCCTCATCGACGTCCATCCGTTGATCCGAGTCGGTCACCCTCAGCGGAATCTCGGCGTCCCTTCCCCGCTGCACGACGGCGAGATCCTCGATCCGCGGCTGGTCGCGGCCCTCGGGCCAAGCCTGCTGCGCCGTTTCGGCCTGAACGGCCCGATCGTGGCCGCGGCCGGATTCGACATCCAACGCAAGTGGCTGTTGACTCTGCTGGCCGCCAACCAGCCCGGCGCGTTGCCCACCATGATCGTCCAGCACGGCACTCTGTTGGACACGGCGGGGCGCAAACTCTCCCGCTACACGGGTGCCTCGCTCGCCGACGCGCCGGCTGACGTCGAGCCGTGCCTTGTCCGCGCCGCGCTGCTGTCCTCACCGCTCGGCAAGGACTTCCGCGCTGTCGCGCTGCCCACCGTGGGTGCGTCGCGGCTGCGCGAGAAGGTGTTGAACAGTCTGCGGTACATCGGTCTACAGCAACCCCGCACCGGTGGCATCGACCTGGACGCCGCATGCGACGAGTGGTTCGACGAGGTCGAATCGCACCTGAGGAACTTCGACATGTCCCGTGCCTACGCAGGCTTCCAGCGCGCAATCCTCTCCGTATCCAGCACGCTCATCCCGATGATCCGACGGCAGGGCATAGCCTCCTTCGCCGCGACCTACCGCCGTATCGTCTCGCTGCACGGCATCTTCTACGGCGACGACCCACGACTACCCGAGACGCCCGCCGGTCTCAAACCGCTCGATGCGGACGGGCGGGACGCAGCTCAGGTGAGAGCGCCCGACCGCGACCCTTCGTGATCGTTTGCCTGATTCGACTGCCGTCTTCTCGGCCAGGTGAGACCCGCGGCCACGACCAACACCACCGCAGCGCCGACGAAGGTCGCGTCCAGCCCGGCCGACTTGGCTACCGCGCCGCCGACAAGCGCGCCGAGTCCCGCCCCGCCCAGGCCCAGAATCCGAAACGCCGCGACCACCCGGCCGATCAGGTCGTCCGGCGATAGTGCCTGTCGCGCTGAGCCGACAGCAACCGAGGCCAGACTTGCCGCCGCGCCGTAGACGACGAACAGCACGGCTATCACCCAAACGTTGCCTGCCAACATCGCCACCAGCCACACCCCCGCTTGGACAGCCATGGCGGCGGCCTGCACCTTGCGATACGCGAAACCCCCGATCACGCGACGCGCATTGGCCGCAGCGATGATCCCACCCACCGCCATCGCAGCCAGCAGCGCCCCGTAGGCCGCGTTCGGAAGGTGAAGAGTGCGTTGGGCATAGAGCACGAACGTCCCCATGACCATGAAGTAGCCGAAGTTGAACACGCCCATCGCGACCGCGAGGACACGAAGATCCGGTGTCCTGAACAGGTGGCGCATGCCTTCGCGAATCGACGCCCACAAGGGTTGGCGGGCCGGCTGCTCAGACCGCACATCGGGCAGCATTCGCACCAGTACCGCCGAAACCAGAAACGAGACCGCGTCGACGGCGAACGGCACGGACCGGCCGACTGAGAACGTCAACGAGCCGAGAGGCGGGCCCACCAGCGACCTTCCCGTGGTGTCCAGAGCCCAGTACCGGCCGTTGACCTTGCTCAGGTCATCCCCGTCCCTGCCAATGATCATCGGGATCACGGCCTGCGACGCGGCGTCGAAGAAGCACTGGGCGACACCCACCGCAAAGACGACCGTGATCAGCAGCGGAATGCTCGCCCAGCCGAGCACCAGCGCGGCGGCCAACAGCCCGATCAGCGCCGCGCGGACGAGGTCGGCGATCACGAGCACTCGACGGCGTGGCCACCTGTCCGCGAGCGCTCCAGCCGGCAGCCCAAGGGCGAGCCACGGCAGATAGAAGGCCGCGCTCACGGCGGAGATCGCCAGTGGATCGGCCGTCAGGGTCGAAGCGAGCAACGGCGCGGCGGCGATGAACGCTCCGTCACCTGCGACGGAAACAGCCACCGCAGCCAACAGAGGACGGATCTGACGCCGCCGGTCGGCCACAGCCGCCGACCGGCCCGATGGCACTGACCGGGTGCTCTCAGGCTGTGACGAGACCGAACTCACCGTTGCCCACGCCGCGCAAGAACGCCGCCCACTCGTGTCGTGCGAAGACCAGGACAGGACTGTCGTCAGACAGTTTCGAGTCCCGCACCCCCACCTCCTCATCGACGAACGCGGCCTCCACGCAGCCCGTGTCGCCGCTCACGCCGCTCTTTCGCCACGTCGCGCCTGCGAACCGCACTGATGTCATCAGCTGCCTCCCACCTCGGGAACGATGGCGTCGAAGCGCTCGACCTCAACGTCGAGAGCATTGAGGTATTCAACGGCATGATTGCTGTGCAGTGCAATGGACTTCAGCCCCGTGAACGCCTTTTCGAACCGTGCGACGGCAGCTTCCTCGCTGAAGTAGCAGTCACCCCCGGGTGACTCGATCCATACCGTACGAGGGCTGAGGCCGGAACGGAAGTCGAAGATGGTGAACCCCTGGGCTGCTACGACGGGGTGCTGAACGCCGATCGGAACCACACCGAGCTCGATGTTGGGGTGGTCCACCAAGCCTGTCAGATGCTGGATCTGACCTCTGGACACCTCGACCGGGAACGCGCGGAACAGCAGGGCCCGAGCGTCCACCACGACCAGGAAGCGAGGCGCCTCAGGCCCTTCCAGCATCTGCTGTCGCGCCATTCGCACATCGGCGATGTATTCCGGGCTTCCCGCCCCGACCGCGACCGCCATCGCGTGGGCATAGGCGCGGGTCTGCAACAGGCCCGGCACTACGACCGGCTGGTACTGCCTGATCTCCCGCGTCGTCGACTCCAGCGCGGCGACTGCCCCCTGCCGCCGGCCCCAGCCGCCGGCGCTCGTGATCCAGGACCCCTCGCCGTTCTCCTCCGCAGTCGCCGCCAGCAGCTCGGCACGGATGTCGGGATCGACCCCGTAAAGGCCGAGCAACCGGTCTATGTCGCGAACGGTGAACGTCGTCGTGCCAGTCTCGATCCGCGACACCTTCGACTGCGACCACTTGAGCGAATCGGCGACGCGTTCCCCGGACCATCCCAGAGTCTCGCGTACTCGACGCAGCTCAGCGCCCACTCGGTAGCGTTGAGGCGACCCGCGATTACCCATACGTCAGCGACTCCATGCGCACGTGCATAAGCTCCTCGGACAGTACAGCACCCGCAGCACCGAGAACCAGTACCGGCGCCGCCAAGATCGCGTGATCCTGGGCGACGTGAGCGCTCAGCCCTCACAGCCCTGCCCCAACTCCGCCAGCACGCATAGTCGTCCGGAAGGCCGGGCCCACGAACGTGTGGAACTGCTTGCCGGCGACCGATCACTTACGGACCCGGAACGAAGCCCGTCTGACAAGGTGCTGGCCAAGCTTCGCCGTGAGCTGCAAGCGCTCGCTCAGGGGCACCTCGGAGGACTTGGCGCTGTTGAAGTCATCGCCCCCGTACCGCGGGATGATGTGCCAGTGGAGATGGAAGATGTCCTGAGCGGGAGGTCCCAGGTTGAGCCGTACCGTGGTCCCGCTGGCGCCGAACGCGGCCCTCACCGCCTGCGTCGTTGCCTGAAGAGCGGCCAGCATGAGGGCCGCATTCTCGGGCGGCACGTCGGCGATGCCGCCGAGGTGACCTGCCGGGACGAGGAGCATGTGACCCCGGTTGTTCGGCCGCTGGTGCAGGGCCGGAAAGACGACGAACTCGTTGTTGACGGCTAGACAGACCCCAGGATCGGTAACGCCAGCCGTCACCGAACAGAACACGCACGATAGATTCACGATCGCGATCGCCTCCCGGAGCGAAGTTCCGCACCATTCTTCCCGATGAGCTGACATGGGCAGCGGGTGGATGCGCGTGTCTTGGTGCCCGACAGGTCAGGCACACCGGCCAGCCTTCGCTTGAGCCATACTCCGCCAACCTGCGGTCCACAGCTGCCACTTCGAGCATGGCCGCCGGTAGAGAGTTGTACCTGGCGGTCAGCGCGGACATCGTGGTCGGCGCAGTGGCCGTCGGCACAGCGCCGGACTACGTGCCACCCGCGGCGGAACCTGAACTCTACGTTCGGCTACTGGTGACCGATCGAGCCTGTGCCGGGCGCGGGACCGGCCGCCGGCTGCTCGAACACGCTCGTACGGTCGCTGCGACCGCTGGCGTGGACCTCGTACGAGTCGACTGCTACGCAGGCCCGGACCGGGCGCTGATCCGCTACTACGAGAACGAGGGTTTCACCGCGACCGAGGCATTCGACGTTGACAGGCCGTCCGGATCATGGCCAGGCCAGGTTCTACAACAACGCCTGAGTCAGACCTAGGGTCAGCGCGTCGCTGATGCCGAGGGTACGGGCGGCGGTCAAAATGTGGGTCAACCCGGCAGCGCGGCTGAGGCCCAGACGAGACGCTCGGCCGCGTCGGCAATGACCTGCATGTTGACGCCGGGCCAGCGCCGGGTCCGTCGTCACTGAAGCGCCTTCAGCCGGCTGTGCTCCGGTCGGCCAGGTCGGCGATCGGTACCCCCGTCAGAGCGGATCCGACCCGGCCGATGCCGCAACGAGCGCCGCCCGGGTTCCGGTGTCGGCGGGGACCAGGATCCGCAGCCGGAGCCACGGTGCGTGGGCGGGACGGGTCTGGGTGGACAGGAAGGCCAGGGGGCCGAGGGTCGGGTGTGGGATGAGCTTGCGAGTGGGCTCCAGGACCTGCACGTCGTGGTCGGACCACCAGCCGCGGAACACGGGGTTGGTCCTGGTGAGCTCCTCGACCAGGGTCACGAAGGCAGGGTCGCCCGAGTGGCGGTCAAACTCGCTGCGGAAGTCCAGCATGTTCGCGCGGGCGTTGTGGTGCCACGCGGGTGGAGTGGTGGGCCAGGTGACCGGGTCGAAGAGCCACAGCAGCAGATTGCGGCGGCTTGAGACCGGGGCGACCAGGCTGGCCATGATCAGCTCGGCGGCGCGGTTGTGGGCGACCACGTCGAAGCGGGGATCCAGGGCAAAGGCGATGTGCGGCAGCAGGGCGTCGATCAACGCGGTGGTGTCGGCGTCGACCGGGGCGTCGCCGGGAGGTGGTGGGGGCAGGCCGGCGAGGTGGAAGAGGTGGTCACGCTCCGAGGCAGTGAGGGCGAGGGCACGGCTGAGAGCGAGGAGCACCTGCCCGGACGGAGTGACGGCACGGCTCTGCTCCAGCCACGTGTACCAGGACAAACCCACACCCGAGAGGTGCGCGACCTCCTCCCGGCGCAGGCCCGGGGTTCGGCGACGGCCGGGACCCGGATCCAGGCCGACATCGGCGGGGAGCAGCGCCGCGCGGCGCGTGCGCAGGAAGTCCGCGAGGGCCGCACGGCGCGCCTTCGACGTCGGCGAGGAGGGTGTTGGTGTGGGTCCCACGATGAACCATCCTCTCCCGGCAGCGGCCCCGGCGGCGAATCCTGGGCGAGTGACCGATAACAGCTTTCTCCTGCTGCACGGCGGTGCCGGGCCGCATACGATGATGCCCTTCGGGGAGCTACTGCGGACCACGGTTCCCGATGCGCGGGTGATGGTGCCGACGCACCCGGGGTTCGCGGGCACGTCCCCGCAGGCCGGCCTGGACAGCATCGCCGCGCTCGCCCGACACTACGACGCGCTGCTCGATCAGGAACACCTCCATGACGTCACGGTGATCGGGAACTCGATCGGTGGATGGGCCGCAGCCGAAATGGCGGCGCTGCCCGGCCCGCGAGTCGCCCGGCTGGTACTGGTCAACGCCGTCGGCCTCGACGTGCCCGAGCAACCGCTCAGTGACGTGTCCGGGCTGACCCCGCCGCACCTTGCCGCACTGTCCTTCCACGACCCGGCCCGCATCCCGCAGGATCCGGATCGTCCAGGGCCCGATCTGGTGGCGCTGCGGATGTACACCGGGATGCGGATGACCGACCCGACCCTGCGCGATCGGCTCGCCGGCATCACCGTGCCGACCCACGTGGTCTGGGGGGCGTCCGATGGCATCGCACCGACCGGCTACGGCCGCGCCTACGCCGATGCCATCCCGGGCGCCCGGTTCACGCTGCTGCCGGACGCCGGTCACCTGCCGCAACTGGAAACCCCGCAACGACTCCTCACCGCCGTACTGGTCCGGTAGCCACGCTGGGCGACTGCCTCGTCGTCTACCACCAGGGCGCGGCCCGCGCCTGGCTCGACAGCGGCGGCAACCTCTGAGCGTGCGCCGGTCACTGGCCGCTCTCGCCTGCTGCGCCCTGGCGACCGCCGCGTACGCCCACAGCGGTCACCGGGATTGGTTCGGTGTCACCGCCCCGCTGCACCTCGATCCTGCCGGTACGCGGCTCGACAGGTGAACCAGACCCCGACGGCGAGAGTCACCAGCACGGCACTGACGATGACCGGGCCGTGCACGCCGAGGGCCTCGATGGCGAGACCGCCGGCGACGGGTCCGGCGACGGCACCGATGTTCAGCGCGACGGTCGCGAAGGAGCCACCCATCGTGGGTGCGTCGCGGACGGTGGCGATGATCCGGGCGATGAGCGTGCTGCCCAACGCGAAGGACAACGCACCCTGGGTCAGGGCGGCAAACCACAACGCCACAGGGTTGGCAACGGTGATCGCCAGCAGCACCCAGCCAGCCATGAGCAGCGGCCCGGTGACAGTGATCAACGGTCGCCAGTGCCGGTCACCGAACCGCCCGGCCACGTTGACACCGAAGAACGCGCCGATCCCGAAGACAGCGAGCAGCAGCGGTACGGTGCGGTCGGTGAGCCCGGCCGGCCCGGTGGCGATCGCCGCCAGGTAGGTGAAGGTGCAGAACGTGGCGGCGTTGACCAGCACGGCCAGCACGATGTTCCACTGCGCCGGACGTCGACGCAGACTCGCCAACTCGCGGCCTATGGTGTTCGCGGCTCTCGTTTCGGCGGTCTCCTGCGGGCGGGTCGGCGTGGCCGCCAGAACCGCGACGAGCGCAGGCAGGCACAGCAGCGCGATCGCCCACAAGGTGGCGCGCCAGCCCAGCACGTCGCCGACGAAGGCACCGGCTGGCACTCCGACGATCAGCGCGACGGTGGTGCCGCCGAGAATGGTTGTCAGCGCGCGCGTGTGCCGCTCGGCCGGCACGATTCGAGTCACGGTCGAGAGCGCGACGGCGAGGAACCCGGCATTCGCCAACGCGGCCCCGATCCGTGAGCCCAACAGGATGGCGAAGCTGTCGGTGACTGCGCCGAGGACGTGCGCGGCGATGAACAGGGTCAAGAAGCCGGCCAGGGTCCAGCGGGGTGAGAGCCGGCGGGCAGCGGCGGCCATCGCTGGCGCGCCGATGACCATTCCCAGGGCGAAGCCGGAGGTGAGAGACCCGGCTCGACCGAGCGGGACCTCCAGGTCGGTGGCGATGCCGGGGAGGATGCCGGCGAGGACGAACTCCGAGGTTCCCTGGGCGAAGACCGCGACGGCGAGCAGGTAGAGGAGGACCGGCATGAGTGTGCCTTCCGAAGCAGGAACGTGACGAGTGGCAGGCGTGTGGCACTGCCGGTGCTTCGGATGCGCAGGAACTCGCACGACGTCGCCACCGACCGGATCGGTGCGAATCGTCAGAGCTGGGACTGGGGCATCTGGGGCTACCGGGAGGCCGGCAGCCCTGACCTGTCCGCTTGGGGAGAGCTCACCTCGCGAGGCTACCCCGGTTTATCCAGACGAGGACCTCGCGGGGAGCTGGCGCGAGATCGCCGACGAGGTGGAACGCAGGCGTACACCCGTCGAGGCGTACGCGTTGTGCGCGCCCCACGGGACAGGCGTGCTCCGGATCGGCTTCGGCGCTCGACCCGACGTGGGAGGTGCCACGACCGACGGCCGCGTCGAGGTCGTGATCCGCGGCAACGACGCATACAAGCTCGCCGGCGAGCTTGCCGGGCTGGTCGAGTACCTGGAGGTGACCGGCCGCCGGAGGTGCGGGCATCTGGCCTCGATCGGCAACACGCTCGTCGAGCGGTACGGCCCGGAGCGGCGGGGAACCCTGACGGCAGAACGATGATCGAGGTGGCGTCCACGGTCGGGGCACCGCTGCCGCGAGACCTAATTTTGTAAAGCCATTGAACTAATGCGGTTGCTGGACGTAGGGTCGGGTCCCACCGAGCTACGGAGGCACCGCCATGGGTGGCGCGAGAACCCTCGTCGCCGGGGTCGATTCGTCGACCCAGTCGACCAAGGTCGTGGTCTGCGACGCCGAGACCGGCGAGGTCCTCCGCGCGGGCCGCGCCCCACACCCCGACGGCACCGAGGTCGATCCACGGTCGTGGTGGGCCGCGTACGAGCAGGCCAGCGCCGGCCTGCTCGACGGTGTGGCCGCGATCGGCGTCGCCGGACAGCAGCAGGGCATGGTCTGCCTCGACGACGCCGGCGAGGTGCTACGTCCCGCCATCCTCTGGAACGACACCCGCTCGGCCCGCGCCGCCGTCGACCTGACCGCCGAGTTCGGCGGACCCGAGGCGTGGGCCGACGCCGTCGGGCTGGTGCCGGTGGCCAGCTTCACCGTCACCAAGCTGCGCTGGTTCTCCCGCGCCGAGCCCGAACTCGCGGACCGCACCGCCACGGTGCTGCTGCCGCACGACTGGCTCACCCACCGGCTGCGCGCGGACGGCGGCGAGCCGACGACCGACCGCGGTGAGGCGTCCGGCACCGGCTACTGGTCACCGGCCGCCGGCGCGTACCGGCAGGACCTGGTGCGGCTCGCCTTCGGTCGGGACGTTGCACTCCCCCGGGTCGCCGGCCCGGCCGACGTGGTCGGCGAGACCGCCTCCGGCGCGCTGCTCTCGGCCGGCACCGGTGACACGATGGGCGGGGCGCTCGGCGTCGGCCTGCGGCCGGGTGACGTGGTGGTCTCACTGGGCACCTCGGGGTGCGTGTACGGCCTCAGTGACGTACCGACCGCCGACGCGAGCGGCCTGGTGGCCGGGTACGCCGACGCGACCGGCCGGTTCCTGCCGCTGGTGTGCACGCTCAACGCGGCCCGGGTGCTGGTCACGGTCGCCGACCTGCTCGGCCGGTCACTGGCCGAACTGGACGACCTGGCGCTCTCGGCACGACCCGGCGCGGGCGGGTTGACGCTGCTGCCGTACCTGGACGGGGAACGCACCCCCAATCTGCCCGACGCGCGCGGTCTGCTCGCCGGCCTGACGCGGGCGAACGCGTCGGCGGCGAACCTGGCGCGGGCCGCGGTGGAGGGCATGCTCGGCGGCATCGCCGACGCCCTGCACGCGCTCCGCGCCCAGGACGTCCCGGTCGACCGCGTGTTGCTCATCGGCGGCGCGGCCCGGTCCCGCGCGGTGCGGGCGGTCGCGCCGGCGTTGTTCGGCGCGCCGGTGAGCGTGCCGCGCCCCGTCGAGTACGTGGCGCTCGGCGCGGCGCGGCAGGCGGCCTGGGCGCTGTCCGGCGACGCCGAGCCGCCGCCGTGGCCGGTCGCGGCCGAGGAGATCACCGCCGCCGGCACCCCCGAGGTGTACGAACGCTACGTCGACGTCCGCCAGCAGGCGCTTCCGCTGCTGACCTGACAGCGGCAGGGGTGCCCGGCACCCGTCGTGCGCCGGGAGGGGCACCCGCCCACCGGCGGGTGCCCCTCCGTACGCGACTCGCCTGGGTGACTACCGGAAGGTGACGTCACTCCTGTTGACCTTGCAGTTGGCGTCGTTCCAGCCCTCACCGACATAGGTGGGTTCGCTGCCCTTGGGCACACCCCTGTACTTGCCGCAGATGGTGGCCGAGCCGATCACGACCACGCGGGTGATCGTCGCGGTGTCGTTCCAGTTGCTGTTGATGCCGGCGAGCATGTCGATGTCGTCGACCAGGACGTTGTCGATGCGCACCTGGCGGGTGTACGAGGTGGAGCAGTTGCCGCAGGCGCGGTACAGCTTGCCGGACCCCTTCAGGTAGAAGCCGGAGATGTTGACCGTGCCGTTGCCGTTGTGCTGGAAGGTCTTGTCGCTGCCGCTGCGCGCGCCGCCACCGATGACGTACGAGGTGCCGCCGTTGGTCTGCTTGAAAGTGGCGGCGTCCTCACCGATGTCGTTCCACCACACGTTGCGCAGAGTGCAGGTGCCTTCACAGTGCACGCCGTCGCCGGCGGGCGAGCCGAGAATGACGTTCTGCAACGTGCCACCGTTGGCGATGGAGAACATCGGATCCTGCGACTCACTCTGCCCACCGTCACCGATGCAGCAGTAGGTCTTCATCCCGCCGTCGAAGGTGCCGGAGACGTTGACCGTGCCGGAGATGCTGACCGAACCGGCCGACGACGGCCACGCGCCGGTAGGCGTACCCGGGTTGCTGGTCGGGCTGGCCGTCGGACCGCTGGTGGGGCCGGAGGTCGGACTGGTGGTCGGGGTCGACCCGCCGCCGGAGTACGTCTCGAACTCGGCGATCCGCGGGGTGCCGGACGCGCTGGTGATGACGAAGGAGATCTTCTTCAGCGACGTCGAGGAGAAGTTGACGGTGCTCGGGGCGCTGCTGCCGCTGGCCAGGACGGAGCCCGTGTCGTAGTTCTTGAGCTGCCAGCCGCTGATCGAGCCGCCGCCCGAGGCCTGCACGATGACGGCCGAGGACACCGTGGTGGCGCTGTCCCACTTGACCGAGACCGTGCCGGTCGAGCCGCTCGGCGACCAGTAGGTGCTGGCGTTGCCGTCGACGACGTTGCCGTAGCTGGTGCCGCTGGCCTTGCTGGAGCCGTCGGCGCCGGCGCCGAGACTGAGGTTCGCGGCGGCCGAGGCGCTGGGAATCTGCAGCGCCAGCGCGACGACGGCGCCTGCGACCACAGTGGCACCGCCGGTCAGCCACCGCGAGGCGACTTTGTGTCTCATCTGATGTCACCCTTTCGAGCGTGAGCACTTGGGACGGGAAAGCGCTTTCCAACAACAATAGAGACTGGTCGATGGCGAGGCAAGGGTCACACTGCCTTCGTCGACGTTGTCGTGGACACGCTGGTGAGGCGTGCCAGCGCTGCTGCAGGGCAGCACCATGGGCACAACGAACCCCGTCCGCAGGCACCGGTCAGATCGGTCGGCGGAGTTCGGTGGACCTGTCGAACACCTCTCGGTCGCCGAGCGGGCGGAGCGGTGCCACCTGCTCCGGCAGGCTGGCCGGCTGCTCCGACGCTGCCGGTCCACCTTGCCGACACCAGACTGTGACCGGCTTCGGCCGGTAGCGCACAGCCAGCGTCCCACTGGTCGTGGGGGTACGGCCCGATGCTTGGTCCCTGATCCGGGCGACGGCAGCCGGGGTGGCCATGACGGCGCCGGGCCGCGTAGGCGCGGGATGCGTTCGTCGTCGCTGAGTCGGCCCAGCGCCAGGACGTCGAGGGCGCGGTGGGCGTCCCGGTTGCCACACCACTCGGCTTTCGGATCTGGCCGACGACCGGGTGCTGTTGTTACAGGTGTCCGGTCTTGTCAGGTACGGACGCTCAGTCTTGTCGTTTGGAGCCGTATGCGGCCACCAACGACATAGCCTGAAGCCGCGGCTCGGTTCGATCCGCGGCCTGATCTTGCCGAGTTCCTCACCGCAGCAAGTCTCGGATGCGTGAATCACGGCCTCCCGCGCGCTGCCCGGCGGATGGCCTGACTGTCAGAGGCGGTCTCACGGAAGGGCAAGACCCATGGCGGATCGGTTGAAGGGCAAGGTCGCGGTGATCACGGGCGCGGCGAGCGGCATCGGTCGCGGCGGCGCTGAGCTCTTCGTCGCCGAGGGCGCGAAGGTCGTCGCCGCCGACATCAACGACGAACTGGGCGCGGCGCTCCAGAAGGAGTACGCAGGTTCGCTCGTCTACGTCCATGCCGACGTCACGAGCGAGGCCGACATCGCCGCCGCTGTCGACACGGCGGTGAGTAAGTTCGGAAAGCTCGACATCATGTTCAACAACGCGGGCGCGCAGGGAGATCCGTCTCCGCTGATCGAGATCGGCAGCGAGGGCTTCGACAAGACGATCGCGTTGCTGACGCGCTCGGTCGTGCTCGGCCACAAGTACGCGGCGCGGCAGTTCCAACGCCAGGGCACCGGCGGCTCGATCGTCTCGACGGCGAGCGCCGCCGGCCTGCAGGGCGGCTGGAGTGCCGCAGGTTACACGATCGCGAAACACGCGATCGTCGGGATCGTGCGGCAGGCCGTCGTCGAGTTCGCACCGCTCGGCATCCGGTCCAACGCCATCGCTCCCGGGATCATCCGCACGCCCATCATGGCGCGCAGCTTCGGCGTTCCCCCGGACCAGGCGGATGCGTTCAGCGACTTCCTTGAGGAAAAGCTGGGTGCCTCGCAGCCGATCGGGCGCCTGGGCTTGCCGTCCGACATTGCCGAGGCCGCCCTGTGGCTCGGCAGCGACGCGTCGTCCTTCGTCACGGGGATCGTACTGCCGGTTGACGGTGGCGCAACGGCAGCGTACGCGGGCGGCTTCGCCGCCGACGTGGTCGCGGCCGCAAACGAGTTCACCACCCGTTGACGACCCGGCGTCCCTGCCCGCAGTGACCCGCCAGCGCGGCACGGACGCCCGCAGGGTCCTTCACCTTCTGTCGGCACGCCCGCGCGTTGACGCCACCAGGGGAGCACCACGGTATCCGCATCTGCCGCCGACCGGGCGTCACAGAACGTGGCGAGGACGGCAGCGCCCAGCGCGTGGGTCGTGGCCGACGAGAGTGCACCCGGTCATCTGATGAGCGTCGACGACGACGCCCGGCGATGCGCTCCGGTCGTCCCCACTCCGGCCTACGTCGAAGGTTCGTTGGTCGAGCTTGGTCGCATACGTGCGGGGGTGAACTACCGTCCGCCCAGCTTGGACACGACTGGAGCGAGGACCCCGGCGACGCCTGCTCCGAACACGAAGTACGAGAAGCCGATCTCCTCACGTCGCCTCAGGATCTCCTCCGCCGCCGCAGCAGGATCACTCGGGATGAAGGCCAGCGAGTCCGCCGCGCGGATGGCGGCGGCATCTGTATCGGGACCTGCCATGAACGGAGCGACCGAGCCGCCGACCACCGGCACGTGCAACGCGAGTTCCACAGCGCGACGGTTGTCGAAGTCGCGCACCCGTTGCATCGATTCGGTGTGCGGCATGACGAAGGTCACCGTGTCGGCAAGCTCGGCCGCCAGCGCTTCCGCTTTCGGGCCACCCACCGCCATCGCCACCGGGGTGTGCAGGTCCGCGCCGTCCAGCTCTCGCAGGGCGGTGAGGATCTCACGCACCTGGCCCCATCGCTGGTTCACGGGCACCGTGGGCAAGCCCAGCTCGCGAAGCTGTTCCCCAATCCCCGGCCGGCCGGTGCCGATGCCCATCTCGAAACGACCGCCCGTGAGCACGGTCAGCGAATGAGCTTCCCACGCGGTGCTCCAAGCCGGCCGTACCGGGGAGGCATACACCCAGGTACCCACTCGTAGATCGGTGATCGTCGCCGCAACGGCCAGCGCAGGGCCTGGTGCCGGCTGCCATACCGCTGGGCACCGTAGCCGAGCCAGCGCGCACCACCCACACACATCGGTATTCGGATCTGCCGCTGCCCGGTCGGATTGGGCTGGCCCCGGATTCAGGCAGACGGAGATCGGTCAGGCGCGTTTCAGGCGCTCGGCGTGGTCGGCCTCTTCAGCGGTCACCGCGCTGGGTCCGCTGGACCGAAGCCGCCAGTGGGTGACCGCCCCGTCCGGGCCCAACAACTCCCCGCCGGACAGGATGCCGCGGATGCGCCGGCGCACCAGGTCCTCGGCCTCCGGCTCGGCGGCGAACAGTGTCCGGAGTTGGACCAGGTCGCCGACCCGCTCGGTCCGGGTGTGGTGTGCCGCCAGCGGGCATGGCGGTTGATGGTCCCAGTGACCGCAGAGGGCGACGGTTATGGCCGCACCCGGCGCCCGGATGTCGCCATCCGGCTCCAGCACGAGGACCGCCTCGTGCGCGAACGCTTGGCGCATGGAGGCCAGTATGCCGGATCGGGTTCTGCGGAAAGTGGCCGGACCCGGCGACAGTGGGTGGCCGGCCGGATAGAAGCGGCGCACCGAGCCCGAGCAAACGGCTGGATCTGAACCGTCGTCGGAGCGCGTCGGGACTCATCGCGGACCCGGTGTTGGTCCAGGCCCATGAGCCATTCCACGAACGGTGAGGCCAGGACCGGTTTGCCGTGCTGCCCGGGTTGGGTCGGCTCCGGCGCGGGACTCCGCGCGTTGTCAGCGGCAATTGCCGGGCGTTCCCCTGCACGCTGTTGCGGGTGTTGGTTCCGGGGCTAGCGGTCACCAACGTTGTCTTGGCGAGGCTTGGCGCGTATGTGCATGCGCTCGCCTTGGCGGCCGAGGATGCTGAGGATCTCGACGGGCTGCCCACCGGTGCTGCCGAACCAGTGCGGCAGTCGGGTGTCGAACTCGGCGGCCTCGCCGGGGTCGAGCATGAGGTCGTGGTCCCCGAGGACGAGGCGTAGTCGTCCGGAAAGCACATAGAGCCACTCGTAGCCCTCGTGGGCACGCGGGTCCGGCTCGGTCTGAGTCGCGGGGATGATCACTTTCCAGGCCTGAAGGGCGCCGGGTTGGCGGGTCAGCGGGAGTACGGTGCGGCCGTTGACCCGGCGCGGGGTGAACCGTACCCGGGGGTCGCCGACCTCGGGCGCGCCGACGAGTTCGTCCAACGGCACGCGGTGCGCCTGAGCGATCGGAAGTAGCAGTTCAAGGCTGGGACGGCGCTGCCCGGCCTCCAGCCGGGACAGGGTGCTCTTGGAGATGCCGGTCGCCTCGGCGAGGCCAGCCAGCGTGACCCCACGTTGGGTGCGCAGGCGTTTGAGCCGGGGGCCGACCTCGGCCAGGGCAGCGGCGATCGCGGGCGGGTGTTCCATGTACCCATCTCAGCGCGCTGTCCCGGAAATGGCAACAAGAGTTGTCATGCCTGCTGTGCCGGGCGCAGCCTGGGCCACGACCGACCACGACGTCGTCATGGTGGGCACCACCCGACTCGAGCATCCGAGGGGGGCCGCCCTGGTACTCGACTCCAGAAAGAGGCCGTACCGTTGAGTTCAGCATCCCCTCCCGGCACCAAGCCTGAGCGGAGATCGCCGACGCGCCGTCCAGCGCTGGCCTGGACCCTGACCGCGCTGTCGCTGTCCACACTCCTGCCCTCGCTGAGCACCAGCATCGCCAACGTCGGCCTGCCAAGCATTGCCGTGGCTGTCGGCGCCTCGTTCAACGAGGTCCAGTGGGTCGTGATCGCCTACCTTCTGGCCATCACGACACTGATCGTCGGTGCCGGCCGGCTCGGCGACATCGCCGGCCGACGTCGTCTCCTTCTGAGCGGCATCGCCGTGTTCACTCTCGCGACCCTGCTGTGCGGGCTGGCCACGAACCTTCCCCTCCTGGCCGCCGCCCGGGCGGTCCAAGGAGCCGGAGCCGCCTGCATGATGGCGTTGAGCATGGCCTTCGTCAGCGAAACCGTGCCCAAGGATCGCATCGGCAGCGTGATGGGTCTGCTCGGGACGATGTCCGCGGTCGGCACCACACTGGGACCCTCCCTCGGAGGACTTCTGATCGCCGGCTTCGGCTGGCGCGCGATCTTCCTCGTCGGCGTGCCACTCGGCCTTCTCGCGCTCGCGCTCACCATCCGGGCCCTACCCGCCTCCGCACCCGCGACAGGCCCCGCACCACACCGTTTCGACTCGCTGGGAACTGTCCTGCTGGCCATCACCCTGGCGGCATACGCGCTGGCCATGACGATCGACGGCAAGCCGTTCGGCCCGCTTGCCATCGCACTGCTCGTCGCTGCGGTGGCGGGCCTTGGCCTATTCGTCATTACCGAGAGCCGGGTCGCGTCCCCCCTGCTGACCTTATCGATGCTCCGCGACCCGGTCCTCGCCACCGGTCTGATGACCAGCGCACTGGTCTCGACCGTCATGATGACGACTCTCGTCGTGGGTCCTTTCCACCTGGCCCGGTCACTGGACCTCAATCCGACCTATGTCGGTCTGGTGATGTCAGCAGGCCCCGCCGTGGCTGCCCTCACCGGCGTCCCCGCAGGCCGCGCCACCGATCGTTTCGGGAGCCAGGCCCTGGTGATCATCGGGCTCGGCGGCGTCATCGGCGGCTCAGTGGTGCTGTCCCTGATGCCCACAGCCACCGGAGTCGCCGGATACATCCTGCCCCTGGTCGCGGTGAGTGCCAGCTACGCGACGTTCCAGGCGGCCAACAACACCGCAGTCATGAAGGACATCGCCCCACACCAGCGCGGTCTGGTGTCGGGCATGCTGAACCTGTCCCGGAACCTGGGCCTCATCACCGGCGCGTCCGTGATGGGAGCGGTCTTCACCCTCGCCGCCGGAACCAGCGACATCACCACAGCAGCCCCGGAACACGTCGCTCGCGGAACTCACCGGACCTTCGCCGCCACCGCTCTCCTCGTGGCCGCCGGCCTCGCCGCGGTCCTGGTACTGCGACTGCGTTCGCGGCTCTCATCCGGCCGCAGCACCATGCCGAGCTTCCCCCTGCACGATCAGTGATCCTCAACCACACGCTCATCGGCCAGATCCGGACACCTCCGCGACCGCTATCATGATCATCCTTACGCGCAGTAACTCGGTTCCACCAACTGGCATCGCAGCAGAAACCGAGACTTGATCCGCAGGAGCCACCCCCGCCTTCATGGAGCTTCGTACCTTCCCCGGGTTCGCGGGTTCCGCCCCGGTACGTCGACCCGGCTCCGTTCACCGGACAGATCTCTCCTGTAGATGCCGCACGAAACGGCTCAGGTCCGGCGGTCATGAGGTGGACCAGGCGGTGGCGGTGCCCCGGAACCGTAGCGTCACCCGCCGGGCTTCACGGCGAGCCGTCGGAGGTGTAGTCAGCGGAGTTCGTAGGTCACGCTGTTCAGGTCCTCGTCAATCGTGTCGTACGCGCTGGAGCACCGACGGTCGAGAACGACCCGTCCGCCGGTGCCCATGGGCTGTTGGCGGTGTAGACGACATTCGGAAAGAGCATCGTGGTCTGGCAGGTGAGCTTCGCACGGAACTGCCGGCCCGGCTCACCGGAGCACTGAACCCAGCCACTTCGCCTCTGGTTCAGCTGCTGCGGATCGATGCCCTTGACGCAGGTGGGCGCGGCTTGCGCCACTGTCGTTCCCGTCAGAGCGATGCGGCCAGCCAGGGAGTGCTGCGTCCCGAATCCGACGATCTGGCCCTCCGCTCCAGCGCATGTCCACCCGAGGTCAGGGACGAGGGTGGTATGCGCTCTCGTAGCAGGGGCCGTCGATTACGCAGCCCACGACTTTAACCCCGGCAATGATGAAGTTCGCGTTGTAATAGGTGTCCCAGTTCGCAGCGTTGCCGCACCCGTTGTGGTTCTCACGTGGGTCGGTGAGCCATGATCCGCCGGACTGGTAGAAGAGCCGCAGTTGCACGGTCACTCCATGCCCGTCGCAGGCCGTATCACGGACGCCGAGCTGGATGTTGGTCAGGCTGTAAGGGCTGCCCGACCAGTTCCAGTCGGCTCTCGCGCGGACCCCGGGACCCTCTCCGATCACGTCGGCTGAGGCCACACCGCTCAGCCCCATGATCGCCGCAAACGTCACAGCGACGACGACGGTTACCCGACGGACCCAGTTGATGCCGGGTCCTCGGCGTGTTCTCGGTCGCTGATTAGCGGTCGGTGCAGTCATTTGCATTGCCTCCTCTGCGGAAAGCGCGTCTCGACTTCACGGGCTACCAGTAGCCGGGGCCCGGTGGTCACCGAGTGCATGACAGGCGTCACTGTACGCGACGAAGGTTCGGTCTGTCGATCGATCCTCTGCGATCGTCAACACCGACTCGACGCTCCAGTGCAGATCGATCCGGGCAAGTGCGACCGGCTCCCTCATCGCCTACTCCGGAAGCACCTGCCCATCGCTGCCCAGCCCGCGGTGAGCCGCCCCCGGCCACACCAAGCACAACACCGGCGACTCGCCGGCGATCACGCAGGGCTTGCATCAGTTCGGTGTGCACGGCGGCGGCGCTGAAGCCGCCGTGGCGGCGGGCGGTTAGAGCGGCAGCCCCGACAGCCCGCGCGCCGGACGCCCGAGCCTGCTGAGGACGGGCGTGGCCGGCACAGAGGACCGTGCCGGCCACGTCATCGGTGGTGGTTCAGCTTCCGTACGCCTCCAGTTCCCACAGGGAGTAGCCATAGCCGGTGCCCCGGGCGGTGCCGTAGATCCGCAGGTAGCGGCCGTTGGCGTTGAGCCCGGTGTGCTCGTCGACCCCGCCGTCGGCGCCGGTCACCGTCTTGACGGTGGTCCAGGTGGTGCCGTCGTTCGAGGTCTGGATCTGGTACGCGCTGCTGTAGGCCGCCTCCCAGCTCAGCTTGACCCGGCCGATCGCGGTGGCGTTGCCGAGGTCGACCCTGATCCACTGCGGGTCGGAGAAGGTGCTCGACCAGCGGGTGGTGAGGCTGCCGTCCACCGCCTGGGCACCGGTCACGTCGGCACCCTCGTTGCTGGACGTCGTCGCCGGCTTGTTCAGCAGCAGGTTGCCGCCGGTCGGGCCACCGGTGCCGCCGCCATACACCTCGAACTCGAACAGCGAGTAGCCCCAGGCGGTTCCCCGGCCGGTGCCGAGGAGCCGGACGTGGCGGCCGGAGCCGCTGAGCCCGGTCAGGTCGTCCACACCGCCGTCGCCGCCGGTCACCGTACGGATCGTGGTGAAGTTGACCCCGTCCGGTGACGTCTGGATCTGGTAACCACTGCCGTACGCCGCCTCCCAGGTCAGCTTGACCCGGTTGATGGAGTAGCTGGTGCCGAGGTCCACGTCGATCCACTGCGGATCACCGAACGCGCTGCCCCACCGGGTGCCGGCCTCGCCGTCGAACGCGTTGGCCGCGACGAACGCGCCCTCGAAGCTGGACGCCCGCGCCGGCTTGCCCCGGGCCAGGTTGGCGCCCGTTCCGGGGTCCGGGTCCGGCCCCGGCCCGCCCGGGCTGGTGGAGAGGGTGAACTCGTCGATGTCGAAGTACGGTCCGGTGCCCTTGAAGACCAGGAACAGCGTGCGGGTGCCGGTCGGGGCGGTGACCCCGCCGGTGACCGTGGCGAAGTTCGCGTACCCGCCGGTCGGCGTCACCGTGGCCGAGCCGACCAGCGGCCCGGTGGGTGAGTCGACCCGCAGTTCCAGGGTGCCGCCCCCGCCGGCGGGGGCACCGACCCGGGCGCTGAACGACTGGATACCGGCCAGGTTGTACGGACGGAACGAGATCCAGTCGTTGTTGTCGACGTAGCCGACGGCGGCGCCACCGTGCCCGGCCGCCCCGCTGACGATCTGGATGCCGGACGAGTCACCGAAGTGCTCGGCCTGGCGGACCCGGGGCTGCAGGACCGCCTGGGTGTGCGTGGTCAGCGCCGGCTGGCCACCGCCGCCCAGGTCGGTGTACTCGGCGTCGATGATGCCGAAGATGTTCGCCGCCGTGTCGTGCTCGCCGTCGGCCGAGGTCTGGATGACCCCGGTGCAACCCTGCACGCTGCCGAGCTGATGGCCGTGCGAGTCGTGGCCGAGGACGTAGTTCACCTTGACCCGGGCACAGTTGATCGTGCCGTCCTGGGCGTCGGTGACCGTGACGGAGAACGGGATCGCGTCCCCGAAATTGAAGGTCTGCCCGTTCAACGGGGTGTTCACGGTGACCACCGGGGCGCTGTTGCCGACGGTGACGACAACGCTCGCGGTAGCCGTCTTGCCGGTGGTGTCCCGGACCGTCAGCGTCGGGCTGCGGGTTCCGTTCGTGGTGTACGTGAAGCTCGGGTTCGCCGCGGTCGAGTCGGTGGTGCCGTTGTTGTCGAAGTCCCAGGCGTAGGTGAACGGGTCACCGTCCGGGTCGAGGGTGCCGGCCGAGGAGAAGGCGACGGTCAGCGGAGCCGTGCCACTGGTCGGAGTGGCGGACACCTTCGCGATGGGTGCTCTGCCCTCGCGGGCGTACTCGATGCGGTAGAGCGCCGAGTTGGCGTCGCCGTTGAACCAGCCGGTGCCGTAGTCGAGCACGTAGAGCGCGCCGTCCGGTCCGAACTCCATGTCCATGACCTGGGTACCGGTCCACGGGAACGGGTTGATCTTCAGTGGTTGGCCGGTCGAGTCGAGCTTGATGTTCTTGATCCAGCGGCGGCCGAACTCGCCGGCGAAGTAGGTGCCGTCGTAGTACTCGGGGAACGCCACGGGCGAGGTGTTGGTGCGGTCGTACCGGTAGACCGGGCCGCCCATCGGCGACAGGCCGCCGCCGGTGAACTCCGGCGGCGAACCGGAGCCGCCGTACGGCAGCCAGGCCGGGATGGCCGGGGGCAGCTGGGTGATGCCGGTGTTGTTCGGCGAGTTGTTGACCGGTCCGCCCGCGCAGTCGAACTTCGGCCCGGACGGCCCGGACGGGAAGGTGTAGTCGTTGTACGCGTCGTTGCGGGCCGTGCAGTACGGCCAGCCGTAGAAGCCGGGCCGGTCGATCCGGGCGAACTCCACGTTGCCCGCCGGCCCCCGGTTCGGGTCGGCGGTGCCCGCGTCGGGACCGTAGTCACCGAGGTAGACGATGCCGGTGGCCTTGTCCACACTCATCCGGAACGGGTTGCGGAAGCCCATCGCGTAGATCTCCGGACGGGTCCGGGCGGTGCCGGGGGCGAACATGTTTCCGGCCGGGATGGTGTACCCGCCAGCCGCGCTCGGCTTGATCCGCAGGACCTTGCCGCGCAGGTCGTTGCTGTTCGCCGAGGTGCGCTGCGCGTCGAACGCCGGGTTGCGGCCGGACCGCTCGTCGATCGGGGTGAAGCCGGCCGAGTCGAACGGGTTGGTGTCGTCGCCGGTGGACAGGTAGAGGTTGCCCGCGGCGTCGAAGTCCATGTCACCGCCGACGTGGCAGCACATGCCCCGGCTGGTCGGGACGTTCAGGATCAGCGTCTCGCTGGCCAGGTTGATGGTGTTGTCCGCGTTGACGGTGAACCGGGCCAGCCGGTTGACGCCGTCCCACACGGCGAAGTCGGCGGGGGTGCCGGTGGCGGGCGCGCCGCCGCCCGGTGTGCTCAGCGGAGGCGCGTAGTAGGCGTACACCCAACGGTTGGTGGCGAAGTTGGGGTCGGCCTTGATGCCCTGTAGGCCCTCCTCGTCACCGGTGTAGACCGGGATGGTGCCGGCGACCCTGGTGTTACCGGCGGCGTCGGTGTGCCGGATCACGCCGTTGCGGGAGGTGTGCAGCACGCCCCGGTCCGGCAGGACGGTGAGGCTCATCGGCTCACCGGTCTCGGCCGCGCCCTTGGCCAGCTCCACCTGCTGGAAACTGCTGGTGACGGTCGGTCCGCAGTCGGCGTCGACAGCGCCTGCCGCGGTCCGGATGCCGCCGAGCAGGTGCTGGCGGAAGTTCGCCTCGGAGTACGACGCGTCGGTGTGGCCCAGGCCCGTGTACCAGGCCCGGCCGCCGGAGTAGTTCTGGCACCAGGAGATCGGGTGGTCGGCCCCCATGCTGCCGCCGGTGTAGGTGGTCTCGTCCAGGGTGGCCAGGACGTGCGCGGTGCCCCGGGGGTTGGTCCGGTAGTTGTACAGCTCGTCGAACCGGCTCCACCGCTGCGGCAGCCCGGCGGTGGACGGGTGCACCTGGTCGGCCACCTTGACCGTGACGGTCTGCTCGGCCGGGTGCGAGGCGAAGTACGCCCCGACCAACCCGCCGTACCACGGCCAGTCGTACTCGGTGTCGGAGGCGGCGTGCACGCCCACGTACCCGCCGCCGCCGGTGATGTAGCGCTCGAACGCGGCCTGCTGGGTGGCGTTGAGCACGTCACCGGTGGTGGACAGCCAGATCACCGCGGCGAACCGGTCCAGGTTGGCGTCGGTGAACTGGGTGGCGTCCTCGGTGGCCTCGACGGTGAAGCCGTTGGCGGCACCGAGCTGCTGGATGGCCGCGATGCCGGGGGTGATGGAGCCGTGCCGGAATCCGGCGGTCTTGCTGAACACCAGCACGGTGAACGGTGCGGCGCTGGCGGTGGGTGGGGAGGCGACGATGCCGCTCGCCACGAGGATCGCGCTCAGTGCGACGCCGAGCCACGATCTCAGGGATCTGCGCACGGTGGGGGTCCTTTCGCGGTGCGGGGGTTGGCGTGCGCCGATCACGCCGGGCAGGGGAACGAGACATGCGAATGTATCGTTACGTTCGGATCACCGGCGCGTCAAGGACTTCACCATCATCCGAGAGAGCGCTATCTCCTCAGGTCAGGGGCGACTGCGCTCGCCAAGATCGGATAACGGTTCTCGGGCCGCGAACCGGCGGGTTAGGCAAGGCTGGCCTACCCGAACGTCCCGGAAAGGGCAGCGTCTCGAAGTGCGTGTAGCCACTCGTTGATGGCGGTGAGTGGATGGTGACTTCGTAGCGGACGGCCAGCCGTATCGGGTGGCCAAGCCCAGGTGGTGCTTGAGTCGGTTGATGCCGCACTCGACGGCGTGGCGCTGCCGGTAGACCTCAGGATCGAAGGCGGGTGGCCGGCCGCTTGCGGTGCCTCTGGCACGGCGATGCGCGTCCTGGTCGATCTTGCTGGGGATGCAGGCCTTGATTCCACAACGGCGCAGGTGGGCGCGGTTAGCGCGGGAGGTGTAGGCACGGTCGGCGATGACTCGGTCCGGTCGCACCCGGGGGCGGCCGGTGCCGAGTCGAGGTACACGGATACCAGGCAGCACCGCAGTGAACTGGGGGCTGTCACCGCGATGCCCGGCACTCAGCAGCATCGACAGCGGCTTGCCACCGTGCTCACACGCCTGGTGCAGCTTGGTGGTCCACCCGCCGCGGGAACGCCCGAGGGCGTGGTCGGTTGGCTCTGTCGCCACCCCGCCCGGCGGTTCGGCCTGCTGCTGCGGGCACCGACGTGCGCCGGCGGCGTGCTGGCGGGCCCGAGCGATGGTGGAGTCCACGCTGACATCCCGCGTCGGCACAGGTCTGCAATCCGGTCACGATCTGCTGCCAGACCCGGGTCGGTTGCGAGGATCTGGTTATCGTGGGCGTTGGCGGGTAGGCACCGGCCGTGAGCAGGCCAACCGACGACATCGGCACCCGGTCGGACACCAGCCGTGCCATCTCGTTCAGCGATGCCGTCTTCGCCATCATCATCACGCTGCTCGTGCTGGATCTGCGGGTGCCGGACGTACCGCCCGGTCGCCTGCTGTCCGGGCTGCTGCAGCAGTGGCCGGGTTACCTCGCCTATCTCGCCTCGTACACCTACGTGGCCATCGTCTGGCTGAACCACAAGGCCGCGTTCAATCGGATCAAGGAGAGTGACCGGGGCCTGCACTGGGTGAACCTCCTGGTCCTGTTCACCACCGCGCTGCTGCCGTTCCCGACCGCCGCCGTCTCCGAGGCGCTTCAGGAGCACGACCAGCACGACCAACGCGTAGCCGTCGCCTTCTACGCACTGATCGGCGCGCTGCTCTGCGCGAGTTGGTTGGCGTTCTTCTATTACTTGGCCCGGCGCGAAGACCTGCTTCAGAAGGAGGGGAGTGAGCGGCACTTTTCCGCCGAGCGGGTGCGGGCACTCGTCGGGGTCATCCTCTATGCCGCCGCAGGGTTCGTCGGGTACCTGGTCGCACCGCTCGCCGGCCTGGTGATCTTCGTCGTGCTGCCGGTGTTCTACGCCGTCACCAGCGCCGGCCTGTACCAGCTGCCTCTTATCCGCCGGACCGCGCATCGCAACCCGGAATCGGGGAGCTGACGGTCAGGCAACCGGCTCGAAGACGGCCCGGAAGCTGACCAACCAGCAAACAGGTAGATAATCATGTCCAGGCAACTCGCTCGACCCGACACTCATGTCGCGCAGCCACCGCAGCAGCGTCGTCCCCAGCGACACGCCCACCGGCTCTCCCGTCCCCGCCGGTGACAACCTCGAGCTGAGCGCAGCCGCAGCCCTCCGGCAGCCAGCACCAGCGCCCGTCATGGCGGCCGTGGTCGTCGTCGCGCTCTACAGCACCGTGCAGCTCACCGCAATCGTCGCCCACCCATACCTCGACGGCCCGATCTTCAAGCTGATCAGCGCGGCCTTCGGTGTCCTCACGCCGCTGTCCGGTGAGAAAGCACCGTTCAGGGGCGGTCGTGCAGGAACCAGGCGTCACTGCGGGTGAGAGCGATCGCGAGCTGCCACTGTTGGCACTGCAGGCTGCCGCCGACAGCCATCAACTGGCCGGCGAGTTCCCATGCCTGCGGACCGGATGGCGGCTGGCGTTGCGCGGTGAACTGCCGCATGGTGCCCCAGGCGGCGATGAGGGCGGCGCCCCACCGCTGCTCCCACTGCCGCATCGCCGCCGCCCACGCCGCAACGCCGTTCCCGGAGGGCGTCCCGTGGTACTGCAGCCAGGCGGGAGCCAGCCACTGCGACGTCGTCGGCAGAAGCACCAACTGCACCCCGGAGAACGTGTGCCACTGCCGGGTACCGATCAGGTGCTCGTAGCCGTGGACCACCCGGGCAGCGAGGTGCGGATTGGCGAGAAGGATGTCGTAGGTCCACCGGGCCAGCGCCTTCGCGGTGGTCGGTAGCCCCAACTGCTCCATCGCCGGGGCGACCATCTCCTCACCCAGGAACGCCCACACGTAGCGCTCCACGTCCGCATGGTGCTGTGGCTCGTCGACGCGGTACCGCCCGAACACCGGCCACGGATCCACGGACTGCGCCGCCCGACGCAGCTCGGCGACTTCTGCGGCGGACGGGCCGTGGTGTAGCGGCGGCCCCATCCACATCCTGAGGACATGGGCTGTCCCGTCGCTCGGCCCAGGGTCTGGCTCGTGTCAAGCCCAGACTCGGCCCACCGGATGAAACAGCTGCCGAATGTCCTCCGACAGCTCGGAGTCCAGGTTCTCGAATGCGTCGGCGCTCATTGCCTCGCGCAGGGTCATCAGTACCGCGCGAGCACCTTCAACCGCCCGCTGGTCATCCAATCCTGCCCGCGTCCGCACCTCGTTCAGGAATTCCACACGATCGAGAGTTTCGGCGAACTCCACTTCCTTGTGCAGGTACCCTCGATACTCCTCGGGAAGTTGCGCGGCCAGATCGCGGGCCTCGCCGCCACTGATCCGTTCCGCCAGCGTCGTTAGCGTGGCTCGGATGACGTTCGCCGCCTCCGTCGATGGCAGTCCCGCCTGCCTCCGCACCGATTCGAGAAACTCGGCGACGTTCACGGCTTCTCCTTCCCGACTAATTGGGGCATATCGCAGATGTCCGCGACCGGCATCGTTCTCGACTCTGCCTTCCCAGGTACCTGCGGGCGCGCTTCCCGCGCCACCGCGCGCCGGCGGCCTCACATACGTCCCAGGACTCCGTGAGGTGACGAGGCTACGAGCCACTTACCGGAGGAACATCTTGCGAAACGGCCGCCAACCAGAGCCGGTACCGGTCATGGCCCGCGGGGCACCGGCCGGGCCAGGGCCCGGAGGTCCTCCGGCAGTTGCGCCATCGCATCCTCGAACTCGCCGTGCCCGACCACGCGGTGCAAGGTCTGCAGTACGGCCCGCACGCCGCGCTCGGCGACGCCGCGCTCCACCCCCGCGCGGTCCGACACCCGCCGCAGAAACTCGTCGTAACCGAAAACTTCCGGTTCGTCCGTGCCCTTGAGCATGAACTGGCGTAGCTCGTACGCCACGCGGTCGGCCAGGTCCGCCGCCTCCCCGCCGCTGATCCGCTCCGTGAGGGTACGCAGGGTGGCCACGGTCAGGGATTGCGCCGTGTCCGGCGAAACGCCCGCCCGTGCCGCCACCTTGTCGAAGAACTTCAGCTCAACCATGCCCCCGCCCTTCCCGTCCCGGACAGGCCTGGCTACCCTCAGCTACCCGGCACAAACGAGCGATGGCCCAAGTCACTCACGCGCGACCTGGGCAGGCCACCCTTGCTGAGGGCCAGCCGGCACTTGCGGCACGCGCACGGCACGGCCGGGCGCCATGGCAGGAGCATCCAGGCGGGTGGCTCCAGAAGATCCGCCCAGTCGTGTCCGCTCAGCAGGTGGTGTTGCCCAGCGGGACCCAGCCATCCAGCGACGGGTCCTCGGCGCCGTGGCCGTAGACCCAGTTGTCGTTGTCCTCGCCCCAGCCCGCGTGCGCGCGGAACCCGCGACCGGCGGTCAGGGTACGCAGGACGTAGCCGTGCGGTGCAGCCCGCAGCCAGGTGTTCTGCGTCAGGTTGCAGACGAAGCCGGGCGCGTCGCTGGCATGGGCCGGCGCGGCCACCACGGCCGCGCCGGTGAGGCTGACAGCCGCGATCGTCAGTACGGACAGAAGTCGGCGTTTCACGGGGGTCCCTTCGGAGTGCGTTCCATCCATTGTGGCCAAAACCCGCACCGGCCGGAACAGCAACCCCTCCCCGGTGAACCCGGTGTGCCTGAGTCGTCGTACCACGAGGCGCGGGAACTGGCCACGCGTGATGGTGCATCTCTCTGAACAGCATCTCCGGGGGTGGCGTTCCAGCGGTAGGTCCACTGCCGCCACAGGTCGAGTGTCAGTCGGCGGGTGTCGCGCCGGACGACCAGGCCGAAGAGTCACAGCACCAGGTAGGTCGCGCCACCGCCGACCAGGTAGGCGACGGCACCGGCAACGAAGCAGGACGGCAGCGGGCCGGCGACAGTCACTGAGCCGACCCTTGCCGGTCACCTTGACCACGCGACGAGCGATACACTCGCCGGCGGCAGGGAACCGCGCCGGCCCCCGCCGTCCGCCTTCCCCGCGACGGCGCAGGAGCGCCGACCGGGTGGCCGTCCGTGACCGGCCCGGCAGGCGGAGGCCTCCATGTCGTCGTCCCAGCGTCCATCGACGTCGGCCCGAACCGGCCGGCCGCACCGCGCGTCCCGTCGCAGTCTGGCGGTCGGTCTGGTCGCCGCCCTGCTGGCCGGTTTCGCCGTGGCGATCGGCGGTGGCGCGCCGGCACACGCCGTCGACCCCAACGGCCTGTCGCCCTTCGTCAGCTACAACATGCAGGGCAGCGACAACGGCAACCGGTGGAGCCACCAGGTCGCTGACATGGCGGCCCGCTTCCCGGTGGTCATGATCCAGGAGGCCGGACCGAGCCTCCCCATTCCCTTCAACGGGGAAGTGGAGGACATACCGATCCGACGGCCGAGCGTGCCCCGCGGCGTCCAGTACGTGCAGCACTCCCAGTGGGCCCCGCAGGGCTCCACTCGCGGCCCCCGGCACCACGTCTACTTCTTCCAGACCGACCCCCAGTGGATCGAGAGCACCAACGAGATGCTCTGGGAGGGTGGCCGGGTCAACCTCGTCACGATCACCGACCAGCCCGCCGACGACGTGATGGTCGTCGAGAACCCCCGCTTCCGGGCGGACCCCGTCACGGGCGACCCGGACGCCTACCGCTTCCGGCCGCTGCTGGGGCTCCGGTTCGGCACCGTCTGGTACTTCAACGTCCACGCGCGCGGCAGCGACGTGCAGGACCTGCTGGCCCGGGCACGGGCCCGAATGGGGCCCGGGCAGACTTACGTGATCGCCGGTGACTACAACGTCAACATCATCAACCGCACCACCGCGGAGGCGGAGGACCAGAGCCTGCACCTCGAGCCGAACGAGAATCTCTTCCGCACCGGACAGTGGACCCACGTCGACTCCCGCACGGGTAGCCGGACCGAACTCGACTACGCGATCAGCAACGTTCCCGGCCTGCGTCTCGTCGCCTGGTCGCCCGACACACCACGGTCGGACCACCGCCCGGTCTTCTACAACACGGTACGCACCCCGCCGGCGCCGGTTCGGCCGATCCACGTCAACCCGGTGTTGATCCGCAGCGATCACGGCGAGTTCCTGGATCAGACCGCCAACGGCACCTTCGTCGCCTACCGGCGGCAGAACAACGAGAACCAGGTGTTCGAGCACCTGCTCGCCGAGGACTTCTGGAACGTCCTGCGCAACCGCCGCACGAAACAGTGCGTGGGCATGGAGAAGCCGCTGGAGGACCGGACACTGAACCCGGTGCTGCCGGTGGACTGCGACGAACCGGGGGCCCGGTGGGCGATCGAGGACCCGCCGGCGGAGGGCGGCCCGGCCATGTGGCGCAACGTCTCGTACCCGGACGCCTGCCTGAGCATGCCCGAACTCGAGGGCCAGCGGATGGTCACCGAGTACTGCGACCCGGACAAGAGGCCGCAGCGGATCTGGGAGGTCGCCGCCCGCATCCCCGAGAGCCAGTGGGAGACGACGGTCACCAACCAGACGATCCAGTCCGTCGCCTCCGGCAGCTACCTCGACGTCTTCCGGGGGTTGTCGGGGGACGACGCTCCCGTGATCACCTATCCGCCCCGGGACGTCAGCAACCAGCGTTGGCGGCTCGAGACCGTGGACCCGGCGGACAACCTCGTCCGGCTGCGGCCCGAGCACGCCACCCAGGACTGCCTGGACGTCTACCAGAGCGACGACGACGCGCAGCCCAAGCAGGCGGTGGTCTACCGCTGCGACGACCCGGGGTCCACCAACGACGGCGAGGGGCACCGCTGGCGGGTGGAGTACGTCGCCGACTCGCAACCGGACGACTCGGACCTCCCGACCGAGGTGACGTTCCGCAACGAGGCCACCCACCTGTGCCTGGAGGCCTCGGACCGGGCCGAGGCCCCGGCCGTCGCCGCCGTCTGCGACGACAGCCACTCCCAACGTTGGCGCATCGGTCCGCGCAGCCCGGCCCCGGGCCCGGGGCCGACGAACCCGCCGGGCCCCGACCCGCTGCCGCGCCCCACCCGGCTGCCGCCACGCTCCAATCCCAGCACCGACCTCAGGTTGATGCCGCTGGGCGACTCCATCACCTACGGCGTCGGCGCGGCCGGGAACAACGGGTACCGGCGCGAACTGTTCGACTCCCTACAGTCGGTGACGACCTCGCTCGACTTCGTCGGCTCCATGCGCCAGGGCGACTTCGCCGACCCCGACCACGAGGGCCACCCCGGCTGGCGGATCGACCAGATCGACAAGCTGGCGACGAGCTGTTCGATCCCGTCCTACCGCCCGAACGTGGTGACCCTGCACCTCGGCACCAACGATATGCGCAGCCCCGAGCACGCCGAGGGGGCCCCGCAACGCCTGCGCGGCCTGATCGAGGACGTGTTCGATCAGGCCCCGGAGACCACCGTGCTGGTGGCGACCCTGATCCTGTCCAAGGATCCGGCCGTCAACGCGCGGGTGCAGAACTACAACCGGCAGATCCCGGGGATCGTGGCGGACCTGCGCGCGCGGGGCAGGTACGTGCGGACGGTCGACATGTCCGCCGTCACCGCGGCCGACATGACCGACAACCTCCACCCGAACGCCGCCGGGTTCGGCAAGATGGCCGCCGCGTGGCGGGCGGCGATCGGCGACGCGCTGCGCGAGCGCTGGATCGCCCCGCCGGCCACGGTGTCCGGCACCGCGAAGGCGTGTGCCACCGAGACGCCGTCGCCGGGCGATGGTGGCGACGACGGCTGGAACTGGGCCGGCGTGGTGGCCTCGGGCGTCGGAGCGAGCCGGGACCACATCCGGCTGGCCGACCTGGACGGTGACGGCCGCGACGACTACCTCGTCATCGACGCCGGAGGCCAGGTCTCGGGCTGGCTGAACGCTTCGGGACCGAACGGCTGGGGCTGGAAGTACGCCGGCGTCGTCGCCTCGGGAGTGGGCGCGACCCGCGACCAGGTGCGCTTCGCCGACCTCAACGGCGACCACAAGGCCGACTACCTGGTGGTCGACGACGCCGGGCGGGTCAGCGCGTGGATCAACGACTACCAGCCCGGCACCGGTTCCCGCTGGACGGGGGCGGGCGTCGTCGCCACCGGCGTCGGTGCCACCCGGGACCGGGTGCGGTTCGCCGACCTGGACGGCGACGGCCGCGACGACTACCTCGTGGTCGACGACCAGGGCACGGTCACGGCCTGGTTCAACAACCGGGGCGGCACGGGGTCGGCCTGGATCGGTCAGGGACAGGTCGCCGCCGCCGGAGCTACCCGGGACGGGCTGGTGCTCAAGGACCTCAACGCCGACGGCCGTGACGACTACCTCGTCATCGACGACAACGGTCGGATCAAGGCCTGGCTCAACGACTTCGCCACCCGAGTAGGCGGGTGGACGTACCAGGGTGAGATCGCCTCCGGTGTCGGGGTGGCCCGGTCCGGGGTCGCCGTGGCCGAGATCAACGGGGACGGCCGGGCCGATTACCTGACGATCCGGGAGAACGGCGTGATCACCGCCTGGTTCAACGACCGGTTCAGCGGCGTCGACCGGTGGGCCTGGCAGGGGACGGTCGCTCCCGGGGCCGGCGTGCCCGGAGCCCAGGTACGGTTCGCCGACCTGGACGGGGACGCCCGCGAGGACTACCTGGTGGTGAACGAGACCGGCCGGATCGCGGCGTGGCTGAACGCCGGTCGGGACGGCGACCAGAACTGGGGCTGGGTCTACCAGGGCATCGCGGCACCCGGGGTGGGGTCGACCGGTGACCGGGTGCGGCTGGCCGACATCAACGGTGACGGCCGCGTCGACTACCTGGTCGTGGACGATTCCAGCCGGGTCCGGGCCTGGCTCAACGGCGGGAAGGACGGCAACGGCCGGTGGGTGTGGAACTCCGTGGGCGAGATCGCGGCCGGGGTGGGCGTCGCCGGTTCGCAGGTACGGTTCGCCGACGTGGACGGTGACCGCAAGGCCGACTACCTGGTGGTCGATGCCGCGGGCCGGGTGCGGGCCTGGCACAACAACCGCGGCGGCTCCGGAGCACCCTGGGGCGATCTGGGCCAGATCGCCACCGGGGTGGGGGTCACGGATGCCGAGGTCCGCTTCGCCGACGTCAACGGTGACCGCCGCGCCGACTACCTGGCCGTCGACGAGGCGGGCCGGCTGCGGGCCTGGTTGAACGATCCCGCCGGCGGGTGGACCCTCGCGGGGGAGATCGCCACCGGTATCGGTGCCTCCGGCGACCAGGTCCGCCTGGCCGACCTGAACGGCGACCGCCGGGCCGACTACCTGATCGTCGGTGCCGACAGCGCGGTCCGGGCCTGGCTGCGCCGCTAGGTCAGGTGGGGCAGCCGCTGGCGATCAGGTTCGTGAGGTGGCGGGCCTGAAGGGGGCGCGGCCACCGCTCGACGACGGTGGTTGTCGAGCGATGACCGCGGGGACGGGTGCGAATCAGGCCGCGATGGTTTGCAGGTAGGCCGTCCCTCCGCACGAGACCGTGCTGAGGTTCTTGAACCACATCGCGATCTGACGTTGGGATGATCCGTCACCGTTGATGCGCTGGAGGTAGACCACGCGCGTGACCTCGAACTGGCAGTAGGTGGGGAAGCTGCCCTGGGGCGACGGGCCGATCACGTAGGCCGAGGTGACGGGATTCGCGTTGTTCCAGGTCGTGGACCAGGTGCCGCCAGCGCCCACGGTGCCGATCGTGAACTGCGACCCGATGGTGGTGGAGCCGAGCCGGATGTCGGTCTGGCAGGTGACGGTGCCCACGTTCTTGACCTCGACCCAGATCTGCCGGAGCGAGCTGCCCGGCTGCACGGTCCAGATGCGCGTCACCTGGAACTGGCAGGCCGCCGAGCTCGTGGCGCCGCTCGGGTTGAGACCGGCCACCCAGATGGTGTCCCAGGGGACGTTCCACAGGTGCGTCTGGGTGCCACCCGGGTTGACGCCGCCGGTCGAGACCAGGGACGTGCTGGTCACCGCCGTGAGTTGCACCGTCGCACCGCAGGCGATCGAGCCGACGTTCTTGAGGGTGAACTGGAACTGCCGCTCTCCACCGAACAGTTGGACGTACCGGCTGCTGATCGTCTCGAACTGGCACGTGGCCGAGGTGGTGGCGCCGGCCGGGTTGTAGCCGACCACGTAGGCGGCGTCGGCCGGGGCGTTGGTCCAGGTCCAGCCCTGGGTGCCGCCGGCCGCGACGGTGCCGGTGAACCACGCCGCGGCGGTGCCGATCCCGCCCTTCGCGGCGTGCCCCAGTCCGTTCGACGCCGCGGCGGCGGCCCGTGCGTCGCGCAGTGACGACTGCGGCGGTTGTGACGGTTCGTCGGCCTGCGCGACCCCGACCGACGCGACGACCATGCCGAGCGTCGTCACCGCGAGGAGAGCTGCGCGGATTCTTCGTCTCATTGATGCTCCTTCACCTCATGTTCCGGGTCGTCCGCCCGGCTCCATCAGGCTGCGCGGCCCGGCTTGCCATCGGCTAGCCATCCGATAGCCGCCCTGGCAGCAACGCATAGAATCGCGATCGATACATCGATGTGGGGGCTGGATGACATGGCGCTTGCTCGGCCCGGTCGAGGCCGTGGTGCGGGGCGAGCGAGTAGCGCTGGGGCGACCCCAACAACGCGCCGTCCTGGCGTATCTGTTGCTCAATGCCAACGTCGTGGTGTCGGCGGAGCAGCTGGCCGAGGCGCTGTGGGGCGGAGCCCTGCCCACCCGCGCACGGGCGCAGGTCCAGGTCTGCGTCTCCCGGTTGCGACAACTGACCCGCGCTGCCGGCATACCCGAATCAATCTATTCCGATTCTGGGGGATACCGCCTTGAGTTGGCCGGGGACGACCTGGATGTGGTGGTCTTCTCCGGGCTGACCGCAACGGCGCGTCGGTACGCCGACTCCGGCGAGCACGAGCGGGCCACGATCCTGTTGCGGCAGGCGTTGGCGTTGTGGCGTGGCCCGGCACTCGCGGGCGCGTCCGCCGCGTTCGTACCGGCGGCCGCCGCCGGCCTGCACGACAAGCGGCTTGCCGCGTCCGAGGACCTGTTCGACGCCGAGTTCGCGCTCGGTCGGCACGCCGCCGCGGTGGCGCCGTTGCGGGAGCTCGTGACCGGGAACCCGTGGCACGAGGGTCTCGCCGTGCGGCTGATGACGGCGCTGGCCGGATCGGGGCACCAGGCCGAGGCGCTGCGGGTGTTCGAGCGGATCCGCCGCCTGCTCGCCGACGAGCTGGGCATCGAGCCGGGAGCACGGCTCGCGGAGGCCCACGTGCGGGTGTTGCGGCAACAGTGTGCGACGAGCAGTCCCGCGTCACCGGTCCGGGCGACCGGATCCGGTCTGCGTCCCGCCCAACTGCCCGCCGGACTGTCCACCTTCACCGGACGTGGCGACGCGCTCGCCGCGATGGACGCGATGCTGAGCCAGGCTCGGGACAGCGGCGCCCTGGCGGTCGTCGCGATCGTCGGGACGGCCGGGGTGGGCAAGACGGCGCTGGCGATCCGGTGGGCGCACCGGTTACGGCCACTCTTCGACGACGGACAGCTCTTCCTGGACCTGCGCGGCTACTCCCCCGGAGCGGCGGTGGCACCGCTGGACGCGTTGTCGCGCTGCCTCCGCGCGCTCGGTGTGCCGCCGACCCAGGTGCCGGACGACCTCGACGAGGCAACGGATCTCTACCGCAGCGTGCTCGCCGACCGGCGGGTGCTGATCCTCCTCGACAACGCCCGCGACACCGCGCACGTCCGGCCGCTGTTGCCCGGCGGCGCCGGCTGCCTGGTGATCGTGACCAGCCGTGACCGCCTCGGTGGGCTGGCCGCTCGGCACGACGCGCAGCGGCTGTCGTTGGACGTGCTCGCGCCGCAGGAGGCCACCGCACTGTTGACCCGCGTCATCGGCGCGCAACGGGTCGCCGAACAGCGGGACGCTCTCGCGGAACTGGCCCATGACTGCGCACACCTGCCGCTGGCCCTGCGTATCGCCGCAGCGGACCTGCACGGCCGCCCACACGAGCGGGTCAGTGGGTACCTGGCGCGGCTTCGAGCGGGCGACCCGCTGACCATGCTGGCCGTCCGTGACGACGAACAGATGGCGGTGCGTTCGGCGTTCGCCGTGTCCTACCAGACTCTGCCACCGCGACTCCAGCGGCTCTACCGGCTGTTCGGCCTGGTGCCCGGCTGCGACGTGACAGCGGAGTCGGCAGCCGCGATGCTGAGATGCCCGGTCGGCGAGGCGGCGGACATGCTCGCCCGTATCGCCGACGCGCACCTGGCCCAGGAGCGCACGCCTGGTCATTTCGGCACACACGACCTGCTCGGCCGGTACGTGACCGAACTGGCGACGATCGAGGACGATCGGGAAACCCTGGTCGACCTGCTGTCGTGGTACCTCTTCAGCGTGTACGCCGCAGCCGACCGGCTGTATCCACAGGTGTTACGCGTTCCCACGCGGCTACCGGAGCCCGCTGGTCCACCGATGCGGTTCGCCGCCCATGTCGACGCTCTCGCCTGGCTCGACGCGCACCGGCACAACCTCGTCGCCGTGACACGCCATGCGGCGCACCAGGAACTGCACACCGTCGCCTGGTCGCTGGCGGACGCGCTGCGCGGGTACCTGTGGCTGGGAATGCACACCACGCAATGGTCCGAGATCGCGGGGATCGGTCTCTCCGCCGCCCGGGCCGACCGGCACGAGCAGGCCGAAGCGGCGGCCCGGCTGAGTCTCGCCGCCCTGCACTGGCGGCTGGAACGGTTCCCCGAGGCGATCGACGACTATCAGCTGGCGCTGCAGTGCGCGAACCGTTCGGGATGGCACGACGGCGAGGCCGCCGCGCTGGGCAACCTGGGACCGGTCTTCCGGATGACCGGCCAGCCGGGCGAGGCCCTGCGGGTCATGGAGCAGGCGTTGGAGTTCAACCGGCACAACGGCCGGACCGCGGGCGTCGCCGTCAACCACAACAACCTCGGACTGGTCTGCGCGGACCTCGGACGGCTCCGCGAAGCCGTCGACCATCACCACGCGGCGCTCACCCTGGCGCACCAGGGCGGGGCAACCTCCAGCCGGGCACTCATCCTGAGCAACCTGGGCGTCGTCCATCACCTGCTCGGCCGGTCCGACGACGCACTACGGACGCTGACCGAGGCACTGGAACTCCATGAGCAGACGGGCAGTCGCGGCCGTGCCACGACCCTGTGTGCGCTGGCGCGGGTCCACGGCGATCGTGGCGACCATCCGCACGCGGCCAGCCTCGCCCGACAGGCGCTCGACTTGGCGCGCGCACCGGTCGAGCCCCGGGTCGAAGCGCTGGCCCTCCACATCCTGGGCATCATCGACAGGAGAACCGGCGTCCTGCTGGACGCGCTGAGAACCGCCCGCACCACCGCCGATCGGTACATCGAGGCCGACATCACCGTCAGCCTCGCCGAAATCGACGAGCCTGCGGCGCCGTCCTGGTGCCATGCGGCGCTGTCCATCACACGGCAGTGCGGCTACCGGCTGCTCGAAGGCCGGGCACTCGCCGCCCGCGCCGCAGCCGAGTACCGGGCTGGTGACACGGCCGCCGCCCGGCGCAGCGCCCGGCTGGCGGCCCAGTCGCACGCCGTGACCGGCCACCAGCCGGGCACGGAACGAATCGACAAGCTGCTCGCGCTCCTCGCGTCGGGGTCGCTGCCAGCGCAATCCGCCGTCTCCTGGCGCACCTGATCACCACCATCCGACTCGTCGACCACGCTAATCGACGGCAGTGATTGCGACGACACGTCCGGCAAGAGCCGGCGGAGAGCCTGATCGCCCCTCGGTGGTTGGCGTCGTTCGATCGGACGGCCCGGGCGGGGAACTCCGTGGCCGGCGTGAGCGACTGATGAACCGGGACGGTTGTGCCCGGTGGCCGGGCGGGAAGCGGGCGGAGGTTGGCGCTCGGGCCACTTTCCCGGCGGCGGTCCGGCGGGTGAACTGGTCACACCACCGACCACAGGAGTAGTCGCATGCAACGTAGAACCGTGCTCGGCGCCGCCGCGGCTGGCGCCCTCACCACGACTGTCCTTGCCACACCGGCGACCGCGGCCCGCCGGTGGTCGCCGCACCGGCCCTTCCGGGTACGGATGGTGCTCTTCGACGGTGTGGCCGAGCAGGACTTCATCGGGCCGAACGAGGCATTCACGATCGCCGGTTTCGCCAGCGGCGGAGCCGTCACCGTCGACTACGTCACCGGCACGGTTCCCCGGACGGTCGACGCCCTCGGCGGCACCAGAGTCGTCGTCAGCCAGGGGTGGTCGACCGACGACACCGATCTGCTGCTCGTACCCGGCGGCGGACCCACCGGCCCCGACGAGCCCGGCGTGGCCCACGAAATCAAGAAGGGCCAGCTGCCGCGCAGCATCGCGGCGGCCGCCCGCCGCGGCCTGGTGATCAGCTCAGTCTGCACAGGAGCACTGCTGCTGGCCGCCGCCGGCCTCACCCGCGGACGACCGTGCAACACCCACCACACGGTGCGCGACCAACTCGCCGACAGCGGCGCGGTGCTCAAGGACGCCCGGGTAGTCGACGACGGCGACCTGATCACCTCGGCCGGCAGCACCTCCGGCATCGACCTTGCGTTGCACGTGCTGGCCCGCGAGTTCGGGCCGGACTTCGCCGTGACGATCGCCGGTGTCCTCGAGTTCGAGCCGCGGGGCACCGTGTGGACGGTCCGTGGCCGCTGAATCTCACGTCGTCGCGGTGCTGGCCCTCGACGGCGTGGTCGGGTTCGACCTCGCCGTCCCGTGCCAGGTCTTCGGCAGCACGCGGCTGGCCGACGGCGGCTACCCGTACGAGATCCGGGTCTGCGGCCAGCGCCCGGCCGTGCGGACCAGCGTGTCCGGGATCAGCCACTACCGGATCGAGGCACCGTACGAGCTGGACGCGGCCCACGACGCCGACACCATCGTCGTGCCCGGCGTGGCCATGCCCTGGCAGGCTCCGACGGCGGTGCTCGACGTGCTGCGGGCAGCGGCCGCTCGTGGCGCGCGTACCGTCTCGATCTGCACCGGGGCGTTCGTCCTCGCCCAGGCTGGGCTCCTCGACGGACGCCGTGCCACCACCCACTGGTGGGCCGCGGCCGATCTGCGCCGCCGGCACCCGACGGTCGAGGTGGACGCGGCGTCGCTGTTCACCGGTGACGGCCGGGTCTTCACCTCGGCCGGGGTCGCGGCCGGCCTCGACCTGTGCCTGCACCTGGTACGCCGCGACCACGGCGCAGCAGTCGCCGCCCGTACGGCCGGTTTCGTGGTCATGGCACCGAGCCGCGACGGCGACCAGGCCCAATTCGTCGACCATGTCCCGGCAGGCACCACTGGGACACTGGCACCCACGTTGGCCTGGCTGGACGAGCACGCCGCCGAGGCACTCACGGTCGCCGACATCGCCCGCCACGCCCGGCTGGGTACCCGCACGCTGACCCGCCGCTTCCGTGAACAGACCGGCACCACTCCCCTGGCCTGGCTCCAGAGCCGCCGCCTGGACCTGGCCCGCCGCCTCCTGGAAACCACCGACCTACCCGTGCCAGCCGTCGCGGAGCGCAGCGGTCACGGCTCGGCGACCGCCCTGCGCGCCCACTTCCAACGCATCCTGCACACCAGCCCGGACCGTTACCGGCGCGGCTTCGGCGACGGCGATCACCCCGTCCGGCCGTGAAACCCCACCGGCCGACGCCCGTGCATGTGCTCCGGGACCGTCCACCCGTCGAACGCCGGCCTGCTGGCTATCGTGCCCGAGTGGTGGCGGTGATCGCGAGGAGGCCCCACTGGCTGGCCAGCTGTGGAGGGCGCCGCGCTGTTCACCGTCATCCTGGTCAACATCTGGCGCGGCTTCCCGTTCGCGATGCTCGTCTACTGGGCCCGGATGCAGGGTATCGACAAGGGGCAGTACGAGGCAGCGCGGGTCGACGGCGCCGGCCCCTGGCGGGAGTTCCTGCACGTGACCCTGCCCAACCTGCGCTCGGCCACGCTCGCGCTCCTGGCCCTGCGCGGTACTCCGCGCCAACGTGCAGTGATCGGAGCCCCGCTGACCACCTGATGAATGGTGGCCGATCGACCGGTCAGCGCCCGGTGGTGTACGGCGAGGCTAATCGGGTGGGCGGCGCTGCGTCGGTCACACCAGGGCCGCCTTCAGTGAGGTGAGGTGGGTACGGCTGAGCTGGGCGGCCGTGGCTGACTGGCGGTCGATGACGGCCTGCACGAGTTCGGCATGTGCCTGTTGGTCGTTCCCCGCCGCGTCGGAGTCGCAGGGGGTGCCGGCCGGCTGCAGGCCGAGCATGTCGATCATCGCCTGGCGGACCCGTGGCACGAACCCGTCGAAGAGTTCCAGCAGGACCTTGTTGTGGGCCGCGGCCACGACGGTGCGGTGCAGTGCCATGTCGGCGTCGACGTACTTCTCAGCGCTCTGCCCTGCGGTGACGCGTTGCGCGAGGGCGCGTCGCATTGCTCGGATGTCGGTTGCGGTACGCCGCTGGGCCGCGAGCGACGCCGCCTCGGTCTCGATGGCGATGCGGCCCTCGATGACGGCGGCGATGTCTGCTTGTCGTAGTACCCGGTCCCAGTCCTCGTTGACGTCGAGCGCCGTGACGAACACCCCTGCGCCCTGCCGGGTCTCGAGGACGCCACGCCCGGCCAGTTGCCGGATCGCCTCGCGGACCGTCGATCGGCCGACGCCGAGCTGGGGGCCCAGCGTCGTCTCGCCGGGGAGCTTCGCGCCGAGGTGCCACTCCCCCGCGCGGATCCGCTCGAAGAGGAGTCGCGCAGCCTGGTCAGCCAGTGAGGTGCGCCGTACCTGCTCCATGAGCTGTCCCTCTCCGTCCAAGGTCGCGGTACCGAGAACCTTACCTGTCTACTTGTCTGAGGAGTTGTGCTAGCCTGACCGGGTGCTGATCCAGCAGGTGCTTCTCCTTCGCCGCCACGGCGGGGCCTAGCCGAACCGGCTCCCCACCGTGGAGTCGAGACGCGCGCCGGTTCATCTTCCAGCCTCGATGAGAAGGAACCGCCAGCATGTCCAGCTTTCCCACGATCGCCACGCCCTCAGGTCCTGTTCCGGATGCCGCTCCCGCCTGGAACCGCCAGCGGGAATCGCAGATGCCCTCGTACCGTTACCGCGACGTCTACGCACGCGTCGAGATCCCCCTCACCGAACGTGACTGGCCCGGCCGCCGCCTGACCAAGGCTCCGTTGTGGGTGCCGGTCGACCTGCGTGATGGCAACCAGGCACTGCCCGAGCCGATGGATCCCGGGCGCAAGCGCCGGTTCTTCGAGCTGATGGTGGCGATGGGCTACAAGGAGATCGAGGTCGGCTATCCGTCGGCGTCCCAGACGGACTTCGACTTCGTGCGCCTCATCGCGGAGTCCGACATCGCGCCCGAGGACATCACCGTCGTGGTCTTCACGCCGGCCCGCCGCGACCTGATCGAGCGCACGGTGGACTCGATCCGCGGCATCCCGAACCAGGTCGTGATCCACATGTACACCGCCACCGCCCCGACCTGGCGCGACGTCGTGCTCGGTCACCCGGCTGACGAGATGAAGGAGCTCATCCTCCGTGGCGGTCGCGACGTCCTGGCACTCACCGACGGCATGCAGAACGTGAGATTCGAGTTCTCGCCCGAGGTCTTCAACCTCACCGAGCCCGACTACGTCCTCGACATCTGCGACGCAATGACGACGGTGTGGGACGCGACGCCCGAACGGCCGGTGATCCTCAACCTGCCGGCGACCGTCGAGGTCGCGACTCCGAACGTGTATGCCGACCAGATCGAGTACATGCACAAGAACCTCTCCCGCCGCGACAGCGTGATCCTCTCGGTCCACCCGCACAACGACCGCGGCACCGGCATCGCCTGCGCGGAGCTCGCGGTGCTGGCCGGCGCGCAACGTGTCGAAGGCTGCATCTTCGGCAACGGGGAGCGCACCGGCAACGTCGACATCGCGACCCTGGCGCTGAACCTCCATGCGCAGGGCATCGACCCGATGGTCGACTTCTCCGACATCGACGAGATCCGCCGTGCCGTCGAGCACTGCAACCAACTCGACGTGCACCCCCGCCACCCCTACGTCGGCGACCTCGTGCACACCGCCTTCAGCGGTACCCACCAGGACGCCATCAGAAAGGGCTTCGCCGAGCACCGTAACCGGGCCGCGGCCGAGAACCGCAGGGAGCGCGACATCGAGTGGCGAGTGCCCTACCTGCCGATCGATCCCGCTGACATCGGACGCAACTACGACGCGGTCATCCGCGTCAACTCCCAGTCCGGCAAGGGCGGCATCGCGTACCTCCTCGAATCCGAGTACGGCATCGAGCTGCCCCGCCGTCTCCAGATCGACTTCGCACGCCGGGTGCAGGAACACGCCGACACCACAGGTCTCGAGATCGACCCGCCGCAGCTGCTCGATCTCTTCGAATCTGCCTACCTGCCCCCCGCCGGTGACGTCGAGCTGGTCGACCTCGAATCCGGCAGCCACGACGGCACGAGCCGCACGGCTGTCCGCCTGCGCATCGACGGAGTGGAGCACAGCGGCGCCTACGACGTCGGCCCTGTCGAAGCCACCGCCCGGTTGCTCAAGGAGCAGCACATCGGCGTCGAGATCCTCTCTCTGCACCAGTCCTCGCTCACCTCCGGGAACGACAGCGACGCGCTGACCCTCATCGAATACCGCAACAGCGGCGGCACCCACTGGGCCGCCGGGCGGGACCGGTCCGTGTTGACCGCCAGCGTCCGCGCGGTGCTCAGCGCCGCGCTCGCCACCGCCGGCACCCTGACGTCGGCCTGAACCGCTGTCACGGTGCACGGCGACGCGTCATCCGCCGGAGCCCAGATCCACGAGGTAGGCCGCCGCAGCCCGCTCCCCCGGGCGTGTGCCGGCCGTTGCGGCCGACCTTGCCGACCGCGAGCCAGCCGACGAGGAGGCCGCCGACAACGTCGACCAGTCCGGGGCCCCGGACAACCCAACAGGGTTGACAATGAGCGGATGGACAGGGTGGTAGAGGTACTCGTCGGGCTGCCGCCACTGCTTGTCCTCACGCTGGTGATCGTCCTGCCAGCCCTGGAGTCCTCCACGCTGCTCGGGCTGGTGGTGCCGGGCGAGACAGCGATCCTGATCGGCGGACTGGTGGCACACGGTGGCGCGCTGCCGCTGTGGGCGGTCATCGTCGGCGGTGCCGCCGGTGCCTGCCTCGGCGACCAGGCCGGATACGCCCTGGGTCGGCGGTATGGCTCACGCGTGCTCGCCCGTGCCCCGCGCATGCTGCGCCGACGCGTCAACCTCGGGCAGGCACGCCGCCTGGTCACCCGTCGCGGCGCGTGGGCGGTGGTCAGCGGACGCTGGGTCGCGGTGCTACGGACCGTGGTTCCCCTGGTCGCCGGTGCCGGCGGAATGCACTGGCCGGTGTTCCTACGGGCGAACCTGCTCGGCGGGCTCGTCTGGGCGGCGGCCGTGGCCGTGCTCGGCTACCTGGGCGCCGCCTCCTACCGCTACCTCGAGCGGGAACTGGGCATCGGCGAGTGGGCCCTCCTGGCCCTGATCGGCGTCGGGGTGGGGTGGCGGGCGTGGCGGCGGGCCCGGCGCAGCCGGGGGGAGCAGCCCGTCGGGTGAACAGCGCGACCAATCGGCCGCGCGCGCCGCCGCTCTGCCACGCGAGCATGGCCCCGGTCGCATCGGCGGTCCGGCAGCCGGCAGCGTCGCGATTGCCACGATCGGGTCAGTTCGCCGGGTGAGGGTCCACGGTGAACGCCGTGGCGTGGTCGGCGGCCCACTGCCGGAACGTTCGTGGTGGCGTTCCGAGGATTTCGGCCACCGTGCAGGTGAGGTACGCCGGCTGTCCCAGCGCGGCGTTCCATGCGGTCAGGAGCATGTCCACCGCCGGGCGCGCGGCTTGCGGGGCCACGCGCCGGAACTCGTCGGGTGGCAGTTCCTCGAACACGATCGCGCGGCCCAGGACGTCACCGATGATGCCCACCTGTTCGGCCTGGCTGAGGGACTCGGGGCCGGTCAGGACGTAGTCGCCACCGGCGTGTCCCTCCTCCAGCAGCGTCCGCGCGACGACCGCCGCCACGTCGCGATCGTCGATGGGGGCCGTCTCGGCCGCCCCGTACGGCCAGCGGACCGGGCTGTCGGCGCGGATCGCGGCGGCCCACCAGAGCAGGGCGTTCGACGCGAACATTCCCGGCCGGACGACCGTCAGACCGAGTCCGGTGGCGGCGATGAGCCGCTCGACCTCGGCGTGCAGCGCCGCCATCGGGTTCGGTTGCTGGAAGAACGGGTGCGGGGTCCGGTGCGGCGCGGACAGGTGGACGACCCGCTGCGCGTGGGCGGCCAGCCGGTCGACGACGGCCGCCGCGGTCTGCGGCGGGGCGGTCCAGAGCAGGAAGACCGTGCCGACGCCGCGCAGCGCGACGTCGAGCGATTCGGGCACGGTGAGATCGCCGGTGACGACCTCGACGGTGGCGGGCAGCGTCGCCGCCGACTCGGAGCGGCGCACGAGGGCGCGGACCGGCACGCCCGCGTCGGTCAGCAGGTCGACGACGCGTCGTCCGACCCGGCCGGTCGCGCCGGTGACGAGGATCGGGGGTCCGTCGACAGGCGTCATGGCAACACTGCCATGGTCGGCGGGGTGCGGCGGGTGCCCGTCTGTCTCATGGTCCCATCAAATCGTTACCGAGTTAAAAATGCAACCCGGTAACGAATGTTACTGTGGCAGGATGGTCGAACGGGTCGGACTACGGGCACGCAAGAAGGCGCGGACCCGGGACGCCATCGCCGATGTGGCGATCTCGCTGTTCCTGGCGCACGGCTTCGACCAGGTCTCGGTGTCCGACGTCGCCGCGACCGCCGAGGTGTCGAAGCCGACCCTGTTCCGCTACTTCGCCACGAAGGAAGACCTGATCCTGCACCGGTTCGCCGACCACCAGGGCGAGGCCGCCCGGGTGGTACGCGACCGCCAGCCCGACACCACGTCGATGACGGCGTTGCACCGGCACTTCCGGGCCGGTCTCGATCGCTTCGAGCCGGTCACCGGCCTCAACGATCAACCCGAGGTGGTGGCGTTTCACCGGCTGGTGTTCAGCACACCGAGCCTGGCGGGACGACTCATGCAGTACACGCTCGACGACGAGGACGCGTTGGCCGCCGCCCTCGACCGGGGCATCGAGGGCCGCATCCAAGCCGCCCAGGTGATCGCGGTTCAACGCGTACTGGCCCGGGCCAACTGGCAGAAGATCGCCGACGGGCGGACCGCACGCGACGTCCAGCCCGAGGCGGTCGCCGACGCGGACCGGGCCTTCGCCCGACTACGCCAGGCAACGGCGAGCTCCTAACCCCGCTGCGGCAACAGCCCCCGATCGACCTCGGTCTGCCGGCGCGGCGTACGTGGACGGCCTGGTGGTCGCCCGTGCCGCAGGCCACGCACACGGCCCGCGCCGCGTGGACCCCGGCCCCGATCCAGGTCGACCAGGACCCCGCGCGCGGGCCGGAACACGAGGCAGCCCCCTGTCGGGGTGGAAGATCACGGTGTCGGCTCGGCCGCCGCGGGCGTGATCGCCCGACCGGCGTGGCGCAGGCACCAGAGGCGACGGACGAGCGCGACCGCCCCCAGCACACAGGTGACGAGGGACAGCAGTGGCAGCAGCGGCAGCAGCCAGGCGAAGACGATCCAGTACCCGACGTCGAAGGTCGCGCCGAAGAGCAGAATCGGCAGCACCGCGGGCAGTGTCGCGCCCAGCACCGTCGCCAGGGTCAGGGGCGCGAGCCGCAGGATGAGCAGCGGACGTCGCGTCGTGCGGCGTCGGACGGCCCAGCGGCGTGCCCGGACGGCCGCGGTGACCAGCAGCGCCGCCAGCACCACCGTGAGCCCGAGCAGGACCGCGTTCACGGTGTCCAGCGGATTGCTCATCGGCTGTGTCGGTGTCCCGATCCGTTCGGCGAGGAGGTTCGCCGACAGCTCGCCGGGCGCGCCGACGCTGTTGGTCAGGACGACGGCGGCCCTACCCGTGGTGGGCGAGAAGACCATGTCCCCGGTCCACGTCGCCAGGGTTCCGCCGTGGCCGATCATCGGCGGGGTGCCGGCGGCGGCCGGGTGGGCCTGCCAGCCCAGGGCGTAGTCGCCGGCCTTGGGCTGGACGGTGTGCAGCTCGGTCAGGGAGGCGGCGCTCAGCAGGCCGGCACCGGGGCCGCCCTGGTTGAACCGCAGCCACCGCACCATGTCGTCGAGGGTCGAGATCACTCCGCCGTTGCCGGCGCACGTCCCCGGCATCTCCGGCACCGCGACGGCGAACCCGAGCACGACCTCGTAGCCGGACGGCAGCCCCTCGGCACGATCGGAACACCCAGGCGTCGAGCGGGTGCGGGTCATCCCCAGCGGGGTGAACAGCTCGGCACGGAGGAACTCGTCGAAGGGCTGGCCCGACACCACCTCGATGATCCTCGCCGCGATCGTGTAGTTGGTGTTGTGGTAGACGGGCTCGCTGCCCGGATCGGCGGCCAGGGTCTCGTCGGCCAGCCGGGCCACGGCCTGCCGCGCGTCACGCGGAGGCGGAAACACGTACTCGTTGTTCGTGCTGCTCGACAGGCCCGAGGTGTGGCTGAGGAGCTGTCGCACGGTGATCGCGGTGAAGCGCGGATCGGCCATCCGGAATTCGGGAAGGACCGTCACGACCGGGTCGTCCAGCACGACGCGGCCACGGTCGACCAGCAGCATGACCGCCGTCGCCGTCATCGACTTGCTCATCGAGGCGATCCGGAACGGCGTCCCCGCCGTCACCGCGTTGCCGTCACCGTCCCGGCCACGGACGGTCGTCTCGACCGACGACCCGTCGATCACGGCCGCCGCGACCCCCGGCGTCGCGTAGGCGGAACGGTAGTCGTCGACCAGCCCCCTGCCGGTGGCGTGGGCCGGCGTCGCCGAGCCGAGCAGTACGGCGACGAGCACAGCGGCGACGGCGGACAGGAAGGTCACCCGAGGAGAACGCAGACGTTGGTGAGGCACGACGTCGAACCTAGGCAGGCCGTCACCGGCGGTCATCACACCACGGGGTGAGCCGGCACCACCCGGCAGAGTGAAATGTCAGTCGGGCAGATCGTGCCGACCGACCAGCCCGTTCTCGTACGCGTGGATCACCACGTGTACGCGGTCGCGCAGGTCCAGCTTCTGCAACACGGCCCGGACGTGCGACTTCACGGTGTTTTCGCTCAGCACCAGTTCCGCGCAGATCTCGCCGTTGGACCTGCCCCGGGCGAGCAGACCGAAGATCTCGACCTCGCGCGGGGTGAGGCCGTCCAGCGCCCCCGTCCTGCGCGTCGGCACCTGCCGGACGAGATCGAGGACCGTCGCGGCCACCCCCGGGGCCAGCGCCGACGTCCCGGAGGCCACGTCGCACACGGCCTGCGCCAGCGCGGCGGGCCGGACGTCCTTGGTCAGGTAGCCGCTCGCGCCGGCCCGGATGGCGGCCACGACCAGGTCGTCGTCGTCGAACGTCGTCAGCATGAGCACCCGGGTCGCCGGTGCGATCCGGACGATCTCCGCCGTGGCGGCGACCCCGTCCATGCGCGGCATGCGGATGTCCATCAGCACCACGTCGAGACGGTGCCGCCGGACGACCTCGACCGCGTCCCTGCCGTTCGCGACGTCGTGGGTGACCTCGATGCGTTCGTCGGCCGACAGGACCGTACGCAACGAGGTCCGCAACAAGTCCTGGTCGTCCACGAGCATCACCCGGATCCTGGTCATGCCCCCTCCTTCGTGGGTAGCCGCGCTCGCAGCACCCATCCGTCGTCCCCTTCCGTCACCGACAGGGTGCCTCCGGCGGCGCGCACACGTTCCCCGACGCCCAGCAGGCCGGTGCCGCGGCTGCCTGCGGTGCGGAGCGCCGAGCAGCCGGGGGCGCGGAGCGCCGAGCCGCCGTCGTCGCGTACCTCCACCTCCAGCTCGGCCGGGCCCCAGCGGAGCTGAACGGTCACCTCGACCGGCGGTTCGAGGTGACGCAGCGCGTTGGTGACGCCCTCCTGCACGGCACGAAACGCCGCCACCTCGGCGCTCAAGCTCAGCGGCCGCCGCGGGCCCACCTCCGCGAACGTCACCGCGTGCAGCGGGCTGGCCGCCGAGGCCACCAGGTCGGCGAGGGCGTCCACCGAGATCGGTACCTGGCCGCGTCGGGCACCGGCGCGCGGTGCCGTGGTGGCCGGCCCCAGGGTGGCCAGCATCGCCCGCAGACCCTGGTGGGCGTCCCGGCCCGCCTCGGCGATGTCGCCGAGTTCGCGGCGGGTCGCCGGATCCGTCGTCGTCACCGCCGCGGCCTCGATCCGGGCGACCATGACGGTGACCGTGTGGGCGATCACGTCGTGCAGGTCACGGCGGATGCTGGCCCGCTCGTCAGCGACAGCGGCGGCCAGCCGTCCGCTCTCGGCCCGCCGGCCCGCCTCGCGCCGCCGACGCACCAGCAGGGCCGCACCCCACACCCCGCCGACCACGAGCGTCAGCAGTCCGCCCTCGACCAGGAGGGTCCAGCCCGGGATCTCGGGGGGCAGCCGGCCCCAGGCCACCAACTCGGTGACGACGATCCCGAGCACGGCGACAGCCAGCGCGGCCACCGAGGATCTGACCGGGACGAGGCCGGTCAGCCGCCACAACGTGACGGGAAACCACAGGGCCGACGGCAGCAGGATCGCCGACCAGCTCGGAAAGGACATCGTCGCCAGGACGAGCATGCCCAGCGCGGCGGTGGCGTACCCCACCCACGGCCGGCGGCGCGACACCACGGCCGCCCCGTGGAGCAGGACGGCGGCACCCGCCGCGGCGAAGACCTGCCACCCGGCTGCGCCGTAGTACCGGTTGCCCGCCAGGGCGAGCACCGTCAGCACGGCCAGGACCACGTGCGCCGTCACCGTCGTCGCTGGCGGGGTGCCCTGGCGGGGGGTGGCTGTCACGGTGGTCGCCTTCTGGTGGGTTCCTGGTGCGAGCCGTGCCCGTCACGACGTGCCACAGAATAGCCAGGCAGGCGGCGCCCCGCGCCGGTTCCCGCACACTCGTGGCACCCGACGAGCCGACCTCGGCGGCGGAGCATCGACCCCCGGGGATGCCGCCCGACAGCTCGCCCGGGGCCACCGGACGCCGGTGACAGCGGGAAGGAGGCTCACCGGTCGTCGAGTGATCCGGGCGACACCATTGCGCCGCACCCGCAGCGGACCGTCCTAACAGGAATCTGAAGAGTGCTGCGGATCCTTCTCGTACGTCCTGATGGTCTGATCTGGAGGTTCGATGAGGAGACTCACACGGATCGGTGCGGCCGCACTGGCCGCCGCCGTGGTGCTGGGGTGGGGACAACCCGTCTGGCCCGCGCCGAACGCCGCGCCCGACGGTGGCGCAACCGGCCGGGGTGGCGGGGTGCCGCCGGTGGGGGTCGGCGCCCAGCCGGCGACGGTCACGCTGATCACGGGCGACCGGATCACCGTCGACCGCGGCGGTCGGGTGACGATCCGCCCGGCGAAGGACCGGGCGGGCATCCGCTTCCGGTCCCACCAGATCGACGGTGAGCTGCACGTGGTACCCGCCGACGCGGTGCCGCTGATCGCGTCCGGTGTGCTGGACCGTCGCCTGTTCAACGTCACCAGGCTGATCGGGTACGGCTACCACGACGCGGCCCGCGACCGGCTGCCGATGATCGTGGCGTACGCGGACCGGGCGACCGCCCGACGGGCTGGCTCGCCACTGCCCGGTGGCGAACTACGGGTCGACCGGCCGCTACCGGCGATCGAGGGGGCCGCGGTCAGCGCGGACAAGGCCGACCTGGTCGACGTCTGGACGACGCTGACCGGGGCCGCGCCGAGGGCCGCCGGCCGCGTCGCCGGCATCGAACGGATCTGGCTCGACGGGAAACGTCGACTAGCGGTGGACCGGGGGGTACGGCAGATCGGGGCGCCCGCGGCGTACCAGGCCGGCTTCACCGGCGCCGGGGTGACCGTGGCGGTCATCGACAGCGGCGTCGACCTGACCCATCCCGACCTGGCCGGCGCGGTGACCGAGGCGGTCACCTTCCTGCCGGACACCGACCCGGTCGACCGGTTCGGGCACGGCACCCACGTGGCCTCGATCATCGCCGGCCGGGGCACCGCCTCGGACGGGAAGTACCGGGGGGTGGCCCCGGGCGCCTCCCTGGTCTCCGCGAAGGTCTGCGAGCGGTGGTGCGACGACTCGGCGATCCTCGCCGCGATGCACTGGGCGGCGGTGGACAAGAAGGCAGCGGTCATCAACATGAGCCTCGGTGACCGCGACGGGCCCGAGGTCGACCCGTTCGAGGAGGCGGTGAACACGCTGACCGCGCAGACCGGGGCCCTCTTCGTGGTCTCCGCCGGCAACGAGGGCCCGGCCGGGCGGACGGTCGGCTCGCCCGGTAGCGCGGACGCCGCGCTGACCGTCGGCGCGGTCGACCGCGACGGGTCCCTCGCGCCCTTCTCCAGTCGGGGCGCGCGGGTCGGCGACGACGCCGTGAAACCGGACATCACCGCGCCGGGCGTCGGCATCGTCGCCGCCCGGGCCGCCGAGGGCGAGATGGGCGTACCGGTCGACAAGTACCACGTCGCCGAGTCCGGGACCTCGATGGCCGCACCGCACGTGGCGGGCGCGGCGGCGCTGCTCGCCCAGCAGCACCCCGGCTGGCAGGCGACCCGCCTCAAGGCCACCCTGATGGGCTCGGCCAACCCGCACCCGGGTGACACCGCCTACCAGCAGGGCGCGGGCCTGGTCGACGTGGCGCGGGCCATCGGGCAGTCGGTGACCGCCGAACCGCAGAGCGTGTCGTACGGTCGCACGCGGTGGCCCCACCGCGACGACGACCCGATCACCCGGACGGTCACCTTCCGCAACGACGGTACGGAGGCGCTCACCCTCGACCTGGCCTGGCAGATCACCGGGCCCGACGGCAAACCGGCCCCGGCCGGCATGTTCCGCACCGCGTCGCCGCAGGTCACCGTGCCGGCGGGCGGCACCGCCCAGGTGGCGGCCACCGTGGACACCAGCGTCGACGGCGCGGACGGCTACTACAGCGGGCACCTGGTCGCCAGCACCGGGAAACTCCGCACCGTCGTTCCGGTCGGCGTGCACCGCGAGGTGGAGAGCTACGACCTGACGGTCCAGCACCTCGACTCGACGGGCGTGGCGGCGGACACCTACTGGAGTCTGGTCAGCGGGATCGACGTACCGGCGATCGAACCGCTCGACGGGATCTCCGGGGGCCCCGTCACCGTCCGGATGCCCACCGGCCGCTACGCGGTGACCGGCGTCGTCGAGGAGTCCGGTGCGCGGGAGCGCAGCAGCCTGCTGATCCGACCCGAGATCACGCTGACCCGGGACACGACTGTCACCCTGGACGCGCGGCAGGCGAAGCCGATCACGGCGAGCGTGCCGGAGCGCACCGCCCGCCCGGTGCTGGTGCAGACCGGGGTGCTGGTGGACCTGTTCGGCAGCTCCCCGGCGATCATCGACATCGGGGCCACCGGGTTCGCCGGCCTCTACTCGGCCCAACTCGGTGACCGGGCCAGCCACGGGCACGTCGCCGGCTACGTCGCGCACCAGTGGGCCCGGCCGGACGGCGACGGCGGTTTCGCCGGGAGCCCGTACATCTACCACCTGGGTGAGGGCTTCCCCGGCCGGCTGCCCACCGGGTACCGCAGGGACGTGCGGCGCTCGGAGCTGGCCACCATGCGCCACGAACTGCGCGGCGAGCGGCTCGGCGACCAGGTCGAACGGAACATGTCGGCGGAGTTCGACGGCGTGTACGGCTGGACCCTGAGCGCGGGGGTGCCGGTCGGCGACACCTGGACCGAGTACTACAGCACGAAGGCCGTCGCCTGGTCGGGCGGCATCACCATCGGGCAGAGCGTCGACGGGGACACGGAGTTCCGCACGTCGCTCTACAGCCCGCTGCGGCGCTACCGGGCCGGTCGCAGCTACCAGGAGGTGTGGAACACCGCACCTGTCGGACCGACCCTGATCGCGACCGGGAGCCCGTTCAGCAGCGCCGGGCGGATCGAGGACGTGATCCGGGTCGACATCCCGCTGCACGGGGACGCGGCCGGGCACGGCGGTTGGTCCGCCGGTGACACCGGTCGCACGGCGCTCTACCGGGGCGACGAGCTGGTCGCGGAGTACACCGAACCCGCCGACGCCGGTTTCGGCTTCTTCGAGGTGCCGGCGGAGGCGGCCGCGTACCGGCTGGAGGCCTCCTCCCGGCGCAGCTTCACCGAGCTGTCCACCGAGGTCGCCCTGACCTGGCGCTTCCGTTCCGCCCGGCCGACCTCCGCGGACTGGGCCCGGCTGCCGGTCATGGTGGTGCGGTACGACCCGCCGCTCGACCGCAACGCGTCGGCACCGGCCGGAAGGCGTTTCGAGGTCCCGCTGCGGATCCTCGGCAACGAGGGGGTCACGGTGGCCCCGAAGCAGGTCACCGTGCAGGTCTCCTACGACGACGGCAGGACCTGGCAGCCGGCCACGGTCCGGGCCGCCGGCGCGAACTGGACCGCGACCCTCCAGCACCCCCGCACCGGCGGGTACGTGTCGCTGCGCACTTCGGTCACCGACCGGCAGGGCGACAGCGTCGACCAGACGGTCATCCGGGCGTACCGGCTGCGCAACCGGTGACCCTCGGCTGACCTCGCACAACCGGGAACAGGCCCGAGCCGCGTCTCCGCGGCTCGGGCCTGTTCCGGTGCCGTCCACGCCGTCGACCCGGACCGCCGGGAGGCACGCCGACCTCGTGCCGCTCCGGGGCCGGGCCGCACACCTGGTCAGGGCAGCGCGGCGACGGCCGCGTACAGCCAGGTGGACGCCGGGGCCCGCACGACGGGCTGCGGTGTGCCGTTGATGGTGGCGGTCAGCGCGTGGTACCTGCCGAGCAGCGCGACATGCCGGGCCACCTGCGGCCCGGGGTCGGCGGCGACGATCTGCCGCCGCACCTCGGTCAGATCCCGCTCACCGCAGCGGCTGGCGGTCAGCGCCACCCACCGCGTCGCCAACTGCCGGGCCGCGCGGGAGTCGACAGGTACGCCGGCCTCGGACGCGGCCCTGGCCTGCGCGAGGATCTCGACCTGTTCCGCGGTCTCCGCCCCCGCCGACGGGTCGTCCCGCCCGTGGTCCGCCGCGGCGGCGAAGGTTTCACCGAAGTACTCGCGGACCGCCCGCCGGAACCCGGCGTCACGCACCATGTCGGCCAACTCGATCCACGCGTCGAGCTGCTCGCCGGTGGGGTCCTCCGGCAGCCGGGGCCGCCACGGGCGCAGGTGGTCGACGAACTCCCCCACGTCGAGGCCCTCGGTGACCTCTCTCCAGAACTCCTCCACGAGTTGCTCACGGTCGTCGTCGGACATCGACGCCAGCCGGTGCACGAGACTCACCTGCCCGGCCTCGTTGTCCTGCCGCACCACCGCCCGCAGCACGGCACGCCGGGTACGCAACTGCCCCATCTGCCGCTCGACGAGCGCCAGATGAGCGGTCGCGAGGTCCCGCACTGTGATCTCCTCGGCCAGCAACCGCCGAATCTCGTCCAGCCCCGCGCCCAGGTCCCGCAGCGTACGCACCAGTTCGAGAGCCGCCACGCCCCGCGCGTCGTAGCACCGGTACCCGGCCCCGGTGTACCCGGCCGGCGCGACGACGCCCTCGTCGGCATAGAACCGGATGGCGCTGACACTCAGACCCGTACGCCGGGCCACCTCCCCGATCGACAACTGTTCGTCCATGGCCACCACCCTGACGTCTCAAGCCACTGGAGAGTCAACAGCGGACCCGGCGAGCCGGACAAAGCGACGCTGTCGAGCGGGCTCCCCCGCCCGGAGGCGCCGGGGTGTGGACCGGGCGCGGACGGTCCGAGGTCGCCGAGGCGTTGCGCCCCGCCTACCCGCCCTGAGCGCGGAAGGGCACGCGGACCCCTGACGGCAGGGCAACCGTCCTTACCGTTCGTCGATGTCGTAGCCGGCGGCCACGTCGGCACACTCGACGACGCTCACCTGGTCGGCCCGCAGGCGCAGGTAGGCCCGCGCGCCCTGGTCGCCCCGCGCGGTCGCGGCGGCCTCCGCCCAGTGGTCGCGGCCCAGCAGCACCGGATGGCCCGGCTCGCCGTCGTAGCAGGCGCGGGCCAGGCAGCCCGGGTGCGCGTGGGTGCGCAGCCGGGCCACCGCCGCTGCGGTGACGCCGGGCAGGTCCACCAGGTGCACGCACACGGCGGAGATCCCGGGCAGGCCGGCGGCCGTGTCCAGGCCGAGCCGCAACGACGAGGACATTCCCGCGGCCCAGAGCGGATTGTCGACGACGTGGACGCCTGTCAGGTCGACGGCCGACCGGGCCTGGCGGGCTCCGGCGCCGAGCACCGCGACGAGCGGGTCGCACCCGCCGTCGCGCAGCGCGCGGAGCGCCTGCCCGAGGAACACCGGCGCCTTGGGTCCTCCGTAGCGGCGTCCCGCCCCGGCGGCCAGGACCAGTCCGGCGACGTGGTTCGCCGCGTCAACCATGGGCCGTCGTCATCGGGTGGACGCCGATGGGAAGACGGGAGTCGCGCAGTCGGCCCCCGGCTCGGCCGTTTCCCGCCGCGACCACCTCGGCGAGGATGGACAGGGCCGCCTCGGCCAGCGACGTGCCGCCCAGGTCCAGTCCGGCGGGGCCGGCGAGCCGGTCCAGGCCGGGTGTGCCGGCGAGGCGTCGCAGGCGCTGGGTGTGGGTGGCGCGGCTGCCGAGGGCCGCCACGTGTCCCGCGCCGCCGGCCAGTGCCGCGCGGATGGCCTGGTCGTCGATACGCGGGTCGTGGCTCACCGTGACCACGGCGTCGCCGGGTCCGGGTGGGTGGCGGGTCAGCCATTCACCAGGCCAGGCGCGCACCAGCCGGACGCTGGCCGGCAGCGCCCCGGACCCGACGTGGAGGGGGCGTGGGTCGACGACGGACACCGCCAGGTCCAGTGACTCCGCCAGGGTGGCCACCACCCCGGCCAGGTCGGTCGCTCCGACGAGCACCAGTCGCCGTCGGCGCGGCAGCTCCTCGACGTACGTCGAGTGGCTGTCGGGGAGCTGGGCCCTGGTCGGGGCCACCGACCACCGGTACGGCGGCTGCAGTCCGACGCCCACCGCGACGGGTCTGTCCCACCGCAACGCCACGGTGATCGCGTCGTGCACCGGCGGTGGTGGCGCGGGCAGCACCAGCACCTGCATGGTGGCGGAGCAGGCGGGGGCCTCCTCCCACGGCAGCAGGAACTCCCCGGGTGTCACGGGCAGCACGTGCGCCGCCGCTCCGGCGAGGACGGCGCGGGCGGCCTCCACGACGACGGCCTCCACGCAGCCCCCGGACACCGAGCCGCGCCACGTGCCGTCCGCCGCGACGGCCATCGTCGATCCGAGTGGCCGTGCTCCCGGGCCGTCGCGGGCGACCAGCCGGGCGAGGGCGACGGGGCGTCCGGCCCGGCGGTGGGCGTCGACGAACGGCCAGACCTCACGCAGCATCGGGGGTGCCCGGGTCGGCGGGCTCCAGCACCCGGTCGAGGCGGATCGGAAGGATCCGCTGGCGGGTGCCGGTGGCGTGCCACACGGCGTTGGCGATCGCCGCCGCGGTGCCGGCCGTGCCGATCTCGCCGAGCCCGTTGAACCCCGACGGGTCCTGCGGCTCGTAGTCGGGCACGAAGTCGGCCTCGACGTCGGGCACGTCGGCGTGGGCGGCGACGTGGTAGCCGGCGAAGTCGCCGTTGGTCTGCCTGCCGGTACGCGGGTCGCGCACGTTCTCCTCGTGCAGGGCCATGGACAGCCCCATGATCATTCCGCCGATCACCTGGCTACGGGCGAGTAACGGGTTGATCACCCGACCCACGGCGAACATGCCGAGCAGGCGACGTACCCGTACCTCGCCGGTCGACGGGTCGACGGCCACCTCCGCGAAGACGGCGCTGAAGGTCTGCCGCTCCCGGCCGGGTTGGTAGTCGATCATGGTGGTGGTGTCCACCGTCGCGGTCACCGGCCGGGCCGGGTCGCCCAGCTTCGTCAGCAGTTCTCTGGCGGCCTCGGTGATGGCGAAGGACCAGGACGTCGTGCCTCGGGAGCCGCCCGCGCCCCAGGCCATGCCGAGGTCGCTGTCGCCGATCCGGATGCCGATCCGCTCTGTGCCGACCCCGAGCGCGTCGGCGGCGACCGCCGTCAGCGCGGTACGGGCACCCGTGCCGATGTCGCTCGCGCCGACCGACACCGTGAACGTCCCGTCCGCCTCGGCCGTGATCGAGGCCGTCGACGGGAACACCCCGGCGCCGAACGAGGTGGTGGCCATGCCGGTGCCGATCAGCAGTGGACCCTCGTGCCGGACACGGGGACGCCGGTCGCGCGCCGCCCAACCGAACCGGCGCCCGCCCTCCCGCAGGCAGGAGACCAGCCGGCGGCTGCTGAAGGGCAACCCCGACACGGGCCCGACCACGGGCTGGTTGCGCAGGCGCAACTCCAGCGGGTCGAGGTCGAGCCGCTCCGCCACCTCGTCGATCGCCGACTCCAGGGCGAACGAGCCGGGTGTCGCGCCCGGCCCGCGCATCGAGGCCGGCGGCAGGATGTCGAGGGGTACGGCGGTGAGCTGCGTGCGGATCGCCGACGCCGCGTAGAGGATCTTGGCCTGCTCGGTGCACGCCTCGATGTACTCGGCCAGCGGTGAGAGTGCGTACGCCGGCCGGTGGTGGATGGCACGCAGCAGGCCGTCGGCGTCGGCGCCGATGCGCACCAGCTGGTCCGTCGGGGGCCGCGACGCGGTCGCTTCGAAGACCTGCATCCGGGTCATGACGACCCGCACCGGGCGTCCGAACCGCTCACTGGCCATCGACGCGAGGATCACCTGCGGGCCGCAGGCGCCCTTGCCGCCGAAGCCGCCCCCGACGTGCTCGGCGCGGATGTGCACCCGCTCCCGGTCGATGGACCACAGCGCGGCCAGAACCTCGGACACGCTGAACGCGCCCTGGTTGGAGTCCACGGCGTACACGTGGCCCCCGTCCCACCACACGGTCGCGGCATGCGGCTCCAGTGCGCTGTGGCTCTCCTCCGGAGTGCGGTAACGCTCGCTGACCACGACCGCCGACGTCGACAGCTCCGCGTCCACGTCGCCGGTGTCCGCCTCCGGGCCGAAAGCGGTCGATGCCGGCCGGGCCGCCGGGTGCTCCAGGCTGAAGTCCAGGTCGTGCGGCTCGACGTCGTAGATCACCCGCAGCGCCGCCGCAGCCGCCCGGGCCTGCTCGGGCGTCTCGGCCACCGCCAGCGCGACCGGCCGGCCCGCGTAGGGGATCACGTCGTCCTGGAGCAGTTGCATGCTGCCGTCCGGCCCGAAAAAGTTACCCGCCCGGGGATCGAGCCGGGGAGCGTTGCGGTGGTCGAGCACCCCCAGCACGCCGGGCATGCCGAGCGCGGCCGAGGCGTCGATGTCGCGGATCCGGCCCCGGGAGACGGGGGCGGTCACCATCCAGCCGTGGACCAGGTCCGGCATCGGCACGTCCGCGGCGTAGCGGGCGGCACCGGTGACCTTCAGCGGACCCTCGATCCGGGGGCGTGGAGCGCCGACGGCGTCAGGGTCGAGGTTCGTGCTCATCGGTCTCCCTCCGTTGCGGCGAGCCCACCGAGCACGGCCTCGACGAGGTTCCGCGCCAAGGCCACCTTGTATCCGTTGTCGCGCAGGGGCCGGGCGGTGCTCAGTTCCGCCTCGGCGGCGGCGCGGAACAGATCGGCGGTGGGCCGGGCGTCGCGGAGCACCGCCTCGGCGGTGCGGGCCCGCCACGGATGCGACGCCACGCCGCCGAGGGCGACGCGCACGTCACGTACCACGCCGTCGCGGATGTCGAGCGCGGCGGCGACGGAGACCGTCGCGAAGGCGTACGACGCGCGCTCGCGGACCTTGCGGTAACGCGACCGAGAGGTGTGCGCGGACCCGGGCAGGACGACGGCGGTGATCAGCGCGCCGGGCGGCAGCGCGGTCTCCCGGTCCGGACGGTCGTCGACCGGCAGGTAGAACTGCTCCAACGGGATCTCACCGGTGCCGTCGAGCGTCTCGTAGCGCACGACCGCGTCGAAGGCGCAGAGCGCCACCGCCAGGTCGGAGGGGTGGGTGGCCACACAGTGCGCGGTGTGGCCGAGGATCGCGTGGTTGTGGTGCACCCCCGCGATGGCGGCACATCCGCTGCCGGGGATCCGCTTGTTGCAGGGTGAGGAGAGGTCGGTGAAGTAGCCGCAGCGGGTCCGCTGCAACAGGTTGCCGCCCACCGTGGCCATGTTCCGCAGTTGGCCGGAGGCGCCCGCCAACACGGCCTGGGCCAGCGCCGGGAACCGGCGGCGCACCTCGGGGTGGGCGGCTGCGTCGCTGTTCGTGGTGGTCGCACCGATGACCAGCCCGCCGTCCGGCGCGTCGTGGACACCGTCGAGGGGAAGCCGCCGTACGTCCACCAGCCGGGTCGGTTCCTCGACCCCGCACTTCATCAGGTCGACGAGGTTGGTGCCGCCGCCCAGATACCGGGCGCCGGCATTCCCGGCGACCGCCGTGAGCGCCTCGTGGACCTGTGTGGCGTGCTGGTAGGCGAACTCCCTCACCCCGCCACCCCCGGGCGGGCGGAGGTCTCGACCACCGCGCGGACGATCGACGGGTACGCCCCGCAGCGACACAGGTTGCCGCTCATCCGCTCGCGTACCTCGGCCTCGTCCAGTTCCGGCACGGCGTCCGGTGCGTCGTCGACGGTGACGGCGCTCGGCCAGCCGGCCGCGTGCTCGGCGAACATACCGACCGCCGAGCAGATCTGCCCCGGGGTGCAGAATCCACACTGGAAGCCGTCCAATCGCACGAACGCCTCCTGGATCGGCTGCAGCCTGCCCCCGACGGACAGCCCCTCGACGGTGGTGATCGCAGCAGCATCGGCGGCGACCGCGAGGATCAGACAGGAGACCACCCGCCGGCCGTCACGCAGCACCGTGCAGGCACCGCACTGCCCGTGGTCGCACCCCTTCTTCGGCCCGGTGACGTCCAGGTCGTCCCGTAACACGTCGAGCAGCGTCCGACGGTTGTCCACCGACAGCCGGTGAGTCACGTCGTTCACCAGCAGCGATATCGTGCTGTGTGTCTGATCGGTCATCGTCGTCACCTCCCGCTAATTGAATCGGGTATCGCGTCTTTCGAAAGAAGTGTTCAGGTAATCAGTTACCGGGGGCGATATCCATCTCGATCCTCGCGATTCCTTGCTTGATCCTCCGCAGTTCCGGTCCACCGACGATCGCCGCCACGTCGACCGAAAGCATCGGCGAACGTGGATTCCTGCGGTGCCGGCGGGTCTCGACGACGATCAGGAGGATCAGGAGGATCAGGACGGCGACCAGCCCGGCCAGAGCGGCCATCGCAGGTAGGCGCAGACGGCTGTGCTCGTGGGCCAGGTAGGCGGTGATCTGGGTCGTCGCGAAGACGTAGACGAGGTCGAAGAACAGCTCGAACGGCATCGCGCGGTGGTCCTCGCCGACCGGGCGTACGGCCACGTCGGACCGCTTCCCCATGGCCGATCCTCCTCCCGGGTTCTCGTCGCTCAGCGGGCCAGGGACACCAGCGTGCGCGGGCGCGCCGCGAACCGGGGTCGCCGGCAGAAGTACACGAACGCCGGCGGCAGGTTCGCCCACACGGTGCGACAGGTCACGACCTCCTCGAACCGGTCGCCCAGCGCCCGCCGCAGTCGCCGGGCGGGCGGGGCCCAGCGGGCGAGCGTGTAGCCGAACGTGGTGAACGCCCCGTCCGGGGTGAGCGCGTCGGTGACGGCCTGCAGCAGCTCGTCCTGCTGGTTCCCGGCGAACGCCGCCCACGGCAGGCCGCTCACGATCACGTCCGCCCGGCGGTGGCCCCGTCGCGCGAGCACCTCGCCGAGGTCGCGGGCGTCGGCCACGGCGACGTCCAGGCGCGGGTACCGGGTGGCCAGCAGACCCGCGAACCGCCCGTTGACCTCGACCGCGAGGTGGTGCCCCCGGCCGGCGAGCCGGCGCTGGACGGCGGCCGTGAACGCTCCGGTGCCGGGGCCGAGTTCGACGACCAGCGGCTCGCCGACGTCGGGCACGGGCGCGGTGACGAGGTCGGCCAGCGGTCCGCCGCTGGGGGCGACCGCGGCGACGGTGAACGGGTCACGGAGGAACTCGCGCAGGAACTGCGCGCGGTGGTTGTCGCTCATCGCCCGGCCCGCTGCCCGGCGAGCTGCGGCCGTGGGGTCAGGACCCGGGCGAGCCAGTCGGTGCGGGCGCGGCGGGCCTGGGCCGAGATCAGCGCGTGCGGGTACAGGGCGTCGAACCCGTGGAAGCCACCCGCCCAGACGTGCAGCTCGGCCTGGCCACCGGCGGCCCAGACGCGGGTGGCGTAGGCGACGGCCTCGTCGCGGAACACCTCGGCGGTGCCGGCGTCGACGTAGGTGTCCGGGAGGCCGGACAGGTCGCCGGCCGTCGCGGGAGAGACGTGCGCGGGTACGGCGTCGTCGGCCAGCTCACCGAGGACCGACCGCCAGCCGAACTCGTTCATCTCGCGGGTCCACACGCCGGGTTCGCCGGAGTACTGGCGGCTGGAGTTGGTGTCGTTGTGGTGGTCGAGCATGGGGCAGATCAGCACCTGGGCGGCGAGCGGCGGGCCGCCGCGGTCGCGGGCCAGCAGGGCGGTCCCGGCGGTGAGGCCGCCGCCGGCGCTGACCCCGGCGACGATGATCCGGCCCGGGTCGACGCCCAGTTCGTCGGCGTGCTCGGCCACCCACAGCAGACCGTGGTAGCAGTCGTCGACCAGGCTGGTGCCGGTGGCCTCGGGCGCCAGCCGGTAGTCCACGGAGACCACGACGGCGCCGAACAGGTCGAGCCATTCCAGAGGGATGTCGAGCTGGGAGAAGCGGTCGCCCATCACCATTCCGCCGCCGTGCATCCAGTAGACGCAGGGGGCCGGGGCGGTGCGGTCCGGGCCGGCGGGGCTGAAGACGGACAGCGGGATGTCCACGCCGTCGGCACCGACGATGCTGACCTCGCGCCGGTCGATCGCCCGGCCTTCGAGCAGCGGCTCCACGGGCATCGACGAGAACTGCCGGATCTGCGGGAGCACCTCGCGGTTGAGTTCGGGTACGAGCGGCATGTCGGCGAGGAGCGCGCGCAGCTCGGGGTCGAGAGGGGGACGTGTCAGTGCCATGAGGGGTCTCCTGTCGTGTTCGGTGCGCGGGGGCGGACGTCCGGGCCGGATCTCAGATGGCGGCCTTGCCGCCGATCGGCACCTCGTCGAGGTAGGCCGGCTCGCCGACGATCAACGGCTGGAGCCGGGTCACCAGGGCCTGCGCCTCGTCGGTGGCGAAGAACCTGTGATGCGCCTCCTCCGTCGTCCAGCCCTCGGTGACGTGGACCACGTCGGAGTCGGCGGCGGAACGGCCGATCAGGAAGACGACGCAGTCCTCATTCGCTAACGACGGCGAGGCGAGCAGGAGGTCGACCAGTTCCTCGCCCTTGCCCGGACGGGCGGTCATGGTGGCGTGGAAGCCGTAGCCTGCGGTCATCGGGCACTCTCCTCGGCGGCTGCCACCGGATGTCGGCGGCGACGGTGTTGCCTGGCTGGGTCCACTCTCGGGGCCGCCCGGCCGGCCCCCATCAGTCATCCGACTTCCGGGTTCCGGGCCGCCGGCGGCCGATGACCTAACCGGTGATGCCGCAATCGGGCAGGCCCGTGGCCGGGCGTGACCGGTGCCGTGAGCGGAGCCGCCGGCCCCCACCACGCCCCGGTGCCCTGGCCCGGGGCTGCGGGGACCATCCGACACCGGCGCCTCGGCCCCGGCTTAGGTCATTCGACAGATGCGCGGCCGGGAGCCGCGCCGCACCATCGACGGCGTGACGCCATCAGGACGGGAACACCCCGCATCGCCGCCCACCGTGCTGCGGATGCGCGAGGTCCGCGACCGGGCCCTGTTCGACCTCGACGACGGGCCGGTCACGCCGTCGAACCGGGTCGATCTGACGGCGGCCACACGGCTGCTCAACGTGCTGCTGGCGAGCCTGGTCGTGTCCTCGTTGCAGTACGAGCAGCACGCGCTGGTCGTCCGCGCCCCGGCGTCCCGGCCGCTCGCGGAACTCCTGTTCGCCGGAGCCGACCGTGACCGGGGCGACGCCCGGCTGGTCGCGACCCGCATCCGGCAACTCGGGTGCGTCGGCGACTACGACCCGCAGCACCTGAGCGCCCGGTCCCGGGTCGCCTTCCGGGCGTTCCCCGACGGTGACGTCGTCGGCATCGTGACGCAGAACCTCGTGGGGGCACGGATCCTCGTCCAGACGTTGCAGGAGGCGGTGCGCTGGATCGGCGACGACGACCCCACCACCCGGCGGCTCCTGGAGCGGCTGCTCGAAGCGAAGGAGACGCAGGCCGACGAGCTCAGCGCGCAGTCTGCTCAGCAGCAGACGGCGGCAGAGCGTCCCGGAGCGCGGCCCGGGACGTGACGCCCAGCTTGGGGAAGATCCGGTACAGGTGGGCGCCGACGGTCCGGTGGGACAGGTACAGACGCCCGGCGATCTGCTTGTTGGTCATGCCGCTCGCCGCCAGTTCGGCGATCTGGAGTTCCTGCGCCGTCAGCGCGGTCAGGTCGCCCCGTTGCCGTGGGGGCGGTCGATAGCCGCAGGCGCGTAGTTCCCTCTCCACCCGGGCGAGCCAGGGTTCGGCCGCCATGGCGGCGAAACCGTCGCGTGCGGCGAGCAGGTGCCGGCGGGCCTCCACCGGCGACCGGGTCCGCCGCAGCCTCTCCCCGAGGGCCAACCGCACCCGGGACCCGTCGAACAGCCACCGCCGGGTCGCGGGGTCGGCCAGCAGGGTCTCCAGGCGGGTCACCGCCTCGTCGTCGCCGACGACGGCCTCGGCACCGGCCTGGAGCAGGGCCATCCGGGGCGACAGGCCAGCCACGTCCGCGTCGCGCATCGCCCGGACGTGGGCCTGGGCCTCGGCCGTACGCCCGGTGCGGACGGCCACCTCCACCAGGTCGAACATGACCCAGGTGCAGTGCGGCACGTGGGAGGCGAGCACGCCGGGCGGGCTCATCGCGGCGGCGTGCCCGAAGGCGGCGTCGTAGTCACCCTGCCCGATGGCGGCGAGCACCCGGGGATGCTGCGCGAACAACGCCGCGGCGGCGACGCCCCGGGGCAGCGCCCAGTAGGTGATCTCGTCGGCGAGCGCGTACGCCTCGGCGAACCGTCCCCGGCCGGCGGCCAGGATCGCCCGGTTGTACCGGAAGTACCACGCGAAGAACGAGAAGCCGCTGGTGTCGCAGGTCCGCTGGCCCTCCACGGCGAGGTCCTCGGCCTCGTCCCACCGGCCCGTCAGGAAGTCGTCGAGGCACAGGTGCATCAGGGCCCCGAGGTGCCGGCGGGGCGCTCCGCCGTTGCGCCCGTGCCGGACCAGCTGCCAGGAGGCCTCCCGCGAGTCGCCGAGACGGTCGAGATACACCGAGGCCGTACCGATCCGCATGACGCGGGTGGGGTCGGCGTCGTCGGTCAGCGTCCGGAGCACCGCGTCGATCCGGTGCAGCGCCGCCTTCCCGGTGCGCACGGGGTCGGCGAAACTGTCGCTCGCCAGCGCGAGCACGTCCGGCGGCCGGGGCCGGATCCGACGCAGCGCCGTGAAGAACGGCGTCCAGTGTCGCGGGGTGCTGGCGTACCAGCACAGCAGCAGCAGGGTGTGCATGGCCTCGACGAGCGCGGGGTCGTCGGCCCGGTAGCCGTGGTCCCCGGTCTCGATGGCACCCGCCAGCAGCCGGTGGGCGGTGCTCACGTCACCGTCCCCGTTGATCATGAGGAAGGCGGTCGCGTTGGCCGCGTGCAGGGAACCGACGGGGTCGGGAGCCGCCCGACGCGCGTCGGTCAGCAGGATCTTCGCGTCGTCGATGGTGCCGCTGGCCTCCGCGCCGATGTACGCGGCCTCGGCGAGCCGCCGTCCCCGGCCGGCGCTCGTGGCGCTCAGCTCGGCGGCGCGGACCAGGGCCGCCACCGCCGCGAACCCGTCCCCCCGGCGCATCACCCGGTGCGCCGCGTCCTCAAGAAGTTCCGCCACCGCCTCGTCCGGGCCGACGGCTGCCGCCGCGAGGTGCCAGGCGCGGCGCTCCTCGTCGTCGACCAGGGCTCCGGCGAGTGCGACGTGCGCGGTGCGGCGCTCCTCGTGGGTGGACATGGCGACGATCGCCGACCGGATCAGCGGATGCCGGAACGCGACCCGGGCCGTGGGGTCGTCCACCCGTACCAGTTGCGCCCGCTCGGCGGGGGCCAGGTCGGCCAGGCTCGGTCGGTCGGGCAGCGCGGCGCGGAGCACCCGGACGTCGCCGGTGCCCTCGAAGGTGGCGAGCAACAGCACCTGCCGGGTCGCCTCGGGCAGCCCGGTCAACCGGGCCGCGAAGATCGCCTGAAGGCGGTCGCTGAGGGGAACCACCTCGGGGTGCGTCTGCGTACGCCGCACGGAGCCCAGCAGCGCGGCGGGCAACTCCATCAGCGCGAGGGGGTTGCCCTGGGCAAGGTCGAGCAGGCGGCGGCGTACCCGTACCGGCAACTGCGGGTGGCGGACGTCGACCAGCCGCTCCGCCGACTCGTCGTCGAGCGGCCCGACGACGTGCTCGGACAGCCCCCGCAGGTCGAGGAAGCTCACCGAGCCCGTCCTGGTCGACGCCAGCAGCCCGGCCCGGCGGCCCGCCAGCCGCCGGGCGACGAAGCCGAGGACGACGGCGCTGGCCCGGTCGAGCCAGTGCACGTCGTCGACCACCAGCACGACCGGCCCGTCGGCGGTGAGCTCGGTGACGAGCAGCAGCGCGGCGTTGCAGACCAGCAGGACGTCCGGGGGCGTGCCGACGCCGAACCCGAGCGCCACCGACAGCGCTTCGCGCGGACCGGGCGGGAGGCGGTCGAGGGCCGCGTACGCGGGCAGCAGCAGCTGGTGCAGGCCGGCGTAGCTGACGTCGGCCTCGAACTCCGACCCGGACGCGCGCAGCACGCGCATCCCGGCGGCGAGGGCGAGTTCCGTCGCGGCGGCCATCAGGGAGGACTTGCCGACCCCCGGCTCGCCGCAGATCAGCCGCGCGCCGCCGTCCTGGCGCACCCCGTCGAGGAACTCGGCGAGCTGCACCAGGTCGTCGTGACGTCCGTACAGTTCGCTACCGGCCACCCGTACCTCACGCGCCTGTCGTTGTCCGTCGGCCCGGCCGACCTCGCCCCTGTGTCCGGGCAGGCTACCGGGGGTGTTCCGGCACCGGATCATCCGTCGGGCAGGCAGGCAGGAACGGGCAAGACAAAGCGAGTTCCCGTCAACCGCCGCGCGGCGCGGCCCGGGTGGCGGTCCGGGCGTGCAGGCGGGCGGCGTCCTGGCGGGGCGGGCCCCCGAACTGCCGGCGGTACTCGCGGCTGAACTGAGCGGCGCTCTCGTAGCCGACGCTGCGGCTGACCCCGGCGACGTCGCCGGGGTTGGCGGCGAGCAGCAGCCTGGCGTGTTGCAGGCGGATCTGCTTCTGGTACTGGATCGGGCTCATCGAGGTGACGGCCTGGAAGTTGCGGTAGAACGCGGAGACGCTCATCCCCGCCCGCTGCGCCACGTCCTCGACCCGGAATGGCTGCGCATAGTTGTCGCGGATCCACTGGACGGCCCGGGCGACGTGACTGAGGCGGCTGTCGGGCAGGCCGAGCTGGCGCAGGACGCCGCCCTGTTCGCCGGTGAGCAGCCGCCAGATGATCTCCCGCTTGATCAGGGGCGCGAGCATGGGAATGTCGCGAGGCTGGTCGAGCAGGCGCAGCAGCCGGACGGCGGCGTCGAGCAACTCGACGGGGGCTCTGCTGACGGCCAGGCCGGCTGGTGGACGGGGGGCGGGCGCCGGCAGGTCCGCCGGGTCCGCCTGGAGCAGCACCTCGGCGACAGCGGCCGGGTGGAGGGTCAGACCGAAGCCCAACGCCGGCTCCTCCGGGCTGGCCCGGGCGAAGTACGCGGTCACCGGCAGGTCGATCGAGGCGACGAGGTAATCGCCGGCCTGGTACTCGTACACCCGGTCGCCGAGCGCGAACCGCTTCGTGCCCTGGGCGACGAGGGCCAGCACCCGGCCGTAGGTGGTCGGTGTCGGCGGGCTGGGCCGGTCGGCGCGGAAGATGCGGACCTCGGCGATGCCGGTGCCCAGGTCGGGCCGAGCGTGCCGGGCCAGCAGGACGCGCAACTCGTCGAGCGGCATGCCCACCATTCAAGCACCGCGACCACGGTCAGGTTCCGGGCGCTCCTGCCGGCACCGTGGGACAAGGGCCGCCCGTCCGCACCCCGGCCCGGTGACCGGACCCGCCCGACGATCACCGGCACCCCGGCTCGCCGGCCCATCCGCCCGTACCCACCGGTTCGAGCGCCGCCACGCCCCGCGCGTCGTAGCACCGGTACCCGGCCCCGGTGTACCCGGCCGGCGCGACGACGCCCTCGTCGGCATGGAACCGGATGGCGCTGACACTCAGACCCGTACGCCGGGCCACCTCCCCGATCGACAACCAGTCGTCAACAGCGGATCCGACCAACCAGCGGCCTCGACGACGGCCTGCCGCGTCGACCATGGCGTCTCACTGCCCCTGTCGGCCAGCCGCCGCAGGTCGTCGACGTTCTCGCGGTCCCATGATCGCTCGCACGTCGGCGTGCACTGTGCCGGACCGACCGCGATAGGGACCGTCACCTCCGGTCCCCGCGCGATCGACCACCCGGAAGGACCGAGGTCACGCGTAGGCACGAGCTTGGAGGTGGTACAGCTCCGCGTAGAGGCCACCACTCGCGATGAGGTCCGCATGGGTGCCGACCTCCGAGACGCTGCCCTGTTCCAGGACCACGATCAGGTCGGCCATCCGCACGGTGGAGAAGCGGTGCGAAACCAGTACGGTGATCGCGCCGGTGTCCGCACGGGTTTCCGTGACGAGGTCGGCGAAGCGCTCGAAGAGGGCTTGCTCGGCGGTCGCGTCCAGGGCGGAGGCGGGTTCGTCCAGGGCGACGAGAAGCGGACCTCGGCGCAGCAGCGTGCGGGCCAGCCCGAGCTTCTGCCACTGGCCGCCTGAGAGTTCGGTGCCGTCGCCGTACCCCCGGCCGAGCAGGCCGTCCAGACCGTCGGGGACGAGCGCCCGGACGGGGCCCGCCTCGGCCCTGTCGATCGCCCGCTGCAGGGCCTGGTCGTCGTCGATTCGGTCGAGGTCGCCGATGCCGGTGTTGTCCCGCAGCCGCAGCTCCAGCCGGGCGAAGTCCTGGAAGAGGGTCGACACCCGGCGCTGCCACCCGGCGGGGGCGGCGGACGCGAGGTCGACGTCATCCACCAGAATTCTTCCCGAGGTCGGCCGGTACAGCCCGCACAGCAGTTTGACCAGGGTGCTCTTACCCGCCCCGTTCTCGCCCACCACGGCAAGCGCCGTGCCTGCCGGGATGTCGAGGGTGACGTCGTCGAGGACCTTCCGGTCGCTGTTCGGGTAGTGGAAGCTGACGTGGTCGAGACGGATGCCGCGAGTGAGGACTGCGGGCAGTTTCCCCGACCCGGGTACGGCAGATTCGGGCGACGCGGCGGCGACACTGCGTAGTGTCCGGATCCGCTCCATCGTGCACCCCGCCGCCTGGACAATCGTCAGCAGGCCGAGTCCATTGGACACCTGGAAGGAAATCTGGGCGGCCAGAGCGATCACCAGAATCACGTCGCCCAGCCCCGAGCCGCCCTGCAACGCCTGCCGAACCACCAGATAGATCGCACCGCCGTAGGCGGCGGCGAAGGTGAGCTGCCCCGCTGCACGCAGCAGGGCAGCTCGAGTCTGGGCCCTGCGTAGCGCGGTAGAGGTGGTAGCCCAGTCGCGCTGGTGGCGTTCGATCAGCATGGCCTCGGCACCCGACAGGCGGATCTCCTTGACCGACGCGAGCATGGTGGTGGTCTCCAGCAGGTGCCGGCCGAGACGCGTCAGCGCAGCGGTGTCCTCCTTCGCACGATCCACCAGACGCTGAGCCCGATTGCCTGCCAGGACGGGGATTGCTCCGGCGACGGGAAGAAGGAGCAGCCACGCGTTGAGCGAGCCGAGCAGGACCGCCGTCAGGCCCATCTGCAGGACCAGGCCCCCGAGCTGTAGAACGGCCTCCAGGGAGGCGCGGGTGCGTGGAAGTTCCTCGCGGACCAACGCCAGGGTGTCAGCGTAGGCCGGAGTGTCCAGTTGTTCGAGGTTGCCGACGCCGTGGGCGAGCGTGATCAGCTCGTTCTGGAGTTCGACCTCGCTGAGGTCGCCCAGTTCGAAGTAGGAAAGGTGGGCGAAGTGGTTCATCATGAGCTCAAAGACCAGCAGTGCTGCCGTTATCAGCGCCAGCCGAGCGGCGGTGCCCGAGTCATGATTGACCGCCGCGGTGGTGAGCGACTTGAGGCATAGCGCGATCAACGGGGTGGACAGGAATCCGGCGGCCAGCATCGCTGAGGCACGCGCGAGACGCCCTGGATCACAGCGGAAGGCGAGCCACAGAAGGTGTCGGACCGCAAGGACCGTGGTCATCGGGCCGCTCCGTCGATCCTCGGCAGGAAGCGTTCAGTCGTCGACGGGTCGGCGGCTTCGTCCGCGGTGAAGCGTTCCGCCTGAATCCTGAAGAGCTCGGCGTAACTTCCGTTGAGTTCCATCAACTGTTCGTGCGTGCCGGATTCGGCCACCCTGCCGTCGGCGAGCACGACGATGCGGTCGGCCTGGCGCACGCTGGAGAAGCGATGCGAGACGATAACACTGGTCACACCCTTGGTCATGTCCAGAAAGCGCTCGAAGAACGCGGCTTCCGCACGGACGTCGAGTTGGGCGGTGGGCTCGTCGAGCACCAGGAGGGACGCCCCGCACTCCAGTGCCAGCAAGGCTCTGGCCAGAGCGATCCGCTGCCACTGGCCGCCTGACAGGTCGGTGCCACCTTCGTACTCGGCGCTGAGGACCGTGTCCACGCCGTGCGGGAGGCCGTCGATGATCTCCTGTGCGCCCGCGCGCCGGGCCGCGGTGAGGAGCGCGTTGCGGTCACCGAGGAGGTCCGGTCGGCCCAGCCAGATGTTCTCGGCCGCGGTGAGATGTAACCGGGTGAAGTCCTGGAAGATCACGGCGATGCGCCGGTGCCAGGCCGACGGCGAGATACCGGCGATGTCGGTCCCGCCAGCGGTGATCCGGCCACTGGTGGGTTCGTGCAATTTGGTCAGGAGCTTCACCAGCGTCGTCTTCCCCGCGCCGTTGAGGCCGACGATCGCCGTCGACGTCCCCGGTGCGAGTTCGAGGTCGAGCCCGTCGAGCACGGCGGGAGCACCGTCGTGGTAGCGGAAACCGACGCCCTCGAAGCGAACGGCCCCGGCCTGATCAAGGACGTGACCGGGGTCGTACTGCCGACCGTGGCCGCCCCCATCCGCCGCGACCTGCTCCAGGCGGGTCAGTGCGTCGTGGGCGGCCAACCCGTAGAGCGTCTGCATGTCACTCTCGGGGAAGAAGACGCCGAAGCGCATGGGAATCAGCACGGCCTGAAGGGCAACAGACAGTTGGAGCAGCGTCAGCGAACCGTTCGTGCCGTCCTCGGCCAGGGCCGACAGCGCCGCGCCGCCACCGAGCAGGCCGAACCCTGCCAGCGCGACGAAAGGCCAGAACAGCAGCCTGCGGCGGGTCGCCCACAACGGCTCCAGGTAGCCGCGTGCCTCCGTGCCATGGCGTTGCCGGAGCCAGGGGACCAGGCCGAGCACCCGTGCCTCCTTGGCCAGCCCGGTTCCGGTCGCCGTGCGCCGCAGGTAGGACAGTCTCCGCCGCGGACCGGCCAGGGTCGCCCGTACCGCGCCGAAGCGGCTCAGCGAGCCGCGTTGGCCGAACCTGATCACGATCGCCGTTGCGGCCACAAGCACACCGATGCCAGGTCCCAGTACCACGGACACCATGACCGCAGCCCCGACAAGTTGGGTGTAGCGGGCGATCAGAGCCAGGGTTCCGGCAGCGGCATCGCCCGGGGTGGGGACCACCCGCTCGAAGCCGTTACGGGCGTCCGAGAGCACATCGAGCACCTCCTGCCGTTCCAGGTCCGCGACCGGGAGATCACGCAACGCACACGCCATCAGTCGGACGGTGCACGCGCCGTCGACCTGACGGATCACCAGTTCAGCCAGCACCGACTGGAACGGGACGAGAATCTGTTGCAGCACGAAAGCGGCGACGGCCAGCATCAGCGCGAGACCGATCCGACCTGTGCCACCATGGCCACCAAAATCTGACATGGCATCAGGGATTCTCGATATCAGGGTACTCGTCGCGAGGATGAAGGCGATCGGGAGCAGGCCGACCGCAACGTGGAGCGCACCCGCGCCGGCGATCAGTCCCGGGTGTGCGTAGCGCAGCAGCCGTACAGTGGCGAGCCATCGAACGGCGCGTCGTCGAAGCGGTCCGGCGCCCGGGTCGGGCGTCGTGGAAGGCATCAGGAACTCCCCCGAGTACGTCAGGGCACGCAGGACGAGCAAACGGCACAGGTGAAGGGCATCTCGCCGGGATCCGATTGCGATCGGAGGAGGGAGACAGCGGACTCCCGCGAGCCCGGGAACGCCACTGTCGCCGGGGAAGCTCGCGGTCCAGAGTCTGGCTCAGACCTCGTGTGACGTCAAGAATTTCATTGATGGTCATCTAGTTCGTCTGTACAACGGAACGGATCCCTGATCCGCCACAGGGATCGGTCTAGACAGACCTGCATCGATGTGGTTACCGTTGCACTCCGTGTTCGTCCGGCTCCGCGTGTCCAGTCCGGGCCGCTTCGCACCCTTCGCGTTATCGGAGGCGATGCGCCGCGATACCGGGCTTGTTCGCTGACGTTTCCGCCCTACCCGGAGACAGTTCGTGCGCGAGCCCAGGGCCGCTCCGAACCGGGCCTCAGTGTCGAGGCGCCCCTCCCCCCTTACCAGCGCTTTCCCGTCAGCGCCTGACCGGTATGCCAGATTCTCCGCGTTCCGTGCGGCGCTGACCACCCGGCCGTCGTCGCGGCATCGTTCTTCCATCGTCCTGGCACCTCCACCCGCGTCGCCCTGGGCGATGCCTGACCTGAGGAACCTGGCAATGCAGTACCCCGGCGCCCATTCGTTGACGTTCCAAGGAAAACGATCCGAAACCGCCCCTATGACGTGGGGTCAACGCGCCATCTGGAAGGCCATTCGCTGGCTCGGTGACGATGCTCACTACTTCAACATCCGCCGTATCGCGAAGATCCCGGCCGGTATCTCCACCGAACAGGTCGAGACTGTGCTCAGCGCATTCGTCTCACGTCACGAAGTGCTGCGTACCCGATTTCACGACGAGGGCGACGGGCCCGTCCAGGAGGTCTGGGCCGAGGGCGCGCTGTCCCTGAAGGTGACGGACGCAGCATCCGGCTCCGCCGATGACGTTGCGGTCGAGCTGGCACGGGAGTTGGTGGGCCTGACCTTTCGCCACGCCGAGGAATGGCCCTTCCGATGCGCGCTCGTCCTACAGGACGGACGTCCAGCCGTCGCCGTCCTGGTGTTCTCGCACCTGGCTGTCGATTTCTGGGGCGTACGCGAGCTGGAGCGCGATCTGCAGCAGCTGCTCGACGGCAGCGGGCCGCCGGAACCGCAGTGGCAGCCGCTCGACCAGGCACGCTTTGAGGCGGAGGGTCCTGGTGCCGCCCGCGGTGCGGCCGCAGCGGAGTACTGGCGTCGAACGCTGCACACCGTGCCACCGACGCTGTTTCGTACGGCCACCGGCGAGAGTGGACCCGAGCGCTTCGTCCGGCTGGCGATGGACTCCCCCGCCGTCGCGGTCGCCACGACCGTGCTTGCCGAACGATGCCAGGTCAGCACCGGCACCGTGCTGTTGGCCGCCACGGCGGCCGTACTCGGTGCCTACACCGGGCACGACACCGTGGCGCTGCAGCTCATCGCGGTCAACCGGCATGACGAGCGCAGCCGTCGGCTCGTGGCACCCATGGTGGAGAACGCGCTGTTCGCAATGAACGTCGACGACGACACCTTTGAACAGACGGTACGCCGGACCTTCCTGACCGGAATGAACGCCTACCGTCATGCCCAGTACGACCCGTCGGCCGTCGACGAGATTCTCGACGAGGCGCGCGAACGCAGCCACGGCGCACTCAACCTTGGTTGCTTTTTCAACGACAAACGTATGCACGACCGTTGGGAAAACCTACCGCACACCGATGAGGGCCCGGACGGACTGCGTGCGCTCCTCTGCCGCACCACGGTCACCTTCGTGGGTTCGTGGGAGCGCCAGGACGCCACCTTCTTCCTGCACACCGGATACGCGCCCGACACCTGCCTGCTCTATCTGATGGCCGACACCGAACTGATCCCGCGCCACGACATCGACCTCCTGCTGCGCGCCTTCGAGATTCTCCTGGTCGACAGCGCCACCGGCACTCTCGACCTGGCGGGCTTCCGCTCGACGCGTGCGACGACCAGTACCGAGAAGAAGCTTGGAGAGATCGCCCGATGACCACTAACGCCACCATCTGGGACGACGAGGTCGCCCTCGCCGTCACGCGGCTCACCGCAGCGGCCGAGGACGAGTACTACAACCCCTACCAGACTTTCGAGTGGCCCGAGAGCATCCCCGAGAGCGCGCTGTGGATGAGCGAGGATCTGGTGACGGTGTACGGCACCGCAGCCGCCGCGGAGTTGGACCGCGAGCAGTATCTCGCCCTGTCGAAGTGGGAGAGCATCAACTTCTACAGCCTCAACGTGCATGGGATCCGCGAGCTGATGCAAGAGGTGGTACAGCGGATCCACACCCCCGGTTTCGAAATTCCCACCCCGTTCTTCCATCACTTCCTGGGCGAAGAAAACGAGCACATGTGGTTCTTCGCCGAGTTCTGCCTCCGCTACGGCGGAAAGCTGTTCACCAACCGGTCCATGGCTTTCCCCCAGGAGCAGCACTCCGCTCTGCTGGACAACTTCATCGTGTTCAGCCGGATCCTGATCTTCGAACAGATCGTCGATCACTTCAACAGCAGGATGGCTGCCGACGCCGCCCTCCCGGAGACCATTCGCGCCATCAACCGGGTGCACCACCAGGACGAGTCCCGGCACATCGCCTTCGGTGCTCAACTGGTACGTGCCTTGTGGGTGCGACTGCGTGCGGACGGCGACAACAAGGAGATCGCCGTGGCCCGTCAGTACGTGGGGAAGTACATCGCGAGTTCGCTGCAACAGCTCTACAGCGTGGATGCCTACCGCAACGCGGGAATCCCCGATCCGTTCGCCTTCCGCAGCCGTGTCCTCGCCGACCCTTCCCGCAGCGCCGCCCACGACGCAGTCACGGCCCGTACCGACGCGTTTTACCGTCGGATCGGCCTGTTCGACCAGGCCGCAGCCTGAGCGACTCCGCCGCTCCCTGTCCCGCCCACCTCAACAGGAGCAGGTCACCCATGGCACCGCGCACACCACCCGCCGCCCCGGCCGGAGAACTCACCCTCCTGAACCCCGGCCCCGGCCTGGTCGTCCTCGAACCACAGCGAGCCGCACTCCTGCTCGAACTCGACGCCCTGTTCACCGACATGGCCGACGAACTCGGCGCCTCCCCAGTGGTCGGGCCGCCACTTCTGCCCGCGGAGGGCCTGGCCCGGCTCGACTACTTCCGCAACTTCCCGCACCTCGGCGTGACCGCCGCCCGCTTTCCGGACGGTGCGGTCGAGGCACTGGCGTCCGGGGGCCCGGTGGCGGAGCAGCCGGTTCGACCCACCGGCTACCTGCTGCCGTCGGCCACCTGCTACGGCCTGCTGCTCTCGTTGCAAAGCCAGGACGTCGGCCCGGGACTGAGGCTGACCTCGATCGGCCGCTGCTTCCGCAACGAGGACCACTACGACGGTCTGCGCCGCCTCTGGGGCTTCCATATGCGCGAGATCGTCTACTTCGGCACCGCCGAGGGAGCCCGCGAACACCTGGCCCGCTCGAAGGAGCTGCTGGAGACTCTGGCCGGCCGACTCGGCATCGAACTGTCGTACCAGCCCGCGAGCGACCCGTTCTACGACAGGAGCGGCTCGCGGGCCAAACTGATGGCCCTCGACCCCGTCAAGTATGAGTTCGTCGCCTCCGACGGCACCGCCATCGCGTCGGTGAACAGGCACCGCAACTTCTTCGGCGAACGGCTCGGTATCACCAGCGCCGGCGCTGTCGCACACAGCAGCTGCACTGCTTTCGGTGTCGAACGCTGGATACACGCGATGTTGCAGGCGCACGGCACGCCACAGAAGGCGCTACGGCAGGTCCATGATGTTCGTGGCTGACCTTCCCGATGTTCCGGCTGCGAGGGTGACGGCGGCGGCGGAGCGGGGGGCGCGAGCCCTCGGAGTCGAATTTCCACTCATCCAGGCAGGCATGGGCGGCATCGCCGGACCGGCGCTCGCGGCAGCGGTCAGCGACAGCGGCGCGCTCGGCACCGTCGCCCTCTACAAGAGCAACCCGGAGCAGAGCGCCGCGCTCGTGGTCGACACTGCCGCGCGCACGAGACACACCTTCGCGGTGAACGTGATCCCCGAGGTCGCCGGACGGCTGCTCACCGATCAGGTGGGCGCGCTGCTCGCCAATGCGGACCGGCCACTTCTTCTGAACAGCTACGGCCTGCTCCCCGAGCCGGAGGCGGCACGGGTGCTGGCCGCCGGACACCGCCTGCTGATCCAGGTGGGCACCGCCGCCGACGCCTCGGTCGCGGCCGGACTGGGCGCACACGGCGTGGTGCTCCAGGGCATCGAGGCCGGCGGCCACCACCTCGGGACACTGGGCACACGCGAACTGCTCGCCCAGTACGACCAGGAGCCCGCGGCGTTCGTCGCCGGCGCGATAACCACCGGCACCGACCTGCTCGGTGCCCTCCGGGCCGGTGCGTCCGGCGCGCTGTGCGGCACCGCGTTCGTGGTCACTGCCGAGTCGGCCGCGCACCCCTCCTACAAGGCGGCACTCCTGCAGGCCGGCCCCGAGGACACCGTCGTTACCGACCGCTTCTCGATCGGCTGGCCGGGACGTGCGCACCGGGTGCTGCGCAGCCCCGTCACCGACGCGCCGCAGCCGCTGCCCGCGACGCTGATCGCCTGGACCAGCGTGATGGGTGAACGCCGACCAGTCCCGCGAGGTTCCGCCGCCGCACCCACGGAGGAGGCCGAGGGCCACGTCGAGCAGCTGGCCCGGTACGCGGGCCTCGGGTGCGCCGCACTCCGGACGGTACAGCCGGCCGCAGCCTACGTCGCCGGTTTCCGCGCGGAGTTCACCGCGGCCCTCGCCGCCCTACGCGGAGACGGGACGGCCGCGGCTGTCCCGGTCCCGACCGGGAGGTCGCGATGACCGGATCGCCGCTGCACGCGGCGCTGGAGCAGCCCACCGGCGCACGCCGCGAGTCCTTTCCCGGCCGTGCCGGGACGTCGACCGGGTCCCCATCCCGTGCGTGCGACAACCCGCCGCACCGCACGGCCCACGCGGGCTGGCCAACCATCGCAGCGAACCGGAACAGAGCGCACTGACCACCGTCCGCGGCGGCGCTGCGCCCCGAAGCGGCGTGCCGACGGCCAGCCCTGCGGAGAAGGTCCAGCGGCGTCGACCAGTGGCCACTGACCATCACCCCGGCCGGGGAAGTGAGCCGCCGCCGCTGGTGACCGAACTCCGGCTCCTCGGATCCGTCATCCCACCGTTCGACAAACAACATGGAGCAGTCGTGAAGCGGATCGCCGAATGGATCCAGACCAAGAACCCCGAACTCGACCGCGAGCCCAGCCCGACGGAGGACCTGATCGAGGCCCGGCTCATCGACTCCCTGGACTTCCTGGAGTTCATCTACCTGCTCGAAGACCTCTCCGGAAGGCCCATCGACCTGCAAGAGGTGAGCGTCGACGATTTCCGCACCCTGGAACGTATCGAGCACCGCTTCCTGCGTCCCGATGCCGGACCCACGTCGTGACTGTCGCCCCGGCGGACCCGGTCGTCAGGTTCGGCAGTTGCGACGCGGAGCACCGGTGGCGGCCGACCGGGTTGGCGCGGCTGCCAGCCCTCCGCGATCCACACGCCGAGCGATTGCTGCGGGGCATGGATGAGCTACAGGCCGTCCTCTGCCGCCCCGATGACGTGCTACTCACTCACTACCAGCCGCCCGCGGCCTTCGGCGAGGTGATGCGCGCCGCAGGTTTCGGTGCACGGCACCTGCCGGTTCCCGGCGATCTGGCGCTCCCCGTCGAGGAGCGCCTGGCTGTCGTCGGCCTGCCGGGATTCACCGGCGCGAGACCCGAACCGTATGCGGTGCTGCCGGGGACGGCCGCTGCGGTCAGAAGCCTCGGACTGGACGCGGCGCTGCCCGACCTGGACGCCGTCCGGCGGGTCAACTCCAAGACCTGGTCGACGCGGCTGGGGTTACCAGGCTCCGGACGGGTTGTCACCTCGCTACAGGAACTGCGCGAGGCGGCGGTCTTGCCGTGCGTGGTCAAAGACCCCTACGGAGTGTCCGGGCAGGGCAATGTCATCCTCGACTCACCCGCGAGACTCGCGTTGGTCGAACGCAGCCTGCGTCGGCGACCTGCGGACATGATCGAGTTGGTGGTCCAGCCGCTGTACGAACGGTCCGACGACTTCGCCGCGCATCTGACGATCGACCCGGAAGGGGAACTGGTGTGGCACGGCGTCCGCCAGATCCTCAACGTCGGTCACTCCTACCGGGGTTCGTCGTCTCCGACGCCGCAGTTGATGCAGCGGCTCGACCGTGCGGAGTACCGCGCATGCGTGGAGGCGGTGGCCCGGGCCGCAGCGGCGGAGGGCTACCGCGGGCCGTTGTCCGTCGACTCGATGACGACCGCGTCGGGGGAGCTGGTCCCGGTGCTGGAGGTCAACGCCCGCCTCTCGCCCGGGATGATCGCCCAGCAGTTGGGCGTGCGGTTGCGTCTGGCGTTCGTCCGGATCGGCGGCGACGACTACTTCGAGCGACTGGTCCACCTGCTGGACGATGCGGGACGGCTCGCGACCAGTGGCCGTGACGGCATCCTTCCGCTGGCGGCCAGCACACTGGTTCCTCCTCGCGGTTGGCTCTTCTACGCTGTCTTCGGCGAGGCAGACGCGGAACTCGGGAAGATCACCGAGAGACTGTCCGGGCATTGAACGACACCTGTAGGCAGCACCTCGTTGTGGAGCGCAGAGAGCAGACGGGCATGGCTGAAACACGCTACGACAGCCAGGCAGCCGCCGACTATCAGGCGGCTCGGGAGGTCCCACGGGAGGGCCTGGAGGCATGGCGTTCCGCAGTGTCCGCAGCGGCGGGTCTCGCACCTGGCATGACGGTGCTCGACGTGGGTGCGGGGACCGGAGCGTTCGCGAGCACATTCCACGCCTGGTTTGGAGTCCGGGTGCTGGCCGTCGAGCCGGCCGCAGCGATGCGGGCGCTGATTCCTGCGTCTGAGGAGATCCGGGCGCTCGACGGAAGGGCGGAGTCGCTGCCGGTCCCGGACGGCTGCGCGGACGCGGCATGGCTCGGCTCCGTGATCCACCATCTGGACGATCTGGAGGCATCGGCCCGCGAACTACGCCGGGCACTCAAACCAGGCGCTCCGGTGCTCATTCGCAACTCCTTCCCCGGCCGCTGCGACCGGGACCTGCGGGTGCGGTTCTTCCCCGAGACAGCGGAGCTGGTCGACACCTACCCCACCGTCGACCGGGTCTGCGCGGCCTTCGCCACGGCAGGCTTCGCCCAGGTCTCGCTCCGCCCGCTGCCGCAACGCAGCGCACCCACCCTGACCGCCTACGCCGACGGGCTCCGCCGCGCTGCGGACTCCAAGCTCCGCGCCCTCCCCGACGACGTCTACGCCCGCGGCCTCGCCCGACTCCGTGCCGCCGCCGAGGCTGACCCCACCGAACCTGCCACCAGTTGGATGGACCTCCTCGTCCTGGCCTGACCTCGTCGCCGGCCGGGAGACCCACGCCGCCGGCTCGGTACTGCTGCAGGACGCGGCGACCTACGGCTGTGACGGGGTGCCTCCCGCGCCGTTCCTGTCGTGGACCCCCGACCGGCGACATCGGGCGGTGGGCGGAGAGTTCTGTGCGGGTCCAGAGACGTACGACGATCCTGTTCGACGGGACCACGGCCGGGTCGGCAGCGCGCCGGTCAGGATGCGCAATCGATGGCGGTGGGGGTCGCCCCGCAGCCCGGGTGGCCTGACCGACACCATGGACGGTCATCGACTCGCCGTGTCCCGGCTCCTGCCGCCAACCGGGCTGCCCCGCGCGATCGCGTACCAGATCGTCATGGTGGCCGTCGGCAGTGGCACGTTCCTCAGCGGCGGCGTCGTGTTCTTCACCGAGGTGCCCCGGCCTCACCTGGTGCAGATCGGGACCGGCCCCTCGATCGCCGGGGTGGTCACCTCGCTGCCGCTGGACATGGTGGCCGACCGGCCCGGCGGGCAGTGGTCCTGGGCGGTCGGCTCGCTGTGCGCCACGGTGACGCCTGCCGCCAACACCCGCCTGTGACGCCCTTCGCCCCAACGCCCTGGTCGGCGCTCACACCGGTCAGCTCTGCGGGGGCGGTCCCGGGAACCAGCCGGCCCGACCAAGCGCACCCGGCAGGCTGGTCTTGCCGAGCTGAGCACCGATCCATGCCGCCGTCTCGGTGACACCGCGGGGGTCGAGACCGGTCGAGTGCCCGGAGCGGTCCAGCGCGTAGAGCAGGTCCTCGGTCGCGACGTTGCCGGTCGCAGCGGGGGCGAACGGGCAGCCGCCGATGCCTCCGACGCTCGCGTCGAGCACGGTGACACCGGCCTCGACCGCCGCGAGGGCGTTGGCGATGCCGGTGTTGCGGGTGTCGTGGAAGTGGGCGCGCAGCGGCACGCCCGGAGCCGCCGTGATCGCCGCCGCGACCAGTTCCCGAACCTGCACGGGTACCCCCACCCCGATCGTGTCGGCCAACGCGATCTCGTCGGGTCCGCTGGCGGCGAGCCGACGGACGAGGTCACCGATGGCTGCCGGGGCGACATCTCCCTCGAAGGGGCAGCCGAACGCGGCGGCCACCGTCACGCTGGCCCGTAGGCCGGCCGTGTGGGCGGCCTCGGCGATGTCGGACCAGGCCCGGACCATCGCGTCGACGGAGGTGCCCTGGTTGCGTCGGCTGAAGGTCTCCGTCGCCACGACGACGCAGTTGACCTCGTCGACCCCGGTTGCCAGCGCCCGGTCCAGCCCACGCCGGTTGAGCACCAGGCCGATGTACGACACGTCGCTGCGCCGGGGCACCCCGGCCATGACGGCTTCCGCGTCGGCCATCTGGGGTACCCGGTCCGGCCGGACGAACGACACCGCCTCGACACGTCGGGCGCCGGCGTCGACGCACCGCCGGATCAACTCGATCTTGCTCGACGTCGGCAGGATCTCGGACTCGTTCTGCAGGCCGTCCCGAGGGGACACCTCCACCACGTTCACCATCATGTGTATACAATCTCAGGCCGTCGGGGTAGGCGGCAAGGAGAACTGCCGCACACCGCTCACATCACGGAGGCACGAGTGACGAATGCCGCAGAGGATGCCTACGAGGCATTGCGGGGGGCGATTCTCAGTGGCGCGATCCGCCCTCGGGAACGGCTCGGCGAGGTGGAGTTGTCCCGGCAGTTCGGGGTGAGCAGGACCCCGATCCGTGAGGCCCTGCGCCGGCTCACCGCAGAGGGTCTCGTCGTCTTCCAGCCCAATCGGGGGGCCCGGGTCGCCGAGTGGTCGCTCAGCGACCTCCAGGAGACCTACGAGATCCGGGCCCGGCTGGAGAGCTACGGCGCCGCCCTCGCCGCCCAGCGCATCGACCCCGAGCACCTGCCACGGCTGAGCCTGCTCTGTGACCAGATGGAACAGCGGGCGCAACGGATGAGCCCGCAGGACCTGGACGAGATCGCCACCCTCAACTCCGAACTGCACGCCATCGTCATCGGCGCCGCCGCCAGCCAGCGGCTTACCTCGTTGCTGTCAGCGGTCGTGGAGGTGCCGCTGATCGTCCGGGCCTTCCGCCTCTACACCCCGGACGCGCTGGCCCGCAGCATGGCGCACCACCGCGACCTCGTCGCGGCGTTGAAGGCCCGCGACGCCGAGTGGGCGTCGAGCACGATGCGGGCCCACGTCCTGGCTGCGCGCCGGGTCCTGCTGGACGCCATGGTGAACAGTCCCGATCTCTGAGCGGGGCGACCGGCCCGCGCCGGGGAGCAACCGTCAGCTCCCCGGCGCGCCCGGCTTGATGCAGGCCACCTCGCGGCCGACGTCGATCGGGGTCAGCCTGACCTCAGTCTGTACACAACGGTCCTCACCTACCGGACACCGTCCGTACAGCACGCAGCCCTGCACGAGCTGGGTCGGGCTCAGCGGGTCACCGACCAGTCGGGCCGGCGGCAGCTCCTGGTCGGGGTCGACGGGCAGCGCCGCGGCCAGCAGCGCCCGGGTGTACGGGTGCTGGGGGTCGGCGAACACCCGCTCGGAGGGGCCGGTCTCCACGACCCGTCCCCGGTACATCACGGCGATCCGGTCGCTGACGTACCGGACCGTGTGGATGTCGTGGGAGATGAACAGGTAACCCATGCCCAGCTCCGCCTGCAGGTCGGCGAGGAGTTGCAGGATCTGGGCGCGCACCGAGAGGTCGAGCGAGGAGGTGGGCTCGTCCAGCACGATCAGGGACGGTTCGGTCACGATGGCCCGCGCGATGCCCACCCGCTGCTGCTGTCCACCGCTGAGTTCGCCGGGGTACCGCCGGGCCATGTCCGGCGAGAGGCCGACCTGTTCGATCACCCGGGCGACCCGGTCACGACGCTCCTGCACCGGGGTCCTGGGCCGGTGGATGGCGAGGGGCTCACCGACGATGTCGCCCACCCGCATGCGGGGGTTCAGCGACTCGAACGGCTCCTGGAAGATGATCTGGAGCCTCGCGCGCATCTTCCGCAGTTCGGCGGCGGGCAGCGCCAGCACGTCGGTGCCCTCGAAGTGGACCTGCCCCCGGGTCGGTTCGATCAGCCGCAGTGCCAGCCGGCCCAGCGTCGACTTGCCGGATCCGCTCTCCCCGATGATCGCGAGGGTCTCCCCGGCGTCCACCGTCAACGACACCTCGTCGAGCGCGTAGACCGTGGTGGCGCCGCCCAGATGGAACTCCTTGCTGACCTTCGCCAACTCCAGCAGGCTCACCGTACGGCCTCCTTCTCCTGCGGCAGGTGGCAGCGGTACGTGTGACCGGACGCCGTCGTGACCGGCTCGGGGACCACCCGGGTGCACGGCTCGAAGGCGTGCGGGCAGCGTGCCTGGAAGGGGCACCCGGCCGGGTAGTCGACCAGGTCCGGCAGCCGCCCGGTGAGGTGCACCAAGGGCTGGCCCGGTCGGGGAATGGCCCGGATCAGCGCCCGGGTGTACGGGTGGCCGGGCGTGCCCAGCACCTCCCGGACGGTGCCGTGCTCGATCACCTGGCCGGCGTACATCACCACCACCCGGTCGCAGTACTGGGCGACCACGCCGAGATCGTGGGTGACCAACAGCATGGAACGCTCGTGTTCCTTCACCATCGCGCGGATCAGGTCCAGGATCTGCCGCTGCACGGTCAGGTCGAGGCCGGTGGTCGGCTCGTCGGCGATGACGAAGGTCGGGTTGAGCAACATGGCCATCGCGATGACGACCCGCTGGGCCATGCCGCCGCTGAGCTGGTGGGCGTATCCGTCGAGCACCCGGTCCGGGCCGGCGATGCCGACGTCGGCCAGCGCGGCGCGGGCCCGGTCGTGGGCCTCGCCCTCGGACCTGACGCCGTGCGCCGCCATGATCTTGGCGAACTGCCGCCGGATCCGCATCACCGGGTTGAGGGCGCTGAACGGGTTCTGCGCGATGAAGCCGATCTCCTTGCCCCGCAGCCGGCGTAACTCGGCGCCGCTGAGTGCGAGCAGGTCGACGCCGTTGAAGCGGGCGGTGCCGTCGACCACCCGCCCCGGCGGGCGCACCAGTCCGAGGATCGACCGGATGGTCACCGACTTGCCGCACCCGCTCTCGCCCACCACACCGACGATCTCCGCCCGGTCGACGTGGAAGTCGACGCCGTTGACCGCGTGCACCAGGCCGGCCGGGGTGTCGAACCGGGTGGTCAGCCCGCTCACCTCCAGCAGGTGGCGACCCCCGGGGTGGTCGGGGTCCGGCGCGGCGGGCCGGGTACGCGACCGGCGCAGTGCGTGCAGGGCGCTCATCGTTGCCTCGCCCGGCCGAACGAGTCCTGCAACTCGTCGCTGATGGCGTTGAAGCACAGCACGGTCAGGAAGATGGCCAGTCCCGGGAACACCGAGACCCACCACTGGCCGGTGGTCATGTTCTGCGCTCCTGTCTGGATCATGGCACCCCAACTGGCGTCGGCGGCGTTGATGCCGATGCCCAGGAAGGAGAGCGAGGCGATCACCACGATCGAGTGCGCCACCGCCAGGGACGCCTGGGCGAGGATGATGCCGGTCATGTTCGGCAGGACGTGCCGGAACATGACCCGGGGCCCGCTCGCGCCGATGGCGTGCGCCGCCTCGATGTAGCGGCTCTCCCGGATGGTGAGGCCCTCGCTGCGGACCAGTCGGACGAACCGGGGGACGTTGATAATGGCGATGGCGACCACGACGTTCTCGATGTTGTTGCCCATCAGCGCGACCAGGGCGATGGCCAGGATCAGCAGCGGGAAGGCCTGGAACACGTCGAGCGCGCGGACGACGCGCTCACCCCAGGGGCCCCGGTGCAGGGCGGCCAGGCCGAGCAGGACGCCGATCACCAGGGAGATCAGCATGCCGGCGAGGGCCAGCGGGATGTCCACGCCCGCCGAGGCGACGAGCCGGCTGAACACGTCGAGGCCGAACTTGTCGGTGCCCATCCAGTGCTCGCCGTCGGGTGCCGCGAGGGTCTCGGGCACCGGCACGGCCGGGTCGTGGGGCAGCGGCGCGACGTAGGCGGCCGCCAGCATGGCGGTCAGGATGCCGGAGGGTATCCACAGCCGTAGTCGCCGGCCGCTCCTGCGCCGTCGCGCCGTCGCCGGTGCGACGACCGTGGTGGGGTCTGCGGTCAGGGTCTCAGTCATAACGCACCCTCGGATCGAGCGCCGCGACCAGGATGTCCAGTGCGGTGAAGGCCAGCAGGGTCCCGAGGCCGGCGGCCAGGATGAAGCCCTGCACGGCCGGCATGTCGAGCTGGAGGATGGAGTCGATCGCCCACTCCCCGAAGCCGCCCCACGAGAAGATGGTCTCGATGATGGCCGCGCCGCCGAGCAGCGCGGCGAGCAGGATGCCGCCGTAGGTCAGGATCGGGGTCCGCGCCTGGCGGAAGGCGTAGGCGAGGACGGTCCGCTCGGACAGGCCGCAGGCCCGCGCGAACTCGACCTGTTTGGACTCCAGCGCCGGCACCAGTGAGGCGTACGTGCTGCGGGCGAAGTACGCCGAGTAGTAGATCCCGAGTGTGAGCACCGGCAGCATCGAGTGCGCCAGCGCCGACCGGAAGATCGCCATGTCGCCGGCGAGCAGCGAGTCGAGCAGCAGGGCCCCGGTCACGGTCGGCGGTGGTTCGTCCATCAGGCCGAGCCGGCCCACCGGTGCCGGTGCCCACCCGGCCAGGTAGAAGCAGAGGTAGATGAGCAGCAGGGCCAGGAAGAAGTCGGGGATCGACTGGAACGTGGTGATGACGAACCGGGAGGTCCGGTCGGCCATGGTGCCCTTGTAGTAGGCGCCCAGCGTGCCGAGCCCCACGCCGAGGAGCGCGGCGACGGTCAGGGAGAGCAGGACCAGTTCGAGCGTGGCCGGGGCGAACCGCAGGATCTCCGAGAGGATCGGCCGGTCGGTGTAGTACGACGAACCGAGGTCGCCCCGGAGCAGGCCGCCGAGGTAGTCGACGAACCGCTCCCACATCGGCCGGTCCAGGCCGAGCCGCCGCTCGATCTCGGCCAGTTCCTCCGGTGAGGCGGCCGGCCCGGCGATGACCCCGACCGGATTGCCCGGCAGCGCGTTGACCAGTAGGAACGCCAGCGCGATGACGGAGAGCAGCCCCAGCGGCAGGAACAGCACCCGCCGTCGCGCGTAGCCGAGGACCCGCATCACACACCTCCGGGCGAGCCGAGCAGCAGCGTCGCCTCGTCGAGGTCGACGATGTCGGCGTACTTCGCGCCGAGGTCGAACAACGCGGCCTGGTGCGGGCGTGGGTCCCGGTCCAGGCACGCGTCGGCGACGACGAGCGGGACGAACCCGTGCTGCAACGCGTCCACCACGCTGGCCCGTACGCAGCCGCTGGTCGAGCAGCCGCCGATGAGCAGGGCGTCGACCCCGAGCACCCGCAGGGTGCTGGCCAGGCTGGTGCCGAAGAACGCGCTGGCGTACTGCTTGGTCACGACCGTCTCGCCGGTGGCCGGGGCCAGTCGGGGCGGCGCGGCGGCGAATGCGCCGCCGCGCTCGAAGACCCTCAGTGCGGGCACCTTCCGCACGAACAGGCCGCCGTCCTGACTGCCGGGGGCGAGTTCGACGCGGGTGTGGATCACGGGTACGCCGGTGCGCCGGGCGGTGTCCAGGAGGGTGGCGCAGGCCCGCAGGGCCGGCGGGTCCTGGTCGCCGGCGAACAGCGGCGACGCCGGGTCGAGGTAGGCCTGCACGAAGTCGACCAGGAGTAGTGCCCGGCGTAATCCGCGGCCGAGGTCCGCGCCGAAGCCGGCCCTGCGGTAGTCCACCTGAAGGTCATTCACCGTGTCCGCCCCTAGATCACGCCGCTGGTGCGCAGCTCGTCGATCTCCGCCGTCGTCAGGCCGACGACGGCGGCCAGGATCTCGTCGGTGTGCTCGCCGAGCTGCGGCCCGGTCCACTTGACCCGCCCCGGGGTGGTCGACAGCCGCGGTACGACGTTCTGCATGGGGAACTCGCCGAACTCGGGGTGCGCGACCCGGATGATCGCCTCGCGGGCGGCGAAGTGTTCGTCGCGTAGCATCTCCGGGGCCCGGTAGACCCGGCCCACCGGCACGTCGTGCGTCACCATCACCGCCATCAGCTGCTCGGTGTCGTGCTGCTCAGACCATTTCGCGATGATGCCGTCCAGCTCGGCCTGGTGGTGGCCCCGGGCGGCGTGGGTGGCGAAGCGCGGGTCGGTGCCCAGCTCCGTCATCTCCATGGCCGTCGCCAGCCGCCGGAACACGGTGTCCTGGTTGGCGGCGATGAGCACCAGCCCGTCGTCGCGGGTCGGATAGACGTTGGAGGGGGCGATGTTGGGCAGGATGGCACCGGTGCGCTCACGTACGTGACCGGCCAGGGCGTACTCGGGAAGCAGCGACTCCATCATCGCCAGCACCGCCTCGTAGATGGCGGAGTCGACGACCTGACCGTGGCCGGTCCGGTCACGCACCCGCAGCGCCAGCAGCGCGCCCAGCGCGGCGAAGGTGCCGGCCAGCGAGTCGCCGAGGCTGATGCCGACCCGGCTCGGTGGGGTGCGGGGGTCGCCGACGACGTACCGCAGGCCACCCATCGCCTCTCCGACCGAGCCGTAGCCGGGTCGCGCGGAGTAGGGGCCGTCCTGCCCGAAGCCGGAGACCTGGACCATGACCAGGCCGGGATTGTCCGCCGAGAGCTGCTCGTAGCCGAGTCCCCAGCGCTGCATCGTGCCGGGGCGGAAGTTCTCGACCACCACGTCGCACCGGGCGATCAACCGCCGGGCGACGGCCTGCCCCTCGGGTGTCCGCAGGTCGACGGTGACCGACTTCTTGTTGCGCGCCACGATCGGCCACCAGAGCGACTTGCCGTGCGGCTTCTCCTGACCCCAGTCGCGCATCGGGTCGCCCTGGCGCGGTGGCTCGCACTTGATCACTTCGGCACCGAAGTCGGCTAGCAGCTGGCCGCAGAAGGGGCCGGCGAGCAGGGAGCCGAACTCGACCACGCGCACGCCGTGAAGCGGTCCGTCGGGGTGCAAATCGCTGGACATGAACACCTCTCATAGCAACCGCCGAGTGGTTGTTGTATACAACAACTCAATCCCACTCGCTGTCAACAACGGTTTTTCCTAGTCGTGAACACAAGGGGGTACACAGTCGGACATTCGTGCATACAGAACAGTCGGGATCAGCCTGCGGCGATCACGACCTCCCGCCCAGTCGCCGGCCGAGCAGTCGCCCGAACGCCAGCGCCGGGGTCACCGCCATCCCGCCACAGAACGCGGCCCCGCTGGTGGCCCCCATCCCGAGGGCCTCCCCGACGGCGAACAACCCGGGCACCACACCGCCACCGGCCCGCCGGACCCGCAGGCCGGTGTCGACGTCCAACCCGCCGAAGCTGCACAGCAGCGCGGCCACCGACCGCACCGCGTAGAAGGGCGGTCGGCCGATCCGGTGGTCGAGGGCCCGCCGCCCCCACGGATCCTCGCCCCGGTCGACCGCCAGGTTGTACTCCCGCACCGTGCGCGTCAGCCCCTCCGGGCCGATCCCCGCCCGGCGGGCGAGACCCACGAGGTCGTCGGCGACCCAGGCGGTGTCCCCCGAGGCCGCCTCGGCCCGAAACCGCTCGGCGTCCCACGCGGGCACCAACGGCGCGCCCGCCACCACGCCGGCCTCGTCGCCGACGATCCAGAACTCGGCCCCGCGCTGCTCCTGCACGGCCCGCTCGTGGCGCGTGACGTCGTCGAGGTCCTCGGCGACGAACCGTTCCCCGGCCGCGTTCACCCATATCTCCCGGGGTGGACGCTCCGCCGGCGCGAGGCTCGCCAGCTCCGACCAGAAGTCCACCCGACCCGGCTGCGAGCGGCGTTCGAGCAGGCCGAGGCGGGGAGTGTGCAGGTCACCGAAGCGAACCTGGGCCCCCAGCGGCACCGCCATGTCGATCGCGGCACCCGTCGAGGTCGGGACCGCGTTGGTCACCAGGCGTGGTCCGCCCGGCGTCAGCGCGGCGAACAGGCCGGGATTGGCCCCGTAGCCGCCCGAGGCGAGGACCGTGACGCCCGCGCGCAGTTCCCGGGGCCCCTCGGGGGTGCGCACGACGGCACCGGTGACCGCCCCGCCCTCGCTGGTCAGGCATTCGGCGCGGCAACGCAGCCGCAGCCGGATCGTCCCCCGGGCGACCTGCTCGTCGAGCATGGGCCGCAGCGTCTCGCGGATCGACCGCCCGTGCCCGACCCCCCAGTACGTCCGGGGCCGGGAGTACGGCGAGTGCCCGTGGTAGACCACCGGCGTGCCGGGGGCGAACGGGAAGCCGTTGTCGTCCAACCAGTCGACGACCCCGGCGGCCTCGTCGACGGCGAGCCGGATGAGGGCAAGGTCGCCCTGCTGGTGTCCGATGCGCAGCACGTCGGCGTAGTGCCGGTCCGGGTCGTCGTCGATGCCCGCCCGCCGCTGCCGGCGGGTACCCGCAGCGCTCAGGTGCCCCGCCGACACCCGCAGCGTGCCGCCGATGTCGGCGTCCGCCTCGATCAGTTCGACCCGCAGCCCGGCCCGGGCGGCCTCGACCGCGCAGGGCAGGCCGGCGGTGCCGGCCCCGATGACCAGCACGTCGGCGTCCTCAGCCACGATGCCCCTCCGGGATCCCCGACGGCCGCCGGGGCGCTGGCCCCGGGCCGGTGACGAAGGACGACACCACCGAGGCGAACTCCTCCGGCACCCGCCACGGCAGCTGACCGGTGGTGTCGGTGAGCCGGACGGCCTTCGCGTCGGGACGGATCGTCAGCGCGAGCGCGTCGCAGTGGGCGAGCATGTCCCGTCCGGCGGTCAGCAGCAGCACCGGGCAGGGCAGGGTCCGCAACGGCTCCACCGGGTCGTACCCGAAGGCGGCCCGGTACGACCAGTTGTACCGGTCGAAGACCGACGCGATGTTCGCCACGGCGAGGTTGACCAGTTCCGGGGGACGTTCCCACAGCTGCGCGTACCGCGTCCAGAGGTGCCTCAGGTGACCACCGTCCGGATCGATCGGCCTGTCCGGTGCCCAGGAGGCACCCAGCTCCTCCCGTTCGGCCCGGTCGAGGACGAGTCCGGACAGGACCGCGTGGGTGACCCGACCGGGTGCCGCGAGGTGGGCGACCGCCAGAGCCAGGGAGGCGCCGGTGTGCTGACCGACGACGGCGAACGTCTCGATGCCCAACGAGTCGATCGCCCGCAGCAGCAGACGGGCGTAGCCGGGGATGTCCAGGGGGTGCGGGGGCGGGTCGGAGAGCCCGTAGCCGGGGGTGTCGAAGGCGTGGGCGCGCAGCGACCGACCGAGGGCGGGCATGGCCGGGGCGAAGACGTTGGAGGCCTGCGGCGACTCGTGGAACAGCACCACCGCGGGCCCCTGGACGCCGCTGGCCCGGTAGTGGATCTGCGCACCCTCAGGGCCGACGTATCCGCGCATGTCACGTCCCTCCTGGCTGGTCGGTCGGTGCGCCGGGTGACGGTCCGGGCCCGCCGGTCGACGGTGGCGCTGGCCGCTTGCGGGTGGCCCGCCGCTTCGGGACCGTGCTGCTCCCACCGGGATCGCCGGTGCCCACCGGGCCGGTCGGCTCGGGTGCAGCGGTTTCAGCCGGCGGGTCCGGCAGCTCGGCCGCGCTGGTGGCTGACGGTCGGTGCTCACCCGGGGCGGTGTGCCGGAAGAGATCCGTCGGTACGGCGGGTCGGCCGATGACGGTCGAGGTGAGCGACCCGCCGGTTGCCGTGACGGCCTGCCGGGCGCTCTCGGCCGCCGCCGTCACCGAGGCGATGTCACCGATGAACGACACCGTGACAAGACCGCCACCGATTCGACGCACGCCGATCACTGTCACTTCGGCAGCCTTCGTCATCGCGTCGACAGCGACGATCGCGACGGCCAGTCCCTGCGTCTCGACGACGCCGAGGGCACCCGCATCCCAGAGGTCCACGTCAGTCCTTTACGTAGTTGACCCATGTGTCGGTCTCCAGCCGGTCGACGATCGCGACGATGGTGGAGTCCACGGGCGCCTGGGTGGGTTGCCGATCGGCCAGCCGCGCGGCTCCACCGGTGGCGATGAGGACGACCTCTCCCCGACCGGCACCGACCGTGTCGACCGCGACGAACGGCTCCGCAGCGGGCGTCTCCCCCAGGGGCACGACGACGAGCAGCTTGGCTCCGGTCAGCGCGTCGGCCTTGACGGTGCTGACGACCGATCCGATCACCCGGGCGATGCGCACTCCGGATCACCTCGTTTCACTAGCGTCGTTTGGACCAGGGCTTGGTGTCGAAGGCCTGCCGGACGGCGTCCCGCGCCGAGTCGACCTCCGAGTGCAGGCCCGAGACCCACAGCCGGCCGAACTGACCGACCCCCCGGACATCCACGATCTTGATGTCCGCCGATTTCTCCACCTCGTTGCCGACGGCCGAGATGTAGGCCGCCGGCTCGCACTCGACGACGAGCATCGACTCACCGGCCACCAGCAGCGAACCCTTGCGGGAACGGTTCACCAGCTGCGCCTGGTAGGCGTCGATGTTGGAGATCATCTTGGCCGACACCAGTTCCGCCGGTCGCGCGTCCGCCTCGGTCATCGTGAGCAGGTCGAGGATGGTCCGGCCGGCCTGGTGGACCGCGTCCTGCGACACCGAGTGCAGTTCCGTCATCCCGTACTGCCGCTCGACGACCTGGGAACCGGGACGGACACCGGCGGCCTTGACGGCGGCGTCCACCAGCGCGTAGACGTCACTGCCCGGGGAGATCTCCAGATAGAGCTGGGACATCCCCTCGACGACGGGGTCCCCCGACATCACGCTACCGAGCAGGGCCGCCATCTGCGGTTGCAGCCGGTCCACGAACGCGTACGTCCGCAGTTCAACATTGCTGTGCGGCATGTCAGCGCCTGCCCACCAGCAGCGCCAGGGTGCCACTGCGTTGCCGCTCGCCGCTCTGCAACACCCGGCCGGTCGGGGCGGTGACCTCCTCGACGCACTCGCGCTTGCAGGACAGCTCCGAGCAGTCGCCGGTGAATCCCGCGTCCCGGGCGGCCTGGACGAGATCCATGTCCCGCATCGGGCCCCAGAAGGGCTCGTTGTTGTTCCAGGTGTCCCAGTCGATGAGGAACTGCACCAGCGGGTCCAGCCCCGCGTAGCCCGGGAAGTCGGCATGGATCATGATGCCGCCGGGGGCCAGCAGCCGGTGACACTCCTTCAGGACCGCGCGGACCGCGTCCGGTGGCATCTCGTGCAGCAGGATGTGTGAGACGACCAGGTCGAAGTGGCCCGAGGGGAACGTCGTCGCCTCGGCGTTCTGCTGCGAGAAGTGCACCTTCCTGCCGAGGGACTCCGCACGACCGTGGGCGTACCGGAGCAGGGCCGCGCCGACGTCGATGCCGTGCACCTCGGCGTCCGGGTAGGCCTCGACGTACGGCAGTGTCGAGTTGCCCACCCCGCATCCGACCTCCAGGATGCGGCGGGGACGGAAGTCCCGGTGCTCCTTCTTGAGGTAGTTGTTGACCACGGATTGGCCGTAGTCGTCGTTGAGCGCACCCATCTGGCCCATGGCGTACACGTAGACGCCCCGGTCGTAGAGGGCCCCGACGGTGAGGTCGTCCGGCGCGTACTCGCCCCGGTAGCCACCGGGCATGGCGTGGATGTCGATGCCCCAGAAGTACCAGGGCAGCGTGAAGGCGGGGTCGAGTTCGAGCGAGCCGAGCTTGCGCCCTGCGGCATCCGCCCGCGTCTTCAGGTCGTCGAGCTGGCGGGCGATGCTGTCCGACACCACGTTCCAGAGCAGATCCTGGCTCGCCCGGCGGACGGAGCTCCAGAGCTGGTAGTACGGCTCCGGTTCCATCGCCCGGCGCACCGTCTCCCGGTCCCGGGGCGCAACTCCCATCTCGCGCTGGTACCGGGGTGCCACGCGGTGCACGTACAGCTCCCGCACCCCGGGCGTCACGTCGGTGGAGATGTGCGACTTCAACGCCCGGACGAAGTTCTCCCGGGCGAGTTCGTCGTGGTTCTCCTGCGGCAACAGGCCGTGCCGCTGCTGTTGCTTCACTGTTCCTCCCCCACCTGCGTGAAGGCCCGTCGGATGACCTCCCGGTACGACTCCGGGGTCTCCTCCCGCACGATCTCCTCACGCCATTCGTAGAAGACCCGCAGCACGCGGGCGACGAAGGCCGCCGCCTCGGTGTCACGGACCTGCGCGTCCTGCGCGGAGACGGTGAAGTCGTCCACCGCGCCACGGTCCAGCACGCGCCGGTCGGCGAGCAGCTGTTCCAGCGTCATGACCCGCTCCCGGAGCACCCACACCTCGGACGAGAGGGTCACCAGCGTCGAGACGACGGCCTCCATGCCCGGCTCCGCGAAGAACTGGGGGCGTGCCCCCTTGGCCTTCTTGGGCAGCCGCTGCCCGGGCAGCGGCTGCGCCTGCTCCGGGCTGCCCACCCCGGGCCCACCGAACGCGCCGAGCGCCCGCAGGGTCTCGTTGGCGACCGTCGACGCGTCCGCGTCCGGATTCGCCGACTGGACGGCGGCGGCGATGGTACGGATGGTCCGCTCCGCCTCCTGCGCACCCTCGCAGCCGCACGAGCAGCCGTCGGCGTCGTCGCATCCGCCCGTCGTCGCGCCCGGGTCGGCCACCGCCCTGTCGTCGTCGCGGGCCGATTCGGTCGGCGTCGTCGGCGCGTCCTGCCCGACGCGACGGATGTCGATGCCCAGGCCCCGGGCGATGTCCGCCGCGTGCGGCGAGATCAGGTCACGCGGGCCCAGCAGGATCTCGCGCGGCTCCTGCGATCGGGCGACGTCCTCTATATCGACAGCAGTCCATACCCGACTCATGTGTCAACTCCTTCGGTGAGCACGCGGCGGCCCCGATCAGGCCTTCGTTCCACCCCGGGTCGCCCCGGTCGGCAGGATCGCCTCGACCTCGCCGTGCGGACGCGGGATGACGTGCACGGAGACGACCTCACCGAGCCGGGAGGCGCTGGCCGCCCCGGCGTCCGTGGCGGCCTTCACCGCACCGACGTCACCCCGGACGACCACGGTGACCAGGCCACCGCCGACGTACTCGGTACCCACCAGGACCACGGTGGCAGCCTTGACCATCGCGTCGGCGGCCTCGATCGCCGCGACCAGACCACGGGTTTCGATCATGCCGAGCGCGGACATCTGCAGGTCAGCCATGACAGTTCTCCTTCGAGAGTTCGTCGACGGGCGGGTGCCCGTCGTGTCCCCAGGGCCGTACCGGCCCCGAAGCGGTGGTGGATCACCGCCCGGTCAACTGCCGGGCGATGTGATGCACGAACACCTCCAGCGGCGAGTGCGCCGCCGGCTCCGGCCGGGCGGTCGACCCGGCGGGTCGCCCGCCGCCCGGCCCCGCCTGCGCGGCGGTCGGTCGGACACGGGTGGGCACGGCAGGCGGGCCGGCGGTCGGCTCCTGCGACCGTGGCCCCCGCGACGGATCACGCGGGGCCGCCAGCCCGGTCTCGGTCAGGCAGCTGGCGGCCAGTTCCTCCAGCGTGCCGCCCCGGTTGAAGCGGGGCAGTTCCCCCCGACCGGCCGCCAACCGTGCCCGCAGCGCGCGGGTGCCGTCGAGGTCGACGGCGCCGCCGGTGAGGACCACCCCGTACCGTCGGGCGCCCTCGGCGGTGACCAGGCCCCGCTCGACGTCGTGTCGAACCAGTTCGGGGTCCCGTTCGAGCGGATCTCCCCAGCCGCCACCACCCCAGGTCACGAAGTGCAGGAGGTCACCGGGGCGCACGGCGAGCCGATCGCACTTGGCCGGCACGACCTGCCGCGAGTCGTCAGGCCGCTCCAGGATCTTGGTCCCCCGTCCGCCCGGTTCACCGCCGAGCACCCCCCAGGGCTTGGTGAACCAACGGTCGTCGTGGATCGACACCTCGCCCGGTTCGAGGAACCGGTAGCCGACCCGGATGCCGTTGCCGCCCCGGTGCAGGCCCGCACCCCCGGAGTCCGGAACCGACTCGTAGGCTTCGATCCGCAGCGGGTAGTACGCCTCCAGGTACTCGTTCGGCACGTTGGTGAACGAGGGCCACATCGAGTGTCCGTCGAAGCCGTCGCCCACGGGCCGGGCGGGAACGCCCCCGAAGCCGATCTGGTAGAGCTGGAACCAGGTGCCGGAGCGGTCCAGCCCGGAGTACATCAGGTGCGGGCTGGAGGAGAAGCCGGCGGCGGCGAGGAACTCCGGCTGACACTGCCCGAGCAGTCCGGCCAGGACGTCGAAGAGCCGGCCCAGCGCGTGGGTACGGCACGAGATGGCCGCCGGCCGCCGGGGCTTGAGCAGGCTCCCCTCCGGGATCCGGACGTCGACCAGGGGATAGAACCCGTCGTTGAACAGGATCATCGGGTCGACTGCCATGATCGTGTAGACCCCGAAGAACATCCGCAGGACGTTCTCGTTGAGCAGGAAGTTGATCGATCCCTCGGCCTGCTCGCTGGTCCCGGTGAAGTCGAGCACCACCCGGTCGCCGTCACGCCACAGGGTGCAGCGGATCCGGAACGGCCCCTGACCGCGCCCGTCGTCGTCGACGAAGTCCTCGAAGGTGACCGGCTGCTCCGGGACGACCTGGCGGAAGAGCTTCGCCATCGCCTGCCGGTTGCGCTCCAGCAGCAGGTCGAGCGTCGACAGGTAGGTGTCCGCGCCGAACCTGTCGCACAGCTCGCGGACCCGGGTCTCGGCGGTCCGGCAGGAGGCCAGCACCGCGTTCAGGTCCGCCCGGTTCCAGCTGGGCAGGCGTACCTGGTTCAGGATCGTGTCGAGGAGTTGCTGGTCGAGCGTGCCGCCCCGCAGCAGCTTCACCGGCGGGACGATCACCCCCTCCTCGTGGATCGACACCGCGTCGGTGGGGAGGCTGCCGGGCACCTTGCCCCCGACGTCGCTCATGTGGCCGAACATCGCCGCCCAGCCGACCAGCGACCCCTCGAAGTAGATCGGCAGCAGCACCAGCCAGTCGTTGGCGTGGCTGATGGCGCCCTCGCAGGCGTAGGGGTCGGAGGTGAAGAAGACGTCGCCCTCCTCGACGGTGCCGTCGTATCCGGACAGGAAGCCGTCGATGAACGAGCCGAACTGACCGGCGACCATCCGACCGTGCCGGTCGGCGATCAGCGGGAAGGCGTCGTGCTGCTCCCGGATGCCGGGCGACATCGCGGTCCGCAGGACCACGGCGTCCATCTCGAACCGGGCGTTGCGCAGCGCATTCTCGACGATGTCGAGCACCGCGGTCTCGACCCCGACCGGACCCTGCGGACGTGGGGTCTCGACGATGACCGCGCTCATCGCGCCACTCCCTCCTCGGCGGGCAGGATGAGCAGGTTGCCCAGCCTGTCGACACGCGCGACGCAGCCCGGCAGGACCAGGCTGGTCGAATCCATCTCGACGACGATCGCCGGCCCGGGCAGTTCGTTGCCGGCCCGCAACGCCGTCCGGTCGTAGAGCGACGCCTCCTGCCAACCACCGTCGACGTACACCTGCTGCCGGCCGATCACCGCCCGGGACGCGTCACGGTCGCCCTGCTCGATCTCGACGGGCTTGATCCGTTCGGCGTCCGAGACCCCCACCGCCCGGATGTTGACGATCTCGTGCTGCTCGTCGAGGGCGAAGCCGAACAGCCGCCGGTGCGCCTCGTCGAAGCCGTGGCGCAGCTTGGGAAGCAGCGCCTCCCGTCGGGACGAGCCGACGTCGACGGAGACCTCGAAGCCCTGACCGTGGTACCGGACGTCCGCCTCGTACCGGATGGTGCGGGCCTGCGCGGGCACCTCGGCCCGGTCGAACTCCGCGCCGATCCGGTCCGCCAGCTCGGCGAACTCGCGCCCGAGGTGCTCCTCGTCAAGGTCGTCGAGCGGGCGTACCAGAGACTTGTTCGCCTCTGCCCGGACCCCGGTCGAGGCGTCTCCGTAGGCGCAGAGCACCCCCGGCGACTGGGGGATCACCACCGGCCAGGATCCGAGGAGCTTCGCCAGGGCGTTGACGTGCAGTGGGCCGGCACCGCCGAAGCCGAACAACGCGAAGCGCCGCGGATCGTAACCGCGCTGGACCGAGACCAGCCTCAGCGCACCGAGCATGTTCTCGTTGACGATGTCGACGATCGCGGCGGCGGCGGCCTCCACGGACACCCCGAGCCGGGACGCGACGGAGCCTACCGCTGCGCGGGCCTTGTCGACGTCGAGCGGCATCGCACCGCCCAGCAACGCGTGCGGGAGGTAGCCGAGCACCACGTTCGCGTCGGTGACCGTGGGCAGCACGCCGCCCCGACCGTAGGTCGCCGGGCCGGGCAGGGCACCGGCGCTGGCCGGTCCGACCCGCAGCGCGCCGGTCAGCTCGGGCACGTGCGCGATCGAACCGCCACCGGCGCCGACCGTCTGCACGTCGATGGACGGGGCCCGGACGGCCAGGTCGGCCACCGTCGTCTCGCGTCGGATGACCGGGGTGCCGTTCTCGATCAGGGCGACGTCGGTGGAGGTGCCGCCCATGTCCAGGGTGAGCAGGTCCGGGTGGCCGGCCGCCGGCCCGAGGGCCACCGCCGCCGCCACCCCACCGGCGGGACCGCTCATCAGCAGGCTGACCGGGATGTCCTCGGCCCGTTCGAAGGTCATCAGACCGCCGTCGGAGCGGAGCACCCGGCGCTCACCGACCAGCCCCTCGGCGGTCAGTTTGACGCTCAGGTTGCGCAGGTAGGAGCCGACACCGGGGCGGACGTAGGCGTTGGCCACGGTGGTCAGCGTCCGCTCGTACTCGCCCAGCTCGGGCAGGACCCCGGCGGAGGTGGAGACCGGCAGGCCGGGTGCCTCGGCCAGGGCGATCTCGGCCGCCCGCAGTTCGTGGGCGGGGTTGGCGTAGGAGTTGACGAAGCCGATGGCGAGGGCGTCCACCCCCCGCTCGACGAGGTGGCGGACCGCATCGCGCACGGCCGCTTCGTCCAACGGTTCGATCTCCTCACCCCGGGCGTCCAGGCGGCCCCCGACCTCGCGGACGTCCTCCAGCGCGACCAGTTCGGCCGGCCGGTCCCAGACGATCCAGCCGCCGAGTCCGCCCGGCACGAAGGATCTCGCGATGTGCAGGACCTGTCGGTAGCCGACGGTCACCACCAGGCCCACCCGGGCCCCACGCCGTTCCAGCACCGCGTTGGTGGCGACTGTCGTTCCGTGCAGGAACTGGCGGACGTCCGCCGCACGGGCCGCGGCGTCCGCGAGCACCCGGGTCACGCCTTCGAGCACCCCGACGGACTGGTCCTGGGGCGTCGAGGGCACCTTCGTCCGGCGGGTCCTCCCGGTCGCCTCTTCGATCAGAAGAACGTCCGTGAACGTGCCACCGACATCAACGCCTAGTCGGTACATCAGTGAACATCCTGCTTTCTCGAGTGCCGGTTTCGTCGGATATTCCAGCTTCTCGGTGGGCGTCCGGCTGGTCGCCCGGATGGGCGGGTGTCCCCGTCACCGCGGTGGCGGGGACACCCGCCCGGGCTAGCCGATGGAGATGTCGTAGTAGTTGACGTGACCCTGGGAGTAGCTCACGAACCCGGTCACGCTCTTCTTGAACACGTAGTACTTCTGGGCGTCGACCAGTGGGACGGCCGGCATGTCGCCCACCATGAAGTCGTTGACCTGCTTGACCAACGCCTCCCGCTCGGCTCCCGGCTGGGTTTCGAGGATCTTGCGGGAGAGACCGTCGAGCGTCGGTGAGCTGTAGTTCTGCAGGTTGGTCAGACCACCGGTGGAGTAGAAGACCTGCAGGTAGTAGGCGGGGTCGGGGATCAGCGGCGTGCTGGTGGCCAGCCAGGTCTGCAGCTTGCCCTCGCGTTTGGCGGTGTCGAAGTCCGCACCGGACGCCACGTTGTTCAGCTTCACGTCGATGCCGACCCTGGCCAGTTGCGACCGCAGCAGCACGGCCACCTGCTCGCTGTGCGCGCCGACGTTGGCCGCGTTGTAGGCCAGTTCCATCGGGAACCCGTTGGGCAGGCCGGCCTCGGCCAACAGCTGCTTGGCCCGGTCGACGTCGGTGGTCAGGGGCTGACCCGCCGCCGGCGCGCCGAAGTCGTCGTGCATGAAGTCGGTCGAGGCCGCCGAGAAGCCCTGGTACGCGGAGTCGACGATCGCCTTGCGGTCGATGGCGTACGACAGGGCCTGGCGGACCCGCTTGTCGTCGAAGGGCTTGGCCTTGAGGTTCGGCACCAGCACGTCGATGTTCGGGTAGAGCACCCGTTCGAGTCGTACGTCGCCGTTGCTCTTCAACGACGAGAGCTGGTCGAAGGTCATCGCCGTGGCGACGTCGACCTGGCCGCTCTGGGCCAACTGGAGCCGGTTCGACGTGTCGGCGACCGCCCGCACCACCACGTCCTTGACCTTGGGCACACCCCGGAAGTAGTTCTGGTTGGCGGTGAGCCGGACCTCCTTGCCCGGGTCGAAGGACCGCACCTGGTAGGCGCCGAAGGTGGCGGTGTTCTCCCCCAGCCATTTGTAGGCGAACGGGTCGTCGGCGGTGGCGTGCTTCTTGGCCTCCACCGAGTCGTAGATCGTCATGAAGAACGTGCTCAGGATCGTGACGCTCACCGCGTTCGGCTTGGCCACGTTGATCGTGAACGTCTTGTCGTCGGTGACGGTGATCGGGTTGGCGATGTCCCAGCCACCGACCCCCATCAGGATCTTGGCGATCGGCACACCGGTGCTCTTGACCATGCGGTCGACCGACCACTTCACGTCCTCGGCGGTCAGGGTGTTGCCGAACTGGCTCTTGGCCTCACGGAGCGTGAAGGACATCTGCTTGCCGTCCTCGCTCAGCTTCCAGGACTCGGCGAGCTCGGGTTCTATCTGGTCAGGTGTCTGGAGTGTCGTCGCGCCGGCCTCGGGCTTCTTGAAGCGCACGAGCGTTCCGGCGGTGTTCGGTAGCAGGTCGATCGAAATGAATCCCTGGTAGCGCTCGGAGTCGAGACTCGACAGGACCCCGGGTGCGGCGATGGTCAGGGTCCGGGCGTTGCCGGCGTCAGACCTCTGCGCGTCGTTGCCGCCGCAGGCCGCGGAGGCAAGGCTCGCCACGGCGAGCACTGCCACGGCCCGCACCCGCACGGAACACGTCCCCATGCCGATACCTCCAATTGTGTGCAAGCTTGCTTTGTCCACCGCAACGAACCTGGTAAAGCGGATAACACGAGGGATGCTTGTATACAACTTGGTGTGTGTCAAGACTCTTCCCAGGTAGATCCCACCGACCTACGCCGCACGACGGGACACGAACCGACCGGCGTCCTGACGACCGACGAACCGGCCGCGACGGGCGACGAGTTCACCCCGGAGGTAGACCGCGTCGATCCGTCCGGGCACGTGCCACCGCTCGAACGGCGTGTAGTCGCAGTCCTGCGTCATCGTCTGCGCGAGCACCACCGAGGCCGCCTGCGGATCGATCACGACGAGGTCGGCGTCCGCACCCGGCCGGATCACGCCCTTGGTCGGGTACAGACCGAACCGGCGGGCCGGACCGGTCGACACCACGTCGACGAACCGCTCCAGGCTCAGCCGGCCGGACCGCACCCCGTGCCCGTACAGCAGCGGCACGCGGTGCTCGATCCCGGGCGCACCGTTGGGGATCCGCCTGAAGTCGTGCACACCCAGGGTCTTCTGTCCGGCCATGCAGAACGGGCAGTGATCCGAGCTGACCACCGCGAGGGTGCCCTCCCGCAGCCCGCGCCAGAGTTCCTCACGGTGTTCGCGACCGCGCAGCGGCGGACTGACCACGTACTTCGCCGCCTCGAAGCCGGGCCCGTGGTACAGACCCTCGTCGAGCAGCAGGTAGTGCGTACAGGTCTCACCCGAGATCGGGCGCCCCGCCGACTGGGCCTCGGCGACGGCGGTGACCGCACCTGCGGTGGACAGGTGCACGAAATACAGCGGGGCGTCCGCCATGTTCGCGAGCATGATGGCACGCCGAACCGCCTCCACCTCGGTCTCGGGCGGCCGGGACAGCAGGTGACCCAACGGTCCGGTCTTTCCCGCCCGGATGAGCCGCTCGGCCAGGACATCGATGACGTGACCGTTCTCGGCGTGCACGCAGAGCGTCGCGCCCAGCCGGCTCGCCTCGGTGAGGACCGTGAAGAGCTGCCGTCGTCGAGCATGGCCAGGCCCTTGTACGCCATGAACACCTTGAAGCTGGTCACGCCGTCGGCGACCACCAGCGCCATGTCGGCCGCGAAATCCGGGTACGGCGACGTCACCGCCAGGTGGAAGCTGAAGTCGACGGCGGAGCGTCCGCCGGCGCGGCCCGCCCACCGGGCCAGCACCTCGGGCAGACGCTCCCCCGGCCGCTGGAACGCGTAGTCGACGTAGGTCGTGGTGCCACCCACCGCGGCGGCCCGACTCGCCGAGGCGTGGTCGTCCGAGGTGACGGCACCCATGAACGGCGTATCCATATGTGTATGCACATCGACGCCGCCGGGAATGATGATCTTCCCCCGCGCATCGAACGTCTCGACGTCCACCGATGGCGGAATCCTGCCGACCCTCTCGATGCGCCCCGACTCAATGAGCACGTCAGTGATGCGAGCGCCGTCCTCGACGACCACCGTCGCACCAACAAGACCGAACCTTCGCGGCATCTCTCCCCGATCTGAGCAGATGAGGAAACGCAGCTAGCAGGGCAACTCGGATGCTGGATCGTATACAAACCGTCAAGCCAGGCACAAGGAGAACATCCGCAGCGCGCAGGACCGGCGCCACCGCCCAGCCCGCCCGGCGGAACTGGTCCGACTGCGACGGCCACTGCGACGCGAGCCAGCGGCAACGCTTGCCATCGAAACCACAGTTGCATACAACAAGACACCTATGGTTGCTCAGCACGATCACCGACCCGGCACAAAACCGCATCTACCTCATGATATGCCAGGCAAGCCTGGACGCGGTCAACAAGATTACATACAATCCGACCCCAACGTGAAGGAGGCTACCGTGGCGCACACCGGCAAGCGTCGAGTCATCATCGAAGGGGTGCCCCAACGGGTGTGGCGGGAGGACGGACTGCCCTTCGGCCTCCTCACCCGGCACATCAACGGCGACCCGCAGACCGGCGCGCAGACCCTCGTCGTCGACGTGCCGCCCGGCTGGAGCATGCCGGAGCACTGGAACGCCGCCGACCTCGAACTCCTGGTCCGTGCCGGCGACCTGACCGTCGCCGGCCGGCAGTGCGGGCGCGGGCACTACCTGTTCCTGCCGTCCGGCACCGGCCTCGGTCCGATCTCGTCGGTGGGCGGCGCGAGCCTGATCTTCTGGAGCGACTCCCGGTTCGAGGTCCGCACGGGCGAGCCGCCCGCACCGACGAAACCGCTGAGCGAGATCGTCGACGTGTTCGACCCGGCGAACTGGTCGCCGGTGCAGGAGGCGTTCGCGGGCGTCACCGACACCAGCAGCCACGGCGACCTGGAGGTGCCCACCCAGTGCATCCGGCTGCGCAAGGTCGAGGACACCGGCAAGGACACCATCCTGTTCGTCCTGCCGCGCCGGTTCGCCAAGACCGCGCTGGAGTTCCACCACAGCACCGAGGAGATCTTCTTCCTCGACGGCTGGTGCGCCACCGACCCGGAGCACGTCTACCACGCCGGCGAGTACCTCTGCTGGGAGCCGGGAGTCATCCACGGCGTGGTCTCCGGCTGGGAGGCCATCTGCCTGTCCAAGCACCACGGCCCGCTCACCAGTCCCCAGATCCCGTTGGGTGCGACAAGCGTGGACGCCGAGCGGTGACGGCCCTGCCCGCCGGAGGCCGCCGGACAGCGGCCACCGACGCCGCTGCGGGCGCGCCGCGTCCGGGGTTCGTCATCCACCGCGACGACCTGGAGTACGAGTTGATCTCCAGCCTCAACCACAACGCGGAGGATGAGGGGTCGGTGCACCGCCTCGTCGACCGGCACCGGACAGGCGACCCCCGATGCGAGTTCCTCACCGGTGTCTACCGGATGGAGCCGGGCATGACGCACCCGCTGCACCTGCACGCCGCCTCGGCCGAGTTCTACTACGTCCTGTCCGGTACGGCACTGTTCACGCTCGCCGGCGAGCGGTTCGAGGCGGGGCCGGGCACCGCCATGTACATCCCCGCCGGTGTCAGCCACGCGATCAGGACCGGCGGCACGCACGGCATGGAACTGCTGTATTCCTTCAGCACCCCCGACCTACGAGGCATCGGCACCCGGTGGCTCTAGGCAGCACGCACGGCCGGCGGTCCGCCCACGTACACCCCGGTGGCAGCTGACGGTTCACCCGACCACGACACCCACCAGACAGCAGGACGAATCAGGCGACGTTGAGAGCGCCAGGCAACGAAGGAGAGTGCGGTGCGCAGCATCGAGCACTGGATCGGCGGGGCGTCCGTCGCCGGTAGCGAGTACACGACGGTGTACCAACCCGCGACCGGCGAGCCCCAGGCACAGGTCGCCGTCGGCGACCGCTCCGAGGTCGACCGCGCCGTCGCGGCGGCGGTGACGGCCCACCGGTCGTGGGGCGAGATGTCGCTGTCCCGGCGGACCAAGGTGCTGTTCCGGATGCGGGACCTGGTGGAACGGCACGAGAGCGACCTGGCCCGGCTGATCACCGCGGAGCACGGTAAGACGGTCGAGGACGCGCGCGGCGAGGTGATCCGGGGTCGCGAGGTGGTCGAGTACGCCTGCGGCATCCCGGAACTGCTCAAGGGTGCCTACTCCGACCAGGTCTCCACCGGCGTGGACTCGTACTCCCTGCGGGCGCCGCTCGGGGTGTGCGCGGGAATCACACCGTTCAACTTCCCCGTCATGGTGCCGATGTGGATGCACCCGATCTCCATCGCCTGCGGCAACACGTTCGTGCTCAAGCCGAGTGAGCGGGACCCGTCCGCGTCGAACCTCGTCGCCCAGCTGTACGCCGACGCCGGCCTGCCGGACGGGGTGTTCAACGTGGTGCACGGCGGCAAGGCCGCCGTGGACGCGCTGCTCGACCACCCGGACATCGCCGCCGTGTCCTTCGTCGGCTCCACCCCGATCGCACGGTACGTGCACGAACGCGCCGCCTCCTCCGGCAAGCGGGTCCAGGCGCTGGGCGGGGCGAAGAACCACGCCGTGGTGCTGCCCGACGCCGACCTGTCCGACGCCGCACGCCAGATCACCTCGGCGGCGTACGGCTCGGCCGGGCAACGGTGCATGGCGATCTCCGCCGTGGTAGCGGTCGGATCGGCCGGTGACGAGCTGATCGAGCTGCTCGACAAGGAGGTCGCCGCGATCGTGGTGGGTCCCGGCGACCAGGACGCCTCCCAGATGGGTCCGCTGGTCACCCGCGAGGCGCGTGAGCGGGTCATCACCGCCGTCGACGAGGCGGAACGGGCCGGGGCGACCCTGGTCGTCGACGGCCGGGGGCTGCGGGTCGACGGCCACGAAGGCGGATACTTCGTCGGACCGTGCCTGCTGGACCGGGTCACCCCCGGGATGTCCGCATATCAACAGGAGGTCTTCGGCCCGGTGCTGGTCGTGCTGCGGGCGGACACCCTGGACGAGGCCATCGAGATCATCAACTCCAACCCGTACGGCAACGGCACCGCGCTGTTCACCGCAAACGGGGCATCGGCCCGCCGGTTCGTCAGGGGCGTCACGGTGGGCATGATCGGTGTGAACGTCCCGCTGCCGGTCCCCATGGCCTACCACTCCTTCGGCGGATGGAAGGCGTCGCTCTTCGGCGACACCCACATCCACGGCCCGGAGGGGGTGGCGTTCAACACCCGGGGCAAGGTCGTCACCAGTCGGTGGCCGGCCCGGGCCGAGACGTCCCCCTCGGACCTCCGCTTCCCCACCGCCACCTGACATCCCTTCCCCTCACACCCACATCGCACAGCGCAATCGACGCCTGACCGGGAGGCCAGAGTCATCCTTCGCGGGTCGCCTGCGACACCAGCGTGCGGTCGGAGGGATCACGGTGGCGCGGTGGCAGGAGTCGGGTGGCGTCGACGGCGGCGAGCGGCTCGTTCGTGCCGGCGCTACGGGCGTGGCCAGCGGGAGCCGGTCGTCGTCGGGCTCGGTCACCGGTGGCAGTGGTGTGGGTAACCGCGGACGCCGTCAGTGGGGCACGCCGGTCGGAAACTCCTCGACGCCCAGCACGCGGAGCAGCTCAAGCCGCTCCCTGGCCTCGGCGTCGGCCGGGGTCAGCACCAGCAACTGCTGGCCGAGGTCGGGGGTGACCAGGGTTTCGCAGTCCATCGTGATGCGGCCCACGCGCGGGTGCACGAAGGTCTTGCGGTCGGCGCGGCGTACCGCCACCTCGTGCTCGGCCCACAGCCGCCGGAAGTCGTCGCTCGCCGCCCGCAACCGGTCGATCAGGCCGGTCACGATCGGGTCGCCGGCCCGCCGGCCGGCCACCGCGCGCAGGTCGGCGACCTGCTGGCGGGCGTGCCGCTGCCATTCCCCGGGGCCGTGGAGGTCACGGACGGCCGGGTCGGTGAAGTAGCGGTAGGCGACGTAGCGGCGGTCGCCGGTCAGCCCGGTGTGGTCGCCGCTGAGCAGGATCGACATGCGGTTCTGCGCCAGGACCTCGCCGAGGTCGGACAGGACCATGGCGGGGGTGTCGCCCACCAGGTCGAGTAGGCGGACCAGGCCGGCCCGGGCCAGGCGGGCGGTGCCCTCGGCGGGCGGCGGCTGGTGGCCGGCCAGGTGGAACAGGTGGTTCCGTTCGTCGTCGGTCAGACGCAGGGCCCGGGCCAGGGCGCCGAGCAGTTGCGTCGAGGGCTGGCTGCTACGGCCCTGCTCAAGGCGGACGACGTAGTCGACGGACATGCCGGCGAGCATGGCGACCTCCTCGCGGCGCAGGCCGGCGGTGCGGCGACGGGGGCCCTCGGCGATGCCGACCTCGGCGGGGCGGACGGCCTCGCGCCGACGCCGCAGGAAGTCGGCGAGTTGCTCACGCTGCATGCCTCCATGCTGCCCGGGGACCGGGCACCGAGCCAGGGAGCGGCGCTCCCACGACAAGCGCTCCGCTCCCGGCGGGCCGGAAAGCGGCGCAGGGTGGGGCCGGGGTCGACCGACGAGGGAGAGTTCGATGCGGGCACGCACGCTGGGTAACACGGGTCCCACGGTTTCCGCGGTGGGGCTGGGGGCGATGAGCATGTCGGGCGCGTACGGGCCGGCCGATCGTGGGGAGAGCGTCGCCACCGTGCGGGCCGCGCTGGACGCGGGGGTCACGCTGGTCGACACCGGCGACTTCTACGGCATGGGGCACAACGAGCTGCTGCTGTCGGAGGCGTTGCGGGGACGCGACCGGGACAGCTACCTGCTGAGTGTGAAGTTCGGGCAGCAGGTGGGGCCGGGCATGCGGTTCGCCGGTCAGGACTCCCGCCCGGACTCGGTGCGCAACTTCCTGAGCTACTCGCTGACCCGGCTCGGCGTCGACCACGTGGACATCTACCGGCCGGCCCGGCTCGACCGGTCGGTGCCGGTCGAGGACACGATCGGCGCGATCAAGGAGATGATCGACGCCGGTTACGTGCGGTACGTGGGGCTGTCCGAGGTCGACGCGGAGACCGTCCGCCGGGCGCACGCCGTACACCCGGTTGCCGATCTTCAGATCGAGTACTCGCTGCTGTCCCGGGCGGTCGAGGCCGACGTGCTGCCCACGCTGCGGGAGCTGGGCATCGGGCTGACCGCGTACGGGGTGCTGGGCCGTGGCCTGCTCTCCGGCAACTGGGTGCCGGGGCGGGCGGACGATCCGCGTAACCACGCTCCCCGCTTCTCCGCCGGGAACGTGTCACACAACCTCGCCCTGGTGGAGGCGTTGCGCCGGGTCGCCGACGCGAAGGGGTGCACGGTGGCGCAGTTGGCGGTCGCGTGGGTGGCGGCGCAGGACCCGTCCATCGTTCCGCTCGTCGGTGCGCGTACCCGGCAGCGGCTGGCCGAGGCGTTGCCGGCGCTGGACGTGGAACTGTCGGCCGGTGATCTCGAAGAGATCGAGGCGGCCGTGCCGAAGGGCGCCGCGCGCGGTGACCGGTACCCGGCGGCGTTCATGGCGAGCCTCGGCGTCGGCAACTAGGCCGCCGTGACCGGGCTGGAGGCACCGGCCGGGGTCGCCGGTCGACGGTCCCGACACCCTGAGATACGATACGGCACGTGGCGTATCGGAATGGAGAGTCTTCGGCGGCGCGCGGCCGACCGCGCGATGCCGACCTCGAGCGTCGGATCACCGCGGCCGTCCTCGAAATCCTCGCCGAGGACGGGTACGAGGACGTGACCTTCGAGGCGGTGGCCCGACGCTGCCAGACGTCGAAGGCCAGCCTGTACCGGCGATGGGGAGCCAAGCGGGACATGGTCATCGCCGCGGTGAAGGCAGGGCCCGCCCGGCACTCGACGTCCCCGCTACCGCGGGGGACAACCCTGCGCGAGGACCTCCTGGCCCTGGCCCGACGGCTGGAAGGCACGATGGCCGCCGCCGACATCGGCACGGCGCTGATGCTGCTCCAGGCCGGGCTCAAAGACCCCGAACTGTGCGACGCCATCGAGAGTTCCGCCGGCCCCACGGGGGCCAGGCTGCCGCAGGCGGTCATCGACGCCGCGGTCACCCGCGGCGAACTGCCCGCCGGTGCGAGCCCGTTCGCCTTCGACGAGGTCGTCGGATCGGTGCTGCTGCTCCGGCATGCGAACGGCCTCGCGGTCGACGACGCCTACCTGTCCGCACTCGTGGACACCGTGATCATCCCCGCGCTCGTCGCCTCCGCCACCAGCGGCACCGCGCTGCCCGCCGGCCTCTTCTCCGGCCACCCCGACACCCGCACCACCGACCCGATCCAGGAGGACTCGTGACCACACCATTCGTGATCGACAACTTCACCTACCGCACGCTCCCCGGCGACGCCTGCGTCGACCTCAACGTCGCCGTCGGCGGCCAGGGGCCGGCCGTCGTGCTGCTCCACGGCTTCCCGCAGACCCACTACATGTGGCGTCACGTCGCCGCGAAGCTCGCGACCGACCACACCGTCATCGTCCCCGACCTGCGCGGTTACGGAGCCAGCGGCAAGCCCGTCGCCGCCGACCCGGGCACCTACTCCAAACGCACGATGGGCAACGACGTGATCGCCATCGCCCGTCAGCTCGGCTTCGACCAGTTCGGGCTCGTCGGCCACGACCGCGGCGCCCTCGTCGCCGTCCGCACCGGGCTCGACCACCCCGAGGCGGTGCGCTACCTCGGCATCCTCGACGTCCTGCCGACCCTGGACACGTGGGCCGTCCTACAGGGCGTCAACGCCAAGGTCGCCTGGCACCTCTACCTCATGGCCCAGCCGGTCGGCCTGCCCGAGAAGATGATCGCCGCCGTCGGTCCCGAGTTCTTCGGCTCCTTCCTCGACGCCTGGGACCCCGCCGGCACCACCTTCACTTCCGACGAGCGCGACCACTACGTCGACAGCTCCGTCGCCGCGATCGACTCGATCGTGGCCGACTACCGCGCGACGGCCAGCATCGACCTCGACATGGACATCGCCGACCGTGAACGCGGCGCACACCTCACGATGCCCGTCGGTGTCATCTCCCAGGACTGGGGCTCCCAACTCGGCTTCGACGCCTCCGCGCTCTGGCGCGCGTGGGCCCCGGACCTCACCTACCAGGCCACCGACAGCGGACACTTCATGGCCGAGGAGAACCCCGACGAGATCGTCACGTTCATCACCGCGCTGGCCAGGCGCGCTCCTGACCCCGGGCACCGGAACGAGGAATGAGACCTGTCCCCGGGTCGAGTTGCCCGCCTGGCCGTACGAGAACCGACGCCCACGCCGCACACCACTGCGACGGCGGGGCGTGCCGCGGTGTCGACGCGGGCACGGACACCGGTGGCGGTGGTGTCTCAGTCGAGGTCGGCGAGGTCCAGCACGAAGCGGTAGCGGACGTCACCGCGTGCGAGCCGGTCGAAGGCCTGGTGGATCTGGGCGGAGGGCAGCAGTTCGATGTCGGCGGTGATGCCGCGCTCGGCGGCGAAGGCCAACAGGTCGGCCGTGTGCCTGGTGCCACCGGTGCCCGACGAGCTGAGCTTCTTGCGGCCGAAGCTCAGTTCCATGAGGTTCACCGAAGTCGTCATGGGGAAGCCGAGCACGCTGAGGGTGCCTTCGAGGGTCAGCAGCCGCAGCAACGGCGACAGGTCGTGCGGGCCGGAGATGGTGTCCAGGATGAGGTCGAAGCGGCTGACGGCCCGCGCGAGCTGGGCGTCGTCGGTCGTGACGAGCAGCTCGGTGGCACCGAGTTTACGGGCGTCGTCGGCCTTGTCGAGGGTACGGCTCAGTACGGTGACCTCGGCGCCGAGCGCGGCGGCGAGCTTGACACCCAGGTGGCCGAGGCCTCCGAGGCCGGCGACCGCCACCCGGCTGCCGGCACCGATTCCCACCTCGTGCAGCGGCTCCCACATGGTGATGCCGGCGCACATCAGCGGAGCGGCGCCGGCCGGGTCGAGGCCGGCGGGCAGCGGGTAGGCGAACTTCTCCCGCAGCACGTACTCGCGGCTGTACGCGCCCTTGGTGATGGTGCCGTCGAGCCGGTCGGGGCTGCCGTAGGTGCTGGTGGGTCGTTCGAGGCAGAAGTTCTCCTGGCCGACCTGGCACATGGAGCAGGCCCCGCAGGAGTCGACGAGGGTGCCGACGGCGACCTGGTCGCCGGGAGCGAAGCGGGTCACCTCAGCTCCGACGGCGGTGACCGTGCCGGTGAACTCGTGGCCGGGCACCACACCGGCGGCGTTCTTGTAGTGCGGCATCATGCCGCTGAGCAGGTGCAGGTCGCTGTGGCAGACGCCGCAGTAGTCGACGCGGACCGCGATGTCGTCGCTGCGCAGGTCCCGCCGCTCGAACGTCGCCCGTTGCAGGGCGACAGTGCCGTCCACGCTCTGCCAGCCGATGGTCGTCCTCATGGACATCCCCCTTTTAAACAAACTGTTCGGTCTGTTTCTAACGTAGCCAGCCGCCGCAGGGAAAGCAACCGACTCGTCGGTTTGCTAGACTGGCCCCATGTCCCCGGGCCCCGTAACTGCCAAAGGCGCAGCTACCAGTCGCCGCATCCTGGACGCCGCCGCCGACGAGTTCGCCGAACGGGGCATCGCCGGTGCCCGGATAGACCGCATCACCGCCACGGCACGCACCAACAAGGCCCAGGTGTACGGCTACTTCGGCAACAAGGACGGCCTGTTCGACGCCGTCATCGCCGACCGCGCGGACCAACTGTTGAGCGTGGTGGCGTTCGACGCCGACGACCTGCCCGCATCGGCGGTGGCGATGTACGACGCGAACCTGCGCGACCCTCAGCTGGTCCGGCTGCTCACCTGGCTACGCCTGGAACGGCAGCCCACCGGCAGCCTGGGCCGGGCCGCCGACCACCAGCCGAAGCTGACGGCGATCGCCCGGGCCCAGGCCGCCGGCCGGGTGCGCGCGGGCGACCCCTTCGACCTGTTCACCCTGGTCCTGAGCATGGCATTCTCCTGGTCGGCGGCCAGCATCGCCTACGCCGCGACCACCGACGAACCCGACGAAACCCACGAGCGGCGGCGCACCCTCCTGGCGGCGTGCGTCCGGGACGCGATCTCACCGGGCACAGCGCCACCGGACTGACCGATCCGCCGGCAGGCGTCGACGCCGCACCCCCGCAGCCGCGCCCCGCCCGCCGACAGGCTGCCGCTCGTTGATCAGCGGCCCGTCCAGCAACTGAGTTCCATGCCGTCCTCGACCGGGAAGTCGATGCTGACGTAGCCGTTGGCCGGGTCGCGGACGTAGGCCAGGTAATCGCTCATCGACTCGAACGTGGAGTCGTCGCCGACGACCAGGGCGCCCGGGGCGAGCCGGTCCTCGATCAGGCGCAGGACGGGCAGGCACATCTCCTTCCAGCCGTCGAGCAGCGCCAGACCGATCGGGCCGCCGACCGCGCCGAGAGTGGTCAGCGCGTCGCCCTCGAGCACGGTCACCAGGTCACTGAACCCGGCCTCCTCGATGGTGGCGCGGGCCGCCCTCACCTTGGTCGCACTGAGCTCGGTCGTCGTGACGTGCCCGGTCCCGTTGTCGCGCACGGCCGCGGCGAGGTAGAGCGTCGAGATCCCGTACGAGGTGCCGAACTCGACCACCGTCTGCGGTCGGGCCGCGCGGACCAGGGCGTAGAGCAGGTCGCCGCCGCGGGCCGAGATCGGCATGTAGATGTCTTCGAGCAGATCGGAACGTTCCTGGGGGGTGGCCGTGGGGGCGGGCCGACCCGGCGAGCGCTCATCGTCGCGCTCGGCCTCGGTGAACAGCCGGGCGATCAGGTCGCGGACCGCAGGGTCGTGCAGTGTCGTCGTCATGAGCGGTAGACTAGACGCAACGTTGCGTCTATGGAAGTGGCGGGTCTTGTAGCGTCTCCGAAGACGTGGATCTCACGGGAAAGACATCTCACGGGGAAGGAGCGCCCGATGCATCGCGGCAACCGGCACGGCCGCAGCGAGGCGGCCCGCGAGGCCGTGCTCCGGGCGGCGGACGACCTCGTCGCCGAGATCGGCTACGCCAGGGTCACCATCGAGGGCATCGCCGCCCGGGCCGGCGTCGCCAAGCAGACGATCTACCGGTGGTGGCGTTCCAAGACCGACATCCTGGTCGACGCGTTCACCGCCGACAGCGTCCAGGAGCTGACGCTGCCCGACACCGGTGCCTTCCGCACCGACCTGCGCGCCCACCTCGACGAACTGGTCCGCTTCCTGGAGGTGTCCGACTCGGGGGCGGTGTTCCGGGCCCTGGCCGGCCAGGCCCAACACGATCCCGACCTGGCCGCCCGGCTACGCGCAGAGGTCCTGCCACAGCTGCGCGCCCGCGACCGCATGCCGTTCGACCGGGCAGCGGCACGCGGCGAACTACCCGCCGACACCGACGTCGACCTCCTCGTCGACCAGGTGGTCGGGCCGATCCACTTCCGGGTACTGGTGACCGGCGAACCGGTGACACCCGCACTGCTGGACGCGCTGGTCACCAGGGCGGCCCAGCAACCACCGCGCGCGGCAGCCACCTAGAAGCGGCCCGCCGCACCGGCTGTCGGGGACCGGGCTCTCATCAGCGCCACGATCGCTCGGCTACGAGCCGCGTACGGCCTCCACCCCACGGCGGTTGCCAGACCCCGGGCACTGACCATGATTCGAATCGCCTGCCTCCAGGCACGCCAAGGCGACGTTGCCAGTGCGCTCCAGTCGGCACGAGCCGGTTCAGCCGACGCGGACGGCGTGCACTCCAGCCGGCTACAGGACGACCTTCGCGTCCTCCACAGGGCTTTCGAATCCGTCGCTGTAGAGCCCGCTCTCCAAGACGAGCTGGCAGCGATGCGCGCCCACTCGGCCGACGTGCCGAGTAGCAGATCTAGAAGCCTGTCCAGCCAGCCGGAGCCGACCCGTCGCGCAATGTGATCAGCCGATGCGTCAACTGTCGCTGTCGCTGCGCATCAGTGTCCGCCGACTGCGCCAACCACAACGTCATCCGCAACATGCGGATCTGCCGAAGTGCCGGCCACGCAGAGCCCAGGCGGACGTCATACCCGTAGGTCTCCGCAGACGTCGCGTACCCGTGCTCGGTGAACCATCCGCACTCGTAGTAGAGAGCGCTGAGGGTCGGATCCCACTCCGGTGGTCCGACACGCACGGCCTCCGGGTCCACGAATGCCCACCGACCACCGGAAGTCATGAGAAGGTTCTCCATGTGCGCGTCGCCGTGCAGCACCGTCTCCCCGAGCGCAAACGTCGTCTGCTCCCACTGTGCCGCGAGATGTTCGCGCTGCTCCCGCAGAAACGTCCGGTCCCTCACACCCAGAGCGGCAGCCCTGTCCAACTGCTCACCGAGCTTGGCAAACGGCGACAGGCGGGGGGCAGCAGCCCTGACGGCCGGGAGACGCCGTGTAGTTGGCGTAGACAGTCAGCAAGTGTCACCAGGTCAGCTGCGCGACCGTCCATCACGTCGGTCGTGCTCGAAGACCGGCGGTGTCAGACGATGGGCCCGGCCCGCAGTTACGGCGTCACCACGATCTTGCCCGCCGCCGTTCCCTGCTCCAGGTACCGGTGGGCCTCGACGATGTCGGCCAACGTGAACACCCGGTCCACCGCCGGTCGCAGCACGCCGGTGCGGATACCGGCGGTCAGGAACGCGGCGACGCGCCGGGCGGTCACCGGGTCGACCATGTCCGCGATGCTCATGTAGCGGTGGATGGTCAGGGACGGATTCGCCGGGAACGACGCCGGCCGTGGGTCCAGCCAACCCACCGTGGCCAGGGTCCCGCCGAGCTTCGCGGCCAGCGACAGTTCGGCCAGGCCCGGGCCCATGACGGCGTCCAGGATGATGTCGACGCCCACTCCCGCGGTGTGCTGCCGGGTGGCCTGCGCGACGTCGTCCCGGTCGGTGGCGATCACCGCGGCGGCCCCGGCGGCCACCAGGCTGTCCACCTTGGCGCTGTGTCGGGTGACTGCGATCGGGACCGCGCCGATCTGGTTGGCGATCTGGATCGCGGCCCGCCCGACACCGCCCGACGCCGCGGTGATCAGGATCTGGTCCCCGGGTCGCATCCCGGCCCTCTCCACCAGCGCACCGTAGGCGGTGAAGTACGACACCCAGAGCGCCGCCGCGTCGACGGGCTCCAGCCCGGCGGGCCGTAGCACCACCCGGTCGGCCGGCAGCGTGGTGTACTCGGCGTACGCGCCTGTGGTCTCGAAGTCGGGGATCGCCCCCAGGATGACGGGGTCGCCGACGGCCAGTCCGGTCACTGCGGACCCGACCGCGTCGACCACACCGGTTCCCTCGACGCCCAGCCGCGCGTGCGGCAGCCGCACGGGCCGCGGGGACTGCCCGGCCCGGACCATCTGGTCGAGCGGGTTGACGGCGAAGGCTTCGATCCGTACGCGCACCTCGTCGGCTGCGGGCGCGACGACCGGCTCGTCGACGATGCGCAGCACGTCCGGACCGCCGGTCTCGTCGAACACGACCACTCGTGGCATGAAAGGCTCCCTGTGCTCCTGATGGGCTTCACCGGAAACGCTACGGAGCCGATAGGAACCTGCTGGTACCTTTCGACCTTGTGCACAACTCCCCCGGTCAGGTCTTTCTCGCCGACTGCCCCACCCGCCTGGCGGTGGAGATCATCACCGAGAAGTGGGCGGTGATCGTGCTGTTCGCGCTCAGCCGGCAACCCCGACGCCCCGGTGAACTCGCCCACCTCATCGGCGGCATCTCCCACAAGGTCCTCACCCAGACCCTGCGCCGTCTACAGGGATACGGCCTGGTCGAACGCCGCGCCTACGCCGAAGCGCCCCCACGCGTCGAGTACAGCCTCACCCCACTCGGGCAGACCCTGGTCGAGCCGATCAGGGTCCTGACCGACTGGGCCCGCGACCACGGCGAAGCCATCGTCGACTTCCAGGAACAGAACGCGCACTGACGCACCCGTCCCGCCGAGGAGATCGAGACGACTCCGGCCGGCCGGTGCGCCGCAGCGAGAGCCACGTCGACGAGGGCAACTGATCGCCACCGGGCGTCGTCGCGCCGTCGGTGACCGGTTGCCAGCGGATCTCCCCGGCGCTAGGTTGACCATCTATCGACAGACGTCTACATAATTGTCGGGGGTCACATGTCCACGTCGGTCACCCGCCGCACCGTGCTGGCCGGCGGCGCCGGCGCCGCCATCGGCCTCGCGCTGCCCGGCGCCGCCCACGCCGACGGCCACCACTCCACAGGCGTCAGCTTCACCCTCAACGCCACGACGCTCGACGGTGGCGAACAGGTCACCTCGGTCACCCTCGACACCGGCCGGCTCGGGCCGATCGACCCCGCCGGGCTCGACACCGGCACGTTCACCGTGCACGCCAGGGCCACCAGCCCGATCCCGATCGCTCCCGGCGACCTGATCTTCAGCGAGTACGACCTGGACCGCACGGTGACCGCAGCCCGGCTCGACCGGCAGGGAAACATCGTGCTCGACCTGAGCCACGGCGAAGGCCAACTCGGCGGCGGCACCCTCGGCTACATCCTGAGCAGGGGTCGCAACGTCCGGCTGGACCTCGTCTACACCATCACGCAGAACACCCCGCTCGCCCGGCGTCACGGCCCACCCGTCACCGTCACCAGCTTCGTCCAGGGCCGGCTGTCGAACCCCGAGGTGGACGCGTTCAGCCACCACGTCTCGGGCTCGGGCATGAAGTACCGGCTGTACTCCCCGAAGCGTTCACCGCGCCGTGGCCGGCGACCGCTGATCCTCTGGCTGCACGGTGCCGGCGAGGGCGCCTCACTGCCCGACGGCTACTACGACAACGAAACCACGCTGCGCGCCAACCGCGGCGCGTTGGGCTTCGCCACCCCGCAGGCGCAACGGATCTTCTCCGACGCGTACGTCGTCGCCCCGCAGAGCACCTCCTACTGGATGCAGGACGGTCCCCGGTTCGCCCCGCTGATCGCCGACATCGTCGAGGACCTCGTCCGCCGCGAGCGCGTCGACCCCGACCGGATCTACGTGGTCGGCTGTAGCAACGGCGGATACATGTCCCTGAAGATGACAGTCGCCTATCCCGACCTGTTCGCCGCGTCGGTGCCGATCTGCGGCGTCGTCGAGCCACTCGGCGGGGAGGGCCCCCCGCTGATCACCGACGCGGAGCTGGCGGCGATCCACACCCCGACCTGGCTGGTCACCTCGCTCGACGACGACACCGTGCCACCGGAGACCAACACGATCCACGCCCACGACCTCATCCCGGGATCCCTGGTCACCCTCTACGACCAGGTCGTCTGGAACGGCTACCGGTTCCCCGGTCACTTCTCCTGGATCTACGTGGCCCGCAACGACCCGAGCCTCGACGACACCCACCTCTGGCAGTGGATGGCCCGCCGTCACCGCTGATCGGCCGCATCCGCACCCGCAGCCAGCGGTACGGCTCGCCCCGACGGGCACGTACACGGCCTGATGGCAGGTCCTATTCCTCTCGGGCGGGACGGAGCACCCGGCGCACGGCGTCACGCAGCCACTGGTGGGCACCGTCGACGCTGTGCCGTGGGTGCCAGGCCATGCCGATCGTCAGCGGTGGCAGCGGCAGTGGAATGTCCAGCAGGCGCAGTCCCAGCGCATGCGCCGCGTCGCTGAGCCGTGACGATGGCTCACCCGGCAGCGCGGTCGGCACCAGGCAGACCACGTCCTCGGTTGCGGCCAGCATCATCGCGGCCAGGTGTCCGGGCAGGACGGCGCTGACCCGCCGGCTGAGCCCCTGCGCGGCCAGGGCCGTGTCCAGCGGGCCGGTGAAGCGTCCGCGGCGGCTGACCGCCACGTGCTCGGCCGCAGCGAGTCTGGCGGCCGTCAGAGTTCCCTCGGCGAGTGGGTGCCCGGCCCTGACCCCGGCCGCCATCCGCAGGGTGACGAGTTCTTCGACGTGGGTCTCCGGGTCGACGTGGTCGATGGCGCCGACTTCCAGGTCGATCCGTCCGTCACGCAGCGCGGGGCCCGCCTCCCACTCCTCGGCCAGCACCCGCAGCGAGACGCCCGGCGCCCGCCGTCGGGCCAGCCGGAGCAGACCGGGCGCGACCGCGTCACCGACCAGGTCCGCGGCCTGGATGGTGAAGGTCCGCCGCAGTGCCGCGGGATCGATTCCGCCGCTCGGGGCGAGCAACGCCTCCAGCCGGCGTACCACCGCGGCGGCCTCGTCCCGCAGCGCCTCGGCGCGCGCAGTGGGCACCATCCGCTGTCCGGCCCGCACCAGTAGTGGATCGCGGAGCACCCGGCGCAACCGGGCCAGGGTACGGCTCATCGCCGCAGGGGAGGTCTGCAGCCGCGCGGCGGCGCGGGTGACGCTCTGCTCGGTCAGTAGGGCGTCGAGAGCGACGGCGAGGTTGGCATCAAGGTTCGGGGCTGGGCTGCTCACCGCATTTATTCCACTTCAGGCAATGATTGGATGCTGAAGTTCCCATTGTGGCAATGCGGTGCCCGTCCGCACGATGGGTGAGTCCTGCCGATCCGACAATCGAGGTTTCATGATCGTCATTACCGGACCCACCGGGAACATCGGGCGGCACCTGCTGTCGCTGCTGATCGAGGCCGCACCCGCAGGCCGTGAGGAGTTGCGTGTCGTCGTCCGGGACCCGGCCCGGCTGCCCGAGGACGTCCGTGGCCGGGTCGAGGTGGTCGTCGGCTCGCACGGCGACGCCGCGACCGTCGAGCGTGCCGTCGCCGGGGCGGACGCCGTGTTCTGGCTGGTGCCACCGGACGCCTCCGGCACGCCCGACGATGCCTACAGCGGCTTCACCCGCCCGGCCGCGCGTGCTTTCGCCGCGCACGGCGTCGGCCATGTCGTCGGCGTCTCGGCGCTCGGCCGTGGCACCCCGCAGGCCGCCCGGGCCGGGCTGGTCACCGCCTCCCTGGCCATGGACGACCTGATCGCCGGCTCCGGCGTCGCCTACCGCGCCCTGGCCTGCCCGTCCTTCTTCGAGAACCTGCTGGAGGAGGTGGACGCGATCCGCGACGACGGCGTCTTCACCGACACCGCCGTCGCGGACCGTCCGGCCCCCATGGTGGCCGTCGCCGACATCGCCGCCGCCGCGGCCGGGCTGCTGCTGGACCGCTCCTGGACCGGTGTGGGCGACGTCCCGGTGCTCGGCCCGCAGGACCTCTCGCCCGACGACCTGGCCCGCATCATGACCGAGGAACTGGGTCGTCCGGTCCGCTACCGGCGTCAGTCGCTCGACGAACTGCGCTCCACCATGCTCGGCTACGGCCTCAACGCGGCGTTCGTCGAGGCCATGGTCGACATGAAACGCGCCAAGGACGAGGGCCTGGACTCGGGCGTCGACCGCTCACCGCAGGCGGGGCCGGCCACCACGTTCGCGCAGTGGTGCGCCCGAACGCTGCGGCCCGCCGTCCTCACCACCCAGGGGACCGTCGATGCCCGCTGACCGAACCGAGCCGCCGGTCACCGCTTTCATGCTTGTCAAAACCACCCCCGAGTGGCTGGCGATGACCGTGGCCGAACGCGTCCAGGCCTTCACCACCCACGTTCTCCCCGTCATCCAGGCCCGCACCCACGGTGTCCGCTCCCGCTTCTACGACACGGAGTTCTACTCGGCGCGGGTCACCGACATCTGGGTCTGGGAGGCGGACGACCACGACGCCTACCGCCTGCTGATCGACGCCTTGCGCGAGACCCCCTTCTGGGACCGCTACTTCGAGGTCGTCGACCTGCTCGTGGGCATCGAGAACGGCTACGCCCGCACCTACGGCCTGAAGCCGCTGGCCACCCTCGCCACCTGAGGCTCCACCGGACCGGCCGGTGCCGCCGTCGCCCGACGGCGGCACCGGCTCGGCGGAAGGCGATCCCCCGGAACCCTCCCGTTCCGTTCAGCGGGCGGCGGCCAGCCGGGCCAGCTGCCCGTCCTCCAACGGCACGTGCACCGCGTCGACGGCCTCGTCGAGCTGCGCGAGGCTGCTCACGCCGACGATGGGCCGGATGCCCTGCCGCAGCAGCCAGGCGAGCACCACCTGGTTGCGTGTCGCCCCCGTCTCGACGGTGATCTCGTCGAGCACGCCGAGGACCCGGCTCGTCCCCGGATGGTCGTACGCCTCGGGGAGGGGCTTGTCGGGGCGCACGTAGCCGCCGTTGATCAACGGGGTGTAGGCCCACACGTCCAGGCCCTCGGTGTGCGCGTAGTCGAGGTCGTCGGCGGCGAGCAGCTTGTGGCCCTGATCGGGCAACACGGCACCGGGTCGCGGTTGCGCCAACGAGTGGCGCAGTTGCACCGCCGACCACTGCGCCGCCCCCTGGTCCCGGGCCAGGGCGCGGGCCTGCTCGACGCGCCACGAGGCGTGGTTGGCCGCCCCGACACGGCGCACGGTCCCCCCGCTGACGAGCGCACCGAAGGCGGCCACGGTCTCGGCGAGCGGCACGCTGCGGTCCTCGCCGTGCGCCCACAGCAGGTCGACCGCGTCGACACCGAGCCGGGACAGGCTGCCGGCGACGCCCGCCGCGACCGCCCCGGCCGACAGTCCCTCGGCGGACTCGGGCCAGCGGTGCGCCACCAGCGGGTCGTAGCGGACCTTCGTCGCGATCCGCACCCGGGCCCGCCCGCCCGGACGCGCCCGCAGCCAGGCCCCGATCACCCGCTCGCTCGCCCCGCCGACACCGGCCGGGTCGGACCAGAACGCGTAACAGTTGGCGGTGTCGAGCCACTCCCCGCCCACCTCCACGAACCTGTCCAGCAGCGCGAACGCGCGTTCCTGGTCCACCGTCGTGCCGTAGTTCATCGTCCCCAGCACCAGTCGGGCCATCGCCCTGTCCCCTGCCACGGCGTCGACCCTGCCACCTGGAGCGCGCTCCAGGTCAAGCCGCCCGCGACGGACAGGGCGGCACGCCCGGGTACGACGGCGGCTACCGGTGGCGGCCGGACAGCGGGATCTCGAAGTGCACGGTCTGGCAGGTGGCGTCGGGGCCGTCACGCGCGTCGTGGACCGGCGTCGCCAGGCTCCGCCAGAACGGTTCGGCACCGGCGACCCGGGCGTCGGTGTGCAGGTAGAGCGCACGGTAGCGGGGTTGCCGGGTGACGAAGTCGACGGCGAGGCCGACCAGTGCCCGGGCGAGACCGCACCGTCGGTGTCCGGGCCGCACGTAGACCCGGAACAGCTGCGCGGTGGTGTCGTCGGGGTAGCGCTCGGCGAGGAAACGCGGATGGGGTGGGCTCGTGGGCGCGGCGGCGCGTACCGCGGTCGTGCCCACGACCTCGTCGCCCGTGGTCGCGACGAACAGGGCGTGCCGGTCGGGTGTGAGGTAGGTGCCGTCGAGGTCGATGACGTCGGCGTGCCATTCGGGCCGGTAGCCGAAGCCGAAGTCGCGGTAGAAGGTGTCCAGCATGACGCTGCGCGCCCCGTCGACGTGCCGGGGCCCGGCGATCTGGACCTCGTACGGGCCGACGCGGTGTCGGTGGTGCGGCATGGTTCCTCCGGTCACGGATGGGTGGGTGTGGTGTCGTCCGCCGGGTGGGTGTGCAGCAGGGCGCGGGTCAGCGGGTGCCGCGCGTGGTGGAGCAGGTCGTCGGCGGGGCCGTCGTCGACGACGTATCCGTCGTCGAGAACGACGAGGTGATCGGCGAGGTGCGCCACCACGTCCCGGTCGTGGCTGATCACCACGACGGTCAGCCGCAGGCGGTGCCGCAGTTCGTCGAGGAGGGTGAGGATGCCGTGCTGGGTGAGCCGGTCGAGGCCGGCGGTCGTCTCGTCGCAGATGAGCACCCGGGGCCGGCTGGCCAGGGCCCGGGCGAGCGCGGCGCGGTGCAGTTCGCCGCCGGAGAGCCGGTCGGGGCGTCGGGTGACCGTGGGTTCGGTGAGGCCCACCCGGGCGAGCAGGTCCAGGGCGGTGCGGCGGGCCTGTTCCGGTGGGGCGGCGCGGAGGCGGCGCGCGGGGGCGGCGGTCTGGTCGAGGACGCTCCGGTGGGGGTCGAAGCTGGCGCGGGCGTCCTGGAACACGTACTGGACGGCGGCGAGTTCGTCGGGGCGGCGGCGGTCGAGGTGCCCGGCGAGGGGTTGCCCGTCGAGGGTCACCAGGCCGGTGCGGGTGGGGTGCAGGCCGGCGAGGCAGCGGGCGAGGGTGGTCTTGCCGCTGCCGGAGCGGCCGACCACGGCCAGGCACCGCCCGGCGGGGACGGTCAGGGTGACGTCGTGGAGCACGTCGCGTCGTCGGCCGCCGTCGCGGTGGGCGGCGCTCAGACCGGCGACGTGCAGCAGCGGCCGGTCCTGCCGGGTCGCCGTCGACGGCCGGTGCGGTGGCGCGGCGAGCAGGTCCCGGGCGTGCCGGTGTCGGGGGGTGGTGAGGACGTCGGCGGCGGGGCCGTGTTCGACGGCGGCTCCCCGGTGCAGCACGAGGATCCGGTCGGCGACGGCGCGCACGAGGTGCAGGTCGTGGCTGAGCAGGAGCACGGCGATGCCGTCGCGGGCGAGGGAGGTGAGTTCCCGGGCGACGTCGGCGCGGGTGAGGGCGTCCTGCCCGGTGGTGGGTTCGTCGGCGATGAGCAGGACGGCGTGGGCGAGCAGGGCGTGGGCGATGACGAGGCGTTGCTGCTGACCGCCGGAGAGCTGGTGCGGGAAGCGGCGCAGGAACCGGCGGTCGGCGGGCAGGCCGACCCGGTCGAGGACGGCGGTCACGGCGCGTCGGCGGGCGCTGCGCCCGGTGCCGGGCGTGTGGTGCCGGGCGATCTCGTCGAGCACGGCACCGATGCGCCGTACCGGGTGCAGGGCGGCACCTGGTTGCTGGGGGACGTAGCCGACGCTGCCGGGCGGTGGCGGGGTGCGGGTGGTGACGGGCACGCCGGCCAGGGTGACGGTGCCGGTGTGGGCGACCTCGCCGAGCAGGGCCCGGCCGGTGGTGGTCTTGCCGCTGCCGGAGACGCCGATGACGGCGAGGATCCCCCCGGCGGGCAGGTCGAAGCAGACGCCGTCGACCAGGCGGGTGTCGCCGCGGGTGACGGTCAGATCCCGTACCTCAAGGAGGGTGCCGGGTGTCGGCGGGCGGGCGGCGGTCCTGGGGGGTGCGGGCCGGGGCGGGGGGTCGGTGCGGCGGGCGACCAGCATCCGGTCGGTGGCCAGGTTGAGGCCGACGGCCAGGCAGATGAGCAGGGCGGCCGGCATCGCGACGGCCCAGGGTTGCAGGAACAGTCCGGCGCGGTTGCGGTCCACCATGACCGCCCAGTCGGCGGCGTCGGGTGCCACGCCGACGCCCAGGAAGCTGGCGGTGGCCACCAGGTACGTCGCGCCGACGAACCGGACGCCGGCGTCGGCGAGCAGGACCCGGCGGAGGCCGGTGCCGACGTAGCCGGGGCCGCGTCGCCACCAGGTTTCGCGGTACAGGCGCATCGCCTCCATGGCCGGCCCGTGGGCCAGGGGCAGCGCGGTGGCCCGGGTGATCCGGGTGATCTCCGGCAGCCCGATCAGCGCGACGATCCCGACCAGGGTGAGCGGTCCGGGCGGTGCGGTGGCGGCCAGCAGGATCAGCAGCAGCAGTGACGGCACGGCCAGCGCCAGGTCCAGTGGGCGCATGAGCAGTTCGTCGACCCACCGACGGCGGGTGGACGCGGCCAGCAGCCCGAGCGGCACCCCGACGAGGTACGCCAGCAGCGTCGCGGCGACGGCGACGGCGATCACGGACCGGCCGCCGAGCAGGACCTGCTGGCCGACGTCGCGGCCGACGAAGTCGGTGCCCAGCGGCCCGTCGTCGGTGAACGGGAACGTGCGGCCGGTCGGCCCGCCGGCCAGCGGCGGGCCGCCCACGGCCAGGCCGAGTGGCACGGTGAGCAGCGCCGCCGCGGTCAGGGTGCGCAGCCGCCTCATCGGCCCACCGGGGTACGCGGGGCGAGGCGGAACGCCACCAGGTCGGCGGCCAGGTTCACCAGCACCGTGGTGACGGCGACGAGGACGCACAGCGCCTGCACGGTGGGCACGTCGCGGGTGGACACGGCGTCGACCAGGGCGGTGCCGAGTCCGGGGATGACGAACACCGCCTCGACGACGACGACCCCGCCGAGCAGCCAGTCGGTGGTGCGGGCGAGTTGCTGCACGACCGGTGCCAGGGCGTCGGGCAGGGCGTGGCGCAGCCAGAGCCGGCCGCCGGTGATGCCGAGGCGTCGGGCGTGGCGGAGGTGTTCGGACCGTAGGGCGTCGAGCAGGCCGGCGCGGGTGAGTCGGCTGATGGTGCAGACCGGTCGGGCGAGCAGCACGAGCAGGGGCAGCACGAGCACCGACGGCTGGGCGAGCAGGTCGGCACCGAACGCGGTGGGTGGCAGCCAGCCGAGGTGGACGCCGAACACGGCGATGAGCAGGATCGCCAGGGCGAACTCCGGCACCGCGTACAGGGCGACCGACACCGCGGACACCGTCCGGTCCAGCGGTCCCCCCTCCCGGCGGGCCGCCAGCATGCCCAGGGCGACGGCGAGCGGTACGAGCACGAGCAGGGTCACCGCCGCCAGCAGCAGGGTGACGCCCGCGCTGTCGGCGAGCCGGTCGACGATCGGCCGTCCCGAGACCAGTGACACGCCGAGGTCGCCGTGGAGCAGGTCGGTCAGCCAGTCGAGGTAGCGCTGCCAGGCCGGCCGGTCGAGGTCCAGCTGTTGCCGGATGGCCGCGATCCGGGCCGGGTCGGGCTGGTCGCCGGCGATCACCACGGCGGCGTCACCGGGCAGCGCCTCGGTGAGCACGAACACGACGGTGGTGATCCCGGCGACCTGCCCGAGGCCGAGCAGCAGCCGCCCGGCGGCGTAGCGGGGCAGACTCACCCCAGCCAGACCTTGTCGAAGCGGGCCCAGTCGAGGGTGTTGGCCGGCGCCTGGGCGGACACGCCACCGACGCGGGGTGCGGTGGCGACGAGGAAGTCGGCGAAACCCCAGATCAGGAAGCCGCCCTCGGCGTGCAGGACGCGTTGCATGTCGCCGTACGCCTGTCGGCGGGTGGCCTCGTCGGTGCTGGAGACGGCGCGGGTGTAGAGGGCGTCGAAGTCGGGGCGGGTCCACCGGGTCGCGTTGGTGGTGGAGCTGGTCAGCAGCCGCTGGGAGATGTGCGTCTCGATGGGCATGGCGCCGGAGCGGTACGAGGCCAGCACACCGGTGTCGAGGATGTCCTTCCAGTAGGTGTCCTTGTTGCCCAGCGCGGTGTCGATGACCAGGCCGGCCTGTCTGGCCTGGTCGGTGAGGACGCTGGCGGCCTCGACGAAGCCGCTGGCCACCGAGGCGGTGTCGAGGCGTATCCGCAGCCCCCGGGCGTCGGCCTTGTCGATCAGGAAGCGGGCCCGGTCGAGGTCGTGGGTGCGTTGGGTGATGTCGTCGGCGTAGTGCTGGTAGCCCTTGCCGAACAGGTCGTTGCCGATCTGCCCGGACCCGGCGAGGACGGTGTCGACGAGCTGTTGGCGGTCGGTGAGCAGGAACATGGCCTCGCGGAGGTCCCGGTTGTCGAACGGCGGCCGGTCGACCTTCATGGCGAAGGACTGCATGGTGCTGTTCGGCATCCGGGTGACGGTCAGCCGGGTGCTGCCGGCGTGGGTGCGGGCGGTGGTGGGGGTGATGTCGTGGGCGTACTCCACCTGCCCGGCGAGCAGGGCGTTGACCCGGGCCGACTCCTCGTTGCTGATCAAGTATTCCAGCTCGTCGAGGTGGGCTGCGCCCTCCCAGTAGCCGTCGTAGCGTTTGAGCAGCAGTGACCGGCCGGGCTGCCAGGAGTCGAAGGTGAACGGCCCGGACCCGACGGGCCGGGTGAAGCTGTCGGTGCCCTCGGGGACGATGTACGCGCCGAACGCGGCCAGGGCGTTGGGAAACTCGGCGAAGGGGCGGGTGAGGGCCAGCTCCACGGTCCGGTCGTCGATGGCGCGGCTGCGGGGCAGGTCGAGCAGGCCGAGGCTGGCCCTGGCCCGGTACGCCTTCGTCGGGTCGGTGATCCTGGCGTAGCTGTGCAGCACGTCGGCGGCGCGGACCGGCCGCCCGTCGTGGAACGTCGCCTCGCGCAGGGTGATCCGCCAGCGGGTGAGGTCGCCGTCGGGTTCCCAGCGTTCGGCCAGGCGGGGCCGGATGGCGACGTCGGGGCCGTAGTCGGCGAGCTTGTCGAACATCGCCTTGGCTCGGGACGCCTCGTTGAACAGGTTGGCCAGGTGCGGGTCCAACGTCTCGTTGACGCCGCCGCCGGCGAACGCCGCCCGCAGCCGGCCGCCGCGCCGGGGTCGCCCGGCGGCGGGGGTGCTCGGGTCGTCGCCCCCGCCGCAGCCGGCCAGGAGGGCGGCGGAGACGGCGGCGACACCGCCGAGCAGGCCGCGACGGGTCACCGTCGGCGCGCCCGCAGACAAACTATCCATCATGAATATCCTTTCCGATAAGGTGGTGGGTCTCGCCGCGGCGCTGCGGCGGTCGCAGTCAGGCCGGGTCGACGCGTCGACGCGCGACCAGGTGCAGGCGGTCACCGGACAGCGCGGACGACAACGCGGCGCTCGGCTGCCAGGGCGGGTCGGTGCGGGGACCGGGGGCGTCGAACAGGGCCACCACGTCGAACCCGGTGGTGTCGAGCAGGTACCGCAGCTCGGCGGGGAACAGCAGCCGCCAGGCCGAGGTCTGCACCAGCGGTTGCGGGCAGGCCGGCCAGGTCCAGACCCGTTCGCGGCGCAGCAGCTGCCCACCGTGGTCGATCCACAGCCGCGTCCCGGAGGTGTACGGAATGCCGCGCCAGGTCACGGTGCGGGTACGGATGCCGTCGAGGAGTTCGGTGTTGCCGAGGAAGAACGCCCCGTTGCGCATCTCGGCCAGCAGCAGCCCACCGGGGCGCAGGTGCCGGTGGCAGCAGCGCAGGAACGCGGTCAGGTCGGCGTTGGTGTGGCAGTACAGCAGCGCGCTGTCCAGGCAGGTGACGACGTCGACGGGGCCGGCCAGCTCGAAGTCCCGCAGGTCGGCGTGGACGAACCGGACGCCGGGGTGGCGACGCCGCGCGTAAGTCAGCATCGGCACCGACGTGTCCAACCCGACGGCGGCGTAGCCGAGGGTGGCGAGGTATCCCACGTCGCGGCCGGTGCCGCAGCCGACGTCGAGCAGCCGGGGCGCGGCGTCGGTGCGGTCGGCGAACCGGCGTACGACGTCGTCGACGAACCGGGCGGCATGGTGACCCGGGTCGGGGAACTGCTGTTCGTACAGTTCCGGGTTGTCGGTGAGGAGGTTCCCGTCGCTCATGACACCCCTGCCGGGGTCGGCGTGGGCGCGGACGTGCGGGGGCGATCGAGGCGCAGCAGCCACACCGCGCCCGCCGAGGCCACCCCGACGGCGGATGTGAGCAGCCACGCCACCGGCGGCACCCCGGTTGCGGTGCCCACCGCCGCGCCGACGGCGGCGGTGCAGCCGGCGGCGAGGACCCCGGACACCAGGTAGAACAGGCCGAAGTAGGTGCCGGTCAGCCGGGGGCCGGCGAAGGCGGGGATCAACTCCAGCACGAACGGCTGGGCAATCATCACCCCCAGGGTGAGCAGGACGGCCGCGGCCAGCACCGGCGCCAGCCGCAGCACCGGCGACGACGACTCCACCCGCAGCAGCGGCAGCAGGAACCCGGCCCCCATGACCGCCATCCCGACGGTGATGCTCGCGCCTCGGCGCCAGCGGCCCTGCAGCCAGCCGGTCAGCGGCAGTTGCAGGGTGAGCGTCACGACGGTGGAGACGACGAACAGCACGGCGACCGCCACCGGCTGCCCGGTGACGTGCTCCGCCTGCACCGGCAGGATCAGGTACAGCTGGGTCTGCAACGCGAACATGCCGGCCAGCGCGACGCTGAAGGCCAGGAACCGGCGGTCGGCGAGGCCGGCACGCCAGTCCTGCCAGAGCGTCGCCCCGGCGGAGGTGGCAGGTGTGGCGGGCAGCCAGACCGCCTGCGCCACGGTGAGCGCGGCGAACAGCCCGGCGGCGGTCAGCGCGGCGGCCCGGAAGTCGACCAGGAGCAGCACCGAGCCGAGCAGCGGCCCGAGCAGCGCGCCGGCACTGGCGAAGACGGTGAACAGGGCGAACGCCTCGGCCCGCCGGTCGGTGGCGGCCTGCGCCACGTAGCTGCGTACGGCCGGGTTGAACAGCGCCCCGGCCAGTCCGGACAGGATCGACGCGGCCAGCAGCACCGGTAGTGCCGTGCCGAGGGCGAACAACCCGAAGCCGACGGCGCGCAGGGCACAGCCGGCGATGATGATACCCCGGGCGCCCAGCCGGTCGGCGGCGGAGCCACCCAGCAGGAACAGGCCCTGCTGGCTGAGGTTACGCACGCCGAGCACGATGCCGATCACGGCGGCGGAGAGCCCGACGTCGTCGGCCAGGTAGCCGGCGAGGTAGGGCAGCAGCAGGTAGAAACCGACGTTGACCCCGAACTGGTTGACCACCAGCAGCCGGATCGGCAGCGGGAAGCTGCGCAGGGTGGACCACGTGGTCATCGGGCCGCCCACACGCCGAGACCGGGTGCCCCGCTCACCCGCAGGACGCCGTCGTGGCCGCCGATGCCGGTCCACGGATCGTCGGCGAGCAGCAGGTGCCCGTCCAGGTCGATCCAGCGGGCGTCCCCGGTGAGGTGCACCGCCGGTGCGATGCCCAGCGAGCTGGCCACCAGGCAGCCCAGCATGAGGTCCAGGCCGTGCGCCCGGGCCGTGGCGGCGATCTGCCGTGCGGCGTGGATGCCGCCGCACCTGGCCAGCTTGACGTTGATGCCGGCCACCGTGCCGGCGAGGGCGTCGACGTGCGCCGCCGTGGCCGCGTCCTCGTCGGCGATGACCGGCACGTCGGTGCGCGCGCTGATCCAGCCGAGCAGTCGCGGGGTGCCGGGCGCGATGGGCTGCTCGACGGCGTCGATGCCGTACGGGCGCAGCGTGTCGAGCAGCCGCACGGTCTGCTCGGGGGTCCACGCGCCGTTGGGGTCGAGCAGGAGCCGTGCCTGCGGCAGCGCGGCCCGGACGGCGGCGACCCGGGCCGCGTCCGCAGGGTCCCCGCACTTGACCTTGACCGTCTCAAAGCCGCGTCGGGCCAGGTCCCGCGCGGTGGCCCCGGCGTGGCCGGGCGCGACGAGACCGATGGTGTGGGCCGTGGCCGCCGGGGTCGGGGCGGGCCGGCCGAGCCACCGGTGCACCGGCTGTCCGGCCCGCCGGCCCAGCAGGTCGTGGACGGCGGCGTCCAGGGCCGCCAGCACACCTGCGGGCAGCTGCGTGGCGAGCGCCGGCAACTCCGCGAGCAGCGCCTCGGGTCCGCCGTAGGCGCGCACCCGGTGCCGCAGCCCGGGCAGCAGCCCGAGGATGGCGGCCAGGTCCAGTCCGTAGTAGACGCTGGTCACCACCTCGCCGTGGCCGGTGACGCCGTCGTGGGACAGGTCGAGTTGGACGGCGTCCCGGCCCGGCATCGTCGCCCGGGAGATCCGCAGCGGTTCCCGCAGCCGCAGCGGGTAGCTGCACCAGTCGAGCCTCATGCCGGCACCGCCAGGCGGCGCAGCGGGTCGAGGACGGTGCGGCAGCGACTCCACCGGGTCACCTCGACCGCGTCCGGGTACGGGATCTCGATCGGATGGTCCGGAGCCGGGGCGAACAGCCCGTGGCGGGCGCAGTACGCGTCGTCGAAGATCGAGTCGAGGTAGCGGTGCGGGCCGTCCGGGAAGATCGTCACCACCCGGGCGCCGGGCTGCATCCGGCAGATCCACGCCGCGACCCGGGCGACGGCCCCGGTGCTCCAGCCGCCGGTGACGAACGCCGCCCGGGCCAACCGGCGGCAGGTGTCCGCCGCCTCCACCGGGCCGACCCAGTGCACCTCGTCGAAGGCCGCGTAGTCGACGTTGCGGGGGAAGATGCTGCTGCCCAGCCCGCGCATCAGCCGGGGCCGCGCGGGCTGCCCGAAGATCGTCGAGCCGACGGTGTCGACCCCCACCAGCCGCATCCCCGGCCAGTACCGGCGCAACGCCCGACCCAGACCGGCACTGTGCCCACCGGTGCCGACGCTGCACACCAGCACGTCCACGGCCTCGACCTGACCTGTCAACTCCTCGGCCAGGCTGCGGTAACCGGCGGCGTTGTCCGGGTTGTGGTACTGGTCGGGCCAGTAGGCGTCGGGGATGCGGGCCAGCACCTCGCGCAACCGGTCCAGCCGGGCCTGCTGCCAACCACCGACCGGGTGCGGCTGCGCCACCACCTCCACCGTCGCACCGTGGGCCGCCAGCAGCGCCCGCATCGGCCGTTCGATCTCCCGGTCCACCACGAGGACGATCGGGTGGCCCAGGGCCTGCCCGGCGAACGCCAGACCGAGCCCCAGCGTGCCGCTGGTCGACTCCACCACGGTGCCGCCCGGCCTCAGCTCACCGCGCCGCCGGGCGGCCCGCAACATCGCCACGGCGGCCCGCGCCTTCATGCCCCCCGGGCTCAGGTACTCCACCTTGGCGTGGAAACCGCCGTGCGGGTGCGGCAGCGGGGTGTCGACGAACGCCACCGGGGAGCGTCCCAGCAGGCCCAGCAGGTGCGGTGCGCGGGCGGCCGGCGCGGAGGCGGTCAGCACGGCGACCCGGCCCCGGCACGGTAGCGGTAGACCGTCGTCGCCGCGCCGTCGAGCCAGAAGAACGGGTACGGCTCGGCGGACAGGCCACTCAACCCCGCGCCGAGGAAACACGGCAGGACGGCGCTGCCGGTCTGCGCGAAGGCCACCATCGGCTTGCCTGTCGTACGGGCGTGCCGCAGCAGCGGCGCGAACGTGTCGTTGCCCAGGGTCATCCCGGACACCAGCAGCGCGTCGCAGCGTTCCAGCAGCACGGTGGCGTCCGGCAGGCACGGCTCCCCCCACTCCGTGCTCCCGCCGGCCCGGTCGCACGGCAGGTAGCCGACACCCCGGCGACGCAACTGCGCCAGCAGGGAGTTCACCACCCCGACCACGAGGACCCGCTGCCCCGGCCCGACCGGCAGCAGGTCCACCACGGCGGCGGCCCGGGCGGTCGACTTGGCAAGCGACGTCCCGGCCGCGATGGTGACCGTGTCGCAGGCGGCCTGCGGGTGCGGGCGGACCGTGGCGAGGTAGGCGTCCAGGGCCGCGACGCGCACCGCCGACGCCGGATGGGTGAGCAGTTCGGCGACGCTGCGACCGACGCAGTCGTGGGCGACCTCGTCGGTCAGCTCGTCGGGTTCGGTCGCACACGAGCCGACGGCGGCGTCCACCCGCAGGCTCAGCACCTGGTTGCGGTAACCACGGGACCGCCCGGCATGCCGGGCGCCCTGCCGGGTGGTGAACGCGACGGTGACCTGCGCGGTGGCCGGGTCGGGGCCGAAGCGGCCGGCCCGGACCGCGTCGATCAGGTCCGGCACCGACGTGACCGGCCCACCGGTGTCCACCGGCGTCACGCGCGGACCCTGGCCAGTTCGTCGGCGTACCGGACGCCGAGCCCGGCAACCAGTTCGTCGGCCCGGGCCCGCGCGCCGGGGCCCGTGGTGTCCACCGTCATGACGTGACCGAGGTAGTCGTTGTTGCTCACCGCGTCGCCGGTGCGGTGCCCGGTGGGCTTCACCGCCCAGTCGACCACGTCGGGAGCGGCAGCCAGCGCGGTCACCCCGTCGATCCCGGCGACGGTGCCGGCGCGGGACGGAAGCAGGAACGCGATGGCGGCGCTGCGGACACCCGTGTCGGCCACCGTGACCTCCGGCTGCTCACCCACGGCCAGCCGGGCGTACACCATGGGCAGGTCCACCCCGGTCGTTCGCCGGACCAGTTCGGTGATCTGGTTGCCCGCCGGGCGGGGGTTGATCTCCACCACCCGTGGCCCGGCGGCCGTCAGGCGCAGCTCGGTGTGCGCCACCCCCCGGTCGAACCCGACCGCGGCGAGGGCGGCGACGGCCATGTCGCCCACCGCGCCGGCCGTCGCGGCGTCGAGCGCGGCGGGGAACATGTGGCCCGTCTCCACGAACCACGGCGCACCGGCGAGGCTCTTGTCCGTCACGCCGAGCACTGTCGTCTCCCCGTCGACGGTCACGGTCTCCACGCTGACCTCGGGCCCGACCAGCGCCTCCTCCAGCAGCACCAGCGGTGAGCGCCGCTGGCCCCGGGCGTTGACCGGGAACCCGCCGAGGGCGTCGAACGCCTCGCGTAGCTGGGTCCGGTCGGCCACCAGCCGGACGAACATCCCGGCGCACAGGTCGACCGGCTTGACGACCAGCGGGAAACCCAGCGCGTGGGCGGCAGCCTCGGTGCCCACCCAGTCCCCGGTGACCGCGAACGCCGGGCCGGGCAGGCCGGCCGCCTGCATGCGCTGCCGCGCCAGGTCCTTGCGGTAGGCGCACTCGACGGCTTCCGGCCGTGCGCCCGGCAGGCCCAGGTCCGCGGCGAGCCGGGCCACGGTGCCGAGGTAGTAGTCGCAGGACGTGACGACGCCGTCGAACCGCAGCACCTCGTGCAGCTGCCGCACGTGCGGCAGCAGCCGTTCCGGATCGTTGGTCTCGGCGGTGATCACGTGGTCGGCGTCGAGCAGCGGATGAGTTCCGGTGCCGCCGCCCTGGCGCAGGTAGTGGTGCAGGTTCCTGGTCAGGAACGTGAACCGATGTCCCGCCTCCCGGATCGCCCGGGGCAGCAGGGTGCTCATCGCACCGACCCAACTCTCGACCAGCAACACATGACCCACCGCGCACTCCCGACGCTCGACGACTCCAACGAGCAGACGATAACGGTTTCCATTATCAATAGCTAGCGACACGCGCCCGGAACGTTCGCCCGATTTGCGTAACTTGCACTATTTGCCCTCGTTCACTCGTTGACGGCTGCGCCACATCACGCAGACCCGTCATCCATCTGAACGGGGGAAAATTGGTGAGGACCGTCCTGCGAAGAACCACGAGCGCCGCCACGGCGCTGCTGGTCACCAGCCTGGCAACCCTGACCCTGGGGACGCCGGCACTGGCGGCACCTGGCGACGCGAGCGCCCGCGGTGTCGTCGTCGACCTGTCCGCCGAGGTGGCCGGGACAGCCGTGATCAGCGCCGACGCGACCATCGGCACCGCCACCGCGCCGGCCGCCGGAGGCACCGACACCGAGACGCTGCTGGCGATCGCGGTGCCGGGGGCGCTCGGCGTGACCGCCAGCGGCACCGTCGAGGAGGTCACCGCCACCCGGGCGGCCGACGGCTCGTCGGCGTCCTCCAGCGTCAACGGGCTCAACCTGACAGTGCTCGGCATCGACGTGCTGGACGCCGCGGAGGTCACCGCCACCGCGGTCTGTCCGCAGGTCGGCGCGACCAGCGCGGACACCACGCTCGTCGGACTGGAACTGTTCGGCTCGGCGGTGACGCTGACGGCGAACACCCCCGCCGTCGTGGGCAGCGCGGCGGTGGTGGTGCCGGAGCTGCTGGACGCGAGCCTGAACGCCTCGTTGACCCGCGTCGAGACGACCACCGCCACCGGTGCCACCGCGATCACGGTGCGGGCCGTGCTGACCCTGTCGGGCAGCATCCTCGGTGTCCCGACCACCATCCCCGTCGGAACCGTCATCGTCGCCGAGGCGCTCTGCGAGCGTCCACCGGCGGCGCCGACCACCGCGACGATCACCCCCGACGAGGGCCCGCAGTCGGGCGGCCAGACCGTGACGATCACCGGCACCGGCTTCATCCCGGGCGGCACCACGGTCACCTTCGACGGCGTCCCCGCGACCGACGTCACGGTCGCTCCGGGCGGCACCTCCCTGACGGCGGTCACCCCGCCCGGCGCGATCGGCCCCGCCGAGGTCGTCGTCAGCACCGTGAACGGCACGGCCGCACCGCTGGGCTACACGTACCTGGCCGACGGCAGCGCGGCCACCATCACCGGCCTCACACCGACCTCCGGGCCGACCGCCGGCGGCACCACCGTGACGATCACCGGCACCGGCTTCACCGGGACGACCGGAGTGGACTTCGACGGCCTGCCCGGCACCGGATTCACCGTCAACCCGGCCGGCACCACGATCACCGTGGTCACCCCGCCGAACGCGGCGGGCCCGGCCCTGGTCGAGCTGGTCTTCCCGGCCGGCCGGGTGACCGCGCCGACGTTCACCTACGTCGCACCGACGATCACCTCGATCGTGCCGGACACCGGACCGACCACCGGCGGCACCACGGTGACCATCACCGGCACCGGGTTCACCGGGGCGACCGGCGTGACCTTCGACGGCACCCCGGGCACGAACGTCACGGTCAACCCGGGCGGCACCTCGCTGACCGTGGTCACCCCGCCCGGTCAGGTCGGCCCGGTGGACGTCACCGTGCTCCTGCCGGGCGCGGACGCGACCGCCCCTGACGGTTTCACGTACGTGGCAGCGCCGCCGACCGTCGCGTCGATCACCCCGAACACGGGTCCCCAGTCCGGCGGACAGACCGTGACGATCACCGGCACCGGCTTCGTCCCCGGTGACACGACCGTCACCTTCGACGGCACACCGGCCACCAACGTCACGGTCGCCCCGGGCGGCACCTCCCTGACGGCGGTCACCCCGCCCGGCGCGGTCGGACCGGCCGTCGTGGTCGTGGCCACCGGCGGCGGAACGGCAGCACCGTTGGACTACACCTACCTCGCCGACGGCAGCGCCGCGACCGTGACCGGGCTGACCCCGACGAGCGGACCGACCTCGGGCGGCACCACGGTCACCATCACCGGGACCGGGTTCACCGGCGCCACCGGGGTGACCTTCGACGGGGTGCCCGGCACCGGGTTCACCGTCAACCCGGCCGGCACCACGATCACCGTGGTGACCCCGCCGAACGCGGCCGGGCCGGCAGACGTCCGACTGGTGTTCCCCGCGGGCACCGCCACCGCGCCCGTCTTCACGTACGTCGCACCGACGATCACCTCGATCGTGCCGGACACCGGACCGACCACCGGCGGCACCACGGTGACCATCACCGGCACCGGGTTCACCGGCGCCACCGGCGTGAACTTCGGCAACACACCCGGCACCAACCTGGTCGTGAACCCGGACGGCACGTCACTGACCGTGGTCACCCCACCGGGCTCGCCCGGGACGGTGGACGTCACCGTCGTGCTGCCCGGTGACGACGTCACCGCACCGGACGGGTTCACCTACGAACCCGTCCCGCCGCGCATCGACACCGTCAGCCCCGGGCAGGGGCCGACCGGTGGCGGCACGACCGTGACGGTCGGTGGCTCCGGGTTCGTACCGGGCGGCACCACGGTCACCATCTGCGGAACCACCATCCCGGCCGACCAGGTCACCGTGTCGCCGGACGGTCGCTCGCTGACCTTCCGCACGCCGCGCTGCGCGGCCGGTGACACCACGATCGTGGTGAGCACCGGCGGCGGCACCTCCAACGGAATCACCTTCCGCTACGTCGGGGGGAGCCTGCCGGTGACCGGTGACGCCCTCACCGCGCCGCTGACCGTCGGGGTGATGCTCACGCTCCTCGGCACCGTCCTCGTCGTGCTGACCCGCCGCCGGCACCGCGCCGGCCGCATCGGCTGACCGGACGCTCCCGGCCAGGGTCCCACCGGGCCCTGGCCGGGAACCGCCCTTCCCGGTACGCGCATGGCTGGGCGACGGGCAGGTCGTCACGTCAGGCTCACCCGCCGCACGGCGTCCGCTCCGGCGCCACCGTCGAGGGGGCCGCCGGCAGGTCGTCGAGGGCGTCGAGGTAGCCGGCGAAGCCGTGCGGGGCCCGGCCGTGACGGCGGGCACTGGTCCGCACCGCACAACCGGCGTCGGCGACGACCCGCATGGCAAGTCGACGACCACGCTCGACGAGATCGTGGTCCTCACCGTGACGCAGGTCGGCGAATCCGCCCAACCGCTCGTACGCGGTGGCGGCGCAGCCCAGGTTCGCACCGTGCACGTGCCGGTGGCCGGCACCGGTCAACCCCTGCCGGTAGCGGGTCTCGAACCGTTCGCGCACACGGGTGGAGCGGGACGCCCACTCGGTGACCCGTACGGTCCCGACCAGCAGCTCGGTGCCGACGCGGGCATGACGCAACTGCCAGCCGCCCCACCGGCGGGGCACCCGGCTGTCCGCGTCGGTGGTGCCGAGCCACAACCCCTGCGGGCCGTTGCGCAACGCGTACGCCATGCCGGCGGCCCGGGCCCGGCCGACGTTACGGGCCCGCACCGTCAGCACGACGACACCGAGACGTGCGGCGACGGCAGCCGTGGCATCCCGACAGTCGTCGGCCACCACGATCACCTCCGCGCGCACCGGCAGGTGCCGCAGCGAATCGAGGACTGAGGTCAGACAGCCGGGCAGCAACGCCTGCTCGTCGTGGGCGGGCACCACGACCGCCATCCGGTTCACCACAGACCCTCGGCCTGCGCGACGGACCTGGCCGGCGGCGGCACCCGCAGGAACACGTCCAGGAGGAAGTCCGCCTCCTCGTGCCGTGTCGTCCGCGTCAGGCCGTCCACGCCGGCGAGCAGCCGGTGCACGTCGTCGCCACTGCGGGCGTGCTCGGCCACCGCCGGCCGCCAGTGCACCGCCACCAGCGTGCCGCCGGGTTCGAGCGAGTCCACCGTACGGGCCACCAGCCGATCCAACCCGGCGTCGTCGAAGTAGTAGCCCAACTCGGAGAGCACGATCAGGTCGAACCGGTCGTCCCCCACGGCCGGCCACTGGTCGGGAACACGCATCCGTTCCACCCGGACGTGTGGCTGCTCCGCCACCCGCCGCCGGGCGCTCGCCACCGGCGCGGCGGCGATGTCGACCGCCAGCAACCGGTCGCACCGCGGGGCGAGGCGACGGGTGAGCATCCCCGTCGAACAGCCCGGTTCGAAGGCCGACCGGTACCGCCGGCGCGGCAGACACGCCACCGTCACCTCGTGCTTACGCTGGTCGTACCAGCGGGTTTCGAAACTCCACGGGTCCTCCGCCCCGGCGTACATGTCGTCGAAGTAGCCGGCCGGGGTGCCGCCCGAGGTCATGGGACGAACACCGTTTCGTAGGGGCGCGCGAAGCGGGCGAGAACGTTCGGGGGCAGGATCGCGGCGTCGGCGGGTGCCGGCCCCAGCGGCAGCACCTGGCTACGGAAGGCGTCGACCGCCGCCAGCTTGGCCGATCTGGCCGGCCCGGTCAGGTCGACCCGACGCGCCCGGTGCCACGGCACGTCGGAATGGTCCGGCCGGGCCCAGTGCCACGTCCACACCGGGAACTCCAGCAGGATCGCGCCCGTACGCCGGCAGGCGACCGCCGCCGCCCGTCCCACCGCCTCGTGGTCCGGGTGTCCGTCGCCGCGCCACGTCGTGACACACCACCGACCCGGTGCCAACCGGCCGGTCAACGCCTCGACGAGCGCCGACTCGTCGACACCGCCGTCGGGATGTCCGAGATGGTCGATGGCGGTGGGGGCGACCCCGAGCAGTCCGCAGGCCGTGACCGTCTCGGCCCGCCGGATCGCGGCCAGCGCCGCCCGCGAGTAAACCGTCGAGTCCGGATGGGAAGCCTCCCCGTCGGTGACCACCGCGATCTCGACGCCGCCGGCGAGCATCGCGACCAGGCCACCCACCCCGAGCACCTCGTCATCGGGATGCGGGGCCACGACCAGCGGCGGCACCGCCCGCACCCGGTCGTCCAACGCCAGTACGGGCCAACCGGCCGGTGCCGGCCATGCGCGCCAGTTGCTCTCGTCGGTGCCCGCGTCGACGATCGGCCTCACCATCCGGGGTCCCCGACCGCCGCCGCCAGCTCGCCGAGGTGGGCCAGGTCCGCCTCCGCGTGGCTCTGCCGTAGGTACACCGTCAGGTCGGCGACCCTACGGGCATGGTGGGCGTCCTGGCACAGCGGGCCCGCCCCCAACGCCCGGCCGACCCGGTCGACGACCGTGGTGGCGGTCGCCTCGACGGTGGCCCGCACCTGGTGGGCCAACCGGTCCGCGTCCCCGGTGGGGTTCGCGTCGATCTCGTCGGCGGCGGCGAACAGCACGGTGCGGGCGGCGGTCAGGGCCGCGTCGACCGCCCCGAGGTGCGCCAGGGCGTGCGGGCCGAGACGGCGGTGCCGTGCCGCGACGTACAGGGTGTCGGCGACACCGACCGCCCCGCCGTACCAGCACGCCGCCACCCCCAACCCGCCGTGCCAGAACCCCGGCCGTGCCGTGTAGCTGCCGGGCCCGCCCACCGCAACGGCGGTCACGCCGTCGAAGCTGACGGTACGGCTGTCGCTGGCGGCCATGCCGACAGCCGGCCACGTGTCGGGCAACGCGGTGACCCCGGCGGCGTCGACCTCGACGGCGAACAGCCGGACGCCGTCGCCTGCGGTCGCGGTGACCAGGGCACGGGACAGCAGACCCGCCCCGGAGCACCAGGGCCGGTCACCTGTCAGCCGCCACCGGTCGCCATCCCGGGTCGCCGTGACCGACGCCGGCACGGCCGCCCACACACCCCACGGCTCACGGCGGCACCCAGGATCGACCGGCACGCCGAGTTCGGCGAGGATCGCCAGGGCGTCGGCGTGCCCCTCGCCCAGCCGGGCCAGCGTCAGGTCGGCGCGGCCGAGTTCGACGAAACGCAGGAAGCGGTCACGGGTCCGGCCGCCGCCGGGCAACGGCAGGTCGAGCAGCCCGGCGCGTACGGCCGACCGGAACGCCGTCCCGGGGTCGTCGCCTCCGGGGGTCACCACCGGGTTCCCGCCGCCCGGAACGGCCTGCTGGACCGCCGATGCCCGGGACGGCCCGATCCGCCGTCGACCACGGGCAACGTTTCCGGACGACCGGCCGTCATCGGGGCACCTCCATCAGTGCGACACGCGGCCCGCACGGGTCGCCGCCGGAAGATGCCCCTCTCCCTCGGGACGAAACATGGCATGGCCACGACTACGAAACTTTTTGTGGATCAGGCGAAAGTCCGCCGTGGTTCAACAGAAGGTATGGACAGGGGGATCGAAAAAGCTTAATGTCTTCGCCATCACGGAAGTGTTTCAGCGAGGTGAACCGGCGGCGCGGTGATCCATCGACCCCCTCCCCCGCTACGGCATCCGGCGCGACGGCGCGCGCCCGCCCTGGCATTCGAACGTCAGGAAGGGACGGACAGCCAGTGTCCTCACACCATGGCGCGTTCGGCCGGCGAACGGCGTCGGTCAGCTCCGCACTACTCCTGGTGGCCACCGCCGGGCTGGTCGCCGTCGGCAGCCCGACCCCCGCCCAGGCCCACACCATCAACCCCACCGACTTCCAGCAGGTCACCCTCGCCAAGGGCGAGCCCGAGGTCGGCGAGCCCATGACCATCGCCGTGCTGCCCGACCGGTCGGTGCTGCACACCGCCCGCAACGGCACGCTGCGTCGCACCGACGCCGCCGGCACCACCACCGTGGTGGGCACGATCCCCGTCTACACCCACGACGAGGAGGGACTGCAGGGCGTCGGGGTGGACCCGAACTTCACCACCAACCGGCACGTCTACCTGTACTACGCCCCGCCGCTGTCCACCCCCGCCGGGGACGCCCCGGCCACCGGCACGGACTTCTCCGCCTGGCAGGGCGTGAACCGGCTCTCCCGGTTCACCCTCAACGCCAACTGGACGCTGAACACGTCCAGCCAGGTCAACATCCTGGACGTGCCGGCCGACCGGGGCATCTGCTGCCACGTCGGCGGGGACATCGACTTCGACGCGGCCGGGAACCTGTACCTGTCGACAGGCGACGACAGCAACCCGTTCGACTCCGCCGGCTACGCGCCGATCGACGAACGGACCAACCGCAACCCCGCCTACGACGCGCAGCGCAGCGCGGCCAACACCAACGACCTGCGCGGCAAGATCCTGCGGATCAAGGTGAACGCGGACGGCAGCTACTCCATACCGGCCGGTAACATGTTCGCCCCGGGCACCGCGCGGACCCGTCCGGAGATCTACGCGATGGGGTTCCGCAACCCGTTCCGGATGAGCGTGGACAAGGCCACCGGGGTCGTCTACGTCGGCGACTACGGCCCGGACGCCGGCACCACCGGCACGCGCGGCCCCAGCGGGCAGGTCGAGTTCAACCGGGTGACCGGGCCGGGCAACTACGGCTGGCCGTACTGCACCGGCACCAACACCGCCACCGAGACGTACGCGGAGTGGGACTTCGCCGCCGGCACCGCCGGTGCCAAGTACAACTGCGCCGGCGGCCCGGCCAACAACTCGTTCCGCAACACCGGCCTGCCCAGCCTGCCCGCGGCACAGCCGGCCTGGATCCGGTACGCCGGTGACGCCGGCAGCCCGGCGGAGTTCGGTGGCGGCTCCGAGTCGCCGATGGCCGGTCCGGTCTACCGGTACAGCGCGTCGAACCCGTCCACCACGAAGTTCCCGCAGTCCTTCGACGGCCAGTTCTTCGCCACCGAACTGGGCCGGGGCTGGATCAAACCGATCCACGTCAACGCCGACGGCTCCCGGGGCACCATCGACGCGTCGTTCCCCTGGAACGGCAAGCAGGTCATGGACTCCGCGTTCGGTCCGGACGGCGCGCTGTACGTCCTCGACTACGGCACCGGCTACTTCAACGGTGACGCCAACTCGGCGCTGTACCGGTACGACTACGTCGCCGGTGGCAACCGCGCGCCGACCGCCGCCGCCGCTGCCGACAAGACCTCCGGGGCGGCACCGCTGACGGTGACCTTCTCGTCGGCCGGGTCGTCGGACCCGGAGGGCGGCGCGCTCACCTACTCGTGGGCGTTCGGTGACGGCACCACCTCCACGGCGGCCAACCCCAGCAAGACGTTCACCGCCAACGGCACCTACAACGTCACCCTGACCGTCCGGGACCCGCAGGGCGCGACCGGCACCGCCAGCGTGCAGATCGGCGTCGGCAACACCGCCCCGACCGTCACCATCACCGGCCCGGCGAACGGCTCGCTGTTCTCCTACGGCGACACGGTGCCGTTCAGCATCACCGTCACCGACCCGGAGGACGGCACGATCGACTGCGCCAGGGTCAAGATGACCTACGTGCTCGGCCACGACCAGCACGGCCACCAGATCACCTCGGCCAACGGCTGCTCCGGCACGATCACCATCCCGGTCGACGGTGAGCACGACGACGCGGCGAACATCTTCGCGATCTTCGACGCCGAGTACACCGACGCCGGCGGGCTGACCACCCACCAGCAGCACACCCTCCAGCCGCGCAAGCGCCAGGCCGAGCACTTCAAGACCTCGTCCGGGATCACCGTCTACGACAAGACCCCCGCCGAGGGCGGCAAGACCGTCGGCAGCATCGACAACGGCGACTGGATCGCGTTCGAGCCGTACCGCCTCGACAAGGCCACCTCGTTCAGCGCCCGGGTCTCCTCCAACGGCGTCGGCGGCACCCTCCAGGTGCGGACGGGTTCACCCACCGGCACGGTGCTGGGCCAGGCGACCGTCCCGGTCACCGGCGGCTGGGAAACCTTCACCACCGTCACCGGCACCATCTCCGGCGCGCCGGCCAGCACCGGCACGCTCTACCTCACCTTCGCCGGGGGTACCGGGGCGCTGTTCGACCTCGACACGTTCACGTTCGTCACCGGCGGCACCACCGCGGGCACCGGGCCGATCGTCGGGCTCGGCGGCAAGTGCCTCGACGTCCGCAACGCCGCCACCGCCGACGGCACCCAGATCCAGATCTACACCTGCAACGGCACCGCCGCACAGACCTGGACGGTCACCCCGAACAGCACCGTCAAGGCACTCGGCAAATGCCTGGACGTCTCCGGCGGGGGCACCGCCGACGGCACGAAGATCCAACTCTGGACCTGCAACGGCACCGCCGCCCAGAACTGGTCGGCGCAGGCCGACGGCACCCTGCGCAACCCCCAGTCCGGCAAGTGCCTCGACGTGTCCAACAACAGCGCCACCGACGGGCAGGCCGTCCACCTCTGGACCTGCCTGGCCGCCGCCAACCAGAAGTGGACCCTGCCGTGACCCGGCAAGCGGGGCACCCGGCACGCTCCTCCACCCGTTCGGGAGAGTGACATGCGCAGACTCCTTCGATCCGTCCTCGGCGCGGTGACCGCCGCCGCCGCGATCCTCGCCGTCCCGACGTCGGCCGGTGCGGCCGACGCCCCGTACGACGTGCTGGTGTTCTCCAAGACCGCCGGGTTCCGGCACGATTCGATCGCCGTCGGTATCCAGACGATCCGGGAACTCGGCACGGCGAACAGTTTCACCGTGACCGCTACCGAGGACGCGTCCCGGTTCACCACCGCGAACCTGGCCCAGTACGAGGCGGTGGTCTTCCTCAACACCACAGGCGACGTCCTGGACGCCGCCCAGCAGTCCGCCTTCGAGTCGTACGTCAACGGCGGCGGCGGTTACGTCGGCGTCCACGCCGCCGCCGACACCGAGTACGGCTGGTCGTACTACGGCAGCCTGGTGGGTGGCTACTTCGCCTCGCACCCGGCCATCCAGCAGGCGAACGTCCGCGTCGAGAACCGGGCGCACCCGGCCACCGGGCACCTGCCGCAGACCTGGACCCGCACCGACGAGTGGTACAACTACCAGACCAACCCGCGCGCGGGCGCCCGGGTCCTCGCCACCCTGGACGAGTCGTCGTACTCGGGCGGCTCGATGGGCGGTGACCATCCGATCTCCTGGTGCAAGACGGTCAACGCCGGCCGGTCGTTCTACACCGGCCTGGGGCACACCCAGGGGTCGTACACGGAGGCGGCGTTCCGCAGCCACCTGCTCGGCGGCATCCGGTACGCGGCCGGGCGGGCGAAGGCCGACTGCCGCCCGGAGAGCGGCTACGTCACCCTCTACAACGGGTCCACGACCGGCTGGTCGCAGGCCGGTCCGGGCAGCTTCGGCAACGCCGACGCCACCCTCACCTCCGTCGGCGGCATGGGCCTGTACTGGTACAGCGCCAAGCAGTTCACCAACTACTCGCTGAAGCTGGACTGGCGGATGGCCGGCGACGACAACTCGGGCGTCTTCATCGGCTTCCCACCGTCGACCGACCCCTGGTCGGCGGTGGACAACGGGTACGAGATCCAGATCGACGCCACCGACGCGGCCGACCGCACCACCGGCGCGGTCTACACGTTCCAGTCCGCCGACCTGGCCGCCCGGGACGCCGCCCTGAACCCGCCGGGAGAGTGGAACACCTACGAACTGCTGGTCGAGGGGGAACGCCTCCAGGTCCTCCTCAACGGGCGGAAGATCAACGACTTCACCAACACCGACCCGGCCCGCTCGCTCGCCGGCCACGTCGGGCTCCAGAACCACGGCACGGGCGACGACGTGTCGTTCCGCAACGTCCGGATCAAGGAGCTGGGCGGCACCCCGGGCGGCACCACCACCGTGCAGGCCGAGGCGTTCGGCTCCGCCAACGGGGTCAGCGCGTTCACCAAGGCCGGGGCCAACGGCGGGCAGACCCTCGGCTACGTCGACCCGGGCGACTGGGCCGCGTACCCCGGTCTCGACCTGACCGGAGTCACCTCGCTGCGGGCCCGGGTGGTCTCCGGTGGGGCGGGCGGCACCATCGGCGTCCGGACCGGCTCGGCCACCGGCCCGCTGCTCGGCCAGGTGGCGGTGCCCAACACCGGAAGCTGGACCACGTACGCCGACGTCAGCACCACCCTGGCCGGGGTGCCCACCGGTACTCAGACCGTCTACCTGACCTTTACCGGCTCCGGGACCGGCCTGTTCGACGTGGACGACTTCACCCTGGTCCGGGGCGGCGGCACCCCCGGCACCGGGCCGATCGTCGGGCTCGGCGGCAAGTGCCTCGACGTCCGCAACGCGGCCACCGCCGACGGTACGCAGATCCAGATCTGGACCTGCAACGGTTCCGCAGCGCAGACCTGGTCGGTGACCCCGAACAGCACGGTGAAGGCACTGGGCAAGTGCCTGGACGTCTCCGGTGGTGGCTCCGCCGACGGCACGAAGATCCAACTGTGGACCTGCAACGGCAGCGGTGCCCAGAACTGGTCGGCGCAGGCCGACGGCACCCTGCGCAACCCGCAGTCCGGCAGGTGCCTCGACGTGTCCAACAACAGCGCCACCGACGGCCAGGCCGTCCACCTCTGGACCTGCCTGTCCGCCGCCAACCAGAAGTGGACCCTGCCGTGACCCGGTAGGCGGGCCCCCTGCCCCCGCTGTCGGACCGGCGGCGGGGGCACGTCGGGTCTGACGGCCCCCCGGTCGCCGCGCGGACACCGCCGCCTACACCGCCGCGATCGCCCTCGACCCCGCAACCGCCGGCCGCGAGGTCCACGTGATCGGTCGACAACTGTCCCTGCTGGAACTCCACCACGAGGTCGAGGCGGCATCCGGACGCCGGTGGGGCCTGGTCCGCAAGGGCACTCCACGGGACCTGCGCGCCGAGATCGCCCGCCGCCAGTTCACCGCGTCCAGCATGTTCGAATACCTGGCTCTGCGATACCAGATCGCGATGCCCGACGGGTCGGCCTCACTGCGGGACATCCGCAACGCCGACTACCCCGACGTGCAGCCGACCTCGGTCGCCGCCTACCTGGTAGGCCCCGGTGCGGCCCACTTCGCCGTACCGGACAGCAACTGGCAGCAGAACGAGTGGCCCACCGCTCCCTGATCCGCCGACCGGGACGACCGACCCTCGACCCGGGACGGATCAGAGCCGGTCCTGACCGGCCATCGACCGGGTGCCCCGATCAGACCGTCGTACGCCCCGGGCTGGCCCGGCGCGACGCCAGGCTTGTCCCCCGTGAGAGCTACCCGCAGGTGTCCACCGCACGGTGACGATTCCCGGCCCGCCGATCCCTAGCGTTCCAGGTGACCCGCGGCACGCCGGCCGCCCACCTCGCAAAGGAACCCGTCATGCGTGTGTTGAAACAGGTCCTCGCCGTCGCGGCAGCCGGTCTCGTCGGTAGCCGGGCCGTCGCGGCGGTGCAGGACGACCCCTGGCTCACCCTGCTCCTCGGCACGGCGACCGCCGTGGCCACGCTCCTCGCGTACCGGTGGGTGGTGCGCCGTACCGAACGACGGGAGGTCACGGAGCTGACCCGGGCCGGTGCCGGCGCTCGGATCGTCCGGGGAACGTTCGTCGGGTGCGCCATGTTCGCCGCCGTCGTCGTCACCATCGCCCTGCTGGGCGGCTACCACGTGCACGGCGTGGGTTCGGTGACCGGCGTGGTGGGGCTGTTCGGGTTCATGGCGGCTGCGGCCGTGACCGAGGAGCTGCTCTTCCGGGGCCTGCTGTTCCGCCTCGTCGAGGAACGCCTCGGGACCTGGCTGTCGCTGCTGCTGACCGGCGTGCTGTTCGGTCTGGTCCACCTAGCCAACCCGGACGCCAGCGTGTGGGGCGCGACCGCCATCACCATCGAGGCGGGCTTCATGCTCGCCGCCTGCTACGCCGCCACCCGCACCCTGTGGGTGCCGATCGGGCTGCACTTCGGGTGGAACTTCGCCGCCGCGGGGATCTTCAGCGTCGTGGTCTCCGGCAACGGCGAATCCCAGGGCCTGCTGGACGCCACCATGTCGGGCCCGACGCTGCTCAGCGGCGGCGACTTCGGGCCGGAGGCCAGCCTCTGCACGGTGCTGGCGGGGCTGACACTGACCGTGGTGTTCCTGGGGCTGGCCCACCGACGGGGTCACATCGTCCCGCGTCGCCGCCCGGTCGACGCGCCGACGGCAGACGTTACCGTCTCCTGATGGTCGACCTGGGGACGCTTGCGGACCGGTGGCGGCGCTGGCCCGTCACGGTCCGGGACCTCCCGCTGGCGCTGTTGCTCGCCCTCGCCTGCCTGCCGGTCCCGGTGTTACAGGACCGCAGTACGCAACTCGGTGACCTGCCCGGCCGCCCGTTCGACATGTTGGCCGTGGTGGCGATCGCCCTGGAGTGCCTGCCGCTGGCCGTACGCCGGCGCTGGCCCGGGGTCTGCCTCGCCCTGGTGTCCCTCGGCTTCACCGTCGACCAGGTACGCGCCTACCACACGGTCGCGGGCACCGCGCTTGCCATCGCGTTGCTCAGCGCCGGCGTCCACCTGGAGCGTCGTCGACGTGCCACCCTGGTCGTGGGCTCCGCCGCGTACCTCGCCCTGGCCGTCGCCCTGCACCGGCAGGGATCGACGGAGGGCGTGGGTGGTTTCCTCACCTTCTACCTGGCGTTGACCGTCGCCTGGGGCGCCGGGGCCTGGCTGCGGCAGAGCCGGGCCGTCGAGGCCGAACGCCGCCAGCAGGCCGCCGTGGCCGCCCGCGCCACCGAACGCGCCCGCATCGCCGGTGAACTGCACGACGTCGTGACGCACCACGTGACGGCGATGGTCGTGCAGGCCGAGGCGGCACGCTACCTGACGACCGCCCCGGACCGCCTCGATACCACCCTCACCGCCATCACCGACACCGGCCGGCGTGCCGTCGCCGACCTGCGGATCCTGCTCGACCTGCTCAACCCCGACCACCACGCCGACCCGCGTGTGCCGTCCGTCGGGGAGCTGCCCGCGCTGGTCGAGCAGACCCGGCGGGCCGGGCAGCCGGTGGAGTTCACCCAGGAGGGCAGCCGGGCGGAAACCACGGGCGGCGCGGAGGCCGTCGCCTACCGGGTGGTGCAGGAGTCGTTGACGAACGCCCTGAAGTACGCCCATGGCAGTCGCACCGCCGTGCACGTCCGCCACGGGAAGAGGGAGATCACGGTGGAGATCACGACCGCCGGCCCGGGTACGCGCCCCGCAGGCCCGGGTGGGGGTGGACGCGGCCTGGCCGGGCTACGGGACCGCGTCACCGTGCTCGGCGGCGAGTTCAGCGCGCAACGCCGGGACGACGACGGCTTCGTCGTCCGGGCCCGCATCCCCACCGGCAGCACGTCGTGACCGCGCCGATCCGGGTGCTGGTCTGCGACGACCAGGCACTGATCCGTACCGGCTTCGCCACGATCATCGGCGCTCAACCCGACCTGGAGGTGGTGGGCGAGTGCGGGAACGGGCGCGAGGCGGTCGACCTCGCCGGCCGGCTGCGCCCGGACGTGGTGGTGATGGACGTACGGATGCCGGTCCTCGACGGCATCGCGGCGACCCGCCTGCTGGCCGGCAGCGGGGCGACCCACCCGGTCAGGGTGCTCGTGGTGACGACGTTCAACCTCGACGAGTACGTCTACCAGGCGCTACGCGCCGGAGCGAGCGGCTTCCTGCTCAAGGACGCCCCGCCAGCGCAGTTGCTGCACGGCATCCGCACCGTCGCCGGCGGGGCCGCGCTGCTGGCACCCGAGGTGACCCGCCAACTCGTCGGCAGGTACGCGGCCCGCATCCGCCCCGCCGAGGGCACACCGGACGACACGGGACTGACGCCGCGCGAGTTGGAGGTGCTGCGCCTGATCGCCGACGGCCTGTCCAACAGCGAGATCGCGGCCCGGCTGGTGATCAGTCAGGAGACCGTCAAGACGTACGTCTCACGCATCCTCACCAAGCTCGACCTGCGCGACCGCGTGCAGGCGGTGGTGTACGCCCACCGGACCGGGCTGGTGACCTGAGCGCCCCGGCCCGCCAGCGCGCACCCGCAGCAACCGCTACTCGCCGACAGCAGGAGTTTTCCGGTCCGACAGTTTCCGTCCCGTCCGGGTGGAAAGGTGACAGTGAGGTCGAGTCGCCCAGCGTCGGGAAGATGCCATGCAGATCGGGTACAAGCTGTCGAGCGAGGGGTTCGGGCCGCAGGAGCTGATCCGGCAGGCCGTACGGGCCGAGGAGGCCGGCTTCGACTTCGTCGAGATGAGCGACCACTTCCACCCCTGGCTCGACGTGCAGGGCCACTCGTCGTTCACCTGGACGGTGCTCGGCGCGATCGCGGCGCGCACCGGACGCATCGGCCTGGCCACCGGGGTGACCTGCCCGACCGTGCGCTACCACCCGGCGATCATCGCGCAGGCCGCAGCGACCCTGGCCATCGTCTCCGACGGACGGTTCACCCTCGGCGTGGGCGCGGGGGAACGACTCAACGAACACGTCGTCGGCCGGGGCTTCCCGAGCGTACGGGGACGCCACGAACGCCTCCGCGAGGCACTGGAGATCATCCGGCTGCTCTGGCGGGGCGGCTACCGCTCCTACGAGGGCAGGCACCTCCAGGTGGAGGACGCGCGGGTGTTCGACCTGCCGGACGAGCCTCCGGTGATCGCGGTGGCGGCGAGCGGTCCGGTGTCCGCGGCGATCGCCGCCGAGTACGGCGACGGGTTGTTCGCCACCGAGCCGAAACCCGACCTGGTCGAGGCGTACCGGCGCGGCGGCGGCGACGGTCCGCGCTACGCCGAGGTGCCGCTGGCGTGGGCGCCCGACGAGCAGCAGGCCGTGCGGGTGGCGTGGGAGACCAGCCGCTGGGCGGTGACCGGCTGGAAGGTGATGAGCGAACTGCCGAACCCGACCAACTTCGACGCCGCCTCCCGCACGGTCACCGACGACGACATCCGGGCCCAGTTCGCCGTCGGACCCGACCCGGACACGCACGTGGCGGCGGTGCGGAAGTACGTCGACGCGGGCTTCGACCACCTCGTGCTGCAGAACGCCGGCCCCGACCCGGACGGCTTCATCGACTTCTACCGCGACACCCTCGCCGCCCGCCTGCGCTCCCTCGGCTGATCACCTCCCACCTCCGAAGCCCACCCGCACGGCACCGGGCGACCCGCCGAGATCTGACCGCCGGGGCTCAGGCGGGCTGCCGGTCGGCGGGGATGCGCAGGCGCAGCAGCGGCAGGCAGGACAGGAGCAGACCGACCGCACCCACCCACAGGGCCACCCGGGCACCGGCGGCGGCTCCCAGCACGGTGCCCAGCAGCGCACCCACCGGCATCGCCCCGCCGAGCAGGAACCGCATGGTGGCGTTCATCCGGCCGAGCAGTTCGGGCGGGCACAACTGTTGGCGCAGACTGACCTGGGCCACGTTGGAGGCTGTCGCCCCCGCCCACAGCAGCAGGTAGCCGCCGGCCGCCAGCCCGATCCCGCCGACGCTGTCGATCAGGGGGGTGAGCAGCGCGAACGGCGCGGTGACGAGCAGGCAGAGCCAGACCGAGCGGTACTGCCCGAGCCGGCGGGTCAGCCGCCGGGCCACGACCGCGCCGAGGATGCCGCCGGCGCCACCCGCGCTGAAGTACGCGCTGGCCGTCGCCGGGGACGCGCCCAGCTCGCTGACCAGCCGCACCGGCACCATCGTCTGCACCACCAGGGCGAACATGTTGTACGCGCCGCCGGCCAGCGCCAGTACCCGCAGCACCGGGTGGCGCAGCACGTAGGCCACGCCGTCGCGGATCTGCCCGGTGAGCCGGGACCGGCCGGTGGTGACGGGCCGTGGATCGGCCGCCCGGATCCGGGCCAGGTACGCGGCGGACCCGGCGAACCCCACCGCGATCAGCAGGACGGCGGGGCCGGTGCCGGCCAGGTCGACGGCCAGCCCGGCCAGCGCGGGCCCCGCGACCTGCGCCACCGCGAGGGTGGTGCTCAGCCGGGCGTTGCCCTCGACCAGCTCGTCGGCCCGCACCACCCGGGGCAGGTAACTCTGGTGGGCGACGTCGAAGAACACGGTGAGCACCCCGACGCCGAGGACGACGACGTACAACTGGCCGAGCGCCACCCCGCCCGGTGCCGCCGGCACGGCCAGCGAGGCGATGAGCGCGGCCCGCCCCAGGTCGGTGCCGATGAGCAGCCGTCGCTGCCGCACCCGGTCGACGACCGCGCCGGCGGGCAGGCCGACGACCAGGAACGCCACCGTGCCCAGGGTGCCGACCAGACCCACCTGCCAGGCGGAGGCGTGCATCGGGCCGGCCGCCACCAACGGCAGCGCCACCAGGGCCATCCGGGCACCGAACTGGCTCGCGACCGCCCCGAGCCACAGGGACCGGAAGTCGTGCTGCCGGAGCAGCCCGCCACGGCGGTCCGCCACGTCAGGTCGACGCGGCCGGGGCCGGGGCGTCGACCGCCCGCAGCCACGTGGCGCGCAGCAGGTCGGCGGCCCGGTCGGCGGCGATGTCGGGCTGCTCGGCCAGCAGCGCGAAGAACCGGACCAGGGCGGCACCGAACGGCGCGGCGGCCGGCAGCACCTCGGGGTCGTGGTGGACGGTCACCTCGGGCTGCTCGGCCGACCACGCCACCGCCAGGTGCAGCGCGTTGTGGGCGGGGAAATCGCGCCGGCCTGCGGGCGGGCGTACGGTGCCGCGCAGCAGCCGGTCCGCCGGACCGATCGTGGCGCCGCCCAGCGTGACGGTGGGCTCCGCCGCCACCACGTTGAGTACGAGGCGACGCCGTTGCCGCAGGGCCTCGACGCCGCCGAAGTCGGTGAGCCACTGGCCGAGCAGCGGCGGCGCGGCGGCGTTGACGGCGGTGAGAGCACGGATGCGGTCGGCGAGCGAGGCGGAGGGCAGATGGTCCGGCGGTACGCTCACCACGGCCTCGTGCAACGCCCCGGGCACCTCGACGCTCTCCCGCGTCCACCGGCCGCCCCGCGCGTACAGCACCGGGACGTCCGCGTCGGCCCAGAGTTCCAGCAGGAACGACAGAGCCGCCAGGAGCAGACCGGAGCCGGTCGCGCCGGTGAGTTCCCGGCCGTACCGGATGGCCTGGGTGGACGTGCGGTCGAGCCGCAGCGGCCAGGCGGTGGTGGCGGTGGTGTCCCGCCACGGTTTCCAGCGCCCGCCGGGGAAGGCGACGGCCGGGACGTCCCGGCTCATCGCCTCCGCCCAGAACTCCCGGGACGCCGTGCGCCGCGGATCGGTGGCGACTTCGGCCGCGTGCGCGAAGAACGACGGCAGCGGCGGCAGTGTGCGCCCCGGATGCTCGTACGCCGCAGCCGTGCGACGCACGAACCGGGTGTGTGTCGCGTGGTCGGCGAAGCCGTGGTCCACCACGAGGGCGAGCGCGTGCTCGTCCGGGGCCAGCCGCACCAGGCAGGCACCGGCCAGCGGGTCGTGGCGCAGGTCGATCGGCGCGTACACCGCCTCGCCGAGTGCCGCCCCGGCCACCGCCGACCGCCGGTCCGCCGGCACGTCGGCACAGTCCACGATGGTCACCGGGAAGGGCTGCTCGGCTCCGTACACCAGCTCCGGACCTGCGGCGAACCGGGCCCGCCACACGTCGTTGCCGGCGGCGACGGCCCGCATGGCGGCGGCCAGCCGCGGCACGTCCACCTCGCCCCGGACGTGCCACAGCGTCCAGGCCCGGGGCATCGGGTTGTGCCGGGGCAGGCCGGCCCCGTCGGTGTCGCTGAGCAGCAGCAGTTCACGCTGCGCGCCGTAGGGTGGCACCCCCACCCGGCTCACCCCGGGAACGCGGGCAGCTGCGACCACGCCGGTTGGCCCGCGATCCAGGCCGCCAGCACTCCCCCGTCGTCGGGCAGCAGGCCGCGCAGGTGCAGGTCACGCAGCCGACGCAGCGGCGTCACCCCGGTCGGCCAGTGCGCGAGCGACAGGCGGTAACACTCGGCGGCCAGGTCCGCCCGGCCGAGTTGCTCGTGCAGCTGGCCGGCGTTGAACCAGGAGATCCGGCCGTACGGGAACTGCAGGTGCGCGGCCCGCAGGTACGCCTGAAGCGCACCGTCGTGGTCGCCGGCCTGGTACCGCAGCTCGCCCGCGGTGAGCCAGGTCTTCGGGTCGATCGGGTCGATCCGCTGCGCCAACTCGTCGACCAGGGCCAGCGCGGCGTCGTGTTCATCGAGGAACGTGTGGGTACGCACGGCGGTCTCCACGGCCGGGAAGTAGTTGTCGGCGGCGATGATCCGGGTGTGTTCGTCGTGCCCGGTCACCTCCCGGGCGATGCCGAGCCACCGGTCCATGTCCGCGCGCAGCAGGTCACGGTCGCCGGTGAGGAACGGCAGGAACCCCATGGCCCGGAACCATCTGCTGGTCATGATCGCGGCGTCGAACTCCGACACCTCGGGCAGCCCGGTGTACCGGGCCAGGTCCTCCTCGCCGAGCTTGCGCCACCTGGCGATGGTGTCGGGCTCGCGGCGTCGGGCCGCGTTGACCGTGGCGTTGATGGTGGTGACCACCCGCGTGCGGGCGTACCGGACGTCGTCGCCGAGCTGGTCGTACAGCGTGCGGAAGTGCGGCTCCAGCTCGGCCGCGTGCCCCGTGGTGAGCATCTGCTCGGCGAAGATCCAACTGGCCAGCGCGTACGCGCTCTCGGGGGCGCGTACCGGCACGTCCGGCCCGGGGAGGATCCGTTTGGCCTCGGCGTGGAAACCCAGCGCGGACAGCAGCCGGCCCAGCAACGCCCGGTCCAGCAGCGGCAGGTCCGACACGTTGGCCAGCCGGTCCCGTACCTCGGGCGGGCAGCCGTCGGATGCCGCCAGCCACGTCGCGTAGTCGGCCGAGGCGGCATCGGAGGCGTACCCGTACACCGCCGCCGTCGCCTGTAGTTCGTCGCGGAACATGACGGCCGTGGCCCGCTGCGGGTGGATCTCCCGGAACCACGGCTCACGACGCTCCAGCACGGCGGCGTACGACATCAGCGGCGTGTGGATCGCGACCGGCGGCGTGTCGACCGGGTCGAGGATTGCGCTCGGGCTCAGGTCGAGGAACGGCCGGTAGCGCTCCAGCGGAAGCGGACGCGCCCCGGCCGCCGGATGCTGCACCGCGACCGCCCACCGCACCGCGTCGGCGCAGACCCTGCCTTCCAGTGCTGGACGCCGCGCCACGAGCACCGCCAACCGGTCCCGCTCCGCACGGCAGTCCGTGGCCAGCAGGTCCGCCACCGCCCCCACCAGCTCACCGGTGTCTGCTGCTGGAGCCGACCCATCGGTGGGCTCGCTGTTCGCGCCGGGGGTCGCCAGGTCGAGCAGTCCGGCCAGCGCGGAGGTCCGCTCCGTCAGGCCGGTCCGGGCGGCCACCCGGTAGTGGGTGCGGGCCGCCTCCCGGTCGCCCGCCGCCCGGGCCGCGTCCGCCGCGAGGAGCCGGGTGGCTGCGCCGGTCGGATCGAGGGCGAGGGCGGCGCTGGCGAACTCGTACGCCGACCCGACACCGGTCCCGTCCAGGGCGGCGCGGGTGGCGGCCCGCAGCAGTGCCAGCGCGGCGTCGCGGGCGAGGAGGTCGGTCCGGTCCGCCCCCAGGTCGTGGGCGACGGCGCGGACCGTGTCGGCGTCGGGCACCGGCTCGCCCGGGCAGCGCAGCCGCACGGCGAGGATCCGGGCCTGGGCGACCGCCCCGATCCGGTCGCCGGCCAGAGCAGCGGCCAGGGACTCCGCCGTGGTGAGCGCCTCCCCGGCGGGCTGCCCGTTGGCCACGGCGGACCGGGCGTGGGCGAGTGCGGTGGTGAGGCGGACCGGCAGGCCCGCCGCCTCGGACGGCACCGGGGGAAGTGGCTGCCGGCTGTCCTCGGCGAGCAGGAGGTCACGCCAGGCGTGGACCGGGGGCGGTGCGTCCCCACCGATGCGCCGCAGCAGTTGCGCGGCGTCGTCCCGGCGGCCCAGGGCGCGCATCAGGCGGGCGGCCCACAGCAGACCGGCGTGGTCCTCGGTGGTGAGCCGTTCCGCCACCTCGGGTGGCGCGACGAGTGGGTCCGTGGCGTCGAGCAGGCCGGCGCAGCGCATCGCGCGACGCAGGTCGGCGGGGGGCGCGTGGACGGGTAGCCAGCCGCAGGGGTCGGGCCGGTCGGCACAGAACAGGGCCGCTTCGGCGACCAGGGACGGCGCGACCGTGGGATCGGCGGTCAGGTCGATGAGCGGGCGCAGCGGCAACGCCGCCGGGTCCCGCCAGGTGAGGTCGGCCAACCCTGTCCTCCCGCCCGGTCGGTTGGTTCGGTGCCGAGGGGCGGACACGCGACGATGGGACAGCCCGTGCCCGCCCGGTTGGTGACCGACGACGTCAGTTGATGACGGCGTTGATCAGACCCACGGCGGTTCCTTCGAGGTCCTCGTAGCGCTCCATGCTCGACACCTCCTCCCGACCGGACGAGGAAGACGGGCGATGACGGCCCCTGATCCCGTCATTCTCGCCCATCAATTGAGTTGAATCAATCAGTTGAAGGCTGATCTCAGGGCCGGCCACGGCGCACGTCGGCGACGGTGGCCAACTCACCGGGCGGTGATCCGCGTCAGGTGTCGAGGCCTACGCGGTTGAGGCGTTCGAGCAGGCTGGGCTTGCGGGCGTGCACCGCCCGTAGCTCAGCCAACCGACCCCGGAACGATGAGCTGTCCCCGTCGCGTTCGCCAAGATCGCGCAGATCGACGAGGAGTTGTACGGCGGTGTCGTACTCGCGGGGTCTCTTCGTGGCGACGAGTTCGTCGACCTGCTGCCATGCGGCGGTCTGGCCGCTCGCGAGGGTGTCGAGGTGCCGTTGCCGGGCGGCTGCGGCGGACCGTTCCCGGCGAACCCGGTCACGTTCGCGCCGCTCGGCGTCCCGTCGTTCCCGCTCGGCGCGCAACTCCACGGCCGTGGCGAGCAGTTCCCCGGCGGTGCGGGCTGCCGTCGGGGTGGACGCATCGGTGGGCTGCGCGTCGCGGTAGCGGCGCAGTAGTCGGCTGCGCAGGTGACTGTCGCCGCCGGTGATCAGGTCGGCCAGGATGGCGTCCTTGTCCCGAGCGGGCAGCCCGACGACCCAGGTGCGTAGTTGCGCGGCGGTCGGTTCACCGGAGACGGCCGGCGTCGACCGGGCCGCCGCAGCCGCGATCAGGTCGGGGTCGATGCGCAGGAACTCGACGACGGCGGTGAGGGACGCGTCGAGGGTACCCAGGCCGGCGGGTACGGGCGGTTCGGGCTCGTCGTCGGCGATGTCCTCGGACTGCACGCAGCGCAGCCAGGCCAGGTAGAGCAGGCGCAGGTCGCCGGCGGCGAGGCAGGCCCGGACCGGGATGATGGAGGCGAGCAGACCGTGGCCGTCGAGGTCCCACTCGTCGGTGCCGTCCTCGTCCTCGTCGTGCAGGTCGATGATGACGTGCTTGCCGGCGGTCCAGGCGGACGCGCTGTCACCCGCGCAGTACCGGGCCACGGTAGCGGGGTCGAGCACGTGTTTCGGTAGCCGCAGCGTGAGCTGACGGGTGCCCCAGTTCGCCAGGTACAGGTGCGCGTCGAAGTACCGCTCCATCAGTTTGCGCGGGTCGCCCTTGAAGTCGCCCCATTCGTAGGTGTTGACGAAGCTGGTGGCGGTGATGTCGGCGCGGGTCGACAGCGACCGCAGCTCGGCCCGCTCCCGACTGGTGAGGGGCCGGTCGACGGCGGTGAATTCGTAGTACTGGTATTCGCTCATCGCGGCCTACCTTCCGGCCCAGTGCCGATAGGCGTCGATCCACCCGGCACCGTCCGGCGCGGGGGTGGGTAGCGGCAGGTCGAGCAGGTCGATCCGCTGCCGGTGGCGGGCTCGGGCGCAGACCGCGACGATACTGTCCGCGGTCAGGTCGATCTTGCTTACGGTGACCTCGACGCCGAGGACGGTGGTGGTGAACGGCATCGCCAGATGTTGCTCGATCATGGTGAACAGGCCGGTGAGCTGTTCGTCGTCGCCGTACACGTCGACGGTGGCTTCCTCGATCATCGCCTCCACCGCGGCGTTGCCTCTCAATGCCATCGGCGGAGGATATCGGACCGGTGTCGGGGTGTTCGGAGCCCGATGCGCGAGGATGGTCGGCCTGGGTTCGGGGGCCGAGTTCGTCGATCTCCGGCGGGAGGTGGAGCGGTTACGGGCGGAGAACGCCCGGCTGGCGCGTCTGCTGGAGCTGCGCGGTCAGGACACGAGTGCCGCGCCGGAGCAGTTGTCCGTGCCGGTTGACCCGAGGGCGGCTTCGGCAACCTGGGCGCCGCGCCGCTTCGGGGTCGCCGCCGCAAGGACGGACTGACCGTCTTCCTCGACCTCGGCACCCTCGGGCCGCACGCCGACCAGTGGGCGCTCCTGTCGACACTGGACCGGCTCAGCCCCGGCGACGCCGAACCCATGGCCCGACAGACCGAGCAAGCCGTCACCGACGCCGATGTCGCCACGATGAGCCGGTCCGCCGCGACCCAGGTCCATCCTCCGCTACCTCTGGTGGTTCACGCGGAGGCCGGTGCCGGGCTGAGCATCGACGCCAGACAGCTCACCCCCGCCGCACTGTCGACGCTCAAACACGCCGCCGCCATGGATCACAGGTGGCCTGCGCATTCGGCCCAGGGGCGTACGACCGGTACCGGGCAGGCCCGGCGGGCTGCCTGTGGTGTGCGGCGGGTGACACCGGATCGGCCGGCCATCCCCGCCCGGGCCCAAGGGCGGTAGCCGCTGCCGCCGGAGGCGGGGGATCTCAATCAGCCGACGCAGCGTGCCGCCTATGCCGGTTCGTCGAGGCAGGCGGCGGCGGCCTCGTCCAGCATGGCGACGATCCAGTGTTCGAAGCTCTCCCGGCTTCGCTGGGCTGCTGCCTGCCAGCGCAGAACACGATCCCGGTCGGCGGCTATGCGAGGGATGGCTACCGCCGCAGCCTTGTCCTCGCCACCCTCGTTGCGGGCCGCCCGGAGACTGAGCCGCAGCTTGTTGCGTGACCAACGCAGGTTTTCCGCTCGGTCGAGCCACATCTCCTGCTGGTCCTCGGACAGTCCCGCGACCTCGGCGTGGTGCTGGAAGCTGAGCGCCTCGCGGCGACGCGCATGGGGGAAACGGCGTGCCGTCGACGCGTAGTTCCTGACCGTCTTGTACTCCAGGCCAACCATCTCGACGGCACGCTGGTAACGGTCGGTGTACCGCTGCTGCCCATGAACGATCCAGTCGCCTATGCACCAGGCCGAGGAGTTCACCACCTGGGCGAGACGGTAACCGGCGCGCTGCCAGCCCTCGAAGTCCAGTCCGCTGGGGATTCGCAGGCCGGTCGGGGTCACGAGGATCTGGCTCGTCGGCGACCCGGGCGGTGCTGTCCTCCTTCGGGCTGTCGGCAGTCCCGTCGCCCGCTCCGTCACGCCGGACCCCGCTCGTCGGTCGCTTGGCACCGTCCGTACCCCCATATTCTGCACAAAGGTGAAGCCGGCCGTACCGGCCCTCACCTTGGTCTGACTCTGCACCCGGACGCGCCTGGTGCCGGATCTGTTGCATCGGGGACATCGACGATGCCACTCGGCGGAGTTTTGTCCCGGCGTGTACCCTCTGGCCGTGGTCGGCGCCGCACCTCCCCGCAGCCCGGTCCTCCGGCGGCGGCCGGGCGCGTCCGCTTTTCGCACGGCCGGCCCGGGCGGACGGGGCAGCGCATGGTAGACGAGCCACAGTTCGCCGAGTTCGTCCGAAACCGGGCGGCGGCGCTTTACCGGTACGGGTTCATGCTCACCGGGAACCACCATGACGCCGACGATCTCGTGCAGGATGCGCTCATCAAGCTTCACGCGCACTGGAACCGGGTCGTTCGCAAAGAAGATCCGACGGGATTCGTGCGAACGACCATGGCTCGACTGAACATCTCGGTCTGGCGGCGCCGCCACCGCGAACTACCGAGCCCGCAGGTGCCGGAGCAGGCCCGCACCGATACCGCGCTGGCCCGAGCGGAAGAAAACGACTACATTAGGCAGATCGCCGAGAGCCTTCGGGCATTGCCACCGCGTCAACGCACCGTGCTGGTCCTCCGCTATTACGAACAATTGTCAGATGAGGAAATCGGCGCCACTCTCGGGGTGAGTCGCGGAACGGTGCGAAGCCAGGCCGCACGCGGGTTGGATAAACTGCGAACGGCCGGGATCAAGGAGTTGGCGGACGAATTGACATGACCATTCCGGAGCTACCCAGGGCGATGGAGAAGGTGGCCGAGTACGCCGCCGCACCCCCGGCTGACCTGCTGGAACGGGTCGTCGCCGGCCGGCGCCGTCAGCGCCGGCGGCGGGTCACCCTGACGGCAGCAGCCGCGGCCACCGTCGTGGCCGCCGGGTCCCTGGTTGCTCTCGAGCGGCTGTCGCCCGAGCCGCCCGCGCCACCGGCCACCGTCACGAGGTTCCGGCTGCCGGCGATGCCGCAATCCCCGCCGGTGCTGTCCGACACCTGGCCGGCGGCGATCATCACTGCGGATCTCCCGAAGGTCCCGAATGACGCGGCCCCCGTCGTCATCGGCCGAATCGGCTCGAAGCTGCTGGTGGGCTCGGAGCGCCCAACCACCGGTGCGAACGCGGTAACATTGGTGCAGGAAGGCCGGATCTGGACCTTCGACCCCGGCCCCCGCCGCTACCAAACCGCGATCGAACTCGCGGAAGGAGCCACGGATTTCCGCGCCTCAGTCGTCGGCGGCGCGATCGCCGTCATCTCAAGCAAAAGTCTGGGCGGAAAACGGACGACCAGAATCGATTTCCGCCATTACATTGGCGATCACAAAACCGCCAGCGCCGACATCGCCGGCACCGGGGCGATCACCGGGACGTACGCGGACGACCGGTACGGATACTGGGACGTCGAATCTCCACCGGGTCAGGCGCGCATCTTCCGGGTACCGTTCGGCGGTACATCGAACGACAGTGCGCCGATAGAAGGATTCGACGGGCTGCGCATCGACGGATCGGGCTGGGCCCGCAATGCCGAGAGCACCGAATTTCGTAACCTCACGACCGGTGAGCGACGCCGGGCGGTCCCGCCCGCCGGCTCGGACAATTTCCGCTGCGTGCCGGCGTTCTGCCTGGGCCACGACACCAGGGGCTGGTTCGTGCAGCGTCTCGACGGCAGCGAGCGAGCCGATCTGCCCTACCCTGGAGTCCCAGCCCTGATCGGCGGGCTCACGGCCGCGTCGGGTCCCGGCCGTCCGCCGGTCGACAGCGGCATGCTCCTGCTGGCGGACGGCGTTCTTCTCGATCCAATAAGCGGGCGATACGGAGCCGTCACGCGCGGGCCGCACTGTGACCTCCGGGCAAGCCAGGCGGATGGCGGCCTCGTGCTCACCTGGCGGATGCAGGACAGCGGAGCCTGTGCCGACCCCCGGACAACGGCCTACCTCGCCGCGACCGACTGAAGCCCCGTCGCGGAACGAGCCTCGACGGTTGGATGCCAGCGATGAGACAGGCTGTACAGGTCAGCACGGCCCGCCGTTCACCTCCGACCCGAGTGGTAGCGGGGTAGGACCACGCCGAGGTCGGGCAGGAGGGCTCGGTGTCGTGGAGCCGACGATGAACAGGAATCCGTCGTCTTCCAACGCCAGGAGGTTCACCGCGGACAGCATCCCGGCGTCGGCCACGACGACGAGTCGCGGGCCTGGTGGCGGTCGCGGAACCGGGGTCAGGACCGGGATCAGCTCCCTGGTCTCGGCCTTGCTGGCGGCGAACAGGTCCACCACCGGCGACGGGGTTCCCGTCGCCGGTGGTGAGCAGCCCGACCTGCGGGTCGACCGGGCGTTCCTCGCTCGTCCCGCCCTTGCGCAGCCCGTCTTCGCGTTCGACCTCGACGTGCAGCGTGGTCACGCCATAGGCACGACCGCCAAGCCACCGCCGCAGGGGGCGCACCGGTGACAGGCCTGCGCGATCACGAACCGGTCCAGGCTCCCCCGATGCGGCAGCGCATGAACCTCACCCGACCCCGCAGCAGCGCCCAGAACACCTCATCACCGAGACGACCCACGTAGCGGCCGTTCAGGACCTCCCACAAGATCGGCGAGGACGTGCCCTCGACCACTGTGGACGTCCCGCGCACACCGACGCCGGCCCCGCCTGTGCACGATCTGGACTGCGGCCGCTCCCGAGACGGTCTTCACCCGCCGCACCAACGTGCCCACCCGGCGAAATTGCCGATGCAGACAAAGCCGCATCGCCACATTTCAGGTGTGGGAGGATCGTTCAGATCGCGAACGCCCACAGTTCGTAAGGGTTGTTGACATCGCAGGCGCTGGTGTACACGTGTCCCACCTCGTTGCTGTCCAGACAGCGGCTCGTCTGCATGCCGAAGATGAGCGTGGGGTTGCCGCCGAAGCCAGCCGCCCAGTTCTGATAATTGTTGTTGCCGTCGCACGGGCTCGTGTAGACAACGCCCGCGGTGTTGCCGTCCAGACAGCGACCCGTCGCGTCACTCCTGAGGTTGTACTGGCCGAACGGTGAGGTGTACACCGACCAGTGCAGGTAGCCGTTGCCGAAATCGCAGCGACTGGTGTAGACGCTACCGTTCTCGTTGCTGTCCAGGCATCGGCCGGTTGCCCGGTCGACCAGCAGGCCACCTCCGACCGGCCCGGCAGCCGAGGCCGGACCGGGATCGGTGATCACCATTCCGGCACTCGCGACGACGGCCATCGCCGCCAGCGCGACCCGCCGTGACCAATGATGTGAATTTTTGGCTCGTGGGGCCAGCGTCATGTCGAACTCCTGATCGTGTGTGGACGAAAGTTCGCGGACGTCCGGCCCGCGCGGAGGTGAATCGGTTGCGGACAACTGCCCGCATGGGCACGACGCATCCCGATCTCGTTGATGACATCTATATCGGCATTTCCCCCTTGTCCGCAACCTGCCGAGACGCGCCTCGTCGGCATTCGTTCAGTTGCATCGCATCGACCGATGTCCGTCCCTCCACGACGCGCGGGCGGACGGATTCGACGAAGGCCACAATGGCTGGCACCGCAGCCAGCACTCGCGCACCCGCTCGCGGGGAACCCCCACATGCGGGCGTGACCGCAAAGGCGCGTCAGGAGCGAGAGGCTCGTGCTTGTCCCGCCGGCGGGACAAGCCGCCCATCTGCACCGATGCCATCGGCGCAGCCAGTGATCAAGCGGCCAGCGGTGCCGCACTCCATCGGTGGAACGATCACCTCAGCGGGGGCCGGCAGCGCCGTCATTACCACCGATCTGTCCTGCCGCGCGCCGGACCGCCTCGATGTACTTGGGTAGTTCGACGCTGGCCACTTCCAGTCGGCCAGGGCAAAGCAACTCGGAGAAGGCCGCGTCGGCCATTTCCTGACCCATCCGATCGTGGGGCCCACTCACGAACTGTCCACGACGCAGCGCTCGCAGCAGCCGCAGTCGGAGCAGGACTATCGCAAGAGTCCGCTCCAGGCTTGCGACGACCTCGTCAGCCTCTGCTGGCGGTAGAACCAGCCGACCCTCGCGAGCGAGCGTGAGGAAGACCTGTCCGGCGAACGGTGTCTGCAGAATCATGGGCATTGGGTGATTCCACCAAGGGGCCTCTCCCGGGAACAGGGATGTGAACGGACCGATGCCCGGAGTAGCCAAGTGTTCTGCCCGCAGGTGCGGGGTACGCCTGACCTCTCAGGCCACGAGCGTGGCTGAAAGATGGCGACGGCACCGTAAGAAATACGCAAATCCTGCGATCCGCTCCGGGGGTCAGATTAATCCCGTACGGACGGCATAGGCCACCGCGTGTGACCGATTACGCAGGTTGAGCCGTCCCGTCACGCCGTGAATGACGTTCTTGACGGTGCGCTCGGAGTAGCTGAGTCGTTCGGCGATCTCCTGGGTGTCCAACCCGTCCGCCATGAGCCGCAACACATCCAGTTCACGGGTGTTGAGACCGGCCGAGTTGAGTCCGTACGGAATCAGCACCTCCCGCTGAAGCCGATCGAGATGCTTGAGCACCTCGCCGATCAGGCTCGGCGGTAGGACGCCACCTCCGGTGGCGGCAGTCAATACGGCCTGCCGCAGGCGCTCGGCAGTCGCCACACCACGTGGAATGACTGCCACCACACGGCATTCCAGCGCCGCCAGGAAGTCAGCTTCGCTAAGGACACCGACGACCAGGACCACCGGCAACGACGTTGAGTTCACCGACCTGCGCAGCACGGCGAACTCGGCCTGGGTGAGTTCCTCGCAGCAGAGCACGACCACGTTGGCTTCACTCAGTCCGTCCGCAGGCACCACCTCGATTCCCGGGTGGGATACCAGCGAGCTCACCAGCCCTGTGTGGGTGACTGGGTCCGGAGCCTGCACGATGACCCGCACCTCATCCACTTGATTCCTCCAGTCTGCGCATCGGGCCAGAACAACAGGTGAGTGTTCAAGACCTGTCTTCATGCAATCTCGGAGCGGCATGGACTGGGGGCATCGCGAACAGCCGAAGGCGACAGAACGACATGACCGCCCCCCAGGTCACCACCCGCTACCCGGCCGAGGCTCAACGTCTATGGACTACACGTCGCCACACTCTATGCCAACCGGCACAGTATCGACGAGAGTGATCGACTCAGCGCACGCCCCACACTCGTCGACAGACGATTCTCCAGGGCTTTCAGAGACTGTCCCGCCGGCGGGACACCAGAGAACCCCTCCGAACGGTGCCACCGCAATGCAACGAAACCGCACCGTACTGGGACCCGGGCTCGAACCTCCACTTCCGTGCGCTCGAAGTGCCGTTGGCAAACGCATGCGGAAGGGCTGGAACGGGAACGCCGACCGCACCGAAAGCCGACCGCACCAGAGCATCGGTCGGGTGCGGCGATCGGCCCCGGCCACCGCCGTCGAATACATCTACCACCACGTCCCCGCGCTGCGCCAACCGCTGGCACCGGTCCGGGGCCCGCCGGACGATCGGCTCGCTGCTCACCTGCGAAAGCGGCACCTACCGGCTGAACCTTCGCACGCCGTCGCGACCCGACCTGCGCCGCTGCGCTACAGGATCAGGCCCGGCAGCGACGTGAACCACTGCCCCGCCGCCGGGCCGATACGCCTGCACGGCTGGGCACCGGCCCACTTGGCGAGGCTGCCCCGAAGCGCAGTCAGCGCGAGTTCGTCGAAGGACACCCGAGACGACACCGGCTCCCCCTCCTCCGACATTTCGGTGGCGGCCAGTTCCCGGGCCAGGACCAGGCCCCGCCGACCGGCCGCCGGTTCGCGCACGTCCAGCAACTTGAACCCGGTTCCCGGAACGAACACCACCCGATCCAGCACGCGATGCTCGTCCTCCGGTTCCAGAAGCGCGGTACGCCGACCGGTCAGCGACCACACGAGCACATCGGTGTCGCCGACTCGCTCGGCGCAGGGCGCAGACAGCGTGGTGACGAAACCCAGGTCACGGACGGCAGTCAGGTCACGATAGAGGGACCAGTCGCCGACCGACGGCGACGTCCGGTAGACGGTGGCGCCCCGGTGCACCGGCAGGCGCAGCAGAGCCTGCCGCACGCACCGACCGAACGGCGTGTGCGGGCCGTCCTCGCCGCTGCGCAGCCCGGCGTTGACCGCGCGTCCGTGCGAGCCCAGGAACAACCGCAGGACGACCGCATCGGTCAGCGCGTCGCCGGCCGCTTCGGCAGCGTCACCCGTTCGGCTCGACTCCCCTGCGAGGATCCGGGCAACCGGGCCGGACATGTCGTCGAAGAGCCGGCCGAGGCCGCGGCGCAGCGTGGCTCGCGCGGCCTCGAGTTCGTCGTCGGACTCGACAGGTGCCGGGATTGCGCGACGGGACTGGACGCGGAAGGCGGGTTTCGTCTTCTCGCCGGTCGGATCTTCGGCCTCGGGCCGCGAGGGTGCCGGCGGCGGCACGGCGTCGCCTACCGCCGACGCCGCGGCCGGTCCGTCGAGGGCCGGGGCCACGGGAACGATCGAGGTCGGCTTGCCCCCACCGCCGACCATCCGGAAGCGGATGGTGGCTTTCTCCTCGGCCGACGGACCGGCCGGGCGGGTGGGGTTGAACTGCGGCACGGACGAGGCCGCCAGCACGACGCCGTAGTCGCGCGCGCCGATGTCCAGCCGGGCGGCAAGGTCATCGGCCAGCTCCCGCATCCGGTGCGTGTCCGGGGCCGAGGTGTCGTCGAAGAACAGCGCGGCACGGCCAGGGTCGGGCTGGGCGGCCCGCAACTTTCCGGCGCTCGCGGGCGGGGTGGGCGGCCGGACCCACAGACCGGCAGCAACCACCTCGACGACCGCGTCCGCCGCGTACCAGTAGACGCGCTCGCTGATCTGCTCGGCGTCCTCGATCGGCGGCCGGTGGCGCAGCGGCCGGGGCCGGTGTGTCCTGCCGGCGGGCCGCCGTGGGGCGAAGCCGAGTTCGAGCACGTACGGCTCCCAGCCGAGTCTGCCGTCGTCGCACACGGTGCGGACGGCGAGGCGGTCCGGCGTGCCGACCGGTAAGCCGGTGTAGCAGACGACGGTCGTCTGCAGGACGTCGGCCAGGCCCTGCCCGAACACCTCTGCGCCGGGAAGCCGCAGGTCGCCGTACTGAGCGAAGCGGACGCGCTCCCGCGTCTCGGAATCCAACAGCCGCCAGAACCGGATCACGTCGTCGAGGTGCAGGGCGGGCAGCATCGGGCAACCGATCACCACCGTCATCGTCTCGGTCGTACAGGGCACGTCGGCGACCAGCCGGTTGCGGAACCGCGCCACGATGGCGTGGTTGCCGGTCGGCCGGATCCACAGACCACCGGGGAACGGCTCGATCTCGCCGGTCGAGCTGGACGCCCGCACGTCGGTGACGGCCCCGTCCCACGGCGGGGCCGGGTACCGGTTGCCGACCGGCACGGGCACCCGGCCACGCCGGAACCGCACCCAGCCGCCACCGCTCGCGGAGTCGACGTACAGGGCCCCGGCGGCACCGCGCACCAGCACCCCGTCGGGAGCGACGACCTGACGGTTGAGGCGCTCGGCGAGCCACTGCCCGACCAGCCCGGCCATCGCCCTGTGCTGGCCGCAGGCGATCAGCCGGATGCCGCGGCGCCGCCGCGGCAGCGCCGCCGCGATCGCCTCCCAGGAGCTGGTCGGTAGGTCAGCGCCGAGATCCAGCACCACGATGTCGTGGTCCGGATCGGCGGTGACCGCGAGCGCGAGGTTCTGCGCCTCCAGGCTGACCTGGCCGGCGAGGTGCAGCACCAACGCGTTGCCGACCGTGTGCCCGACGATCGCGCTCATCCCGGCACGGCCGCCCAGCAGCCCGCGCAGTCTGAAGGCCATCACCACTGTTTCCTTCTCTCACCCTGTCCCGGCACGTCAGCGGACCGAGGCGAGGCCACCTGACGCCCGGTCGCGGACCCCGTACGCGGCAAGCCCCCTGACGTCAGCGACGGTGAGCGTGCGCGCCGCCGCGGTGCGGGCGAGCGCCGCCGAGAGCCGGTGCGCGGCCAGGACGGTCGGTTCCGGCAGGTCCGGCACCATGTCGGCCAATGCGGCGCGGACGTCATCCGGGACTTCGTGGCCGTGGCGGACGAGGTGCCGCACGGCGACCTCGGCCAGTTCGGTCATGGTGAACTCGGGGAAGGCCCACTCCGCCGCGAAGCCGTCGCGCAGTGCCGGCACCTGGCGGAACAGCGCGGCCAGCGCGACCGGTTCGCCGGTCAGCACCACCACCGGATCGCCAGCTTCGGCCAGCGCCACGGCGAGCGCCTCGGCCACCTCGGCCGATTCACCGGTGCCGTGGTCGCCGTGGTCGACCACGAGCACGCCGCCCTCGGCATCGCGGAACGCCTGGGCGACGAGGCTACGCGCCTGCCCGGGCCAGCGGGCGGACAACGCCCCTGCGAAGCCGGCGGTGACGACATGCCCGGAGGCGACGATGTTGAGTTCGGACAGCGCCTGGGCGTACAGCCGGGCGATCTCCTGCCGGCCACTGCCACGCCGTCCGGTCAGCACCACGTTGCCCTGGTTGCCATACCCGCGACGGCGGAGGCGCAGACCGGCCAGCCGTAGCACGGTGGCACCCAGTTCCCGCCGTACCGGATCCAGGCCGCAGAGTTCCCCGACGCGCCGCCACGCGCGGCTGGCCCGCAGCGCCTCCGCGGGATCGGCCGCCGTGTCCGGCGTCGCCGGGCCGGGGTGCAGGTCGCGTAGCTGGGCCAGTTCCGGATCGAGATCGGCGAGTGTGAGCCGGTTCAGCTCGTTGTCGCGCACCGGGGGCCTGAGCGCGAGCCGCGACGCCTGGTTGTTCACGATCGCCTCGAACAGCTTACGGGCGACCCTGCCGTTGCCGAATGTCGAGCCCTTGGGCACCCGCTCAAAGTACGTGCGCAGCCCCTCGACGGCGTCGTCGGTCAGCTCGTAGTAGTGCTTGCGGCACAGGTTGGTCGCGATGGTGACCAGTTCGTCCACGCTGTAGTTGGGGAAGTCGACCGTACGCGTGAATCGGGACGCCAGTCCCGGGTTGGACTCGAGGAACTTCTCCATCAGCTCCGAGTAACCGGCGACGATGACGACCAACTCGTCGCGATGGTCCTCCATCATCTTCATCAACGCGTCGATGGCCTCCTGGCCGAAGTCCGGTCCCGAGCCGCCCGAGCCCGCGCTCAACGTGTACGCCTCGTCGATGAACAACACCCCGCCGATCGCCTTGGTGACCAGCTCGGTGGTCTTGATGGCGGTGGAGCCGATGTACTGCCCCACCAGATCGGCCCGGGCCGCCTCGACAATGTGCCCGCTGGACAACACCCCCAGCTCGGCCAGCACCGTGCCGTAGAGCCGAGCCACCGTCGTCTTGCCGGTCCCCGGCGGGCCCGCGAACACCAGGTGCTGGCTGATGGGTGGCATCGGCAGGCCGATCCGACGCCGCGTCTCGGCCATCTTGATCAGGTTGATCAGGCCGGTGACCTCGCGCTTGACCCCGTCCAGTCCGATCAGGCCGTCCAACTCGCCCAGCGCACCGGTGAGCTGCTTCCCCTGCTCCGGCCCGTTCTCCGGCTCGGCCGGCCGCAGGTCGCTCCGGTCCTCGTCAAGATCTTCGATCACCACCTGGTGCCGCTCCGGCCGGCGCACGGCGTCACCTCCGCTGCCCCGGATGGTGCACCGTGCCAACCGGACCGCCTTGTCGGACTCGACGTGGACGCCGTCCGACGCACTGTCCAGCACTTCGCACTCGGTCATGGTGAGCTGGCCGTCCGATTCGACCCGCACGCCGTGCCCGCCCGCGCCCCGAACCCGGGTGCGGGTCGCGGTCAGCGTGGCCTCCGCGCACACCTGCAGGCCGTCAGCGGCCGGTTCGTTCACCTCGCTGTCGGTCACCGCGGCCTGCGCGCCGCGGCCGACGAGCAGGCCGCCGCCGCTCAGCCGCAGCGAGACCAAGGTCGCGACGGCGGTGCCGGACAGGCTGACCGCGGCGTCGCTGGCCGTCGTCACCCGGCTGTCGCCGACCTGGATCCGGGAGGTGTCGCGCCCGTCCGTCCGGCCCGATGCCACGGTGGCATCACGCATCCGCACCTGGGCGTCGCCTTCCAGCACGATGCCTGCGCCGGCGGTGGCGGTGGCGTGCAGCCCGACGATATCGGCCTGGGCCGCGGTGATCGTCGCGATCCGCTCGGTGGTTCCGGTGATCGTCGTGGCCGTGAAGGTGGGCCGCGCCCCGGCGTCGACAAGCAGTCCGATCGGGGCATCGGCCACGGTGCAGTCGGTGAAGACCGGTGCCGCGCCGCCGGTCACCTGGATCGCGGTCCGGCCCACGCTGCGGAACGTGCAGTCGGTGAACCGGGCCGCCGATGCGCCGGCCAGATGGGTCGATTGCACGGCCGCGCCGGTGAACGCGCAACGGGTGAACGTCACCGCGCCGCTGCCGCGCAGATACAGGTCGACGTTCGCGCTTCCGATCACGGTCAGGCGGTCGGCCGTCAGGTTGCCGCCCTGCTCGACCACGATCGCCGGCTTGGCCGCGTCGACGATCTCACAGTCCTCCAGCGTGCAGTCCGCCTCGGCGTTCACGCACACCGCGTTGCCGGCGACGCCGGCCACCCGGCACTGCCGCAGCGTGAGCCGCCCGGTCTCGGTGACCACGACGGCCGAGGACGCCAGGTCGGCGAACACCGTGTCCTCGATCGCGCTGGGCCGGGCCCCGGTGACCACGACGCCGGCGCCTGCCGAGCTGGCTATGTGGCAGCCGCGCGCGGCCAGTGAGCCCTCGAGCCGGGCCAGGAGGGTGGTCCACGATCGGCCCCGCACCCGGCAGCCGTCGAACGCGGCCTCCCCGTGGTAGACGTCGACCGCCGCCAGGCTCTCGTCGTGGCAGCTCAGGCTCAGATGGCGCAGCGTGACGCCGGCGCCGCCCACGACGAGCACGCTTCCGGACACCGCGTGCACCTCGACGGTGTCCGGGCCGTCCGCGGCGACGATGCTGACCCGCTTGCTGACCGTCAGGTTCTCTTCGTAGCGGCCGGGGCGTACCACGATCGTGGCGTCGTCGTCGGCCCGCGCGAGCGCCGCGCCGATGGTGGGTAGCGCGTCCGGCCCGCGGCCGACCACGAGCTTCTGCCGGTTCATCGTCTCTCCTCGGTCTGCTCCGCCAGTCCCGGCACCGCGCCGATGCGGGGCCGGGTCGGCTCTCCCACCCGTGCGACCGGGTCGGCGTCGGCCCACCGCTCGGCGTACCGGCCCAGGGAGGTCGTCGCCAGTTCGTCGAAGGACGCCCGGTCGTCCCGTATCCGGCCGTCCGGGTGGATCTCGTTGGGGCCTACCTCGCGCAGCAGCAACCGCCCGTGACGGCCGGGAACGGGAGGCGTCCGGTCGAGGATCTTGAACGTGGTGCCGGGAAGGAACAGCACGCGGTCGTCGGCGTGATCGTCGCCGTCCGGTTCCAGCGCCGCGGTCCGCCGCGCGGTCATCGACCAGATGAGCACGTCGGTATCGCCGGTCAGGTCGGGGCTCGGCTCGATCAGCGCGCCGAGAAAACCCCACTCGGTGAGCAGTGTGCGGTCCCCCAGCAGAGCCCACCGGTCCGGTGCCAGGGACGTGGTGAGCCACACCGGGCCACGGTGCGACGGGAGACGTGTCAGCCCCGAGGCGACACAGCGGGCGAACGGAACGTGCGGGCCCTTACGGGCCGAGCGCAATGCCGAGTCGATCGTGCGGCCCTGCGCGGTGAGGTAGAGCCGAACGGCGACCGCGTCGGTCAGCGCGTCGTCCGGTGTGGCACCGGGGCCGCCCTGCAGCGCCGGGTGTTGGGCGAGCACCCGGCTGACAGTCGTCGCGACCAGGTCGAACTCCCTGCTGAGGGTGCGCCTCAGCCACGCGCGTTCCTCGGCGATACCGCGGCCGGGTACGGGCAGCGCAGAGGCACTGCGGTCGGGCACCGGCTGCAGCCGGTGGGCCACCGGCGGCGGGGTGGGCAGCGGCGTGTTCTCCGCCGGTGCCCGGTCGAGCGGCGCCGTCTCGACCGGCGGCATTTCGACCGGCGCCATCGTCACCGTCATCTCGACCGGCGCCAGCGCCGTCGGGGCGACCGGAGGCGGGGGCAGCGGTGGCGGTACGGACCGGGCGGCCGGCTCGACGGGTACCGACGGTGCCGCCACGGCCAGCAGCGTCGCTGCTTCCGGTTCCTTCGTGAGCGGCTCGGAGTGGGCCGGGGCCGCGACGGCCGGGACCTCGGTCGCGAACGCCGGTACCGGGTCCGCGGGAGCCGCGACGGTCGGCGGCCCGACGGCGGACTCGGGCACCAGCCGGCCGGCCGCGCTCACCGGTCCCGGGGCGGTCGCCGCGAGCAGGACCGACGCGGCCTGCGGCACCGTGCGCTCCCGGGTCGCGGGGTCGAGCTGCGCGGCGATGTCCGCCGCGACCGCGCGCATCCGGTGCGCTCGCGGGCCGCGGGAATCGTCGAAGACCAGTACGGGCCGCTGCGGATCAACCGGGGTGGCCCGGATCCGGTCGGCGTCGCGGGGCACCTCGTCGGGCCGCACCCACAGCCCGGACTGCAGGACTTCGATCACGACGTCCTCGCCGTACCAGTAGACGCCCGTGTCCACCGGCTCGCCGAGTTCCAGCGGGGCCCGGTGCCGCACGATCCGTGGCGTGCAGGCGGGGGCACCAGCACGCTCCCGCGGTGTGTAGACCAGTTCCTCCGCGAACGGCTGCCAGCAGAGCCCACCGCCGTCATCCACGGTGAACAGACGGGGCCGATCAGGGGTGCCCACCGGCACCCCGGCGGCGCAGACGACCGGGCCGGTGAGAGTGTCAGCGAGCGCCTGGCCGACCGCGTCGGTCCCCGGGGTGTCGACCGGCCCGAATTCGACGAACCGCACCCGCCGGCGGTCCTCCCCGCCGAGCCTGCGCCAGAACCGGTGCACGTCGTCGAGCGACAGCTTCGGCGAACCGGGGCAGCCGAGCAACACGACGAGCGTCTCGGGCCGGCACGGAACGTTGACGTGCAGCCATTCCCGGTGCGTACGGGCGGCGTCGCCGTCGGAGCTGTCGTGGATCCACACGCCGCCCGGCACCGGCTCGGCCACCCCGGTCGAGCTGGTCGGCACCGGGTCGGCGGCGAGCGTCTCCCACTCCGGCCGGGGGAAGCGCTTACCCTCCAGCTGCGGTGGCCGGCCGGGCCGGTACCGAATCCAGCCGGTGCCCGGCCCGGAGTCGACGAACAACGCACCGGCAGCACCCCGGTGGACCGCGCCGTGCGGGGCGACCACCGCGCGACTGAGCCGCTCCGACAACCATTGACCGACCAGGCTGCTCGGTTCGGCCTGCTCTCCGCAGAGCACCAGGCGGATGCCCCGACGCCGGCGGCGTGGCAGCGACGCCGCTACCGACTCCCAGGCCAGCGCGGACATACGCTCGGCGACGTCGAGCACGACCAGGTCGTGGTCGGGATCGGGCGGCACCGACATGGCGAGCGCCTGCGCCTGCGCGCTGATCCGCTCGCGGGGGTGCAGCACGATCGCGTTGCCCACGGTGTGCCGCGGTATGCCACGGTCGTCGCGTCGCTGCCAGGCCGACATGAGGGACATCGGCGTCACCGATCCGACTCGGCGACGACCGCCGCGCGGGTGAGCGCCGGGCCGCTGGGCAGATCCAGCAACAGATCGCGGGGGAACGGCACGACGGGCGCGGCGGTCAGGCCGAGCGCCCGGTTCGCGTCCGCGTCCGGCAGGCCGAAGCGCTCACCCCGGCCGCCGATCAGGACCAGATCCGCAGCGGCGCCCCTCGTCCGTGGCACGGGCTGGACGACCATCCCTGCGCCCGGGCGCAGCGCCGCCCCACCGCCCGGCGCGCCGGCGGCGAACTCGCGGGACGTCAGGACCACCCGCACGTCGATGCCGCCGTCGGGCGTCGGGCTCTGCCGTTGGCACAGCACCGATCCTGGGAGGCCCGCCGGGGTCGACGTGCTCAGCTCGGCAAACGGCTCCCACAGGGTGCGGTCGGCGGAGCGGGGGGCGGCCGCGACCGCGGCGGCGGACAACGTCACCGCCCGGGTGCCGGACGTGGCCTGCACGATCTGGAACATGGTCCGGTTGATCGGCGCGAGCCCGTCGGCGCGCAGCACGAACAACTGCTCCCGGCCTTGGGCCGCAGCCTGCGTGAACAGCGCTCCGACGGTGGCCCGGCGGCCGTCGATCGTGACGATGGTGCGGCCGTCGCCCGGGAGGGAGGGGACCTCCAGGTCGTCCCCGGCCGGCACCATCGTCAGCCATCGCGGCGGCGCCGTGACGGCGACGGCGTTCGTGGCGCCGAGCGCCACCGGAATCCGTTTGTCGCTGATCCGGTGGCGGTGCCCGCGCCAGATCAGATAATCGTCGTCGGCACCGCCACTGACCAGCATGAACCGGTCCGGGGGCAACTCCGTTGCCGGGGCGGACGGATCGAGATTGACCCCGAGCCGCCCGGCGTCGCCGAGGCAGACCAGCCACGGGCCGCTCAGCACGTCCTCGGGGCCGGTGGGCAACAGCTGCGGTGCGCCGGGGATACCGATCGGCGCGCCGCGCGGGACGCCGGCCAGCGAACTGCGGGAGACCAGCCGCACCGACGGACCGCCGCTGACGATCCGCGCGGCGGCCGGGTCGATCACCGGGTGCAGGCGCTCGCCGGCATAGACGTACCGGTCACCTGTCTCCTTCTCGACGAGGATCGCCCGGGCGGTACGCCAGGAGTCGTTACCGCCGGGCACGATCCAGCCGTAGATACCGAAGCAGACCACCACGAGCACCGCGACCATCACGCCGGCGCCGAGGCCGAGCACCGTCCGGCGCATCGGGTTGTCCGCCATCGACGGGTCACCCAGCAGCAGCGCCGAACTCATCCGGGCCATCTGGAACTGGTGCGCATGCACGTGGTCACGTTGGGTTTGCATGGTCGTCCTATCCGAACAGCCCGCGGGCCCAGGCGTAGGTGTGCAGGAGCTGCAGGCAGACCGGCAGCACGGCGAAGGCGATCACGACGTCGAACACCGTCGCGGTGAACTCCCAGATCGGCAGCAGGCGGCGCGGCCACGGCCGGATCGAGGCCAACACGGTCACCACGAACAGCACCGTGAGCAGGATCAGGATCAGCACGAGCCACCCGGTCGTCACCCGCCCCGAGGCGCGGATCACCACCATGACCGCGCCGGCCGAGCCACCCGCGGTCAACGCCACGCGCTGCCAGGTGTCGAGAAAGACGCGGGCCCGCAACAGCACCCCGGCGGAGAGCACGACGACGATCGCCCACGACGCCCAGCCACCGGCCGGCAGGATCACCGCGAACAGCACCGGCAGAGCCACGCTGACGCACACCACCAGCACGATCAGGTAGTTCTCGGCGCGGTTGGCCCGGCTCGCCACGTCCTCGGCCGGGTACGGCTCCGTGTCGTACTGCAGCTCGCTGCCGGTCTTGGGTAGTTGCGGACCACGCAGCCGGCCGGCCCGCAGCACAAGGTTCGGCGCGAAGAGCACCAGGGCGAACAACACGGTCGCGCCCAGCCCCGCGGCACCGGCCGCGTCCAGGCCGCCGAGGGCACGCAGCCCGAGCACACCGACGACGATCACGCTCAACCCCGCGATGGCCAGGAACACCGGGTACCTGACGGCAGGCGCCCACACCGCCTGCACCACGACGAGCAGCAGCGCGACGATCCCGGCGGCGCCGGCACCGGCGGCCAGACCCGGACCCGTGACGACGGCGCGGGCGGATTCCCCGTCCACGAGGTCGGCCGTCACGATCGCGGCCAGCCCGCACGCGCCGATGCCGGCCAAGGTCGACAGGCCTGGGGTGGGCAGCAGGTGGGCGGCCAGCACGGCGGTGACCAGCAGCCCGACGGCCAGCGCACCGCCGAAGCCCTGGCGCAGCCCGCCCGGACCGGCGTCGAGCAGCACTACGGTCAGCAGCGCCAGGACGACGGCCGACACGCCGATGAACAGCGGCCGCCGATACCCGGCCTGCCACCGGTCAGCGCGTTTGTTCACGGCCTCGGCGATGCCCTCGGCGATGTCGTCGAAGTGCAGTTCCGGCAGCTGGTTGACGACCGGGCGCAGATGCAGCCGCTCACCTTCCAGCCAGTCCAGCGACTCGGGAGTGCCGGCCGGATCGAACGGCGGGCCGCCCAGCCGCTGCAGCACCCAGGACTCCTCGGCGCCGGCCAGATCGGCGCCGGCCGGACCTGCCGTATGCTGCAGGAGCACCGGCAGCAGGGCGGCCACCGTGGTGGTGGCCGGCACGGCGAGGTCAACTCGCTTGGCCGGGCCCTCCACCGAGATCCGGCACAGCTGGTCCCCCGCGCTCGTCACAGCTTCTCGTCCCCTCGGTCCACTTCGCCGGTCTGGATGAGCTGCACACCGCGCCGGGTGACCAGTTGGGCCCGGCCCGGCGGCAGCTTGCGCGGAGTCGCCTCACCCAGGAACCGGCCCTCGTCCTTCGGGTACGACAGCAACGTCGCCGGCGTCCCCAGCTCCCACATCCGCCGGATCGCGGGGTCCCGCATCGCGGTCATCGCGCCGGAGGTGCTGCGGGCAACGATGAGGTGGAACCCGACCGCGACCCCCTGGGCGATCATCGGCAGCAGCGGGGTCAGCGCCGAACCCCCGGCCGGGCCACCGAGCAACTCGTAGTCGTCGACCACCACGAACAGTTCGGGGCCCTCCCACCAGTCGCGGCGGCGCAGGCGTTCGGCGGCCACATCCATGCTCGGCAGCCGCCGGCCCAGCGAGACCGCCGCCTGCTGAGCCAACTCGGCCAGCCCCTCGCCGGTGATCGCGTAACCCACGCGGTAGCCGCCCGGAACGGCGTCCTCCAGGTCCCGACGGGAGTCACCGACGACCACCTTGGCCTGTTCCGGGGTGTACCGCTGCCGGATCGCCCGGAGAACGAGCCGCAGGATGTTGGTCTTGCCGGTCTCGTTGTCGCCGAGCACGAGCAGGTGCGGGGTGACCATGAAGTTGTGCCAGACCGGCGCCAGCCGCTGCTCGTCGAGCCCGAGACACACCTGCAGGTCGGGCTGCGGTGACGGCAGCGCGGCCACGGGCACCCGGGACGGGAGAAGTCGTACCGGCGGCGCCGGCTCGCCCGGCCAGAACGTGGCGATCTCCTCGACGATCGCCTTGGTCGCCTCGGCGAGATCGCCGACGGAGGTGCGGCCGTCGAGCCGCGGCAACGCGGCGAGGAAGTGCAGACCCGCCGACGTGAGACCGCGGCCCGCCTGGGCGGGGACCGTCGCCGCCCGACGCGAACCGACCTCCGACTCCATCGCGTCGCCGAGCCGCAATTCCAGCTTGGTGCCGAGCAGATCGCGTACCCAGGTGCGCACCTCCGACCACCGGTTCGCGGTCACCAGGACGTGAATGCCGAACGACAGGCCACGCGAGGCCAGTTCCCCGAACGCCTGGTCGAGGTCGGCGAAGTCCTGCTTCATCGTGAACCAGCCGTCCACGACGAGGAAGACCCGGCCGTGCGGATCGTAGATCCGGCCCTCGGCGCGCGCGGTGAGATACGCGCCGATCGACTCGAAGCCGTGCTCGGCGAAGGCCGCCTCCCGGCGCTCCATCACCTGCCGCAACTCCTGGATGGTCCTGACCACCCGGTCGCGTTCCATCCGGGTCGCGATCGACCCCACGTGCGGCAGCCCGGCCAGCGACGCGATACCGCCACCGCCGAAGTCCAGGCCGTAGACCTGCACCTCGTACGGAGTGTGGGTCAGCGCGAGCGCGAGCACGATCGTGCGCAGCAGCGTGGACTTGCCGCTCTGCGGTGCCCCGGCGATCCCGACGTGGCCCTCGGCACCGGCCAGGTCGGCGACCAGCAGGTCCCGCAGTTGTTCACCGGGGCGGTCGACCACACCGACCGGCACCCGCAGGCGGCCGTGCATCTCGGCCGCCTCGACGCCCATGCCGCGCACCGCATCGGGCACGACGCTCGGCAGCAGGGAGTCGAGACTCGGCGACTCGGCGAGCGGCGGCAGCCAGACCTGGCGGGCGGGCGGACCGCTGCCCTCCAGCCGGGCGATGATGACGTCCATGAGCATCGCGGTCTCGGTCGCCGTCACCGGCTCGGCCGGCACCGCGCCGCCGTCCGCCGCCTCGGTCGGCGGCCGGCGGCGCGGCCGAGCCGCGCTGCCACTGGTGAACGGGACCACCTGGACCAGGGCCCGCTCCCGCTCGGCGTCGCGCTCCAGCGGTGCGGCCGGCCGCTCGTACGGCCCGGAGACGTACGCGCCCTTGAACCGGATGAGGCTCGTGGTGTCCATCTTGAGGTAGCCGTTGCCGGGCTCGGACGGCAGTTCGTAGGCGCTGCCCACGCCGATCACCGATCGCGACTCCATCGAGGAGAACGTGCGCAGGGCGATCCGGTAGGACAAGTGGCCCTCGACCCGGTTGATCCGGCCCTCGTCCAGGCGTTGCGAGGCCAGCAGCAGGTGTACGCCGAGGCTGCGGCCCAGCCGGCCGATCGAGACGAACAGGTCCATGAACTCCGGTTTGCTCGACAGCAGCTCGCTGAACTCGTCGACCACCACCAGCAGCACGGGCAGCGGGGCGAGCGGGGCACCGGCACCGCGGGCCTTCTCGTAGTCGAACAGTGACGCATACCCGCTCGCGCGGAGCAGTTCCTGCCGCCGGGTCAGTTCGCCGTTGAGCGCGTCCTGCATGCGGTCGACGAGCTGCAGCTCGTCAGCGAGGTTGGTGATGACCGCCGAGGTGTGCGGCAGCCGTTCCATGCCGAGAAACGTGGCGCCGCCCTTGAAGTCGACGAGCACCAGATTCAGGATGTCCGACGAGTGCGTCATCGCGAGGGCGCAGACCAACGTGCGTAGCAACTCGCTCTTGCCCGAGCCGGTGGCGCCGATGACCAGGCCGTGCGGACCCATGCCACCCTGGGCCGACTCCTTGAGGTCCAGCTCGACGACCTCACCGTCCTCGGTGACCCCGATCGGCACCTGCAGCCGAGCCCGCTGGGCCTGACGGGCCCGGGTCAGACCGGCGATGTCGTAGGTGTGCGGGTCCCGCACACCGAGCAGCGTCGTCAGCTCGAAGTCACTGTTCATCGGCTCGTCGACCAGTTCGAGGGTGCCGCTGGTGCGCTTCGGCGCAAGGACCCGGGCCAGGGTCTCGGCCTGTTCGAGGGTCATCGCGTCAGGGACCGCGCTGCCCTTGGCGTCGCCGGCCGGGAACTCCACCCGGTCGGCGTGCACGGTCAGCCGCAGCACCCGCGGGCCGCCCGGGAGCCGGTTGGTGAGATCGAGCAGGCCGACGTTACGGATGCCCTGGCCGAGCAGACGCGAACCGTCCGGCACGGTGGTGTGGTGCGCCACGATCAAGATGTACGGATCGGTGACGCTCGGCGACACCGTCCGGTCGTCGCCACGGTCCAGCAACTCCGGGCCGAGCAGATCGAACAGATCGTCGTGGTCGGCGGCGAACAGCCGCACCGGGCCGGCTTCATCCTCGGCCGTCGGGTGCGCGTTGTGCGGCAGCCACTTGACCCAGTCCCAGTGCTTCTCGCGTTCCGCCTCGCTGCACAGCACGGCGACGCGCAGTTCGTCGGGCGCGTGAAAGGTGACCAGCTGAGCGATCATCGCCCGGGCCAGCGGCAAAGTGTGATCGAGCTGCCCCTCCAGCTCGACGCTGGCGACACTGCGCAGGCCCACCGAGATCGGTACGCCGGACACCGTCCGGTACGCCTCCCCGAACCGGCGCAGTGAGATGGACGACAGCGGCTCCAGGTCCTCGATCGGCTTGGTGGACGGTGCCACGTACGTCACCGACGAGCCCTGCTCACCGAGCCCGATCCGCACCCGGGCGAAGTCGTCGTGGCTCGCCCGTCGCTCCCAGATCCGGCTGCCCATGGCGATCGACCAGAGCGCGCCCGGAGCCGGGTTGTTCCAGAGCACCGCCTGCCGCTGCTGCTGCGCGGACTCGCGGGCCCGACGGCGGATCTGCGCGATGTAGCGCAGGAAGTCCCGGCGCTCGCCGCGCATCTTGGTCTTGCGATCGGCGGCGTTGCGGCCGATCTGCATGGCGCCCATGCCGAGCATGCCGACGCCCATGATGATGCCCATCACATACATCACCGGCGAGCGGTTCGACATGCCGTAGAGCAGGAACATGCCACCCATGCCCAGGCCCATCGGGATGACCATGGCGAAGGCGCGCAGGTCCGGCTGAGCCGCTTCGGCCATCACCGGCGGTTCCTGCAACTCCACCTGGTCGTCGGGCAGCGGCGGGGCGTCGGCACGGGGCCGACGCTTGACGGTGACGACGCTCATCGCGTGCCTCCCACGCCGCTCACCCGATCACTCCGCCGGCCGGTCCGCCGCCCGGCCGCTGCCACACCGAGGTGTCCCGGTCGAGCAGGTCGGCGGCGTGCCGTTCGGGTGGCGTCGCCTCGTCGTCCGCGTCACGCGGGCGCTGTTCCTGGCGTAGCCGCTGCTGTTCCGCGCGGGCCTTCTCCTCGTACTGGCGGAGGATCTCGGCACGCTGCTCCGGCGTGAGGTCGGGGCCGCCGGACCGCACCGGCATTTCGGCCAGCAGCAGCGCCTCGAGGGATCGACCGGCGGGGCGGGCGCGAACGGCCGGTTCGCGGGGCGTCAACGGTACGTCGACCGGAGCGCCCGGTGGCTCGTCGCTCGTCCACGGCAGCCGCTCGCTGTCCCACGAGCTGATGTCGTCGTCCGACTCGCGCACCACGGCGACCCGGTCCGGCGGTGGCACGTCGGCGCCGGGGCTCCATGTGGTCGTCCGCTCGGCCAGCAGTTCGCCGGCCTCGGAGCGTTCTTCACCACGCCGTCGCTGCGGCACCGTGGGCGGAACCGGGAACAGCGGGCCGGCTGGCGGCGTGGTCGCGCTCAGGCCCGGCCGGGCACCGTCCGGCGCGTCCGGGCCACCCGTGGCGGAGGCGGCCGTCCAGTCCGTCTCGTCAGCGCCGAGCAGACCCGACGTGTCTGACCGATCGGTCGGAGCCGTACCCGGCTGCGGAGGCGACATCGGCGGCGCCCCCGGACCCGCACCTGCAGACGCGGCGGCCACCCGGGACGCGACCGGGGTCGTGCTGCCGGGCAGGGCAGGGGCCATGGCGCCCGGGACGGCACCGCTGGGGGCGTCCGGTGTCCCGGGAACCACTCCGGGCTTCCAGTCCGACGCGTCACCACCGAGCAGGCCCGACGAATCCGACCGATCCGTCGGACCCGTACCCGCCTGCGGCGGCGACATCGGCGGCAACATCGGCGGCGACCCCAGACCCGCACCCGGCCCCGACGGCGCACCGGCACCCGGGCCGTTCGGACCACTCAGGCCCGCACCCGGCGTGGTGCCGGCCGGCGCGTCCGGGGCACCGGGAACCGTACCCGGCTTCCAGTCCGACGTGTCACCACCAAGTAGACCCGACGAATCCGACCGATCCGTCGGACCCGTACCCGCCTGCGGCGGCGACATCGGCGGCAACATCGGCGGCGACCCCGCACCCGGCCCCGACGGCGCACCGGCACCCGGGCTGTTGGGCAGACCAGCACCCGGGGTGTTGGGCACACCGGCACCCGGAGCGTTCGGCAGGCCCGCACCGGCCGGGTCGAACGCCGGCGGTGTGGCACCCACGCCCGCGCCCCGTGGTGGTGCGCCGTCGAAGTCGGGTGGCGGGATGTCGGTGGATCGTGGGGTCGTGCTCTTTCCCGGCGTGGGGGGCGGCGGCAACGACGGTGCCTTCAGGCCGGACGAACCGCTACCCGGCCCCTGGCCGAATCCGGGCAGCCCGGCACCCGGACCGAACCCCGGGAGCCCGGCTCCCGGGCCCGAGCCGGCGCCGGGCGGGTCGGGCGGCGGCGTGACACGCAGCGCCGGGGGCAGCTGAGGATTCGGCGACGCCGTACTCAGGGTGGGCACTGCGGGCGGCGGCACCGTAGCGGTCGGCGGCGGGGTGACCGGTGGCGGCTCCACCTTCGGCGTCGGTACGGGCGGCGGCGGCCCGACCGGCGGCGGCACAGGTGGCGGCGGCGGCCCGACCGGCGGCGGCAGCGAGGCCGGCGGCGGAGTCGACCGAGGCCCGGCGGGGGGTGGCGGCGTCGACGGAGGCGGGGTGGGGGGCGGCGGCGGTGGCGGAACCGGTGGCGGGACGGGCGGCGGGACCGGCGGCGGTGGCTGCGGAGTCGGGGGCGGTGGCGGCTGAGGGGCCGGGGGCTGCGGCTGCGGCTGCGGCTGCGGCTGCGAGCCTCCACCCGAGGTGGCCGCGATCCGATCCACCCGGGATGTCTGCACCCGCAGGTACTCGCGAACGACAAGGGCCATGACCTTGCGCATCGCGTCGGTCAGGGCATCGGACGCACCCGGGATCAGGCTGATGTGCACCGTGCCGTCCCCCGTATCAGGAACGTGGTTGCGCGCCCAGTTGGCGTAGTACAGGTCGATGTAGTTGACCTGGTTCTGGCCCCATTCGAGAACGTTCCCGCTGTGGATCAGCGCATTGGGGACGCTCAGCTCCAGACTGGTCGTGGAGTAGTTGATGCGACGGGCCTGCTGGACGAGCGCGTTCGAGATGTCGGTGACCTTGTCGAGGAACGCCTGGGCGGCGGCGCCCTGCCACGCTCCCCCGGGACCGGCGAGCCCCTTCGCCTGCTCCCTCAGGTTCTGACCCACACCGAGCAGGACGGACTGCGCCTGGTCGAACGTCCGGCCCGCGTGGCGCAGAGACTCCGCCGAGATCAGGGCTCGGCTCTCCGCCGCCAGGGTCGCGTTGCCGGGACTGTTGTTGACCGCGGCGGCTCCGGTCAGGGCGGCGAGGATCCACTTCCAGTTGTGTTCGGGCTTGTTGTAGTCGTCGACGTCGGTCGGGCTGCTCTGCGCCCCGCCCGCCAACGTGTAGGTGCCGTCCTTTTCCTTGACGATCGAATCAGCCATCAGGGGGCCTGCCCCTTGCCGGTGCCGTTGGCGTCGTTGGCGCCGGCTCCGGTGCCCGTCCCGGTGGTGGCCGGGGGCTGGGTGCTCGAATTCCCGAACTCGTTGAAGCCGCTGATCTTGCTGAAGGAGTCCTGGAACGCCGCGTTGAGCTGCTGGGCGCTCAGCTTGCTCCACTCCTCGGCGGTGTCGAACTCCTTGACCAGCTTGTCGATGTCGGCCCGGATGAAGCCGAACGTCTCGGCCACGCTGCGCAGGAAACCCAGGGTGTCGTTGCGGAGACCGACCTGAACGGCGGAGGAGATGCGCGCGGCCGCTCCGAACGTCCCGGGTCGCACGTTCACGGTCGACACCGACCTGTACTCGGCCAGCACGAGATCTTCGAGGATCTTGACGTTCGCGGCGAACCGTCTCAGCGCGGTCGTGCTGACCACAAGATCCTTGCCGTCACCACCGGGTGCCTTGATCGGAGGCGGCATGCCGGCGGTGGCCGGCGGCGTGGGAACGGCCTTCGGGTCGGTCGGAATGCCGTCGTTACTCGGGGGCGGGGGGATCTTCCCGTCCCCCTCGCCGTAGTGGTCGATCCGATCCTGCACCTTGGCGACGATCTTCAGCTTTTCCTCGGTGCTCAGATCCGGCGCCACGTGATGCCGTTCGGTGGTGGGGTTCTCACCGCCGCCGGTCACGGTTTCGACGAAATCCGTGTCCTTGGTCCAATAGATCTGCGCTTCGAGGGCCGTGATGACACCCGAGTTGACGAGCGCCTGGACCGTTTCCGTCGACATGTTCGTCCTTTCCTCGCGAAGCTCGTCCTTGGCCCGCCGGAGCCGGCGCCGGGTCGATCGGCGTCGACAGCCGGCGCCGAGGTTGCCGAGAACAGCGCCCGGAGGTCCTAGTTGGACCAGATCTGGGCGGCCCGCTGGTCGGCGCTGCCGTAGCCCTCGGAGATGTCGAACAGTGCCTTCCGGCCGGCGTCCAGGGACGCGGTCATCGTGCTCAGGCCGGCCCGCCACTGCGCCTCGGCCAGGGCATAGGCTTGCTGCGCCGCACCGTCCCATTCACGCAGATGTGCACGGCAGTTCTGCTCCAGCTCGGCCAGCGCCGACTGGAGATTCTTGTTCACCGAGTTCATGTGGTCGAGCGTTTGGTCGGCGACGATGAAGTTGAACCTGTACGAACCCATGATCTGAGCCTTTCGATGGTCGTCGGTCGATCAGATGCCGGGCAGGCCCTGGGTCTGCAGAGTGCTGAAACGCTGAGCGGTCGAGGCCGCGAGGTCTTCCTGCGTCCGGAACAGCGCGGCGTTGCCGCCCAGGCTCTCGATCATGCTGTGCAAGGCGGCGATGGCCTTCTGGAAGCCCTCCTCCCAGTGATCCATGGCCTGGCTGAACGCCATCGAGGCGTCGCCCTGCCACGTGTTCTGCAGCACCGCCATCTCGCTGTTCACACTGGCCAGCTGGCCGGTGAAGATCGAAGCCTTCTGCTCGAACTCGGCACGAGCCGCGCTCATGCCCTCCTGGGTGGTCGATACCTGGGATAGCGCCATCACACGTCCTCTCGCGGTTTCTTCGTGTGCCGGGAGCTTCGCAGCCGACACGAGCCGCAGCACGGGTGGAAACTCGTTCGGTGCACTCGTGGACCGGTGACGTTGCCCTCCACGGGCATCCCCGGCCGAGCCTCGCCACGCGCGCCTGCCCGTGCGGGGAAGCGGACGTGCCCCTCCAACCCCAGTCGGCCCCGTGCCGCTTGTCGTCGCGTCCATGCACCCGGTTCGCTGAATTCCCCGACCGCAGGAGACAGGCGTGAGCGACAACGATCGACTCGAAAAGATCATCGAGGAGTACCAGAGCCGACGCCTGAGCTTCACCGAGCTGCAACAGCGCGTCCAGGCCATCTCGGCCACCGCGACGTCACCGCGCCGCGAGGTCGAGGTGACCGTCGACCACGCCGGCAAGCTGACGGACATCACGTTCACGGGTACCGGGTACCGGCGGATGGCGCCCAAGGAGTTGTCCGCACTGATCCTGCGGACCTGCGAGGACGCCCGCGCCAAGGCCGTGGAAGAGTCCGCGGAACTGCTGGCCCCGCTGATGCCGGGTCATCTCGACGCCCGCACGTTGCTGTCCGGGAAGGCGAGCCTCGACCAGATGATGCCGGCCGACGGGCCGTGCCTGCCCCCGTTCGTCCGCGAACAGCTGAGCCGTTAGGAGCCATCGTGTCCGAGCCGCTGTACGTCGATCCCGAGAACCTCGCCACGTACAGCCGTCCGTACGTGGCGGCGTCGCAGCAGTGGTCTCAGCTGGCCGACACGGTCGCCGACCTCCGGGCCCGCTACCAAGGTGTGTGGGGCGACGACGAACTGGGCCGGCAGTTCGGCCCCTCGTTCGTGGAGGGTATGGACTCGATCGAACAACGCGTCAAGACGATCGGCACCACGCTCACCGGACATGCGGAGGGCCTGGTGGAGAGCACCCGGATCTTCCGCGACGCCCGGGAGGACGCGGACTTCGTCGCCAACACCTTCCGCATCCAGACGGAGCCGATCGGGACCGAGGCCCCTCGACGGGAGAACCTGGTGGCGGCCACCCGAACCGCCGACACCATGCTTACGGGCACCCTGCCCAACCTGGTCCGACTGCCGTCGGAAAAGGACACCGCGGTCCTGCCGGACGTCGTACACCTGCCCACTCCGGCGGACGGCGGATCCCCGCCCGCCGGCTACGTCCGCTCGGTCAACCCCCACGACCAGCCCACCGGCACACCGGAAAACCTCGTCCACTCCGACGCCGTGCATCTCCCGCTCGTGGGAGAGCGACCCGATCTGGTGCACCTCCCCGGTCCGCACGACCAGCACGCCGAGCCACCGGTGACGCCCATCCGCGAAGACGAACTCGCCCTGCCCGTAGCGGAAGGATCCTGATGACCACGGCGGCCCTGCACGAGTTGCTGCTACGTCTGGCCGGCAACACCTCCGACGAACTCACCACAGGTGCCCGCGAGGAGTTGGCCGCGGGCCGCGCCGACGTGGCCGCCCGCCTGATCGCGTCCACCGCCGGTAACGGCTGGTTCCGGCCCACCGACGACGATCTGGCCCTGCTCCGATCCGCCGATCCCACGGTCGCGCTGCCGCCGTACGCGCCCGGCTCCGGCGCTGACTGGGAGTTCGCGCCGACGATCCCCGTCGAGGATGCACCAGGTGTGGTCGCGCTGGACCTGAGCGGCGACGGGCCTCCCGGTGACGTGGCCGACCGCACGGCCGTTCGCAGTACGGCCGGCATGGACGGCGCCGTCGCGCTCTGGTGTGCATGGCGCGCGCCATACGAGTTGAACCCCGACATCGGCCGCGTCTACCTGCTCCTGACGAATGACGCGCCGGACCGGCTCCCCGGTGTCACCGGCGAGCTGCAGGCGGCCCTGCGGACGGCGGGAATCGGCCAGCCTCAGGTCGAGGTCTTCCGCCCGGACACCGAGCTGCCGTGGTACCAGCGGCAGGCGCGCGGCCGCTCGGCCCTGCTCTGGGCACGGACGCCGCCGACGCCGGTGACCATCGCCCGCGACTTCGACACCATCGACCCTGTGCTCGGGCCCGGCTTCGACCCCGACCACGACCACCTGGAGGCCGCGGAGGCCGCCCAGGTGCTCGGCTACCTCGACGCCGGTGAGCCGCTGCTGTCCACGACCACCCGCGAGCCCGACGTCCTCGACACGTCGCTGGGTCAGGTGGTGCCGCAGAGCTTCCGTACCGACGGCACGTGGATCTGGACCGACACCGTCGCCTACTACCTGCGCACCTACGGCCTGGCCCCCGACGGGGAGTTCCTCGCCCACATCCGCGATCGCGGTTATCAAAGCACATCGATCGATGACGTCCTCCGGCACCGCGCGCTGGTCGAGCTGTTCCGCCCGGTCACTGAGCGGGCGTGACGGGCTGGACCGCGAACGGACCCGGTCAACGGACTTCGATCTCGTACAGCGAGTAGCCGTATCTCCCCGCCCGCTGCGTCCCGGTCAACCGGACGAAGCGGGCCGGCAGCTCGGCGACCGGCACCGTCACGGTGCCGCCGGTACCCGAGGCGGTGGCGAAGACCCGGGACCACGTGGTGCCGTCGGCCGACACGTCCACCTGGTAACTCACCGCGTACGCACGTTCCCAGCGCAGCACCACCTCGTTGACCTGCCACCTGGCGCCCAGGTCGACCCGCAGCCACTGCGGGTCACTCCATTCGCTACCCCAGCGGGTGGACAGGTCGCCGTCGACCGCCCGCAGGGGCGACCGGGACACACCCTCCGCGCTGGACGCCTCCACCGGCACGCCCAGGGCCAGGTTGCGGCCGGAGGCATTGATCGCGGCCTGAGGTACGGCGTCCTTCGCGGTCCGTGTGCCGGCGGCCGGCGACCGATGCGACGGTGACGGCGACGAGGTCGACGGGCGAGCCGGTGGCGACACCTCGGCGATCGCCGTCACGGACGGCAACGGGCTCGCAGGCACCGCCCGGCTCGGCAGCGCGGCGGCACTCTCGATCGGGCTCGGCGCGGCGGTCCGATCCTCCGCATCCCTGCCGGCGTCGCGGGACACACCCCAGCCGACGGCCGCGAGCGCACCCAGCACGGACAGGATCGTCGCGGCGACGAGTGGCCGCCGCCCTCCACCCCGGCGGGACGCCACCAGCCGCTTGGTCGGACCATCACCAGCAGCGGCGTCGACATCGTGTGGATGGTCCGCTTCCGGTCCGGGCCCGCACGTCGCCTCCGGCACGGGTTGTTCACCCAGCAGCATCGCCAGCAGCTGCGGGGCGGTGGGGCGATCGTCAGGCTCCTTGGCAAGGGCGAGTCCGACGATGCGGCGCAACGGCTCGGGCACCCCGTCGAGCCGGGGCTCCTGCGTCAGGATCCGGGCGGCGGTGGCCGACGGCGAATCACCCCGGAACGGCGTCCGTGCCGTGCCGGCGTACGTGATCACGCAGCCCCAGGCGAACACGTCGGCCGCGGCGGAGATCGGGACATCGGGGTCCTCGGCGAAGCGCTCCGGCGCCATGTACGCGACTGTGCCGACCCTCATGTCCGTACTCGTGAATCTGCTCGTCGTCACGAACGCCCGCGCCAACCCGAAGTCGATCACCTTGGGACCGCTGCGTGGCAGCAACACGTTGCCCGGCTTCAGATCGCGGTGGATCACGCCGGCGCCGTGGATGCCCGTCAGCGCCGTGGCCACCCCGACGGCCAGCGAGTGCAACGCGCCGCCGAGCAGCGGCCCCCGCTCGTTGACGACCTCCTCCAGGCTCGGCCCGTCGACGTACTCGACCACCAGGTACGGCGGATCGTGCTCAAGGTCGGCGTCCAGGTACTCCGCGGTGCAGAACGAGGGCACCTGCCGGGCCCGCTCCACCTCACTGCGGAACCGTCCGCTGAATTCCGGATCGGCGGCCAGCGCCGGCTGGATCAGCTTGACCGCCGCGTGGCGGCCGTCGTCGTCCTCGGCGAGGTAGACCACACCCATGCCGCCGACCCCCAGTCGGCCCACCAACTGGTAGTCACCCAGGCAGGCCGGGTCGGCGGAGGTCAGCGGGCTCACCCGGTACGCGGTATCCACCTGGTCTCCTGCCTCCAGACGGTTGCTCCGGCCCGCTCTCGGCGGTGAACGCCCACGTCACGACCGAGTCGGCGTGCGTCTCCACCTTCGCTTACCGGCTCCGGATCGCCCCGGTCCAGGCGGCCCGGTCTGCTCGATCGGTAAAGCTCCGCCGCCTGAAGCGGCTACCCACGGGTAGCGTGCCCAGGCCGTCGACCGACAGGGGCAACGACGCAGGGGTGTTCGAGCAGATAGACAGGCACCCCCCTCCTGCACGACCGAGCCAGGCCCGACATTGGTTCCTGTGCCATCGGCCCGGTGTCCGAGATCCGGACACGCCCGGGGACAGCCACGACATCACCGGAGTCCGCGTCATGGATCTACACATCCCCACCGACCCCGAATACCAATGGGCCTACACCGCGATCCTGGTCGCCTCCGGCGAACAACTCCCCGAAGCCGACATCACCGCACTACGCCAGATGACCGCCGAACTCACCACCCTCATCACCACGATGAGCGGACTCACCACCACCGGCCTGCCCACCACCCTCACCAACGCCCTGAGCGGCCACACCGCCGACACCTTCACCACCGCCGTGCACAACACCACCGTCGGCGTCCCCGACGACATCACCCTGCTCCACCAGCTCACCGAACAAGCCAACACCTTCGCCCTCGACGCCGAAAACACCCAGTACGCCATCACCATCGCCCTGTTCCTCACCGTCTTCGACATCTTCCTCGCCCTACTCTCCGGCTTCGCCTTTCTCATCCCGGCACACATCGCCACCGGCGCCGGCATCACCCGCACCCTCATCCGAACCCTCAAGACCCGCCACCTCACCCGGACCACCCTCACCAAACTCCGACCCCACACCCCACCCGCCCGCACCACACCCCCCACCCCATTACGAACCGCCACCGACACCCCAGCTTCAGCCATCAAGACCACCACTGACACACCACCGGCAACTACCACGCACACACCCGCCCCCCGCACCAGAAAACAAACCCTCACCCGATACACCGGCGAAGTCGTCCAGGAAGGCATCGAAGAAGGCGCCCAGGAAACAGCCGAAGACCTCGGCGCCAACCTCTGGCAAGTCAGCGACGGCACCCGCCGCCTCAACCAGATCAGCCCCGAACAACTCAAAATGGCATTCCTCGGCGGACTCACCATCGGAGCCATCGCCACCGCCTGGTCCGGCCTCGCCAAAAACCTGCTCCCCCGCTTCTCCCACACCTACAACGGCCGCGCCGTCAACGGCGCGATCGGCGAAATCCTCGGCGAACTCCTATTCGCCAGCCTCGTCGGTAGCACCTTCACCCCCTGGGCCACCGCCACCAGCAGCATGCTCCACTCCTACGCCAGCGACTACGCCCGCCAACTCAGCCACGCCATCACCAACACTCCCAACCCCCACCACCCCAACAACCGCACCCCCCATGGACCAAGCCCCACCGCCACCGATCACACCACCACCCACACCATCAACACCCACTTCGACAGCCTCATCGACCACATGCAGAACACCTCCTTCAGAAACACCGTCCCGATCCTCGACCTCCTCCGGCAAGAAACTCACCACCAGCACACGGACCGCCCACCCGTCCCCCCGAGCCTCACCACCACTCCGGCTTCCACAGCGGACGAAGTGACACCGCAACAGCAGAGCCCGACCGCACCCGGCCCGACCCGGCCACCCACCACAACGACGACTGCCACCACTGGCGCCGGCACCGGCCCGTCAGCCCTGATGCCAACCGGCGCGGACAGAGACGCCGGACTCCCGGCAATCGGAAAAACCCCGGCAACCACCACGACCGAAGCTCAGGCCGGATTCTCCGCTCCCGACGTGCAGACAGAGGCGACCAGGGTCGACGGTCCCCCGGCCTACGCGGTCGACGCTCCACCCGCCTACGAGGTCGACGCTCCACCGGCGCTGAAGGCCGACGGCCCACCTGCCTATGCGGGCGACAGCCCCACGGCGACCCACGACGTGCCACCGCCCGACAGCAGAGCCGCACCGACAGCCGGCACCGATACACCCAGCGCGGGCAACACCCCCGGATCGACACCCGTTGCCAGCGACGGACAGGCGGTGAGCAACGCAGCAGCGCCGCAGGCCGACAAACCCGCAGCGGCACCAACGTCGACGACATCTCCTCCGGGCACCTCCTCTGCGGGCACCGCTGCCCAGTCGCCCGCCGCGCGCGCCACCACCGTGACCGCGAGCCCTCAGCCGGCGTCCGTAGCTCCCGTCACGTCTCAGCCGGGCACCGGCGACGCCCACCGCGGCGACACCACGACGAGCCCGACCACGGCGACACCGGCGCGCGGGGAACCGACCGGACGATTCACCGAGATCGACGGCCCGGCGGTGGAGACCTCCCTCGACGGACCGGCGACCGCCGACAGCCCGGCGCCGTACCAGGCCAGCACCCCGACCGGGACCCCGCCGGGCCGTGCAGACGCCGTCGCATGGTCGGCCTTCGCGCAGACCGTCGACCGGCCGGGCACCCTCGACGCTGCCACCCCGGGTGGCCTCAGCGTCCGCGGCCTGCCGGCTGCCGACGTCGCGCAGCAGTTCGCCGGGGAACTCGCGGATCTCCGGCGTGTGTTGACCGAGCACGTCGTCGCCGTCGACCACCCCCTGCCCCCGATCGAATCCCGGTTGCAGACGGGAGGCCTGATCGGCGTCGACGCCGTGCCGCACCCCACACCGGTCACCGCACTCCCACCATCGCAGCGGGCGACGGTGTACGTCCCTTCCGGCCTGAACCTGACCGACCCGAATGCGGACCCGGCTCATCACCGGTACGCCCAGGAAGCCGTCACCACCGGCACCTACCGGGTCTACGGCATCGGTAGCCCGGACGGGATCCACCTCGGCAACCGCACGGTCAGCGCCCCCGAGCTCGCCGATCTGATCACGACCGACCCACGCCGGACCGACCCTCGTCAGCCCGTGGAGCTCATCGCCTGCGACACCGGCACCGGCTCGTTCATCAACGAGCTACGCCGACTCCTCCCCGGCACACCCGTCCAGGCACCGCTCGGACCGGTGTGGACCACGACCAGCGGTCATGCGATCGTCGCCGACATCGTCCACGTCGACGGGCGACCACGGCCCGTCCTGCCGGCCGGCAGTCGCACGGGCTGGACCCTCGGCACGGCCACGGCGGAACCCGGCCGGACAGCCGCCGACGACCTGACCGTCACCGAGGAAGTCGTCCCGCAGCAGCTTCCTCCCGGTGACCTCGAACTCGCTCCGGCGACGCACTGGGCGCTCGCTCTCGAGACCGAACTGCACGAGTTCGAGCTGAGCGGGACTCCGCTCACCTACAACGACGTCATCGCCGTCGGGCCCGGCGTCACCATCAAGGTCGACAGCGGCGACCGGTGGAAGATCCCGGAGATCGTCTCCGCACCCGGATCCGTCGATCCCGCCGAGGTACGACCGGACGGTTCCGCCACGGATCTCACCCGACGCACCCTCGATGTCGTCCAAGCCTTCCGGTCACTTCAGCCCAACGAGCGCAAGAGCCTGCCCGAGGTGCTCGCGGGCGTCAACGGGTTCGAAGCCACCGGCAAGGGCCCGGCATTGACGGTCCGGCGCATCGATCCTTCCGAGCTGTGGCAGGACGGTTCTGCCTTCTCCGGTACGTACACGCAGTTCAACACCGGCGTGGCGTACTGGCGCCTGAGAACCGAGCTCGCCGCCGACCTGGCGGCGCAGCCGCAGCACAGCGACTGGATCATTCAGCACCTTCGGAACGACCTCGTGAGCAACGGCCTGAGCATCGGCGACCATTTCGGTGCCACTCTCGCGGAAACCGACTCCCGCGTCGGGCCACTCGACGCCGAGGTGCTCGCCGGCACGCTCGCGCTGGCCTACCCACATGTGATGGCACCGATCGTCAGTGAACTGATCGGCCATTCGGACGTCATCAGCAAGCAGCTCCTCATCGACGCGAGCCGCATGACGTTCCGGGCTCTGCGCAGGGACCAACCCGTATCCGTCCGCCGTTTCCTCAGCGACAACGCCGCGACGATCCGATCGCGTTTCAGCGCGGTCACTCGGGACACACTGGTCACCCGGTTCGGCGAGTCCCGCGCTGTCGGACATCTGCGCGCGCAGGACCTGATCGACGCGCAGGGCGACCTCGATCTGTTCGCCGCGAACGCGGCTGGCCGGGCGCGTAGGGACTACCTGAACAATCTCCTGTTCGACGAGGTCGACGAGCGCGGCGTCCCGGTGCCCTTCATCGACCAGAACCGGGCTGTGGGGATCACCACGCAGTTCGACGAGTCGGACAACCGTGGCGGCCTCCCCCATCCGCTGGTCGTCGTGGAGAAGCGATACGTCAACCACTACCTCGCCGAGCAGGAAATCGCCTCCTTCGTCGAGCAGCTCATGGACAGGAACGCCGGGGCGGCCCCGCCGGAGCTGACCCGTGCCGATGCCATCCGGCTGCTGGCCGCGAACGAAGCCGGGATCCAGGCAATAGCGCAGGCGAACACCGAGCTGACCAACTCCCTGACCGAGTGGGAGGCGCAGATCGGCCAGGCCGGTTGGGCGAACTCGAACAGCGCCGCCGAGCACGACCTCCGGCGCGCGGCGCGCAATCTGGCCGAGGCCGAACTGAGCTTGACCTATGCGCAGGAGCGCCGCGCGGACGTACGCCGGTCCAGCTCGCTGGACGATCTGCGGGCGAAGTTCGACCACCTTGAGCGCAACGCCGCAGAGCAGTTTCGGGCCGCCACCGGTAATCACCGCGCGATCACCGCCGGGCTGGCCGCGGCCCGGAATCACCGGACGTTCACGCCGGTCGACGAACCACGCCTGGCAGCGATCACCGGCCGGATCCAGAGTTTCCCCGCACCACCACCGGCTGCGGTCAACGGAGTGGACCAGGCTCGCCGCCGCCTCGCCGAGGCGCGCGAGAATCTGCGGGACATCACCGGTCTGCTCGCCGAAGCCGGACAGGCACCGCCCAGCCGGCAGGAGTCCCTCCGCTCGCTCCGAGACCTGGCTACCGCGCACGCGCAACAGGCACACGGCGACTACTGGTCGGTCATCGCGACACTGATCCCCGCTGTCGCGGCGCAACCCGCCACCGTGAAGACCACGTTCGAGAACCTGAACGCGGACATCACCCGGGCCAACGACGCCTGGCGGCAGGAACGTGGCCGAACCCCGACCATCAGTCACCTCGACACCGCCCGGTCCAACCTCGCCGACGCGCGGCAGGCCGGCTCGGTCGCCGACCAGCTCCGTGCATCGCCGGCCCCACCTGATGCGGACATGACGCGGAGCAGCCGCACGAATGTGCAGGCCGCCGTCGGCAACCTCGTCGACGCCCTCCACGACGTACGGGCGATGCCGGAGATCGCCCCCGAAACGCCCGCCGAGGGCAACGCCGCCGTCCGAACCCTCCTCGACTCGATGGGCTCGGAGCTGGCCCGGGACAGCGACGACCTCGTCGAGACGGAGTTCAACCGGACGCTCGCGGAACGACACCTCGACGTGGCCTTCGACAATCGCCGGCTCGCGTCCGCGTACGCGTCGACCCTCGCCGACCGACCGGCCAGCGACGCCGGACGGCAACGGGCCGATGCGCTCCGCGATGCCGCGGACGATCTGGCCGATGCCGCCCAGCACCAGTGGGACCAGGCGGCCGACCGGCACGCCCAGGCCGTCCGTCACCGGCCGCGCCCCGGCGGCACGCTCTGGGGCCACGGTGCCGAACCGATCTACACCGACGCCGGCCTCATTCTGCTCGACCAGAACGACGAGACCCACGCCCGTCTGATCACCGCGGCCCGCAACGCCGGACGCAACGACCGCTACTACACGGTGTACGGCGAGGGTCGTGACGGCCGGCCGATCATGAACGGTCGCGAGGTCTCCGGGCCGCAGTTGACCGCCGCACTCGAACGGGACCCTAACTGGCAGGCCAAGCCACGCCCGATCCGGCTGGTCGTCTGCGAAACCGGAACGTCGTACGTCCACGAGGTGGCCGCCCTCAATCCGGGCGTACCCGTCAGCGGCCCGCTCACCGCCGTCTGGGTCACCCCGGGCGGTGACGCGTTCCCCGCCGCCGTGGACCGTTCCGGCGGTCGTCCCCGGCCCGCCCCTCCCGACGCACGGACCGATCTCTGGGTCACCGCCGTATCCCAGGAAGCGGGGCGCACCCCCCGGACCACCGCCATGCCCGACCTCCCCGGCACCCGGCACCCGGATTGGTCGCAGCGGGCCGACGCCCGCGTCCACTTCCTCGACGACGGCGCGGCGTCCGGCTTCGGCCCGGTGCAGCCGGTCTTCTCCGCGGCCGGGCTGCGGCTACTGCACGAGAGCGACAGGGCCCGGGTGGCCGCCTTCGACGATCTGGCGGACGGCGACGACTACAAACTCGCCATGGAGGGCCAGGAAGGCCGGGTCGAGGCCGGTGGTCACACGTGGAACGCCCGCGATGTCGCACGGTTGATCAAGGGCGATCCGGCGTGGACACCGGCCCGGAACATCTCCGTCATCGGTTGTGACGCAGGGATGCACTTCGTGCAGGAGCTCGCCGAGGAGTTCCTGGAGTATCCCGGACTGCGCATCACGGGAGCGCTGGGGCCGACCTGGACGAAGGACCGTCACGTCTTCGTCGCCCGGGCCACCGTGTCCGACGGCCGGCTCAGACCCGGCCGGCGCCTCGACGGTGACAGCTGGCTCACCTACGTCGTGCGGCCGGGCGGGCGGATCGACAGCGAAGGTCACGCGCAGTTCCATCTGCCGGGTTCGCCGCCGCCACCACCCGCCGCCGTCGCCGAAGCCGAGGTCATGTGGCGCCTCGGCATCGAGGTCGAGATATACGTCGAGCTCGATCGGCTCCTACTTCCCGATGAGGGGCCGGATGACGCTTATCTCGCTGGTGAGGAACTCCTGGCCACCTCCGACGACTTCACCTTCGTGGTCGAGATCAAGTACCGCCTCGACGACTCCGTGGACAGTGATCAGGACGACGACTCGGTCGAGGACCGGCCCGCGTACATCCTCGAGGTCGTCACGAGGCCGACCCGCGTGCTCCACGGTGAGAACGGGGTCGACTACGGGGTGGTCCTGCCACGGCTGGAAGGCATCGTACGCGCCCTCCAGCGTGTCCCGAACGGCCAGCGCGCACTACTGGCCGACGTACTGGCGCACGTGCCGGGCATCCAGTTCGAGAACTATCTGACCAATGACCCCGGACAACCGGTCATCTCGAAGGGCTCCGCGATCGAGGTCGTGGGCGGCGAGTTCGGCGCGCTCGGCAAACAGTGGACGCTCGGTGTCGAGAATCATATATGGATCGACATGCTGAGATATGCCGTCGCAAGCTACGACCGCACGGACGACGACCGCCCCCGGCAGATGGCCGACAACGGCGTCGCACTCGGCCGGGAGATCAAGCGGTTGTTTGACGTCTACACGTCCGGACGAGCGTTGCCGTGGGAGGGCTCGGCCGTGGGAGGGCTCCTCGCCGTGACGCTGCCCATACTCCAGGCATTGGTTCTGCTCAGAACCGACCGCACCGACAGCATCCTCAAGAGCTTCTTGATCATGGCACCCCGACACGACCCGCTGACCATGCGCGTCGGGCAGTCCGAGGAGGCGTTGGCGTTCCTCTCCAGTCAGGCGGATGCCATTGAGAACCTGATCCGGCCCTATCTGTCGACGGTCGATCCAGACGGTGAAATCGTCGATCCCATGGATCTCGACGGGTTCGGCGCGGCTCTGCACAGCGTGCTGCACGGACAGTGGTATCCGGACGGATCACCGGTGCCGCCTTTCAACTATCGTCACTATTTCGACATCGCGCCGAGCATCGATCAGGAAGACCCGCCCACGATGTCACCCTTCGAGCTTCGCAATCTGCGATACCACCGGCGCGACGGCATCGCCGGACTGCGCCGCCAGACCAACGAACTGGTCCACCGCACACGGGACGCCCCCGAACAAACCGTCACCAGCGGTGAGAGACGACGGCGCATCAACGGGAATATCAGGCTTGCCAACCGGAACATCGGCCACGCCCTCGAACAGGTTTACGCGTCAATCACGCTGGCTTATTCCGCCCCCTCGGACCTGATTGGCATGGCCCTGTCGCAGACTCAGGAGATCATCCAGGACGCGGTCCGGAACCTGGCCTTCGCGGCGAACGCCCTGGACGCCTTCCGCAACGACAACACGGCACGGGAGAACCACCTCGCGGCCCAGCGCACGTACGAGAATGCCACGACCCTCGAAACGGACATCCAGGCCGGTCGCTACGGCTGGTATCCCGATCCGTTCGTGGGAGCGGTCTTCGTCCCGGACAGCATCGGCACCGAGCACCGTCCGCCGCCGAGACGGCTGCCTCCCACCGCGAGCGCGACCGAACTGTCGACGATCCTCGCCCGGATGGCCGGGGTGTTCGTCGAGCACGGCGCGGCGGTGCGGGACCGGCTGTCCGCCATGCCGCAGGACGATCAGGTGACTGACGCGACCGCGTCATGGCTGAACCTGGCCAGGATGCTCAACGTCGCCCGGACCGAGGCCGGAGCGGCACGGGTCCGGGAGTTGACGCAGAATCTGGTCTGGGAGTACGAACGTGTGCACGAGCTGGTCACCGCAGCCGGTGCCGGCGACGGACTCCCACCGGTCAGCACGACGTTGCCGCCCGACGACTTCGCTGACGGCAGCACCCTGTCGCTCGCCCGGGCCGCGGACGACAGCGAATTCGCCGCGCTCGAACAGTTCGCCCGCGACGGCGCCATCGCCGAGGTGGCCACCCGGGACGCGCTCACCCCGGCCCAGTACTTCGCCCGCGAGGCCATGAAGATCGAGTTCACGGGTACCGACGCGAGCGACTTCGACGCCTACTACCGTGCTCGGGCCGACAGCGAGCACGCCCGCGCCTACGAACATCACTACGCCGCCCTCGTCGGCACCGAACCGCCGGTATCGGGAACGGTGCGCGAACCATCGCACAGCCGGCCGGCGTATCCGTCGATCGCCCCCGTCCCCACCGACGGAGACTCGCGGACACGACCACCCGCCTGAGCACGGGCCCGAGAGCCTCCCGACGGTCGTCCTCAGCCTCGGAACGCCACGGGGGCGGGCGCTGCCCGGCACCTGGTTGTCCTGGGAGATGTGCCGAACAGCACCCGCTCAGCGTCGGCCGGAATCAGCTGAGCTGGACGCCCCGCCCCTGCCGGGAGTGTGTTGATTTCTACGCAGTCCCTTCAAAGAGGCCGGGCTGCCAGACGACCGGGATGCCTGCCGCCAGCTCGCCCAGTGATGAACTCCCATGACCTGGACGTCCTGAGCGGGCACCACGACCGCCCGCGAGGCGGCGGGGCTTTGTAACCTTGCGTAGTGACAGGAAGGCAAACTGGGCACCCAAGCATCCGGCTGGCAGGTGCCGGCGTGATGCTGGTTGGCTTGTTCTCCGCCAAGGACAAACAGGTTGAGGCGAAACTTGACCTTCTGGCGGCTTCAGTGGAAGCACGTGGTGGACGAGTGGTTGGCCGGCAGGTCCAGAGGCGGGGTATCTCCCGCGGCGGCGCGAGCAGGATGACGTCGCCGTTCTCCCGGCGAACCCTGCTCAGCTCGGGCAAGGCCCACGAAGTCGCCGACGCATGCCGGTCAGCCGCGGTCGCGATGGCCATTTTCGTCAACCCGTTGACCGAGCATCAGCGGACAGTTCTCAGCGATCTGTTCGGCTGCCCGGTGGTCAGCGGCGACGACCTCGCCTGAACATCCGCCCATGCCGTTCTCGCGCCGCTGAAGGTCACCGGCCGCTGGCGTCAACGGCCCCGACCGCCCGTCGCGGTACGGTTCCGCAGTGCCCGCCAACGTCAGACGACCATTGATCTTTGTCGACATCGATGACGTGCTGATCCCACTACGGGCCCGACCGCACCAAGTCGGTACTCGTTGGAGCGGCACAGCGGCGGACGGTGCCGACCGCCACGGCAATCCCCTGTTGGACCGGCTCGATCCCGCCGACGGTCAACGGCTACTCGCCCTGCCAGGTGAGCTGACCTGGGCCAGCACCTGGATGGCCGAAGCCAACGAGGTCGTAGCACCCAGGATCGGTCTTCCCGCCCTCCCCGTCATCGACTGGCCCGACGACGAGAAACCACCGCGTGGAGTGCACTGGAAGACCAGACCGTTGGTGCGCTGGGCGGCAGAACGCCCATTCGTCTGGCTCGACGACGAAACCACCGACGCTGACCGGCGATGGGTCGCCGTACATCACCCACAACCGGCACTCCTGCACCACGTCGATCCACAGCGCGGACTGACCCACAGCGACCTCACGGCAGTACGCCGGTGGCTGGACCACCACAACGACATCGGCTGCTGCCGCGAGTCGGGCGGTCCGGCCGACTGACCGGACAGCCGACAAGCGATCGACGTGCTGCCAAGCGACCCAGGCGTGTTCCTGACGCCGATCGGTATCCACTCGCGGCGATGTAGTCGTGTCGGCTGGTCCCACCGACGAACGTTCACGGGAAGGACTCGTCGTCTCCAGCCAAATACACCCATGATCGCCTAAATGCAGTGATGCCTGCCTCAGGCAGCCATCCGGTTGAGAGGGGCCTGTTTCGCAATTAGGTAAGCACAGCTGCACCTCTCGGGTGGGGGCTCAGTCCGCTCCCCCTCCGCCGCCGGCATCGAAGTTCGCAGCGTCTCCATACCAGGCGTTCTCCACGATGGCGGCGGAGTGCCGATCGGGAACACCACGACCCCGGTGAAAGATGTCGCGATCAGGGCGCGGCGAGTCGCGGCGCATCGCCCGCATCGCCGCCCGCGCGGCCGCCGCCTTCTCCGCTGCACTCTGCGGCCGACGACCTCTGCGCTGGAGGATCAGGACCACGACGCCCGCCACAAGCCCGATGCCAGCGAGCAAGAGACACCACTGCATGTCCTCACGGTAGAAACAGCCCGCATCTGGACGGAGAAGCTCTCTCATGCCGCCGTAGGTGCAAGGGCCCCCGCGCCATCCGCGTCGGCAACACCCTGCGCTACCGGCGCAGTGAGGTCGAACGCTGGCTCGACGACCACACCGACTCGGAGCGGTGAGTCATGGCCCGACCCGAACTTCCCATCGGCACCTGGGGTGGCATCCGTACCGAGAAGCTCGCCCCCAACCGGTTCCGCGCCCGGGCCCGGTTTCGTGACTACGACGGCAAGACCCGCGACATCGAAACCACCGACGCCACCCGTGCCGCCGCCGAACGGGCGCTGAAGGTCAAGCTACGTGACCGCACCATCCCCAACGACGACGAGATCACCCGGGAGACCCGCGTCAGCCGGCTGGCCGAAGCGTGGATCGAAGAGATCACCGCCGAGGAACGGATCGCGCCCCAGACCATCCACCGGTACGAGACCAGCGTGCGTACCGCGATCCTGCCCGCCCTCGGCAACCTCCGAATCCGCGAGACCAGCGTCGGACGACTGGACCGGTTCCTCCGCGAGATCGCCAAGGACCGCCCCGCAGCGGCCAAAGGCGTCAAGGTGGTCCTCAGCCAGATGTTCGCGCTGGCCGTCCGTCACGGAGCGATCCCCACCAACCCCGTACGCGACACCGGTCGGGCTCCGCAAACCCCGCCGCACCGTCGTCGCCCTCTCCGACGAACACCTCCACGCCGTCCGCACCGCCAACCGCGACTGGCAGCGACCGATCCCCGGCAAAACCCGGCCCCCGACACACCGGCGACCTGGCCGACGTCGTCGACCTCATGCTCGCCACCGGCGCACGCATCGGCGAGATCCTCGCCCTGCGCTGGGAAGACCTCGACCTCGCCGCCGAACGCCCCACCCTGACGATCTGCGGCACCCTCGTCTTCGTCAAAAGCCAGGGAAACTACCGTCAACCCTGGACCAAGAGCGACGCCGGCTACCGGAGGATCGTCCTGCCCCGCTTCGCCGTCGGCATGCTCATGGCCCGCAAACTCGACGCCCCCGACAACCCCCACGACGCGATCTTCGCGTCCCGACGCGGCACCTGGCTCTCCCCCAACAACGTCCGCCGCCAGTGGCGTCAGGCCCGCGCCGACACCGACCTCGCCTGGGTCACCCCGCACACCTTCCGCAAGACCGTCGCCACCCTCATCAAGGAGGAGAAGGACACCAAGAGCGCGTCCGCGCAGCTCGGACACTCCAGCGAGGAGGTCACCGACACCTACTACATCGCCAAACCCGTCCAAGCCCCGGACGTCTCCGACATCCTCGAACGGCTCGGTGCCCACCGCCAGCGCCGTTCCACACCAGCAACACCCAACGATGCACATGGATGACAGAACCTGACCGCCACCCCTGGTAAACGGGGGGTTTTCGGGGGGCGATTCAAATCTTCATAGAAGAAAGTCAAAGCCCTGACCAACGTTCCCGCTGGTCAGGGCATTTTATCTGTCGGGACGGCCGGATTCGAACCGACGACCCCTTGACCCCCAGTCAAGTGCGCTACCAAGCTGCGCCACGTCCCGATGCTCCCCGCGTGGTCTCCCCCGCGGCAGCCGGTACAGCTTAGCGCAGGATCTTCGCACCGCGCGCACAGCCCCCCGCCGCGCCGGTGGGCACCGCCACCACCCCTAGAGCATCCTAGGAAAGAGGGGATACGACACAGGCTGCCGTCCCGGGGTAAAGCGGGCAGCCTGTGTCGACAGCGGATCAGCCGTGGGCCTTGCCCCGACCGCCGGGACCGAGCTTCTTGCGGGGGCGTACGGAGATCTCTACCGGGCTGCCCTCGAAGCCGAACTCCTCGCGGAGCTTGCGCTCGACGAAACGCTGGTAGCCGGCGTCCAGGGGGGCGGTGGTGAACAGCACGAACCGGGGCGGGGAGACACCCGCCTGGGTGGCGAACAGGATCTTCGGGGCCCGGCCGCCGCGCACCGGGTGCGGGGTGGCCTGGACCAGGGCGGTGAGCCACTGGTTGAGTTGCGCGGTGGGCACCCGGGTCTCCCAGCTCGCCAGCGCCCTGCGCAGCGCGGGGGCGAGCTTGTCGACGGCCCGGCCGGTCTGCGCCGACAGGTTGAGCCGGATCGCCCAGGGGATGCGGCGCAGCTCCCGGTCGATCTCCTTGTCCAGGTAGTACCGGCGGTCGGCGTCGACCAGGTCCCACTTGTTGAAGGCGATCACCAGGGCCCGGCCGGCCTCGACGACCATGGTCAGGATGCGCTGGTCCTGTTCGCTGATCGGCTCGCTGGAGTCGAGCAGCACCACCGCCACCTCGGCCGCCTCGATCGCGCCTGCGGTGCGCAGGCTGGCGTAGTACTCGGTGCCGCTGGCCTTGCCGACCCGCTTGCGCAGCCCGGCGGTGTCGACCAGTTGCCAGGTTTCGCCGCCGATCTCGACGAGGCTGTCCACCGGGTCGACGGTGGTGCCGGCGACCGAGTCGACGACGGCCCGTTCCTCACCGGAGAACCGGTTGAGGAGGCTGGACTTGCCGACGTTGGGGCGGCCGACCAGGGCCACCCGGCGGGGGCCACGCGGCCGGTTCTCGACGATCTTCGGGGCCTCGGGCAGGGCGTCGAGGATGGCGTCGAGCAGTTCCCCGGAGCCCCGGCCGTGCAGGGCGGAGACCGGGTGCGGCTCGCCGAGCCCCAGCGACCACAGCGAGGTGGCCTCCAGCTCGATGGCGCTGTTGTCGGTCTTGTTGGCCACCAGGATCACCGGCTTGGCGCTGCGCCGCAGCATCCGCACCGCGGCCTCGTCCACGTCGGTCGAGCCGACCATCGCGTCGACCACGAAGATCACCACGTCGGCGGTGAGCACCGCCGTCTCGGCCTGCGCGGCGATGGCCGCCGCCCGGTCCTTCGCGTCCGGTTCCCAACCGCCGGTGTCCACCACGGTGAACGAGCGGCCGTTCCACTGCGCGTCGTAGGGTACCCGGTCCCGGGTCACCCCGGGGGTGTCCTCGACGACCGCCTGCCGGCGGCCGATGATCCGGTTGACAAGCGTCGACTTGCCCACGTTGGGGCGGCCCACCACGGCCACCACCGGCTGCGGACCGGTCGGCTCGTCGGTCTCGACGTCCGGTTCGCGTAGCTCCACCCAGCCGTCGCTCATGCCACTCCCCGCTCGGTGAGCAGCCCACGCAGCCGGTCGACGACCTCGTCGATGCCCAGCTCGGTGGTGTCCAGTTCGACGGCGTCGGCGGACTGCCGCAGCGGGTCGACCGTGCGGGTGGAGTCGAGGCGGTCCCGGCGGGCCAGGTCGGCGGCGGTCGCCGCGACGTCGACGGCGTCCTCGGCGCTGCGCCGCCGGGCCCGGGCCGCCTCGGAGGCGGTCAGGTAGACCTTCAGGTCGGCGTCGGGGGCCACCACGGCACCGATGTCCCGACCCTCGACAACGATCCGGCCGGCGTGGGTGATCAGTTCCCGCTGCCGGGCCACGAGCAGCGCCCGCACCGCCGGGACGGCGGCCACCGCGGAGACCGCGCCGGTCACCTCGGGGCCCCGGATCTCCCGGTCGACGTTCACCCCGTCGACGGTCACGCCGTACCCCTGGGGGTCGGTGCCGATGCGCAGCTCGACCTCCTCGGCGACCTTGCCCACCGCGGCGGCGTCGGTCAGGTCGACACCGGAGCGCAGCACCGCCCAGGTGATCGCCCGGTACATCGCGCCGGTGTCCAGGTAGCGGGCACCGAGGCCGACGGCGAGCCGCCGCGAGACGGTGGACTTCCCCGAACCGGACGGCCCGTCCACAGCGACCACGCAGCGCCCGGCCCGTACGTTTTCCTCCACCGTTGTCCTCCTCAGCCCGTATCTCGCGGGTCGCCGGTCGTCCCGACGCCGTTGAGCGGTCGTCAATCGTCGTCCATCATCCCGCGCCTCGCGGGTCCCTCCGCGCCGCCGGGGCGGCGCACGCCACCACCGGCCCGCGGGCCGCGTGGAAGCCTACCGGCACACGTACCCGCTGCGGCGGGGTCAGTCACCCACGGCCTTGAACAGGGCGGCGACCTCCGCGTTGGTCAGCCGCCGGATCCGCCCGGTGCGCAGGTCACCGAGCTTGATCGGCCCGATCGAGGTACGCACCAGCCGCGACACCGGGTGCCCGACCTCGGCCAGCAGCCGCCTGACGATGTGTTTGCGCCCCTCGTGCAGGCTCAGCTCCACCTGGGCGGTTCGCCCCAGGGTGTCCACCACCTTGAACGAGTCGACCTTCACCGGCCCGTCCTCCAGCTCGACGCCGGCCAGCAGCCGCTTGCCGAGGTTACGCGGGATCGGCCCGGCCACCTCGGCCAGGTAGGTCTTGAGCACCTGGTACGACGGGTGCATCAGCTTGTGGGTCAGGGTGCCGTCGTTGGTGAGCAGCAGCAGCCCCTCGCTGTCCGCGTCGAGCCGCCCGACGTGGTAGACCCGCTGCTCGACCCGGTTGCCGATGAACTCGGCCAGCTCGTTGCGGCCCTTCTCGTCGGCCATCGTGGTGACCACCCCGCGCGGCTTGTTCATCGCCACGTACACCAGGCGGTTGTCGGCCTGGAGGCGTTCCCCGTCGACGTGGATCACGGCGGTGGCGGGGTCGACCTTGTCCCCGAGCTGGGCGACCCGTCCGTTCACTGTCACCCGACGCCGGAAGATCAGATCCTCGCAGGCACGTCGGGAGCCGACGCCGGCGGCGGCGAGCACCTTCTGGAGGCGCTCGGCACCCTCGTACACCGGAGCGTCGGGCTTGGGGGAACGGTTATCGCGTGGCATCGGCAAGCTCTTCTACGTCGTCGGGCAGGAACGGGGCGAGCGGGGGCAGGTCGGCGACCGAGTCCAGGCCCAGCTTCTCCAGGAACATCGTGGTGGTCCGGTAGAGGAACGCCCCACTGTCCGGTTCGGCGCCGCACTCCTCGACCAACCCTCGGGAGACCAGGGTACGGAGCACCCCGTCACAGTTGACACCCCGGATGGCCGAGACCCGACCCCGGGTCACCGGCTGCTTGTAGGCGACCACCGCGAGTGTCTCCAGGGCGGCCTGGGTCAACCGGACCGACTGCCCGTCCAGCACGAACCGTTCCACGTGCGCGGCGTATTCCGGCCTGGTGTAGAGCCGCCAGCCTCCGGCCGCCCGGCGCAGCTCGAAACCGTGCCCGGCGGCGGTGTAGCCGGCCGCGATGTCGTCGAGCACCGGCCCGATCCGTTCCGGTTTCTGCTCCAGCACCTGCGCCAGCACCAGTTCGCTGACCGGCTCGTCGACCACCAGCAGGATGGCCTCCAACGCGCCGCGCAGCTCCGCGTCGTCGAGTTCGGGCGCCGGCGGCGGGGCGACCGTCGCCCGCCGTCGCCCGGCCGGCTGCCGCTTCGGTACGCCCGCCGCGCCCCGCTCCCCCACCGCGTCCGGGCCGGCGTCGCCGCCACCGGGCCCACCGGCCGCGGTTGCGGCCTCGGCCGCACCGGGACTGCCTCCCTGGGTACCGACCGTCGCGGCGCCTGCCGCCCCGGACTCGACCGTCCCGGTACCCGGTGCCTCGGCGTCGACCGTCCCCGCGTCGGCCGCTTCGGCGTCGGCTGCCGCCGGGTCGGCCGCTGCCGTTGGCGCGGGCGGCCCGGGAACCGTGTCCGTCGGGGGCACACCGGGAACGTCCACACCCTCGGGCTCGGACGGGGTGGCAGCCGGCTTCCGCGCGGGGGCGGGCCGCTCCCACGGGGGAATCCAGGCGGCGGCCTGGTCGGCCAGCGAGTCCCGACGCTCCTCGTCGTTCATCACGTCACTCCTGCATCGATGCGGGTTCGTCCACCGTCCCGGCCGACGCCGGACCAGCAGGCCCAGGGCCGGCGGGCACCGGGCCGGCGGACACCGGCTCAGCGGGTCCCGGGTCGGTGGCGGCGTCCACCACGGCGGGCGCGGCACCGGCCGGGGTGTCGGCGGCGGCACCGGCCGGGTCGGGGTCGGCGGGGGTGCCGGCGTACTCGTCGACGTGCAGTTCGGCACCGCCCTCGGCGGGGCCGGTCCAGCGCACCGTCAACTCCTCCAGGGCCTCCTCCTGGACAAACGCGACCAGCCCCTCCCGGTACAGCTCCAGCAGCGCCAGGAAACGCGCCACCACCTCCAGGGTGATCTCGCAGTCGGCGCAGAGCAGGGCGAAGGTGGCGATCCCGGCCCGGCGAAGCCGCTCGGCGAGGACCGCCGCGTGTTCCCGCACGCTGACCCGGACCAGGTGCACGTGCGCGATGGACACCTCGGGCACCGGCTTCGGGGTCATCGCCCGCACGGCGAGCGTGAGCAGCCGTTGCGGGCCGATGCCGAGCACCAGGTCGGGCAGGGCCTCGGCGTAGCGGGCTTCCAGGGTGACCGCACGCGGGTAGCGTCGCCCGCCGACCGCCTCCAGTTCGGCGATGTGCGCCGCCGCCTCCTTGTACGCCTTGTACTGCAACAGCCGGGCGAAGAGCAGGTCCCGCGCCTCCAGCAGGGCGAGGTCCTCCTCGTCCTCCACCTCGGCCGACGGCAGCAGCCGGGCCGCCTTCAGGTCGAGCAGGGTGGCGGCGATGAGCAGGAACTCGCTGGTCTCGTCGAGGTCCCACTCGTCGCCCATGGCGCGGATGTAGGAGATGAACTCGTCGGTGACGGTGTGCAACGCCACCTCGGTGACGTCCAGCTTGTGTTTGCTGATCAGTTGCAGCAGCAGGTCGAACGGGCCGGTGAAGTTCGCCAGCCGGACGGTGAAGCCGCTCTGCCCGGCCTGCGGCACCCCCGCCGGGTCGGTCGCCACGTCGGCGGCGACCTCGGCGGCCAGCACGGGCGGCTGCTGCGGGGTCGTCGGTGGGTCCAGCGGCGGCGCGGTCACCGGACGACCGTAGTCCACGTCCCGGACGTCGTCGCCGTCCGGGACGCCCCGGCGTGCACCCCGGCCTACCGGTCGGCCTGGGCCGCGATCACCTCACGGGCCAACTGCCGGTAGTTACGGGCCCCCGAGGAGGCCGGGTCGAGGGTGGTGATCGGCGCACCGGCCACCGTGGACTCGGGGAACTTCACCGTCTTGGTGATCACGGTCTGATAGACCTTGTCGCCGAACGCCTCGACCACCCGTTGCAGCACCTGCCGGCAGTGGGTGGTGCGGCTGTCGTACATGGTGGCGAGGATGCCTTCGAGTTCCAGGTCGAAGTTGAGCCGCTCGCGGACCTTGTCGATGGTGTCCAGCAGCAGCGCCACCCCGCGCAGGCTGAAGAACTCGCATTCCAGGGGGATGAGCACACCGTGCGCGACGGTCAGCGCGTTGATCGCCAGCAGACCCAGGGAGGGCTGGCAGTCGATCAGGATGTAGTCGTACTCCTTGCGGATGGTCCGCAGTACCCGGGCCAGGGCCATCTCCCGGGCGACCTCGTTGACCAGCTGAATCTCGGCGGCCGACAGGTCGATGTTGGCGGGTAGCAGGTGCAGGCCGGCCACGTCCGTCTTGATCAGGACGTCCTCGGCGATGACGTCGTCCTGCATGAGCAGGTTGTAGACGGACAGGTCGAGGTTGTGCGGGTTGACGCCGAGGCCCACCGACAGGGCGCCCTGCGGGTCGAAGTCGACGAGCAGCACCTTGCGGCCGTACTCGGCCAGGGCCGCACCCAGATTGATGGTGGTGGTGGTCTTGCCCACCCCACCCTTCTGGTTGGCCATCGCGATGATCCGCGCCGGGCCGTGCCGGTCGGTGGGCATCGGCTCGGGGATCGGCTTGCGCATCGTGTAGGCGGCCGGATCGGCCGGGCCCAGGTCGGCGCCGAGCGACGCCTGCTGCTCACGGAGCTCCGACGTCCAGGCGTCGGCACGGTCACCGTTGCCAGCCATGTCCTCGTTGCCCCCTCCCGACGACCACCCGGCGTCGGAGCTGTCCGACGTCCTTCGCGGCGCCGCTGCGCACCCCGGTTGTCGCCCAGGAGGTCCGCGCCGATGCCGACTCTACGCCACCGGCGACCAGCGCGTTCGGCACCGGTCCGGCGTGTCGGGCATAGCGGCCGGTCAGCGGGCCGGCGGGGGGTCCGCGTCGCGGGCGCGGGGGTGCGTGGTGGCGTACACCTCGCGGAGCCGGTCCACGGTGACCAACGTGTACACCTGGGTGGTGGTGACCGAGGCGTGGCCGAGCAACTCCTGCACCACCCGCACGTCCGCGCCGCCGTCGAGCAGGTGGGTGGCGTAACAGTGGCGCAGGGTGTGCGGGGAGACGGCGTGCGGCCCGTCCACCGGCAGTCCGGCCCGGCGGGCGGCCCGCCGCAGCACGGTCCACGCCCCCTGCCGGGTCAGCGGCCCACCCCGGGCGTTGACGAAGACCGTCGGGGTGCCCCGCCCTGCGGCGACCAGCGCCGGGCGGGCCCGTACCAGGTAGGCGCGCAGCGCATCGACGGCGTACCCGCCGATCGGCACCAGCCGGGTCCGGCCGCCCTTGCCGCGCAGCAGGGCGGTGCCCTCGTCGACGTCCAGGTCGTCGACGGCCGCGCCGACCGCCTCGGAGATCCGCGCGCCGGTGCCGTACAGGAACTCCAGCAGCGCCCGGTCGCGCAGGGCCAGGGCCGCCCCGTCGCCGGTGGCGGTGACCGGGCCGGCGGTCTCCAGCAGCCGGACCACGTCGTCGACCGGCAGCGCCCGGGGCAGCCGGCGGGCCGGGGTGGGTGGGCGCACGTCGCGGCTGGGGTCGACGCCGGCCAGGCCCTCGCGGACGGCGAAGCGGTGCAGCCCGCGTACGGCGGAGGCGGCCCGCGCGGCCGAGGTCACCGCCAGCGGCGGGTGGTCGTCGTCGCCGGCGCGCAGCCGGGCCAGGTGCGCCTCGACCTGCCGGGCGTCGACGACGGCCAGGTCGCGTATCCCGGCGGCGGCCAGGGTGTCCAGGTAACGGTCCAGGTCCCGCCGGTACGAGGTGAGGGTGTTCACCGACAGCCCGCGCTCGACGGTGAGGTGGTCAAGGTAGCCGCGCACGGCCCGACGCAGGGCCGGCGCAGGCTCCCCGCCCGCCCCGACCCCGTCGTCACCTGCCGCCCCCGCCCCCTCGGCCCCGGCCGCGCGGGGCACGGCGTCGGGTGCCGGGGCGTGCGTCGTCCGCCCGGTCAGACCAGCACCTCGTCCAGCGGGAGGGTGGTCATGCCGTGCGCCTCGGCGACCGGGCCGTAGACGACCCGACCGTCGTGGGTGTTCAGGCCCAGCGCCAGGGCGGGGTCGTGGCGCAGCGCGTCGCGCCAGCCCTGGTCGGCAAGCTCCAGGGCGTACGGGAGGGTGACGTTGGTCAGCGCGTACGTGCTGGTGTGCGGCACCGCGCCGGGCATGTTCGCCACACAGTAGAAGATCGAGTCGTGCACCTGGTAGGTCGGCTCCGCGTGCGTGGTGGGGCGGGAGTCCTCGAAGCAGCCACCCTGGTCGATGGAGATGTCGACAAGCACACTGCCCGGCTTCATCCGGGACACCAGCTCGTTGGAGATCAGCATCGGGGCCTTCGCGCCCGGGACGAGGACCGCGCCGATGACCAGGTCGGCGTCGAGCACCGCCCGTTCGATCTCGTACGCGTTGGACGCGACCGTCTGCAGGTGGCCCCGGTAGATGGCGTCGGCCTGCCGAAGCCGGGCCACGTTCTTGTCCAGCAGCAGCACCTCGGCCTGTAGGCCCAGCGCGATCGCGGCGGCGTTCATCCCGGACACGCCCGCGCCGATGACGACGGTCTTCGCCGCGTACACCCCGGAGACGCCGCCCATCAGGATGCCCCGGCCGCCGCCCTGCCGCTGCAGGTGGTACGCGCCGACCTGCGGGGCGAGCCGACCGGCCACCTCGGACATCGGGGCGAGCAGCGGCAGCGACCGGTCGGGCAGCTCGACGGTCTCGTAGGCGATGCCGGTGACCTTCCGGTCGACCAGCGCGTCGGTGCACTCCTTGGAGGCGGCCAGGTGCAGGTAGGTGAACAGCACCTGCCCGGCGCGCATCCGGTGGTATTCCTCGGCGATCGGTTCCTTGACCTTCAGCACCAGCTCGGCGGTGTCCCACACCTCGTCGGCGGTGCCGAGGATGGTGGCCCCGGCGGCGGTGAACTCGTCGTCGGTGAGGCTGGACCCGACGCCGGCGCCGGCCTCGACGAAGACCTGGTGACCGTGGCGGACGAACTCGTTGACGCCCGCCGGCGTGATCGCCACGCGGTACTCGTGGTTCTTGACCTCGCGGGGGATTCCGACCTTCACGTAAGACACCCTTCTCCGGGATGCCGCACCCCGGACTGCGCGGCGCCCCGCCGGCTCCGTTGCCGACGCGGTCCACCGTTCCCGCCGGCGGCAGTCTAGGCGTGCCGTCCACCCCCGACGGGCGGCACAGTGACAACCGGTGCCCGATGCGCCTGACGGTGTGTCAGGCATACCGCGCGGGCCTGCCGTTCGGCGTCACACCCATCGTCGCACCGCGCGGCCCCGCCCACCGGACGGGAAACGCTCCCGCAACGACGTCGTGACGCACCGCGGGCAGGGTGGGCGCGCGACGCAGGGGCCGCGCGGCGTACCGCGGCGGCCCCTGTCGGCGGACGGATCAGCGGTGCAGCGGGGTGTCGGCGCGGCGCAGCACCGACCAACCGGCGTCCCGGGCCCGCGCGGCGGCCAGCAGCCCGGCCACGCACGGACCGTTGGTGATCTCCCCGGCCAAGGCCATGCCGACCGCCTCGTCCAGGTCGATCCGGACGACCTGCAGGTCGGCCTCCTCGTCGTGTCGCTCGTGCCGCTGCCCGACGGGCACCTCGGCCAGTTCGCGGGCGAGGAACACCCGGACCACCTCGTCGGAGAACCCCGGCGAGGTGTGCACGTCGACCAGCAGGTCCCACCGGGCGGCGGTCAGGTCGGCCTCCTCGGCCAGCTCCCGGGCGGCGGCCACCGGCAGATCCTCACCGGCGACGTCCATCAGCCCGGCGGGCAGCTCCCACAGGTGCCGTCCGACCGGCTGCCGGTACTGCCGCACCAGCACCACCTGACCGGCGTCGTCGAGGGCGACCACGGCGACCGCGCCGACGTGCCGGGCGTAGTCGCGGGTGGCGGTGCCCCCACCGGGCATGGTCACCTCGTCGGTGACCACGGTGAAGATCCGCCCGGCGTACCGCTGCACCCGGGAACGCAGCTCGTAGCGGTGCTCGACGGCGCTCACGACGCGGACGACGCCGTCGCCGGGGCGCCGTTGCGGGACGCGTTCTTCGCCGCCGCCTGCGTCCCCTTCCTCGTCGTCTCGGCCGCCGCCCCGGGCACCGGGTCGAGGTCCACCGGCAGCTGGTCGGCCTGCGAGTACGCCACTGCCGCCTTGACGAACCCGGCGAACAGCGGGTGCGGACGGGTCGGTCGGCTCTTCAGCTCCGGATGCGCCTGGGTCGCCACGAAGAACGGGTGCAGACTGCGGTCCAGCTCCACGAACTCGACCAGCCGGCCGTCCGGGGAGGTGCCGGAGATGTGCAGGCCCGCCTTGGTGAGCTGGTCCCGGTAGGCGTTGTTCACCTCGTAACGGTGCCGGTGCCGCTCGCTGATCTCGGTGGCGCCGTACGCCTCGGCCACGATCGACCCCTCGGCCAGCGTCGCCGGGTACGCCCCCAGCCGCATGGTGCCGCCCAGGTCACCCCGGCCGGCGACGATGTCCTCCTGGTCGGCCATGGTCGCGATGACCGGGTGCTTGGCGTCCTCGTCGAACTCCAGGGAGTTCGCCGCGTCCAGACCGGCCAGGTGACGCGCCACCTCGATGGTCATGCACTGCAGGCCGAGGCAGAGCCCCAGCAGCGGCACCCCGTTCTCCCGGGCGTACCGGGCGGTGCCGATCTTGCCCTCGATGCCGCGGACGCCGAACCCGCCGGGGATGACGATGCCGTCCACACCGGCCAGGGCCGACGCCGCGCCGGCCGGGGTCACGCAGTCGTCGCTGGGCACCCAGCGCAGCTGCACCCGGGCCCGGTGGCCGAACCCGGCGGCCCGGATCGCCTCGCTGACCGACAGGTAGGCGTCGGGCAGGTCGACGTACTTGCCGACGACGGCCACGGTGACCGTGTGGTGTGGCTGGTGCACCCGCTCCAGCAGGTCGTCCCAGCGGGTCCAGTCGACGTCACGGAAGGACAGGCCGAGCCGGCGCACCACGTACGCGTCGAGACCCTCGCGGTGCAGCACCTTGGGGATGTCGTAGATGCTCGGCGCGTCCGGGGCGGCCACGACCGCCTCGGCGTCGACGTCGCAGTAGAGGGACAGCTTCTCCTTGAGCTTCTCCGGGATCTCCCGGTCGCAGCGCAGCACGATCGCGTCGGGCTGGATGCCGATGTTGCGCAGCTGCGCCACCGAGTGCTGGGTCGGCTTGGTCTTCAGCTCCCCCGACGGCGCCAGGTAGGGCACCAGCGACACGTGCAGGTAGAAGCAGTTGTCCCGGCCCAGGTCGTGGCGCACCTGCCGGATCGCCTCCAGGAACGGCAGCGACTCGATGTCGCCGACGGTGCCACCGACCTCGGTGATCACCACGTCGGGGATCTGACCGTCGGCGTCCGGGTCGGCCATGCCGAGGATCCGCGCCTTGATCTCGTTGGTGATGTGCGGGATGACCTGGACGGTGTCGCCCAGGTACTCGCCGCGTCGTTCCTTGGCGATCACGTCGGAGTAGATCTGGCCGGTGGTGACGTTGGCCTTGCCGGACAGGTCCCGGTCGAGGAACCGCTCGTAGTGCCCGACGTCGAGGTCGGTCTCCGCGCCGTCCTCGGTGATGAACACCTCGCCGTGCTGGAACGGGTTCATCGTCCCGGGGTCGACGTTGAGGTAGGGGTCGAGTTTCTGCATGACCACCCGCAGCCCGCGTGCGGTGAGCAGATTGCCGAGGCTGGAGGCGGTGAGGCCCTTACCGAGCGAGGAGGCGACGCCCCCGGTGACGAAGATGTGCCGGGTCGTGCGTGCTGAAGGGGCCAAGGCCTGCTCCCGTGTCGTCCGTAGCGGTCGTGCGAACCGCCGTGCCGATCAAGTGATCACGCGATCCACGGGATTCCACGGTAACACCTCCCCCGGGGGCACCCGGCGTCGCACCCGACCTCGGGCTATTCGGCTCCGACGCCGCGCCGGCCGGCCGGCGTCCCGGTCGCGGCCGACACCCCCGGCGTGGCGGCCCGCGCCACCGGAACCCGTGTCGCACTGCGGCCCGCCGGCCGTGTCCCGGCGTCCGGGCCGCCAGCGCCACCGTCGACCGGCCCGGCCGGCCCGCCGCCGTCGGACGCCGCCGCGGCGTCGGGGCCGTCGCCCGCACGGGCCGCCCCACCGTCGCCATCGGGTCGCCCGCCGGTGGGGTCACCGCCGGACGGTCCCCCACCCGGGCCGTCCGGACGCTGGCCGGTGCCGGGCTGGGTGCGGTCGGTGGAGTGGTCCAGCACCCGCAGTGCGGCCAGCGCCGCCATCGGCACCACCAGCGCCCCGGCCGCCCCGGCCACGTCCAGCGCGGCACCGCCGAGCAGCCCGGCGATCACCGAGGCCAGCGCCGTGCCCGCCAACGCCGCCCGGATCGCCGGGTAGATGCCGAACAGCCGCATCAGCCCACCCCAGGGTTGCAGCAGCGCGAACCACACCAGCAGCACACCGACCACCGCCAGCACCGTCAACGGGCTGTTCACCAACGTCTGGAAGTTCGCCGTGCTCGACCGGTGCACGGTCAGTCCGCCCGTGCCCTCCCCCAGGGCGGTCAGGAACCGACCCAACGCCCCCCGCTCCTCCACCGGACGCCGCAGGTCCACCACCGCGAACCCGATGGTCAACGCCAACCCGGCCATGGTCGCCCACACCAGCCGGCTGACCGTCAACCAGCCGCCGGTGCTGATCGCGGCGGCCACCGCCACCCCGGCGGTCAACGCGATCGCCCCGATCGAGTCGGCCCCCAGGTAGGGGCTGCCGACCACCACCACGGCCAACCCGCCGACCGCCACCACCACCATCGGCCGCCACTGCCGGCGGACCCGCTGCGCCAGCCACCCGGCGCTGAGCAGCGAACCGGCGAGGAACACCCCCAGGCCCACCGTGCCGAGGCCGGAGAACCGGCCACCCTCCAGGGCCGAGTAGCCGACCACCCCGTTGAGCTGCAACCGGGCCCCGCTGAGCACGTCCGCGCCGACCACCAGCGTCGCCAGGGCGGCGACCGCGCCGAGCGGGCCGAGGGTGCGGTCGTGGCCGGGGGTGAACCGGACCAGGGCCGTCGCGCCGACGATCAACGCGACCGTCACCAACCCGAAGTACGCCCCCGCGTGGTCGCCCCGCCACCACGGCACCGCGTCGGCGAGCAGCGCCGCGGGCACCGCCAACGCGACGGCGATCAGCAGCAGCTCCACCGTCGCCACGATCCGCGGCGACACCGGCGGCCGGCTGTGCGGGCCGGCGAGCCGCCGCGCCCGACGCAGCAGCGGCAGCACCGCGACGGCCAGGGCGATCTGGGCGGCGGCGAGCAGCCCGAAGAACCAGCCGGCCACGGCCCGCTGGGCGGCGGCCTCCCGGTCGGCGTCGGCCGGCGCGGCGATCGCACTGGCCAGGTCGTCGGGGCGACCGTCGACCTTCACCGCCGGCCGGCCCAGGAAGAGCCGCTCGGGCATCGGCCGGCCCAGCGCCGTCAACGCCGTCGGCGCGAGGTCGACCAGTTGCAGGTAACCCTCCCGGCCGGTGCTGGCGGAGGTGAGCCACCCGTGCTCCCACCCCGGCCCGTCGGCGACGACCACGTGCAGCCGGGCCGGCGCCTCCGTGTCGGACACCCCGGCGACCAGCACCAGCGACCGCTGCGGCCGGGCGGCCAGCACCTTCGCCAACGCCTCGTCGGCCCGCCGGGCGTCGGCCCGCCGCTCGGCCGGGTCGGTGCCGCTGACCGTGCCCAGGTCGACGATGCTCAGCACACACGAACCGAGCAGCCCGGCCGGGTCGGCAGGCAACGCCGGGGCGTACCTGTCGACCCGGCCGAAGGGGCGGGCGGCGGCGACGGCGGCACCGGGGCCGACCGCCACCGAGCAGCGCACCGACTCCGACAGCGAACCGGGCACCGTGCCCCACGGCTGCCGGTCGGCGTTGTAGGCGACCACCCGTTCCTGGTCGGGCAGGTTCGCGCCGATCCCGTCGGGCTGCTCCACGGTCACCGCCGCCGGTGGGCACCCGCCCGGCCGGCGGCTGCCGTTCCAGCCGGCGTAGCTGCCCGCGCCGAGGGTGAGCCAGCCGTCCACCGGGCACGTCGGTCGGTGCGCGGAACGGGTCGACAACGAACCGATGGACCCCTGCTGGGCCATCCGCCACAGCGTCGGGGTGCTCTGCGGGTCGACGTCGGACCAGCGCAGCCCCGCCACCCCGGCCAGCACCACGTAGTCGGCGGTGCGCCGGGGCGGGCTGCTGTCGGGGCGGGCGGCCAGGGCGGTGACCCCGAGCGCCACCACGACCAGGGTGAGCAGGACCGGGGTGAATCGGCGCAGCATCAGGCGCGTCCCGTCGAGGGGGTGTCGGTGCCGGGGGCGGACGCTCCGGCACGCCCGGCCGGGTCGGCGTCCAGTTCGGTGTAGAGGGCCCGCAACGCGGCGACGGTGTCGGCCTCGGTGGGCCACGCGGCGGCCCGGGCGGCCCCCCGCCTCGCCAGGTCGGCGCGCAGGCTCGGGTCGTCCAGCAGCGACCGGACGGCCGCGTCGACCGCGTCGACGTCACCGGGCGGGACCAGCAACGCGCCGTCGCCGACCAACTCGGGCAGCCCGCCGACGGCCGTCGCCACCAACGGCACGCCGGCGCGCAGCGCCTCCTGGGCGAACAGTTGCCGGGCCTCCCAGTCGCTGGTCACCACCGCCAGGTCCGCCCCGGCGAGCAGGTCCGCCACGTCGGTACGGTGCCCGAGCAGCGTCACCGGGGCGCGGGCGGCGGAGATCCGGGCCGCCAGCGGCAGGTAGGCGGGGCCACTGCCGGCGATCACCACCACCGGCGGCGGGATGCGGGTACGCCACCGGGCGGCGGCGTCGACGAGCACGTCGTAGCGCTTCTGCGGGTGCAGCCGGCCGACGGACAGCACCAGCGGCTGCCCGGCGGCGACACCGAACTCGGCGCGTACGGCGACGCGACGCCGACGCGGGGCGGGCAGGGCCGGGGCGGCGACCGGGGCGAGCCGGGCGTCGGTGGCGCCCAGCGCGGCGGCCCGCTGCACCAGGTCGGCGGAGGCGCCCAGGGCGACCCGGGCGGAGCGGGCGACGACCCGTTCGGCGAGCCGGGACAGCCGCCCACGCAGCCCCCCGGCGAGCACCGCGTTGTGCCAGGTGACCACGAGCGGCGCGACGGGCCGGGCGAGCGCGGCGACCAGCCCGGCGCGCAGCCCGTGGGCGTGCACCACCCGCACGGGCGTGCCGGCCAGCGCCCGGCGCAGCGCGGTGACCGCCCGCGCGTCGGCGGGGGTGGGGTTGGCCGAGATCTCCACCGGTGTGAACCGGGCCCCGGTGGCGGTGAAGTCGAACTGTTCGGCGGTGGCGGCCGGGCCGCAGACCAGCACCGGCTGGCCGGCCTCGACGAGCCCGCGCGCCACCGACCGGACGTGCTGGCCCACCCCGCCGGTGCTGGAGGCGAGCAGCAGCACCACCGTGCCCCGGGCGTCGGGGGCGGACGTCGCGTCGGTCATGGGGAGAGGGTCTCCTTCCCGTCACCGGCGTCGCGGGCAACGCCGTCCTGCGGGTCACCCGCCGGTCGCCGGCCACCCAGCCGACGCCGTACGCCGGTGAGCAGCGGCCCGACGTCCCGCCGGTCCACCAGCCAGGCGACGGCGAGGAACAGCACGCCGACCACGGCCCCGGACAGCATGCCCTGCACGAGTGCCCCGCTCGTCGTCGGGGTGCCGCCGCCGGCCGCCAGCCGGGCGGTGAGCCCACCGGCCGGGGCGGCGACCAGCGCCGCCAGCAGGCCGGCGGTGGCGGCCCGACCGGCACCGGCCAGGGCCGCCGGCCCGGCGCTGCGGCGCACCGCGGCGACCAGCAGCACCCCGAGCAGCAGCATGCCCACGGAGTTGGCCAGGGTGACGGCCAGCACCCGGTCGGCGCGCGGCAGCAGCGCCGCGAGCGGCACCGCGACCAGCGGCACCACCAGCCAGCCGGTGGTGATGGCGGCGGTGGCGGCGCGGGTGGCGCCCCGGGCGTAGAGGGCCCGCGACAGCACCGCGAACAGCCCGTAGCCGACCAGGCCGGGGGCGAACCCGGCGATCGCGGCGGCGGTCGGCTCCGCGCCGAGCGGGAAGAACCGGCCGACCGGTTCGGCGGTGCCGACCAGCGCCGCCGCACCGAGGAAACCGAACAGCAGCACCCCCCGGGTGGTCGAGGCGACCGTGCCGCGGTAGCCCTGCTCGTCACCGGACGCGGCGGCCGCCGACAGGCCCGGGTACGCGGCGACCGCCAGCGGCACCGCGAGCACCGCCCAGGGCAGCAGGTAGACGGTCTGGGCCAGGTTGTACACCTGCGGCGAGCCGGTCGGGCCGCCGGAGACCCGGTTGAGGATGACCACCAGGGCCAGTTGTTGGGCGGTGACGGTGACCGCCCCGGCGACGGCGAGCCCACCGACGCGGGCCCGCGCGTCGGCGGGGAACGCGTAGCCGGGCCGCCAGGTCAGCCCGAGCCGCCGCAGCGGGACCAGCAGCGACAGCGACAGCACCACCACCCCGAGGGTGGTGCCGCCGGAGAGGATCAGCTCACCGCCCCGGCTCACCTGCGCGATGCTCGCGTCCCGCCCCTGGGTGACGCCGAAGACGAGGTAGACCACCACGACGGTGAGGCTGGACAGCAGCGGCGCGACGACCGGCCAGGCGAACCGGCGGTGCGCCTGGAGCACCCCGGTGAGCACGATCCCGATGCCGTAGAGCGGCAGCTGCGGGGCGAACACCCGCAGCATCCGCGCCCCGGCGGCCAGTTCCGCCGGGGACCGCCCGTCGGAGATCGCCGCCACGATCGGGTCGGCGAACACCGCCACCAGCGCCGCCAGCGGCACCAGCAGGGTCACCGTCCAGGTCAGCAGCGCCCCGGTAGTCGCGGCCACCGCCCGCCGGTCACCGGCCGCGACCGGCCCGGCCAGCAGCGGTACGACCAGACTCGCCAGCGCCCCACCGGCCACGATCTCGAAGATGATGTTCGGCACGGTGTTGGCGATGACGTACATGCCGCCGAGGTCGCTGCGTTCGACGACCCAGGTGAACACGGCGGTCCGGCCGAACCCGGCGAGCCGGGCCAGGACGGTGAGCACGGCGATCAGGGCGGCGGCGCCGGCCACCCGACCGGTGCCGGCGAGGGGGGCCGGTCTGGTCACGTCAGTCGGATCGCCGGCCCAGCGCGTCGAGTTCCCGCAGCACCGGGGTGCGCTGGATGACCGCCGTGAAGCTGACCTTCTCGCTGGCCGCGGTGAGACCGGCGAGGACGGCGAGCAGCCCGGCCCGGCCGAGGGGGCCGGTGCGGGCGGCCAGGGCCACCCCGAGCAGCGCGCCGAGCGCGTTGGCCCCGCTGTCGCCGATCATCACCCGTTCGCCGAGGTCCTCGTCGAGCAGCCCGGCGGCGGCACCTACCGCACCGGCGGCGATACCTGCGTGCGGGCCACCGGCCAGCGGCACACCGAGCAGCACCCCCGACTTCAACGCCCGGCCGGGACGCAGGTCCAGCAGGTTGAGCAGGTTGGCGGTGCCGGCCACCACCCCCGCGCCGAGCAGCACGTCGGCGGTCCGGCCGAGCGCGCCGTGGCGCTGCCGGCGGGGATGCGCGGCGACCCGCGGGTCGGCGGCGAGCAGCACGGCCGCGGCAAGCCCGGCCGCACCCACCCCGGCGACCTTGACCATGCCGGCGGTGACCCGGCCGGCCCGCAGGGCGGCGAGGTGACCGGCGAACCCCTTGGCGGCCCTCTGCTCCGGGCGGACGCCGACCACGTCGTCGTAGAGGCCGACCGCGCCCGCGCCCAGACCGGCGACGAGCACCGCCGCGCCGGCCGGGACGCTGGCCGCGCCGAGCGCCCCCGCGCCGGACGCCCCGACGGCCAGCGCCGGGCCGGCGGCGAGGCTGACGGTACGGCCACGGAAGTTGGTCCGCTCCAACGCCGGCCCCGCCGGGGAGGTACGGGCCTGCCGCAGCGCGTACCGGGCGGCGGCGGCACCGGCGGCGGCGGCGAGCAGCCGCCCGATCCCGCTCATGCGGCACCGCCTGACGGCGCGGACGGGTGGTAACCGGTCACCGGGGTACGTGGTTCGCTCACTGGGGCAGTCTAGGCACCAACGTGGCGTTGTCGCCGACGCCGTACTGACCCGTCCGCTTCTCGGTGAGCTGTTGCACCAGGGCCAGGCTGGTGACCAACTGCCCCTGCACGGTGTTGGCGTTGTCGACGGTGGAGATGGTCTGGGCGAGCACCGGGTCGCCCCGGACCACTGCCACCAGGTTGCCGCCGGCGGAACCATTGCCGCCGACGACGATCGCGCCGGTCCGGTCGAACTGCTCGGCGATCTTCACCACCGACTCGTCCTTCTTCGCCGAGTCCTTGTCGACGTACGGCTGCCCGCTGACCACCACCACGGCCTCGGCCGGGCCGGTGACCTTCTCCTCACTGGTCAGGTAGCCGGCGTTGACGTACGCGGCCAGCACCGCCCGCCGGTCGGCGTCGGTCACCGGCGCGGTGCCCTGCGGCCGGTCGAGCAGGACGCTGGCCAGCAGGGCGCTGGAGGTCTCCACGCCGTTGCCGTTGCCGGGCAGCGCCGAGGCGGGGGCGGTGGGCCGGGCGGCGGTGACGGCCAACTCCATCAGGCTGGTGTTGTTGTCCGGGTTGACGAACTTGTCCTGGATGTCGACCCGGCCGGTCACCGAGGCCCCGGCGGTCTGGAGCATCTTCAGCACACCCTCGGTGTGCTCCCGCCCGGTGGGCAGGCTGAGCACCATGACCCGCTTGCCCGTCAACTTGCCCGGGAGGATGATCTGCGCCATCTCGGCGGCGAAATCCTCCTCCATGTCCAGTTCCTTCTGCAGACTGTTGACCGACTGCCGCATCTGCTGGTTGTCCTTGCGCAGCGAGTTGACGGTCTCCTTCAGCGAGTCGGCGACCGGCCCGTTGAGGGCGGCCGTGCCGACCACCAGGCCGATCGCCAACGCCAGGAAGACCGCGGTCAGGGACACCACGTGGTACCGGAAGTTGATCACGCTTGCAGCCTCTTGATCGGTCGGGAGCTAGAAGAGCTGGCCGAGCTGGAACACGAAATTGTCCCACCACTCGGAGACCACACCCAAATACGCCTTGCCGACGGTGGAGACCGCCACGGCCGACGCCATCGCGGCGATCGCCGACAGGACCAGCAGCAGCAGCGACGACCCCGAGATGCTCTGCCGGTACAGCCGGCTCACCCCCTTGGCGTCGACCAGCTTCCCGCCGACCTTCAACCGGGTCAGGAACGTCGAGGCCATCCCCCCGCGCCCCTTGTCCAGGAACTCCACGAGCGTGGCGTGGGTACCGACCGCGACCAGCAGCGAGGCACCCTTCTCGTCGGCCAGCAGCATCGCCAGGTCCTCGCTGGTCGCCGCCGCCGGGAAGGTGATCGCCGGCACCCCCAGCCCGTTGACCCGGGCCAGACCCGGCGCCCGGCCGTCCGGGTAGGCGTGCACGATCACCTCGGCGCCGCACCGCAACACGTCGTCGGTGACCGAATCCATGTCCCCGATGATCATGTCGGGCGTGTACCCCGCCTCGACCAGCGCGTCCGCCCCGCCGTCCACGCCGATCAACACCGGCTTGAACTCCCGGATGTACGGGCGCAACACGTCCAGGTCGGCCTTGTAGTCGTAACCCCGCACCACGATCAGACAGTGCCGCCCCTGCACCGGCGTCTGGATGTCCGGCACACCCACCCCGTCGAGCAGCAGGTCCCGCTCCTGACGCAGGTAGTCCATCGTGTTGGCGGCGAACGCCTCCAACTGCACCGACAGACCCTCCCGGGCGTCGGACATCGCCTTGGCGACCGTCTCGGCATCCTGCAGGTCACCGTGCGCGACCGGCTCGTCGCCCAGGAAGACGGTGTTGCCCTCGATCCGGATGGTGTCACCCTCCCGGATCCGCTCGAACACCCCCTCACCGAGGTCGTCCAGCAGCACGATGCCGGCACCGATCAACACCTCCGGCCCCAGGTTGGGATACCGACCCGACACCGACGGCTTGGCATTCAGCACCGCCGCGACACCGACCGCGACCAGCGAATCGGCCGCCACCCGGTCCAGATCGACATGGTCGATCACCGCGATGTCGCCGGGGCGGAGCCGGCCGACCAGCCGCTTGGTACGGCGATCCAGACGTGCGGTGCCGAGAACTGAGTCCGGTTCCGCGTTCCGGGCCCGGCGCAACGTGGGTAGACGCATCGTGACCATCCTGGCATGGGAGGCAGGCATTTCCGTCGCGACATGCCTGAGCAGGGCCGCCTACCCAGGGAAGCACACCAGAGCACAGGCCGGTGTGCCTCCGCTCACAATCGTTGCCCTCAGGGCCGCCTTTCCTTCGCCGCAACGGCCAGCAACTCCTCGGCATGCGCGATACCCAGATCCGAATCCGGCAAACCCGCAAGCATCCGCGCCAACTCCCGGGCCCGCTCCGTGTCCTCCACCACCCGCACCCCACTGGTCGTCACCGCACCACCGGTGTCCTTCGCCACCACCAGGTGCCGGTCGGCGAACGCCGCCACCTGCGGCAGGTGCGTCACCACCAACACCTGGTGACTGCGCGCCAACCGCGCCAACCGCCGCCCGATCTCCACCGCCGCCTGCCCACCCACACCCGCATCGACCTCGTCGAACACCAACGTCGGCGGCCCACCCGAACCGGCGAACACCACCTCGATGGCGAGCATCACCCGGGACAGCTCACCCCCGGAGGCACCCCGCTGCAACGGCAACGACGGCGCACCCGGATGCGCCAACAACCGCAACTCCACCTCGTCGGCACCGTCCGGACCGACCCCGCACTGCACCCCGTTGACCGGCAACGTCGGCTCCGACCGCCCACCCGGCCGGGGCAGCACCGCCACCTCGATCCGCGCATGCGGCATCGCCAACCCCGCCAACTCCACCGTCACCTGCTCGGCGAACCGCACCGCCGCCTCCTGCCGGGACACCGACAACCGCCCGGCCAACTCCGCCACCTCACCGGCCAGCCGCTGCGCCTCCCGGTCCAACTCGTCGAGCAGCTCGTCGGAGGTGTCCAGGTCGGACAACCGGGTCCGGGCCCGCTCCGCCCACGCGATCACCCCGTCGACGTCGTCGGCGTACTTACGGGTCAACGCCCGCAACGCCGCCCGCCGCTCGTAGATCGTCTGCAACCGGGCCGGGTCGGCGTCCAACGCCGCCAGATACGTCGACAACTCCGCCGACACATCCGCCACCAGAGTCGCCGCCTCCTCCAACCGGCCGGCCAACTCGCCCAACGCCGGATCGGTGCCGGCCTGCGCCTCCAGGGTCCGCCGCGCCGTACCGAGCAACGCCGTCGCATCCGGCGTGTCGTCGGCCGCCTCCACCCCACCGGCCACACACAGATGCGCCAGCTGCGCCGCCGTCCGCAACCCCTCGGCATGCTCCAGCCGCTGCGCCTCGGCCTTCAACTCGTCGTCCTCACCCGGTTGCGGATCGACCCGGGTGATCTCGTCCAACCCCAACCGCAGCAGATCGGCCTCCTGGTGCCGGGCCCGGGCGTTGCTGCGCCGGTCGGCCAGATCGTCGACCACCTGCCGCCACCGCCCGTACGCCTCCCGCAGCGCGTCGACCAGCTTCTCGTGCCCCGGCCCGGCGAACCGGTCCAGCGCCGCCCGCTGCTCCGCCGGCCGCAACAGCCGCAACTGGTCGGACTGGCCGTGCACCGCCACCACCTGCTCGCCGACCTCACCGAGCATCGACACCGGCATGCTCCGGCCACCCAGATGCGCCCGCGAGCGCCCCTCCACCGTCACCGTCCGGCTCATCAGCAGCGAACCGTCGTCGTCGGGCCCACCACCGGCATCCACGATCCGGGCGTGCACCACGTCGGCCACCCGGCCGTCGAGCCGCAGCCGCCCCTCCACCGTCGCCCGCCCCGGCGCGGCCCGCACCCGACCCGCGTCGGCCCGCCCGCCGAACAGCAGGCCGAGACCGGTCACCACCATCGTCTTGCCGGCACCGGTCTCACCGGTGATGACGTTCATCCCGCCGGCCAGCGGCAGGGTGGTGTCCTCGATGACGCCCAGTCCGGTGATCCGCAGCTCTTCCAGCACAGCACCCGACAGTAGACGCGTGCTGCGACAGTTGACCAGCCGGCACGGGGCGCCGCACCGGCAGGAAATCCTCCACCCGCCGGCCACCGGCACAGCACCGCTGGTCGACGGCCCGCAGGTGACCACCGACACCAGCACCGGCCCCCACCCGGGGCCGGGAATCAGCGGCGGCTACCGCGCCAACCCTGCACCGGCAGACCGAACTTCGCCACCAGCCGGTCGGTGAACGGCCGGTCCCGCAACCGCACCACCCGCACCGGCAGCGCACCCCGACGCACCGTCACCGTCGCCCCCGGCGGCAGGTCGTACACCCGCCGCCCGTCACAGCACAGCACCGCCAGCGTGGTGAACGGATCGACCGTGATGACGAACGTGGACGTCGGCGCGGTCACCAGCGGCCGGCTGAACAACGCGTGCGCGCTGATCGGCACCAGCAGCAGCGCCTCCACCTCCGGCCAGACCACCGGCCCACCACCGGAGAACGCGTACGCCGTCGAACCGGTAGGCGTGGCGCACACCACACCGTCGCAGCCGTACCGGGACAACGGACGACCGTCCACGTCGACCAGCAACTCCAGCATCTGGGCACGCTCGCCCTTCTCGACGCTGATCTCGTTGAGCGCCCACGACTCGATCGTCGGGCCACCGTCGAACTCGGCCGTGACGTCGAGGGTGAGCCGCTCGTCCACCGTGTAGTTGCGCCCGACCACGTCCCGCACCGCCGTGTCGAGATCGTCGATCTCGGCCTCGGCCAGAAAACCCACCTTGCCCAGATTGATCCCGAGCAGCGGCACCTTCGCCGGCCGGGCCAGCTCCGCCGCACGCAGGAACGTGCCGTCCCCGCCGAGCGCGAAGACGATCTCGGCACCCTCCGCCGCCTGGAGACCGTCCACCGGCACCACCCCGGGCAGATCGAGATCCTCGGCCTCCTCGGCCACCACCCGCACCTCGAAACCGGCCGCGATCAGATCGGCGGCGACCGCCCGCGCGTGCTCGGTGCTGCGCCGCCGCCCGGTGTGCGTGACCAGCAGGGCCGTCCGGCTCACCGGTGCCACCGTCCGCCCCGCACCCGGCCAGCCCCACCATCGTCGAGGTCCACCGGACCCGCCTCCCGTCCACCCTCGCGGAACACCGTCCCGACGCCACCCACCACGCTCACCCTGCCACCTTCCCCGACACCGGGTCCGGCCCGGGGCCGTTCGGCCCGGCGTCCACCACCGCGCGCACCCGCCCGGCATCCGCCGGCGGCGCGTCCCGGCGCAACCATACGAAGAACTCCACGTTGCCACTCGGACCCGGCAGCGGACTGGCCGCGACGTCCGCCAACCCGAGCCCGAGCCCGGCCGCGCCCGCCGCCACCTCCAGCACCGCCTCGGCCCGCAACGCCGGATCACGCACCACCCCGCCCGCGCCGACCCGCTCCCTGCCCACCTCGAACTGCGGCTTCACCATCAGCGCCAGGTCACCGTCGGCCCGGGTGCAGCCCGCCAGGGCGGGCAGCACCAACCGCAGCGAGATGAACGACAGGTCCGCCACCGTCAGGTCCACCTCCCCACCGATCACCTCCGGGGTCAACGTCCGCACGTTGGTACGGTCCATCGCCCGCACCCGTTCGTCGGTCCGCAACGACCAGGCGAGCTGCCCGTACCCGACGTCCACCGCCACCACCTCGGCCGCGTCCGCACGCAACAGCACGTCGGTGAACCCCCCGGTCGACGCCCCCGCGTCCAGACACCGCCGGCCCGCCACCCGCAACCCACCGGGACCGAACGCGGCCAGCGCGCCGGCCAGCTTGTGCCCACCCCGGGAGACGTACTCGTCGATCGGGTCCGCCCCGGTCACCAGCAGCGGATCGGCCGGGTCGACCATCGCGGCGGCCTTACGCGCGGGCACCCCGCGCAACTGGACCCGACCGGCCTCGATCAACGCACCGGCCTGCTCCCGGGACCGGGCCAGGCCGCGACGGACGAGTTCGGCGTCGAGCCGGGTACGACGTGCCATGGGGGTGGTTCTCTCCGGTCAGGTCTGATCGATGGTGGCAAGGGTTTCCCGCAACGTCTGGTACGCCGCCTCGTACTGCGCGATCTGGTCGGCAGGCGACAGGCCCTCGGCGTTGGCCATCGCCCGCACGGCGGCGTCGACGGCCGGATGCCGGGCGTCGTCGACCTCGTCGTCGTACCCGACGACCGGCGACGAACCGGGACGGCCGGCGGGCGGCCCGGGACGGGCAGCCGGCGGACCCGGCCGACCGGCAGGCGGCGGACCGGGCGTGCCGGGCATGCCCTCCGCCGGCGTTCCCGCGACCGGACCGGGACGGCCGGCGGCCGGCGGACCGGGACGGAACGGGCCGGTCACGACCGGCTACCCACGGGACGACTCATCCGGCACCGCCGGAACCCGCCGCACCGGAGCCGGGCCGCGTGGCCGGGCGGGACGCCGGACCACCCTCGCCGGGGTCGGCCGACCCGGCGGACGACTGGTCCGCTCCCGCCTCCGGCACGGCCCGCTTCGCCACCGCCTTCTTGGCGACTGCCTTCTTCGCCACGGCCTTCGTGGCCACGTCCGTCGTCGCCACCGCCTTCTTCGCGACCGCCTTCTTCGCCACCGCCCTGCTCGGCGGGGTGGTTCCGCCCGTCGCAGGAGCCGGACGACCCGGGACAGCGGTTCCCGCGTCCACCCCGGCACCTGTGGCACCGCCGGCGTCGGTCACCGGGCCGGTCGTCGGCGGGACGGTCGTGTCGGGTGCCGCCTCACCGACCGGCAACCCGCCCGGTGCGCCCTTCGCCTCACGGAGCTGCCGTTCCAGCTCGTGCACCCGGCGGGTCAGCTCGGCGACCTCGTCGGCCGTCGCCAACCCCACCGCGCCGAGCGCCCGGTCCACCTCGAAACGGACCAGCTTGGTCAACGCCTCCCGGTTCGCCGCGCCGGTGGCGAGCAGCTCCTCGGCGAGCGCCTGCAACTGGACGGCCGTCGCGCCGCCCGTACCGGCCAGCCGCCGGGCGGCGTCCTGTGCCCTCTTCCGGGGCGCCTCCGTCAGGCCCAGGGCCAGCTCCAGGTAGGCGCGCCACGCGTCCTGCATGACTCAAGTCCTTCCGCGGGGGCAGTGTGCGGCCCTCACGCTACCGGGCGCCCCGAGCCGTCCCTTGCGGTACGGTGCCGGAAAACGGCGTGGCGGGTACGAAGGAGACGATGTGGCAAGCGTGGACGAGTGCCGACAGGCCCTGCGGGATCTTGCCGACCGGTTGGACCGGCACGCCGACGCCGCCAGCAAGATTGATCTGGACCGGACCCTGGCCTGCCGGATCACCGATCTGGAGACCGCGTTCCACGGCCGGATCGAAGGCGGACGGCTGGTCGACCTCGCCGACGGCGACGACCCCAAGGCGAAGATCGCCCTGGTCACCTCCAGCGACGACCTGGTCGCCCTGGTACGCGGCCAGCTCGACGTCACCAAGGCGGTCGCCGCCCGCCGGGTCTCCATCAAGGCCAGCCCGTTCGACCTGCTGAAACTGCGCAAGCTGCTCTGAGCGGCGACCCGGCGACGAAAGGGCCGGCACCGATGCTCGGTGCCGGCCCGCTCCGCCGTCAGGTGACGTGCGTCAGGTGGCCAGGCCGAACCCGGCCAGCGCCTGCTCCGCCTCCGGCGAGGCCGGGCGCACGTCCGCACCGGTACCCGCCTCCCAGGCGACCGCGCACAGCACGGCCACCGCGTCCAGCGGCCGGCCGGCACCGCGCAACTCCACCGCACCGTCCACCGCCGCCGCCGACCACCCACCGGCCTGCGGGGCACCGGGAACCCGGACCACCGCCGTCGGATCGAAGAGCCCGGCCAGGTCGGCCGCCACATGGGTCGGCCGCCGCTGCTCGGGGGCACCCAACAGCTCGGGTACGTCGCTGACGCCGGTCAGCACCAGCAGGCTGTCCAGCCCGGCCCGGCGGGCACCCTCGATGTCGGTGTCCAGCCGGTCACCGACCACCAGCGTACGGCCGGTGCCGGCCCGCCGGGCGGCCGTGGTGAACAGCGCCGGCTCGGGCTTGCCGACCACCACGTCGGGCGCCCGGTCCAGGGCGTGCCGCAGCGCGGCAACCAGCGACCCGTTGCCGGGCAGCGGACCCCGTCCACTCGGCAGCGTCCGGTCCGTGTTGGTGGCCACCCAGGTCGCCCCGGCCCGGATCGCCACCGACGCCTCGGCCAGGTCCACCCAGCCCACCTGCGGGCCGTACCCCTGCACGACGGCGACCGGTGCGGCGTCGGCACGGTCGACGGGGGTGAGCCCGACGGCGCTGATCTCGGCACGCAGCGCCTCGGCACCGACGACGAGCACCGCCGCGCCGGCCGGAAGCCGGTCCCGCAGCAGTTCCGCGGAGGCGGCGGCCGAGGTGAGCACCTCCGCCGGATCAGCCGGTACGCCGATGCCCGTGAGCAGGTCGGCGACCTCGCTGGAGCGCCGCGAGGCGTTGTTCGTGGCGAACGCCACCGACCGGCCCTCGGCCCGCAGCGCGCCGAGGGCCTCGACCGCGCCGGGGATCGGCCGGTCGATCAGGTAGATCACTCCGTCCAGGTCGAAGACGACCAGGGCGTACCCGTCGACCAGCCGGTCCCCGGCGACCCCGGTCATCGCTGGTCCGCCTCCGCCGCCGCGTCGCCGATCGGCCGCGCCCCGCCCGGGGCCGTCACCTCGTCGGCGCCAGCCGTCGGGGACGCGACTGTGCCGGGCCGGTCGTCCGCAGCGGCACCCGCGACGTCGTCGGTGTCCCGTGCGGTACCGGCGGGCAGATCGTCACCGGCACGGTCGTCCCGGTTGGCATCGCGGACATCCTGGTCGGCGTCGGCGGCGTCCCCTCCGGCCTCGGCGGCGTCCGGGCGGCTCGGCGCGGCACCCGTGTCGTCCCCGGCCCCGTCACGGACCTCGTCGCGGTCGTCGTGGCTGTCGCGAGCCTCGTCGTCGACGTCGTCGTCCTCGTCACGGTCGTCGGCGGTCCGCCGGGCCCCGGCGTCCGGGTCGGCCGGCAGCGTGCCGGTGGCCTCCCCTGCGGCGGCGGATTCCTCGTCCGGCTCGTCGTCCTCGTCGTCGCCCTCGATCACCACACCGTCGAGTTCCAGCAGCCGCTCCGGGGCGTCGGTCTCACCGTCGGCGTCCACGTCGGCGGCGCGCGAGAACCACTCCCGGGCCTCCTCACGGCGGTCCACCGCGAGCAGCGCATCCGCGAACGCGTACCGCAGCCGCGCGGTCCACGGCTCGGCCACGTCGGTGGTCAGCTCCGGAACCTGGAGCATCGCCACCGCCGCGTCCTTCTGCCCCAGGTCACCCCGGGCACCTGCGGCGACGATCAGCAGTTCGACCGCGACCGCCTTGTCGAGCTTGTCGCTGTCGGCGCCCCGGAACAGGTCGATCGCCCGCTCCGGCCGCCCCAGCGCCCGCTCACAGTCGGCCAGCACGGCCAGGTGGCTCTGCAATCCGGTCATCCGGTGGTACGTACGCAGCTCGGCGATCGCCGTCTGCCACTCCCCCGCGTGGTACGCGGCCAGGCCGACCGCCTCACGTACGGCGGAGATCCGGGCGGCCAGCCGCCGGGCGGCCATCGCGTGGGCCAGCGCCTCCGCCGGGTCCTCGTCGATCAGCTGACCGGTGGCGACCAGGTGCCGGGCGACGGTCTCCGCCACCGGCTTGTTCAGCGACAACAGCTCCGCGCGGACGGCCGTGTCGAGGTCACTCGCGGAGATCTCGTCCGGCAGCACCGGCGCGACCGCCCGGCCGTCGGTCTCGTCCCGACGATCCCGGTCGGGGCCGAACCCACCCTCCCGACGGCGGTCGTCCCCCCGCTGGTCGTCCCGGCGCGGCCGGTCGTGGCCGCCGCGCTCGCCGCCCCGGAAACCACCCTCACGACGGTCGCCGCCGCGCGAGTCGTCGCTGCGGAAACCGCCCTCGCGGCGGTCACCACCACGGAAACCGCCGTGGCGGGAGTCACCGTCCCGGCGGAAGCCACCGGGCCGGGAGTCACCCTCACGCGGACCCGACCGGAAACCACCCTCACGACGGTCCCCACCCCGGAAACCAGCGTCCCGACGGTCAGCGCCGAAGCCGCCCTCGCGGCGATCGCCGCCACGGAAACCACCCTCACGGGAATCCCCGCCGCGGAAACCGCCCTCACGACGGTCGCCGCCGAAGCCACCGGGCCGACGGTCGCCGCCCCGGAAGCCGCCCTCGCGGGATTCACCACCACGGAAGCCACCCTCACGCGGGCCAGACCGGAAACCGCCCCTGTCACCACGCGAATCGTCACGACGGTCCCCACCCCGGAAACGACCGTCACGCGAGTCACCGTCCCGACGGAAACCACCAGGCCGGGAGTCACCATCACGCGGACCCGACCGGAAACCACCCTCACGACGGTCACCACCACGGAAGCCACCCTCACGGGAATCGCCGCCACGGAAACCACCCTCGCGGCGGTCACCACCACGGAAACCGCCGTCGCGGGAGTCACCGTCACGGCGGAAACCACCGGGCCGGGAGTCACCATCACGCGGACCGGAGCGGAAGCCGCCCTCACGACGGTCACCGCCCCGGAAGCCGCCGTCGCGGGAGTCGCCGCCACGGAAACCGCCGTCGCGCGGACCCGACCGGAAACCACCACGGTCACCACGCGAATCGTCACGACGATCCCCACCCCGGAAACCACCGTCACGCGAGTCACCGTCCCGACGGAAACCACCAGGCCGGGAGTCACCATCACGCGAACCCGACCGGAAACCACCCTCACGACGCTCACCGCCGAAGCCGCCCTCACGACGGTCATCGCCACGGAAACCACCGCCACGGGAATCCCCGCCACGGAAACCGTCCTCACGACGGTCGCCACCCCGGAAACCGCCTTCGCGGCGGTCGCCGGAGAAGCCGCCCTCACGACGGTCGCCACCTCGGAAGCCGCCGTCGCGGGAGTCGCCGCCACGGAAACCGCCGTCGCGCGGACCCGACCGGAAACCACCCCGGTCACCACGCGAATCGTCACGCCGATCCCCACCCCGGAAACCACCGGAACGCGAATCGCCGTCACGCGGGCCTGATCGGAAACCACCCTCGCGCCGATCGCCGCCTCGGGGTCCACCCCGCGATGCGCCGCGGTCGTCGCGGTCGCCACGGTACGGGGGACGATCGTCCCGGCGGGGGCCGGCGTCCCGCCCCTGGGGACGGTCGGAGCGGTCTTCGTATCGGCGCGGACGATCTCCGCCCTGCGGTCCTGAACTCACAGGTACATCCTTCCTGATTGCGCCACCTGCGGCGCGACGCAGTCGAGGGCCGACCCGGATGGGGCGGCCCTCGACTGGAAAGGTTGTCCGGCGGTGTCCTACTCTCCCACACCCTCCCGAGTGCAGTACCATCGGCGCTGGAGGGCTTAGCTTCCGGGTTCGGAATGTAACCGGGCGTTTCCCCTCCGCCATGACCGCCGTAACACTATGAACATATCAAACAACACACACACCCACACAAACGCGTGTAGGGGGTTGTTTGGTGTTTGTTCAGAGTTGCACAGTGGACGCGTAGCAGCCTTGTTATCAAGTCCTCGGCCTATTAGTACCGGTCAACTGAACCCGTTACCGAGCTTACATTTCCGGCCTATCAACCCAGTCGTCTAGCTGGGGGCCTTACCCCCACAATGTGGGGTGGGATACCTCATCTCGAAGCAGGCTTCCCGCTTAGATGCTTTCAGCGGTTATCCCTTCCGAACGTAGCTAACCAGCCGTGCCCCTGGCGGGACAACTGGCACACCAGAGGTTCGTCCGTCCCGGTCCTCTCGTACTAGGGACAGCCCTTCTCAAGTATCCTACGCGCACGGCGGATAGGGACCGAACTGTCTCACGACGTTCTAAACCCAGCTCGCGTACCGCTTTAATGGGCGAACAGCCCAACCCTTGGGACCTGCTACAGCCCCAGGATGCGACGAGCCGACATCGAGGTGCCAAACCATCCCGTCGATATGGACTCTTGGGGAAGATCAGCCTGTTATCCCCGGGGTACCTTTTATCCGTTGAGCGACACCGCTTCCACACGCAAGTGCCGGATCACTAGTCCCGACTTTCGTCCCTGCTCGACCTGTCAGTCTCACAGTCAAGCCCCCTTGTGCACTTGCACTCAACACCTGATTGCCAACCAGGCTGAGGGAACCTTTGGGCGCCTCCGTTACCCTTTAGGAGGCAACCGCCCCAGTTAAACTACCCACCAGACACTGTCCCTGAACCGGATAACGGCCCGAAGTTAGATACCCAAATCAACCAGAGTGGTATTTCAAGATTGCCTCCACCCATACTGGCGTACAGGCTTCACCGGCTCCCACCTATCCTACACAAGCCCATTCAGATACCAATGTCAAGCTATAGTAAAGGTCCCGGGGTCTTTCCGTCCTGCCGCGCGTAACGAGCATCTTTACTCGTACTGCAATTTCGCCGGGCCTGTGGTTGAGACAGTGGGGAAGTCGTTACGCCATTCGTGCAGGTCGGAACTTACCCGACAAGGAATTTCGCTACCTTAGGATGGTTATAGTTACCACCGCCGTTTACTGGCGCTTAAGTTCTCCGCTTCGCCCCAAAGAGCTAACAGGTCCCCTTAACGTTCCAGCACCGGGCAGGCGTCAGTCCATATACATCGAATTACTTCTTCGCATGGACCTGTGTTTTTAGTAAACAGTCGCTTCCCCCTGCTCTCTGCGGCCATACAACGCTCCACCCGCACGGGGCTTCACGTCTCCGGCCCCCCTTCTCCCTAAGTTACGGGGGCAATTTGCCGAGTTCCTTAACCACAGTTCGCCCGATCGCCTCGGTATTCTCTACCTGACCACCTGTGTCGGTTTGGGGTACGGGCCGCTCGAAACTCGCTAGAGGCTTTTCTCGGCAGCATAGGATCACTGACTTCACCTGAATCGGCTCGGCATCACGTCTCAGCCTCATGTACCGCGGATTTGCCTACGGCACGGCCTACACGCTTACCCCGGCACAACCACCGGCCGGGCTCAGCTACCTTCCTGCGTCACCCCATCGCTTGACTACTACCCGCCAGGTTCCCACGCTCCCCACCGCAGACCCGAAAGTCCTTGGCAGCTCGGGTGGTTAGCACAACGAGGTTCATCAGGGACGCTCCTTCGCGGGTACGGGAATATCAACCCGTTGTCCATCGACTACGCCTCTCGGCCTCGCCTTAGGTCCCGACTCACCCAGGGCGGATTAGCCTGGCCCTGGAACCCTTGGTCATCCGGCGGAAGGGTTTCTCACCCTTCTTTCGCTACTCATGCCTGCATTCTCACTCGTGCCGCGTCCACAACTAGGTCACCCCGCTGCTTCACCCCCGGCACGACGCTCCCCTACCCATCCACACACCTGCACGCACCATCAAGGGCACGCGAAGTTAAAATGTGAATGCCACAGCTTCGGCGGTGTGCTTGAGCCCCGCTACATTGTCGGCGCGGAACCACTTGACCAGTGAGCTATTACGCACTCTTTAAAGGATGGCTGCTTCTAAGCCAACCTCCTGGTTGTCTATGCGACCCCACATCCTTTTCCACTTAGCACACGCTTAGGGGCCTTAGCTGGTGATCTGGGCTGTTTCCCTCTCGACTACGAAGCTTATCCCCCGCAGTCTCACTGCCGCGCTCTCACTTACCGGCATTCGGAGTTTGGCTGATTTCGGTAAGCTTGTAGGCCCCCTAGACCATCCAGTGCTCTACCTCCGGCAAGAAACACACGACGCTGCACCTAAATGCATTTCGGGGAGAACCAGCTATCACGGAGTTTGATTGGCCTTTCACCCCTAACCACAGATCATCCCCCAACTTTTCAACGTTGGTGGGTTCGGCCCTCCACGCGGTCTTACCCACGCTTCAGCCTGCCCATGGCTAGATCACTCCGCTTCGGGTCTAGAACATGCGACTCAAACGCCCTCTTCAGACTCGCTTTCGCTACGGCTCCCCCACACGGGTTAACCTCGCCACATGCCACTAACTCGCAGGCTCATTCTTCAAAAGGCACGCCGTCACCCCGCAAGGCTCCGACGGATTGTAGGCGAACGGTTTCAGGTACTATTTCACTCCCCTCCCGGGGTACTTTTCACCATTCCCTCACGGTACTCGTCCGCTATCGGTCACCAGGAAGTATTTAGGCTTACCAGGTGGTCCTGGCAGATTCACGGCAGATTACAGGAGTCCGCCGCTACTCGGGAACACCCACAGAAGATCAGCAACTTTCACCTACCGGACTCTCACCGACTACGGTTGGCTTTTCCACACCATTCGGCTAGCCACTGACTTTATAACTCCTCGAACAAGTGTCAGCCTGTTCAGCAGGGTCCCACAACCCCGACCACGCAACCCCTGACAGGTATCACACGCAACCGGTTTAGCCTCAATCCGCTTTCGCTCGCCACTACTCACGGAATCACTAAATTGTTTTCTCTTCCTACGGGTACTGAGATGTTTCACTTCCCCGCGTTCCCCCCACACACCCTATGTGTTCAGGTGCAGGTGACACCACATGACTGGTGCCAGGTTTCCCCATTCGGACACCCTGGGATCACAGCTCGGTTGACAGCTCCCCCAGGCCTATCGCGGCCTCCCACGTCCTTCATCGGCTCCTGGTGCCAAGGCATCCACCGTCCGCCCTTGACAACTTGACCACAAAGATGCTCGCGTCCACTGTGCAATTCTCAACAAACAACCAACCCACAACCCCAAAGCCCCACACCAGCAACCCCACCCCACCCACAGGCAGAACAGAATCCGGTATGCGAGACCAGGCCATGCCTGGCAGACCACCGAAGCCAACGCTCCAGAACAGTCCTCCGAAAAAACAACCCACCGGTTGTTCCTTCAGGACCCAACAGGGTGCCCACATCCCTCCACCAGCCGCACCAGAACCCCGCTCCCACCACCAAAGTGGCTGTACTAGGCGTCCCAGCCGTTGCCAGGGAAAAACTTGCCAGTGTCTCCGCCATCCGAGCACCCCGACCCGACATCCGCAGGCCGCGGGCTCCATACCGGCTTTCACCGGATGGTGCTCCTTAGAAAGGAGGTGATCCAGCCGCACCTTCCGGTACGGCTACCTTGTTACGACTTCGTCCCAATCGCCAGCCCCACCTTCGACGGCTCCCTCCACAAGGGTTGGGCCACCGGCTTCGGGTGTTGCCGACTTTCGTGACGTGACGGGCGGTGTGTACAAGGCCCGGGAACGTATTCACCGCAGCGTTGCTGATCTGCGATTACTAGCGACTCCGACTTCACGGGGTCGAGTTGCAGACCCCGATCCGAACTGAGACCGGCTTTTTGGGATTCGCTCCACCTCACGGCATCGCAACCCATTGTACCGGCCATTGTAGCATGCGTGAAGCCCTGGACATAAGGGGCATGATGACTTGACGTCATCCCCACCTTCCTCCGAGTTGACCCCGGCAGTCTTCGATGAGTCCCCGCCATAACGCGCTGGCAACATCGAACGAGGGTTGCGCTCGTTGCGGGACTTAACCCAACATCTCACGACACGAGCTGACGACAGCCATGCACCACCTGTGACCGCCCCCGAAGGACCTCCCATCTCTGGAAGTTTTGCGGCCATGTCAAACCCAGGTAAGGTTCTTCGCGTTGCATCGAATTAATCCGCATGCTCCGCCGCTTGTGCGGGCCCCCGTCAATTCCTTTGAGTTTTAGCCTTGCGGCCGTACTCCCCAGGCGGGGCGCTTAATGCGTTAGCTGCGGCACAGAGAACCGGAGAGGCCCCCACACCTAGCGCCCAACGTTTACAGCGTGGACTACCAGGGTATCTAATCCTGTTCGCTCCCCACGCTTTCGCTCCTCAGCGTCAGTATCGGCCCAGAGACCCGCCTTCGCCACCGGTGTTCCTCCTGATATCTGCGCATTTCACCGCTACACCAGGAATTCCAGTCTCCCCTACCGAACTCTAGCCTGCCCGTATCGACCGCAGGCTTGGAGTTGAGCCCCAAGTTTTCACGGTCGACGCGACAAGCCGCCTACGAGCTCTTTACGCCCAATAAATCCGGACAACGCTCGCGCCCTACGTCTTACCGCGGCTGCTGGCACGTAGTTGGCCGGCGCTTCTTCTGCAGGTACCGTCACTCACGCTTCGTCCCTGCTGAAAGAGGTTTACAACCCGAAGGCCGTCATCCCTCACGCGGCGTCGCTGCATCAGGCTTCCGCCCATTGTGCAATATTCCCCACTGCTGCCTCCCGTAGGAGTCTGGGCCGTGTCTCAGTCCCAGTGTGGCCGGTCGCCCTCTCAGGCCGGCTACCCGTCGTCGCCTTGGTAGGCCATCACCCCACCAACAAGCTGATAGGCCGCGAGCCCATCCCAGGCCGAAAAACTTTCCACCCCACCCCATGCGAGGCAAGGTCATATCCGGTATTAGCCCCCGTTTCCGAGGGTTATCCCAAAGCCTAGGGCAGGTTACTCACGTGTTACTCACCCGTTCGCCGCTCGAGTACCCCAAAGGGCCTTTCCGCTCGACTTGCATGTGTTAAGCACGCCGCCAGCGTTCGTCCTGAGCCAGGATCAAACTCTCCAACAAAAACCTGTCGAACAGCAATCCCGACAACAAACAAATGTTGCCAAAGGAATCCCAACCGAACAGACCAATACTCACAAGCCTGCCCAGCACGGGGTATAAAACAATTGGCACTGGCTTTACAAGCACCCTGTTGAGTTCTCAAAGAACAACCACACACCAACCAAACCACCGCACTAACGGTGACCCGACCGGGGCATTTCGTTCACCACACCCCGCGCTTCCGCGCCGGGCACTTTTACCACATTACCCGGTGGTATCCGCCGTGTCAAACCGCTCTGTCACGATCCACACCACTTCCACCACACTTTTCCACACACCACGAACACCACCAGCTCACACCGGAAGCACTCACGATTCCCGACAGACCGGCCGATACGGTCTCCCGCACCCCCGCCCGGTTCCCTGCCGGCGTCAAACACTACCCGGTCGGTTTCGCCTCACCAAATCGACCCCCCGGGCCGATCCGAGCACCGCCCGGTCCGTGCTCCGCGAAGGACAACCCCACGAAGCCGGTGCCTCACACCGCGCTCCGGCCTTCGAGGCATTCGCCCCGGTTCGTCCGTTCCGCGCTGGCAGAGAGAAAGTTACGCGTCCGCCGAGTTGATCGTCAAATCCGGCGGACGCGTCGCACGTCACACTGCCGCCCACCGGCCCGCCCGCCGGGGGAGCCTCCTCGCCGGCCGCTCACCGGGGACCGACGGGACCGACCGGGAACGGTGAGGACGGCCGACAGGGGACGGACGACGGACCGACCGGGGACAGACGGCAGTAGCACCTGGATCGGGATGGAGATCGCCATCCACCCGCCGAGGTTGGCCGGTCAGGAGCGCAGCTCGACCCCGGCGAAGGACCGCTTACCCCGCCGCAGCACCAGGTAGCGCCCGTGCAGCAGGTCGGCCGGGTCGACGGTGGCGTCGACGTCGGTGACCCGGGTGTTGTTCACGTACGCGCCGCCCTCGGTGATCACCCGGCGGGCCTCCTTGAGCCCGCCGACCAGGCCCGCGTCGCGCAGCAGCCCGGCCACGTCGGGCAGGTCACCGGAGAGCTGCACCAGGCCGGCCTCGGTCAGCGCAGCCCGCAGCGTCTCCGGAGCCAACTCGTCGAGCGAGCCCCGGCCGAAGAGCGCCTGGCTGGCGGCGACGGCCTGCCGGGTCTCCTCCGCGCCGTGGACCAGGGTGGTGAGTTCCTCGGCGAGGGCGCGTTGGGCACCGCGGGCCGCCGGCCGTTCCGCCGTCTCCTTCTCCAGCGCCTCCAGCTCCTCACGGGAGCGGAAGCTGAAGTAGCGCAGGTAGCGGGTGACGTCCCGGTCGTCGGCGTTGACCCAGAACTGGTAGAAGGCGTACGGGCTGGTCATCTCCGGGTCGAGCCAGACCGCGCCGCCCTCGGTCTTGCCGAACTTGGTGCCGTCGGAGCGGGTGACCAGCGGGGTGGTGAAGGCCTGCACCGGGCCCGCCCCCCGGCGACGGACGTAGTCGACGCCGGCGGTGATGTTGCCCCACTGGTCGGAGCCGCCGTACTGGAGCTGGCAGCCGTGCCGGCGGTGCAGCTCGAAGAAGTCGTTGGCCTGGAGCAGCTGGTAGCTGAACTCGGTGAAGCTGATGCCGGTCTCCAGCCGGGCCCGCACCACCTCGCGGGCCAGCATCTTGTTGACCGGGAAGTGCTTGCCGACGTCACGCAGGAACTCGACCACCGACATCTCGCCGGTCCACTCCAGGTTGTTGACCAGTTGCGCCGCGTTCTCCCCGGTGTACGACACGAACGGGGCGAGCTGGTCGCGAATGCGCTGCACCCAGCCGGCCACCACCTCGGGCGGGTTGAGGGTGCGCTCGGCGCTCTCCTTCGGGTCGCCGATCTGGCCGGTGGCGCCGCCCACCAGCAGCAGCGGCCGGTGCCCGGCGAGTTGGAGCCGGCGGGCGGTGGTGACCTGCATCAGGTGGCCGACGTGCAGGCTGGGCGCGGTCGGATCGAAGCCCACATAGAAGGTGGCCGCCCCGCCGTCGAGCAGGTCGCGCAACTCGTCGGGGCCGGTGGAGTCCTGGATCAGGCCGCGCCACCGCAGGTCTTCGGTCAGGGAGTCCCGCCCGTGCGGGAGGTTGCTGTCGGTCACGGTCACCGATTCTCCCCCATTGCCGACCTGCGGCCGTACCGGGTTTGCCGCCCGGCGGCCCGACTAGGCTGGCCGGGCCGGTGCGACGAGGAGGAACAGCCGTGGAGATCCCGGAGATGACGGACGGCCTGGTCGGTCTGCTCGGGCTGACGTTCGACGAGGCCAGCGGGGACCGGGTGGTCATCCGGTGGGAGGTGCGGCCCGAGCTGCACCAACCGGCCGGCATCCTGCACGGCGGGGTCTACTGCGCGGTGGTGGAGACGGTGGGCAGTGTTGGCGGCACGCTGTGGCTGGGCGACCGGGGCAGCGTGGTCGGGGTCTCCAACCAGACGGACTTCCTCCGCGCGGTCCGCAAGGGCGAGCTGGTGGCCGTGGGCACTCCGGTGCACCGGGGGCGCAGCCAGCAGCTCTGGCAGGTGGAGATCACCGACGCGGAGGGGCGGTTGGTGTCGCGGGGTCAGGTGCGGTTGCAGAACCTCAGCCGGGACTGACCCGCCGGGCGGGAGCGGCGATCCTGCCCGGTTCGCCCGGCATGAGCGGTATTGCGCCGATATCGTCGCCTCGATGACCGCCGCCGATCCCGTCCCGACGTGAGGAAGCTCCTCGCCGCCACCCTCGGGGTGCTCTCGGCCATCGGCGGTTTCGTCGACATCGGCGACCTGGTGGCGGCGAGTCAGGCGGGAGCACGCTTCGGCATGGCCCACGCCTGGGTGCTGCTGCTCGGCGTGGTCGGCATCTGCGCGTACGCGGAAATGGCCGGCCGGATCGCGGCGGTCAGCGGACGGGCGGTGTTCGACCTGGTCCGGGAGCGGTTGGGTCCCCGCGTGGCGCTGCTCAACCTGGCGGCGTCCTACCTGGTCACGGTGCTGACCCTGGCCGCCGAGCTGGGCGGGGTGGCGCTGGCGCTGCAACTGGCCTCCCGGGTGAGTTACCTGCTGTGGGTGCCGGTCGCGGCGTTCGCGGTCTGGCTGGTGCTGTGGCGGATGCGGTTCCAGCTCATGGAGCGGGTGTTCGGGCTGGCCGGACTGACCCTGCTGGTCTTCGCCGTGGCGCTGTTCTGGCTGCCGACGGACTGGGCGGCGCTCGGCCACGACGCCCTGCACCCCGGCACGGCCGGGCAGGGCTGGGGGGCGTACTGGTTCGTGGCGGTGGCGTTGTTCGCCTCCACGGTCAGCCCGTACGAGGTGTTCTTCTTCTCCTCCGGTGGGGTGGAGGAGAACTGGGGCGCCGCCGACCTGGCCGACGCCCGGTCGAGCGTGCTGATCGGATTCCCGGTCGGCGGCCTGCTGGCGTTGTCGCTGATCGCCACGGCCGCCGTGGTGTTTCATCCGGTCGGGGCGTCGCTGTCGACCCTCGACCAGGTCGCCCAGCCGGTGGTGCTGGCGTTCGGCGGGGTGGGGCTGGCGGTCGCCGCGCTGGCCTTCTTCGCGGTGACCTTCGGGGCCGCGTTGGAGACCGGGCTGTCGGCGGCGTACGCGGCGGCGCAGTACTTCGGCTGGCAGTGGGGCAAGCGGGTCAGCCCCCGGGAGGCCGCCCGGTTCCACAGCGTCCTGCTGGTCAGCGTGCTGGCCGCGACGCTGCTGCTGTCCACCACCGTCGACCCGGTACGGCTGACCGAGTACATGCTGGTCGCCAGCGCGGTGGTGCTGCCGTTGACGTACCTGCCGATCCTGGTCGTCGCCAACGACCGGACCTACCTGGGCGACAACGTGAACGGGCCGTGGCGGAACCTGCTCGGCGCGGTGTTCCTGCTGGTGATCGTGGCGGCGTCGGTGGCGGCGCTCCCGCTGGCGGTGGGGACGGGGATGGGGCGGTGAGGATGCAGCTCGGCCGGCAGCTGCTCGACCGGCAGATCGTCGACGCCGACGGGCTGCTGCTGGGCAAGGTCGACGACATCGAGTTCGCCGTCGACGACGGGGGCCTGCCGTACGTGGCGTGCCTGCTGACCGGGCAGGGCGCGCTGGGGCGGCGGATCGGTGGCCAGGTCGGGCGGCTGCTGGTGGCGCTCGCCGACCGGTTCGCCGAGGAGGCGTCGTCCCCGCTGCGCATCCCGTTCGGCCAGGTGGCCCGGATCGACAGCGCGGTCCGGCTGCGGGCCCGCGCCGACGAACTGCCCCGCCCGCCGGTGGAGACGTGGCTGCGGCGGCACCTGATCGACCGGATTCCGGGGGCCGACCGTGCGAGCGGGTGAGTTGCTCGGGCGCACCGCGTACGACCTGCACGGCCGGCGGCTGGGGCGGGTGGTGGACGTGGTGGTGCGGGGGGACTTCCCGGACGGCCGGCTGCGGCTGACCGACGTGCTGGTGACCGGGCACTGGTGGAGCCGGGTGTGGGGCCGGCTGATCGGGGCGCAACGGCACCCGTCGGGGCCGTGGGTGATCCGGGTGACCGCGCGGGCGTTGAGCCGCGACACCAGGCAGTTCCCCGCCGACCAGGTGCAGTTGCGCCCGCCGGTGCCGGGTTTCCCGTTCGGTGACCCGGCCCCCTCGGACTGACCCCGGGTCGGGTCAGGCGTGGGCCTCGTCGGGGACGGGTTCCGGTTCCTCGGCGGGGGTCGCGGTCGGGGCGTGGTGCAGCCGGATCTGGGTGATGGCGCGCTGGTCGACGCCGGTGACGGTGATCTCCCAGTCGTCGATGGTGACCTGCTCCCCGGCGACGGTGGGGATGTGCCCGAGGCAGGACAGCACCATCCCGGCGACGGTGGTGTAGTCACCTGCGGGCCGGTTGGGCACCTCGACGCCGATGTCGGTCAGGTCGTGCACGGGGAAGGTGCCGGGCAGCACCAGCGAACCGTCGGCCTCGGTGCGCACCGCGCGGACGTCCCGGTCGGTCTCGTCGTAGATCTCCCCGACGATCTCCTCCAGGATGTCCTCCAGGGTGACGATGCCGTCGACCGCGCCCCGCTCGTCGACCACCAGGGCGATGTGCTGCCGTTCGGCCTTGAACTGGCGCAGCGCGTCGACCACCGGCAGCGAGTCGGGCAGCAGCATCGGTGGGCGGGCGCAGTCGTCGACCGGCCGGTCGTCCGGCACCCCCACCAGGTCGCGCAGGTGGATCACGCCGACCGCGTCGTCGAGGCCGCCGTGGCGGACCACCGGGGCCCGGGAGTGGCCGGTGGCGGCCAGCAGCAGCCGGGCGGCCTCCGCGGTGGTCCCGCTGTCGAGCGTGAAGACCTGCAACCGGGGTACGAGCACCGCGCGCAGCTGCCGGTCGGCGATCTCCACCGCGCCGGCGATGATCGTGCGTTGCTCCTTGGTGAAGCCGTGGTTGCCGGCGACGATGTCGCGCAGTTCGTCCGGGCCGATCTCGTCGGGCTGGTGCTTGGGGTCGACCCCGGCGAGGCGGACCACCAGGTCGCTGGTGGCGCCGAGCAGCCACACCGCCGGGCGGGTGAAGCTGGACAGGATGTCCAGGGGGCGGGCCACCAGCAGCGCCCACCGTTCGGCGCGCTGCATCGCAATCCGCTTCGGGGCCAGCTCGCCGAAGACCAGGGTGACGAAGGTCAGGACCAGGGTGACCAGCACGATGGCCACCGTCTCGGCGGCCCCGCCGAGGAACCCGAGCAGCGGGACCAGCGGCCTGGCCAGGGAGACCGCCGCGGCGGCCGAGGCGAGGAACCCGGCCAGGGTGATGCCGATCTGGATGGTGGCGAGGAAGCGGTTCGGGTCCTTGGCGAGCCGGGCGAGCACCCGGCCGGCCCGGCTGGAGCGTTCCAGCCGCTGCACTTGGCTGTCCCGCAGCGACACCAGCGCCATCTCGCTGCCCGCGAAGATCGCGTTGAGCACCACCAGGACTCCGACCAGGGCCAACTGGCTCCAGTAGCTCTGCACGCCCGGCACTCTCCCTCAGGCGGTGGGCGTCGGCGACGGGCCGACGCCGCCGGACGGAGGACCCGCCCGGCGTAGCCCAGTCTGTGCCCAACCGTGCGGTCCGCGAATCCTCCCGGTGGCCCCGATCGGCGACCGGTGGCGGGTCCCAGCGGCATGCCCGTGCGTCCGGGTGGCGGTCAGCCGCGTCCGGCGGCGGCGGGCGTCAGGTCGAGGACGTACGCGTCGCCCTCGGGGCGGAAGCCGAGCCGGTGGTAGTAGGGGGCGACCATGCCGGGTGGGCTGACCACCCGGCGGAACCCCCGGTCGGTGAACAGGCTGCTGCGGCGGTAGACGAACTCGCCGGGGGTGAAGTCGCGGAAGCGGCGGGTGACGTAGTCCAGGTCGATCTGGGCGGTGCCGTCGGCCTCGGCGTGCGACAGCACCACCCCGACCACCTCGTCGTCGCGGACGACGAGGAAGGCCGACCGGTCCGCGTCGGCCGGGGGTGGGCGGAAGTCGGGGTTGAACCGGGCGATGTCGGCGGCGTGCACCCGCAGCGTGTGGGCCAGGAACTGGTCACCGACGCCCACCTCGACCACCTGGTAGGCGCGGTCGTCGTGCCGGGTGGCCAGCATCGCCCGCAGGTACCACACGTTGATCACGGCGAGCACCACGTTGAGGCCGACCATCGGCCAGACCTGCACGGCGGCGTTGTAGCCGATCAGGATCAGGCAGCCGACCAGGTTGAGGGCGCGCAGCCGCAGGATGCGGGTCTGCAGCAGCGACCAGACCAGCAGCGCGGAGCCGGCCCAGCCGACGAGTTCGAGCCAGTTCACCCCGCGAGACTAGTGCCCGCCCTGGTCAGCGGGGGCGGCGGGCAGTTCCAGCAGCCATTCCTCGACCTCGACGCCCCGGCCGTCGGCGAACCCCGAGTCCTCACCGACGATGACGAAACCGCACTTGCGCAGCACCGCCAGGGAGGCCCGGTTGTCCTTCGCGGCGCGGGCGCGCAACGGCCGGTGCGGCAGCTCCCGCAGCAGGGCGGTCAGCGCGGCGGTGGCGTGGCCGCGCCCCCACCGGCGCGGGTCGATCCAGTAGCTGACCTCGGTGTGCCCGTCCACCGGGAAGGCCGCCACGTGCCCGACCACCGCGCCGTCGACGACGACGGTGCGGTTGACCACGTTCGGGTCGGCGCGGATGCGGGCCCAGTGTGCGTCGAAGACCGCCCGGTCGGTGGGATCGACCGGGCCGAACGCCGCCATCCAGGCCGCCTCCGGGTCCTGCTCGTGGGCGAAGAAGTGCGGCAGGTCGTCGTCGCGCACCGGGCGCAGGGACACATCGGCGGTCACCGCCCGGAGGATACGCACCGGCACCGACAGGACGGGACCTGTGGCCCGGTCGGCGTACCGTCCGGCCCTGCCGGTGGGCGCCCCGGGGTTGCTACCAACGAGGGGACAGGTCCGACCTGCGAGTGGAGGCACCACCATGACCGCGATCTTCAACCCGACCGGACCCGCCCCGCTGGGCCCGCCGCCGGTGCCTCGTACCCCGGTGGAGGCGACCAGGACGACGACGGCCGGGCCGGTGGGGCCGGTGCTGGCGCTGCCCGGCTCGCCGGCCGCCGCGCTGGTGCCGGTGACCCGCGACGGACGGGCCGTCGGGGCGTTCGTGCTCGCCGACGGGCGGGTCCGCTACCGGGCGCTGCCCGACCCGGACCGGGTGCTCGCCGTCGCGGCCGGTACCGCCGCCGTCGCCCTGCTCACCGCGGGCGTGGCGGTGGTGGCGCGGCGTCGGCCGCCGGCGATCGGCACGGTCACCATGGGGCCCGGCGGCTGGGTCAGCCTGCGCGGCGCACGGGTGCCCGCGCTGCGCCCGGCGACGCCCCGGCCGTGGTGGGCCCGGCTGCTGCGCGCCCAGCGACTCGTCGTGCAGCGCTGACCGGCCGCCGGGGGTCTTTGGTCCCGGGCGGGGGTGGTCCTGCGCCTCTGCCCGGGACGGCCCGGCCCGACGAGGCTGATGGTGCAGGCGCAACACCCCGGCGACCCAGGCCGCCGGACCCCGACCAGCGCGGAAGGACCGATCATGACCGGCACCGCACATCTCGACCCGTGGCGCGGCTTCACCGGCGACGCCTGGCGCGACACCGTCGACGTGGCCGCCTTCGTCCGGGACAACCACGAGCCCTACACCGGGGACGCGTCGTTCCTCACCGGGCCCACCTGCCGCACCCTGGAGGTCTGGGGCACGCTGCGGGCGATGTTCGTCGAGGAACGCCGCCACGGCGTGTACGACATCGACGCCGCCACCCCGTCCACCATCACCGCGCACGCCCCCGGGTACATCGACCGGGAGCGGGAGCTGATCGTCGGGTTGCAGACCGACGCGCCGCTGCGCCGGGCCATCATGCCCGCCGGTGGGCTGCGGATGGTGGAGACCGCGCTGAAGGCGTACGGCTACCCCGCCGACCCGCAGGTGCACCGGATCTTCACCACGTACCGCAAGACGCACAACGACGCGGTGTTCGACGCGTACCCGGCCGACGTGCTCGCCGCGCGCCGCTCGCACGTCATCACCGGGCTGCCCGACGCGTACGGGCGGGGGCGGATCATCGGCGACTACCGGCGGGTGGCGCTGTACGGGGTGGACCGGCTGGTCGCCGAGCGGAAGGCACTCAAGGCGGCGCTGGACGACCGGCCGTCGACCGACGAGGTGATCCGGGACCGGGAGGAACTCGCCGAGCAGATCCGGGCCCTCGGCGAGCTGGCGCAGATGGCGGCGGGCTACGGCTACGACATCTCCGGCCCGGCCACCACCGGCCGGGAGGCGATCCAGTGGCTCTACTTCGCCTACCTGGCCGCCACCAAGGAGCAGAACGGCGCGGCGATGTCGCTGGGGCGTACCGCCGGGTTCGTCGACGTCTACCTGCGGCGGGACCTCGCCGAGGGGCGGCTGACCGAGATGGACGCCCAGGAACTGGTCGACGACTTCGTGATCAAGCTGCGGATCGTCAGGTTCCTGCGCACCCCCGAGTACGACCAGCTCTTCTCCGGCGACCCGACCTGGGTCACCGAGGCCCTCGGTGGGATGGACGCCAACGGCCGGCCGCTGGTCACCCGGACCAGCTTCCGCTATCTGCAGACCCTCTACAACCTCGGTCCCGCGCCGGAGCCGAACCTGACGGTGCTCTGGTCGCCCCGGCTGCCCGTCGGGTTCAAGCGGTTCTGCGCCCAGGTGTCGCTGGACACCAGCGCCATCCAGTACGAGAACGACGACCTGATCCGCCCCGCCTACGACGACGACACGGCGATCGCCTGCTGCGTGTCGGCGATGCGGGTGGGCCGGGACATGCAGTTCTTCGGCGCCCGAGCCAACCTCGCCAAGGCCCTGCTGTACGCGATCAACGGCGGGCGCGACGAGATCACCGGTGAGCAGGTCGCCCCGGCCACCGCCCCGGTCGGCGGGGAGACCCTCGACTACGCCGAGGTGCTGGCCGCCTACGAACGCACCCTGGACTGGCTGGCCGAAACGTACGTGGACGCGTTGAACGTGATCCACCACCAGCACGACAGGTACGCCTACGAGCGGCTGGAGATGGCCCTGCACGACCACCCGGTGCGCCGGTTCATGGCCACCGGCATCGCCGGCCTGTCGGTGGCGGTGGACAGCCTCGCCGCGATCCGCTACGGCCGGGTCAAGGTGCTGCGCGACGACACCGGGCTGGCGATCGACTACGTGGTCGAGGGGGAACCGCCGACGTACGGCAACAACGACGAGCGGGCCGACACGATCGCGGTGTGGCTGACCGAGACGTTCGCGGCGAAGCTGCGCCGGCAGCGCACCTACCGCGACGCCGAGCTGACCATGTCGGTGCTGACCATCACCTCGAACGTGGTGTACGGCAAGCACACCGGCAACACCCCGGACGGCAGGCGGGCCGGTGAGCCGTTCGCCCCGGGCGCGAACCCGATGAACGGCCGGGACACCCACGGGCTGGTGGCCGCCGCGCTGTCGGTGGCGAAGCTGCCGTACGACGCCGCCCGCGACGGCATCTCGCTGACCTCGACGGTGACCCCGGACGGGTTGGGCCACACCCGCGACGAGCGGATCGACAACCTGGCCGGCGTGCTGGACGGCTACACCGACGCTGGCGGGTTCCACCTCAACGTCAACGTGCTGGACCGGGCCACCCTGGTCGACGCGATGGCGCACCCGGAGCGTCACCCGCAGTTGACCGTCCGGGTCTCCGGGTACGCGGTGAACTTCGTCCGGCTCACCCGGGAACAGCAGGAGGACGTGGTGTCCCGGACCTTCCACGGGTCGCTGTGAACGTCCGGCCGCGCGACGCCGTCGCCACCGCCACCCGGCGGGGCGACGGCGTGCCGACCGGGGCGGTGCACTCGTGGGACGTGTCGGTGGGGGTGGACGGGCCGGGGACCCGGTTCGTGGCCTTCCTCGCCGGCTGCCCGCTGCGCTGCCGGTACTGCCACAGTCCGGACACCTGGTACCGGCGCAGCGGCCGGCACCGCACGGTCGACGAGCTGATGGCGGAGATCGAGCCGTACCGGCGGTTCATCGCGGTGGCCGGGGGCGGGGTGACGATCAGCGGCGGCGAGCCGTTGATGCAGCCCCGGTTCACCGGTGAGGTGCTGCGCCGCTGCCACGATCTCGGTTTGCACACCGCGTTGGACACCTCGGGTTTCCTCGGGGTCCGCGCCGACGACGCCCTGCTCGACGCCACCGACCTGGTGCTGCTGGACGTCAAGTCGTGGGACCCGGCGACGTACCGGCGGGTCACCCGCACCGGGTCGGTCACCCCGACGTTGCGTTTCGGCCGCCGGCTCGCCGACCGGGGCACCCCGATCTGGGTACGGTTCGTGCTGGTGCCCGGCCTCACCGACGCCGAGGAGAACGTGGCGGGCGTCGCCGACTTCGCCGCCGGGCTGGCCACCGTGCAACGGGTCGAGGTGCTGCCGTTCCACCGCCTCGGCGCGCACAAGTACGCCGAGCTGGGGCTGACCTTTCCGCTGGCCCGCACCGAGCCGCCGACTTCGGAGCTGGTGGCCCGGGTCCGGGGCCAGTTCGCCGAACGCGGCCTGACCGTCACCTGACCCCGCACCCCCGGCGCGATCCCGCCCGACGGCGGGGGTGCCGGTGCGTCGCCGTCGGTCGCGGTCAGCTCGCGGCCGAGGTCGGATAGCCGTACAGGTCGAGCAGCCGGCCCCGGGACGCCTGGAGCCGGTCCACCACCACGCTCATGAACCGGGTGGTGAGCTGCCGACCCAGGGCGTCGTCGGACTCCATCAGCCGGCGCACCCCCTCGGCGGTGAACTCCACGGTCGGGGTCCGCCGGACGGCGACCGCGCCGAACTGCCAGCGGTACGGCGGGAACAGCCACGACCAGCCCAACACCCCACCCGGCCCGATCGACTCGATGCCCACGTCGCCGCGGGCGGGGACCGGGAAGTCCAACGCCACCTCACCGCCCCGGACCAGCCAGAACCGTTCCGCCGGCTGACCGGCGCGGAACAGCCGGTGACCGGGGTGCCAGACCACCGGTCGGGCGTACCCGGTCAGCCGGGGCAGCCACTGCGGCGGCAGCCCGGCGAGGAAGGGGTGCTCGGTGAGCATCTCCAGAGGGGTCATCGGGGTGCCCTTCGCCGGTGGTAGTCGCCTCCATGGCACACCCGTCGGCGACGGAACGGCAGGGCCTTTGGTCCCGTGACCTGCGGCGGATCGCCTCTGCCGGGCCGGCCGGCACGGCGCGACGCTGGACCGGGACGGCGTGCCCCGGACGCGCCGCGACGAGACGGGGAGGTCACCGGTGGCGACATCCGGTGCAGGGTCGGTGCTGGCGGACGACACCCGCGACGCGGAGCCGGTGACCGCCGGCCTGTCCACCGCCGAGGCGATGGCGCGGCTGCGCGCGGACGGCCCGAACACCGTCGCCGCGCCGGCCCGGCGGTGGCTCGTCGGCCGGGTGCTGCGCCAGCTCACCGATCCGCTCGTCGCGCTGCTGCTGGCCGCCGCGGTGGTCACCACCCTGCTCGGCGACTGGCCGGACACGGCGGTGATCGTGCTGGTGGTGGCGGTGAACACCGTCATCGGGGTGGTGCAGGAGGTCCGCGCCGACCGGGCCATCGCCGCCCTGGACCAGCTCTCCGCCCCCACCGCCCGGGTGGTACGCGACGGCCGGGACGTGGTGCTGCCGGCCGCCGACCTGGTCCGCGACGACCTGGTCCGGGTGGAGGCCGGTGACGTCGTCCCGGCGGACCTGCGGCTGGTCGAGGCGAACCGGTTCCAGGTCGACGAGTCGGCGTTGACCGGCGAGTCGGTGCCGGTGCAACGCCACGACGGTGAGGAGGCGCGGGCCGGCACGGTGGTGACCACCGGCCGGGCCGGCGGCACGGTGATCCGCACCGGCGCGGCCTCCGCGCTGGGCAGGATCAGCGCGCTGGTCGCCGGCACCCGGCCGGCCCCGACCCCGTTGCAGCGCCGGCTGGCGGTGCTCGGCCGGGTCCTCGCGGTGGTCGTGGTGGCCCTGTCCGGGCTGGTCTTCGCCATCGGCGTCGCCGGGGGCCGGCCGGTGGTGGAGATGGCGGTGACGGCGGTGAGTCTGGTGGTGGCGGCCGTACCGGAATCGCTGCCGGCGGTGGTGACCCTGGCGTTGGCGCTGGGCGCACGCCGGATGGCCGGGGCACGGGCCATCCCGCGCCGGCTACACGCGGTGGAGACCCTCGGCTCGGTCACGGTGATCGCCTCCGACAAGACCGGCACCCTCACCGAGGGCCGGATGGCGGTACGGACCGCGGTCACCCCCGACGGCACCAGGTACGACGTCGACGGGGTCGGCTACGCCCCGCACGGGCGGGTGGGCCGCGACGGCGTACCGGTGGCCGTGCCGGAGGACCTGCGCCGGCTGGCCCGCGCCGGGCTGCTCTGCAACGACGCGACGCTGTCGCCGCCGCAAGACGACCGGCCCGACTGGGGCGCGGTCGGTGACCCGCTGGAGGCCGCCCTGGTCGCCTTCGCCGGCCGGTGCGGGCTGGAGCCGACGGCCACCCGCAGCGCCTGGCCCCGGATGGCCGAGCACCCGTTCGCGCAGGCCACCCGCCGGATGGTCACCGTGCACCGGGCCTGCGGCGGGCAGCGCCTGGTGGTCTGCAAGGGGGCACCGGAGAACGTGCTGACCACGCCCCTGCTGGACGCCACCGCCGAGGAGATCGACGCGCTGACCACCGCCGCCCGCGAGTTGGCCGCCGAGGGGCTGCGGGTGCTCGCGGTGGCGTCCGCGCTCGTCGACACGACGCCCGACCTGGCGGCACCGGTCGGGTTGCGCCCGGTGGGGCTGGTCGCCGTCGGTGACCCGCTGCGGGCCGGGGCCGCCGGGATCGCCGCCGGTCTCGACACCGCCGGGGTACGGCTGCTGCTGGTCACCGGCGACCATCCGGCGACCGCCGCCGCGATCGGTGGCCGGCTCGGCCTGTGGCAGCCCGGCGACCCGGTGGTGCGGGGCGACACCGACGACGCCACGCAGGCCGGGCCGCACGCCCGGGTGTTCGCCCGCACCCAGCCGGAACAGAAGCTGGACATCATCGCCGACCTCCAGGCCCGGGGGCACGTGGTGGCGATGACCGGGGACGGGGTCAACGACGCCCCGGCGCTGCGCCGCGCCGACATCGGGGTGGCGATGGGCGGCGGCACCGAGGTCGCCCGGCAGGCCGCCGACCTGGTGCTGGTCGACGACGACCTGGCCACCGTCGCCGTCGCGATCGGCGAGGGCCGGCGGATCTACGACAACATCCGCCGGTTCCTGCGCTACGCCCTCTCCGGCGGCGTGGCCGAGATCGTGGTGATGCTGCTGGGTCCGCTGTTCGGGCTGCCCGTACCGCTGCTGCCGGCGCAGATCCTCTGGATCAACCTGCTCACCCACGGGCTGCCGGGGGTGGCGCTCGGCGCGGAACCCGCCGAGCCCGGCACTCTGCGCCGGGCACCCCGCTCACCTCGCGAGTCGGTGCTCGGGGCCGGGCTGGGCCGCGACGTGCTGGTCACCGGGGCGCTGATCGCGTCGGTGGTGCTGGCCGCCGGGGTGACCGCCGCCCACGCCGGGCTGCCCTGGCAGTCGGTGGTGTTCGTGGTGCTGGGCCTGGCCCAACTCGGGGTGGCACTCGCCGTCCGGGCACCCCGGGCGGCCGGGGCGGGGCGGGCCAACCCGGGGCTGCTCGTCGCCGTGGTCGGCTCGGCGCTGCTCCAGGTCGGCGGGGTGCTGCTGCCGCCGCTGCGGATGCTGCTCGGCACCGACCCCCTCGACCCCACCGTCCTGCTGGCCTGCCTGGCGGTCAGCGCCCTGCCCGGCCTGGCGCTGCGGCTGGCCCGCCGCCCCACCACCGGCACTCCGGCCCTGCCCGACCCCCGGCGGCCGGCCGGGGCGGTCACCGACGCGGTGACCGACGTCCCGCGGGCCGCCGTCACCGATCCCACCCGGGTCGCGGTCACCGATGCGGCCCTCGACGGGCCGGGCCGGGAACGTCCGGTGCGGGACCAAGGACCCACCGGCGGGGCCGGACGCCCCTGACCGGGCGGGCCGGGCCCGACCAGGCTGGAGACGGACGAAGGAGGACGTGATGACCAACAGAGCCGGTGCCCCCGTCGTGGTGGGTGTGGACGGTTCCCGATCGGCGTTGGACGCGGTCGGGGTGGCCGCCCGGGAGGCCGTCGCCCGCAACCGCCCGCTGCGGGTGGTGCACGCGTTCATCTGGCCGCTCTTCGGCGTCCCGCTCGGCCCCGCGCCCGTCGGGCCGTCCGACGGCGGGCTGCGCAACGAGGCCGAACGGATCGTCACCGAGGCGGTCGCCGAAGCCGGCAAGGTCGCCCCGGAGTTGACCGTCACCGGGTACCTGTCCGACGGCGCGCCGACCCCGGTGCTGCTGCGCGAGGCCCGCGACGCGGCGCTGGTGGTGCTCGGCACCCGGGGGCTGGGCGGCTTCGCCGGACTGCTGATCGGTTCGGTGGCGGTCCAGGTTTCGGCCCGCGCCGACTGCCCGGTGCTGGTGGTCCGGGGTGAGCCACGGGCGGACGGCCCGGTGCTGGTCGGGGTGGACGGGTCGGCGCTGTCCACCGAGGCGCTCGGGTTCGCCTTCGCCGCGGCGGCGCAGCGCGACACCGGGCTGCTGGCCGTGCACGCCTGGCTGACCCCGGCACCGATCGGCCCGGGTGACGTGCTGCCACTGGTCTACGACGTGGAGGCGCTCGCCGCCGAGGAGGAACGGGTGCTCGCCGAGGCGCTGGCCGGCTGGTCGGACCGCTATCCGGACGTGCCGGTGACCCGGCGGGTGGTGCCCGGCGCGGCGGCCCGGGTGCTGGTCGAGGAGTCGGCGTCGGCCCAGCTCACCGTCGTCGGCGCGCACGGCCGCGGTGCCCTGGGCGGGGTGCTGCTCGGTTCGGTCAGCCACGCGGTGTTGCACCACGCGCACAGCCCGCTGGTGATCGTCCGACGCCGGCCGGCCTGACCGCAGGTGGCGGCACGCCCGGCCGGGTCACCTGCCGGCGCGGGCGGGCCGGCACGTCGACAATGGGTCGGACCGGCGACGAGGGCCGGACCGACCCCGGGAGGGCTGATGAACCGACAGGTGGTGGTGGGGGTGGACGGATCGCCGGCCAGCCTGGCCGCCGCGGAGCAGGCCGCCCACGCGGCGGTGCTGCGTGGCGCGTCCCTGCACCTGGTGCACGGCTACCTGCACCCGCTCGGGTACGGCGTCCCGCTGAACCCGTACGACCTGGGGGTGCCCGCGCCGTCGGAGGAGGCGCAGCGGATGTTGGAGCGGACCGCCGCCGAGCTGGCCGACAGGTGGTCGGGGCTGACCGTGCAGGCGCGGCAGGTCGCCGGTGGGGCGGGCGCGACGCTGGTCGAGGAGTCCCGTCGGGCGGACCTGGTGGTGGTGGGCAGCCGGGGTCTGGGCGGGTTCACCGGGTTGCTGCTCGGCTCGGTCGGCGCGCAGGTCGCGGCGCACGCGCACTGCCCGGTGCTGGTGGTGCGCCCGGAGACTCCCGCGGGTCGCCCGGACGGGCCGGTGCTGGTGGGCGTGGACGGCTCGCCGGCCGCCGGGGTCGCCGCCGACCAGGCCGCCGCCGAGGCCGTCCGGCGGGGGGTCCCACTGGTGCTGGTGCACGTCGGCCCCGCCCCGCAGGAGGGGGACGGGGCCGACGCGGAGCAGGCCGAGGCCGCGTACCGGGCGCATGCGGTGCGGCTGCTCGCCGAGGCGTCCGCCGCCGTACGCGCCGACCACCCGGACGTGGTGCTGCGGGAGCATCCGGTCCGGGCGGTCGGGGTGGCGCAGGGCCTGGTCGAGGCGAGCGCGACGGCGTCGGTGCTGGCCGTCGGCACCCGGGGTCGGGGTGGTTTCACCGGGCTGCTGTTGGGTTCGGTCAGCCAGGCGGTGGTGCAGCACGCCCACTGCCCGGTGCTGGTGGCCCACCCGTACCGGTGAGGCTCAGTCCTCCCGACCGCCGAGGAGCTGCGCGAAGTCGGTGGTGAGGGCGAACGGGTCGGCCGGACCGGCAGCCGGCGGACGCCTGTCGACCTGGTCGGCCAACTCCCGGCCGGCACGCTGGATGCGGGCCCGCAGCGCCCCCTCGGCGGTGCCGCCGGACCAGTCCTCCGGCGCGGCGAAGACCGACGTCGGCAGCACCACCGCCCGCAGGTAGCCGAACATCGGCCGGACGGCGTGCTCCAGGGCGAGGGAGTGCCGGGCGGTGCCGCCTGTCGCGCCGATCAGCACCGGCCGGTCGACCAGCGCCTGGGCGTCCACCACGTCGAAGAAGGACTTGAACAGCCCGTTGTACGACGCGTTGAAGATCGGCGTGACGGCGACGATGCCGTCGGCACCGGTGACCGCGTCGAGGGCGGCCCGCAGCTCGGTCGACGGGAACCCGGTGAGCAGGTTGTTCACCACGTCGTGGGCGTGGTCGCGCAGCTCCACCACCCGCAGTTCCACCTCGTCGCCGCGCCGGACCAGCTCGTCGCGGGCGGCCGTGGCGAGCTGGTCGGCGAGCAGCCGGGTGGACGACGGTTGGCTCAGCCCCGCCGACACCACGGCCAGGGTGCGGCGGGTCATCGCCGACCCTCCGTCCCGGCCCCGGCCAGGTCACCGGCGTCGGCCGCCCCGGTGGCCGCCCGGTCGGCGGCGTCGCGGGCGGCGACCAGCGACGCGTGGGTGGGCGCGACCGGCACGTGCGCCGGGCGCAGCGCGTCGAACTCCTTGCGCAGCACGGGTACGACCTCCTCGCCGAGCAGGTCGAGCTGCTCCAGCACCGTCTTGAGGGGCAGCCCCGCGTGGTCGAGCAGGAACAGCTGCCGCTGGTAGTCGCCGACGTACTCGCGGAAGCCGAGGGTACGGTCGATGACCTGCTGCGGGCTGCCCACGGTGAGCGGGGTCTCCCGGGTGAACTCCTCCAGCGACGGCCCGTGCCCGTAGACCGGCGCGTTGTCGAAGTACGGCCGGAACTCGCGTACCGCGTCCTGCGAGTTGCGCCGCATGAACACCTGGCCGCCGAGCCCGACGATGGCCTGCTCGGGCGAGCCGTGGCCGTAGTGGGCGAAGCGCTGCCGGTAGAGGCCGACCATCCGCTGGGTGTGCTCCCTGGGCCAGAAGATGTGGTTGGCGAAGAAGCCGTCACCGTAGTACGCGGCCTGCTCGGCGATCTCGGGGCTGCGGATCGAGCCGTGCCAGACGAACGGCGGCACGTCGTCGAGCGGGCGCGGGGTCGACGTGAACGACTGCAACGGGGTACGGAACTTGCCCTGCCAGTCGACGACGTCCTCGCGCCACAGCCGGTGCAGCAGCTCGTAGTTCTCGACGGCGAGCCGGATGCCGTTGCGGATGTCCTGCCCGAACCACGGGTAGACCGGTCCGGTGTTGCCGCGCCCCATCATCAGGTCCACCCGGCCGTCGGCCAGGTGCTGGAGCATGGCGTAGTCCTCGGCGATCTTCACCGGGTCGTTGGTGGTGATCAGCGTGGTCGAGGTGGACAGCAGCAGCCGCTCGGTGCGGGCCGCGATGTGCCCCAGCATGGTGGTGGGCGAGGAGGGGACGAACGGGCGGTTGTGGTGCTCGCCGGTGGCGAAGACGTCGAGACCGACCTCCTCGGCCTTGAGGGCGATCGTCACCATCGCCTTGATCCGCTCGTGCTCGGTCGGCTCCCGTCCGGTGGTCGGGTCGACCGTGACATCGCCGACGGTGAAGACTCCGAACTGCATGACCAGCTCCTCGCGTCTGAGATGCCGGGACCGTTCGTGGTGCCCGGACGTCGCGCACAACATAGTTGCTGAGTCAACTATTCCGGCGGCGACTCTGCACGGGGTGGCCCCGGTCACCCCGCCGCCGGCCGCTCCCCCTCCGTGGGCGTACCCGGGCCGGGCTGGTCCGATGCGCCCGGCGGCGGACCGGCGGGGGCCGGCGGCGCGACGCCTGCGGAACCGGTGGCCGGCGGCGCGGCGTCGGACGGGCCGCCCGTCGGCGACGGGCCGGCGGGTGGCGCGGGGTGCGACGGCGCGGCGGGCGGGCCGTACCCGGCCGGGTGGCTCGGGCCGTACCCGGCCGGGCCGGGCGGGGGCCAGGACGGGGCCGGGGGCGGCCCGGGTGGGGTCGGCCGGCGGCGGCCGAACTGCACCGCCACCACGACGACCACGGCCAGCACCAGCATCACCAGCAGCGGAACGACCAGGCAGGCCAGTCGGCCGGCCAGCACTCCGGCGTCGTGTACGTCCATCCGGCCACCTCCAGGGTCACGATTGCGCGCGAATGCTAACCAATTTCGCCGGGACCGGCCGCCCCTGCCTTGCTGCGACGGTGGAAGACGACTGGTATGTCGCCCGCTGCCTGGAACTGGACGTGGCGAGCCAGGGCGAGTCGGTCGACGAGGCACTGGTCAACCTGCGGGAGGCCGTCGAGGCACATCTTGAGGAGGTCGCGCAGCCCACCATCGAGGCGACCCCTCCGCCGGACTCGGGCGAGGTCCGCCAGGACCGGCAGCCCCTCCCCGCGCTGGGATTTCCCGACCGGATCCGCCGGTCAGGTGCGACGTCGGGGTACGTGCCGGCGGTAGGTGCTGACCGTCGGGTCGCCGGTGATCCAGAACCGCCAGGGCACGTCGTGGGCGGCGGCCACCCCGACCCGTGGGCCGGCGGAGACCTCCGCGCGGGTGACCGGGCGGGTCGGCGGGGTCAGCAGCAGGGGGCCGCTCCCGTCGAGCACGCGGGTGCCGTTCGCCGACGCGGTGACGCCGAGCGCGACGGCCAGCCGGGCCGGCCCCCGGGCCAGGTCGCGGTCGGCGACGTCACCCCGGCGGGCGCGGGCGGTCGGCAGCCCGTCGACCACCTCACCGGCGCGCAGCAGGACGGCCGCCGCCTCACCGTCCCGACCGCAGACGATGTTGAGACACCAGTGCATGCCGAACACGAAGTACGTGTAGGCGTGCCCGGCCGGGCCGAACATCACCCTGGTCCGGGGAGTGGGCCCCCGGTGGGCGTGCGACGCCGGGTCCTCGCCGGTGCCCGCGTACGCCTCGACCTCGGTCAGCCTGATCCGGACGCCGTCGGCGGCGAGTTCCCAGCCGAGCAGGGTGCGCGCCGTGTCGGCGACCTCGGTGGCGGGGGCGTGCAGCCACGGGTAGTCCACCGGTCCAGGTAACGCCACCCGGCGAAGATCGGCAAACCGAGGGCAACCCCTTGAACATTTCGTTGACAACGTTTCGTTGGTAGGTTGGGATGGGGTCATGAGCGACGCCTTCACCGCACCCGACGCAAGCCGCGCCCGGGCCGAACGGACCTACGCCGCGCTGCACCGGCTCAGCGAGCGGCACGCCGACACCGACACCCGGCGACGCCGGCACACCAACCCGCACCTCGCCGACCCGTGGGAGGCCGTCTGCGTGGTCACCGCGCTCGCCGCCGGCGGAATCGTGCCCGACACCGACGAGGAACCCGTCGACGGCACCGACCTGATGGCCGCGCTGACCCTGCTGCCGCACCTGCGGGCCGAACTCGACGTGCTGGAGGCGGGCCTGCTGACGACGGCACGGGCCCGGGGACTGACCTGGCAGGCGATCGGCCACGGCCTCGGCCTGGGCAGCGCGCAGGCCGCCCGGCAACGCTACGAACGGCTGGCCGCCCGGACCGCCTGACCCCCGACCGGTCACCTGCCGTGATCTCCAGCCGTCCGCCAGCGGCGACGCGGTGGCACCGGCCAGGACGGCCGACCAGCCGGAGCGGGTCGGTTCGGGGAGACTGGGCCGACCACCACCGCACCGGGAGGACACCATGACCCGCGAGGAGATGCTGGCGTACTGCCTCGGCAAGCCGGGAGCCTGGCTGGACCGGCCCTGGGAGGGCGACGAGGTGGTGAAGGTGGGCAGCCGGATCTTCGCGTTCCTCGGCGCACCCGACGGCACCGACCGGGTCGGGGTGAAGTGCGGCCCGAGCCGCGAGGTCGCCGACGAGTGGCTGCACCGGTTCCCCGCCGACGCCCGACCGATGCCGTACGTCGGCCGCTCCGGCTGGAACGCGCTCGACCTGGACGGTGCCATCCCCGACGACGAACTGGTCGAGGCGGTCGACGGCTCGTACGAGGCGGTGCTGGCGAAGCTGCCCCGCCGCGAACGCCCCGCCTGACCGTGGCGCGGCGACCCACCCGCCCCGCCTGACCGGCGGCCACCCGCACGACCGGCCGCCACGTGGACCGGCCCGACCGCGTCCGGTCGCCCGCGCCCCGGACCACGGGACGACCGACGACCGGCGCGGGTCGGCTCAGCGGGGGACGACCCGCTCGGCGGCCCACTCCCGCCAGCCGGTGAGCTGGTCGGACGCGGCGGCAAGCTGGTCGGCGACCGGGCCGGGGCCGGTGGAGCCGGGGGTGATCCGGGCGGCCAGCGCCGACCGGACCGACAGCACGTCACGCACCGACGGGTCGAGGTGCTCGCTGACCGCCGCCAGGTCGGAATCGGACACGTCGTCGAGGGCGCAGTCCCGGGCGACGCAGAGCGCCACCAGCTTGCCGGTGATCTCGTGCGCGTCACGGAACGGCACGTTGCGCCGTACCAGCCAGTCGGCGACCTCGGTGGCCAGCGAGAAGCCCACCGGCGCGGCGGCCACCAGGCGGTCCACCCGGACCGTCATCGTGGAGATCATTCCGGCCAGCGCCGGCAGCAGCAGCTCCAGGGTGTCGACCGCGTCGAACGCGGGCTCCTTGTCCTCCTGCATGTCCCGGTCGTAGGTCATCGGCAGGCCCTTGAGCATCGTCAGCACGCTCATCAGCCCGCCGACCAGCCGGCCGGACTTGCCCCGGGCCAGCTCGGCGATGTCCGCGTTCTTCTTCTGCGGCATGATCGACGACCCGGTGGCGAACGCGTCGTCCAGCTCCACCCAGCCGAACTCGTGCGACGTCCAGAGCACCACCTCCTCGCCGAGGCGGGACAGGTGCACCCCGACCAGCGCGGTGACGAAGAGGAACTCGGCGACGAAGTCCCGGTCGGCGACCGCGTCCATCGAGTTGGCGAACGACGTCCGGAAGCCCAGCTCCTTGGAGACCGCCACCGGGTCCAGCGGCAGGCCGGAGCCGGCGAGCGCGCCAGCACCGAGCGGGCTGACCGCCGTCCGGTGGTCCCAGTCGCGCAGCCGCTCCAGATCCCGCAGCAACGGCTGGACGTGGGCCAGCAGCCAGTGCCCGAAGGTGACCGGCTGGGCGTGCTGGAGGTGGGTCATCCCCGGCGCCGCCGTGTCGACGTGCCGTTCCGCCTGCTCCACCAGGGCCTCGGCCAGCTCGACCAGCCGGGCGGCCACCCCCCGGGCGTGATCCCGCAGGTAGAGCCGCAGGTCGGTGGCGACCTGGTCGTTGCGGGAGCGGCCCGCGCGCAGCTTGCCGCCGAGGCTGCCGAGCCGCTCCAGCAGGCCTCGCTCCAGCGCGGTGTGCACGTCCTCGTCGTCGATCGTCGGGCGGAACTGCCCGGACGCGCAGGCCGCCTCCAGGTCGTCCAACGCCGCCAGGATCTTCCCCAGCTCGTCGGGGTCGAGCAGCCCCGCGCCGGCCAGCACCCGGGCGTGCGCCCGGGAACCCGCGATGTCGTACGGGGCGAGACGCCAGTCGAACTGGACGCTCACCGACAGCCGCGCCAGGGCCTCGGCGGGGCCGCCGGCGAACCGGCCACCCCACAGGCTCGTCCGGTTCGTCGCGGCGCTGTTCTCGGTCAGGCTCTTGTCGTCCACGCCGCTCATTCTGGCAGTGCTCACCTTTCGCTCCCCGACGGTGGGGTACCCGCCCCCGGTGCCGGCTCGTCCGTCGTCCGTGAACCCGTGACCCGGTCGGTCACGGGGTGTTCGTCTCGCCGCCGTCGTCGCGGCGGGCCCACCCGGCGAGCTTCTCGCCGAGGGCGGCCCCGCCGTCGGCCTCGCGGGCCACCACCAGGATGGTGTCGTCACCGGCGATGGTGCCGACCACCTCGGTCAGGCCCGCCCGGTCCACCGCGCTGGCCAGGTAGTGGGCCGCGCCCGGCGGGGTGCGCAGCACCGCGATGTTGCCGCTGGAGTCGACCCCGTTGAGCAGTTCCCGCAGCAGCCGGATCAGCCGGGCGGGGGCCGCCTCGGCGTCGCGCAGCGGCCGGTGGCCGTCCTCCGGGATCAGGTAGCCGGCCCGCCCGTCGCCGCCCCGCGCCTTCACCGCACCCAACTCCTCCAGGTCCCGGGAGAGGGTGGCCTGGGTGACCTGCACACCGTCGGCGGCCAGCAGGTCGGCCAGCTCGGTCTGGGAACGGATCGCCCTGGCCCGGATCAACTCGACGATGCGGGCGTGCCGGGCGGCGCGGGTCGGGGCGGTCATGATGAGGATGCCTCCAGGAGAAAGGTCAGCAGCGCCTTCTGGGCGTGCAGCCGATTCTCCGCCTGGTCGAAAACCACGCTGTGCGGGCCGTCGAGCACCTCGCTGGTGATCTCCTCGTCCCGGTGCGCGGGCAGGCAGTGCAGCACCTTGACGTCCGGCCGGGCGTGAGCGAGCAGTGCGGTGTTCACCTGGTACGGCAGGAACGGCGTGATCCGGTCCAGCCCGTCGTCCTCCTGCCCCATCGAGGTCCAGGTGTCGGTGGCGACCACGTCGGCGTCCCGGACCGCCTCCACCGGATCGACAAGCGCCCGTACCGAACCGCCCGTACCGGCGGCGATCTTCTCGGCCCGGCCCAGCACCCCCGGATCGGGCTGGAACCCGGCCGGCCCGGCGACCCGCACGTGCATCCCGGCGGTCGCCCCGGCCAGCAGGTACGAGTGGGCCAGGTTGTTCGCCGCGTCCCCCACGTACGCCAGGGTCCGCCCGGCGGTGCCGCCGCAGTGCTCGCGGACGGTGAGCAGGTCGGCGAGGAGCTGGCACGGGTGGTAGCCGTCGGTCAGCGCGTTGACCACCGGCACGGTGGCGTGCGCGGCCACCTCGGCGATCCGGTCGTCGCCGTGGGTACGCAGCACGATGGCGGCGACGTAGCGGGACAGCACCCGGCCGGCGTCGGCCAGCGTCTCGCCCCGCCCGAAGTGGGTGACCTGGGTGTCCACCACCAGCGGATGACCACCGAGCTCGGCGATGCCGGCGTCGAAGGAGATGCGGGTGCGCAGGCTCTGCTTGTCGAACAGCACCGCCACCGAACGCGGCCCGGCCAGCGGGGTGAACCCGAACCGGTCGGCCTTCATCCGGGCGGCCAGGTCGAGCACGGCCGACTGTTCGGCCGGGGTGAGGTCGTCGTCGGCCAGCAGGTGCCGGATCATGTGCGGGTCTCCGTCGGGGTCGGGGTGGAAGTGGACGGCGGCACGGCGCGGGTCTGCGCCCCGGGCGCAGCCGCCGTGCCGTCGGCAGCGGCGTCGAGGGCCGCGGGGAGGGCGGCCAGGAACGCGTCGACCTGCTCGGCGGTGAGGACCAGCGGCGGGGCGAGCCGGATCACCCCCGGCTGCACCGGGTTGACCAGGAACCCCGCCGTGCGCAGCGCTTCGGCCACCGGGCCGGCGACCGGCGCGGCGAGGACGATGCCGAGCAGCAGCCCGGCCCCGCGTACCTCGGTGACGAGCGGGTGGCCCAGCGCCTCGACGCCCCGGCGCAGCCGTTCACCGGTGCGCTTGACGTGGTCGAGCAGCCCCTCGCTGGCGATCGTGGAGACCACCGCGAGGGCGGCTGCGCAGCTCACCGGGTTGCCGCCGAAGGTGGTGCCGTGCGAGCCGGCGCGCAGCAGCTCGGCGGCCCGGCCGAAGGCCAGGCAGGCGCCGATCGGCAGCCCGCCGCCGAGGCCCTTGGCCAGGGTGACGACGTCCGGCTCGACCCCCTCGGCCTGGTGGGCGAACCAGTACCCGGTCCGCCCGATGCCGGTCTGCACCTCGTCGAGCACCAGCAGCGCCCCGTGCCGGGTGGTGATCCGTCGCGCCTCGGCCAGGTAGCCGGGCGGCGGGACGACCACACCGTTCTCGCCCTGCACCGGCTCCAGGATCACCATCGCCGTCGCGTCGGTGACGGCCGCCGCCAGCGCCGCCACGTCGCCGTACGGAACGTGGTCGACGTCGCCTGGCAGCGGGCGGAACGGGTCGGCCTTCGCCGGCTGGCCGGTCAACGCGAGCGCACCCATGGTGCGGCCGTGGAAACCGCCGACGGTGGCGACGACGTGCGACCGGCCGGTGAGCCGGGACAGCTTGAACGCGGCCTCGTTGACCTCCGCGCCGGAGTTGGCGAAGAACACCCGGCCCGGCCGGCCAGCCAGCGCCAGCAGCAGCTCCGCCAACGCCACCGGGGGTTCGGCGACGAACAGGTTGGAGACGTGGCCGAGGGTGGCGACCTGCTTGGAGACGGCGGCCACCACGGCGGGGTGGGCGTGCCCGAGGGAGTTGACCGCGATGCCGCCGAGCAGGTCGACGTACTCCCGGCCGGCCTCGTCGACGACGACCGCGCCCGAACCGGAGGCCAACGCCAGCGGCGGGGTGCCGTAGTTGTCCATCATGGACTGCTGCCAGCGTTCCACCAGCGTGCTCATGAACCGACCGTGCCTTCCTGGTTGGTGGACCCGGCCGGGGTGTCGACGACCATCGTGCCGAACCCCTCCGAGGTGAAGACCTCCAGCAGCGTGGAGTGGGCGACCCGGCCGTCGACGACGTGCGCGGCGGGCACTCCCCCGCGCACCGCCCGCAGGCAGGCCTCCATCTTGGGCACCATCCCCGCCTCCAGGGACGGCAACAGCTTCGCCAACGCCTCCGTGCCGATCTCGCTGACCAGGCTGTCGGTGTCCGGCCAGTCGGCGTACAGGCCCGCGACGTCGGTGAGGACGACCAGCTTGCGGGCCTGAAGGGCGATCGCCAGCGCGGCGGCGGCGGTGTCGGCGTTGAGGTTGTGCAGCACCCCGTCCGCGTCCGGCGCGACCGTCGAGATGACCGGGATCCGGCCGGCCGCGATCAGGTCGGTCACCGCCGACACGTCCACCGACTCCACGTCGCCGACCTGCCCCACGTCGACCGCCTCACCGTCGACCCAGGCGGGCCGGCGCACGGCGGTGAACAGGCCGGCGTCCTCGCCGGACAGGCCCACGGCGAACGGACCGTGCGCGTTGATCAGACCGACCAGTTCCCGGCCCACCTGACCCACCAGCACCATCCGGACGACGTCCATCGCCTCCGGGGTGGTGACCCGCAGGCCGCCCTTGAACTCGCTGGCGATGCCGAGCCGACCCAGCATCGCCGAGATCTGCGGCCCGCCGCCGTGCACCACGACCGGCTTGAGCCCGGCGTACCGGAGGAAGACCATGTCGGCGGCGAAGGCCCGTTGCAGGGTCGGGTCGACCATCGCGTTGCCGCCGTACTTGACCACCACGGTGGCCCCCGAGAACCGGGCCAGCCAGGGCAGCGCCTCGATCAGCGTCTCGGCCTTCGCCTGGGCCCGGGTGAGATCCGCGGACAGGCTCATGTCGAGTACGCCGAGTTCTCGTGCACGTACGCGTGCGACAGGTCGTTGGTCCAGATCGTGGCCGCCGCCGCGCCGGCGTGCAGGTCGATCCGGATGGTGACGTCCCGCCCGGTCAGGTCGACCTTGGCCCGGTCCTCGGCGGCGGCACCGCCACGGCACACCCAGATCCCGTTGACCGCCACGTCCACCGCGTCCGGGTCGAACACGGCGGCCGTGGTGCCGACCGCGGCCAGGATGCGTCCCCAGTTGGGGTCGTTGCCGAACAGCGCCGTCTTGACCAGGTTGTTGCGGGCCACCGAACGGCCCACCTCGACCGCGTCGTCCTCGTCGGCGGCACCGGCCACCTCGATGGCGACCTGTTTGGTCGCCCCCTCGGCGTCGGCCACCAACTGCTGGGCCAGGTCGTGACAGGCCGCCGTGACGGCGGCGGTCAACTCGGCCTCGTCGGGTTCCACCCCGGACGCCCCGCTGGACAGCAGCAGCACCGTGTCGTTGGTGGACATGCAACCGTCGGAGTCGACCCGGTCGAAGGTGACCCGGGTGGCCGCCCGCAACGCCGCGTCCAACAACTCCGGCCCGGCCACCGCGTCGGTGGTCAGCACGCACAGCATGGTGGCCATGCCCGGGGCGAGCATGCCCGCGCCCTTGGCCATCCCGCCCACGCTCCACCCGGTGCCCCGGGCGACGGTGGTCTTCGGCCGGGTGTCCGTGGTCATGATCGCCTCGGCGGCGGCCGGACCGCCGTCGCGGGCCAACGCCCGGATCGCGGTACGCACCCCGGGTAACAGCTTGTCCATCGGCAGCCGCTCACCGATCAGGCCGGTCGAGCAGACCGCCACGTCAGCGGCGCCCAGCCGCAGCCGGGGGCTGGACCCGGTGAGCGCCGCCGCGGTGTGCTCGGCGGTGGCGTGGGTGTCCTGGAAGCCGGCCGGTCCGGTGCAGGCGTTCGCGCCACCGGAGTTCAGCACCACCGCGCGGACCACGCCGCCCCGGACGACCTGCTGCGTCCAGCGCACCGGCGCGGCCTTGACCCGGTTGGTGGTGAACACGCCGGCCACCCCGGCGTCCGGACCGTCGTTGACGACCAGGGCCACGTCGGTGGCCCCGCCGCTCTTCAACCCGGCCGCGACACCGGCCGCACGGAAGCCCCGAGGGGCGGTGACACTCATGGGGCAACTCCAAAGAGGGGCAGGCCGGTGGTTTCGGGCAGGCCGAGCATCAGGTTGGCGTTCTGCACCGCCTGGCCGGCGGCGCCCTTGCCGAGGTTGTCGATGGCGCTGACCACGATCACCCGGCCGGAGTCGACGTCGACGGTGGCCTGGAGGTGGCACGAGTTCGCCCCGGCGGTCGCGGCGGTGTGCGGCCACGCCCCCTCGGGCAGCAGGTGCACGAACGGCGCGTCGGCGTACGCGTCGGCCAGCACCGCGCGCGGGTCGGCGTCGCCGGTGGGCACGGCGGTGACGGTGGCGAGGATGCCGCGCGGCATCGGGGCCAGCACCGGGGTCAGGGACAGCCCGGTCGCGCCGGTGGCCTGCTTGATCTCCGGGACGTGCTGGTGGGCACCCACCTTGTAGGGCGACAGGTCCCCCATCACCTCGCTGCCGAGCAGGTGCGCCTTGGCGGCCCGGCCGGCCCCCGAGGTGCCGGAGGCGGCCACCACGACCACGTCGGCCGGCGCGACCGCACCGGCGGTGATCAGCGGCGCGAGGGCCAGGGTGATGGCGACGGCGTAGCAGCCGGTGTTGGCGACCCGGGTCGCCCCGGCGATCGCCGCCCGCTGGCCGGGCAGCTCCGGCAGGCCGTACGTCCACGCCCCGGCGTGCGGGCCGCCGTAGTAGCGGGACCAGGCGTCGGCGTCGCGCAGCCGGTGGTCGGCACCGAGGTCGACCACCCGCACCGACCCGGGCAGCTCGGCGGCGAGCGCCGCCGACTCGCCGTGCGGCAGGGCCAGGAAGACCAGGTCCGCGTCGGCCAACGTCGTCGGATCGGTCGCCGCGAACACCAGGTCCAACCCCACGAGCTGCGGGTGTACGGCGCTGACCGGTGCACCGGCCTGACGGTGCGCGGTGGCGGCGACCAGGTCGAACTCGGGGTGACCGGCGATCAGGCGCAGCAGCTCGCCCCCGGCGTAGCCGCTCGCCCCGGCGACCGCAACTCGAATACCCATTCCAACCTCCGCATGACTATGCAGAGAAGGCTAGCGGCCCACCGACCGTCTGTGCAAGTTAATACAACCTACTGCATGGACATGAAGAAGTGACCTGGACCACGTACATGCATTGACAGCCGTGATGGTATTGGCCATCCTGAGAGAGCGCTCTCTAGTCGCCCATCAGCCACATACCACCCGCCTGCCGCGTGCGGCCAGCGGTCGAAGGAGCCGTCGTTGCGTACCCCGAGAAGCTGGGCCACCGCCCTCGCCGCGATCGCGATCGCCGGCGCCACCACCCTCGGCCTCACCACCGCGCCCACCCGCGCCGTCGGACCGTCCCCGCTCCCGCTGACGGTCACCAACAGCACCGGCCGGGCCGAGGCCGTCCACCTCTACCTCCTCGGCGTCGACCTCGCCTCCGGCCGGCTCGGCTACGTGACCCCCGGGGGCGTCTTCACCCCCTGGCCCGCCGGCGGTCAGCCGCCCACCCCCGCCCCCGACGTCTCGATCGCCGGACCCGCCAACGGCGGCTCCGTCACGCTCCGGGTTCCCCGTGGCCTCTCCGGGCGGGTCTACTTCTCCTTCGGCCAGAAGCTGCGCTTCTCACTGACCCCGGACGGCCTCGTTCAGCCGGCCCCCTGGGCCGCCGGCGACCCCAACCGCGACATCCTGTTCGACTGGTCCGAGTTCACCTACAACGACGCCGGACTCTGGCTCAACAGCACCCAGGTCGACATGTTCGCCGTCCCGCACGCGGTCAGCGTCACCGGTGCGAGCGGCACCACCCGACGGGCCGGCCAACTCGTCGGCGGCGGCAGGCAGGCCGTCATCGACGCCGTCCGTGCCCAGCCCGGCTGGGCGGACACCGTGCAGACCCGGTCCGACGGCACGGTGCTGCGGGTGCTCTCCCCCGGCAAGGCCGTCGACGCCGGCCGGTTCGCCTCCGGCTACCTCGACCCGTACATCGACGCGGCCTGGCGCTCCTACACCACCCGGACGCTGACCGTCACCCCGTTCACCGACCGGCCCGACGTGCGCTACCTCGGGCGTACCACCGGCACCACGATGACGTTCACCGACCCGGCCGGCCGACAGGTCGCCACCTTCACCAGACCCTCCAGCTCCGACGTGTGGGACTGCGACGGGGCCCTCGCCGCCCCCAACGACCAGGTGGTCGGGCCGATCGCCCGGACGCTCTGCGCCGCCCTGCACCGCGCCACCCTCGACACCATCACCACGCAGCCCGGCGGCGGCCCGGCCGACTTCTACCGGGGCACGCTGACCAACCACTACTCCCGGATCATCCACCAGCACATGGTCGACGGCCGGGCGTACGGCTTCGCCTTCGACGACGTGCTCGCCCAGGAGTCCCTGGTACACGACGGCGACCCGCGCGCCGCCGGCCTCACCCTCACCCCGTTCACCGGCACGGCCACCCCGACGCCCACCGCCGGCCCGACCCGCACCGCCACCCCGACCCCGTCCCCCGGCCAGCCGTGGAACGCGACCCGCCACCTCCAGGCCGACGGCACCCTGGCCGGCACCACCGGACCCACCGGCACGATCAGCCTGGCGGCGGCGAACGGCAACCACGACGGCACCCCCACCAACGCCCGGGTCTTCACCGCCCGTGGGCTCACCGGCACCTGGACCGGCGCAGCCACCACCTTCGACCTGGCCGTCGACGCCGGCACCGCCGTCGGCGACGGCGTCCAGGCCCGGGTGTCGTACGACCTCACCGGCGACGGCACCGCCGACCGGGTCGAGACGTACGTCTACTTCGCCACCGACCCGGTGCCCGGCGTCGAGCGCTACCGGCATACCCAGGGGCTGCGCTCGGCCACCGGCACCCTCGGCAACCTGCGCGGCGGGACGGTGACCGTGCAGGTCTGGAACGCCATCGGCGGCACCCCGACCACCCTCGGCGTCGGCGACGCCTCCCGCGTCGTGCTGCCCTTCACCGGCTGACCGTGCGGCGTCTTCCGGAGGCGGCCCGGCCTCCGGAAGACGCCCCCACTCACCCGGTCCGCTGGACGAGCCCGTGTTCGCGCTCGTACGTCCGCAACGCGACGTCCCATGCCTCGGTGTACTCCGACGGGTCCAGGTTGAGATCGTGGTGGCCCCGGACCGCCGTACGGGACCTTCCTGGAACGGCTCGACCCCCCGGTACGGGACGCGTTGCTGGCCACCGGCGTGCGCCGGCAGGTATCACCGACGTCGCGTGAACCCGCGACGGCCCCGACCCGGTGACCGGGTCGGGGCCGTCGTCGGCCGGCACACCTCAGGCGCCGCGCAGGGTCGCCCCGAAGCGCTGGGCGGCCACGGCCACGGCGGCGTCCCGCGCGGCCACCGCCTCCTCCACGGTCAGCGTCCGGTCCGGCGCCCGGAAGGTGAGCTTGTAGGCCAGCGACCGGCGACCCGCGCCGAGCGACTCCGACGCGTACACGTCGAAGAGCCGGACGTGCTCCAGCAGCTCGCCGGCGCCCTCGACCAGCGCGGCCCGGACGTCGGCGGCCGGCACCGTGTCGTCCAGCACCAGCGCCACGTCGATCAGCGCCGGGGGGAACCCGGACACGGCCGGCGCGGACACCACCGGGGCCGCCGGCAGGGCGTCCAGGTCGAGTTCCATGGCGCTGGTCCGGCGGGGCAGTTCCAACGCGGCCAGCACCGCCGGGTGCAGCTCACCGGCGTGACCTACCACCTCCCCGTCGACCAGCAGCGCGGCGCACCGGCCGGGATGCCAGGGTGCCCGCTCGGCGGCCCGCACCTCGATCCGCTCGGCCGGCAGGTCGGCGGCGGCCAGCACGGCCCGGCCGGCCTCCACCGCGTCGGCCCAGCCGGCGGCGCGGCCGGCACCCCACCAGCCGGCCGGCTCCACGTCACCGGTGAGCACCACCGCGACGTGCCGGGGCTGGGCGGGCACCACCGCGTCGGCGGCGGCGAACTCGGCGTCGGTGGGCCGGCGGTCCACCCCCATGGTCGGCGGCGCGCCCACACCGGGACGCGGGTGGAACACCGCCCCGATCTCGTAGAGCGCCAGGTCACGGTGGCCCCGGCCCAGGTTGCGCCGGAGGATGCCCAGCAGCGGGCCGAGCAGGGTCGTGCGCAGCAGCGGCTCCTCCTCTGACAACGGGTTGGCCAGCCGTACCGCCGGCCGGCGCGGATCGTCGGCGGGCAGCCCGAGCTGGTCGGCCAGCTCCGGCGCGACGAACGGCAGCGCCAGCACCTCGACGTAGCCGCGCTCGGCGAGCGAGCGGGCCACCGCCCGGCGGCGACGCTGCTGCCAGGTCAGCCCCCGGCCGGGGGGCGCGGTGGGCAGCACCGACGGCACCCGGTCGTATCCGTCGAGGCGGACCACCTCCTCGACCAGGTCGGCCGGGTCGGTGAGGTCGGGCCGCCAGGTCGGCGGGGTGACGGTGAGCACGTCGCCGCCGCCGGCGGTCGTCGCGACCGTGCCCGCGTCCTCGGCCAGCCGGTCGGCGCCCCGGATCACCGTGCAACCCACCTGCTCCAGCAGGTCGACCACCCGCTGCGGGGAGTAGTCCACCCCGACCCGGCGCGACGGCAGATCGACCGGGAGGACGACCTGCCGCATCGGCCGGACGTGGTCGAGGTCGAGGATCTCCGCGCCGGCCTCGCCCCCGCCGTGGGCGGTGAGCAGCTCGACGGCACGCTTCAGGGCCACCAGCGGCAGGGCCGGGTCGACGCCCCGTTCCCACCGCTTGGCCGCCTCGCTGAACAGCCTGTGCCGGCGGGCCGTGCGGCCGACCATCACCGGGTCCCAGTGGGCGGCCTCCAGTAGCACGTTCGTGGTGCCGCCGACCACCTCGCTGGTCTCGCCGCCCATCACCGCGGCCAGCGAGACCGGGCCGGTGTCGTCGCAGATCACCATGTCCTCGGCGGTGAGCGAACGGACCACACCGTCCAGGGTGGTCACCTTCTCGCCCGCCTCGGCCCGGCGCACGACCAGCGGGCCGGTGAGCCGGTCGGCGTCGAAGGCATGCATCGGCTGGCCCAGTTCGAGCATCACGTAGTTGGTGACGTCGACCGCCAGGGAGATGCTGCGGACGCCGGCCACGGTCAGCCGCTGCCGCATCCAGCCGGGCGTGGCCGCCGTCGGGTCGACCCCCCGGACCATCCGGGCGGTGAACCGGTCGCAGCCGACGGTGTCGCGCACCTGCACCGGGTACGCCGGCTCCGCCGTACCGGCGGGCGCGGGCACCCGGCCCGGGTCGCGGAAGGCCACCCCGAGGGCGTACGCCAGCTCGCGGGCGATGCCGCGCACGCTCAGCGCGTACCCCCGGTCGGGGGTGATCTCCAGCTCGACCACGACGTCGTCGAGGCCCACCACGGGACGGGCGTCGTCGCCGGGCCGGGCCTGGATGTCCGGCGGCAGCACGATGATGCCGGAGTGGTCGTCGCCGAGGCCCAGCTCCATCGCCGAGCAGATCATGCCGGCCGACATCCGGCCGTACGTCTTGCGCGCGCCGATCGTGAAGTCGCCGGGCAGCACCCCGCCGGGCAGGATCACCACGACCCGGTCGCCGGGGGCGAAGTTACGCGCCCCGCAGACGATCTGCTGCGGCTCGCCGGTGCCGTTGGCGGTGCCGACGTCGACCAGGCAGTGCCGGATCGGCTTCTTGAACCCGGTCAGCTCCTCGATCTCGCGGACCTCACCGACGACCAGCGGACCGGTGACCGTGCGGCGCAGGTCCACCACGGACTCGACCTCGATGCCGAGGTCCACCAAGGCCTGTTCCAGGTCCTCGGTGGGCAGGTCGACGGGGAGGTCGACGTACTCCCGCAGCCAACTGACAGAAACTCGCATGACTCAGACCACCGTCTCCGTGACTCGTACCCGCATCGCCCTACGCCCCGGCCCCGAACGCGCGGGTGAACCGCACGTCGCCCTCGGCCATGTCCCGCATGTCGCTGACCCCGTGCCGGAACATCACCGTCCGGTCGATGCCCATGCCGAACGCGAACCCGGAGTAGACCTCGGGGTCGATGCCGCAGGCGCGCAGCACCCTCGGGTTGACCATGCCGCAGCCGCCCCACTCGACCCAGCGCGGGCCGTCACGGTGCTCGGGGAACCAGACGTCGAACTCCCCCGACGGCTCGGTGAACGGGAAGTAGTGCGGACGCCAGCGGGTCTTGGCCCCCTCGCCGAACATGGCGCGGGCGAAGTGGTCGAGGGTGCCGCGCAGGTGCGCCATCGTGATGCCCCGGTCGACCACCAGGCCCTCGACCTGGTGGAAGACAGGCGCGTGGGTGGCGTCCAGCTCGTCGGTGCGGTAGACCCGGCCGGGCACCACCACGTAGATGGGGGGCTTGCGGGTGAGCATGGTGCGCGCCTGCACCGGCGAGGTGTGGGTGCGCAGCACCAGGCCGGAGGTCTCCGCGCCGGGCGGCGGTGCGATGTGGAAGGTGTCCATCAGCCCGCGCGCCGGATGGTCGGCGGGGATGTTCAACGCGTCGAAGTTGGTCCACTCCAGCTCGACCTCGGGGCCCTCGGCCACCTCGTAGCCCATCCCGACGAACAGGTCGCTGATCTGCTCCATCAGGGTCGACAGCGGGTGCCGCGCCCCCCGGGGCCGCCGGTCGTACGGCAGGGTCACGTCGACCCGCTCCTCGACCAGCACCCGGGCGGCCTGCTCCCGGTCGAGCACCTCGGCGCGGGCCGTGTACGCGGACTCGATCGCCCGGCGGGCCTCGTTGACCCGCTTGCCGGCGTCGGCCTTCGCGGCCGGCGGCAGCGCGCCGATCTCCCGGCGGGCCAGCGACACCGGGGACCGGTCACCGAGGTGCGCGGGGCGCAGCGCGGTCAGCGCGTCGGGGTCGGCGGCGGCGGCGAACGCCTGCTCGGCGTCGGCCACGGCCCCGGCCAGGGCGGCCGGGTCGAGCAGGGCGACCTGCTTCGGGTCGTACGGATCGTTGCGGTAACTCATGGCGTACGGGCACTCCCTCACGGCGGCGCCGGCCCTTCCGGGCGGCTAGGCGAGTCTACGGACGCGCGGCGGTGCCGCAGCCCGCCGGTGGGAGTTACGCGCGGAGGAAGGTCAGGCCCACCGCCCGCCGACACCGGCGGGCTGGCTAAACGAACGCCGTGGCGCGTTCCTCACGTGACCGGCTCCCCTGCTGGGTGTGCGCCCGACCGGGGTCGGCGCAGTGCTCGGGCTGAAGCGTACAGGCAGACGGCGGCAGCCGCAGCCAGGTTCAGGCTCTCGGCCCGCCCGTGCAGCGGCACCCGGACCCGGGCGTCGGCGGCGGCGGTCAGCTCCCCGGGCAGACCGTGCGCCTCGGCACCGAACAGCCAGCCGGTGGGGGCGGCGAGCCGGCCCTGGTCGGCGAGGTCGTCGAGGTCGCTGTCGCCGTACCCGGTGGTGGCGAGGACGGTGAGCCCGGCGGCCCGCAGCGCGTCGACCACGGCCTGCGGGTCGGCGGCGCGGACCACGTCGACGTGGAACAGGCTGCCGGCGGAGGCCCGCACGCACTTGCCGTTGTACGGGTCGACGGTGTCGCCGGCGAAGACCACCACGCCCGCGCCGGCCCCGTCGGCGGTGCGCAGCACGGTGCCGGCGTTGCCCGGGTCACGGATGCCGGCGAGCACCGCGACCAGGCGGGGGCCGCGCGCCAGGGCGGCGTCCAGTGGCACGTCGAGGTGCCTGCAGACGGCGACCACGCCCTGCGGGGTGACGGTCTCGGTCAGCGCGGCCAGGGCCTCGTCGGTGACCTCGGAGACGGGCAGGTCGGCGCGGGCGGCACCGGCGGCCAGGTCGGCGTGCCGGTCCAGCGCGGCCGGGGTGCCGAACAGCTCCACCACCGTGCCGGTGCGGTCGAGGGCCTCGCGGACGGCCTGCGGCCCCTCGGCCAGGAACCGGCCGGTGGCGTCACGGTCGCGTCGGCGGTGCAGCCGGCGGGCGGCGACCACCCTGGGCGTACGCGGGGTGAACGGGCCGGTGACGGCGTCGAGGCGTCTCCCGCGCGGTGGTGACTGCATGGGAGACGCCTCGATCTGCTGCCGGGGTGGGTCAGGCGGCCTGGGCCGCGGCGCCACCGGTGCCCTCGGCCGCCACGGCGGCGCGGGCCAGCTCGACGATCGCGGCGAACGCCGCGGCGTCGTTGACGGCCAGGTCGGCCAGGATCTTGCGGTCGACCTCGATGCCGGCCAGGCGCAGGCCCTGGATCAGCCGGTTGTAGGTCATGCCGTTGGCCCGGGCGCCAGCGTTGATGCGCTGGATCCAGAGCTGCCGGAAGTCGCCCTTGCGGTCACGACGGTCCCGGTAGGCGTACTGCATCGAGTGCAGCACCTGCTCCTTGGCCTTGCGGTACAGCCGGGAGCGCTGACCGCGGTAACCGCTCGCGGTCTCCAGCAGGGTACGACGCTTCTTCTGGGCGTTCACAGCCCGCTTGACGCGTGCCATCTCAACTCCTTGTTAGGTTAAAGGTGGCGCGCGTCAGCGGCCGAGCAGCTTCTTGATGCGCTTGACGTCGGACTTGGCCAGCTCGACCGTGCCGGTCAGCCGCCGGGTCTGGGTGGACGGCTTCTTCTCCAGGTTGTGGCGAAGGCCGGCCTGCTGGGCGACGATCTTGCCCTTGCCGGTCACCTTGACCCGCTTGCCCATACCCGTGTGGCTCTTCATCTTCGGCATGTGGAACGTCTCTCCCTGTTACTGGCCGCTGGCGTCAGCGGTCGGGCCGGTCTCGCCGGCTGCTGCGGTCTCGCCGGCCGCCGGGGTCGCGTCACCTGAGGGGGCGGCCGATTCCTCCGCGGCCCGGTCCCGGGGGCCACCACGGGACGCCGTGGCGGCGACCGCGGATGCCTTGACGGCCCGGTGCGGAGCGAGAACCATGATCATGTTACGGCCGTCCTGCTTCGGAGCGGCCTCGACGTATCCCAGGTCCGTGATCTCGGACTCGAGCCGGCGCAGGAGCCGGTAACCCAGCTCCGGGCGGCTCTGTTCGCGACCGCGGAACATGATCGTCACCTTGACCTTGTCGCCGGCCTTGAGGAACCGCACCACGTGACCCTTCTTGGTCTCGTAGTCGTGCGGGTCGATCTTCGGCCGGAGCTTCATCTCCTTGATGACGGTCTGCTGCTGGTTACGCCGCGCTTCGCGCGCCTTGAGTGCGCTCTCGTACTTGAACTTGCCGAAGTCCATGAGCTTGCACACCGGCGGGCGCGCCATCGGCGCAACCTCGACCAGGTCCAGGTCGACGTCCGCGGCCAGCTGCAGGGCGCGCTCCAGCGGGACGATGCCCACCTGCTCACCCTCAGGGCCGACCAGTCGGACCTCACGTGCCCGGATCTGTTCGTTCACGCGTGGTTCGACGCTGATGTGGCCTCCTCGAGTCGAGTCTGCTGCGTGGCCGACCCCGCGTGGCCCCCGGGTGGGGGCGACCCGGAAAGCAGAAGGCCCCGGCGCATGCCAGGGCCCGCTCGACCGGTCGGCACGATCACATGATCGCGCATCCGGCACCGGGACGGACCCGGAACCGGTGACCGGACCCGGCCGCCTCGGGGGCGACTCGGGTGGGAGCAGGCGCTCCGCTTCGGGACCACCCACACGCCACAGGCGGGGGCAGTCTGGTCGACGTGGCAACACTACACCCCGGCGCAGCCATCCCCCAAACCGGGCCCGCAGGTCAGCACGGTACGAGAACCCCGGCAGCGGGCGGCGGAGGGGCGGGGCGGTCAGCGGGCCGGGGCGCCGCCGAGGTCGGCCAGGTGGGCCTGGTGCAGCCGGCGCAGCGCGCGGACCCCGTCGACCGCGATCTCCTTGTCGGCGGCCTGGAGCGCCACCATCGGCAGCAGGTCGTCGTCGTGCAGCTCCAGGCTGGCCCACGGCGCGCCCCGGTCGAAGCGCACCCCCCGGACGACCTCCCAGGGCAGCTCGTACGAGCCGAGGATGTTGCGCACCCGGACCCCCCGGGCGTCCGCCTCGACCCGGGGCCTGGTGAACAGCAGGATGCCGAGCGCGCCGAGCACCCCGAGGCCGACCATGGCGACCTGGTCGCCGCGCTGGAAGGTGCCGTAGCCCTCGCCGGTCGCCCCGGTCAACGAGGTGGCCACCAGGCTGAAGACCACCAGCAGGGCGATCGCCGAGGCCCAGCAGACGACCCGGATACGACGCGGCCTGAGACGGATCAACGCGGTGTCGCTCACCGGTCCAGTGTGCCATCCGGCCCCGGCAGGCGTCGCGCCGCCACCCGCCCCCCCGGGGCTGGTGGGGTCGGGTGGGTCGGGACGACGGGGCCGACACAGCGGTGTCCGCGGGGGAAGATGCCGCTGTATCGGCCCCACAACGGTCGAGCCCGAGGGCAGGCCGGGCGGCCCCGGGGTCAGAGGCGGCAGGCGTGGATGTTGGTGACCAGGATGGCGCGGGCGCCCAGCTCGTACAGCTCGTCCATGATCCGGTGCACGTCGTCGCGGAGCACCATCGCCTGCACGGCGACCCAGCCCTCCCGGTGCAGCGGGGAGACCGTCGGCGACTCGATGCCCGGGGTCAGGCCGCTGGCCCGGTCGAGCAGGCCGGCCGGCACGTCGTAGGCGAGCATCACGTACCGGCGGGCCACCAGCACCCCGTGCAGGCGACGCAGCAACTGCTCCGCCTGCGGGTGGGCCGGCGCGCCGGCCCGGCGGACCAGCACCGCCGAGGAGCGCAGCAGCGGGTCGCCGAACACGACCAGCCCGGCCTGGCGCAGCGTCGCGCCGGTCTCCACCACGTCGGCGACGACGTCGGCGACCCCGAGCCGGATCGCGTTCTCCACCGCGCCGTCGAGCCGGATCACGTCGGCCTTGACGCCCAGCTCGCCGAGGTACCGCTCGACCAGCCCCGGGTACGCGGTGGCGATCCGGTGCCCGCCCAGCTCCTGCACGTCGCCGACGTCCTCGGGACGGGCGGCGAAGCGGAAGGTGGCCCGGCCGAACGCCAGGTCGACCACCTCCTCGGCGGGCGCGCCGGAGTCGATCAGCAGGTCCCGGCCGGTGATCCCGACGTCGAGGTCACCCGAGCCGACGTAGGTGGCGATGTCCTTCGGGCGCAGGTAGAAGAACTCGATGTCGTTGGCCTCGTCCGGGCAGACCAGGTCCTTGGGGTCGGTGCGCTGGCGGTAGCCCGCCTCACGCAGCATCTGGGCGGCCTTCTCGGCCAGGGCCCCCTTGTTGGGTACGGCGACACGCAGCATGACGGAGTGCTCCTTCGATCGGATCAGATCAACGACGCGGGCGCACTCACAGATGTCGGTAGACGTCCTTCAACTCCAGACCGCTGGCCAGCATCAGCACCTGCACCTGGTACAGCAGCTGGGAGATCTCCTCGGCGGTGCGCTCCGGGCCCTCGTGCTCGGCGGCCATCCACGACTCGGCCGCCTCCTCGACGACCTTCTTGCCGACGAAGTGCACCCCCTTGGCCAGGGCGTCGACCGTGCCGGAACCCGGCGTGCCGGCGGCGGCCTTGGCCTGGAGCTCGGCGAACAACTCCTCGAACGTCTTCACGGAACCGGATTCTTCCAGCCGCCCACCGACGCCGTGCGCTCCGGGTCCGGCCGGGTCGCCCCGCCCACACCACGTTCCCGCAGGCTGGGACGGGGCCGGGGACGCCGGACGCCCCGGCCGACCGGGGCGCGGGTCACCGGCCACCGGCAACGGGCCGGACACGTTTGCACATCGATCTCCCATCTACCTGATGGGACACCCTTCGAGGGATCGGTGCTCTTCTCTATCCTGGCGGCCATGGTCAGCAGCAGCTCACGTACCCGCGCCGCCGCCACCGCCGCCGTGCTCCTCGTCGCCGTGGCCGGATGCGCACCGCAGGACCCCACGCCCACCCCCGACGCCGTCCCCACCGCGGCGTCCTGCGCCAAGGACAGCCTGAAGACCCGGACGCCGGGCAAGCTCACCGTCGCCACCGACGAACCCGCGTACGAGCCGTGGTTCAAGGGCGACAAGCCGGACAGCGGCGAGGGTTTCGAGTCCGCCGTCGCGTACGCGGTCGCCGAGAAGCTCGGGTACACCCGTGCCGACGTCACCTGGATCCGGGTCAAGTTCGACACCGCCATCGCCCCCGGCCCGAAGACCTTCGACTTCGACATCAACCAGTTCTCCATCACCGAGGAACGCAAGCAGGCGGTCGACTTCTCCGCCCCGTACTACCTGGTGCGGCAGACGGTCATCGCGCTCAGGTCGTCGAAGATCGCCGGAAAGAAGTCGGTGGCGGACCTGAAGAACGCCAAGCTCGGCGCGCAGGTCGGCACGACCAGCTACCAGGCGATCACCGCCCTGATCAAGCCCTCGGTCAAGCCGCAGGTCTACAACAGCAACGACGACGCCAAGAAGGCCCTGCAGAACGGCCAGATCGACGGGCTGGTGGTCGACCTGCCGACCGCGTTCTACATCACCGGTTCGGAGGTCACCGACGCCACCATCGTCGGCCAACTGCCGCAGGTGGGTGCGCCGGAGGCGTTCGGGCTGCTGCTGGACAAGGACTCCCCGCTCACCCTCTGCGTCAGCCGCACGGTCGGTGAACTCGCCGAGGCCGGCACGCTCAAGCAGCTGGAGCAGAAGTGGCTCGCCCAGGTGGCGGGGGCGACCGAACTCCAGTGAGCCGGGTGTCACCAGCCAACGACAGCCCGCCGGTGGACCGGCCGTACCTCCCGTCGGCGGCGCAGCGGCGGCGGGCCGCGTACCGGCGTCGGCAGACGACCCGCAGCGTGCTGGTCGCCGCCGCCTCCACGGCGGTGCTCGGCACGCTGCTGGTCGTCGCGGTCACCGGCGCACCCGGCTGGGACCGGGTCCGCCGGTCGTTCCTCGACCCGACGATCGCCCGCGACGCCCTGCCGGAGGTGCTCGCCGGGCTGTGGCTCAACGTCCGGCTGCTGGTCTGCTGCGCCGTCGGGGCGCTGCTGCTCGGCCTGCTGATCGCCCTGCTGCGGACCCTGCGCGGGCCGGTCTTCTTCCCGGTCCGCGCGCTCGCCGCCGGCTACACGTACACCTTCCGTGGCCTGCCGCTGATCATCGTGCTGTACGTGCTCACCCTCGGCGTGCCCGGCCTGCGGTTGCAGGGCATGCCCCCGGTGCTGGTGCTCGGCGGGCTGGCGCTGGTGCTCACCTACGGCGGCTACCTGGCGGAGGTGTTCCGGGCCGGCATCGAGTCGGTCCACCCCAGCCAGCTCGCGGCGGCCCGCTCGCTGGGGCTGACCTACCGGCAGACCATGCGGCACGTGGTGCTGCCGCAGGCCGTCCGACGGGTCGCGCCGCCGCTGCTCAACGACGTGGTGGCGTTGCAGAAGGACGTCGGCCTGGTCTCCCTGGCCGGTCCGATCGACGCCGTCCGGGCGGCCCAGATCGCCACCGCGCAGAACTTCAACTACACCCCGTACATCGTGGCCGGGGTGCTGTTCGTGCTGCTCGCCATCCCGCTGATCGCGGTCACCGACTGGGTGACGCTGCGTGCGGCCCGACGCCAGTCCGGAGGCTGAGAATGGCCGTGCTGACCTGCCGGGGGCTCCGCAAGGAGTTCGGCGGCCGGGTGGTGCTCGACGGGCTCGACCTGACCGTCGACGAACACCGGGTGGTGGCCCTGATCGGGGCGTCCGGGTCGGGCAAGTCGACGCTGCTGCGCTGCGTCAACCTGCTGGAGGAACTCGACGACGGGACCATCACGCTCGACGGCGAGGAGATCTCCGGCCCCCGGGTCGACCCCGACCGGGTCCGCCGACGCATCGGCATGGTCTTCCAGTCGTACAACCTGTTTCCGCACCTGAGCGTGCTGGAGAACGTCACCCTCGCGCCGCGCCGGGTGCACCGGCGGGCGCGCGCCGACGCCGAGGCGCAGGCCCGGGAGCTGCTCGCCCGGGTCGGGTTGGGCGACCGGGCGGACACCTACCCGGACCGGCTCTCCGGCGGCCAGCAGCAGCGGGTGGCGATCGTCCGGGCACTGGCCAACTCGCCCCGGCTGATGCTGCTGGACGAGGTCACCTCGGCGCTCGACCCGGAACTGGTAGGCGAGGTGCTGGCGATGATCCGGGACCTCAAGGCCGACGGGATGACGATGGTGCTGGCCACCCACGAAATGGGGTTCGCCCGGGAGGTCGCCGACCAGGTCTGCTTCCTCGACGCCGGCCGGGTGGTCGAGGCCGGGCCGCCCGCGCAGGTGTTCGGGGAGCCGACCCAGCCCCGTACCCGGCAGTTCCTCAGGCGGATCATCGAGGCCGGCCGGCTGTAGCCGCGGGGTGCCCTCAAGTGGCGCGATGTTGCGGGGTCCGACGGCCGTGGACCCCGCAACATCGGCCCACCAGGCCCAACCCAACGGCCCCGGCGGGTGGTCAACCGGCGAAGCCGACCCGGTGGCCGTTGGCCGTGGACACGGCCCGAACCGCCAGCGCGGCGTCCAGGGCGGCGACCGTCGCCGACCAGCCCTTGTCCTCGGCGGAGCCGGGCAGCCCCGCCCGGTCCCGGGCCTGGTCGAGGTTCTCCACGGTCAGCACCCCGTGCGCCACCGGCTTGCCCTCGTCCAGGGCGACCCGGGTCAGGCCGTCGGTCACCGACCGGCAGACGTAGTCGAAGTGGGCGGTCGCGCCGCGCACCACCACACCCAGCGCCACCACCACGTCGCAGCGCCGGGCCAGCGCCTGCGCCACCACCGGCAGCTCCACCGAACCGGCCACCCGGGCCGTCACGACCCGCGCCCCGCACGCCTGCGCGGCGGCCACCGCCCGGTCGAGCATGTGGTCGGTCAGCTCGCCGTGCCAGCGCGCCGCCACCACCCCGACGGTCAGCCCGGCGGCGTCCACCGGGGTCACTCCGGGTTCACCGAAACCCGCCATCGTCATGCTCCGATCTCGTCGCCGGGGACCGGCCGGCCCAGCGGGGCCTCGGTCACCTCGTCCAGCTCGTCCAACAGGTGGCCCATCCGGTCCCGCTTGGTCCGCAGGTAGCGGACGTTCTCCGGGTGCGGCCGGACCGGCAGCCCCTCCCGGCCGGTGACAATCAGCCCGTACCCCTCCAGCCCGGCCCGCTTGGCCGGGTTGTTGGTGAGCAGCCGCATCGACCGCACCCCCAGGTCGTAGAGGATCTGCGCGCCGGTGCCGTAGTCCCGGGCGTCGGCCGGCAGGCCCAGGTCGAGGTTCGCGTCCACGGTGTCGCGGCCCTGGTCCTGGAGCTGGTACGCCTGGAGCTTGTGCAGCAGGCCGATGCCGCGCCCCTCGTGCCCACGCACGTAGAGCACCACGCCCCGCCCCTCCCGGGCGACCCGGGCCAGCGACGCCTGCAACTGCGGCCCGCAGTCGCAGCGCAGCGACCCGAAGACGTCCCCGGTCAGGCACTCGGAGTGCACCCGGACCAGCACGTCGTGGCCGTCGCCCAGCTCACCGAAGACCAGCGCGACGTGCTCGGCCGGGTCGTGTTCGGCCCGGTAGCCCAGCGCCCGGAACACCCCGTACGGGGTGGGCATCCGCGCCTGCGCCACCTGCTCCACCTGCTTCTCGTGCCGCCGCCGGTAGGCGACCAGGTCGGCGATGGTGACCAGGGTGAGCGAGTGCTCGGCGCAGAACTTCTCCAGGTCCGGCAGGCGCATCATGGTGCCGTCGTCGTTGACCAGCTCGCAGAGCACCCCGGCGGGGCGCAGCCCGGCCAGCCGGGTCAGGTCGACCGCCGCCTCGGTGTGCCCGGGGCGACGCAGCACCCCGCCGGCGCGGGCCCGCAGCGGCACCACGTGGCCGGGGCGGGCCAGGTCCGTCGGATCGGTGCCGGGGTCGGCGAGCAGCCGGATGGTGTGCGCCCGGTCGGCGGCCGAGATGCCGGTGCTGACCCCCTCCCGGGCGTCCACGGTCACCGTGTAGGCGGTGCCACGCCGGTCCTGGTTGGTGTGGTGCATCGGCGGCAGGTCCAGCCGGTCGCACTCCGCCTCGGTCAGCGGCACGCAGACGTAGCCGGAGGTCCAGCGGACCATGAAGGCGAGCAGCTCCGGGGTGGCCAGCTCGGCGGCGAAGATCAGGTCGCCCTCGTTCTCCCGGTCCTCGTCGTCGACCACCACCACGGGCCGGCCGGCGGCGATGTCCGCCACCGCCTCCTCGATCCGGGCGAAGGTGACCGCCTGGGTGCTCATGCCACGACCTCCGAGTAGGTGGACGGAATCCGTGTCGACGCCGTACGGCTGGCCCGCGAGGTGCGCCACCAGGCGGCGAAGCCCCAGCCGCAGAGCGCGCCGTAGACCAGGTACATCGCCGCCGAGGGGTAGAAGCCGCCGCGCAGCAGCAGCGGCACGCCCACCGCGTCCACCGCGATCCAGACCAGCCAGAAGTCCACCCAGCCCCGGGCCATCCCGTAGGTGGCCAGCAGGCTGCCGGTGAGGATCCAGGCGTCCGGCAGCGGCCCCCACGAGCCGAGCGCGGCGAGCAGCGGGTAGCCGAGCGCGGTGCCGAGCACGGCGGCCAGCAGCAGACCGAGCCGTTCCCGGCCGGTGGCCCAGCGGGGGCTGACCGCCGGGGCGTCCCCGCCCTGGCGGCGGTTGCGCGACCAGCGCCACCAGCCGTAGACGCTGACCGCGAAGAAGAAGACCTGCCGGCCGGCCTGGCCGTAGAGGTCGTGCGCCTGCGGGGTGGCGAACACGCCGCCGAGGAAGACGGTGAACAGCAGCCCGTTGCCGATCATGCCGACCGGCCAGGCCCAGACCAGCCGGCGCAGCCCGAGCAGCGCCGAGACCAGCCCGAAGGCGTTGCCGACGATCTCCCGGACCAGCACCGGGGAACCGACGACGTACACCTGCGCGTCGAGCAGCCAGCCGACCGGCCCGCTCACCGCACCCCTCCGGCGGCATCCCCGGGCACCACCGGTGCGGTGCCACCGGGCCCGACCGGGCCGGCGGGCAGGCGGGCGTCGAGGAGGCGTTCGACGTACTTGGCGAGCACGTCCACCTCCAGGTTGACCGGGGCGCCGACCCCCCGCCCGCCGAGCGTGGTGAGCTTGAGGGTGGTGGGGATCAGCCCGACGGCGAACCAGTCGTCACCGACCGCCGCCACGGTCAGCGACACCCCGTCGACGGTGATCGAGCCCTTCTCCACCACGTACCGGGCCAGCGCGGTGGGGAGCCGGAACCGCAGCGTCTCCCACTGCGCGGCCGGTTCCCGGGAGAGCACCTCACCGACGCCGTCGACGTGGCCCTGCACCAGGTGCCCGCCGAGCCGGCTGTTCAGCGCGGCGGCCCGCTCCAGGTTGACCGGGTCGCCGGGGCGCAGCCCGCCGAGCGCCGAGCGGCGCAGCGTCTCGCCCATCACGTCGGCGGTGAACACCCCGCCGTCGACGTCGACCACGGTCAGACAGACGCCGTTGACCGCGATGGAGTCGCCGTGCCGGGCGTCGGAGGTGACCAGCGGGCCGCGGATCGCGACCAGCGCCGAGTCACCCCCGGTGTCGGCGATCCGGACGACCTCGCCCAATTCCTCGACGATGCCGGTGAACATCTCAGGCCTCCCTCTTCCGGGGCAGCGCGGTGATCCTCAGGTCGGACCCGACCCGGGTAACGTCGGTGATCTCCAGATCGATGGCGTCGGCGATGGTCGTCACACCCGCGTCGACGAGCGCGGTCGGGCCGGCCCCGAGCAGCTTCGGCGCGACGTACCCGACGACCCGGTCGACCAGGCCGGCGGCAAGGAACGCCCCGGCCAGCCGGGGACCGCCCTCCAGCAGCGCGGCGCGTACCCCCCGGCGGTGCAGTTCGGCCAGCAGGGCCGGCAGGTCGACCCGGCCGTCCGGGCCGGCCCCGACCTCCGCGACGGTGGCGATCCAGGTGCGGGCGGCGCCGTCGCGGACCCGGGCGTCGGCGGGGGTACGTCCCGCGCTGTCGACCACCACCCGCAGCGGCTGGCGGATCGCCAGGGTGCCGTCACGCAGGTTGCGGGCGGTCAGCCGGGGATCGTCGGCGAGCACGGTGCCGACCCCGGCGACGACCGCGTCGACCGTGCCGCGCAACGCGTGCACGTCCATCCGGGCGGCCTCGGAGGTGATCCACATGCTGCTGCCGTCGGCCGCCGCGGACCGGCCGTCGAGGGTGGCGGCGTACTTCCAGATCAGGTACGGCCAGCCGCGCCGCATCGAGGTCAGCCAGGCGACGTTGCCGGCCTCGGCCTCGTCGGCGCGTACCCCGAACTCGACCCGCACCCCGGCGGCGCGCAGGGTGGCGGCGCCGCCCGAGGCGACCGGGTTGGGGTCGGGTACGGCGATGACCACCCGGGCGATGCCGGCACGGATCAGCGCGTGACTGCACGGGCCGGTGCGACCGGTGTGGTCGCAGGGTTCCAGGGTGACCACGGCGGTGCCGCCCCGGGCCCGCTCGCCGGCCTGGGCGAGCGCGACGATCTCGGCGTGCGGCCCGCCGGTGTAGGCGTGGAAGCCCTCTCCGACGACGACGCCGTCCGCGTCGAGCAGCACGCACCCGACGACCGGGTTGGGGCTGGTGGTGCCGAGGCCCCGCGCGCCCAGTTCGATGGCACGACGCATCGCCTCGTCCACGGAGACGCCGCCCATGCCCTGCCCTCTCGCTCGCCGGTCCCCGCGCGGGCGGTACGGGAGCAGGCGGGCAGGCGGCGGCGGAACCGGGAACGGCAGGGCCGCCCCCCGGGGAGCCGACACGGTCGCAGAGACGCCCGCGCAGGCCCGCCCCGCCCGCGCGCTGTCTCCCATCCGGACTGTCGGGGGTGCGGACGGACCGCTCCCCCACCGTCGGCCCCGGATTCTCACCAGGTCCACCGGGCGGCACAGCCGTCCGGGTCGCGGGCTTACCACGTTGACCGTGGATCACCGCCGGTTCGGAATTTCACCGAGCCCCGCCAGCGCGTGGTGGGTACATGCGAAGTCTTACACGTCAACCCGGGGAGTCCGCCACCTCCAGCGTGCTACTTCACACCCCGTCGGCCCGTCGCCTGTCGACCGCGACGTATGACCCCGGTTGGCTCTTGGCGACCGTTTTCATCTCACTGGCCACGGCGATCGCGGCCAGCGGGTCGGTGAAACGCTTGCGGGCGTCGGAGAGCGAGACGCCGATCGACAGGGTGACCAGGGCGGCCCGCCGGATGTTGCCCCGCCGGTCCTTCAGCTCGACGAAGCCGCGTTCCCGGTCGGTCGGGTCGTAGAGGGTGTCGGCGGTCTTCTCGAAGTCGACCACGGCCCGGGAGGTCAGCGGGCGGATCTGGTCGGGGGCGCAGACGATCACGAAGTCGTCGCCGCCGACGTGGCCGAGGAAGGCCGGCGGCAGCCCGATCGCGACCACCGCCCGGTACAGGCTGCGGGCCAGCGCGGAGATGAACTCGTCGCCCCGCACGAAGCCGTACCGGTCGTTGACGCTCTTGAACCGGTCGATGTCGATGTAGCCGACGGCGTAGTCGACGCCGCTGCGGACCCGGTCGCTGATCTCCCGGCGGATCCGGCTGTTGCCGGGCAGGCCGGTCAGCGGGGAGACCTCGCGGAACTCCTTGTTGCGGCGCAGCGTGGAGCTGACCCGGGCCACCAGCTCGGCGGTGTCGAACGGCTTGACCAGGTAGTCGTCGGCACCGGCGCTGAGCCCGTGCACCTTGTCCACGGTCATGCCCTTGGCGGTCAGCATGATCACCGGCAGGGCCGAGGTGATCGGGTTGGCGCGCAGCCGGCGGGTCAGTTCCAGGCCGTCGATGCGCGGCATCATCAGGTCGACCACGGCCAGGTCCGGCTTGTGCTGCTCGATCATGTCGAGCGCCTCCTGGCCGTCACCGGCGTGCAGCACCTCGAAGCCGTGCAGCCGCAGGTTGAACTCGACGAAACGGGCGATGTCCTCGTCGTCGTCCACGACCAGGATCACGTCGGGACGGTCGCCGCTGGGCTCCACCTCAGGCCCCGGCGTTGGCGCGCTCCGCCAGCCCGCGCAGGCGGCGTACCGCCTCGGCCGGGTCGTCCGCCCCGTACACGGCGGTGCCGGCGACGAAGGCGTCCGCGCCGGCCGCCGCGGCCTGCTCGATGGTGTCGGCGGCGATCCCGCCGTCGACCTCGATGCGCAGTTCCAGGTGGCCGCTGTCGACGTGCCGGCGGGCCGCCCGCACCTTGTCCAGCAGTTGCGGGATGAACCGTTGCCCGCCGAAGCCGGCCTTGATGGTCATGATCAGCAGGGTGTCGAAGCTGGGCAGCAGGTCGAGGTACGGCTCGATCGGGGTGTCCCGGTCGATGGCCAGCCCGGCCTTGGCCCCGGCCGAGCGGAGGTCCTTGGCGAGGGCGACCGGGTCGTCGCACGCCTCGGCGTGGAAGGTGACGTTGTACGCGCCGGCGTCGGCGTAGCCGGGGGCCCACCGCCGCGGGTCGGTGATCATGAGGTGCACGTCGAACGGAAGCCGGGTCACCGCCCGCAGGCTCTGCACCACAGGCAGGCCGATGGTCAGGTTGGGCACGAAGTGGTTGTCCATCACGTCGACGTGCAGCCAGTCCGCGGCGTCCTCGACGGCGCGGACTTCATCGGCGAGGCGGGCGAAATCGGCGGCGAGGATGCTGGGCGCGATGATCGACGGCGGTACGGTCACGGGGCCAGTGTACGAACGCGGCCATCCGCCGCGGACAGCACGGCACCATGAGCGACGCCCTGTGACCCAGGCGTGACCCGTGGTGCACCATCGGCTCCTTTTCCCGGCAGTCGGGGACGAGGAGCCGGTGCCGACTGGCCGAACGGCCCGCAAGAGAGAACACTCCATCAGGGACGGTCACGTATGATGCTCGCCCGGCGGCGGGCGACGCCGGGTGGGGCACGGCGACGGGCCGCCGATCCCCGGAAAGGGCGGACGATGCGACGGTGGCTCGTGGCGCTGGCGCTTGCCGGCACGGTGACGGTGGCATTCAGCGGCTGCGTGCCGCAGCACGGTGCCGACGGCGACCTGCTCGACGACTGGCCGGTGCTGCCGGTGGCCCAGTCGTTCGTGCCCGCCACGGACGCCTGCCTGCCCCGGATCACCCCGGTCGTGCAGGCCGGCACCTACGAGACGGTGGACTGCGCACGCAGTCACCTGGCCGAGACCATCCACGTCGGGACGTTCACCGGCGCGGTGACCCGGGGTGAGCGGCCCGAGCCGGGCTCCGCCGCGTTGCGTCCCGCCCGCACCGAGTGCGACCAGCGGGCCCGCGACGTCCTCGGGGGCGACTGGCACTCGGCCCGGCTGACCATGAACATCGCGCTGCCGGCGAACTCGGCGTGGAACAGCGGTGCGCGCTGGTTCCGGTGCGATCTCAGCGAGACCGACAGCATCGACAACACCCGGCCGGTCAACCGCGTCGGCAGCCTGCGCGGGGCGATGATCGGCGACAATCCGCTCAGCCACCGCTGCTTCGATCCCAAACTGATCGGCAACAACCTCAACTACATGGCCCCGGTGCTCTGCTCCGAGCCGCACCGCGCCGAGTTCGTCGGCGTCTACCTGGAGCGCAGCGACCTGAGCTGGGCCGATTTCAGTCGCGCCAACCAGCGGGTGCACCGGCGGTGCATGGCGTTGATCGCCGGCTTCGCCGAGGTGCCCAACAACAGCGAACTGCCGTACCGGGCCGGGTCGATCTTCTATCCGCCGTCGCAGCGGGAGTGGGAGGAGGGCGACCGGGGCATCCGCTGCTTCCTGTGGAGCGACGACCGGAAGCTGACCCGCTCGATGCGCGGCGTCGGCCCCAAGGGCCTCCCCGCCATCTGACCCACCCCCCCTGCCCGTACGCCGGCGCGCGGTTGCCGCCCTCGGTGATCAAGAGGTTCGCGTCATCCGGCGACGGACCGTTGACGCAATTCTCTTGATCACCGGGGGTGGGCGGAACGGTGACGGGGACGGGGCAGGGCGGGGTCAGGTGCGGCGGAGGAGGGCCAGGAACATGGCGTCGGTGCCGTGGCGGTGCGGCCAGAGCTGGACGGTGGGGCCGTCGCCCAGACCGGGCATGCCCGGCGGCAGGACCGTCCGGGCGTCGACGAAGTCCGCCGGCACCCCGGCGCGGCGGGCCGCCTCGGTGACCGTCACGTGCGTCTCCACCGTGTGCGGGGAACAGGTGACGTAGCCGACCAGCCCACCCGGACGGGCCGCCCGCAGCGCGGCGGTGAGCAGTTCACGCTGCAACCGGGTCAGCGGCGGCAGGTCCGACGGCTGCCGCCGCCAGCGCGACTCGGGCCGGCGGCGCAGCGACCCCAGCCCGGTGCACGGGGCGTCGACCAGCACCCGGTCGAAGTGCCCCTCCGGCAGTTTCGGATCGGCACCGACCGTGCGCCCGTCGGTGTGCAGCACACTCACCGGCAAACCCCGGGTGGCCTGCTCGACCAGCCGGGCCCGGTGCTCGGAGACCTCCACCGCCGTCAGCCGGGCACCCCGCTGCGCGGCGAGCGCGCCGAGTAGGCCCGCCTTGCCCCCGGGGCCGGCGCACAGGTCCAGCCAGCGACCGTCGTGACCGTCCAGCGGGGCCGTCGCCAGCGCGTTCGCCACCAGCTGGGAACCCTCGTCCTGCACGTGCGCCCGGCCGTCGGCCAGCGCCGGCAGGTCACCGGGCGCGCCACCGGCCAGGTAGACCGCGTACGGGGAGAATGCGCCAGGCGCGCCGCCGACCTCGTCGGCCAGCTCGACCGGGTCGACCCGGCCCGGGCGGGCGCACAGGTGCACCGGCGGGCGCTCGTTGTCCTCGATCAGCAGGCGGGTCACCTCGCCCAGGTCACCGCCGAGGGCGTCGGCGAAGGCCCGCACGATCCACTGCGGGTGGCTGTAGGTGACGGCCAGGTGGCCGACCGGGTCGGCGGCCATCGTCGGGGCGAGCTTGGCCGTCCACGCGTCGACGTCCTGGCCGGCCACCTCGCGCAGCACCGCGTTGGCGAAGCCGGTGGCCCCCTCCCCCACCGTGCGGACCAGGTCCACCGTGGAGGACACGGCGGCGTGCGCCGGAACCCGGGTGTGCAGCAGCTGGTAGGCGCCGAGCCGCAACGCGTCGCGGACCGGCGGGTCGATCCGCGCGACGTCCCGGCCGGCCGCGGCGGTGAGGATCGTGTCGAGGGTGCCGAGCTGCCGCAGGGTGCCGTAGGTCAGCTCGGTGGCGAAGGCGGCGTCCCGCCCGGCCAGCCCCTGCTCGCGCAGGATCGCCGGCAACACCAGATTGGCGTACGCGTCGTCGCGGTGCACCGCCGCGACCGCCTGGTAGGCGGCGTACCGGGGCAGGTCCACTGCCGGGCGGACCGGTCGGCCGGGTCGCCCGCCACGCCGGTCGGCCCCGGCCCGGTCGCCCCGACCGTCGGTGCGGGCGGGGCGGTCGCCCCGGGTGCCGCCGGACGGCCGCCGGTCGTCGCCGCGCCGGTCGGTGTCGGCCGGACGGTCCGGGCGTGCGGTCGGCCCGGTCACGCGAGCTCCTCCCCGACGCCGACCCGGACGCCACGCGCCCAGTCGGTCGCCGGCATGGCCTTCTTGCCCGCCGCGCGCACCTCACCGAGCTGCACCGGCACCGTCGCCGTGCCGGCCAGCACGCGGGACTTCTCCACCAGCAGTTCTCCAGGTTTCAGGGTGGGGCCGTTACCGACCGGGGTCACCGGGCCGAGCTTGACCCGGTCGCCGCGGAACGTCGTCCACGGGCCGGGCGCGGGGGTGCAGGCACGCACCAGGCGGTCGACCGCGAACGCGGGGTCGCCCCACCGCACCCGGGCGTCGTCCACTGTCAGTTTCGGGGCCAGCGAGACCCCGTCGGCGGGCTGCGGTTCGGCCCGGGCGGTGCCCGCCGCGATCGCGTCCAGGACGGCGACCAGCAGCCCGGCACCGGAGTGGGCGAGCCGCTCCAGCAGGTCGCCGGAGGTGTCGGTGGGGCGGATCTCGTCGGTGAGCGTGCCGTAGACCGGTCCGGTGTCCAGCCCCTGCTCCAGTTGGAACACGCTGGCCCCGGTCAGCTCGTCGCCGTGCAGCACCGCGTGCTGCACGGGTGCCGCGCCGCGCCAGGCGGGCAGCAGCGAGAAGTGCAGGTTGACCCAGCCGAAGCGGGGGATCTCCAGCGCCGCCGGGGGCACCAGCGCGCCGTAGGCGACCACCGGCACGCAGTCGGGGGCCAGCGTACGGAGCCGGTCGAGGAACTCGGGCTCCCGGGGGCGGGCCGGGGTGAGCACCTCGACGCCGTGCTCGTCGGCCCAGACGCCGACCGGGGAACGCAGCACGCCCCGGCCCCGACCGGCGGGCGCGTCGGGGCGGGTGACCACGGCCACCACCTCGTGTCCGGAGGCGTGCACCGCGGCTAGGGCGGGGACGGCGACCGCCGGCGTGCCGGCGAAGACCAGACGCATCGGGGAGGTCACCGGCCCAGGCCGAAGGGGTTGCCGGCGGCGTGCGGGCTGACCTTGACCGTCGGCGGGGCGGCCTCGTCGTACCAGTCGGCCTGGCGGATCGCCTTCATCGCCTCCTTGCGCCCGGCCGGGTCCAGCCGGTCGACGAAGAGCACCCCGTCGAGGTGGTCGGTCTCGTGCTGGACGCAGCGGGCCATCAGCCCGGTGCCGACGATCTGCAACGGGTCGCCGTAGCCGTTGAAGCCCTTGGCGATCACGTTCTGCCGGCGCTTGGTGTCGAAGTAGAGCCCGGGGATCGACAGACAGCCCTCCGGGCCGTCCTGCTCCTCGGTGTCGGGGAACTCCAGCACCGGGTTGACCAGGTGGCCGAGCACGTCGTCCACCTCGAAGGTGAAGACCCGCAGGCCCACCCCGAGCTGGGGGGCGGCCAGCCCGGCACCGCTGCGGTCACGCATCGTGTCGGTGAGGTCGGCGATGAGCCTACGCAGCTCGACGTCGAAGTCGACGACCGGATCGGCCGGCGTGCGCAGCACCGGGTCCCCGAACAGACGGATGGGCTGGACGGTCACGCGGGGTGGCTCCTTCGTTGGACGGCGTGGTGCCGTACCAGTCTACGGAGTCCGGCGGCGGCACCGGCCGGCGTACCGCGACAGGTGGTGATCGGGGTGTGCGGCCGGCTCAGGCGCCGGCCCCCGGGTCGCCGGCCAGTACGGCGTCCCCGCCGAGCAGGGCGTGCGCGGGCAGCGGGAGCCGGGTGCCGTGGGCGGCCTCCCAGTCGTGCACGAGGCTGGGGCGCACGTGGGCGGCGAAGTAGTCGACGGCGCTCGTCTGCCCGACGACCGGCTCGTCCATCTCGGCGACGAGCTGCGCGGGCACCAGCCGGAAGCCGCTGCGCAGCGCGGCGCTGAGCCGGCGGTGCCCGTCGACGACGAAGAAGTACTCGCCGGTGAAGCCGATCCGCAGCGGCGCGAGGGCCTCGTCGCCGGCCGCCGCCAACTCCTCGACGAGCCCGGACCCGTCGAGCCCGCGCAGGGTGGCGACGTCCTCGGTGGGGTAGACCCGGGCCGGGTCGAGCAGCAGCAGCGGGGGGGCGTCGCGCAGCACGTCGGCGGCGAGCCGGCCCTCGTAGGCGTCGACGATGTGCGTGATGACCTCCTCGGCGGAGGCCCGGGTGGTGTCGCAGACCAGGTCGTAGTTGCGCAGCCGGGCCTTGTCGACGCCGTAGCGGAGGATGAACCGGTTGCGCTCGCTGTCGCTGCGTTCGCGCAGTTTGGCCTCCGCCTCGGCCAGCGAGGTGTAGCTCTCGGCCGGCCCGGAGGGGCGCAGCAGCACCCGGCGGGCCGCCTCGGCCGGCTCGGTGATCATGTGCACCTTGAGCGCGTCGGTGAAGAAGTGCCAGGCCAGCCGGGAGTCCATCACCAGCGACTCGCCGGAGGCGGCGATGTCGCGCTGGAGCTGGTCGACGTAGCCGTCGACGGCCTGGTCCAGCTCGGCGTGCAGGTTGAGCTGGAGCGCGGTCATCTGGCGCTCCTGGGCCATCTGCCGGTAGAGGTCACCGACGCTGACCCGGCGCAGGCCCAGCCGCTTGGCGATCTCGACGGAGACGGTGCTCTTGCCGCTGCCGAGGTCACCGTTGAAGACGATCGACTGACGAACGGTCACGACTGGTCCACCCCTGCTCACCGGCTGATTGACATCATCGATCTGGCGTCGACCCGACGCGTTCCGCCTTCGTCGCGCCATTCGTGCGCCCGGGCATGACGGGCGATGCTATCACGCGTACGCCCGCCGTCCGGCGGACCCGGGGTGCGACGGCGGGCTGGCCGGGCACCCGACGGAACTGATCGGTGACTCAGAAGAGACTGAGCGGGTCGACCTGGAGGCGGACCGGTTCGGCGGCCCGCCTGGCGCTGCGGACGCCGGCGGCGGTGTGCAACGCCCCGGCCAGCGCGGCGGCCCGGGACCGGGGCACCCGGACCAGCATCCGTTCCCGGTCCTCGTCGGCGGGGACCGGGCCGAGCACCTCCGCCCCGTCCGGCAGCCGGGCCTGCGCCAGCAGGTCGGTCACCGCCTCCGCGCCCCCGGTGACGCTGGCCATCTTCACCGCCGGGGGGAAGCCCAACTCCCGCCGCTCGGCCAGCTCCCGCGCGGCGAACCAGCCCGGGTCCCAGCGCAGCAGCGCCTGCACGGGGGCCAGCGCCCCGTCGGCGACCACCACCACCTTCCCACCGGCCGGGGCGGGACGGGCCAACGCCGCCGCGGACAGCCACCGCCGCAGCGCCTCCTCGCCGGCCCGCAGGTCGGCCCGGGTAAGCAGCGCCCAGGAGTCCAGCAGCAGGACCGCGCCGTACCCGCCGTCGGCCACCGGTTCGGCGCCCGGGGTGGCGATGACCAGCGCGGCACCGCCCGGCACGGCGGCGAGCACCTCGTCGCGGCCCGAGGTGCGTACCGGCACACCGGGAAACGCCCGACCCAACTCCTCGGCGGTCCGGCGGGCCCCGGTGACGGCCGCCCGCAGCCGCCGCCCGCCGCACTGCGGGCAGGCGTACGCGGCGGTGACCCGGCCGCACCAGCGGCAGGCCGGGGGGGCGTCGGCGGCGCGCAGCGCCAGCGGGCCGGCGCAGTGCGGGCAGCGGGCCGGGGTGCGGCAGTCCGCGCAGGAGACCGAGGGCAGGTAGCCCCGGCGGGGCACCTGGACCAGCACCGGCGCGTCCGCACGCAGGGTGTCCCGGGCGGTGGTCCAGGCCAGGCTGGGCAGCCGGGCCGTCGCCGCGCCCGGGTCGCGGGCCAGTTGCGGGTCGTCCCCGGTCGGGGCGATCGCCGGGGTACGCGCCCGCAGGGTCGCCCGGTCCGCCACCACCTCGCGGGCCCACCCGGTCTCCACCAGCAACTGCCCCTCGGCGGTCCGGGTCCAGCCGCCGACCAGCGCGGCGGCGTCGGCGAGCCGGGCCCGGGTGAGCAGCACCTCCCGCGCGTGCGGGTAGGGGGCCCGGGGCTCGGCGTGCAGGTCGTCCCCGTCGTCCCAGATCGCCACCAGACCGAGCCGGTCGACCGGGGCGAACATGGCGGCCCGGGTGCCGATCACCACCGGCACGTCGCCCCGCCGGGCGGCCAGGAAGGCCCGGTAGCGGCGGGCCGGCCCGAGCGCGGCGGAGAGGGTCACGTGCCGCCCGGGGCCGAGCAGGGCGGTCAGCGCCACGTCGAGCCGGTCGAGGTCCCGGGCGTCGGCGACCACCACGACCGCGCCCCGCCCACCGGCGAGGGTGGCGGCGACCGCGTCGGCGTAGCGGGCCGCCCAGTCCTCCCCGGCCAGCGCCGACCAGACCGCCCGGGGGGCCCGCCCGTCGGCCAGCGCCGTCAGGAACGCCGGGCCGGCCGGATAGTCCCGCCAGCCACGCGGGTCGACGCCGGGCGGAGCGGCACCTGCCGCATCGCGCGGGACGACGCCGGCCGCACCGGGCGGGTTGGTGCCGGCGGCACCGGGCGGATCCAGTCCGTCCCCGGCGCGCGGGTCCGGGTCGTCCCCGGGGGGCGGCGTCGGGCCGCCGCCGGCCGGGTCGGGGTCGGCCGGGTCGGGGTCGGCGCAGGATTCCTTCTCGACCCGGGCGTGTCGGGGCGGGACGGCCAGCCGGAGCACGTCGGCGAGGTTGCCGGCGTACCGGTCGGCGACCGCGCGGGCCAGCCGGGCCACCTCGGGGGCGAGCACCGGCTCCGGCGAGACCACCTTCTCCAGGTAGGCCAGCCTGCCGTCGTGCGCGGAGGTGTCGACCCGCTCCAGCAGCCACCCGTCGACCAGTTGACCGGCGAAGCGGACCTTGACCCGCACCCCGGGGACCGCGTCGTCGGTCAGCCCGGCGGGAACCAGGTAGTCGAAGGGACGGTCGAGGTGCGGCAGCGCGACGTCGACGCAAACCCGAGCGACCGGCGACCCGTCAGCGGGTCGCCGGTCGCTGGGCGTGGTGCCGGTCAGGCGCCCGCTACCGACTTCAGGTCGGCGGCCCGGTCGGTGTTCTCCCAGGTCAGCTCCGGCAGCTCCCGGCCGAAGTGACCGTAGGCGGCGGTCTGCCGGTAGATCGGGCGCAGCAGGTCGAGGTCCCGGATGATCGCGGCCGGACGCAGGTCGAAGACCTCACCGACGGCCTTCTCGATCGCGGCCACCGGCACCGTCTCGGTGCCGAAGGTCTCGATGAAGAGACTGACCGGGTGGGCCTTGCCGATCGCGTACGCGACCTGCGCCTCGCAACGCTCGGCGAGGCCGGCGGCGACCACGTTCTTGGCCACCCACCGCATCGCGTACGCCGCCGAACGGTCCACCTTGGACGGGTCCTTGCCGGAGAACGCGCCGCCACCGTGCCGGGCGTACCCGCCGTAGGTGTCGACGATGATCTTCCGCCCGGTCAGACCGGCGTCGCCCATCGGGCCACCGATCTCGAACCGGCCGGTCGGGTTGACCAGCAGCCGGTAGCCCTCGGTGTCCAGACCCAGGCTCTCCAGCTCCGGGGCGATGACGTGGTCCCGCACGTCCGGGGTGAGCAGCGAGTCCAGGGAGATGTCGGCGGCGTGCTGGCTGGACACCACGACGGTGTTCAGCCGCACCGGGCGCAGCCCCTCGTACTCGATGGTGACCTGCGTCTTGCCGTCGGGCCGCAGGTACGGAATCGTGCCGTCCTTACGCACCGCGGACAGCCGCTGGGCCAGCCGGTGCGCCAACGCGATCGGCAGCGGCATCAGCTCGGGCGTCTCGGAGCAGGCGAAGCCGAACATCATGCCCTGGTCGCCGGCGCCCTGCGCGTCCAGCGCGCTCTCCGACGCCCCGGTCCGCAACTCGAAGGCGTTGTCGACGCCCTGGGCGATGTCCGGCGACTGCGCGCCGATGGAGACGCTGACGCCACAGGAAGCGCCGTCGAAGCCCTTCTTCGACGAGTCGTAGCCGATACCGAGGATCGTCTCGCGGACGATGGTCGGGATGTCGGCGTACGCCTTGGTGGTCACCTCGCCGGCGACGTGGACCTGACCGGTGGTGATCAGTGTCTCGACCGCCACCCGGCTGTGCGGGTCCTGGGTGAGCAGGGCGTCGAGGATCCCGTCGCTGATCTGGTCGGCGATCTTGTCCGGGTGGCCTTCCGTGACCGATTCGGACGTGAAGAGGCGGCGTGTCACGGCACTCCTAAGCTCTTTAGATAATCGTTGCGCAGCAGTCTAATCACCCTCGTGTACCGCTTACGACCGGACGAGCCGGCATCCACCGTTCAGGATTGGACGGACCAGCTGTCGCGCACGAGGTCCCAGACCCGGTCGGCCAGGTCCTCCTTGGCCTGCTCGGGCAGGTGGTGCACGCTGCCGTCGGCACCGATGACGGTGGCCGCGTTGGTTTCGGCGCCGAAGACCCTGTCGACGCCGACCTCGTTGACGACGACGAGGTCGGCGCGTTTGCGGGCGAGTTTGGCCCGGCCGTTGGCCTCGGCGTCGCCGGTCTCGGCGGCGAACACCACCAGCACCTGCTCCGGTCGACGGCGACGGCCCAACTCGGCGGCGATGTCGGGGTTGGTGACAAGCGCGATGGTCGGCGCGCTGCCGTCGTCCGACTTCTTGATCTTTCCGGTCGCGTAGGTCGCCGGTCGGAAGTCCGACGGTGCCGCCGCCATCACCACCGCGTCGGCGGCCTCCGCGGCGGCCAGGGTGGCCACCCGCAGCTCCTCGGTGGTGCCCACCCGGACCAGGTCGACCCCGGCCGGATCGGGCAGCGAGACGTTGGCGGCGATCAGGGTGACCCGGGCGCCCCGGGCGACGGCGGCCCGGGCGAACGCGTAGCCCTGTTTGCCGGAGGAGCGGTTGCCGAGGAAACGGACCGGGTCGAGGGGTTCCCGGGTGCCGCCGGCGGTGACCACCAGGTGCCGGCCGGCCAGATCGGCGGGGGCGTCGACGCCGCGGGCGAGGGTCCGGCGGGCGACGGCGAAGATCTCGGCCGGGTCGGGTAGCCGACCCTTGCCGCTGTCGACGCCGGTGAGCCGGCCGACGGCGGGCTCGATCACCCGTACCCCCCGGGCCCGCAGGGTGGCCACGTTGGCGACGGTGGCCGGGTGCTCCCACATCTCGGTGTGCATCGCCGGGGCGAGCACCACCGGACAACGGGCGGTGAGCAGGGTGTTGGTGAGCAGGTCGTCGGCGAGGCCGTGGGCGGCCCGGGCGAGCAGGTCCGCCGTGGCCGGCGCGACCACCACCAGGTCGGCCTGCTGGCCGAGCCGCACGTGGGGCACCTCGTGCACCGCGGACCAGACGTCGTCGGCGACCGGCTGGCCGGACAGCGCCGCCCAGGTCGGCGCCCCGACGAAGCGGAGCGCCGACGCGGTGGGCACGACCCGGACCCGGTGGCCCGACTCCGTGAACAGCCGCAGCAGCTCGCACGCCTTGTAGGCGGCGATGCCACCGCCGACTCCGAGCACGATCTCGGCGGACATCGGGGGTACTGGGGTTACGGCTGGTCGGTCGGCTCGGCGGTGAGCAGGCCCGCGTTGATCTCGCGCATGGCGATGGAGAGCGGCTTCTCCTGCGGGGTGGTCTCCACGAGCGGGCCGACGTACTCAAGCAGGCCCTCGCCGAGCTGGCTGTAGTAGGCGTTGACCTGACGCGCCCGCTTGGCGGCGAAGATCACCAGCGCGTACTTCGAGGTGGTCTTCTCGAGCAGCTCGTCGATCGGCGGGTTGGTGATGCCCTCGGGGTTGGCGATGGATCCCACGAAATACCTCTGCCTCTGAAGTGGCTGGTAGCTCGGCCGCGCGGGGCGGCCGGTCGCCCGACCACGCTGCGGTGGCCGGGCGGGAGCCAGATTAGGACGAACCGAGCAAGCCTACCAGCTCAGCGGCGGCGCGCTCGGTGCGGTCGTGGTGGACGACGCGCGTGGCGACGGCCACCAGGGCCGGGTCCGGGCGGTGTCCGGGCGGCAGCAGCAGCACCAGGCTGCTCTGCGGCAGGGCCTCGTGGACGACGAGCGCCCCGGGCGGGTCCAGCGGCAGCAGCACCGGCCGACCCCGCGCCAGCCGGTCGATCAGCGGGGCGCGCGGGGTGCCCCGGCGGTACGGCCCGGCCCGGGACCACTCCAGCAGCTCGCCCGCGGCGATCATCCGGTCGAACTCGGCCGGCTCCCGGAAGAGCCGGTCGAGGCCGTCGGACTCGCCGGTGCGAGGCGCCCGGGTGGTCACCGGGACCGGCACCCACACGGCGGGAGAACGCGCCCGGACCGCCTCGACCACACCGCCCCGGCCGGCACCCGAAGGTCCGGTCAGGACGGTGAGCCGTGCCGCCGGGCACGCCTCCTCATCCGTGCTCACCGCTTGTTTGTACCTGCTGCGACGGTCAGTTGGCGGCGAACTCTCCAAGCAGCGCCTTGCGCTGCTGCTCGCCCAGGCCACGCAGGCGGCGGCTGTCGGCAATCTTGAGCTTCTCCATGATCTGGGTGGCCCGGATCTTGCCGATACCCGGCATCGCCTGCAGCACGGCCGACACCTTGAGCTTGCCGACGACGTCGTCGGACTCGGCTCGCGCAAGGACGGCAGCCAGGGTGGTCTTGCCCTGCTTGAGCTGCTCCTTCAGCTCAGCACGGGCCTTGCGGATCTCCGCGGCCTTTTCCAGCGCGGCAGCGCGCTGCTCGGGGGTCAGTGACGGGAGCGGCACCAGTTCTCCTCAGGTCCCTATCGCGACGGGCGGAACGCACCGCCGCTCTGTGAAACGTGGTGTCGCTGGCAACCAAAGGGGTCCGTGGTTCCCAGCGCGGGGAAAACTAGCGTTCGGCGGAGTTTTCGGCAACGTGGACGCGCGATGATCAACGTAAAGTGACCGAGCCGTCAGTCAGTGTCCGGCAGCCAGAATGTGCCGGCAGTCGGCCGCCAACCGGGCCGCCGCGGCCCGCAACGCGTCGGCGTCGGGACCCGCGTTGAGTACCTCCCGGGAGTACGACGGCAACACTGCGGACAGGCTCGGACCGAACACGGTGGGTAGATCGGCCGCCGTCGCACCCTGCGCGCCGAGGCCCGGAGCGAGCAGTGGGCCATTGACCCGCGACAGGTCGTGACCGGTGTCGCCGATGGTCGCGCCGACCACCAATCCGATGCTGCCCAGCGGCTCAGCACCCCTGTTGAGCTGGGAAATCTCATCGATAACAAGTTGTGCGACGGTACGCCCACCGGGGGTGACGGCACGCTGCACGTCCGCCCCCTCGGGGTTCGAGGTGAGCGCTAACACGAAGACTCCGCCGCCGTGCGCGGCCGCCGTCTCGAACATCGGGGCCAGCGAACCTACTCCCAGGTAGGGGCTCGCCGTGAGCGCGTCGACATACATCGGGCTGGATGGATCAAGGTATGCGGAAGCGTACGCGGCGACGGTCGAGCCGATGTCGCCACGCTTGGCGTCAAGGAGAACGAGCGCGCCAACATCACGTAACTGTCGGATAGTTGACTCAAGAATCGCCACCCCGCGGCTCCCGAATCGCTCGAAGAAGGCCGACTGAGGCTTGAACACCGCAACCCGGTCACCAAGCGCTTCCGCGACGGTCCGGACGAACCGTTCCAGACCGTCGACGTCGTCCGCGAGGCCCCAGCGGGCCAGCAGACCCGGATGCGGGTCGATGCCCACACAGAGCGGCCCGCGCTCGGCCACCGCCCGGTGCAGACGGGTTCCGAAGGTCTCCATCCGTTACTCCCTCTCGTCTCGTACTCCGCTGCTGCGGGACGACGGTCGCCGCCCCAGTTCCGCCCCGGCACTCAGCCGGCCGCCACGGCGGCGGCGATCCCGGCCGCGATCCGGGCCACGTCGTCGTCCCCGGCCACGTACGGCGGCATCGCGTACACCAGGTCGCGGAAGGGGCGTAGCCACACGCCCCGGTCAACCGCGGCGGCCGTCGCCGCCGCCAGGTCCACCTCGTGGTCCAGCTGCACCACGCCGATCGCGCCCAGCACCCGCACGTCCGCCACCCCCGGAGCGCCCCGCAACGGCTCCAGACCGGCCCGCAGCCCCGCACCCACCCGCGCCACCTCGGCCGCCCAGTCGCCGGCCCGCAGCAGCCCCAGGGAGGCGTTGGCGACGGCACAGGCCAACGGGTTGCCCATGAACGTCGGCCCGTGGGCGAGCACCCCGTCGGCGGAGATGCCCCGGGCCACCTCCGGCGTGCACAACGCGGCCGCCAGGGTGAGGTAGCCACCGGTGAGCGCCTTGCCCACGCAGAGCACGTCCGGGGTCACCCCGGCGTGCCCGGCGGCGAACATCGACCCGGTCCGGCCGAACCCGGTGGCGATCTCGTCGAAGATCAGCAGCACCCCGTGCGCCCGGGTCACCTCGCGCAGCACCCGCAGGTACCCGGGGTGGTGGAACCGCATCCCGCCGGCCCCCTGCACCACCGGCTCGACGATCACCGCCGCCAACTCGTCGGCGTGCCGGGCGACCGCGTCGGTCAACGCCGTCACGTACGCCGGGTCGGGCGGGTCGGTGAAACCGCCGGGCGGCACCGGCGCGAAGACCTGCCGGGGCAGCACGTCGCCCCAGAGGTGGTGCATCCCGCCCTCCGGGTCGCAGACGCTCATCGGGTGGAACGTGTCGCCGTGGTAGCCGCCCCGCCAGGTGCCCAGCCGGCGACGCCGCGGCCGGCCGGTGGCCCGCTGGTACTGCAGGCACATCTTGATCGCCACCTCGACCGACACCGACCCCGAGTCGGCCAGGAAGACGTGCGCCAACCCCGGCGGGGCCAGCTCGACGAGCGTCTCGGCCAGCCGGACCGCCGGCTCGTGGGTGAGCCCGCCGAACATCACGTGACTCATCCGGCCGAGCTGGTCGGTGACGGCCGCGTCCAGCACCGGATGCCGGTACCCGTGGATCGCCGCCCACCACGACGACATCCCGTCGACCAGTTCCCGGCCGTCGGCCAACCGCAGCCGGACGCCCTCGGCGCTGTGCACCACGTACGGCGGCTGCGCCGGCGGCAGCGCCGCGTACGGGTGCCAGACGCGGGCCCGGTCGACGGTCAGGATCTCCTCGGGCGTCACGCGTGCTCCTCCGTACCCTCGTCGGTGGCGGCGTCGGGGCGGACGGGCGCGCCGGGCGGGCACGACCGGAACCCCGGACGTGCCCGCCGGCTCACCTGCCGCCCACCGCCCGGTCACCCGCCGGGACCCCGGTCCCGGCCGGAACCCGGGCGGCGGCCCGCACCAGGGCCGGGCCCCGGTAGATGAACCCGGTGTAGAGCTGGACCAGGCTGGCCCCCGCGTCGAACATCCGGGCCGCGTCGTCCGGGTCGAGGATGCCGCCGACCCCGATCACCGGGAGCCGGCCCCCGGTCTCCCGGTGCACGAACGCGACCATCTCCCGGGCCCGCCCGGTCAGCGGACGGCCGGACAGCCCACCGGTCTCGACGCCACGGTCCCGGTCGGCGGGGGCGAGCCCGTCGCGGGCCAGCGTGGTGTTGGTGGCGATCACACCGGCCGCGCCCCGGGCCAGGCACACCTCCAGCAGTTCCGCCACGGCCGGCTCGGTGAGGTCCGGGGCGATCTTCACCAGCACCGGCTTCTCCCCCACCAGGGCGGCCAGCAGGGCGTCCAGGTGCGCCTTGTCCTGCAACGAGCGCAGCCCCGGGGTGTTCGGCGAGGAGACGTTGACCGCGAAGTAGTCGCCGTACCCGCGCAACGCCCGGTACGAGGTGAGGTAGTCCTCGACCGCGTCCTTTAGGGGGGTCACCTTGGACTTGCCCAGCGAGATGCCCAGCGGCACCCCCAGCGGGCGGGGCGCGGCGGCCAGCCGGTCGGCCAGCGCCTGCGCCCCGGCGTTGTTGAAGCCCATCCGGTTGATCACGGCGGCGCTGTCGGGCAGCCGGAACAGCCGGGGCCGGGGGTTGCCCGGCTGGGCGTGCGCGGTGACCGTGCCCACCTCGACGAAGCCGAACCCGAGCGCCGGCCAGGCCGGCAGGGCCACCCCGTTCTTGTCCATCCCCGCCGCCAGGCCCACCGGGTTGGGGAACTCCACCCCGAACACCGTCCGGGGCGCCCGGTGCAGGTTGCGGGCCCGCAGCAGCGCCAACGCCGCCGGCCGCCGGGACAGCGTCGCCAGCCGCCGCAGCGTCCACTCGTGCGCCGCCTCCGCGTCACCGCCCCCGATCCGGAACAGCACCCGCCGTACGCCCCGCTCGAACATCACGATGCCTCCCGGCCGACGCTCTCGTCGGTGATCAGGAGGTTCGCGTCACCGCACCCGCCGTCAGGTGACCGAAACCCCGTGACCACCGAACCGAGCGGGGGGTGGGAGCAGGGGGTCACTGGGCGGCCCGGAGGGCGGCGTGGAGCTCCTGGAGGGGACGCACGCGCATGTCGCCCCGGATGCGGGCCTCGATGCCCATCACCGCCGCCGCCACCCCCGGCACCGTGGTGATGCAGGGGATGTCGGCCGTGACGGCGGCGCTGCGGATCTCGTAGCCGTCCGAGCGGGCGCTCGCGCCCGACCCCTGCGGGGTGTTCACCACCAGCGCCACGTCCCCGGCGAGGATCATCGACACCGCGTCCGCGCCCTCGCCGCTCTGGTAGTGCTTGCGGATCTGCTCACAGGCGATGCCGTGCCGGCGCAGCAGCTCGGCGGTACCCGTGGTGGCGACGATCGCGAAGCCCAGGTCGGCCAGCCGCTTGATCGGGAAGATCATGGACCGCTTGTCCCGGTTCGCCACCGAGACGAAGATCTTCCCGGTGGTCGGCAGCGACCCGTACGCGGCGGACTGGCTCTTGGCGAACGCGTGCCCGAAGCTGGTGTCGATGCCCATCACCTCACCCGTCGACTTCATCTCCGGGCCGAGCAGCGAGTCGACGCCCTTGCCGGCGGGGGTGCGGAACCGCTTGAACGGCAGCACCGCCTCCTTCACCGCGATCGGGGCGTCAGGCGGCAGCTCGCCACCGTCGCCGGCCGCCGGGAGCAGCCCCTCGGCGCGCAGCTCGGCGACGGTCGCGCCGAGGGCGATCCGGGCCGCCGCCTTGGCCAGCGGCACGGCGGTCGCCTTCGAGACGAACGGGACCGTCCGGGACGCCCGCGGATTCGCCTCCAGCACGTACAGCATGTCGTCCTTGAGGGCGTACTGGACGTTGAGCAGACCGCGCACCCCCACGCCCCTGGCGATCGCCTCGGTGTAGCGGCGCACCTCGGTCAGGTGCGAGCCGGCCAGCGTGATCGGCGGCAACGCGCACGACGAGTCGCCGGAGTGGATGCCGGCCTCCTCGATGTGCTCCATCACCCCGCCGAGGTAGACCTCACCGTCGGCGTCGCAGAGCGCGTCCACGTCGATCTCGATGGCGTCGTCGAGGAACCTGTCGACGAGCACCGGGTGGTCCGGGGAGATGTCGGTGGCCCGCCCGATGTAGTCGCGCAACGTGGCGTCGTCGTAGACGATCTCCATGCCCCGCCCGCCGAGCACGTACGACGGGCGCACCAGCACCGGGTAGCCGATCTCGTCGGCGATCGCCTTCGCCTCGTCGTACGAGGTGGCCGTGCCGTGCGCCGGGGCACGCAGGCCGGCGCGGGCCAGCAGCGCCCCGAACGCGCCGCGCTCCTCGGCCAGGTGGATCGACTCCGGGGAGGTGCCCACCACCGGCACCCCGGCGTCCTTGAGCCGCTGCGCCAGCCCCAACGGGGTCTGCCCGCCGAGCTGCACGATCACCCCGACCACGCCGGGGCCGCCGGCCGCCCGGCCGGACGAGTCCTCGGCGTGCCAGACCTCCAGCACGTCCTCGAAGGTCAGCGGCTCGAAATAGAGCCGGTCGGCGGTGTCGTAGTCGGTGGAGACGGTCTCCGGGTTGCAGTTGACCATCACGGTCTCGTAGCCGACGGAACCGGCCACGTCCGCCGCGACGGCGCCCGCCGTGCCGCGCGGGGCGGCCCGCAACGCCTGGACGGCGTGCACGCAGGAGTAGTCGAACTCGATGCCCTGGCCGATCCGGTTCGGCCCGGACCCCAGGATCAGCACCTTGGGCCGGTCCGACGCGGCGACCTCGGTCTCCTCGTCGTACGTCGAGTAGTGGTACGGGGTGCTCGCCGCGAACTCGGCCGCGCAGGTGTCCACCGTCTTGTACACCGGCCGCACGTCGAGCCGGTGCCGCAGGGTGCGGACCCCGTCCTCGGCGGCCAGTTCCGGACGCAGCGCGGCGAGCTGCCGGTCGGACAGCCCGGCCCGCTTGGCCCGGCGCAGCAGCCCGGCGTCGAGCACCGGGGCGGCCACGATCTCGGCCCGCAGCTCGACCAGACCGGCGATCTGGTCCAGGAACCACGGGTCGATCCCGCCGGAGGCCGCCGACACCTCGGCGACCGACGCGCCCAGCCGCAGCGCCCGCTCCACGGTGTAGAGCCGGCCGTCGTGCGGCATCCCCAGCGCGGCGAGGGTGTTCTCCCTCGTCGCGTCCTGCGGGTCCGGCCGGGTCCAGAACCCCGCCGCCGACGTCTCCATCGACCGCATCGCCTTGTTGAGCGCCTCGGTGAAGTTCCGGCCCAGGCTCATCGCCTCGCCCACCGACTTCATCGTGGTGGTCAGCTCCGGGTCGGCGCCGGGGAACTTCTCGAACGCGAACCGGGGGATCTTCACCACCACGTAGTCGAGCGTCGGCTCGAACGCGGCAGGCGTCTTGCGCGTGATGTCGTTGGGGATCTCGTCGAGGGTGTAGCCGATGGCCAGCTTCGCGGCGATCTTGGCGATCGGGAAGCCGGTGGCCTTCGACGCCAGCGCCGACGACCGGGACACCCGGGGGTTCATCTCGATCACCACGATCCGGCCGTCGGCCGGGTTCACCGCGAACTGGATGTTGCAGCCGCCGGTGTCCACCCCGACCTCACGCAGCACCGCGATGCCCAGGTCCCGCAGGTTCTGGTACTCCCGGTCGGTGAGCGTCATCGCCGGGGCGACGGTGACGCTGTCGCCGGTGTGCACGCCCATCGGGTCGACGTTCTCGATCGAGCAGACCACCACCACGTTGTCGTGCCGGTCGCGCATCAGTTCGAGCTCGTACTCCTTCCAGCCGAGCACGCTCTCCTCGATGAGCACCTCGTGCACCGGGCTGGCGGCCAGGCCGGCACCGGCGATACGGTCCAGGTCCTCGTCGGTGTGCGCCATGCCGGACCCCAGGCCGCCCATCGTGAACGACGGCCGGATCACCACCGGCAGGCCCAGCTCGGCGACCGTCTCACGGACCTCGTCCATCGAGTGGCAGACCCGCGACCGGGGCACCAGCGCGTCCGGGTCGGGCAGCCCCAGCCGTACGCCGGCCTTGGCGACGATCTCCTTGAACAGCTGGCGGTCCTCACCCCGGTTGATCGCCTCGATGTTCGCGCCGATCAGCTCGACGCCGTACTTGTCGAGCACCCCGGCGGCGTGCAGGGCGACCGCGGTGTTCAACGCGGTCTGCCCGCCCAGGGTGGGCAGCAGCGCGTCGGGCCGCTCCTTGGCGATGACCAGCTCGACGAACTCCGGCGTGATCGGCTCGACGTAGGTGGCGTCGGCGAACTCCGGGTCGGTCATGATGGTCGCCGGGTTGGAGTTGACCAGGCTGACCCTGATCCCCTCGCTGCGCAGCACCCGGCAGGCCTGGGTGCCCGAGTAGTCGAACTCGCAGGCCTGTCCGATCACGATCGGCCCGGAGCCGATCACCAGGATGTGCTTGAGATCGTCGCGCTTAGGCATTCGTGCGCCCCTCGCTGTGGTTCCGGCCCGCGCCGGGCTGCCCGTCCGGGCCACGGCCCTCGATCAGCTCGGCGAAACGGTCGAAGAGGTAGTCGGCGTCGTGCGGGCCGGCTGCCGCCTCCGGGTGGTACTGGACGGTGAAGGCGGGCACGTCCACGGCCCGCAGCCCCTCGACGACGTTGTCGTTGAGGCAGACGTGCGACACCCGCACGCCGCCGAACTCGGTGTCGATGACCTGGTCGGGGACGACCGCGCCGGCCGGCCCGTCGCCGTGGCCCGGCCAGGCCACCGCGAAGCCGTGGTTGTGGCTGGTCACCTCGACCTTGCCGGTGGCCCGGTCGAGCACCGGCTGGTTGATGCCCCGGTGGCCGTAGCCCAGCTTGTAGGTGCCGAAGCCGAGCGCCCGGCCGAGGATCTGACTGCCGAAGCAGATGCCGAACAGCGGAATCCGCCGGCCGAGCACCTCCCGGGCCAGCGCCACCGGCCCGTCGGCGGTGGCCGGGTCACCCGGGCCGGGCGAGAAGAAGACCGCGTCCGCTCCGGTGGCCAGCAGGTCCTCGATGGTGGATCCGGCGGGCAGCACGTGGGTGGTGACCCCCCGGGCGGCCAGCCGCCGCGGCACGTTGCGCTTGATGCCCAGGTCCAGCGCGGCGACGGTGTACCGGTGCTCGCCCTCCGCCTCGACCACGTACGGCGCGGCGGTGCTCACCTCGGCCGACAGGTCCGCGCCGACCATCTGCGGGGACTCCCGCACCCGTTGCAGCAGGGCGCGCGGATCGTCCTCGACACTGGAGATGCCGACCCGCATCGCGCCACGCTCACGCAGGTGCCGGGTGAGCGCCCGGGTGTCCACCCCGGCGATGCCCACCACGCCCTCCACGCCGAGCCGGTCCTCCAGCCCGCCGGTGGCCCGCCAGTTGGAGCCGACCCGGGCCGGGTCACGGACCACGTACCCGGCGACCCAGATCCGGTCGGACTCGTCGTCCTCCGTGTTCACCCCGGTGTTGCCGATGTGCGGGGCGGTCTGCACCACCACCTGCCGGTGGTAGGACGGGTCGGTCAGGGTCTCCTGGTAGCCGGTCATGCCGGTGTTGAAGACCGCCTCGCCGAAGGTCTCCCCGACACTGCCGTACGACTCACCGTGGAAGGTGCGCCCGTCCTCCAGCACGAGGATCGCGGATCTACGCTTGTTCGTCGCTCGGATCACCGGGCCTGCCCTCCGATCCGGACTGCGGGACTCCGCTTCGCTACGTTCCTCGCTCGAATCACGCGCCCTCCCCCGATCCGGACTGCGGGACTCCGCTTCGCTACGTTCCTCGCTCGAATCACGCGCCCTCCCCCGATCCGGACTGCGGGACTCCGCTTCGCTACGTTCCTCGCTCGAATCACGCGCCCTCCCCCGATCCGGACTGCGGGACTCCGCTTCGCTACGTTCCTCGCTCGAATCACTTGACAGCCTTTCCGTCCAGGACCGTCGGCTCGCCGCGCAGGAAGGTCGCCACGATGCGACCCGGCAGCGTCATGCGGGCGTACGGGGTGTTGCGACTGCGGCTGGCCAGCTCCGCGGGCTCGACCACCCGACGGGCGGCCGGATCGACCAGGGTCAGGTTCGCCGGCACCCCGGGTGCCGGGTCGAGGCCGTGGCCGTCGAGGCCGGCGATCCGGGCCGGGGTCCGTGACATCCGGTCGGCGATCAGGTCCCATCGGGGGCCGAGCACGTCGAGGGCGATGGACAACGCCGTCTCCAGGCCGAGCATGCCCGGCCTGGCGTACGCCCACTCGCACTCCTTGTCCTCCACGGCGTGCGGGGCGTGGTCGGTGGCGACGACGTCGATGACGCCCTCGGCGAGCGCGGCACGCAGCGCGGCGACGTCGGTGCCGGTGCGCAGCGGCGGGTTGACCTTGAACACCGGGTCGTAGCTGGCCGTCGGGCTCCAGTCGGCCCCGAGCCCGGGGCTGGCCAGCGCGCCGCGCCCGGCCACCACCTCGTCGGTGAGCAGCAGGTGGTGCGGGGTGACCTCGGCGGTGACCCGTACCCCGCGCGCCTTGGCCTGGCGCAGCACCTCGACGCTGCCGGCGGTGGAGACGTGGCAGACGTGCAGCCGGCTGCCGACGTGCTCGGCGAGCAGCACGTCCCGGGCGATGATCGCCTCCTCGGCGACGGCCGGCCAGCCGGTCAGCCCGAGCCGGGTGGAGACCTCGCCCTCGTGCATCTGCGCACCCTCGGTGAGCCGGGGCTCCTCGGCGTGCTGGGCGATGATCCCGTCGAACGCCTTGACGTACTCCAGGGCCCGGCGCATCAGCTTCGGGTCGGCGACGCAGTGCCCGTCGTCGGAGAAGATCCGCACCCGGGCCGGCGAGTCGGCCATCGCGCCCAGCTCGGCGAGCCGCTCGCCGGCCAGGCCGACGGTGACCGCGCCGATCGGCTGCACGTCGACCAGCCCGGCCTGCCGGCCGAGCCGCCACACCTGCTCGACCACGCCCGCGGTGTCGGCGACCGGCGAGGTGTTCGCCATCGCGCAGACCGCGGTGTAGCCGCCGAGCGCCGCCGCCCGGGAGCCGGACTCCACGGTCTCGGCGTCCTCCCGGCCGGGTTCACGCAGGTGGGTGTGCAGGTCGACCAGGCCGGGCAGGGCGACCAGCCCGGTGCCGTCGACGACGGCGGCGTCCGGCGCGTCCAGCCCGGGGCCGGTCTCGGCCACGACGCCGTCGCGGAGCAGCAGGTCGGTCGGCGCGCCGCCGACGACGCTCACGTTCTTGATCAGGTACGCGGTCACCGGTTGTTCCCTCCGAGCAGCAGGTAGAGCACGGCCATCCGCACGGAGACCCCGTTGGCGACCTGTTCGACGATGGTGGAGCGGGGCGAGTCGGCGACCTCGGGGGTGATCTCCATCCCCCGGTTCATCGGCCCGGGGTGCATGACGATCGCGTGCTCGGGCAGCCGGCGCAGGCGCGGGCCGTCCAGCCCGTAGCGGCGGGCGTACTCGCGGGCCGAGGGGAAGTAGGAGTCGTTCATCCGTTCCCGCTGCACCCGCAGCATCATCACCACGTCCACCCCGGGCAGCACCGCGTCGAGGTCGTAGCAGACGTCGGTGCCGGGGTCGGCGTCGGTCGCCGCGGACCCGACGCCCGCGCGGGCGGCCCAGTCGACCGGGATCAGCGTCGGCGGGCCGACCAGGGTGACCTTGGCACCGAGGGTGCTCAGCAGCAGCACGTTGGAGCGGGCCACCCGGGAGTGCAGCACGTCGCCGACGATCGCCACGTGCAGGCCGGCGAGCCGGCCCAGTCGGGCCCGCATGGTGTACGCGTCGAGCAGCGCCTGGGTCGGGTGCTCGTGGGTGCCGTCGCCGGCGTTGACCACCGAGCCGTCCACCCAGTTGGCCAGCCGGTGCGGGGCCCCGGAGGCGGGGTGCCGGACGACCACCGCGTCGGCCCCCATCGCCTGGAGGGTCAGCGCGGTGTCCTTCAGGCTCTCGCCCTTGGTGACGCTGGAACCCTTGGCGGAAAAGTTGATCACGTCGGCGCTGAGCCGCTTGGCGGCGGCCTCGAACGAGATCCGGGTCCGGGTGGAGTCCTCGTAGAAGAGGTTCACCACCGTCCGGCCGCGCAGCGCCGGCAGCTTCTTGACCTCCCGGCCGGCGACCGTGGCCATCTCGGCGGCGGTGTCGAGGATCTCGGTTGCGGTGTCGGCGTCCAGGTCGCCCCCGGAGAGCAGGTGTCTGATCATGAGCGGGGCCGCCTCTCGTTCGGGCCTGCCGGGTGGCGTCGGGTCGGGTTCACCGGGTCCCCCCGCAGAGCCGGACCTCGTCGGTGCCGTCGGTCTCGACGAGGGTGACCTTGACGCTCTCGGCGAGCGCGGTCGGGATGTTCTTGCCGACGTAGTCGGCGCGGATCGGCAGTTCCCGGTGCCCCCGGTCGACCAGCACGGCGAGCTGCACCGAGGCGGGCCGGCCGACGTCGTTGAGGGCGTCCAGGGCGGCCCGGACGGTACGGCCGGAGAAGAGCACGTCGTCGACGAGGACGACCCGCTTGCCGTCGATGCCGCCGGGGGGCAGCTGGGTCGGGCCGACCGCGCGGGTGGCGTGCCGACGCAGGTCGTCGCGGTAGAGGGTGATGTCGAGCACCCCGACGGGGACGTCGACGTCCTCGAAGGTGCTGATCCGGGCGGCGAGCCGCCGGGCCAGCGGGGCACCCCGGGTGGGGATGCCCAGCAGCACGGTGTCGGCGGCACCCTGGGTCTTCTCCAGGATCTGGTGGGCGATCCGGTCGACGACGCGCTGGACGTCGGCGCTGGCGAGGATCACCTTCACCGAGGGTTGCCGCTCGGGCGACGGGTCGGCAGCCGGTGGGCAGGCCACGGCGGACCTCCTTCCCCGCCTCACGGGACGGGTCGTTAAAGGATGTCGGGGGTGTCCGGTCGGGTCGTGGGGCCCGACCGGGGCTGGCGGCCACGTTACCAGCGGTCACCTGGCCGTTCGCCGCGACCCACTGATCCCCGGATCAGGACGGTGAAATGCGGACAACTCACCCGCTATCTCCGATGGGAATGTCACGAGCACTTGACCACGTGTCGCAATCCCCGTACCGTCACGCTCCGTAGCGATCGCGGGGAGAACCCCAAAGCACAGCACTGGGAGTGTCCGAATGCCCTCTGAATACGCCAAGTCGCTGGGCGCCCGCCTGCGCTCCATCCGCCAGCAGCAGGGCCTGTCCCTGCAGGGGGTGGAGGAGAAGTCGAACGGACGCTGGAAGGCGGTGGTGGTCGGCTCGTACGAGCGCGGCGACCGGGCCGTGACCGTGTCCCGACTGGCGGAGCTGGCCGACTTCTACCGCGTTCCCGTCTCGGAGCTGTTGCCCGACGGCAGCGGGGTACGGCACGAGCCCACCAGCAAGATCGTCCTCGACCTGGAGCGGCTGTACGACGAGGCCTCCGAGGACCTCGCCTACGTCGCCCGCTACGCCCGCGCCATCCAGCAGCAGCGTGGTGACTACAACGGTCGGGTGCTCTCCATCCGCGCCGACGACCTGCGCGCCCTGGCGATCGTCTACGACGCCTCGCCGTCCGGTCTGATCGAACGGCTCACCGAGCACGGTGTGCTGGTCGCCGACCCGCGGGCGTTCTTCGCCTCCTGATCCGCGGTTCACGCAACGAGAAGGGCCCGTGCCGTCCGGCACGGGCCCTTCTCGTCACAGCGCGCAGGTCCCGCCCGCGCCACGGGCGACCACGCTCAGCGGGTGGCGTACTCGGCGATCCGGCCGAGGATGCCGTTGAGGAAACGCGGCGAGTCGTCGGTGGACATCTGCCGGGCCAGCTCCACCGCCTCGCTGATCGCCACCGCGTCGTCGATCTCGTCGACGTAGAGCAGCTCGTAGACGGCGATCCGGGCCAGGTTGCGGTCGACCGTCGGCATCCGGTCCAGGGTCCAGCCCTCGGCGTAGCTGGCGATCACCTCGTCGATCCGGTCGAGGTGCCCGGCGACCCCCTCGACCAGACCGATCGCGTAGTCCAGGTGCTCCGGACGCGGCTTCTCGATCCGCTCGACGTAGCCGGCGAGCACCTCGACCGGGGGCCGGTCCCGCAGGTCGGCCTCGAAGAGCACGTCCAGCGCCCGCTTCCGCGCCTTGCGGCGCGACGGCATCTGCTGCTTGGGCCCCTCGGCCATCAGGCTCGGCCGAGGTAACGGCCGTCGCGGGTGTCGACCTTGATCTTCTCGTCGGTGGTGATGAACAGCGGCACCTGCACGGTCGCGCCGGTCTCGACGGTGGCCGGCTTGTTACCGCCGGTCGACCGGTCGCCCTGCAGACCCGGCTCGGTGTAGGTGACCTGGAGCACCACGCTGGTGGGTAGCTCGATGTAGAGCGGCACACCCTCATGGGTGGCGACGGTCGCCTCGGCCTCGGGGAGGAGGTAGTTGGCGGCCTCGCCGACGGTGCCGCCGGGGACGGTGATCTGGTCGAACGTCTCCAGATCCATGAAGACGTAGTCCTCGCCGTCGGCGTAGAGGTATTGCATGGTGCGCTTGTCGACGGTGGCGGTCTCGACCTTGGTGCCCGCGTTGAAGGTCTTGTCGACGACCTTGCCGGACAGCACGTTCTTCAGCGTCGTGCGGACGAACGCCCCACCCTTACCGGGCTTGACGTGCTGGAACTCGACGACGGACCACAGCTCCCCGTCGAGGTTGAGTACCAGGCCGTTCTTGAGGTCGTTGGTGGATGCCATTTCCTGCCTTGATCATCAATTGGCGGACAGACCTGACAAGTCTACTAGCTGCGTCTAATCGGCGGCGGGGCCGTCGACCGGGGCCCGGCCGACCCCCCACGGACCACCCCGGCCTTCACGCAGAGTTACGAACGGCACGGTCAGTCGGTCCCGCCGAGCCGGGTGGCGAGGTGCCGCAGCGCGAGCTGGTAGCCGTCCACGCCGAGACCGCAGATCACCCCGGTGGCCACCGCCGACACCACCGAGTGGTGCCGGAACTCCTCCCGGGCGTGGATGTTGGAGATGTGCACCTCGACCAGGGGCGCACGCAGCAACGCGCAGGCGTCGCGGACCGCGATCGAGTAGTGCGACCAGGCCGCCGGGTTGAGCACCACCGCCGCGCCCTCGTCCGCCGCCCCGTGCAGCCAACCGACGAGTTCGTGTTCCGCGTCGGTCTGCCGGACCACCACGTCCAACCCCAGCTCGCGGCCCGTCTCGACGCAGAGCGTCACCAGGTCGGCATAGCTGGTCACCCCGTACACGTCGACCTGGCGGCTGCCCAGCCGGCCCAGGTTCGGCCCGTTGAGCACGTACACCCGGGGGTTGTCGGGGCCGGTCACCGGCTGACCTCCCGGTAGGCGGCGTGCAGCAGCTCGTCGTCCGGGCCGTCCAGGATCGCCGGGCGGGCCAGCCCGTCGAGCACCACGAACCGCAGCCTGCTCCCCCGGGCCTTCTTGTCCACCCGCATCGCGGCCAGCAGGGCCGGCCAGGCGTCCGCCGGGTAGCTGGTCGGCAGGTCCAGCGCCGACAGCACGCGGCGGTGCCGCTCGGCGGTCGCCGCGTCGAGCCGGCCGGCCAACCGGGCGAGGGTGCCGGCGTAGACGGTGCCGACGGAGACCGCGTGCCCGTGCCGCCAGCGATACCCCTCAACCTTCTCGATCGCGTGCGCCAGCGTGTGCCCGTAGTTGAGCACCTCCCGCACACCCGACTCGCGCAGGTCACCGGAGACCACGTCGGCCTTGACCCGGATCGCCCGCTCGATCAGCTCCCGGGCCACCGGGCCCGTCGGGTCGACGGCGGCCACCGGGTCCGCCTCGACCAGGTCCAGGACCACCGGGTCGGCGATGAAACCGCACTTGACCACCTCGGCCAGCCCGGCGGCCAGGTCGGCCGGCGGGAGGCTGTCCAGCGTGCCCAGGTCGGCCAGCACCCCGACCGGCGGGTGGAAGGACCCCACCAGGTTCTTGCCGGCAGCCGTGTTCACCCCGGTCTTGCCGCCGACGGCGGCGTCGACCATGCCGAGCAGCGAGGTCGCCACCGGCACCCACCGCACCCCGCGCAACCAGCAGGCCGCGACGAAGCCGGCCAGGTCGGTCACCGCACCGCCGCCCACCCCGACCACCGCATCGGTACGGGTGAAGCCGGCCGCACCGAGCTGCTCCCAGCAGTCGGCGGCCACCTCGACCCGCTTGCCCGCCTCGGCGTCGGGCACCTCGATCGCCAGCGGGCTGATCCCCGCGCCGGCCAACCGCTCGCCGATCTCCTCGGCCAACGCCCGCAGGGGCGGCGCGTACAGCACCGCCGCCCGGGTCGCGTCGGGCAGCAACGCGGGCAGCTCGGCCAACAGGCCCCGCCCGACCAGTACGTCGTACGGCCGTTCGCCGCCGACCGGAATCCGGGTCACCTCGTCCATCGCCGGCAGCCTAGTCCAGCCCTCGCCCCGGCACGGGGAGTGTCCACCTGATGGCGCCCGCCCGGCGTGACCTGACGACCGGGCCGGCGTTTAGCCCCACGGGCCCCGGGCACCGGGGACGGGACCGACCCGAACGTGCCGACCCGAACATGGAGGAACCCCCATGGGCAGCACCACCGTCGACGGCGCGGACATCCGGCTCCCGGCCACCGTCCTCGGCGTCGGCCTCGGCGGCTTCGCCGACGGCATCGTCCTGCACCAGGTGCTCCAGTGGCACCACATGCTCAGCAGCACCGGCAGCGACAACGTCGGGATCGGGGCGTACCCGGTGGACACCGTGCCCGGGTTGCAGATGAACACCCTGTGGGACGGGCTGTTCCACGTGGTGACCTGGGTGGCGGTGCTCACCGGACTGGCCCTGCTCCACTCCCGGGTCACCCGCTCCCGGGGCCGGCTGTGGCGCTCCGGCAAGCTCTGGGGCTGGGCGCTGGTCGGGTGGGGGCTGTTCAACCTGGTCGAGGGAGTCGTCGACCACCACCTGCTCGGCATCCACCACGTGCACGGCGGCCCGCACCAGACCGCCTGGGACGTCGGTTTCCTGCTGCTCGGGGCGGCGCTGGTGGCCCTCGGCTGGGCGGTGCAGCGCCGGGCCACGACCGTGGACACCTGCGCCGAACGGCGATGACCGGGACGCACGGCGGCGGGGTCGGGCTGCTGCTGCTCGTACCCCCGGTGGTGTTCTGGGGTTACCTGGCCGCCGCGCTGCGCCAGCGCGACCCGGGGCGCGCCGGGTGGAGCCACTGGCGGACCGCCAGCTTCGGCGCGGGCAGCGCGCTGCTCGCGGTGGCCCTGCTGCTGCCCGCGCACGACCTGGTCGGGCACATGTGGCAGCACCTGCTGGTCGGCATGCTCGCGCCGCTCGGGCTGGTGCTCGGCGCACCCGGCACGCTGGCCCTGCGCACCGTTGCGCGCCACACCGGCCGGGCCGCCCTGCGGCTGCTGCGGCGGCCCGCCGTGACGGTCGCCAGCCATCCGGTCACCGGGCTGCTGCTCACCGCCGGGGGCCTCTACCTGCTGCACCTGACGCCGCTGTACCGGGCCACCCTGACCCACCCCGGCCTGCACCCGGTGCTGCTACTGCACTTCCTGGTCGGCGGGTACGTCTTCGCCTGGTCGATCGCCGGCCCCGACCCCGGGCCGCACCGCTGCGGCGTGCCGGTGCGCCTGGTGGTGCTGGGCCTGTCCGTCGCCGCCCACGCCACCCTCGCCCAACTGATGTACGCCGGCCTGGTCGACGCCGCCGCGCCGGCCGCCCAACTGCGGGCGGCGGCGACCCTGATGTACTACGTCGGCGACCTGGCCGAGATCCTGCTCGCCCTGGCCCTGCTGGTCACCTGGCGACCCGCGCCCCGCCGGGACCGGGCGGCCCCGACGGGGCGGGCGGGCGTGGTCAGGGCCTGATCAGGGTGACGATCTCGGCCGCGATCTCCTCCGGCGTACGGCCGTCGGTGAGCACCGTCGCCGTCGCGACCTCCGCGTAGAGCGGCCGACGCTGGTCCATCAGGTACTTGAGGGTGGCGCGCGGGTTCACCGACAGCAACGGTCGGCCGGCACCGAGCCCGACCCGCTTCACCGCGTCGGTCAACTCCACCGACAGGTGCACCACCGTGTGCCCGATCAGCGCGGCCCGGTTCTCCTCGGCGAGGACCGCCCCGCCGCCGAGGGCGAGCACCCCGGCGTGTGACGTCACCGCCGCCAGCACCGCGGCCCGCTCCAGCGCCCGGAAGTGCGCCTCACCCTCGTCGATGAAGATCTCCGGGATGGGCTTGCCCGCCATCTGCTCGATGTCGGTGTCGGTGTCCCGGAACGCCACCCCGAGCAGGGTGGCCAACTCCGCGCCGACGGTGCTCTTGCCGCACCCGGGCGCCCCGACCAGCACGCAGACAGGCTTCGTCACTGGTTCGGCCCTTCCTGACAGCCGCCGCTCACCTGATGATCAGGGTGTCGAGGTAGCCGGCGAGGTTGCGGCGGATCTCGGCCACCGAGTCACCACCGAACTTCTCCACCACCGCCTCGGCCAGGACCAACGCCACCATCGCCTCCGCGACCACCGCCGCCGCCGGCACCGCACACACATCCGACCGCTGGTTGATCGCGGTCGCCGGCTCCCCCGTGGTGACATCCACCGTGGCCAACGCCCGGTTCAGCGACGAAATCGGCTTCATCGCCGCCCGCACCCGCACCGGCTCACCCGTCGTGATCCCACCCTCCAGACCACCTGCCCGGTCGGTGACCCGACGCACCCCGGTCGCGGTGGCCATGATCTCGTCGTGCGCCTCCGAGCCTCGGGACCGGGCCTGTTGCCACCCGTCCCCGATCTCGACACCCTTGATTGCTTGGATCGACATCAACGCCGTCGCCAACCGGGCATCAAGCTTCCGATCCCACTGCACGTGACTACCCAAACCCGGCGGCACCCCGTACGCCAACACCTCCACCACCCCACCCAACGTGTCCGCAGCCTTCTTCGCCGCATCGACCTCGGCGACCATCCGCGCACTGGCCTCCTGGTCGAGGCACCGCAACGGGTCCGCATCGATCCGCTGAGCGTCCTCGGGGGTGGGCCGTAGCCCCGGCTTCACCGCCACCGACCCGAGTTCCACCACATGCGACACGATCTCAATGCCCAGAGCTTGCCTGACCAGGGCCTTCGCCACCGTCCCGACAGCGACCCGGGCGGCGGTCTCCCGCGCACTCGCCCGCTCCAGAATCGGCCGGGCATCGGTGTGGCCGTACTTCTGCATCCCCGCCAGATCCGCATGACCGGGGCGGGGACGGGTCAACGGAGCATTACGCGCCTGACTCGCCAACTCGCCCGGATCGACCGGGTCGGCGGCCATCACCGTCTGCCACTTCGGCCACTCCGAATTCCCCACCCGGATCGCCACCGGACTACCCAGGGTCAACCCGTGCCGCACACCACCGACGACCTCGACCTCGTCCTGCTCGAACGCCATCCGGGCGCCCCGGCCATAACCGAGCCGACGACGCGCCAACTCACCCGCGATGTCACCGGTGGTCACCGCCACCCCGGCCGGCACCCCCTCCAACAACGCCACCAGAGCCGGACCATGCGATTCACCTGCAGTCAGCCAACGCAACACAGCGGTCAGTCTGTCACGCCCGGTGCCGGCGACGGCACCGTGCCCGGCCCGTCCCGCCCTGCGGACGACGAGGTCCACCCCGGCGGGGCACCGGCAACGGTCACGACCAGTCGAAGCGCATGCCCAGCCGCTGTTGCAGCGCCGCGTTGTGCGGGGCGAAGTGGGCGCTCAGCTCGGCCCGGACCTGCTCCGGCATGGCGCTGCTGCGCCGGTGGTTGTGTGCCTCGTACGCGGCGAGCCGGTGCGGGGGCAGGCCGAGGAAGTCCAGCACCCGGGCGTACGTGGCGGCCGGCTCGGCGTACAGCGTCTCGCTGGGCAGGATCAGCAGCTGGGAGCGGTCGAACCGGTCCAGCCACGGCGTCAGGTGCTCCAGGTAGCGGCCACGGGCGCGGTAGGTGTACCAGTCGTACGCCTCGCTGAAGTACGTCGGGTCGGCGACCAGCTTCTCCCGCTCCCCCGCCGTCCGCTCCTCCTCCCGGGCCAGCGCCTCGGCGAAGTCCAGCGGCTCCTTGCCCTCGGTACGCCGCTCCTTCCAGTGCGAGTACGCCCGCTCTACCGGGTCCCGGAGCAGGAAGATCAACCGGACGTCGGGCATCAGCTCGGCGACCCGCTGAGCGACGAGCGGGTGGAACATGTACAGCGGCGCGGCCTCGCCGACGCGGACCGGCCCGCCGTGCCGACGCTCCAGGGCCTGCCGGTGCCGCACCGTCGGGAAGTGCGACCGGTACCACGCCTCGCCCCGGCCCCAGTTCTCCTCGAAGTAGTGCGAGGTCTTGGTGTTCCAGGCCGGAAAGAGCCGGGGCACCAGGGGGTGCGCCAGCAGGTAACGCCACAGCGAGGTGGTGCCGCCCCGCTTGGTGCCGGTGATCAGGAAGTCCGGCAGCGGCCGGCGCTCGCTGGTGCGTTCGCCGTACCTGACCAGTGAGCTGCGCACCTGGTGGGTGACCTGGTGCGGGACCACACCCTTGAGGCGGTCGCGGATCGTCATCGTCTCCCTCTCGTCACGCCGGTCTCGGCCTGAGCATCGTCACGGCGGCCCGGACCGTACGCCGGACCCGCCGGTCCAGCAGCAGCCCGGCGGCGACGACCGCCAGCACCACCAGGGCCAGCGCCAGACCGGCCACGCCCCGACCGGCGACCAGCGCGCTGAGCACCGCCACCACGGCCGCGCCGCCGCCGGCCCCGACCGCCGCCCAGCCCACCGAGCGGGTGAGCAGCGGCTCACCGATCGCCACCCGGGCGGCCACGGCAGCCAGCACGTTCTCGGCGACCACGCCGGCCGTCCAGGCGTACGCCGCGCCGAGCGCCCCGTGCTCGGGGATGAGCAGGAAGCCCAGCCCGACGGTGAGCGCCAGCCCGATCAGGGTCGCCTGGAGGTGCCTGGCACTGTTGCCGCTCATCAGCAGCATCGTCTGCACGATGCCCACCCCCGAGTTGACGAGCATCGCCCCGGCGAGAACCGCCAGCGGGGCGGCCCCGACGGTGAACCCGTCGCCGAAGAGGCTGAGGAACCCGGGCGCGAACACCGCCAGCAGCAGGTACGCCGGCCAGGACAGCAGGATGATCACGACGGTGACCCGCCGGTAGACCAACGCCGCGTCGGCGGTGCGCCCCTGCCCGAGCAGCCGGGACAACTGGGGTGCGACGGCCACCCGCAACCCCTGCATGATCAGCAGTCCGGCCAGGGCGTACCGGCCGACCGCGCCGAAGACGCCTGACTCGTCCGCGCCGGCCAGCGCCGAGGTGAGCAGCACCCCGACCCACATACTGCTCGCGTCGATGGCCGCCGATACCGCCCGGGGCAACGCGAAACCCCAGAGGGTACGCCAGTCCGCGCCGTCCGGCCGTAGCCGTGCCCCGGCGAGCAGGCCGAGGGGGCGCAGCAACAGGACGGCGGCGGCGACCACGGCCAACGCCACCGGCAGCAGCCAACCGCCGAAGCCGACGACCACCCCGGCACCGGTGGCGACCGTCGCCAGCAGCAGGGCGGGCCGGGCCAGCGGCACCAGCACGTACTGGATGCCGACCACGGCGGTCACCGGCCGGACCGCCCGGACGGCGGCGAGCAGCACGGTCATCGCCACCGTGACCGGCAGGGCGAGGAACGCCAGGCGCAGCAGCATCGGCCCGTCCGACCGGGCGAAGAAGACCGGGGCGAGCAGGTCGGCGGTGAGCGCGCCCACCGTCGCCACGACCCCGGTGAGCAGGAGCACCGGCAGCAACGCGACCGGCAGCAGCCGGGCGGCGTCGCCGTCGGCACCCACCCGGCGTCGGGGCAGGGCCCAGACGAGGGCGGTGTCCGCACCGGCGCAGCAGACCGCGGCCAGGATGGAGACCACGCCGATGGCGGTGAACAGCGCACCGGAGCCGTCGGTGCCGAAGCCGCGCACGATGACCACGGTGAGCAGGAAACCCAACGCGCCGTTGACCGCCGCGCCGACCAATCCGACCGCACCGTTGCGGGCACTGCGGCGTACCTCGCCGGAGCCGCCCGCCGCGTCGGTGACCGCCGGGCCGGTCGCCGGGGGCGGCCCCGGATCGGCGGCGCGGCGGTCGAGCTGCCGGGGCACCGCCGGAGTGGTTCCGGTTCCCGGTCGTCTCATGTCTGCTCCCTGCCGTCACCGGCGCGGGTCTGGTCCCCGGTGCCGCTCTGGTCCCCGGCGCGGGGCCGGTCGTCGGTCGGGCTGGTGGGTGGGGTGTCGCCGCCGACGCGTGCGGGTTGCACCACCGTCGGCGGCCACACCCCACCGGCCGGCCGGGAACCGCTGACAGGTGTCGCCGCCGGGGGCCGGGCGGGAGCCGGAGTCGGGGCCGGGGTCGGAGTCGGGGCCGCGACCGCAGGCGCGGTCGGAGCCGGCGCCGGGGCAGGTGAGCAGGGGCGGGCCGGGGCCTGAGCCGGGGGCCAGGACGGAACCGACGGGGCCGGTGGCCGGGACACGCCCGGGGACGCCGTCGCGGACGGAGCCGGGGTTCGGGGTGAGGGCGTGGATGCCGTCGCAGGCGGGGCCGGGGGTGCAGGCGGGGTCGGGGACGCCGTCGCGGACGGAGCCGGGACGCGGGGTGGGACCGGGGACGCCGGCACAGGTGCAGCCGGGACACGGGGTGGGACCGGGGGTACCGGCGCGGGCGGGACGGAGGGTGGCACGGCGGCGGTGGGTCGGGGCGGCACGGGGGCGGCGGCACGGGGTGGCGGGGACGGGACGGTGGCCGACGCCCGGGCCGGCACGGCGGCCGTTCCGGTGGCCGGGGCCGTGGCACCGGACGCCGTGCTGCCGGACGCCACGGTGCCGGTCGCCGAGGGCGGTACGCCGGAGCCGGCCGTCGCGGGGCGTGCCGCGCGGGCGTCGACGACCCCCGGCGCGAGGGTCACCGCACGGTTCACCGGCCCGCTGACCGCCGCCAGCCCGGCCCCGACCGCGAAGAAGATGACCGACATGTTCGGGTCGATGTAGGCGTACACCGGGATCACCACCAGGGCGATCACCGGGATGGTGCTCAGCCACTGCCCGGCCGGGGAGACCGCGCCGGCCAGCCGCTTGGCGATCAGCGCCAGCCAGGCCAGGAAGGCGACCAGGGCCGGGATGCCGTGGCTGTAGAGCACCTGCCAGACCATCCCCTGGGTGCCCAGCGGTTCCTCGGCGAGCGTGGTGTCGACGCTGTTCGGTGCGCCGTAGCCGAGCAGGGGCGAGCGTTCGACGGCCTGGAGGGTACGGACGTAGAGGTCCATCCGGTCGACGTTGGTGTCGGTGCTGCTGACCCGATTGTCGATCAGCTCCTGCACCGGCACCACCAGGCTGACCACCCAGACCAGCAGCACCAGCCCACCGATCGAGGCGATCAGCTTGGCGTTGCCCCGTACCAGCGCCCGCAGGCCCAGGTAGGTCAGCCCGGCTCCGAGGCCGAGGAACATGCCCCGGTTGAGGGTCATGAACGCCGGCACCATCGACAGCGGCAACGACACCAGCAGCACCACCCGGAACTTGCCGGTACGTACCGAGGTCAGGTATGCCAGCACGCACGGCACCAGCAGCGCGTACGCCGTACCCCAGTTGTTGGTGTACGGGTAGGGCGCGGCGGTCCGGTAGATCGGGGCCCGGGAGACCGGGTTGAACTCGTTGGCCCGCACGTGGGTCAACGCCTGGATGAACCGTTCCCCCGACATGCTGCCCGGCAGCAGCATCTCCACCGGGGTGGTGAGCTGGAACCGGGGTGCCAGCACGGCCAGCCAGCCCAGGGCGACCACGCCCAGCCAGTACCAGCCGAGGGGGCGGAGCACCTGCTCCCAGGGGACGCCGTCGCGGACCAGGTTGTAGACGTAGACGCAGACGATCAGGGCGGTCAGCATGAAGCCGAAGCGCAGCCCGGAGGTCAGGTAGGCGGTGGCCCGGTCGAGCCGGGTGAAGCTGAGCAGCACCAGGGCGAGCAGCACCAGCCAGCAGGCGGTGCCGGCGGGCAGCGCCACCCGGCCCCGGGTGACCAGCAGGCCCAGCAGCACCACCCCGAACACCGACCAGCCGAGGTAGAAGCCGCCGAGCACCCACCAGAGCGGGACCAGCCCGAACATGGCCAGCAGTGGCCAGGTGGGCAGCGGCGGCGGCCCGGCGGGCGATCCGGGCATCCGCCGGTCAGACACCCCGGCCCCGGCGCTGGGCGAGCTGGAGCACCCGCTCCCCCGACAGCAGCCCGAGCACCACCGGGACGGTCACCAGCACCCGCTTCTCCCGGGGGTTGAGCCGGATCACCCGGCCGAGTTCCCGCACCGCCTCGCCGCGCCGCCGGCCGGAGGCGAGCGCGAACGCGATCTGCCCGTGCAGGCGGGCCAGGCCGGTACGGCTCCCGGCCAGTTCGGGGTGCTTGTCGAGCAGGTAGCGGGTGGCCTCGACGATGGTCGCCCAGCGGCCGAAGAAGAACGAGCCGCCGTGCCAGTCGACCACCACGAGCACCTCGGGCACGATCACCACCGGGCCGTGTCCGGCGATCCGCAGCAGCCACTCGTAGTCCTCGCCGTACCCGCCTGGCAGTTCCTCGTCGACCGGGCCGATGGCCTCCCAGGTGGAGCGGCGGATGAGGATGGTGCTGGAGTGCACCTCCATGATCCGGTCCTCGACGAAGTCGGGCAGGCCGACCTCGGTCCGGTCGAGCTGTCGTTCCTTGGCGATGCCCGGCCCCTCCAGCCGGATGCCGCAGCTCGCGGCGGCGGCGTCGGGCCGCTGCGCCAGCAGTTCCACCTGGCGGCGCAGCTTCGCCGGCAGCCAGTGGTCGTCGTCGTCGCAGAAGGCGATCAGGTCGGCGGCGGCGGTGTCGAAGCCGGTGTTCCGGCCGCCGGGTAGCCCCCGCCGGTGGGTGTTGTGGACGTACCGCAGGGTGCGCCCGGCCGGCACGTCGACGTCCAGTTCCCGCAGGTCGGTGTGGTCGTAGACGACGACGCACTCCACCGGCCCGGGGTAGTCCTGGTCGAGCACCGCGCCCACGGCCCGCTCCAGCAGTCCGGGCCGGTCGCGGGTGGCGATCACCACGGTCACCGGCGGGTGCCCGGTGCTCGTCGACTCAGTCACGTTTCTCTCCCGTCACCACGAACCCGACCGGTTCGACGCCCACCGAGCGCAGCCGTTCCACCAGTTGGCCCAGCCGGCCGGTACGGGTCTTGTCGCGGGCGGCGACCAGCACGGCCCGGCCCTCCCGGGCGGCCCGGACACCCCGTTCGTCGTGCAGGGCGGGCGGGGCGTCGATCACTGTGACGCCGGCGGCCACCGGGGCCTCCAGCGGGACCAGGCGCACCGCGCCGGCACCGATGCGGACCTGCTCGCCGTCGGTGGCGGGGGCCTCCTTGGGCAGCACCCTGGGGATGATCTCGGTCTTGTCCGCGGAGGTGGTGGCGGAGCGGTAGACGCCACCGTTCTTCGGGTCGTCGGTGGGGAACGGCCGGGGCTTGCGGACCGGCTGAATGATCATGGTGTCCTCCGGGTTGCCGCCGGTGACCGGGGTGGGGGCGGCAGGGGCCGGGACACTGCTGGGCATCGGCCGGGGGCGGGGTACCCGGGGCCGGGTCGGCTCGACGGCCGGGTGCCGGCGCTGGGCGTCGGTGAGCAGGGCCCGGATGCGGTCCTGGCTCTCCGGCGCGACACCCAGGCGCACCTCGTGCCCGGCCTGGGCCAGTGCGGCGGCGACCCCGGCGGTGACCTGTTCCCGCTGTTCGTCGGCGGCGCTGGAGAGCAGCACCAGGGGCAGCGGCCTCGGCCCGTCCACCCAGCGGCCCAGGGCCAGCACCAGGTAGCGCAGGTCGGTGTCGGAGAGCCGACCCGAGCGGTCCCGCCCGACGGTGCCCAGCAGCGGTGCGCCGACCAGCGCGGAGGCTTCACCGGCGGTGCGGACCCGGCGGTCCATGGATTCCCGGACGAAGGCGACCAGCCCGCCGACGAGCAGGCCGCCGAGGAGCCCGGCGACCAGGATCAGCGGGGCGGCGTCCCGGCTGGACGGGACGGGCGCGCGGGCGGCGCTGGTGACCGAACCGGGGCTCAGATCCGCCGAGGCGATCTTGGAGCGCTGCTCGGCGAGGGTGGCGAGCTGGTCGTTGAGCGCCCGCAACTGGTCGAGCAGGGCACTGGTCCGCGGCGACGGGCTGGACGAGCCCTGGTTCGCCGGCAACGACCGCTGGGTGGTGGTGCGCTGGCTGGTGACCAGGGCGATGGTCTCGTCGTACGACTTGAGCACCGCCGCGCGCTGGTTCTCGTACATGCCCTTACGCAGTTCGAGGTACGACTCGGCGGCGCCGTTCGCGCCGTCGACCGCCTCGGCCTCGCTGTGTCCGGCGTAGCTGAACCGCATCACCTGCCCACCGACAGGCGTCTCCACGGTGAGCGCGTCGGCCACGTCGGTGGTGTCCCGGCCGGTGATCGAGGCGACCTTGTCGATGACGTCGTTGCTGGTGGCGATCCCGCTCTCGGCGGTCATGTTGACCGCCCGGTCGGCGCCGCCGGAGGGCACCGAGAACGGGTCGGTGACCACCGGGCGGACCACCACGGCCGTGGTGGCGGTGTAGGTGGCCGGGAAGACCAGCAGGTAGGCGGCCACCAGTAACAGCACCAGCCCGGTGACGGCGAGCACCGTGCGCCACCGCCGCAGCGGAATGCGGGCCAACTCGGCCAGGCCGACCGGGCGCTGCCGGGCGGGAGTGACGTCGGTCACGTCCATCAGTCAGGTCCTCTTGCGATGCGGGGTGGGCGGGTCGGCTCGGGCCGACGACGGCCCCGGTGCGAGCCGCTGGTGGTCCCATTGTCGCCGACCGTTCATCTGTGGTCGACAGCCGACCGGTCCCCTGCGCCGCGGGCGGTCCGTCGGTGTCCCGGGGACACCGGCGGACCGCCCGCGGCGGGTGTGGCTCAGGAGGTGGCGAAGAACAGCGTCTTGCTCGACCAGTTCACGCTGCCGCCGGCCGGGGCGATCTCGACCGAGGCGGCGCCGTCGACGGCGGTCTCGTCGAACGGCACGGCCTGCAGGGAGCCGTTGGTGTTGCCGTAGACGATCTTGCCGTTGACCCAGGCCATGCCCCGCACGTTGCCCCAGTTCAGACCCACGCTGGGCAGGGTGAACTCGGTGCAGCCGACGATGTAGCCGTCGGGCTCCAGGTACCTGTAGAACAGCTTGTTGGTACCGGCCTTGGTGTAGTACATCCGGCCGTCGAGGTAGAACGCGCCGGCCATCGTGGCGGGGTTGAACCAGTCGTTGTAGCCGCTGCTCACCCAGGGTGCGCCCACCGTGCCGCCGGTGAACATCGACACACCCAGGTAGCTGCCGCCGGGGGCGGTCGCGTCGGTCTTCGACCAGTAGAGCTTGTTGCCGACCGAGAAGGACGCGCCGGCCGCGGTGAGGTTCGCCTGCGCGCTGCTCACCGGCGTGCCCAGGGTGGTGCCGTTGAACGACACCTTGGCGGTCTGCCCGTTGCCGGTCCCGACGTACAGGTAGCCCGACGACGCCGTCGGCGCGTTGGTCGCCGCGACGGTACGGCCACCGGCGAGCGGGAACAGGCCCAGCCGCCCGTGGTACTCGTTGCCGAGGCCGTCGGAGTCGAAGCCGGCGTAGAGGCCGGTGCTGCCCCGCCACAGCTCCCACACGATCGGACCCCAGGTGGTGGTGCCGGCCGGCGCGCCCGAACGGGTCGGGTTCCAGACCAGCGGCATCCCGTTGATCGGGTCCAGCGCGCCGAGCCCGAACCGGTTGATCGCGCCGGAGCCGGCCGAGTCGTTGCCGTTGGCATTGTTCAGCCAGCGGAAGTGGCCCGCGACGTACACCACGTTGTCGGTGACCTCGATCGAGGTCACCGAGTCGGCACCGGTGTAGTTGACCCAGGTGGCGTCCAGGGCCGTACCCCGGTCGGCGGTCTCGAACCGGGCGATGGCGTCGCAGTACGCCCCGTCGCCCCGGCCGCCGTCGGCACCGATGACGAAGTACTTGCCGTCGTCGGAGAAGTCGACGTCGCGGGCGTAGAACGGGAACGAGCCGCTGTAGCAGGGCGCCACGTAGCGCTGGGTGCTCCAGTTGGCGACAGTCGGGGTGCCGTCCAGGTCGACGACCACCACCTGGTTGCGGGGCTGGCCGTTGACCTCGGTGAAGTTGCCCACCGCGACCAGGGTCTTGCCGTCCGGGGAGACGGCCAGGCCCCAGACCAGCTCGCTGCTGGCGCGGGCGACGCTGGCGTCGATCTGGAAGCTCGGGTCGATCGCGCCGGTCGTCGCGTCGAGCCGGGCCAGCAGCGAGTGCTCGGTGCCGTTGACCCAGTGGAACGCGCCGGCGATGTAGAGCTTGTTGCCGACCACGACGGTGCGGCGGACCAGGCCGCCGTCGCTGCGGCCGACCCAGCTGCCGATCGTCGCGCCGGTCGCCGGGTCGAGCTGGACGAGGTTCTTGCGGCTGACCCCGTTGACGTTCTTGAACGCGCCACCGACGATCAGCTTGCCGTCGGGGCTGGCGGCGAGGGCGTGCACCGCGCCGTCGAGGGTCGGGCTGAAGTCGGCCTTGAGCGCGCCGCTGGTCCGGTCGTAGGCGAACAGGTAGTTGCGGGAGGTCCAGCTGGAGTCCCCGGCGGCCTTGACCGAGGTGAAGGAACCGCCCACGTAGACCGTGTTGCCGATCTCGGCGAACGCCTTGGTGTCGCCGTCCTGCGCGTGCGGAATGTTGTCCGCCGGGTTGGCCGAGGTGAGCGTGCTGGTCACCGGGGTGAGGTCCGCCGCGTGGGCGGGCGCGGCCAGCAGGCCGACCGCGAGCACCGGTGCGGCGAGCGCGGCGAACCACCGTCGCCACACCGGTCGAGACGTTCTGTGAAGCACTGGCGCCCCCAAAAATGAAGTGAGATCGTGCGTAGCTTGCTCTGCCCGGACATTTCCCACCATCAACCGACCGGTCCGGTCGGCCACCGGCTCGGCCCTGTCCTGCCGTACGGGTCGCGTCCGGACGACCCACGCAGGACGAGAATCGCGCATCGACCGGCGGAGCCCGTCACCGGGCCGCCGTCCCCGGTCGACCTCATGCCGCCTCCGCCCACCGGAACGCCGGAACCGTGCCGGTGGCGGTCACCGTCCAGGCGGCCGCCCGGGTCAGGTCCTCGGTGCTGACGGCGTCGGCCTCCCGGGCCAGCACCAGGCCGCGCCTGTCGAGTTCCCGGGCCATCTCGACCTGGTGGTCGTCGACGTGTTCGCGGTGCCGGGCCCGCCGGGGCACGTAGACGGCGCGGTGGCCGGCGCGCATCGCGGCCAGTGCCGACCCCACCCCGGCGTGGGTGACGATCACGTCGGCCTCCCGCATGGCCTGCTGCATCTCGGCGTACGGCACCTGCCGGCGGGCCCCGGCCGGCATCCGGGGGATCCGGGTCGCGCCGACCTGCCAGAGAACCTCCGCCTCGGCGGGCACCACGTCGACCAGGCGTTGCAGCAGGCGCGGGAAGCCGAAACGGTCCTGGGTGCCGAGGGTCACCACGATCTTGGAGACCGGGCGCGGGGCGGCGGGCGCGGGCGCGTAGCCGTCGAAGATGGAGCCCCCGTAGCGCCACCTGCCGTTCGCCCAGCCCGGGTACTGCGTGTAGAGCCGGGTCCGGGGCACCCGGGCGACCAGTCGGCCGGTCAGCGACGGGCCGACGGTGCGGGTGGCGCTCTCGATGTAGTGGCAGTCCAGGCCGTGCCGGGCGGCGGGCAGGAAGAACGACATGGCGACGCTGGCACCGGTGCTGATCACCCGGCGGAACCGCCCGCCGCAGAGCACCCGACGGGCGGCCAACAGGTCGCGCAGCGCGCCCACCGGGTCGCGGGTGCTCGCCGGTGGCACGTGGATGACCTCGTGGCCGTCGAGCAGCGACCGGCTCTGCGGGGAGTCGAACGTCGCCCAGACGCAGTCGTGCTGCACCCCGAGCCGGGGCAGCAGGTCGTGCAGCTCGGCTAGGTGCCCACCGGTGGAGGCGACGAGGAGGGTGGTCACGTCGGTGGCCCAACTTCTGTGCGAGGAGTGGTGGGGGCCGGGTCCGGACGGCGCGGGACGGGTCGCGCCCACCGGACGGGGTACGGGTCAGGTGCCGGTCAACAGCCGGTCGTCGTCGGTGGTGGTGGTCGGTGCCGGGGCCGCGGGCCGGCGGACCCGACCGTCGGCGACCAGCACGGCGAGCACCATCACGCCGGTCAGCAGGGTGCCGAAGAACCACCCGCCGAACACGTCGGTGAGCCAGTGCTTCTCGGCGTAGATGCGGGTGTAGCCCTCCACCGAGACCAGCACGGCCAGGGCGGTGACCAGGCCGATCAGCACCCGGCGCGGCAGCCGCCAGGTCAGCGCGGCCAGCACCAGGACGGTGCCGAAGGTCATCAGCACCCGGCCGCAGCCGCCGGAGGGGTAGGTGCCCAGGTCGGTCGGCGGGTGGCCCCGGTCGACGACCTTCGCGAGGATCGTCTGGGTGTACTGCTCGACGACGAACTGCAACGGCATCGCCACCAGCGGTATCCACCAGCGGCGGCGACGCCAGGCGAGGGCGAAGCCGATCGCGGCCACCACGGTCACCCACTTGAGCGGGTAGCGGTCGCCGATCGGGGAGATGAACAGGTTGACGTCTTCCCAGAAGCCGACCCGGCGGGCGTGCACGTAGTCGAAGACCGGGTGGTCGACGTGGGGTTCGAGCCGGGAGATCGCCTCACCGAGCGGCCAGCAGACGGCGACGACCGCCGCCGCGCCGGCCAGCAGCACCACCACGGCCGCGCCGACCCGGCCGAAGGCGACGGTCAGTCCGGCCAGGGCGATCCGGAACCGTTCGGCCGTCGCGCCGGTGGCGACTGCCGACATCCAGCGCGACGCCAGCACCGGGACGACCAGCAGGGGAACCAGCACCGCCAGGACGGCCAGCACGTAGACGATGGTCACCGGTGGTCACCGTCGCCCGCACGGCCGGTGACCGGGGCGTGGTCCACCCCGGGCTGAATGACACGTGACGATCCCATCGTGCTCCCTGATTGTGCCGGCCGTCGACCGGACCCTGTGCTCCCGGACGCGGTCCCCGCGTCGTCCCGGGCCGGACCGACCACGCCGTCACCGGCCGGTGGTCGTCGAGTGGGGCCACCCTAGTGGAACGTGAGCCGGCTTCGGTAGCGAAGGTGAGGGCAGTGTGGGCTTTTCGCCGTTTTTCTGGTCGGGACCCCGACAGTTGTCCCAGCCCACGGGAATCCGCCGGTCAGGGGCGGGGTGTGCCCAGCCGGTCGGCGAGCGTGTGCAGCAGCGCGGGGTGCAACGTCGCACTCCAGCCACCCCCGCCGGCGGCCAGTTCCGCCGTCCGCAACCACAGCTCGACGAGATACGCGTCGGCGACGAACCGACGCCCCGCCGGGTCCAGGCCGAACGCCGCACCGTGCCGGTCCAGCATCCCGGTCATCTCCCCGCTCGCCCCCGCCACGTCCCGGCCGTGCAGCGACAGGGCGCTCTGGAACCCCTGGTGGGCGAGATCGAAGCCGAGCGGCCGGTCGGTGCCGCTGTTCTCCCAGTCCCAGACGACCAGCCGCCCCCGGTGCCGGCCGAGGTTCCACGGCACCCAGTCGCCGTGCCAGTGGCCGAACTCCACCGGCCGGTCGCCGTCGCGGGCGGCCAGGGCGGCCACCGCCGCGACCACCGGACCACCGGCGGCAGCGGCCCGCGCGGTCAGGTCGGCCAGGAACGCCGAACCGCTCAGCGGCCGGGGTGTCGACGGCGGGCCACCGCGCCGGGCCACCGCCAGCATCGCGGCCACCTCGGGGCGCAGCGGACGGCGGGGACGGCGCACCCGGGCCGGCATCGGCTCGACCAGGGTCACCGCCAGGTCACCCCACTGCACCTCGCGCAGCAGCCGGGGCACGTCCGGGAAGTCGCCGCCGTCGCGGGGCAACTCCCGCAGCGCGGCGGCCTCCGCGCGCACCATCGCCCGGGTGGCGTCGTTCCACCCGATCTTCGCGTACGCCCGCGCGACGCCCCGGTCGTCGAAGAGTTGCAGGGTCGGCTTGTGGTGCGGGTCGGGTGGCCGGATGCCTATCGCGGCGTGCAGCGGCCGGCCCGCCAGCCGGCCCAGGTGCGCGGCGAGCAGCAGTTCGGCCGGGTCGGCGTCGGTGGGCAGCGCCACGGTCAGCACCGGCATCCGGGCCAGCCCGGTCACCCCGAGCCCGGCCAGCACGCCGACGGCCAACCGGTTGGCCCGCACCCGGGGCGGGCGCAGCGCGTTGTACGCCAGCGTCGACGCCGCGCCCACCCGGCGGGAGGCGAGCGGAAGCAGGAACCGGGCCCGTTCCGCCGAGGGCACCACGGCGTACCGGGCGACCGGGCGGTGGGTGGCGGGCACCGGGTCGGGTGGCATGCCGAGCCAGATCCGTGGGTCGGCGAAGATGGCCCGGGTCACCCAGCCCAGGCCGTCCTGCCGGGTCCGTGGGTCCGTCGCCACCGTCATGCCCTCCACCTGTCCCGCCCGACCGCCGCACGCCCCGGACACGATAGGGGCAGCGGACAAGCCGCCGCCCGGCGGGCCGGGGCCCGCCGGGCGGCGTACGACGTGCCGGGCGGCTCAGCGTTGCCAGACGCGGACGTAGTCGACCCGGAAGTCGGCAGGGAAGCGGGTGGCCGCGTCGGGGTCACCCAGCCAGCCGCCGACCTGGAAGTTCAACCGCAGGTTGAACGGCTTGTTGAACGCCTCGTCGAACCACGGGGTGGTGCTGCGGTCCCGCTGCCAAACCTGCCGGCCGTCGATGTACCAGCGGATCACCCCCGGCTCCCACTCGGTGGTGTACGTGTGGAAGCCGTCACCCGGGTAGCCGGTCGGGAAGTCCCACCGCTGGTCCTGCTTGACCGGCGTGTAGTCGTAGAAGATCGCCTGGGTGGCGGCCCCGTGCAGGGACGCCCCGCCGGGCAGCTCCACCACGTCGATCTCGCCCTTGCCGCCGTCGTCGGGACGCAGCCAGAACGCCGGCCAGAGCCCCTTGGAGTCGGTCGGCCCGTTGGGCGACTTCGCCCGCATCTCGAACCGGCCGTACGTGAACGACGCCTTGCCGATGGTGTCCAGGTAGCTCTGGGTGTACTGCCGGGTCTGCGAGCTGCACACCGCGGTCTCCCGCTGGACCCGCAGGGTCAACACCCCGTCGCTGATGAAGGTGTTGTCCGGGTCGTCGACGTTGCAGCCCTTGTCGATGTCGCGGCCCTCGTTGTCGCGCAGGTTCCACCGCCTGAGGTCGACCGTCGGCCCGGTGAACTCGTCGGACCAGACCAGCCGCCAGCCGGGCACGTCGGTGCCGGGGCGCACGGTCGGCGTCGGGCGCGGGGCGGCCGTGGTCGGCGCGGGTGGGCTGACCGTCCGGCTCGGCGTCGGCGACGGCGACGTACGGGTCGGCGACGGTGTCGGGGCGGCGGTGGTCGGTGCCGCCGTGGTGGCCGGCGGGCGGGTCGGTGACCGGTCGCCACGCTGGTAGGTCAGCACCAGGCTCGGCCGGATGGCGGCCTTGGCGTTCTCCCGGGACGCCCAGTAGATCCGGGTGTTCCAGTTCTCCTGGGTCAACGCGAGGGTGACCGGCCCGTTGCCGGTGACGGCGGCGGAGACGTCCCACTCGTTGTAGCCCTGGGCGACCCGGTCGACGGCCGCCAGCACCGGGCCGAGGGCGGGCCGCTGGGCCCATGCGCCCGCGCCGGCGGCGGTGCCCTGGGCGGTGTGGGCCCGCACCCGGGAGGAGAACTGCTGCCAGGCGTACACCCGCAGGGAGGCCCTGACGTCGACCGCGTCGGCGGGCAGGCCCCGCACCTCGAACTCCAGCACCGCGTCGCGCCGGCCGCTGCGGTTGCCGTCGCAGAGCTGCGGGCAACTGGCCAGGGTGGTCTTGACCCCGTTGTCGCCGTCCTGCGGGACCTGGGTGACCGTGGTGTCAGCGACGGCGGCGAGCGTGATCGGCGGCACCTCGGCGGCGATCAGCGGCATCATCGTGGCCATGACGCCGCCGACCGCGGTGACACTCAGGACACTGAGGACGACCGCCTTGCGTCGACCGCTGATGGCCGGAAGTGCGCGGTGGATTCCGTGCCGGCTCAAGGAACACTCCCCCGGTGGGCGACGATTACCGGCAGCAGCGTATCCACCACGACTGGATGTGGCAGGTCGGAAACCGAACTGCCGACACGACTTAACCAAAGAATAAGGGAGCAGGGGTTGCTTTTCGGCGGGCGAGCAGACGAATGCATGCTTCGGCGAGGTTACGCCTGATTGACCGGAAAGTCGGCGATGCGGTGCCGGTGGGTCAGCGGCGGGCCGCGGCCAGCGCCGCCCGCATCGCGTCGACCGGTGCCGGCACCCCGGTGAACTGGGTGAACTGTCCGACGGCCTGGGCCAGCAGCAGATCCAGCCCGGAGACCACCAGCCGACCGGCGGCCAGCGCAGAGGCCGCCAACGGGGTCGGCCACGGGTCGTACAACGCGTCGAAGAGCACCGTGGACGGTCCCCAGTCGACCCCGGCCGCGACCGGGTCGGCCACCCCCTTGGGCACGGTGGAGACGACCAGGTCGGCCCGGGTGTGCGCGGCGGCGTCGGACCACGCAGCCGGGACCAGGTCCACCCCGACCGCCGACGCCACCTGCCGCAGCTGCGCCACCGCCTCCGCCCGCCGGGCCACCACCGTCACCGTGGTCGCCCCGAGCCGGGCGGCGGCGGCCAGGGCGGCCCGGGCGGTGCCCCCGGCACCGAGCACCGTCACCGCGGCACCGGGGCGCACCCCGGCCGCGGACAGCACGTCCACCATGCCGGTGACGTCGGTGTTGTCGGCGTACCACGAGCCGTCGGGCCGACGGACCAACGTGTTGGCCGCGCCGACGGCGGCAGCGACCGGCGACGTCTCGTCGGCCACCGCGAGCGCCGCCTCCTTGCCCGGCATGGTCACCGACAGCCCGGCCCACTCCGGGCCCAGACCGGCGACGAGCGCCGGCAGCTCCTGCGCCCCGCACTCGATCCGGGTGTACGACCAGCCGTCGAGCCCGGCGGCGGCGTAACCCGCGTTGTGGATCACCGGGGAGAGGGAGTGCGCGATCGGCTGGCCGAGCACCGCCGCCCTCACCTGCAGTTCTCTCCGCTCAGCACACCGTTGGTGCACATCTTGCGGATGAGACCCCGGTACTCGGCGTCGGTGGTGCCGTAGCCCATGGTGCCCTTCTTGTCGACGGTCATAAAGTAGACCCAGGTGCCGTTGGGCGGGCTCATCGCCCCCTTGAGGGCGTCCTCGCCGGGGTTGCTGATCGGGGTGATGGTCAGCCCGTCCGCGCCGTGCGTCCGGTACGGGTTCCTCGGGTCGTTCAGCTCGGACTGCTTGAGGACGTCGGAATCCTTCGGGTCCTTGCCCTGCAACCGCAGCCAGTAGTTGATCGCGCTGTCGATCTCCAGGCACTTGCAGTGGTAACGGTCGGTGTAGACCCGGTTGTAGATCACCCGGGCCACCTTCGGCATGTCCACGTGATTGACCGACTCGGCCTGCGCGATCGACGCCGTGATCAACGCCTCGTACGGCGAGATGCCCCGGTCGGCCTCGACCGTCTCGACGAACTTCATCTCCCCGGTCACCTCAAGGAACTTGTCCACCATCAGCGACAGGATCTGTGCGGCGGTCGCCTTCGGCGGCAACTCGTAGGTGGCCGGGTAGAGGAAGCCCTCCAGGCTGCGCGGCCCCTTCTTGCCGTCCTTGCGGTTGAACCAGAACTCCGGGACCCCCAGCTTGACCGGGTCCTTCGCGGCGGCCTTGAACTCGGCGACCGGGATCTTGGTCTCCTTGGCCAGCAGGTCGTAGATGGCCAACGTGATCATGCCCTCGGGGATGGTGACCCCGTTGACCACCCGGCTCTTCGGGTCCAGCAACAGGGCCAGCGCGTCGGTGGCGCGCATCTCCTTCCTGACCTTGTACCGGCCGACCTGGATGTTCTTGCTGAGCGCGTTGTCGTCGGCCGCCTCGACGAAGGCCTTGGTGCTCTTGACCACACCCGCGTCGTAGAGGGAGTTGCCGATGTCGGTGGCGGTGTCGCCCTGCTTGACGTCGACAAGCGCCTCACCGGTGCCCGGCCCGTCGAAGTCCGGGGTGACGAAGTGGTTACGGATCCGGTCGAAGCCGTAGAAGGCCCCGCCGCCGATGCCACCCAGCAGCACCAGAGCCATGAACAGGGCGAAGATGGTCTTCCCGAGCCCGCCACCCGACTTGCCGCCGCCCGACTTGCCGTTGCGTCGGTTGACGAAGCCGCGCCGGTGCCGGCCCTTCTCCCCCCTCTCCTGCTCGTCGAACCCGAGGTCCAGATCGTCGATCATTCCGTCCGCCTCCGCTGCGCTTCCAGCCAGCTCTGCAGGATCTCGACCGCGGCGGCCTGATCCACCACCGCACGTTGGCGTTTTCCCCGGACGCCACGCTCGGCAAGCCTACGAGACGCGACGACAGTTGACATCCTCTCGTCGGTGAGGGTCACCGGAACCGGGGCGATCACCTCCGCCAGCCGACCCGCGTACGCCGACACGTGCTGGGCCGCCGGGCCGTGCCGACCGGCCAGGTTGACCGGCAGACCGACGACGACCTCGACGGCCTCGTGCTCGACGACCAGCTGCGCGAGCTGGGCGAGATCGGTGGGCACCGCGTCCGCGCCGGTGGTCACGTCCCGGGCCAGGGTGACCAGCGGAGTGGCCAGGATGCCGTGCGGATCGGACCGGGCCACCCCCACCCGGACCTGCCCCACGTCGACGCCCAACCGGACCCCACGGGACGACTCACTCACGGATGGTCACCCTCCCCGCTGACGAGCCAGGGCGGACCAGCTCGGGTCCGCCCTGGCTCGGGTGCTGAACGGTCACGCGTCGGCGATCGCCTTCTCGACCGTGAGCAGCAGGTTCGGCGCCTGCGCGGCGGGCAGGCCACCGCCCTGCGCCACGTCCTGACTGCCCCCGCCACGCCCGGAGAAAGCCGCCTTGACCAGGTCGTTCGCCGCCAGGCCACGCCCACGGGCCGCCGCGTTCACGGCCACCACCAGGGATGCCTTGCCGTTCGACCGGGCCGCCACCGCCACCACGGCCGGCCGCGCCGGGTCGATCTTGCCGCGGATCTCCTGGGCCAGGGTCCGCACGTCGTTGCCGGCCGCGCCCTCCGGCGCCTCGGTGCCGACGTACGCCACCCCCCGGACGTCCTTCGCCTGCCCGGCCAGCGCCGCCGCCCCGCCCAGCACCAGCTGGGCGCGGAGCTTCTCCAGCTCCTTCTCGGCGTCCCGCAACTGGGTGACGGTCTGCTCCACCCGGTCGGCGACCTGCTCGCCGGGCACCCGGAACAGCTCGGCCAGCCGGGACACCAGCAGGTGCTCACGGGCCAGGAAACCGAACGCGTCCATCCCGACCAGCGCCTCGATCCGGCGGACCCCGGAACCGACCGACGCCTCGGAGAGGATCTTCACCAGCCCGAGCTGGGCCGACCGGGCCACGTGGGTGCCGCCGCACAGCTCCCGGGCGTAGTCGCCGACCTCGACGACCCGCACCCGCTCGCCGTACTTCTCGCCGAACAGCGCCATCGCGCCGATCCGCCGCGCCTCCTGCTGGGTGGTGATGAAGGCGTTGACCTCCAGATCCGCCAGCAGCACCTCGTTGACCTGCTGCTCCACGTCGTGCAGCACACTCGGCGACACCCCCGTCGGGGTGTTGAAGTCGAACCGCAGCCGGCCCGGAGCGTTCAACGAACCCGCCTGGGTCGCCGACTCGCCGAGGAAGTTCCGCATCGTCTGGTGCACCAGGTGGGTCGCCGTGTGCGACCGGGAGATCGCTCGACGGCGGGTCACGTCGATCTCCGCGTAACCGGTCTCGCCGGCCCGCACCTCGCCCCGGACCACCTTCGCCCGGTGCACGATCAGCCCCGGCACCGGCTGCTGCACGTCGAAGACCTCGACCTGGCCGGCACCGACCGTGATCAGCCCCTGGTCGGGCTGCTGACCGCCGCCCTCGGCGTAGAACGGGGTGGTGTCGAGCACCAGCTCGACCGTCTCCCCCTCGACCGCCGCGCCCACCGTCGCGCCGCCGCGCAACAGCGCCCGGACCCGGGACTCCCGCTGCAACTCGGTGTAGCCGGTGAACTCCACCTCGCCGCCGTCGTCGCGCACCGACCGGTACGCCGACACGTCGGTGTGTCCGGTCTTGCGGGCCTGCGCGTCGGCCTTCGCCCGGCTGCGCTGGTCGGCCATCAGCCGGCGGAAGCCCTCCGCGTCGACCTGGAGCCCCTGCTCGGCCGCGATCTCCAGGGTCAGGTCGATCGGGAAGCCGTACGTGTCGTGCAGCTGGAACGCCTTCTCCCCCGACAACGCCGGTCTGCCCGCCGAACGGGTCTCCGCGATCGCCGTGTCCAGGATCGTCGTCCCCGCCCGCAACGTCGACAGGAACGCGTCCTCCTCGGCGTACGCGTACTGCGAGATCCGGTCGAACTCCTCCGCCAGCTCCGGGTACGACGGGGACATGCAGTCCCGGGCCACCGGCAGCAGCTCCGGCAACGCCCGCTCCTGCCAGCCCAGCAGCCGCACCGCCCGGATCGCCCGGCGCATGATCCGGCGCAGCACGTAGCCGCGCCCCTCGTTGCTCGGGGTCACCCCGTCGCCGATCAGCATCAGCGCGGTCCGCACGTGGTCGGCGACCACCCGCAGCCGTACGTCGTCCGGGTGCGACTCGCTCGCCACGTGCCCCGAGTGCGCGCCGTACCGCTTGCCGGTCAGCTCCGCCGCCCGGTCCAGGATCGGCCGCACCTCGTCGATCTCGTAGAGGTTGTCCACGCCCTGCAGGATCGAGGCCATCCGCTCCAGGCCCATGCCGGTGTCGATGTTCTGCGCCGGCAGGTCGCCCAGGATCGGGAAGTCCTCCTTCCCGCTGCCCGGACCCCGCTCGTACTGCATGAAGACCAGGTTCCAGAACTCCATGTAGCGGTCCTCGTCGACCGCCGGGCCGCCCTCGCGGCCGTACTCCGGACCCCTGTCGTAGAACAGCTCCGAGCACGGGCCGCACGGGCCGGGAATGCCCATCGACCAGAAGTTGTCCGCCTTGCCCCGGCGCACGATCCGCTCCGCCGGCACCCCCACCGACCGCCAGATCTCGAACGCCTCGTCGTCGTCCAGGTAGACCGTCGGCCAGACCCGCTCGCCGTCCAGCCCGTAACCACCCTCGGCGACCGGCTTGGTCACCAGGTCCCAGGCCAGCGGGATCGCCCCGGCCTTGAAGTAGTCACCGAAGGAGAAGTTGCCGTTCATCTGGAAGAACGTGCCGTGCCGGCTGGTCTTGCCGACCTCGTCGATGTCCGGCGTGCGCAGGCACTTCTGCACGCTCACCGCCCGCCGGTACGCAGGCGTCTGCTGCCCCAGGAAGTACGGGACGAACTGCACCATGCCGGCGTTGACGAACAACAGGTTCGGGTCGCTGATGGCGGGCAGCGGAGCGGACGGCACCACGGTGTGCCCGTTCGCCTCGAAGTGGGCGAGGTACCGCCGCTTGATCTCCGCCGTCTTCATCGCTGGGGTTCCTCCGGAAAGATCTCTCGGTCACCGATGCGCGGGTCCTCCCGCAGCTCGGCGAACTGGTCGTCGAACGCCTCACCCCGGGCGAACGCCTCGTGGATCTCCTGCTCGCGCTCGGCCATCCCGATCCGTACGTCCTCCACGAAGCTACGCAGCGACTCGACCAGACCGCCAGCGGATTCGGACAGCCCACTGGCGATCCCCGCCGGGGTGTACGCCTGGGCCGTCCGGGTCGCCTTACGGACCACCACCACGCCCACGGCCAGCCCGATACCGAGCCAGAAAAGTCGCCTCATGTCCCCTATCCTCCTGTGCGCCGCCGGCCCGGGGTCAGCGGTTGCCGCGCCGGGCGGCCCGACGCTGCTGCTTGATGGTGTCGCGCACCTCACGCTCGGTCTCCGCGGTCCGGCGCGCCGACGCGGCCCGGCGGACGCCGTACCCGAAGGCCGCCACCTTCACCAGCGGGTTCGCCGCGGCGGCCGAGACGACGGTGGCCAGGTTCGCCACGTTGGCGGTGACGTTCTGCGCGTGGCTGGTCATCGTGTCGACCTTCGCGAGCTGGAGGTTCACCCCGTCGAGGGAGGTCTGCACCTGCTCCAGGGCGACGTTGACGTTCTTCACCGTGGTGTTCACGTCCCCCAGCAGCGGGGCGGTCTGCTCGTTGAGGTCGTTGATCATCCGGGTCGTCGCGTCCACGGTGTGCCGCAGCCGCAGGATCGGCACCGCCAGCACGAGCACCAGCATCAGGAACGCGCCGGCCGCGATCAGCGCAGCGATCTGTCCACCATCCACGCAAGTCCTCCTCAAGCAGGGTTCCGGGGCCCGACGCCCCGGAACACGCGACCCGGATTCCCGCCGTCGCGGCGTGACCCGCACGGGGTCGTCGGGAGCAGGCGGGCCTGCCAGCCCCAGACCCTACCGTCCGTGATGGAAACCGGCTCAGGATGGTGAGCGTGTCAGATCGCCGAGCGGATCATCGGTGATCGTCGGGAACGGGTCCTCACCGGTCAGCGACGGGTCGGTGCTCGGCTGTGGCCGGGTCCGTTCGTCGTCGATCGCGTTACGGACCTTCACCGAGACCAACGAGCCGGTGCACTCCCCCGCCGCGGGCGGGACCGGGGTGGTCGGCGGCACCGCCGGGTCCCCGCTCGCCTGCGGTGCCGCGCAGGTCGGCTCCCGCACCCACAGGTCGAGGGTCAACTCGTCGCGCCGCCAGCAGGTGTAGCTGCCCTTGGCCGGCTGCTCCGGGCAGCGGGTGACCTCCCACCGCCGCCAGCCCTCCGCCCGCAGGGCCTGCTCGTAGACCCGGGCGGTCTCCTCCGGCGTCCGGTCGGACTCCACGGTGCGCTCCCGCAACCGGCAGTCCTGCAGGCACCAGCGGCTGCCACTGACGTTGTCCACCGTCTTCGCGGTCGCCCAGCCGGGCACACCCAACTCGTCGAGGGTGTCGAAGACCGGGTCCCGGCTCAACGTCCGCATCCCGAAATAGAGCGGGAGCGCCCCGAGGAGCACCACGCTGACCAGCACCAGCACTCCCAGCCGCAGCCGACGCCGCTCCCCCGACCGGCGTCGTGGCTCGGTGCCGGTGGGCGCGTCGGGGTCGACTCCGGACGCGTCGTCCCCGGTGGCCGGGCGCAACGGCCCGCCCGCCGGGCCGTCGGAATCGGACCGGACCTCCTCCGGCGGGGTCACCCGGGCCACACCCGGCCCGTCGGCCCGTCCGGGCGGCACGGCGGCGGAACCCGCCGCCCCCGCCCGGTCGGCGGAACGCACCGGCGGAGCCGCCCGGCCGACGGATTCCTCAGGTCGTACGCCCGGCGCGGTGGCCCGGGCCACCGCCGCCGCCGCGCCGACCCCGCCCGCACCGGCGGGCCGGGGGCCGGCGTCGGCGGCCGGTCCGGGCCGTCGGCCCCCCTCCGGCCCCGCCGCACGGCGCGGGTCGTCGGCGGGTACGGGCGGACGTGCGGTGCCGGTCGCCGGACCGCCCGGGCGCACGGTGCCGGTGGCCGGACCGCCCGGGTGGGCCGGACCGTCGGCACGCGCGGCACCGGAGGCCGGGCCGTCCGGACGTGCCGTACCGGTGGCCGGGCGGGCGGTGCCGGAGGCCGGGGCGTCCGGGTGGGCGGTGCCGCGCGCCGGGGTGCCGGGGCGCGGTGCCCGTGGATCGGGCTCGCCGATACGCGGGCCGCCCGGGGCCGGGACATCGGGGTGGGGGCCGCCACCGGAGGGGCCCGCCGGGCGGGGTCCGTTCGGGACCGGAACACCGACCCGGGGAGCGCCGGAGGTGGGTGCTGCGGCGGCACCGTCCGGACCGGTGTCACCGGGCGGGCGTACCACCGGTGGGGTCGCCGCCGCACGCGGACCGCCGGCGACCGGCGCGACACCGGGCACCGGCACGGCGGCCGTGGCACCGGTCCGGGGACCGCCGGGCGGCGTGCCCCGGACCCCGGGAGAGCCGGGCCCGTCAGGACCGGGGGGACGCGAGCCACCCGGCACCGGCGCGCTACCGGGTACCGGAGCCGAGCCACCGGCCCGGGGACCGCCGGACGCCGCCCCGGGGGCACCGGAACGTGGGCCCCGGGCCGGGTCCGGTGCCGGGCCGGGACCGGCGTGGGTGCCCCGGGCGGGACGGTCGGGCATCTGCGGCCCGGGGCCGGCCGGACGGCCGGGGGTCCCCTCGGGCGGGTTCGGCCGGGCCGTTCCCCGGGTCGGGCCGGGCTGATCGGGCCAGGACGGCCCCGCCTGCTCCGGCCGGGACGGCCCGACGGGGGTACCTGTCGTATCCGGGCCACCCCGACGGGGCGGGGCGGCCGGGGTGGCCGCCGCCGACGGGTCCGACCGGCCGGACGGCGGGGTCGACCGGTTCAGCACCCGCAGGGCTGGGTCGGTGTGCGAGGTACGCCCGGCCTGGCGCAGCCAGTCGGCCGGGCGGTCCGGGCGGTCACCCCGGGGCCGGTCGCCCGGGGGCGGCGGGACCGTCGGCTGGCCGGCCGTCCCGCCTTCGTCGGACCGGCTCCGCCGGCCCCGTGCCCCGTCGGCGTCCGGACGGGCCCGGGGGCCGGGGGTGTCGGTGCCGGCGGGGTGCCGCCATCCGCCCGACGGCTCCTCGTCGTCGGGGCGGGCCCGACGACCCACGGGTGGGTCGCCGTCCGGCCCGGGGCGGTGGACGGCCGGCTCGCCGTCGGGGCGGGCCCGCCGACCGGGCGGTGCGGCGACGTCGGTGGGCGGGCGGCGACGGCCGTTGTCGTCCCGGGCGGCCGGACCTGGCCGGCCGGGAACGGGCGGGGCGGCCGGCGCATCCGGTGCGGCCGGCGTGACCCCGGGAAGTGACGGCGCGTTGCCGGTCAGCGGCACCAGCGGCTGGTCCGGCTCGGCCGCGCGCCGGCGGCCACCCCGCCCGGCGGCCGGCCGGTCCGCGGGCTCGCGGCCCGCGCCGGTCGTAGCGTCGGCGGGACGGCCCGGCGCACCGGGGCCGGGTGCGGTCACCTCGGGGCGCGGGCCCACAGGTGCCACGGCGGCGGCCCGGGGGCCGCCGGCCGACGGGTCGGGCAGCAGCCCGGCACCGGCCGGGGCACCCCCGCCGGCCCGGGGAGCACCACCCGGGTCCACTTCGGCGGAGGCGGAAGCCGGGCCGGATCTGGCCGGCTCGACCGGTCCCGCCCGTCGGCCTCTCGGGCGGTCGTCCGGCACCGTCCGGCGGCTGCGCAGGGACGGCTCGGCGGGAGTCCCGACGCCGGGCCGGTCCTCGGGCACCGCTCGGCCGACGGGTGGCCCGGCCGGGCCACCGGGGGGCGGGTCACCGGGGGGCGCACCGCTAGGGCCGGCCCAGCCGACCGGGGGCGCCTGAGCCGACGGAGGTGCCTGATTGACCGGGGGGGCCTGGCCGACCGGGGGGGCCTGGCCGACCGGGGGGGCCGCCCTGCCGGTCCCGACGCCGGGGACCGACGCGCGGCCGGGGGCCGGGGCGGCGGCCCGGACCGGGCCGGTGTTACCGGGGCCGGGGTCGGGGCGGGACGCCTCCTCGGGCCGTTGCGGGCCCGGCCGGCCGGGCGACGCCGGGTCCGGCCACGGCCCTGCCCCCGGGCGTGGGCGCTGCTCGGGGGGTGCGGGCCAGCCCGGCCCACGGACCGGCGGGGCGGCCGGCCCGGCCGGGTGCGGCGGCGGCCCGTCGACGTGGGGCCCCGGCCGGCCGGGGCGGGACTGATCGGCACCTGCCGGCACCGGACCCGGCCGGGTCACCCCGGCCGGTGGCGGCCCGACCGGGCCACCGGGCTGCGGCGGGCGTGCCACACCGGGGGCCGTCGGCTCCCGGTGCGGGCCCGGTTGACCGGGGAACGGGGCTGCCGGGGGCCCGGACTGCGGCCGGCTGACCGGCGGTGCCGGCTCCGGCCGGGGCCCGGCAGGCGTCGGGTGCGGTCGGGAATCCGGCTGCGCGGGGCGGGGATCGGCCGGGTCGGGGCGGAGCACCGGCTGACCGACGCGCGGCGCGACCGGCCCGGACTGCGGCGCGACCGACCCCCGGCCGACGGGTGGCGCGACCGGGCCACGCACGGGCGGGACCGGGCCGCCGTCCGGGCCGAGTTCGGTGCGCTGCTGCTTCGCCGTACGCAGGTCGTCGATCCAGCCGAAATCCTCGCCGACCGGCTCGGGCGGGGTCTCGTCGCCGCCCCGCCCCCGACCCCACCGACGTCCCTTGGCGCGAGGTTCACGCCGCTCGTCGGGACCGTCCTGCGGTTGCTCCCCACCTCGCGATGTCACTGCCGAACCTCCCCGGCGGCGTCGCCGCCGTCCTCGTCCGCCCCACCGGCGTGCCCCGTGCCCGACGGGTGCCGGCCGTTGACCACCGGCACCGGACCGTCGGGGCGCGTCGCCGGGGCGGACAGCCCCCGGACGATCCGGCGCAGCAGGGGCAGCCGGGCGGCCACCGACCGCTCGGCCCCGTGCCCGCTGGGCCGGTAGTAGTCGGTCCCGACGAGATCGTCGGGAGCGTACTGCTGGGTGACCACTCCGCGCTGGTCGTCGTGCGGGTAGCGGTAACCCGTGCCGTGCCCGAGCCCCCGGGCGCCGGCGTAGTGCGCGTCGCGCAGCCCGCGCGGCACCGCGCCACCCCGGCCGGCCCGTACGTCGGCCATCGCCGCCCCGAGGGCGGTGGTCGCCGAGTTGGACTTCGGCGCGGTCGCCAGGTGGATCACCGCCTGGGCCAGGTTGAGCTGGGCCTCGGGCAGGCCGACGTACTCCACCGCGTGCGCGGCGGCGGTCGCCACGCTCAACGCGGACGGGTCGGCCATGCCGACGTCCTCGCTGGCGAAGATGACCATGCGGCGGGCGATGAACCGGGCGTCCTCCCCGGCGACCAGCATCCGGGCCAGCCAGTGCAGGGCGGCGTCGACGTCCGAGCCGCGCATGCTCTTGATGAAGGCGCTCGTCACGTCGTAGTGCGCGTCGCCGTCGCGGTCGTAGCGCACGGCCGCCACGTCCACCGCCTGCTCGGCGGTGGCCAGGTCGATCCGGTCGACGTCGAGCGCGGTCGCCGAGGCCGCCGCCGCCTCCAGGGCGGTCAGCGCCTTGCGGACGTCGCCGCCGGCGAGGCGTACCAGATGGTCCTCGGCGTCGGTGGCCAGGGTGAGCGTGCCGGCGAGACCACGCGGGTCGGTCACCGCGCGCCGCAGCAGCGCGCGCACGGCGTCGTCGTCGAGCGGCTGGAGGGTGAGCAGCACGCACCGGGACAGCAGCGGCGAGATGACGGAGAAGTACGGGTTCTCGGTGGTCGCCGCGAGCAGGGTGACCGTGCGGTCCTCGACGGCGGCGAGCAGCGAATCCTGCTGGGTCTTGCTGAACCGGTGCACCTCGTCGATGAAGAGCACGGTCTGCGGGCCGCCGGAGCGGCGCTGGCGGCGGGCGGTCTCGATGACGGCCCGGACGTCCTTGACCCCCGCGGTCAGCGCCGACATGGCCACGAACCGGCGGTCGGTGGCCCGGGCCACCAGGTGGGCGATGGTGGTCTTGCCGCTGCCCGGCGGGCCCCAGAGGATGACCGACAGCGCCGCGCCACCGCCGACGAGCTGCCGCAGCGGGGCCCCGGGGGCGAGGAGGTGTTCCTGCCCGACCAACTCGTCGATGCTCGCGGGGCGCATCCGCACCGGCAGCGGGGCGTCCTGCCCGACCGAGGCGAAGTCGTCGACGCCTGCGGGACCCGCGGGGGCGCTGGGCGCCACGGCGGGTGCACCGAGGGAGAAGAGGGCGTCGGAATCCATCAGGAAGACAGTACCGGGCGCGGCCCACGACGCCGGAATCGCGCCGTGGGCCGCGCCCGTTCTGATCCGTTGCGGTCAGCCGCGGCCCGGCCGACGGCCCCGGTACCACCGGCCGCCGCCACCGCCGCGCGGGCCGCTGCCCACCCCGGCCAGGTAGAGCGCGAGCAGCAGCAGACCGATCAGGACCAGGGTGTTCCAGTTGAACAGGTCGGGGGCACCGAAGTTGGTGTTGAGCAGGTCCAGCAGGAGCGCGAAGCCGAAGACGACGGCCGCGAGGATGGCGAGCATGGTTTATGTCCTCCGGTAGGGGGTCCCAGTAGGTCGGCCCCGATGTACCCGATCGGTCGACCCGTCAATCTCCATCGTGGAGATCGGCGTCGCCGGGGCGGCCCGACCGGCCGGGTTCTAGGCTGCTCGCATGATCGACACCGACCGGGAACTCGCCGGCCGGGCGGCCGTCCTCGCCGCCACCGACCACCACCCGTTCGTCCGGCACGCGGTGCGGCCCGACGACGCGCCCCGCGCCTGGGCCCGCGACGGCGCGGTGGCCTGGCTGCTCCCGGTGGCGGAGAACGGCCGGGCCGGTGGCGTGGTGGGCCCGGTCGACGCGGCGGTGGAGCTGGTGGCGGCGCTGGTCGCCGACGGTGCGGTCCGGTCGGGCCAGTACCTGCAGCTGCCCCGGGCCGACCGGGAGTTGCTGGTCGACCGGTTCGCGGCGGCCCGGGTCGACGACTGGGACTTCCTCTGGACCACCGCCGCCCCGCCCCGGCAGCCCGGGCAGGAGCGGGTGGTCCGCCTCGGTCGGGCGGACCACCCGGCGCTGGCGGCGCTGATCGACGACGCCTTCCCCACCTCCTCGTCGCGCCCGCAGGACCCGACGGTCACCGGCTGGTACGGCATCTGGGACGCCGACCGCCTGGTCGCCTGCGGTGCGGACCGCAGTCGCGGCGACATCGGCTTCCTCGCCGGCCTCACCGTGGCCCGCGACCGGCGGGGTCGGGGGCTCGGCGCGGCGCTGACCGCCGGGATGACCCGGGCCCTGTTCGCCCGGTACGACCACGTCGCCCTCGGCGTCTACACCGACAACCTGGCCGCGCTGCGGCTCTACCGTCGGCTCGGCTTCACCGGCACGCTACCGCGCAGCTCGGTGTGGCTCGGCTGAGGTCGCTGCGCCGGCCGGCTGGACGTCCCCGGTCGCGGTCGTGGCCGGACCGGCCCCGGGTCCGGTTCCGCAGGGATCGGCTCCGGCGGGCGTGGTCGGGGTGGCCCGACGGCCGGCCCACCAGGCGGGCAGGTAGAGCGGGGCGGCCACCGCCAGCGCGACCGCGCCGACCACCATCGCCGTGCCGACCCCGGACCGGTCGGCCAGGGCGGTGAGCAGCACCGCGCCGAGGGCGAACCCCGGTTGACCCATCATCGAGTTCAGCGAGATGACGCTGGTCCGGTAGGGCCCGTCGACCTGCCGGTGCAGCAGCCCCAGGTGCAGCGGGTTGGACGCGCCGTGCACGGCGTAGCAGGCCAGGTAGGCGACCAGCACCCCGGCCGGCCCGGCGAGCAGCCCCATGCCCAGCACGGTGACGCCCTGGAGGATCCGCAGCAGCCCGGCGGCGGGGGCGGTGCCGAGCCAACGCAGCAGCAGCGGGGTGGCCGCCGCGCCGGCCGCCGAGACCAGCCAGGCCGCCGAGTTCGCCGGGCCGAGCAGCGCCGCCGCCCGCTCGGGGTCACCGACCACGTCGGCGAGCCGGAGCGGCAGCAGCGACTCGAAGGTGACCATGCCGAAGCCCCAGAACAGCTCCACCGACACCAGGGCCAGCAGCACCCGGGAGCGGCGCAGCAGGCCGACGGCCTGACCGACCATCCGGGGCGCTGCCACGACCGAGGCGCGCAGCGCGCCGGCGCCCCGGGCGGGGCCGGTCTCGACCAGCAGGATCAGCAGGACGACCAGGGCGACGGCCTGGAGGGCGGCGGCGACCAGCACCGGCACGGTCAGCGCGCTGACCGGCCCGATCGGGCCGAGTGCGATGAGGCCACCGCTGAGCAGCGCCCCGGCGGCGATGGTGACGCCCGCGACGGTGCCGGCGAGGCCGAGTCCGGGCTCGTAGTCGACGTCGCGGTCGGCGGCCAGGGTGGACTCGACGTACCAGGAGTCGAGCGGGCCGCTGTCGAGCGCCCGATAGACCCCTTGCAGGGCCCAGACCAGGAAGAACAGCGCGAACGAGTCGGCCACCGCGAACAGTCCGAGCGACAGCAGGCTCACCGCCCAGGCGGTGACCAGGACCAGCCGGCTGCCGAGCGCGTCGGCCAGGCCACCGGTGGGCAGTTCCAGCGCCAGCACGACCAGGCCCTGGGCGGTGGAGACCAGGCCGATCTGGGACAGCGACAGGCCGCGTTCCTGCATCAGCAGGATCATCACCGGGATGGTCAGGCCGGTGGGCAGCCACCGCAGGCCGTAGAGGGTCAGGTAGCGGAACCGGACCTGGCGTACGGCGAGCGTGCTCATCGGGGCCCCTCCAGCAGCGGGTAGGCGGCCAGGAACACCTGCACCGGGCGGGCCTGCGGATCTACGGGCGCGTGCTCCGTCTCGCGGCGGTACCGCTCCAGCACCTGCCACACCTCGGCGGTGAGCGCCTCCAGCCGGTCCGGCGCGACGGTCAGGAAGATGTCGCTCATCCCGATCGCGTCCCGCCACGCGGGGGTCGCCTGGTGCTGGGTGGCGAACCAGCGTTCGGCGTGCTCGACGAGCAGGCGTACCTGGTCACCCTGGATCCACTCGATCGCGGCCCGCGCGTCGGGGTCGTCGTCGAAGTCGGTCGGTTCCCAGTTGGTGACGTCGTGGGCCGCCTGCCACCAGCGCTGCCGGCCGGTGCCCCGGTCGGGGTCCTCGGTGACCAGCCCGACCTCGGCGAGCTGCCGCAGGTGGTAGCTGGTGGCCCCGGTGTTGGTGCCGAGCAGTTCCGCCAGTGCGGTGGCGGTGGCGGGCCCCTGCACCCGCAGTGCGCCGAGCAGCCGCATCCGCAGCGGGTGCGCCAGCACCCGCACCTGCCGCCTGTCGATCCGCACCTCGCGCGGCCTGCCCCGCCCCCCGATGTCCTCGCTCTCCATACGATGCACAATAACTGTGCACAGAAAATATGCACAACTCTTTTGCATCCACCCCCTTCCCCACCCCTGAAACGATCAAGAGGTTTACGTCACCGCAGAGTGCGCGGATGACGTAAACCTCTTGATCGACGCTGCCGGTGGCTCGACGCTGCCGGATGGAGCGGTGCGGGGCCGGGCCCCGGGGTGGGTGGGTCAGACCGGGTCGGCGACCGGGGCGGCCGGGCCGGCGGTACCGGCGGACGCGGCGGCGGGCTTGGGCTTGGCGTCGATGCCGGCCTCGGCACGCTGCTGGGCGGTGATCGGGGTGGGGGCGCCGGTCAACGGGTCGAAGCCACCCCGGGTCTTCGGGAAGGCGATCACCTCGCGGATCGAGTCGGCCCCGGCCAGCAGCATGCAGACCCGGTCCCAGCCGAACGCGATGCCGCCGTGCGGCGGGGCGCCGTACTTGAACGCCTCCAACAGGAAACCGAACTTGTCCTGCGCCTCGGCGGGGGTGATGCCGAGCAGGTCGAAGACCCGCTGCTGCACGTCGCCCCGGTGGATACGGATCGAGCCGCCACCGATCTCGTTGCCGTTGCAGACGATGTCGTACGCGTACGCCAGCGCCCGGTCCGGAGCCTCCTCGAACCGGTCGACCCAGTCGGCGTTCGGCGAGGTGAACGGGTGGTGCACGGCGGTCCAGCCGCCCGCTCTGCCGTTCTCCTGGTCGGAGGCCGGCTCGAACATCGGCGCGTCGACCACCCAGCAGAACGCCCAGGCGCTCTCGTCGACCAGCTTGGCCCGCTTGGCGATCTCGATCCGGGCCGCGCCGAGCAGTTCCTGCGCCTCCCGGGTGTTCGTGCCGGCGGCGAAGAAGACCGCGTCCCCCGGCTTGGCCCCGACCGCGTCGGCCAGCCCGCCCAGGTGCTCGGCGGAGAGGTTCTTGGCCACCGGGCCGCGCGCCTCGCCGGTTTCGGCGTCCAGCACCACGTACGCCAGGCCCCGCGCGCCGCGCGCCTTCGCCCAGTCCTGCCAGCCGTCGAGTTCCTTGCGGGTCTGCGCCGCGCCGCCCGGCATCACGACCGCGCCGACGTAGCCGCCCGCGTCGATCGCGGCGGCGAAGACCCGGAACTCGGTGCCGCGCAGGTAGTCGGTCAGCTCGGTCAGCTCGACGCCGTAGCGCAGGTCGGGCTTGTCGGAGCCGTACCGGGCCATCGCGTCGTGCCAGGTGATCCGCGGGATCGGCCGGGAGATCTCGTGCCCGGCGAGGTCCTTCCAGAGCGCCGCGACGATCGCCTCGCCGAGGTCGATCACGTCGTCCTCGGTGACGAAGGACATCTCGATGTCGAGCTGGGTGAACTCCGGCTGCCGGTCGGCCCGGAAGTCCTCGTCGCGGTAGCAGCGGGCGATCTGGTAGTACCGCTCCATGCCGCCGACCATCAGCAGCTGCTTGAACAGCTGCGGCGACTGCGGCAGCGCGTACCAGCTGCCGGGCTGGAGCCGGACCGGGACCAGGAAGTCGCGGGCGCCCTCGGGGGTGGACCGGGTCAGCGTCGGGGTCTCGATCTCCAGGAAGTCCCGCTCGTGCAGCACGGTGCGGGCGAGCTGGTTGGCCCGCGAGCGCAGCCGCATCGCCTTCGCCGGGCCGCTGCGGCGCAGGTCCAGGTAGCGGTAGCGCAGCCGGATGTCGTCGCCGGCCTCGACCTGGTCGTCCACCGGCAGCGGCAGCGGCGCGGCCTCGGAGAGCACCTCCAGCGCGCTGGCGGTCACCTCGATCTCGCCGGTGGGCAGCTCCGGGTTCTCGTTGCCCTCGGGGCGGCGGGTCACCTCGCCGGTGACCTTGACGCAGAACTCGTTGCGCAGCGCGTGCGCGTCCTCCTCGCGGAACACCACCTGGACCACGCCGGAGCCGTCGCGCAGGTCGACGAAGATGACACCGCCGTGGTCGCGCCGGCGGGCGACCCACCCGGCGAGCGTCACCGTGGTGCCGGCGTCCGTCGCGCGCAGGCTGCCGGCGTCATGGGTACGGATCACGACTTGCGTCTCCTCATCTGCGGTACGGCTGTTCCCCCGCATTGTGTCAGCCGCCCGGCCCGCCCGGTTGCGGGGTGAGCAAGGCCCCGCCCACCTGCCGGGGACACGCGAGCGGGCCGCCGGTGTCCCGACGGCCCGCTCCCGGGTGGATCAGATGCTGCGGAGGTGGATCAGATGATGCTGACGCCGTAGACGCTCAACGGCTCGGTGACCGGCTGGAAGTAGGTGGTGCCGCCGGAGGTGCAGTTGCCGCTGCCGCCGGAGGTGAGGCCGAGCGCGCTGGTGCCGGCGAAGAGCGAGCCGCCGCTGTCGCCCGGCTCGGCGCACACGGTGGTGCGGATCAGGCCGGAGACCGAGCCCTCGGCGTAGTTCACCGTGGCGTTGGTGGCGGTCACCGAACCGCTCTTGACGCCGGTGGTGCTGCCGGAGCGGCGCACGCTCTGGCCGACGTAGGCGTTGGCGGCACCGGTGACGTCCTGGTAGCTGCCGTTGTAGAGGTAGACGTTGCCGGTCGCGTTGGCGGAGTTGCTGTGCCTGACGATGCCGTAGTCGTTGCCCGGGAAGCTGGTCCCGGTACGGGTGCCGAGCACGGAGGTCTGCCCGGAGTTCGAGTACCAGGTCGAGCCGATGTTGGTGCAGTGCCCGGCGGTCAGAAAGAAGGTCTGGCCGGCGCTGTTGCGCACGTTGAAGCCGAGCGAGCAGCGACCGCCGCCGGTGTAGATCGCCTGACCACCGGAGATCCGGGTGCTGAGCACACCGGCCTCGGCCTCGACCCGGACGGCGCCGCCGGTGCGCGCGGCGGCGGCCTTGACCCGCGCCAGCTTGGCGCCGGTGACGGTGCTGTCGACCGAGACGACGACCTGGTTGGTGACCGCGTCGGTCCACCAGGCGGTGCCGGGGATCTTCGCCGAGCGCTCCAGTTCGGCGGTGGCGGAGCGCAGTTGGGCCGCGCCCCGGGTGACGAGCTTCGCGGTGGCGCCGGCGGCGCGGACCTGCTTGGCAGCGGCGGTGTCGGTGACCGCGACGATCATCCTGCCGCTGGCGTCGGCGTAGGTGCCGGCGGCACGGTCGCCGAGGCGCTCGGCGAGGCTGGCGGCGGCGTCGGGGGATGCGGGCGAGGCGGGGGCCGCCTGGGCGGGGGCACCCATGAGCGCGCCGGTGACCAGGGTTCCGGCCATGGCGACGGCGGCGGCGCGGCGGAGTGAGGACCTCGTGGGTCGCATGTAACAACCTCCGGGAGGGGGTGACGGGCGGCGTCACGGAGACGCGCCCGGGGACAACCCGGCCGACCTGGGGAAACCGGCCGAGTGACTGAAGTATTCACATATTTAAGATCGTAAGCAAGACATGAGTTTGCCCGGATTCACCCCACCAGCGGTTATGACGGTCAGGCAACACCGTGGATACATCTATGTCAGACCCCGGCCGGAGCGTCCCGCACCCCGCACCGCCCGGCGAGCCCCGGTCGGGCCGGGGAGAACCCGGCCGAGCGGAGACCCCGACCCGACCGGGAGGACGTCTCCGCCGGACGGCACGGCCGGGACGGGGAGCAACGGCGCGGTCGCCGCCCCTCACCGAGAGTCAGGAACGCTCACGGCCCACGCCCCGACGCCCGGTCGACAGGCACGCGAGGGTGGTCGCCCCCCGTGCTTCCGTGCCGTACTGAGCGGCAGGTCAGTACGGCGGCGGTCCGACGGCGGCGGGGCCGGACAGGGCGGGGCGGACGGCGGCGGGCAACGGGGCGTCATGCCCGTCGCGCGGTCACCGGCTGTCACCGGACGCCGGGGACGAACGGGTCATCCCGATGGCCGTGCCTCCGTCGACGCGGTCCCCGGGAAACGCGGAGGAGACCGGAACGACAGGTCCCCTCCACACGTCACACCGGACCGTCCGGTGCGGGCACGCGCCCACGTCCGCCGTCGTGGCGGGCGGGCGTACCCGGTCGTCAGGCGCGGGCGGCCAGCTTCGCGGCCCGGGCGTCGCGCTTCTCCTCGAACCGGGACGCCGCCTGCTCCAGGCCGTCCAGGTGGGCGGCGATCCGGTCCCGGGCGGCCTCGCCCTCGGCGTCCAGCCCGGCGACGTTGAACACGTCCCACTGGCGCAGCACCGGGGCGACCACGTCGTCGCGGTGCTGACGCAGGTCGTAGATCCCGGCCAGGGCGATCGTCACCGACTTGCGGGCGAAGCCCTCGATGCCGACGCCGGGCATCTGGAAGTCCTCCAGCACCTCGGCGATCGCCCGCATCGTCTGGTCGGGGGCCACCTCCAGGGCAGCCCCGAGCAGGTTGCGGTAGAAGACCATGTGCAGGTTCTCGTCGGCCGCGACCCGGCTCAGCAACGCCTCGCAGACCGGGTCGCCGGTGATCCGCCCGGTGTTGCGGTGCGAGATCCGGGTGGCCAGTTCCTGGAACGACACGTACGCCAGCGAGCGCAGCATCGACGAGTCGTGCGAGTTGCTGTAACCGGCGGTCATGTGCACCATCCGGGCCCGCTCCAGGGCCACCGGGTCGACCGCCCGGGTCACCGTCAGGTAGTCCCGGATGGCGGTGCCGTGCCGGCCCTCCTCGGCCGTCCACCGGCCCACCCAGGTCCCCCACGCCCCGTCCGGCCCGAACAGGCTGGCGATCTGGTGATGGTACGAGGGCAGGTTGTCCTCGGTGAGCAGGTTGACGATCAGCGCCGTGCGGGCCACCTCGGGCAGGGTCGAGTCCCCCTCCGACCACGCCTCGCCGCCGAGCGGGCCGTCGAAGGTGCGCCCCTCGCTCCACGGCACGTACTCGTGCGGGAACCACTCCTTGGCCATCGACAGGTGACGGTCGAGGTTCTTGGCGACCACGGGTTCGAGTTCGTGGAGCAGCGCGGTCTGGCTCAGTTCGGTCACAGGGGCCTCCCTACGGTGGCGTAACTTACGCCACCGTAGGTCCCCGTCGGCGTACGCGCCAGTAACCGGGCTCAACCGACCACCGGTGTCAGGTCCGCAGGCGGCGGCGACCACCGGTCCGCCACCGCGTCCACCTGCTCGCCCGAACGGATGTCCTTCACCTGGTGACCCTCGCCGCCCGGGAACCACACGTACGGGATGCCGCGCCGCTCGGCGTAGCGGATCTGCTTGCCGAACTTCGCCGCGGTCGGCGACACCTCCGTCGGCACGCCCCGCGAGCGCAGCGCCTCCGCCACGGCGTTGCTGGCCGCCCGCTCCTCCTCGGCGCCGACGGCGACCAGCACGCAGGTCGGCACGCTGCGCGAGATCGACAGCGCCTCGGCACCGAACAGCAGGCCGAGCAGCCGGGTCACCCCGATCGAGATCCCCACCCCCGGGTACGACACGCTCCCGGCGCTGGCCAGGTTGTCGTACCGGCCGCCGGAGCAGATCGAGCCGAACCGCTCGTAGCCGACGAGCTGGGTCTCGTAGACGGTGCCTGTGTAGTAGTCCAGGCCCCGGGCGATCCGCAGGTCGGCGACGCACAGCCCCGGCGCGTGCGCGGCGGCCGTCTCCACCACCGCGACCAGCTCGGCGACACCCTCGTCGAGCAGCGGATCGCGCACCCCCAGGGCGTGCACCGCGTCGGCGAAGGACGCGTCCGGCGCGGAGATCCCGGCCAGCGCCAGGCAGGCGTCGGCCTGCGCCGCGCTCGCCCCCGCCGTCTCGGCCAGCAGGTCGGCCACCTTCGCCGGGCCGATCTTGTCGAGCTTGTCGACCGCGCGCAGCGCCGCCTCCGGGTCGGTCAGCCCGATGCCCCGGTAGAAGCCCTCACAAATCTTGCGGTTGTTCACCTGGATCAGCACCGGCGGGATGGGCAGCGACCGCAGCGCGTCCCCGATCACCAGCGGCATCTCGGCCTCGTAGTGCGCCGGCAGGGTGTCCCGGTCGACGATGTCGATGTCGGCCTGGAGGAACTCCCGGTAGCGCCCCTCCTGCGGGCGCTCGCCCCGCCACACCTTCTGGATCTGGTAACGGCGGAACGGGAACTGGAGCTTGCCGGCGTTCTCCAGCACGTACCTGGCGAACGGCACGGTCAGGTCGAAGTGCAGCCCGAGCGCGTCGTCACCGGCCGGGCCGTCCGCGTCGGCCTGCAACCGGCGCAGCAGGTAGACCTCCTTCGAGGTCTCCCCCTTGCGCAGCAACTGGTCCAGCGGCTCCACCGACCGGGTCTCCAGCGGGGCGAACCCGTACAGCTCGAAGGTGTGCCGGATCCGGTCGAGGACGAACTGCTCGATCATCCGCTGCGAGGTGGTCCATTCCGGGAAGCCGGAGATGGGCGTGGGCTTGCTCATGACGTACTCCTTGCGGGTCCGCGCCGGGGCGCGGGGGATCGACAGGTCCGCGCTCGGCGCGGAGGAACGACTAGAGGCCGCGGGTGGGCGCGGCCGGGCGCGCACCGCCCGGGTCGGCCAGATCGGCGAGGTACGGGTTACGCGCCCGCTCCCGGCCGATGGTGGTCGCCGGGCCGTGGCCGGGCAGCACGACGGTGTCGTCGGCCAGCGGGAGGACCTTCTCCCGCAGGCTGGTCAGCATCCGGGGCATGCTGCCGCCCGGCAGGTCGGTGCGGCCGATCGAGCCGGCGAAGAGCACGTCACCGGAGAGGCAGAGCTGGTCGGCCTCCCAGGGCGAGCCGGCGCCGGGCAGCCGGAACAGCACCGACCCGCCGGTATGGCCCGGCGCGTGGTCGACGGTGACCTCCAGGCCGGCCAACGCCAGCGTCGCCCCGTCGGTCAGCTCCGCGACGTCGTCGGGCTCGGCGTACGGCAGCCGGCCGCCGAACAGCGCGGTGAGGTCCATCGAGAGCGCCTTGGTCGGGTCGGCCAGCAGCTCCCGGTCCTCCGGGTGCACGTACGCGGGGATGCCCCGCGCGCCGCAGACCGGCGCGACGGAGAAGGTGTGGTCGAGGTGGCCGTGGGTGAGCAGCACGGCGGCCGGGTGCAGGCGGTGCTCGGCGAGCACGGCGTCGAGCCGGTCGAGCACCCCGATGCCGGGGTCGACCACCACGCACTGCTCCCCCGGCGCGGTCGCCACCACGTAGCAGTTGGTGCCGAAGGCGTCCGCGGGAAAGCCGGCCACGAGCACGTCCGCTCCCCTTCCGTCTCAGTCGTCCGTCTCCTGGGCAGCCTAGTCGTCGGCGCGATCCGATATCCGCGCCCACCCGTACCACGGGCCCCGTACGGCACAGTGACGCACTTTGATAAACCCAGGCCGGCCCTCGTACACCACTTTCACAGCAGGTACCCGTACACTCTGGCGGGCGTGTGGCGTGGCGCACCCGCGGGCACGGCGGGCGCGAACGGCCCGACCGCCGGTGACGACCAGGGTAGAGGAGGGGAGCACGGGTGGCTTCCAGCAGGGACCGGCAGCGCAAGCTCGCGCGGGAGAAGCTCGACCGGCAGTTGGCCCGGCGGGCCGCCGCCGCCCGTCGGCGTCGACGTATCCAGGCCGGGGTCGGCGCGGCAGTGGTGCTGGTGCTGATCGTGGCCGGCGCGGCGTGGGGGCTGGGCGCGTTCGACCGGGAGCCCGAGCAGAAGGCCGCCGAGGACGTCTGCCTCTGGACGCCGCAGGACGCCGCCGCCAACACCAACCTCAAGGACGTCGGCACCCCGGCCACCAAGGATCTTCCCACCACCGGGGTACGCACGATGACCATCGACACCGACCAGGGCGGCCCGATCACCGCCGAGCTGGATCTCGCCGGCGCCCCCTGCGCCGGGGCGAGCATCGCCCACCTGGCCGGGGCGTCGTTCTACGACAACACCAAGTGCCACGAGATCACCGCCGAGGGGGCGTTGCGCTGCGGCGACCCGAGCGGCACCGGCCTGGGCGGCCCCAGCTACTCGTTCTACAACGAGAACGTCCCGACGGTGCCCGAGGCGAGCCCGTCGGCCAGCCCCGCCCCCGGGCAGCCGCCGGCCTACCCGAAGGGCACGGTCGCGATGATCGGCAACCCGCCGGGTGCCAACGGCAGCCAGTTCCTCGTCTTCTTCAAGGACTTCAGCCCGGCCCAGCCGGCGTACCCGGTCATCGGTCGGGTCACCGGCGGGCTGGACGTGGTCGAGAAGATCGGTGCCCTGCCGACCGTGGACAACGGGGCGGGCGCCAAGGTCAAGCCGAAGACCGACGTGATGATCCGCAAGCTCACCGTCGGCGAGGCGCAGGCCGCCCCGGCGCCAGCGACTGGTTCCCCGGCCGCGTCCCCGGCGGCCAGCCCGAGCGCCGGCTGAGCCGGCCCACAACCGTACCTGCGGCCCCGCCGCGCCAGAGAAAGCCCAGGAGGAGTGACCGTGACGTCCACGAGAGAGCGGCAGCGCGCGGCGGCGCGGGCCCGACTTGAGCGGGAGATGGCCGAGCGTTCGGCCAGGGCCCGCAAGCGCCGGCAGACGCAGGCGATCGTCGGGGCCGCCGCGATCCTGGTGCTCGTGGTCGCCGGCACCGTCTGGTTGGCGACCAGCCTCGGTGGCGACGACGACGACAGCAAGCAGCAGGCCGCCGGCACCGAGGGCTTCTCGCAGTGCGCCTACACCGAGACGCCCAAGGAGGGCCGGCCGGCGCAGGTCAAGGACGTCGGGCTGCCCCCGAACCAGCAGGCCAACAAGGGCACCCAGACGATGACGATCGACACCAACCTGGGCCCGATCGTCGCCAAGATCGACCGGACCAAGGTGCCCTGCACCGCCGGCAGCTTCACCCACCTGGCCAGCAAGGGCTTCTTCGACAACACCAAGTGCCACCGGCTGGTGACCGAGGGCATCAAGGTGCTCCAGTGCGGCGACCCGAGCGCGACCGGCAAGGGCTGGCGGCAGACCGACGGCACCGGCGGGCCCAGCTACGGCATGGCCGAGGAGAACCTGCCGACCGACAAGCGGCCCCCCTACCCGGAGGGCGTCATCGCGATGGCCAACTCCGGGCAGGCGGGCAGCACCGGCAGCCAGTTCTTCATCGTCTACGGCGACTCGCAGCTCGACCCGAACTACACCGTGCTGGGCACCATCACTGCCGGCATGGACCTGGTCAAGCAGGTCGGGGCCGCCGGCGACGACAAGGCGTACGCGCAGCAGGCGGGGGGTGGCCACCCCAAGAAGGAGGTCACCATCACCAAGCTGACGATGAGCGACATCGAGAGCTGACCCGCACCGTACGACGAAGCGCCCGCCGGCTGAGCCGGCGGGCGCTTCCGTGTCGGGTGCCTGCGGGGCGTGGCTGACGGTCAGGCGCCGGAGGTGACCCGGTAGGCGTCGAACACCCCGTCGACCTTGCGGACGGCGGCCAGCAGGTGCCCCAGGTGCTTCGGGTCGGCCATCTCGAAGCTGAACCGGCTCACCGCCACCCGGTCGCGGGTGGTGGTGACCGTCGCCGACAGGATGTTGACCCGTTCCTCGGAGAGCACCCGGGTGACGTCGGCCAGCAGCTTGTGCCGGTCGAGGGCCTCCACCTGGATGGCCACCAGGAACGTCGACGCGGAGGTGAGCTTCCAGCTGACCTCCACCACCCGCTCGACCTGGGCCCGCAGGTCCTCGGCGTTGGCGCAGTCGTCCCGGTGCACGCTGACCCCGCCGGAGCGGGTGACGAACCCGAAGACCGAATCCGGGGGCACCGGCGTGCAGCACCGGGCCAGCTTGATCCAGACGTCGCTGACGCCCCGCACCACGACCCCGGGATCGCTGCTGTTCTGCCGACTGTGCGGCGGACGGGTGGCGACGGCGGTCTCGGCGATGTCCTCCGCCGCGCCCTCCTCACCGCCGTACGCGGCCATCAGCTTCTGCACCACCGACTGCGCCGACACCTGGCTGTCGCCGACCGCCGCGTAGAGCGAGGCGACGTCGGCGAGGTGCAGGTCCCGGGCGATCGCCATCAACGCGTCGGAGGTGAGCATCCGCTGCAACGGCATGCCCTGCTTGCGCATCGCCTTGACGATCGAGTCCTTACCGGCCTCGATCGCCTCCTCACGCCGCTCCTTGTTGAAGTACTGGCGGATCTTGGTACGCGCCCGGGGGCTCTTGACGAAGCTCAGCCAGTCCTGCGTCGGGCCCGCCGTGTCGGACTTCGAGGTGAAGATCTCGATCACGTCGCCGTTGGACAGCGTCGACTCCAACGGCACCAGCTTGCCGTTGACCCGCGCCCCGATGCACTTGTGCCCCACCTCGGTGTGCACCGCGTACGCGAAGTCCACGGGCGTCGACCCCGTCGGCAGCGGGATGACGTCACCCTTCGGGGTGAAGACGTACACCTCCTGGCTGGACAGGTCGAACCGCAACGCGTCGAGGAACTCCGACGGGTCGGCCGCCTCCCGCTGCCAGTCCAGCAACTGCCGCAGCCAGGTCATCTCGTCGATGTGCGCCGGCGGACCGACGATCTGGGTGCCCTTGTGCTCCTTGTACTTCCAGTGCGCGGCGATGCCGAACTCCGCCGTGCGGTGCATGGCGTACGTGCGGATCTGCATCTCCACCGGCTTGCCGGTGGGCCCGATGACCGTCGTGTGCAACGACTGGTACATGTTGAACTTGGGCATCGCGATGTAGTCCTTGAACCGGCCCGGCACCGGCTGCCAGTTGGCGTGGATGACCCCCAGCGCCGCGTAGCAGTCCCGCACCGTGTCGACCAGGATGCGCACCCCGACCAGGTCGTAGATGTCGTTGAAGTCCCGCCCCCGCACGATCATCTTCTGGTAGATCGAGTAGAGGTGCTTCGGCCGGCCCGTCGTTTCCGCCTTGATCTTGGCGGCCTTCAGGTCGGTGCCGACCTTCTGGGTGACCTGTTTGAGCAGCGACTCCCGCTGCGGCTGGTGCTCCCCGATCAGCCGGAGGATCTCCTCGTACCGCTTGGGGAACAGGGTGCCGAAGGCCAGGTCCTCCAGCTCCCACTTGATCGTGTTCATGCCGAGCCGGTGGGCCAGCGGGGCCAGGATCTCCAGCGTCTCCTTGGCCTTCTGCTCCCGCTTGGGCGCCGGCAGGAAGGACAGCGTGCGCATGTTGTGCAGCCGGTCGGCCAGCTTGATCACCAGGACCCGGGGGTCCTTCGCCATCGCCACGACCATCTTGCGGATCGTCTCCGCCTTGGCCGCGTCGCCCAGCTTGACCTTGTCCAGCTTCGTCACGCCGTCGACGAGCAGGGTGACCTCGGGGCCGAAGTCGGCCCGCATCTGGTCGAGGGTGTACTCGGTGTCCTCGATCGTGTCGTGCAGCAGGGCCGCCACCAGCGTGGTGGTGTCCATCCCCAGGTTGCCCAGGATGGTCGCCACCGCCAGCGGGTGGGTGATGTACGGGTCGCCGGACTTGCGGTACTGGCCGGAGTGCCAGCGCGCGGCGGTGTCGAAGGCCCGCTGGAGCAGCCGGGCGTCGGCCTTCGGGTGGTTCTCCCGGTGGCTGGCGATCAGCGGTTCGAGGACCTCGCTGACCTGGGAGGTCTGCCACGGGGCGTTGAACCGGGCCAGCCGCGCCCGGACCCGACGACCGGTCGGGGCGTTGGAGAGCGCGAAACCGGCGCTCGGCGACGGGTCGTCGTCGAGCGACGACCCCACCGCCAGGCCGTCGGGCGTGCCGCCGACGTCGTCGCCGGCCCCCGTCGGGCCGGCCGCCGGATCGTTCTTCCGAGCGGTCACCGCGCCGTCAGCGTCGCCTGTCGGGTGCACCGTGCCCTCCACCGGAGGGACGACATCGTGGGACACCGGCCTCCTCACCGATCGCCGGGACCACGCCGGCCGTACGGCCGACGCCTGTCTTGCCGAACCGGCCGTCACGCCGGCGTGTTCCCCGCCGGCCGCCGTCGGGCCGATGGCACTGCCCGCCGGCCCTGCGGCCGGCACCTGACCACCGCCCGGACGGGTGACCGCCCGGTCAGCAATGGGCAATGCTACCCGCACGGTAGGTGCCGTGCCGCTCCGCCGGACGGTCCGTCCCAGGTCGGCGGGACGACCCAGGAATCAAACGGTCAGCAGGGCATGGACCGGACGCCCGGTGAGCCGCTCCCGCCCACCCAGGAAGCCCAACTCCAGCAGCACGGTGAACCCGGCCACCGTGCCGCCGGCCCGCTCGACCAGGTCGAGGGTCGCCTCGGCGGTGCCCCCGGTGGCCAGCACGTCGTCGACCACCAGCACCCGGTGCCCGGCGGTGAAGGCGTCCTGGTGCACCTCCAGCGTCGCCTCGCCGTACTCCAGGGCGTAGGAGGCCGAGTACGCCGGCCGGGGCAACTTGCCCGCCTTGCGCACCGGCACCACCCCCAACCCGGTGGCGTACGCGATCGCGGCGGCGACGACGAAGCCCCGGGCCTCGATGCCGACCACGATGTCGAAGCTGTCCCGCCCGTGGTGGTCGATGATCCCGTCGATCACCTCACGGAACACGTCGCCGTCGGCGAACAACGGCATCAGGTCCTTGAACATGACCCCGGGCTTGGGGAAGTCCGGCACGTCCAGCACCCGGCTGGCGACCAGCCGGGCCACCTGCGGGCCGCTGTCTCCGCGTACACCGGTGCTGTGGGTCTCCGTCACGGTGGTCGGCTCTCCTTCGATACGACGACGGCGTCCGTCACGCTGTTGGCACAGCATGGCGGACGCCGTCGACTCGACGTGTGGCGGGTCGCCCTGTCGGTCAGCGCCGCTTCGCGCCGCCGGGCCGGTTGCCGCCGCCCCCGGCGGGACGGCCGCCCCGGGCACCGGCCGACCGCTTGGCCGCCGGACGCGCGCCGACCTTCGGCGCGCTGCCGGCCAGGGCCGCCGCCTCCGGATCGATCGGCTCGTCGGTGGCCTCCTCGGCGGCGGCCTGCCGGGCCGCACCGCGCGGGGTGATCTCGCCCCGGGCGATGGCGCCCCGGCGGGCCAGCACCCGCTTGGTGTGCGCGTCGATCCGCGGGTCCTGGTTCTTGAGCAGCACCAGCAGCGGGGTGGAGAGCAGGATCGAGGTCAGGAACGCCATCGCCATACCGACGAACAGCACCAGGCCCAGGTCCTTCAGGGTGCCCGCGCCGAGCAGGCCGGCACCGATGAAGAGCAGACCGCCGACCGGGAGCAGGGCGACCACCGAGGTGTTCAACGATCGCATCAGGCTCTGGTTGAGCGCCAGGTTGGCCGCCTCGCCGTAGGTCTGGTTGTTGTTGGCGGTGATGCTCCTGGTGTTCTCCTGGACCTTGTCGAAGACCACCACCACGTCGTAGAGCGCGAAGCCCAGGATGGTGAGGAACCCGATGATCGTCGACGGGGTGACCTCGAAGCCGACCAGCGAGTAGATGCCGGCGGTGAGGATCAGGTTCATGAACAGCGAGATGATCGCGGCGACCGCCATCCGCCACTCGAACCGCAGCACCAGGTAGGCCGCCACCACCAGGACGAAGATGACCAGGCCGAGCAGCGCCCGGGAGGTGACCTGGCTGCCCCAGGCCTCGCTGACCTGGCTGCCGCTGATCTGGTCGGCGCTGATGCCGAACTCGTCGGCCATCTTGGCCTTGACCGCGTTGGCCTGGTCGGCGGTGAGCTGCGAGGTGCGCAGCTCGTAGTACTCGCCGCTGGTGCTGCCGACCTTCTGCGCGGTCACCACCTCGGCGCCGCCGCCCTCGGCCGCCAGCGCGTCGTCGACCTTGCGCTCGGCCTCGTCGAGGGTGCCGACGCTGGCCGGCACCTGGAACGAGTTGCCGCCGGCGAACTCGATGCCCAGACTGAAGCCGCGAATCGCGAAGCTGAGCACGGCGACCAGCACCAGCACCCCGGCGACGGTGAACCACAGCTTGCGCCGGCCGACGATGTTGAGACCGGCCTCGCCCCGGTAGAGCCGGGACGCCAGACCACTCTTAGCCATCTCAGGCCTCCTTGACGCGCGGGTTGCGGGCGGTGCCCGGCTCGGCCGAACGGGGTGGCAGCGCCCGACCGAGGCCGCTGACCCGTGGCGACAGGAACGCCGGGGTCCGGGCGAACATCGTCATGATCGGGTGTCGGAACAGGAAGACGACCACCAGGTCGAGCACGGTCGCCAGGCCGAGGGCGAAGGCGAAGCCCTTCACCGTGCCGACCGAGACGATGTAGAGGACCACGGCGGACATCAGGGTGATCGCGTTGGCCGAGATGATCGTCCGGCGGGCCCGGATCCAGGCCCGGGGCACCGCGCTACGCGGGCTGCGCCCCTCCCGGATCTCGTCCTTGAGCCGTTCGAAGTAGATGACGAACGAGTCCGCCGCCACACCGAGCGAGACGATCATGCCGGCGATGCCGGCGAGGGTGAGGGTGAAGCCGATCGACCGGCCGAGCACCACCAGCGCGCCGAAGACCAGCAACGCGGAGAGCACCAGGCTCAGGAAGATGACCGAGCCGAGCAGCCGGTAGTAGAAGAACGAGTAGATGATGACCAGCAGCATGCCGATGCCGGCGGCCAGCAGACCGGCCCGCAGGTGGCTGTCGCCCAGCGTCGCGGTGACGTTCTGCTGCTCCTGCGGCACGAAGGTGACCGGCAGCGCGCCGTAGCGCAGCTGGCTGGCCAGCGCGTTGGCCGACGTGTTGTCGAAGCTGCCGGTGATCTGCGAGTCGCCGGTGAGCACGCCCTGGATCTCGGGCGAGGAGACGATCTCGTTGTCCAGCACCACGGCCACCCGGCACTTGCCGTCCTGGCCCAGCGCCGTCTGGTCGCAGCCGCCGCCGGTGTTGTTGAACGCCTCCCGGGTCAGCTCGGTCCACTTGGACTGGCCGTCGCCGGTGAAGTTCAGGCTGACCACCCAGGTGCTGGCCTGGTCGAGGACCGCGTTGGCGTCCTTGACGTCGGTGCCGACCACCTTGGCCTGGTCGAGCAGGTACTTCGCCGCGCCACCCTCACAGGCGACCGCCTGCTGCTTCTCGTCCTTGATCGACGCGGGGGGCCGCTTGTCGAGCTGGGCGCAGGTGATGGTCGGCACGTTGAACTGCATCTGCGGGGTCAGTACCGCGACCTCCTGCGGGGAGAGCGCGCCGAACGGCTTGAACGTCTCCGCCAGGGCCGGGTTGGTGGTCAGGTCGGCCGGGGCCTGGAGCCCGCTCGCGGCGGCCCAGGCGGCCGCGCCGACCTTCTTCTCGACGGCCTTGCGCTGCTCCTCGATGCTCTGCGGCACCGGGGCCTCGCTGGCGCTGGGCGAGGCGGCCGGTGCGCTCGGCGAGGCCGACCCGGACGGGGTGGCGCTGGCGCTCGGCGCGGAGGCGCCGCCGCCCTGGCCACCGGCGCTCGGCGAGCCGGACACCGTCGGCGAGGCGCTACCGGAAGCCTTCGGCGACGCGCTCCCCGACGGGGCCGGCGAGGCGCTACCGGACGGGGCCGGCGACGCGCTGCCGGACGGGGCCGGGGCGGCGACCGCGCCGCTGCCGTCGGCGGCCTTGAGCACCTTGCGGAAGCGCAGCTCCGCGGCGCTGCCGACGTCGGTCAGGTCGCGGTTCTCACCGGGCAGGGAGATGACGATGTTCCGGTTGCCCTCGGTGACCACCTCGGCCTCGGCCACGCCGTAGGCGTTGACCCGGCTCTCGATGATCTGCCGGGCCTCCTCCAGGTTGGCCGACGTCGGGGGCTTGCCGTCGATGCTGTTGGTCGCCTCCAGCGTCAGCCGGGTGCCACCGATCAGGTCCAGGCCGAGCCGCGGCTCCAGCCGGTCCTTCCAGCCGCCGCTGGCACCGCCCGAGAAGAACACCAAGGAATAGAGGACGACGAAGATGAACCCGAGCACGGCGAGCTGCCGCCCGGGGCGCATCTGTCCCTGAGGTGGTGCCACGGCTGTCTGTCTCCCTGTAACGGTCGCGCCGCCGGCGCAGCGGCGACGAGGTCGGAGCGGGGTTCCCGCCCCGACGTGCTCTGCGCGGGCCGTTCCCGACCGACGGCACGGCGCACCACCGCCGACGTGGTGGCGTCGGGCGGACGGTGCGGGTGCCGACCCCGGGGACCGGCCCACCTATCCAGTTGTCCCGCCGCTACCCGCCCGTGGTGCCGGAACGGGTGGCGGCTTCACTCCTTGACGGCTTCCGCGTCCTCGGTGACCGGCTCGTCGGCCTCGGGGCGCTCGGCCCGGGTGACCACCCGGGCGATGGCCGGACGGGCGTAACGGGTCTGCACGCCGGGGGCCACCTCCAGCAGCACGGTGTCGTCCTCGACACCCACGACCGTGCCGTAGAGCCCGCCGATGGTGACGACCTCGTCACCGGGGCCGAGCGCGGACTGCATGGCCTCAGCCTCGCGGCGGCGCTTCTGCTGCGGCCGGATCATCATGAAGTACATGACCCCGAAGAGCAGGGCGATCATGAGGATCGGCGTCAGACTGCCGGCGCCTCCGCCGGACTGTGCTGCGTAAAGCACGGTGTGCGACCTTCCCATTGGCCTCCGTTACGGCACGTGCGCGCCGGAGCGGAGGCGGATATTCACATCCTGTACAGACCGCGGCGAGTCTAATCCCTGCACCTGGGAACGCCGAATGCGGCGCAGATCACGTTCAGATCACGGTGGATCGGGTGCGTTCGAGAAGAGATCGGGCACGGCGGGGGCTTCCACGCCGAATGTACCATTTGGCGGGGTGCGGCCGAGGTGTCGCCAGGCGGCCTCGGTGGCCACCCGCCCCCGGGGCGTACGGGCCAGCAGTCCGGCGCGGACCAGGAAGGGCTCGCAGACCTCCTCCACCGTGTCCGGCTGCTCCCCCACCGCCACCGCCAGCGTGGACAGGCCCACCGGACCGCCCCGGAACGAGTCGACAAGCGCGGTCAGCACCGCCCGGTCCAGCCGGTCCAGGCCGAGGGCGTCCACGTCGTACACGGTCAGGGCGGACCGGGCGGTCTCCAGGGTGACCACGCCGTCGGCCCGGACCTCGGCGTAGTCGCGCACCCGGCGCAGCAGCCGGTTGGCGATCCGGGGGGTGCCCCGGGACCGGCCGGCGATCTCCACCGCCCCCTCCGGGGTGATCGGCACGCCCAGGATGCGCGCCGAGCGGTGCAGCAGCGCCTCCAGGTCGGCCGGGGAGTAGAAGTCGAGGTGCGCGACGAAGCCGAAGCGGTCCCGCATCGGGCCGGTCAGCAGGCCGGACCGGGTGGTCGCGCCGACCAGGGTGAACGGCTCCACGTCGAGCGGGATCGCGGTGGCCCCCGGCCCCTTGCCGACGATCACGTCGACCCGGAAGTCCTCCATCGCGCTGTAGAGCAGTTCCTCCGCCGGCTTGGCGATCCGGTGGATCTCGTCGATGAACAGCACGTCGCCCTCGGCGAGGCTGGTCAGGATGGCGGCGAGGTCGCCCGAGCGTTCGATCACCGGCCCGCTGGTCACCCGGATGCCCGAGCCCAACTCGGCGGCCACGATGTTGGCCAACGTCGTCTTACCGAGGCCGGGCGGCCCGGACAGGAGGATGTGGTCGGGTGGGGCACCGCGCCGCATCGCGCCCTGCAACAGCAGGTCGAGCTGGTCGCGGACCCGGTGCTGGGCGATGAACTCGTCCAGCCGCCTCGGTCGGACGCTGACCTCCGCGTCCCGCTCAGCGTCGTCGGCGTACGCGGAGACCAGGCCGTCGCCGCTCATGCCGGCCGCCCCGGCCGCGACCGTGCCACGCCGGTCACCGGGTCCGGCCGAGCAGTCGGATGGCCTGCTTGAGCAGGACCGGCACCGGCGGGGTGGGCCCGTCCACGGTCTCCGCCACGGCGGCCACCGCCTGGTCGGCCTGCCCGGCCGTCCAGCCGAGCCCGACCAGCGCCTGGCGGACCTGCTCCGGCCAGGCGCCGACGGTCACCCCGGCCGCGCCGTCGGGGCCCACCGGGACCGGGCCGATCCGGTCGCGCAGCTCCAGCACCAGCCGTTCGGCGCCCTTCTTGCCGATTCCCGGCACCCGGGTCAGGGCGGCGGTGTCGGCGTTGGCGATGGCCTTGCGGACCGCGTCCGGGGTGTGCACGGCAAGCACCGCCTGGGCCAGTCGCGGGCCGACCCCGCTGGCCGTCTGGAGCAGCTCGAACAGCTGCTTGGCGTCGTCGTCGGCGAAGCCGTAGAGGGTGAGCGAGTCCTCCCGGACCACCAGGCTGGTGGCGAGCCGGGCCGGCTGGCCGACCCGCAGCTCGGCCAGGGTGCCGGGGGCGCACTGCACGGCCAGGCCGACTCCCCCGACCTCGACCACCGCGTGGTCCGGGCCGGTCGCGGTCACCGTGCCGCGCACGCTGGCGATCATCGTGCTCCTCCTCGTCGTGCCCGGTCGGCGGCCTCGGCCAGCCTGGAGCGGGTGCCGCCGCGCCACACGTGGCAGATGGCCAGCGCCAGGGCGTCCGCCGCGTCGGCAGGTTTGGGCGGCTCGGCCAGCCGCAGCAACCGGGTGACCATCGTGGTCATCTGCTTCTTGTCGGCCTGGCCGGAGCCGGTCACCGCCGCCTTGACCTCGCTCGGGGTGTACGTCTGCACCGGCAGCCCGGCCCGCGCCCCGGCCAACACGGCGATGCCGCTGGCCTGGGCGGTGCCCATCACGGTGCGGACGTTGTGCTGGCTGAACACCCGCTCCACGGCGACCGCGTCGGGCCGGTGCTCGGCCACCAGGTCGGTCAGCGAGCGGTCCAGGTGCAGCAGGCGCAGCGACAGGTCGTCGGTGGGATCGGTGTAGACGACGTAGTAGGCGACGAGCGTGCAGGGGCGGCCCGGCACCCCCTCGACCACGCCGACCCCGCACCGGGTCAGGCCCGGGTCGACGCCCAGCACGCGCACGCCGCCTCCTCCGGGCCCTCGACAGTACGGGTGTTCGACACCCTACTGGCCCACCCCGACACGCCGGTGGGCGGACACGCCGTCCGACGGTGGGCTCAGCGGGCCCGCAGGCCGTCGAGCACGCCGTCGACGACCTTCTCGGGGAGCAGCCGGTCGTCCAGCTCCGGGTGCCAGCGCATCAGCCGCTGGACCAGCATCGGCCCGGTGAGCAGCGCCATCGCCACCTCGATGTCGAGATCGGCGCGCAGCTCGCCTGCGGCCACGCCCCGGCGGAGCACCTCCCGCATGATCTTCCGCCGGGGCTCGATGATGTTCTGGTAGAGCTGGAAGTGGTCGGGGCTGCGGTTCACCTCGGGCACCAGGCACGGCATGATCCGCTCGGCCCGGGGGTCGATGTTGTGCCCGACGGCCCCGACCAGCAGCACCAGGTCGTCGCGGACGGAGTGCCCGGCCGGCTGGGCGACCACCCCCTTGAGCCGGCGCAACGCGTCCAGCAGGAGGGCGTCCTTGCCGGGCCAGCGGCGGTAGATGGTGGCCTTGCCGACCCCGGCGCGGGTGGCGATCGCCTCGATCGACAGCGCCTCGATGGTGCTGCCCTCGGCGAGCAGGTCGAGGACAGCCTCGATGATGGCCTCGTCTGCGCGGATGCTCCGCGGTCGCCCGGGCGACCGCGGAGCATCGGCGGTGGGGTTCATGTCAGACATCGTCCTGCGAACCTATGTGGTTCCGGCCAGTTCCCGCTCCGCCACCGGCGTGGCGGTGACGGCCGCGTCGGGCCGGCCCGGCATCCAGCGCAGCACGATGACGATGCCGAGGGCGGCCACCACCGCGGAGATCGCCGCCGCCCAGTGCATGGCCGAGACGAAGGCGTCGTTGGCCGCCGCGATCAGCCGTGGGGCCGCCGGGCCGAGCTGCGCCGCCGCCGCGTACGCCCCGGAGACCGACTCGGTGGCCGCCTCCCGGGCCGGTGCGGGCAGGGCGTCGACGGCCGTGGCGATGTCCTCCCGGTAGACCGCGGAGAGCACCGAGCCGAGCACCGCTACGCCCAGCGCACCGGCGACCTGGCGGACGGTGTTGCTCACCGCCGATCCGACGCCGGCCTTCTCGCGGGGCAGCGCCGACATGATCGACTCGGTGGCCGGCGGCATGATGTTCGCCATCCCGACACCCTGGAGGAAGAAGGCCACCAGCACCACCCAGATCGGCGTGGTGGCGTCGATGAAGGCGAACGCGGCAAGCGCCACGGCGGTCAGCGCGAGGCCGACCGTGGCGACCGCCCGGCCGCCGTACCGGCGCACCATCGCGGCGCTGCGCGGCGCGAAGACCAGCTGCGCCCCGGCGAACGGCAGGAAGAACAGGCCGGTCTCCAGCGGGCTGTAGCCCCGGACGAGCTGCATGTAGAACGAGCTGAAGAACATCACGCCCATGGCGGCGAAGAAGACCAGGCCGACGATCGCCACCGGGGCGGCGAACCGGGGCACCCGGAACAGCCGTACGTCCAGCGAGGGGTGGTCGCTGCGCCGTTCGTGCGCGACGAACCAGGCCAGCACCGCCACCCCGCCGAGGATCGCGGCCCACACGGCCGGCCGGCCGAAGCCGTGCTCGCCGCCGTCGATGATGCCGTAGGTCAGCGCGACCAGGCCGACGACGGAGAGCAGCACGCCGAGGATGTCGACCCGGCCCGGCCTGGGGTCCCGCGACTCGGGCACCAGCAGGGCCACCAGCAGCACCCCGAGCGCCACCACCGGCACGTTGATCAGGAACACCGAGCCCCACCAGAAGTGCTCCAGCAGCGCGCCGCCGAGGATCGGGCCGATCGCCACCGCCAGGCCGACCGCGCCGGCCCAGACGCCGATGGCGCGGCCCCGCTCCCGGGGGTCGAAGACGTTGGAGATGATCGACAGGGTGACCGGCATGATCGCCGCCCCACCGACGCCCATCAGGGCGCGGGCCGCGACGAGCTGGCCGGGGTTCTGCGCGTACGCCGAGAGCAGGGACGACAGGCCGAACAGGACCAGGCCGATGAGCAGGAACCGGCGTCGGCCGGCCCGGTCGCCGAGCACGCCGAAGGTGAACAGCAGGCCGGCGAAGACGAGGGTGTAGGAGTTGATCGCCCATTCCAGCTCGCCCTGGCTGGCCCCGAGGCCGTGCACCGGGTCGGCCAGGGTGCGCAGGGCGACGTTGAGGATGGTGTTGTCGAGGACGACGACGAGCAGGCTGACCACCAGCACGCCGAGGATCGCCCATCGTCTCGGATGTCCGGTGTTCTCGTGCGGTTGCATACGCTCCGGTGCTCCCCCCGGTTGCACCCGCGCCGCCTCGATACGGAACGGGTCAGACTCGTAACGACACTCACCTTACGAGCCTCATGTTTCGATACGACACCGGTTCGTATCGGTTGTGGTACGGGTCACCCCGGTCAGGCCGGCAGGCGCGCAGGCGGCAAGCGCGGCGGAGAAGCTGGTCAGCCGGGTAGCCGGGGGCGCGAGCGGCTCGATCCAGCCCGGCCCGGCGGCGTACACCCGTACCCCCGGGACGTCGCGGCCGAAGCGGACCAGGCGGTACGCGCGGCCGGTGACCGGCGTCTGCGACCAGACCACCACGATCCGCGGGCGGGCCCGCAGCACGGCGGAGCCCAGCGCCACCCAGGGCAGCGCCGGCCCCAGGTGCAGGCAGCCCCGACCCTGCTCGCGCAGCGCGGCGGCCACCGCGTGCAGACCCAGGCAGTGCGCCTCGTTCTCGGCCCCGGCGAGCAGCACCCCGTCGGTGCGCAACCGCCGGCCGGGAGCACGCCGGTGCACGTCCAACCCGATCCGGATGCCCTCGGACAGGGCGTGCTCGACGGCGATCTCGGCGGCGTCGCGCCCGCGCAGCCCGGCCAGCAGCGGCACGCACACCGCCTCCCACACCGCCGCCACCCCGGCGTCGGCGGCGAACTCCAGCACCAGCGCGGCCACCAGGTTCGCGTCGAGGTCCTCGGCGGCGGCCGAGAGCCGCTTGTGGGCCGTCTCGACGGCCTCGACCGGCATCGGATCCGACAACACCAGACGCACCCCCCGGGTAGGACACCGTTACCAGGGGTTCGCCCGGACGGGGCGATTCGGATGCGCCGCCGGGGAAAAACTGCGGTGGCTCAGCCGGTGAGCGCCTCCAGCGCCAGGTCCACGTCCGCCTCGGTGGTGTAGAGGTGGAACGCGACCCGGACCTGCCCGGCGCGCACCGCCGCCCGCACCCCGGCGCGCGCCAGCCGCTGCCGCGCGTCGGGCACCGGCACCGCGACGATGGCGCTGTGCCCCGGCGGCCGGCCCAGCCCGGCCAGGAACCGGTTCGCCAACGCCACGTCGTACGCCCCGATCGCCGCCGGGCCGAGCGCGGCGACCAGCTCCAGCGCCGGGGCGGTGCCCACCCAGCTGAACCAGGCCGGGGAGCTGTCGAACCGGCGGGCGTCGTCGGCCAGCCGCAGCGGCGGACCGTAGTAGGTGGACAGCGGCTCCTTGCCCGCGAACCAGCCGGCGGCGTCCGGACGCATCCGCTCGCGCAGCCCCGGGGCCAGGTAGGCCAGCGCCGAGCCGCGCGGCGACACCAGCCACTTGTACGTGCCCACCGCGACCGCGTCGGCCAGCGCCGCGTCGAACGGCAGCCACCCGCACGCCTGGGTGGCGTCCACCACCACCAGCGCGTCGTGCGCGCGGGCCGCGGCCACGATCTCGGCGTACGGGGCGACGGTCCCGTCGGCGGACTGCACCAGGCTGAACGCGACCAGGTCGGTGCCGGCGTCGATCGCGTCGCACAGGCCGGCCAGCGGCACGGTGCGCACCCGCACCCCGCGCTCCTCCTGCACCAGCCAGGGGAAGAGGTTCGCGGTGAACTCGACCTCGGGGACGACCACGGTGGCCCCGGCGGGCAGGGCCGCGGCGATCGGCCCGAGCAGCTGCGACACGCTGCCGCCGACCGCGACGTCGGCCACCGGCACCCCGACCAGGCCGGCGAACGCCTCCCGGGACCGCCCGGTCGCCTCCTCCCACACCTCGTGGGAGGTACGCCCCACCCGCCAGTCGGCCAGGGCCTCCTGCACCGCCGTCCAGACCGGCTCGGGCGGGAGCCCGTAGGTGGCGGTGTTCAACCAGCCGGGTTCCGGCTGCCACAGCTCGCGTGCCTGCGCCAACTCCATGCGTCGAGGCTAGTGACACCACCGCACGCCCGGTCAGCACCAATCCGCCGGTGGTGGCCCGCATCCGCCGGCCACCCGACCGGCACCGGCTTGACCGGCTGACCTAGGTTGATGATCCACACAGCGACGCTCTCCCTGGAAGGGTGATGCCCCGTGCCCGTCGGCTTCACGTTCGCCGTCATTCTCGCCGTCGGGGCGCTGGTCGCCGGCGCGGTGCTGCTCCTCGCCCGCCACCGGGGCGTCAAGCGCACCTCCGCGCTGGTCGCGCTCGGCTGCCTGGCCGGCGCGCTGCTGTTCGGGATCGGCGCCAGCGCGCACTCCGTGCCGATCCGCTCGGTCGGCATCGTCACCAGCTTCAACAAGCCGACCGGCGAGGTCACCGGCTCCGGGCTCAAGTGGGTCGCCCCCTGGCAGAAGGTCGGCGAGTGGGACGCCGGCCGGCAGAAGTACGACCACATCGGCGGCGACCAGTGCGTCCGGGTACGGACCGGCACGCTCGCCGACGCCTGCGTCGAGGTGCTGATCGAGTGGCAGGTCAAGCCGGAGAACGCGCCGAAGCAGTTCATGGACTACAAGGGCGACTTCGAGAGCTTCCGGGGTCAGCGGGTGGGGGTGCAGCTCGACAGCGCGGTCAACGACGCCTTCGCCACGTACAACCCGCTGGAGAAGATCGACGCCCGGACGGGGAACCTGAACGTCGACCTCAAGCCGTTCGCCGAGAGCATCCGGAGCAACGCCGAGGGCCGGCTCTCCGGCGACGTCGACATCCTGTCCGTCACCATCACCCGGGTCAACCACGACGACAAGACCGAGGGCAACATCAAGGCCTTCCAGGACAAGCTCGCCCAGACCCGTAACCTCGAACAGGACCGCCGCAACGCCGACATCCAGAAGCAGATCACCGAGACCAACGCCAAGGTCGACAAGGTGTCCCGCTGCCTGGAGATCGCCGAGAAGAACGGCAGCACCCCCGGGCTGTGCATCAACCCGGGGATCGTGACCGGCGGCAAGTGACAGGTGCGCCGGGCGGTGGCGGCCACCGCCCGGCGGGTCAGCTCACGTTGGCCGGGCCGAGGACGCTCTTGAGGTCACCCATCAGTGCGGTGGTGGCGGCCACCCGGAACGGGCCGAGCCGCAGGGTGGTCACCTTGCCGCCGTTGAGCAGCTTGACGTGCACCTCGGTGTCGCCCGGGTGCAGCACCAGGGTCTCCTTGAGCCGTTCCACGAGCGGCGGGGTGCAGCGGTGCACCGGGATGGTCAGCGTCACCGGCTTGCTGCCGGGGGTGCTGCTGACGTCCGGCATGGACATGTCCATCGCCATGATCCGGGGGGTGTCGTCGCGCCGGTCCACCCGGCCCTTGACCACCACGATCGCGTCCTCGGCGATGTACTGGCCGATCACCTCGTAGGTGTTCGGGAAGAACAGCGTCTCCACCCCGCCGGCCAGGTCCTCCAGCGCCGCCGACGCCCAGGCCCGGCCCTGCTTGGTGACCCGGCGCTGCACGCCGGAGAGGATGCCGGCCAGGGTGACCACCGCGCCGTCGGGCACGGTCCCCTCCTCCGACAGCGCGGCGATGGTGGTGTCGGCCGCCGCGCCCAGGACGTGTTCCAGGCCGAACAGCGGGTGGTCGGAGACGTAGAGGCCGAGCATCTCGCGTTCGAAGGCGAGCTTGTCCCGCTTGTCCCACTCGGCGTCGCCGATGGTCGGCATCACGGTGGTGCTGCCGGTGTCGGCGTCACCGAAGCCGGCCCCGAACAGGTCGTACTGGCCGACCGCCTCCTTGCGCTTGACGTCGGCGAAGGCGTCGATGGCGTCGGCGTGCACGGCGAGCAGGCCCTTGCGGGTGTGCCCCAGCGAGTCGAACGCGCCCGCCTTGATCAGGGATTCGATGGTCTTCTTGTTGCAGACCACCGCGTCGACCTTGGACAGGAAGTCGTAGAAGTCGGCGTACTCGCCCTTCTCGTCGCGGCACCGCATGATCGCCGCGACCACGTTCGCCCCGACGTTGCGCACCGCGGCCAGGCCGAAGCGGATGTCCTTGCCGACCGGGGTGAACGGGCCGGCGGAGGTGTTCACGTCCGGCGGCAGCACCTGGATACGCATCCGGCGGCACTCCGACAGGTAGAGCGCCATCTTGTCCTTGTCGTCACCGACGGAGGTCAGCAGCGCCGCCATGTACTCGGCCGGGTAGTGCGCCTTGAGGTACGCCGTCCAGTACGACACCAGGCCGTACGCCGCCGAGTGGGCCTTGTTGAAGGCGTACCCGGCGAACGGGACCAGGACGTCCCACACGGCCTGGATGGCCTCGTCGGAGTAGCCGCGCTCGCGGCAGCCGTCGCGGAACGGGATGAACTCCTTGTCGAGGATCTCCTTCTTCTTCTTGCCCATCGCCCGGCGCAGCAGGTCGGCCTGGCCGAGGGTGTAGCCGGCGAGGATCTGCGCGGCGCGCTGCACCTGCTCCTGGTAGACGATCAGGCCGTGGGTGGGCGCGAGGATCTCCCGCAGCGGCTCCTCCAGCTCCGGGTGGATCGGGGTGATCTCCTGGAGGCCGTTCTTGCGCAGCGCGTAGTTGGTGTGCGAGTCGACGCCCATCGGGCCGGGCCGGTAGAGCGCCAGCACGGCCGAGATGTCCTCGAAGTTGTCAGGCTTCATCAGCCGCAGCAGCGAGCGCATCGGCCCGCCGTCGAGCTGGAACACCCCAAGGGTGTCGCCCCGGGCGAGCAGGTCGTAGGCGGGCTTGTCGTCCAGCGGCAGGCTCAGCAGGTCGAGTTCCCGGCCGTGGTTGAGCTGGATGTTCTTGACCGCGTCGTCGATGATCGTCAGGTTGCGCAGGCCGAGGAAGTCCATCTTCAACAGCCCGAGCGACTCGCAGGTCGGGTAGTCGAACTGGGTGATGATCACCCCGTCGGCGTCCCGGCGCATCAGCGGGATGTGGTCGATGATCGGCTCGGCGGACATGATCACGCCGGCGGCGTGCACACCTGTCTGCCGGATCAGCCCCTCGATGCCCTTGGCGGTGTCGATCACCTTGCGGACGTCCGGGTCGGACTCGTAGAGGCCCCGGATCTCGCCGGCCTCGGCGTACCGGGGGTGCTTCGGGTCGAAGATGCCGGTGAGCGGGATGTCCTTGCCCATCACCGCCGGGGGCATCGCCTTGGTGATCCGGTCGCCGACCGCGTACGGGAAGCCGAGGACCCGGGCCGAGTCCTTGATCGCGGCCTTCGCCTTGATCGTGCCGAAGGTGGCGATCTGGGCGACCTTGTCCTCACCCCACTTGTCGGTCACGTACTTGATCACTTCGCCGCGCCGACGCTCGTCGAAGTCGATGTCGACGTCGGGCATCGAGACCCGCTCGGGGTTGAGGAACCGCTCGAAGATCAGCCCGTGCGGGATCGGGTCCAGGTCGGTGATGCCCAGTGCGTACGCGACGAGCGACCCGGCCGCCGAGCCACGCCCGGGGCCCACCGCGATGCCCTGGCTCTTGGCCCACTGGATGAAGTCGGCGACCACCAGGAAGTACGACGGGAAGCCCATCTGGTTGATGACGCCCAGCTCGTACTCGGCCTGCACCACGTGCCCCTCGGGGATGCCCCCGGGGTAACGGCGGGCCAGCCCCTTGAAGGTCTCCTTGCGGAACCAGGACTCCTCGGTCTCCCCCTCCGGCACCGGGAACCGCGGCATCAGGTTGTGGAACTCGAACATCCCGCTCGGGTCGACCTTCTCGGCCACCAGCAGGGTGTTGCGGCAGCCCTGCTGCCAGAACTCCGAGGAGTCGACGGCGCGCATCTGGTCGGCGGACTTGACGAAGTAGCCGCCGCCCTCGAAGCGGAACCGGTTCGGGTCGGCGACGTTGCTGCCGGTCTGCACGCAGAGCAGCACGTCGTGCGCCTCGGCCTGCGCCTCGTGGGTGTAGTGCGAGTCGTTCGTGACCACCGGCGGGATGTCCAGCTTGCGGGCGATGGTGATCAGATCCTCGCGGACCCGCTGCTCGATGGAGAGCCCGTGGTCCATGACCTCCAGGAAGTAGTTCTCCTTGCCGAAGATGTCCTGGTAGGCGGCGGCGACCTTGAGCGCCTCGTCGAACTGGCCGAGCCGCAGCCGGGTCTGCACCGCGCCGGACGGGCAGCCGGTGGTGGCCATGATGCCCTCGGCGTGCTCGGCGATCAGCTCCATGTCCATCCGGGGCCACTTGACGTAGTGCCCCTCCATGGACGCCCGGGAGTTGAGGGTGAACAGGTTCTTCAGGCCCTGCGCGTTGCGCGCCCACATGGTCTTGTGGGTGATCGCGCCGTTACCCGAGACGTCGTCGCTCTTCTGTTCCGGCCGGCCCCACTTGACCCGGGCCTTGTGGTAACGCGACTCCGGCGCCACGTACGCCTCGACGCCGAGGATCGGGGTGACGCCGGCGGCCATCGCCTGCTTGTAGAAGTCGTTCGCGCCGTGCATGTTGCCGTGGTCGGTGATCGCCACCGCCGGCATCCCCAGCCGGTTGGCCTCGGCGAAGAGGTCCTTCAGCCGGGCCGCCCCGTCGAGCATCGAGTACTCGGTGTGCACGTGCAGATGCGCGAACGAATCACCCATGCGTGACGCCCCCCGGCGGTGTGGATCAGACCTGCTGTCGAGTCGACCGGCCCACCCTACCGGCCGGCCGGAGAGCGTCCCGCACGCCGCTCCGGGGCGCTCCCGGCAGGTGCGACCGACCCCGGTCCCGGCCGGCGCGGACGCCGGTCGGGACCGGGGTCGGGGCGGCTAGTGCAGCGCGGTCAGGGCCGCCGCCTCCTGCTCGGCCCGCGCGTCGCCGCTGACCTCGTGCAGCGGCTTCTCCCTGATGAACACGACCGCGACCAGGGCGAGCAGGGCGATCGGGGCACCGATGAGGAACAGCTCGGAGGTGGCGGTGGCGTACGCGTCCCGCACGATCGCCAGGACCGGGGCGGGCAGCGCGGAGAGGTCGGGCACCTCGGTGGTTCCGCCGCCGGTGACGCCGGCCGCCGGGCCGAGCCGCTCGGTCATCAGGCCGGTGACCCGGTTGGCCAGCACCGCGCCGAGGGCGCTGACCCCGATCGCGCCACCCATGCTGCGGAAGAAGGTCAGCACCGAGGTGGCCGCACCGAGTTCGTGGGCGGGCACGTCGTTCTGGGCGGCGAGGACCAGGTTCTGCATGAGCATGCCCACGCCGGTGCCGAGCACGGCCATGTAGAGGGAGAGCAGCGGCACGCCGGTGTCGGCGTCGATGGTGCTCAGCAGCAGCATGCCGACGGTCATCACGGCCGCGCCGGCCACCAGGTAGACCTTCCACCGGCCGAAGCGGGTGATGAGCTGACCGGCGACGGTGGAGGAGATCAGCAGGCCGAGGATCATCGGCAGGCTCATCAGGCCGGCGACGGTCGGCGACTTGCCCAGCGAGGTCTGGAAGTACTGCGACAGGAAGACCGTGCCGCCGAAGAGGGCCACCCCGACCAGCACACTGGCGACCGTGGTCAGCGTGACGGTACGGCTGCGGAAGATCCGCAGCGGGATGATCGGCTCGGCGACCCTCGACTCGACCCAGACCGCCAGGGCCAGCAGCACCAGCCCGCCGACGACCATCAGCGCCGTCCAGCCCGAGGCCCAGGCGAACCGGTGCCCGGCCAGCGACGACCAGACCAGCAGGGTGGACACGCCCGCGGTGATCAGCAGCGCGCCCCACCAGTCGATGCGGGCCCGGCGGCGGACCACCGGCAGGTGCAGGGTGCGCTGGAGCAGGACGATCGACAGCAGGCTGAACGGCACGCCGATCAGGAAGCACCAGCGCCAGCCGAGCCAGGAGGTGTCGACCAGGACGCCGCCGATCAGCGGGCCGGCGATCGTGCCGACGCCGAACACGGCGCCGAAGATGCCGGCGTACCGGCCCAGCTCGCGGGGCGGGATCATGGCCGCCATCACGATCAGCGCCAGGGCGGTCATGCCGCCGGCGCCGACGCCCTGCACGATCCGGCTGGCCAGCAGGGTCTCCACGTTGCGGGCGAGCCCGGCGATCAACGAACCGAGCACGAACAGGCCGAGCGAGAGCTGGATGAGCAGCTTCTTGCTGTAGAGGTCGGCCATCTTGCCCCACAGCGGCACGGTGGCGGTCATCGCCAGCAGTTCGGTGGTGACGATCCAGGTGTAGACGGTCTGGCTGCCGTTGAGTTCGGCGATGATGCGCGGCAGCGCGTTCGCCACCACCGTCGAGGCGAGGATCGCCACGAACATGCCCACCATCAGGCCGGAGAGGGCCTGGAGGACCTCCCGGCGGGACATCCGGCCGGCGCCCGCCTCGGGCGGTGTCGACGCGGCAGTTGCGGTCATGGACGTTTCCTCACAGGGTGGGATGCGCGCCCGACGCGGTCGCGCCGGGCCGGTCGGGGGTACGGGGGTCGGGCAGCCCGGCGGCGACGGCGGCGAACGCCTCGTCGAGCAGCCCGGCCAGGGACCGGGACCCGCCCCCGGTGGCCCAGCGGACCATCGCGGTACGCAGCGCCGCCCCGGTGACCGCCACCACGAGGGCGGGATATCCGTCGTCCGGGTCGTGGCCGGTCCGCGCCGCGAGCGCCTCGACCATGGCCCGCTCGGTCTCCGCGTTGCCGGAGACCAGGCGAGCCAGCAGCGACGGATGCTGCATCACCACCTGCATCCGCAGCAGCCACAACGCGGCGTCGCCCTCCACGTCGTCGATCGCGCCGGACAGGGCCGACCGGATCGCCGTCAGCGCCGGCACCTGCGCCGGTACGGCGGCCAGCGCCCGCAGCACCCGTTCCCGGTCGCCCTCGGTGTCGCCGACCAGCGCGTCGTCCTTGGTGGCGAAGTAGTTGAAGAAGGTCCGGGCGGAGACGTCCGCCGCCTCGCTGATCTCCTCGACGGTGACCTGGTCCAGCCCCCGCTCGGCGACCAGGCGCAGCGCGGCGGCGGCCAGTGCGGCGCGGGTCTGCCGCTTCTTGCGGTCCCGCCGCCCGAGTCCCTCGTCGCTGGTCACCGGGGGAGCCTACGAACAAAAATGCAGAGCCTGCAAACTTGCGCAGTGTGACATGAAACTCGGCGGGGGCCGGAGACGACCGTGGGCCCCGGGCGGTCGCCCGGGGCCCACGGTCCACGGGTCAGCGCGGACCGGCGTGGGTCATGCGCCAGTGGTACGACGTGCCCGGCGGCTGATCACCAGCACGACGGCACCTGTGGCGACCATCGCGACGCCGGCACCGAGCATCCCGAGCAGGCCGGCGGCGCTGCCCCCGGTCACCGGCAGGTGCGGCTGGGCCGTCGGCTCTGTCGGCGTCGGGTACGGCGCGGTCGGCGTCAGCGTCGGCGACGCCGTCGGCTGCGTGGGCGAGACCGTCGGCGAGGCGGTCGGCTGGGTCGGGGACGCCGTCGGCTGGGTCGGGCTGGCGGTCGGCGACGTGGGGGCCAACGGCCGCTCACAGGCCGCCTCCGCCACGATGACCGTGCCCACCGGGATGTCCACCACTTCCCCGCCGTCGACCGAGCCGGTCAGCTGGACGCTGGCCCGTACGGCGACGGCGGCGGCGGTGTCGGCGGTGACCGTCTCGACGCCGGTGAGGGTGACGGTGAGGCTGGCCCCGGTCAGGCCGGGCACCGTCACCGCCGTGCTCGCGGTGACCCCGGGGGTGTTCGGCACCAGCACGACCGGCGTGCCGAACAGGCTGAGCCCGACGACGTTGGTGTCCGCCGTGGGGGTCCCGACCCGCGGGCAGTTCACCGCCGCGGTGATCAGCTCGGCGTCGAGGACGGGCACGCCCAGCACGCCGAGAGCCAGATCGGCCACGTCGGAGTTGGCCAGGGACGCGTCCTGACCCCGGGTGGCGCTGACCTCCAGCACGGTGCCGCTGGCGGTGACCCCGACGGCACCGGGGACCACCACGGCCAGGCCGGTGCTGGAATCGGTGCCCCCACCGGCCGGTGCGGTCGCGCTGCCGATGGTGGCGTTGGCGCCGACCACCGGCACACCGAGGACGCTGGCGGAGAGATCGACCACCACGCCCCGCGCGCTCGCGTCACCCGGCGCGGCCACGGCGGGTCCCCCGGTCGCCAGCGCGATGAAGCCGGCGATCCCGGTGCCGGCGACGACCACTGTCGCCACTGATGCCATTCGACTTACCAGTTTCACGATCTCGCCTCTGTTCGGGTCCTCCCGACGATCGGGAGGATTATCTGAAATGGAGGCTAAACGGATCTAAATGTCAAAGTAGTAGATTCCGGATAATGGAGGGTGGCCCGGTCGGTCCCGGCGGCCTAGCCTCGACGGCACCACACCACGGCGGTCGGGGGGACGGCCATGCTCCTCGCGGACGACATCGACGACCTGGCCCGGGCCGCCGCCCGGGGCGAGCCCGGGGCGCTGGACGCGCTGCTGACGGCGGTACGCCCCGAGGTACTGCGGCTGTGCGGCCGGCTGCTGCCCCACCGGGAGGACGCCGAGGAGGCCTGCCAGGACGCCCTGCTCGCGGTGGCCCGGGGCATCGGACGCTTCGAGGGCCGCTCGTCGTTCCACACCTGGCTGTACCGGCTCACCGCCAACCGGGCCCGGTCGACGTACCGGACGCTGCGCCGACGCTGGCAGGTCGAGGCCGGCGGGGTGCCGCTGCCCGACCCACCGGATCCCCGCCGCACCAGTGTGGTCGCCGGCACCCGGCTCGACCTGCTCGACGCGTTGGACGCGGTGCGCCCCGAGGTGGCCGAGGCGCTGACCCTGCGCGACCTGCTCGGCCTGTCCTACCGCGAGATCGCCACCCTGCTCGACCTGCCGGAGGGCACCGTGAAGTCCCGCGTCCACCAGGCCCGCCGCCAGGTCCGGGAACGGTTGACAGGTGGCTGAGCGGACCGGCCGGTGGCTGGCCGCCACGCTGGTGCTCGTACCGGTGACGGGCTGCGCGGCCCCGGTCGCCCCGCTCCCGGTCCGGCCACCGACGGCCTCCCCGGCGACCCCGGCGGCGACCACCGTGGCCCCGACCCCGCCCGGACCGGTCCCGGGCAGCGTGGGCGCGACGCCGTCGCGGCCCGCGCCGCCACCGTCCACTCCCGAGCGGACCCCGGGCACCCGGCCCCCGTCGGCCAGCCCCCGGCCGAGCGCCTGCCTGGGCCCGGTCCGCTACGACCTGGTCCTCGCCGACACCGAGCTGGCGCTGGTGAGGTCGCTGTGCCTGAGCGTCGGCGGGGTGCTCCGGCTCCAGGGGATCGGCCCCGGCGAGGTCACGGTGGACCGGGAGGACCTGGTCGACCAGAACTACGAGGCCGCCGTGGTCGACCTCCGTTTCCTGCGCCCCGGCACGGTCGGGGTGACCATCCCGTACGACGGGAGGACGTACCTGGTCACGGTGGTGGTCGTCTAGGCCGGCCGGACCCGCACCCCGGCCAGCAGCGCGTCGACGACGTCCGGCCCGCTGCCCGGCGGCGGGACGACCTGCACGTAGAGCAGCCCCGCCCGGCCCGCCCGGGTGGCCGCCTCGACCAGCACGGGCCGGCCCGCCGGGCAGGCGAAGCGGGCGACCACCCAGACCGTCACGCCCCGGCGGACCCGCCGCACCGGGGCGGCAACACAGTCGGCGTGCGGACGCTGCGCGACGAAGTCCGCCGGGGTGGACCGCCGGCCCAGGGTCGCGGAGAGGCCGACGAAGGCCCCCGGCACGGTCGGGTCGGTCGCCCACCGTCCCGGGTCGGGCGAGACGACAAGCGCCGGTTCCAGCCGCCCGCGCGCGTCGTACCGGCCGGCCCAGCCCGTCCCGGCGGCCCGCCAGCCGGCCGGCAGGAGCACGCTCACCGGCCCGCTGCGTCCCCACCGGCCGTCGACCGTGGACCGGGCGGCATCACCCCCGGTGGTGCCCACCGCGACCAGGATCAGGGCACCGACCCCGGCCAGCCCCAGCCGGTGGGCCGCCCGGCGACCGGCAGGCGGACCCGCCCGGCCGGCCGCGCCCGCCCCGGTCGGAGCGCCTCCCCCGGAGGGAGCGCGGCCCGGGGACGGAGCGGCTCCCCGCTGCCGACGGTGTGGTGCCGGGCGTCGGCGGGGCGGGGCCACGGAGGGGACTGCGGGGTGGCGGGGCCGTCGGGTGGCCCGGCGGCCCGGCGCAGCGCCGCCCGGAAGGCGTCCGCGTCGGGGTAACGGTCGGCGGGGTGGGGCGCGGTGGCCCGACGCAGCACCGCCACCACCGGCGCGGGCACCCCGTCCAGGCACGGCCGGGGACCGGGGCCGCCGAGCAGCCGCAGGCCGAGCCGCCCCAGCCCGAACACGTCGCTGCGGGTGTCCACCACGGCCAGCGGATCGTCCTGTTCGGGCGCCATGTAGCCGGGCGTGCCGGCGCGGGCGGTCAACCCGGAGGCGGCGGCGAGCGCCTTGGCCAACCCGAGGTCGGCGATGACCACCCGTTCCCCGTCGGCGGTCGAGGTGAACAGCACGTTGCCCGGGGTGAGGTCGCGGTGCACCACCCGCTCCCGGTGCAGCACGGCGACCCCGGCGGCGATATCGTCGAGCAGCGCCAGGGCCGGCGGCACCGGCGGCGTCCCGGCGGCCAGCCGGTCCCGCAGACTTCCGCCGTCGGCCAGGGCCAGCACGGCGTACGGCCGGCCGTCGGGTAGTTCGCCGACGGCGTGCACCCGTACCAGCCGGGGGTGGTCGAGTCGCCGCAGCAGCCGGGCCTCGTCCCGGAAGCGTTCGCGGACCCGCAGGTCGTGGCTCCAGTTCTCGGCCAACACCTTGATCGCCACCCGGGAGTCGAGGGCGGGATCGTGGCCGAGCCAGACGGTCGCGAAGGAGCCCGTACCGAGCAGCCGTTGCACCCGGTAGGGCCCGATCCACGCCGGAGTGCCCATCGTTCCACCCCCACCGCACGGTAACCGGCGTCGACGGGTGGTGGGGTCCGCCGGAACCGGTCGGAAAACCGACGAACGGATCCCGGGCGGGCGGAGACCAACAGAACGACAGACCCGTACCCGCGAAGGAGTTGTCATGCATCGTCTCCGCACCATCCTGCTCACCGGCGCGCTGGCCCTGGTCGTCGTCGCGCCGGCCGTGCCGGCCGGGGCGCACCCCGGCGTCCGGCCGGGGTCCACCGTGGACCGGGCCCCGGGCGTCGCCGTCGACCTGCGGTCGAGCGACCTCCCGGTGCGGTCCACCGGCGACACCGACCTGCTCAGCGTCCGGGGCGCGGGCCCGTTCCGGATCGGCGCGTCACTGACCCGGCTCACCGCGGCCGGACTGATCGACTGGACGGCCGTCGACTGCGAGGGCGTGGTCGTCGCCGGCGTCACCGGCGAGTGGGCCGGGAAGATCATGGTGGCCTTCCGCAACGGGCGGCTGGTCGAGGTGGGTACCGCCACCGCGCCGCCCCGCTCGCCGGCCGGGGCGGGCGTGGGCATGTCCTTCGCCGAGGTGGCGCAGATCTACGGCACCCGGGGCACGTTCATCCGCAACGACGCCGGGGACGCCACGGCGTACCTGGTGCGGTTCGGCAACCGGGTCGAACTGTTCACCGGGCACCCGATCCGGCCGGGCGTCGGCTACTTCCAGGCCGGCACGGCGGATCACGTCGAGCGGGCCTTCCGGCAGGGCCGCCCCTGCTGACCCACCCCGGACCGGGCCGGGCCGGGGTGGCGGGGTTCCCGACGCCCCGGTCCGCATGGTGTCGCCCCCCACATTGCCGTTTCACTCGACATTAGTGTGTGACACACAGTATGGTGTGACGCATGGTCAACGAGGAGGTTCTGCGGACCCATCTCCAGGAGCTGCGCCGCGGCACGGTGGTGGTCGCCAGCCTGCTGGCCCTGCGCGAACCCGACTACGGCTACGCGCTGCTGCAACGCCTCACCGGGCACGGCTTCCCGGTCGACGCCAACACCCTCTACCCACTGCTGCGGCGGCTGGAGGAACAGGGGCTGCTGACCAGCGAGTGGAACACCGAGGAGAGCCGACCGCGCAAGTTCTACCGGACCAGCGCCGACGGCGAGACCGTGCTGGCCCGGCTGCTCGACGACCTCGCCGCCGTGCAGACCTCCGTGACCGGGCTGATCGAAGGAGTCGACCGATGAGCACCCTGACCGACCGCTACCTCGCGGCCACCCTGCGGGCGGTGCCGGCGCCACGGCGGGAGGAGATCGCCACCGAACTGCGGGCCGCCATCGCGGACATGGTCGACGACCGGGTCGGCGGCGGGCAGGACCCGACCACCGCCGAACGCGAGGTGCTCACCGAACTGGGCCACCCCGAGCGGCTGGCCGCCCGCTACGCCGACCGCCGGCTCCAACTCATCGGCCCGGCCTACTACCTGATCTGGCAGCGGCTGCTGCGCCGGCTGCTGACCGTCATCCCCGGCGCGGTGGGCGTCATCGTCGGCGTGGTGCAGGCGACCGTCGGCGACAACCCGGGCGGGGCCATCGGGTCGGGCATCACCGCGGCCTTCCAGACCGCCGTGCAGATCGCCTTCTGGGTGACCCTGAGCTTCGCGATCCTGGAACGCACCAACGCCTCCCTCGACCTGCCCGAGTGGAACGTCGACCAGCTACCCGAGACACCCGTGGAGCGCGACATCCGGCTCTCCGACACCTGCGCCTCGGTGGCGATGATCCTGCTCACCCTGGCCTTCCTGCCCTGGCAGCACTTCCGGTCCTGGGCCCGGGGCACCGACGGCACGCGCATCCCGCTGCTCGACCCGGCGCTGTGGACGTCCTGGCTGCCGGTGCTCGCCGCCGTGCTGGTGGCCACCGTGGCACTGGAACTGGTCAAGTACCGCACCGGCCGGTGGACCTGGCCGCTCGTCGCGGCCAACGCCCTGCTCGACCTGGCCTTCGCCGTACCGCTGAGCTGGCTGGTGCTCACCGACCGGCTGCTCAACCCGGACCTGGTCGCCCGGTTCGGCTGGCTGCGCGACGGCGACGGCCTCGGCGTCACCTCGCGGGTCACGGTCGTGGTCATCGTGGCGGTCACGGCATGGGACGTCGCCGAGAGCGTGCTCAAGGCCCGTCGGTCGGCCGCCGCCGGGACCGACGCCTGAACCCCGGTCCCGGTCCGACGCACACGGGGACGTCGGACCGGGACCGGTACCACGCACAACGGGCCGGTCGGCGGGGAGCACGTCCCCGCCGGCCGGCCCGCCGGTGCCCCGGCCCCGCCCTCAGGCGTCCACCGCTGCCATGACGTCGTCCGAGACGTCGAAGTTGGCGTAGACGTTCTGCACGTCGTCGCAGTCCTCCAGCACGTCGATCAGCTTGAAGACCTTGCGTGCGCCGTCCTCGTCCAGCGGCACGTTGACGCTGGGGATCAGCGAGGACTCCGCCGACTCGTACTCGATCCCGGCGTCGCGCAGCGCGGTGCGGACCGCGATCAGGTCGGTCGGCTCGGAGACCACCTCGTACGCCTCACCGAGGTCGTTGACCTCCTCGGCACCGGCGTCGAGGACCGCCATCATCACGTCGTCCTCGGTGGTGTCGGCCTTGGGGACGATCACCACGCCCTTGCGGGAGAACATGTACGACACCGAACCGGCGTCGGCGAGCGAGCCGCCGTTGCGGGTCAGCGCGGTACGGACCTCGGTGGCGGCCCGGTTGCGGTTGTCGGTCAGGCACTCGATCAGCATGGCCACGCCGTTCGGGCCGTACCCCTCGTACATGATGGTCTGCCAGTCGGCGCCGCCGGCCTCCAGGCCGGAGCCGCGCTTGACCGCGCGGTCGATGTTGTCGTTCGGTACCGAACTCTTCTTGGCCTTCTGAATGGCGTCGAAGAGGGTCGGGTTGCCGGCCGGGTCACCGCCGCCGGTGCGGGCCGCGACCTCGACGTTCTTGATCAGCTTGGCGAACATCTTGCCGCGCTTGGCGTCGATGACGGCCTTCTTGTGCTTGGTGGTCGCCCACTTGGAGTGGCCGGACATCTCATACCTCCGTCTGTTGACTCACGCCCCGCGTCGACTGGCCGCGCCGACTCCAGACCAGGACCGGCCGCGCTGGAGGGCTGCGACGGGCAGCGCCCGCGCCGAACCGCGGCAATCCTACCGAGGGCACCGACCCCGCCGTCACACCCGGCGCGTCACCACGACCGAGCCACCGGGAATTCGTCACGAATGACCGGATTCGTTCGCGGGTGGGCCGGCCCGGTCACGGGGCGGGCCGGCCCGGTCACGGGGCGGGCCGGCTCAGCGGGTGTCGGCGACCAGGTCGGCGAAGTAGCGGTGCAGGCGCAGGTCCCCGGTCAGCTCCGGGTGGAACGAGGTGGCCAGCAGGTTGCCCTGGCGGACCGCGACCACCCGGTCGACCGCCGGCCCACCGGCGACCCGGCCCAGCACCTCGACGTCGGGATCGACCCGCTCGACCCAGGGGGCCCGGATGAAGACGGCGTGGAACGCGGGCCCGTCGACCCCGGCGATGCGCACCGGGGCCTCGAACGAATCCACCTGCCGACCGAACGCGTTGCGCCGCACCGTCATCCCGATGCCGGCGAAACCCCGCTGGTCGGGGCGGCCGTCCAGCACCTCGGCGGCCAGCATGATCATGCCGGCGCAGGAGCCGTAGACCGGCATCCCGGCGGCGATCCGCTTGTCGACCGGCTCCCGCAACCCGAAGACGTCCACCAGCTTGCTCATCGTGGTGGACTCCCCGCCGGGGACGACCAGCCCGTCGACGGCGTCCAGCTCGGCCGGCCGGCGCACCGGGCGGGCGTCGACGCCGACCCCGGCCAGGGCGGTGAGGTGCTCCCGCACGTCGCCCTGCAACGCCAGCACCCCGATCACCGGTCCGCGCACGGCTCCCCCTCCCGCCGTCGTGGCCCCCGGGTCACCAGCCGCGCTCGGCGAGGCGGTGCGGCTGCGGGATCTCGTCGACGTTGATGCCGACCATCGCCTCGCCCAGCCCCCGGGACACCTTGGCCAGCACGTCCGGGTCGTCGTGGAAGGTGGTGGCCTTGACGATCGCGGCGGCCCGCTGGGCCGGGTTGCCCGACTTGAAGATGCCGGAGCCGACGAAGACGCCCTCCGCGCCGAGCTGCATCATCATCGCGGCGTCGGCAGGGGTGGCGATGCCGCCCGCGGTGAACAGCACCACCGGCAGCTTGCCCGTCTCGGCGACCTCCCGGACCAGCTCGTACGGGGCCTGCAACTCCTTGGCGGCGACGAACAGCTCGTCGGCCGGCAGGGAGCTGAGCCGGGCGATCTCCTGACGGATCCTCCGCATGTGCATGGTGGCGTTGGAGACGTCCCCGGTGCCCGCCTCACCCTTGGAGCGGATCATGGCCGCGCCCTCGGTGATCCGGCGCAGCGCCTCGCCCAGGTTGGTCGCGCCGCACACGAACGGGACGGTGAACGCCCACTTGTCGATGTGGTTGGCGTAGTCGGCAGGGGTCAGCACCTCGGACTCGTCGACGTAGTCGACGCCGAGCGACTGGAGGATCTGCGCCTCGACGAAGTGGCCGATGCGGGCCTTGGCCATCACCGGGATGGAGACGGCCGCGATGATGCCGTCGATCATGTCCGGGTCGCTCATCCGGGACACGCCGCCCTGGGCCCGGATGTCGGCAGGCACCCGCTCCAGCGCCATCACGGCCACCGCGCCGGCGTCCTCGGCGATCCTGGCCTGCTCGGCGGTGACCACGTCCATGATCACGCCACCCTTGAGCATCTCGGCCATGCCCCGCTTGACGCGGGCGGTGCCCCAGACCTGGGCGTCACCGGCGTTCGGGGAGGTCGTTTCGGGCACGGCTCATCACTCCTCGGACGTGCTGGGGGTGGGTTCCGGCTGATGCTACGACCGGGGCGACGCCGTTCCGACAGCCAATCGGCCCCACGGTGGCCTGCCCTGTGGCCCCCGTCACCCCGCCCCGGACCGTCCCGTCACCCCGCGACGGCGGGGTCCGCTCCGGCCGGCCCGGCCGTGGGTCAGCCCGTCGGGACGTCGGCGGGCAGGGCCAGCGTGGGGTCGTCGATGTCGAAGTAGCGCGGCCACGGGTGGCGACGGCCCATCCGGCACAACCGCACCAGCGGCCGGCTGCGCGCGGTACGGGCGTCGCGGACCAGGTCGGTGTGCACCTGCCGGGACAGGGCCAGCCGCCGGCTCGCCGCGATCACCGCCTCGCACGCGGGATCGACCGGGTCGAGCCGGACCGCCCGCAGTTGCCGGGTGAGGTCGTTCTCGGCCGCCTCCCGCTCCTCGGGAACGGCGTCCAGGGCGATCCGGGCCGCCGCGTACAGTTCGACGCCGTAGCGCTTCTCGGCCAGCACCGCCGCGGCGGCGGCCCGGCGCAGCAGGTGCGCGTCGAGCGCCCGCGCCGCCGACTCCGCCCGGGTCTGCAACCGCTCGACCCGACCGGCCGTCCAGACCAGGTAGACCCCGGTCAGGCCGACCAGGACCACGGTGGCCAGCACCGCCCACAGGTGCGGCATCGTCGTCACTCCCGACCACCCAGCCCCGTCCACTCCTGGTCGATGACCCGGCCGTCGGTGGCCTCGATGGCCGCCGCGTAGACCTCGAGCACCCGGCGGGCCACCACCGGCCAGTCGTAGTGGGCGACCACCTGGTCGCCGCAGGCGGTCAACGCGGCCCGCTGCTCCGGGTCGTCGAGGAGTTCGGCCAGGGCGGTGCGCAGACCTGCGGAGTCACCGGTCGGGAAGAGCCGGCCCGCCCGTCCACCGTCGAGCACCCGCCGGAACGCGTCCAGGTCGCTGGCGACAACGGTGGCACCGGCCGCGAGCGCCTCGGTGAGGATCATGCCGAACGACTCGCCGCCGGTGTTCGGCGCGACGTAGAGGTCGACGCTGCGCAGCATCCGGGCCTTGTCGACCTCGGAGACCAGGCCGAGGAACGTCACCCGGTCCCGGACCTCGACCGGGAACCGCCCGAACAGGTCGTCCGGGTCGCCGGGCCCGGCCACCAGGAGGCGCAACCCGGGCCGGTGCGGGGCCAGCGCGACGAAGGCGTCCCGCAGGATCGGGAAGCCCTTGCGGGCCTCGGTGAACCGGCCGAGGAAGCCCACCGTCCCACCCCGGCCCGGGGTGCACTCCCCCGGCCAGCCGGGCAACGGCTCGACCCCGGCGAACTTCGCCACCGCCACCCCGTTGGGGATCTCCACCGCCCCGCCGTCCAGGTGCTCGACCTGCACCTTGCGGGCCAACGCGCTGACCGCGATCCGGGCGGTGATCCGCTCCAGCAGGATCTGGAGCACCCCCTGGGCGGCGGCGAGCACCCGGGACCTGGTGATCGCGGTGTGGAAGGTGGCCACCACCGGGCCCTGGGCGGAGAGCACCGCCATCATCGACAGGCTCGGGATCAGCGGCTCGTGCACGTGCAGCACGTCGAAGTCGCCCCGGGTGATCCAGCGCCGCACCCGGGTGGTGGAGACCGGCCCGAACAACGCGATCCGGGCCACCGAGCCGTTGTACGGCAGCGGCACCGCCCGGCCGGCGGACACCACGTACGGCGGCAGCGTCGCCTCCTCGTCGGCGGGGGCCAGGACGCTCACCTCGTGCCCCAGCCCGAGCAGCGCCTCGGCCAGGTCCATGACGTGGTTCTGCACCCCGCCCGGGACGTCGAAGGAGTACGGGCACACGATGCCGATCCGCACTGGCGCCCCCTCCCTCAGACCGATCCGGCGCTGGCCGGGGGCGGCGGCGCGGTGGGCCCGCCGTCGGTGGAGCCCCGCTGGTCCAGCCACATCCGCTGCAACATGTGCCAGTCTTGCGGATGACGGGCGATGCCCGTTGCCAGACGGTCGGCAATCCGCTGGGTCAGTACCCGGACCCGCTCGTCCAACGGTGCGCTGTCCGGTTCGGGGACCGGCAGCGGGCCCTCCAACTGCGCGCGTGGCATCTCCGGTTCGTACCACAGCGAGGCAACGTAGAGCGGGGCGCCGGTGCGGATGGTCAGCAGGGCGGGGCCGGGCGGCATCTTGGTGCGCGCGCCGAAGAAGTCCACCTCGATGCCCCGGGCCGACAGGTCCCGGTCGGCCAGCAGCGGCACCACCGCACCGCTGCGCAGCCGGTCCACCAGCACGTCGAAGGCGGGGCGGGCACCGCCGTGGGTGGGCAGGATCTCCATGCCGAGACCCTGGCGGAAGGCGAGGAAACGCTCGTAGACACCCTCCGGCTTGAGCCGTTCGGCGACCGTGGTGATCGGCCAGCCGTTGGCCGCGACCCAGGCGCCGGCGGCGTCCCAGTTGCCGGCGTGTGGCAACGCCACCACCGCGCCCCGGCCGGCCGCCACGTCGGCGGCGAGCATCTCCGACCCGCCGAGGTGGAAGCCGGCGAGGATCTGCCGGCGGCTCAGCGACGGCAGCCGGAACGCCTCCATCCAGTACCTGGCGTACGACCGCAGCCCCTGCTTGACCAGCGCGTCCAGCTCCGGATCGGGAAGTTCGGGGCCGACCACCCGGCGCAGGTTGGCGCGTAGCCGGGTCGCGGCCTTGCCCCGGGCGCGGTGGGCGCGGTCGGCACCGGCCCGGAAGGCGGCGGCGACCACGGGCCGGGGCAGCGCGCGGGCCAGCCGCCAGCCGGCGACGTAGCCGAGTTCGGTGAGGTTCACTCCCGGCCGACCAGTTGCGCCTGCCGGTACACGTGGGCCACCCGCTGCCCGACCGTGAAGATCGACACGGCGGCGAGGAGCCAGAGCGAGATCTCCAGGGCCGGGCCGACCCCGAGGCCGGTGAGCAGCCCACCGATCCCGACGATCAGCAACCGTTCGGTCCGTTCCGCGACCCCCACGTTGCCGCTCATCCCCAGCCCCTCGGCGCGGGCCTTGACGTAGGAGACCAGGCCGCCGGCGGCCAGGCAGAGCAGCGCGGCGGCCACCCCGGAGTGGTTGCCCTCGGTGGCCAGCCAGTAGGCGACCGCGCCGAAGACCGCGCTGTCGGCGACGCGGTCCATCGACGAGTCGAGGAACGCGCCGAACCGGGTCGAGCCGCCGCTCATCCGGGCCATCGTCCCGTCGAGCATGTCGGTCAGCGCGAAGAACGTCACGATCAGCGCTCCGGCGACGAGCTGACCACGGGCGCCGAAACCGAGCGCGCCGACGAGCACGCCGACGGTGCCGGCCACGGTGACCACGTTGGGGGACACGCCGGCGCGGAGCAGACCGCGCGCGACCGGCTCCACGACGCGGGTCATCCCCGCGCGGGCCGTCACTTGGAAGATCTTCGCCATGGCGGTCCCACGATAACGGCCGGCAGCGGCGGGCGGTACGGCCGGTCGCCCGACCCGCCCGGAAGGCTTGTGCCGACCCCCTGCCGGGTGTGAGATCGGGGTGGAAGGTGAGCCAGCTCACCGTCACGGCCGTTGACCGTCGTCCGGCCGGCGGGTCACCGGAGGATAGCGCCGCGGCACCCGCCCTGGGCCCGCTTCCCGTCGCGCGCGGCGGTCGCCATCCACCACCGGCTGAGGGAGGTGCGCCGCGATGGCGCAGAAGAACCACGACAGGGGGGCCACCGGCGGCGTGCCGGCGGTGACCGACCCCGGCACGGTACGCAACGTGGTGCTGGTCGGGCACTCGGGGGCCGGCAAGACGACCCTGGTCGAGGCGCTGCTCGCGGCCAGCGGCACGATCGACCGGGCCGGCAGCGTCGCCGCCGGCACCACCGTCGGCGACCACGACCCCGCCGCGGTACGCCAGCAGCGTTCCGTCGCCCTGTCCTGCGCGCCGCTGGTGCACGCCGGGGTGACGGTGAACCTCCTGGACACCCCCGGGTACGGCGACTTCGTCGGCGAGCTGCGGGCCGGTCTGCGGGCCGCCGACGCGGTGCTGTTCGTGGTGTCCGCCGTCGACGGGATGGACGCCGCCACGGCCGCCCTGTGGGAAGAATGCGCCGCGGTCGACCTGCCGCGTGCGGTGGCGGTCGCCCGGCTGGACCATCCGCGCGCCGACTTCGACGAGGCGGTGGCGCTGTGCCAGCGGGTCTTCGGCGACAACGTGCTCCCGCTGCACCTGCCGATGCTCGGTGACGACGGCGAGTCGGTGGCCGGCCTGCTGGCGCTGGTCACCCGCCGGGTGCACGACTACTCGGCCGGGTTGCCCGCCGCCGTGCGGGACCCGGACCCGCAGCACCTGCCGGCGATCACCGAGTCACGGGGTGAGCTGATCGAGGGGATCATCGCCGAGAGCGAGGACGAGACCCTGATGGACCGCTACCTCGACGGCGAGGAGATCGACACCGGGGTGCTGCTCGCCGACCTGGAGAAGGCGGTCGCCCGGGGGCACTTCTACCCGGTGGTGCCGGTCTGCGCGGCCACCGGCGTCGGCCTGGACGTGCTGCTCGACGCCCTGGTGTCGGCGTTCCCGTCGCCCTTGGAGCGGCAGGTGCCGGCGGTCACCGGGCTGGACGGCTCCCCCCGCCCGCCGCTGGACTGCGACCCGGACGGCCCGCTGGTCGCCGAGGTGGTCCGGACCACCGTCGACCGGCACGTCGGCCGGGTCTGCCTGGTCCGGGTCTTCTCCGGCACCCTGCGCCCCGACCAGACGGTGCACGTCTGCGGGCACGGGATGGCCGACCGGGGCCACCCCGACCACGACGCCGACGAGCGGATCGGGCACGTCTACCGCCCGCTCGGGGCGGCCCTGCGGGAGGTGGACGCCTGCGTCGCGGGCGACATCTGCGCGATCACCAAGTCGGGCAGCGCGGAGACCGGCGACACCGTCTCGGCGCGCGACGAACCGCTGCTGATCGCGCCGTGGGAGATGCCGGAGCCGCTGCTGCCGGTGGCGGTGGCGGCCCGCAGCCGGGCCGACGAGGACGCCCTCGCCCGCAACCTGGGCCGGCTGATCGTCGGTGACCCGACGCTGCGGCTGGAACGCAACCCGCAGACCCACCAGCTGGTGCTGTGGTGCATGGGCGAGGCGCACGCCGACGTGGTGCTCGACCGGCTCCGGGCCGGCGGGGTGGAGCTGGACACCGAGCCGGTGCGGGTGCCGCTGCGGGAGACGTTCACGGTGGCCGCCACGGGGCACGGGCGGCACGTCAAGCAGTCCGGCGGGCACGGCCAGTACGCGGTCTGCGACCTCACGGTGGAGCCGTTGCCCCGGGGCGCGGGGGTCGAGTTCGTCGACCGGGTGGTCGGCGGGGCGGTGCCGCACCAGTACGTGCCGTCGGTGGAGAAGGGCGTCCGGGCGCAACTTTCGCGGGGGCTGGTCGCCGGGCAGCCGGTGGTGGACGTGCGGGTGACCCTGGTCGACGGCAAGGCGCACAGCGTCGACTCGTCCGACGCCGCGTTCCAGACCGCCGCCGCGCTCGCCCTGCGCGACGCCGCCGGGCGGGGCGAACCGACGCTGCTGGAGCCGGTCGACACGGTGCTGATCCGGGTGGCGGACTCCGCTGTCGGTGCGGTGCTGGGCGACCTGTCCGGCCGGCGGGGCCGGGTGCTCGGCACCGGGGCCGACCCGGACGCCGAGGGCCGCACCCTGATCCGGGCCGAGGTCCCCGCCCTGGAACTGCTGCGCTACGCCGTGGAGCTGCGGGCCCTGACCGCCGGCACCGGCACCTTCCGCCGGGAGTTCGCCCACTACGACCCGATGCCCGCCCACCTGACCAACGCCTTCACCCCCACCCCGAAATAACCCCTCCCCCTCCCCCTCCCCCCTCCCCCCACCTCGCCCCCGCCCCACCCTGGCAGCGTCGATCATGGAGTTGTGGTGGGGGTTGAGCCCCCATATGCCACGTATGCGGAGCCCCACAACTCCATGATCGACGGGGTGGGGTGGGGTGGGGTCGGGTGGGGTGGGGTGGGGGGTGGGGGTTAGGGGCGGGCGGTGGGGAGGGGGGGTAGTGGCCAGTGCGGCCGGTCGGCGTCGCGTAGCGCGGCCGTCCGCAGGGCGGCGAGTTGGCGTTCCACGGCGGCGAAGTGGTCCGGGGTGAGTGGGCCGAGGTGCAGCGCGGCGGCGTTCTCCTCCACCTGGGCGACGGTACGGCAGCCGGGGATCGGCACCGCCCGGCCGCTGCGCGCCCAGATCCAGCCCAACGCGCCCTGGACCAGGGTCCGGCCGTCGGCGGTCAGCGCGCCGCGTACGGCGGTGACCCGGCGCAGCCACTCCGGCGCGGGCCGGCCGCCCCGGAACCACTCCAGCCAGCCGGGGGCCATCCCGCGCACGTCGTCGCGGGGCAGCGTGGAGGCGGTCGTGTACTTGCCGGTGAGCAGCCCCATCCCGAGCGGCCCCCGGTTGACGCTGGCCAGGTCGTGTTTGTCGCAGGTGGCCAGCATCACCGGGGCGTCGCGCAGCACCGACAGGCTGTGCTGGATCGCGGTGGCGTGCGGGGCGGCCTGGGCGAAGCCGGCAGCCCGGTCGGCCCGGTCGGTGCTCCAGCCGTACGCCCGGACGAGGCCGTCGGCGACCAGGTCCTCGCAGGTCCCGACCAACGCCTCCACCCGGGGCAGCGGCAGGTCGCCCAGGTGCAGTTGATAGAGGTCGATCCGGTCGGTGTCCAGCCGGCGCAGCGAGGCGACGACCGCCCGCCGCAGGTACGCCGGGGAGGCGTCCTCGCCGGTGGCCTGCCGGGACCGTTCGTCGAAGGTGTACCCCCACTTGGTGGCGATCACCGCCTCGTCCCGGCGGCCGGCCAGCGCCCGCCCGAGGACCCGTTCACCGTGCCCCGCGCCGTACGTGTCGGCGGTGTCGAAGAGGGTCACGCCGAGGTCGAGCGCGCGGCGTACGGCCCGCACCGACTCCTCGTCGTCGACCGCGCCCCAGCCCAGCGGCTGGGACCCTTCGGCCCAGGGGCCACCGATCGCCCAGCACCCCATGCCGAGGGCGCTGACCTCGATGCCGCTGCGACCCAACACCCGTGTCGTCACTGCCATTGACGCATCGTGTCACCTTCCGGGCGGCGCGGCGGGCGAACCTGACCCAGCGTGCCCGATCGACCACATGCGACACCCGGTGGACGGCCCCGGCTCCGGGGTGGCGGTCAGCGGGGCAGGACGCGGGCCAGCGGCAGCGGCGTCGGCTGCCCCGGCCAGGCGCCGGTCAGCGTGCCGGCGTCCGACCCGCCGCCGGACGACCCGCCGCCGGACAGGCCCACACCGGACAGGCCGCCACCGGACAGGTCGACGCCGGACAACCGGCGGGCGACGGCCAGGTCGACGGGGTCGGTGCCGATCACTGTCGGGTCGCCGTCGCGCACCTGGCGGACCGCGCCGACGACGGTGGCCGGGACGCGGCCGGTGACGGCGACCGTCATGGACGGTTGGCGGGGCTCGCGTCCCGCGTCGGTCTCGAAGTACTCCTCGGCCTGGCCGACGCCGGTCCGGATCGCGGTGACCAGGGCGGCGGCGTAGACCGGGTCGCCGCAGGCGTCGTAGACCCAGCGGGGGCCGAGCACCGAGTGCCGGGTGGTGCCGACCAGCCACCGCTCGGCACCGGCCAGCGGCGCGCCCCGGTAGGTCAGCGGAACCTGGTACACGGGTGAGTCGCCGACCCGGACGAGCATCGTCTCGATGCCCACCTCGCCTGCCGGGTCGTCGAACCGGTAGGCGGCCACCCGGACCGGCTCACCACCGGCCGGGCCCGCGTACCACGGTTGGCCGGGCAGCCAGCCGGCCAGGAGTTCGAGTTTGCTCGGGCTGATCTCCGCCCGGTGCAGCAGCGCCATGGTCACCTCCTGGGTGCGGGCCGGTCAGGACGGCCAGGCGTGGGCGAGCAGTTCGCGGGTGTCGGAGAGCAGTTGCGGCAGCACCTTCGTGCGGCCGATCACCGGCATGAAGTTGATGTCCCCACCCCACCGGGGCACCACGTGCTGGTGCAGGTGGGCGGCGATGCCGGCACCTGCCACCCCGCCCTGGTTCATTCCCAGGTTGAACCCGTGTGCGCTGCTGACCTGCCGGACCACCCGCATCGCGGTCTGGGTGAACGCCGCCAGCTCCACCGTCTCGGCCTGGTCGAGTTCGGTGTAGTCGGCCACGTGCCGGTAGGGGCAGACCAGCAGGTGCCCCGGGTTGTACGGGTAGAGGTTGAGCACCGCGAAGACGTGGGCGCCCCGGGCCACCACCAGGCTCCGCTCCTGCGGCAACCCGGGGGCCAGGCAGAAGGGGCAGCCGGTGGGCTTCTCGTAGCCCCCCTCGGGGCGGTCCTCCCCGGAGATGTAGGTCATCCGGTGCGGGGTCCAGAGCCGGTCGAGCCCGTCCGCCAGGCCGTCGTCCGCCGAGCCGTGGTCCGTGTCGCCGTCGAGGTGCCGCTCCGCCCCAGTCACACCGCCGATCCTACGATCCCCCACCACGACCGCCACCGACCCGTCGGCACGCGGCCGGTGGCGGGCGGGGTCGGGCCGGGTCAGTCGGTGGCGGACGGCCCCGCGTTGGCCCGCGAGGAGACCACGTCGAGCACGTGGTCGACCGCCTCGGCGACCGGCACCCCGTTGCGCTGGGAACCGTCGCGGTAGCGGAACGAGACGGTGCCGGCGGCCACGTCGTCGTCCCCGGCGATCACCATGAACGGGATCTTCTGCTGCTGGGCGGTGCGGATCTTCTTCTGCATCCGGTCGTCACCGGCGTCGACCTGGGCCCGGATGCCCTTGGCGCGCAGCGCCGCGACGAAGCCGTGCAGATACTCGGTGTGGTCCTCGCGGATCGGGATGCCGACCACCTGCACCGGGGCCAGCCAGGCCGGGAACGCCCCGGCGTAGTGCTCGGTGAGCACCCCGAAGAACCGCTCGATCGACCCGAACAGCGCCCGGTGGATCATCACCGGCCGCTGCCGGCTGCCGTCGGCCGCCTGGTACTCCAGGCCGAACCGCTCGGGCAGGTTGAAGTCGACCTGGATGGTGGACATCTGCCAGGTCCGGCCGATGGCGTCCTTGGCCTGGACGGAGATCTTCGGCCCGTAGAACGCCGCGCCGCCCGGGTCGGGCACCAGGTGCAGGCCGGACTCCTCGGCGGCCGACCGCAGCGCCTCGGTGGCCCGCTCCCAGTTCGCGTCGGTGCCGACCGACTTGTCCGGGTTGCGGGTGGACAGTTCCAGGTAGAAGTCGTCCAGGCCGTAGTCGCGCAGCAGCTCCAGGACGAAGGCGAGCAGCGACTTCAGCTCGCCGGCCATCTGTTCCTCGGTGCAGAAGATGTGCGCGTCGTCCTGGGTCATCCCCCGGACCCGGGTCAGGCCGTGCACCACGCCCGACTTCTCGTACCGGTAGACCGTACCGAACTCGAACATCCGCAGCGGCAGCTCGCGGTAGGAGCGGCCCCGGGACCGGAAGATCAGGTCGTGCATCGGGCAGTTCATCGGCTTGAGGTAGTAGTTCGCCCCCTCCACCTCCATGGGGGGGAACATCCCGTCGGCGTACCAGTCGAGGTGCCCGGAGACCTCGTACAGGTGGCCCTTGGTGATGTGCGGGGTGTTGACGAACGAGTAGCCGGCCTCCTCGTGCTTGACCCGCGAGTAGTTCTCCATCTCCCGGCGGATGATGCCGCCCTTGGGGTGGAAGACCGCCAGGCCGGAGCCCAGCTCGTCGGGGAAGCTGAACAGGTCGAGGTCCACCCCGAGCTTGCGGTGGTCGCGCCGGGCGGCCTCCTCCAGCAGCTTCAGGTATGCCTTCAGCTCGTCGCGGGTCGGCCAGGCGGTGCCGTACACCCGCTGGAGCTGCGGGTTCTTCTCCGACCCACGCCAGTAGGCGGCGGCCGAGCGCATCAGCTTGAACGCGCCGATCAGCCGGGTGTTCGGCAGGTGCGGGCCCCGGCACAGATCCGACCAGCAGACCTTGTCCTCGCCGGCGGCGAGGTTGTCGTAGATGGTCAGCTCGCCGCCGCCCACCTCCATCACCTCGCTGGTGTCCAGCCCCTCGCCCTTGACCTCGATCAGCTCCAGCTTGAACGGCTCGGCGGCCAACTCGGCCCGCGCCTCGTCGAGGCTGCCGAAGCGGCGGCGGCGGAACCGCTGGCCGGACTTGACGATCTCCTGCATCCGCTTTTCCAGCTTGGCCAGGTCGTCGGGCTGGAACGGCTTGTCGACGGCGAAGTCGTAGTAGAAGCCGTTCTCGATCGGCGGGCCGATGCCCAGCTTGGCCTCGGGGAAGACGTCCTGCACGGCCTGGGCGAGCACGTGCGCGGTGGAGTGCCGCAGCACGTCGAGCCCGTCCGGCGAGTCGAGGCTGACCGGTTCGACGGTGGTGTCCTCGGCGGGGGTCCAGTCCAGGTCGCGGAGCTGGCCCTGCGGGTCGCGGACCACCACGACCGCCTTCGGGCCGGCGGCGGGCAGCCCGGCCGCGGCCACCGCGTCGGCCGCCGTCGTCCCGGCGGCCACGACGACGGGGTCGGCCACGACGGGGGTACGGGGTGCGGACACGGTGAACTCCTCAACGGCAGGCGGCACGGATAGGCCGGACGCGCCGGCTGCTTCGATGCTATCGGTCCCGCCGTCGCCCCCGGTCGCCGGGAAAGGATGCCCGGTCGCGGTATCGACACGCGCCGGCGTTGAACCTTTTCGGCCCGCCGTCCGAACTACCAGGTGTGGCCGGAGCCGGTGTCGGCCACGGCGAGACGGATGGGGGCGGAAGATGACGACGATCCGTGCCGGCTTTCGGCGGCGTCGGACCGTGCTGGTGCTGGCGGCGGTGGCGGCCGGGGTGTTCGGCGCCCCGGGCGCGGCGCTGGCGGACGGGCTGACGTCCAGCCCGAGCCAGGCGGTCCAGGGCGACGCGGTGGAGCTGACGTTCGTGGTGCCCGAGCAGCGGCCCGGCGCGCGCACCGAGAAGATCGAGTTCAGGATGCCGCCGGACGCCCCGATCGGCGAGGTGTACCCGCTGTCGGTGGACGGTTGGGCACCCCTGATCACCTCCCGCGAGCTGGAAGCGCCGGTGGCCGGCATCCACGCCCCGTCGGTGAGCACGGTGACCTCGGCGGTGGTCTGGACCCGGGGTGCCGGGCCGGCGATCCCGGGTCCGGCCCGGCTCTCGGTGGCCATGGGCCCGCTGCCGCAGGCCGACCGGATGACCTTCGAGGTGGTGCAGACCTACTCCGACGGGACGGTGGTGCGCTGGGCCGACCCGGCCGGGGGTGGGCATCCCGCCCCGTCGCTGGCGCTGGTGCCGCCGGCTCCCGGCGCGGCGACCGGGCACCACGGCGGCGCGGCCGACGGGACGGACGCCCAGGCGGCCCCCGCCGCCGACGCCGCGCCGGCCGACGACGGCGGTCCCAGTGCGGATCTGCTGCTCGGCGGCGGCCTGCTGGTCGGGTTGGGTGGCGGCGCGGCGATCGGCTGGGTGGCGAGCCAGTCGCGTCGCCGGGCCGCCGCCGACGACGCGCGGGACGACGATCCGACGGCGGACCCCGGCTCCGCCCCCGGCGAACGGGGCTGGCGGCTCGACGGGCACGCCCACACCGGCACCGAGCGGGTGTCGACGCGCTGAGCGTCGGCCGGGCCGGTTCAGTCCAGCCACTCCGGCAGCGCCTCCCGGGCGGCCACCCAGTCGGCGGGCACCCCGCCGGGCGTGCCGACCCCGGTGTGGCCGCCGATGATCCCGCCGACGATCGCGGCGGTGGTGTCGACGTCCCCGCCCGCCTCGACGCAGGCGTGGATGGCGGCCGGGTAGTCGGCCAGGTGGGTGGCGACCACCCAGAGGGTGAACGCGACCGTGTCCTGGGCGGTCACCCGCGCGCCGTTGCCCAGCGCCGCGACGGCCTCGTCGAGGCCGCGGCCGAGCAGGCCGATCGCCCGGCGTACCCCCCGGTGCACGGCGCTGGCCGGGTCGACCGACCCGGCGACGGTGCTGAGCAGCCGGGTCACGTCGGGACGGGGTTCCCCGTCCAGCCGGGCCCGGGCGGCGAGCGAGGCGGCGACGGCCACCGCGACCGCGCCGGCGATGCCCTCCGGGTGGGCGTGGGTGACCTCGGCGCTGACCCGGGCCCGGGACGCCGCGCGGGTGGTCGAGTCGGCGTACCAGGCGCCGAGCGGGGCGACCCGCATCGCCGCGCCGTTGCCGCAGGAGCCCTCGCCGTCGAAGGCCGACGCGGCGGCCACCGGCCACGGGGTGCCGGTGCGGATCAGTCGCAGGATGGTCACCGCGCCGGGCCCGTAGCCCCGGTAGGGCTCGGCCCGGGTGGCGAAGGCCAGCGCCAGCCGGTCGGCGTCGACGTCCCCGTGGGTGGCGAGTTCGGCGAGCACCGAGCAGGCCATCTCGGTGTCGTCGGTCCACTGCCAGGGCGGCGGGGGCAGCCGGCCGGCCGCGAGGTCGTCGGGTCGCCGGCCCGGGACGAAGAACTGCGAACCGAGGGCGTCGCCGACGGACAGCCCGGCGAGGCTGTCCCGGGCCAACGCCAGCCGGGCGTCGGGAAACAGGGTGAACGGCATCGTCGTACCATTTTGCCCGGTTCGCCGATACGCCGCAACGCGCCCGACTTGCCACGGGCAGTACGGTGCTGACGTGGCCACCGTGCTCCTGGTCGAAGACGACCACGTCGTCCGTGGCGCGATGCTGCGTTCGCTCAGTGAACGGGGGCACGCGGTGCACGCGGTCGGCACGGCGCTGGACGCGCTGCGTCGGGTCGCCGCCGAGACCCCCGACCTGGTCGTGCTCGACCTGGGCCTGCCCGACCTCGACGGCTCGGACGCGCTGCGGATGCTGCGTGGCATCACCGACGTGCCGATCATCATCGCCACCGCCCGCGACGACGAGCAGTCGGTGGTCCGCCTGCTGCGGGCCGGCGCGGACGACTACATGGTCAAACCGTTCACCGGTGCCCACCTGGACGCCCGGATCACCACCGTGCTGCGCCGGGTAGGCCGGGCCAGCCGGACGGTCGCGCCGGCCGTGCACACCGTCGGCGGGCTGCGGGTGGACGTGGGTGAGCGCAGCGCGGTGCTCGACGGGGAGCCGCTGGCGCTCACCCGTAAGGAATTCGACCTGCTGGCGTACCTGGCGGCGCGGCCCGGCCGGGTGGTGTCCCGGCGGGAACTCTTGGAGGAGGTATGGCGCCAACCGTCGGTCGGCGAGGACCAGACCATCGACGTGCACCTGTACTGGCTGCGCCGAAAGATGGGCGAGTCCGCGGCGAAGCCGCGCTACCTGCGCACCGTGCGGGGGGTGGGGTTCCGGCTGGTGGCCCCCGACTGAGGCCGGCGCTTGCCGCGTTGACGGCCGGGATGTGCGCGCTTGTCGCGTCGGCGTTCCTCGTCCCGCTCGGGTTGACCCTGCGTGAGGAGGTGCGCGAGGAGGCGCTTGCCGACGCGGCGCGGCGCGGGGCGCTGGTCACCGGCGCGCTCGCCGTCAGCACCGAGCCGGCGGCGGTCCGCCGCGCGGTCGAGGCCACCGGGGACGACCCGGTGACCCGTCCGGTGGTGCACGGGCTGGCCGGGGAGCAGCCGGCCGGCCGGGCGTCGGTCGACGACCTGGCGCGGGCGCGGGCCGGGGAGCAGTCCCGGGTGGTCGACGTCGACGGCGGGCTGCTGCGGCTCGACCCGGTGGTGCTCGACGGCCGGGTCGCCGTGGTCGAGGTCTTCGTGCCCGACGCCGTCCTCGACGAGGGGGCGGGCGGCACCTGGCTGCTGCTCGCCGGGGTGGCCGTGGCGCTGGTCGGCGCGGCGGTGATCGTGGTGGACCGGGTCGCCGGGCGGGCGGTCGACTCCACCCGGGCCCTGGTCCGCGCCGCGCTCGCCGTGGGCGACGGTGACCTGGGGGTACGGGTCGAGCCGAGCGGCCCGCGCGAGCTGGCCGAGGCGGGGTACGCGTTCAACCGGATGGCCGACCGGCTGGTCGCCGCCCGCACCGACGAGCGGGAACTGGTGGCGGACCTGTCGCACCGGCTGCGTACCCCGTTGACGGTGCTGCGGCTCGACGCCGAGGGGCTGGACTCCGACGACACCAGCGTCGGCTCGTTCAGCGCGGCGGAGCTGGACCGGCGGCGGACGATCCGGCGCATCCGGCAGGCGATCGTCACCCTGGAGGGCGAGATCGACGTGCTGATCAAGACGACGCGCAAGGCGGTGGCGCACGAGGCCGGGCCGGCCGAGTGCGACGTCAGCGAGGTGGTCCGGGACCGGATGGTGTTCTGGGCGGCGCTGGCCGGCGACCAGAACCGCCCGCACCGGGTCAGCGGCGCGCAGTTGCGGATTCCGGTGCCGGTGCCCCGGGCCGAACTGGCCGCCGCCCTGGACGCGGTGATCGGCAACGTCTTCCGCTACACCCCGCAGGGCACCGCGTTCGAGGTGGCCGTCTCCCGCCGGGACGGGTACGTGGCGATCCGGATCGACGACGCCGGGCCGGGCATCGCGAACCCGGACCGGGCGTTGCGGCGCGGGGCCAGCGACCAGGGCTCGACCGGGTTGGGCCTGGACATCGCGAGGCGGGTGGCGTTGCAGGCCAACGGCTCGGTCAGCCTCGACCGGGCCCGCCTGGGCGGGGCGAGCGTGGTGATGCTGCTGGCCGATCCGCAGGCCACGCCCCGGCAGGTCAACCGGTTCGGGCTGGTGGGCCGGATGGCGCGGGAGGCCCGGGAGCAGAAGGGCGGGGGCCGCCGCTGGCCCCGGCAGCGGCCCACCGACGGTTGAGGAACGGGCGCTGACTGTGCTGTGGCGCAAGGTTTCCTTAGATCCGGATTAACGACGGCGACGCGGGTCCGGCGCGCTGAGAGGATCAGGTCCGAACCCAACGGTTCCACCGGCCTGTCGCCCCTGACACCCACCGGCCGGTGGATCGGTACGCGCGGCGGGGGCACGGTCCCCCACACCAGCTCCCGCCGCGTGTACACCACTCTTCCCGGTCACCCGTGACGGTTCAGCGGGTCGCCACGAAGGCGTCGATCTCGGTGATGATGCGGGCCTGCCCGGCCGGGTCGAGGAACGACGCGGACACCGCCTCCCGGGCCAGCGCCGCGAGTCCGTCGGGGCCGGTGTCGAGCAGTCGGGCGGCGACGGCGTACTCGTCGTTGAGGGTGGTGCCGAACATCGGCGGGTCGTCGGAGTTGATGGTGACCCGGACGCCCGCGTCAACGAGCCGGCGCAGCGGGTGCTCTTCGATCCGGGCGACGGCCCGGGTCCGTACGTTGGACGTCGGGCAGACCTCCAGCGGGATGCGCCGCTCGGCCAGGTACGCGAGCAGCTCCGGGTCCTGCGCGGCGGAGATGCCGTGGCCGATCCGCTCGGCGCCCAGCTCGCGCAGGGCGTCCCAGACGGTCTGCGGGCCGGTGGTCTCCCCGGCGTGCGGCACGGAACGCAGCCCGGCCGCCCGTGCCTGGTCGAAGTACGGCTTGAACTGCGGCCGGGGCACCCCGATCTCGGGGCCGCCGAGGCCGAAGGCGACCAGCCCGTCGGGGCGCTCGTCGAGGCTGATCCGCAGGGTCTCCTCGGCGGCCGGCAGGCCGGCCTCGCCGGGGATGTCGAAGCACCAGCGCAGCGCGATGCCGAAGTCGGCCTCGGCGCGGCGGCGGGCGTCCTCGATCGCCTCGCAGAACGCCGGTGCGGGGATGCCCCGGCGCACGTGCGAGTAGGGGGTGACGGTCAGCTCGGCGTAGCGGACCTGCTGGCGGGCCAGTTCCCGGGCCACCTCGTGGGTGAGCAGCCAGACGTCGTCGGGGTCGCGGATCAGGTCGACGACGCTGAGGTAGATCTCGATGAAGTGGGCGAAGTCGCGGAACGCGAAGTAGTCGGCGAGCGCGTCCGGGTCCGCCGGGACGGGGCTGCGTCCCTCGTGCCGGGCGGCCAGTTCGGCGACGATCCGGGGGGACGCGGAGCCCACGTGGTGCACGTGCAGCTCCACCTTGGGCAGTTCGGCGATGAAGGCGGACAGGTCGGTCACTGCTGCTCCTTGTGCCGGGCACCCGTACGGGCGACCACGAAGATCCGACGGAACGGGAAGTACACCTGACCCTGCCGTACCGGGTACGCGCGGGCCAACAGGTTCCCCAGCGCGGCGCGGAAGCCGGCGAGGGCGGTGTCGGCCAGCGCCGCCCGAACGGGCCGCAGGGCGGTGCCGTCCAGCCAGGTCAGCACGGGATGTTCGGCGTCGGTGGGGGCGGGCAGCCGGTGCAGGTAGGTGGTCTCCCAGGCGTCGACCGCGCAGCCGGCGGCGGTCAGCGCGGTGGCGTACCCGACCGGGTCGTCGACGGGGTCCTCGCGCAGCAGCGGTCGGACGGTGGCCGCCCAGCGGGGGTCGGCGGCGACCTCGCGCAGCGCCCGGTGCGAGGGGCCGGCGAAGTTGCCGGGCACCTGGAACGCCAGCCACCCGCCTGGCGGCAGCGCGCCGGCCCAGCGGCGCAGCAGGGCCGGGTGGTCGGGCACCCACTGGAGCACCGCGTTGGCGACCAGCACGTCCACGTCGGGGGTGGGCCGCCAGTCGGTGACGTCGCCGACGGTGAACGTGACGGGGGTGTCGAGCGTGCGGGCCCGCCCGATCATCTCCGGGGAGGAGTCGAGGCCGGTGATCCGGGCGTCCGGCCAGCGCCGGGCGAGGGTCGCGGTCAGGGTGCCCGGACCGCAGCCGAGGTCGACCACCGCGCGTGGCCGGTCGGCGTCGACCCGGGCCAGCAGGTCGTGGAACGGGCGGGACCGCTCGTCGCCGTAGCGCAGGTAACTGCCCGGGTCCCACATGACCAACCCCCCATACCGTACGTACGTCTTGCTATGACGGTACGGCCGGCGCTGCGCCCCGGCAAGCAGGTCACTAGGCTCGACCGCATGGAACAGCGCAGCTTCGACCGGCTCGGCCGGCAGGTGGGTGTGGTCGGCCTCGGGGCCTGGCAGCTCGGCGCGGACTGGGGACAGGTCAGCGAGGGCGACGCCCTGGCCGTCCTCGCCGCCGCCGTGGAGGCCGGCGTCACCTTCCTCGACACCGCCGACGTCTACGGCGACGGCCGCAGCGAGCAGCTGATCGGGCGGTTCCTGCGGGACAACCCCGGACACGGGCTCACCGTCGCCACCAAGATGGGCCGCCGGGTGCCGCAGACGCCGCAGGCGTACACCCTGGACAACTTCCGGGCCTGGACCGACAGGTCCCGGGCCAACCTCGGCGTGGACACCCTCGACCTGGTGCAGTTGCACTGCCCGCCCACCGAGGTCTTCGCCGACGACCGGGTCTTCGACGGCCTCGACACCCTCGTCGCCGAGAAGCGGATCGCCGGGTACGGCGTCAGTGTCGAGACCTGCGACCAGGCGCTCACCGCGATCGCCCGGCCGGGGGTGGCCAGCGTCCAGATCATCCTCAACGCGGTCCGGCTCAAGCCCCTCGACGAGGTGCTGCCGACCGCGGCGGCGGCCGGCGTCGGGATCATCGCCCGGGTGCCGCTGGCCAGCGGTCTGCTCTCCGGCCGGTACGACGAGCACACCACCTTCGCCGCCGACGACCACCGCACCTACAACCGGCACGGGGAGAGCTTCGACGTCGGCGAGACCTTCTCCGGCGTCGACTTCGACCTCGGCCTGACCGTGGTGCGCCGGCTCGCCCCGCTGGTCGGCGACGGGCGCACGATGGCCCAGTTCGCCCTGCGCTGGGTCATCGACCAGCCCGGGGTGACCGTGGTCATCCCCGGCGCGCGCAACCCGGAACAGGCCCGGGGCAACGCCGCCGCAGCCGGGTCCCCCGCGCTGACCGGGGCCGAGCTGGACACCGTCCGGTCGGTCTACGACGAGCTGGTCCGGCCCCGGGTGCACGACCGGTGGTGAGCCACGCCGGCCGGGTCGTCGCGTCGGTGCGGTCCGGCCGGCATCCTGGTGACCGGGCCGGATCGACCGGCCCACGGAGGGGGGACCGGTGAGGGGATGGCTCACGCTCACCCTGGGCCTGCTGGCCGTGGTGGTCGGTGCCGTCTGGACGGTCCAGGGCCTCGGGTACGTCGACGGCAGCCTGATGAGCGGCGAGCGGTTGTGGGCCGTCGTCGGGCCGCTGCTGGTGCTGGCCGGTCTGGTGCTGCTCTGGCGCGGGCTGCGGGCCCGCCGGCTGCCCTGACCGGCGCCGGGCCCGGGGGTCGATGCGGAAAGCCCCGCGTCCTGAGGGGACACGGGGCTTCTCGTCGATCCGGCTGGCCGGACCACCCGGGCCGGCGGATGCCGACCGGCTTCGCTCAGAGGGGGCGGACCTGCTCGGCCTGCGGACCCTTCTGACCCTGGGCGATCTCGAACTCCACCCGCTGGTTCTCCTCCAGCGTGCGGTAGCCGCTGGTCTGGATGGCCGAGAAGTGGACGAACACGTCAGCACCCCCGCCGTCGACGGTGATGAAGCCGAAGCCCTTGTCAGCGTTGAACCACTTCACGGTTCCCTGCGCCATGTGTATCTCCTTCTAAAACCGGCGGCCGAGCACGCTGTGCGGCCGATTGGCCGTTTGCGAGCGGCGACGCCCGGGCGGGCCCCCCACAGCGGGAGACCGCTCGTGCCGACACCGTCTCGCAACAGCGGGGATCAGCAAACCACGTACCCAAAAACTCTGCACAGCCTAATCGACGAAATTCTCCGACATGTGACCTGACGGATGCCCGACGCACGCTGGCCGGGTCGTCCGCACCCAGGCGAAAGGCCCCCCGTCAGTCGATGCGTACGGGGGGCCACAGGTCGTCGTCACCATCCGGAAGGGGAGCCGTCGCGGCTGGTCACCGGCCCGGCGACCGGCCCGACTGACCCGCCCGGCCGGGCGGGTCAGTCGGGCCAGCGCCCGGTCAGCCGCCGGACACCGACCGCGCCACCACGGTCCACCGCGGCGCGGACGACCGCGAAGATCGCCCCCTGCAACGCCGCCGCCGCGAGGATCTCACCCCAGCGGCGGTCCTCGTCGGTGGGGTTGGGCGCCTCACCGTCCCCGGCGGTCGCCTTCCACACCTGCCGGAAGATCGTCCCGGCCAGCGCGCCCGCCGCCAGTCCCAGCAGCACCCCGACCGGCTTGTACGCGGTCCTGCCGATGCCCTTGCTCACCTGCGCCTCCCCCGAACGATCAACAACACCACCACGGCGGCCACCGCACCGGCCGCTATCGTCGCCCACGGCACCGGATCGCGCCGCACCGCCACCCCCGTGTCGTGGGCCTGGGTCCACGCCCGGTCGACGCCCTGGGCCGCCTGCCCCCGCACCCGGGCCACGGTCGACGCGGCCTGTTCGCGCACCCGCTCGCGCGCCTGCTCCGCCGAGTCCTTCAGCCGGGCCTTGACGTCGGCCTTGGCGGCCAGCAGCTCCATGGTCTCGCCCAGCTCCACCCGGGTGCGCCGGATCTCCTCGCGTAGCGCCTCGGTGTCGCCGGTGCCGTTGCCGGTCCCGTTGCTGCCTGTCGTGCCGGTCATGCCCGTCCCCTGTCCTTCACCGCGGCGGCGACCGTGTCCACGTCCGCGCGCACGCTGCGGACCGTCGCCTCCGGCATCGGGGGGACCGCGTGGCTGACCTGCTTCTTCCCCACCAGGGCGAGCACCCCGGCGACGAGGAAGAGCACCACCGCCACGATCAGCGCCGCCGCCCACGCGGGCAGCACCAGGGCCAGCAGCAGGATCGCGGCGGTGACCAGTGCGCCGAGCCCATAGAGGGCCAGTGCCCCGCCGCCACCGAAGAGGCCGATCCCGATGCCTGCGTGCTTGCCCTTCTGGGTCAGTTCCGCCCGGGCCAGGGCCAGCTCGTCCCGGACCAGTCGGGAGACCTGCTCGGTGGCCCGCTGCACCAGTTCGGCGGTGGACGGCTCGCTCCCGGTCCGGGACGTACGGTGGTTCGCGACGTCAGCCATGCTGTCCTCCTTTCGTCATCACCGCGCTGTATGCCCGGAGCCGCCGTCCGTCAATCCTGCAATCCTGCGCACGGTGCCAACCACATCTGACCGCAGGTCGGGCCGGGGTGTCCGGAAAACGCCGAAGCGGGTACGACGCAGCCCCCGCGATCGGAGATCGCGGGGGCTGCGCGGTGGCGGCGGCCGACTCAGCGGCGGGCGTCGGCCCCCGGGTCGGCCCCGACGGTGACGGCCTCGCCCCGGGCGTCCGGATCCGGGCCGACGAACGCCTCGCTGCGGGCGTCGCCGTCGTCACTGCCGCCGAAGACCCGGGCGTCGTCGGGCACGTCGCCCTCGGCGCGGCGGCGGACCTGGCGGCGCGGCGGCACCCACTGCCAGGGCAGGCTGCCGGCGCCGTCGCCCACCTCGGCGCGGGTCCGGGGCAGCGCGGTGGGCCGGTGGTCGCGGACCCAACCGACCAGGTGCTCCCGCACCAGGCAGCGCAGGTCCCACAGGCTGCCGGCGTCGGCGGCGCTGACCAGGGCGCGCACCTTGATCGCGCCGCCGGTCGCGTCGGTGACCTGGAGCACGCAGACCCGGCCGTCCCACAGGTCGGTGCTCTCGACCAGCCGGCGCAGTTCCTCCCGCATCGACTGCACCGGCACCGACCAGTCGAGGTGGAACTCGGCCGTGCCGAGCACCGCCGCCTCGGTCCGGGTCCAGTTCTGGAACGGGGTGCTGGTGAAGTAGGAGGTGGGCAGGATCAGTCGCCTGTCGTCCCAGATCTGGACCACCACGTAGCTGAGCGTCAACTCCTCGATCCGGCCCCACTCCCCCTCGACCACCACCACGTCGTCGAGGCGGACGGCGTCGCTGAAGGCGAGCTGGAGGCCGGCGATGACGTTGCCGAGCAGGCTCTGCGCGGCCAGCGCGGCGACCACACCGACCACACCGGCGCTGGTGAGGACGCCCGCGCCGACGCCGCGTACCGCCGGGAAGGTCATCAGCATCACGCCGACGGCGAGCACCACGATCACCACGATGGTCAGCCGGCGCAGCAGCACCACCTGGGTGCGTACCCGCCGGGCGTGCCGGTTGTCGGGCACGTCGACCCGCAGGAACCGGGCCAGCGCGGTGTCCTCCGCCACCACCAGCAGGGAGGCGACCAGCCAGGCCACCGCGGCGACCACCCCCAGCACCAGGATGTGCAGCACGGCCTGCCGCCACCCGGTGCCCACCGCGTAGCCGGTGGTCCAGCGGACCGCGAACTGGACGGCCACCACCGTGCCGGCCACCTGCAACGGCCGGTGGACGTGCGCGGTCAGCTCCGTCATCAGGTGGGACCGCCGTCCGAGCCGGCGGATCAGCCGGTGTACCACCTCGACGAGCAACAGAGCGATCGCCGCCGCGGTGGCCGCGGCGGCGATCGTCTCGAGGTAGTCCTGCACGTGGTTGTCTCCCTCCGGCCGGGCTGGTCGCAATCGGGCAAAGGCCCAATGGTGCCCGGCGTTTCCGGTATCGACCAGGCTCAGATCTTGCGGAACCGGGACTGGAAGAAGCAGTAGACCCCGAAGGCGGCGATGCCGAGCGCCATCAGCGCCAGGATGAACGGTCCGTACGACTGGTCCCGCAGGGTCCGCAGCGCGGCGTCCAGGCCACGGGCCTTCTCCGGGTCGTAGTTGACCGCCGCGACCACGATCAGCAGACCGGCGACGGCGAACACCGCGCCCCGGGCGATGTAGCCGGACATGCCGAGCCTGCGGGTCAGCTGCCGGGTCTTGCCGTTCATCTCGTTGGTCTTCAGGTTCCGCTCGAACTTCTTCTTGTAGCCGTAGATCATCATGCCGATGCCGACGGCGGCGAGCACCAGGCCGGCGAGCCCGACCAGCCAGCGACCGCCGCTGGAGGCCATCAGCTTCTCGCTGAACTGCTCCTGCTGGTCGGCGCTGTTGGAGCTGGCGTCCTGCACCACCTGGATCGAGGTCCAGGCGAGCCAGAGGAAGACGACGGTACGGACGCCGGAGGCGATCCGCTCGAAGAGACGTTCCTTGCCGCGCTTGGCGTGGTGGCCAACGGCCGCCTCCAGCGCCTGCCAGATGGCCATGGCGATCAGGCCGACGGCGATCGCGATCAGCAGGAACTTGCCCATCGGCTGGGCGCCCAGGGCGCGCAGGGCCCCGTTCTGGTTGCCCTCCTCGGCGGAGCCGGCGAAGGCGATCTGGAGGATGACCCAGGCGAAGAGCAGGTGCACGATCCCGTAGCCGATGAAACCGGCCCGGGCGAGGAGTTCCAGCCAGCGGCTGTCCGCGGTGCGGGCAGCGGTGGCTTCGGCGTTCCGGGTGAGTGACATGGGCCCACAATCTCCGTTCGGGGAGATCCCCAAACGTGGCGTCACCGGCCCGGGGGCAGGTCAGCTGCCGGCGTTGCGCGACACCCGGATCTGGACCTGCTGGTCGGTGACGCTGTCCAGGGTGACCGCGAAGCCGCCCACCTCGGTGGCCTGCTGGCCGATGGTCAACGAGAGCTGCTCGCCGGCGACCTCGACGGTCACCTGGTCGCCCTGCGCGCCGATCAGCTTCGCCTCGACGCCGAGGATGGAGGCGCGGGCGTCGACACCCCGGTCGAAGGTGACCGTGCAGGCGTCCAGGCCGCAGTCGGTGTCGGCGCCGTCGGAGCTGCATCCGGCCAGCACGGCCACGCCGAGCGCCAGGCCGGCCAGCAGGCCGGCGGTCCGCCGGAGGGAGGTGGGGGTGGTGGCGCTTCGCTTCGTCACCCCACCAAGGGTACGAGACGTCGCCCACCCCGGCACCCGGGTGGATCTTCAGGCCGGTCGGGCGGGCTAGGGTCCGGGCATGCCGTTCGACATCACCCGTACCCGGGCCGCGTACCCCGCGCTCGCCGAGGGTTTCGCCCACTTCGACGGTGCCGGTGGCACCCAGACCCCCCGGTCGGTGATCGACGCGGTGGCCGACGCGATGCGGACCGCGGTGGGCAACCGCAGCACCGCCTTCCTGCCCGGCCGCCGGTCACTGGAGCTGGTGGCGGGGGCCCGCAGTGCGGTGGCCGACCTGCTGGGCGTGGCACCGGACGGGGTGGTGCTCGGGCCGAGCGCCACCGCGCTGACGTACACCCTGGCCCGGACGCTCGGCGCGGACTGGGGCCCCGGGGACGAGGTGGTGGTCTCCCGGCTCGACCACGACGCCAACGTGCGGCCCTGGGTGCAGGCGGCCGGGGCGGCGGGGGCGACCGTACGCTGGGCCGAGTTCGACCCGGTCACCGGCGAACTACCCGCCGACCAGTACGCCGACCTGGTCGGCGAGCGGACCAGGCTGGTGGCGGTGACCGCCGGCAGCAACGCGACCGGCACCATGCCGGACGTGGCGGCGGTCGCCGCGACGGCCCACGCGGCCGGCGCGCTGGTCTGCGTGGACGGCGTGCACTCGGTGCCGCACGGCCCCACCGACCTGGCCGCCACGGAGGCCGACTTCCTCGTCACCAGCGCCTACAAGTGGTCCGGTCCGCACCTGGCCGCGGTGGTGGCCGACCCGGCCCGGTGGGCGGGGCTGCGCCCGGCCAAGCTGCTCCCCTCCTCCGACGCCGTGCCCGACCGGTTCGAGGCCGGCACGCCGAGCTTCCCGCTGCTCGCCGGGGTGGCCGCCGCCGTCGACCACCTGGCCGGGCTGGACCCGACGGCCACCGGTGACCGGCGGGCCCGGGTCCGCGCCGGGCTGGCCGCCGCGCAGGCGTACGAGGGGACGCTGTTCGCCCGGCTGGCCGCCGGGCTGGCCGCCCGGCCTGCGGTCAGCGTCCTGCCGGCCGGCGGGCGGCGCTGTCCGACCGTGTCGTTCCGGCTGGCCGGGTGGACGCCGGCCGGGCTGGCCGCCGCGTTGGGTTCCGCCGGGCTCTGCCTGTCCAGTGGGGACTACTACGCCTACGAGTACTTCCAGGCGCTCGGGCTGCGCGACAGCGGCGGCGCCGTACGGGCGGGCGTCTACCACTACAACACGGTCGACGAGGTGGACCGGCTGCTCGCCGAACTGGACCGGCTGGCCGACCAGGGGGAACCGGCGAACCGCTGAGGGTGGGCGGGTCAGCGGCTCCCGGTGAGCAGTTCGGCGGCGGCGCGGGCGGCGGCCCGGGTCGCGCCGTGGGTGGCCAGGTGCAGCCCGCCGGTGACCAGCTCGGGCAGGCCGAGTTCGACTATCACCGCGTCCGGACGGGTGGCCAGCGCCCGGTCGACCGCGGCCCGCATCCACGGGTGCCGGTGCAGGTCCCGCACCACCAGCACCAGTGGCCGCCCGGCCGCCCCGCTGGTCGCGTCGGCGGGCAGGTCGGCCTCGGTGAGCCGGACGGTGGTGGTGCCGGGGAGCAGGTCGGCCAGGGGTGCCCCGAGGCCCCACGGGGTCTCCGCGCCGATCGCGATGTTGTGCGGCGCGGCGAACTCGACCACGTGCGCGGCGGCGGTCAACGGCAGCCGGCCGACCGCGTCGCCGCTGACCCGTACCGCCCGCCGGGCGGCGGTCAGGCCGACCGGTGAGCCGTCGGCGGGGCGCGGGGCGGGCTCGGGCCGGCCGGCGCGGGCGGCGGTGCTCCACTCGGCGAGTTGGCCGACCCGCTTTGCGGCCTCGGCGAGGCGTTCCTCGGGCAGCTCACCGGCGAGCACCGCGGCCACGATCGCGTCGCGCAGGTAGCGGGCGGCGGCCTCGTCGGCGCGTTCGCCGCCCACGCAGATCGCGTCCGCCCCGGCGGCGAGGGCCCGTACGGCGGTGCCGGCGAAGCCGTACCGGTCGGCGACGGCGCGCATCTCCACCGCGTCGGTGACCACCACGCCGGAGAAGCCCAGTTCCTCGCGGAGCAGGTCACCGAGGATGCGACGGCTGAGGGTGGCCGGCAGGTCGGGGTCGAGGGCGGGGACCAGCAGGTGGCCGGTCATCACCGCCTGCACCCCGGCGGCGACGGCGGCCCGGAACGGGACCAGCTCGCCGGCGTCCAGGCGGGCCCGGCTGGCCCCGATGCGGGGCAGGTCGTGGTGTGAGTCGACCCGGGTGTCGCCGTGGCCGGGGAAGTGCTTGGCGCAGGCGGCGACGCCTGCGGACTGGAGGCCGCGTACCCAGGCGGCGGTGTGCCGGGCGACCAGGTGCGGGTCGGCGCCGAAGGATCGCACCCCGATCACCGGGTTGGCCGGGTTGATGTTGACGTCGGCGTCCGGGGCGTAGTTGAGGGTGACGCCGAGGTCGGCGAGTTCGACGCCGAGGTCGCGGGCCACGTCCTCGGTGAGCGTCGGGTCGTCGACCGCGCCGAGGGCGAGGTTGCCGGGGCGGGAGCTGCCCCGGCCGGACTCGATCCGGGTGACGTCGCCGGCCTCCTCGTCGATGGCCACCAGCACGTCGGGGCGTTCGGCGCGCAGCGTCGCGGTGAGCGCGGCCACCTGTTCCGGGTCGACGACGTTGCGGGCGAACAGCACCACCGCGCCGAGCCCCTCGGCCAGCCACCGGCAGACCCAGTCGGGCGGGGTGGTGCCGACGAAGCCGGGTTGCAGGACGGTGGCGGCCAGACCCGCCAGGTTGCGCTCGTTCATCCGGCCCCGGTACCCCCGTCGCGTGTCGACGGCCCGATGCCGTCGCGGTGCTGCCATGGTCACACCGGGCGAGGTAATAGTCAATAAACCTTACTGTTACTGTCTGGCGTCGGTCGGGGCGACGTGCGACAGTGCGGGGATGGACCTGCCGCCGCTCGCCGACGCCACCTCGCCGGCCGACATCCCCGGCGTACGCCTGCTCGGCCTGGTGGTCGGCGGGTTGCTGCTGCTGGCCGCCATCCGGGCCATGTTCGGCCGTCGCTGAGTCCGGCCGTCGCCGAGTTCGGCCGCCGCCGGCCGACTGATCCCGCACCGGCCGGGGTACCGCTAGTGGATGTCACGCCGCACCCGGCGGCGCGCCCAGCGAGGGGGCACCATGAGGATCGGCTACTTCCTGTCCAGTGAGGAGTTCACCCCGGCGCAACTGCTGGAGCAGGCCCGGGCCGCCGAGCGGGCCGGCTTCCAGGCACTGTGGATCTCCGACCACTACCACCCGTGGACGGACGCCCAGGGGCAGAGCCCCTTCGTCTGGTCCGTCATCGGGGCGCTGAGCCAGGTCACCACACTGCCGGTGAGCACGGCGGTGACCTGCCCGACGGTCCGCATCCACCCGGCGGTGCTGGCGCAGGCCGCGGCGACCAGCGCGGTCATGCACTCCGGCCGGTTCGTCCTCGGCGTCGGCACCGGCGAGGCGCTCAACGAGCACATCCTCGGCGACGCCTGGCCGCAGACCGACGTCCGGTTGGAAATGCTGGAGGAGGCCGTCGCGGTGATGCGGGAACTGTGGCGGGGCGACTTCGTCAACCACCACGGCCGGCACTACACGGTGGAGCACGCCCGCGTCTACACGCTGCCCGACACGCCCCCGCCGGTGTACGTCTCCGGCTTCGGACCCAAGGCCGTCGACCTGGCCGCCCGGATCGGCGACGGCTACGTCAGCATGATGCCCGACGGTGACCTGGTCAGCCGGTTCCGGGACAACGGCGGCGGCGACAAGCCGTGCCAGGCCGGGTTCAAGGCCGCGTACGCCGACACCGAGGACGAGGGCGCGCGGATCGCGTACGAGACGTGGCCCAACGCCGGCGTGCCGGGCGAGCTGTCCCAGGTGCTGCCCTCCCCCCGGCACTTCGAGCAGGCGGCCCAACTGGTCACGCCGGATCAGGTGCGGCAGGGCTTCGTCTGCGGCGACAGCGCCGACGCGCACCTGGAGATGATCGACAGGTACGCCAAGGCCGGCTTCGACGAGGTCTACGTCGGCAACGCCGGGCCGCACTGGCAGGGTCTGTTCGACCTCTACCAGCGCGAGGTGCTCCCCCACCTGCGCTGAACCCGCCCGCCCCGACCGACCACGGATCACCGGCACACGGTGACCCGTGGTCGACCAGGTGTGCGCGCCCGGTCACCGCGCCTGACCTGCGCCGTACCGGCCGCCGTGGGCGGTGTGCCCGATCCGGTGGGAGCGGTTTCGGGGTCGATCCGCCCGGGTACCTCCGGCCCTCGATGAAGCTGTCCATGCACTCGACGACGTTGCGCCGCGCGGCGCGCAGCCTGTTCGGCTGGAAAGCGCTGCGGCCCAACCAGCTCGCCGCCATGCGCGCGGTGATGAAACGACGCGACGCCCTGGTGGTGCTCCCCACCGGAGCCGGCAAGTCGGCGATCTACCAGATCCCGGCGAGCCTGATCCCCGGGCCGACGGTGGTGATCTCCCCCCTGCTGGCCCTCCAGCAGGACCAGATCGCCGCGCTCAACGAACGCCAGCGCCCCGAACTGCGTGCCGTGCGGATCAGCTCCGACGAAAGCGCCGCCCAACAGGCCGAGGCCATCGCCGAGATCCGGCAGGGGCGGGCGGAGTTCCTCTTCATCACCCCGGAGGCGCTGGCCAACCCCGACCGGATGGCCGAGGTGAAGTCGCTGCGACCGGCCCTGGTGGCGATCGACGAGGCGCACTGCATCTCGGCGTGGGGGCACGACTTCCGCCCCGACTACCTGGCGTTGGGCCACCTGATCGACGGCCTCGGCCGGCCGCCGGTGGTGGCACTGACCGCCACCGCCTCCCCGCCGGTACGCGACGACATCGTCGCCCGGCTGCGGCTGCGCGACCCCGAGGTGGTGGTCTCCGGGCTGGACCGGCCGAACCTGTTCGTCGAGGTCGCCTACTGCCCCACCGACGACTACCGCTGGCGGCGGCTGATCGCACTGCTGCGCGACGACGAGCGGCCCGGCATCATCTACGTGCCGACCCGGCGGGCCGCCGAGGAGCTGGCCGAGCGGTTGACCACGGCCGGGTTCCCGGCCGAGTACTACCACGGCGGGATGCCCACCGCCGCCCGGCACGGGCTGCACGAGGCGTTCCTCGCCGACCAGGTGCCGATCATGGTGGCGACCTCGGCGTTCGGCATGGGTATCGACAAGCCGAACATCGCCTGGGTGGTGCACATGGCGCTGCCCGACTCGCCGGACAGTTACTTCCAGGAGATCGGCCGGGCCGGACGCGACGGTGCGCCGGCCCGGGTGCTGCTGCTGTGGCGGGCCGAGGACGTCGGCCTGCAACGCTACTTCTCCGGCGGCCTGCCCGACGAGACCGAACTGCAGGACCTGGCCGCGCTGCTGCGTCGGCGGGCGACGACGAAGAAGGCGCTGCGCGAGGCGACCGGCCTCGGGCCACGCAAGCTCGGGCAGTACCTGGCCCTGCTGGAGCAGATCGGGGCGGCCGAACCCCGGGCCGGGCAGAAGATCGGCGCACCGCGCTACTCCCCCACCCCGGCCGAGGCCGGCGCGGCGGCCCTGGCCGAGGCCGAACGGCAGCAGACGGTGACCCGGTCGCGTACCGACATGATGCGTGCCTTCGCCGAGACCACCGGGTGCCGCGGGCAGGTGCTGCTCGCCTACTTCGGCGAGCAGATGTCGCAGGTCTGCGGGCACTGCGACAACTGCCACGCCGGCACCAGCGTGGCAAGCGACGGCGCGGTCGGCCCGTTCCCGGTGCACAGCCAGGTCCGGCACCCGGAATGGGGTCCCGGGTTGGTGCTCAACTACGAGGAGGACCGGATGACGGTGCTCTTCGACGAGGTCGGCTACAAGACGCTCTCCGTGCGCGTGGTGTCCGAACAGGGTCTGCTGACGCTGGACTAGCCTGACCGGGCGACCGCCCGCGTGCGGTGTCTGCAGTGAAACGAACCGAGAGGGGCTCAGTCGTGATCGAACAGCCGGCGTACACCGGGTTCGGGTTCTCCGACGAGGAGTGGGGGCTGCTGGTCGGCCTGCCGCAGTCGGTCCTGACCGCGGCGAGCGCCGCCGAGTCGGACGGCGCCCGACGCACCCGCGCCGAGAACGCGGCCGGGCTGGAGACCATCGCCGCCGGCCGGGAGTCGGCCAGCCCGCTGGTCGCCGCCGTCGCCGGGGAGATCGTCTCGCGGGTGGGCGACCCGGAGGCCGGCGAGGAACTGCCGGTGATCTCGCCGGCCGACCCGCAGGCGCTCATCGACGACGTGCTGGTCCGGGCCGGGCAGGCGGCCACCCTGCTGGCCGCGAAGGTCGACGAGGGCGAGGCCGGGGCGTACCGGCACTGGCTGGTGGAGATCGCCGACCAGGTGGTCGGGGCGGCATCCAGCGGGGGGCTGCTCGGCATCGGCGGCGACCAGGTCAGCGACTCGGAGCGGAAGTTCCGCGACCGCCTCTCCCAGGTCCTCAACGACTGACCTCGACCCACGGCCGACGGGCCGGGCCAGCCTGACGGCGGCCCGGCCCGTCGGCGTCTGGTGGGCGGTGCGGCCGTGATCGACCCGATGTCGCCGGAGGGGCGGTGTCCCGATGGCTTCGATGCCGCTGTTTTGGCGAAACAGCGGCATCGACACCCCCACGACCCCACCCGGCCCCGGACGGAGCGGGCTGGTGCGGTCCTCGTCCAGAATGGAGGGGAAGTGCCCGCCGACGGGGAGGCCGGACATGGTGCACCGCACGGTGATCGACACCGAACAACTGCCGCCGACGGAACGGTTCGGGATGTGGCTGGACCTGGTCGCCCGGACCGCCGCGCCGCTGCGCATCCGCTCCGACCACCAGCACGACTTCCGGGCCCGCGCCGAGTTCGTCGAGCTGGGCCCCATCCGGCTGGTGCGCTACCGCTACCCGTCACTGGAGGCGGTGCGCACCCCGAAGCTGGTCCGGCGCACCGAGGTGGACTTCCACATGCTCGCCCTCACCACCAACGGCACCGGCGTCGCCGGGCAGGCCGGGCGGGAGAGCCGACTCGGCGCCGGTGAGTTCACCTTCTACGACGGCTCCCGGCCGCACGAGGTGAGCCACCTCGGCGACGGCAACGGCGCGGAGCACGCCGCCTCGATCGTCGCCCTGGTCCCGTACGGGGCGATCCCGCTCACCCCGGACCAGCTCGCCCCGCTGCTGGCCGGCCGGATGTCGGCAAGCGAGGGGATCGGTGCGCTGGTCGCCCAGTACCTGACCCGGATCACCACCCATCCGGAGCAGTACCAGCAGGCCGACGCCGAGCGGCTGGGCGGGGTGGCGCTGGACCTGATCTCCACCATGCTCGGCAGGTACCTGGTCGCCGAGGACGAGATGCCGCGCGAGGTACGCCGCCGGGCGCTGCTCGCCCAGGTGCGGGCGTACGTCCAGCGGCGGCTGGGTGACGCCGGGCTGACCCCGGCCACCATCGCCGCGGCGCACCACATCTCGGTACGCAGCCTGCACCGGCTCTTCGAGGAGGAGCACGCCACCGTCGCGTCGTACATCCGGGAGCTGCGGTTGGAGCGGTGCCGGCGGGACCTGGCCGATCCCGCGCTGGCCCACCGGCCCGTGCAGGCCGTCGCCGCGCGCTGGGGTTTCCGGGACAAGGCGCACTTCAGCCGGGCCTTCCGGGCTGCCCACCAGCTCACCCCCCAGGCGTACCGGACGCTGCACCTGCAACAGGCACGGATCGACAACAGCACGGCGTCCGCAGTCAACCCGGGGCCGACATACTGACTGCGGGCCGACGGTCACCGACCGGCCGGCCCGACGGTAACGGGGGACCGCGGCGTGGCGTCCGTGACCCAGGTGGGTCACGGACGGCCGCCCGGTGCCGCAGGCACGACCGCCGTCGCCCGGATGGCCTCCCGGCCGCACCCGCCCCGACCCCGTCGCGCCTCCCCCCAGGAACAGCGGCGGGGTCGGTCAGGTCTCCGCCAGCAACTCCAGCACCGACCGTTCGACCTGCTCACGTGGGGCGTCGGGGGGCACCGGCAGCACCACGCCGTCGTGGTAGAGGTCGACCACCCGGGGGTCCACGTACGACGTTCGGGCCACCGTGGGGGTGTTGCCGAGCAGCTCGGCCACCGCCCGCATCACCCCGGCCACCGCCCGGCGGCGGGCCGTGACCGAACGCTGCGTCCCCACGGTCGCCAGTTCGGTGGCCGCGCGGACGGTGGCGTGCCAGGTGCGGAAGTCCTTCGCGGTCATCTCACCGCCGCTGGCGTCGCGCAGGTAGCCGTTGACCTCGTCGCTGCGCACGTCCCGCCAGGCCCGGCCGTCCCAGTAGCCGAAGAGCCGTTCCTCGGTGCGCCGTCGTCGCCGCAGGTCGGTCAGCACCTGGCACAGCTGCGGGTCCTCGATCCGGCGGACCTGTTCGATGCCGCCCTTGGCCGGGAACTCGAAGACCACGCAGCCGCCCCGGCACCGGGCGTGCTCCGGACGCAGGGTGGACACGCCGAAGGTGGCATCCTCCCCGACGGCGTACTGCTCGTTGCCGACCCGGAAGGTGCCCATGTCGAGCAGCCGGGCGACGGTGGCCAGCACCCGGTCCCGGTTCAACCCCCGCCCCGCCAGGTCACCGGCGACGCGCTCGCGCAGGGTCGGCAGCCGCCGGGCCACCTCCAGCACATGGTCGAACTTCGCCTCGTCCCGCTTGCGCCGCCACTGCGGGTGGTAGAGGTACTGCCGGCGTCCGGCGGCGTCGGTGCCGGTGGCCAGGATGTGCCCGTTGGGGTACGGCGCGATCCACACGTCGGACCAGGCCGGCGGGATGACCAGCTGACCCAGCCAGGCCAGGGTGTCCGGGTCCCGGACCCGTTCCCCGTGCCGGTCCAGGAAGGTCCAGCCCTTGCCGCTTCGGCGACGTCCGTACCCCGCCCGACCCGGATCACTGCGCCGCAGTCGCACCTCAGACCCGTACCGTTTCCTCGGCCTCGTCCACGGCGGCCAGCACCCGGTCGACCGGGAGCGCCGCCCATCCCGACGCCGTTCCTACCCCCGGCGCGGCGGCGCAATCCTCGCCCGCGGCCCAGAGCACCCGGTGCCACGGCCGGTCGGCAGGCGGGCCCCAGCGGGCCGGCGGCACCGGGCCGAAGAGCAGCACCGACGGGACGCGGTAGGCGGTGGCCAGGTGACCGACCCCGGTGTCCCCGCTGACCACCAGCCGGGCGGCGGCCACCAGGGCGGCCAGCTCACCCAGGTCGGTCCGGCCGGCCAGCACCGCCGACGGGGGCAGACCCGCGCCGGCCGCCACCCGGGCGGCCAGTTCCCGTTCGCCGGCCGAGCCGGTCACCACCACCCGATGCCCCCGGTCGGCCAGCCGCCGGGCCAGCACGGCGAACCGGTCCGCCGGCCACCGCTTCGCCTCGACCTTGCTGCCCGGATGCACCACGGTCACCCCGGCCGGCAGCCGGCCCGGCGGCGGCCGGCGCAACGCCAGGTCGGTGCGGTCGGCCGGGATGCCGTACCAGTCGAGCAGCCGGCACCAGCGGTCCACCTCGTGCTCGTCGTCGTCCCAGTCGGGCCCGTCGGCGTGCCCGGCCGGCGGGCACCGGAAGGCCACCAGCCGGCCCGCGCCGGCCAGCATCAGGTGCGAACGCGGCCCCCGTCCGTGCAGGTTCACCGCCACCTCCGGCGCCGGCCCGGACCACGGCGGCGCGCCGTGCGACGACCGGCCGGCCGACGGCGGGACGGGCCAGGGCGGCGGGCCGAGGTCGTCGGTGGGCAACAGCCGGTCGACCCCGCCGACCAGCTCGACCAGCGGACCCAGCCAGGCCGGCGCGGCCAGCACCAGTTCCTCGCCCGGATGCCCGGCCCGCAGGGCGCGCAGCGCGGGCACCGCCGTGGCCAGGTCACCGACGCCGAGTGCCCGCAACACCAGGATCACGGGTACGAGGTCTCCTGCTCGGCGCAGACCACCAGTTCCCGCACGGCGCTGCCGGGCGGCTGGGACAGCGCGAACATGATCGCGGCGGCGGTGTCGGCCGGGTCGTTGAGCTTCGCGTCCGGCCCCGGCCGGTACTGCGGGTCGCGGTCGTCGAAGAAGGCGGTCCGCATCCCGCCGGGGATGAGCAGGGTCACCCCGACGCTGCCGGCCAGCTCGGCGGCGAGCGACCTGGTGAAACCGACCACCCCGAACTTCGCCGCGCAGTACGCGGTGGCGTCCCCGACCGCCTTGACGCCCAGGGTGGAGGCGACCGTGACGACGTTGCCCCGGGACGCCTCCAGGTAGGGCAGCGCGGCCCGGACCACCGCCACCGTGGCGAGCAGGTCCACCACGACGATCCGTTCCCAGGTGTCGCGGGGGACGTCGGCCAGCCTGCCCGGCACGTCCATGCCGGCGGCGGTCACCACCGCGTCCAGCCCGCCGACCCGTTCGGCCAGGTCCCGGGTGGCCTCCTCGGCGGCCCGGGTGTCGGCCAGGTCGCACTCGATCCACGGCACCCCGTCGTCGGGGCGCTGCCGGTCCAGCACCAGCGGTCGTCCGCCAGCCTGGGCGACGGCGGTGACCACGGCCGCGCCGAGGCCGCTCGACCCGCCGGTGACCAGGACGGCCGGACCGGCACCGGGTGGACTGCTGCTCATCGTGTTCCCTCCGTCGTCGGATGCGCCGGGCGGGACCCGGTGGGTTCCGCCCGCGCGCCGCCGGCCGGGCCGGTGCGCCGGCGCTCACCCCGGGCCGCCGCGATCATGTCGGTGGTGGAGCGCCCGTCCAGGTAGGGCACCACCACGCTGTCCCCGCCCCACCGGCGCAACAGCTCGCCCTCCGGGAGGGTCGGCTCGTCGTCGACGCCGGTGGCGTAGTCCCCGCCCTTGACCCAGATGTCGGGCCGCAGCCAGCCCAACGTCGCGTGCGGGGTGGGCTCGTCGAAGACCACCACCGCGTCGACGCAACCCAACGCCGCGAGCAGCCGGGCCCGGTCGCCCTGCGGGATCACCGGCCGGTCGGGGCCCTTGAGGCCGGTGACGCTGCTGTCGGAGTTCAGGCAGACCACCAGGCAGTCGCCGAGCTGCCGGGCGGCCTGCAACGTCGCCACGTGTCCGGCGTGCAGCAGGTCGAAGCAGCCCCCCGTGGCGACCACGGTGCCGCCGGCCGCGCGGACCTCGGCCACCACCGCGCCCGCCGCGGCGGCCCCGATCCGTTCCCCGCCGCCGACCAGCACCGGCGGGCAGTCCCGCACCGGCACGGGCAGCGCGGTGGCCACTCCGCCGTCCGCCACGTACGCCGACGCCGCACCGACAGCCGCCTGGACCGCCTCGGAGACCAGCGCGCCCCCGGCGAGCGCCACCGCGGCGGCCGAGGCGAACCGGTCCCCCGCCCCGCAGGTGTCCCCCTCGGCGTTGACCGGCGCGGAGACCATCAGCGGCGTCGCCCCGGCGGAGCAGAGCAGCGCGCCGTCGCCTCCGAGGGTCACCACCACCGCGCCGGCCCGCCAGCGTTCCCGCAGCCCCTGGCCGGCCCGGGCGGCGACCGCCAGCCGGGACCCGCCCGGCGGCACCTTCGCCAGTTCCCGGGCCTCCGGCTCGTTCGGGGTGACCAGCCGCACCCCCGGCACCGCGACCGGACCCCGTGGGTGCGGGTCCCAGACCACCGGGGCGCGGGTCGCGGCCAGCGCCGCCCGCAGCGCCGGTTGTCGGGCCACCCCCCGGCCGTAGTCGCTGACCAGCACCGCGGACGCCCCGGCGAGCAGCCGCAGCACCACCTCGGTGGGCGGCCCCGGCTCCCCCGCCATGCCACCCCGGTCGTGGCGCAGCAGCACCCGGCCCCGGGCGCGCAGCCGGACCTTCTCCGGGGTGGCCCCGGCCAGCGGCAGGCCGTACACCTGCACCCCGGCGGCGGTGAGCAGGGAACTGAGCCGGGCCGCCCCGGCGTCGTCGGCGAGCGCGGTCACCAGCGCCACCTCGGCACCCGCGGCGGCGGCGAAGACGGCGGCCAGGCCGGCCCCGCCGGGCCGGTCGGCGGCGGCCGTCTCGTCCAGCACCGGCACCGGCGAGTCGGGGCACAGCCGGTTCACCACCCCCTCGACGTCCCGGTCGAGCAGGGTGTCCCCGACCACCACCAGCGGGCCCCTCATGCCGGGTCCCCGTGCCGTCCGTCGGCCGCCGGGTCGACGACCACCTCCACCCCGGCCCGTACCGGCCCGTCGCCGGCCACCGGCGGGGCGGGCGGGTCGTCGGCCGCCGTCCGGTCCACCGGCGGGGCGGCCGGGTCCACGGGCCGGGCCGGCGACGCGGCGGCTGCGGTGGCCGCCGCCTGGCCGGCCAGCGCGGTCAGCGCCGTGGGCAGTGCCCGGTCGACGTACTCGCAGAGCACGTGGGTGGAGACCAGGTGCAGTTCCTGCACCACCTGACTGTCCGGCGAGGCGACGCCGAGCGCCTCGTCGCAGGCGTCGGCGAGCGGGTTCGGCGTCGGGCCGGTGAACGCCCAGCAGCGCAGCCCGGCCTCCCGGGCGGCCGCCACGGCGGCGAGCAGGTTGCCGCTGGCCCCGCTGGTGGACATCAACAGCAGGACGTCACCGGCCCGGCCGTGGGCCCGCACCTGGCGGGCGAAGACCTCGTCGTAGCCGTAGTCGTTGCCGATCGCGGTCAACGCGGAGGTCTCGGCGTGCAGGGCGATCGCCGACAGCGGCCGGCGCTCGTCGCGCAGCCGGCCGACCAGTTCGGCGGTGAGGTGCTGGGCCTCGGCGGCGCTGCCCCCGTTGCCGGCGACCAGCAACCGCCCGCCGCCGACCAGGATGCCCGCCAGCTCGGTGCCCCAGCGGGCCAGCAACGGCTCCGCCGCCCGGTACGGCAGCAGCGCCTCGGCCAGCAGGGTCAGGTGCGCGTCGAGCAGGCCGGCCCGCGCCGCCCGGGTCGAGGTCGTCATCAGGCGACCACCCGGCTCGGCTTGCGTACGGCGGCGACCTCGGCGTACACCTCGGTCAACCGGTCGGCGGCGGCGGCCCACGAGTAGTCGCGGCGGGCCCGCCGCAACGCGGCGGTGGCGTAGCCGTAGCGGCGGGCCGGGTCGCCGAGCAGGCCGGCCAGCGCGTCCCCCAGCGCCTGCGGGTCCCGGGCCGGCACCAGGTCACCTGTCACCCCGTCGACCACGGTGTCCCGGATGCCGCCGACCGCCGTGCCGACGACGGGCACACCGCAGGCCATCGCCTCCAGCGGGGTCAGCCCGAACGGCTCGTACCAGGGGGCGGCGACCAGCACGTCAGCCGACCGGTACCAGCGGCCCATCTCCTCCCGGGGCACCGCCCCGACCAGCCGGACCCGGTCGGCGACCCCGCAGGTGCCGGCGAGCGCCCGCAGCCGCCTGGCGTACGGGTCGGTCTCCAGCAGCCCGGCGGGCGGCCCGCCGACGACCACGCACTCGGCGTCGGGCACCAGCGCCATCGCCCGGATCACCGTCTGGAAGCCCTTGCGTTCCACCAGCCGGCCGACGGTGAGCACCCGGGGCCGGTCGGCGTCGCGGTCGACGGCCGGGCCGAGCGGGGCGAAGGTGTCCAGGTTCACCCCGGACGGCACGACGGTCATCCGGGACCGGGGGACACCGAGCCGGACCAGTTCCCCGACCTCGTCGCGGCACTGGGCGACGACCCGGTCGACGGCGCACCCCAGTTCCCGTTCGTAGCCGATCCGCCGGGCCGGGCTGGTGTCCTGCACCCCCTGGTGACGCCGCTTGACCGTGCCCAACGCGTGGTACGTCTGCACCACCGGCACCCCGGTCTGCCGGCCGGCGGCAAGCGCGGCCAGTCCGCTCATCCAGAAGTGCGCGTGCACCACCTCAGGCGTCCAGTCCCCGCCCCGCCACCGACCGGTGAGCCAGTGGCTGAACTCCTTCATGTGCGGCAGCAGGGCGTCCTTGGCGACCGGCTCGGCCGGGCCGGCGGGCACGTGCACCACCTCGTAACCGTCCGGGGCGCGGACGGCGACCGGCAGGTCGACGGCGTCGCGCCGGGTGTAGACCCGGACGTCGTGGCCGGCCGCCACCAGCGCGGCGGAGAGTTCCGCGACATGCGTGTTCTGCCCGCCGGCGTCCTCACCGCCCAGCACGGCGAGCGGGCTGGCGTGCTCGGAGATCATCGCGATGCGCATACTTCCTCCTCCAGCAGGCGGTCCCAGTCGGCGAGGAAACGGTCCAGGCCGTAACGGCCCAGCGCGGCGGTACGCGCCCCGGCACCCGCCCGGCGGGCCTCGGCGGGGTCGGCGACGAACCGGGCGGCGGCGGCCAGCAGGGTGTCGATCCGGGTGGACAGCGCCCCCGCCCCGGGGGGCACCGCCTCCACGGCCTCGGTGGTGGCCAGCGCTACCACGGGCATGCCTATCGTCATGGCCTCGATCAGGCTCAACCCGAGCGAGGTCCACCGGCACAGGTGCAGGTAGGCCCGCCGCCGGGCCAGTTCGGCGTGCATCAGGTGCTGCGGGACGTCGTCGTGGCTGGTCAGCCGGTCGGCCGGCAGTCCGAGGTGGTCGGCGAGCCCGGCCACCTTCATGCCGAAGACATCCAGCGGGGCGATCTCGGCGAACCGGGCGAGCAGGTCGCTGCCGGTGATCCGCCCCCGGCGTACCGGCTCGTTGATCACCACGGCGAGCCGGTCCAGCTCACCGGTCCAGGTCACCGCGGGCGGGACCACCCCGTGTTCGACGACGGCGGTGCGGGTGGTCCCGTTGTCCCAGAACAGCTCGTTGAAGTGGGTGACGTGGGCGAGCAGCAGGTCGTCCCGGTCGGCCATCGGGTGCCTGGTGTTCGGCACGTCGCCCTTGGGGGTGTTGTGCTCGACGTAGACCGCCGGCACCGCCCGGCCCACCGGCCGGCCGAGCCACTGGCCGGCCAGGTCGTACTCCTCGGGGCGTTGCAGCAGCACCACGTCGACGTCGGCGTGGCGCAACTGCTGCGGGGTCACCTCGACGGCGCTGTCCGGCCACGGGTAGGTGCGCGCCCGGCCCAGCCCGTACGGGCCCCGGTCGGGGGTGACCGGCACCAGGTAGCGGTGCTTGCCGTGCACGAAGGACGTGGCCCAGGCGCCGTGCACGTGCCAGAGCAGGATGTTCATCGGTGACTCCCCCGCCCGGCGGTCACCGGCGTCGCGCCGGCCGGCGGCGACCCGACCGGGGCGTCGGCGGGGACGCCGAGCAGGCGTACCGCGTCGAGGACCCGGCCCGGTTCGACGGCCGACAGGCAGGGGTGGCCGGGCACCGGGCAGACCGTGGCCCGGGTGTCGCGGCAGGGCGCGGCGGCGTCGCCCAGCCGGACGGTCGGCACCCGGTAGGGCCCCCACTGTCCGTAGGGGACGGTGGGGGCGAACAGGCTGACCACCGGCACGCCCAGCGCGGCGGCCAGGTGCGCCGGCCCGGTGTTGCCGACCACCAGCGCGCCGGCGTCGGCGAGCACCCCGGCCAGGTCGGCCAGACCGGTCCGGCCGCCCAGGTCGATGCCGGTGTCGCCGGCCACCCGGGCGGTCAGCGCCGTCTCGTCGGGCCCGCCGGTGACCGCGACCCGGTGACCCGCGGCGGTGAGCGTCCGCACGATCCGGGCCGCCAACTCGGGTGGCACGGCCCGGCTCGGCACCGCCGAACCGGGATGCAGCACCAGGTACCCGGGACCACCGAGCCCGGCCGGCGGGGGCGGCACCCGGTCGGCGCGGACCCGCAGTCGCGGATCGTCGCCGGCCGGCAACGCGAAACCGGCGGCGGCGGCCAGCGACAGCGCCCGTTCCGGCTCGGGCAGCCCGGCGGGAACCCGGTGCCGCACGTCGAGCAGGGAGCCCGGGTAGTCGTCGCTGATCGCGCTGACCGTCGGCACGCCGGCCAGCCGCAGCAGCAGCGCCAACGGCAGCGGCGACTGGTGGAACGAGGTGAACACGACCGCCTCGTCGGCCCGTACCGCGCGCAGCCGGTCGGTGAGCCGGTCGATGTCCGCCGGGTCGACCGGGTCGGGTGCGCCGTCGATCCAGGGCAGCGGCCACTCGACGATCTCGTCGACGCCGGGCAGCAGGGCGGCGGCGTCGCGGCCCCGGGGGCCGCAGAGCAGCACGACCCGCTCGGCGTACGCGGCGACGGCCCGGACGGCGGGACCGGTGACCAGGACGTCGCCGGCGGAGTCGCTGCGGACCACCAGCACGGTGCCGGCCCGGCGCGGCGGTGGCCCGGCGACCAGGGCGGACCGGGTGAGGATCAGCTCCACGGCGGCGGGCAGGTCGGCGGCGACCTGCCCGGCGGCGGCGACCTCGACGGCCCGGGTGGTCGGGGTGGGCACGAGCACCCCGGCGGCACCGGCTGCGGCGGCGGCACCCAGGTCGGCGGCGATGTCCCCGACCAGCACGCAGCGGTCCGGGGTGGTGCCGAGCGCCCGCGCGGCGGCGTGCACCATGCCGGGCGCGGGTTTGCGGCAGACGCAGCCGGCCCGCTCGTCGTGCGGGCAGCACTGCCAGGTGTCGAAGGGGCCGAGCAGTTCCTCGATCCGCGCGTTGACCGCCCGCAGTTCGGCGGCGGTGAACAGCCCCCGGGCCAGCCCCGACTGGTTGGTGACCACGCCGAGCCGCAGCCCGGCGGCGCGCAGCCGGTCCAGCGCCGCCCGGGCGCCGGGCACCGGGCGTACCTTGTCAGGGTCGCCGTTGTACGGCACGTCCTCGACCAGGGTGCCGTCCCGGTCGAGCAACACCGCGTCGTACAGTGCGCGGCCGCCCCGGCCAGCGACCGGATCAACCCGGCCTGACCTGCGCTGATACGGCTCCGCGTCCCGTCGCACGGGCGGCGGGTTCCCGAGGCCCCGGGGAGTAAACCTGGCCCTACCGGGCGGTACGCCGCCCGGCCCGCTCCCCGGCGGCGGGCCGGCACGCGCCGTCGACCCGCCCGCGTCGGTGCAGCGTTACCCGTCGGGCCGGAGAAGCTAACGCGGCGGGTTAGGCCGGGCGGGCCCGGGTACTGCTCAACGGTGGCAGTCGTGGAGAAAGTGATCGATGCACCCCCGCAGCAGGTCTTCGACGTGCTGGCCGACGGCTGGACGTACAGCGACTGGGTGGTCGGCACGGTGCACGTGCGCGACGTCGACGCGCAGTGGCCCCGGGTCGGCACCCGACTGCACCACCGGGCCGGCCCCTGGCCGTTCTCCCTGGAGGACGCCTCGACGGTGCTGGTCTGCGAGCCGCCGCACCGGCTGGTGCTGCGGGCCGGTCTGTGGCCGGCCGGGGCGGCGGTCGTGGTGTTCACGCTGACCCCGGAAGGGGACGGCGCGACCCGGGTCCGCATCGGCGAGGACTTCGCCGCCGGCCCGTTGCGTTGGGTCCGCAACAAGCTCAACGACCTGGTGCTGCACCAGCGCAACAAGGAGACGCTGCGCCGGCTCTCCGACATCGCCACCCGGCAGAAGGCCGACGCGCGCGCCGAACGGTGACCTGGCGGTCGCGGGGAGCCTCGGCGGGGTCCCGCCGGGCTTTTGGCTACCCTGTGGGGGAATGCCGACCGCGACTGAGGATGTCCGAGATGATCGAACCCGTGGAGCTGCCGTCACCGTGGCGGGACGCACGCCTGACCGTCGTGGTCCCCACCTACAACGAGGCGGGCAACCTCCCGGTGCTGGTCGACCGGCTGCTGGCCCTTCCGCTGCCGGGCCTGAAGGTGCTCGTCGCCGACGACAACTCGCCGGACGGCACCGGTGAGGTGGCCGACAAGCTGGCCATCGAGAACCCGGACCGGGTGCAGGTCGTGCACCGGGCCGGCAAGGAGGGCCTGGGCCGGGCGTACGTGGACGGCATCGGCCGGGCCCTCGACGGCGGCGCGGAGTACGTGGCGCAGATGGACGCCGACCTGTCGCACCCGCCGGAGGCGCTGCCCGGGATGCTGGGCGCGCTGCTGTCCACCCAGGCGGGGGTGGTGATCGGTTCGCGGTACGTGCCGGGCGGGCAGCTCGACGAGGCGTGGCCGCTCTACCGGCGGGCGCTCAGCGGCTGGGCCAACCTCTACGTGCACACCCTGCTGCGGGTGCGCATCCGCGACCTGACCGCCGGCTTCAAGATCTGGCGGGCCGACGCGTTGCGCGACATCGGCCTGCACCGGGTGCAGTCGAACGGTTACAGCTTCCAGGTGGAGATGCACTATCTGGCCACCAAGCTCGGGCACACCATCCTGGAGGTGCCGATCCGGTTCGAGGAGCGGCGCGACGGCATGTCCAAGATGACCACCGCGACCAAGGTGGAGAGTGCGCTGATGCCGTTCAAGCTGCGTACCCGGCACCGCAACCTGGACTCCTGACCCCGTACCGGGGTCGTGGGTGGACGGTTCAGCGGTAGAGCGTCCGGTGCGCGGCGTCGATGACGCCGGCGTACACGCCGCCGGTGACGGCGCGGTCGCGGGCCAGCGCCGCCCGGGCGGCGTTCGCGCCGGGCGCGCCGTGCACCCCGCCGCCGGGGTGTGCCGACGCGCTGGCCAGGTAGAGCCGGTCGACAGGGGTGTCGGCCCGGCCCAGGCCGGGGATCGGGCGCAGGAACAGCTGCTGGTACGCCGCCGCGGTACCACCACCCAACGCCCCGCCGACCAGGCTCGGGTCGCCCTGTTCCAGCTCGGCCGGCCCGGCGACGTGCCGGCCGACGACCAGCCCGCGGAACCCGGGGGCGGCGGCCTCCAGCACGTCCTCCATCCGCTGCACCTGCCGGGCGACGTCCTCGGCCCGCCAGTCCCGCCGGAACGGCAGGTGGGTGTACGCCCACAGCGACTCGGTGCCGGCTGGCGAGTGCGTCGGGTCGGCGGTGGTCATCTGCCCGGCCAGCAGGAACGGGGTCGTCGGGATCTCACCCCGGGCCAGTTCGGCGGAGTAGCTGGTGAGCCCGTCGAGGTCGGCGCCCAGGTGCACGGTGCCGGCGCCGGCCACCGCCGGGTTGGTCCACGGCAGCGGGGCGGACAGCGCCCAGTCGACCTTGAGGGTGGAGCCGTCCCAGCGGAAGTGGGCCAGATCCTCGACCAGCCGGGGCGGTAGCTGGGCGGCCCCGACCAGGTCCAGGTAGAGGGCGGGGGCGGGCACGTCGGCGAGCACCGCCCGGCGGGCCCGCCACATCGTCCCGTCGACGGTGCGGACCCCCACCGCCTTGCCCCGGGCGGTCAGCACCCGGTCGACCTCCGCCCGGTAGCTGATCCGGCCGCCCCGCTCGGTGAACCGGGCCACCAGCGCGTCGGTGATCCGCTGCGCGCCGCCGACCGGCACCGGCCAGCCGACCTGTTGGCCGAGCATGGCCAGCAGCCAGCCGTAGACGCCGGAGCCGGCCTCCTCGGGGGACAGGTCGGTGTGCAGGGCGCAGCCGGCCAGCAGGGCGGGGCCGCCGTCGCCGGCGAACAGTTCCGCGCCGAGCTTGCGGACCGGCAGGACCAGCCGGCGGGCCAGCCGCAACGCGCCACCGACCCGCAGTCGGCGCAGCAGGCCCAGCCCGCCGCGTACCGGGGGGAACGGGGTGGTGATGGCGTCGAGCATCGGCCCCGACACCCGTGCCCAGTCGGCGTACGCGTGCCGCCAGCGGTCCCCGTCGCCGGGGGCGAACGTCTCCAGCGAGGCGGCGGTGGTGTCCAGGTCCCGGTTGATCACCGCGGCCCGCCCGTCGGGCAGCAGGTGGGCCAGCACGTCGGGGGCGTGCGTCCAGGTCAGCCCGTAGCGGGGCAGGTCGAGGCCGGCCAGCACCGGGGAGGCGTACCCGAGGGGGTAGAAGGAGCTGTACAGGTCGCTGAGGTAGCCGGGGGCGGTGACCTCGGCGGAGCGGACCGCCCCGCCCGGCGCGCCGGTCGCCTCCAGCACCAGGACGTCCCAGCCGGCGTCGGCGAGCAGGTTGGCGGCCACCAGGCCGTTGTGTCCGGCACCGATGACGACGGCGTCCGCGGTGTCCGTGCCCGGCGAGATCATCAGATCCGGCTACCCGGCCGGCAACCGGGCGAAACGCGTTTGCTTCGACGGGAGCGGGGCATCCCGCCGCATGTACCGGGTGGAGCAACTCATCGGTGGGGTGTGGGGCGCGGGCGGGGCGGGCGGTGAGCTGACCGTCCTCGATCCGGCGGACGGCAGGCCGGTCGGCACCGTGCCGGTGGCGACGGCGGACGAGGTCGCCAAGGCGGTGGAGGCGGCCCGGGAGGTGGCCGCCGAGTGGGCGGCGACGCCGGCGGCCGGGCGGGCGCACCTGTTGCACGAGGCGGCGGACGCGGTGGCGGCGGCGGCCGAGGAGCTGGCCGCCGCGACGACGGCGGAGATGGGCAAGCCGCTGGGCGACGCCCGGGGCGGGGTGGCGGCCGGCGTCGGCACCCTGCGCCAGTACGCCGAGCTGGGCCCGCTGCGCGGCGGCCGGACGCTGCACGGCGACGGCGACGCGATCGACTTCATGCAGCCGCAGGCGCGGGGGGTGGTCGCCGCGATCACCCCGTGGAACGACCCGGTGGCGGTCTCCTGCGGGCTGCTCGGCGCGGCCCTGGTCACCGGCAACGTGGTGCTCTACAAGCCCAGCGAGCGGACCCCGGTCACCGGGTGGCTGCTGGCCCGGCTGTTCGACGGGGTGTTCCCGGCGGGGGTGCTGTCCCTGCTGACCGGGGGTGCGGAGGTGGGTGCGGCGCTGGCCGCGCAGCCGGTGGACGTGGTGGCGCACGTCGGGGCCACCGCGACCGGCCGGGCGATCGCGGCGGCCTGCGCCCGCACCGGGGCCAAGGCGCTGTTGGAGAACGGCGGCAGCGACCCGCTGGTGGTCGACGCCGGGGTGGACTCGCGCTGGGCGGCCGAGCAGGCGGCACTCGGGGCGTTCGCCAACGCCGGGCAGCTCTGCGTGGCGGTGGAGCGGATCTACGCGCACCGCGACGTCGCCGAGGACTTCGTCGACGCGCTGGTGGAGCGGGCCGGGGCGCTGGTCGTCGGGCCGGGCCGCGACCCGGCGACCGAGCTGGGCCCGCTGGTCGACCGGCGGCACCGCGACCAGGTGCACGGGCAGGTCACGGCGGCGGTGGCGCAGGGGGCGACGCTGCGCGCCGGTGGGGTGCTGCCGGACGGGCCGGGGGCGTTCTATCCGGCGACGGTGCTCACCGACTGCCGGCACGAGATGACAGTGGTCCGGGAGGAGACGTTCGGGCCGGTGGCGGCCGTGGTGACGGTGGACTCGTTCAGCGAGGCGCTGCGGTGTGCCGCCGACTCGCCGTACGGGCTGGCGGCGACGGTGCTGACCGGGTCGATGAGCCACGCCCAGCGGGCCTGGCGGGAGCTGCCGGTGGGCACCGTGAAGGTCAACGCGGTGTTCGGGGGCGCGCCGGGTGGTGCCGCGCAGCCGCGCCGGGGCAGCGGCCAGGGCTTCGGGTACGGCCCGGAGCTGCTGGACGAGTTCAGCACGGTCAAGGCGGTGCACCTGCAACCGCCGGCGGGCGGGCACTGGTGAGCCGGGGCCGCCCCGAACCGGGGCGGCCCCGCGTTCCGCGCGTACCCCCGGTCAGTCGCCGCGGGCCTTGCGGGTGGCCCGGTTGTTGGCCTTCTCGATGGCCTTGACCAGTTCCGGCTTGGTCATCCGGCTGCGGCCGGGCACGTCCAGTTTCTTCGCCACCTGCATCAGGTGGTCCTTGGTGGCGTTGGCGTCGACCCCACCGGCGGTGGGGGCCCGGCGGGCGGGGCCACCGCCTTCGGCCTGCCGGTCGCTGGGCCCCTTGCGGCCCTTCGGCTCCCAGTGGTCGCCGACCTTCTCGAAGCTGTGCTTGACGGCGGCGAAGGCGGCGCGGTGCGCCCGCTCCCCCTCGCCGTAGGTCTCCACCGCCGAGTCGTGCGTCTTCTCCCAGGTGCGCTGTGCCTTTTCCGGGGAGCGCCGCAGCGTGCTGGGCAGTACCTCGCGCCCGGGCATCCCGTCCTCCTCCGCGTCGGTTTTCTGGCTGACCGAACGGTTCCCTGCGCCGGCACCGGCAAACACCGACGTCGGGTTTGTCGATTTCCGCCGTCGGGTACCGCCCCGCCCAGACGCGCGCCGGACGCCGGGTCCGCCGGGTCGTCGGGCGACGAGGAGCCGAGCATGGCAGCGACGACGGAGCAGACCACGGTCGCCGGTGGCGGGTCGGAGAGGGGCGTGCCCCGCCGGGTACGCCAGTTGAGCTGGTCGACCTGGCGCGGGGTGCTGGTCCGCAGCGGCCGGAGCTTCGTGACGGACAACTGCGCCGACTGGGCGGCGGCGTTGACCTACTACGGGGTGCTCGCCCTGTTCCCGTCCACGGTCGTGGTGGTGGCCCTGGTGGGGCTGGTCTCCGACGGGGAACGGACGGTGGACACCGTGTTGGGCCTCGCCCGCGACATCGGGGCCGGTTCGGTGGTCGGCAACGAGGGTTTCGTGTCGGTGGTGCGCACCGTGGTCGACCAGCAGAGCGGGACGAAGGTGCTGCTCAGCTTCGGTCTGCTGGGCGCGTTGTGGTCGGCGTCCGGGTTCATCGGCGCGTTCACCCGGGCTTCCAACGCCATCTACGGGGTGCAGGAGGGTCGCCCGTTCTACCGGCTGCGCCCGTTGCAGATCGGGTTGGCCGGGGTGTCGCTGCTGCTGCTCGCGGTGGTGGCGCTCGGGTTGATCGTCAGTGGCCCGGTGACCGACGCGGTGGGCGACCTGGTGGGTGCCGGCGGGCTGGCCCGGACGCTGTGGAGCGTGGCGAAATGGCCGGTGTTGGCACTGGTGATGATGACGCTGTTGTCGCTGATGTTCTGGATCGCCCCCAACGTCCGGCAGCCCCGGTTCCGGTGGCTCACCCCCGGCGGGGCGGTCGCCCTGCTGTCCTGGGTCGTCGTCTCCTTCGGCTTCGGCCTGTACGTGGCCAACTTCGGCTCGTACGACGTCACCTACGGCAGCCTGGGCGCGGTGATCGCCTTCCTGGTGTGGCTGTACCTGTCGAACTCGGCGCTGATGTTCGGGGTGCAGATCAATGCGGAGTTGCAGCGGGGCCGCAGGTTGCAGGCGGGCGAGGACGACCCGGGTGAGCCGGTGCTGCCGCCGAAGGCCACCGCCGGTTCGTGACCCGTCGGGTTCGGCGTCCGGGTCGGCGTTTCCGCCGTGCGGGTGCGGGTAGCACAACAGACATGGAACGTGGCAGCAGCAAGCACGCACCGAGGGTGGACGACCAGATGAGCCAGGAGGTCAGCGGCCTCGTCCAAGGGCCGGGCACCGGCGGCTCCCGGGTCGAGGAGTTCCGCGAGGCGGAGCCGGCCGGCGAGGACCAGCCGGGGGCGACCACGGCACCGGCGGGCGACCTGCGGACCGGCACCCCGCAGGGGATGACCTCGGAGGACGTGGAGGCGCGCAGCCGGCTGGGCCGGTTCATCACGATGACGGCCCTGCCCGGGGACCGGCTGACGCTGGTCGCCAACGCGCGGGAGAACGACGCGCCCGACGACCTCGTGGCCGCCCTGGAGCGCCTGCCGGAGGGCACCCGTTACCAGACGATTTCCGAGGTGTGGGCCGCACTCGGGCACCGGAACGAGACGACGCGTTGGTGACCGGATCGGCCCACGATCCGGACGAGCACCAGCGGCCAGAGGAGGATTTCGCATGAGCGGCGTCATCGAGCACGTGGACGTGTCGGTACCGGTACGTACCGCCTACGACCAGTGGACCCAGTTCGAGGAGTTCCCCCACTTCATGGAGGGGGTGCAGGAGGTCCGGCAGCTGTCGGAGACGATGACCCACTGGACGGTGGAGATCGCCGGGGTCAAGCGCGAGTTCGACGCCGAGATCACCGAGCAGCTCCCCGACGAGCGGGTGGCCTGGAAGTCGACAGGCGGCACCCAGCAGGCCGGTGTGGTGACGTTCCACCGGCTCGACGAGGGCAACACCCGGGTGACCCTGCAGATGGACTTCGAGCCGCACGGAGTGGTCGAGCAGGCCGGCGACAAGCTGGGTGTGGTCGACCGGCGGACCAAGGGCGACCTGGAGCGGTTCAAGCAGTTCATCGAGCGTCGCGGTCAGGAGACCGGGGCGTGGCGCGGATCGGTCGACCGTCCGCAGCCCTGATCCCCTCCCCCGACCCGGACCTACAGCCTCGACGGCCGCCGGCTCCCGGCGGCCGTCACTGCGTCCGACCGTTTGCGATCATCGGGTCGGGGTACCGCGAAGGTATGACGGACAACGACGGCAGGGTCTGGCGGGACGAGCAGAGGACACCGCTGGAGGAGCTGGACCGGGCGATCGCCAGGTCCACCATCGACGGGCAGGCCGACGACCCGACCGGCAACGACGCGGGCGAGGAGGCCGCCTTCGGGCACGGCCCCGAACCGGTGGACCGGGGTGCCGGCCCGCAGGCCGAGCGCCGGGAGATGACCGACACTGAACGCGCCTACCGCCCCTCCACGACGGGACGCACCGGCCCCGACACCATGTGACGGTCGGGGTCCGCGTCGGTGGCACGGGGGCCGATGATGCGGTGTCCCGGTCGAACGAACACCGCATCATCGGCCCAGAAGCCCGATCGCGCGGGACGGCGCAGCCCGGTCGGGCGGCGACGGCTCAGCCGGTGGGCGGCGCGGCGGTCCGGCGCGCGGCCGCCGCGTGCGCCACCAGCAGGGCCACCGCCAGCGCCGTCAGCACCGGGCCGAGCAGCCGCACCGACGTGTCGCCGAGCAGCACCCCGAGCCCGGCCGGGATGAGGGCCGCCCCGATCCCGGCGGCACCGATCTGCACGCCGATCACCCGGTCGGCGTGCTCACGGCCAACCCGTTCCGCCGTGCTCAGGGTGAGCAGCGGGAACACCGGCGCGGCGGCGAAGCCGAGCACGATCAGGCCGACAACCGTGACCCAGCCCGGGGCCGGTAGCGCGATCAGCGCCGCCCCGACGGCCATCCCCAGCAGGCTGCCCCGCAGCACCCGGGCGGTGCCGAGCCGCTCGGCGACCAACCCCTGCACCACCCGGCCGACGAAGAGGCTGGCCCAGTACCCCGAGACGCTGAGCCCGGCGACCGCGTCGGGCACCCCCCGCCCCTCGGTGAGCAGCAGGAACGCGTAGAGCCCGGCGGACACCTCGATGGCCACGTAGACGGCGAAGGCGAGCGCGCCGAACCAGACGGCGGGCAACCGGAGCGTCTCGCCGATCCGCACCCCGGCCGGCACCGCCGACCCGCCACGCTTGGCCGCCGTCGAGTCGTCGGCCGACCCGCCATGCCCGGACACCGCCGGACCGTCGACCGGTCCGGGGTGGCCGGCCGGCCCGACGACCGTGTCGTCGGGCCGCGCGCCTACCGTCCGGTCGACGGGCGCGGCGTGCGGCGGCGTCGGAGGACCAGCGGGGCGGTCCCGCCACGCGCCGACGGTGAGCGCGAACGCGGTGGCCAGCGCGAGCTGGGCGGCGGCGGTGACCGCGTACCCCCAGCGCCAGCCGGCGCCGGTGCTCAGCATCGCGGTCATCACCAGGGGGCCGATGGCCACGCCGAGGCCGAAGAAGGCGTGCATCCAGTTCATGTGCCGGGGGCCGAACGCCCCGGCGGCGTACGCGTTGAGGCCGGAGTCGATCGCCCCGGAGCCCAGGCCGAGCACCAGCGCACAGCCGATCAGCACGGTCAGCGCCGGTGCGCTGGCATACCCGGTCAGCGCGAGGCTGGCCAGCAGGGTGCTGCCGGCCAGCAGCCGGCCCACGCCCAGCCGGGCGAGGGTGAACCCGGCCAGGACGCTGGAGGTCAGATACCCGATCGTGCCGGCGGTGAGCACCAGCCCGACCGCGCCGGTCGGTACGCCGAACTCGGCGCTGATCGAGGGCCAGCCGACGCCGAGCAGGCCGTCGGGCAGGCCGAGACTGACGAACGCGAGGTAGGCGAGCAGGAGCAGGGAGGTACGGGGCGGGGCGACGGACACGGAGGCTCATCCTGCCGCATCATCGAGAACGGGTCGACGTGATTGTCACCTCCCCCGAACCGGTGGTTTGGAACGCCCGGACGGGCAGGAAACCGGACAGCTCGTCCAGAATCCGCCGTTCGGCTGACGGTAATCCGAAGGGGTCGCGCAAGACTTTCGGGATGCAACAGGGCTCCGGTTTCCTCACCCCTCGTCAGCGTCGCCTGGCTTGGCTCGGCTTCCTGCTCGCCGCCGTCCAGGCCCCGGTCTCCGCCCGGTTCTCCTCCGACGACTCGTGGCTGTTCAGCCTCTGCGTGGCGCTCATGGTAGCCACCGTGATCATCGCCGACGACGCCGGCCGTCGTCGCCCGGCCGACGCCACCTCCGCGGACTGACCCGCCCGGCGACCCCTCTCACGGGGTCGGGCCGGGGAACTCCCGCTGCGGGCAGCTGAGCGGGTGGGCCGGGTCGACCCGGTGCAGGGCGTACCCGGTGCCCTGCGTCGGGACGTGCGTGCTCGGCGCGCGGTCGCCGATCTGGATCAGGGCGTGCCAGCCGGTGCGCTGCGCGGTGTACCGGGTGCAGCCGTCGATGACCTCGGTGTGCTGCCGGGCCGCCACGGTGGCCCGGCCCTGGACGAAGCTCGTCGGGTCGGCCGGGTCGCTCTCGGCCAGCAGCAGCGAGGACGCGGCCGTCGTGGTGTGCGCCCAGAACGACTCCCCCGCCGTCAGCCAGAGGTCGGCGACGGTGACCACGTCGTGGTCGACCAGGCTGGAGAAGGTCAGGTCGGGGTCGGACGCGCCGGTGGTGCCGGAGTGCGTCACCGGCGGCAGGGTGATCGTGGCGGTGTCCGTCCGCTGCTGCACCCAGTACAGGCCGGGGGTGTACGCGCCGACCACGGCCGTGTAAGCGTCGAACGGCAGGTGTCCGGCCGTGGAGTCGACCACCACGAAGTCGGTGCGGCCGAGCCCGTAGACGCTGGTGGCGAGCGTGCTGCCGGCGGCGTCGCGCAGGGTCAGGTCCCAGTCGGCGGTGGCGGCGGGCTGGACGGCGACCACCGACCAGTGCCGCTGGTAGGTGCGGTAGGTGTAGTCCTGCGCGGTCCGGGCGATCTGCACGTCGCCGTCGCCGAGCGCGGTGCCGGCCACGGCCGCCCCGGCGTGGGCGAGCGGCACGGTCAGGGCCAGGGCGACGGTGCCGGCGAGGCGCGCGCCGAACCACCGGCGGGCGGAACGGGACAGGGCCATCGGTGGGAGTCCTTCCGGGTGGGATCTGGACTGTAGCGACGCCGGAGGGCCCCGGGCGTCGTCCCGCGCTGTCGGATATCGGCCCCGCCACGGCGGCCACCGGTGTGCGACCTTGTCGGCACGCCGCCGCACACCGGCACCGGGCCCGGCACCCGCCGCGCCCCCGGTCGCCGTACACCGGCATCCCTACCCCGAGGAGCGCCGACCGTGACGAGACGACCGACGGTGTGGACGTGGCTGCTGGGCCTGCTGGCGGTGGTGGCGCTCACCCCGACCCCGGCGGCGGCGGCCCCGGGCGGCGGCGAGCGGGACGCCCGCGGCCTAGCCGCCCTACGCAGCGCCGCCGCGCAGGCGACGTGGTCCACCGGCCCGGTCGCGCCCGGCGTCACCCAGGGCTGGGTGTGGAACAACGCCAACCCGCTGAACGCCGCCTACCAGGTGGGGCTGTCGCCCACCGGGGCCGGCGACACGGCCCCCTGCCAGTTCGAGGTGACCCGGACCTGGTACTCCCGGGAGCCGGGCGGCGAGCGGCGGTTCCACTTCGTGGTCCGCAACAGCGGCACGCTCACCTGCACGGCCACCGTCCTGCTGTCCTGGCTGACCCCGACCCACGACTGGTCGACCGGCGCGCTCGCGCCCGGGGCCAGCGGCAACTACGGCTGGGTGGAGCAGATCGCGCCCACCGTGTCGTACCTGCTGGGGTTGACGCCGACCGGGGCGACCGCGACGGCCGCCTGCCAGTTGGAGATCACCAGGAGCTGGTACCGACAGGAGCCGGACGGGGTACGCAAGTTCTACTTCGTGCTCCGCAACATTGGCACCGTCACCTGCTCCGGTCAGTTCCAGCTCGCCCAGAGCGACCCGTCGGCGTCGTGGTCGACCGGGACCCTGGCCGTCGGGGCCTCGGCCACCTGGACCTGGAACAACGCCAACCCGCTGACCGCGGTCTACCTGCCCGGGCTGGCCCCGACGGGGGCCGTCGGGGGCACCGCCTGCCAGTTGGAGGTGACCCGGAGCCGGTACGTGCAGCGGACCGACCCGGACGGCTCCCGGCAACGGCAGTACGTGCTGACCGTCGGCAACGTCGGGCAGCTGCCCTGCGGCGGCACCCTCCTGCTCGGGGCGCTGACCCCCTGACACGCCGGGCGGATTCCGGCGTCGCGTCCCGTTGCTGTCCGCCCCGACGCCGACGGTGGCCGGTGCGCCGTCTGGCCGCCGGGGCGCGGATCGGTCCCGGCGGCGGAGGACCGACCGACCGGCGGGGGAACCCGTACCGGCCGGGTGGCCGACTCCGCCGGGGTTACCGGGTGGTTAACCTCGGTCCTCATGCGAGTGCCGTACCCCCAGGTCGCCACCCGGACCGCCGTGCGCGCGGCGCGCTCCCACCTGGCCCTGCTCACCGCCTCGGTCGGTGCCCCCGGCCTCGCTGCCGCCGCGGCCCGGCCCGGCCTGCTCGCGCTGGTCGACCAGCACGCCGCGGCGATCCGGGACAGCCTCGACGGTGACCGCCGCCCGCTGACCCCGGCCGCGCTGTCCGGCTACGCCGAGGGGGTCCGCGACACCGCCCACGCGCACGGCCTGCTCCCCGACGGCGCGGCGGACTTCACCGCCCCGGACTGGGTGCTGGTCCGCCTGCTCGCGGTCTGCGCCCTGGCCCGCACCCTCGACCCCCGGCACCTCGACCCGGCCTGACCCGGTATCCGCCGGCAGGGTGCCCGCGCCACGCGCGGACACCCTGCCGGTGAGTGCTGCCGACTCAGCTGCCCGGACGGCCGAACTGCTGGGTCTCGTCGCCGGAACCCGACTGGTAGGTGCCCCGGCCACCGGCCATCGTGCGGGCCTCGTCGACGCGCGGCATGGCCTGCGTCCGCTCGCCGCCCCGGTCGGCCATCTGCCGGCTCATGTCGCCCTGCCCGGCCGCGCGGGCCCGCCGGTGCTCCTGGACCGCCCGCGACTCCTCGGCCGCCCGGTCCAGCCAGCCGTCCCAGCGGGACTGCATCGGCTTGACCAGACCACCGCCGACGCCGACGATCAGGATGCCGGCCACGGTGGCGAGCACCGCGATCAGGACCGGCGTGGTGACCGTGGTGGCGATGCCGACCTGGTTCAGCGCGGCGATCACCCCGAGCGCCAGGATGAAGACGGCCACGAGGTCGGCCAGCACCTTGCCGTACGACAGGCCGCCGAGCGCACCGGAGACCAGGTCCCGCACGGCGTTGGCGATCGCGGCGGCGACGACCACGATGACGATCGCGATGAACGCCCGCGGCAGCCACGCCACCACGCCCCGGATGAGGTCGCTGATCGCGTTGGGTCCCCACACCCCGAACGCGAACTGCAGGGTGAACAGCAGCACCGCGTAGTACGCCAGGCGGGCCAGGATGTCACTGGCGTCGTACTTGGTGCGTTCCAACGCGCGTCTGATCCCGCCCCGTTCGACCGCCCGGTCGAAGCCCACCCGTTCCAGCGCCGCGTCCACGATCTTGAGTACCGCTCGGGCGATGAGCCAGCCCACCACGAGGATGACGATGAACGCGATGGCTCTCGGCACGAACAGCAGCACCGACCGCCACATGTCGGTCAAGGCGCTACCGATGTCGACCTGCCTGACCGCAAGGGTTTCCGGCATGATGTCCCTCCTGTCCAATGGACTGCGCCGCCCGGTTACCCGTCCGCCGCAGTAGCACGCCGGAGAATCCGCACCGATTTTCCCGACATGTCTATGGAAAACCTGCCGGAACTGCACGAAGGTCGGCGTCAGTGGAGGCGCCGGGCATGATCGGGTCGCCCGGGCCGGCTCCGGATAGGCTGCGGACATGCCAGGCACGGTCGGGCGGGTCCCGACGTCACCAACCCCCGCACCGGGGCCGGCCGGGGTCACACCGGAGGCGGCGGCCGTGCCGACCCACCCGTGGGCCGGCACCCCGCTGGGCCCGCAACAGGGTTGGGACGTGACCGTCCGCGTCCTGGTCGACGTGATCCTGTCCTGCCCCGTGCCGATGGCGCTGCACTACGGCGACGACTTCGTGCTGCTCTACAACCAGGCGTACGCGGAGGTGATCGGCGACCGGCACCCGGACGCGATGGGCCGGCCGGCCCCCGAGGTCTATGCCGACCTGTGGCACGCCCCGGGCGTCGGCGAGGTCATCGAGCGGGCCTACCGGCACGGCGAGTCCTTCCTCCAGAAGGAGTCGGTGCTCCCCGTCCACCAGCAGGGCACCGGCGAGCACACCGTTTTCACCCGGGGCCACTCCCCGGTCCGCGACAGCACCGGTCGGATCGTCGGCGTGCTCACCGTCGCCGCCCAGACCAGCCAGCTCACCCAGCAGTTGCAGAGCCTGTCCGACTTCGCCGCCGCGCTGTCGGGCACCCTCACCCTCGACGACGTGGCCCGGGTGACGCTGCGCTACGCGTTGCACTCCTTCGACGCCGACCAGGTGTCCTTCGCCGTCGACGACGGCCCCGCCTGGCGGCTGGTCCGGCGCATCCGGGGCGAACTGCTCGACGAGGCCGACGAGCGGCTGCCCCCGCTGTGGCGGCCGGTCCCGGCGGACACCACGGCGCCGGTGGTGGTCGGCGCGCGTAGCGGGGTGCCCCTGTTTGCCGGCGACGGCCAGCCGCTGCGGGACACCGCCGTCGACCGGCACGACCAGAAGGTCCGCTCGCTGGCCGCGGTGCCGCTGCGCTCGTCGGTGATCCGCGGCGGCCTCGCCGTGGGCTACCAGACCCCGCACGGCTGGACGGCGGCGGAACGGGCGCTGCTGGCCGCCTCGGCCGAGCTGGTCGGCCAGGCGGCGGAGCGCGCCCGCCGGTTCGAGACCCAGCACGGCACCGCCCAGCTGCTGCAACGCAGCATGCTCCCGGAGCAGTTGCCGGCGCTGCCCCGGCTGCGCATCGCCGCCCGCTACGACCCCGGGGTCGACGGCAACGCCGCCGGGGGCGACTTCTACGACGCGTTCCTGCTCCCCTCCGGCGATCTGGGCGTGGTGCTGGGCGACGTCGCCGGACACGACGTGCAGGCGGCGGCCCGGATGGGGCAGGTACGCGCGGCACTGCGGGCGCTGGCGCTGACCGATCCCCGCCCGGACGCCGTCCTGGCCGGGCTGGACCGGCTGGTGGCGAGCCTGGGCACCGAGACCGGCACGCACGAGCTGTTCGTGACGGTGGCCTTCGGGGTGGTCGACGCCGACCGGGGCGAACTCACCCTGGCCAGCGCCGGGCATCCCCCGCCGCTGATCCGGCGGTCCGGGCCGGACGGCGTCGCCACCGCCGTCTTCGTCGAGCTGCCGACCGGCGCGCCCCTGGGGTTGGGCTGCCGGCCGCACACCGCGACCGTGCCCTTCACCCCCGGCGACACCCTGCTGCTCTACAGCGACGGGGTGGTCGAGCGGCGGCGGCAGAGCCTCACCGCCGGCCTGGCCGGGTTGGCGGCGGCGGTGGCCGGGGCGGCCAGCGGTGACCCCCGGGCGCTGTGCGCGGTCGCCACCGGCGCGGTCCCCGGCGCCACCGAGGACGACGTGGCGGTGCTGGCGGTCGAGCACGCGCTCAAGCCGAGCCGGTCGGCCGGGATGGAGATGCCCGCCGAGCCGACCGCGCCCAGCCGGGTACGCCACTGGATGACCGCGCAGCTGGCCGAGTGGCAGGTGCCCGAGGCGGTGATCGGCGCGGCGGTGCTGTGCACCAGCGAGCTGACCACCAACGCGTTGCTGCACGCCGGCACCGCCGCCCGGGTGGAGATCGACCTGAGCCCGGAACGGCTGCTGGTGTCGGTGGCCGACTCGGGCACCAGGGGCACGGTGACCCGGGCCCAGACCGACACGCTGAGTAGCCGGGGCCGGGGCCTCGGGCTGATCGAACAGCTCTCCGACGCCTGGGGCACCGACCCGACGGTACGGGGTTCGACGGTCTGGTTCGAGATCCTCCTGCCCACCGGCTGACGCCCCCACCGGTGGACCCGACCCGGCCCGGCCGGCGGGCATCGGCGGCCACTGATCGCCCCCCGTGCCGGGACAAGCCGGACACCCAGGCTTAGCCCGGCCGGTCGCGGGGCACAGTCCCACCCCCGCCCACTCCCGTGGCCGGGGGTGAGAGGTGGTCGGGGTGGAACTGGTCGATGTCGAGTTCGCGCTGGTGGGCGTGGGTGCCCTGCTGGCCGGGGTGCTCCCCCGCCTGCTGGAGCGTCGCCCGTTGTCGATGCCGATAGCGTTCCTCGGCCTCGGGATGCTGGTCTTCGCCCTGCCGATCGGGCTGCCCGCACCGGACCCGCTGCGGTACCCGCAGGTCGCCACCCACCTGACCGAGATCGGCGTGATCGTGGCGCTGATGGGCGCCGGCCTGAAGATCGACAGGCCGTTGAGCTGGCGGAAGTGGTCGTCCACCTGGCGGTTGCTGGCGATCGCGATGCCGCTGTGCATCGCGGCGGTGGCGCTGCTCGGCTGGTGGTGGGCGGGCCTGGTGCCGGCCGCCGCGCTGCTGCTCGGCGCGGCTCTCGCCCCCACCGACCCGGTACTCGCCTCCGACGTGCAGGTAGGCGAACCCACCGACGCGGAGGACTCCGAGGACGAGGTGCGCTTCGCGCTGACCTCCGAGGCCGGCCTCAACGACGGCCTGGCCTTCCCGTTCGTCTACGCGGCCATCGCGATCGCCACCGCCGGGCTCGCCCCGTCGGGCTGGTTCGCCGAGTGGTTCACCGTCGACGTGCTCTACAAGCTGGCCGTCGGGATCGGCGGTGGCCTGCTGGTCGGCTGGCTGCTCGGCAAGCTGTTCTTCCGCGCCCCGAGCGAGCTGCGGCTGGCCCGGCACGCCGAGGGCTTCCTCGCGCTGGCCGCCACCTTCCTGGCGTACGGGCTGGTGGAGGTCATCGGCGGGTACGGGTTCCTGGCCGTCTTCGTCGCCGCGCGGGCGATCCGGGCGGCCGAGCGGACCCACGAGTTCCACGCCGTGCTGCACGACTTCGCCGAGCAGACCGAGCGGCTGCTGACCGTCCTGCTGCTGCTCCTGTTCGGCGGTGCGGTGATCACCGGTCTGCTCGCCCCGCTCACCTGGCAGGCGGCGACGGTCGGGCTGGCCCTGGTGTTCGTCATCCGGCCGCTGGTCGGTTGGCTGTCGCTGCGCGGCGCACCGGGTCGACCGGCCGAGCACTGGGTAATCTCGTCGTTCGGCATCCGGGGCGTCGGCTCGTTCTACTACCTGGCGTACGCCACCACCAAGGCGGACTTCGCCCAGGCAGACCTGATCTGGGCGACGGTCGGCCTGGTGGTGGTCGTGTCGGTGGTGGTGCACGGGATGGCCGCGACCCCGGTGATGCAGTTGCTGGACCGGGCCGGCGAACGCACCTCCGACCCGTCGGAGCGGGACCGACGCGACGAACCGGCCCTGGACGCCGCCCGGGGCTGATCGGGCACCGGGACGGCACAGTCAGGTGAGCCGGCGGACCAGTTCGCGGCCCAAATCCCGGCCGGAGCGCCAGGCGCTCTGCACCCGGGGCCTGCCGAAGGCGTCCCCGGCCAGCCCGACCAGGTCGTCGTCGAGAAAGAACCCGCCGTCGGGGTCCGGCTCGACCGGCCGGGCGTACGTCCACCGGTGCACGTGGACCTGCTCAGCCGGGTCCGGCAGCCCGAGCAGGTCCCGCACGGCCTCCTCGATCGCCGGGCCGGCCGCGCCGGGCTGGGCCAGGTGCCCGGCGGCGAACTCGGGCGTGGTATGGGCGACCAGCACCGGCGCGGCGTCGCCCCGCCGGTCGCCGTCGTCGCAGACCAGGGCGAGCACCGGATGGTCGTTGACGAAGGCGCCCCGGAAGTCGACCCACCGCCGGCCGGGGAAGCGCAGCACCGCCGCGAGCACCGGCGACCACCGCTGCCGGCCGGCGGCCCGGGTGGCCCCGGCCAGCGCCGGGTCGAGCAGCAGGGCGGCCTGCGGCCCCGGGGTGCACAGCGCCACGGCGGCGGCGGGCCGGCCGTCCACCAGCGGGCCCGGCGCGACGCCCGACACGAACCGGTCCACGGTCACCGGCAGCTCCCGGGCCAGCTCCTCGACCAGGGAGCGCAGGCCGCGCGGGGCGGCCCAGCGGACCGGTCCGGGTACCGCCCGCCGGCCGTCCGGGCCGTACGCGACGAAGGTGTCGGTCCACTCCCGCACCAGCCCGGCGGCCTGCCAGCGCCGGACGACCTCGACGAAGTCCGGGTCGTCGGCGGTCAGGTACGCCGCACCCAGGTCGGCGGGGCGACCGTCGAAGCGCCGGCTGGCCATCCGGCCACCCGCCACCCGGCCGCGCTCCCGGATCTGCACCGGTACGCCCGCCCGCGCCAGTTCCCCGGCACAGGCCACCCCGGCGATGCCGGCACCCACCACGATCACGTCCGTGTCCACCTGTTGATCGTATGCAGCTGTTGATCGTATGCAGCCGGACCGGCATGACCGGGCGACCGGCGGGGTATTGGCACGGCTGTTCGAGGAAAGGGTGACGTGATGACCGACCGCTACGACCAGCAGCCCGACCCCCGTGGGGCGATCAAGGACCCGGCGGAGTGGGTGACCGGCGACGAGCCGCCGACCGCCGCCCAGGAGTCGTACCTGCACACCCTCGCCCGGGAGGCAGGCGAGGAGGTGCCGGACGACCTGACCAAGGCGGAGGCGTCCCGGCGGATCGACGAGTTGCAGGAGGAGACCGGCCGGGGCCGGTGACCTCAGCGGGGTGGCAGGCGGTGCAGCGCGACCCGGTCGAGCTGCCCCGCCGCCACCTCGGCAGTCAGGTACGTGGCGTACGGCTGGGCCCGCCGGTCGGTGGGTGAGCCCGGGTTGAGCAGCCGCAGGCCGCCCGGCGCGACGCTGTCCCAGGGGATGTGCGAGTGGCCGAAGACGAGCAGGTCCCGTCCGGGGAACCGGGCCGCGCAGCGCTGCTCCCGGCCGGTCTTCGGACCCGTCTCGTGCACCACCGCCACCCGCAGCCCGGCCAGTTCCACCTCGGCCACCTCGGGCAGCCGGGCCCGCAGGTCGGGGCCGTCGTTGTTGCCGTACACGCCGACCAGCCGCCGGGCCCGGTCGGCCAGCCGGTCGAGCAGGTCCACCTCGACCCAGTCCCCGGCGTGCAGCACCACGTCGGCGGCGTCCACCGCCGTCCAGACCTCGTCCGGCAGCTCCCGGGCACGCCGGGGCAGGTGGGTGTCGGCGATCATGAGCAGCCGCATCAGGCGGGCCTTCCGGGAGCGGGGCCGGGCGCGGCCGGCCGGCTCAGGCGCCCTGGCCCTGATTCTGCATCAGGCCGCCGTCCATGAAGTACGTCGACCCGGTGACGTAGTCGGCGTCGTCGCTGGCCAGGAAGACGGCCAGGCGGGCGATCTCGACCGGTTCGGCGGCCCGCTTCCACGGGATGCTCTGCACCTGCTCCGCCAGGTACTTCGGGTCGTCGATGGCCTCCTGGTTGAACGGGGTGAGCACCATTCCGGGTCCGATGTTGTTGACGTTCATCCGCATCGGGGCGACCTCCAGGGCGAGGCTCTTGGCCAGTTCGAGCATGCCGCCCTTGCTGGCGTCGTAGTCCGCCCCGCCGGCCCGGGCGACCTCCTGGTGGATCGAGGTGATGTTGATGATCTTCCCGCCGCCGCCCTGGTCGCGACGGTGCCTGACGAACCGTCGGCAGCAGAAGAACATCCCGTACAGGTTGGTACGGATGCACCGGTCCCAGGTGCCGGTGTCCAGATCGGCCACCCCGATGCCGGAGGCGTCCACCCCGGCGTCGTTCATCAGCACGTCCAGTGCGCCGAACTCCGCCAGCGCCTCGTCGAACATCGCCTCGACCTGGTGCTCGACGCTGATGTCGCCCTGCACCACCACCGCCCGCCGGCCGGCCTTCTCGATCTCGGCCCGGGTGTGGTCCGCACCGGCCCGGTCGTGCAGGTAGTGCACCACCACGTCGGCGCCCTCCCGGCCGAACTCGATCGCGGTGGCCTGCCCGATGCCCGAGTCCGAGCCGGTGATCAGGGCGGTGCGGCCGGTCAGTCGTCCGGTCATCAGCGTGCTCCCTCCGTCGGTCCGTGCCGGTCGGCACGGCTCACCTCGACGTCGCCACCACGTCGGTGCCGGTCGTCACGAAATGCGGCCGGTCCGTCGCGAGGTCGCGCCGTCGCTCGGCGATGTCGGTGAGCAACCCGGCCGCGTTGATCAGACCGATGTGCGAGAAGGCCTGCGGGAAGTTGCCCACCTGCTCGCCGGTGGCCTGGTCGATCTGCTCGGCGTAGAGGCCGAGGTCGTTGACCCGGCCGGCGAGGTGCTCGAACAGCCTGGTGGCCCGCTCCTGCTCGCCGGCCAGGGCCAGACAGCTCGCCAGCCAGAACGAGCAGATCACGAAGCCGGCCGGGTCACCGTCCCAACGGCGCAGCAGCCCGTCCCGGGACAGCCGCCGCTCCACCACGTCGATGGTGGAGCGCATCCTCGCCTCGGCGGCGGGCAGGAAGCCGACGAGCGGCATGAGCAGCACCGAGGCGTCCAACCGGTCGGAGTCGAAGGCCCCGGTGTACGCGCCCAGCCGGTCGTTCCACCCCCGCTGCAGCACCGCCGCGCGGACCTCGTCGCGGGCCCGCGTCCACCGCCCGACGTCGGCCGGGTCACCGAGGCGGGAACCGAAGCGGACCGCCCGGTCCAGCGCCGTCCAGCACTGCACCTTCGACGACACGTAGTGCCGTTCGGCGTCGCGGGCCTCCCACATGCCGGAGTCCGGCAGGTGCCAGGCCCGGACCGCCTGGTCGGCCAGGGCCCGCAGCAGGTGCCGTACATCCGGCGACATCGGGTCCAGGTAGTGCCGCATCAGCCAGGCGGCGTCGAGGATCTCGCCCAGCACGTCGTTCTGCCGCTGGGTCCAGGCGTCGTTGCCGACCAGCACCGGTCGGCTGTCGGCGTAGCCGCGCAGGTGGTCGAGGGAGTGCTCGGTGAGGTCCCGCTCCCCCTCGACGCCGTACATGATCGGCACCCGGCCGTCGTCGATGCGGCCCATCGCCCGCGCCACCCAGGAGAACTGCCGGTCGGCCTCGTCGGGGCAGGCGGACCGCCACAGCGCCTGCAGGGTGAGGCTGAAGTCGCGGACCCAGACGTAGCGGTAGTCGTAGTTGCGGTCGCCACCCAACTGTTCCGGCAGCGAGGTGGTGGCCGCCGCGACGATCGCCCCACTGGGCTGGTAGGTCATGCCCTGCACCACCATCGCGCTGAGTCGTACCTGGTCGCGGTACAGGCCCCGGTAGTCGTGCAGGTCGGCCCAGGAGCGCCAGCCGGCCACCGCATCGGCCACCACCCGGTCGGCGGCGGGCAACGCCGGTTCACCGCCGTCGTAGGTCGGGGCGTACCCGAGGGTGAGCCGCAGGGTGTCCCCGGCCCGCACGGTCGCCCGGCCGACGGCGTCGCCGTGCCGGCAGGCCAACGGCACGTCGGAGCGCAGGCTGAGCCGGCACGCGCCGGCCCGCGCGTCGATCACCCCGGCGGCGTGGGTCAGGTACGCGGTGACCCGCCCGTACTCGAACCGGGGAGCGAACTCGACGCGTACCGGCACCTCGCCGGAGAGCCCCTCGACGAGCCGGGCGAGCACCCGGGGCGAGCGCAGGCCGATGTCGTGCCCGCGCGCCCCCGGTTCCAGGGCCAGCGCGTCGGTGACCGCCACCGAGCCGGTGCCGGTGTGGAAGACGGTACGCAGCACCAGTGAGTCGTCCAGATAGGAGCGGGACACCCGGACGTCGGCGCTCTCCGGGGTGATCGACCAGTGCCCGGCCCGGTCGTCGAGGAGCCGCCCGAAGACCGACGGGCTGTCGAACCGGGCCGGGCACCACCAGTTGACCGAGCCGTGCCGGTCCACCAGCGCGGCGCTGCGCCCGTCGGCGAGGAAGCCGTGCTCGCTGATCCGTCCGCTGTCCACGGGTCGGGTTACCCGGGCTCCTCGTGCGGCATGCCTCGCCCGGCGGGGTTGTCCCCGGCGGGCGGCTCGGATTGCCTGGCGGCTCGGTGTTATCCCGGCGGGCCGGCGGGAACGCCTGTCGTTGACGAAGGAGGAGGCCATGACCAGAGCAGCGAACCCGACCGCCACCTGGCGACCCGGGATGCCGGGCGGCGACAACCTCCCGTCCGGTCCGGCCGGCCGGCCGGCGACGCCCCCGGGGGACGGACACGGCACGCAGACCGGCCCGCCCACGGTGACGATCGGCGCGTACCCGGACTACCCGTCCGCGCAGCGCGTGGTGGACTACCTGGCCGACAACCGGTTCCCGGTGGAGCACACCGCGATCGTCGGGACCAACCTCACCCTGGTGGAGACGGTGCTCGGCCGGCTCACCACGGGACGCGCCGCCCTGCTGGGCGCCGGCACCGGCGCGTGGTTCGGTCTGTTCATCGGCCTGTTGTTCGGCATCTTCACGGTCGGCAACTGGCTCGCGGTGATCCTGGTCGGACTGGTGATCGGTGCGATCTGGGGTGCCGTGTTCGGCGCGGTGGCACACGCCATGTCCGGCGGCCAGCGCGACTTCACCTCGGCCAGTTCGCTACGCGCCGGCCAGTACGCGGTGACCGTCGACGCCGCCCTGGCCGACCAGGCGCGGCAGATGCTCGGCCGGATGCACCTGACCCCGACCGGGGCCACCGCCCGCTGACCCACCCGGCGTGCACACCGCCCCGACGCCCGCGCGTCGGGGCGGTGCCGTCGCACCGCCGGCCTCAGCGGTGGTACGCCAGTTCGCCGGCCCGGATCGGCGTGGCGAGGCGGTTCTCCGGAGGCGGCAGCGGGCAGGCCCAGGTGTCGTCGTAGGCGCAGCTGGGGTTGTAGAGGTAGTTGGCGTCGAGGCGGACCCGGTGCCCGGGGAGCACGGTGAGTCCCCGCCCGAAGGTCCCCTTGACCGTGTCGGTGAGGTACCGACCGCCGCCGTACGTCTCCCGGCCGCTGGTGCCGTCGCGGACCGGCACGAACAGTCCTCCGCCGTACGCCTCGATCCACCACAGGGTCAACGGCCCCCACGGGGTCTCGGCGACCGCCAGCCGCCGGTAGCGGACCACCCCGTCGGGGCCGCCGGTGTCGATGCTCTCGGTGCCGGAGGCGGGTCGCAGCGGGGCCTCGACCACCGCCGCCGGGTCCGGCGGGAACCAGCCGAGCCCGGGGAAACCGGCCCGGTCGGCGGCCGGCAGCGGGCTGGCCGGGTGGCTGCGGAACAACCCGTCCCGGGCGGCCCGGAAGCCGGCCACGTCGGTGTCGGACAGGTAGAGCGCGGCGGTGCGTTCCCGCCAGTCGAGCACGTCGAGGTCGTCCACCAGTCGACCCTAACCACCCCCCGAGCCTCCCTCAGCCGCTCTCTCCCCCATGGTCGGCCCCCTCCCGGCACCCGAGCCGCCGTCCCCGGTGATCAAGAGGTTCGCGTCGAGAATCGGGCTGGGTATGACGTAAAGCTCTTGATCACCGAGGCGAGGCGACAGCGGGGGGCGGGAGGGGTACCGCGGGAGCGGGTCAGTTGTCGGTGGCCAGGCGGGCGTGCAGGTGCTCGTCGTGGCGGTGGCCGTCGCCGTAGCGGTACGACTCGCGCAGCGTCCCCTCCCAGCGGTAGCCGGCACGGGTGGCGACCCGGCAGGAGGCGGGGTTGTCGACCGCGTGGCACAGCTCGATCCGGTGCAGGTCGAGGTGGTTGAAGGCCCACCCGGTGAGCGCCCGCAGCGCGCCGGCGGCGACCCCGCGTCCGCGCGCCGGCCCGGCGGTCCAGTAGCCGACGGCGGCGTTGCCGTGCCGGATCTGGTGCACGGAGACCGCGCCGAGCAGCGTCCCGTCGGTGGCGTCGGTCACCGCCACGGAGACGTGGCTGCCGTCGCTCCAGTCGGCCCGCCGGGTGATCCACGCGGCGGCCTGGGCCAGGTCGGTCACCCCCTGCCCGTTCCACCTGACGATGTCGGGGTCGACCAGGGCGGCCAGCACGGCCGGGGCGTCCGCCGCCCGCCAGGGACGCAGCACCAGGCCGGGCGCGGTGATCTGCACAGGTTCCACCGGGGCAGTCTGGCAGCTCACCGGGGCCACCCGCCCGCCCTTCCTTTCAAATCCCGAACTTCCGCCCGTCAAGGAGGAATGTCTGCCTGCTCACACGAATTCCCGGCAGGTTGTTTAAATTTTAAAGAGTGCTACTGTTCGGGGCATGTCGGAGAGCCTGGACAGAGAGCGGATGGCCTGTTGGCGCGCCTACATCGAGGCCAGCCAGCGGCTGTTCACCCAGCTGGAGGACGATCTGCGCGCCGACGGCGAGCTGAGCTTCGCCGACTACCACGTGCTGGTCCTGCTCTCCGAGGCACCGGGCCAGCGGCTGCGGATGGGCGAGCTGGCCGCCCGGCTGGTCTTCTCCCCCAGCCGGCTCACCTACCAGATCTCCACCATGCAGCGGCGGGGTCTGGTCGCCCGGCAGTCCTGCCCCGGGGACCGCCGGGGCAGCGAGGCGGTGCTCACCGCCGCCGGGCTGCTGGCCCTGCGTGAGGCCGCGCCGGGGCACCTCGCCTCGGTCCGGCGGCACCTGATGGACGACCTCGACGACGCCGAGGTCGCCACCCTGACCCGGGTCTTCGACCGGCTCGGTCGGCGGCTGCGCGCCGACCGGGACGCGTCGACCACCCACCGCGACACCTGAGGAGCCCGCGATGCCCGCGATCACCGTCGACGACGTCCTCGTCCTGCCCCGCCTGCCCCGGCTCGACGAGACCACCAGCTACCGGCCGGTCCGCCGGCTGACCACCGCCCCCAGCGGCTACGAGGGTGAGGGTTTCCCGGTCCGCCGCGCCTTCGCCGGGGTGCCGATGTCGGATCTCGACCCGTTCATCCACCTCGACCAGATGGGCGAGGTGGACTACGCGCCGGGTGAGCCGAAGGGCACCCCGTGGCACCCGCACCGGGGCTTCGAGACGGTCACCTACATGATCGACGGGATCATGGACCACCAGGACTCGCAGGGTGGGGGCGGCACCATCACCGACGGCGACACCCAGTGGATGACCGCCGGCAGTGGCCTGCTCCACATCGAGGCCCCGCCGGAGCACCTGGTCGCCAGCGGTGGCCTCTTCCACGGCCTCCAACTCTGGGTCAACCTGCCCCGGGTGGCCAAGATGATGCCGCCGCGCTACCAGGACATCCGGGGCCGGGAGTCGGCACTGCTGACCACGCCGGACGGCGGCGCGCTGATCCGGATCATCGCCGGTGAGATCGCCGGGCACCGGGGACCGGGATCGACCCACACGCCGATCACCATCGCGCACGTCACGCTCCAGCCCGGTGCCGAGCTGGACCTGCCCTGGCGGGCCGACTTCAACGCGCTGGTCTACACGCTCTCCGGTCGCGGCACGGTCGGCACCGACCGGCGGCCCTTCCAGGGCGGCCAGTTGGCGGTGCACGGTCCGGGCGACGCGCTGCGGGTGACCGCCGACGGCAGGCAGGACGGCAACACCCCGGCCCTGGACCTCTACATCATGGGCGGACAGCCCATCCGGGAGCCGGTGGCGCACTACGGGCCGTTCGTGATGAACACCCGCGCCGAGCTGATGCAGGCCTTCGAGGACTTCCAGGCCGGCAAGCTGGGCGTGGTTCCCGCCCAGCGGCTGCCGCACACCGGCGGCCAGGGCGACCGCCCCTGAGAGCGACCTCCGCCGGGCGTCCCGGTGACCCCGGGACGCCCGGGGGCGGGACCGCGTCGGTCAGGAGACCGCGAAGATCCCGGCCACCCCGAGGATCACCATGAGCAGCACCGCCAGGATCGCGCCGCGTTCGCTCTCGACCGCATCCGTACGGTCCTCGGTCGCGGGGTTCGTCGTCTCGGCGGGCATGGCCTGGCCTCCTCGGCGTTCACGGCTTCGCGGGGTGCGGTAGGCCACCGTCCGGGCGGGTTCCGGGAGACCCGGAGTGCGCACCGGCGGCGGGGGTCCTACCGTGAGGACGTCGTCGACCTCGGGAGGCTGGAACGTGGCGATCGAGGACTGGTTCCTGACCGCTGAGGAACGCGCCAACCCGGTCTCCCGGATACCCGTCTGGACGTCCGGAAACCTCGCCGAGCCGTTGATTCACGGGTCGGCGTACTTCGACCGCCTGGTCACCGAGGTCGAGGCGCTCGGCGCGGGTGACCAGCTCTTCTTCACCGACTGGCGGGGCGACCCGGACGAGCGGATGCGCCCGGACGGCCCGACGGTGGCCCAGCTCTTCGCCCGGGCCGCCCAGCGGGGCGTGCTGGTCAAGGGGCTGCTCTGGCGCTCCCACCTCGACGCGTTGTCCTACAGCGAGGCGGAGAACCGCGACCTGAGCGAGACGGTCAACGCCGCCGGTGGTGAGGTGCTGCTCGACCAGCGCGTCCGGCGGGGCGGGTCGCACCACCAGAAGCTGGTGGTGCTGCGCCACCGCGACGCCCCGGAGCGGGACGTCGCCTTCGCCGGCGGGATCGACCTGTGCCACAGCCGCCGCGACGACGGCGACCACCACGGCGACCCGCAGGCCCTCGCCATGTCACCGCGGTACGGCCCGCACCCGCCGTGGCACGACGTGCAGTTGGCCGTCCGGGGTCCGGTGGTCGCCGCGCTGGACACCACGTTCCGCGAGCGGTGGACCGACCCGATGCCGTTGGACTCGGAGAACCCGCTGGCCTACCTACGGGACCGGCTGCGCGGTTCCGACCTGAGCCCCGATCCGCTGCCCGACCCGCCGGCCGGTCCGCCGCCCTGCGGCCCGCACCACATCCAGGTGCTGCGTACCTACCCGGCGGTACGGCCCCGATACGCGTTCGCCCCGGACGGCGAGCGGACGGTGGCCCGGGGCTACACCAAGGCGGTACGCCGGGCCCGCCGGCTGATCTACCTGGAGGACCAGTACCTCTGGTCGACCGAGGTGGCCGAGCTGTTCGCCGAGGCGCTGCGGGACAATCCCGACCTGCACCTGGTGGCGGTGGTCCCCCGCTATCCGGACGTCGACGGCGCGTTGGCGCTGCCGCCCAACATGGTGGGCCGGGAGCAGGCGCTGTCGTTGTGTGAACGGGCCGCGCCGGACCGGGTGCACGTCTTCGACGTGGAGAACCGGGTGGGCGACCCGGTCTACGTGCACGCGAAGATCTGCGTGGTCGACGACGTCTGGGCGAGCGTGGGCAGCGACAACTTCAACAGACGGTCCTGGACGCACGACAGCGAGCTGTCCTGCGCGGTGCTCGACGAGACCCGCGACGAGCGGGCCCCCGTGGACCCGGCGGGTCGGGGTGACGGGGCCCGGGTGTTCGCCCGGGACCTGCGGCTGCGGTTGTGGCGCGAGCACCTGGACCGCGACCCGGACGGTGCCGACGACGCCGACCTGCTGGACCCGGCCAGCGCGGTCGCGACGATCACCGCCACGGCGGACGCCCTGAAGCGGTGGCACGACTCGGGCCGCTCGGGCCCCCGCCCGCCGGGCCGGCTGCGCCCGCACCGGCCCGAGCGGCTGCCCTGGCACACCCGGCTCTGGGCGCTACCGGCGTACCGGCTGGTCTACGACCCCGACGGCAGGCCGCTGCACGCTCGCCGCAAGGGCACCTGGTAGGTCCCGCCGTCGGGGGCCGGCGGTGGCGGGGTGGGGTAGCGGGTCAACCCGCCCGGGTAGGCGAACGAGGCGCGCGGGGCGTAGCAGCCGCCGGCGAGGAGCAGGGGGTTCTCCGGGCGCAGCGCGTAGCTCGGGTGCCGCGGGTCGAGGAACTCCACCGACTCGATCTCGAACGGGTCGACCGGTTCGGAGACGTAGGGGTAGACCCCGCTGAGCAGTTCGCCGTCGCGTCGGGTGAAGTACCGGTGGTGGCCGGCGCGCAGCTCGTGGCCGGTGTGGCCGACGCGGGCCCGGGTCCGGATCAGCGGGACGCCGCCGACCTCGGTCTCGGCGACCAGCACGTCGCCCCGTACCCGCAGGGTGGTGCGGCCCAGCACGGCCGGGGCGCCCCGGGCGGCGGCGTAGTCGCGGACCCGGGTGCTGGAGGTGACGTAGTGGGTCCACCAGCCGCCGGGGGTGACCCCGTCGGGCGCGTCGACCCCGGCGAGGGCCACCCCGACGTAGGTCAGCGAGTAGGCGCCGAGGCCGGAGGTCTGGGCGGCGTCCTCGACGACGTACTGGTTCATGAAGACCTGCCGGTCGGGCCGGGGACGCAGGCCGGGCGGGACCAGGGCGGCGACCGCGTCCGGGTCGGCCGGCAACCAGCTGAAGTGCAGCGTGCGGCTGTCGACGACGAGTTGCGGGTCCGCGGGTTCGAGCACGTGTTTCCCTCCGTACGGCGATGGTCTCCCGCGACGCTACGGGCGGTCCTGTCGGCGGGACAAGGACGGATAGCCGACACCGCTGTCGTGCTGTCGGCTATCCGTCCCTGTCCCGCCGTGTCGACCGGTGCCCGTGATCACAATCGACGCGAACCATGTCCGATAGTGCGTCTATGTGATGGAAAATCACTTAAGTACATCAGCCTTTCGGCTAGATTTCCGCTCGCCGATCAGGCTATGGTGGCTTCCGAACGGCCCATCTGAAGCTAAACCGAAGCGTCACGTCTTTTTGATCGCGGACGAGGTGCAGGGAGGACCACCAATGACCGCGCCCACCATGAGCAAGCCGGCGGCGACACCGTCCACCACCGAGAAGCTGGACCCGCGCGCGCTCACCGACAGCGCCGCCGACCTGCTGAACGCGATGGCCGCGCTGCCTGCCGGCCACCCGTCCCGGGCCGCGCTGCGCGACCGGGCGATCGAGGCCTGGCTCCCGCTGGCCAACCACCTGGCCCACCGCTACAGCGGCCGGGGCGAGCCCACCGACGACCTGGCCCAGACCGCCGCCGTCGGCCTGATCAAGGCGATCGACAAGTTCGACCCGTCGCGCGGCGTCGACTTCGCCGGCTACGCCATCCCGACCATCATCGGCGAGCTGAAGCGGCACTTCCGCGACCGCACCTGGGACATCCGGGTCCCCAGGCGGCTCCAGGAACTGCGGCTGGCCATCTCCGACGCCAACAGCTCGCTGTTGCAGACCCTCGGCCGCTCGCCGACGGTCGCCGACATCGCCGCCCACCTCAAGCTCACCGAGGAAGAGGTCCTGGAGGGTCTGGAGGGTGCCCGCGCCTACAACGCGGTGTCGCTGTCCACCCCGACCGGCGACGGCGACCGCGCCACCGAGCTGGGCGACATGCTCGGCGGCGAGGACAACGAGTTCGAGCTGGCCGAGCTGCGGGTCGCCCTCGGCCCGGCGCTGGCCACCCTCGACGAGCGCGAGCAGAAGATCCTCACCCTGCGCTTCTACGGCAACCTGACCCAGTCGCAGATCGCCGACCAGATCGGCGTCTCGCAGATGCACGTGTCCCGGCTGCTCGCCCGGGCCCTGACCAAGCTGCGCGGTCAGCTCGACGGCACCTACTAGGGGTGGAGGCGGTCACCGACCCGGCGGGTCGGTGACCGCCACGACCACGGGGCCCGGTCGGCGGTTCGCCGACCGGGCCTTCCCTGTTCCACTGACGGACCGGCCCCGGCACGCGTACGTGCCGGGGCCGGTCCTCGTCCGGGTCAACCGACCGCCGGCTCCCGCCACATCGGATAGAACGGCGTACCGTCGGGCAGGCGGAAGACCTCCCGCAGCCGGTAGCCGTGCCGGGCGTAGAGGTCCCGCCCGGCCTCGCTGCTCGCCTCCAGGTAACCGGGCACCCCGTGGGCGTCCAGCCAGGCGTGGTGGTGCCGCAGCAACGCGGTGCCCAACCCCTGCCCCTGCCGCCCCGGCCGGACGGCGAGCAGCGCCAGGTGGTGGTGGTCGGGGTGCGGATGGTTGGCGGCGAACAACTCGTCGAGGTGCTGGAACCGGGGCGTCCACTCCCCGCAGGCGGCGGCCAGCCGGTCGTCGTAGTCCACCGGGGCCGGCGAGCCGTCACCGACCTGCGGGAACCAGACCGCCACCGCGTCGCGGTCGGCCGTGCCGAAGACCAGCCCGTGCCGCATCGCGTGGTCGACCAGGATCTCGAAGTTGTCGGCGAAGACGGCCTCCCGCTTGGCCTCGTCCGGCACCAGCCACCGGGTCGCCGGGAGCACCAGGAACGCCTCGGCGATCCGCTCGGCGACCCAGCGGGTGTCGGCGGCGGCGAGCCGTCCGATGGTCGGCGCGGTCACCGCCGGGACTCCACCGGCACCTGCTGCTCCACCGGCAGGGCGAACAGCGAGGTGGCCGCGCTCTCCGCGCCCCGCCCGATCCGGGCGTAGACGTCGGGGCGGTTGGAGCGCAGCACCAGGCCCCACAGCAGGCCGATCAGCGCGGCCACCGGGTAGATCCCCGGAATGATCCAACGCAGCGGCGAATCCGGCGCGACACCGAGCAGGGTGGCGAAGTTCGCCACCGCCACCGCCACGACGGCGGCAAGCGCGACGGTGGCCAGGGCCGGGGCGATCGCCCGCTTCCACAGCGACTCCGAGGTGTCGGAGCGGGCGAAGTAGACGATCACGGCGACGCTGGTGGTGGCGATCAGCAGCAGCACGCCGAAGCCGCCGCCGGTGCCGGCGTAGTAGAACAGCTGCACCACCGGGTCCCAGCCGTTGACCGCGTACAGCACGATCACCAGCAGGCCGAGCAGGCTCTGCGCCAGCGAGGCGACGCGGGGGGCGCCGGTACGCGGCGAGGTCTGCCCGAAGGCGGCCGGCAACACCCGTTCCCGGCCCAGCGCGAACGCGTACCGGGCGGTGGTGTTGTGGAACGAGATCATCGCAGCCAGCACCGAGGTCATGAACAGCGCCTGGCCGATGGTGACCGCCGTGTCGCCGAGGTGGGCGGCGGCCAGGTTGAAGATCAGTTCGATGCTCTGCTCACCGGCGGCGGCGGAGATGTTGTCCGGCCCGACGGCCACGGTCATCGACCAGGAGGACAGCGCGTAGAGCCCGGCGATGATCGCCACCGAGAGGTACGTGGCCAGCGGGACCGTCCGCCGCGGGTCCTTGCTCTCCTCGCTGAACACCACCGAGGACTCGAACCCGACGAACCCGGTCATGGCGAGCACCAGCAGCGCGCCCGCCCCCGGCACCAGGAGGTTGGCCGGGGCGAGGGCGGCGAAGCTGGTCGAGCCGCCCGCCGGGTGGCTGAGCTGCCCCAGGTCGAACACGACGATCACCACGATCTCGGCGATCAGCAGCACCGCCAGGACCAGGCCGTTGACGTCCACCCGCAGCAGGCCGAGGAAGGCGACCAGGGCCCAGGCGACCAGGGCCACCACGGCCCAGTGCGGTTCGATGCCGAACAGGGTGCCGAGCACCGGGGCGGCGGCGGCGCCGATCGCGCCGTAGAGACCGACCTGGAGCGCGTTGTACGCGATGAGCGCGACCCAGGCCGCGCCGACGCCGGCCGGGCGGCCGATGCCACGGGAGACGTAGGCGTAGAACGCGCCGGCGTTCTCGACCCGGCGGGCCATCGCCACGTAGCCGACGGAGAAGAGCGCCAGGACGGCGCCCACGGCGAGGAAGGCCAGCGGCATGCCGGTGATGCCGGTGACCGCGTAGCCGGTGGTGACCACGCCGGCCACCACGGTCAGCGGCGCGGCGGCGGAGAGGACGAAGAAGATGACCGACGGCACGCCGAGGCGGCCACGGGCCAGGGCGTCGCTGACGTTGCTGGGGCGGTCGACTGTCGGATTCGGGGGCATGGGGCTGCTCCGGAAGAGGGGAGAGGAGGGGGGAAGGGGGGTGGCGCGGCGAGATCAGGGGATGCCGCGCAGCACCGCCGCACCGACGGCGGCCTCGGTGTGCACGACGAGTTCCTTCAGGGGCGTCGGCAGCGAACCGACGAGGGTGGACAGCCGGTGGTGGGCGCGGGGGCCGGCGCTCCACAGCACCTCGCGGGTCAGCCCGGCGGCGGCCACCAGTCCGAGCAGCGTCGTGTCCGACACCAGCGGCTGTTCGGGCCGTTCGACCAGGGCCCGCAGCCGGGTCGCCGGCCAGGCGGCGGCGTTGAGGTCGATCGGCAGGTAGCTGACGGTGGTCCGCAGCAACCTGCGGTTCTCCTGCCGGCGCAGCACCCCGGCCCGGGCCAGCCGCTCCCCCACCGACGTGGTGGACGACTGGGCCAGGAAGGCGAGCCAGGTGCGCACCGCCTGGTGCTGCGACTCACCGATCAGCTGGTCGAGCACGGTGTGGGCCAGCGCGTCGGCCGGGGGACGCCGGTCGATCACGGTGACCAGTCCACCGGAGACGGTGATCTGCCCGAACAGGATCAGCTCGGCCAGCAACCCGGCGGCGAGACCGAGCCCGGTGGCGCTCGGGTGCAGTTTGGCCTTGCCGCGACTGTCGTTGTGGGCGATCAGAAAGAACTCGTCGGCGACCAGCAAACGAGCCTCCCACGCATTGTCCACAGGTGATCCACGCCGGGTGACAGGATGCCCGCAGAGCTCCAGCTTTGCAACTCCCAGATTCGATAGTTGCACTCCGTGCTCGTGCGACCTGCGGATCTTGTCGTGACAGACTCGGAGGGTGACCGTCAGCCCCACTGTTCGCCGCCGCCGCATCGCCCGTGAACTCCGCCAACTGCGGGAACGCGCGGGTATGACACTGGACGTCGCCGCCCGCCAGCTCGACATGTCCAAGAGCAACCTGTCCCGGATCGAGAATGCCCAGATCGGCATCAAACCCCGCGACGTACGCGCCGCGCTGGCCCTCTACGAGGTGACAGGTGTCGATGCCGAGGCGCTCATCGAGATCGCCCGGGGCGCCCAGCAGCGCGGCTGGTGGCAGAACTACAGCGACGTGCTGCCCGAGTGGTTCGAGTTCTACGTCGGCCTGGAGGCGGAGGCGGAGAGCCTGCGCACCTACGAGGCGGAGTCCGTCCCCGGGCTGCTGCAGACCGAGGCGTACGCCCGGGAGATGTTCCGTCGTACGGCCGGCGAGGAGGGGCTGGAGCGCAAGGTGGCCGCCCGGCTGCGCCGCCAGGAGGTGCTGCACCGGGACGCCCCCCGGGTCGAGCTGTCGGTGGTCCTCAACGAGGCGGTGCTGCTGCGCCCGGTGGGCGGGCCAGCCGTCATGGCGGAGCAGTTGACCCACATGGCCCGGGTCGCTCGGTCACCGAACGTTACATGCTACGTACTTCCGTTCTCGGCCGGGGGCCATCCCGCGATGAGCACCCCGTACGTGATCCTCACGTTTGCCGACGCGGCCGACAATTCCGTGGTTTACCTGGACAATCTCACGGTGGGCCTGGCGCTGGAGGAAGCGGGACACGTGCGCGGGTATACCCTTGTGCACGAGGAGCTGTGCCGGATGGCACTCGATCCGGAGCGGTCCCTGGCCCGCCTGGAGGAGGCTTCTCGTCACTTTGCGTGATCGCATCGCCGCGGCACGCCCTGGGGGGAACGGAAGGTACGGGATGCAGGCGCTGCCTCTGTCCATGATGGACTGGCGGACCAGCAGCCGCAGCAGCGGCAACGGCAACTGCGTGGAGATCGCCGCCACCGACGACCGGATCGCGGTGCGCGACAGCAAGGACCGGTGCGGCCCCGCGCTGGTCTTCTCCGCCGACGCCTGGACAGCCTTCGTCACCGGCATGGAGGCGGTACGCCGGGTCTGACGCCCGGCGTGCCACAGTGGCAGCCGTGCTCCGTGACGTACCCCTCGACCTGCCGGTGCGACCGGCGCTGGCACCCCTGCTGCGAGCGCTGACCGACGCCGGCGGCGCGGTCCTGGTCGCCCCGCCCGGCACCGGCAAGACCACCCTGGCCCCGCTCGCCGTGGCCGACGGGGTGGCCGGGCGGGTGCTGGTCGCCCAGCCCCGTCGGGTGGCCGCCCGGGCGGCGGCCCGGCGGATGGCCGACCTGCTCGGTGAGCGGGTCGGCCACCGGGTCGGCTACGCCGTCCGCGGCGACCGCCGGGTCGGCCCGGACACCCGGGTCGAGGTGGTCACCACCGGCCTGTTGGTCCGCCGGCTGCTGCGCGACCCGGACCTGCCCGGGGTCGACGCGGTGCTGCTCGACGAGGTGCACGAGCGGCAGCTCGACGCCGATCTCGCGCTGGCCTTCACGGTGGAGGCCCGGGCGGCGCTGCGGCCCGAGCTGTGGCTGGTGGCGATGTCGGCGACCCCGGAGGCGGAGCGGTTCGCCGCCCTGCTCGGCAGCGACCCGCCGGCCCCGGTGGTCCGCGCCGAGGCCGCCCTGCACCCGGTCACCCGGGTCTTCACGCCACCACCGCGCCCGGTCGCGCCGCCGGGCGCGGGACGGGTCGATCCGCTGCTGCTCGACCACGTCGCCGCGACCGTCCGGCGGGCCCTGCACGAGCAGGACGGCGACGTGCTGGTCTTCCTGCCCGGGGTGGGCGAGATCGGGGCGGTGACCCGCCGGCTGGCCGACCTGACCGACCGGGTGGCCGTCCTACCGCTGCACGGGCGGCTGCCCGCCGCCGCGCAGGACGCCGCGCTGCGCCCCGCCGACCGGCGTCGGGTGGTGCTCGCCACCTCGGTTGCGGAGAGCAGCCTGACCGTGCCCGGGGTCCGGGTGGTGGTCGACGCCGGCCTGGCCCGGGTGGCCCGCACCGACCTGGCCCGGGGGCTGGGCGCGCTGGTCACCGTGCCGGTGTCCCGGGCCGCCGCGACGCAGCGGGCCGGCCGCGCCGGCCGGCAGGCCCCGGGGGTGGTCTACCGCTGCTGGTCGGAGGGGACCCACGGCCGGCTCGCCGCGCAACCCGAGCCGGAGATCGCCACCGCCGACCTGACCGGTTTCGCGCTGGACCTGGCCGCCTGGGGCAGCCCGGACGGCGGCGGCCTGGCGTTGCCCGACCCTCCGCCACCCGCCGCGCTGACCGTGGCCCGGGAGACGCTGACCGCCCTCGGCGCGGTCGACGCCGACGGCCGGGTGACCGCCCGGGGACGGGCCATCGCCGCCACCGGCACCCACCCCCGGCTGGGCCGGGCCCTGCTCGACGGTGCCGCCCGGATCGGCCGGGACCGGGCCGCCGAGCTGGTCGCGCTGCTCGCCGAGGACGGCCTGGCCGGGCGGCACGACGATCTCACCACGGCGTGGCGGCGGCTACGCGACGACACCGACCCCGGTGCCACCGCCCGCTGGCGCGCCGAGGTCCGGCGGCTGCGTGCCGCGCTGCCCACCACCGAGCGGGGCGGTGGCGGGTGGCTGCCCGACGATCTGGCGGCCGGGCTGCTGGTGGGGCTGGCACATCCGGAGCGGCTGGCCCGGCTGCGCCGGGCCGGTGGGACGTCGTACCTGATGGCGGGTGGGACGGGTGCGGAGCTGGCAGCCGGGTCGGCGCTGGCCGGGACGGGCTGGCTGGCGGTGGCGGTGGCCGACCGCTCGCCGGGCGCGCCGACCGCCCGGGTCCGGCTGGCCGCCCCGCTCGACGAGGCGACCGCCCTGGAGGTCGGCGGCGCGTTGCTGACCGAAGCCCGCGAGGTCGGTTGGGTCGACGGTGACGTGCTGGCCCGCCAGGTGACCCGGCTCGGCGCGATCGAGCTGGTCAGCCGCCCGCTGGCCCGGCCGGCGTCGGAGCTGCTGGCCGCCGCCCTGGCCGACGGGCTCCGCCAGGCGGGCCTGGACCTGTTGACCTGGACCCCGGCGGCCCGGTCGCTGCGCCAGCGGCTGGCGTTCTGCAGGCAGGCGCTGGGCGGGCCGTGGCCGGAGGTCTCCGACGACGCGTTGCTCGCCGCCGCCGACCGGTGGCTCGGGCCGGAGCTGGCCGCCGCCCGCCGCCGGGCCGACCTGGCCCGGATCGACGTGGCCGGGGCGCTGCGCCGGCTGCTGCCCTGGCCGCAGGCGGGCCGGCTGGACGAGCTGGTCCCGGAACGCATCGAGGTGCCCAGCGGCTCCCGGGTCCGGGTCGACTACGCCGATCCGGCCGCGCCGGTGCTGGCGGTCAAGCTCCAGGAGACGTTCGGCTGGCAGCAGGCACCCCGGCTGGCCGACGGCCGGGTGCCGGTGCTGCTGCACCTGCTCTCCCCCGCCGGCCGGCCGGTCGCGGTCACCGCCGACCTGGCGTCGTTCTGGCGTACCGGCTACCCGCAGGTACGCGGGGAGCTGCGCGGGCGTTACCCGCGCCACCCCTGGCCGGAGGACCCGGTCACGGCCGCGCCGACCCGGCACACCACGCACCGCCGCCGCTGAGCCGGTACACCGCCGGTCGCCGTCACTCGTCGACGACGTCGGCGATGAGCACGGTGACGTTGTCCGGGCCGCCGGCCCGCAGGGCGAGGTCGATCAGGCGGCGGGCGCAGTCCTCCCGGTCCGGGGTTTCCCGCAGCACCTCGGTGAGGGTGTCCGGGCGGACGACGTTGGAGAGGCCGTCGCTGCACAGCAGCCAGCGGTCGCCGGCCCGGGGCACCATCGTGGCGTACGACGGGGAGACCTGCTCGCCCTGCAACGCCTGGGTGACCACGGCCCGCCGGGGGTGGCTGGACGCCTCCTCGGGGCTGATCACCCCCTGGTCGACGAGCATCTGGACGAAGGTGTCGTCCCGGGTGACCTGTTTGAGGGTGCCCTCGCGGAACAGGTAGGCCCGGGAGTCGCCGACGTGGGCCAGCGCCAGGCAGCTGCCGGTGCGGGAGAAGAGCAGGGCGGTCAGTGTGGTGCCCATGCCCTGCCGCTCCGGGTCCTCCCGGACGGCCTGGTGGATCCGCGCGGTGGCCAGCTCGATGCCGGTCTGCAACGCCGCTACCAGGGCGTCCTCGGGGGTCTCCACGTCCAGTGGGGCGACCGCGTCGATGGCGATCCGGCTGGCCAGGTCGCCTGCCGCCATCCCGCCCATGCCGTCGGCGACGGCGACGAGCCAGGCACCGGAGTGCAGGGCGTCCTGGTTTCCGCTGCGGATCAGCCCACGGTCGCTCGTCCCGACGGAACGAAGCTTCAGGGTCATGGGTGGCAGCCTGCCAGGCGGAGGGCGTTGTTGTCTCTAGGAGATCAGGACGACTGCGCGTGGCGCGGCGAATCTCACTGCCGCCGGCGTCGGTCGGGGCCGCTCCGGTACGCCCCGACCAGCCCGAAGGTCATCCAGTCGAATCGATTGACAGGGACGAGACGCGCTGGAAACATCTGGCTGATAGCTGGGAGCGCTCCCAGTGACAGGCATCGACAGCACACCCACCACTACCCCTTCCGCCCGGAAAGGAATCCCGTGATCCTGACCCGACGACGTCGGCGGCATCTCGCGGTACTGGCAGCGACGACCCTGATCCTCACCGGCGCCGGCACCGGCGTGGCCCACGCCGAGGTCCCGCCGGACGCGCCCGAGCAGATCAGCAACGGCGACTTCAGCGAGGGCGTCTCGCCCTGGTTCTCCTACGGCACCGGTCCCCTCGACGTCGTCGACGGCCGGCTCTGCGTCACCGTCCCCGCCGGGCTGGCAAACCCGTGGGACGCCGGCATCGGCCACGACGGGGTCCGGCTCAACGCCGGCGCGGAGTACAAGCTCAGCTTCGACATCTCGGCCACCCCCGGGCTGAGCATCAACGCCGTGCTCCAGCTCGGCAGCGCCCCCTACACGTCGTACGCGAGCGTGCCGGCGGTGGCCGCCCCGACGAGCAAGCGGGTCGAGCAGACGTTCACCGTCCCGGACGACAACCCGAACGCCCAGCTCATCTTCCAGGTCGGCGGGGCCGCCGCCGAGCAGCGGATCTGCCTGGACAACGTCTCGCTGCGCGGTGGCGAGGCCGCCCCGCCGTACGTGCCGGACACCGGCCCCCGGGTGCGGGTCAACCAGGTCGGCTACCTGCCCGGCGGCCCGAAGAACGCCACCGTGGTGACCGAGTCGACCGGGGCGCTGCCCTGGCAGCTCAAGTCGGCCGCCGGCACGGTCGTGGCCAGTGGCCGGAGCACCCCGCGCGGGGTCGACGCCGCCTCCGGGCAGAACGTGCAGACCGTCGACTTCTCGTCCTTCCGCACCCCCGGCACCGGCTACACGCTGGTCGCCGACGGCGAGACCAGCCACCCGTTCGACATCTCCGGCGACCTCTACGACCGGCTGCGGGCCGACGCGATGCAGTTCTTCTACGCCCAGCGCAGCGGCATCGAGATCGACGGTGACCTGATCGGCGAGGAGTACGCCCGCCCGGCCGGCCACCTCGGGGTGGCCCCCAACCAGGGCGACACCCAGGTGCCCTGCCAGCCCGGCGTCTGCGACTACTCGCTGGACGTGCGCGGTGGCTGGTACGACGCGGGCGACCACGGCAAGTACGTGGTCAACGGCGGTATCGCCGCCTACCAGCTGCTGAGCGCCTTCGAGCGGACCAAGACGGCGGAGACCGCCGCCGGTGGCGCGGCGCTCGGCGACTCGACGCTGCGGGTGCCCGAGCGGGGCAACGCGGTGCCGGACATCCTCGACGAGGCCCGCTGGGAGATCGAGTTCCTGCTCCGGATGCAGGTGCCGGCCGGCAAGCCGCTGGCCGGGATGGTCCACCACAAGATCCACGACAAGGCGTGGACCGGCCTGCCGCTCGCCCCACAGGACGACGCCCAGCCGCGTGAGCTGCACCCGCCGTCGACCGCCGCCACCCTCAACCTGGCCGCCGTCGCCGCGCAGTGCCAGCGCCTGTTCGCCCCGTACGACGCGGCGTTCGCGGCCCGCTGCGGCACCGCCGCGACGACCGCGTACGCCGCCGCCAAGGCGCACCCGGCGGTCTACGCCGACCCGAACGACGGCATCGGCGGCGGCGCGTACGACGACACCAACGTCACCGACGAGTTCTACTGGGCCGCGGTCGAGCTGTACCTGACCACCGGCAAGAAGGCGTACCTGGACGACCTGACCGCCTCGCCCCACCACACCGGCGACGTGTTCGCCACGGGCGGCGCGTTCAGCTGGCAGAGCGTGGGTGCGGTCGGCCGGCTCGACCTGGCCACCGTACCGAACGGCCTGCCGGCCGCCGACCGGGCCCGGGTCCGCGCCTCGGTGACCGCTGCCGCCGACAACTACCTGGCCACCCTGCACGCCCAGGCGTACGGCCTGCCGGTGCCGGGCGAGGCGGCCAGCTACGTCTGGGGCAGCAACAGCAACATCATCAACAACATGGTCGTGCTGGCCACCGCGTTCGACCTGACCCGGGACGCGAAGTACCGGGACGGCGCCGTGCAGGCGACCGACTACCTGCTCGGCCGCAACGCGCTGAACATGTCGTACGTGACCGGCTGGGGCGAGCAGAACGCGCGCAACCAGCACAGCCGGATCTTCGGCAACCAGCTCGACCCGGCCATGCCGAACCCGCCGGCCGGCTCGCTCGCCGGTGGCCCGAACGCCGCCCTGCAGGACCCGTTCGTCGCCCAGCTGCTCAAGGACTGCGCGCCGATGTTCTGCTACGTCGACGACATCAACTCGTACTCGACCAACGAGGTGGCGATCAACTGGAACTCGGCGCTGGCCTGGCTCGCGTCGTTCCTCGCCGACCAGGGGGAGGCCACGGCGGTGGCCCCGCGCACCTGCGCGGTCAGCTACCAGGTGCACGGCACCTGGCCGGACGGCTCCAACACCCAGGTCGTCCTGCGCAACACCGGTGACACCGCGATCAACGGCTGGACCCTGCGCTACGCCTACACCGGCGACCAGAAGGTCACCCAGGCGTGGACGGCCAAGGTGACCCAGTCCGGGGCCACCGTGACGGCGAAGAACGAGTCGTACAACGCGAAGATCGCGCCGGGTGGCAGCGTCACCTTCGGTCTGCTCGCCAAGACCGGCACGTTGGCCAATCCGGCACCGGACCTGATCACCGTCAACGGCGTCGCCTGCACGGTGTCCTGACCGGCGACTCCTACCCTCGGACCCCGGGCTGTCACCCGGGGTCCGAGCGCGCCGGGCGGTCGTCCCCCGACCGCCCGGCGCCCCCGCCCGACCGCCCGGCACGCCCGCCCGGCCCAGCAGTGGAGACGAGTCCGATGCCCGAGCCGACCACGATCTCCGACGCCGAGCGTCGGCGCATCGTCCACGAGTTCGTCGACGAGACCGTCGGCGACGCCCACCCCGAGGTGGTGGCGATGGTCCGTGACCTCACCCACCGGGTCCGCGACACCGTCGAACTGGCCCGCGCCGCCGGCATCGCCCCCGAGTCGCCCCGCGCCGGCCACGTGGTGGCCGCGCTGGTCTGCGCGTACGGCGAGGTCTTCGACCGGGTCGACGACGCCGGCTACCGCAGCGCGCTGCTGGCCCGCCTGGAGGTCGCCAACGACCCGCGGACCGAGCGGTACTTCCAGCTCCTCGCGACGGTCAACGGCTGGACCGCGCCGCCGACCCTGACTCCGGTGCTTGACTGGTTCATCGCCGCGCTGCACCACCACCCCGCGCCCTGACCCGCACCCGGTCGGCCGTCCCGGCGCGGCGGCGGGGCGGGACGGTCAGCCGATCTGTCGCGTCGCCCGGGCCAGGCGCAGGAAGCCACGCCAGGCGCCCGGGGTGAAGGCCAGGGTGCCGCCGGTACGGTCCTTCGTGTCGCGGACGAGGACGACGCCGGGCAGGTTGTCCGCCACCTCGACGCAGTTGCCACCGTTGTTGCCGCTCCTGGTGCTCTTGTGCCACCGAGCGCCGCTCAGCTCCATGATGCCGCCGCTTTCCTGACGAGTTCCAGGGATCGCGCCCGGGGTAGGGCCTCTCCCACTATGCGCGCCCACCGGCGCTCCAGGACAGCGATATCCGTGCGCTGGTCGATGATCTGCGCGCGTACCTGCCCATCGACGTGCGCCACTCGCGTGCCGTCGTCCAGCTCGGCGACGACAAAGGGTCCGCCGAGGCCGGCGTACATGCCCGTCTCGGCCGGGACCACGTGCACCTGCACGGTCGGCAGCTCGGCACAGGCGGCGAGATGGGCGCACTGCTCACGCATCAGCTCGGGCCGGCCCCGCAGCGGGCGGTGCAGCACCGACTCGTCGATGACGGCGACCAGCAGCGGCGGGCGGTCGCGGTGCAGGATCGCCTGGCGGGTGAGGCGGGCCGTGATGAGCTGGTCGACCTCCTCCTCGGTCAGGGTCTCCCCGGCCAGGGTCGCCCGCGCGTACGCCTCGGTCTGGAGCAGGCCGGGCACCCAGGCCAGCTCGAAACCGCGCAGCACGACGGCCTCGCGTTCGATGTCGGCCCACGGCCGGAACCACACCGGCTCGTGTCGCTTGTGCAGGTCGGGCCAGAGGTCCAGGACGTCCCGCTTGAGCAGCGCGGCGACCTCGGCACGATGCCGGGTTTGTGGAATTCGCCCCTGACTGGCCCAGCGCGCGGCGGTCTTCGGGTCGACCCCGATGCGGGCGGCGAGGCTCTCGGCTGTCTCACCCACCTCGGCCATCGCCTCTTTGACTGCGAGATTCATCCTGGCCCTCCCCGGACATCCTGGATATCCGGAGTCATCTTGCTACGCGGTGTGATCGTACCGCAACCCTTTGGCACGGTGAGATCAGGACGGCGTCGCTGGCGGGCCGGACCCCCGCCCGCGACGCCCACCGGGGCCGTTCCCGTGGAGGGGCGGGAACGGCCCCTCCATCGTGGATCGACCGGGCTCAGGAACCGGCGGCGACCGGCGTGGCGACGCCGTCGCCACGCCAGACGTAGCTGGCCCCGGCCGGGGCGGTGAGCGAGCCGGCGAACAGCGCGTTGACCCGGGACGCCTCGGCGGCGCTCGGACTGGCGTTGCGGCACGACACCGGGGCACTGCTGCCCGACATCAGGTCGGTGCACAGGCCGGTCCGGTTGTCCGGCAGGCCGAGGATGTGGCCGATCTCGTGGGTGGCGATCCGGGTCCGGTCGTAGCCCTGGTCGACGGCCTGGGTGCCCATCCAGACCCGGCCGTTGCCGAGGCTGGTGGTCTGCGCCCGGGGCCAGCCGGTGTCGACGTAGATGGTGATGTTGCCGGGGGTGCGGGCGACCAGCCGGACGTTGGTCACCGAACTGTTCCAGATCGTCGCGGCCTGGTCGAAGTTGGTGCGGAACTCCCCGGCCCGGCTCGCGTCGTAGTAGACCGTCCGCGCGGCGGCGGACGCCGAGCCGCCGCCCCCGGCGACCACGCCGGTCGCCGTGAGCACCAGCGCCAGCAGGGTCCCGGCGGTACGCGAGAACTGTCGTCGGCGCATCGTCCGACCTCCCATCGATAGAAGTTCACCGATGTTATGCGGTCGGCCGGAACCCGGTCGAATAGCGGTTACGTCATACCGCCGCCACCCGACGGCTCAGCCGATCTCCTCGTCGACGAAGCACCAGCGCCAGGACTCCCCCGGCTGGATGGACCGCATCACCGGGTGCCCACTCGACTCGAAGTGCTTCGTCGCGTGCTGGTACGGCGACGAGTCGCAGCACCCCACCTGCCCACACTCCACACACGACCGCAGGTGCACCCAGTCGTCGTTGCCGACGGCCACACACTCCGGGCAGGCGTCGGTGACGGTCGGCTCGGCGGTTCCCGCCCCGGTCAGGTGCGCACAGCTCATCAGTCACTCTCCCGTCGCAACAACGACTCCTCCAGGTCCAGGTCGCGGTACGCCCGCACCAGCACCTCCTCGGGAATCCGTCCCTCGTCCCGGGCGGCCCGGAAGACCTCCCGCTCGGCGTCGATCATCTCCTGCCGCAGCCGACCGTACGCCTGCGACGGCGTCTCCCGGTCGCTGCCGCCGAGCCGCTCCCACGCCAGGTTCGTGCGGCTCTGCACCAGCCCGCGCAACCGCTCCACCACGGCCGGCGGCGCGCCCCCGGCCAACTCGTCGAGCTTCTCCCGGGCCGCCCGGCCGGCCTGCTGCTGCACCGTCGCGGCGGAGAGCGCGTCGGCCACCGGGTCGTCGGGGGGCAGCCTCAACCGGCGGGCCACCCACGGCAGGGTCGCCCCCTGCCCGACCAGCGTCGCCACGATCACCGCGAAGGCCAGCCAGATGAACAACGCCCGCTGGTAGGGCTGGCCCCCTGACAGGGTCAGCGGCAGACCCAGCGCGGCGGCCAGCGTCACCACCCCGCGCATCCCGGCCCAGCCGATGACGATCGGGAACTGCACCGGCGGGCCCGGGTCCCGCTGCCGACCCCGGGGCACCAGCCGGGCCAGGTAGGTGGCCGGGAAGACCCAGACGAAGCGAGCCAGGAAGACCGCCGCCAGCACCGCCGCGGTAATCCCCACCAGCCGGCCGGCCGGTTCGTCGAGATCCCGCAGCACCTCGGGCAGTTGCAGGCCGACCAGCAGGAAGACCAGCCCCTCCAGCAGGAACTGGACCAGCCGCCAGAACGCGCCGGTCTGCAACCGGGAGGCCGCCGAGAGCAGCAGCGGCATCTTGTGGCCGATGCCCAACCCGGTGACCACCACCGCCACCACCCCGGAGGCATGGATCTCCTCGGCGGCGAAGACCACCGCGAACGGCACGATCAACGACAGCGCGTTGTCCAGCAGCGGGTCGGTGGTCCGCTTGTGCAGGTAGCCGAAGACCACCACGCCGAGCAACCCGACCAGCACCCCGCCACCGGTGGCGACCACCACCTCCTGCACGACGTACCCGAAGCTCACCGAGCCGGCGCTGGCGGTGGCCGCGACGATCGCCACCCGCAGCAGCACCAGCGCGGTGGCGTCGTTGACCAGGCTCTCCCCCTCCAGGATGGTCACCACCCGCCGGGGCAGGCCCACCCGCCGGGCCACCGCGGTGGCCGCGATCGCGTCCGGCGGGGCCACCACCGCGCCCAGCGCCACACAGATCGCGTACGGCAGTTCGGGCAGGAGCAGGTGCACCACCGTGCCCACCACGAACGCGGTGAAGATCACCAGCCCCACCGCGAGCAGCAGGATCGGCCGCAGGTTGAGCCGGAACGCCGGCACCGAGGTGCCCAGCGCCGCCACGTACAGCAGCGGCGGCAGGATGCCCACCAACACCAGGTCGGGATCGAGCCGCACGTGCGGGAACCCCGGCAGGAAGGACAGCCCGAGGCCGAGCACCACCAACAGGATCGGCGCGAGCAGACCCAGCTTGCGGGCCAGGGCGGCACCGAAGGTCGCGATCGCCAGGAAGACCACGACCTCGAACAGAGCTTCCATGGGGTAGCAGCCTAGGCGTACGGACGGCTCGGGGTGATCACCCGACGGCGCGCAGCTTCGGCAGCACCTCCGCACCGAACGTGTCGATGAAGGCGCGCTGTTCCTGCCCGACGTGGTGCAGGGCGATCTGGTCGAAGCCCAGCGACAGGTACTCCTCCAGCCAGCCGACGTGCCGGCCCAGGTCGGCCGACACGTTCACCACCTCGGCGACCTGCTCCATCGGCACCCGCTCGCTGACCACGTCGAAGTGCTCGGCGGTGTCGAGGTCCCAGCAGACCGGCGGCGCGAAGACGTTGCTGCGCCACTGCTCGTACGCGACCGCCTCCGCCTCGGCCTGCTCCGGCGCCCAGCTCACGTGCACCTGCAGGTGCAGCGGCCCCCGCCCGCCCGCGTCCCGGTAGGCGTCGATCATCTCGCGCAGGTGCGCGGTCGGGGCGTTCACCGTGATCAGGCCGTCCGCCCACTCGGCGCACCAGCGGGCGGTGGCCACGCTGACCGCCGCCCCGATCAGCGCCGGCGGTTCCTCAGGCCGGGTCCACAGCTTCGCCCGGTCCACCCGGACCAGGCCGTCGTGGCTGACCTCCTCCCCGCCCAGCAGCGCCCGGATCACCTCCACGCACTCCCGCAGCCGGGCGGTCCGCACGTCCTTGCGCGGCCAGCCGTCGCCGGTGATGTGCTCGTTGCTCGCCTCGCCGGTGCCCAGCGCCGCCCAGAACCGGCCCGGGTACATCGCGCCCAGGGTGCCGATCGCCTGCGCGATGATCGCCGGGTGGTAACGCTGGCCGGGGGCGTTGACCACGCCGAACGGCAACCCGGTGGCCTGGAGTGCGGCCCCCAGCCAGGACCAGGCGAACCCGGACTGGCCCTGCCGGGTGCTCCACGGCGAGAAGTGGTCCGACGACATCGCGGCGTCGAAACCGGCGCGTTCGGCGTGCACCACCGCCTCCAGCAGGCGGCTTGGATGGATCTGCTCGTGGGAGGCGTGGAAGCCGAACACCGTCATGGCGTCCCTCCGTACCCATGACGGTGTCCGGTTAAAGCTCGTCCGCGCCGGTCACCCGGCGCAGGGTCACTCGGCGTGCGCGCCGGCCCCCACGGTGGCCGCGCCCTCCCCCACCCAGACGGTCTTGGTGTTGCAGAACTCCCGCATCCCCAGCGCCGACAACTCCCGGCCGTAGCCGGAGTTCTTCACCCCGCCGAACGGCAGTTCCGGGTACGAGGTGGTCATGCCGTTGACGAACACGTTGCCGGCGTCCAGGTCGGTGGCGAACCGCTCCTGCTCGGCCGGGTCGGTGGTCCAGGCGTTCGCGCCCAACCCGAAGGGCGTGCCGTTGGCCACCGCGACCGCCTCGTCGTACGACGACACCCGGTAGAGCCCGGCGACCGGCCCGAAGACCTCCTCGGTCCACATCCGCATCTGCGGGTTCAGGTCGGTGACCACCGTCGGCGGGTAGAACCAGCCGTCACCGGTCGGCATCTCGCCGCCGCAGAGCACCGTCGCGCCGTGCGCCACCGCGTCCTGCACCTGGGCGTGGATCTCGGCCCGCCCGCTCTCGCTGGCCAGCGGGCCGACGTCGGTGTCGGCGTCCATCGGGTCACCGACCCGCAGCGCGGCCATGTTCGCGGCGAACTTTCCGGCGAACGCGTCGAAGACGTCGGTGTGCACGATGAACCGCTTGGCGGCGATGCAGGACTGGCCGTTGTTCTGGCAGCGGGCGGTGGTGGCCACCTCGGCGGCCCGGTCCAGGTCGGCCGAGGGCATCACCACGAACGGGTCGCTGCCGCCCAGTTCCAGCACCGTCTTCTTCAGCTCCCGGCCGGCGATCTGGGCGATGGAGCGGCCCGCGCCCTCGCTGCCGGTCAGCGTCGCCGCCCGGACCCGGGGGTCGCTGAGCACCCGGTCGACGGCGTCCGAGCCGACCAGCAGGGTGGTGAACGCCCCCTCGGGGAAGCCGGCCCGGCGGAACACGTCCTCCAGGTAGAGCGCGGTCTGCGGCACGTTGGAGGCGTGCTTGAGCAGGCCGGTGTTCCCGGCCATCAGGGCCGGCGCGGCGAACCGCATCACCTGCCAGAGCGGAAAGTTCCACGGCATCACCGCGAGCACCGCCCCGATCGGCTGGTAGCGGACGAAGGCCCGCTTCGCCTTCACCGCGGCGGCGTCGGCGGGCTCGTCGGCGAGCATCCGCTCCGCGTTCGCGGCGTAGAACCGGCAGGCGCTGGCGCACTTGGTGACCTCGGCCTTCGCCGCGGCGTAGGTCTTGCCCATCTCCGTGGTCATCAGCCGGGCGGTCTCGTCGCGTTCGGCGTCGAGCAGGTCCGCGGCGGCGTTCATCCACTGCGCCCGCTGGGCGACAGTGGTCCGGTGCAGGTCCCGGAACGCCAGGTCGGCCCGTTCGACGGCGGCGTCGATCTGCTCGGTCGACATCGGCTCGTACGACTTGAGCACCTGACCGGTGGCGGGGTTGGTGGTGGCGATGGGCATCTCGTACTCCTGTCACTCGAAGAGTGAGTGCCGCGCGCCCGGCTGCTCACGGCGACGGGCGGCACGGCGGCGCTGGATGACGACCAGGTCGACCACCGCCACGACGGCGAACAGCGCGCAGAGCACGCCCAGCCAGGCCAGCCCGGCCCAGAACGCCACGACCGCGAGGACGGTCATGGTGAGCAGGCCGAACAGGGCCAGCGCCAGGCGCAGGTTCAACGCGCTGTACGCGTGGCCGACCGTGCCACGGGCACGCCGGGGCTGCGATCTCGTCATCGTCTGGGCCTACCCGCGCACGGACGCCACTAACCGACCCGGACGCCCGGATCACCCGCGGGCGTCGCCGCTGGCCAGCGGGCCCGATGGCGGGCGGTCCGACCCCGCCCGGTCGGCCCGGTCCGACCCGGTCCTACCAGATTCATGTTTCTGGATGTCGACTCTGCCCGGAAGTCGACACGAGCGGGCCACCGCCCCCCGTACGGCCCGTAGAGTGACCGGGCTGTCGCTCTGCGCCGTCTGACCAGGGGAAGACGCATGCCTCGACGCTGGGTCGCCGCCGTGGCCTGCCTGTTGGCGCTCACCGCGCTCGCCTGTGAGGAGGGCGGCGGGGCCTCCCCCCGCCCGACGAAGAGCGGATCGACACCGACCGGCCTGCCCAGCACGATGGCCGCCCTCGGCGACTCGATCACCACCGGTTTCGGCTCCTGCCTGGTGCTCACCTCGTGCCAGCGCAACTCCTGGTCCACGGGGGACGGCATCCGGGTGGAGAGCCACTACCGGCGGCTGCTCGACGCCGACGCGCCGATCCGCAACCGGGCCCGCAACCACGCCGTGCCGGGTGCCCGTGCCGAGGCCCTCGCCGGGCAGGCCGGCGCGGCCGTCAAGGACAGGGCCGACTACGTCACCGTGCTGATCGGCGCGAACGACGCCTGCCGCGACGACATCGACGCGATGACCACGCCGGCCACCTTCCGCAGCCAGGTCGACCGGGCGCTGCGGGTGCTGCGCGAGGGCCGCCCGAAGGCCCGGGTCCTGGTGGCCAGCATCCCCGACCTCAACCGGCTCTGGGAGGTCGGGCACACCGAGTCCCGCGCGGTGCGGATCTGGAAGACCGGCATCTGCCCCGCCCTGCTGGCGAACCCCACCTCGGACGCCAAGGCCGACCGGGACCGCCGGGCCCGCTTCGCGGAGCGGATCGACGCGTACAACAGCCAGCTCAAGGCGGCCTGCCGGGCGTACGGGTCGCGGTGCCGCTACGACGGCGGCGCGGTGCACCGGGTGCGGTTCAGCCTGGACGAGGTCAACGCGCTGGACTGGTTCCACCCCAACGTCGCCGGGCAGAACCGGCTCGCCGACGCGACGTTCCCGGCGGCCGGCTGGCGGCTCTGAGCCACCCCGGCACCGGCCCGCTCCCGGGGCGGACGTCGCCCCGCGCCCGTGCCTCTCGCGGGCCGCGCCCGGCGGTCGGCCGGACGCGGCGTGCCGCCACGTCCGGTCAGGGGCGGCGCGGGTGGGGCAGTCCGCCCCGGTGCTCCCGGTAGAGCGCCTGGGCGCGCTCGGCGAGATCCTTGGTGGCCGACGAGTTGGCCCAGGTGCCGAGGATGATCGCGGCACCCGGAACGACCTTCGCGAAGACCCGCTTGGCCGCCCGCACCCCGGCCATCCGGGCCAGCCGGACGCCGAGTTGCAGCATCACCCGCCCGAGCGGGTTCTGGGCGGCGTGACCGAACAGCGCGCCCGCCCGCTCCCGACCGGCCGCGACGCCCAGCGCCAACCGGGCCGTCTCGGCCGCCTTGTGCACCCTCTGCAGGACGAGCAGGTCGGTGGCCCGGTCGGGGTGCACCGGGTCCGCGCCGTACGCGGCGGCGACGTGCAGCACCAGCCGGGCCTGGGTCCAGGCCAGGACGCCGACGTCGATGACCGCACCGGGCAGCCCCGCCGCGCCCGATACCGCTCCGGAGAGGCGGGCCCGGTTGACGAAGCGCCGGATGGCCTGCTCGGCCAACTGGTCGGCGGTGGCGTCGGGGCGTTCCACCCGGGTCCGGGCGACCCACTGCGCCGCCTCCGGGCCGAGCCGACGGACCGCCTCCAGGGCCAGGTGCTCCGGGGCGTACTGCGGGTCGTCCCGCATCCGGTCCCAGAGCCGGGCCGGCGGCGCCTCCGGCGCGTCGCCCGGATCACCGGCCGGAACCGCCGGAACCGGAGGCGACGCAGCCGCCGGAACCGTGGCGGTCGGCGACCCGACGGCCGGTGTCGCGGGGACGGACGGGCCGGCGGTGTCCGCCGGTACCGGCGGCGTGGGGGCGGTCGGTTCGTCGTCGACGGGCACGGCGTCGGTCACGGATGCTCCCGGGGTGGAATCGGTTCGCGGACGGTCAGCGGCGACGGCCCGACAGCTTGCCTGCCGCCTGCTTGAGCCGCGCCTGGTTCTCCGGCTTGGCCAGTTCGCGCCGGCCCCGGTCGACCAGCTGCTGCCCCTTGGGTGAGCGCAGGAAGGCGCTGATCCGCTGCATCAGTGCTGACATGTCGTCCTCCGATCGGGTGTCCTGCGTCATGTGTACCCGATCCGGGCAACCGCCAACCGTCCACTGTGTTCGGTCGAGGGTAGCCAGCAGGCGACGCCGACGCGAACCGGCCGGACCCCGGCCCGCCCGGGTGGGCCGGGGTCCGGCCGGGCCGGCGACTCAGACCAGGATGGCGGCGACCACCTCGGTGGCCCGCCACTCGTGCTGGGCGTAGAGGTCCGGGTAGGCGGAGATCTGCACGGCCTGCGCGGCGACGGTGAGCGGGAGGTCCTCCCAGCCGGGGATCTCCAGCAGCGCGGTGAGGAACGCCCGGGTGGCGAACGCCGGGTCCATCAGCTGGCCGACCTCGCCCCAGCCGCTGCTCGGTCGCTGCTGGAACAGCCCGACCGAGTCGTGGTCCCAGCCGATCGCCTGGTGCGGGTAGTTCTGCGACTCGGGCAGGACCCCGCTGGCGTAGTTGTAGAGGTTGCTCTCCTGCATCGCGGTGGCCACCGCGATGATCAGGGCCCGGCGCGGTACGCCCATCGCCCGGCCGGCCCTGACGATCTCCTTGGCGTTGTCCATCTGGGCCTGGTCGAGGCCGGCCACCGGGACGATCCGCTTCGGTCGGGGCTTCGGCTTCGGCCGGGGCTTGGGCTTGGTGGACCTGGTCGCGCTCGGGGTCGGGCTCGGGGTGGCGGCGGTCGGGCTGGCAGCGGCCGGGGCGCCGGGCACGACCGTGACCGGGGTACGGACCTCGGCACGGGAGGCGGCCTGCTGGTCGCGCTCGGCGAGGGCCGCCTCGGTGCCGACCCGGTCGTCGGCCCGCTCGCCTGGCAGGGCCTGGACGCCCGCGACGGCGGTGACGCCGAGGCAGCAGAGCACCCCGGCGGCGAGGAGCACCGGCCGGCGGCGGGGGTTAACGAGCCCGCCGAGGCGGGTACGGAGGGAACGGGGTTCACGGAGAACGCCGACCTGAACGGACGAGGGGGTGTCGTCCGAACGGCCAGTCATGCCCTGAGGGGCGCCCTGGTCGTCGATGGTGTCGTCGTCACGCATCCGCCGAGGCTAGGCATGCCCTTTCCCGGTCACCCACCAGCAGGAAGTGGCCCTCGCCACACTTTCCGGCGGTCCGGCGGGACGCCCACCCCGGACGCGGGACCGGGGCGACAGACCACTCCCAACGGGCATTACGGTCAGCAGCCGCGCCCGGCGTCCTCGGAGCGCGTCGACCACCCAGACCACCCGGGCCGACCGCAAGATCCATCATGTCCCCCTTTCGGGCGACACGCCGGAACCGTCCGGCCCAGCCGTCCCGACCCGTCCGGCGAATTGGTGGCTTCCTCCGGGTTTGATAGCCGGATCGGTCACGACGCGCCCAGTGATGGAATGGATGACGCCGACGGGTACGTTCCCCGAACCGGGTGCCGTCCGTGCGCGGTCGCCCGTAGGCGCATTTCCTCAGGAGGTCCGACCGGTGCTCGACCCACACGAGCTGTACCAGCTCACCGACGATCTGCCCGACCTCGGTCAGCCGGTGCTGATCCAGGCGCTCACCGGCTTCGTCGACGCCGGCAACGCCACCCGGCTGGCCCGCGAGCAGCTCCTCACCTCACTGGACGCCCGTACGATCGCCACCTTCGACGTCGACCAGCTCTTCGACTACCGGTCCCGCCGCCCGGTGATGACCTTCGTCGAGGACCACTGGGAGGACTACGACGCCCCGGAACTGGCCCTGCACCTGCTCAGCGACGACGACGAGACACCGTTCCTCCTGCTCACCGGCCCGGAGCCGGACCTTCAGTGGGAGCGGTTCGTGGCGGCGGTCAGCGCGGTGGCCGCCCGGCTCGACGTCCGGCTCACCGTCGGGCTCAACTCGATCCCGATGGCCGTCCCGCACACCCGGCCCACCGGGGTCACCGCGCACGCCACCCGCCGCGAGCTGATCGCCGGCTACGAACCGTGGTTGCAGCGGGTGCAGGTCCCGGGCAGCGTCGGCCACCTGCTGGAATACCGGCTCGGCGAGGCCGGCCGGGACGCCCTCGGGTTCTCCGCGCACGTGCCGCACTACGTCGCCCAGACGGAGTACCCGGCCGCCGCCGAGGTGCTGCTCACCTCGGTGTCCCGCAGCACCGGGCTGCTGCTGCCCAACGAGAGCCTGCGCTCCGCCGCCGAGGTGGTCCGGGTGGAGATCGACCGGCAGGTCGCCCAGACCGACGAGGCCGCCGCACTGGTCACGGCCCTGGAGGAGCAGTACGACGCGTTCGCCCGGGGTCGGGGGGAGAAGAACCTGCTCGCCGCCGAAACCGGCCCGCTGCCCACCGCCGACGAGCTGGGCGCCGAGCTGGAGCGTTTCCTCGCCGAGCAGACCCGACCCGGCGAGACCCCTGGCGCCTGACCCGCCGCCGGGCGGCGGCGACCCGACCGGGACGCCACCGCCCGGCCCGCCCAGCCGCATGCCCCCCGCGCGCCCGGGGCCGGCCCGGCGGCGGAGCGGGCCGCGATGCGGCAGGCTGGGCACATGCGCCTGGCGACCTGGAACGTGAACTCGGTGAAGGCCCGCCTGCCCCGGCTGCTGGACTGGCTGGCCGGCACCGCCCCTGACGTGGTCTGCCTCCAGGAGACCAAGTGCCCCGACGGAGCCTTCCCCGTCGCCGAGGTCGGTGAGCTGGGCTACGAGGTGGCCAGCCACAGCGACGGCCGGTGGAACGGCGTCGCCGTCCTGTCCCGCGTCGGCCTGACCGACGTCGCCGTCGGGTTCCCCGACGAGCCGGGCTTCCCCCGGCCCGAGGCTCGCGCCATCGCCGCCACCTGCGCCGGGGTCCGGATCTGGTCGGTGTACGTCCCGAACGGCCGCGCCACCGACGACCCGCACTACGCGTACAAGCTGGCCTGGCTGGCGGCGCTGCGGGACGCGGTGAGACCGGAGGTGGCCGCCGGTGGCCCCGTCGCCGTCTGCGGGGACTTCAACGTCGCCCCGACCGACGCCGACGTCTGGGACCCGGCGCTCTTCGTCACCTCGACCCACGTCACCCCCGCCGAGCGGGCCGCCCTCGCCGCCCTGCGCGACCTCGGCCTCAGCGACGTGGTGCCCACCCCGATGAAGGGCCCGCACCCGTACACCTACTGGGACTACCGGGCCGGCATGTTCCACCAGAACAAGGGCATGCGGATCGACCTGGTGTACGCCTCCGCGCCACTGGCCCGCGCGGTCCGCTCCGCGTACGTCGACCGGGAGGCCCGCAAGGGCAAGGGCCCCTCCGACCACGCCCCGATCGTGGTCGACGCCGACCTGCCCGGCACGGAGCCGACCGGCCCGACCGAGGAGCGGTAGCGCCGCCACCCGACCGGTCGGGGACCGGCCCGGCCACGCGGGGTTAGGGTGGGCAGATGGCAGTCGTGAAGATCAACGCGATCGACGTCCCGCCCGGTGCCGGCGAGGAGCTGGAGAAGCGGTTCGCCGCCCGGGCCGGCGCGGTGGAGAACTCCCCCGGTTTCCTCGGCTTCGAACTGCTGCGTCCGGTGGCCGGCGAGAGCCGCTACTTCGTGTACACCCGCTGGGAGACCGAGGAGGCGTACCAGGCGTGGGCGGCCGGGCCGTCGCGGGCCGCGCACGCCGGTGGTGGGGGTGGCGAGCAGCAGCGGCCGGTCGCCTCCGGCGCGACGCTGCTGGAGTTCGAGGTGGTCCAGCAGGTGGCCGGCAAGGGCTGACCGGGGTCCCGGGCGGTCAGAGCCAGGGCAGGACGGGCGCGGTGGTGGGGGCGGCGAGCCGGGCGAGCCAGCCGGCGATCCCGGCGGCGCCCTGCATGAACCCGGGCTCCGGCGGCAGTTCCGCCGGGGTCCGGGTGTGCTCGGTGTTGGACCAGGCGACCCCCGCCGGGGTGGCCTCGGCGCAGCCGAGCAGCACCCCGGCGGTGCCGGCGTACAGGTCGTCGAAGGGTTCGCCCGCCTCCCGCCAGCACGGGCCGCCGTCGGCGGGCACCGCCACCGACTCGATCAGGTGAAAGCCTGCCGCACCACGTCCGCCGTCACCGCGCGATCCTGCCATCCGCCGTCGTACGGCGTCGCCGCAATAACGTCGCGGCGGTCAGGGTGAACGGGTCGCCGCCAGCGAGGCGAACGCGATGACGTTGTCGGCGTATCCGGTGCGTCCGCCGATCCACTGGCCGCCGCACGTGATCAGCCGCAGGGCCGGTGCGCCGTCGCGGCCGTAGACCCGGTCGGCGGGCAGGGCCGACTTGTCGAAGAACTCCACCGAGTCGACCCGGAACACCACCACCCGCCGGTCGTCCCGGGTCACCTCGATCGTGTCGCCCGGCTTGAGTTTGCGCAGGTCGTAGAAGACCGAGGGGCCGTCCTTCGAGTCGACGTGGCCGACGATGATCGCCCGGCCGGGCTCGCCGGGGGTCGGGCCCCGGTCGTACCAGCCGGTCTCGTCGTGCCGGTCGAGCGGCGGTACGTCGATCGACCCGTCGCGGGCCTGACCGACCGGGGTCACCGGGGCGGCCACCTTGATCGCGGGCACGGTGAGCCGTACCGGGCGGCTGGCCGGCAGGCTGCCCGGCGCGGGGCTCTGCCGGGCGCCGGCGGCCGGGCGTTGCGACGGGCTGCCGGTCCAGTCCAGCGGCCCGACCGAACGGCCCAGCCCGGCGCCGGTGGCGAAGACCCCGAGCAGCACCAGCGCCACCGCCAGCGGCACCGACCAGGGACCACGCGTCGAGGACCGGCCGCCGTCCGGGGCGGCCGGCACCTGGCCGGAGCCGGTCGGGCCGCCGGTGGACGGGACCGGCGCACGGAACGGCGGCGACATCGGATCGTCGGGCGGACGGGCCGGGGTGCTGCGCCGCCCGGTCGCGGCGGCGGACGGCGGCGGACCGGGCACCGGGCCGGCCGGCGGGGGGATCAGGCCACCCCACCGGGGGCGGGGACCGCCGGGCACCGGGCCGCCGGAGGAACGACCGTGGGACGGCGGGCCGCCGGACGAAGGGACGGGCCGGGAGCCGGCAGGCAGCGGGCCGCCGGGGGGCGGGAGCGGGCCGTGGCGCGGCCCCGGGGAGGCGGACGGCACGGTCACTGCCCGGCGACGCCGCGCGGCCGGCGGGCCGCCACGATCCCGACGACGGCCCCGGCGATGGTCAACGCCAGTCCGCCGGGAACCAGCAGCCCGCCGGGCAGCCCGCCGTCGCCGGCCGCGCCGCCGAAGCCGGTGTGCGGCCCGGGGCTGGGCTTGACCTTCTTGACCACCTGGAGCGCCGTCGAGGCGGTCGCCCCGTCGGGGCACTCCAGCTTGACCCGGTAGTTGCCCGGCCGGACCCGTTCCCTGACCATCGGCGCGGCGGTGAGCAGCCCGTGCTGCGGCTGCACCTGGACCCGGCCGAAGGCGTCGGAGACGACTGTCGCCGGGATCGAGTTGTCGTGGCAGCTCGCCCGGATGCCGACCAGGTAACCCGGCTCGACGGTCCCCGGGGTCACCTCGACGAAGAGCACACCGGGCGGCGGCTGCGGGTCGCCGCCCCCGTCGGGCGGGGGCTGACCCGGCCCGGGGGCCGCAGCGACGGCCGGCAGGGCGACGGACGCCGGGGCGGCGGAGATCGGGGTGGCGGATGCCGGGGCGGTGTGCCACAGCGCGGGGACGAGGGCACCCGCGGCGACCGCCAGCGCGGTGCGGTGCAGCGGAACCGCCACGTCTCCCCCTTCCGGCGCCCCGGGGCAGCGCCGGACCGACCCGGACGCCGACCTGCCGTACGGGATGAATCGTCTCACCCTCCGACCGACGGCACATCCGATACGGCGGAACCGTCGCGTACGCTCGGGTCGCTGTGACCTCCATCGACCAGAACCCCGCCGTCCCGGTGGCCCGGCCGGGCACCGGGACGATCCGCACCTTCCACCCCCGACGGGGCCGGATGACCAGCCGGCAGACCGACGCGTTGGCCCGGCTGCGGCCGGCGTACGGGATCGAGATCGCCGACCTCGACGGGCCGGTCGATCCGGCCGGGTTCTTCGGGCGGGGCGCGCCGGTGGTGCTGGAGATCGGCTCCGGGATGGGTGACGCCACCGCGGCGATGGCCGCCGCCGACCCGGACCGTGACTACCTGGCGGTCGAGGTGCACACCCCCGGCATCGCCAACCTGCTCGACCTGGTGCAGCGCCACGGCCTGGGCAACGTCCGGGTCGCCCAGGGTGACGCGCTGGACCTGGTCCGGGCCATGCCGGAGCGCTGCCTGGACGCGGTGCACGTGTTCTTCCCCGACCCGTGGCCCAAGTCGCGGCACCACAAGCGGCGGATCATCCAGCCGGAGCACGTGGCGTTGCTGCGGTCCCGGCTGGCCGGCGGCGGGACGCTGCACTGCGCCACCGACTGGGCCGAGTACGCCGAGTCGATGCGGGCGACGCTGACCGCCGACCCGGAGCTGGTCGACGTGCACGGCGGGTACGCGCCCCGGCCCGCCCACCGCCCGGTGACCAAGTTCGAGCGCCGGGCCCTGACCGCCGGCCGTCCCGTCTTCGACCTGGTCCACCGTCGCCGCTGAGCCCGCTGTGTCGCCCGTCCGGCGGTGTCCGACCGCTGGTGATACCACCACCTCGGCCCACGGGCGGCTCCGCGCACGGCTGGTCGGGACGGGCCGGACGGCCCGGTTGGCGTACGGGGTGGTGGTGCGGGCACGATGGGGGCGCTATGACGCTGACTGCCGCGCTGCCTCGAAGCGCCGACCCCGACACCCTCTTCGACGCGTTCGCCGGCTGGGCGTCCGAGCGTGGGCTGGACCTCTACCCGCACCAGGAGGAGGCGATCATCGAGATCGTCTCCGGTGCGAACGTGATCATGAACACGCCCACCGGTTCGGGCAAGAGCCTGGTCGCGATCGCGGCGCACTTCACCGCCCTGGCCGACGACCGGACGAGCTTCTACACCGCGCCGATCAAGGCCCTGGTGTCGGAGAAGTTCTTCGCACTCTGCGAGGTGTTCGGCGCGGAGAACGTCGGCATGCTGACCGGCGACGCCAGCGTCAACGCCGACGCCCCGATCATCTGCTGCACGGCCGAGATCCTGGCCAACCTGGCGCTGCGGGAGGGGACCCGGGCCGACGTCGGCCAGGTGGTGATGGACGAGTTCCACTTCTATGCCGAGCCCGACCGGGGCTGGGCCTGGCAGGTGCCGATCATCGAGCTGCCGCAGGCGCAGTTCGTGCTGATGTCGGCCACCCTGGGCGACACCACCCGGTTCGTCGACGACCTGACCCGGCGTACCGGCCGGTCGACCGCCGTCGTCAGGTCGGCCGAGCGGCCGGTCCCGCTGATCTTCTCGTACGCGATGACCCCGCTGCACGAGACGCTGGAGGAACTGCTGGAGACCAAGCAGGCCCCGGTGTACGTGGTGCACTTCACCCAGGCCGCCGCGTTGGAACGTGCCCAGGCGCTGATGAGCGTGAACGTCTGCACCCGGGCCGAGAAGGACATGATCGCCGCCGCGATCGGCAACTTCCGGTTCACCTCCGGCTTCGGCAAGACACTGTCGCGGCTGGTGCGGCACGGCATCGGCGTGCACCACGCCGGCATGCTGCCCAAGTACCGCCGGCTCGTCGAGACGCTGGCCCAGGCCGGGCTGCTGAAGGTCATCTGCGGCACCGACACGTTGGGCGTGGGCATCAACGTGCCGATCCGCACGGTGCTGTTCACCGGCCTGAGCAAGTACGACGGGGTGCGTACCCGGCTGCTCAAGGCCCGCGAGTTCCACCAGATCGCCGGCCGGGCCGGACGGGCCGGCTTCGACACCCTCGGCCGGGTCGTGGTGCAGGCCCCCGAGCACGTGATCGACAACGAGAAGGCCCTGGCCAAGGCCGGTGACGACCCGAAGAAGCGGCGCAAGGTGGTGAAGAAGAAGCCACCGGAGGGCTCGGTCGGCTGGGGCGAGCCGACGTTCCAGCGCCTGGTCGAGGCCGAGCCGGAGCCGTTGACCTCCAGCTTCCAGGTCAGCCACTCGATGCTGCTCAACGTGATCGGCCGCCCGGGTGACGCGTTCGCCTCGATGCGGCACCTGCTCACCGACAACCACGAGGACGCCGCCGCCCAGCGCCGGCACATCCGCCGGGCGATCGCCATCTACCGGGCGCTGCGGGCCGGCGGGGTGGTCGAGCAGCTCGACGAGCCCGACGAGACGGGCCGCCGGGTCCGGCTCACCGTCGACCTCCAACTCGACTTCGCGCTCAACCAGCCGCTGTCGCCGCTGGCGCTGGCCGCCATCGAGCTGCTCGACGCCGACTCCCCGTCGTACGCACTGGACGTGTTGAGCGTGATCGAGTCGATCCTCGACGACCCGCGCCAGGTGCTCTCCGCGCAGCAGTTCAAGGCGCGCGGCGAGGCGGTCGCCGCGATGAAGGCCGAGGGCATCGAGTACGAGGCCCGCATCGAACTGCTCGACGAGGTGACCTGGCCGAAGCCGCTGGCGGAGCTGCTGCACGCCGCGTACGAGATGTACCGGCAGGGGCACCCCTGGGTCGCCGACCACCAGCTCTCCCCCAAGTCCGTCGTGCGGGACATGTACGAACGCGCGATGACCTTCGGCGAGTACGTGCAGTTCTACGGCCTGACCCGCTCCGAGGGCCTGGTGCTGCGCTACCTCGCCGACGCGTACAAGACGCTGCGGCAGACCGTGCCCGAGGACGCCAAGACCGAGGAGCTGGTCGACCTCATCGAGTGGCTGGGCGAGCTGGTGCGGCAGGTCGACTCCAGCCTGATCGACGAGTGGGAGCGGCTGCGCAACCCCGCCGACGTGGCGGACGCCGCCCAGGCGCACGCGTCGCTGGAGGAACGGGTGCCGGCGGTGACCCGTAACGCCCGCGCCTTCCGGGTGCTGGTGCGCAACGCGCTGTTCCGCCGGGTCGAGCTGGCCGCCCTGCGCCGCTGGTGGGACCTGGGCGAGCTGGACGGCGCATCCGGGTGGGACGCCGACGCCTGGGCGCAGGCGCTGGAGCCGTACTTCGCGGCGTACGACGGGATCGGGGTGGGCCCGGACGCGCGCGGGCCGGCGCTGCTCATGATCGAGCAGGGGCGGGAGACGTGGACCGTCCGGCAGATCCTGGACGACCCGGAGGGCGACCACGACTGGGGGATCAGCGCCGAGGTCGACCTGGCCGCCTCGGACGAGGTGGGGGCCGCCGTGGTCCGGGTGACGGACGTCGGGCAGCTCTGAGTTTTTCTTCGCAGGGGCCGTCCGGTGCGTCCGGACGGCCCCTTTTCTACCCTGGGCGATGTCACCCCCGTCGATTAGAATGTGTGTACTAATCGAGATCCTGACCTGGGAGGACGCTCGTGACCGCGCCCATCAACGCCCCCCTCACGCCGTACGCCACCCTCCTCGGTTTCACCAGGTACGTCGACCGCACCGGGCCCACCAAGGCAAGCTTCGTCGGCGGGCTGCGCAAGCAGCGGGCCAGCCGGCACGGCTTCAACCCGCACGGCCAGTTCGTCAAGGCGCTCAAGGCCGACATCGCCTTCCACACCGGCGGCACCCACCTCGCCGGGGTGGCCGATCTGGTCAAGCCGCGCTGGCGTCCGCTCTACCAGGCGCTGACGCCAGGCGCGACGGCGTGGCTGGAGTCACTCGGTGAGCCGGCCGGCGTCGACCTGGCGCAGACCCGCGACGCCCTCGCGATGCTCGGCGACCTGCCCGTCAAGATCAATCCCCACTTCGGCGTCCGGTACGCCGACGGCCACGCCGAGGCGGTACGGCTGCACTTCGACGAGACCCCGCCGAGCGAGGAGGCGGCCCTGGCCACCCTGCACCTGATGGCCCGGCACATGGACGCGGTGCTGCCGCACGCCGAGCCGGTCCTGGTCGACGTCCGGCGCGGGGTGGCCCACCGGACGCCCGAGCACGTCAAGCCGGCACAGGTCGAGCAGTGGCTGGCCGGCGAGGCGGCGGCCTTCCGCGCCATCTGGTCCACCGCCGCCTGACCACACTCCCGGCACACCCCGCTTACACATTGACCTGGGCAACTGCTCAAGACGGATCGGACGGCGACGTCGCCGTCCGATCCGTCTGTCGTTGCAGACCAGGTCCCTCTACCTCGATGGGTAATGGCGCAGGGAAGCACCAGTCGATCGGCGCTGGAACTCCGTCGAGTGCGTCTCCACCCACGACCAGGTGCTCGGCGGGTGCGAGCTGAACCTGCGCGCGACGACGGCTCAGTCCTCCGAGGCGGGGCGGCTCGCCGGGACCGTCGGCATCGGCCACTGCCCCGTCCGGACGATGGCGGAGGCGTCGAGCCGCTGCTCGGCCCAGATGTACGTGTCCGGCAGCAGATCGACCACCGGCACCTTGCGCAGCCCGTGCAGCGGTCCGACGATGACCTGGATGGTCGGGTGGTAGTCGAGCAGCACCTGCCGGCACCGCCCGCACGGCGGGATCACCCCACGCCCCCGGTCGCCCACCGCGACGATGGTCTCCAACTCCCCGACGCCCTGGGTTGCGGCGGCGCCGATGGCCACCAGCTCCGCGCAGGGGCCACCGGTGAAGTGGAACAGGTTCACCCCGGTGAAGACCCGACCGTCGGTGGTCCGGGCCGCCGCCGCGACGGTGTGGTTCTCGCCGCGGCAGCGCAGCTTGGCGACCGCCGTGGCGGCCTGGACCAGCGCGCGGTCCGTGTCCATCATCGTCGTCGTCATCCGGCAGCCCCCGTGGTCGCGTCGTCGGCGCCCAGCGTAGCCCGGGGGCGGCCCGTTTCCCGGGCAGCGCACCGGGGACGTGACAGGCCGTCCGCCGCACCGCGCACCCGCCCGCGACCTGCGCCGGGCGGGCCGGGGGCACCCACCTCGGCAGCGGCCGTGGCGGTGGCCGGGGGCCTCCGGGCGTAACCCGGGGGCGGTCCGGCCGCCGGCTGCCTATCCTTGGCGACGACATGCAGAATCCAGCCGCCTCCGGTCCCGCCGCGCCCGCCGACGCCCCGACCGCCCGTGAGCTGCACCGCCGGCTCACCCCGTTGATGTCCCGCGACCAGCGTCGCCTCCAGCGGCGGCTGGACGGGGTGCGCCGGCTGCGCGACCCGCAGCGGCGCGACGAGGCGCTGGCCGAGATCGCCGCTGAGGTGTCCCGGGCGGAGGGCCGGCTGGCCACCCGGCGGGCCGCCGTGCCGGCGATCACGTACCCCGCGCAGTTGCCGGTCAGCGAACGCCGCGACGACATCGCCGCCGCCATCCGGGACCACCAGGTGGTGATCGTGGCCGGCGAGACCGGCTCCGGCAAGACCACCCAGCTACCCAAGATCTGCCTGGAGCTGGGGCGGGGGATCACCGGCCTGATCGGGCACACCCAGCCCCGCCGGCTGGCCGCGCGTACGGTCGCCGACCGGATCGCCGAGGAACTCGGCACCGAGCTGGGCGACGTGGTCGGCTACAAGGTGCGCTTCACCGACCAGGTGAGCGACCGCAGCCTGGTCAAGCTGATGACCGACGGCATCCTGCTCGCCGAGTTGCAGACCGACCGGATGCTGCGCCAGTACGACACGTTGATCATCGACGAGGCGCACGAGCGCAGCCTCAACATCGACTTCATCCTCGGCTACCTGCGGCAGCTGCTCCCCAGGCGACCCGACCTCAAGGTGGTCATCACCTCGGCGACCATCGAGACCGACCGGTTCGCCAAGCACTTCGCCGACGCCGACGGGCGGCCCGCGCCGGTCGTCGAGGTCTCCGGGCGGACGTACCCGGTGGAGGTGCGCTACCGGCCGCTGGTGGAGGTCACCGAGGGCGACGACGACGGGGCCGACGACGAGGAGAACGTCCGCGACCAGATCCAGGCGATCGGCGACGCGGTGCAGGAGCTGGCCGCCGAGGGGCCGGGCGACATCCTGGTCTTCCTCAGCGGCGAGCGGGAGATCCGGGACACCGCCGAGGCGCTGGGCAAGCTGACCCAGTCGAAACGCGCGCTGCTCGGCACCGAGATCCTGCCGCTGTACGCCCGGTTGTCGGCCGCCGAGCAGCACCGGGTCTTCGCCCCGCACGCCGGACGCCGGGTGGTGCTCGCCACGAACGTCGCGGAGACCTCGCTGACCGTCCCCGGCATCAAGTACGTGGTGGACCCGGGTTCGGCCCGGATCTCCCGCTACTCCAGCCGGCTCAAGGTGCAGCGGCTGCCCATCGAGCCGGTCTCCCAGGCGTCGGCCAACCAGCGCAAGGGCCGCTGCGGCCGGACCTCGGACGGCATCTGCATCCGGCTCTACGACGAGCAGGACTTCGCCTCCCGGCCGGAGTTCACCGACCCGGAGATCCTGCGCACCAACCTCGCCTCGGTCATCCTCCAGATGACCGCGATCGGCCTCGGTGACCTCGCCGCGTTCCCGTTCATCGACCCGCCGGACCGGCGCAACGTCACCGACGGGGTCAACCTGCTGCACGAGCTGGGCGCGCTGGACCCGACCGAGACCGACCCGGCCAAGCGGCTCACCCCGCTGGGCCGGCGGCTGGCCCAGCTCCCGGTCGACCCCCGGCTGGCCCGGATGGTCATCGAGGGGGAACGCAACGGCTGCGCCACCGAGGTGCTGGTGATCGCCGCCGCCCTGTCGATCCAGGACCCCCGGGAACGGCCTGCGGAGAAGCAGGCCCAGGCCGACCAGGCGCACGCCCGGTTCACCGACCGGGAGTCCGACTTCGTGTCGCTGCTCAACCTGTGGCGCTACCTGCGCGAGCAGCAGCGGGAGCTGTCCTCCAGCGCGTTCCGCCGGATGTGCCGCGCGGAGTACCTCAACTACCTGCGGGTGCGCGAGTGGCAGGACATCGTCGCCCAGTTGCGGCAGGTGCTGCGTACCCCGGAGCAGGGTGACGGGCGGCGGGGCCGGCGGGGCGCGGCGCAGCCCCCGGCCGACGGGGGCCGGCGCGGGGTCGCCGCCGACCTGCCGGAGGAGATCGACACTCCGAAGGTGCACCAGTCGCTGCTGCCCGGCCTGCTGTCGCACATCGGGCTCAAGGACGCCCAGAAGCACGAGTACCTGGGCGCGCGGGGGGCGAAGTTCGCGATCTTCCCCGGCTCGGCGCTGTTCAAGAAGCCGCCGCGGTGGGTGATGGCCGCCGAGCTGGTGGAGACCTCCCGGCTGTGGGGCCGGGTCGCCGGGCGGGTCGAGCCGGAGTGGGTCGAGCCGCTGGCCCAGCACCTGGTCAAACGCAGCTACAGCGAGCCGCACTGGGAGAAGAAGCAGGCCGCCGTGATGGCCTACGAGAAGGTCACCCTGTACGGCGTCCCGCTGGTCACCTCCCGCAAGGTCAACTTCGGTCGGATCGATCCGGCGCTGAGCCGGGAGCTGTTCATCAGGCACGCCCTGGTGGAGGGCGACTGGCAGACCCACCACCAGTTCTGGCGGGACAACGAGAAGCTCCGCACCGAGATCGAGGAGTTGGAGAACCGGGCCCGCCGCCGGGACATCCTGGTCGACGACGAGAGCATCTTCGCCTTCTACGACCAGCGCGTCCCCGCCGACGTGGTCTCCGGCCGGCACTTCGACGCCTGGTGGAAGACGGCCCGCCGTCAGCAGCCCGACCTGCTCACCTTCACCCGGGAACTGCTGGTCAACGCCGGGCGCGGCGGGATCGACGAGGCCGACTTCCCGGACGAGTGGCGGGCCGACGGGGTGACCCTGCCGCTGACGTACACCTTCGACCCGACCGCGCCCACCGACGGCGTCACCGTCGACATCCCGCTGCCGCTGCTCAACCAGGTGCCGGCGGAGAGCTTCGACTGGCAGGTGCCGGGGCTGCGCGAGGAACTGGTGATCGCGCTGATCCGGACGCTGCCCAAGGCGGTACGGCGCAACTTCGTCCCGGTGCCCGACCACGCCCGCGCGGCGCTCGCCGCGATCACCCCGGGCGAGGAGCCGCTGCTGGACGCGTTGACCCGGCAGTTGCGCCGGATGACCGGGGTGACCGTGCCCCGCCAGGCGTGGGAGCCGGCGAAGCTGCCGCCGCACCTGCGGGTGACGTTCCGGGTGATCGGTGACGAGGACCGGCCGGTCGCCGAGGGCAAGGACCTGCCGGCCCTGCAACGTCAGCTCCGCCAGGAGGTACGCCAGGTGGTCGCCGCCGCCGCGCCGGAGGTGGCCCGCACCGGGCTGACCGGGTGGACGATCGGTGCCCTGCCGCGCACCATCGAGCAGGTCCGGGCCGGCTACCCGGTGACCGCCTACCCGGCGCTGGTGGACGAGGGCACGACGGTCGGGGTGAAGGTCTTCGACTCCGAGGCCGAGCAGGCCGCCGCGCACTGGGCGGGCACCCGGCGGCTGCTGCGGCTGACCGTGCCGTCACCGGCGCAGTTCCTGCAGGGGCGGCTGAGCAACGAGGCGAAGTTGGCGCTGAGCCGCAACCCGCACGGCGGGGTGCAGCAGCTCATCGCCGACGCCGCCGGGGCCGCCATCGACAAGCTGATCGCCGACGCGGGCGGGCCGGCCTGGGACGCCGACGGCTTCGCCGTGCTGCGCGACCGGGTCCGCGCCGACCTGGTCGACACGGTCGTCGAGGTGATGGGCCGGGTCCGCCAGGTGCTCGCCGCCGCGTACGCGGTGGAGCAGCGGCTCGGCGCGACCCGCAACCTGGCGGTGGTGGCCGCCCTGGCCGACCTGCGCCAGCAGCTCACCGGCCTGGTGCACGACGGTTTCGTCACCGAGACCGGCTACGCCCGGCTGCCCGACCTGCTGCGCTATCTGACCGCGATGGAGCGTCGGCTGGACCGGCTGACCGCCAACCCGCAACGGGACAGGGCCCAGCAGGACCGGATCGCCACCGTGCAGCAGGAGTACCGCGACATGGTGGCCGCGCTGCCCCCGGCCCGCCGCGCCTCGGCCCCGGTACGGCAGATCCGCTGGATGATCGAGGAGCTGCGGGTGAACGTCTTCGCGCAGGCCCTCGGCACCCCCTATCCGGTCTCCGAGCAGCGCATCTACCGCGCGATGGACGACGCCGAGGGGCGCTGATCAGGGCAGCGGTTCCACCCCCGGCGGCAGGTCGCTGGTGCTGGTGGCCGCGTGCACGTAGTCGAGCAGGATGCGGCGCAGTTCCCGCCCGGCGTGGGTGGGCACGACGTCGCGGCGGCGGGCCACCGCGATGGTCCGGCGCACCCCGGGCGGGGCGAGCCGGGTGACCCGGACACCGGGGCGGCGGCTGACCACGATGCCCGGCACCAGGGCGATGCCCAGTCCGGCCTCGACGAAGCTGAGCACGGCGTCCATCTCCCCGCCGTCGACCGAGAAGGTGGGCTCGAAGCCGGCCTCCCGGCACGCCTGGATGGTGGCGTCGCGCAGGTCGTAACCCTCGCGGAACATCACCAGCGGCTGGTCGCGCAGGTCGGTGATCCGCAACTCGCCGCTGACCAGCGCGGCGGGCAACGGCTCCACCGACGCGATCACCAGGCTCTCCCGCAGGATCGGGTCGACCCGCAGCCCGGGGTCGGCCCCCTGCGCGGGCATGATGATCAGGGCCAGGTCGAGGTCGCCGCGCAGCAGGTCGCGGACGAGGTCCTGTGAGCCGCCCTCCTCGACGCGCAGGTCGACGGCGGGGTGGGCGTCGCGGAACCGGCGCAGCACCGGCGGGGCGAGCGAGGTGGCCAGGCTGGGGGTGGCCCCGAGCCGGACCCGGCCCCGGCGCAGGCCGACGAGTTCCTGCACCTCCCGGGTGGCGGTGTCGACGTCGGCGAGGATGCGTTTGGCCAACGGCAGCAGCACCTCACCGGCGGCGGTGAGGGCGATGTTGCCGCGTACCCGCTCGAACAGGGGGGCGCCGAGGGTGGTCTCCAGAGCGTGAACTTGCTTACTCAACGACGGCTGCGTTATGCCGACGATGTCGGCGGCTTGGGTGAAATGTCGCACTTCAGCCACCGCGACGAAGTACCTCAGCTGATGGAGCTGCATCTTCATAGCTTACGGCTATCGAGACTGCGAGTTCGATGCATTGGACGACTGATCGCAGTGCTCCTAGCGTCGGTCAGGTGGTAATCACGAAAACTCGGTCGCCCATCCGCTCCAACGTCGGTCTCAAGGCCGTCATGGCGGTGACGGGCATCATGCTGGTGCTGTTCCTCGTCGCCCACATGCTCGGCAACCTCAAGGTGTTCACCGGCGAGACCTCGTTCGACCACTACGCCCACTGGCTGCGCGACATCGGCAAGCCGCTGCTGCCCGGGGTCTGGTTCCTGTGGATCCTGCGCACCGCGCTGGTGGTGGCCGTGATCGGGCACATCTGGGCGGCGACCGTGCTGGCCGTACGGGCCCGCGCCGCCCGCCCGGTGCGCTACGCCCACCGCAAGAAGGTCCAGGGCAGCTACGCCGCGCGCACCATGCGCTGGGGCGGAGTGATCATCCTGCTCTTCGTGATCTACCACATCCTGGACCTGACCACCGGCACCCTCAACCCGATAGGCGACGCCAGCAACCCGTACGGCAACGTGGTCGCCGACTTCGCCCCGGACCGCTGGTACGTGACGCTGTTCTACACGCTGGCGATCGTCACCGTCGGCTTCCACCTGCGGCACGGGCTGTTCTCCGCGCTGCGCAGCCTCGGCCAGCAGACCCCCCGGGGCGAGCGGCGGGCCCGTACCGCCGCACTGGTCTTCGCCGTCGTGCTCTGCGCCGGCTACCTGGTGGTCCCGTTCGCCGTACTCACCGGATTGGTGTCCTGACATGGAACTCTTCACCGAGGGCGAGCCGATCGCCGACACGAAGGCTCCCGACGGCCCGGTCGAGAAGCGCTGGGAGACCCGCCGCTTCGAGGCCAAGCTGGTCAACCCGGCGAACCGGCGCAAGCTGACGGTGATCGTGGTGGGCACCGGCCTGGCCGGTGGCTCCGCCGCCGCCACCCTCGCCGAGCAGGGCTACCGGGTGCGCAGCTACTGCTACCAGGACAGCCCGCGCCGCGCCCACTCGATCGCCGCGCAGGGCGGCATCAACGCCGCCAAGAACTACCGCAACGACGGCGACTCGGTGCACCGGCTCTTCTACGACACGGTCAAGGGCGGCGACTTCCGCTCCCGCGAGTCGAACGTGCACCGGCTCGCCGAGGTGTCGGTCAACATCATCGACCAGTGCGTCGCCCAGGGCGTCCCGTTCGCCCGCGAGTACGGCGGACTGCTGGACACCCGCTCGTTCGGCGGCGCGCAGGTGCAGCGCACCTTCTACGCCCGGGGCCAGACGGGCCAGCAGCTGCTGCTCGGCGCGTACCAGGCGCTGGAGCGGCAGATCGGCCTGGGCAACGTGGAGATGAACACCCGACACGAGATGCTGGAACTGGTCGTCGTGGACGGCAAGGCCCGCGGCATCGTGGTGCGGGACATGGTCACCGGTGAGATCAGCACCGAGATGGCCGACGCGGTGGTGCTCGCCTCCGGCGGCTACGGCAACGTCTTCTACCTCTCCACCAACGCCAAGGGCTGCAACGTCACCGCCTCCTGGCGGGCGCACCGCAAGGGCGCGTACTTCGCCAACCCCTGCTACACCCAGATCCACCCGACCTGCATCCCGGTCTCCGGCGACCACCAGTCGAAGCTGACCCTGATGAGCGAGTCGCTGCGCAACGACGGCCGGGTCTGGGTGCCGAAGGCCAAGGGCGACGACCGCGACCCCCGGCAGATCCCGGAGGACGAGCGGGACTACTACCTGGAGCGGATCTACCCGTCGTTCGGCAACCTGGTCCCCCGGGACATCGCCTCCCGGGCCGCCAAGAACGTCTGCGACGAGGGCCGGGGCGTCGGACCGACCAAGCTCGGGGTCTACCTCGACTTCGCCGACGCGATCGAACGACTCGGCCGCAAGGCCATCGAGGCCAAGTACGGCAACCTGTTCGAGATGTACGAGCGGATCACCGGCGAGGACCCGTACCAGGTGCCGATGCGGATCTACCCGGCCGTGCACTACACGATGGGCGGGCTCTGGGTCGACTACGACCTCCAGTCGACCATCCCGGGCCTGTTCGTGATCGGCGAGGCGAACTTCTCCGACCACGGCGCGAACCGGCTCGGCGCGTCGGCGCTGATGCAGGGCCTGGCCGACGGGTACTTCGTGCTGCCCGCCACCATCGCCCACTACCTGGCCTCCGGGCCGCTGGAGAAGGTCGACGCCAGCCACCCGGCGGCGGTGCAGGCCCGGCGCGACGTGGAGGACCGGATCGCCCGGCTGCTGGCCGTGAACGGCGACCGGACGGTGGACTCGTTCCACCGGGAGCTGGGCCAGATCATGTGGGAGCACTGCGGCATGGAGCGCTCCGAGGCCGGGCTGCGCAAGGCCATCGACGAGATCCGGGCGTTGCGGGAGCAGTTCTGGCAGCGGGTCCGGGTGCCGGGCGACGGCGAGGGGCTCAACCAGTCGTTGGAGAAGGCCGGCCGGGTGGCCGACTTCTTCGAGCTGGCCGAGCTGATGTGCATCGACGCCCTGCACCGCGAGGAGTCCTGCGGCGGCCACTTCCGGGCCGAGCACCAGACTCCCGACGGTGAGGCGCAGCGCGACGACGACCGGTTCGCCTACGTGGCGGCCTGGGAGTTCACCGCCACCGGTGAACCGGCCGTGCTGCACAAGGAAGACCTGAAGTTCGAGTACGTCCACCCCACGCAGCGGAGCTACAAGTGAACCTGACCCTGCGCATCTGGCGTCAGTCCGGCCCCCAGGACAAGGGGCGGATGGTGACCTACCCGGTCGACGACGTCTCCCCCGACATGTCGTTCCTGGAGATGCTCGACGTGCTCAACGAACGGCTGATCCTCGCCGGGGAGGAGCCGGTCGCGTTCGACCACGACTGCCGCGAGGGCATCTGCGGCATGTGCGGCCTGATGATCAACGGGGACGCGCATGGTCCGCAGCGCGGCACCACCGCCTGCCAGCTGCACATGCGGCAGTTCTCCGACGGCGAGACGATCGACATCGAACCGTGGCGGGCCCGCGCCTTCCCGGTGATCAAGGACCTGGTGGTCAACCGGAGCGCCTTCGACAAGATCATCGCAGCCGGTGGCTACATCACCGCCCCGACCGGCAGCGCCCCCGAGGCGCACGCCGCACCGGTGGCCAAGGCCAACGCCGACGCCGCCTTCGAATCCGCCGCCTGCATCGGCTGCGGGGCCTGCGTGGCGGCCTGCCCCAACGGCTCCGGCATGCTCTTCACCGCCGCCAAGGTCACCCAGCTCTCGCTGCTGCCGCAGGGCCAGCCGGAGCGCTACACCCGGGTGATCGGCATGGTCGACGCGCACGACGAGGCCGGCTTCGGCGGCTGCACCAACGCCGGCGAGTGCACCGCGGTCTGCCCCAAGGGCATCCCGCTGAACACCATCGGCCGGCTCAACCGGGACTACCTCACCGCCACCGCCAAGCGCGGCGACACCCCCGGTTCCTGAACGCCTGCGCCCGCCGCGACCGCCGTACCCCGCCCGGGGTGCGGCGGTCGCGCCGTTCCCGGGCCGTGGTCGCCCCGGGGCAGGCGGGACCGGGGTCGCCGGTTCAAGCGCCTGGACGGGGGTAGCAGTCCCGTCGACGGCACCGAGAGGGGAACTCAGGCATGAAGGCACTGACCTGGCACGGCAAGCGCGACGTCCGGGTGGACGAGGTCCCGGACCCCCGGATCGAGGCGCCGACCGACGCGATCGTGCGGATCACCTCGACCGCGATCTGCGGCTCCGACCTGCACCTGTACGAGGTGCTCGGGCCGTACCTGAAGCCCGGCGACATCCTCGGGCACGAGCCGATGGGCATCGTCGAGGAGGTCGGCTCCGGGGTGACCCGGCTCAAGCCCGGCGACCGGGTGGTCGTCCCGTTCAACATCGCCTGCGGGCACTGCTGGATGTGCGAGCGTCAGCTCTTCGCCCAGTGCGAGACGACCCAGGTGACCGCCGAGGGCAAGGGCGCGTCGCTGTTCGGCTACACCTCGCTCTACGGCTCCGTCCCCGGCGGGCAGGCCGAGTACCTGCGGGTCCCGCAGGCCCAGTTCGGCCCGATCACCATTGCGCAGACCGGGGCCGACGAGCGCTACCTGTACCTCAGCGACATCCTGCCCACCGCCTGGCAGGCGGTGAAGTACGCCGACACCCCGCCCGGCGGCACCCTCGCCGTGTTCGGGCTCGGCCCGGTCGGGCAGTTCTGCGCCCGGATCGGCCGGCATCTCGGCGCGGGCCGGGTGATCGGGCTGGACCTGGTGCCGGAGCGGCTGGAGATGGCCCGCCGGCACGGCATCGAGACACTCGACGTCAGCCAGCTCGATGACGTGCCCGGCGCGCTGGTCGACCTGGTCGACGGGCGGGGCCCGGACGCGGTGATCGACGCGGTCGGCATGGAGGCGCACGGCTCGACCAGCGGCAAGCTGGCCCAGCACGCCGCCGGGCTACTGCCGGACAAGCTGGCCGAGAAAATGATCGACAAGGCCGGTGTGGACCGGCTGACCGTGCTCAAGGCCGCTCTCAAGGCCGTCCGGCGCGGCGGCACCGTCTCGATCTCCGGGGTGTACGGCGGCGAGGTGGACCCGATGCCGCTGATGGAGATGTTCGACCGGGGCATCCAGTTGCGGATGGGCCAGTGCCACGTGCGCCGGTGGACCGACGAGATCCTGCCGCTGCTGTCCGGCGACGACGACCCGCTGGGCGTGGAGGACCTGCGGACCCACCGGATGCCGCTGGTCGACGCGCCGAAGGCGTACGAGATCTTCCAGAAGAAGTCCGACGGCTGCGTCAAGGTCGTGCTCGCTCCGTGAGTCGGGTGGTGGTGGTCACCTGTGCCACCAGCGGCGTCGGCCGCGCGGCGGCCCGGGAGTTCGCCGGGCGCGCCGTCGCCCCGCACGACGGCGTCGTGTCGCCCCGGACCCGGCCGGCGCGGCGGTGCGCGGCGGATGGGGCGGCCCGGCGTCGACGGCGGTGACCGGCCCCCACGGGCCGGCCCGCTCACCTAGAGTGGTGGCCCGGAGACAGCTCCGGGCCACCAGTCGACGGGAGAGACGTGACCAGCAGGGTGAACCGCAGGACGGCGCTGGGCCTCGGCACGGCCGTCACGGCCGGGGCGGTGCTCGTCGGCACACCGGCGTCGGCCGGCCGCCCCGGCAGGTCCGCCGCCCCCGCGGCGAGCCCCGAACTCGTCGCCCCACGGATCGCTGCGGCCGTCCAGCGGGAGAAGTCGCTGACCGGCGGCAACTGGCAGGTCCACCTCAGCCTGGAAAACGGCGTCACCCCGCTGGTCGCGGTCTCCGAGTCCGCCGACCGGCGGGTCGAGGCGTACAGCGTCAACAAGATCGCGGTGGCCGTCGCGGTGCTCGACCGGATCGACCGGGGGCTGCTCACCCTCGACCAGCGGGTCGAGGTGGCCGCCTCGACCGTGGTGCCCGGCGGCGACGGCATCTTCGTCCTGGACACCGCCTACCCCAGTTCGGTGACCGTCGGGCACGTGCTGGCCAACCTCCTCACCGTCTCCGACGACACCGCGTCGCGGCTCTGCGGCCTGGTCTGCCCGGCCGCCGAGATCAACCGCACCCTGGCCGCCAAGGGCTTCCCCAACACCCAGGTGCAGCCGCTGTCCGACCCCCACCGGTTCTATCTCGGCACCAGCACCGCCCGGGAGACGCACGCGCTGCTGCGCGCCCTGGTCGCCGGCACGCTGCTGTCGCCGTCGTCGACCGCCCTCGTGCTCAAGCTGCTGCGCTCCCCGGTCGCCTTCACCGACGGCATCCGGCGCACCATGTCCTCGGCGGAGCGGGCCCGGGTGGCCACCAAGGCGGGCTGGTTCGTCGACGCCCGGCACGAGGCCGGTGTGGTCTTCGACACCACCGGGGCGGCCGTGCTGACCTACGTGCTCTTCGCCGACGGCCAGGCCGACCGGGACAACTTCGGTGCCACCCACCCGGTGGTGCAGGCCCGGGCCCGGCTCGGGCGGTTCTTCCTGGACGCCACCGCGCAGCTCAGGGGCACCGCCGACGCGCCCCGGCACCGGGTGGCCCGGCAGCGACCCAGCAACGGCGGCTGACCGGCCCCGCCGTCCGCCCCGCCACCCGGCCTCCCACCGCCAGGCGTCGGGCCGCTCCTCGGCGGTCTCCCGCCGACCTACCGGCCCCCGAAGCGCGGCGGACCGTGGCTCGGCGTGGGCGGGAGCGGCCGGCGGTGACTACCGTGTACTGCGGGACACCGGCGAGGGGGACGACACATGGGGCAACCAGCGGAACGCACGGCCGGACGGACGCTCGGCGGGCGGCTGTGGCAGGTGGCGGGGTTGGCGGCGGTCGCCGGCCTGGCCTGGACGGCCCGGGACGTGCCGGCGGCGCTGGGCGGCCGGCTGACGGGCACACGTGCGGAACGGGCCGCCCGGTCGGCACAGTTCCGCGACGGCACCTTCCACAACCGGGTCGCCACCCGCACCATGCCCGGTGGCGATCCCGGCCGTAACCTGCTGCGGGAACTGCTCTTCGGCCAGCAGCGTCGCCGCCCGACCGCACCGGTCCCGCTGCTGCGGCCCGCCCCCGCCCCGACCACCGACGTCGCGCGGGAACTGAACGTCGTCTGGTACGGCCACGCCTCGACGCTCGTCGAGATCGAGGGGCACCGGGTGCTGATCGACCCGGTGTGGAGCGACAGGTGCTCGCCGTCGGCCGTGGTGGGGCCGAAGCGGCTGCACGAGCCCCCGGTACGCCTCGACGAGCTGCCCACCGTCGACGCGATCCTCATCTCCCACGACCACTACGACCACCTCGACATGGCAACCGTTCGGGAACTGGTCCGCCGGCAGTCGGCGCCGTTCCTGGTGCCGCTGGGCGTCGGCGCGCACCTGGACCGGTGGGGGGTGCCCGACGACCGGATCATCGAGCTGGACTGGTCGCAGGGGCACCGGGTGGGCGGCCTGGAGATCATCGCGACCGCCGCCCAGCACTTCTCCGGCCGGGGGCTGCGCCGCGACGGCACGTTGTGGAGTTCGTGGGTGGTCGCCGGGGCGCACCGGAAGGTCTTCTACACCGGCGACTCCGGCTACTTCGACGGGTACGCCGAGATCGGCGCGGAGCACGGGCCGTTCGACGTGACGCTGATGCAGATCGGCGCGTACGACCGGGCCTGGCCGGGCATCCACATGTTCCCCGAGGAGGCCGTCGCCGCCCACCTCGACCTGCGCGGCGACCTGCTCGTCCCGGTGCACTGGGCCACGTTCAACCTGGCCCTGCACGACTGGTCCGAGCCGGTCGACCGGCTCTGGGCCGAGGCCAAGGCGCGGGGTGTGCGGCTGACGGTGCCCCGCCCCGGCGAGCGGGTGGTGGTCGACGACCCGCCGCCGGTTGACGGCTGGTGGCAGGCCGTCGCCTGACGGTCGTCACCGCATCGGTCATTCTCCGGCGAAACGCGCCTTCTCCCACTTAGGCTTCCTTCCGCACCTGATCGGAGGAAACCGTGGATGCACGCCCTGTACCCGCCGTCGGGGACACCCGACCGGCAGCCACCGGTCGCCCACCCGCCCGTCCGGCCGTACCAGGTCGTCCGGCGGCGGTCCGATGAGTCCAGTCCTGAAGCGGCTGGTCGACCTCGTACTCACCGCCCTTGCCCTGCTCGTCGCCGGGCCGGTGATGGCGCTTGTCGCGATGGCCGTGCTGGTGTCGATGGGTCGGCCGGTGCTGTTCCGGCAGAGCCGACTCGGTCGGGACGGCAAGCCGTTCACCGTCCTCAAGTTCCGCTCGATGTCCGTGGGTGGCGGGGACGGTCCCGGCAGCGACGCCGGCCGGCTGACCCGGCTCGGCCGGTGGCTGCGGGACACCAGCCTCGACGAGCTGCCCAGCCTCTGGAACGTGCTGCGCGGCGACATGAGCCTGGTGGGGCCCCGACCGCTACCGGTCCAGTACCGGTCCCGGTACACCCCGCAGCAGTTCCGTCGGCACCTCGTCCGCCCCGGGTTGACCGGGCTCGCCCAGGTCAACGGGCGCAACGGCCTGGCCTGGGAGGAGAAGTTCCGGTACGACGTCTGGTACGTGGACAACCACACCCTCCTGCTCGACCTCCGGATCATGCTCAGGACGGCGATGACGGTGTTCCGCCGTGAGGGGATCACCGCGCCGGGCAGCGCCACGGCCCACGAGTTCCTCGGCTCGGAGTCCGACGTCGCCTGCCACGTCTCGTCCACACCGACCGGCGCCCCGGGAGGACGGACGTCATGAGCACCGCTCTGGTGATCGTCGGTTGCGGCGGGCACGGCCGGGAGATCGCCGCCCTCGTCGCCGCCGTCAACGACGCCGCCCACCGGCCGCCGTGGCGACTCGCCGGCTTCGTCGACGACGACCCCTCCGAGGCCAACCGGAAGCGGGTCAGCGCGCTCGGCGTCCCGCATCTCGGCACGCTGGAGATCCTGGGCCGGCTACCGGCCGGCACCCAGCTGGTGATCGGCATCGGTGATCCCCGGATCCGACGACGCGTCGCCGACCGGCTCGCCCCGCTCGGCCCGGCCCACCCGAACCTGGTGCATCCGGACGCCACCGTCGGGAGCGATCTGGTGTCCGCCGAAGGACTCGTGGTCTTCGCGGGCGCCCGGATCACCACCAACGTCACCGTGGGGCAGCACGTGCACATCAACCAGAACGCCACCCTGGCGCACGACTGCATGGTGGGCGACCACGTCTCCCTGCACCCGCTCGCCGCCGTTTCCGGGGACTGCCGGCTGGAGACCGGGGCGTTGGTCGGAGCCGGCGCGGTCGTCCTGCCCGGTCTGCGGATCGGTGCCGGGGCGACGATCGGAGCAGGGGCCTGCGTGGTGCGCGACGTACCGGCGGGATCCGTGGTCAAGGGTGTGCCGGCCCGCTGACGGGTGCCGCGCGTGCGACGGCCCGACCCGGCCGGTCAGAGCACGAAGGCGTCGGTCCAGAGCGCGCCGGAGCGGCCGGAGAGCACGTCCAGCATGGCCACCGCCTGACCGTCGGTGAGCTGCGCGACGAAGTCGACGATGGCCCGGCCCCGGGCCCGACCGATCCGGTCCGGGGTACGCGGGTGCAGCTCCGCCTCGGCCAACTCCACCAGGTCGGGCAGCCGGCGGGGCAGCCGGGACTCCTCCTCGGGGTCGAGCAGCCACTCCCACAGCGACTCGACCAGGGTGCCCAGCAGCCGGGCCTGGCCCCGCTGGTGCAGGGCCAGGTCGGGCCGGGCCAGCACGAACCGGTGGTGGACGAACTTGAGCACCTGCACCTCGTGCCACTGGGCGCGGGCCAGCAGCACGTGGCCGGAGCGCACGTCCGGGGCGGCGGTCACCGTGATCGCGTCGACCAGCCGGGTCGTCCATCGGGCCGAGAACCGGGCCACATACTGCTCCGCCTCGATGGAGCCGTCGAAGGGCAGCGCCAGCAGCCCGTCCACCAGTTCCTCGCGGACGTGCTCGACGGCGGCGGCGAACGCGTCGTCGTCGGCGATCCAGGCGTCCTTGCGGTGCAGTTGCCGGCGCAGCGCCTCGATCGCCGAGCCGGGTCGGCGGGCGGCGCCGGCCAGCGCGGCGTCGGTGACCGCCCGCAGGTGTCCGCCCTCGCGCTGCCAGGCCATCAGCTCGGCGGCGACGGTGCCCTGCTGGAGCACCCCCACCCGGTAGAAGTCCTCCACGTCGTGGATGGCGTACGCGATGTCGTCGGCGGTGTCCATGACCGACGCCTCGACGGTCTGCTGCCACGGCGCGATCCGCCCGTCGAACGGGGCGCGGGCCTGCCGCAGGTCGGCGAGTTCCGTGCTGTACGCGCCGAACTTCACCGAGCCGCTGTCCGGGTCGTCAGGTGGGGCGGCGGCACCCCGGGGGGCGGGACGCAGGTGCCGGGGGTGCGGGTCGGGGTGGTCCAGCCGGGTCCACGGGTACTTCAGCATCGCCGCCCGCACGGCGGCGGTCAGGTCGAGCCCGGTGGTGGCTGCCCCCCGGATCTCGGTGCTGGTGACGATCCGGTACGACTGGGCGTTGCCCTCGAAGCCGTCGGCCAGCCCGAGCCGTTGCCGGGCCAACCGGTCCAGCACCCGCTCCCCCAGGTGCCCGAACGGCGGGTGGCCGAGATCGTGGGCGAGGGCGGCGGCCTCCACCACGTCCGGGTCGCAGCCGCCCAGCTTGTCGACCAGGTCCCGCTGGGCCGGGTCGGCGGTCAGCCGCTCGGCGATCGCGCGGGCCACCTGGGCGACCTTGAGACTGTGGGTGAGCCGGTTGTGCACCAGCAGTCCGGAGCCGACCGGGCTGATCACCTGGGTCACCCCGCCGAGCCGGGCGAAGAACGGTGAGGCGACGATCCGGTCCCGGTCGGCCCGGAACGGGCTCGCGGCCAGGTCGCCGAGGGCTCGGGCGCTGCCGCCGAAGAGGCGACGGGCGCGCGGGTCCGCAGGTTGCTCCATGATCGCCACGCTAGCGCAGCCGGCCGCCCGGACGCGCCGGCTCGCGCCGGGCCGCCGGCGGGCAGGCCCCGGCGGGGTACGCCGGCCGGGGCGGGCGGGCGACGGCCGGCACGGTCCCGGCGGGGGTGGCGCGGGGCGTCGGGGGTGGGCGGCACAATGCAGCAGGGAACCCGAAACGAAGGCGGATCAACATCGTGACCCAGTCAGTCCATCAGCGGATCGCCGACGAGCTCGGCGTCGCCGAACGCCAGGTGCGGGCGGCCGTGGAGCTGCTCGACGGCGGTGCGACAGTGCCGTTCATCGCCCGCTACCGCAAGGAGGCCACCGGCCTGCTCGACGACGCCCAGCTGCGCACCCTGGAGGAGCGGCTGCGCTACCTGCGGGAGCTGGACGAGCGGCGAGCTGCGGTGCTGGAGTCGATCCGCAGCCAGGGCAAGCTGGACGAGGCGCTGGAAGCGCAGATCATGGCGGCCGACTCCAAGTCCCGGCTGGAGGACATCTACCTGCCGTACAAGCCGAAGCGGCGGACCCGGGCGCAGATCGCCCGGGAAGCCGGGCTGGAGCCGCTGGCCGAGACGCTGCTCGGCGACCCGACCCGGGACCCGAAGGAGACGGCCGCCGGGTTCGTCGACGCCGACCGCGGGGTGGCCGACGCCGCCGCCGCGCTGGAGGGCGCGCGGGCCATCCTGATCGAGCGGTTCGCCGAGGACGCCGACCTGATCGGCGCCCTGCGTGAGCAGATGTGGTCGCGGGGCCGGCTGGTCGCCCGGGTACGCGACGGGCAGCAGGACGCCGGCGCGAAGTTCGCCGACTACTTCGACTTCGCCGAGCCGTACCCGAAGCTGCCCTCGCACCGCATCCTGGCGATGTTCCGAGGCGAGAAGGAGGGTGTCCTCGACCTCACCATGGCCCCCGACGTCGAGGAGGACCCGGACGCCCCGCCCACCGGCCCGACCCGCTACGAGGCGGCCATCGCCGGCCGGTTCGGCGTCAGCGACGCGGGCCGGCCCGCCGACCGGTGGCTGGCCGACACGGTGCGCTGGGCGTGGCGGACCCGGATCCTGATCCACCTCGGTGCCGACCTGCGGATGCGGTTGTGGCAGGCGGCCGAGGAGGAGGCGGTCCGGGTCTTCGCGACGAACCTGCGCGACCTGCTGCTCGCCGCGCCCGCTGGCAGCCGGGCCACGATGGGTCTCGACCCGGGCCTACGGACGGGCGTGAAGGTGGCTGTGGTGGACGCCACCGGCAAGGTGGTCGCCACCGACACGATCTACCCGCACGAGCCACGCCGGCAGTGGGACGCCTCGATCGAGACCCTCGCCCGGCTGGCCGGGGCGCACCGGGTCGAGCTGGTCGCGATCGGCAACGGCACCGCCAGCCGGGAGACCGACAAGCTGGCCGGTGAGTTGATCAGCAGGCACCCGCAGCTCGGCCTGACCAAGGTGATGGTCTCCGAGGCCGGCGCGTCGGTCTACTCGGCCTCCGCGTACGCCTCGCAGGAACTGCCCGGGCTGGACGTGTCGCTGCGCGGCGCGGTCTCCATCGCCCGCCGGCTCCAGGACCCCCTCGCGGAGCTGGTCAAGATCGACCCGCGCTCGATCGGCGTCGGCCAGTACCAGCACGACCTGTCCGAGGTGAAGCTCTCCCGCTCGCTCGACGCGGTGGTGGAGGACTGCGTCAACGGCGTCGGGGTGGACGTCAACACCGCCTCCGCCCCCCTGCTGACCCGGGTCTCCGGCATCGGCGCCGGTCTCGCGGAGAACATCGTGCTGCACCGCGACGCCAACGGCCCGTTCCGCACCCGCGCCGAGCTGAAGAAGGTGGCCCGGCTCGGCCCGAAGGCGTTCGAGCAGTGCGCCGGCTTCCTGCGCATCCCCGGCGGGGACGACCCGCTCGACTCGTCGAGCGTGCACCCGGAGGCGTACCCGGTGGTCCGCCGCATCCTGGCCAGTACCGGGCAGGACCTGCGCTCGCTGATCGGGAAGTCGGCCATCCTTCGTGGGCTGCGGGCCACCGACTTCGTCGACGACACCTTCGGCCTGCCCACCGTCACCGACATCCTCGCCGAGTTGGAGAAGCCCGGCCGGGACCCGCGGCCGGAGTTCCGCACCGCCACCTTCGTCGAGGGGGTGGAGAAGATCGGCGACCTGACCCCCGGCATGCTGCTGGAGGGGGTGGTCACCAACGTGGCCGCGTTCGGCGCGTTCGTCGACGTGGGGGTGCACCAGGACGGGCTGGTGCACGTCTCGGCGATGTCGCACACCTTCGTCAAGGATCCGCGGGACGTGGTGAAGTCCGGCGACGTGGTGCGGGTCAAGGTGCTCGACGTCGACGTGCCCCGCAAACGGATCTCGCTCACCCTTCGCCTGGACGACGAGACGCCGGCGGGTGGCGGCCGTCCCTCGACCGGCGGGGAACGACGCGAACGCGGTGGCTCCCCGACCGGGCGCGGCGACACGCCTGGCGGACGACGGGGCGGTTCGGGCGGTTCCGGTGGTCCAGGCGGCTCGGGCGGGGCCCGTGGCGCGGGTGGATCGGCTGGTCAGCGGGGCGACCGGAGCGCTTCCCGGGGTGGGCAGCCGCAGCGGCAGGGGCGGGGTGGCTCGGCCCCGGCACCCACCAACGACGCAATGGCCGAGGCGTTGCGCCGGGCCGGTCTGGCCTGACGGTGAGGCTGGCCTAGGCGGTCCGCTACCCGCCCGCCCCACCGGGCGTGGGGCGGCACCCGCCCGGCGCGGCCCCCGCGCCGGCGTCGGGCGTGCTCCCGGGTCGGGGCGGGCAGGGCTCGCGTACCGTCGCGGCATGGGTGGTGACGGTGGTGCGCAGTGGCGGGAGCGGCAGCAGCGGGCGGTACGGGCGCACGCTGCTGCCGATGCCCGCCAGCGCGAGAGCGAGCACACACAGGCCGAGGAACTGGTCGCCTGGTTCACCGCCGAGGCGATCCGGCGCGGGTTACGGACCACCCGGCTGACGGCCCAGGGCTACGACGGGCAGGGCCGGTACCGGACCGGTCTGACCGGCTGGTACGTGGACCGGGCCGGTCTGCGCGCAGTTGACGTCGACGGCCGGTTCTACCTGCTCACCGTGCCGCCGAGCGTGCGCGCCCGACTGTTCGGCGTCGACGTGCCGCCGGCCCGGCCGCCGCTGGTCGTCGGGCGGGGTGGGCGGGACGGCGAATCGGTCCCGCTGCGTGACCTGCTGACCAGGCGGCTCGCTGCCGGCGACGAAGGAGTCTGACCTGACCGACCAGACCGGCGGCGGTCGGTGCCCGGCACCGTCGCCATCGTGGCGGCCTGGCATCCGACCGGTAACGTCCGCGCCGCACCCGGGGCGCCGAAGAGCCATCAGGGCTGTCGCGCATCAAAATGCGCAACCCGGGCGTTAGGGGAGATGAGCGCTGGGTTACCGGACCGGGCGTCGCATCCTCACGACGGAGGCAACCGCGATGAGCAGCCGAATCCACCTCTCCCCGCCCGACGTGGGACCACTGGAGGAGTCGTACCTGCTCCGCGCCGTTCGGTCGGGCTGGGTGGCGCCCGCCGGCCCGGATCTGGACGCCTTCGAACAGGAGGTGGCGGATCGGGTGGGCGTAGGGCACGCGGTGGGTGTCAGCTCGGGCACCGCAGCGCTGCACCTCGCCCTGCTCCTCGCCGGCGCAGGCCCCGGTTCCGTCGTCGTCGTGCCGACGTTGACCTTCGCGGCCACCGTCAACGCCGCGTTGTACACAGGTGCCCGGCCGGTCTTCGTGGACTGCGAGCTTGGCACGGGCAACCTCGACGTCGACCTGCTGCCCGACCTGCTCGTCCGGCTACGCCGCTCCGGTGAGCGGGTCGCCGCAGTGGTTTCGGTGGACCTCAACGGCGCCTGCGCGGACTACGGCCGCCTCGTCACCGTCTGCCGGGACGCCGAGGTGCCGTTGGTCGAGGACTCGGCACAGGCGCTCGGCTCCACCTACCAGGGACGGTCGGCCGGCTCCTTCGGACTGGTGGGAGTCTTCTCGTTCAACGGCAACAAGATCCTCACGACCTCCAGCGGAGGCATGCTGGTCTCCCACGACCCGGGCGTGATCGCCCAGGCACGCCACCTCGCCACCCAGGCCCGGGAGCCGGTGCCGCACTACGAGCACCGCGAGATCGGTTACAACTACCGACTGAGCAACCTGCTGGCCGCCCTCGGCCGGGCTCAGCTCCGGCGGCTGGACGCGATGATCGAACGACGCCGTTCCCTGCGGGAGCGGTACGCGAAGCTCTTCTCCGCGGTGCCGGGCACCCGCATCCTCGGTGACGGGGAGACGGGATCCAACTGCTGGCTGACCTCGCTGGTGGTGGACCCGGCCGTGGCCGGCTGGCAGACGGCCGACCTCGGCGCCCATCTCGCCCGGTACAACATCGAGACCCGCCCGATGTACAAGCCGATGCACCGGCAGCCGGTCCATCGCGGTCGCACCACGGTTCTCACCGGGGCCGCCGATCGACTCTTCGCCACGAGCATCTCGCTGCCCAGTGGTTCCCGGCTGGACGGCGAGGAGACCGGCCGGCTCGTCACGGCCGTCGAGTCCTTCCTCGACTCGCACCGCTGAGCTTCGCCCGGACGCCCGCCGACCGTGGCCGCGCACCGCTGCGACGGCCCGGTTCGGCGTCAGACCGGGGTGCCGCGCCCGGGGTCGGACCGGGTGCCGCTGCCGGCCGGGCGCGGGGCGACGAACCCCGGCTGCCAGGACAGCGGCAGCTTTCGCCCCCACACCCGGGTACAGCGCGATGTTTCACCATAAAAAGCTTCAACTGCTTACAAGGTACTAATTCCCCTAGGCTGGTCCCTGGCCCGACAGGCCCGGCGGAAGGACCGGAAGACATGTGTGGCATCTGCGGAGTGGTCCGCCCGACGGGAATCGTCGAACCGGACCTCCGTCTGGTTTCCTGGCTCAACGACAGGCAGCGGCACCGTGGCCCGGACGCGGCGGACCGTTGGGCCGGTGCCACCGTCGCGCTCGGACAGACCCGCCTGGCAGTCGTCGATCTGACTGACGCCGGCCGTCAACCGTTCGTCAGCCGTGACGGGCAGATCCGGGTGGTGTTCAACGGCGAGATCTACAACCACGGGGAGCTGCGCCGCCGGTACCGGCTCACGCACGTCGGCCGCTGCGACGGGGCAATCCTGCCGGACCTGTGGGCCCTGCTGGGCACCGACATGTTCCGCCAGCTCAGAGGGATGTTCGCAATCGCCGTCGAGGACGGCAGGGACGACAGCCTCACCCTCGCCCGCGATCCCTTCGGCGTCAAACCGCTCTACTGGACCAGGACCGACGACGGCGCCCTGGCCTTCGCCTCCGAATGCCGTCCCCTGGCGGGCCTGCACCCCCGGCTACGACTCAGCACCCCGGCCATCCGGCAGTACCTGATGTTCGGCGCGGTCGACCGGGACGAGTCACCGTACGCGGGCATCGCGGCGGTGCCCGCGAACGCCTGGATACGGTGGGATTCCACCCTGGGCTGCCGGACCGGCCCGCTGCACGACGAATTCCTCGGGGACCTTCCCGATGCCACGCCCGCCGACATGCGAGCCGAGTTCCTCCGTTCCGTGTCACTGCATCTGACCAGCGACGTGCCGGTGGCACTACTGCTCTCAGCGGGCCTGGACTCGGCGGCGGTCGCCTGGGCCGGGCGGGAGATCGCCGCCGAGCTGGTCTGCGTGACCGTGGACCCGAGCGGTCTGATGGGTGAGCAGGCGGGCGCCCGGCGGGTGGCCACCAGGTACGGCCACCGACACGAGGTCGTGGCACGAGGCCCCGACGAGCAGACGGTGGCCGAGTACTTCTCGGCCATGCAACGCCCGTCGATCGACGGACTGAACACCTTCCTGGTGAGCCGGGCGATCGCCGGTCTGGGCCTGAAGGTGGCCCTCTCCGGCCTCGGTGGGGACGAGATGCTCGCCGGCTACGGATCCTTCCGCGCGCTCCGCCGGCTGCCCCTGTTGCGGATCACCGATCGGCTACCGATGCGGCGCGCGGTGGTCCGTGCCTGCGCTGCCAGGAACGAGAAGTTGGCCCTCCTGCTCGGTGCCGACGGCCCCCGCGACGCCGCAGGGATGGGCGAGCTGTTCCGGCGGGTGCTGTCGGACCGGCAGCTGGCGACGCTGGGCGTGACCGTGCCACCGCCGTTGCCCCGGCAGGGCGGTCGGCCGGACGCGTCGGCCCTGGCGCTCTCCCGGCACGAGATACAGCACTACCTCGGCCGCGTGTTGCTGCCGGATGCGGACGCCTTCTCGATGGCGTCCTCGGTGGAGCTGCGGGTGCCGTACGTGGACGTCCCCTTCGCGCGACAGGCGCTGGCGGTGGCTCCGGAGCGCGGCGTCGGCAAGCGCGGCTTCGCCGCTGCCCTCGACGACCCGGAGCTGCGGCGGATCGCGGGTCAGGCCAAGAAGGGCTTCACCCTGCCGATGGACAGGTGGATGCGGACCGGACCGCTGGCCGCCAGCGTACGGTCGGCCATGTCGGCGGACGCGCCGGTCCGGTCGCTGCTGCGCCCCGAGGCGGTCGACGGTCTGCTCGCCGACTGGCGGGACGGTCGCTCGATCTGGTCGAAGGCGTGGACGGTGGTGGCTCTCGACGGTTGGCTGCGCAGCTTCCCGGCCGGCACCGTCGAGTCGGCCCTCCCGGAGACGACGTCCTCCGGCAGCCTTCGGTGAGATCGGGGCCGGGGCCGCCTCACCTGGCGGCGTCGGCCAACAGGATCTCGTCGAGGATGGTCGGCTGCGTCGCCCCGGCACGCCAGGTGCGGTAGGCCGCCGCAGCCGCGAGGCGGGCGGTCCGGCGCTGCTCGGGTGACATCGCGGCGATCCGTTCGACGTGTCCCCCCAACTCCTCGGCCGAGGGGTCGGTGAGCACCACGCCTCCTCCCGCTTCGAGCACCGACGACCACGGCGTCTCCGCGGAACAGATCACCGGACAGGACGCGGACAGGCTCTCCGCCACCACATGGCCGAAGTTCTCCCCCAGTGTCGGGAAGAGAAAGGCGTCGTACTCGTGGAACGTCTCGCGGACGGCCTCCGGTCGCAGCTCGCCACGGTACGTGGCACGCACGGTCGAGGGGAGCCGGCGGAGAGCCTCCCGGCACTGTTCCCAGTAGCCGTGATCCTCCACCGGGCCGTAGATGTCGAACACCACCTCCGCCCGGACGCGGCCGAGAGCGGTGAGCACCAACAGCAGATTCTTGATCGCAGCGATCCGACCGATGAAGACCAGTCGCGCCGGACCCGCCGTGGTGGTCACCGGCGGCGCGATGGGCTGCGCAGGCAGCGTGGACGGCCCGCTGTTCAGGCGGACCCGTGCCCAGGGGAAGAGTGTGACGATGTCGGCCGCCTCGCCGGCGCTCGTGGCGTGCCACTCCGGGTCGACCCGGCGAAGGACATGCCGCCACACGGAAAGAAAGAACTGCTTCTTCCGCGCCTTCACCGACAGCGCCCCGCTGGAGCACTCGCCGCGCGGGGCGATCAGAATCCGGGGGACCCGCACCAGCCGTGCCCGCACGGCCAACAGGGCGACGACGGATATCGAGGACCACATCCCGTTCAGGTACAGCAGGTCGAAGGTTCCGGGACGCACGTCGCGCCACAGCCGCACCCAGTGGCGCGGCCGGCGCAGGTCGAGATAGAAGATCCGGGCCCGACCGCGGTCCGCCCAGCGGCCGGACAGGCCCGGGTACGGCTCCCGCGCGCCCAAGTCCCGGTCGCGGGTGACGAGAGTCGGCAGGACCGACGACGACGTCGCGTCCAGGATCGTGGCGACCGACCGGACCGGACCGCCTCCACGGAACCCCGGCTCGAAGCACCCGGAGGTCATGAGCACGCGGAAGACACGGGGTCGGGGTCGGGGCCGGGGCCAGGGCCGCGCTCCCGGTGGTCGCCGTTCGGAGACCACCGGATCGACCCCGCCCCGCAGATGACTTCCCATCGGGCTCTCCGCCACCCTTCGAACTCGCCGGCCGCCACGCGCACCCTCTCAACGCCACGACGGCGAGACGGTTACGTGCCCGGCCGGGCGTGGAGACCCGCCCGTTCTTCGTGCCGCTTCCCCAACTCCCGCCCAGTACCGCCGCCGACCACCTGGACCGTCCGTTCTCCCGCCCCCTGGGCCGAGGCGGCCTCGACCTCCCCACCCACGGCCGGCTGCGCGACCTGCCGGTGAGCGACCCGCGGTCGGCGCAGGATCAGGCTGTAGCTGCGCCACCAGGTGAGTGCGCTGCAGAGCGCGACGGCCGCCATGGCGACGACCGCCCCGCCGGCCCCGAAAAGCCCTGCACCGACGACGATCGACGGAATCCGAACCGTGCCGAGGACCGCGCCGATCCGCAGGGCGCGGCCGCCGGCCTGCTCCACCCGATGACCGGCGAATCCCACGGTCGCCACCACCACCAACAGGTACTCCACCGCCAACGCGAGCAGCAGGGGCCGGGCGGCGACCCAGTTCGCACCGAGCGCGGTGGTTCCCCACCGGTCCGGCAGCGCGGGGACAGCCAACGCCACAGGTGCGGCGACTCCGGTCACCAGGGCCGTCAGGCGTACGGCCGCCCGCAGCCGAACCGGTCCCGGCTCGTCCCGGTAGCGTCCGAGGTAGGGGATCATGAGTGAGGTCGCCGCGCCCAGTAGCAGGTTCACCGGCCCGAAGACCGTCCGTCCGGCACTGATGGCACCGACAACCGCGCTGCCGGCGGTGAAGGCGAGCGCGGTGACGGCGAGTTGGGCGGAGCCGGTGGTGACGACGTACTGCACACCGAAGGTCACCGCGAGCCGCGACCCGGCGCGATCGAGCCCCCAGCGGGGACGTCCACGGTAGCCCCGCCGGCGGGCGGTGAGGTGACCCAGCAGCGCGCCGGTGCCGGCCCAGACGCTGAACACCAGTGGCGCGGGCAGCAGGCCCGCCAGGCCGAGCAGCGCCACCGCCGCAGTGACGAGCCCCCAGACGGTCTCCTGGACGGCGGCACGTCGCGGTGAGCCGATGCCGATCGCGAGCGCCTTGGTGTAGTCGTAGAGGACGAGGCCGGGCAGCGCCAGTCCGACGGTCATGAGGTAGGGGGACCCGGTGAGTACGCCGGTCATCAGCACGGCAAGCCCGGCGCCGGCACCGACAGCCACCGCCCGGCCCCCGCCGTCGCGCAGCACCACGGAGTCGGCCCGGATCGCCAGCACCGTGTCGGTGACCACGGCGCGGGCCAGACCCGACACCACGACATAGAACGAGAACGCCAGCGCGAAGCGGCCGACGCCGGCGATCGACTCGGTGCGGGCCACCGTCACCGCCAGCAGCAGGTTCCCACCGCTCGACAGGGCCGTCACCGCCAGCGCGCCGGGTGCCCGCCCCCGGACCAGCCGCCGGAACAGGCGCTGGCCGCGGGTTGCCGGACTGCCGGCCCAGGTCACCCGCCAGCCCGTCCGTCGACCGCCGCCGACTCGCGGAACGCTGCGGCACCCGCACCTGAGGGTTGCGTCCGTAGCTGGCGGCCGACCCGGCGGCCGATGTTGATCGCGGTACTCGCCGCCTGCAGACGCAGTCGGTGTGACAGCCGCAGCGCCGCCCGCCGGTCCCCCTCCACCGGCGGCCCCCCGCGCAACCAGTCGGCGACCACCTCGGCCGCCCGTGGTACGGCCGGATCGTCACCCACCGGCGACACGACCTCGTCGATGACCTCCAGCCCCCGGTAGGGTCGGCCGAAGAAGGCGGCGGTCTTCGGCGCGTAGGAGATCGGATGCAGTGGAATGCCGAGGGCCGCCCAGACGGCGTTCGAGTGCAGCTTCATGGAGACCGCCGCGGTGCATCCCACCATGCCCCGCAGAAAGGCGAGAATGTCCTGCCCCCGGTAGGCAGTCAGTTCGGTTCCCGGGGTGGCCAGCTGGTGTCGGACGCTCTGGCTGAACTCGACATCCGGGCCACCGGGCGTCGCCTCGAGCACGAAGAAGTGCACCATGTCCACGCCGTGTCGCGTCGCCACCCGGTCGATGTGCTCTGCCAGGCGGCGGGCGTCCAGACTGGGCCACCAGCGCAGGGCCACGCCGAGCACCCGCCGGCCAGCACGGGGGCATGGTGCCCCTCCCACACCGAACTGGTCGAGGAACTGCCGATCGACGAAGTCGTGACATCTACCGACCGCCCAGCCCAGCCGACGTTCGGAGAAGGCCACCGAGTCGCCGTCCCTCAGCCAGCAGGCGTCGAAAGGGCTACCCCACCGGCGGAGCCGGCGCTCCCAGTCGGCGGAGAGTGGACCGACACCGAGCCCCACCCCGAGCACCGGCACGAGCGGAACCGCGCGTGGCAACATGCCCAGCCACAGCAGCGGATTGTGCGGATGGTGACTGGTCTGCAACAGGCCTCCGCCGCCGAAGACGACGGCGTCGCAGTCGGCGAACAGCAGTTCGTTCCGGCGTGAGCCCGGCAGGTCACGTCCGGGCCTGACGGGCACGGGCCGGAGCGGCTGCGCCAGCAGTGACGAGATGCCCGCCCAGTCCACCGGCCTACCGAAACTGAGGTGACGGACCTCCGCGTCGCCCCGTCCGGCGGCGATGGACTGTGCAGCCGCCACCATTATCAGGTCGTCACCCAGGTTGCCCGCCTCGCCCATGCAGACGAGGCCGATCGTACCGGCCATCAGACCCCCTCTTCCTCGTCTGGTTCGGAGCGGTGACCGTCTCAGCGGGTTGATCGCCGGTCAGGGGAAGACCGGAGTGGACGGTTGAGCAGCACGTCGTAGGTGTCCAGGAAGTGACGCAGCGCGGCCTGGCGGGAGAAGCGTTCGAGGCAGCGCTGCCGACCCGCCGCGCCTGCCGCCGCACCTTCGCCGCCGAGCAGGTGGGACACCCGCTCGGCGAAGGCCCGGGAGAGCGCCTCCCGGCTGTCCAGCGGAAGCAACCAGCCCGTGACGCCGGGCTCCACGCACTCTCTCGCGCCGTGGGTAGCGGTGGCCACCACGGGCAGGCCGCAGGCCATGGCCTCCAACGCCGCGATACCCAGGCCCTCCTCGTGCGAGGTCTGCAGGAAGACCGAGGCCCCCCGGTAGAGCTCGATCAGATCGTGCGCCGACACGTCCGGGCGGACGGTGACCCGCTCACCGAGCCCATCGGCGGCGATCAGCGCGATGACCGACGCCGGCAGTTCTCCGCTACCGGCCAGGACGAGGCGTGGCGTGTCCGGCCGCTGCCGAACGAGTTCGCCGTAGGCATGGACCATCATGTCGAGGCCCTTGCGGGGATCACCGAGCCGGCAGACCGACAGGAGGTGTCCGTCCCGCGACCAGCCACCGGGACCGGGTGAGAACAGTGTGCTGTCGACACCGGGCGGTGCCAGCTGCACGCGCTGCTGCCCGAGCGCCCGCACCTGCTGAAAAATGGCCTGGTTCTCCACCAGGACGGCGTCGGCGGCGCGGAGTGCGGCGCGCTCCATCCGCCCGACGTAGCGGGTGGTCAGGCTCCGCCACCCGCGCAACGGCCACCTGTCGCTCGACGGGTACGAGCCTCGTTCCCAGGCCACGAAGGTGGCGGCCTGTAGGCACACCGGCACGCCCGATCCCAGCGCGGGCCACGCCCAGGCGGGTGACCCGCAGACCACCTGTACCAGGTCGTAGTTGCGCAGGGCGGCGGTCAGTTCGCGTCGCGGGCGGTACCGCATGAACTCGATCTCCACCGCGTTGGCACCCCAGTGCCATTCCGGAGTCCCTTCCCCGCCAGCGGTGGCGAGGCTCCGGCGCAGCCATGACGAGGGTGCCCCGAGTCGCCTGCTGTTGTGGTCTCCGCGTGCCGTCGCCAGATCGTGGACGTCGACCGTGTATCCGCCGGTGGCCAGTAGACCGTCCCGCAGCCACCGGCTCACCGCCGGAACCCCACCGGACAGGTGGTACGCGTGGGTGAGCAGTGCGATCCGGCGTGGCCGCTCCGGTTCGTCGACAGGAAGGGTGGCCCGCTCACCCGGCCCGTCTTCCCGCGTCAGGGCGTCACGGCCGTGCGCGTTCGGATCGGTGGTCAGCATGGGGTCTTCCGTCCGAGCAGGTAGAGGTCGGAACAGAGGGAGGGGAACGCGGTCAGCAGGCGATCGGCCACCGGGGTCAGCGTGCGGACGACCGCCAGTCGATGCCCGTACCCCTGCCAGTTCCGGCCCATGATCCGCACATCGACGAGACCCATGTCCCGGGCGATGTACCGCAGATCGTCGACGTCGGGCTCGCGGACGTGCCCACGGAAGGTCGGTTGTTCGTACCAGACCTCCATCGAGGACCACTTGCCGTGCCCCAGCGGTACGGTGAGCCGCTTGCGCAGCGCCACACAGTTCGGCACGCCCAGCAGGAACCATCCGCCGGCACGCAGTGCGGTCATCACCTCGGCGAAGAGCCGTTTGGGCGACGCGTGCCAGTGTTCCATGCTGTCGAACGTGGTGATGACGTCCATCGAGTCGGGGCCGAGCCCGAGACCGTCCGTGATCACGTCACGGGTTTCGATCTTGACGCCGTTCGTCCGGTGCACGTGCAGCGCCTCGTCTCCGGATGTCCGGTTGGCCGGGTCGGCGAAGTCGTCGATGAGGACCGCCGTCATACCGACGGCCGCGCACCCGACGGAGAACAGACCGGTGCCCCCACCGATGTCCGCGATCGATCCTCCGGGAGCCAGCCGGTGCACCAGCCCGATCTGGAACGCCTGGCGGTCTATCTCGCGGCGTAGCCCCTGCCGACGCCCGGGCGGATAGCTCAGCGCCAAACGCTCCAAAGAGTTTCTGATTCTCACCTGCTGCATCGAATTCCGCATTGGTCACCTCCGACGGCGGGACGGCCGACGCTAGCACGACCACGATCGCGACAGATCGAGAAACACGGGCCACCGCCGGAATATGCGCGGCGACCGCAAAAATGAATGCGAGTGCCATTCACCCGAGTCCCCGGAACCGGGGACCCGATCGAAGGTCGGGCTCGCAATTCGACAGGCGCCGCCGGAGGTCGCCGCCCGCCGGACCGGTCAGTGCGGCGAGCCGACCGGAAGGCCCGCCTCTGTCCTGGTACGGCGGTCCGGGTCGGGGCGAGCGCGGGTCAGCCAGAGCGCAGCGAAGATCGGCAGGGCTGCCACCACCTTCTGCGACGCTCCGATGACCGTGTCGGGATAGGTCGACGACCAGGTCAGCGGACCGCCGACGACGATGCAGAGCAGGCAGAGCCGCACCGGCCCGGGCGACCGCCGGGAGCGCAGCAGGAGTGCCACCAACCCCGCCATCGCTCCGTAGAAGAGGAACACCCCCAACGGGCCTTCCAGGAAGTACACCGTGCCCAGGGTGAGAAAGGTGTAGACGGACGTCGAACTGCCACCCAACGTCTCGTTGATCCGCTGCCCGGTCGACAGCTGGGGCCGCTCCGGGTCCAGGACCCGCGGGACCAGGCCGTACCGGAGCATCCCGAGCACCCCTGGCTGACCGACGTCGACCGGCACGTCGAACTGGGCCGCGCCCGTCACCTGCTGGTCGAAGCGGAGCCGGTCGCCCGCCGTCAGCTCCTGGGAGACCTGGATGCCGTGCCGCTGCCGGATCTCGTTCCGCTCGGCGAACAGCGCCGGCCACAGCAGCAGGAGTACGACCGCCACGAACGCGACGTGGCGCACCTTCAGGACACCGAGCAGCACGCCGGCGGCGGCCACGAACGACAGGCAGTTGACGAGGTAGGCGGAGATCGTCGTGAGGAAGGCCTGGGCGAGGCTGGCCAGCACCAGCCCGGAGGTCCAGAGCAGCACGCGGCCCAGCCGGGCCTGACCGCCGAGGTAGCTGGCGGCGAGCAGGGCGAACGCCAGGACGCTCCAGCCGGCGACCAGGGCGGTGTACCGGGCGACCGGCGACAGTGTCGTCACCTGGTAGACCTGGGTCACGATCGTGCCCCGGCCGGCGGCGGCACCCGCGATGTCGGCGCTCATGCTCACCACCGCCACGATGCGGGCGATGGTGAACAGTTTGGGGTAGGCGGAGTTCTCGGCCCGCAGGCCGCGCTGGAACTCGGCGAACGAGCCGCGCCGCAGCATCACGGTCTCCACCAGGATGGTCGCGAAGAGCGCGAACCCGAGCAACCGCAGGATGAAGCCGATCTGCGGGTTGTCGTAGTACACCGCGATCGGCAGGACGAACGCGCCGTACGGGGCGAGGACCAGGAGGGAGACCGGATAGTTCCGGCACAGGGCGAGGAGGGGACGCGCGGGGGAACGGCGGACGACGGGCGTGCCGGCGTTCATCAGCTCGCTGCCCGTCGGGCCGCCGGTCAGCAAGTGGACGTCCGTCCCGGCAGGCACAGGTCGGCGTCGAGCATCAGGCAGGGTCTGACACGTGTCGTGTTCATCGATTTCCCCACTAGGATTCCCCGGTACGGGCCGACGTTAGCATGACCGGAAACGGTCCACCGATTGCCGGCGCATTACCACAACCGCCGGAACGAATCGCTGAAAATGCGAGGCGGGCACCGAAGCATATTCGTTTCCGCCGCCATGAACACTTTACGGAAGTCAGCCACAGATCAGTCGGGAGCGGCCGGGTCAGCGCCGGATACCGGCCCAGTCGTGGTGCCGGCGGACGGTGGAGAGGATGAAGTCGACCACCCGGCGCGAGGTGTCCCGGACCTGGTAGTCGACCGGGCAGGGCACCCCGTCGCGGGCCACCTGTTCCACAGTCACCTCGATCGCCTCGACCACGCCCTGCGGGTCCAGGCCGGTCATGATGATCCCACCGGCGTCCAGGGCCTCCGGCCGCTCGATCGACTCGCGCAGGGTGACGGCGGGGAACCCGAGGACGGCGGCCTCCTCGCTGATCGTGCCGCTGTCCGACAGCGTGCAGTACGCCCGCGTCTGCAGGTGCACGTAGTCGAAAAGGCCGAACGGCTCGTGGAAGGCGATCCGGTCGAGGGTGGCCGCGTCCGGGGCGACCGCCTCGATCCGCTTGCGGGTCCGGGGGTGGGTGGAGACCAGCACCGGGTGACCCCACCGGTCGCGGACCGCCACCAGGCAGTCGAGCAGCCGGCGCAGCCGTGCCGGGTCGTCCACGTTCTCCTCCCGGTGGGCGCTGACCATGAAGTAGCGTCCCGGGGCCAGGTCGAGCTGACGCAGGATCGCCGACGCCTCGATGTCCTCGCGGTGGTGTTCCAGCACCTCGCGCATCGGTGAGCCGGTGAGCAGGATGCGCCGGGGATGCAGTCCCTCGGCGAGCAGGTTGCGCCGGGCGTGCTCGGTGTAGACCAGGTTGAAGTCGGCGACGTGGTCGACCAGCCGCCGGTTGGTCTCCTCCGGCACGTTGAGGTCGAAGCACCGGTTGCCGGCCTCCATGTGGTAGACCGGCACCCGCATCCGGCGGGCCATCAGCGCGGCGATGCAGCTGTTGGTGTCGCCGAGGACGAGCAGCGCGTCCGGTCGCGCCTCGGCGAGCACCTCCTCCATCCCGACCAGGACGCCGCCGAGCACCCTGCCCAACGACGCGGTGTCGACCCGCAGGAAACGGTCGGGATCGCGCAGCCGCAACTCCTTGAAGAAGACGTCGGAGAGGGTGGCGTCCCAGTTCTGGCCGGTGTGCACCAGGACATGCTCGACGGTCTGCTCCAGCCGGGAGATCACCCTGGACAGCCGGATGATCTCCGGCCGGGTGCCCACCACGGTCATGATCCGGGTCATGCCGGTCCTTTCTGCTGTGTCGCCTTGGTCAGGATGTCCTCGAACTGGTCCAGGCCCACCGGCAGCGACATGCGCTCCTGGTAGGTCCGTCGGGCGCAGCCGCCCATCCACGCCCGCTGGGCCGGTGGCGTGGCGGCGGCCTCGGCGAACCGCGCGGCGAGCGCGACCGGGTCGTCCGGCGCGGCGACCAGGCCGACGCCGGTCGAGGCGACCAGCGCCGCGGTGTCCCCGCCGGCGGAGGCGATCACGGGTACGCCGCAGGCCAGCGCGGCCTGAAGCTTGGACGGGACACTGCCGGCCAACGCCGGCAGGTCGCGCAGGCAGACCAACTGCCAGTCGGCTGCGGCGTACAGGGCGGCCATCTCCTGCGCGGGACGCCGGCCGAGGAACCGGACGTTGTCGGTGCCCAGGTCGGTAGCGAGCCGCCGGGCGGCCTGCTCCCCCGCCCCCGATCCGAGCAGCACCAGGTCGACGAGGTCCCGGACCGCGGCGGCGGCCCGGATCGCGGTCTCGATGCCCTGGAGGAGTCCGAGGTTGCCGGCGAACATGACGGTGCAGCGTCCCCGGTGGCCGAGCGCCGCCCGCGCCTCGGCCGTCGCCGGCACCGGCCGGAACAGGTCGTCGGTCCAGTTCCAGACCACCCGGATCCGGTCCGGGTCCACGCCCCGCCTGACCAGCAGGTCGGCCATGGTGGGCGAGATGACCACGACGGTGCTGGCCAGCCGGTAGGTCACGCGCATCAGCGCGTCGAGGTGGTGGGCGAAGCGACGGGCGGACCGACCGGTGGGTGCCATGCCCGACTGCAGCACCGACTCGGGCCACAGATCCTGTACGTGCAACACGACCGGGGTACGCCTGACACGCCGCAGCAGTGCCGCCACGGCCGCGCTGGTCGGTGGCGGGTGGTAGACGTAGGTGACGTCGACGTCACGCAGCCAGCCGGCGCCACCGACGACGCTGCTGACGCCGAAGGAGGCGTAGCTCAACGCCCGGCGGGCGACGGACCTGTCGTGACTGGGGTACGACGGCACCCGACGCACCACCACCCCGCCACCGTTCTCCTGCTGCCGGAGACGCTGCCGCCACCCCGGGTAGAGCCGCCCGAGCGGATAGCTCGGGAACGTGGTCAACACCCGCACGTCATGGCCCCGGCTGGCCAGCCCGGTCGCCAGGTTCCCCGGGATGAAGACCCCTTCGGGGGGATACCACTGACTGACCAGGCCGATCCTCACCCCACCACCGCCCGGGGCTGCGGCGCGGTCCGGTCCACCGGCTCAGGCCAGGTGTCGGGACGTGCCGGGTCGTACAACTCGTTGGTCCAGAAGAGGGTGACCAGCTCGTCGGGGCCGGTGTTGACCAGCTTGTGCGCCCACATGGTGGGCATGTCGACAAGGGCCGGTGCATCGCCGGAGACCGGGATGCGCCGTACCTCGTCGGTGCCGATCCGGCGCAGGCTGATCTCCGCGGTGCCCCGCAGCACCACGAACCGCTCCACCTTGGCCAGGTGGAAGTGTTCCCCCCGGGTCACCCCGGGCCGGGTGGTGGAACAGAAGGTCTGCCCCCCGCCGCCGTGCACCCGGACGGTCTCGACCAGTTCACCGCGCGCATCGGCCCGACGCGGCAGGGCGATCGGGTAGTGCGCGGGGAAGCAGTGCGACCGGTAGGTGTTGAACAGCCGTACGTCGTGCCGCTCCACCAGTGACGGCAGGTCACCACCCCGGTAGGTGGTGGCGATCGTGGTCAGCCGGTCGGCGAGTTCCCGTACGCCCACGCGCAGCAGCGGCATCGCGGGATCCCACGAGCCGCCGGCAGGTATCCCGAGCAGGGCGGCGGCGGCGTCGGTGACGTGCGCCAACCCCAGTTCCCGGTCGGCGTCCACCCGGGGGGCACCGCCCTCGGCCAGTTCCCGGCAGAAGGTGGCGACGGCGGAGTTGTACCAGGGCCGTCCGTGCTCGCCGAACAGGTTGGGCAGCCGCAGGTCGTCAAGGGGCGGGCCGGCCTCGGCGAGCAGCGTCGCCGCGGCGGCCTTGGCGTCCCCGTACGGGGTGCCGTTGCCGGCCTGGATGGAATTCGCGTAGCTGATGGAGGCCGGCGGCACGGCGGCACGGCGTACCCCCTCGGCGAGCTGTGCGGCGAGCCAGACATTGCCGGCGGCTACCTCTGCGGGGTCGCCCCGGTTGACGCCGGCCAGGTGCAGCACCCGGTCCACCCCGCTGATCCGGGCGGCGACCGCCGCCGGGTCGGTCAGGTCGGCCCGGTCGACCAGCACCGGCGCCGGCCAGCCGAGGGCCCGCGTGAGCACCCGGACGTGCCAGCCGAGGAATCCGTCGCCGCCGGTGAGCGCGATCCTCAGCACGCCAGAACCGGGTCACGCAGGGCGAGTTCGGCCCGCACCTCGGGCAGCGTCCGCAGCAGCTCGACGATCTCCGGCACGGTCAGCCGGGGCGCGTTGGCGGAGGTGAAGTCGGCGGTCGGGTCGGGCCGGAGATCCCCCTCCGACACGTAGAGCGCGTAGTTGAGGTCACGGGCGTCCATCGGCACCCGGAAGAACTCGCCGAAGTCCTGCGCCCGGCTCAGCTCCTCCCGGCTGGCCAGTGTCTCGTCCTGCTTCTCGCCGTGTCGTACGCCGATGACGTCCACCTTGGCCGGCACGTCGAAGAGCTGGCAGATGGCCGTGGCGAGGTCGCCGATGGTGCAGGCGGTCGCCTTGCGGACGAAGACGTCACCGGAGCGCGCGTACGCGAAGGCGTGCTCCACCAGCTCGACCGACTCGCCCAGCGACATCAGGAACCGGGTCATTCCGGCGTCGGTCACCGTGGGTGCGCGCCCGGCCTTGATCTGCTCGATGAAGAGCGGGATGACCGAACCCCGGGAGTACATCACGTTGCCGTAGCGGACGCAGGAGACGACGGTGCCGCTGCCGGGGTTGTTGCGGGCGTAGGCCTGGACCACCTTTTCCATCAGGGCCTTGCTCATCCCCATCGCGTTGACCGGGTGGACCGCCTTGTCGGTGCTGAGCACGACCACCGAGCCGACCTCGTTGCGGTCCGCCGCCTCCAGCACGTTGGCGCTGCCCAGCACGTTCGTGCGGATCGCCTCCAACGGGAAGAACTCACAGGAGGGCACCTGCTTGAGCGCGGCGGCGTGGAAGACGTGGTCCACGCCCCGGCTGGCGAGCAGGACCGTGTCCCGGTCACGGACGTCGCCGACGTAGTAGCGGACCCGGTCGTCGGCAAGTTGGCGGCGCATCGCGTCCTGCTTGGCCTCGTCGCGGCTGAGCACCCGGACCTCGGCGACATCCTGGGCGAGCAGTCGCCGCACCATGGTCCGACCGAAGGATCCGGTGCCGCCGCTGATCAACACCCGGCGACCGGTGATGGAAGAAGTCACTGTTGGTACACCCCGTTTCGTTGCCCACTCGTCTCGCGGACACCACGGCACCCCGCGAGCAGGGCCGGCGGTCTCCTCTCGGGCAACGACCGGAAACAGTCAGAGAAACGCTCAAATGGCATTCTCCGTGCCAGATAACCTAGAAGGTGGAAATCTAGCCATTACCGAGCCGGCAGCCGTCAGGGCGAGAGTGCGGGACGAGTCGCGGCGGACCCGATCAGGTAGGCGCTGGAGACGTACTGCCGGGGCGCGGACGGTAGGTAGTGCTCCCGCCACCGGCCGGCCCCGCTCGCTCTCCGTCGACCACGTCCGCTGCGAACGGCAGCCTGCCCGGCGGCCCGGGTGTCCCGCCCGGTCACCCGTGGACGGCCGGACGGGACACAGGTGGTACTCACGACGTCGACAGCACCTCGTCGACCAGGGACTTGGCCTCCTGCTGGATCCGCTTCAGGTGCTCCGGCCCCTGGAACGACTCGGCGTAGATCTTGTAGACGTCCTCGGTGCCGGACGGCCGGGCGGCGAACCAGCCCGACTCGGTGGTCACCTTCAACCCGCCGATCTTCGCGCCGTTGCCGGGCGCCTCGGTCAGCGTCGCGGTGATCCGCTCGCCGGCCAACTCCTCGGCGCCGACCTGCTCCGGGGAGAGCCTGCCGAGCACGGCCTTCTGCTCCCGGGTGGCCGGGGCGTCGATCCGGGCGTACGCGGGCGCACCGAAGCGGTCGGTCAGCGCGGCGTAGTGCTCGCTCGGGGTCCGACCGGTCGTCGCGATGATCTCGGCGGCGAGCAGGCAGAGCAGAATGCCGTCCTTGTCGGTGGTCCAGGTGCTGCCGTCGCGGCGCAGGAAGGACGCCCCGGCGCTCTCCTCGCCCCCGAAGCCGACCGTGCCGTCGAGCAGCCCGGGGACGAACCACTTGAAGCCGACAGGCACCTCCAGCAGCGGCCGGCCCAGGTCGGTGGCGATCCGGTCGATCATCGAGGAGGAGACCAGGGTCTTGCCGACGGCCGCCGCCGGGCCCCACTGCGACCGGGTACGGAACAGGTGGCCGATCGCCACCGCCAGGTAGTGGTTGGGGTTCATCAGGCCCCCGTCGGGGGTGACGATGCCGTGCCGGTCGGCGTCGGCGTCGTTGCCGGTGGAGACCTGGAACCGGTCCCGGGCGGCGATCAGCGACGCCATCGCGTTGGGCGACGAGCAGTCCATCCGGATCTTGCCGTCCCCGTCGAGGGTCATGAACCGCCAGGTCGGGTCGACCAACGGGTTGATCACGGTGAGGTCGAGCCGGTGCCGCTGCGCGATCTCGCCCCAGTAGGCGACGCTGGCCCCGCCGAGCGGGTCGGCCCCGATCCGCACCCCGGCGTCGCGGATCGCGTCGATGTCGAGCACCGACGGCAGGTCGTCGACGTAGCCGGCGAGGAAGTCGTACGTGCCGGTGGTGTCGGCGGCGCGCGCCCGCGCGTACGGGATGCGTCTGACCTCCTTGAGCCCGGCGGCCAGGATCGCGTTCGCCCGGTCCTGGATCCACCGCGTCACGTCGGTGTCGGCGGGCCCGCCGTTGGTGGGGTTGTACTTGAAGCCGCCGTCGTCGGGCGGGTTGTGCGACGGGGTGATCACGATGCCGTCGGCGAGCCCGTCGGTGCGTCCCCGGTTGTGGGTGAGCACGGCGTGCGACAGCGCCGGGGTGGGGGTGTAGCCGTCGCGGCTGTCCCGCAGCACCGTGACGTCGTTGGCGGCGAGCACCTCCAGCGCGTCGGCCTCGGCGGGGGCGGACAGCGCGTGGGTGTCCCGGGCCAGGAACAGCGGCCCGGTCAGGCCCTGGCTGCGGCGGTAGTCGCAGAGCGCCTGGGTGACGGCGAGGATGTGGTCGGAGTTGAAGGCGTTGCGCAGGCTGGACCCCCGGTGGCCGGAGGTGCCGAAGGAGACCTGCTGCGCCGGGTCGTCCGGGTCCGGGTGCTCGGCGTAGTAGGCGGTCACCAGCCGGGGCACGTCGACCAGGTCGGCGGGCTCGGCGGGCTGTCCGGCACGGGGGTGGGCCACTGCGGAAACCTCCTCGGGTGGTACGGGGCGGGTGTGTCGTCTTCCCGGCGGCGGCCGGGTCACACACCCGGGCTCAGGGCTCGACGCGCTGCCCCTTGCCGATGACGACGACGCCGTTGTCGGAGACCGTGTAGCGCTGCCTGTCCTTCTCCAGGTCGACCCCGATCTCGGCGCCCTCGGGCACGAAGACGTTCTTGTCGAGGATGGCCCGGCGGACCACCGCGTGCCGGCCCACCTCGACGCCCTCCATCAGCACCGCGCCGTCGACCTGCGCCCAGGAGTGCACCTTGACCTTGGGCGAGACCACCGAGTTCTCCACCAGCGAGCCGGAGATCACCGCGCCGGGCGAGATCATCGAGCCGACCGCCCGGCCGACCCGCTCGCCCCACTGGTGGACGAACTTCGCCGGCGGGTACGGCGGCTGGTCGGTGTAGATGGGCCAGTCGAAGTTGTAGAGGTTGAACACCGGGTGCACGTTGATCAGATCCATGTGCGCGTCGTAGAAGGAGTCGAGCGTCCCCACGTCCCGCCAGTAGCCCCGGTCCCGGTCGGTGCTGCCGGGCACCTCGTTGTCCTTGAAGTCGTAGACGTTGGCCTCGCCCCGCTCGACCAGCATCGGGATGATGCTGCCGCCCATGTCGTGCTTGCTGGTCTTGTCGGCCGCGTCCCGCTCGACGACCTCGCAGAGCGCCCGGGTGGAGAAGACGTAGTTGCCCATCGAGGCATAGATCTGGTCGGGGGCGTCGGGCAGGCCGACGGCGTCGGTGGGCTTCTCCCGGAACGACCTGATCCGTTTGCCGTCCGGGCCGACCTCGATCACGCCGAACTGGTCGGCCATCGACAGCGGCTGGCGGATGCCGGCGACGGTCACCGCGGCGCCGGAGGCGATGTGGTCGTCGACCATCTGCCGGGGATCCATCCGGTAGATGTGGTCGGCGCCGAAGACGATCACGTGGTCCGGCTGCTCGTCGTTGATCAGGTTGAAGCTCTGGTAGATGGCGTCGGCGGAACCGGCGAACCACCACGGGCCCCGGCGCTGCTGGGCCGGCACCGGCGTGACGTAGTTGCCGAGCAGGGTCGACATCCGCCAGGTCTTGGTGATGTGCCGGTCCAGGGAGTGGGACTTGTACTGGGTCAGCACGACGATCTTGAGAAAGCCGGCGTTCGCCAGATTGGACAGGACGAAATCGACCATGCGGTACATCCCGCCGAACGGGACGGCCGGCTTGGCCCGGTCCGCGGTGAGCGGCATGAGGCGCTTGCCCTCTCCGCCGGCCAGGACGATCGCGAGCACCTTGGCAGCCATGACCAGACGCTATCCATACCGCTGCGACTTCACCACTCGTACGGGCACAGTTCCGCGACCGGTGCGCAGCCGGAATCTGCACTAGGGTGCCGGGCATGACCGACTCCGCCCCGCTGCGCGTGGACCTGCTGACCCGCGAGTATCCGCCGGAGGTGTACGGCGGGGCCGGGGTGCACGTCGAGTACCTGGCCCGGGAGCTGCGCCGGCTCGCCGACGTCCGGGTGCACTGCTTCGGCGCGGCGCGCGACGAGCCGGGTGTCACCGCGTACCCCGAGCCGGCCGCCCTGGGTGGCGCGAACGCGGCGCTGCGCACCATGGGCGTCGACCTGACGATGGCCGCCGGGTGCGCCGGCACCGACGTGGTGCACAGCCACACCTGGTACGCCAACCTGGCCGGGCACACCGCAAAGCTGCTGTACGGGGTGCCGCACGTGGTGACCGCGCACAGCCTGGAACCGCTGCGCCCGTGGAAGGCCGAGCAGCTCGGCGGCGGCTACGCGCTCTCGTCCTGGTGCGAGCGGACGGCCATGGAGGCCGCCGACGCGATCGTCGCGGTCAGCGCGGGGATGCGCCGGGACGTGCTGACCGCCTACCCGGCGGTGAACCCCGACCGGGTCCGGGTGGTCTACAACGGCATCGACACCGCCCAGTACGCCCCGGACCCCGGCACCGACGTGCTGGACCGGCTCGGCATCGACCCGGCCCGCCCCAGCGTGGTCTACGTCGGGCGGATCACCAGGCAGAAGGGTCTGCCGTACCTGCTGCGGGCGGCCCGGGAACTGCCCGCCGACACCCAGCTCGTGCTGCTCGCCGGCGCGCCGGACACCCCGGAGATCGCCGCCGAGGTCCAGGGGCTGGTCACCGAGCTGCGGGCCAACCGGTCCGGAGTGGTCTGGGTGGCCGAGATGCTGCCCAAGCCCGAGGTGATCCAGGTGCTCACCCACGCCACCCTCTTCGTCTGCCCCTCGGTCTACGAGCCGATGGGCATCGTCAACCTGGAGGCGATGGCCTGCGAGACGGCGGTGGTGGCGACGGCCACCGGCGGCATCCCCGAGGTGGTCGCCGACGGCGAGACCGGGCTGCTGGTGCCGATCGAGCAGGCCGGCGACGGCAGTGGCGACCCGCTGGACCCGGACCGCTTCGTCGCCGACCTCGGCCGGGCGATCAACGAGCTGCTGGCCGACCCGAAGCGCACCGAGGCGTTCGGCCTCGCCGGCCGGCGGCGGGCCGTCGAGCACTTCTCCTGGGACGCGATCGCCGCCCAGACCCTGGAGCTGTACCGCTCGCTACGCGCATAGGGAGAGGTTCGGTACATTTTTCCGTACCCACCCCGGAGGTGGCCATGCGGAACACCGGCTGGTGTACCGGGTCACCAAGGACGACGTCGAGATCATCGCCTGCCGGTACCACTACGGCGACCGATAGCGCCGCGCCCCGCGTCACCCCGGTGCCGGTCCCGGGAAAGCCCGTATGCCTGTCAGGCATTCTCAGGCCTGACAGGCATCCGGGTCTCCGACAGGGGTGCCGCCGCACAGCGACGGCGGTGGCGAGCTACCGCGAGAACGAACGGGTGCGAGCGGCGTGAAAGGCTACGAGCAGGGCCGGACCCAGGCGGTGCTGACCCAGCCGTTGGTGTCACCCGAGGCGTCCCAGAGCGAGACGTGGTAGCGACCGTTGGCCTCCTGCGCCGCGAACATGCGGGTGTTGTAACCGACCGAGTGCGGCCACTTCGTGGTCGAGGAGGTGCTGTCCACGAACACGGACAGGCTGACGGCGGTGGAGCACTTGCTGTACTGGTAGTAGGCGGCCTGGGCGGCACCGCCGGTCGCCACGGCCGTGCCGAGGCTGGTCAGGGCGGTCGCCGTCAACAGAGCGAGCGCACGCTTGCTGGTCGTACTCACGGGTACCTCCGCGTCGTCGGGTGTGGTGCGGGGTCGGCGTCGCCGCCTTTGCCGTACGGCGGCCGGTTCAGCAGGCGCGGACCCAGGCGGTGCTGACCCAGCCGTTGGTGTCACCCGAGGTGTCCCAGAGCGAGACGTGGTAGCGACCGTTGGCCTCCTGCGCCGCGTACATGACGTTGTTCCAGCCGATCGAGTGCGGCCACCGCGTGGTCGACGAGGTGCTGTCGACGAAGAAGGAGAGCGAGACCGCGGTGGAGCACTTGCGGTACTGGTAGTAGCCGGCCTGGGCGGCGGTACCGGGCAGCACGGCCGCGACAAGGCCGGCGATCGCGGTGCCTGCCACGAGGGTTGCCGCGCGGGATTTGAGCCGATTCATCCTACCTCCAGATCGCGATCTGTCGATTGACCCGGCCGACCATACACACGTGGTGATCCGTCGGCAACGCCATGTGTCCGGACCTGGGCGGCGACGCCGGGACGGGGCGAAGGGGACGCTTGGTTGAGCGCGAGGGGATCTCGCACAGTAGGTTGGGCGGGTGAGCGGACGGTTCCCGATCGAAGACGTCTCCCCCGTCGTCGCCTGCGGTCGCTACCCGGCCAAGGCGGTGGTCGACGAGCTGGTGCCGGTGTCGGCCCGCGCCTACCGGGAGGGGCACGACGCGCTCGGCTGCAACGTGGTCTGGCACGGCCCCGACGGCGTGACCCGCCCGTTCACCCGGATGCGGCCGGGCGAGCCGGGGCAGGACCGCTGGCACGCCACCATCCGGCCGGACGCCGTCGGCGAGTGGTCGTTCACCGTCGAGGCGTTCCAGGACCCGTACCTCACCTGGCACAACGCGGTGACCAAGAAGGTCGCCGCCGGGCAGGGCGCGGCCGAGCTGGCCAACGACCTGGCCGAGGGCGTCCGGGTGCTCACCGCCGCGCTGGACCTCGTACCGGCCGACGCGGCCGGGCGGGTCACGGCGGCGGTGAAGGCGCTGGGCGACGAGCGGGCCGACCTGGCGCGACGGGTCGCCCCGGCCCTCGACCTGGCCGACCTGCTCTGGGCTCATCCGGTACGGGAACTGGTCACCACCGGCACCCCGCACCTGCTCTGGGTGGACCGCCCCCGGGCGCTCTTCTCCGCCTGGTACGAGTTCTTCCCCCGCTCCGAGGGCGCCATCCCGGCCACCGTCGACGCGCCGGCCCGCTCGGGCACCTTCGTCACCGCACTGGACCGGCTGCCCGGGGTCGCGGCGATGGGCTTCGACGTGCTCTACCTGCCGCCGATCCACCCGATCGGCCGGGTCAACCGCAAGGGCCGCAACAACGCGCTGACCGCCGGCCCCGACGACGTCGGCTCGCCGTGGGCGATCGGCGCGGCCGAGGGCGGCCACGACGCCATCCACCCCGACCTGGGTACGCCCGAGGACTTCCGCGACTTCGTCGTCGCCGCCGCCGAGCAGGGCCTGGAGGTGGCGATGGACCTGGCGTTGCAGTGCGCCCCCGACCACCCCTGGGTGACCGAGCACCCGGAGTGGTTCACCACCCGCGCCGACGGCAGCATCGCCTACGCGGAGAACCCACCGAAGAAGTACCAGGACATCTACCCGATCAACTTCGACAACGACCCCGAGGGCATCCGGGCCGAGGTGCTGCGGGTGGTACGGCACTGGATCGGCGAGGGCATCCGGATCTTCCGGGTGGACAACCCGCACACCAAGCCGTTCGACTTCTGGCACTGGCTGATCGCCGAGGTCAAGCGCACCGACCCGGACGTGCTCTTCCTGGCCGAGGCGTTCACCAGACCGGCGATCATGCACGGCCTCGGCAAGATCGGCTTCACCCAGTCGTACACCTACTTCACCTGGCGGACGACGGCGGCACAGATGCGGGAGTACTGCGAGGAGCTGGTCGCCTCGGTCGACTGGATGCGGCCGAACTTCTGGCCCAACACCCCGGACATCCTGCACGCGTCGTTGCAGCACGGCGGGCCGCCGATGTTCAAGATCCGGGCGGTGCTTGCCGCGCTGCTGAGCCCCTCGTGGGGCATCTACGCCGGCTTCGAGCTGTTCGAACACGTCGCCCGGCCCGGGGCGGAGGAGTACCTCGACAACGAGAAGTACGAGCTACGCCCCCGGGACTGGGACGGCGCGCAGGCGCACGGCCGCTCGCTCGCCCCGTTCGTCGCCACCCTCAACCGGGTCCGCCGCGAGCACCCGGCCCTGCACCGGCTGCGTAACCTGGTCTTCCACGACATCGACAACCCGGCGCTGCTCTGCTGGTCCAAGCGCGACCCGGACACCGGCGACACGGTCATCGTGGTCTGCTCGTTCGACTCGCACACCGTGCAGTGGGGCAACACGACGCTGGACATGCCGGCGCTCGGCTTCGACTGGCACGAACGGTTCACCGTGCACGACGAGCTGACCGGGGCCGGCTACGAGTGGGGGCAGCGCAACGCCGTCCGGCTCGACCCGTACCTGCAACCGGCGCACGTGCTGACCGTCCACCGCCCGGCCGCACCCGCCCCGGCCGACAGCCCGGCCGGCCCGCCCGGGACCGGGCCGGACGACGCGGACCCCTCCGCCGGCACCACCCCACCCGAACTGACCGTGGCGGAGGTGCCCACCGAACTGTCCGGGGGCACTGCGCCGACCGTGCCCGCCACCGACCCGACCGACGGCACCACCCCGACCGCCTCGAAGGACGACCGATGGACCAGCTGATCGCCGGCGCGACGCACGACCCGCACGCCCTGCTCGGCGCGCACCCCGCCGACGGGTGGACCACGATCCGCACCATGCGGCGGGGCGCCGGGGACGTGGCGCTGCTCGTCGGCGACGAGCGGCACCCGATGAAGCGGGTGCACGACGTCGGCGTCTTCGAGGCCCGCGTCGAGGGCAGCGTGCTCGACTACCGGGTCGACGTCGACGGGTGGGTCACCGACGACCCGTACCGCCATCCGCCGACCCTGGGCGAGCTGGACCTGCACCTGATCGGCGAGGGCCGGCACGAACGGCTCTGGGAGGCGCTCGGCGCGCGGGTCCGCGACGGCGGCGTCGCCTTCGCGGTGTGGGCCCCGAACGCCCGTGGGCTACGGGTGGTCGGCGACTTCACCGGCTGGGGTCCCGACGACGGCTGGCCGATGCGCAGCCTCGGGTCCAGCGGCGTGTGGGAGATCTTCGTGCCCGGCGCGCCGGAGGGGGCCCGCTACAAGTACCGCGTCCTCGGTGCCGACGGGCGGTGGCGGGACAAGGCCGACCCGTTGGCCGCGTACGCGGAGGTGCCACCGGCCACCGCCTCGGTGGTGCACCGGTCCCGCTACGAGTGGACCGACGCGCGGTGGCTGGAACAGCGGGCCCGCCGGCAGCCGCACCGGGAACCGATGAGCGTGTACGAGGTGCACCTCGGCTCGTGGCGGCCCGGCCTCGGCTACCGCGACCTGGCCGAACAACTCACCGCGTACGTCACCGAGATGGGTTTCACGCACGTGGAGTTCCTGCCGGTGATGGAGCACCCGTTCGGTGGTTCCTGGGGCTACCAGGTCACCGGCTACTTCGCGCCCACCTCCCGGTTCGGCGACCCGGACGACTTCCGGTACCTGGTCGACAGGCTGCACGCCGCCGGCATCGGGGTGCTGCTGGACTGGGTGCCCGCGCACTTCCCCAAGGACGAGTGGGCGCTGGCCCGCTTCGACGGCACCCCGCTCTACGAACACCCCGACCCGCGCCGCGGCGAACACCCCGACTGGGGCACGTACGTCTTCGACTTCGGCCGCCGTGAGGTACGCAACTTCCTGGTCGCCAACGCCCTGTACTGGTGCGACGAGTTCCACGTCGACGGTCTGCGGGTGGACGCGGTCGCCTCGATGCTCTACCTGGACTACTCCCGCCCGGAGGGGCAGTGGCTGCCCAACCGGCACGGCGGCCGGGAGAACCTGGAGGCGATCGCCTTCATGCAGGAGGTCAACGCCACCGTCTACAAGCACCACGCCGGGGTGGTGATGATCGCCGAGGAGTCCACCGCCTGGCCGGGGGTCACCCGGCCCACCAGCGACGGCGGGCTCGGCTTCGGCTTCAAGTGGAACATGGGCTGGATGCACGACACCCTGCTCTACACCGCGAAGGACCCGATCTACCGGCAGCACCACCACCATCAGCTCACCTTCTCCCTGGCGTATGCCTGGAGCGAGAACTACGTGCTGCCGATCAGCCACGACGAGGTGGTGCACGGCAAGGGGTCGCTGGCCGGCAAGATGCCCGGCGACACCTGGCAGCGGCTGGCCAACGTACGGGCGCTGCTGGCGTACATGTGGGCGCACCCGGGCAAGCAGCTGCTCTTCATGGGCTGCGAACTGGGCGACGACCGGGAGTGGAGCGAGGAACGCGGCCTCGACTGGTACCTCCTGCACGACCCGGCGCGGGCCGGGGTGCAGCGACTGGTCGCCGACCTCAACGCCGCCTACCGGGACACCCCGGCGCTGTGGGCACAGGACACCGACCCGGCCGGGTTCCGTTGGATCGCCGGTGACGACGTCGCCAACAACACGGTCTCGTTCGTCCGGATCGCCCCGGACGGCGCGACCCTGGTCTGCGTGGCGAACTTCTCCGCCGGCCCGCTGGAGGACTATCGGGTCGGCCTGCCGGCCGCCGGAACCTGGACCGAGGTGATCAACACCGACGCCCACCACTACGGCGGTTCCGGGGTGGGCAACCTCGGCGCGGTGCACGCCCAGGACGTCCCCTGGCACGGCCTGCCCGCCTCGGTGGCGCTGCGGGTCCCCCCGCTCGGCGTGCTCTGGCTCCGCCGCGACTGACCCGCCCGGGACGCCGGCCGGGGCCGCTCAGACCAGGCCGGCGTCGCGGAGCAGCTTCCACAGGCCCGCCCCGTCGGGGGCCGAGAGCCACTTCTGCCCCACCGGCCCCGCCGACGACGGCCGGTCGTTGGGTACGGGCAGGCTGCCGGCGAGCACCGACTGGGTCGGGGAGAGCCGGCGGATCGCCACCCCGGCGACGTTCTCCGGGTGGGCGGCGGCGAACTCGCGGTAGATCTCCTGGTCGTGCTGCCCGTCGTCGCCGATCAGCAGCCACCGGACGTCGGGGAACTCGGTGGCGAGCCGGGCCAGGGTGGCCCGCTTGTGCTCCCGGCCGCTGCGGAACCAGCGGTCGGCCGTCGGCCCCCAGTCGGTGAGCAGCAGCGGGCCGGCCGGGTAGAGGTGCCGGGACAGGAACCGGGTCAGCGTCGGCGCGACGTTCCACGCGCCGGTCGACAGGTAGAACACCGGGCTGCCCGGGTGGGCGGTGACCAGGCGTTCGTACAGCACCGCCATGCCGGGCACCGCCGTGCGGGCGTGCTCGTCGAGGACGAACGTGTTCCACGCGGCCAGCATGGGCCGGGGCAGCGCGGTCACCATCACCGTGTCGTCGATGTCGGAGAGGATGCCCAGCCGCACCTCCGGGTCGATGATCCGGACCAGCGCCTCGACCGGTTCGGCGTCGGCGACCCGCAGCCGCACCGACGCCCAGCCGGGGGTGAAGTCGGCCCTGACGACGGTGTCGACGAAGCCGCTGCGGTCGGCCCGGGCGGTGTGTACGCCGTCGCCGGCCTCGATGGTGACCTCGACGTGCTTGGCGGGCAGGGTGGCGAAGCTGCGCCAGCCGCGGACCTTCTCCAGTCGGCCCTGCCGCCGGTCGGGGCGGCTGAGCAGCACCCGGCACAGCACCCGGGCCCAGCCGGGCGCGCCGTAACCGGCGTACGCGACGATGTTGGGCTGCCACCCGGTGCGCCGCAGCCGGCGCTCCACCAACTGGTGCAGGGCGTCCTCGATCCGCGCGGCCCGGTGCAGGGTGGGTACGGCCAGCTGGCCTGCGGTGGTGGATGGCACGCTGCAACCCTGCCACAGGTGTCCGGCAGCGGCCAGGCGAGCGCCCAGGTAGCCGGCCCGCACCCGCCCGGCGGGAAGCCGGCTGGCCCGATCCGCCCCGGCGCGCCCGGTGGGCGTGACACACTCCGGTCGGGACGACGACGGGGGCGTTGGTCGTGTCGACACCTGTACCGCCCGACCGCGCGCGGCTGGACCGTCCGGCGCTGGTCGCGCTGCTGCTCGGGGTCGCCGGGGTGGGGTACCGGCTGGTCCTGACCCTGCTGACGGTGCCCGCCGCGAACAGCGACGAGGCGACGTTCGGGCTGGCCGCGCTGCACATCGCCGCCGGCCGGGAACACCCGGTGTTCCTGTACGGGCAGCACTACATGGGCATGGTCGAGTCCTACCTGGCGGCACCGCTGGTGGCGCTGGCCGGGCCGTCCTGGCCGGTGCTGCGGTTGCCGCTTGTCGCGTTGTACGCCCTCTTCCTCTGGTTGTCCCACCGGCTGACCCGGCGGCTCTACCGGCCGTGGTTCGCCACCTTCGTGGTCGGACTGTTGGTGCTCGGCACCGAACGGGTGGTGCGTGACCAGCTCACCGTGGTGGGTGGGCGGCCCGAGGGCAAACCGATGGTGCTGGCGATCCCGCTGGTCGCGGTGGGCCTGGCCGGGCGGCGGGGCCGGTGGCGGCGGCCCGGCTGGCGGCGGGCGGCCACGGGGTTGGCCGGGGTGCTCGCCGGGGCGGCGCTCTGGTCGGACTGGCTGCTCGCCCCCTACCTGGCGGTCGCCGGCCTGCTGCTGCTGTACGCGCTGCGCCGGGAGCTGTGGGGCTGGTCGGGGCTGCTGCTGGTGGCCGGGATCGCGGTCGGGATGGCGCCGCTGGCCTGGGACAACCTGGTCGCCCCGCCGGGCGCGGACTCGCTGTCGGTGCTGCGTCAGCTCAGCGCCGGTACCGGCCCGACGCCGCCGTGGGCGGACCGGGTGCGGGGCGGGCTGCTGGAGGGGGTGCCGCTGGCCACCGGCCTCTGCCCGGTCACCGGGTGCGCCAGGTGGCAGGAGTGGTTCGGGGTGCTCTACCCGGTGCTGCTGGCCGCCGCCGCCGGGCTCGCCCTGGTCGGCCACCGCCGGTCCGTGGGCCGGCCGGCGGCCGTGCGGGTCCGACCGCTCGCCCAGCTCACCCTGGTCGCCGGTGCCGCGCTGACCCTGCTGTCGTACGTCCGCAGCCCGCTCGCCGCGACCGACCCGCTCGCCAACGCCCGCTACCTGTCGGTGGTGCAGATCTCCCTGCCGGCGGTGCTCTGGCCGCTCTGGCTGGCGGCGGTGGCCTGCTGGCGGGGCAGCGTCGGGGTGGTCGGCCGGCTGGTCGGGGCGAGCGCCACCGCCGTGCTGGCCGGGTTGACCACCACCGCCGTGGTGGCGACGGGCCTGTTCCTGGCCACGCTGGACGCGCCCCGGGCCGACCAGCGGCGGGCCCGGGACCTGGCCGACGCGGTACGGCGTGCCGGGCTGCGGGAGGTCTACGGCGACTACTGGACCTGCAACCGGTTGACCTTCGACACGGGCGAACGGGTGGTCTGCGCGGTGCTCGACGGGCGGCTCACCCCGGGGCAGAACCGGTACCCGCCGTACTGGCGGCGGGTGGAGCGGGCGGCGCGACCCGGGTACGTGCTGCCGGTCGGTTCCCCGGCGGAACGCCGGCTGCGTCACCTGCTCGGGGACGGGGCCGACACCGCCCGGCTGGTCGAGGTCGCCGGGTATCGCGTGTACCACCCGCCGAGCGCCGTCCGGCCATGGCGCTGACCTCGGTCCGTACGCTGTGCCGGTGCTCATCCTGTTGCCGCCCTCCGAGGGCAAGGCCGACGCCGGCACCGGTCGTCGGCTCGACCTGACCCGGCTTTCCCTGCCCGAGCTGACCCCGGCCCGCGAGGAGGTGCTGGGCGCGTTGATGACGCTCAGCGCCACCGGCCGGTCCGCCGCCGCCGCGGACGCCGCCCTGGCCGCCCTCGGGTTGACCGCCGGTCAGCGGGGCGAGTTGGCCCGCAACGCCCGGCTGGACCGGGCCGCCACCGCGCCGGCCGGGCAGGTCTACACCGGGGTGCTCTACGAGGCGCTCGGCCTGGCCACCCTGCCGCCCGGGGCGCTGCGGACGGCCCGCCGGACCGTGCTGGTCAGCTCGGGCCTGTGGGGTGCGGTCCGGCTCGCCGACCGGATTCCGCCGTACCGGTGCCCGATCGGGGCGCGGTTGCCGGGGGTGGGGGCGCTGTCGGCGTACTGGCGGCGGGTGCTGTCGCCGGTGCTCACGGCGGCGGCCGGCAGCGGCCCGGTGCTGGACCTGCGCTCTGCCGCCTATGCGGCGACCTGGACGCCGCCGGCGGAGCTGGCCGGTCGGACGGTCACCGTGCGGGTGCTGCACGAGCGCCGGCCGGGGGAACGCACCGTGGTCAGTCACTTCAACAAGGCGACCAAGGGGCGGCTGGTCCGTGACCTGCTGCTGGCCGGGGCCCGACCACGGACCGCGACCGCGTTGATCGGCGCGCTGCGTGACCTGAAGTATCCGGTCGAGGAGCAGCAGGTGACGGCGGGCCGGCCCCGGCAGATCGACGTGGTGGTGACCGAACTCTAGGAACGCAAGATTTCCTCAAATCCGGTGCCGATGGCTGGAGGCGGGCCGATCGGCAGGCGACCGTTAGGGGAATCCGACGTCGAGAAGGAGCGGTCCGATGATCTCCGAACCCCGCCTGCTCGACCGACCGCGCCTCCCGTCGTCCCCGCCGCCGCTGGACTGGCTGACCCTGGCCGACGCGTTCGAGGTGGCCTGCCTGGTGCGCTGCACCCCGACGCCGACGGCCCGCCCGCACGCCCCCACGCCACAGGAGCGGGGGACTGTGGAGTTCAACCGGCACGACGCGGCGCTGCGGATGCGGCAACTGCTCGCCCGGCTCGACGTGCCCGTCGGGCACGAGGTGGTCACCGGTGGCCTGCGCCGCCGCTACGAGCTGCACCGGTTGCACGTGCCGGCGGGCCACCGCACCGGGTTCACGCAGCTGCGGGAGACGGGGTGGCGGCAGGGGCGTCGGGAACTGCTCGGGCCGGCCGTCGGCTCCTCCACCCCCCGGGCCGCCTGGCGGACCCGGCTCGCCTCGGCCGCCTGGCGTTCGGCCCTGCTGGCCGGCGGCCGGCACGTCCGGCGGCACATCCTCGGCATCCGGCTGGCCGACCGGGAACTGGCCGCCGTGCTGATCCGGTCGGCGGCGCTGCTGGAGGTGCCGGCGCTGCTGCGGCCGGGGGCCGGCTGCCTGGTGGTGAGCGTCGCGGACGGACCGGACCGGCTGCGGATCATGGAGCGGGCCGCGTTGGCACCCGCCCGGGTCCCCACCCTGGTCTGAGAACGGCCACCGGCCACCACACCACACACTGACCCGGGACTCAGACCGGTCACCGGCGGCCCGAGCTTGCGCCGGAGCCGGTGACGGCGCAGAGTGCACCGCGTGAGCCGTAGCCGGACCGGGCGCGGCCGGCGGCCCACCTCCGCCGGCGGGGCGCTGCTGATGCTGCTGGTCGTGGTGCTCGGCGGGCTGACCGCCTGCCAGGACACCCCCGACGAGCCGATCCCGATCCGGATCGCCACCGGCAGCCCGACCGCCGTCTACCACGCCTTCGGCCAGTCGCTGGCCACCGTCCTCAACCGTGAACTGCCCGGCGTCCGGGCCAGCGTGGTGGTCACCGCCGCCTCCGCCCAGAACGTCCGGCTGGTCGGCTCCGGTGCCGCCGAACTGGGCTTCACCCAGGCCGACGTGCTCGACACCAGCCCGACCACCCCGCCGAAGGTGCTCGCCGTCGCCCGCGTCTACGACGACCTGCTGCACCTGGTCACCACGGCCGGCGGCCCGATCCGTGACCTCGCCGACCTGCGCGGGCGACGGGTGTCGGTGGGCGCGGCCGGCTCCGGCACCGAGGTCACCGTGACCCGGCTGCTGGAGGTGGCCCGGCTCGGCGGGAACCAGATCCGGCAGGAACACCTCGGGCTGGACGACTCGGTGGCGGCACTGCGCGCCGGCAGGATCGACGCCTTCTTCTTCTCCGGCGGTCTGCCGGTACGCGGGGTGAAGGCGCTTGCCGACGCCACCTCGATCCGGCTGGTGAACCTCGGCGAGTGGACCGAGCCGCTGCGCCGCGCCTACCGGGAGGTGTACGTCTCCCGGGACATCCCCCGCTCCGTGTACGGGGTGGACCCGGTCACCACGGTCGCCAACCCCAACTATCTGATCGTCCGGGCGGACCTGCCCGAGCCCCTGGTCCGCGAGGTGACCCGGCTGCTGATGGAACGCCGGTCGGAACTGGCCGCCGCCCACCCGGCGGCCGGCCGGATGAGTCCCCGGTCGGCGATCGCCACCACACCGCTGCCGCTGCACCCGGGCGCGGCCGACTGGTACCGCTCCGCCAAACCCTGACCGCTCAGCCCCGCTCCGACACCGCCGACCGGTCGCCGCTGGACGTCGCCGGCCCGTCCGGCGGGGCGGTGCCGGCGGGCGGGACCCGGGCGGCAGGCAGGGCCGGGGTGGTGGGGTGCGCGGCCGGGTCGGGATCGGCCGGGGCCGGGAACCACAGCTCGGCGACCAGGCCCCGCGGCTGTCCCGGATGCATGGTGAGCCGGCCGTCAGAGGCGTCCACCAGCACCGCCACGATGGTCAGGCCGAGGCCCGCACCCTCGATGTTCTGCGCGTCCGGGGCCCGCCAGAACCGCTCGGTGGCCTGGTCGAGCTGGCCCGGGGTCATCCCCGGGCCGGTGTCACGCACCTCCAGCGCGGTGCCCCCGTCGGCGTACCGGACCGCCACGGTCACCTCACCGCCGTCGCCGCTGAACTTGATCGCGTTGTCGATCAGCGCGTCCAACGCCTGGTCGACGGCGGTCGGCACGGTCCGGGCGTAGGCCGGGCCGGACGCCGCCAGGCGCAACGTGACCGACCGGTGCCGGGCCAACGGCTCCCACGCGGCGACCCGGGACGCGGCCACCGCCGCCGCGTCCACGGTGACCCGCTCGTTCTGCTCCCGCTCCGCGCGGGCCAGGGTGAGCAGCCCGTCGAGGACCAGCGCCAACCTGTCGGTCTCCTCCAGGGCGAGCCGGTGCTCGGCCCGGCCGTCCTGGTCGACCACGCTCGGCCCCAGCTCCTCCACCCGCAGCCGCAGCGCGGTCAGCGGATTGCGCAACTGGTGACTGGCGTGCGCGACGAAGGCCCGCTGCCGGTCCATCACGTCGGCGACCACCGCCGCCATGTGGTTGAAGCTGGCCGCCAGCCGACGCAACTCCGGCGGGCCCCACCGGTCCTGCACCCGGGCGCCCCGGTCCCCCTCGGCGATCTCGTGGGTCACCGCGTCCAGCTCGGTCACCGGGCGCAACACCCAACCGGCCAGCCCGAACGCGGTGGAGACACAGGCCAGTACGGCGAGCAGCCCGATCCCGGCCAGCAGCAGCCACCACGCGGTGACCGTGCGGCGCACCTTCGCCACAGGCGTGGCGGTGACCACCGCGCCGAGCACCTCACCGCCGTCGTTGATCGGCACCGCCACCACCAGCGGGCCGTCCACCCACGGCCACACCGAGTCCGGCCCGTTGAACTGCTGCCCGGCCAGGGCGGAGTCCAGGGCCGCCCGGGTGTCCCGGCCGGTACGCCAACTCGTCGACACCACCAGCGCCCGCCCGTCCCGGTCGACGACGGCGGCCCCGATGCCGTAGAGCTGGTCGTAGCTGACGAGTTCGCCGGTCAGCGGCCCGGCCCCGCCGCCGCGCAGCGCCGGCCCGGCCAGCGAGGCGAACCGGGTCGCGTCGGCGAGCCGGTCGGCGCGGACCCGGTCGGTCTCCCGGGACGCCAGGGTCGCCGCGAGCGGGGTCTCCAACGCCAGGAGCACCAGCACCATCAGCAGCAGGTAGCTGATCACCAGTCGACGCCGCACCGGCTGCCCCTCACTCGCCCCGGAGCCGGTAGCCGACCCCGCGTACGGTCTCCACCAGCCGGGGGTCGCCGAGCTTGGCACGCAGCGAGCCGACGTGCACCTCGACGGTGTGCCGGTCGGCCCAGGTGGTGCCCCAGACGTCGAGCAGGATGCGGTCCCGGGGCACCGCCGTGCCGGGCTGACGGGCCAACGACAGCAGGATGTCGAACTCCTTACGGGTCAACGCCACCGGCTGACCGGCGACGGCGACCGTCCGGGCGGACACGTCGATGCGGACCGGCCCCACCTCGATCAGGTCCCGGGCCGGCGCGGCGTGGGCCGCCCGCCGCAGCACCGCCTCGATCCGGGCCTGCAACTCCACCATCGAGAACGGCTTCACCACGTAGTCGTCGGCGCCGAGCCGCAGCCCGAGCACCCGGTCGCGTTCCTCGCCCCGGGCGGTGACCGCGATGATGCCGAGCTGGCTGCTGCGCCGCCGCAACTCCCGGCACACCTCCGTGCCGTCCCCGTCGGGCAGGGTGAGGTCGAGCAGGACGAGGTCGCAGGGGGCGGCGGAGAGGGCGGCGGCGACGGTGGCCGCGTGCTCGACCTCGTACCCGCGTCGGGTCAGCGCCGAGGCGAGGGCGGCCGCCACCCGTCGGTCGTCCTCGACCAGCAGGATGCGCACCGGTGATCCCCATTCGTCGTACGGATGTCGAGCGAATGGTGGCAGAAGCGCCGGCCCGGGGGAAACGCCGGGCGACCCCACACCGGTCACCGGCCCGCTGCCGCCACTGCCCGTGGAAACGACGCGGGACCCGGGGCGGGCGTCCGCCCCGGGTCCCGCAGCCTGGTCGGTCAGCGGCAGAGCCGGCCGATCTCCTCCTGGAACCGGTCCATCGGGTTGGCCTCGGCCGGGCCGAGCAGGTAGGTCTTCAGCTCCCGCCGGGCGTCGGTCATCGGGTCGTCGCCGGCCCGGGTCACCGCGACGATCTTCTCCAGCTCGCCGCAGTCCCGGGAGAGCAGGTACGCCCCCCGGGAGGTGGGGAACTCGCGCCGGAACTCGTCCTCCGGCAGCCCGCTCGGGTTGGCCACCACGTACGGCCGCTGGCTTTGCACGAAGTCGGAGACCACGCTGGAGATGTCGCTGATCAGCAGGTCGGTCTGGTTGAAGCAGTCGAACAGGGCCGGGACCCGGCCGGTGACCACCCGGTGCCCGGGGCCGTCCAGCGAACCGGAGTCCGGGTCACCACCGGCGGCGCGGATCAGCGACACCAGCCGCTCGTGCACCGCCCGGGCCTCCTTGGAACGGGAGCCGGTCAGCGGGTGCGGCTTGTAGACCAGGCGCACCTGCGGCGAGGCGAGCACCCCCCGGACGATCCGCTCCCCCATCAGCACCAGCGAGGTGTGGTAGGGATCGTCGTCGAGCCAACCCTCCCAGGTGGGGGCGTACAGGACGGTGAACGGCCGGTCCGGGGCGGTCCCGCCGAAGGTGTGCACCCCGGCGAGCTGCGGCCGGCCGATCTCCACGATGTCCTCGTCGCGGACGCCGACCGCGGCCCGCGCGTACCGCTCCCGGCCGGCCAGGCCGGCGACCCACACCTCGTCGTACACCTTGCTGTACGGGTTGACGCTGGCCTGCTTGTCGCTGTCGCCGTGGCCGACGAACACGTGCTTCATGCCCGGCTCGCGCAGCATGTGGATGTTCGCGCCGACGTTGGCCGCGTAGAGGGCGGCCCGCACCGTGCCCAGTTCGAGGTTCATGAAGTCCGGGCCGGTCGGCACGCAGATCACCGGCAGCCGGGTGTCGGCCAGCTCGAAGAACGCCTCCCTGCTGCGCATCAGCACGACCGCCCGCTGGTGCAGCGCCTCGGTCGGGGCCAGCCACATGTTCGCCTGGTAGACGTCCTTGGCCGGGCCGGCGAAGTAGAGTGCGACCTCGGGGCGGTAGCCGTCGATCCACCGTTGGAGCACCGGCAGCACCGGGCTCTTGCCGGTGCCCCGCCCCCGCAGCCAGGTCACCGCGACGACCGCGCCGACCAGGGCGGCGAGCCCGGCGGCCAGCGCGGCGACCGCCAGCATGACGGTGACGTCGGTACGGACCGCCGCGACCACGGCGGCCGGGATCAGCAGCACGTTGAGCACCGCGAGTTGGACGCCGGCCAGGGCGGCGACCCACCCGGGCGGGCGGGGGGCCGACCGGATCGGCCCCAGCTCGATGTTGCGGACCAGCGCGGAGACCGGGTTCCGCCTGTCGATCATGGTGTTGAGGGCGCCCGAGAAGACGGCAGTCACCCAGACCGCCGCCGGCAGCACCAACAGCCAGGTCAGCTCGACCCCGGTGAGCGGGACCGTGGCGGCGACCAGCAGCACGCTGGCCAGGTCGCGGCTGAGCTGCCGGTAGCCCCGGTTGAGGCCGACCTTCTCCAGCAGGGTCTCCGAGGGGGGCGACCAGCGGGTGACGGCGAACTCGCCGACGACGGCGGCCAGCCCGGCCACGGCGAACAGGGCCACCCATCCGAAGCCGCCCGCGACGAGCATGACCAGGTAGGACAGCACCAGCAGCGCGCCTCGGGCGGCGGTGCCGGTGCGTTCCAGTAACGAGCCGAACAAGGGGGACGCTCCCTATGAGATCGATGACGGGCGGGGCCCGGCGGTCGGCGGCCTCGTCGTACGACGGGCGTGACCGCAGCACCGCGACCGACCGGGCCGGCCTGCGGGTGACTGCGACTTTAACGCGAGAGGACGTCCCGGTGTCGCTCGGGTATCCAGGTCCATTTCGGTCAGATGAGACGATACCTGGCGGTTGACACGGGACGTCCTCCGCTCAGCCCGCCCGGCCGTAGCAGGTCGTCGCGCCCGGTCCACGCCGCGAGGCGAACTCGGTGAAGCCCAGCTCGACGGCCGTCTCCCGGGCGTACCGGTTGCCGTTGTAGACGCAGATGGTGCCCACGCCGAGTCGCTCGACGGCGGCGGCGACCTGCGCCCGGTCGGGTTTCTCACGCCCGTCGGCGAAATGGGCCAGCAGCAGCCGGTCCTTGGCGAAATCGGAGTTCAGGTCGTACTCGACCAGGTAGAAGTCGCGGGGCAGGACGACCCGGACCCGGCTGGTGACGATCAGTGAGGTTCGCATGATCGTCGAGGGGGCGAGGACGAGCCCGTCCGGCCGGTCCTGTCCGGCGATCCAGAACGCGATCTCCTGCCGCTGCTGGGGCAGCTTCCAGGTGGGGCGGGTGTGCGTCTCCACCCAACTGTCCGGCGACCACATCGGGGTCGCCCAGACGGCGAACGAGGTGACCATCGCGGCGGCGACCAGCCCGCCGACCGCGCCGCGCAGCAGCCGCGACGGCGACGGGACGCTCACCGTGCAGAGCAGGCCGATCAGGGTCGGCAGGGCCAGCAGCCACGGCACCCGCCAGAGCACCACGGAGATGCCGGTCAGCGCGCCGAGCGTCTCCAGCACGCCGGGCACCAGCAGCACGCTCATCACCAGGGCAGCACCGGCGGCCAGCAGCGCCGGGGTGCGCCGGCGGGCCAGCAGCGGCCCGCACCACAGCGCCAGGCCGCTGATCACCCCGACGATCCCGACCAGCAGCGTGCGCCGGTAGGTGTACTCGGCGTCGAAGAAGGCGTCGTCCGCGCCGGCGGCGTCCATGCCGCCCAGCACGAGCCGGGACACCACGATCGCCCCCACCGGGTACGCCACGGCGGCGAGCCCGCCGACCACCGCGTCCCTCCACCGGCCGACCAGCAGCATGGCCAGCCCGGCAGCGCCGACCAGCATCGGCAGGATGATCGCCGAGGTCGTGGTGAGGCCGGCGGCGGTCACCGAGAGGGCGAAGACGAGCAGCAGCGAACGGCGGGACCGGGTGTCGAACCACTCGGTGAGGTAGAGCCACATCAGCGGGATGACCGCCGAGACGAACATCCCCTTGCCCTCGTAGAGGCGGGGCAGGTGGAAGGTGCCGAGCGCGGCGTCCGAGCCGGCCACCAGGTAGAGGTAGGTCACCGCGACGCTGAACGCGAGCACCGGCCGGCGCGGGGCCCACCGATGGGTGAGCCGCCACAGCGCCAGGACGGCCAGCACCGCCATCACCGGCAGCGCGAGGTACCAGGTGGCGGACGCGCCGTGGATGCCGAGTACGTGCGCGAGCGCGCCGTCGAAGACCTCGATCGACGGGGTGGGGGGCAGGGAGCCCATCGCCGGGGCGACGTTCTCGGTGAACAGGAAGTCGTTGGTGGGTACCAGGTCACGCTCGGCCACCCAGACCGTCTTGCCGACGTAGTAGACGTCGTCCGGGGTGTTGCGGGCCAGGTAGAGCGAGGAGATCGCCGCCCCGACCGAGATCAGCAGCGCGTACCCGGACTGGCCGGCGGTGGGGACGGGTGGCACGGGTGGGTCCGCGTCGTCGGCCCGCCACGCCCGCCCGGTGAGCAGCATGACGCCGATGCCCGCGACGGCACCGGCAGCGGCCGGGACCCACCAGGAGAGCACGTCGCCGGCCGGGGTGCCGGCGAGGCCGGCGGTGACGGCGGCGACCACCCCGGCGGCGACCACGGGCAGCAGGAAGCGGCGCGGCTGGCCCGTCCCGCCCGACGGGACGGGGTCGGCGGCCGGTACGGGGGGCGCGGCGGGGACGCGGGTCCGCCGCAGGGCGCGCACCCCGACCACGGCGGCGATGACGACGCAGCCGACGAGCCAGCTCAGGAAGGTCACCGACGGGCGCAGCCCGAACAGGAAGGACGCGTGGTAGAGCACCGTCCACAGCGCGAAGCCCAGCACCCCGGCGTCGGTGATGACGGCCGGGGCGGCGGCGAGCGCCGACCGCAGCCGGTGCGCGGGCTGCGGTCGTCCGGCGGCCGGCCCGGCGGGGGGTGGTGCGACGGGCGGGGGCGCGACGGCAACGGGGTCGGCGTTCGGCACGGGTCGTCCTTGTCGTCGTACGGGCACGGTACGCGAGAGTCGTACGGCCGGCGGGCGGCGGACGGTCGCCCCGCTCCGGTCCGGAAAGCAGGGTAACCGCAACCACCTCCGGTCGATGGCCGGTGGGCGGCGTGGCGGTGTCCCGGAGGAGGCCGGGCGGGGGCCGGTCAACCGGACACCGGCGCCTCCCGCTGACGGGGCACCGTGCCGTTCGCGGTCAGCCCGGTCGCCACCGACTCCACCAGCAGCTCCAGGTAGCTCGGGGTGAGCGGGGTCCGCGCGATGGCCAGCCGCCAGTACAGCGGGCCGACGATCAGGTCGACGGCCGCGTCGGCGTCGGTGTCGGCGGGCAGTTCGCCGCGTTGCACCGCCAGGCCGATCAACCGGCCGCCGATCTCCTGCTGCTTGGCCCGCAGGAGCTGCTGGAGGGTGGCGTCGATGGTCGGGTTGCGGGCCGCCTCGGCGAGCAGGTCGGGGATGATCTGCGAGGCCAGCGGGTGGCTGAGCGCGTGGGCGATCACCTGGAACAGCAGCGTCAGGTCGCCGCGTAGGCTGCCGGTGTCCAGCGCCGGTAGTTTGTTGCCGGCGGCGGCCACCACGGTCTCGATCACCAGGTCGAGTTTCGAGTTCCACCGCCGGTAGATCGCGGTCTTGCTCACCCCGGCCCGGCGGGCCACCGCCTCGATGGAGAGCCGCCCGTATCCGACCGCGGCGAGTTCCTGCGTCAGGGCACGGCGGATGGCCCTGGTGATGTCGCCCCGCAGCACCGCGGCGCCGGCCGGCGTACGCCTCTTGTCGCTGGTCATCGGGGACTCTTCGCACCTGTCACGGGGGCCAATGTAGCGCAACGACGGTACGGTTGCGTCCCGACGTGTTTTGGACTACCGTCCACGCAGCGACGAGGCTGCCCCGGCACCGCGCCGACCCACGGATCCCCTTCGTCGCGCGCATCCCGTTGGTACGAAAGATCGGAGCGCCCTTCCCATGGCCACCACCGCGCTGGTCGACCCCGAAACGGGCCTGACCCAGGCGCAGCTGGCCGCTCGGCACGGACTACGGGTCGCCGGTGAGCGCCCGTCCCTGACCGAGTACAGCCGCAGACTGTGGGCCTACCGGCACTTCACCGCCGCGTACGCCAACGCCAAACTGGTCGCTTCGTACAGCAACGCCAAGCTGGGCCAGATCTGGCAGGTGCTCACCCCGCTGACCAACGCCGCCGTCTACTACCTGATCTTCGGCGTGGTGCTCGGGCAGAACACCATTCCGAACTTCATCGCGTACCTGACCACCGGGTTGTTCATCTTCAACTTCACCCAGAGCGCGGTGCTGGCCGGCACCCAGTCGATCAGCGGCAACCTGGGGCTGATCCGGGCGCTGCACTTCCCCCGGGCCTGCCTGCCGCTGGCCGCCACGCTCACCCAGTTCCAGCAACTGCTGGCCTCGATGATCGTGCTGGTCGGCATCGTCCTGGTGACCGGCGAGCCGATCACCCTGGCATGGTTGATGCTGCCCCCGGCGCTGCTGCTCCAGGCGCTGTTCAACGCCGGGGTCGTGATGGTCGTCGCCCGGATGGGCTCCAAGGCCAGCGACCTCAAGCAGGTCATGCCGTTCATCCTGCGCACCTGGATGTACGGCTCCGGCGTGCTCTACAGCGTCAAGCTGTTCGACCGGCTGCCCGAGTGGGCCTCGACGATCATCCAGTTCAACCCGATCCTGGTCTACATCGAGCTGGCCCGGTACGCCCTGCTGGAGCAGGCGCCGCTGCTCAACGAGTCGGTGACCCAACTCTGGCTGGTGGCGGTCGGCTGGGCGGTGCTGGGCGGCATCGCCGGGTACGTCTACTTCTGGCGCGGCGAACAGGAGTACGGCCGTGGATGACCGGTACGAGACGTCCAACGACGTCACCGTGACCCTGCCCCGGATCGTCGAGCGGATCCCCACCGTGGTGGTCGACGACGCGCACGTGATCTACCGCGTGCACAAGGGCGCCGGGGGTGGGACCACACCGGTGGCCGCGCTGCGCCGGCTGGTCAAGCGCTCCTCCGCGCCCAACGTCCAGGAGGTGCACGCGGTCAAGGGGGTGTCGTTCACCGCCTACCGGGGTGAGGCGATCGGCCTGATCGGCAGCAACGGCTCCGGCAAATCGACCCTGCTGCGGACCATCGCCGGACTACTCCCGGTCAACCGGGGCGCGGTCTACACCCAGGGCCAACCCTCCCTGCTCGGGGTGAACGCCGCCCTGCTCAACGACCTGTCGGGCGAGCGGAACGTCACGCTGGGCTGCCTGGCGATGGGCATGCAGCCCGACGACGTGGCCCGGATGGCCCCGGAGATCATCGAGTTCTCCGGCATCAACCAGCGCGGCGACTTCGCCAGCCTGCCGATGCGGACGTACTCCTCGGGCATGGCGGCCCGGCTGCGGTTCTCCATCGCCGCCGCCAAGAAGCACGACGTGCTGCTGATCGACGAGGCACTCGCCACCGGCGACAAGGGTTTCCGCAAGCGCAGCGAGCAGCGGGTCCGGGAACTGCGCGAGGGGGCCGGCACGGTCTTCCTGGTCAGCCACCAACTCTCCTCGGTGCGGGACACCTGCGAACGGACCATCTGGTTGGAGTCGGGGCTGATCCGGATGGACGGGCCCACCGACGAGGTGATCCGGGCGTACGAGGCATTCGCCAACGGCAAGTAGTATTCCGGGCGCGCGTACCGCGTCGGTTCGACGCCCGGCGGACCGCGTCGTCCCGTTGGGGCGGCGCGGTCCGCGCGTTAAGGTTCATCCCGTCGCCACGCTGGCGCAATCTTCCGTTCAGGGTGAACCCCCGGGACGCGTGCAGACATCCCCCGAGAGTGAGGATCGGCAATGACGCAGGACCACACCACTGGCCCGGACGCCACACCGGAGACCCCGGCACCGTGGCGGCCCTCGCGGACGGTGGCGGTGGTGCTGGCCGGAGGCACCGGGACCCGGCTGGGCCTGGGCATCCCGAAGCAGTTGCTGAAGATCGCCGGCAAGCCGATCATCGAGCACACCCTGGCCGTCTTCGAGGCCGCCCCGGAGATCGACGAGATCATCGTGCTGATGGCCACCGGTCACGTCGCCGACGCCCAGCAGATCGTCGACAAGGCCGGCTTCCGCAAGGTCAGCAAGGTCATCGAGGGCGGCGAGACCCGCAACGCCACCACCCGGATCGCGCTGGACGCGGTCGGCGACGGCGACGTCAACATCCTCTTCCACGACGCGGTCCGCCCGCTGGTCAGCGCCCGGATCGTCCGCGAGTGCGTGAACGCGCTGTGGAGCTACTCCGCCGTCGACGTGGCCATCCCCTCGGCCGACACGATCATCCAGGTCGACGAGGACGAGTGCATCACCGACATCCCGGTCCGGTCCCGGCTGCGCCGGGGGCAGACCCCGCAGGCGTTCCGCTCGGGCACCATCCGGGAGGCGTACCGGCGGGCCGAGGGCGACCCGGACTTCGCCGCCACCGACGACTGCGGCGTGGTGCTGCGCTATTTGCCCGGCACCCCGATCAAGGTGATCGACGGGTCGGACGAGAACATCAAGGTCACCCACCCGGTCGACGTGCACCTCGCCGACAAGCTGTTCCAGCTCGCCGCCGCCCAGGCCCCCCGGCTGTCGCACCGCAGCTACAGCGAGGAGCTGGCCGGGCGCACGATCGTCATCCTCGGCGGCAGCTACGGCATCGGGCACGACCTGGCCGAGCTGGCCCGGGGCTACGGCGCGCAGGTCTTCCCGTTCAGCCGTTCCAGCACCGGCACCCACGTCGAGCAGACCGGCGACGTCGAGGCCGCGCTGAAGACCGCCTTCGAGGCCACCGGCCGGATCGACCACGTGGTGGTCACCGCCGGCATCCTGGAGAAGGGCGCGCTGGCCGAGATGGACGAGGAGACCATGGACCGGGTGCTCCAGGTCAACTTCGTCGGGCCGGTGATCGCCGCCCGGCAGTCCCTGCCGTACCTCCAGCAGACCAAGGGTCAGCTGCTGCTCTACACGTCCAGCTCGTACACCCGGGGCCGGGCCCAGTACGCGCTCTACTCGTCGACGAAGGCGGCGCTGGTCAACCTGACCCAGGCGCTGTCCGACGAGTGGGCCGAGTACGGCGTCCGGGTCAACTGCATCAACCCGGAGCGCACCGCCACCCCGATGCGTACCAAGGCGTTCGGTGAGGAGCCGGAGCACACCCTGCTGGCCGCCGAGACGGTCGCCCAGTCCTCGCTCGACGTGCTGATCTCCGACCTCACCGGCCAGGTGATCGACGTCCGGCGGGCCCCCGGCGAGGCGGCCCCGGTGCCGGCCCAGCCGACCACGGCCGAGCAGGACCGGCTGCCCAGCGGCGTCGACGCCGGCTGACCCGACCCCCGGAGACGTACGACATGCGTGGTGACCTGGTCAGGAAACTGATCGCACGGTGCCTGACCACCGGCCTGGCCGTGGTCGCCTTCCTGGTGGTGGCGCTCACCGGCGCGACCGGCTGGGGGCTGGCCCTGGCGGTGGCCGCGCTGGCCGCCGCCGGCTACGAACGCCGGGTCCGCCCCGACGCCGACATCGTCGCCGAGACGGTGCTGCTGGCCGCCGGCATCCTGGTCGGCCACGCCCGCCGGCTCGACGACGGGTTCGACCCGGTGCTGGCGCTGACCGCGCTGGTACTGCTGGGCCTCGTGCTGCTGGTGGGGCCGCTGCGCGACGCCGGCAACCTGGAGATCCGGGCGGCGAACCTACCGGTGCGGGCGTGGACCCCGCTGGTCGCCGCCCGCCTCGACGGCATCCTGCTGGGGCTGCTCGCGGTGGTGGCGGTGGCCGCCGCGTTCGCCCTGCCCGCCGTGGTCGCGTTGGCCGTCGTGCTGGTGGTCGCGGCCGGCTGCGGTGCGGTCGGCCTGGACCTGGCCCGGCGGCGGTTCCGGCCGTCGGCCGGGGGCGGCCCGGTGACCCGGGCGCTGCGCGCGCACCAGCCGGAGTTCCTGCTCTACTTCTCCGCCCCGCCCGGCTCGGAGTACCAGGTCACCATGTGGCTGCCCTACCTGGAGCGGCTCGGCCGGCCGTTCCTGGTGCTGCTGCGGGAGCCGGAGTTCCTGCCCACGATCGCCGCCGCGACGAGCGCCCCGGTGGTCTACTGCCCCACTCTCAAGGCGATGGACGAGGCGCTGGTGCCCAGCCTGCGGGTGGCGTTCTACGTCAACCACGGGGCCAAGAACAGCCACTGCATCCGGTTCACCCAGCTCACCCACGTGCAGCTGCACCACGGCGACAGCGACAAGGCCCCCAGCGCCAACCCGGTCTCGGCCATCTTCGACAAGATCTTCGTGGCCGGTCCGGCGGCGATCGAGCGGTACGCGCGGGCCGGCGTGGAGATCCCCGCCGAGAAGTTCGTCGTGGTCGGCCGTCCGCAGGTCGAAGCCATCGAGGTACGCCGGGAGGCCCGCCCGCCGGCCGCCCCGACCGTGCTCTACACCCCCACCTGGACCGGCCACCACGCCGACGCCAACTACTGTTCGCTGCCGGTGGCCGAGCCGCTGCTGCGCCGGCTGCTCGACCGGGGCGCCACGGTGATCCTGCGGGCCCACCCGTACACCGGGCAGAACCCGACCTCGGCCCGGCAGTTGGCCCGGCTCACCGAACTGCTCGCCGCCGACCGGACCCGTACCGGCCGGCAGCATTTGTGGGGTGCGGCGGCCAGCCGCGAGCTGAGCCTGACCGACTGCGTCAACCGCTCCGACGCGCTGGTCTCCGACGTCTCCGGGGTCATCTCCGACTACCTCTACTCCGGCAAGCCGTACGCGGTGACCGACCTGGGCGTCGACGGCGACGAGTTCCTGAGCCGTTTTCCGCTGGCCCGCTCCGGTTACGTGCTGCGCCGGGACATGGCCAACCTCGACGAGGTGCTGACCGGGCTGCTGGACACCGATCCGCTGGCGGCGGCCCGGTGGGACACCCGCCGCCGCTACCTGGGCGACTTCTCCGCCGACGCGTACGCCGACGGTTTCCTCGACGCGGCCCGCCGGGAGCTGGAGCCGGGCTGGACCCCGCCGGCCCCCCGGGCCGACGCCTATTGGGGCGATGTTGCGGTATCCGAGTCCGCTGACACCGCTACATCGGCCCCATGACGTGCACCGCCCCGGCCGCCCGTGCTCGGGCGGCCGGGGCGGGTGGGGTGGTCGGTCAGGCGGAGTAGCCCCGGGTGGCGATCCAGTTCGCCAGGGTGGTCACGCTGACCCAGTAGGCGGGCAGGGACGGGTCGGCCGAGTCGGCGATCCGCACGGTACGGCCGTTGTCCCGGTAGCCCACGGCGGCGACGTAGTGGCCGCCGGGGAAGGAGTGCCAGCCGCCGTCGAGGTCGGTGGCGTCCCCGGCCACGTTCGCGACAACGGCCCGCTTGTCGGTGACCGCCGCGACCACGTCGGCCCGGAGCCGCTCGACCTGCGCGTCGCTCGGGGTCCCGGCGAACATCCGGGTCCGGTACGGGTCGCCCTTGACCACGGCGTTGAGCACCCGGGTGGTGTCCTCGGCCGAGTTGGTGCCCATCTCGGTGGTGCCCAACTGGGCGGCGAGGGTGTCCTGGCCGCGCTCGATGCCGGCCGCGCTGAGCGCGTTGCGCACCGCCGCCGGGCCGCAGTAGTAGTAGGTGATCTGGGCCTGGTAGTCGTAGCGCAGGACCTTCGACGACGGGGGCTTCGGGGCCGCCTTGCGGGTCAGGTCCGGGTCGGCGGTGGCGCGGACCTTGGCCCGGGTGACGCGCGGCGACGGGGTGGGGCTGGTCGAGGGGGTGGCCGACGGGCTGGCCGGGGCGGGGGTGGCCACCCGGGCCTGGGCGCGGCTGGCGACGTCGTCGAGGCGGGGGGCGGTCTCGGCCACGGCGGTGGCGCGCTCGTCGGTCGGGGCGTCGTCGACCCCGGCGGCCAGGGCGGTGCCACCGGCGGCCAGGACGAGGAGCGCCGCCGAGCCGACGACCATCCGGTACGGGCGCTGGGCGCCCAGTCGGCGGAGCTGTCGCTTCATGTGGTGTTTCACGGGGTGTTCCTCCACGGGGCGAGGAGGCGGCCGGGCACGCCGGACCGGCACGCGGCGGGCACGCCACGCGCGGATCGGGTGTTCAGCCGCTCGTTCGGCAGGGACCGCCCGGCGGGAGCCGGACGGATCGGCGGGTCGCCCGACAGGGGTCGGGCGCAGGGGTGGACGGCCGGCTCAGCGCGTCAGGCGCGACGGTCCGGCGGCACCCCGGCACCGAGGTGGAGGGTTTACCGAGGGGGTGGGGTCATACTGCACGAGGATGGAACTCCTTCCGCTGCCGCCGACCGGGTTAGCTGACGGATTCGGGCGGGAAGATCGCCCTACCCCGGGCCGTGGCCCGGAGATTCACCCCAGGTGGTGCGTGTGGGTCCCCGGTTCGTGACCAGCACGATTGAGCGGGTCGGTGCGGCGTCGCCTCCTGCGATCGGAAACCGCACCGGACCGCAGCGACACTACTGGTCGCCCTTCGCTCCCGCCAAGCCCTTTGACCTGCGTAAACATCGTCGGACCGGCTTCCTTCCGGGGCACTCGGGCAGCGAGGGCCAGCTCCGGGGACGAAGCGTCGTCGGACCCCGGCGGGGCGACAACCGGACGACCCGGCCGCGACCTCCGATGATCATCGAAGTCGATGTGATGGCCTGTGACCGCCTGTCCGATTCGCCCCAGCCGTGACGCCCCCCACACCGGGCTGAGTAACAATTCGACCCCCGAGACGCCGGCCAGCGCGGCCCCGGGGTCCAAGGGGAGGAGCACCGCCCGCAACGGGGCCGAAGTCGCGGGGTCAACGCGGGGCGGACACCGCCACGTGCGCGTCATTGTGTCGATCATCCCGGGCAGGCCAGGCCGGGGCCGACCGAGAGCGATCCGAGCCTCGTCCGGCCCGGGAGCGGGAGGTCGTGGGCTGGTCAGCCGACCCGGGCCGGGTGCCAGCGGGTGGCCGGGGTCGGGCGGGTCGCCGCCGTCGCGGTGCGGGGCAGCGGGATCCGGCCCGGCCGCACCCGCTGGGTCGCCGCGTACGCCTCGGTGGCCAGGGAGCGGGCGGCCTCGGCGGCCAGCTCGGCGTCCCGCCACGCGACGCGTTCCCGCCAGGCCGCCGCCCGGTACGCCGCTCGCCGGTCCTCCCGGACCGCCCGGGCGAGCATCACCTCGTGCTCGACGGGGTGCCGGCGCGGGTCCCAGCCGTCGCGGTGCGCGAAGACGTCCCGCAGCCGCTCCACCGTCAGTTCGCCCCGCCAGTGCGCCGCCACCGCCTCCTGGTGCAGCCACCGTTCCCGGCCCGCGTACTCGGCAGGTGTCCGGGGGGTACGGGGGCTGGGCAGCGCCCCCGCGCCGGTGAACCGCCGGGCAGCCGTCTCCGCCTCGTCGTACGCCTGCCATGCCCGGTCCAGGGTGTCCTGGGCGGCCAGCCAGGCGGCCCGGCGACGGCGGGCGGTCTGGGCGGCCCCGGCGGCGGCGACGGCCACCTCTCCGGCGTAGCGGCGCAGGTCGGCGACCGGGGGTGGGGCGTCCGGCGGCGGCACGACGGCGGTGACGTCGGTCGACTGGTCCCGCTCGGGGCGGGCGACCAGGACGGCGAGGCCGGTCAGCGCGAGGACGAGCAGCAGGGACCAGATCGCGGTGGCGGTCGGCACCCCGGTCAGGAACTGGGAGAGCACGGTGTTCACGGGTCGACACCTCGCGGGCGGAATGTGGTGGTCGGGGCCGTACCGGGGCGGAACCGTCGCGGAGCGCCGTCCGGGCGGTACGGGGACGAGGTCGTGGCTGTAGTGGTGGCGGGGCGGGTGGGCCCGCAGGGGCGGGTTCAGCCAGCCGGGGGTGCCCGGGGACCGGCGACGGCGGGCACCCGACCGCTCGGTGTCACCAGAGTGGCGGCCGGAAGCTCCCGGGCCACACCGGCCGGCTCGGCGGACATCCCGGCGTCGGCCCGGTCGGTTGCCAGCACGTCGACCCGATCGGTCCCCCGGTCGTCGGCGCGGATGCCGTCGCCCCGGCCGAACGGGGTGTCGAGGGCCACGGCGGCGGGGAAGGAGTGCGACGTGTCGGCGGGCAGTGCGGTCGGGGCCGGGTCGAACAGCGCGGGGCCGGACAGCGCCGGGCCGGCGGCGGCGAACGCGAGTGCCACGGCGAGGCCGGCGAGCAGCCGGGACATCCCGCGCGCGACCCACCACAGGGGACTGGTGGGCGCGACCGGGAACACGTGACCACGCTACCGCCGCGCCGACCGGCCCGCAGCACCCCCGGGCGTGTCGCCGCGCCGGTCGCGCAGGGCGGCAGGTCCCGGCCCGGCGGGGCGACGGACCAGGCCCGGCATCCACCGTGGAGGGAGCCCCGCCGCCCGTGCCCCACCCGGCACCGTCGCCTGGGCCGGCCGGGCACAGGGCCGGGCCGGCAGGGCCGGGCCGGCAGGGTCAGTGCGGGTCGCGCGGTCCCGCGTACTCGACGGGGCGGCCGTCGCGCGGCCCGCCGTCGGCCCCCCTCGGCCCCGGCACGACTGCCGTCCCGCCGGCACCCGGAGCACCGGCGGCAGCGGCAGGATCAGCGTCGGGGGTGGCCGGGGTGGTGCGGCGACTGGGGGCGAGGCGGCGCATCATCGGGGTCTCCACGAAGCGGTGCAGCGCGGCGGCCAGCACCAGGTTCACCACCAGGAAGCCGAGCACGGCCAGCGGCCCCGACCAGCCGGGCAGCCCCACGCCCAGGTGCCCGGTGAGCCGCAGCACGGTCACCATCACCAGCACGTGCACCAGGTAGAAGGCGAACGACACCTCACCGAGCCAGATCAGGGTGCGGTGCCGCCACGGTGACCGGCGGCCCTGCACGTCGGCCCGGGCCGCCGCCGGGATGACCAGGATGTACGCCACCGACAGCAGCGCCGCCCACATCTCGGCCGGGATCCAGTGCGCCGCCACCCAGACGACCACGAAGAGCGCGCTGGCCAGGGGCAGCCCGGGGCCCCGCCAGTGGCCACGGCGCAGCAGCTCGGCGGCGGCGACGCCCAGCCAGAACTCGGTGGAGCGGACCAGCGGGAAGACCTGCGTGAACCACCAGTTGCTGCCCTCGGGCAGCAGTTGCTGGCCGGGCCAGAGCGCCAGGATCACCAGCGGCACCGCCGCCACCACGGCCCAGAGCAGGCCGGACCGGGCGCGCCGGATCGCCGGCAGCGCCAGCGGCAGGCAGAGGTAGAAGAACAGCTCGCAGGAGAGCGACCAGCTCACGTTGTTGATGCTGTAGAAGTAGCCGGGGGTGGGGTCCCACGCCTGGACGAGGAAGAGGTTCTCCAGCGCGGCGCGCGGGACCACCGGGTCGGCGAACCACCACATCACCAGCAGCGCCACCGCCCAGGTCAGCACGTGGTTGGGATAGATCTTGGCGAGCCGGCGTCGCCAGAAGTCCCGCCGCCGGTCGCCGTCGCGGGCCGACCAGACCAGCACGAAGCCACTGAGGATGAAGAAGAACTGCACCCCGGACAGGCCCAGGGTGAACAGCCAGTCGACCACCGCCTTGGCGTCGGGCTGGGCGACGATCCGCATGGTGCCGACGTGGTAGCCGAAGACCAGCATGGCGGCGATCCAGCGCAGCCCGGTCAGCGACGGCAGCCGGTTCAGCGCCGGGGACGCGGTGGTGGGCACGCTGGTCACCCGGGGCACCCTACCGGCACGCCCCGTCCCCGGCGACGGGCCGGGGTGGTGCGGATGTGCGGAAGGTGTACGAAATCCCTCCACTGCCCTAACATCGCGGGACCTGTCGGTGTCGGCGTACCCGTGGGGCAGGTCGGGCGGCCCGTCGGAGGCGCCAGGCCAACGAGGAACGGAGCGAAGTGGTGCACCAGCGGATCCTGATGCGGGCGAAGAAGGACCCGTTCGACGTACGCGGCCCGGAGGAGGCGTACGAGGGGAACTGGATCGGGGAGAACAACGGCAACCTGGTCTTCAGTCACGCCGCGCACAAGCTGCTGCGCACCTCCACCGCACGGATCACGTCGACCGAGTTCAAGGTCGACCTGCGCGACGCCGACCGGATCAACGAGCAGTACGACGTGTACGTCATTCCGCTGGCCAACGCGTTCCGGCGCAGCTACGCCCACCGCATCGAGCTGATGACGAAGCTGGTCGAGCGGCTGCGCATCCCGGTGGTGGTGTTCGGGGTCGGCGTACAGACCGACGTGCACGGCGACCGGGAGTACCTGCGTCCGATCGACGACGTGGTCAGCCGGTTCGTGCGGGCGGCGCTGGAGCGGGGGCCGAGCATCGGCGTACGCGGGGAGATCACCGCGCAGTACCTGAACACGTTGGGCTTCTCCGCCGTCGACGTGATCGGCTGCCCGTCGATGTTCCTGCACGGCGACCAACTCCGGGTGGAGAAGTCCGCGCCGGCCCTGACGACCGACGCCCGGGTGGCGCTGACCGTCTCCCCGTACGTCAAGTCGATGGCGAAGATCATCGCCTCGCACCAGGCCCGCTACCCCAACCTGCGTTACCTGCCGCAGGACCTCAAGACGCTTGGCACCCTGCTCTACGGCGACGCCCCGCAGGACCGGGGCAAGACCAGCGCCATCCCGATCCACACCTCGCACCCGCTGTTCACCGAGGACAAGGTGCGGATGTTCCTCGACCCGTGGACCTGGATGGACTACCTCGCCGGTTTCGACTTCGCCTTCGGCACCCGCATCCACGGCACCATCACCGCGCTGGTCGCCGGCACCCCCGGCTACCTGTTCGCGCACGACTCGCGCACCCTGGAACTGGCCCGCTACTTCGACATCCCGCACCGGCTGATGCCTGACGTGCCGGCCGACGTGGACGCCGCGCAGCTCTACGCCGAGGCCGACTACACCGGCCTGAACACCGGGCACCGGGCCCGTTACGAGGTGATGCGCGCCTTCCTCGCCCGGCACGACCTGGGCAACGCGTTCGACGACGGCGACAGCGCGGCCCGCTTCGACGCGCAGGTCCGCGAGACGGTGTTCCCGCCGGCGGTCCGACCCGCCTCGGCCAGTTCACCCGAGGAACTGCTGGCCCGCATCCAGTGGCTGCGCGACCGCAACGCGGCGCTCGGCGACGACGTACGGGAACTGCGTGACCAGCGGCTGCGGGCCCGGGTGCGGCGCGCGGTCCCCGCACCGGTACGGCGGATGCTGAACCGTTAACCTGCCGCTCGGCCGCTGTTCAGCAGCTCCATCTCCACCGGATACGTCACGTTCCGTGGCCGTCCATACCCGTGCACCAGGGTGGCGGGGTGGTCATCCAGCCCGCGCCCACCCCGCTGCTCAGCGTCGTCGTCCCGGTCCACGGGGTGGAGGCGTATCTGCACCAGTGCCTCGACTCGGTGCGCACGGACGTGCCGGCCGACGCGGCGGGCGCGGTCGAGATCGTCGCCGTCGACGACGCCTCGCCGGACCGGTGCGGGGAGCTGCTGCGCGCGTACGCGGCCCGGCATCCCGGGGTACGCACGGTGCACCTGACCCGCAACGTCGGGTTGGGTCCGGCCCGCAACGCCGGCCTGGACGTGGCGACCGGCGAATACGTCTGGTTCGTCGACAGCGACGACTGGTTGCCGCCGGGCACGGTCACGGCGGTGCTGGACCGGCTCCGGGCGCACCGCCCCGACGTGCTGATGCTCGACCACCTGCGGGTCCGCGACGACGGCCGGCGGGAGGTGGACGCGAGCAGTCACCTGCTGCGCGGCATCCCCGGGGTGGTCCGGCTGGCCGACCGTCCCGGGCTGCTGCGGGTACAGCACACCGCGTGGAACAAGGTGGTCCGCCGGGCGTACCTGCACGCGTTGGAGCTGCGTTTCCACCCCGGCTGGTACGAGGACATCCCGTTCAGCAACCCGCTGCTGATCGGCGCGGAGCGGATCTCCGTGCTGGACCGGGTCTGCTACCTCTACCGGCAGGGCCGGCAGGGTGCGATCACCTCCACCCGCAGCGGTCGCCACTTCGACGCCTTCGACCAGTACGACAGGCTGTTCGACTGGGTCGCCCGCCGGTACCCGGACGAGCGGCTGCGCGGTGAGCTGTTCGCCCTGATGGTCAACCACATGCTGGTGGTGGTCGGCAACGACGGCCGGCTCCACCCGCACCTGCGCCGGGAGTTCTTCCACCGGGTCGCCGCGCACTACCGCCGGCACCTGCCGCCGGGCGGCTACCCCCGGCCGGGCGGGGCGGCCGGGCTCAAGCACCGGCTGGTCGGTCGGGACAACTACCTCGCGTACGCGGTGCTGCGCCAGGCGCACCGGCTGGCGGGGTGGCTGCGCCGCCCGGCCGCCACGCCGGAACCGGTGCCGACGGCCGTCGGGCCGGCCCACCACTCCCCCGCCGACCGCGACGCGCTGGCGGGTCGCGGCAGCCGGTGACCCGCCGTCGGGGTCGGCGGCGGCCGGGGTACGAGCAACGAGCACAGGGAACAGGGGTCTGGGGATGACGACAGTGAAGATCGGGCCGCACCTGGTGGGGGCCGGGGAGCAGCCGTTCGTGGTGGCGGAGATGTCCGGCAACCACAACGGCGACCTGGGCCGGGCGCTGGCGATCGTGGACGCGGTGGCGGCCAGCGGGGCGCACGCGCTGAAGTTGCAGACGTACCGGCCGGACACCATCACCATCGACGTGGACACCCGGGCGTTCCGCATCTCCGGCGGGCACGAGCTGTGGGGCGGGCAGAACCTCTACCGGCTCTACGAGCGGGCCCACACCCCGTACGAGTGGCACGGGCCGATCTTCGAACGGGCCCGGGAGCGGGGGCTGACCGTGTTCTCGTCCCCGTTCGACCCGTCGGCGGTGGCGCTGCTGGAGGGGCTGGACGTCCCGGCGTACAAGATCGCCTCGTCGGAGCTGGTCGACCTGCCGCTGATCCGGCTGGTCGCGGGCACCGGCAAGCCGCTTGTCATCTCCACAGGCATGGCCACGCTCGCCGAGATCGACGCCGCGGTGCGCACCGCCCGCGACGGCGGGGCCGGCGGCATCGTGCTGTTGGCCTGCACCGCCGCCTACCCGGCCCCACCTGCCGACAGCAACCTGCGCCGGATTCCGGTGCTGGCCGACGCGTTCGGGGTGCCGGTCGGCCTGTCCGACCACACGCCCGGCATCGGGGTGCCGGTGGCCTCGGTGGCCCTGGGCGCCTGCTTCATCGAGAAGCACGTCACCCTCGACCGGGCCGACGGTGGCGTCGACTCCGACTTCTCGCTGCACCCCGACGAGTTGGCCGCCCTGGTGGTGGAGTCGGCGCGGGCGCACGCGGCGCTCGGCGGCACCGCCGTCGGGCCGACCCCGGCCGAGCGGGAGGGGCTACGGTTCCGCCGTTCCCTGTTCGTGGTGGCCGACGTCCGGGCCGGCGACGAGGTGACCGCCGCGAACGTCCGCTCGATCCGCCCGGCCGGCGGCCTGCCCCCGGTGGAGATCGACCGCGTCCTCGGCCGCACCTTCACCACCGACGTCCCCCGGGGCACCCCACTGAGCTGGGACCTCGTCTGACACCGCCCGTCCCGCACCGGGCCGCCGCGCGGGGCGGGGCGCGTTCAGGGGGCGAAGGCCACCGTGACCACCAGGTCGGCCAGGCGCAGGGTGCGCCACACCGCGCGGGTGTGCGGGGGTACGGCCAGCCCGTGCCGCCGCCACCAGGCCGCCACCGGCACCTCGGCCAGCTTGCACAGGCTCTCCGCCCGGGTCCAGCGGGCCCAGAAGTCGGCCGGGCCGAAGCGCGCGGCCAACGCGGGCGGGACCTCGGCGGTGGCCCGTTCGGCGTCGATCGCCACCCGCCAGCCGGGGGCGGCCGGCCCGTACCAGCCGACGCAGCGCCCGTCGTCGAGGTGACTGCGGGTGACCGCGTACCGCAGCTCGTCGGGGGTGCCGACGCGCAGGTGCCGTTCGGCGGCACCGAGCAGCGCCGGCACCGGCCGCAGCCCGCTGTTACCGGCCGGCCGGGCCGGGTGGGCCAGCGGCGGCCCTGCCACCCGCAGGCCCCCCGACCCGGCCCCGAGGTCAGATCGAGGCGGCACCGTCGACCACGATCACCTGGCCGTTGATGTTGGTGTGCGCGCACAGCAACATCCGCACCACCGGGACCACCTCGGCCGGTTCGGTCAACTGGCCGGTGGGGGTGCGACGGACGATCTGGTCGAGCTGGGTGCTGCCCAGCACGGCGGACATCTCCGAGGCGAAGAAGCCCGGCGCGACGGCGTTGACAAGCATCCGTCCGCCCAGCTCGCGGGCCAGCGAGCGGGTCGCCGCCTCCATCCCGCCCTTGGTTGCCGAGTACGCGACCAGGCCGGGGAAGCCGCGCTGGGCGCAGACCGAGGTGACGTTGACGATCCGCCCGCGCCGGCCCTGGCCGAGCATCCGCCGGGCCACCAGGCGGGTGAGCTGCAACGGCGCGGTCAGGTTGGTCTCGACGATCCGGGCGATGTCGGCGGTGGCGGTGTGGGTGTGCATCGAGTCCTGCCCGACGGCGGCGTTGTTGACCAGGCCGTCGACCGGGCCGAACCGTGCCTCGACCTCCCGGAGGAACCGCTGGGCCGCCGCGAGGTCGGTGACGTCCACCGCGCCGACGTGCACCCGGTCGGGGTGCCCGTCGGCCAGCTTCTCCAGCTCGGGGGTGACGGTACGGGCGAACGCGGCCACGGTGAGGCCGGCGTCGAGCAGGTCGGTGACGATGGCCAGGCCCAGCCCCCGGGACCCGCCGGAGACGAGGACCACGGTGCTGGCGGGAACGGGCGGGGAGTCAGACATCGCTCTTCAGGGTCTCCTTGACGGGGATCTCGGTCAGCAGGCGGATGCGCCGGGGCACCGCGTACTCGGGGAGCCGGTCGGCGCACCAGCGCACCAGCGCACTCTCGTCGGGCGGGGACGGCCCGTCCGGCTGCCCGGTGTCGCCCGGCGCGGCGGTGGGGACGACCTCGGCGACCACCATCCGGCCGAGCACCGGCGCGCGACGACCGATGACCCGGGCCCAGGCGACCCCGGGGTGGGCGGTGAGCACGGCGCGGACCAGCCCGGCGGAGACCTTGCTGCCGCCGACGTTGATCTCGTCGGAGTCCAGCCGACCGGTGATCACCACCCGGTCGTCGACCACCTGCGCCCGGTCACCGGTGCGGACCGGCCCGTCGAGGCCGGCACCGTGGTGCGGTGAGGTGATCACCAGTTCGTCGTCACGCAGGGAGAGGGTGGGTCGGCCCGGGGTCACCCGGTCGAGCCAGCCGACCGGGAACCCGGCCCGCCCGTCGTGCACCACGATCGACGCGCCGACCTCGGAGGAGGCGTAGATCCAGGAGATCCGGGCGGTCGGGAAGAGCGCCCGGAGCCGGTCCAGGACGGCCTGGTCGACCGGTTCGCCGCCGAGGGTGAGCTGGCGCAGCGGCACCCGGGCCAACGCCTGCGGATCGCGGTGCAGGGTGCGCCGCCAGAAGGTCGGGGTGCCGGATACGGCGTCGACGCCGTGCGCGGCGGCGGTCGCCGGCCAGTCGTCCAACTCGTCCGGGTCGACCACCACGAGGTGCTGACCGGGCTGGGTCAGCGACAGGGTGACCAGCTGCCACCAGGCGTAGCTGCCGGGGACGTACGGGCAGAGCCAGGTCCGTTCCGGCTGCGCCGACCGTACGGTGGTCAACGAGTCGAGGGTGTGCCCGACCCGCTTGGGCCGCCCCGTCGACCCGGAGGTGAGCAGCCAGAGCCGACCCGCCTCGGGTGCCCGGGGGACGGCCGGCGGCACGGTCCGCGGCACGCCTGCGGTGAGCACGGTGACGGCGAACCCGGCGGCGCGCAGCTCGTCCCGCATCGTCGCGTCGACCCGGGTGGGGGCGGCGAGCAGCAGTTCGGTGCCGTCGACGGCGTGCCGCCGGGCGACGGCCAGCGCGTCGGCGGCCCCGGCGGCGAGGACCACGCCGGGGGACGGCAGCGCCGGGGCGGGCAGGTCCCGCCAGCTCCGGGCCACCCCGGCGACGACGACCCGGTTGTCCAGCCCGGCCGGCGAGGTCGCGACGGTCACTGCCGCTGGAGTTCGGCGAGGAAGTCGAGGACGTCGCCGACGGTGGCGATGCGGCGCAGGCCGGGGGCGTCGAAGTTCAGCTCCTCGCCGGTGGCGTCCTCGACCCGTAGGGCCAGCTCCGAGAAGTCCAGCGACCGGAAGCCGATCTCCCGCAGGTCGGTGGAGTCGTCGTCGGGCAGCACCCGGCCCTGGTTACGCACCACCTGCGTCATGAGGTCGCGAATCTGCGCGCGACTCAATTCTTTCATGCGCCGGAGTGTACAGCCCGACAATTACCCGGCCCCTTTACCCGGGTAGGGTCCGCAGGGGTCCACCGGATGAACACAAAGGGGTACGGGTGTTGCGCGAGGCCACTACGGACGACGTTAACCTGATGTTGTCCTGGCGTAATCAGGAAACCAACCGGCAGGTCAGCAAGACCAGTCACGAGATCACCGCCGCCGAGCACGCGGCGTGGTGGTCGCGGGTGCGCACCGACCCGACCCGCCAGGTGTTGATCTATCTGCACGACGACCGGCCGGCCGGCGTGGTGACCTTTTTCGACCTGCGCCCGGACGGGCCGCAACGCACCGCTTCCTGGGGTTTCTACCTGGACGCCGACGGGCTGGCCGAGCGGGGGGCGACGCTGCCCGCCTGGCTGGGCGTGATGCGGGCGGCGGTGGACCACGCCTTCGACGTGCTCACGCTGGACCGGCTCGACGGCGAGGTGCTGGCGGACAACACGGTCGTACGGCAGATGAACCGACGGTTCCGGTTCGTCGAGGGCACCGGTCGACGCGAGACGCACGACGGCCGGGAAATCACCGTCGTCCCCATTTCCCTGAGCCGGGGCAACCGTCGTCGCCGCTGATTTCCCCGATTGTCCGGCGACCATTAACCGGCCCGCCACCCGTCGTTAACCGAATTGCACGGCCGACGCCCGGCGGGGCGGTTCCCGCCACGGCGCGGCGACGGGATCAGACACGCCGCCAGGCGGCCCAGTGCTGCTGCGGGTTGCCGCCGAGGCGGACGAAGCCGTACCGGGTGCCGTCCCAGTCGTCCGGCCCGCCGGGCGCCCACCGGACGAACACCACGTCGGCGTCGGCCGGCGGGTCGTCCCCGAACCACCGCACGTCCGCCCAGGTGACCTGGTGACTGAGGTTGAACCGGAGCACCCACTGCACGCCGAGCGACGCCCAGACCCGGTCGCCGGGGCGTACCCCCAGGTCGACCACCCGGGGGGTGGGCGCGGTCGCCGCGACCACCGGCCGGACCAGCCGGGCGGTGATCACCTGCATGGTGCCGAGGTTCACCGCCACCAACGCGGCGAGCACCGGCACCCGCCACCGGGGCAGCCGCAGGGCGGCGACCAGCAGCAGGCAGCCGGCCACCCCGACGGCCGCCCCGGTGAACGGCCGGAACTCCCGCCAGCCACCGGTGAGCGCCATCAGGTCCGGCGCACCGAACCCGCCGTAGCGCAGCTCGTGTCCCCGGCTGGCGACCCAGGCCAGCCGGGCGGCGATCAGGGTCGCGCCGGCCAGCAGCAGGCCCACCGCGACCGCCGCCCGCCGCCACCGCTGCCGGGGCGTCGCGGTCACCAGCGTCCCCACCCCGAGCAGCAGCCAGAACGGGGCGAGCATCTGCACGTACCGGCCGTAGATGGCGTCCAGCGGCTTGCCGGTGATGCCGGCCAGGATCACCGACGCGCCGGCCGCCACCCCCACGCTGGTCACCAGCGCCACCCCGACCGTCCACCGGGTCGCCCCGACCTCATCCGCCGGGCCAGCGGCGGGCGGCGGGGGCGCGGCGGGGGCGTGCCCCGGCGTCGCGGCGGGGGTGGGGCGGAGCAGGAGGCGGACGGCCCCGGCCCAGGCGACGCCGGCCAGCCCGAAGGTGATGACCACCAGGTACCAGAGCTGGGTGGCGACCGCCGCGCCGACCCGCAGCAGCCCCGGCCCGGAGGCGACCGCCCGGACGGTGCCGCCGCCTGGCGGGTCGCCCAGCAGGTAGACCCGGTCGCCGAGCAACCGGATGACCACCTCGTTGAGCAGCGCCAGCGCCAGCACCGGCAGCACTGCGGCGAGCACCTGCGCCGGGCTGACCCGTCGCCGCAGGAACAGCAGCAGCACCAGTCCGGCGTGCACGCCCACGATCACCAGGCCCCGGGAGTGCAGCAGGTGGAACGCCCCGACCAGGGCGCCGGCCCCGGCGGCGGCCAGCGGGCCGGGCCGGCGCACCCAGTGGTGCACGGCCAGCAGCCAGGCCAGCACCAGCGGCGCGAGCACCGCGTCGATCATCGCCACCCCGGCGTAGAACACCGTCGCCGGCAGGGTGGCCGCGACCGCGGCGGCGGCCAGGGCGACCGCCGGGCGTACCGGCACCAGCCGGCGCAGCAGCAGGTACGAAAGCGGCAGCACCGTCGCGTTGACCGCCGCGTTGACCAACTGCACCAGTCGGTAGCTGTCGGCGAAGTCCCGCTCCCCGAGGAACGCCGGGGAGATCAGCAGCGGGTAGCCGACCCGGCGCAACGGCCCGTTCTCGCTGCTGAAGCCGCCCGGCCCGCCGGCCAGCGCGCGGGCGGTGTGCAGGTAGCTGTCCTCGTCGGTGTGGGCGATGGGCAGCGGCACGTGCCGGGACAACCACATCCGCCAGCCGACGCCCAGCAGCCAGCCCACCACCAGCAGCACCGGCACCAGTCGACGGCGTCGGCCGGCCGGCTGCCCGGCCGGGTCGGCGACCCGGTGTCTCACCTCGGTGACGGCCACCATGCGTCGCCTCCTGCCTCGTCGGGGCACCCCCGTCGGCCCGCCCGGGACGCGCGACGGTCCCGGCCCGCAGGCCGGGCCGGTGGGGGCGGTGCCCGGCCGTGGGTGCCGGATGCGCCTGCGGCGGGTACCCGCCGACCGCGCCGGGCCACTGTAGTCAGCGACGTACCCGCTGGTCAGCCGGCAGCGGCGGGGTCGGCAAGTGTTCGCCCGCCGGGGGGCCGGCATTCACCCGACCAGCGTGGGCGGTTAACCCGGGGGCGTCGGTGCGTTAACCCGGCCTGGCTAGCGTCCGTCCGGTCGCCTGGCCCGGAGCCTGCGGCGCAACCACGAGCTGGGGAGCACCAAATTGAGTGAGTTGAATGGGTCCTCCATTCTGGTCACCGGCGGGACGGGGTCCTTCGGGAAGACGTTCCTCCGGTACGTCCTCGACGTGGCCGACCCGGCCCGGGTGGTGGTGTTCTCCCGCGACGAACTCAAGCAGTACGAGCTGCGCCAGCAACTCGGCGACGACCCCCGGCTGCGCTGGTTCATCGGGGACATCCGGGACCGGCACCGGCTCACCCGGGCCATGCACGGCGTCGACCACGTGGTGCACGCCGCCGCCCTCAAGCAGGTGGACACCGCCGAGTACAACCCGTCGGAGTTCATCGCCACCAACATCACCGGCTCGCAGCACGTGGTCGACGCGGCCATCGAGGCCGGCGTCCGGAAGGTGATCGCGCTCTCCACCGACAAGGCGTCCAGCCCGATCAACCTGTACGGCGCGACCAAGCTCGTCGGCGACAAACTCTTCGTCTCGGCCAACCACTACGCCGCCCAGCACCCCACCCGGTTCGCCGTGGTCCGCTACGGCAACGTGGTCGGCAGCCGGGGCTCGGTGGTGCCGCTGTTCCGCCGGCTCGCCGCCGAGGGCAGGAGCCTGCCGATCACCGACAAGCGGATGACCAGGTTCTGGATCACCCTGGACCAGGCCGTGCAGTTCGTGCTGGACAGCTTCGACCAGATGCAGGGCGGTGAGCTGTTCGTGCCCCGCATCCCCAGCATGCGCGTCCTCGACCTGGTCGAGGCCGTCGCCCCGGACGCCACCACCCACGAGATCGGCATCCGGCCCGGCGAGAAGCTGCACGAGGAGATGATCGCCCCCGACGACAGCCGCCGGACGCTGCGCGCGAAGGACCGGTTCATCGTCCAGCCGACGATCGCCACCTGGGGCTACCGGCCGCCCGTCGACTGCGAGCCGGTGCCGGACGGCTTCGCCTACCAGTCCGACGGCAACGACGAGTGGTTGAGCGTCCCCCAGCTGCGCGACATGCTCGGCATCGCCGCATGACGGCGATGCTCCCGTACGGCCGGCAGTCGGTGACCGACGACGACGTCGCCGCCGTGGTCGCCACCCTGCGCAGCGACTGGCTCACCACCGGCCCGCAGGTCGACGCGTTCGAGGCCGACCTCGCGGGCTGGACCGGCGGGGCCGGCTGCGCGGCGGTCGCCAACGGCACCGCCGCCCTGCACGTCGCCTACGCGGCGGCCGGGGTGGGACCCGGCGACGAGGTGGTGGTGCCGCCGATGACGTTCGTGGCGACGGCCAGCAGCGCGGTCGCCCTCGGCGCGCGGATCGTCTTCGCCGACGTCGAGGAGGAGACGTTCACCCTGGACCCGGCGGCGGCCGCCGCCGCGACCACCGCCAGGACGAAGGTCGTCGCGGCAGTCGACTACGCCGGCCACCCGGCCGACTACGACGCCCTGCGCACCGCCCTGGCCGGCTCCGAGGCGCTGCTGCTGGCCGACGCGGCGCACTCCATCGGGGCCACCTACCGGGGCCGGCCGGTCGGGTCGCTGGCCGACCTGACCACCTTCTCGTTCTTCCCCACCAAGAACCTCACCACCGCCGAGGGCGGCGCGGTCGCCACCGCCGACCCGCAGCTGCTCGGGCGGGCCCGCCGGTTCCGCAACATCGGGCTGGTCCGGGAACGCGACGAGCTGCGCGCGCCGGACGAGGGCGGCTGGCACCAGGAGGTGCACTCCTTCGGGTTGAACTACCGGCTGCCCGACGTGCTCTGCGCGCTGGGCCGCAGCCAGCTGCGCCGGCTCGGCGACTTCCTGGCCGCCCGCGCCCGGCTGGTGGCCCGCTACGACGAGGCGCTGGCCGACCTGCCCGGGGTGCTCACCCCGACCCGCCGGTCGTGGGCCGCCCCCGCCTGGCACCTCTACCCGGTCCGGATCCTCGACGGCCGCCGCCGCGAGGTGTACGACCGGATGCGCGCCGCCGGCATCGGTGTGCAGGTCAACTACCTGCCGGTGCACTGGCACCCGGCCTTCGCCGACCTGGGCTACCGGCGCGGGTCCTGCCCGGTGGCCGAGGCGTTCTACGCCCAGCAGCTCTCCCTGCCGCTGTACCCGGGTCTCACCGACACCGACCAGGACCGGGTGATCGACGCGCTCGGCGCGGCGCTGCGCGGCGTCACCGCGCCCACCGCCGCCTGACCGGGGGAACCGATGCACCACGCGAACCACTTCTACGGCCACGCGCACGTGCTGGCCCGCTACTGCGGGCTGGGCGACGGCCACCCGCCCCGGATCAACGGGTACGTCCAGCACGGCTGGAACATCGGCGACGGCCTCGCCCCCGGCCACCCGTACGCCGAGCGCACCCCCAGCCTGCTCTGGTCGGAGCAGACCCGGCGACGGGCCTGGTCGGTGGGGCGGCGCAACGTGGTGGTCGTCGGCGCGCCCTTCGCGTACCTGCTCGACCTGCGCCGCGACGACCCGCCGCCGGCCGCCCGGGAGGGCACCATCTGGTACCCGTTCCACGGCTGGGAGGGCCAGCACGTCAAGGGCGACCACCGGGAGCTGATCGCCCGGATCAGGGACACCGAACCCGGCCCGGTCACCGTCTGTCTCTACTGGCACGAGTACGGCATGCACCGGGTCCGCCGGCTCTACGAGAACGCCGGCTTCCGGGTGATCTGCCACGGCTACCGGGGCCACTGGTGGCGCGACACCGACCCGCTGTTCCTCGACAAGCAGCTCACCGAGCTGCGCCGGCACGCCCGGGTGGCGTCCAACCGGCTGACCAGCGCCATCTTCTACGGCATCGCCGCCGGATGCGAACCGGCCGTCTACGGCGACCCGATGATCCTGGCCAGGGAGGACGCCACCTTCGGCGGCACCGCCCGCATCCGCCGGCAGTGGCCGGAGCTGCACGGCGAGTCGGTGGACCTGCCGGCCGCCGTCGGGATCGCCCGCGCCGAGCTGGGCACCGACCACCGCTGCACCCCGGCCGAGCTGCGTGAACTGCTCGGCTGGGCGCATCCCGCAGGAGGAACGAGTTGACCACTGGAACCACCGCCCCCGTCGTCCTGCCCGGCGGGGAGATGCTGGCCTGGTCCGACCTGCCGGAGCAGCGGCTGGCCGACGGTGGGCCGCTGGGCGCGCTGGCCGCCCGGGTCGTACCGGCCGGGGCGCGGGTGCTGCTGGCCGGGCCGCACGACCCGGCGCTGCTCGACCGCCTCGCCCACGCCGAGGTGACCTGCCTGCTACGCAGCCACCCGGACGCGGTGGCACTGGCCGACCGGTCCGCCCGGGTGCTCGTCGGCGGCCCGACCGGGCTCGACCCGGCCGACACGTTCGACGTGGTGCTGGCCGGGGCCGGGCTGGACGCCGTCGAGTCGGTCGAGGGCGTCCGGCTGGGTTGGCCGGGGGTGCTGGCCCGGCTGGCCGCCGCCCTGCGCCCCGGCGGCACGCTGCTGCTGCGGCTGGACAACCCGCTGGGGGTGTCCCGGCTGGTCGCCCCCACCCCCTGGTACGCCGACCGGGGCGACGCGGCGTGGAGCATCGGCGGGGTGCTCGACGCCGGCCGCCCGGCCAACCGGGAGCAGCTACGCGCCCGGCTCGCCGAGGTGGGGTTGACCGCCGACGCCGGCTACGCCGCGTACCCCGGTACGGGTGCCGCGACGGCCCTGGTCGCCGCCGACGCGCTGGAGCAGCGGCCCACCTCGGGGCTGCTCGACGCGGTGCTGCACGGTGCCTGCGCCGGCGGGTTCACCGGCGGCCCGGTGCTCCAGGACCCGGCCCGGCTGGCGGTCGACGCGCTGCACGCCGGGCTCGGCGCGGCGCTGGCCCCCGGCTGGCTGACGCTGGCCCGCCGCCCCGGCCACGGCACGTCGACCGGTCCGGCGCTGCCGGTGGTGCTGGTGCAGACCGGCCCGCCCGGCGTGGGGGTGGTCGAGGTGTCCGACCGGCCGGACGGCTGGCACTGGGCGGTCACCGGCGGCAGGGCCGACCGGACCCGGCCGGCGCCCTTCGCCAGCCGGGAGGCCGCCCACCGGGACCCGGCCGCGCTCACCGGCCCGGTGCCGCCGGGCCGGCTGCTGCGCACCATGCTGCTCGACGGCTGCCTGCGCCGCGACCTGGACGCCCTGCGCCTGCTGCTGCGCGGCTACGCGGGATGGCTCGCCGAGCGGGCCGACCCGGACGGGCGGCTCACCGGGGCGGTCGCGCTCGCCGAACCGGACAACGTGGTCGTCGACGGGGACGCCTTCGCGGTGCTCGACCCGAGCTGGCGGGCCAGCGAACCGCTGCCCGTGGAGGTGACCCTCGCCCGGGGGCTGTGGCGGTTCGCGGTCACCCTGCTCACCGGCGGCTACGCGCACCCGTGGCCGTCCACCCTGGACGTCGCCGGGTTGACCGTGGTCCTCGGCGGGGTCGCCGGGCACGACCTGGACCGGGCCACCGTGGACGCGGCCGTGGAGACCGAGGCGGCGGTCGCCGCCGCCCTGCGCGGCCTGGACGCCGCCGGGCGGGGGACGCTCGCCACCGAACTGCGGGCGGTCACCCCCACCGACCCGCCCGCCGGGCCACGCAGCTACCAGCAGCTGCGCGAAGCCTGGGTACGCCAGCGGGAGGAGCTGACCCGACTGGCCGCCCTGCTGAAGTGGACCGAGGAACTGCTCACCTCGCGGGAACGGGCGCTGCGCCGGGCCGACGCCACGATCAACCTGCTCAGCGGCTCGCTCAGCTACCGGGTGGGTCGGCTCGCCATCACCCCGGCCCGGTTGGCCAAGCGGGGCGCGCGGGCGGCCAAGCGGCGGGCCCGCGAGGCGCTCGGCCCGAAGCCGCCGGAGGAGCAGCAGTGACCGCCCCGGCCACCCCGCCGACGGGCCGGCCCGGCAGCGCGGCGGTCCCCCGCCGGGACGCGGCCGGGACGCCCGGCTGCGACCTGCGGATCGTCGGGATCGTACAGGCCCGGATGGGTTCGTCGCGGCTGCCCGGCAAGGTGCTGCGCCCGCTGGCCGGACGCAGCGTGCTCGGCCGGGTGGTCCGGGCCGCCCGGGACAGCGCGGTCCTCGCCGACCTGGTGGTCGCCACCAGCGTCGACCCCGTCGACGACGCGGTGGTCGCCGAGTGCGCACGACTCGACGTGCCCGTGCACCGGGGGCCGGTGGACGACGTGCTGAGCCGCTTCGTCGGCGCGCTCGACGCCCATCCCGGCGACGCCGTGATGCGGTTCACCGCCGACTGCCCACTGCTCGACCCGGAGATCGTCACCCTGGTGGCGACTGTCTACCGGGCCGTCCCCGGGCTCGACTACGCCAGCACCTCGATCGCCCGTACCCTGCCCCGGGGGCTGGACGTGGAGATCATCCGGGCGGACGCGCTGCGTACCCTGGACCGGCTCGCCACCGACCACCACCGGGTGCACGTCACCTCGTACGCGTACGCCCATCCGGAGCTGTTCCGGGTGCTCGGGGTGACCCTCACCCCGGACCGGTCGACGCTGCGGCTCACCCTCGACACCGACCGGGACTGGGCGCTGGTCAGCGCCGTCGTCGACCACTTCGGCGACGTCAGCGTGCCGCTGGCGAAACTCGCCGACTGGCTCGGCGGGCGGCCCGACCTGCGTACCCTCAACTCCTCGGTACGCCAGAAGCGGCTGGAGGAGTCCTGAACCCGCCACGGATCGGGCTGCGCTGCGACGCCGGCCCGGACACCGGCGTCGGGCACCTGGTGCGCTGCCTGGCCCTCGGCGGGGAGTTCCTCGCCCGGGGCGCCCGGGTCGAACTGTTCGGCACGGTGCACCGGGTCGGCTGGGCCGCCGCCCACCTGGCCGCGTGCGACATCCCGGTCCACCCCGGTCCGGACACCCCCGCCGGGCTGGTCGAGGCGGCCCGTACGCACGCCCTCGACGCGTTCGTGCTCGACTCGTACGACCTGGACCCGACCGGGGCCGGGGCGCTGCGGGCGGCCGGCGTGGTCACCCTGGCCATCGTCGACGGCGACACCCGGGGCCAGGACGCCGACCTCTACCTGGACCAGAACTTCGGCGCGGACACCCCCGACGGTGATCCCACCGCACCCGGCGACGGGCGGCTGCTGGCCGGGGTCCGGTACGCGCTGCTGCGCGACGCGGTGACCGCCGCCCGCCCGGCCGCCCCGCCCCCGGCCACCCCGACGCCCCGCCCCCGGGTGCTCGCGTTCTTCGGCGGCACCGACGCGGTCGGCGCGGCCCCGGTGCTGACCCGGGTGTTGCTCGGCACCGGGCACCCGATGGCGGTGACCGTGGTCGTCGCCCGCCCCGGGATCGAGGCCGAACTGTCACAGATCGGCACCGGGCGGGGGCAGTCGCTGCACCTCGTCGCGCCGACCGACGCCCTGCCCGCGCTGATCGGCGCGGCCGACCTGGTGGTCAGCGCCGCCGGCACCTCCACCTGGGAACTGTGCTGTCTCGGTGCGCCCGCCGCCCTGGTCTGCGTGGTGGACAACCAGCGCGACGCGTACCGGCGGGTGGTGGCGCACGGGCTCGCCGCCGGCCTCGGCGAGCTGCCGGAGCTGGCCGCGCCGGGGTTGGCGGGCCGGGCCGCACGGGCGGACGCGGCCCGCACCCTGCGCACCCTGCTGGCCTCCCCCCGGCGGCGGGCGGCCCTCGCCGCCCGCGCCTGGGCCACCGTCGACGGGCGCGGCCGGCGGCGGGTGGCCGGGGCCGTCCTCACCCGGATCACCTATCGTACGGGTGTACTAAAACCCTGATAGGGTGCCGGGTATGCCGCAGGCCGCCTACCAACCGTCGATGCTCGACCTCACCGACGCCGGCCCGACGCTGACCCCGCTGGCCGGGCTGCGCCGCCGGCTGCTCACCCGGGGTGCCTGGGTCGACCACCTGCCCGGCTGGGTGCACGGCTCCGACGCCGTCCTCGACACCCTGCGCACCGGCGTCCCCTGGCGGGCCGAACGCCGCACCATGTACGACACGCAGGTCGACGTCCCCCGCCTGCTCTGCTGGTACGGCCCCGACCGCCCGCTGCCGCACCCGCTGCTCACCGCCGCCCGCACGGCACTGAGCCGGCACTACGCCGCCGAACTGGGCGAGCCGTTCGTCACCGCCGGGATGTGCCTCTACCGCGACGGTCGGGACAGCGTCGCCTGGCACGGCGACACCCTCGGCCGTTCCGCGCACACCGACACGATGGTGGCGATCGTGTCGTTCGGCGCGCCCCGCCCGCTGCTGCTGCGCCCCCGGGGCGGCGGCGACACCCTGCGTTTCCCGCTCGGCCACGGTGACCTGGTGGTGATGGGCGGGTCCTGCCAGCGCACCTGGGAGCATGCCGTGCCCAAGACCAGCCGCCCGGTCGGCCCCCGGGTCAGCGTCCAGTTCCGCCCCGTCGACGTCGCCTGACGCCGACGGGGCGGCCGGGGCGGCCTCAGTCGCGTTCGATGAGGTGCCCGACGACGGTCGGGCCGAGCATGACCGCGAAACCGGACCCGTCCCGGCGTGGATCGGCAGGCGGCAGCTCCACCGGGTCACCCGTCGCCGTCGCGCCCACCGGCCGCGCGCCGATCCAGGCCACCACCAGGTCCGTCTCACCCTTGAGGAACCGCTGCGCCCGCACCCCGCCGGTCGCCCTGCCCTTCGCCGGGTACGACGCGAACGGCGTCACCTTGACCGTCGCCCCCGTCGAGGTGACCACCATCGGCTCCCCGTGCACGGCGTCGTCGGTGCGGACCGCGCCGAAGAACACCACCCGGGCACCCGCCGGCAGCCCGATCCCGGCCATCCCGCCACCCTTGAGCCCCTGCGGGCGGACCAGGGACGCCGCGAACCGCAGCAGGGACGCCTCACTGGTCACGAAGGCCAACGTCTCGCTGCCGTCGTCGAGCCAGGTGGCCCCCACCACCTCGTCACCCGACCGCAGCGAGATCACCTCGAACTCGTCGGACCGCACCGGCCACTCCGGCGTGCACACCTTCACCACGCCCTGCCGGGTGCCCACCGCCAGGCCGGGGGAGCCCTGCGCGGTCGGGCCGAGCGGGGCCAGCCCGATCACCGTCTCCCCCGCCGCCAGCGGGACCAGCTCGGCGGCGGCCATCCCGCCCCGCAGCGACACCGTGCCGGCCTGCTCGGGCAGCACCGGCAGCGGCAACACGTCGACCTTGAAGGCCCGGCCGGCGCTGGTGACCAGGAGCACCCGGCCCCGGGCCGTGGTGTGCACGACCGCGCGTACCGTGTCGTGCTTGACCCGGCCGTTGCGCCGACGCCCCTCGGACGCCTCCTCCGACTCGGCCGCCGTCCGGGCGACCAGCCCGGTCGCCGAGAGGATCACCTGGCACGGGTCGTCGGCCACCTCCAGCGGCCCGGCCGGCACCGACGCGGCCAGCACCTCCTTGAGGTCCCCGTCGACCAGGGTGGTCCGCCGCGACCCGGAGAACTGCTTCACCACGGCGGCCAACTCGTCGGAGACGACCTTTCGGAGCACCTTCGGGTCGTCGAGGATCTTCGACAGCGCGGCGATCTCCCCGCGCAGCTTCTCCTGCTCGGCCTCCAGCTCGATCCGGTCGTACTTCGTCAACCGGCGCAGCGGGGTGTCCAGGATGTAGGTGGCCTGGATCTCGGAGAGCCTGAACTTCTGCATCAGGCCGTCCTTCGCGGCCTGGGCGTCCTCGCTGGCCCGGATCAGCTTGACCACCCGGTCGATGTCGAGCAGGGCGATCAGCAGGCCGTCGACCAGGTGCAGCCGTTCCTCCCGCTTGCGCCGCCGGTACGCGCTGCGCCGGGTCACCACCTCGTAGCGGTGGGCCAGGAACACCTCCAGCAGCGCCTTCAGCCCGAGGGTGCGCGGCTGCCCGTCGACCAGCACCAGGTTGTTGATGCCGAAGGACTGCTCCAGCGGGGTCAGCCGGTAGAGGTCGGCCAGCAACGCCTGCGGGTTGACCCCGACCTTGCACTCGACGACCAGCCGGGTGCCGCTCTCCCGGTCGGTGAGGTCCTTGACGTCGGCGATGCCGGTGAGCCGCTTGGTCTTGGTCACCTCGTTGGTGATCGCCGCGATGACCTTCTCCGCGCCGACGCCGTACGGCAACTCGACCACGGTGATCGCCTGTCGGCCCCGGCTGCCCTCCAGCGGGCCGATCTCCACCCGGCCACGCATCCGCACCACACCGCGCCCCGTCTCGTACGCCCGGCGCACCTCGTCGAGCCCGAGGAGCAGCCCACCGGTGGGCAGGTCGGGGCCGGGGACGAACTCCATCAGCTTGTCGAGGTCGGCGTCCGGGTGGTTGATCAGCCAGCGGGCGGCGGAGACCACCTCGCCGAGGTGGTGCGGGATCATGTTGGTCGCCATCCCGACCGCGATCCCGGACGCCCCGTTGACCAGCAGGTTGGGGAAGGCCGCCGGCAGCACTGTCGGCTGGGTCAGCGAGCCGTCGTAGTTGGGCTCGACGTCGACGGTGTCCTCGCCCAACTCACCGACGAGCAGCATCGCCTCCCGGGAGAGCCGGGCCTCGGTGTAGCGCGCCGCTGCCGGTCCGTCGTCCGGGCTACCAAAATTTCCATGCCCGTCGATGAGTGGCGCGTTGAGCGAGAAGTCCTGGGCGAGCCGGACCATCGCGTCGTAGATCGCCGTGTCGCCGTGCGGATGGTACTTGCCCATAACGTCCCCGACGATCCGGGCGGACTTCACGTGCCCCCGGTCGGGGCGGTGGCCCTGCTCGTGCATCGACCACAGGATGCGGCGGTGCACCGGCTTGAGGCCGTCCCGGGCGTCGGGTAGGGCGCGGGAGTGGATGACCGAGAAGGCGTACTCCAGGTAGGAGTCGGACACCTCGGTGACCAGCGGGTTGTCGAAGACCCGCGCGCCGGCCTGGTCGAAGGCGGACAGGTCCACCTTGGCGCGGTCGTCCTTACGGCGTGCCATCGTTCAGCTCTCTTCCGGGGATACGGCGGCCACGGTGCTCATGCGTCGATCGCGTCGCGGTCGACCCGGTCGGAGGAGTCGATCAGCCAGTTGCGGCGCGGCTCGACCTTCTCGCCCATCAGCAGTTCGAGGATGCGCTCGGCGGCGTCGACGTCGTCGAGGGTGATCCGGCGGACGGCCCGGGTGGCCGGGTTCATCGTGGTCTCCCACAACTCGTCGGCGTCCATCTCACCGAGGCCCTTGAAGCGCGGGATCGGGGTGACGATCTGTTTGCCGGCCTTCTCCAGCCTGCGGACCGTCGCCTCCATCTCGGCCTGGGTGTAGGTGTAGGTGGTCTGCGGGCTGCGCCCCTTCGTGGTGATCTTGTGCAGGGGCGGCATCGCGGCGTAGAGCCGGCCGGCCTCGATCAGCGGTCGCATGTAGCGCGCGAAGAGGGTGATCAGCAGGGTCCGGATGTGCGCGCCGTCCACGTCGGCGTCCGCCATGATCAGCACCCGGCCGTAGCGCAGCGCGGACAGGTCGAAGGTACGTCCCGAGCCGGCCCCGAGCACCTGCACGATCGCGGCGCACTCGGCGTTGTCGAGCACCTGCTGGAGGTTGGCCTTCTGCACGTTGAGGATCTTGCCGCGGATCGGCAGAAGCGCCTGATACTCAGCAGAACGGGCAAGTCGCCCTGTGCCGAGGGCGCTGTCCCCCTCCACGATGAATAATTCACTTCTATCGATTCCTGCGGCACGGCAGTCGACCAGTTTGGCGGGCATCGACGCGCCCTCCAGGGCGGTCTTGCGCCGGGCCGCGTCCTTCTGCTGCTTCTGGGTCAGCCGGACCCGGGCCGCGTCGACGATCTTCTGGAGCACCGTGCGCGCCTCGGCCTTGCTGCGCCGGTCCTCCAGCCAGGCCTTGACGTGCTGCTCGACCAGGGTCTGGAGCACCTTGGTGATGCCTGCGGTGGAGAGTTCGTCCTTGGTCTGCGAGGTGAACTGCGGTTCGGGGATGCGCACGTGCACCACCGCCGTCATCCCCTCCAGGACGTCGTCCAGGGTGGGCGGGTCCTCCTTGGGCTTGAGCAGGCCCCGGGTGTTGCGGACGGCGTCGGCGAGGGTCCGGGTCAGCGCCCGCTCGAAGCCCCGGCGGTGGGTGCCGCCGTGGGCGTTGCGGATGGTGTTGGTGAAGCACTCGACGGTGCGCTCGTAGCCGGTGCCCCAGCGGAACGCGACCTCGACCTCGGCCCGGCGCTGCACGTTGGACTGCATCACGCCGTTGGCGTCGGCGGCGTTCTCCCGGTACGTCCCCTCGCCGGTGACCAGCAGGGTGCCGGAGACCGGCCGGTCGCCTGCCGGCGCCAGGAACTCGACCATGTCGGTGAGCCCGTTGGGGTAGTGGAAGCGCTCCTCGGCCGGCTCCTCGGCGGTCTCGTCGCGCAGCCGGTAGTCGACCCCGGGGACCAGGAAGGCGGTGTTGCGCAGCTTCATCCGGACGGCCTCGACGTCGAGCCGCGCGCCCGTCTCGAAGTAGCGGGCGTCGTGCCAGTAGCGGATCGAGGTGCCGGTGCGCTGGCCCCGTTTCATCGCCCCGACGACCTGCAGGCCGGGCCCGGGGGTGAACGGGGCGTCCGGGCCGTCGCCGGCGAAGACGCCGGGCACGCCGTGCCGGAACGACATCGCGTGCACCTTGCCGCCGCGCCGGACGGTCACGTCGAACCGGCGGGACAGCGCGTTGACGGCGGAGGCGCCCACGCCGTGCAGGCCGCCGGAGGTCTTGTAGCCGGAGCCGCCGAACTTGCCGCCGGCGTGCAGCCGGGTGAGCACCAGCTCGACCCCGGAGATGCCGGACTTGGCGTGCACGTCGGTGGGGATGCCCCGGCCGTCGTCGTCGACCTGTACCGAGCCGTCGGCGTGCAGGATCACCTCGACAGTGGTGGCGTGACCGGCGACACCCTCGTCGGTGGAGTTGTCGAGGATCTCGTTGACGAGGTGACCCACGCCACGACTGTCGGTGGAGCCGATGTACATGCCGGGACGCTTGCGGACGGCGTCCAGGCCCTCCAGGTGGGTGAGGTCGTCTGCCCCGTAGAGGGTCTCAGGCTGTGCGGTCAACTGGTCGTACTCCCCGGTCTCGGCGGTGTGGTGCCGCTCACCGTCTCGATCTCCACGCGCGGCGTGCCGCAGCGAGCGTAGCCGTACGCCCCGACAGCGCCGTGCAGCCCCACGTCGGACGGCGGGTGCGCGTCCGCCGGGGACAACGCCGCCGGGCGTCGGGGCCTTCCCGGGCGGGGTGCGCGCCGGGCCCGAGACGACCGTTTCCACCATTCGACGATCGTGTTAAGAGGCATTGACGTCCATCTCGCCAAGTGATCTGATCCGGCCCTGAAGGATCTTTCACATTTCCATGGACAGATGGGGGACGTCATGTCCAGGTTCCACCGTAGCGCCCTCGCGGCGCTGCTCACCGTCGCCGCGGCCGCCCTGCCGGTCGCCGCCGGCCCGCCCGCGCCGGCCGCCGCCGCCCTGCCCACCGCCGCGGTCGCCCTCGGCGACAGCTTCATCAGCGGCGAGGGGGCCGGGGCGTACTCGTCGGTGACCGACGTCAACGGGGTCGCCCAGCCGTTCCCGGGCTGGTCGGCACCGAACAACAACGCGTACTTCTGCCACCGCTCACCGAACGCCTCACTGTTCAAGGCGGACCTGCCGGGGATCGCCGCCCGGTTCAACCTGGCCTGCTCCGGCGGCCAGCCGTACGACATCGCCAACGCCTCGGCCAGCCGGGCCAAGGGCCGCCAGGTCGCCGCCCAGCTCGCCCAGTTGCGCGCGGTCGGGCAGACCCACGACATCGACCTGGTGCTGGTCGGCCTCGGCTCGAACAACAGCTCGTTCACCTTCGGCAGCGTCGCCGAGAAGTGCGCGAACCGGTTCATCGCCGACGCCTGGACCGGGTGGTGGGAGTTCTGGGCGTACCTGGGCGGACCGGTGGAGCAGGAGCCCTGCTCGGACGCCGACCTGGCCACCTCCGCCCAGATCGCCGCCGCGACGGCGGAGACCACGGCGGCGGTCCGGCAGATCCTGACCACGCTGGACCAGATCGACGCCGACGGCCAGCACCGGATCGTCTTCCAGGACTACACCAACCCGCTGCCGCCGGAGCTGGCCTCGACCTACTGGGAGGAGGACAGCCGGGACGACACCCGGGACAAGTTCCGTGACCTGGGGGCCGAGCGGTACGCCGCCGGTTGCCCGATCCACCGGGCCAGCCTCGCCCCCGGCCAGCGTTTCTCGCAGGGCCTGGGCACCCTGGTGAACTCGGTCCGCAGCACGCTGGCCGCCGAGTTCCCCGCCGCCGACCTGGTCTACCTCAACGTGCAGCGGGCCTTCGACGGCGCCCGGCTGTGCGAGTCGGCGGGCAGCCCGGGCAACGCGCTGGCCACCCCCATCCGGCTCCAGGACGGCACCTCGGGCGTCTTCGTGACCAGCCTGTCCGGCTACGACAAGTTGGACATCCAGCGGATCGCGAACACCTGCGGGACGTACTTCCAGACCTGCCAGGAGTCCTGGCACCCGAGCGCCGCCGGCCACCAGGTGCTGGGCCGGTGCCTGACCGGTGCGGCGGCGACCAGTGCCCGCGCGGTCTCCTGCGTCCGCTCGCCGGACGGGACGATCCAGGTCAGCTGAACCGGCGGCCGGTGGGGCGAGCGTCCGGGTCGCCCCACCGGCCGACCGGTCCGTGCTCCGCCCGGGGCGCTCAGGTCGCCGCCGGGGTGCGGGCCACCGGGCCGGGCGCGGGGGCGTACGCCTGAGCACCTCACCGGCGAGGACGCGACCGGGTGGACGGTCACGGGGCACGCAGGGCGCTCGGACGGGCACGCAAAGTTGATGTTTACCGCCTCCGCGCTGGGCAACTGGTTCGGCATACCGGGCGGCGCGTGACGTCCGGGCACCGACGCCGTGCGGGCGGCCGGGTGCCCGTCGCGCGCCCGGTGCGCGGGACCGGGTGATGACGCCGGCCGGAGCCGCCGCACCGGATTCCGCCTCGCCGGTGACCGGCCCACGGAGGAGGAAGCATGCGCATCGCGATGGTCTCGGGGCACGCCAGCCCGCTCGCCGCTCCCGGACAAAACGCCGTGGGGCTGCACCTCCACGTCGCCGAGCAGGCGGCGGCGCTGGCCGCCGAGGGTCACGAGGTACGGGTCTACACCCGGCGGGACGACGTCACGCTGCCCGACACGGTGCCGACCGACGCGGGGTACCAGGTGTGGCACGTGCCCGCCGGTCCCGCCCGGCCGGTGCCCGCCGAGGAACTCCTGCCCCACCTGGGCGAGTTCGGCCGTTGGCTGACCGCGCACTGGCAGCAGGCCGGCTGGCGGCCGGACGTGGCGCACGCGCACTTCTGGCTGAGCGGCCTGGCGGCCGTGCACGCCGGCCGGCGTACCGGCACGCCCGTGGTGTTGACGTACCACGACCTGGGCAGCGCGTACCGCCGCCGCCATGGTGGCCGGGAGCCGGCCGGGCGGGGGCGGATCGGGTACGAGCGGGCGCTCGGGCGCGCCGTCGACCGGGTCGTCGTCCAGTCGCACGACGAGTTGGGGGAACTGGTCCGGCTCGGGGTGCCCCGGGCGAGGCTGGCGCTGGTGCCGTCCGGGGTGGACGAGCGGCTGTTCACTCCGAGCGGGCCCGCCGCCCCACGGGTCGCGGGCCGGCCCCGGCTGCTCACCGTGGGTCCGCTGCACGAACGCCGGGGCGTGCAGGACGTCGTGCGGGCGCTGCCCGGGGTGCCCGGGGCCGAGTACGTGGTGGTCGGGGGGCCGCCGGCCGGGTCGCTGCCGGCCGACGACGTGGCCCGCCGGTTGACCGCGCTCGCCGGGTCCTGCGGTGTCGCCGACCGGGTCCGGCTGGTCGGCGCGGTGCCCCGCGAGGAGTTGGCGGCCTGGTACCGCTCGGCCGACGTCCTGGTCGCCGCTCCGTGGTACGAGCCGTTCGGCCGTAGCCCGCTGGAGGCGATGGCGTGCGGCGTGCCGGTGGTGGGCACGGCGGTCGGCGGGATCACCGACAGTGTGGTCGACGGGCTGACCGGGGACCTGGTGCCGCCGCGTGACCCCCGGGCGCTGGGCACCGCGGTCCGCCGGCTGCTCGCCGACCGGGTGCGCCGTTTCGCGTACGCCACGGCGGCGTTGGACCGGGTGCGGGTGCGCTACTCCTTCCGGCACTGGGCCGAGCAGCTCGGCACCGTCTACGCCGCGGTCAGCGGGGTGGGTCGGCTGGCTCCGGCAGCCGCCTGACCGGCCGCGACGGCCCGGCCGGGCGGCGCGCGGACCACTTATTACCGGCCGGTAGGATGGGCCGGTGAGCGGGGACGCGGAGTACACGCAGGAGTTCGTCGACGTCGACGGGGCCCGGATCGGCATCCAGATCCATCCGGAGCCCGCCGGGTCACCCACCGCGCCGCTGGTGCTGATCTGCCCGGCGATGGGGGTCCGCGCCCGCTACTACCGCCCGTTCGCCGCCGCGCTGCGCGCCGCCGGCCTGGCCGTGGTCGTCGCCGACCTGCGCGGCACCGGGGCCAGCACGCCCACGCCGTCGCGGGCCTGCCGGTACGGCTACCGCGAACTGGCCGCCGACGTCGGCGCGGTCCTCGACGCGCTCAAGCCCCGGCGGGACGGCCGGCCGACGCTGCTGCTCGGGCACTCCCTCGGCGGGCAGGCGGCCCTGCTGCACCTCGCCGTGCACGGCGTCGACCAGGTCGACGGGCTGGCCCTGCTCGCCGTCGGCATGCCGTACTGGCGCAGCTACCCGGGCCTGCGCGGGTACGGCGTGCTGCCGTACAGCCAGGGGATCGCGGCGGTCGCCGGGACGCTCGGGGTCTGGCCGGGCTGGGGGTTCGGCGGCCGGCAGGCGCGCGGGGTGATCCGGGACTGGGCGCGCACCGCCCGCACCGGCCGCTTCCCCACCCTCGACGGGGTGGACGGCGACGCGGCGGTGGGCCGGCTGACCCTGCCGGTGCTGGCGGTCAGCGTCGACGACGACCAGTACACCCCGCACCCGATCGTCGACCACCTCTGCGCCAAGCTCACCGCCGCGCCGGTCACCCGGCACCGGTACACGGCGGCCGAGGCGGGGGCCCCGCTGGACCACTTCCGCTGGGTCCGGGCCGGCCTGCCGCTGAGCCGGCGGGTGGCCGACTTCGCGGCCGGTCTGCCCCGCCGCTGACCCCGGTGTCCGGTCCCGCACCGACCCGACGGCGGACGGGCGCGTAGCCCCCGGCGGGACGGGTATGCCGCTGCGCCCGAACACGGTGGAGGGGGATCAGATGTCGGAACGACACACCGCACTGCGCTCGATGCACGATCTCGGCCTGGCGGCCTGGTTCGGTGGCTCCCTGATGGGGGCGCTGGGCGTGAACGGAGCGGCGGCCCGGATCAGCGACTCGACCCAACGGCTTCCGGTAGCCTCGGCCGGCTGGTCGCGGTGGACCCCGGTCAACGCGGCGGCGATCGGCGCGCACCTGGCCGGGGCCGTGGGTGAGCTTGCCACCGAGAGCCCCCGGATGATGGCCCAGTCCGGGGTGGGTCGGATGAGCGCGGTGAAGACGGCGCTGACCGTCGGCGCGCTCGCGGTCACCGGGTACAGCCGGTTGGTGGGCATGAAGTTGCAGAACGCCGGCAACCCGCCGGTGTCGGGGACCACCGAACCCAACTACCAGACGCCCGCCGAGGTGGCGCACCGGCAGCGGCAGATGAAGGTCCTCCAGTGGACCATTCCGGCGTTGACCGGGGCGTTGGTGGTGGTCACCGCGTACATGGGTGAGCAGCAGAAGCCGGGCCAGGTGTTCCGGGGGATGCTCGGGCGCGCCGGTGGGCTGATGGGCGCGCCGATGACGATGGGCCGGCTGGCCGCGACGGGGGCCCGGCGGCGGATGGCGATGGCCGGCTGACCGGCGCGCCGGGACCGGCCGGTACGGGGACCGCCGCCAACGCCGCCGGCGGTCCCCGTACCGGCGTGGTCAGTGGCCGGCGGCCGCCGTCGTGGGGGTCACCCCGAGCAGTTCCGCCAGCCGGGCGGCGTCGCGCTGGGCCTGCCCCGCGCAGCAGTTGTTGAACAGCACGTGCAGTTCGCCGGACCGGTCGGCCAGGTCGGTGAGCAGGTCGGCCCAGCGGCGTAGTTCGTCGTCGGCGTAGGCGTACCGGAACCGGTCCTCCTTGCTGCCGTGTTCCCAGTGCGCGCTGTGGCCGTGCATCCGCACCAGCACCGGCTCGGCGGTACCGATCATGATCGGGGGCACCGAGGACGGGTGCCCCTGCGGCATGTCCACGCAGACCAGGCTGAGGTCGTGGTCGCGCAGGAAGGTCACCGTCTCGGCCGCCGCCGCACCGTCGAACCAGGACCCGTGGCGCAGTTCCACGGCGACCCGCCAGGGCCGGCACCGGTCGGCCAGTTCCGCGATCCGCCGCCGGGCGCCCTTCCCCCGCACCAGCCACGGCGGGAACTGCAACAGCACCGCGCCGAGCCGGTCGGCCGCCGCGAGCGGTGCCAGCGCCGCCCGGAACCGGGCCCACAGCTCGTCGTACGCCGCCTCGGGCAGGTCCCGGCGGCGGACCCGGGACGGCCCGGTGGCCGGGCGCAGGTCCCTCGGCAGCACCTGCACCGGCGTCGGGTGCCCGGTGAAGAGGCTGAACGCCTTGACGTCGAAGGTGAAACCCGGCGGGGTGGCCGCCGCCCAGCCGCCGGTGGTCTCCGGCACCGGGATGGCGTAGTACGAGGTGTCCACCTCGACCAGCCCGAACCGTCCGGCGTACCAGCCCAGCCGTTGGGCCGGGGTACGCACCGACCGGGGATACCAGCCGGCGCGCAGCAGCGTCTGATCCGCCCAGGACGACGTCCCCACCCTGATCGTTCCCATGTGGTCCAGTGCACCGCCCGGCGGCCGGATCGGCAACCGCTGGGGCGACGCCGGGCGGTTCCGCCCCGGCCGGGTGCCCGGTGGTGTGGCGGGGCGGAGAGTGTCGGAGGGTGGCCCTAGCGTGACCCTCGACGACATCGACCACGGAGGGTGGCGGATGACCACTTCGGAGCGGGTGCTCACCGGCGAACGGGCCGACCTGGTGCAGTCCCTCGGCCTGCACCGCGGCTTCCTGCGGCACACCGTGCGCGGGTTGACCGACGCGCAGGCGGCGGCCCGCAGCACCGTCAGCGAGCTGTGCCCGGGCGGCCTGATCAAGCACGTGACCACGGTGGAGCACCGGTGGGCGCGGTTCATGGTCGGCGGGGCCGAGGCGATGGAGAGCGAGCCGGTCGACTGGGGCGGCATGTTCCGGATGACCGCCGACGACACCCTGGCCGACCTGCTCGCCCGGTACGCCGAGACGGCGGCCCGCACCGACGAGCTGATCGCCACCCTCGACCTGGACACGGTCCACCCGCTGCCGGAGGCACCCTGGTTCGAGCCGGGGGCGAGCTGGTCGGTGCGCCGGACGGCGCTGCACGTGATCGCCGAGACCGCCCAGCACGCCGGGCACGCCGACATCCTCCGCGAGTCCATCGACGGCGCGAAGACGATGGGCTGAGCCCGACCGGTCACCGTGTGCGGTCGACGACGCGGGTGACGGTGGCCGACATCCCGTCACCGAGCCGGTCGCCGCGTTCGGCACGGCGGGTGTGACGTTCGGGCATGTCGCCAACCTCCCTCAAGGCGACCTGTCCGCCCGATTCTCACCCCAGCGCACACCGACCGGTCACGTACCGTAGGGGTGTCGACCGGGTTCGCGTCGCCGCCGACCGGGGTCGGGTGTGACCGGGGCCACGCCGGGTCCCGTCGGCGTGACGTCACACCCGGTGCCGACGCTGAGGGACACGAGATGACCCGATACCGCCTGGATCAGGAAACCGCTGAGCGGCTGCTCAGTGGGGCGGTCGACGGGTCGACCGGTCGGGTCCGGCCGTTGGTGACGCTGCTGACCGCGGTACGCGCCGCCGCCGCCCCGGCCGAGTTGCGCGGGGAACCGGCGGCGATGTCGGCGTTCCGGGCGATGGCCGTTCGCACGCCGGGGGCAGCCGCGGACGGGCCGGTGGTCGACGGTGACCGCGAACCGACCCGCTCGGCGGGACCCGGCCGGTGACCGGCCGCCGGCCCCGTCGCACCGGTCCAGGAACTCCGCCACCGACGTCCCCACGGCTTCCCTCCCCCACGGCGTGTCACGTGCCCGGTCAGCGTGCCGGCCGAGGGGTGGGGCCGACTCACCCGGACCGGACGGGACCGGGCAGGACGGGACGGTCAGGGCCGGAGCAGGCCCCGCAGGTAGGCGGCCTGCCCGACGTGCTGGAGATCGTCGGCGGCGATGCTGACCAGCCGGACCCCGAGGGTCACCGGCGGGTCCCAGCTCTCGTCGACCACCCGGTCCAGGTCCGCCGGGCGCAAACCGGCCAGGTACGCCCGCGTCCGGTCCGCCACCGTCCGGTGGTAGTCGACAAGCACCTGCGCGCTCTCCGGCCGGACCGTGGCGACCTGTTCCGGGGTGTGGCCGTACCCGGTGTCGGCCGGGTCGGCGGGAAGCCCGAACCGGGCCGCCTGGTCACCGGCCACCCACACCTGGTCGACCCCGAGCAGTTCGGCGACCTGCTGGTCCTGGATCCGGGTGAGGTGCCAGACCAGCCAGCCGACCGGGTTGACGCCCGGCCGGGGCGGGCGGCACAGATCCTCGGGGCTGAGCCCGTCCACCGCCGCGTCCACCAGGTCGGGCAGTTGGTCGTAGATTCCGGTCAGCAGGTCGTCGACGTCCACCGGGGCCTCCTCGTAGCGGCGTACCCGATCGGGATACCGCAGTAGGAGCCCGACAAACCGCTGCGCCGGGATGATCCGTGACCCGCGCGGGCGTCCCCTGGTCAGCTCGGCGGTTCGGGGCGGGTGATGGACCAGCTGCGGCCGTGCGGGTCCCGCAGCAGCACCTCGCGCGGCGTGCCGTTGGCGGCGCTGACCTGAGCGCCGGCCGCGCGGGCGCGGCGCAGCACCGCATCGGCGTCGGCGGAGGTGACGGTGAGCAGCGGCAGCCCGGCGGCGGCCCCGGGCGGGTCGACCCACTCGCTGACCGTGAACAGGTGACCGTCGACGACGAGGTCGGCGGCGAGCACCTGCCCGTCGGGAAGGCACTCCTGCCGGTACGGGACCGCGCCGAAGACCCGGGTGTAGAACGCGATGGCGTCGGACGCGTCGGTGACCGTAAGGTGCGGCGCGGCTGGTGGTTGCTCGGAAGTCATGACGTCGATGCCACCTTCCCCGTCGACAGGCGACGGAACCGTCTGGGTCGACCGTAGGCCGCCCGACCACCGCACCGGCACCCTTACCCGACCCCTCAAGCGTCCCGACGGCAGGCCGGGGCCGCCGTGCCGGCACCCCGGGTGGCGGAGCGTGGTGGGGGGTGGTGGGGGGCCGGTCGCCGCACTAGCGTCGGCGGCACGGGGCCGCGCCGCGCCCCCGCGCGATCGACCGGAGGGGCGTGGACCGTGTCGTTGCTGGCCGCGATGTCATCGTCGGTGGACGACCGTCCGGATCTGGTCCGGGTGGGTGACCGGTCGCTGTCCCGGTCCCGGCTGCTCGGGCTGGCCACCGCCGTCGCCGACGACCTGCACGGCCTGGACCGGGTAGCGGTCGAGACCACCCCGACGATCCACACCGTGGTGGGGGTGGTGGGCGCGTTGCTGGCGGGTACGGCGGTGGTGCCCGTACCGTCGGACGCCGGGCCCCGGGAGCGGGAGCACATCCTGCGCGACTCGGCGGCCCGGGCCCTGCTCGCGCCGGCGGGCACGACCCCGCACGGCTCCCCGGCGGACGGGTTGCCTGTCGTCCCGGTCGACCTGCGCCGGGTGTCGGCGACCACGCACCCGGAGCCCGGACCGGAGCGGACCGCCCTGATCCTCTACACCAGCGGGACCACCGGCGCGCCGAAGGGGGCGCTGCTGTCCCGGGGGGCGATCGCCACCTGCCTGGACGGGTTGGCCGACGCCTGGGCGTGGACGCCTGACGACCTGCTGGTGCACGGGCTGCCGCTGTTCCACGTGCACGGGCTGGTGCTCGGGGTGCTCGGGCCGTTGCGGGTCGGCGGCCGACTGCACCACGTCGGCCGGCCGCAGCCCGAGCGGTACGCGGCGGCCGGCGGGACGCTCTACTTCGGCGTACCGACGATCTGGTCGCGGATCGCCGCGGCGTCGGCCTCCGCGCGGGCCCTGCGCCGCGCGCGGCTGCTGGTGTCGGGCAGCGCGGCGCTGCCCACGGCGGTCTTCGACGACCTCACCGGGTTGACCGGGCACCGGGTCGTCGAGCGGTACGGGATGACGGAGACCCTGATCACGGTCAGCGCCCGCGCCAACGGCCCGCGCCGTCCGGGTGCGGTCGGGGTGCCGCTGCCCGGGGTACGCACCCGGATCGTCGACGAGCAGGGCCGGGACCTGCCCACCGACGGTACGGCGATGGGCGAGCTGCTGGTCACCGGCCCGACCCTGTTCGACGGCTACCTGAACCGGCCGGACGCCGACGCGGCGAGCCGTACCGCCGACGGCTGGTTCCGCACCGGGGACGTCGCCACGGTCGGCCCCGACGGTTGGCACCGCATCGTCGGCCGGGCGAGCACCGACCTGATCAAGAGTGGCGGGTACCGGATCGGGGCGGGTGAGGTGGAGGAGGCGTTGCTGGCCCACCCGGCGGTACGCGAGGCGGCCGTGGTAGGCCTGCCGCACCCGGACCTGGGCCAGCAGGTCACCGCGTACGTCGTCGGCGACGGGGTGACCGGGCCGGAACTGGTGGACTTCGTCGCCCGGCAGTTGTCGGTGCACAAGCGGCCCCGGGAGGTCCGGCTGGTCGACGCCCTGCCCCGCAACGCGCTGGGCAAGGTGCAGAAGAAGCGTCTCGTCGAGGGATGAGCCGTCAGACCTGCACGGGCGTCGGCTGCACCCGCCGCAGCCACGAGTCGGGGCGGGGGCGAGTCCGCCACTCCCGGGGGTAGCCGACGGAGACCTCCTCGAACCGCACCCCGTCGTGCCAGGTCACCCGGGGGATGTGCAGGTGCCCGTAGATCACCGCCGTGGCGTGGAAGCGGCGGTGCCAGTCGGCGGTGAGTTCGGTGCCGCACCACTGGGCGAACTCGGGGTAGCGCAGGATGTCGGTGGGCATCCGGACCAGCGGGTAGTGGTTGACCAGGATCTTCGGCACCGCCGGGTCGCTGCCGGCGAGCCGGATCTCGGTCAGCGCCACCCGGGCCCGGCACCAGGCGTCCCGGCTCGGGTGCGGGTCGGGGTGCAGGAAGACCTCGTCGGCGCAGACCACCCCGGCGGCGTGGGCCCGGGCCAGGGCCTGTTCCTTGCTGGTGACGCCCGGCTCGCGGAACGAGTAGTCGTAGCCGACGAACAGCGGCGCGACCAGCAGGGGGCCGCCGGGCCCGGTCCAGACCGGGTAGTCGTCCTCGGGGGTGCTCACCCCCAGCTCCCGGCACAGCCGCACGATCGCCTGGTAGCGGGCCTCGCCGCGCAGCCGGACCGGGTCCTGGGAGTGGGTCCACAGTTCGTGGTTGCCGGGCGCCCAGATCACCTTCGCGAACCGCTCGGCGAGCAGCGCCAACGCCCAGGTGACGTCGACGAAGAGTTCGGCGACGTCACCGGCGACGATCAGCCAGTCGCCTGTCGCGCGGGGCCACAGGCTCTCCACGATCTTCCGGTTCTCCGGGTACGCCACGTGCAGGTCGCTGACGGCGTAGATGCCGGCGTTCATCGGGTGCGGTCCCCTCGTTCGTCCGGGGTCCGCACGGCGGGGTGCGGCTCCGGGGCGGCTGGTGCGGTGCGGTCCGGCTCGGGTTTCAGTGCGGTACGGCGACGACGGTCAGGGTCAGGCCGGCGTCGTGCAGGTAGCGGCCGTCGAAGTCCCGAACGCGACCGGGGACGAGGACGCGGGCGGTGACGGTGCGGTCGGCCGGGTGCAGGACGATCCGGGCCTCGTCGAAGCCGAGGAAGATCCCGGTGATCGGAAACCAGGCCTTGTAGAGGGACTCCTTGGCGCTGAACAGCAGTCGGTCCCAGTGCGGTCCGGGGACGTCGGTGGTCAGCCGGTCCACCATGGCGCGTTCCTCGGGCAGGGCGATCGCGTCGAGCACACCGTCGGGCAGTGCCGCATCGGGTTCGGCGTCGATGCCGATGGCGCGTACGTCGACCGCGCGGGCGACCACGGCGGCCCGGTACCCGGCGCAGTGGGTGAGGCTGCCGACCACACCGGACGGCCAGACGGGTGCCCCACGGTCGCCGGTGAGCACCGGGGCGGGCGGTACGCCGAGGGCGCGCAGGGCCCGGCGGGCGCAGGTACGGGCGGTGGTGAACTCCCGCTGCCGCTTCTCGACGGCGTCGGCCACCAGCGCGGCCTCCTCGGGGTGCAGCGGCTCGGTGTCGCTGTCGTCGAACGCCTCGACGGCGACGACGCCCGGCGGCGTGATCCGGTCGATCATGCGTCGGCCAGTGGCCGGATCGTCCAGGTGTCGCCGGTGTGGAGGAGGGTGGTGAGTTGTTGTTCGGGGGTGTCGGTGGTGGTGTTTTTGGCGGTGGTGATTTGGTGGTTGATGGTGGTGTCGTAGGTGGGGCGTTGGGTTTGGCGGAGGATGCCGATGGGGGTGTGGCGGTGGTCGTGTTGGGGGAGGCGGGTGAGGGCGAAGGCGTAGGTGGGGTCGGTGGTGGTGGTGTCGTGGATGAGGATGTCTTCCGGGGGGGTGGTGGTGGTGTCGCGGATTTCGAGGTTGAAGCTGTGGGGTGGGTGGACGAGGCAGTGTTGTTTGTTGCGGCCGAAGGTGATGGGTTGGCCGTGTTCGAGGGGGATGAGGTAGTCGTCGCGGGTGTCGGGTTGTTTGAGTTGGTCGAAGGCGCCGTCGTTGAAGATGTTGCAGTTTTGGTAGATCTCGACGAAGGCGGTGCCGTGGTGTTCGGCGGCGGCGCGGAGGATGGTTTGGAGGTGTTTGCGGTCGGAGTCGATGGTGCGGGCGACGAAGGTGGCTTCGGCGCCTAGTGCCAACGACAACGGGTTGAAGGGGGCGTCGGCGGAGCCGGCGGGGGTGGATTTGGTGATTTTGCCGGTTTCGCTGGTGGGGGAGTATTGGCCTTTGGTGAGGCCGTAGATGCGGTTGTTGAAGAGCAGGATTTTGAGGTTGACGTTGCGGCGTAGGGCGTGGATGAGGTGGTTGCCGCCGATGGACAGGGCGTCGCCGTCGCCGGTGACGACCCAGACGGACAGGTCGGGGCGGGTGATGGACAGTCCGGTGGCGATGGCGGGGGCGCGGCCGTGGATGGAGTGCATCCCGTAGGTGTTCATGTAGTAGGGGAAGCGGGATGAGCAGCCGATGCCGGAGATGAAGACGGTGTTCTCGCGGCCGATGTTCAGTTCGGGCATGAATTGTTGGACGGCGGCGAGGATGGCGTAGTCGCCGCAGCCGGGGCACCAGCGGACTTCCTGGTCGGATTTGAAGTCTTTGGTGGTGAGTTTCACGGCGACGGGTTCAGGCATTTTTGCAGACCTCTTCCAGCATCGTCTCCAGTTCGGCGGCGGTGAAGGGTAGGCCGCGGACCTGGTTGTAGGTGATCGCGTCGGTCAGGTAGCGGGCGCGGATGACCTGGGCGAGTTGGCCGAGGTTCATCTCGGGGATGACGACGCGGTCGTAGGCGGCGAGGACGTCGCCGAGGTTGGCGGGTAGGGGGTTGAGGTGGCGTAGGTGGGCTTGGGCGATGGGGTGGCCGCGGTGGCGCAGGGTGCGGCAGGCGGCGCCGATCGGGCCGTAGGTGGAGCCCCAGCCGAGCACGAGGGTCCGGGCGGTGCCGTCGGGGTCGTCGACGTCGATGTCGGGCACGGTGATGGCCTGGATGCGGGCGGCGCGGGTGCGGACCATGTAGTCGTGGTTGGCCGGGTCGTAGGAGATGTCGCCGGTCTTGTCGGCTTTCTCCAGGCCGCCGATGCGGTGTTCCAGGCCGGGGGTGCCGGGGACGGCCCAGGGGCGGGCCAGGGTGTCGGGGTCGCGGAGGTAGGGCAGGAACGTGACGCCGTCGTCGCCGTTGGGTGTGGTGGCGAACTCGACGCGTAGGTCGGGCAGGTCGTCGACGGCGGGCAGCAGCCAGGGTTCGGAGCCGTTGGCGACGTAGTTGTCCGACAGCAGGATCACCGGGGTGCGGTAGGTCAGGGCGATCCGGGCGGCTTCGAGGGCGGCGTGGAAACAGTCCGACGGTGACTTCGCGGCGATCACCGCGACCGGCGCCTCGCCGTGGCGGCCGTGTAGGGCCATGTTCAGGTCGGCCTGTTCGGTTTTCGTGGGCAGGCCCGTGGACGGGCCGGCGCGTTGCACGTCCACGATCACCAACGGCAACTCCAGGGCGACGGCCAGGGAGATCGTCTCGGACTTCAACGCCACACCCGGGCCGCTGGTCGTGGTCACCCCCAGGGCGCCGCCGTAGGAGGCGCCCAGCGCGGCGCCGACCGCGGCGATCTCGTCTTCGGCCTGCATCGTGACCACACCGAGCCGCTTGTGTTTCGACAACTCGTGCAGGATGTCCGACGCCGGGGTGATCGGGTACGCGCCGAGGAACACCGGCAGGCCCGACCGCACCCCCGCCGCGACCAACCCCAACGACAAAGCGGCGTTACCGGTGATGTTGCGGTAGGTGCCCGGCACCATCCTCGCGGGTTTCACCTCGTACCGCACCGAGAAACTGTCGGTGGTCTCGCCGTAGTTCCAGCCCGCCTTGAACGCCGCGATGTTCGCCGCCACCAGATCCGGACGCTTGACGAACTTCCGCTCCAAAAACCGTAGCGTCGACTCGTACGGGCGGGAGTACATCCACGACAACAACCCCAGAGCGAACATGTTCTTCGCCCGCTCGGCGTCCTTCTTCGACACCGCCAACTCCGCCAACGCGCCCACCGTCATCGACGTCAACGCCACCGGATGCACCACGAACCCGTCCAACGACCCGTCCTCCAACGGGCTCACCGCATACCCGACCTTCACCAGGTTCCGACGCGTGAACTCGTCGGTGTTCACGATGATGTCCGCACCCCGACGCAGATCACCCAGATTCGCCTTCAACGCCGCCGGATTCATCGCCACCAACACGTTCGGCGCGTCCCCCGGCGTCAAAATATCGTAATCAGCGAAATGCACCTGGAAACTCGACACCCCCGGCAACGTCCCCGCAGGCGCCCGAATCTCCGCCGGGAAATTCGGCAACGTCGAAATATCATTACCCAACTGCGCCGTCTCCGAGGTGAACCTGTCCCCCGTCAACTGCATCCCATCACCCGAGTCACCAGCAAACCGGATCACCACCCGGTCCAACTGACGCACCTCGGTCCTACCGGCGGTCCCGCCGTCCGCCGTCGGCGCATCGTCGTACCGTGTCGTGGAGGTCATGGGCGATCACGTCCCTCTCTTCTGCACGGCGCGCACCACGACGGTGCGCCGCCGGCGAACGGCGGGCCGGCACCCGGCCCCGGCGGTACCAGCGCAGCCGTCGGCCGGCGCGGTACGGCCACGCAGGTCCGTACCGCCGGGGTCGGCGACCCGCCGTGAGCCGGCGGGATCGCCGACCGTATCAAGCGCCGGCGAGCGCGTGCGACCACACGCTAGGTTCCGGCCCCGGCCGTGCCAACCCTTAGCGATCCCCTACCCCCACCCACCTGCGGAACGCCTGGCGACGGGCCCTCCGGGGCGTCCACCGGGGACAACGCAGGGGGCGCGTGCCTCGACCCGACATGGGACACTTGTCTACATGGGCGAGCTGACCGGCGGCGCAGTGGCCGAGCCTGGGTCACCGCTACGGCCGGGCGACCCGGAGCACGTCGGGCCCTACCGGCTGCGTCGCCTGCTCGGCTCGGGCGGCATGGGGGTGGTCTTCCTGGCCGAGGCGCCGGGCGGGGGCCCGGTTGCGGTCAAGGTCGTCCACGACGAGCTGCGCTCCCGGCCCGAGTTCCGGCGACGGTTCGCCCGGGAGGTCGCCGCCGCCGGCCGGGTGGCCGACTTCTGCACCGCCCGGGTGCTCGACGCCGACCCACAGGGGCCGGTCCCCTATCTCGTCACCGAGTACGTGACCGGGTCGTCCCTGCACGAGCACGTGGCCCGGCACGGCTCGCTCTCCGGCCCGCAGGCCGAGGCGCTGGCCGTCGGCGTGGCCGCCGGGCTCACCGCGATCCACGCCGCCGGACTGGCGCACGGCGACCTGACCCCCCGCAACGTCCTGCTGTCCCCGTTCGGTCCCAAGGTCATCGACTTCGGGCTGGCGAGCCTGATCGAGGCGCTCGACCCGACCACCGGCCCCTCGTACGGCACCCCCGGCTGGTTGGCCCCGGAGCGTCTCGCCGGTTTCCCGCCGGCCCAGCCCGCCGACGTCTACGCCTGGGGCATCCTCGTCGGCTGGGCCGCCACCGGCCGGCTGCCGGTCGACCCCCGGGTCCACCCGGCCGGCCCGCCCGACCTGAGCGGGCTGCCCGCCGGCCTGGCGGCGGTGGTCGCGCGGGCGCTGCGCACCGAGCCCCGCCAGCGTCCCACCGCCCGGGAGGCGATGCTGATCCTGGTCGGCAGCGCCGACACGGCGAGCATCCGGTCGGCGGTGGAGCCGGTGGCGGCCACCACCGAGCAACTCGACGGCACCAGGTGGTACCCGGCGGCCGGCCAGCCGGCCACCCTGGTCGCCGCGACGCCGCCACGTCGCCCGCCGCCGTCCTGGCCGGCGGTGCTGACCGGGGTGGTGGCGGTGGTGGCCGTCGTCCTGCTGGGCGTGGTCGCGCTGCGCCAGGCCGACCAGCGGGGCGCAACGGATGCGGGGGCCGACCCGTCCACTCCGACGGGTGTCGTCACGCCGAGCCCCACCCCGAGCCCGTCGCCCACCCCGAGCCCCACCCCCGCCACCGCGTCCGGGCAGGACGGATCGCTGGAGTTCACCGTGCGGGGGGTGCACTGCGGATCACGGGAGATCGGGTTCTGGCCACTGACCCAGAAGGCGGACGGCGTGTTCTGCATGGTCGACGTCGACGTAGTCAACAAGGGCTCCAAGGGCACCATCGTCTGGCCGCTCAGCCAGCGGCTGGTCGACGCGGACGGGCGGGGATACACACCCGACACCCGCTCGCTGCTCTACTATCCGGACACGCAGCGGTTGACGAAGAACATCAAGCCCGGCGCGACGGTCAGCGGGGCGCTGGTCTACGACACGCCGGTCGGCACCGAACTTCGCCAACTCGTCGTCCACGACACACCCCTGAGCGCGGGCACCACCATCGATCTACCCTGACCGGGAGAGCCGGAGAACATGGACGTCGCCGTCGCCATCGGCCTCACCGGGCGGGCACTGACCCGGGCCCTGCACGCCACCGGGCGGGGCGTGGTGCTCGTCGCCACCGCCGCGCTCAGCCTGGCCCTCTTCATCGTCACCACCCTCGCCACGGCGTTCATCCTGCTCGGTGTCGGGGTGCTGCTGCTGCCACTGGTCACACCGCTGGTCCGCCGGCTCACCGGGCTGTGCCGCAACGTCGCCGCCCGGTGCGGGGTGCCGATCGCCACGCCCTATCTTCCCCTGCCACCGCTCGAACCGGGGATGTTCGGCTGGGTGCAGCGCTGCCGGTCCATTCTCACCGACCCGGCGACCTGGCGAGACCTGCTGTTCCTGCTGCTCAACACGCTGCTCGGGTTCGCCCTCGGGCTGCTGCCGCTCACCCTGCTGGTCTACTCGGTGGAGGGGCTGGTGCTCTCCACCGGGTTCTGGATGCTGATGCGGGAGTCGGGGGTCAACTTCTGGTACGGCTTCACCGCGCTGGACTCCTGGCCACACGCGGCGCTCGGGGCGTTGGTCAGTCTCGCGGTGTTCGGGCTCTGGGCGGCCGTCGCCCCGCACGTGACGGCCGGCCACGCGCACTTCGCCCGGTCGCTCCTAGGGCCGAGTGAACGCTCGGTGATCGCCTCCCGGATGCGGCACCTCTCCGAGACCCGTTCGGACGTGATCAACATCCAGGCCACCGAGCTGCGCCGGATCGAACGGGACCTGCACGACGGCGCACAGGCGCGGCTGGTCGCGATCGGCATGAAGCTCGGCGCGGCCACCCGCCAGTTGAGGACCAATCCGGACGCCGCCGAGACCCTGCTGGTCGACGCGCGCAACGCCACCGCCACCGCGCTGGAGGAGCTGCGCTGCCTGATCCGGGGGATCCATCCGCCGGTCCTCGCCGAGCGGGGGCTGGAGGACGCCATCCGGGCCATCGCGTTGGAGAGCCCGATCGACGTCGAGGTCACCACCGATGTTCCCGGCCGGATGGCCGCCCCGGCGGAGTCCGCCGTCTACTTCGCCCTGTCCGAACTGCTGAACAACGTCGTCAAGCACGCCAACGCCGACCGGGTCAGCATCGACGTGCGCCACGAGGCGGGTCTACTGCGGGCGGTGGTGATCGACAACGGTCAGGGCGGCGCGGACGCCACCCTCGGCACCGGACTCCGAGGCATCGAGCGACGCTGTGCTACGTTCGACGGGACGCTCGTCCTCAGCAGTCCCGAAGGTGGGCCGACCGTCGCGATCCTGGAGCTGCCGTGCGCGTTGTACTCGCCGAGGACCTCTTCCTTCTGAGGCAGGGGATGGTCCAGCTCCTGGAGTCCTACGACTTCGAGATCGTCGCGGCGGTCGACAACGGACCGGCTCTGCTCGACGCCCTGGTGACCATCCGCCCCGAGGTCGCGGTGATCGACGTGCGACTTCCCCCGACGTTCACCGACGAGGGGATCCAGGCTGCCCTGGAGGCCCGACGCCGCTGCCCCGGCCTGCCCATCCTCGTGCTCTCCCAGCACGTCGAGCAGCTGTATGCCAAAGAGTTGCTCGCCGATGCCAGCGGCGGCATCGGATACCTGCTGAAGGACCGGGTGCTCAACAGCGACCAGTTCGTCGACGCCATCCGCCGGGTGGCCGGCGGCGGCACCGCGATGGACCCGCAGGTGATCTCCCAACTGCTGGCCGGTCGGTCCCGCCGGGAGCCACTGTCCACGCTCACCCCACGCGAGCGGGAGGTGCTGAAGCTGATGGCCGAGGGATGTTCAAATACGGCCATCGCGCAGCGCCTCATCGTCAGCCAGGGGGCGATCGCCAAATACACCACCAGCATCTTCACCAAGCTCGACCTGACCCCGGCGGACGACAGCAACCGTCGGGTGCTGGCCGTGCTGGCGTACCTCAACGGCACCCGCGCCGACGTCTCCTGACCCACCCGACCGGGCCCTGCCCGGAGCGGCACCGCGGCGGTGTGCCGGCCCGGTTCACCCACGTCGATGCAGGAGCGCCCCCGGTCGGACGACCGGGGGCGCTCCTGGGTTTCTCGGGTCACTCGACGGCGATGGCGGCCTCCGCCGGCCGGGAGAGCATCGCCCGGCGTCCCGGCAGCAGGGTGGCGGCGAAGGTGAGCCCCACGGCGCCGGCCACCACGGCCAGGTAGATCAGGACCGACCCGGAGGGGACCGGCCGTCCCAGCACCACGATGCTGAACGGCATCAGGGTGGCGACGGAGGCGATGGTCCCGAGGACCACCCCGATGATGGCGACCATGCCGGCCTCGACGCTGAGCATCTGCAGGGCCTGTTGCCGGGTGGCGCCGACGAGCCGCTGCATGCCCAGTTCCCGGCGTCGACCGGCGGTCGCCACGATCAGGGTGTTCGCCACCGAGATCATGGTGTAGCCGGCGACCAGCGCGACGAGCAGGTAGTTGACCCAGGCCAGGGTCTTGGTGCGCTCGGCGAACGTGGTGATCGCGTCGCGCCCCTCGATCAGGGTCCCCGGTTGCCCGGCGGTCTGCTTGCGCAGGGTGGCGGCGAGCGCGTCCCGGTCGGTGCCGGGCTCGGCGGTGACCAGGATCTGCCGGGCCAGCCCGGTGGTGCTGTGGGCGGCGAGCAGCTCGGCGGGGAGCATGATCGTCTCGTACCCCTCCTTCGCCGGGTAGAGCGCGACCACCCGTACGTCCACCGCCGACCGGTCACCGAGGCGCAGGGTGATCTGGTCGCCGATGCCGACGTTGAGGTTCTTCCCGGCGACCTCGGGCAGCGCCACGGTGTCACCTGTGAGATCGGCCAGGTTGCCGGCACTCGCCTGCACCCCGGTGATGCCTGCGGCGCTGGCCCCATTCACCCCCTGGAGGGGCCACGGCGACTCGACGTGCGACCCGTCGTACGGCTTGTTGATCCAACCGGCGCTGGTGACGTACGCGGACGCCTCCTCGACGCCCGACGCGGACCGGATCGCCGCCACCGTGTCGGCGGGGAATCCGCCGGTGGTGGAGCTGAGCACCACGTCGGCACGCAGATTGTCGGAGTAGTAACGCTCCGCGGCCTCGTTCTGGGTGGTCTGCATGTAGAAGTTGGCAAGCGCCAGACCCACCGCCAGCATGATCGGGGTGACCGCGGAGGCGACCCGGACAGCGCGGGTCCGCACGTTGATCGTGCCGAGGTAACCGGCGAGTCCGAAGAACGCCCGCGCCGGCACGCTGAGCATGGCGGCCAGCAGCTTGGTCAGCCCCGGGCTGATCAGCGCGATGGCGATCGCCCAGCACATCACCGCCGGTCCGGCGGTCGCCGAGGCCACCGGGCCCCTCATCGCGATCGCGGTCACCAGGAAGAGCGCGAACCCGCCGCCGAAGAAGAGGAACGAGAACACCACCCGGGGCCAGGTGACCCACTTGCGCTGGAGGGCGGCCTCGGCGATACCGGCGGTCGGCCGGATCTTGGAGGGACGTCGACCGGCGACGTTGGCGGCCATCAGCGCGGCGAAGATCCCGACGGCCGGACCGATCAGATAGGGAAGGAAGCCCTGGTGGAACTCGACCACCGGCGAGATGACCCCGGCCTTCGAAACGATGTGGAAGAGCAGCGGCCCCAGGACCACACCTGGCACGCAGCCGAGGATCGCCGCGCCGACCGCCACCACCAGCGCTTCGCGGCGGACCATCGTCCGGATCTGCCGGGGCGTCGCGCCGATGGAGCGCAGCAGCGCGATCTCCTTCTGCCGCTGCTGCACCGACAGGCCGAGGGTGCTGGCGACCACGAAGATCGCCACGAAGACCGTCATGCCGGCGAACACACCGGCGAGCGGGATGAGCCCGGCCTGCCCGCCGACCGCCTCGGGGAACTCGGCCGCCCCACGGTCGTCGCCGGTCAGCACCACCAGCTTGCGGTCGGCGAGGGCCCGCTCGATCTTGCCGCGCAGGGCCTCCACGTCGGTGCCGGGCTTGGCCACCACGCCGATCGCATCGGCGCTGCCGGTGTGCGGATTGAGTCGCCGCTCGTCGTCCGCGGAGAAGAACAACGCCGTCTGGCCCGTCTCGACCGGCGGCGTGGCGATGCCGCTGACCTGGAAGGAGGAGCTCACCCCACCGACCACCACGTCGACCCGGTCACCGACCTTGACCCGGGCCAGCTTGGCCACCGCCCGGTCCAACACGACCTGGCCGGCCTGCGCGGGCGGCTGCCCGGCGAGCTTGTACGGCCCGAGCTGGGCCGACTCCCACCCGTGGCCCAGCGACTGGGTGCCGACGATCACCGGTGCCCCGTTGCGGACGACGGTGGCGACGAAGGACGACTCGGCGACCGCCCGTTCGACCCCGGGCACCTCCTGGATCTTGTTTACCAGGGTCGGGTCGATCCAGTACCGTTCGGCAAGCGGCACGGACTTGATGTCCTTGGTGTCCTGCGGGTCCTTCTTGGGCACGCCGTAGGTCTGCTTGCCGCTGACCACGACGTCGGCCGCCGCCAGGCGCTGCGGCGGGACCGCCAGCCGGATGCCCGTCTCCATCAGGCCACCGCAGGCGACGATCAGCGCCACCCCGAGGAAGACCGCGGCGAAGGTCGCGATGAACGCGAGCCTGCGGTAGCGCAGGGTGCGCCAGGCGAGGTACGTCATCAGAAGCCACTCCCGCCGGCGGACTGCGTCGCCCGGTTCTGCTGCCAGGCGGTCAGGTGGGTCATCCGCTCGGCCACCACGTCGGCGGTGGGGGCCTCCAGCTCACCGATGAACTGGCCGTCGGCGAGGAACAGCACCCGGTGCGCGGCGGACGCGGCGACCGGGTCGTGGGTCACCATGATGATCGTCTGGCCGCCGCTGGACACCGTCTCGCGGAGCAGTTGCAGCACCTCGATGGTGGTCTGGGTGTCAAGCGCACCGGTCGGCTCGTCGGCGAAGATGACCGCCGGCCGCATGATGAGCGCCCGGGCGATCGCGACCCGCTGCTGCTGACCGCCGGAGAGCTCGCTCGGCAGGTGTTTGCGTCGCTCCGCCAGCCCCACCCGGCCCAGCACCTCCACCACGGAGGAACGGTCGGGGCGACGCCCGGCCAGCCGGAACGGCAATCCGACGTTCTGCTCGACGGTGAGCGCCGGCATCAGGTTGAACGCCTGGAAGATGAAGCCGACCCGCTCGCGGCGGAGGATGGTGAGCTGGTTCTCGTTCATGCCGCTGAGTTCCTTGCCGTCCAGCATCACGGAACCGGACGAGGGCACGTCGAGCCCGGCCGCGCAGTGCAGGAAGGTGCTCTTGCCGGAGCCCGACGGCCCCATCACGGCGGTGAAGCTGCCCCGCGGGAAGCTCATGGTGACGCCGCGCAGCGCGTCGACCCGGTTCTCGCCGCGCCCGTATGTCTTGCGCACGTCCCCCAGTCGGACCGCGTCGACGGCACCGCTGGTGGGCGTCCGATTGTCTTTGTTCCAGTTCACCTCATGCTCCCCGCAGAAGAACGTCGCCTGACGGCGGTGGGTATACGTTCACGCTATGCAACGGGCAGGCGGCGCTCTATGGAGCTAATGACCCGAAGCGGTGGGTCTAGACCCACGCCTCGGGGTCGGCTTTCGAGGCTTCCGCACCAGCTCAGCTCGCCTGTACCGCCGCCGACTCCCAGTGCGCCCAGGAGCGCTCGGCCCCGCTCGGTGCCACGGCCAGCAACCCGGCCCCGGTGGCGTCCATCGGCAGCCCCAGCGACAGCTCGGTGCGTCGCCGGACGTTCAACTTCCGGTAGACCCGGGTCAGGTGCTGCTCGACGGTGCTCACCGTGATGTACAGCTTCTTGCCGATCTCCCGGTTGGTGTGACCCAGCGCGGCCAACGTGGCGACCCGCTGCTCGGCGTCGCTGAGCCGGGACATCTCCTCGTGCTCGGAGGGGGCGTCCGACTCGTCACCGCCCGAGGCGTCCCCACCGGGCAGCAGTCGACGACACAGCGCCTGCGCCTGGATGTCCTTGGCCAGCTGCATCGCGCTGCGGGCCACCACCCGTGAGGTGTTGAACTCACCGCGCCCGTAGTGGGCGCTGCTGAGCGCGGCGAGGGCGAGGAACAGCTGGTAGCGGTCGCCGGCCTCCTGGAGCAGGTTGGCCGCCTGACGCAGGCTGTTGACCCGTTGCTTGACGTCGAGCGCCGACCCGAGCAGCCGCAGCGAGATGCCCCTGGTGCGGGCGTTCTCGGCACCGGGCCGGGACAGTTGCTCGGTCACCAGCCCCTTGGCGAGTTCGGGTCGACCGGACCGCAGGTAGACCTGGGCCAGATCGCCCCGCCAGGGCAGCAGGGTGGGCAGGTCCAGCCTCCACTGGGTGGCCAGTTGCCCGCACGTCTCGAAGTCGGCGAGGGCCGCGTGCACGCGTCCGCCGGCCAGGTGCAGGTGGCCGCGGGCCCGCAGGTAGAGCGGCCAGAACCAGGTGTCCCGCATGGCATCCGGGATGACGTGCTTGAGCTGTGCCTCAGCCTCGTCCAGCTTGTCCATGCCGATCTTGGCGAGCAGCAGGTTGGACAGTGGCGAGCCGATCGCGACACCCCAGTTGTGCGGGGACATCGCGTCCAGCGCCTCACGGGCGAACCGTTCGCTGAGCGGCAGGTCGCCCTGCCGTAGCGCGATGTGCGACCGCACGTCGGACAGGATGGCGTGCCAGGTGGTCGCACCCCGCGCCCCGGCCTCGGCCCCGAGGACGTCACACCAGTGCACGGCCCGGTCCATCCGGTCGGCCCAGACGAGCGTCTGCAACGCGCACAGGGCCGATTCCAGTCCGACGTCGACCAGCAGGTGGCTACCGAGCACCTGCTCGGCGCGGGCGATCACGTCGTCGGTCACCCCGTCGGTGAGGACGGCGGTCAGCGACGGGGTGGCCGACCCGAGCGGGCCTTCCGCGCGGGCCGCTGTCACGGCCGACGCCGTCGCCGTCGGGCTGCCGGGGGTGGTGTCGAGTTCGGCGAAGGCGACCGGGAAGTGCAGCCGCAGCCACTCGGTGCACCCCTCCAGCTCGGCGGCGGTGGTGGCGTCCCACTGCTGTCGCGCCGCACGCAGGTGCCGCAGCGTCTCCTGGGCGTCCTCCCGGTGGCCGTGCCAGAGCTGGTAACGCAGCAGCGCCGCCGCGTGCCGCTCGGAGAGGTGCCCGGCGCGCAGCGCGTCGCGCTGGGACTGGAGGTGCTGGCTCACCGCTGCCGGATTGATCCGCCACTGGCAGTCGGCCAGCAGCGCGGTCAACGCCGCCTTACGGGGGGCGTCGTCGCACATCTCGTGAGCCAGTTTGAGCGCCTCCACCGCGTCGTCGACGCGGTCCTCGGCGAGCGCGTGGGTCGCCGACTCCTGGAGCACGGTGATCGCCCAGGGCTCGACCAGGCCGCCGGCCGCGAGCAGGTGGGCCCCGATCGCCGAGGCGGGCGCGCCCTCGGCGTGCAGCAGTTCGGCCGCACGGGCGTGCATCTCGGACAGCGCCTCCGGAGCGAGGTCGTGCAGCACCGCGGCCCGCGCCGCCGGATGGCGGAACCGGCCCGCCTCCAGCAGGCCGGACGTGGCCAGCGCGTCGAGTACCCACTGGACGCGGGCCGGCTTGCTGTCCAGCAGCCGGCCCAGCAGCGCCGGGGTGGCGAAGTCGCCGAGCAGGGCCAACCCGTGGGTCGTCTCCAGGATCACCGGGTCCCACCGCCGCAGGCAGGCCAGGACGGCCTGGCGGAACTGGCCGCCGACGACCACCTCGGTGCCGTCGGGCGCCCCCGCGGCCCGCCGGTCCTGGCCGAGCGCGTGTAGCAGCAGCGGGTTACCGCCGCTGACCCGGTGGTACGCCGGAGCGAGCGCCACGGCGGTGTCCCGGTCCATCCAGCCGCTCAGCAGCTCGACGACCCCCGCCTCCGAGAGTGGGGCCAGCTGGATGTTGCTGAAGCAGGCGTGCCGGGTGAGCTCGGCGCGGAACTCCGGATTGAACGGTTGGGGTTGGGGTGACTCGGTGAGCACCACCAACAGCTGCGCGGCGGTGAGCCGGCGTTGCAGGTAGAGCAGGGTCTGCAGGGTGGTCTCATCGGCGAACTCGACGTCGTCGACGAGCAGGACGAGCGGCCGTTCCCGGGCGAGGTCGAGCAGTTCGGCGCACATCCCCCGCACCGCGTTGATGTCGACCGCGCCCTCGGTGGTGGCCTCCCCAGGCTCGACGAACGTGGCGATGCGGCCCAGCGTCTCGGCCGGCAGCGGCACGCTGTGGAACAGTTGCCCCATCACGGCGGCAGGCAGCAGTCGCTCGGCCCGCGAGCAGGCGGCGCTCAGCACCAGACCGCCGGTCGTCTCGACGTGGTCGGCGAAGGCCCGTAACAGCTCGGTCTTGCCCGTGGCACCGGGGCCGCCGATCAGCGCGACCCGTCCCCTGCCCGTGGCGCTTCCGGAGTAAAGGTCCCGCAAGATGTCAAGCTCGCGGGTTCTCTCCACGAATTCCACCCGTCTCCCCCCAGGTCAGCGGTGACGCATCGAACGGGGCGCTGTCGCCTGGCGGGACAGGCCCCCGACGAAACCGTTCGGCTCGATGCCACGCGGTCCGCCGAGGCCTACCCGGCCACTGACCACGTCAGCCTGCAAACCGGGTCCTTCAATGAAGATGGTCAATTTAATGACGGCTTTCACCGCGCCTCGACGGCGACCCCAGCATACATAGACACCCGTACAAGACGGTAGTGGGGCGGTGATACTTCGTCACTGATATTACGCACGAGCGTGACGTTATGTCGGGTCGACGGCGTCGACCACGAAATTACCAATCGGTAGCAAATTCATGATCCAATAACCAGCCCACCGCGCCCACCTGCACAGATGGCCGCAGAATCGATCACCCAGCAGGTCGCTGACCTGGAAAAGGACCACTACAGAGGGTTCCCACCGGAACATTTACACCAAGTCGCCCTCAGCCACCTCCGACCACTACGACCTCGTCACACCGCCACCGAACGGACCAGAAGCATTAAAACGGGCAATTTACTCTTGAGGAAAAATTGAGTTTCGGTGAGAAGACGGAGCTATTACGGGCGCAATTCAAAGCTTGCCGCATTCCTGTCGACCTTGCGACATCGACACAGGTATCGCAAATGCGACCGGCCAGTCGGTAAAGTGGCCACAGGTTGTCCGGCGGCTGAAATCCAGTGGTGGACCGGCGGGTTAGGGGTTGCTTCCGGGTATACGCGAGCTTTCCCTACCGCCAGGCTGGAACCATCCGAGGGCAGTGACGTACGACACGGTATCGAAAGCGTCTCCGCCCCCAGCCGAGGAGGAAATCGTGGACGATCTCACATCGGTGAGCAGCCCGCGGCGATTCAGCGACGTTCGCGGTGACGACCACTTCGACGTGCTGCTGGAGGGTGGCCCGGTCGGCCTGCCGGCCACCACCCGGGCCCGCAGCGCACCGGCCGGCACCGGCCGGATCAAGGTGCCCTACCTGGGCGGCTACGAGCACTTCGAACGTTCTGGCGACCACGACGGCCGCAACGACGACGCCTCACAGGTGGTGGTCTTCCGCTGGACCATGCGGACCAAGATCGCCGAATGACGGTACGACTCAGGGGGCACCGGCGCTACCGGTGCCCCCTGAGTCGTCGTCGCGGATCAGCCGGTCGGCCCGCCGGGTCGTAGCGACGCCAACTCGGTGGCGATCAGCCGGATCACGTCGGCCGCATGGTCGTTGAGGTAGAAGTGCCCGCCCGGATACACCCGCACGTCACACTCGCCCGTGGTGTGTCGACGCCAGTCGTGCGCCTCGTCCAGGGTGGTCATCGGGTCGGCGTCGCCGGTGAGCACGGTGATCGGAGCGTCCAGGCGCTGCTCCGGATCGGCCCGGTAGGTCTCCACCGCCTTGTAGTCCCCGCGCACCGCCGGAAGAATCATCGGGAGCAGCTCCGGGTCGCCCAGCACGCGCGGGTCCGACCCGCTGAGCCGGGCCAGTTCCCGCAACACCCCGGCGTCGTCGCGGGTGTGCACGTACCGCTCGTCGCGGACCCGGGAGGGGGCCCGGCGGCCGGAGGCGAACAGCCGTACCGGCGGCCGGCCGGTCTCCCGCTGCAACCGCAGCCCCACCTCGTAGGCGATCACCGCACCCATGCTGTGGCCGAACAGCGCCACCGGCCGGTCCAGCCACGGCCGCAGCGCGCCGAACACCCCGTCGGCCAGCGCGGCGACGGTGTCCAGCACCGGCTCGTGTCGACGGTCCTGCCGGCCGGGGTACTGGATCGCCAGCACCTCCACGGTGGGCGTGAGCGCCCGGGACACCGGAAACAGGTAGCTGGCCGAGCCGCCGGCGTGCGGCAGCGCCACCAGCCGGATCGCGCTGGACGTCGACGGGTGGAACCGCCGCACCCACAGGTCGTTCTCTAGCGTTGCCGTCATCACTGGTCCTTCGGGGATCGACGCCGCGGGCACGCGCCCCGCAGCGGGACGTCTACAGCGGGAGGTCCCCGGGCCAGCGGTGTCCCGGCCGGCACGCCGACAGCGTCGCTGCGGTACCGGTGCCCGCTGACGAAGCGAGCGTAGGAACACCCGGGAGGCCGGGACAACCCCTACGCGGGTGCCCCGGCCCCCCTAGCCCGGCAACGGGATGCGGATCTCAGGCCACCGGATGGGCCGGACGGGTGCCGCCGGCCGGAGCGGCCGTGGACGGTCCGATGCGGACCTCCGGGCCGGGCGCGGCACCGGCGGGGCCGGCACCCTCGACGACCGTGCCGACCGGCAGCGTGTCGACCGGGACGGGTGCCGCGTCGACCGTGGCGGCGTCCGTGTCGGGGGCGGCGGACCCGTCGCCCGGCGGCCGGACGGCAGCGGCGGGGGTGGCGGGCTCGCCCTGACCACCCGACGTGTCCTGGCCCGGCACCGACGTGCCCACGTTGCGCAGTTGCACGGCGGCCAGTACCGCCGTCACCACCAGGATGCCGGCCGCGACGACCGCGGCGGTCCGCAACTCGGCGGCGAAAGCGGCGCGCGCCAGCGCCACCAGCGTGTCCCCCACAGCGGTGGTGAGCGTACGGCTCTCCTCGACCGCGCCACCCAGGGTCTCCCGGGCGGTCGCCCAGGAATCCGCCGACACCCCGTCCGGCGCCGCGCCGGAGAGCTGTCGCCGGTAGACGAACGTGCCGACGCTGCCGAGGATCGCGACGCCGAGCGCGGCACCGAGCTGACTGCCGGTCTCGGAGAGCCCGGCCGCGGCGCCGGCCCGCTCCGGCGGCGCGGTGGAGACGATCAGCTCGGCGCTCAACGTCAGCACCATCGCGACGCCACCGGTCATCAGCGCCTGACCGACGACCACCTGGGTCAGACCCGCCTCGTCGCCGACCTGGGCGAGCACCAGGCAGCCGGCGGCACCCACCAGCAGGCCACCGGCCGCGACGTAGGCCCGCCGGAAGCGCTGCGCCAACACCGGAGCCAGCACCGCCGCGCCGACGCCCGCCGCAGCGGCGGCCGGCAACGACCACAGCCCGGCGGTGAACGGACGCAGGCCGAGCACCAGTTGGAGGTACTGGCTGATGAAGAACATGAAGCCGACAAGCGCGAAGTTGGCGAGCACGTTCATCACGACCGCCGCGCTGAACGCCGGCGCACGGAACAGCCGGACGTCGATCACCGGGTCGGCGAGGCGTCGTTGCCGCCACACGAAGACGGCCAGGAAGAGCAACCCGCCGACCACCCCGGCCACCGGCGGCCAGTCCGCCCCATGTTCGGCGAACTGCTTGATGCCCCAGATCGTCGGCAGCACCGCGACGAACGCCAGCACCGTGCTGAGCAGGTCGAACCGCCCGGCCGCCGGGTCGCGGAACTCGGGGAGCAGCAGGGGGGCCAGGATCAGCAGGAGCACCATGATCGGAACGTTGATCTCGAAGACGGTGCCCCAGGAGAAGTACTGGAGCAGGGCACCCCCCGCCACCAGGCCGATGACGCCGCCAGCGGAGAACCCGGCCGCCCAGAGCCCGATCGCGGCACGCCGCTCGTTCTCGTCGTGGAACATGTTGCGGATCAACGACATGGTCGACGGCATGAGGGTCGCACCGGCGGCACCCATCACCGCCCTGGTCCCGATCAGCATGCCGGGACTGGTGGAGAGGGCCGTGGCCACGGATGCCGCACCGAACACGGCCGCGCCGATCATCAGCAGCCGACGGCGCCCGATCCGGTCCCCCAGCGTTCCCATCGGGATCAGCAGGCCGGCCAGCACGAAGGCGTAGACGTCGGTGATCCAGAGGAGTTGGCTGCTGGTCGGCTCAAGGTCCGCCGTGATGAACGGCAGGGCGTACGACAGCACGGTCATGTCCATGCTGATGATCAGTGTCACCATGACGAGAACCGCGAGGCCGATCCACTCGCGGCGGCCGGCCTTTGCCTGCGCTGTAGCCATGGCCGAAAGCTATCACCGCTTATATACAAGCGTATACATCCGGCGGGTGAATTAGGGGGTGGTTCCGAGTAGGGTGACGCCCGTGGGTCATCGGGAACGCCTGCTGGCAGGGGCCAGGGTCTGCCTCTACGAACGCGGCTACACACGCACCACCGCCCGCGACATCGTCGCCGCCTCGAACACCAACCTGGCGTCGATCGGTTACCACTTCGGCTCCAAGGAAGCCTTGCTGACCGCAGCTCTGGTCCAGGCGTTCGAGGAGTGGGGCGTCGAGATCGACCGGGTGCTGCGCGACGGCACCCAGCCCGACCTGATGGACCGGCTGGAGTCGATGTGGACCGGCCTGGTGGAGTCCTTCGGCTCGCACCGACCGCTCTGGGTCGCCGGGATCGAGGCGTTCGCGCTGGCCGAACACCTGCCGGTGCTGCGGGAGCAGTTGGCCGAGAGCTACAGCCGGGCCCGCCCCGCGCTGGCCGCCTTCGTCATCCAGAACGGCGGCGAGAACGTCAGCGAGGAGACCCGCAAGGCCGTCGGCTCGTTCCTGCTGGCACTGATGACCGGGCTGACGGTGCAGCGGCTGCTCGACCCCGAAGCAGCCCCCTCCGGCAAGGAACTGGCAGCGGCGCTGCGGCTGATCATCGGTGCGGTCGCCGGGGCCACCGACGACTGATCCGCCCTCCGGAACAGGGGTCGCGTCCGCCCCCTCGCCGAGGGCCGGGCCGGCACAGGGGGCCGACAGGGGTGGGACCCCGACCGACCGTCACTCCACCCGCACCAGTCCGGCGCGGAGCATGTCCTCCACCCACACGTCGACGTCCCGCCGGGTGGCCGCCGGATCGGCCGCCCACTGCCGGGCGAGAACACCCGCCGCGCGCTCCGGCGAGCCGCCCTGCTGCTGTAGGGCGATCCACATGGCCGCGGCGGTCGCCCCGAACCGGTATCGCAGTCCGTCCTCGGAGGTCAGCTCCAGCTGCCCACTCCGGGTGACCTTCGCGATGATTCCCTGTTCGAGTTGCACCCGCATCCTCCCTGCCTCTCCGCGTCCACCTGGTGGCACCTGCGGCGAACCGGTACGTCCATACCGCTTGGCAACTACCGTACGAGGTCGGGCGGTAACGCGATACGGTCATGGACCCACGTCGAAGGTGGACAAATACCCACCCCTCCACCGGGTGGGAAGACCCGAGGTCCGCCGGCCACCAGGGTGGCGGACCTCGGGTCCGGCAGCCGGAGGGTCAGTCCGACGCCTCCAGCTCGTCGTCGAGGATGTCGAACAGCTCGTCCGCGGAGACCGACGCCAGATCCCGGGCCGCCGGTTCCACGCTGGCCGTGCCGTACGCCGTGTTCCAGCGGGCCATCAACGCCTGCAGCCGGACGGTGATCCGGTTCCGCTCCGCATCGTCCGGCACGGTGCCGTCCAGCAGCACCTCCAACCGGGCCAGCTCGGCCTCCAGCGACGGCGCGGTAGGCGGCTCACCGCCCAGCTCCGTCCGGACGAACCGGGCCACCGCCGCCGGGCTCGGGTGGTCGTAGATGAGCGTCGCCGACAGCCTCAGCCCGGTGGCCGCACCGAGGCTGTTACGGAACTCCACCGCCGCGAGGGAGTCGAAGCCCAGCTCCAGGAAGCCCTTGTCCATGTCGACGACGTGCGGGCGGTCGTGGCCGAGCACCTCGGCCGCCCGACCCTGGACCAGCTCGGTGACCACCCGGTCGGCCTCCTCCGCCGGCAGACCGGCGAGCCGGTCCGCCAACGTCCGCTCCCCGGCCACCGCACCGGCCGCCACCCGACGCGCCGGAGCGCGGACCAGACCACGCAGCAACTGCGGCACCCCCTCGGCCCGGGCCCGCAACGCGGCCAGGTCGAGGCGGACCGGCAGCGCCAGCGCGGGCGTGGGGTGGGTGGTGGCGTCGAACAGCGCCAGCGCGTCGACGGTGGACAACGCACCCACCCCGGACCGGGCCATCCGCCGCAGGTCCGCCTCGCCCAGGTGTCCGGTCATCCCGCTGCCCGACTCGGCCCACAGACCCCAGGCCAACGAGGTGCCCACCAGGCCGTGCGCCCGACGGTGCTGGGCGAGGGCGTCCAGGTAGGCGTTGGCCGCGGTGTAGTTGGCCTGCCCGGCCGCACCGAGCGTGGCCGCCGCCGAGGAAAACAGGACGAACCAGCGCAGCGGCAGGTGCAGGGTGAGTTCGTGCAGGTGGCGGGCGGCCTCGGCCTTGGGGGCCACCACCCCCGCCAGCCGCTGCGGGGTCAGCGCGGGCAGCAGACCGTCGTCGAGCGCGCCCGCCGCGTGGATCACCCCGGTGAGCGGGTGCGCGGCGGGCACCCCGTCGAGCAGGGCCGCCACCGCCGACCGGTCGGCCAGGTCGCAGGCGGCAAGCGTCACCTCCGCACCGGCCGCCGTCAGGCGGGACACCAGTTCGTCGACGCCGGGTGCGGCCGGGCCACGCCGGCTGGCCAGGAGCAGCCGCCGGACGCCGTGCCGGGTCACGAGGTGTTCGGCGACGAGCCGGCCCAGCCCACCGGTGCCGCCGGTGACCAGCACGGTGCCGTCCGGGTCCGGGCCGGCGGGCAGCTCACCGGCAGCCGCCGGCAGCGGCGCGAGCCGGGGCACGAACAGCCCGCCGGAACGTACCGCCAGTTGCGGCTCGGCAGCGGCGGCGAGGGCCGTCCGCAGCCCGGCCGGGTCAACCCCGTCGACGTCGACCAGGACGAACCGGCCCGGGTTCTCCTCCTGCGCGGCCCGGACCAGACCCCAGACCGTGGCGTCGGCGGGCCGGGGCACGTCCTCCCCGTCGCCGGTGGCGATCGCGCGGGTCGTCACCAGGGCCAGCCGGGCACCGCCGAACCGGTCGTCGGCGAGCCACCGCTGGACCAGATCCAGCGCCCCGGCGGCGGCCGGCACCGGCGAGTCCGACGTGGCCCGCCAGGGCAGCACGACGGTCTGCGGCACGATGCCGGTCCGCGCGACGTCGGCCGCGAGCGCGGCCAGGTCCGGGTGGTGGGGCACCCCGAGGCCGAGGTCACCGTCACCGACCACCACCGTCGCGTCGGCCGGCCCGGCGTCCCCGGCCGGTACCGGGACCCAGTCGAGCTGGTACAGCGCCGAACGGTGGGCGGCACCCGCCACACCCAGCTGGTCGGTCGCGAGCGGCCGGACCACCAGCGCGGCGACCGAGGCGACCGGGGCGCCACCGGCATCGGCAAGATCGAAGGCGACCTCCTCCGGGCCGGTGCGGGTCAGCCGGACCCGCAGCGCCGTGGCGCCGGTGGCGTGCAGGGCGACACCGCGCCAGGCGAACGGCACCTGGAGCCGCCCGTCGTCGGGCTGGTCCGCCTCGGCCAGATCGAGGGCGTGCAGCACCGCGTCGAAGAGCGCCGGGTGCAGACCGAACCGGGCCGCCGAGGACCAGGCGTCCTCGGGGAGCGCCACCTCGGCGTACACCTCGTCGCCGCGTTGCCAGGCGGCCCGCAGCCCCTGGAACAGCGGGCCGTAGTGGTAGCCGGCATCGGCGAGCCGGTCGTAGCGCCCGTCCAGGTCGACCGGTTTGGCGTCGGCCGGCGGCCAGGTGTCGCCGGCGGCCACGGCCGGGACGGTGGCCGCCGCCGGAGCCAGCACGCCTGTGGCGTGCCGGGTCCACCCGTCACCGCCGTCCGCCGGGCGGGAGTGAACGGTGACCGAGCAACGGCCGGTCCCGTCGGGCGCCCCGACCACCACCTGCAGATCCACCCCGCCGCGCGGGGGCACGGTCAGCGGGGCCTCCAGGGTCAGCTCCTCCACCAGGCCACAGCCGACCTGGTCGCCGGCGCGGACGGCCAGCTCCACGAAGGCCGTCCCGGGCAGCAGCACCGTTCCGGCGAGGGCGTGGTCGGCCAGCCACGGATGGGTCCGCAGGGAGAGCCGGCCGGTCAGCACGGTGCCGTCGACGCCGGCCAACCCGACCACCGCGCCGAGCAGCGGGTGGGCGGCCGGACGCTGGCCGAGGCCGGGCACGTCGCCGTCGACCTCCGCCGGGGCGTCCAACCAGAGCCGGCGACGCTGGAACGGGTACGTCGGCAGTTCGGTGACCCGGGCGCCGGTCGGCGCGAACCAGGCCCGCCAGTCCACAGGCACGCCCCGGGTGTGCAGGGTCGCCAGGGCGGTGAGCAGGGTCATCGCCTCGTCCCGGCCGCTGCGCAGCACCGGCACCAGGGCGACGCCGTCGGTGGTGGTGACACACTCCCGGGCCAGCGCGGTGAGCACCGCGTCCGGGCCGACCTCCAGGTACGTGGTGACGCCCTCGGCCTCCAGGGTGGTGATCCCGTCGCTGAACCGGACCGCCTCCCGGACGTGCCGCACCCAGTAGCCGGGGTCGCGGATCTCGTCGGGGTCGGCGAGCCGGCCGGTCAGGTTGGACACCACGGGCACCCGCGGCGGGCTGAAGGTCAGGCCGGCGAGAACCTCGTGGAACTCGGCCAGCATCGGTTCCATGTGCGGCGAGTGGAAGGCGTGACTGACCCGCAGCCGCTTGATCCGGCGGCCCCGGGCCCGCCAACCGTCGGCGATCGCGCCCACGGCGTCGTGGTCACCGGAGACCACCACCGCCTGCGGACCGTTGACCGCGGCGATGCCCAGTTCGGCCTCGCGGCCGGCCAGTTCCCCGCGTACCTCCGCCTCGGACGCCTCGACGGCCACCATCGCGCCGTCCTCGCGCATGCTCTGCATCAGCCGGCCCCGCGCGGTGACCAGGGTGGCCGCGTCGGGCAGCGACAGCACCCCGGCGACGTGCGCCGCGGTGACCTCTCCGATGGAGTGCCCGGCGACCAGATCGGGTCGGATCCCCCACGAGTCGAGCAACCGGAACAGGGCCACCTCGATGGCGAACAGCGCGCTCTGGCTGTAGACGGTCTGGTCGAGCAGGGCGGCGTCGGCCACGTCCGGCTCGGTGTAGAGCACCTCGCGCAGCGGCCGGTCGAGCTTCGCGTCCAGGTGGGCGCTGACCTCCGCGAGCGCCTCGGCGAAGGCCGGGTACGCGGCGGCCAGTTCGCGGCCCATGCCGAGTCGCTGGGCACCCTGACCGGTGAAGAGCATGGCGAGTTTGCCGCCGACGGGGGTACCCCGGACCACCTCGCTGCCCTCGCCGCCCCGGGCCGTCTCCCGCAGCGCGCGCACCGCGTCGTCCCCGGCGGCGGCGACCACGACGGCCCGACGTTCCAGCGCCGCCCGGGTGGTGGCCAGCGAGTACGCCACGTCGAGGCTGGCGCCGGTGGCGGCGACCAGGTCGGCCTGGGCGCGCAGCGCCTCGTCCGAGCGGGCCGCGAGCAGCCACGGCAGGACGGGCGGGTCGACCGTCACGGCGACCTCGACCGGCGCGTCCTGCTCCGGGGGTGCCTGTTCGATGATGACGTGGGCGTTGGTGCCGCTGATGCCGAACGACGACACCCCGGCCCGCCGCGGCCGGTCCACCGCCGGCCACCGCTGCGGCTCGGTCAGCAGCCGCACCGCCCCGGCCGACCAGTCCACCTGCGGGGACGGCTCGTCCACGTGCAGGGTGCGGGGCAGCAGACCGTTCCGCATGGCCAGCACCATCTTGATCACGCCAGCCACACCCGCCGCACCCTGGGTGTGCCCGATGTTCGACTTGATCGACCCCAGCCACAACGGCCGGTCACCGGGCCGGCCCTGCCCGTACGTGGCCAGCAGGGCCTGCGCCTCGATCGGGTCGCCCAGGGTGGTCCCCGTGCCGTGCGCCTCGACCAGGTCCACCTGGTCGGGGGCGACGTTCGCGACAGCCAGCGCCTGCCGGATCACCCGCTGCTGGGAGGGACCGTTCGGCGCGGTCAACCCGTTGGACGCGCCGTCCTGGTTGATCGCCGAACCCCGCACCACGGCGAGCACGTGGTGACCGTTGCGCTCGGCGTCGGACAACCGCTCCAACAACAGCATGCCGACACCCTCGGACATCGCCGTGCCGTCCGCGCCGGCCGCGAAGGACCGGCACCGGCCGCCCGCGGCCAGCCCGCGTTGGAGGCTGAACTCGACGAAGGTGCTCGGAGTGGACATCACGGTGACGCCGCCGGCCAGGGCGAGGGAGCACTCCCCGGCCCGCAACGCCTGCACCGCCAGGTGGATCGCCACCAACGACGACGAACAGGCCGTGTCGACACTGACCGCCGGACCCTCCAACCCCAACGTGTACGAGATCCGCCCCGACGCGACACTGGACATGCTGCCGTTGCTCAGGTAACCAGCCACCTCGTCCGGCACGGAGGGCAGCCGGCTGCCGTAGTCGTGGTACATCACGCCGGTGAAGACGCCGGTCGGGCTGCCCTTGAGCGACGTCGGGTCGATGCCCGCCCGCTCCAGCGCCTCCCAGGAGCTCTCCAACAGCAGCCGCTGCTGCGGGTCCATCGCGACCGCCTCACGCGGGCTGATCCCGAAGAAGTCGGGGTCGAAGTCGGCCGCGTCGTAGAGGAAACCGCCCTCCAACGAGTACGTCCGGCCGGGCTTGCCGGGCTCCGGGTCGTAGAGGCTGTCGAGGTCCCAGCCCCGGTCGGTGGGGAACGCCGAGATGGCGTCCCCGCCGTCGACGAGGAGCTGCCACAGCTCCTCCGGGCTGCGGACCCCGCCGGGGAACCGGCAGCTCATCGCGACGATCGCGACGGGTTCGTCGGCCACCGGGCGGGACGGCTCGTCCGTCCGGGCCTCGGCCGGACCGCCGACGATGGTGTGGTGCAGATGGTCGGCGAGCGCGGCCGGGTTCGGGTAGTCGAAGACGAGTGTGGCGGGCAGCCGCAACCCGGTGGCGGTGTTCAGCCTGTTCCGCAGCTCCACGGCGGCAAGCGAGTCGAAGCCGAGTTCCTTGAACGCCCGGGCCGGTTCGACGGCGGTGCCGCTGTCGTGCCCGAGGACCGCCGCGACGCTGGCCCGGACCAGATCGAGCAGCATCCGGCGCTGGTCGTCCACGCCGAGGGTGGCGAGTTGCCGCTGTAGTCCGGAGCCGGTGACCGGGGCGGCCCCGGCACCGGCCGCCCGACGGGCGGGCAACCGGACCAGACCCCGGAACAGCGCCGGCATCTGCTGCCCCTGGGCGCGCAGCGCGGCGGTGTCCAACCGGATCGGCACCAGCGCCGGCTCGCCCGCCGCGACCGCCACGTCGAGCAGGGCCAGGCCCTGCTCGGAGTCGATCGGCAGGACACCGGAGCGGGCCATCCGGGCCACGTCGGCGTCGCCGAGGTGGGACGTCATCCCGCTGCGCTGCTCCCAGAACCCCCAGGCCAACGACGTGGCGGGCAGGCCGAGGGCATGCCGGTGGGCGGCCAGGGCGTCCACGAAGACGTTCGCGGCGGCGTAGTTGCCCTGCCCGGCCCCGTCGACGGCCCCGGCGGCGGAGGAGAACAGCACGAACGCGTCGAGGTTCCGGTCGAGGGTCAGCTCGTGCAGGTGCCAGGCCGGTTCGGCCTTGGCCCGCCAGACCGAGTCGAGCTGCGCCGGGGTCAGGGTGGCCAGCAGCCCGTCGTCGAGGACACCTGTGGTGTGCACGACCGCGGTCAGCGTGGGGATGCCGTCGAGCAGGGCGGCGACGGCGTCCCGGTCCGCCATGTCACAGGCGACGATCCGGACGGTCGCACCCAGGGCGGTCAGCTCGTCGAGCAGCTCCGTCGCGCCGGGGGCGGCGAGCCCCCGCCGCGAGGTGAGCACCAGGTCACGGACGCCGTGGCCGGCGACCAGGTGACGGGCCACCAGCGCACCCAGCACACCGGTGCCACCGGTCACCAGCACGCTGCCGTCGGCCCGCCACACCTCGCCGGAGCCGGCGAACCGGGTCAGCCGTGGCACCCGTACCTGGCCGTCCCGCAGGGACAACTCCGGCTCGCCGGTGCCCACCGCCGCCAGGATGTCTTCCACAGGCGTCTCCGGGTCGGCGTCCACCAGCACGAACTGGCCCGGGTTCTCCGCCTGCGCGGCCCGCACCAGGCCCCACACCGGGGCGTGGGCGAGGTCGGCACCGCCGTCGACGGCACCGTGGGTGACCACCACCAGTCGGGCGGCAGCCTGCGCCGGGTCGGCCAGCCAGGACTGGAGCAGGGCGAGGGTCTCCCCCACCGCCGTCCGGGCGGCGGTGGCCGGGTCGGTGTCGTCGCCGACCGGGGTGAGCGGGGCGAGCACGACGTCGGGGACACCGAAGCCGATCCCCTCCAGGTAGCCCCACGACTCGGTGGGGGTGCCGGTGGGGACCGTCGTCCAGTCGATGCGGTAGAGGTCGCCGTCGGTCGGGGCGGCGGTGGTGAGCTGGACCGGACGGGAGACGAGGGCACCGACGACGGCCACCGGGACCCCGTCGGGGTCGGCGAGGTGCAGGGTGGCGGACTCCGGCCCGGTGGCGGTGATCCGCACCCGCAGGGCGGTCGCCCCGGTGGCGTACAGGGTGACGTCGGTCCACGCGAACGGCAGGTACGGCGGCCGACCGGCGGGCACCGGCTCACCGATCCCCACCGCCTGGAGCGCGGCGTCCCACAGCGCCGGGTGCAGCCCGAAGCGGGCCGCGTCCGCGTTCGCCTCCTCCGGCAGGGCCACCTCGGCGTACACCACGTCGCCGGCCCGCCACGCCGCCTGCACGCCCTGGAACATCGGCCCGTACTCGTAGCCCTGGGCCATCAGGTCGTCGTACAGGCCCGCCGTCGGCACCGGCACCGCACCCGGCGGCGGCCACGCGGTCAGCGTGAACGCGGGGTCGGGGGTGTCGGCCGAGAGGATGCCGGAGCCGTGCCGGACCCAGCTCTCGGTGTGCTCCGGGCGGGAGTGCACAGTGACCGCGCGTCGGCCGGCCTCGTCGGGGGCTGCCAGCAGGAGTTGCACCTGGACGGCGCCCTGCGCGGGCAGGACCAGCGGAGCGTGCAGGGTCAGCTCGTCGAGGTGACCGACGCCGGCGTGCTCACCGGCGTGCAGCACCAGCTCGACGAGGCCCGTACCGGGCAGCAGCACCGTGCCGTTGACGGCGTGGTCGGCCAACCACGGATGGGTGTCCAGGGAGATCCGCCCGGTGAAGAGCACCTCACCGGACTCGGCCATGCCTACCGCGGCACCCCACAGCGGGTGGCCGGCGGAACCGAGCCCGGCGGCGGCGAGGTCGGCGGTGCTGCCGGTGGCGTTGATCCAGTACCTGCGGCGCTGGAACGGGTAGGTCGGCAGCGGCACCTCGCCACGGGGACGCGCCGGCAGCACCGGCGTCCAGTCCACCGCGACGCCCCTGCTGAACGCCTCACCCAGCGAGGTCAGCCAGCGGCGCAGACCACCCTCGCCACGGCGCAGCGAGCCGACGGCGGCGACCTCGACGCCCCCGTCGGCGGCGGTCTCCTCGATGCCCATGGTCAGCACCGGGTGGGCGCTGCACTCCAGGAACACCCGCATGCCGGCGGCCAGCAGGACCCGGGTGGTCTCCTCGAACCGCACCGTCTGCCGCAGGTTGGTGTACCAGTACCGGGCGTCCAGGCCGGCGGTGTCGAGCACACCCGCGGTGACCGTCGAGTAGAACGGCACGCGGGAGGCGCGGGGGGTGATCCCGGCGAGGACGTCGAGCAGCCGCTGTTCGATCAGCTCGACCTGGGCGGAGTGCGAGGCGTAGTCCACGTTGACCCGCTTGGCCCGGTGGCCCTCGGCGGTGAGGGTGGCGACCAGGTCGTCGACCGCGTCGGGATCGCCGGAGACGACCACGGAGGAGGTGCCGTTGACGGTGGCGACGGAGATCCGCCCGGCGTAGCCGGTCAGCCGCTCGGCCGCCTCCCGCTGGGGCAGGCCGACGGAGGCCATCGCGCCCCGCCCCGCCAGCTCCTCCGCGATGGCCAGGCTGCGCAACGCCACCACGGCGGCGCCGTCGCGCAACGACAGGCCACCCGCCACGACGGCGGCGGCGATCTCACCCTGCGAGTGACCGATCACCGCGTCCGGCTCCACGCCGTACGCGCGCCACAGCCCGGCCAGCGACACCATGACCGCCCAGAGCACCGGCTGCACCACGTCCACCCGGTCCACCGGTGGACTGCCCTCCACCCCACGCAGCACGTCGGTCAACCGCCACGGCACGAACTCCGACAACGCCGCGCCGCACTCGTTGATCCGCTCGGCGAACACCGGCGACGAGTCGAGCAACTCCACCGCCATGCCCAGCCACTGCGCGCCCTGCCCGGGGAAGACGAAGACGGTGCCGCCCTGGAGCACCCCGGGGGCGGTGCCGCTCTCGGCGAAGGCCCGCGCCCCGGCGACGAACTCGGCCCGGTCGCCGACGATCACCGTCCGCCGGTCCAGCAGCGCCCGCCCGGTCGCCAGCGCGTACGCGAGGTCACCCGGCCGTGCGGTGTCGCTCCCGGCGACGGCGGCCACCCGTCCGGCCTGCTCCCGCAGGGCCTGGTCGGTACGGGCGGACAGCGCCCAGGGCAGGATCTCCGGCTCCGGGGCGTCGGCCGGTGGCTCCTCGACCGGGGGTGCCTGTTCGAGGATGACGTGGGCGTTGGTGCCGCTGATGCCGAACGACGACACCCCGGCCCGCCGCGGCCGGTCCACCGCCGGCCACCGCTGCGGCTCGGTCAGCAACTGCACGTCCCCGGCCGTCCAGTCGATCTGCGGGGACGGCTCGGTCACGTGCAGGGTGCGGGGCAGCAGACCGTTCCGCATGGCCAGCACCATCTTGATCACGCCGGCCACACCCGCCGCACCCTGGGTGTGCCCGATGTTCGACTTGATCGACCCCAGCCACAACGGCCGGTCACCGGGCCGGCCCTGCCCGTAGGTGGCCAGCAGGGCCTGGGCCTCGATGGGGTCGCCGAGGGAGGTGCCGGTGCCGTGCGCCTCCACCACGTCCACCTCGGTCGCCGGGATGCCCCCGGCGGCCGCGAGTGCCTGCCGGATGACCCGCTGCTGGGAGGGGCCGTTCGGCGCGGTCAACCCGTTGGACGCGCCGTCCTGGTTGATCGCCGAACCCCGCACCACGGCGAGCACGTGGTGACCGTTGCGCTCGGCGTCGGACAACCGCTCCAACAACAGCATGCCGACACCCTCGGACATCACGGTGCCGTCCGCGCCCGCCGAGAAGGACTTGACCCGGCTGTCGGCGGCCAGCCCGCGTTGGAGGCTGAACTCGACGAAGGTGTCCGGGGCGGACATCACGGTGACGCCGCCGGCCAGGGCGAGGGAGCACTCCCCGGCCCGCAACGCCTGCACCGCCAGGTGGATCGCCACCAACGACGACGAACAGGCCGTGTCGACACTGACCGCCGGACCCTCCAACCCCAACGTGTACGAGATCCGCCCCGAGGCCACGCTGGCCATGCTGCCGTTGCCCAGGTAACCCACCAGGTCCTCGGGGACCTCCGGCAGCCGGCTGGCGTAGTCGTGGTACATCACCCCGGCGAAGACGCCGGTGAGGCTGCCGCGCAGCGAGGTGGGGTTGATGCCGGCCCGCTCCAGCGCCTCCCACGAGGTCTCCAGCAGCAGCCGCTGCTGCGGGTCCATCGCGACCGCCTCGCGCGGGCTGATCCCGAAGAAGTCGGGGTCGAAGTCGGCCGCGTCGTAGAGGAAACCGGCTTCCATCGAGTACGTCTTGCCGGGCTTGCCGGGCTCCGGGTCGTAGAGGTTGTCGAGGTCCCAGCCCCGGTCGGTGGGGAACGGCGTGATCGCGTCCGTCCCGTCGACGAGGAGCTGCCACAGCTCCTCCGGGCTGCGGACCCCGCCGGGGAACCGGCAGCTCATCGCGACGATCGCGACGGGTTCGTCGTCGGCGATCGCGGTGGCGACGGTGGGGGCGGCCGGGGCGACCGCGCCGAGGAGCCGGGTGTGCAGGTAGTCGGCAAGCACCGTGGGGTTCGGGTAGTCGAAGACCAGGCTGGCCGGCAGCCGCAGCCCGGTGGCGGTGTTGAGCCGGTTGCGCAGTTCCACGGCGGCCAACGAGTCGAAGCCGATCTCCCGGAACGCGCGGGCCGGTTCCACGGTGGCCGGGCTGTCGTGGCCGAGGACCGCTGCCACGTCGGCCCGGACCAGGTCGAGCAGCAGACGCCGCTGTTCGGTGTCGGTCAGCCCGGTCAGTCGCCGTTGCAGCGCCGATCCGCCGACCGGCGTCCGACCCGCCTCGGCGGCCCGCCGGGCCGGGAGCCGGACCAGGCCCCGGAACAGGGCCGGCATCGACTGGCCCTGGGCGCGCAGCGCGGCGGTGTCCAACCGGATCGGCACGAACGCCGGCTCGCCGGTGGCCACCGTCGCGTCGAGCAGCGCGAGGCCCTGCGCGGAACTGATGGGCAGGATGCCGGAGCGGGCCATCCGGGCCAGGTCGGCCTCGCCGAGGTGCGCGGTCATCCCGCTGCGCTCCTCCCACAGACCCCAGGCCAGGGAGGTCGCCGCGAGGCCGAGCCCACGTCGGTGCGCGGCCAGGGCGTCGAGGAACACGTTCGCCGCCGCGTAGTTGCCCTGCCCGGAGCCGTCCACCACACCGGCGGCCGAGGAGAAGAGCACGAACGCCGACAGGTTCCGGTCCCGGGTCACCTCGTGCAGGTGCCAGGCGGGGGTGGCCTTCGCCCGCCACACCCCGTCGAACTGCGCCGCGGTCAGCGAGGTCACCAACCCGTCGTCGAGGACACCCGTGGTGTGCACCACCGCCGTCAACCCCGCAATCCCGGCCACCAGGGCGGCGACGGCCTCCCGGTCGGCCAGGTCACACGCGGTCACCTCGACGGTGGCGCCGAGACCTGTCAGTTCCTCGCGCAGCTCCACCGCACCCGGCGCCGCCGGCCCCCGCCGGGAGGCCAGGACCAGGTCACGGACGCCGTGCACGGCGACCAGGTGCCGGGCGACCAGCGCGCCCAGCACACCCGTGCCGCCGGTCACCAGGACGGTGCCCTCCGCCCGCCAGCCGGCGTCGTCGGTGGCGGCGCGGGCCAGCCGTGGCACCCGTACCCGCCCGTCGCGCAACGACAGCTCCGGCTCGCCGGTGCCCACCGCCGTGACGATCTCCTCGACCGGCGTCTGTGGGGCGGCGTCCACCAGCACGAACTGGCCGGGGTTCTCCGCCTGCGCGGCCCGTACCAGACCCCAGACCGGGGCCTGGACCAGGTCGGTGACCCCGTCGGCCGCCCCACTGGTCAGCACCACCAGCCGGGACTCCGCCGACCGGGGGTCGGCCAGCCAGCGTTGGAGCAGCCCGAGCGTCGTCGCGGCGACGGTCCTCGCCGCCGACTCGACGTCGTCGGCCTGCGGGGTGGTGAGGCGGGTCAGGACCAGTTCCGGACGTTCGTCGCCGAGGTCCTCGAGGTACGCCCAGGAGGTGATCGGCGCGGTGGGCGTCGGCAGGGTGGTCCAGTCGACGCGGTAGAGGTTGCCGTCGGTGGCGGTCCCGGCGGCGAGCTGCACCGGCCGGGACACCAACGCACCGACCTCGGCCACCGGTGCGCCCGTCGGATCGGCCAGGTGCAGGGCCACCGCATCGGTGCCCGCCGGGGTGATCCGCACCCGCAGGGCGGTGGCACCGGCGGCGTGCAGCGTCACGTCCGTCCACGCGAACGGCACCGACGGCGGCTGGTCCGCGGGCACCTGTTCGCCGATGCCCACGGCGTGCAGCGCCGCGTCGAGCAACGCCGGGTGCAGACCGAAGCGCGCCGCGTCGGCGTGGGCATCCGCCGGCAACGACACCTCCGCGTACACCGTCTCGCCGGCCCGCCACACGGCCTGCACGCCCTGGAACACCGGACCGTACTCGTACCCCTGGGCCACCAGGTCGTCGTAGAACCCGTCCACCGGCACGGACACCGCGCCCGGCGGCGGCCAGGCGGTCAGGTCGAAGCTGGCCACGGCCGGGGTGGCGGCGAGCACCGCGGTGGCGTGCCGGGTCCACGGCAGATCCGGGTCGGCGTGCTCGGGCCGCGAGTGCACGGTGACGGTACGCCGGTCCGCCTCGTCGGCGGCCGTCATCAGCAGTTGCACCTGCATCGCGCCGCCGTCGGGCAGCAGCAGCGGAGCGTGCAGGGTCAGCTCTTCGAGATGCCCGAGGCCCACGTGGCCCCCGGCGTGCAGGACGAGCTCGACGAAGCCGGTACCGGGCAGCAGCACCGCGCCGGAGACCGCGTGATCGGCCAACCACGGCTGGGCGTCCACGGAGAACCGGCCGGTGAACAGCACCTCGCCGGACTCGGCCATCGACACCGACGCCCCCCACAGCGGGTGGCCCGCCGTCCCGAGGCCCACCGACGCCACATCGGTCGCCGCCGTGGTGGCGTTGATCCAGTAGCGGCGACGCTGGAAGGGGTAGGTCGGCAGCGCCGTGGTGCGGGCGCCGGTGGGCGCGAACCAGGCCCGCCAGTCCACCGCCACGCCCCGGGTGTGCAGGGTCGCCAGGGCGGTCAGCAGGGTCGTCGGCTCGTCCCGGCCGGCGCGGAGCGCCGGCACCAGGGCCACCGCGTCCTCGTCGGTGACACAGTCCCGACCCATCGCCGTCAGCACCGCGTCCGGACCCACCTCCAGGAACGTGGTGACGCCCGCTGCCTGGAGAGCGGCCACGCCGTCACTGAAGCGCACCGACTCCCGCACGTGCCGCACCCAGTAGTCCGGGTCGCGCAGCTCCTCCGGGTCGGCCACCGCACCGGTCACGTTGGACACCACCGGCAGCTGGGGCCGCTCGAACGTCAGACCGGAGAGGACCTCGTGGAACTGCGCCAGCATCGGCTCCATGTGCGGCGAGTGGAAGGCGTGGCTGACCCGCAGCCGCTTCGTCCGCCGGCCCTGACCCCGCAGACCCGCCGCGACCGACTCCACCGCGTCGGCGTCACCGGAGACGACCACCGCCCGGGGACCGTTCACCGCCGCGATGCCCACCCGCGCCTCCAGGCCGGTCAGCGCGGCCCGCACCTCCGCCTCGGACGCCTCGACGGCGACCATCGCACCGTCCTCGCGCATCGACTGCATCAGCCGGCCCCGCGCCGCGACCAGGGTCGCCGCGTCAGCCAGCGACAACACCCCGGCCACGTGGGCGGCCGAAACCTCGCCGATCGAATGCCCGGCCACCATGTCGGGCCTGACCCCCCACGACTCCAGCAGGCGGAACAACGCCACCTCGACGGCGAACAACGCCGCCTGGCTGTACATCGTCTGATCCAGCGGCGCCGCGTCGGCCGCCTCCGGCCCGGTGTAGAGCACCTCCCGCAGCGGCCGGTCGAGCTTCGCGTCCAGGTGGGCGCTGACCTCATCGAACGCCTCGGCGAACGCCGGGTACGCCGCCGCCAGCTCACGGCCCATCCCCCACCGCTGCGCTCCCTGGCCGGTGAACAGCACCGCCAACTTCCCGACCGACGGCGACCCGTACACCACGTCGGACGAGTCGCTTCCCTCCGCCACGCACCGCAGGGCACGGGCCGCGTCCTCGCCCGCCGCGGCCACCACCACGGCCCGGCGTTCCAGCGCCGCCCGCGTCGTCGCCAACGAGTACGCCACGTCCAGGCCGGCACCCGTCGCGGCGACCCCGTCGGCCTGCGCCCGCAGCGCCTCGACCGACCGCGCGGACAGCAGCCACGGCAACACCGCCGGGGCCGTCACCTCGGCCGGTGCAGGCTCCTGCTCCGGGGGTGCCTGTTCGAGGATGACGTGGGCGTTGGTGCCACTGATGCCGAACGACGACACCCCGGCCCGCCGCGGCCGGTCCACCGCCGGCCACCGCTGCGGCTCGTTGAGCAGCCGTACCTCCCCGGCCGACCAGTCGATCTGCGGCGAGGGCTCGTCGGCGTGCAGGGTGCGCGGCAGCAGGTCGTTGCGCATCGCGAGCACCATCTTGATCACTCCGGCCACACCCGCCGCGCCCTGGGTGTGCCCGATGTTCGACTTGATCGACCCCAACCACAACGGCCGGTCCGCCGGTCGGTCCTGCCCGTACGTGGCCAGCAGGGCCTGCGCCTCGATCGGGTCGCCGAGCGCCGTGCCGGTGCCGTGCGCCTCCACCGCGTCCACCTCGGTCGCCGGGATGCCCCCGGCCGAGGCCAGGGCCTGCCGGATGACCCGCTGCTGGGAGGGGCCGTTCGGCGCGGTCAGACCGTTGGACGCGCCGTCCTGGTTGGTCGCCGAACCCCGGATGACAGCCAGCACCTGGTGCCCGTTGGCCCGGGCGTCGGAGAGGCGCTCCAGCAGCAGCATGCCCGCGCCCTCGCCCCAGCCGGTGCCGTCCGCACCGGCGGCGAAGGACTTCGACCGGCCGTCCCGGGCCAGGCCACGCTGGAGGCTGAAGTCGAGGAACGTGTCCGGGGTGGACATCACGGTGACACCACCGGCCAGCGCCAGGGAGCACTCCCCGGCCCGCAACGCCTGCACCGCCAGGTGGATGGCGACCAGGGACGACGAGCAGGCCGTGTCGATCGACACCGCAGGCCCCTCCAGCCCGAGGGTGTAGGCGACCCGGCCGGAGACGATGCTGGCGAGGCTGCCGTTACCCAGGTAGCCGGCCAGGTCCTCGGGCACCTGGTGCAGCCGCAGCGCGTAGTCGTGGTACATGACGCCGGCGAAGACGCCGGTCGGGCTGCCCTTGAGCGACGTCGGGTCGATCCCGGCCCGCTCCAGCACCTCCCACGAGGTCTCCAGCATCAACCGTTGCTGCGGGTCCATCGCGACCGCCTCGCGCGGGCTGATCCCGAAGAAGTCCGCGTCGAAGTCGGCCGCGTCGTAGAGGAAACCGCCCTCCATCGAGTACGTCTTGCCGGGCTTGCCGGGCTCCGGGTCGTACATGCCGGCCAGGTCCCAGCCCCGGTCGGCGGGGAACGGCGAGACCGCGTCGACGCCGCCGTCGAGCAGTTCCCACAGCTGCTCCGGGGTGGCCACCCCGCCGGGGAAGCGGCAGCTCATCGAGACGATCGCGATCGGCTCCTGGGTGAACGAGGCTGCGGCGGGTTCCGGCGTCGCCACGTCCGCGCCCGTGCCCAGCACGGTGGAGACCACGAACTCGGCCAGCGCCGCCGGGGTCGGGTAGTCGAACGCCAGGGTCGCCGGCAGTCGCAGCCCGGTGGCCGCCTTGAGCCGGTTGCGCAGCTCGACCGCGGCCAGCGAGTCGAAGCCCAACTCGTTGAAGGCCCGGCGCGGCTCGATCGCCTCCGCGCCGTCGTGGCCGAGCACGGCGGCGACGTGCTCGCGGACCAGGTCCAGGGTGAAGCGGTCCCGCTCGGCCTGGCTGAACGCGGCGAACTGCCGGGCCAGCCCCTGCGTGGCGTCGGCCGGGCCGGCGGCCTGGGCGCTGCGGCGCGCCGGCACTGGCACCAGGCCGCGCAGCAGCGCCGGCACCCCGTCCGGCCGGTTGCGCAGCGCGGTCAGGTCGACCCGGATCGGGGCGAGCACCGGCTCGTCGACGCCGAGCGCCGCGTCGAGCAGGGCCAGGTTCTCCGCCGGGCTGAGCCCGGGCATGCCGGAACGCTCGATGCGCTGCAACGCGGCGGCGTCCAGTTGGCCGCCCATGCCGCTGTCACCGGTCCACAGACCCCAGGTGAGGGCGACGGCGGGCCGGCCCTGCGCCCGGCGGGTGGCGGCCAACGCGTTGAGGGTGGCGTTCGCGGCGGCGTAGTTGCCCTGCCCGGCGCAGTCGAGCAGGCTCGCCAGGGAGGAGAAGAGCACGAACGCGGTCAGGTCGGCGTCGCGGGTCAACCGGTCGAGGTTGACCGCGCCGTCCAGCTTGGCCTTCAGCACCGCGTCGAGCCGCTGCGGGGTGAGCGAACCGATAGTCCCGTCGTCGACGATGCCGGCGGCGTGCACCACCGCCCGCAGCGGCCGGTCGGCCGGGACGGCGGCGAGCAGCGCGGCCAGGGCGTCGGCGTCGGCCGCGTCGCAGGCGGCCACGTCGACGGTCGCGCCTGCCGCTTCCAGCTCGGCGCGCAGCTCCGCCACGCCGGCCGCCGCCGGGCCGCTGCGGCTGGTCAACAGCAGGTGGCGTACGCCGTGCCGGCCGGCCAGGTGCCGGGCGACGTGCGCGCCGAGCCCACCGGTGCCGCCGGTGACCAGCACCGTGCCGTCGGTCGGCCAACCGGCCTCGCCGGTGCCGTCGGGGGTGGTGGCGACCCGGGCCAGCCGGGGCACACTGATCTCCCCGTCGCGTACCCGCAGCTCCGGTTCGCCGGTGGCCAGGGCGGCGGCCAGCAGCGGCGTGGGGGCGTCGGCGAGCCGGACGGTGACGAACCGGTCCGGGTTCTCCGTCTGCGCGGCCCGCAGCAGACCCCAGACCGCCTCGGTGGCGAGGTCGTCGGCGCGGCTGACGAAGACCAGCCGGGTGCCGGCCAGCCGCGCGTCGGCCAGCCACTGCTGCAGCAGCGTCAACGCCCCTGCGGTGGCGGCCCGGACGTCACCGGCCCCGACCCCGACGAACGCCCACTCGGGGGTGGTGGCGCCGGCGTCGATCGCGGCGCCCAGCGCGGCCGGGTCGGCGTGCCGGGCGGCCGTGCCGATCCGCTCGTCGCCGAGCACCACCCAGCGGGGGGTGCCCGCCGGGGCGGGCCGGTGACCGAGCTTCGTCCACTCCAGCCGGAACAGCCGCTCGTGGTAGCCGCCCCGGGCGGCGGTGAGCTGGGCGGTGGAGACCGGCCGGGAGACGAACGACCGCACCGAGGCCACCGGTGCGCCGGTGGCGTCGGCGAGGGTCACCGAGACGCTGTCCCCGGCGGCCGGGGCGATCCGCACCCGCACCTCGGCCGCACCGGCGGCGTGCAGGGTGACGTCGTTCCAGGCGAACGGGATGCGCACCTCGTCGTCGGTGGGCTCGCCCCGGCGGGCCGCGTCGATGGCGTGCAGGGCGGCGTCCAGCACCGCCGGGTGCAGGCCAAAGCGGGCCGCCTCGGCCCGGCTGTCGGCGGGGAGCGCGACCTCGGCGTACACCTCCTGGCCGCGTCGCCAGACGGCCTTGAGGCCCTGGAAGACCGGGCCGTAGCCGTAGCCCTGGTCGGCGAGTTCGGTGTAGATGCCGGTCAGGTCGACAGGCCGGGCGTCGCGCGGCGGCCACTGGGTGAGCGGCTGCCCGGCGTCGGCGGCCTCCGGGGTGAGGAAGCCGCTGACGTGCCGAGTCCAGAGCTGGTCGTCCGGGTCGGACCCGTCGGGGCGGGAGTAGACGGCCACCGGGCAGCGGCCGGCCGGGTCGGCGGCGCCGACGACCACCTGGAGGGCGACGCCGCGCTCGTCCAGCGCCAGCGGGGCCTGGAGGGTCAGCTCCTCGACGGTGGGACAGCCGACCTGGTCGCCGGCCCGCACGGCCAGTTCGACGAAGGCGGTGCCGGGCAGCAGCGCCACCCCGGAGATGGTGTGGTCGGCCAGCCACGGGTGGCTGCGCAGCGACACCCGACCGGTGAGCACCACGCCGTCGCCGCCGGCCAGGCCGACGACCGCGCCGACCAGCGGGTGCCCGGCGGCGAGCTGACCGAAGCCGGTCGCGTCGGCGCTGCCGCCACCGGACTCCATCCAGAACCGGCGACGCTGGAACGGGTACGTGGGCAGCGCGACCCGGCGGGCCCCGCGGGCGGCGAAGAACGCCGTCCAGTCCACCGGCACACCGCGTACGTGGGCGCGGGCGACGGCGGCGACGACGTCGGTCTCCTCGTCGTGGTCGGCGCGCAGCAGTGGGGCGAAGACCGCGTCGGCGTCGTCGTCGAGGCAGGCCGGACCCATCGCGGAGAGCACACCGGCCGGGCCGAGTTCGAGGAAGGTGGTGATCCCCTCGTCGGCCATCGCCCGGACGGCATCGGCGAACCGGACGCTGTCACGCACGTGCCGCACCCAGTAGTCGGGGTCGCACAGTTCACCGGAGAGCACCGGCCGGCCGGTGACCGTGGACACGACCGGGATGGTCGGCGGACGGTAGGTGAGCACGTGCGCCAGCCGGCCGAACTCGGCGAGCATCGGCGTCATCAGCGGCGAGTGGAAGGCGTGGCTGACCTTCAGCCGCTTCGTCTTGTGCCCGGCGGCGGCGAGGGCGGCGACCACCTCCAGCACGGCGTCCTCGTCACCGGAGACCACCACCGAGGCGGGGCCGTTCACCGCGGCCAGGCCCACCTGCGCCTCACGGCCGGCCAGCAGCGGGCGGACCTGCTCCTCGGTGGCCTGCACCGAGATCATCGCGCCCTCGGCAGGGAGCTGCTGCATGAGCCGGCCACGGGCGGCGACCAGCAGGGCGGCGTCCTCCAGGGAGAGCACCCCGGCGACGTGGGCGGCGGCCAGCTCACCGATCGAGTGCCCGGCGAGCAGGTCCGGCCGGACCCCCCACGACTCCAGCAGCCGGAACTGGGCGACCTCCACCGCGAACAGCGCGCACTGGGTGTAGGCGGTCTGGTCGAGCAGGGCCGCCTCGGCGGTGCCGGGCTCGGCGAACAGCACGTCGGCCAGCGGCACGTCCAGTTGCAGGTCGAGCCAGCCGCAGGCGTCGTCGAACGCGGCGGCGTAGACCGGGTAGCTGCGGTGCAGCTGCCGGCCGGCGTCCAGCCGCTGGCTGCCCTGCCCGGTGAACAGGAAGCCGAGCCCCCCACCGGTGGCCTGCCCCAGGTGCACGCCGGGCACGTCGCCACCGGCGGCGAGGGCGGCCAGGTCCCCGGCCGCCCCGGCCCGGTCCCGGGCCACCAGCACCGCCCGGTGCTCCAGCGCCGTCCGGGTGGTGGCCAGCGAGTACGCGACGTCGAGCAGTTCCGGGTTGTCCCCGTCGGTGCCGACGACGGCGAGCAGCGCGGCGGCCTGGTCGCGCAGCGCCGCCTCGCCGCGGGCGGAGAGCACCACCGGCAGCACCTCGCTGGGCAGTTGCGGCACGGCGGGCACGGCCTCGTCGTCGACGGCCGGTGGCTCCTCGACGATGACGTGCGCGTTGGTGCCGCTGACCCCGAACGAGGAGACCCCGGCCCGGCGCGGGTGGCCCGGGTCATCCCACGGGCGGGCCTCGGTGAGCAGCGCGACGGTGCCGGCGGACCAGTCCACGTTGGGGGTGGGCGCGTCGACGTGCAGGGTCTGCGGCAGCACCCGGTGCCGCATCGCCATCAGCACCTTGATCACACCGGCGACACCGGCGGCGGCCTGCGAGTGGCCGATGTTGGACTTCAGCGAACCGAGCCACAGCGGCCGGTCGGCGGGACGTTCCCGGCCGTAGGTGGCGATGATCGCCTGCGCCTCGATGGGGTCGCCGAGCCGGGTGCCGGTGCCGTGCGCCTCGACCAGGTCGACGTCGGTGGGGGCCAGGCCGGCCGAGGCCAGCGCGGACATGATCACCCGCTGCTGGGACGGGCCGTTCGGGGCGGTCAACCCGTTGGACGCGCCGTCCTGGTTGATCGCCGAACCCCGGATCACCCCGAGCACCCGGTGGCCGTTGCGGCGGGCGTCGGAGAGCCGCTCCAGCACCAGGATGCCGACCCCCTCGGCCCAGCCGGTGCCGTCGGCCGCCGCCGCGAACGGCTTGCACAGCCCGTCCGGGGCGAGGCCACGCTGCCGGCTGAACGCGGTGAACGCGCCCGGGTGCACCATCACCGCGACGCCGCCGGCCAACGCGGTGGTGCACTCGCCACGCTGCACCGCCTGGCAGGCCAGGTGCAGGGCGACCAGCGAACCCGAGCAGGCGGTGTCCACGGTCAGCGTCGGGCCCTCGAAGCCGAAGGTGTAGGCGAGCCGGCCGGACACCACGCTCGGCGCGTTGCCGGTGAGCAGGTAGCCGTCCAGCCCCTCCGGGGCCTCGTGCAGGCGGGGGCCGTACTCCTGCGGTTCGGCGCCGATGAAGACACCGGTCTGGCTGCCGCGCAGCGACGCCGAGTCGATGCCGGCGTCCTCCAGCGCCTCCCAGGCGGTCTCCAGCACCAGCCGCTGCTGCGGGTCCATCGTCATCGCCTCGCGCGGGCTGATGCCGAAGAAGTCCGCGTCGAACTCGGCCGCGCCCTCCAGGAAACCGCCCTGGCGCACGTAGGTCTTGCCCGGCTTGCCCGGGTCGGGGTCGTAGAGCCCGTCGGTGTCCCAGCCCCGGTCGGTCGGGAAGTCGCTGATCACGTGGCGGCCCTCGAAGACCAGCCGCCACAGGTCGTCGGCTGAGGTGCTGTGCCCCGGGTAGCGGCAGCCGATGCCGACCACGGCGATCGGCTCGTCGTCGGCGGGCCGCCGCAGCGGCGCGGCGGCCGGCGCGGAGGCGGCGTCCCCACCGAGCAGGGTGCGCAGCAGCCGCCCGACCGCCTGCGGCGTCGGGTGGTCGAAGACCAGGGTGACCGGCAGGTCCAGGCCGGTCGCGGCGGTGAGCCGACGGTGCAGCTCGACCGCGGCGAGCGAGTCGAAGCCCAGGTCGCGGAAGGGCCGGCCGGGCTCGACGGCGTCCGGGCCGTCCGGCAGTACGGTCCGCAGCACGTCGCGGGCCTGCTCCCGGACCAGCGCGGTGAGCGCCCGGTCCTGCTCGTCGGCCGTGCGGCCCTCCAGCCGCCGCCGCAGTGCCGACAGGGCGTCGGGCTCGGCACCGGTGGGGTTCACGGACTCGCTCATGGCACGCTCCACTAGGTCTCCGGGTTCGACGCCCGGCTCGGTGTGTCGGCTTTCGGCGCCCGATCACGGCAAGGCCGCCGCGACCGGTAGGGGGGACCGGTCGCGGCGGCCTCGCGGCGACCGGTGGGGTTCACCGGTCGGGGCGGTTGTTCACTCCTCGGGCGCGAGCAGCGCGCCGGAGGCGGCGTCGCGGACCGTGATCGCGGACATCGGGCACATGTCGGCGGCGTCGATGACCGCCTCGTCGGGTGCGGTCTCCGGGGCCAGGGCGGACGCCTTGCCGGCCCGGATCTCGATCTGGCGGGGGGCCGCGCCGGCGCAGACCCCGGTACCGATGCAGGCGTCCCGGTCGACGGTGACCGTCCACCTGGTGTCCACCGCGGTCACCAGGCCACCAGCAGCTTGTTCGGGCCCCGGACCAGCAGGCCGGACTTCCACGACACACCCGCGTCACCGTCGGCCAGGCGCAGCTCGGGGAACCGGTCCAGGATGGTGTGCAGGGCCACCTGCAGCTCCATCCGGGCGAGCTGCGCGCCCAGGCAGTGGTGCGGGCCGTGGCCGAACGCGACGTGCGGGTTCTGCTCGCGGGTGAAGTCGAAGGTCTCCGGGTTGTCGAAGATCTCCGGGTCGCGGTTCGCGCCGGGCAGGGAGACCAGCACCGGCTCCCCGGCGCGGACGATGCCGCTGCTGAGCTCGACGTCCTCCACGGCGTAGCGGGGGAACATGGCGGCCGGGTTGAGGGGGATCATCCGCAGCAGCTCCTCCACGGCGGCCGGCACCAGGCTCCGGTCGGCGCGCAGCTGCGCCATCAGCTCCGGCTTGGTCAGCAGCGCGTAGACGAAGTTGGGGATGTGGGTGGAGACCGTCTCGACGCCGGTGAGCAGCAGCCCGACCCCGGCGATCGAGAGCAGCTCCTGCTCGGTCAGCCGGTCGCCCTCGTCGCGGGCCTTGACCAGCGCGCCGAGCAGGTCGTCGGTGGGCTGCTCGCGGCGCTGGGCGACGAGGTTGCCCATGTAGCCGAACAGCTGCTCCACATAGGTCATGAGCTGCTCGCTGGTGCTGGTCAGCCCCTCGGTCCAGATCCGGAACTGGGCGCGGTCCTCGAACGGGACGCCGAGCAGCTCGCAGATCACGGTGATCGGGAAGGGCAGCGCGAACATCTCGACCAGGTCGCCGGGAGACCCCTTGGCGATCATGTCGTCGACGTACTCGTTGGCGATCCGCTGCGCGTCCTCGCGGATGCCGTTGACCCGGCGGGCGGTCAGCGCCTTGCCGGCCAGCTTGCGCAGCCGGGTGTGGTCCGGCGGGTCGAGGCCGATGATGCCCTCGTAGGTCATCTCCTCGCGGAGGCGGGGCTGGTCCTTGCCCTGCGCGGCGGCCCGGCTGAAGCGCGGGTCGGTGAGCACGGTCTTGACGTCCTCGTACCGGGTGGCCAGCCAGCACACCTCGCCGTACGGCAACTGCACCCGGGCCAGCGGCTCGGTGCTGCGCAGCAGCCCGTACGCCGGGTCGATGTCGATCCCGGGCGCCTCGCTGAACGGATACTTGCGGATCTCCTGATCGATCGTCACGGAGCACTCCCTCGGTTCGCACCGGGCGCACGGATCGGCGCTGGCATCGATGTCTGCACGGCCGCTCGGTGCGGTACGGCGTATCCGGGCGACACGCCGGGCACCGGCCGGACCAGGCGCGAGGGATACGTAATCAGGAAAGGAAATCCACCTACACCCCCGCGACGCCCCTAGCCTCCCCCTACCGGCCGCGCTAAGGGGCGGCTCTGGGGTGCCGCTAGGGGTCCGGGCGGACGGGCCGCCACTAGCGTGTGGGCGAGGCAACGCGCTGTTGACCGTCGAGCGATTCTCGCGGGCGCGCACCGGTGATTGAGTCACGCCACGTCGGTGGGCGCAACCCCCCATGGAGGATGGTTGATGTCCCTGCTCGTTTCCACGACCGCCGATCCGGGGCGGTTCCACTCCTTCGGGCCGCACCACATCGATGAGCTGGGCGCCCGGTACGGATTGTCGGCCGACAATCTGCACGCGATCCGCACCATTTCCCAGGTGCTGCCCTTCCGGGTCAACGAGTACGTCCTGTCGCACCTGATCGACTGGGACCGTATCCCGGACGACCCGATCTTCCGGCTGGTGTTCCCGCAGCGCGGCATGCTCGCCGCCGCCGACGAGCAGCTCCTCGGTGACCTGCTGCGCGCCGGTGACCGCAAGGGGCTGCGCGGCGAGGTGGCCCGGATCAGGGCGGGGCTCAACCCGCACCCGTCCGGGCAGCAGCAGCACAACGTGCCCAGGCTGGACGGTCAGGAACTGCCCGGCATGCAGCACAAGTACCGGGAGACGGTGCTGTACTTCCCGCAGCAGGGGCAGACCTGCCACGCGTACTGCACCTACTGCTTCCGGTGGGCGCAGTTCGTCGGCGACGCCGACCTGCGGTTCGCCGCGCCCGGCCCGGAGCAGTTGGTGAGCTACCTGCACCGGCACCCGGCGGTGACCGACGTGCTGGTCACCGGCGGCGACCCGATGATCATGTCGACGGAGCGGCTGCGCAGCCACGTGGAGCCGCTGCTGGCCGTCGACACGGTACGCACGATCCGGTTCGGCACCAAGGCGGTCGCCTACTGGCCGTACCGGTTCGTCTCCGACAGCGACGCCGACGACCTGCTGCGGCTGTTCGAGCAGGTGGTCGCGTCGGGGCGCAGCGTCGCGGTGATGGCGCACTTCAGCCACCCCCGCGAGCTGGCCACCGAGGTCGCCACCCGGGCCATCGCCCGGATCAGGTCGACCGGGGCGGTGGTCTACTGCCAGGCCCCGCTGATCCGCTACGTCAACGACGACGCCCGCGCCTGGAGCGAGATGTGGCGGGCGGAGTTGGCCGTCGGCGCGGTGCCCTACTACATGTTCGTCGAACGGGACACCGGTCCCCGGGACTACTTCCAGGTGCCGCTGACCCGGGCCGCCGACATCTTCCGCACCGCGTACCAGGATCTGCCCGGCCTGGCCCGGACGGTACGCGGACCGGTCATGTCGGCCACCCCCGGCAAGGTCCTCGTCGACGGCGTCGAGCGGACCCCGGACGGCGACTTCTTCCAGCTCCGGCTGATCCAGGCCCGCGACCGGCGGCTGGTCGGCCGGCCGTTCCGGGCACGCTGGTCGGCCGACGCAGCCTGGCTGAGCGACCTGGAACTCGACCCGACCGCCCCGGCGGACATCCTCGCCGCGGTCAGCCCCAGCGCGGCCCGCCCCGGCGCGGCCGTCACCGCCTGAACACCCACCGACCCGAAGGGAGCTGGCGATGGCCGGCCGGAAGATATCGCCCAACCTCGCGCTCGACCAGCTGGTCGAGCAGCGCATCGCCGCGGGCGAGTCCATCGTGCACCTGGGCTTCGGCGAGTCCCGCCTGCCGGTGTTCCCGCCGCTGCTGCGGGCGCTGACCGAGGGCGGCGACCGCAACGCCTACGGGCCGGTGGTCGGCGACCCCGCCACCCGGGACGCGGTGGCCGGGTACTTCTCCCGCCGCCGGCTGCCCACCGAGGCCGACCAGGTGATCATCGCGCCGGGCAGCAAGCCGCTGCTGATGGCCCTGCAGCTGGTCGTCGGCGGGGACACCCTGCTCGCCGCGCCGAGCTGGGTCACCTACGCCCCGCAGGCCCGGCTCGCCGGCAAAACCGCGCTGGGGGTGCCGATCCCCGAGTCGTGCGGCGGGGTGCCCGACCCGGCGGCGCTGCGGGAGACGATCCGTGCCGCCCGGGTGCTCGGCCACGACCCGCGCATCCTGGTGCTCACCTCGCCTGACAACCCGACCGGCACGCACGCCCCGGACGACCTGGTCCGCGAGCTGTGCGCGATCGCCGAGGAGGAGGACCTGCTGATCGTCTCGGACGAGATCTACCGGGACATCCTGCACACCCCGGGCACGGACCTGCTCTCCCCCGCCGAGATCGCACCCCGGCGGACCGTGGTGCTCACCGGGCTCAGCAAGAACCTGGCGCTCGGCGGCTGGCGGATCGGCGCGGCCCGGTTCCCGGCCGGTGGGTGGGGCGAGCGCATCCGCGCCGACGTCGCCTCGGTCGCCAGCGAGATCTGGTCCACCCTGGCCGGGCCGATGCAGTCGGTCGCCCGGTACGCCTTCGCCGAGCCGCCGGAGATCCGCGAGCGGCTCACCGAGGACGCCGCGCTGCACGGCGCGGTGGCCGGCGCGGTCCACCGGATCATGGTGGACGCGGGCGCCACCTGCCGGCCGCCTACCGGCGCGTTCTACGTCTACCCGGACTTCGCGCCGCTGCGCGAGCCGCTGGCCGAGCAGGGCATCACCGACGGCGCCACCCTGCAGCACCACCTGCTGGAGGAGCTGGGCGTGGCGGTGCTCTCCGGCCACCACTTCGGCGACCGGCCGGAGGCGCTGCGGTTCCGGGCCGCCACCAGCATGCTCTACGGCGACACCCCGCAGCAGCAGCGGCAGACCCAGACCGCCGCCGACCCGCTGACGGTGCCGCACGTCGCCGACGCGTTGGTCCGCATCGAGCAGGCCCTGGCCAAGCTCCCCCGGTGACCCGCCCCGACTCCCCCGCCGACCGCGCCGGTGCCGGTCTGCCCCGACGACAAGGACGCCCCAGATGACCAGCGCCATCGTCTTCCCCGGGATGGGTCCGTGCGACTTCGCCGACGTCGCGAAGTTCATGCTGATCGACCGGGACGCCCGCGAGCTGCTCGCCACCGCCAGCGACGCCCTCGACTACGACCTGTTCGCCAGGTACCGCGACAGCGACAGCGACTATTCCGAGTACGCCCAGGTGGCCTTCCTGGTGAACTGCGTGGCGCTGGCCCGGTGGGCGGAACGGACCATGGACCTGCGGCCGGACCTGGTCGCCGGGCCCAGCTTCGGCGGCAAGGCCGCCGCCGTGTTCAGCGGCGCGCTGGACTTCGCCGAGGCGGTCCGGATGACCGCGCGGCTGTCCCGGATCGAGACGGAGTACTTCACCGCCGAGCAGCGGGGCGTGGTGACGATGTCGTTCGTCCGGACCCCGGCCGAGCGGCTGCGGGAGATCCTGGCCGAGTTGGACGAGGCAGGCGAGTGGTACGAGATCTCCTGCTACGTGGACACCGACTTCTGGATGGTGACCCTGCACGAGGGACGCACCGACTGGCTGGCGCAGCGGCTGCGGGCCGGCGGCGGGCTGCCGCTGTACGTGATGGACCCGCCGCTGCACGCCGCCGCGTTCGGGCCGCTGCGGGACCGGGTGGAGGCGGAGCTGTTCGGGTCGCTGCGCTTCACCGACCCGCAGATCCCGGTCGTCGCCGACCAGGACGGCACGGTACGCACCACCGCCGACGGCGTACGGGCGATGTTACTCGACGGGATCGTCACCCCGGTGCGCTGGCCGGAGGTGGTCGCCACGTTCCAGCGGTCCGGGGTGCAGACGGTGCACGTCTGCGGCCCGGACCGGTTGTGGGGCCGGGTCGGCGCCACCGTCCGCAACTTCCGGACCACCATCGTGGACCCGCGACGGGCGATGCGGCCGATCCGTCGCACCGTGGCCGCCTGAGCGCCGGTAGAGCACGGAGGACGAGATGACCCAGCACACCGACTACGCCCTGCACGGCCGGTTCCTCCAGGGGCTGGCCGCAGCACCCCGGGCCACCGCCCTGCACCTGCCGTCCGGGCCGGTCAGCTACGAGGAGCTGCACGCCATCGCGCTGCGCTGGGCGGGGGCGTTGGCCGCCGGCCCGGACGGTCCGCCCCGGGTGGTGGGCATCCTGGCCGGCAAGACCCTGGAGTCGTACGCGGGGCTGCTGGCCACCCTGTACGTCGGCGCGACCGCCGTACCGCTGCACCCGGAGTTCCCGGCGGCCCGGACGGCGGGGATGCTCACCGCGTGCGGGGTGTCCACCCTGCTGCTCGACGAGGCCGGGCTGGCGGTCCGGGCGGAGATGGGCGACGCGGTCGCCGGGGTGCCGGTGTTCGCGCCGGTGGTGGACCCGCGGGGCAGCGGCACCGGCCCGCGGCTGCCGGTGGTCTCGGCGACGCCACTGGCCGCGCCCCGCCCCGCCGCCCCCGACGACCTGGCCTACGTGCTGTTCACCTCCGGCTCGACGGGACGCCCCAAGGGGGTGCCGATCACCCACGGGAACCTGCGGCACTACTTCTCGGTGCTGGACGACAGGTACGACTTCGGCCCGGACGACCGGTTCTCCCAGTCGTTCGACCTGAACTTCGACTGCGCGATGTTCGACCTGTTCTGCGCCTGGGGTGCGGGGGCGAGCGTGCACCCGGTGCCGCCGGCGGCGTACCGGGACGTGCCGGCGTTCGTGGCCGAGCGGGGACTGACCGTGTGGTTCTCCACCCCGAGCGCGATCACCCTGGTCCGGCGGACCGGCCGGCTGGCTGCGGCGGCGATGCCGTCGCTGCGGTGGAGCTTCTTCGCCGGGGAGGCGCTGCACGCGACCGACGCGGTGGACTGGCAGGCCGCGGCCCCCGGGTCGACGCTGGAGAACATCTACGGCCCGACCGAGCTGACCGTGACCATCACCGGGCACCGCTGGTCGCCGCAGACCTCGCCGGGGCTGTGCGTCAACGGTCTGGTCCCGATCGGGACGCTGCACGACGGGCACGACGGGGTGCTGCTCGACGCCGACGGCGCGGCCAGCGAGGTGGAGGGGGAACTCTGCATCACCGGCCCGCAGCTCACCCCCGGCTACCTCGACCCGGCCGACGACGAGGGCCGGTTCCTGGTCCGCGACGGCCGGCGCTGGTACCGCACCGGGGACCGGGTCCGGCGGCTGGACAACAAGGAACTGATCTACCTGGGCCGGCTCGACTCGCAGGTGCAGGTGCACGGCTGGCGGGTGGAGCTGGCCGAGATCGAGCACGCTCTGCGGGGCTGCCCCGGCATCGAGGACGCGGTGACGGTGGCCCGCTCCGGCGCGGGCGGCACCGAACTGGTGGTCTTCTACACGGGTGCGCCGACCGCCCCGGCGGAACTGTCCCGGCAGTTGCGGCAGATCCTGCCCAAGGGGATGCTGCCGCGTTCGTACCGGCACGTGCCGGAGTTCCCGTTGAACTCCAACCGCAAGGTGGACCGGGCCCGGCTGGCCCGGGAAGCCGCCGAGGGCTGACCCGGTCGATCCACGCTGTTACGCCGAATTGGCGGCATCCGACTCATCGGATGCCGCCAATTCGGCGTCGTAGCGGCGACGTAGCGAAAACCCCTGGCCGGTCCCCCTCCTGAAGGGACCGGCCAGGGGCCGTCAGGGGCCGGATCAGCGGCGCGCGGACTGCCCGGCGCGCTCGGCGAGGGCCCGCCGGTCGATCTTGCCGTTGGCGTTGACCGGCAGCTCGTCGACGACCCGGACCTGCTGCGGCACCATGTAGTCGGGCAGCGCCTCCAGGCAGAACGCGCCCAGCTCCATCTCCTCGACGCCGGTGACGCCCTCGTCGAGCACCACGAACGCGGCCAGCACCGGGTCCTTACCCTCCTGGGGCAGCATCAGCGCGGCAGCCCCGGCGACGCCCGGGAACTCCCGGACCCGGCGCTCCACCTCGCCCAGCTCGACCCGGTTGCCGCGCACCTTGACCAGTGAGTCGGCCCGGCCGGTGAAGTACAGCTCCCCGCCCTCGCCCCGGTAGGCCAGGTCGCCGGTGCGGAAGACGACCTGCCCGGTGGCCGGGTTGAGCGGGTCGGGGACCAGCGCGGCGGCGGTGGCCTCCGGGTCGTTCCAGTAGCCGTGGAACAGGGCGGCGCTGCGCAGGTGGATCTGCCCGACGACGCCCGGGGAGTCGACCGGCCGGCCGTCCTCGTCGATCAGCAGCATCTCCGCGCCCGGGTGGGCGTGGCCGATGGAGATCCGGTCGACGTCGTCGGGCAGCGGGTTGGGCACGTCGGTGAAGGACGCGGCGATGGACTCGCTGCTGCCGAAGCAGTTGACCACCCGGGCGTGCGGCAGGGCGCGTTGCAGCTCGCGCATCTCGGGCAGGGGGAAGTTCTCGCCGGAGTAGAGCACCCCGCGGATCTGCTCGCCGAGCGCGGCCAGCCCGGCGAACTCGTGCCGCAGCACCCCCCGCCAGATCGACGGCACGCCGTTGACCTGGGTGGCGCCGCTGTCGGCGAGGAACTGCACGAAGCGGCGCGGCCAGCGCAGCAGCGACCGGGGCACCGGCACCACGGCTGCGCCGCTGCCCAGCGCCAGGCCGATGTCGAGCAGCGAGAAGTCGAACTGCAACGGCGAGGTGGTGGCGACCCGGTCCTCGGCGGAGACGATGCCGTGCCGCAGCATCCCCCGGAAGAAGGCGAGCACGCCCCGGTGGCTCATCACCACGCCCTTGGGCCGGCCGGTGGTGCCCGACGTGAAGATCATGTAGGCCGGGTCGGTGGGCACCAGTTCCCGGCGGTGCCGGGTGCGCGGCGCGGGCGCCCGCTCGACCTGGATGCCGTCCGGGCCGAACCGGGCGGTGCCCAGCGGTGCGGGCACGCCCTCGCGGCGGCCGTCGACGGGTTGCAGGTGCAGTGCGGCGGCGGTGCTCTCGGCGATCAGCGCGAGCCGCTGGGCCGGGGTCTCCGGGCTGACCGGGATGAAGGTCAGGCCCAGCGACGAGCAGGCCAGGAAGACCGCGATGGCGGTCGGGGAGGTGTCCGACTCCAGGATCACCCGGTCACCGATGTCGAGGCCGAGTTCGTCGAGGGCGGCGGCGTAGCCGTCGACCCGCTGGGCGAGCTGACGGTACGAGATGGAGCCGACCTCGCCGCCGACGGCCTGGATGACGGCCGGCTTGTCGGGCGTCAGCCGGGCACCCGCCAACAGGAACTCGTGCAGCGTCTCCACGGAGGCGTGCGTGCGCGCGAAGTTCTCTCGACTCATGGCCGGAGCGTATCGGCGGCCCCGCCGGCCCCCACCCGCATCGACCCCCCTAACGACCCCTTACCCGGGCCGGGCGGCGGCCGGGAAATTGTCGGGTCGTCAGCCCCCGTGGGGCGTTGTTAGCGTCTTCTCACCCTGCACCGGAAGGAATCGCGGACATGTGGGATCAACGGTTCGAGGCCATCCTGCGCCAGCACCTGCCCTTCCTCGACCCCGAGGAGACGCTGCTGGCCGGCACCAGCCTGCGCGACTCCGGCCTGGACTCCCTCGCCATGGTCGAACTGCTGGCCACCCTGGAGAGCGAGTACGACGTGCGCTTCGTCGACGAGGCGATGTCGATGGAGACGTTCGCCACCCCGCAGACGTTGTGGAGCGTGCTGACCGACATGCGTGGCGTGCCCGCTCGCGTGTGAGCGGCACCCGTTCCGGAAGTGCCCGTGACCGCATCTGGTCACGGGCACTTTTCGTGGTCCTCCGGTCAGCGTCCGATCGCGTCCAGCGCGGCGAGGTCGTCGGCGGTGAGCGTCAGCCCCGCCCCGGCGACGTTCTCCCGCAGGTGCGCCACCGACGAGGTGCCGGGGATGAGCAGGATGTTGGGTGAGCGCTGCAACAGCCAGGCCAGGGCGACGGCCGTCGGTGTGGCGTCCCGGCGGGCGGCCACGGCCGACAGCGCCGCGGACTGCACCGGGCTGAACCCGCCCAGCGGGAAGTACGGCACGTAGGCCACCCCCTGCCCGGCGAGCCTGTCGATCAGCGGGTCGTCCTGGCGGTACGCCAGGTTGTAGAGGTTCTGCACGCACCCGACCGGGGCGATCGACTGCGCCTCGGCGACCTGCTCAGCCGTCACGTTGCTCACCCCCAGGTGCCGGATCAGGCCCTCCTGCTGAAGTGCGGCGAGCGCCTCGAACGGCCCGGCGAGAGAGCCGGCCCGGGTGCCCGTGGCGTCGCCGAGCCGGAGGTTGACCAGGTCCAGCGTCTCGACGCCGAGGTGCTCCAGGTTCTCCTCGACGGCCCGGCGCAGTTGCGCCGGGTCCCGCGCCGGGGGCCAGCCGCCCTGCCGGTCCCGGGTCGCGCCGACCTTGGTCACCAGGTGCAGCCCCTCCGGGTACGGGTGCAGGGCCTCGCGGATCAGCCGGTTGGTGACGTGCGGCCCGTAGGCGTCGCTGGTGTCGATGTGCGTGATGCCGAGGGCGACGACCTCGCGGAGGACGGCCAGCGCGGCGTCCGGGTCGGCGGGCGGTCCCATCACCCCGGGGCCGGCGAGTTGCATGGCGCCGTAGCCGAACCGGCTGACGGTCAGGTCGCCGAGCGTCCAGGTGCCGCCGGGCAGAGAGCGGGTGAGCATGTGGCTTACCTCGGCCTTTCATGGTGGACGGAGCGGTACCGGACCACTATCGGCGAGGCTGCGCAGCCTGGAACGCGACGGCCTGGTCAGCCGCACCGCGACGGCGACCGTGCCGGTCACGGTCACCTACGAGCTGACCGACCTCGATTTCTCCCTGCACGAGACGATGCATGCCCTCAAGAGCTGGGCCGAAACGCACCTGGACGACGTGCACGCCCACCGGGCGGCCTACGACGCCCGCCACCCCGCCCCGGCGGCCCGCCCCGCCTGAGCGGGCCGTCCGGGGCCGTCGGTTCAGAGCTTGTCGAGGAACTGGGTGAGGATCTCGGTGAACCGCTCCGGAGTCTCCAGGTGGGGCAGGTGGCTGGCCCCCTCGATGATCTCCCAGCGGGCACCGGGCACGAGATCGTGGTACGGGCGGACGGCCGCCGGGGTGACCTCGTCGTACTCGCCGCTGATCACCAGGGTCGGGGTGTCGATCTGCGGCAGCTGGTCGAGCAGCGAGTAGTCGCGCAGCGTGCCGATGATGTGGAACTCGCTCGGCCCGTTCATCGCGTGGTAGACGGTCGGATCGCTGTTGATCTCCATGAAGGAGGCCATCAGCTCCGGCGGCAACGGCTTACACCGGCACACGTGCCGCTGGTAGAAGACCATCATCGCGGCCGTGTACGCCGGGCTGCCGGTGGTGCCCGCGGCCTCGTGCCGGCGCAGCGTCGCATCCACCCCGGGGGGCAGCGCGGCCCGCAGCACGTCCAGCTCCGGCAGCCACAGCGGGTACGACGCGGGCGCGTTGGCGACGACCAGCCCGCGCAGCCCGGCCGGCCGGCGCACCGCGTGGGCCGCCGCCAGCACCCCGCCCCACGACTGCCCCAGCAGCACGTACCCGTCGGCGATGCCGAGCCGACGCAGCAGGTTGTCCAGTTCGTCGAGGAACAGCTCCACCGTCCAGAAGTCGGCGCCCCGACCCCGCAGGTGGGTGGAGCCGCCGTTGCCGAGCTGGTCGTAGTGCACCACCGGCCGGCCGGTACGGCTCAGCTCGGCGAGGTTGAGCAGGTAGTCGTGGGTGCTGCCCGGGCCGCCGTGCAGCACCACCAGTGGCGGCCGGTCGCCGGGCAGCTCCCCCGTCACCCGGTACCACGTCCGGTGGTCGCCGAACTCGACGGCGCCCTTGGCGGTCGGTGCCAGTGTCATGTCGTCCACTCCAGCTGTCGTCACTGCGCGATCCAGTCCCGTACCACCCCGGCGGTCGTGCCGGCCCGGCCCTCCATCATGGTGAAGTGGTCGCCGGGCACCTCCCGGAGCGCGTGCGGGGTCTCCCAGGTGGCCCGCCACCCGTCGTCGTCACCACCGGCCACGATGGACTCCTGGGGCCGGACGAAGAGCACCGGTGCGTCGATCGTCTCGACCGGGCAGCTCTCCAGCAACCGGATGTAGCGGCCCATCGCCGAGAGTCGGGCGCTGCTGAACTCGCCGAAGGTGGTCTCCTTGTCCAGCAGCGATTCGAGCATGTGGGTGAAGAACGTCGCCGTGGTGCTGCCGGTGGTCAGGTAGGTGTCCAGCAGCACCACCCCGGTCGGGCCGTGCCCCTGCCGTGCCAGCAGGCCGGCGGTGGCGTGGGCGAACAGGCCGCCGGAGGAGTAGCCGACGATGACGTACGGCCCCTGCTCGGCGATCGGGCGGACCATCTCGGCGAACACCCGCACCGCCGCGTCGGCGGAGGCGGGCAGGCTGTCGTCGCGGCCGAAGCCGGGCACCGGCAGGGTCCACACGTCCCGGGTGCCGCCGAACTCGGCGGTGAACCGGGCGTACTGCTGGTCGCCGCCGAGGGCCATCGGCGACGGGAAGCAGACGATCGCCGGCCCCTGGTCGCCGCGGGCGAGCCGCCGGGGGGCGGGGATCTGCGGCAGGTCGGCCGGCCCGTCGAAGCTGGGCCTGATGTCGGCCACCGCGTGGAGCAACGCCAGGCCCTGCTGTACCCGACCGCCCCGAACGGCGGTGCCGAACAGCGCGCTCATCGAGTCGGCGGTGGCGTCGGGCGTACCGGCCCGGTCCTCGGCCGGCGGCGCGGCCAGTTCGGTGCGCAGCAGCGCGGCCAGTTCGTCGACGCTGCCGTGGTCGAAGACCACCCCGGTGGCCAGCCGCAGGCCGGTCGCCTCGTTGAGCGCGGTACGCAGCTCCATCGCGGTGAGCGAGTCGAAGCCCAGCTCGACGAAGCGCAGCTCCGGGTCGAGGTCGTCGGCTCCGCCGTGGCCGAGCACGGCCGCGGCGCGCGCCCGGACCAGGTCGGCCAGCAGCGCCTGCTGTCCGTCGGCGTCGAGCCCGCCGAGCGTACGCCGCAGCGCCGCCGGGTCGGGCCGGTTCGTCCCCGACGCGGCCCGCCTGGTCGGGGTGACCAGGGCCCGCAGGATCGGCGGCACCTCGCCGCCCGCCGAGGTGCCCAGGTCGGCCTTGAGTGGGACGAGCACCGCCTCGGTGCGGGCCAGCGCCGCGTCCAGCAGCGCCAGCCCCTCCCCGGCGGACATCGGCAGCACCCCGCCCCGGGACATCCGGGCCCGGTCGGTGCCACCGAGGTCGTCGGCCATCCCGCCGCCGGCCCACGGCCCCCAGGCCAGGGACTGGGCGGGCAGCCCGGCCACCCGTCGCGCGCTCGCCAGCGCGTCGAGGAAGGCGTTCGCCGCCGCGTAGTTGCCCTGCCCCGGGCCGCCGAGCACGCCGGCCGCCGAGGAGAACAGCACGAACGCGGTGAGCCCCGCGTCGCGGGTCAGCTCGTGCAGGTGGGTGGCGGCGTCGACCTTGGGGCGCAGGACCGCGTCGAGGCGCTCCCGGGTCAGCGACGGGATGATCCCGTCGTCGAGCACCCCGGCGGCGTGCACCACCCCGGTCAGCGGATGCTCGGCGGGCACCCCGGCGAGCAGCGCGGCGACCGCCTCCCGGTCGGCCAGGTCGCAGGCGGCCACGGTGACCTGCGCCCCGCGGGCGGTGAGGTCGTCGCGCAGCGCGGCCATCCCGTCGGCGTCCGGCCCGCGCCGGCTGGCCAGCAGCAGGTGCCGCACCCCGTACGCGTCGACCAGGTGTCGGGCGACGAGCCGGCCGAGGGTGCCGCCGGCCCCGGTGACCAGGACGGTTCCGCCCTCGGTGAAGGCGCTGCCGGGGGTGCCGTCGGGCGCGGTGGCGGACACCAGCCGGGCGGCGTGGGCGACACCCTCGCGGACGACCAGTTGCGGTTCGCCGCCGGCCAGCACCGCCGGGAGCGCCTGGGCCGACCCGTCGTGGTCGTCGAGGTCGACCAGGACGATCCGACCCGGGTTCTCCGACTGGGCGGACCGGACCAGACCCCAGGCCGCCGCCGCGGCGGGTTCGGTGACCCGGTCGCCCTGCGCGCCGTGGGTGAGCACCAGCAGTCGGGACGACGCCAACCGGTCGTCGGCGAGCCACCCCTGGAGCAGGGTGAGCAGCTGCCCGGTGGTGTGCCGGGCACCGACCGCGAGATCCCGGGAGTCGGGCTGCACGCTGGCGACCAGCACCACGTCCGGGGCGGCCCCGCCCGCGTCCAGGGCGGCGGTGAGGGAGGGCAGGTCGGGGTGGGTCTCGGTGAGCTGGCCGACGGTGTCGAGCGCGGCGGCCACCTTGAACTCGTCGACGCCGACCAGCGCCCAGCGGCCGGTGGCCGGGGTGGCGGTCAGCGGCACCGGGGTCCAGTCGACCCGGTAGAGGTGCTCCTGCCGACTGGTGCGGGCGGCGGCGAGCTGACCCGCGTCGATCTCCCGCAGCACCAGCGAGTCGACCCGGGCGACGGGCGCGCCGGTCTGGTCGGTGAGGGTGAGGGCGACCTCGTCGGGGCCGGCGGGGGTGACGGTGACCCGCAGGGCGTCCGCCCCGGTAGCGTGGACGGTGACCCCGGTCCAGGAGAAGGGGACGGCGGGCCTTCCCTCGCCCCGGCTCAGCCCGATGGCGTGCAGGGCCGCGTCGAACAGGGCCGGGTGCAGGTGGAACCGGTCGGCGTCGAGCACGTCGCCGGGGAGCGCGATCTCCGCGTACACCTCGTCGCCGTGTCGCCAGGCGGTCCGCAGGCCCTGGAAGACCGGGCCGTAGACCAGTCCGGCGTCGGCCATCCGCTCGTAGATCCCGTCGACGTCGACGGGGGTGGCGGCGGCCGGCGGCCAGGCGGCAGCCGGATCGGCCGGTCGGTCGGCCGGCGCCGGGGTGAGCAGGCCGGTGGCGTGCCGGGTCCACGGCGCGTCCCGGTGCCGGGAGTAGACGGTGACCGGCCGGCCGCCGTCCTCGCCGGGTGCGCCGACGGCTACCTGCACCTGTACGCCGTCGTCGGGGACGACCAGCGGCGCCTGGAGGGTGAGTTCGGCCAGCCGGCCGCAGCCGACCTGGTCCCCGGCCCGGACGGCGAGTTCGACGAGTCCGGTGCCGGGCAGCACGATCGTGTCGCCCAGCGCGTGCTCGGCCAGCCACGGGTGGGTACGCCGGGACAGCAGCCCGGTGGCGATCAGCCCGTCGGTGTCGGGCAGGGTGGTGACGGCCGACAGCAGCGGGTGCCCGGCGTCGAGCAGCCCGGCGGCGGTGACGTCGCGGTCCGCCCCGGTGTCCTGCATCCAGTAGTGCTGGTGCTGGAAGGCGTAGGTGGGCAGGTTGACGGTCCGGCCGCCGGGGTTGACGGCCGTCCAGTCGAGGTCGACGCCGCTGATCCACGCCTGCGCCATCCCGGTCGCGTACGCGGCGACCTGCTCCCGGTCCCGCCGCTGCAACGCGACGGCCACCGCGTCGTCGACGCAGTCGGCGACCATGGCGGTGAGCACACTGTCCGGCCCGATCTCGATGAACCGGGTGACACCCCGCGCGGCGAGAGCAGCCACCGCCTCGGCGAACCGCACCGTCCCCCGCACCTGACCCCGCCAGTACCCGACCGAACCCAACTCGTCGTCGGTAGCGAGATCACCGGTCGCAGTCGACACCAGCGGAATGCCCGCCGAATTCGCGGTCACGCCGTCCACGACCCGCCCGTACTCGGTGAGCATCGGATCCATCAGGTGCGAGTGGAACGCATGCGACACCCGCAACCGACGCGTCTTCACCTCAAGACGAGACTCCAACCCCGCAATCTGCTCCTCCGTGCCCGACACCACCACCGCACGAGGGCCATTCACCGCCGCCACATCCACGTCACCCAGATCCAACTCATCCAGCGGAGCGGCGATCGCCAACATCGCCCCACCCGCCGGAAGCGCCTGCATCAGACCACCACGCGCCGCCACCACCCGGCAGGCATCCCCCAACGACCACACCCCCGCCACGTGGGCGGCAGCCAACTCACCGATCGAATGACCCGCCACGAAATCCGGCTTCAACCCCCACGACTCCGCCAACCGGAACAGGGCCACCTCGACCGCGAACAACGCCGGCTGCGTCCACCCCGTCCGATCGAGAACACCATCCGGATCCGCGAACATCACCTCCCGCAGATCACCACCCAGCAACGACCCGAACGCCGCACACACCTCGTCCAACGCCTGCGCGAACACCGGGAACGCTTCCGCCAACTCACGACCCATCCCGACCCGCTGCGCACCCTGACCCGTGAACAACACCGCCGTACGACCGCTGGTGATCCGACCCGACAGGCCGGTGCCCGTGGCCAGGGCCTCCAAACCGGCGGACAGGTCGGCGGCCGTACCGCCGACGGCCACGGCCCGGTGGTCCAGGGCCGCGCGACCGACGGCCAGCGAGTGCCCGACGTCGACCGGCCGCTCGTCGGTGACGAAGTCACGCAGGCGGCCGGCCTGGGCGGTGAGGCCGGCGGTGGAGCGGCTGGCCAGCGGCCAGAGCACCACGGCCGGTGCCGGCGTCGGCTCGGGTGCCACGACGGGCTGCGGGTATTCCTCGACGATGACGTGGGCGTTGGTGCCGCTGATGCCGAACGACGACACCGCCGCCCGGCGGGGGTGTCCGTTCACCGGCCAGTCGACCGCCTCGGTGGCGAGCCGCACCTCGCCGGACGACCAGTCCACGTGCGGGCTCGGCGCGTCCACATGCAACGTCCGCGGCACCACCCCATGCCGCATCGCCAACACCATCTTCATCACACCCGCCACACCAGCAGCCGCCTGCGTGTGACCCAGGTTCGACTTCACCGACCCCAACCACAACGGCCGCTCCCGATCCCGACCGTACGTCGCCAGAATCGCCTGCGCCTCGATCGGATCACCCAACGTCGTACCAGTGCCATGCGCCTCCACCACGTCCACCTCGGCCGCCGACACCCCGGCATTGGCGAGGGCCTGCCGGATCACCCGCTGCTGGGAGGGACCGTTCGGGGCGGTCAGCCCGTTCGACGCACCGTCCTGGTTCACCGCCGAGCCCCGGACGAGACCGAGGATCGTGTGCCCGTGCCGCCGGGCGTCGGAGAGGCGTTCGAGCACCAGCACGCCGACGCCCTCGGACCAACCCGTCCCGTCCGCAGCCGCCGCGAACGGCTTGCACCGACCATCCGGCGCCAACCCCCGCTGCCGCGAAAACTCCACGAACGTCTCAGGCGTCGCCATCACCGTCACCCCACCGGCCAACGCCAGATCACACTCACCCGACCGCAACGCCTGACCCGCCAGATGCATCGCCACCAACGACGACGAGCACGCCGTGTCCACGGTGACGGCGGGGCCTTCGAGGCCGAGGGTGTAGGCGATCCGCCCGGAGACGACGCTGCCGGCGCTGTGCCCGGTCACGTAGTCGTGGTACATCAGGCCGGCGAAGACGCCGGTGGCGGAGCCGCGTACCGAGGAGGGGTCGATGCCGGCCCGCTCGAACGCCTCCCAGGAGACCTCCAGCAGTTGCCGCTGCTGCGGGTCCATCAGCACGGCCTCCCGGGGTGAGATGCCGAAGAACGCCGGGTCGAAGCCGGCCGCGCCGGGCAGGAACCCGCCCTGGTCGGCGTAGCTGGTGTCGGGGCGGACGCCGGTCGGGTCGTAGAGCCGGGCCAGGTCCCAGCCCCGGTCGGTGGGGAAGCCGTCGATGGCGTCGACGCCGTCGGCGACGAGCCGCCACAGGTCCTCCGGGGAGGACACCCCGCCGGGGTAGCGGCAGGCCATGCCGACGATCGCCACCGGCTCGTCACCGGAAGCCGTGGTGGCGCTGCGCCGCTCCTGCGGTACGTCGAGCGCGCCGCTCAGCTCGCCGTACAGGAACTCGGCGAGGGCCACCGGCGTCGGGTAGTCGAAGATCAGGGTGGCCGGGAGCCGCAGGCCGGCCGCTGTGGAGAGCGCGTTGCGCAGTTCGACGGCGGTGAGCGAGTCGAAGCCGAGGCTCTGGAAGGTGCGGTCCGCCTCGACCGCCTCCGGGCCGGCGAGGCCGAGCACGGCGGCGACGTGGGTGTGCACCAGGTGCCGGACGGCACCGGCCCGCTCCTGCTCCGGCAGGCCGGCGAGCCAGTCGCCGCCCGCCCGGTCGACGGTGCTGGCGGCGGTGGCCGTGCGCCGGGTCGGCCCGGTCAGGGCGCGGAACACCGGGGGCAGCCGGTCACCGAGGGTACGCAGCGTCGGCACGTCGAGCCGGGCCGGGACGAGGGTGGCCGGTCCGCCGGCGACGGCGGTGTCGAGCAGGGCCAGCCCGTCGGCGGTGGCCAGCGGCAGCACCCCGCCCCGGGACATCCGCTCCCGGTCGGCATCGGCAAGCCGGTCCGTCATCGCCGAACCCTCGCCCCACAACCCCCACGCCAACGACACCGCCGGCAACCCGGCAGCGCGGCGGGTGGCGGCGAGCGCGTCGAGGTAGGCGTTCGCCGCAGCGTAGTTGCTCTGCCCCGGCGCGCCCAGCACCCCAGACAGCGACGAGAACAGCACGAACGCCGACAGCTCCCGGTCCCGGGTCAGCTCGTCGAGCAGCGTCGCGGCGTCCACCTTGGGCCGCAGCACCGCCGAGACCCGCTCCGGGGTCAACGCCGACACCACGCCGTCGTCGAGCACGCCTGCGGTGTGCACCACCGCTGACAGGTCCGGCACGTCGGCCAGGACGGCGGTCAGCTGGTCCCGGTCGGCCACGTCGGCGGCGACCAGGTCGACCTGCGCGCCGGCCGCGGTCAGCTCGGCGACGAGGTCGTCGGCGCCGGCGGCGGCCGTGCCGCTGCGCGACAGGAGCAGCAGCCTCGGCACCGCGTGCGCCGTCACCAGGTGCCGGGCCACGGCCGTGCCGAGCGCACCCGTCGCGCCGGTGACCAGCACCGTGCCACTGCCGTAGAGCGGGGCACCCGGCGGGGTGGCCGGGAGCGTCCGGCGGACGATCCGGGGCACCCGGACGACGCCGTCGCGGATCGACACCTGCGGGTCGCCGGCCGCCAGGGCCGCCGGGAGGACGTCGTCGGGCTGGTCGGTGTCGGCGTCGACGAGCAGGATGCGGTCGGGGTTCTCCGCCTGTGCGGAGCGCAGCAGCCCCCAGACCGCCGCGCCGGCCAGGTCGGTCACGTCGTCGCCGACGGCGTGGCGGGTGAGGACGACAAGCGGGGCGGGGTCGTCCCCGGCCAGCCAGCGCTGGGTGACGGCCAGCACCCGGTGCACCTCGGCGTGCACGTCGCCGGTGCCGCCGGCCCGCAGCACCACCGCGTCGGCGGGGCCGCCGTCGGTCGGGCCGGTCGCGGTGCCGTCGACGGTGCCGGGGTGCCAGGTCCAGGTGGTGGCCGTGGGGGTGACGGTGACCGGCTGCCAGTCCAGGCCGAACAGCGCGTCGGCGACGCCGGTGCCGGCGGTGACCTGCACCGGGCGGAGCACCAGCGACCGTACGGTGGCGACGGGTGCGCCGACCGCGTCGGCGACCGCGATCCGGACGCCGCTGCCGGCCGGGGTGAGCCGGACCCGCAGGCTGGTCGCGCCGGTGGCGTGCAGGGTCACCCCCGACCAGGCGAACGGCAGGCCCCGGGAGGTGTCGCCGTCGGCGCGGGTGAGGGCGTGCAGGCCGGCGTCGAACAGGGCCGGGTGCAGGCCGTAGCCGTCGGTCTCCGTACCGTCGGGGAGGTCGACCTCGGCGAAGAGTTCGTCACCGGCCCGCCAGGCGCGGCGTAGGCCCTGGAAGGCCGGGCCGTAGTCGAGGCCGCCGGCGGCGAGGTCGTCGTAGAGGCCGGCCAGCGGCAGCGGCTCGGCGTCGGCGGGGGGCCACGCGGTGAGGGCGACGCCGGGGGTGTCCCCGGCGGTGAGGACGCCTGTGGCGTGCCGGGTCCACGGGACGTCGTCGCGTTCCCGGGAGTGCACCAGGACGGCCCGGCGGCCGGTGGGGTCGGGCGTCTCCACGGCGACCTGCACCTCGACGCTGCCGGCGGCGGGGACGACGAGCGGCGCGTGCAGGGTCAGCTCGTCGAGCAGGCCGACGCCGACCTGGTCACCGGCGTGGATGGCGAGTTCGACGAGGCCGGTGCCGGGAAACACGACGGTCCCGCCGACGGCGTGGTCGGCGAGCCACGGGTGGGTGTGCAGCGACCACCGGCCGGTGAAGACGACGCCGTCGGTGTTGGCCAGCGGCACGGCGGCGTCGAGCAGCGGGTGGGTGGCGGCGAGCAGGCCGGCACCGACGAGGGCCGGGTCGTAGAGCCAGTAGTGCTGGCGTTGGAAGGCGTAGGTGGGCAGGTCGGCCTGCCGGGCGGCGGGGTGGATGGCGGCCCAGTCGAGGTCGACGCCGGTGGTCCACGCCTGCGCCATCCCGGTGGCGTACGCCTCGACCTGCTCCCGGTCGCGGCGCTGCAACGGGATGGTCACCGCGTCGTCGACGCTGTCGGCGACCATGGCGGTGAGGACACTGTCCGGCCCGATCTCGATGAACCGCGTCACCCCACGGGCCGCCAGGGCGGCGACGGCGTCGGCGAACCGGACGGTCCCCCGCACCTGACCCTGCCAGTAGCCGGCGCTACCCAACTCGGTATCGGTGGCGAGATCACCGGTGGCGGTCGACACCAGCGGGATACCCGCCGGGCTCGCCGTCACGCCGTCCACGACCTGCCCGTACTCGGCCAGCATCGGGTCCATCAAATGCGAGTGGAACGCGTGCGACACCCGCAACCGGCGGGTCTTCACCTCAAGGGAGGCTTCCAGCGCCGCGATCTGCTCCTCTGTACCGGACACCACCACCGCCCGGGGACCATTCACCGCCGCCACGTCGATGTCGCCGAGATCCAGCTCAGCCAGCGGGGCGGCGATGGCCAGCATCGCCCCACCAGCCGGAAGCGCCTGCATCAGACCACCACGCGCCGCCACCACCCGGCACGCGTCCTCCAGGGACCACACCCCAGCGACGTGCGCGGCAGCCAGCTCACCGATCGAGTGACCGGCCACGAAATCCGGCTTCAACCCCCACGACTCCGCCAACCGGAACAACGCCACCTCGACCGCGAACAACGCCGGCTGCGTCCACCCGGTCTGATCGAGGACACCGTCCGGATCGGCGAACATCACCTCGCGCAGGTCACCGTCGAGCAACGACCCGAACGCGGCACACACCTCGTCCAACGCCTGCGCGAACACCGGGAAGGCTTCCGCCAACTCACGACCCATCCCGACCCGCTGCGCACCCTGACCCGTGAACAGCACGGCGGTACGGCCGGTGGCCAGGTGGCCGTGCACACCCTGGCCGGCGGCGAGGGCGCGGAGACCGGCGACGCCGTCCCCGACGGCCACCCCCCGGTGCTCCAGGGCCGCCCGGCCGGTGCCGAGGGTCAGCGCCACGTCGGCGGGGTTCAGGTCGGCGTCGGCGAGGAAGTCGGCGAGGCGGGCGGCCTGGGCGGCGAGGCCGCTGGCCGACCGGCCGGAGACCGGCCACAGCGACACCGGCGTCGGGGCCGGCGGGGTCGGCTGCGCGGTTTCGGGGGCCTGTTCCAGGATCAGGTGGGCGTTGGTGCCGCTGATGCCGAACGACGACACCGCCGCCCGACGGGGCCGGTCCACCGCCGGCCACCGCACCTCGTCGGTGGCGAGCCGAACGGCACCTGACGACCAGTCCACGTGCGGGCTCGGCGCGTCCACATGCAACGTCCGCGGCACCACCCCATGCCGCATCGCCAACACCATCTTCATCACACCCGCCACACCAGCAGCCGCCTGCGTGTGACCCAGGTTCGACTTCACCGACCCCAACCACAACGGCCGCTCCCGATCCCGACCGTACGTCGCCAGAATCGCCTGCGCCTCGATCGGATCACCCAACGTCGTACCAGTGCCATGCGCCTCCACCACGTCCACCTCGGCCGCCGACACCCCGGCATTGGCGAGGGCCTGCCGGATCACCCGCTGCTGGGAGGGACCGTTCGGGGCGGTCAGCCCGTTCGACGCACCGTCCTGGTTCACCGCCGAACCGCGAACCACACCCAGCACCCGGTGCCCGTTGCGCACCGCGTCGGACAACCGCTCCAACACCAGCACGCCGACGCCCTCGGACCAACCCGTCCCGTCCGCAGCCGCCGCGAACGGCTTGCACCGACCATCCGGCGCCAACCCCCGCTGACGCGAAAACTCCACGAACGTCTCAGGCGTCGCCATCACCGTCACCCCACCGGCCAACGCCAGATCACACTCACCCGACCGCAACGCCTGACCCGCCAGATGCATCGCCACCAACGACGACGAGCACGCCGTGTCGACCGACACCGCCGGCCCCTCCAGCCCGAGCGTGTACGCCACCCGGCCGGTGACGACGCTGCCGGCGCTGTGCCCGGAGACGTAGTCGTGGTACATCACCCCGGCGAACACGCCGGTGGACGAGCCGCGCAGGGTGCCCGGGTCGATGCCGGCCCGCTCGAACGCCTCCCACGACACCTCCAGCAGCAACCGCTGCTGCGGGTCCATGATCACCGCTTCGCGGGGGGAGATGCCGAAGAAGACCGGGTCGAACTCGGCGGCGTCGGTGAGGAATCCGCCCCTGTCCACGTACGTGGTATCCGGGCGGGTGCTGGTCGGGTCGTACAGCCGGGCCAGGTCCCAGCCCCGGTCCGTGGGGAATCCGTCGATGGCGTCCGCGCCGTCGGCGACGAGCCGCCACAGGTCCTCGGGCGAGGTGACGCCGCCGGGGTAGCGGCAGGCCATCCCGACGATCGCCAGCGGCTCGTCGTCGGCGACGGTCGTGGCGACCTTCCGTACGACGTCGACGCCGTCCGGGCCGGCGATCTCGCTGAGCAGGTGCCGGGCCAGGTCACGCGGTGACGGGTAGTCGAAGATCAGGGTAGCGGGCAGCCGCAGGCCGGTGGTGGCGGAGAGCCCGTTGCGCAGTTCGACGGCGGTGAGCGAGTCGAAGCCCAGTTCCTGGAACGCCCGGCCGGCGTCGATCCGTTCGGCGGAGGCGTGCCCGAGCACCGCCGCCACCTGGCTGAGGACCAGGGCGGTCGCGGCGCGTTCGCGTTCCTCGGTGGACAGCGCGGCGAGGTCCGCCGCCCATCCGGTGGCGACGCCCGCGACGGCGCGGGCGGCCGTCCGCCGGGCCGGGCGGACCAGGCCGTGGAACGGCAGCGGCAGGTCCTCACCGAGGGTACGCAGGGCGGCCAGGTCGAGCCGGGCCGGCACCGCGGTCGGGTACGGGTTGGCGACGGCGGTGTCGAGCAGGGCCAGCCCGTCGGCGGTGGCCAGCGGCAGCACCCCGCCCCGGGACATCCGCTCCCGGTCGGCATCGGCAAGCCGGTCCGTCATCGCCGAACCCTCGCCCCACAACCCCCACGCCAACGACACCGCCGGCAACCCGGCAGCACGACGGACGGTGGCGAGTGCATCAAGGAACGCATTCGCCGCCGCATAGTTGCCCTGCCCCGGCGCACCCAACACCCCAGACAACGACGAGAACAACACAAACGCCGACAACTCCCGACCCCGGGTCAACTCGTCAAGCAACCACGCCGCATCCACCTTCGGCCGCAACACCGCCGAAACCCGATCCGGAGTCAACGCCGACACCACACCGTCATCGAGCACACCAGCGATGTGCACCACCGCCGACAGGTCCGACACGTCGGCCAGAACGGCGGTCAACTGGTCCCGGTCGGCCACGTCGACGGCGACCAGCTCGACCTGCGCGCCAGCCGCGGTCAGCTCGGCGACCAGGTCGCCGGCGCCGGCGGCGGCCGTGCCGCTGCGCGACAACAGCAGCAGCCTGGTGACCCCGTGCGCCGTCACCAGGTGCCGGGCCACCGCCACACCGAGGGCACCCGTCGCACCGGTGACCAGCACCGTGCCACTGCCATAGAGCGGGGCGTCCGCCGGGGTGGCCGGTTCGACGACCTGACGGGTGAGCCGGGGCACCGAGACCACGCCGTCGCGGACCCGTACCTGCGGCTCGCCGGTGGCCAGGGCGACGGCGAGCGTCGCGGCCACGTCGGCGTCCGGGTCGGTGTCGACAAGCAGCAGCCGATCGGGGTTCTCCGCCTGCGCCGAGCGGAGCAGACCCCAGACCGCCGCCCCCGTCAGGTCGGTGCCGTCGCCGCCGACGGCGTGACGGGTGAGCACCACCAGCCGGTGGGTGTCGGGGCCGGCCAGCGACTCCTGCACCAGACCGAGGACCCGGTTCACCTCGTCGTGCACCGCTTGCGGGCCGGCGGCGTCCCCGGCGCTGCCGGTGGTCAGCACCAGCAGGTCCGCGTCGGGGGCGGCCGGCCCGGTGCCGCTGGCCGGGTGGTGGGCCCAGGTCGGGGTGACCGTGCCGGTGGGGGTGCCGATCTCCTGCCAGGTCAGGTCGAACAGCGCGTCGGCGACCCCGCCGGGGCGGGTCACCTGGACGGGGCGCAGTACCAGCGAGTCGACCGTGGCGACGGGTGCGCCGACCGCGTCGGCGACCGCCACCCGTACCCCGGAGCCGACCGGGGTGAGCCGGACCCGGATGCCGGTCGCACCGGTGGCGTGCAGCGTGAGACCGGTCCAGGCGAACGGCAGTCCCCGGAAGGTGTCCCCGTCGGCGAGGCCGAGGGCGTGCAGGCCGGCGTCGAGCACGGCGGGGTGCAGGCCGAACCCGTCGGCGTCCACCCCCTCCGGCAGGGTGACCTCGGCGTAGAACTCGTCGCCGCGCCGCCAGACCCGGCGCAGTCCCCGGAACACCGGGCCGTAGACGAGGCCGCCGCTGGCCAGGTGGTGGTAGAGGTCGTCGGTGGGCACCGGTTCGGCGTCGGCCGGCGGCCACTGGGTGAGGGCGGCCCCGGTGGTACGGGGGCCGGGGGCGAGCACACCGCTGGCGTGCCGGGTCCACGGGGCATCGGTGTCGGCGCTGCGGGCGTACACCTGGAGGGAGCGGGTGTGGTCGGTGTCGGCGGGGCCGACGACGACCTGGAGTTGGACGCCGCCGTGTTCGGGCAGGACCAGCGGGGCCTCGATGGTCAGTTCGTCGACGGTCTCGACGCCGACCTGCGCCCCGGCGTGCAGGGCGAGGTCGACGTAGCCGGTGCCGGGGAAGACCACCGCGCCGTCGACGGCGTGGTCGGCGAGCCACGGGTGCCGGTCGAGGGAGAGCCGGCCGGTGAGGACGGCCCCGTCGGCGTTGGCGAGGGTGACGGCCGCGCCGAGCAGCGGATGGTCGGCGGAGTCCAGACCCATCGCGGTGGCGTCACCGGGGTCGGCGGGGGCGTCCAGCCAGAACCGCTGGTGCTGGAAGGCGTAGGTGGGCAGGTCGACGGTCCGGCCGCCGGGGTTGACGGCCGTCCAGTCCAGGTCGACGCCGCTGATCCACGCCTGCGCCATCCCGGCCGCGTACGCCTCGACCTGCTCGCGCTTGCGCCGCTGGAGGGCGATGGCGGTGGCGTCCTCCACACAGTCGGCCACCATCGCGGTCAGCACACTGTCCGGCCCGATCTCCACGAACCGCGTCACACCCCGCGCCGCGAGAGCAGCCACCGCCTCGGCGAACCGCACCGTCCCCCGCACCTGACCCCGCCAGTACCCGACCGAACCCAACTCGTCGTCGGTAGCGAGATCACCTGTCGCAGTCGACACCAGCGGAATGCCCGCCGAATTCGCGGTCACGCCGTCCACGACCCGCCCGTACTCGGTGAGCATCGGATCCATCAGGTGCGAGTGGAACGCATGCGACACCCGCAACCGACGCGTCTTCACCTCAAGACGAGACTCCAACCCCGCAATCTGCTCCTCCGTGCCCGACACCACCACCGCACGAGGGCCATTCACCGCCGCCACATCCACGTCACCCAGATCCAACTCATCCAGCGGAGCGGCGATCGCCAACATCGCCCCACCCGCCGGAAGCGCCTGCATCAGACCACCACGCGCCGCCACCACCCGGCAGGCATCCCCCAACGACCACACCCCCGCCACGTGGGCGGCAGCCAACTCACCGATCGAATGACCCGCCACGAAATCCGGCTTCAACCCCCACGACTCCGCCAACCGGAACAACGCCACCTCGACCGCGAACAACGCCGGCTGCGTCCACCCCGTCCGATCCAACACACCATCCGGATCGGCGAACATCACCTCCCGCAGGTCACCACCCAGCAACGGGGCGAACGCCGCACACACCTCGTCCAACGCCTGCGCGAACACCGGGAACGCTTCCGCCAGCTCACGACCCATCCCGACCCGCTGCGCACCCTGACCCGTGAACAACACCGCCGTACGACCCACGACGGTCCGACCGGACAGGCCGCCACCGGCGGCCAGGGTCTCCAGGCCGGCCACGTCGTCACCGAGCACCACGCCCCGGTACGCGCCGGCGGCCCGGGTGGTGCCCAGCGAGAACCCGACGTCGACCGGACGCTCGTCGGTGAGGAACTCCCGCAACCGCTCGGCCTGACCGGCGAGCGCCGCCGCCGACCGGCCGGACAGCGGCCAGAGCACCACCGGCGGATCGGCCGCCCCGGCCGGCTCGACGGCCTCCACCGGTGGGGCCTGCTCCAGGATCACGTGCCCGTTGGTGCCGCTCACCCCGAACGACGACACCCCGCCCCGACGCGGCTGGCCGTGGTCGGGCCACTGCCGCGCCTCGGTCAGCAGCTGCACGGTGCCGGCGGACCAGTCGACATGGGTCGACGGCTCCCCCACGTGCAGGCTCTTGGGCAGCACGCCGTGCCGCAGCGCCATCACCATCTTGATCACGCCGCTGACGGCGGCGGCGGCCTGGGCGTGACCGATGTTCGACTTGACCGAGCCGAGCCACAGCGGCCGGTCGGCCGGCCGGTCGTGCCCGTACGTGGCGATCAGCGCCTCCGCCTCGATCGGGTCACCGAGGGTGGTGCCGGTGCCGTGCGCCTCGATCAGGTCGACGTCGGTGGAGGTGAGCCCGGCGTTGGCGAGCGCCTGGAGGATGACCCGCTGCTGGGCCACCCCGTTGGGGGCGGTGAGCCCGTTGGACGCGCCGTCCTGGTTGATCGCGGAGCCCCGGATGACGGCGAGCACCCGGTGGCCGTTGCGCTGGGCGTCGGAGAGCCGTTCCAGCAGCAGCATGCCGACGCCCTCACCCCAGCCGGTGCCGTCGGCGTCCTCGGAGAACGGCTTGCAGCGGCCGTCGGAGGCGAGCCCCCGCTGTCTGCTGAACGCGACGAACGCGCCGGGCGTCGACATCACGGTGACGCCGCCGGCCAGGGCCAGCCCGCACTCGCGTTGCCGCAGCGCGTGCGCGGCCAGGTGCAGCGCGACGAGCGACGACGAGCAGGCGGTGTTGACGGTGACCGCCGGCCCCTCCAACCCCAGGCTGTACGCGACCCGACCGGAGACCACCGCCCCGGAGCTGCCGGTGCTCATGTACGCCTCGACCGGCTCGGGCAGCACGGTGAGCCGGTCCCAGTAGTCCTGCCCGCCGCAGCCGACGAAGACACCGACCGGGCCACCGCGCAACGTGTCGGGGTTGATGCCGGCCCGCTCGCACGCCTCCCAGCTCGCCTCCAGCACCAGCCGCTGCTGCGGGTCCATCGCCAACGCCTCGCGGGGCGAGATGCCGAAGAACTCGGCGTCGAACTCGTCGGCGTCGTGGACGAACCCGCCCTGCCGCACGTAGCTGCTGCCGGCGGCGTCCGGGTCGGCGTCGTAGAGGGCGCCGGTGTCCCAGCCCCGGTCGGTGGGGAAGTCGCCGATGGCGTCGACACCGTCGGCGACCAGCCGCCACAGGTCCTCGGGCGAGTTGACCCCGCCTGGGTAGCGGCAGGCCATGCCGACGATCGCGATCGGGTCCTGCTCCTGCGACTCGACCTCGCGCAGCCGCTCCCGGGTGCGGTGCAGATCGGCGGTGACCCGCTTCAGGTACTCGAGGAGCTTCTCTTCGTTCGCCATCCGAACCTCACCAAACTCGTTGCCAGCGGGACACGTTGCTCCGGGAGCGCGGTGGCGGCTCAGGTCATGCCGAGTTCCTTGTCGATCAGGTCGAACACGTCGTCGGCGGAGGCCGTTTCGAGCCGGTCGACGAGGGTGACGCCGGTGGTCGTGCTGAGCGTCTCGTTGAGCTTCGCCAGCAGCGACTGGAGCCGGGCGGTGACCCGGTTGCGTTCGATCTCCTCCGGCGTCAGGCCGGCCACGGTGACCTCCAGCCGGTCCAGCTCGGCGAGCAGGCCGCCGGCGGTGTCACCGGTGTAGCCGAGTTCGGCCCGGAGCTGGTCGGCCAGGGCGGTCGGGTTGGGGTGGTCGAAGACCAGGGTGGCGGAGAGTCGTACGCCGGTGGCGGCGCTGAGCCGGTTGCGCAGCTCGACGGCGGTCACCGAGTCCATGCCGAGTTCCTTGAAGGCGCGTTGCGGCTCGACCAGTTCGGCGTCGCCGTAGCCGAGCACGGCGGCCACGTTGGTGCGGACGGTCTCCAGCAGCAGGGCGCGCTGTTCGGCCTCGGGCAGCGTGCCGAGCCGGTCGGCGAGCGCCGACGACGACCCCGCGTCGGTGGCCTCGGCGGCCTCCGGCGCGGCGTCGGGCAGTTCGGCCAGCAGCGGCCGGGGCCGGGACAGGGTGTAGATGGGGGTGAACCGGGCCCAGTCGACGTCGGCGACGACGAGGTGACTCTCGTCGTGGTCGAGGGCCTGCCCGAGGGCGGCGACGGCGAGCCGGGGGTCCATCACGCCGACGCCGAGCCGGTCGAGGTGCGCGCCGACCTCGCCGCCGGCCATGCCACCGCCGCCGCCCCAACTGCCCCAGGCGACCGAGGTGGCGACCGCGCCCCGGCTGCGCCGGCGGTGCGCCAACGCGTCGAGGTACGCGTTCGCGGTCGCGTACCCCGCCTGACCGGCGCTGCCCCACACCGCCGCACCGGAGGAGAACACCACGAACGCGTCCAACGACCGGTCGGCCAGCAGTTCGTCCAGGTGCACCGCACCGAGCACCTTCGCCCGGCACACGTCGGCGAAGTCGTCGAGGCCGGTCTGCCCCAACGGCACCTCGGGGTGCAGCACCCCGGCGGCATGGAAGACGGCGGTCAGCTCGTCACCGAGGTCGGCCAGCAGCGCGGCCACCGCGTCCCGGTCCGCCACGTCACACGCCACCACCTCGACACCCGGATGCCGGGCCATCAACTCCGCCGCACCCGACGCCGCCGGACCACGCCGGCTCGCCAACACCACCCGCCGCGCGCCGTTGCCGACCAGCCATTCGGTGACGTGCCCGCCGACCCCGCCGGTGCCGCCGGTGACCAGGACGGCGCCGGTGGGCGCGTAGCGCCGTTCGGGTGCCCCGGTCACCGGATGGCGGACCATCCGGCGGGCCAGCGTGCCGGCCGCCCGCAGCGCCACCTGGTCCTCGTCGCCGCCGGCCAGCACGTCGGCCAGCCGGTCGACGGTCTGCGACGTCCACTCGGCGGGCAGGTCGACCAGGCCGCCCCACCAGCCGGGGTAGTCGAGGGAGAGCACGGTGCCCAGACCCCACAGGGCACCCTGGGCGGGGTCGGCGACCGGCTCGAACCGGTCCACGCCGACCCCGCCGGCGGTGACGCACCAGAGCCGACCGCTGAAGTCGGACGCGGCCAGCGCGTGCACCAGCGACACGGTGGCGGTGACCCCGGCGGACAGGCCGACGCCCAGCGGGTCGGGGCCGCCGTCGAGGGCGAGCAGGGAGAGCACCCCGGCGGGGGCCTCCCGGCCGGCGTGGTCGGTGCCGGTGACGGTGACCACCTCGGCGCCCCGGGCGGCCAACCCGTCGGCGAGCGTACGCAGCCGCTCGTCGTCGGCCAGCGCCGCCGGGGCGACCACCCACCACACGCCGGTGAGCTGCCCGCCGGTGGGCACCTCGGCAGGCCGCCACACCACCCGGTAGCGCCAGCCGTCCACGGTGGCGACGTCGCGCTGCCGGGACCGCCACGACGTCAGGCCGGGCAGCACCTCGCCGACGAGTGCGGTGTCCACGCCGAGGCCGTCGGCGAGCAGGTCGACGTCGGCGCGTTCCACGGCGTCCCAGAACCCGGCGTCGGTGCCGCCGCCGGCCGGGACGGCGGTGGTCGGCGCGATCCAGTAACGCTGGTGTTGGAAGGCGTAGGTGGGCAGGTCCGCCCGACGGGTGCCGGGCAGGGCGGCGGTCCAGTCCACGTCGACGCCCCGGACGTACAGCTCGGCCAGGGAGGTGAGCAGCCGGTCCAGGCCACCGTCGTCACGGCGCAGGGTGCCGGTGACGACGGTGGGACGGTCCGCCGACTCCAGCGTCTCCTGCATCCCCATGCCGAGCACCGGGTGCGGGCTGACCTCCACGAACCCGGTCCAGCCCTGCCCGGCGAGAGAGCGGATCGCCGGGTCGAACCGGACGGTGTTGCGGAGGTTGTCGTACCAGTAGCGGGCGTCGAGGGTGGCGGTGTCCACCCAGTCGCCGGTGACGGTGGAGAGCATCCGGATCGTCCCGGTGCGCGGGTTGATCGGGGCCAGGTCCTCCAGCAGCCGGTGTTCCAGCAGCTCCACCTGGGCGGAGTGCGAGGCGTAGTCGACGGCGACCTGCTTGACCCGTACCCCCTCCTCAGTGAGGGCGGCGACGAGTTCACGCAGCGCCTCCGGCGTGCCGGAGACCACCACCGACCCGGCACCGTTGACCACGGCGAGGGAGATGTCGCCCGCCCACTGGGCGATCCGCTCCTGCGCCCGGTCGGCGGGCAGCCCGACCGAGACCATGCCACCCCGGCCGGCCAGCTTCTCGCCGATGGCCCGGCTGCGCAGGGTCACCACCCGCGCCCCGTCGGCCAGGGAGAGTCCGCCGGCCACGCAGGCGGCGGCGATCTCACCCTGCGAGTGGCCGACCACCGCGTCGGGTTCCACGCCGTAGCTGCGCCAGGTGGCGGCGAGGGAGACCATCATCGCCCACAGGGCGGGCTGGACGACGTCCACCCACTCCAGGGAGGGCGCGCCGGGCACCCCACGGACCACGTCGAGCAGGTCCCAGTCGACGTAGGCGCGCAGCTCGGTGGCGCAGCGGGCCATCTGCTCGGCGAAGACCGGCGAGGAGTCCAGCAACGCGGCGGCCATGCCGACCCACTGGGCGCCCTGGCCGGGGAAGACGAAGACGATCCGGCCGGTGGCGTCGGCGGTGCCGGTGACCGCGTTCGGCGCGGGCTGACCGGCGGCGACCGGGGCGAGCCCGGCCCGCAACTGCGGCAGGTCCGCACCGAGCACCACGGCCCGGTGCGCGAGCCGGGCCCGGCCGGCCAGCGTACGACCCACCGCGGCGGGCTCGGCCGGCGCGGCGTCCAGGTGGGACAGCAGCCGCTCGGCCTGGGCGCGCAGCGCCTGGTCGGTGTACCCGGAGACCACCCACGGCAGCACGGGCGGGGTGGCCGGCTCTGCTTCCTCGTCGGCCGGGGGCACCTCTTCCAGCACGACGTGCGCGTTGGTGCCGCTGATACCGAAGGAGGAGACCGCGCAGCGGCGGGCCCCGCCGGTCTGCGGCCAGTCCATCGGCTCGGTGAGCAGCCGTACCGTGCCGGGTGACCAGTCGATCTCGCTGCTGGGCTCGTCGACGTGCAGGGTGCGGGGCAGCAGCCCGTGCCGCATCGCCTGCACCATCTTGATCACCCCGCCGACCCCGGCGGCGGCCTGCGAGTGGCCGATGTTGGACTTCAGCGAGCCGAGCCAGAGCGGCCGGTCGGCGGGCCGGTCCCGGCCGTACGTGGCGAACAGCGCCTGCGCCTCGATCGGGTCGCCGAGCCGGGTGCCGGTGCCGTGCGCCTCGACCGCGTCGATCTCCTGGGCGGCGAGGCGGGCGTTGGCCAGCGCGGCCCGGATGACCCGGCGCTGGGAGGGCCCGTTGGGGGCGGTCAGGCCGTTGGACGCGCCGTCCTGGTTGATCGCGGAGCCGCGCACGACGGCGAGCACCGGGTGCCCGTTGCGGCGGGCGTCGGAGAGCCGTTCCAGCACCAGCACGCCCGCGCCCTCGGCCCAGCCGGTGCCGTCGGCGGTGTCGGCGAACGCCTTGCACCGGCCGTCGAAGGACAGTGCCCGCTGCCGAGAGAACTCGACGAACGCGTCGGGGGTGCCGATCACGGTGACCCCACCGGCGATGGCGAGCGACGACTCCCCGGCGCGCAGCGACTGACACGCCCAGTGCAGGGCGACCAGCGACGACGAGCAGCCGGTGTCGACGGTGACCGCCGGCCCCTCCATCCCGAGGGTGTAGGACAGCCGGCCGGAGACGATGCTGCCGGCGCCCCAGCTGTTCGGGTAGTCGTGGTAGACGACGCCGGTGAACACGGCGGTGGGGCTGCCCTTGAGCGACAGCGGGTCGATACCGGCCCGCTCCAACGCCTCCCAGGACGTCTCCAGGAACAGCCGCTGCTGCGGGTCCATCTCGGCGGCCTCGCGGGGCGAGATGCCGAAGAAGGTGGGGTCGAAGTCGGCGGCGTCGTAGAGGAAGCCGCCCTCGCGGGTGTAGCTGGTGCCGGGGTGGTCCGGGTCCGGGTCGTAGAGCCGGTCGAGGTCCCAGCCCCGGTCGGTGGGCATGCCGGAGATGGCGTCGGTGCCGGCCACGACGAGGTCCCACAGGGCCTCGGGCGAGTCGATCCCGCCGGGGTAGCGGCAGCCCATGCCGACGATGGCGATCGGCTCGGCGGCGCGCTCCTCGATGTCGCGGAGCCGCTCGCTGGTCTCGTGCAGGTCGGCCGTGACCCGCCGCAGGTAGTCACGAAGCTTCTGTTCGTTGGACATCAGGAACCCATTCCCGGACGGCGCCGACGGAGCGGACGGATCATGAGGTGCCGAACTTGCTGTCGATGAAGTCGAAGAGGTCGTCGTCGGAGGCCGTGTCGAGCTCCTCGGTGACGCTGGCGACCTCGGCCGGACGTTGACCGGCGGTCCACGCCGCGAGCATGGTGCGCAGTCGCTCCCCCACCCCGGCCCGGGTGCTCTCGTCGAGAGCGGCCACCGCGTCGGCGTCCAGGGTGGACAGCGCGGCCTGGAGCCGGTCGAGGTCGTCGAGCAGGGTGACGCCCCCGGCGTCGGCGGGCACCAGCTCGGTGAGCAGTTGCTGGGCCAGCTCGGTCGGGGTCGGGTAGTCGAAGACCAGGGTGGCGGGCAGCCGCAGCGCCGTCTCGGTGGTGAGCCGGTTGCGCAGCTCGACGGCGGTCAGCGAGTCGAAGCCGGTCTCCTTGAACGCCCGCTCCGGGTCGACGTCCGCGCCGGAGGCGTACCCGAGGACGGCGGCGACCTGGTCGCGGACCAGTGCCAGGACGGTGCCCAGGCGGTCCGGTGCGGGCATGGCGACCAGCCGGCCGGCGAGGTCGGCGGTCACCGCGGCCGGGGCGGCCGTCTCGGTCTCGGGTTGGGCGTCGGGCAGCGCGGCCAGCAGCGGCCGGGGCCGGGACAGGGTGTAGACGGGGGTGAACCGGGCCCAGTCGATGTCGGCGACGACGAGGTGGCTCTCGTCGTGGTCGAGGGCCTCCCGCAGCGCCCGGACGGCGAGCCTGGGTTCCATCGGCGGGGTGCCCTGCCGGCGCAGGTGCGCGGTGGCCTCCCCGTCGGCCATCCCGCCGCCGGCCCAGCTGCCCCAGGCGACCGAGGTGGCGACCGCGCCCCGGCTGCGCCGGCGGTGCGCCAACGCGTCGAGGTACGCGTTCGCCGTCGCGTAGCCCGCCTGCCCGGCGCTGCCCCACACCGCGGCACCGGAGGAGAACACCACGAACGCGTCCAACGACCGGTCGGCCAGCAGTTCGTCCAGGTGCACCGCACCGAGCACCTTCGCCCGGCACACCTCGGCGAACTCGGCCACGCTGGTCTCCGGCAGTGACTTCTCCTGGTGCAGCACCCCGGCGGCGTGGAACACGGCGGTCAGCTCGTCACCGAGGTCGGCCAGCAGCGCGACCACCGCGTCCCGGTCCGCCACGTCACACGCCACCACCTCGACACCCGGATGCCGGGCCATCAACTCCGCCGCACCCGACGCCGCCGGACCACGCCGGCTCGCCAACACCACCCGCCGCGCACCCTGACCGACCAGCCACTCGGTCAGGTGCCCGCCGATACCACCGGTGCCACCGGTGACCAGCACCGTGCCGGTGGGGGTGTAGTGCCGCTCGGGGCTGCCGGCGGCCGGCCAGCGGACCAGCCGCCGGGCCAGCACCCCGGCGGTACGGACGGCCACCTGGTCCTCCGCACCGGCGGCGAGGACGTCGACGAGCCGCGCGACGTGCTCCTCGGTCCAGTCGGTGGGCAGGTCGACCAGACCACCCCAGGAGTGCGGGTATTCCAGGGAGAGCACGGTGCCGAGCCCCCACAGCGCGCCCTGCACGGGGTGCGGCAGCTCCTCGAACCGGTCGACGGCGACCCCACCGGCGGTGAGGCACCAGACCCGGCCGGCGAAGTCGGTGGCGGTGAGCGCCTGGATCAGCGCGACGGTGTCGGTGACGCCGACGGAGAGCCCGGCGTCGGTGGCGTCCGGGGTGTCGTCGAGGGCGAGCAGGGACACCACCCCGGCGGGGGTGTCCCCGGCGGGCAGGTCGGTGCCGGTGACGGTGACGACGTCGGCACCCCGGTTGGCCAGGCCGGCGGCGAGGGCGGACACCCGGGCGTCGCCTGTCGACGCGGCCGGTACGACGAGCCACCAGGTGCCGGTCAGGTCGCCGCCGTCGGGCAGTTCGGTGGAGCGCCACACCACCCGGTACCGCCAGTCGTCCACGGTGGCGGCGTCCCGTTGCCGGGCCCGCCAGGCGGCGAGGCCGGGCAGCACCTCGGTGACGACGCCTGGGGCGACGCCGAGCCCGTCGGCGAGCACGTCGGTGTCGCCCCGGTCGACGGCGTCCCAGAACCCGCCGTCGGCGTCGCCGGTGCCGGTTCCGGTGGTGGTCTCGGGCTCGATCCAGTACCGCTGGTGCTGGAAGGCGTAGGTGGGCAGGTCGACGGTCCGGCCGCCGGGGTTGACGGCCGTCCAGTCCAGGTCGACGCCGCTGATCCACGCCTGCGCCATCCCGGTCGCGTACGCGGCGACCTGCTCCCGGTCCCGCCGCTGCAACGCGACGGCCACCGCGTCGTCGACGCAGTCGGCGACCATCGCGGTCAGCACACTGTCCGGCCCGATCTCCACGAACCGCGTCACACCCCGCGCCGCGAGAGCAGCCACCGCGTCGGCGAACCGCACCGTCCCCCGCACCTGACCCCGCCAGTAACCGGCGCTGCCCAACTCGTCGTCGGTAGCGAGATCACCGGTCGCGGTCGACACCAACGCAATGCCCGCCGGGCTCGCGGTCACCCCGTCGACCACCTGCCCATACTCGGCCAGCATCGGATCCATCAGGTGCGAGTGGAACGCATGCGACACCCGCAACCGACGCGTCTTCACCTCAAGACGAGACTCCAACCCCGCAATCTGCTCCTCCGTGCCCGACACCACCACCGCACGAGGGCCATTCACCGCCGCCACATCCACGTCACCCAGATCCAACTCATCCAGCGGAGCGGCGATCGCCAACATCGCCCCACCCGCCGGAAGCGCCTGCATCAGACCACCACGCGCCGCCACCACCCGGCAGGCATCCCCCAACGACCACACCCCCGCCACGTGGGCGGCAGCCAACTCACCGATCGAGTGCCCCGCCACGAAATCCGGCTTCAACCCCCACGACTCCGCGAGACGGAACAGGGCCACCTCGACCGCGAACAACGCCGGCTGCGTCCACCCCGTCCGATCGAGAACACCATCCGGATCGGCGAACATCACCTCCCGCAGATCACCACCCAGCAACGACCCGAACGCCGCACACACCTCGTCCAACGCCTGCGCGAACACCGGAAAGGCTTCCGCCAGCTCACGACCCATCCCGACCCGCTGCGCACCCTGACCCGTGAACAACACCGCCGTACGACCGCTGGTGGCCCGACCCGACACGCCGGTGCCGGACACCAGGGCATCCAAACCGGCGGACAACTCAGCCGCCGTGCCACCCACGACGACGGCCCGGTGGTCCAGGGCCGCGCGACCGACGGCCAGCGAGTGCCCGACGTCGACCGGCCGCTCGTCGGTGACGAAGTCACGCAGGCGGCCGGCCTGCTCGGCCAGCGCACCGGCCGACCGGGCGGACAGCGGCCAGAGCGCCACCGGCGGCTCGGGGGTCCCGGCCGGTCCGGCGGGCTCGGCCGGCGGGGCCTCCTCCACGATCACGTGGGCGTTGGTGCCGCTGATGCCGAACGATGACACCCCGGCCCGGCGCGGGCGGTCGCCGGCCGGCCAGTCGACCGGCTCGGTCAGCAGCCGGACGTCCCCGGCGGCCCAGTCGACCTGCCGTGACGGCGTCTCGGCGTGCAGGGTGCGGGGCAGCGTGCCGTGCCGCAGCGCCATCACCATCTTGATCACACCGGCCATGCCGGCGGCGGCCTGGGCGTGGCCCATGTTCGACTTGATCGAGCCGAGCCACAGTGGCCGGTCCCGGTCCCGGCCGTACGTGGCGAGCAGCGCCTGCGCCTCGATCGGGTCACCGAGGGTGGTGCCGGTGCCGTGCGCCTCGACGGCGTCGACCTCGTCGGGGGTGATCCGGGCGTTGGCCAGCGCCGCCCGGATCACCCGCTGCTGGGCCGGCCCGTTCGGTGCGGTCAGCCCGTTCGACGCGCCGTCCTGGTTGACGGCCGAACCCCGGATCAGCCCGTAGACGCGGTGTCCGTTGCGCTGCGCGTCGGAGAGCCGCTCCAGCATCAGCACCCCGACGCCCTCGGACCAGCCGGTGCCGTCGGCGTCGTCGGAGAACGACTTGCACCGGCCGTCGGGGGCGAGCCCCCGCTGCCGGCTGAACGCCACGAACGGGGTGGGGTTCGACATCACCAGCACGCCGCCGGCGATGGCGGTGGCGCACTCCCCGGCCCGTAGCGCCTGGCTGGCGAGGTGCAGCGCGACCAGCGACGAGGAACACGCCGTGTCGACGGTCATCGACGGCCCCTCGAACCCGAAGGCGTACGACACCCGGCCGGAGATCACCGACGCGGAACTGCCGGTGCTCAGGTACGCCTCCGACTCGGCGGGGGCGAGGCCGAGCAGGTCACCGTAGTCCTGGGCGCCGGAGCCGACGAACACGCCGACGGGGCTGCCGCGCAGCGCCTCCGGGTCCATCCCGGCCCGCTCGCACGCCTCCCAGGTGACCTCCAGCATCAGCCGCTGCTGCGGGTCCATGGCGATCGCCTCGCGGGGCGAGATGCCGAAGAACTCGGCGTCGAACGCGCCCGCCTCGTAGACGAAGCCGCCGGAGCGTACGTAGCTGGTGCCCGGCTGGTCCGGGTCGGCGTCGAAGAGCGCGTCGGTGTCCCAGCCCCGGTCGACCGGGAACGGGCTGATCGCGTCGGTGCCGCTGTCGACGAGCCGCCACAGGTCCTCCGGGGACCGGACGCCACCGGGGTAGCGGCAGCTCATTCCGATGATCGCGATCGGCTCGTCGGGGTCGGACCCGCCGACGCCGGTCGCGACGGTGGCCGGGGAGGTGGTGCCGACGAGTTCGTCGTAGAGGTGGCGGGCCAGCACGGCCGGGGTCGGGTGGTCGTAGACCATGGTGGCCGGCAGGCGCAGCCCGACGGCCGCGCCGAGGGCGTTGCGCAGCTCCACGGCGGTCAGCGAGTCGAAGCCGAGTTCCCGGAACGGCCGCTGGACGTCCACGCTGGTCGTCGCGTCGTACCCGAGGACGGCGGCGACCTGGGTACGCACGGTGTCCAACAGGTACGGCAGCCGCTCGGCGTCGGGCAGCCCGGCCAGCACTGAGGTGTCGGGGGACGCGGCCGGGGCGGCGACGGCCGGGCCCGGCTGGGCCTCGGGGAGCGCGGCGAGCAGCGGCCGGGGCCGGGCCAGGGTGTAGATCGGGGTGAACCGGGCCCAGTCGATGTCGGTGACCACGAGGTGGCTCTCGTCGTGGTCGAGAACCTGCTGCAACGCGCCGAGGGCGAGGCGCGGTTCCATCGGCGGGGTGCCCTGCCGCAGGAGGTGTTCGGTGGCTTCTTCGTCGACCATGCCACCGCCGCCCCAGGTGCCCCAGGCGACCGAGGTGGCGGTACGGCCCCGACGGCGGCGCTGGTGGGCCAGCGCGTCCAGCCAGGCGTTGCCGGTGCCGTAGGCGGCCTGCCCGGCGCTGCCCCAGACGGCCGCGCCGGAGGCGAACAGCACGAACGCGTCCAGCGGCCGGTCGCCGAGCAGCGCGTCGAGGTGGGTCGCGCCGAGCACCTTGGCCCGGCACACGGCGGCGAAGTCGTCGAGGCTGGTTTCGCCGAGCGGGGCCGGATCGTAGAGCACCCCGGCGGCGTGGAAGACGGCGGTCAGCTCGTCGCCGATCCCGTCGAGCAGCGCGGCGACCGCGTCCCGGTCGGCGACGTCGCAGGCGACGACCTCGACGCCGGGCAGCCTGGCGGCCAGGGCGGCGGCCCCGGGGGCGGCGGGTCCGCGCCGGCTGGCCAGCACCACCCGCTCGGCCCCCTGGTCGAGGAGCCATTCGGTGAGGTGCGCGCCGATGCCGCCGGTGCCGCCGGTGACCAGCACCGTGCCGGTGGGCCGGAAGCGTCGTTCGGGGCTGCCGGCGACGGGCCAGCGCACCATCCGGCGGGCCAGCACCCCGGCGTCACGCAGGGCCACCTGGTCCTCGCCGCCGTCGGCGAGCACGTCGACGAGCCGGTCGGGGGTGTCGGGTGTCCAGTCGGCGGGCAGGTCGACCAGGCCACCCCACCAGCCGGGGTAGTCGAGGGAGAGCACCGTGCCGAGGCCCCAGAGGCCGGCCTGCGCGGCGTGCGGCAGGTCCTCGTACCTGTCGACGGCGACGCCGCCGGTGGTGAGGCACCAGAGCCGGCCGGTGACGTCGGCGGCGGCGAGGGCCTGCACCAGTCGTACGGTGCCGGTGACCCCGGCGGACAGCCCGGCATCGTACGGGTCAGGGGTGTCGTCGAGGCCGAGCAGGGACACGATCCCGGTGGGGGTGCCGCGGCCGGCGAGCGGGTCGGTGCCGGTGAGCCGGGTGACGGTGGCGCCCCGGGTGGCGAGCGCGTCGGCCACGGCGGTGACCCGGGGGTCGTCGGTGAGCGTCTCCGGGGTGACGAGCCACCAGTCGCCGATGAGTTCCGGCCCGGTGGGCAGGTCGGTGGCCCGCCACACGACCCGGTAGCGCCAGTCGTCGGTGACGGTGGTCGGTGCGGCGGTGGGGGCGGCCAGCCAGTACCGCTGACGGGCGAAGGCGTAGCTGGGCAGCTCGACCTGCCGCGCCCCCGGGTGCACGGCCGTCCAGTCGAGGTCGACGCCGCTGATCCACGCCTGCGCCATCCCGGTGGCGTACGCGGCGACCTGTTCCCGGTCCCGCCGCTGCAACGCGATCGCCGCAACGTCCTGCACGCACTCGGCCACCATCGCGGTGAGCACACTGTCCGGCCCGATCTCCACGAACCGGGTCACCCCACGGGCCGCCAGGGCAGCGACGGCGTCGGCGAACCGGACGGTGCCCCGCACCTGGCCCTGCCAGTAGCCGACCGAACCCAACTCGTCGTCGGTGGCGAGGTCGCCGGTCGCGGTCGACACCAGCGGGATGCCCGCCGGATTCGCGGTCACCCCGTCGACCACCTGCCCGTACTCGGTGAGCATCGGGTCCATCAGGTGCGAGTGGAAGGCGTGCGACACCCGCAGGCGGCGGGTCTTCACCTCAAGACGAGACTCCAACCCCGCGACCTGCTCCTCGGTACCGGACACGACGACCGCCCGGGGACCGTTCACCGCCGCCACGTCGATGTCACCGAGGTCCAGCTCGTCCAGGGGCGCGGCGATGGCCAGCATCGCCCCACCCGCCGGAAGCGCCTGCATCAGACCACCACGCGCCGCCACCACCCGGCAGGCATCCCCCAACGACCACACCCCCGCCACGTGCGCGGCGGCCAACTCACCGATCGAATGACCCGCCACGAAATCCGGCTTCAACCCCCACGACTCCGCCAACCGGAACAACGCCACCTCGACCGCGAACAACGCCGGCTGCGTCCACCCCGTCTGATCCAACACACCATCCGGATCGGCGAACATCACCTCCCGCAGGTCACCACCCAGCAACGGGGCGAACGCCGCACACACCTCGTCCAACGCCTGCGCGAACACCGGGAACGCTTCCGCCAGCTCACGACCCATCCCGACCCGCTGCGCACCCTGACCCGTGAACAACACCGCCGTACGACCGGTGGTGATCCGACCCGACGGGCCACCACCGGCGGACAGGGCGTCGAGGCCGGCGGACAGCTCGGCGGCCTCCCGGCCGACCGCCACCCCACGGAACTCCAACCCGGCCCGACCGACACCCAGCGAGAACCCGACGTCCACCTGACGCTCGTCGGTGTCGGCGGCGAACCCGGCGATCCGGGCGGCCTGGCGAGCCATCCCCTCGCGGGAACGCCCCGACACCGGCCAGAGGACGACCGGCGGGGTCGGCCCCGGCGGGGCGGCCTCGACGGGCGGGGCCTGCTCGACGATGAGGTGCACGTTGGTGCCGCTGATGCCGAACGACGACACGCCCGCCCGGCGGGGCCGGTCCACCGCCGGCCAGTCGACCGCCTCGGTCAGCAGCCGGACGTCCCCGGCAGTCCAGTCGACCTGCCGCGACGGCGTCTCGGCGTGCAGCGTGCGCGGCAGCGTGCCGTGCCGCATCGCCATCACCATCTTGATCACGCTGGCGACGCCGGCGGCGGCCTGGGCGTGCCCGATGTTGGACTTGATCGAGCCGAGGAAGAGCGGCGTCTCCCGGTCCCGGCCGTAGGTGGCGAGGACCGCCTGCGCCTCGATCGGGTCACCGAGGGTGGTGCCGGTGCCGTGCGCCTCGACGGCGTCCACGTCGGCGACGGAGAGCCGGGCGTTGGCCAGCGCCGCCCGGATCACCCGCTGCTGGGCCGGCCCGTTCGGCGCGGTCAACCCGTTGCTGGCACCGTCCTGGTTCACCGCCGAACCCCGGATCAGCCCGTAGACGCGGTGCCCGTTGCGCTGCGCGTCGGAGAGCCGCTCCAGCACCAGCACCCCGACCCCCTCGGACCAGGCCGCGCCGTCCGCGCCGTCACCGAAGGAGCGGCACCTGCCGTCCGGGGACAGCGCGCGTTGCTTGCTGAACTCGACGAAGAGCTGCGGGGTGGCCATCACGGCGACCCCGCCGGCCAGGGCCAGCCCGCACTCCTCCTTGCGCAGCGACTGGCAGGCCAGGTGCATCGCCACCGACGACGACGAGCAGGCGGTGTCGACGGTGATCGCCGGCCCCTCCAGGCCGAGGTTGTAGGCGACCCGCCCGGAGACGAGGCTGCCGGAGGTGGTGCTGTCGACGTAGTCGTGGTGCATCACGCCGACGAACACCCCGGTGGCGGTGCCCTTGAGGGCGGCCGGGTCGATGCCGCCGTGCTCGAACGCCTCCCAGGACGCCTCCAGCAGCAGCCGCTGCTGCGGGTCCGTCTCCACCGCCTCCCGGGGGCTCATCCCGAAGAACCCCGGGTCGAAGTCGGCGGCGTCGTAGAGGAAACCACCGTGCCGGGTGTAGCTCTTGCCGGGCTTGCCGGGTTCCGGGTCGTAGATGCCGTCGACGTCCCAGCCCCGGTCGGTGGGGAAGCCGGAGATGGCGTCGGTGCCGTCGGCGACGAGTCGCCACAGGTCCTCCGGCGACCGGACCCCGCCGGGGTAGCGGCAGCCCATGCCGACGATCGCGATCGGCTCCTGGTCCCGGCTCTCCACCTCACGCAGCCGCCGGTTGGCCTGTTGCAGTTCAGCGGTAGCGCGCTTGAGGAAGGTCCGGAGCTTGTCGTCGTTCGCCATCGTTCACACCAATCTTTCCCGCGCCGGAGGTTCGTCGGAGACTGCCGTCAGGAGAGGCCGAGCTCGTTCTCCAGCACGTCGAACAGTTCCTCGTCGGTGGCGGACTCGTAGTCGTGCGGGGTGTCGTCGTCGGGGCGGCCGGTGCGGTCCTGCCAGCCGCGCAGCACCGCCTCCAGCCGGGCGGTGAGCCGGGCGTGTTCCGTGCCGGGCACCTCGGTCAGGGCCTTCTCCAGCCGGTCGAGGTCGGCGAGCACCGCACCGGCCGGATCGGCGTCGGGCACCACCAGGTCGGCCTTGAGCGCGCGGGCCAGGGCGGTGGGTTCCGGGTGGTCGAAGACGAGGGTGGCGGGCAGTCGCAGCCCGGTGACGGTGCTGAGCACGTTGCGGAACTCGACGGCGGCGAGGGAGTCGAAGCCGAGGTCCTTGAACGCGCGGCCGGGTTCCACCGAGGCCGGGCCGGGGAAGCCGAGCACGGCGGCGGCGTGCGTGCGGACCAGGTCGAGCAGCAGGGTGTCCCGGTCGACGTCGGAGAGGCCGGCGAGCCGCTGGGCCAGCGGCGGGCCGCCGGCCGCGGTGCCCGCGCCGACGGCGGTCGGCCGGGCCGGGGTGCGGACCAGGCCGCGCAGCACGGCGGGCAGCGCGTCGGTGCGCCGCCGCAACGCGTCCAGGTCGAGCCGCACCGGTACGGTCGTGGCCCGCCCGGCGGCGACGGCCGCGTCGAACAACGCCAGCCCCTCGTCGGTGCTCATCGCGGGCATTCCGAGCCGGCGCATCCGGTGCAGGTCGGCGTCGTCGAGGTGACCGCCCATCCCGGTGCCGGTGGCCCAGAGGCCGTAGGCCAGCGAGGTGGCGGGCAGCCCGTCGGCGCGGCGGCGTTGGGCGAGCGCGTCGAGGAAGAGGTTCGCGGCCGCGTAGTTGCCCTGCCCGGCCCCGGCCACCCAGCCCGCCGACGAGGAGACCAGCACGAAGGCGGTCAGGTCGTGGTCGCGGGTGAGGTCGTGCAGGTGCCAGGCGGCGTCCACCTTGGGCCGCAGCACCCGGTGCAGTTGCTCGGGGGTGAGGGCGTCGACCAGCGCGTTCTCGGCGGTGCCGGCGGCGTGCACCACCGCGCCGACCCGATGGTCGGCGAGCAGGGCGGCAACCGCGTCCCGGTCGGCGACGTCGCAGGCGGCGACCGTCACGTCCGCGCCGGCGGCGGTGAGGTCCGCGACCAGTTCCGTCGCGCCGGGGGTGGCCGCGCCACCGCGCCCGGTCAGCAGCAGCCGGCGTACGCCGTGCCGGGTGACCAGGTGTCGGGCGACGAGGCTGCCCAGCCCGCCGAGTCCACCGGTGATCAGGACGGTGCGGTCGGTGGGCCACCCGCTGCTGTCGGCGGGCACGTCGGTGCCCACCCGGGTCAGCCGGGGCACCAGCAGCTGACCGTCGCGGACGGCCACCTCGGGTTCGCCGGTGGCCAGTGCCGCCGTCAGGTGGTCGGTGCCGCCGTCGTCGGTGTCGACCAGGACGAACCGGCCGGGGTGTTCGGCCTCGGCCGCCCGGACCAGCCCCCACAGGGCCGCCGCGGCGGGGTCGACCGGGGTGTCACCCGCACCCGTCGCGTCCCGGGTGAGCAGGGCCAGCGTGCTGTGGGCGTACCCCGGGTGGGTGAGCCAGCGGCGCAGCAGCCCCAGCAGGCGGGCGGTCGCCTCGTGCACGGCGGCCGGCGGGGTGCCGGACGGGTCGAGGGTGACCACGACGGTGTCGGGCGCCTCCTCGGGCAGTTCCGCGTCGACGTCGAGCAGGGTCCAGTTGTCGGTGGGGGCGTCCGGGGCGGGGACCGCCTGCCAGTCGACTTCGTACAGGTGGCGGTGCTGGCTGCGGGCGGCGGCGTCGAGCGCGTCGGCGGCGACCGGGCGGACGACCAACTGGTCGATGGTCGCGACCGGGTTGCCGTGGCCGTCGGCGACGGTGACGGCCAGCTTGTCACCGGTGGCCGGGGAGATCCGGATGCGCAGGGTGGCGGCGTGCGCGGCGTGCAGGGTGACCCCGCGCCAGGAGAACGGCAGCGGGGTGTCGCCCGCGCCCTCGTCGACCAGGTTGGCGTGCAGGGCTGCGTCGAGCAGCGCCGGGTGCAGCAGGAACCGGGACGCGTCGGCGGCGGCCACCTCGGGCAGTGCGGCCTCGGCCCAGACCTCCGCGGCGTCGCCGTCACCGCGCCGCCACACCGCGCGCAACCCCTGGAACACCGGCCCGTAGCCGTAGCCGTGGTCGCGCAGCCGGTCGTAGAGGCCGTCGAGGTCGACGGGTTCGGCGGCGGCGGGCGGCCACTCGGTGAGGTCGGCGGCGGCCGGGTCGGCCCCCGCCTGCCGGACCAGGACCCCTTCGGCGTGCGGGGTCCAGTCGGTGTCGTCGGCCGCGTCGTCGGCCCGGCTCCAAATGCCGAGCGTACGCGCGCCGCTCTCGTCGGCGGCGTCGACGGTCACCCGCAGGGCCAGGCCGCCGTCGGCCGGCAGCACCAGCGGCGCGCTGATGGTCAACTCGTCGAGCACGGGACAGCCGACCTCGTCGCCCGCACGCAGGGCGAGTTCGACCAGTCCGGTGCCGGGGACGAGGACGGTGTCGAAGACCGCGTGGTCGGCGAGCCACGGCTGGACGGTGCGGGAGAGCCGGCCGGTGAGCACCACGCCACCGTTGCCGGGCAGGTCGACTACCGCTCCGAGCATCGGGTGTCCGGCGGGTAGCTGGCCGAGTCCGGTGGTGTCACCGACGCCGGGGGGCAGGTCGAGCCAGTACCGCCGGTGCTGGAAGGCGTAGGTGGGCAGGTCGACGGTCCGGCCACCCGGGTTCACGACAGCCCAGTCGAGGGTGATTCCGCTGATCCACGCCTGCGCCATCCCGGTGGCGTACGCCTCGACCTGACCGTCGTCGTGCGGCTGCGCCGCACCTGCCTGCTCGCGTTTGCGCCGCTGGAGGGCGATGGCGGTGGCGTCCTCCACACAGTCGGCCACCATCGCGGTCAGCACACTGTCCGGCCCGATCTCCACGAACCGCGTCACACCCCGCGCCGCGAGAGCAGCCACCGCCTCGGCGAACCGCACCGTCCCCCGCACCTGACCCCGCCAGTACCCGACCGAACCCAACTCGTCGTCGGTAGCGAGATCACCTGTCGCAGTCGACACCAGCGGAATGCCCGCCGAATTCGCGGTCACGCCGTCCACGACCCGCCCGTACTCGGTGAGCATCGGATCCATCAGGTGCGAGTGGAACGCATGCGACACCCGCAACCGACGCGTCTTCACCTCAAGACGAGACTCCAACCCCGCAATCTGCTCCTCCGTGCCCGACACCACCACCGCACGAGGGCCATTCACCGCCGCCACATCCACGTCACCCAGATCCAACTCAGCCAGCGGAGCGGCGATCGCCAACATCGCCCCACCCGCCGGAAGCGCCTGCATCAGACCACCACGCGCCGCCACCACCCGGCAGGCATCCCCCAACGACCACACCCCCGCCACGTGGGCGGCAGCCAACTCACCGATCGAATGACCCGCCACGAAATCCGGCTTCAACCCCCACGACTCCGCCAACCGGAACAACGCCACCTCGACCGCGAACAACGCCGGCTGCGTCCACCCCGTCCGATCCAACACACCATCCGGATCCGCGAACATCACCTCCCGCAGATCACCGTCGAGCAACGACCCGAACGCGGCACACACCTCGTCCAACGTTTGCGAAAACACCGGGAAGGCTTCCGCCAACTCACGACCCATCCCGACCCGCTGCGCACCCTGACCCGTGAACAACACCGCCGTACAACCGCTGGTGGCCCGACCCGACAGGCCGGTGCCCGTGGCCAGGGCCTCCAAACCGGCGGACAGGTCGGCGGCCTCCCGGCCGACCGCCACCCCACGGAACTCCAACCCGGCCCGACCGACGCCCAGCGAGAACCCGACGTCCACCGGACGCTCGTCGGTCAGGAAGGCGCCCAGCCGGGTGGCCTGTCCGGCCAGCGCGTCCGCCGACCGGGCCGACAGCGGCCAGAGCAGCACCGACGGCTCGGTGGCCGGCGTCGGTGCGGTGCCGTCGTCCGGCTCGACGGCCTCGGCCGGTGGGGCCTGTTCCAGCACCACGTGGGCATTGGTGCCGCTGAGCCCGAACGAGGACACCGCCGCCCGGCGGGGGCGCCCGGTCTCCGGCCAGGCGACCGGGTCGGTGAGCAACCGGACGTCGCCTGCCGTCCAGTCGACGTGGGGGGTGGGCCGGTCGATGTGCAGGGTGCGGGGCAGCATGCCGTGCTGCATCGCCAACACCATCTTGATCACTCCGGCGGCCCCGGCGGCAGCCTGGGTGTGCCCGATGTTCGACTTCACCGAGCCCAGCCAGAGCGGCTGCTCCCGGTCCCGTCCGTAGGTGGCGAGCAGTGCCTGCGCCTCGATCGGGTCGCCGAGCCGGGTGCCGGTGCCGTGCGCCTCGACGACGTCCACCTGGTCGGCGGTGAGCCGCGCATTGGCCAGGGCGTCGGCGATGACCCGGCGTTGCGACGGGCCGTTGGGGGCGGTGAGCCCGCTGCTCGCGCCGTCCTGGTTGACCGCGCTGCCACGGACCACGGCCAGTACCCGGTGCCCGAGACGCTGCGCGTCGCTGAGCCGCTCGACCAGCAGCACCCCGACGCCCTCGGCCCAGCCGGTGCCGTCGGCGGCGGCGGCGAACGGCTTGCACCGGCCGTCGGCGGCCAGCCCCCGCTGCCGGCTGAAGTCGACGAAGGTCTCCGGGGTGGCCATCACCGTCACCCCGCCGGCCAACGCCATGGTGCACTCCTCGCGGCGCAGCGCCTGGATCGCCAGGTGCAGCGCGACCAGCGACGACGAGCAGGCGGTGTCCACGGTGATCGCCGGGCCTTCGAGACCCAGCACGTAGGCGACCCGGCCGGTGAAGATGCTGCCGGTGTTGCCGTTGCCGATGAAGCCCTCCAACTCGGCGGGGATCACCGGCAGCCGGCTCGAATAGTCGAGGTACATCAGCCCGGCGAACACCCCGGTACGGCTGCCACGCGCCGACGTCGGGTCGATGCCGGCCGATTCGAACGCCTCCCAGGACGCCTCCAGCAACAGCCGCTGCTGCGGGTCCATGGCGAGGGCCTCGCGGGGGGAAATGCCGAAGAAATCGGCATCGAAAAGTGCGGCGTCGGAAAGGAACCCACCGGTCCGCGCGTACGTCTTGCCGGGCTTGGAATCGTCGGGGTCGTAGATTTCCTCGACGTTCCAGCCCCGGTCGTCGGGGAAGTCGGAGACGGCGTCGGTCCCGTCGGCGAGGAGTTGCCACAGCGCCGACGGACCATCCACACCACCCGGGAAGCGGCAGCTCATACCGACGATGGCGATCGGGTCGTACTCCCGCCGCTCGGCTTGGCGCAGCTGCCGGCGGGCCTCACGCAGATCGGTGGTGGCCCGCTTCAGATACCCGAGAAGCTTCTCCTCGTTCTCCATCTACGTCTCCCGCCACTAGCCCAGCCGGGCAGACCCGGGCCAATATCGACGCACGGGTCAGCACGGTGGCAATTGTCGAAACAGAGAGCTTCTTCAGGCATTGTTGGTTGTTCGCGATGACCCTACGGCGGCCCGGCGCACCACTAACCCCCTACCGCCCCCAGAGCGCCCCCTAGCCCGCGACCGTCCAACCTCGACCCCCGGTCACCGCCCACCGGGGCACCCCGGCTGCGGCTGGGGTCGCCGGTTGCGGCTGCGGCCACACGGCGGAACGACGGATGGCCCCTCAGCACACGCTGAGGGGCCATCCGTCGCGGGATCACCGCCGGGTCGCGGTCAGAAGCGGGACCACTTCTGGCTGCCGACGCCTAGGCAGTCCCACAGGTGCAGTTTGCCGCCGTTGTTGGGGTTCTGGTCGCGGACGTCGACGCACCGGTTGGCGCTGAGGTTGACCAGGTCCCCGGCGCCGTTGAGGGTGAACCGTTGGGCCGGGTTGCCGTTGCAGGTGACCAGGTTGACCTCGGTGCCGTTGGCGGTGCCGGCCCAGGCCGGGTCCATGCACTTGCCCATCGCGCGGACGGTGCCGTCGCTGGCGAAGGTCCACGCCTGGGCGGCGGTGGTGTTGCAGTCCCAGATCTGGAGTTTCGCGCCGTCGACCGGGTTGGCGCTCGGGATGTCGATGCACCTGCCGCTCTGCGTGCCGCGCAGCCTGGTGGTGCCGGGCTGCGGGTTACCGCCGCCGGGGACGTAGCTGGATACCCGGACGTAGTCCACGAGCATCTGCTGGGGGAACTGGGTGGAGCCGTCGGGGTATCCGGGCCAGTTGCCGCCCACCGCCACGTTGAGGATCATGAAGAACGGGTGGTCGTAGACCCAGCGGTTGCCGCCGAGCCGGGACGGGTCGACGCGGTGGTACTCGACGCCGTCGAGGTACCAGACGATCAGGTTGGGCTCCCAGTCCACCCGGTAGGTGTGGAAGCCGTCGGCGAGGGGTTGGCCGATGGTACGGCTGCCGGTGATGCCGCCCCCGCCGGAGTAGCCGGGGCCGTGCACGGTGCCGTAGACGGTGTTGGGCTCCCGGCCGATGTTCTCCATGATGTCGATCTCACCGGCGGCGGGCCAGCCGGCGCTGCCCATGTCGTTGCCGAGCATCCAGAACGCCGGCCAGATGCCCTGACCCCGGGGGATCTTGATCCGGGCCTCGAACCGGCCGTACGCCTGGGTGAAGGTGGCGGCGGTGAGCAGCCGCGCCGAGGTGTACTCGCACCTGCCGTAGTGGCACTGGTAGTTGGCCGGGTTCTCCTTGCGCGCGGTGATGACCAGGTTGCCCTGTCCGTCGTGGACGGCGTTGCTGGTGCTGTTGGTGTAGTACTGCCGTTCGTTGTTGCCCCAGCCACCGCCGCCGATGTCGAAGCGCCATCGGTTCTGGTCGACGGGGGTGCCGGCGGCGGCGTTGAACTCGTCCTGCCAGGTGATGCCGCCGATGGCGGCCGAGGCGGGCTGGGCCTGGGCGGGCAGGACGAGGGCGGCGGCGAGGGTGACGAGGGCGACCGCCGCGCGGGCGAGGGATCGGGGCCGGGGAACGGCTCGGGCTCCGGGCACGGGAGGCTCCTTGGGGCGACATCGGGGGGTGGGGAGCACGCCGGGGAGAGCGCTCTCCACGAAGGATGTCGATATCCGGCACTTCTGTCAAGAATGTTGCCAGTAAGCCCGCCCTGCTCAGGGCCCCGCCGACCGGACAGTGAGAGGAAAACTACGCTACGTGATCAGCATCGTTGCGTGCCAGCCGGCTCGGAGGTCTGCTGCGGGGTGCCCGGCCGAGACGGCCGAAGGGCGGGGCGGGCGGGACGCGGTGCGGACCGCCCGCCGGCGCCCGGACCGATCAGCGGTGCAGCCCGCGCCAGGAAGGATTGCTGCCGCGCCAGGCGTCGGCCAGGATGACCGCCGCCGCCCGACTCGGGCACTGCTGCACGCGGGAGCGACCCGACGCCCCGCCGATCTGCGCCTGGACCTCCCAGGCCTCCCCGTCGGTACGGATGTAGACGTCCCGCCGCCCGCGTGGGCTCGGGTCACCGTTCCACCAGTGCTCCTCGACCATCATTCACCGACCGTATAGCAAATCGGCCGCGGAACGTGAGTCACGAATTCGTCGAGGCCCGTCGCCGGCCCCGCCCGGTCACCCCTGCCGGGGCGTGAGCAGGTAGTCGTCGGCCTCCGGGCTCCAGGCCAACGTGACCTCACCGGCGGTGGCGGCGGCCTTAGCGAACTGGAGGAAACTGCGGTAGCCGAGCTTCTTCTCGCTGAACTCGGGGCGGGCCCGGCGGAGCTGGTTCTTGAGTCCGGAGAGCGCCACCGGGCCACCCGCCGCGGCCAGTTCCGCCACCACCGTACGCAGCAGCGCGAAGGCCACCTCCTGGTCGCCGTGCTCGGGCAGGGACACCTCCGGGTCGCCCTTGGCCGGCCCCTCGGCCAGCTCGACGACGTTGTGCCCGGCGAGGTGGCGCAGCAGCTCACCGAAGGTGCGGAACCCGTAGTCGGACTCGCTGAACGTGGGGTCCTTGCGCAGCAGGGTGCGCTTGAGCCGGGAGGCGGTCACCTCCCCCTCCGAGCTGCCCTGGAGGCCGGCGACGGTCTGCGCGACCAGCACCGCGAGCGCCTCGGCGTCGCGCACCGGCTCCTCGGCGGCCGGCGAAGGCTCGGGCTGCTCCGGCGTCGGCTCCACCGCCGTCGGCTCCGGCTGCTGCGGTTCGGCCTGCTTGGCCGGGCGACCGCGCCGGCCCCGTACGGGTGGCAGGTCGACGCCCTCCAGCCGGTCGTAGTAGAGGAACTCGTCGCAGGCGGGTGGGAGCAGGGCCGAGGTGGACTTCTCCACCCCGACCCCGATCACCCGCTTGTTGAGTTCACGCAGCTTGTGCACCAGCGGGGTGAAGTCGCTGTCCCCGGTGCAGATGACGAAGGTGGAGATGTAGCCGCGCTCGAATGCCAGCTCGACCGCGTCGACGGCCATCTTGATGTCGGCGGCGTTCTTGCGGGACGCCCCCATCCGCTGCGGGATCTCGATCAGCTCGACGTGCGAGCGGGTGAGCATCCGGCGGTCCTCGTCGAAGTACGACCAGTCCGCGTACGCCCGGCGGACCACCACCCGCCCCCGTTCGGCGAGGGCGTCGGCGATCGGACGGAAGTCGAACGCCCGCCCGCCATGGTGTTCCCGGGCCCCCAGGGCCAGGTTCTCGTAGTCGAGAAAGAGCGCGATTCGGTCCTCGTGATCCACCGCAACACCCTAATCCCGCGCCCCTCCCCCACCACCCCGCCACGTCGCAACACCCCCACCGAACCCCGGCAGCCACCCCGCCGGCCCCCGGTGATCAAGAGAAATAGGTCAGCCGGTGGTCGGTTCCTGACGCATTCCTCTTGATCACCGGGGCGCTTGCGGCGGGGAGCGTGGGGACGGAGAGGGGGTTGGGGTTGGGGGTCAGGGGGTGCGGTTTTCGGCGAGGGCCTTGATGCCGTCGAGCACCGACTCGATGTGGGAGCGGAGTTGGCCGAGCCTCGACTCGACGATCTGCTCCTCGTGCTCGGGGGCCTGGTCGATCACGAGGCTGAGCCCGGAACGGCCCGGACCGACCCGGACCGTCTGCCGCAGCCGGGTGCCGGCCCCCTCCGGTTCCAGCTCGAACCGCCAGGTGGCCGCCGGAGACGACACGTCGGCCCGGCCGACGCCGTCCGGGCCGGCGAACGCGCCGTCCACGTCCGTGACGACCCACCCGAAGACGCGTTCCTGGTCCAGATCGGTGACGTAGGAGGCGGTGCGCCACTCCCCGATGCGCGGATGGCTGTTGTACCCGAGGAAGCTGGCCCCCTTGGCCAGCTCGTCGGCACCGTCGAACCACTCGACCCGCTGCAACTCGGGACTCAACCGGGCCGGGAGGTGAATGTCGGTCACCAGTTCCCAGACCCGGGATGGGATTGCCTCGACGTGGACCTCGTAGGTCACGCCCGGCCCATCGGCATAACGCAAAGTCGCCACCTTCATTCAGATCCGGCGCGCCGGATCACCCCACAGTGCGATCGACGATAATGCATGTCGGCAAGGGACGGCAGGGCTGCCGGTGGTCACCGGTCCGGTCCGGCCGCGGGCGGCGTGGCCATCTTGTGGTTCTGCCCCGGAACGCGGAAGTGGTGGAAGCTGACCGTGGCGCTGACCTCCAACGCCTGCACCCAGTGCCACCAGCCCACCGGCACGAACAGCAGCTGTCCCGGTTCCAGCACGACGTCGAGCACCGTCGCCTCGGCGTACCGGGGGTGCCGGGTGAGGTCCGGGTCCGCCGCGTCGACCGCGCTGAACGTGCCGCCGCGCGGATAGACCAGGTGCCGCTCGTACGAGGGGACCAGCCGGACGTGCTTGCGGCCGAGCACCTGACCGAGCAGCACCGAACTGTTGTCCACGTGCAGCGGGGTCACCGTGCCGGCCGGCCCGAGCAGCAGGTGACCGAGCCCGGACGGGTCCACGATCCCCTCCGGGGCGCGGATGTCGGCGGCGAGCGGGCGCAGCGCGCCTGACCAGTTCTCGTTGCGCGGCACCATGTAGTAGTCGTTGGTACGCCGGCCCGAGCCGAGCAGCGCCAGGTACTCGCGGAACGGCATGCTGGTGCGGTGCCTGTCGTACTGCCAGGCGTGGTCCGGGTTGGCGTCCCGGCCGGTCATCACCTCGACCACGGCGTCGCCGCAGGCCGCCGCCAGCCCGTCCAGCGTCCAGCCGAGGGCGGGCCAGTCGGCCATCAGGCCGTCCAGCACGACCGGCCGGTTGCCGAAGTAGTAGCGGGAGAAGAACTCCCCGGGGTCGAGGTCCGCGCGCCGCTCCAGCGTCCGCCCGCCGTCGCTGTCGCGCAGCGTCCGGTACGTGTCGAGCACCGACTCCAGCCAGTCGTAGCGCAGCGCGAGCCGCCGGCACACCGCGAAGTACGGATGGTCGGCCAGTTCCCGCAGCTCGGCGTCGACGGCCTGCGGGTCGGCGGACCCGGCGACGGCGGCGGCCCGGGCCTGCTCCACCGACGCGCCCATGGCGAGGTTCTCGACCAGCCACTCCCGCCAGGCGGGGTCGAGCCGGGGCGGGACGACGGTGGTCATGCCCCGGCCGCCGGCACGAGGGTGAGCCGGGGCGGGCGGACCGCCTCCTGGCAGGTCGGGTACGAGTTCTTCACGTGCTCGGGGAAGTGCTCGGCGGCCGGCGGCGGGGTGAGTCGGTTCTCCCGGGCGTACTCCTCGCAGTTGACGTAGGAGTTCTTCACGTGGGCCGGGATGTGGTCCGGGGGCGGGGTGAGCCGCGCCTCGCGGGCGTACTGGTCGCAGTTGACGTAGGAACCCTTGACGTGGGCGGGGAAGTGGTCCGGCAGCTCGGTCATGGGGTCAGTCAACGGGCCCCGGCGTCCCGGCCGCCAGGGGCCGGTGTCCCGCCCACCCGGGACGTTCCCGCAGGTCATGGGTAGACTGCCGGCCGGAAACGATCATCGGAAGGGCCATGACGAAGAGCTACGAGGTGCCGCTGCTGGTGCTGACCGCGGCGACCGGGGCGGTCGACGGGGTCAGCTATCTCGCCCTGGACCGGGTCTTCACCGGCAACATGACAGGCAACGTGCTCTTCATCGGGTTCGGGCTGGCCGGGGTGTCCGGCCTGCCGGTGCTCAACAACCTGGTGGCGTTGCTGACGTTCATGCTCGGCGCGGTGCTCGCCGCCCGGCTGACCCGGGGCGCGTCGGGGCCGGCGGCGCTGCCCGCCGCCGGGCTGGCCATCCTGGTCGGGGGAAGCGTGCTGTCGCTCGCCCTGGCCGGGTTCTGGCTCGTCACCGGCCCGCCGGCGCACGGCGCGATGCTCGTCGTCACCGGCCTGCTCGCCCTGGTGCTCGGCGCGCAGGCCGCGGCGGTCAAGCACATCGGCATCCGGGACCTGTCGACGGTGGTGGTGACCATGACCATGGTGAACCTCTCCACCGACAGCCGGGCCGCCGGTGGTCCGGGCACGGCCTGGCTCCGCCGGTTCGGGGCGATCACCACGATGGGCCTGGGCGCGTTCGTCTCGGCGGTGCTGACGTTGCGGGTGAACGGGGCGGTGGCGCTGGTCGTGGCCGGCGCGCTGTTGACCGTCGGCACGGCGCTGGTCGCGGTGGTCCGCCGCCGCGAGGTCGCCGCCGCGGCAGCCGCCGGACCGTCCGGTCACTGACGCGGCGGGTCACCGCGCGCCGCCGTACCACCACGCGCCGACCGGCCCGCCGTCGGTCACCCGGCCTGCTCCTCGGCCGGTGGCCTGCCGGCTCTCCGCGCGTGCCGGGTCGCCGGGTCGTCGACGGGGTTCAGCCCGGCGGGCTGAGTCCCGCCACGGCCATCCGGAACAGCCGGTCCGCCCGGGCGGCCGGGTCGGGATGGTGCTCGGTGGCGAGCACGATGCCGACGATCAGCGTGATCAGATCCCCGACGGTGACGTCCGTCGCGAAGGCTCCGTCCTGGACGGCGCGGCGCAGCAGCGGGGCCGCCGCCGCCTCCAACGTCGCCGAGCAACTGTTCTCGTGCACCGGGTCGGCCGGCGCGCCGTCGTAGGCCAACGCGGCGGCCAGCCCCCGGGCGGCGACGGAGTAGACGACGACGTCACCTAGCCATTCCAGGAGTGCCGCCCGGCTGTCGCCCCGGCCGGTCAGTTCCTCGGCGCGGACCCGCAGGGCCTCGACCCGTTCCCGGGAGACCGCTTCCAGCAGTGCCCGGCGGGTGGGGAAGTGACGGCGCACGGTCGCCGAGCCGACTCCCGCGGTGCGGGCGATCTGTTCCAGGGACGCACCGGCACCGTGCACCGCCACCTCCCGCTCGGCCACGGCGAGGATGCGCGAGTAGTTGCGCCGGGCGTCGGCGCGCTGGCCGTCGGCCATGACGTCCTCTCCGACCTTGATAAGTGGCGGGGCCCGCCGTATCGTACCCGACGGAAAACGGCGGGCCCCGCCGTTTAATCGGAGGAGTGTCATGTCCACAGCCACCGCCCCCGTCCTGGTCACCGGTGCCACCGGTCGGCAGGGCGGGGCCACCGTCCGCGCCCTGCGCGCGGCCGGGGTCCCCGTCCGCGCACTGGTCCGCGACCCGGCGACCGACCGCGCCCGCGCCGTCGCCGCCCTCGGCGTCGAGCTGGTCACCGGCGATCTGCTCGACCGCGAGTCGGTGGTCCGGGCCGCCGAGGGGGCCCGCGCCGTCTTCTCCGTGCAGATGCCCCCGCTGGGCGCGGCGGGCTTCGACTTCGACGGCGAGGTGACCCAGGGCGTCAACCTGATCGAGGGCGCACGGGCGGCCGGGGTGCCGCAGTTCGTGCACACCTCCGTCACCGGTGCCGGTCAACACGTCGAGGCGGCCGGTTGGGCCGAGGGGCGCTGGGCCTCGATGGCGCCCACCCTGGACGCCAAGAGCGCGATCCAGGACCGGGTACGCACGGCCGGCTTCCGGCACTGGACGCTGCTCAAGCCGGGCTTCTTCATGGACAACTTCCTGCCGTCGATGGCCTTCCTGTTTCCGCGTGGCGTCGAGGGCGGGCTGGTCAGCGTCCTGCGCCCGGAGACCCGGCTGGCGCTGGTCGCGACGGACGACATCGGGCGGGCGGCCGCCGCCGCCCTCACCGACCCGGAACGCTTCGACCGGATCGAACTGGAACTGGCCAGCGACCACCTGTCGATGACCGAGATCGCCGAGGTCCTGTCCCGGGCGCTGGACGTCCGGCTGGCCGCGCCGCAGATGACCGAGCGGGAGGCCCTCGCCGCCGGCATGCCCGCGATGGGCGCCACCCACGAGTGGATGAACGCGGTCCCCCAGCCGGCCCGCCCACGGTACGCGCGGGAACTCGGCCTCCCGCTCACCAGTTTCAGCGCCTGGGCGCAGGAGCACCTCCGCGCGGACGCCTGACCCCGCGACCTGCGGCGGGCGCTGCGGCACCCGCCGACACGGTCGGGAAGACCAAAAACTTTTGTGGGGTTCCTACAACGGTCACCGCTCAGGGTTCGGTGATTACGACATGGCGCTACCGGCCGGCACCCGGAAGGGTGATCGCTGTCGGGGGTCGATGCCTTGCGGCGCGTACTCGTGGATCTACCGGAGGAGTCGGTCGGGTGTTCAGCCGTGTCGCCATCGTCAACCGGGGTGAGGCCGCGATGCGCCTCATTCACGCGGTCCGAGAGCTGGCCGCGCAGACCGACACTCCCATCGAGACGGTGGCCCTCTATACCGACGTCGACCGCACCGCGACCTTCGTCCGCGAGGCCGACATCGCCTACGACCTGGGTCCGGCGTCCGCCCGGCCGTATCTCGACCTGAAGAAGCTGGAACATGCCCTGGTCGAGACCGGGGCCGACGCGGCGTGGGTCGGGTGGGGTTTCGTCGCCGAGGACCCGGCCTTCGCGGAGCTGTGCGAGAAGATCGGCATCACCTTCGTCGGGCCGAGCCCGGACGCGATGCGCAAGCTCGGCGACAAGATCGGCGCGAAGCTGATCGCCGAGGAGGTAGGCGTGCCGGTCGCGCCGTGGAGCCGGGGCGCGGTGGAGACCCTGGAGGCCGCGATCGCCGCCGCCGCCGAGATCGGCTACCCGCTGATGCTCAAGGCGACCGCGGGCGGTGGCGGGCGGGGCATTCGCGTGGTCACCAGCGACGCCGAGTTGGCCGACGCCTACCAGCGCACCAGCCAGGAGGCGGCCCGCGCCTTCGGCAGCGGGATCGTGTTCCTGGAGCGCCTGGTCACCGGTGCCCGGCACGTCGAGGTGCAGGTGATCGCGGACGGTCAGGGCACCGCCTGGGCGCTCGGCGTACGGGACTGCTCGGTGCAGCGGCGCAACCAGAAGGTCATCGAGGAGTCGGCCTCGCCGGTGCTCGGCCCGGAGCAGACGGCCGAACTCAAGTCCTCGGCCGAGCGGCTGGCCGTCGCGGTCGGCTACCGGGGCGCGGCGACCGTCGAGTTCCTCTACCACCCGGGTGACCGGCTGTTCGCCTTCCTGGAGGTCAACACCCGGCTCCAGGTGGAGCACCCGATCACCGAGCTGACCACCGGGTTCGACCTGGTCAAGGCGCAGTTGCACGTCGCGGCGGGCGGCCGGCTCGACGGTGTGCCGCCGGTGGAGCGCGGGCACGCCATCGAGGCCCGGCTCAACGCCGAGGACCCGGACCGTGACTTCGCCCCCGCCCCGGGCCGGATCGCCCGGCTGGACCTGCCCGCCGGTCCCGGCATCCGGGTCGACACCGGGGTCAGCGAGGGCGACACCATCCCGGCCGACTTCGACTCGATGATCGCGAAGATCATCGCGTACGGGCGGGACCGGGACGAGGCGCTCGGCCGGCTGCGCCGGGCGATGGCCGAGACCACGGTGATCATCGAGGGTGGCGCGACGAACAAGAGCTTCGTGCTCGACCTGCTCGACCAGCCCGAGGTCATCGACGCCAGCGCCGACACCGGCTGGATCGACCGGGTACGCGCCGAGGGTCGGCTCGTGTCGCACCGGCACTCCGCCGTCGCGCTCGCCGCCGCCGCGATCGAGGCGTACGAGGAACAGGAGCAGGCCGAGCAGCAGCGGCTGCTGTCGACGGCGTTCGGCGGACGGCCCCAGGTGCAGCACGCCAGCGGCCGGCCGCTGGACCTCAAGCTGCGCGGCGTCGGCTACCGGATGCGGGTGGCCCGGGTCGGCGCGCACCGGTTCCGGGTCGGCATCGAGGCCGGCGGCGACGTGCACACCGCCGACGTCGAGCTGGACCGGTTCGACAGGCACACCGGGCAGATCGCCGTCAACGGTGCCCGGTACCGGCTGCTCACCGGCACCCACGGCGCGATCCACCTGGTCGAGGTGGACGGCGTGACCCACCGGGTCGGCCGCGACGAGGGCGGCGTGGTCCGTTCGCCGATGCCCGCGCTGGTCGTCGCCACCCCGGTGGAGGTGGGTGCCGAGGTCGAGGCGGGCGCACCGGTGCTGGTGCTGGAGGCGATGAAGATGGAGACGGTGCTGCGGGCACCGTTCCGGGCCCGACTCAGGGAGTGCGGCGTCTCCGTCGGCAGCCAGGTGGAGGCCGGCGCGGCGCTGCTGCGGTTGGAGCCGCTCGGCGACGACGCCGACGACGCCCCGGGTGCCGAGGCCGCCGCACCGGTCGCCCTGGACCTGCCCGCCGCGCCCGACCAGGCCCCGGCGATCGAGCGGTCCCGGCGCGGCCAGGAGGACCTCCGTGGCCTGCTGCTGGGCTTCGACGTGGACCCGCACGACGACGGCCGGGTGCTCGACGAGTACCTCGCCGCGCGGCGGGCCGCCATCGAGGACGGCCACCGCCTGCTGGCCGAGGAGATCGATCTCGTCGACGTCTTCGCCGACCTCGCCGAACTCAGCCGCAACCGGCTGACCGGGGAGGACGTCAGCGGCGACAGCCACGTCCCCAGCGCCCGCGAGTACTTCCACACCTACCTGCAGAGCCTCGACGTCGAGCGGGCCGGTCTGCCGGCGCACTTCCAGGCCAGGCTGGCCAAGGCGCTCGGCCACTACGGCGTCACCGAGCTGGACCGCTCCCCCGCCCTTGAGGCCGCCGTGTTCCGGATCTTCCTGGCCCAGCAGCGGGCGTCCGCCGACGCCACGGTCATCGCGACCCTGCTGCGCGCCTGGCTGCGCGAGCCGCCGCCGGACGCGGTGCTGCGCGAGCCCGCCGGCCTCGCGTTGGAGCGGCTGGTGGCGGCGACGCAGGTGCGTTTCCCGGTCGTCGCCGACCTGGCGCGCGGGGTGGTGTTCGCCTGGTTCGCCCAGCCGCTGCTGCTGCGCAACCGCGCCCGGCTGTACGCCTCCGTCCGCCGGCACCTGCGTCACCTGGACGCGCACCCGGACGCGGCGGACCGCGCCGAGCGGGTCGCGGAGATGGTCCGCAGCACCGAACCCCTGGTTCGGGTGCTCGGCCAGCGGCTCGTGCGGGACCACCTCGACAACGCGGTGATGCTTGAGGTGCTGACCCGGCGGTACTACGGCAACAAGGGCCTGGCCGACGTCCGGACCCGCCGGGTGGCGGACTGCACGTTCGTGGTGGCCGAACGGGCCGACTCCAGCCTGCTCTCCGCCGCCGTCCGGTTCGACGCGCTGGGCGACGCGCTGCGCGGGCTCGCCGAGCTGGCCGGGGACGGCTCCGCCGTCGACGCCGACATCTACCTCGGCTGGGAGAACCAGCCGGAGGACTTCGACGCGATGGCCGCCGCGCTGCTGGAGGTCGTCAACGCGCACCCGCTGCCGGCGCAGGTCCGCCGGCTCACCACCACCGTCGCCGGGCGCGGCGGCGCGGTGATGCACCACCACTTCACGTTCCGCCCGTCGAGCACGGGGATGAGCGAGGAGCGGCTGATCCGGGGCCTGCACCCGTACATCGCGCAGCGGATGCAGTTGGAGCGGCTGCGCAAGTTCGACCTGACCCGGCTGCCGTCGTCGGACGAGGAGGTCTACCTCTTCCAGGCCGTCGCGCGGGAGAACCCGTCCGACGAGCGGCTCGTCGCGTTCGCGCAGGTGCGTGACCTGACCGCGCTGCGGGAGCACGACGGCCGGTTGGTCGCCCTGCCCACGGCCGAGGACATCGTCGCCACCTGTCTGGACTCGATCCGCCGGGCGCAGACCCGTCGCCCGTCCAAGACCCGTTTCAACACCAACCGGATCGTCATCTACGTCTGGCCGCCGAGCGACCTGACCCGGGAGGAGATGGAGATGATCGCCGGGCGGGTCCGCCCGACGACGGTCGGCGCGGGGCTGGAGGAGATCCTGTTCATCGCGCGGCAGCGCGACCGCCGTACCGGCGAACTGAACAAGATCGCGGTACGGATCGCATTCGACGCCACCGGCGGGGCCGAGCTGACCATGGGTGAGCCGCCGGTGGACCCAGTCGAGCCGCTCGACGACTACCGGCTGAAGGTGCTGCGGGCCAGCAGCCGCAACACGGTCTACCCGTACGAGCTGACCGGGCTGCTCGGCCAGTTCGTCGAGCACGACCTCGACGAGAATCACGCGCTGGTGCCGGTGGATCGGCCCCGGGGGCGCAACACGGCGGCGATCGTCGCGGGTGTGGTCACCACGCCGACCCCGAGGCATCCGCAGGGTGTCACCCGGGTGGTGCTGCTGGGCGACCCGACCAAGTCGCTCGGCGCGCTCTCCGAGGCCGAGTGCCGTCGGGTGATCGCCGCGCTGGACCTCGCCGAGCGGCTCCGGGTGCCGCTGGAGTGGTACGCCCTGTCGGCCGGCGCGCGGATCTCGATGACGTCGGGCACCGAGAACATGGACTGGGTGGCGGCGGCGCTCAAGCGGATCGTCGAGTTCACCCAGGACGGCGGCGAGATCAACATCGTGGTCGCGGGTATCAACGTGGGCGCCCAGCCGTACTGGAACGCCGAGGCGACGATGCTCATGCACACCCGGGGCATCCTGGTGATGACGCCGGAGGCCGCGATGGTGCTCACCGGCAAGCAGTCGCTGGACTTCTCCGGTGGGGTGTCGGCCGAGGACAATTTCGGCATCGGCGGCTACGACCGGGTGATGGGCCCGAACGGGCAGGCGCAGTACTGGGCGCCGAACCTGACGGCGGCCAGGGACGTGCTGATGGCGTACTACGACCACACGTACGTCGCGCCCGGGGAGAGCGAGCCGCGCCGGGCGACCACCGCCGACCCGGTCGACCGGGACGTCACCACCTTCCCGCACACCGTGGCGGGCAGCGACTTCACCACCGTCGGCGAGATCTTCTCCGCGACCGCCAACCCGGACCGCAAGAAGCCGTTCGACATCCGTACGGTGATGCGGGCGCTGTCCGACCAGGACCACCCGGTGCTGGAGCGGTGGGCGGGCATGGCCGACGCGGAGACCGCGGTGGTGCAGGACGTGCACCTCGGCGGCATCCCGGTCTGCCTGCTCGGTATCGAGTCGCGCTCGGTGCCCCGGCGGGGCTTCCCGCCCACCGACGGCCCGGACACCTACACCGCGGGCACCCTGTTCCCGCGTTCGTCCAAGAAGGCCGCGCGGGCGATCAACGCGGCCAGCGGCAACCGGCCGCTGGTGGTGCTGGCCAACCTGTCGGGCTTCGACGGCTCGCCCGAGTCGATGCGCAAGCTGCAACTGGAGTACGGGGCCGAGATCGGCCGGGCGATCGTCAACTTCCGGGGCCCTATCGTGTTCTGCGTGATCTCCCGGTACCACGGCGGGGCGTTCGTGGTCTTCTCCAAGGCGCTGAACCCGAACATGACCGTGCTGGCGCTGGAGGGCTCGTTCGCCTCGGTGCTCGGCGGCGCCCCGGCGGCGGCGGTGGTGTTCTCCGGCGACGTCAACGCCCGTACCGCAGCCGACCTGCGGGTACGCGACCTGGAGGCGCGGGTCGCGGCGGCCGGCGGCACCGAGCGGGCCGCGCTCACCGCCGAACTCGACGAGACCCGCGCGGCGGTCCGCGCGGAGAAGCTCGGCGAGGTGGCGGCGGAGTTCGACCGGGTGCACAACATCGGGCGGGCGGTGGAGGTCGGCTCGGTCGACGCGGTGATCCGGGCCGCCGAGCTGCGCCCCCGCATCATCGAGGCGATCGAGTCCCGGCTGGGCTGACGTCCACGCGGAACGTCCCCGCCCCGGTCGCCGTGAGCGGCCGGGGCGGGGACGGCACCGGTCAGGGTGTGGTGGCCGCGCCGGCGTCGGCCAGCAGCCGCTGACGCATCAGGAACTTGCGGACCTTGCCCGTCGGCCCCATCACCACGCCGTCGGCGGGCACCGTGACCACCCGCCGCAACGTCGCGGCGACCACCGGTCCGAGCGCGGCCCGGACCTGGTCGGAGCGGTCGCGCGCCGGGTCGGCGTCCTCGGCGAGCACGAGCAGCACCTCGGTGACGGGCCGGTCGTCGGCCTCCCGGGCCGCGATGACCGTGCAGTCCCGTACGTCGGGGCAGTGCTTGAGGATGCGTTCCTCGGACAGCGCCGTGTAGAGCCAGTTGCCGTCGCCGAGGTCGACAGCGTCGCTGGCCCGGTCGACGTGGTGGTAGTTGCCGTCCGGGTCGCGGTACATCAGGTCACCGGTGAGGTAGTAGCCGCCCAGCCGGGTGCGGAACGTGTTTACCGAGTCGTTCCAGTACCCGAGCGCCAGCGTCGGCGACTTGAGCCCGACGTGCCCCACCTGCCCCTCGGGGACCTCCTCGCCGGTGGTCACGTCGAGCAGGGCGATCTGCGCGAACGGGTACGGCTTGCCGACGCAGCGGTCGTAGTGGTCGCTGCCGAGGCGGTGGCTGATCCGGAACGCGCCGTGGCCCATCTCGGTGGAGCCGAGCATGTCGACGAACTTGGAGCCGGGCACGTCGACCATGCCCTGCCTGGTGTACGCCGGGTGGCTGCCCACGGCGACCAGCCGGCGCACGTGCGACTCGTGGGCGCAGTCCCCGGTGTTGAACCAGTTGCGCACGGAACTCAGGTCGCGGGTGGTCAGGTCGTGGCGGGCCAACTCGGACCAGGTCACCGCGAAGCCGAAGACGCCTGTCGGCCGCCAGCGCTCGATGGCGTCGAGGATCGTCTCGGCGCTGCTGGCGAACGGGCCGCCCTGCGCCGACAGGTAGAGCAGCTGGTAGCTGTTGCAGAGCGCCTGGTTGACCGTGATGATGCCGGCGGCGTGCGCGGCCGGCAGGACGGACAGCTCGCGCACCTCGCCGTACGGGCGGGACTCGGTGAGCCGCACGGCCCGGATGGCGGCGAACAGCCCGTGGTGCGAGTGGACGATCGCGGCCGGCACCCGGGTGGTGCCCGACGAGTGGGTGATGGCGACCGGGTCCTCGGGGTGGTGGCGGTAGTGCGGTGGGGCCTGCCCGGGGTCGCCGGTGCCGGTCTCGGCGGCGTCGCCGAGGATCGGCACCCCGAGGTCGTGCCCGCGCAGCGCGGCGTGGTCGGCGTCGACGACGACCCCGACGCCGCGCAGCCGCCTGATGAACTCGACCGCCAACTCGATAGGCATGTTGCCGTTCATCAGGGCCGGGATCGCGCCGAGCCGGTTGAGGGCGAAGAAGTTGAGGAACACGTCGGGTGCGGACGTGACGTAGACCGCGACCGGGTCACGCCAGCCGACACCCCGCCGCCGGAACCAGTCGGCGCGGGCGGCGACCCGCTCGGTCAGGGTGGCCAGCGACAGCGGCGTCCAGGCGGGGATGCCGTCCACGTCGACGTCGAAGGTCACCCGGGGCAGGTCCGGGTCGGCACCGTGTTCGGCGAGCCGCAGCAGCACGTTGCCGGCCCCCAGCTCCATGTCGGCCGCGAGCGTCGCCCGGAAGTTGTCGGCACCCAACGAGTTGTCTCCTCACCTGACACGCTCACGGTCACCGCACCCCGGCGCAGCGGCCGATCTGGGACACGCTCAGGCTAGAGCGCCGATCAGCGGCAGACAATGGCCAACATCAATCCTGGTCACGCCGGCCCGGCCGGCGGCCGGCCGGGCTCAGGAGACCTCGCGGTTGAACAGGTGCGACGACCAGACCAGGCTGACCGCGGCGAGCACGATCATGATGAGGGCGCCCTGCCAGACCACCGGCTCGGTGAGCTGCCCGTTGAACAACGCCCGCATGCCGTTGGTCGCCCACGAGAACGGGTTCCAGAACGCGACCCGCTGGATCCACAGCGGCGCCAGGACGAGCGGGATGAGCACTCCGGCGAGCAGCGAGATCGGCTGGCCGACGGTGTTGACCAGCACGCCGAGGCTGTTCTCGTTGCGTACCAGCAGCGCGATGTCGTACGAGATCGAGGTGCTCAGCAGCACCATCACCGACAGCAACGCGTACGAGACGAGCAGGTTGCCCAGGTGCACCCGTAACCCGAACGGCAACGCCACGATCGTGATGATCACCGCCTGCACCACGTTCAGGCAGACGTGCATCAGGGCCCGGCCCAGCAGCAGGCCGGTCCGGCTCACCGGGGTCACCCGGCACCTGTCGATGATGCCCGCGCGCAACGCGCTGAGCAGCCCGTACCCGGCGAACAGGCCACCGAACAGGCCCATCGCCACGAACAGGCCGGGCACGTAGATGCGGTAGGCGTCGGCGTACGAGGAGGCGCCCCGGTCGACCATGACCACCTTGAGGAACGGGGCGAACAGGATGAGGTAGGTGACCGGCTGGGCCAGGCTGAACGCCACCATCACCGGGTTGCGCACCATCAGACCGACCTCCTGCTGGAAGATCAGCCAGGTGTCGCGGACCAGTTTCACTGCGGCTCCTCTCGTACCGGCCGGGTCACTCCTCCAGGGAGCGGCCGGTCTTGGCCAGGAAGACGTCGTCGAGGCTGGGCCGGCGGGCCTCGATCGCCCCGGGCTCGATCCCCCGCGTGAGCAGGGTGCGCATGATCTGCGGAATCGCCGTCGCGGCACTGTCCACGTAGAGCCGCAGGGTGCCGTCGACCGCCTCCGACGAGTGCACGTACGGCTGCTCGGCCAGCAGTTTCGTGGCGATCGGCAGGTCGGCGTCGGCCGGACCGTCCGTCACGTCGGCGCGGGTCAGGTCGATGGCGACCACGTCACCGGAGATCTCCCGCTTGAGATCCGACGGGGTGCCCTCCGCGACGATCCGGCCGCCGTCGATGATGGACAGTCTGTCGCACAGGGTGTCGGCCTCGTCGAGGTAGTGGGTGGTGAGGAAGACCGTCATGCCCTCCGCCCGCAGCCGCCGGACCTCCTGCCACATCCGTACCCGGCTGGGCGGGTCCAGCCCGGCGGTCGGCTCGTCGAGGAAGATGACCTGCGGCGAGTGGATCACCCCGAGCGCCACGTCGAGCCGCCGACGCTGCCCCCCGGAGTACGTCCTGATCCGCCGGTCGGCGAAGTCGTCGAGCTGGAACGCCCCGATCGCCGCCTCGGCCCGGCGCTGCGCCTCGGCCTTGCCGAAGCCGTACAGCCGGGCCTGGAGCACCAGGTCCCGGCGGGCGGTCGAGTCGTCGTAGGTGCCGCTGGCCTGGGCCACGAAGCCGATCTGCCGGCGCACCTGGGCCGGGGCCCGCAGCAGGTCGACGCCCGCGATCGTCGCCCGGCCACCGTCCGGGCGGATCAGCGTCGCCAGCATCCGCATGGTGGTGGACTTGCCCGCGCCGTTGGGGCCGAGGAACCCCACGATCTCGCCCCGCTCCACGGCGAAGTCCACCCCCCGGACTGCCTCGACGGTGGTGGCGTTGCGGCGACGGCCGACCCGGTAGGACTTGCGCAGGCCGGTGGCCTCGATCATCGAGCCTCCTCGGACGGGGACGACGCCGGGCCACGGGGGTGTCGACCGTGGACGGCGACACCCGTGCGGGTGCGTCAGGTCAGGCTAGTGTGGCCGTACCCGAAGGACAATGGTCGATGGGCCGGGCGGCCAGGGCGGCGAGGTGCCGGGCGGCGGCGGCCGCGCCACCGGCGGCGGCGAACGACTCGCCCACCCGGCGGGCCCCCTCCCGGTAGCCCGGCTCGTCGAGGACGGCGGTCAGCGCGGCGGTGAGGTCCGCCGGGGTGGCCGAGGCGAACGCGACCTCGATGCCGGCGTCCGCGTCGGTCACCTGGCGGGCCACCGTCGGATGGTCGTGCCGGATCGGCGCGACGACCACCGGCACGCCGTGCGCCAACGCCTCGGTGACGGTGCCCAGGCCGCCGTGCGACACCACCGCGTCCAGCCGGGGCATCAGCTCCAGCACCGGCACCCGGGGGGCGGCCAGCACGTGCGCGGGCGGGTCGGGCAGCACGTCGGGCGAGGCGGTGACCACCACCTGCACCCGGTCGGCGAGGGCCGCCGTCGCCGCCATCATCCGCCGGTAGAAGTCCCGGGCCAGGTGCTCGGCCATCGTCCCGACGGTGACCAGCACGTGCCGGCGGGCCGGGTCCCAGGCGTCCCAGTCGAAGGCCGGCGCGTCGGGGCGGTGGCCCAGGGCCGGGCCGGTCAGCACGCACCGCGCCGGCAGCGGTGTCGCGCCGGTCAGCGCCGTGCTGGTCAGCCCCAGCACCAGGTACGGCGAGAAGCGCAGGTCGATCGCGTCGTCGACCGGCAGGTCGGTCATCGCCCAGACCGTGGCCAGTTGCGCGCGTACGTACTCGGTGAACCCGGGCAGGTCCGGCGGGGTGAGTTCCAGCGCGCCCACGCAGAAGGTCGCCCACGGCACCCCGTGCCGGTGCGCGGCCAGCGCGCCGGCCAGCGCGTACTGGTCGACGACGACGACGTCCGGCCGGTGGTCGGCGACCGCCCGGTCGACGGCGTCCCGGATGAACCTGTTGACCGGCAGCACGTGCCCCTCCCAGAGGCTGCGCACCGACGCCATGCCGGTCTCCCCGTCGAGGCGGAAGTACCGCTTGCCGGTCGGGTAGAGCGTCGCGTCGGGGCCGATCAGCGGGCGCAGGTCGGTGCGGGGGCCGCACCACGCCACCTCGTGCCCGGCGGCCCGGAGCGCCTGGCCGATGGCGAGCGGGGCGTTCAGATGCGACGCCACCGGCAGGACGACGAACAGGAAGCGGGCCACGTCGATATTCTGGCACGCGTTGACAGCGACGGACGCCGCTGATGGGATTCCTGCCGTGGTGGTCGACGAGCAACGTTCCCGAGTACGACCGTCCACTGTGCCCTCCGCCGGTGGGAGGGGTTCCGGTCCGGCCGCCGGCCACCTCCGGTCGACTCCGGCACCGGCGGCATGACGGCGCTCGACGCGGTCGCGGTCCACCTGCCGCCGCACCGCGTCCCGATCGAGAGCCTGGCCGGCCCGCTGGAGCTGACCGAGATGCAGGTCCGGTTGTTCCGCCGGTTCCACGGCCTCGACCAGGTACGCCGCGATCCCGACCGGTCCCTGGCCGACCTGCTCCGGCAGGCCGCGACCGGGCTCACCGCCCTGCGCGGACGGGAACACCGGGTCCGGTTCGTCCTGTACGGACGGGCGTTCCCCGTCGTCGTGCCGTACCCGGTCAACCCGCTGCACGACGTGTGCCGCGCGCTGGGGCTCGGCCACGCGGTCGCCTTCACCCTGACCCAGCAGTCCTGCGCCAGCGCACTGCTCGCCGTCGAGATGGCCGGTCGGCTGCTGGCCGCCGAACCGGGGCCGCACCCGCCTGGCGACGGGCCGCTCGCGCTGGTGCTCACCGCCGAGAAGGCGTTCACCCGGGACGCCCAGTTCATCCCGGAAACCTCGGTGTTCAGCGAGGGGGCGTCGGCGTGCCTGGTCAGCCTCGACGGCCCCCGGGACCGGCTGCTCGGCTACGCGTGCCGGCAGCGGGGCGAGTTCGACGTCGCCGGTGGCGCGTCCGGCGCGCAGTTCCAGCGCGAGTACCGGCCGGCGCTGGCGGACGTGATCGGCCGGGCCCTCGCGGTGGCCCGGGTGGACCTCGACGACATCCAGCTGATCCTGCCGCACAACGTCAACGTGGTGACCTGGCAACGGTTGAGCCGGCTGATCGGGTTCCCCCGCGACCGGGTGCTGCTGGACAACGTCCGGGAGACCGGCCACGTGTTCTGCGCGGACGCGTTCACCAACTACCTGACCGCCCGCGACCGGGGCCTGCTGAACCCGGGTGACCGTTACCTGGTCGCGGCGGTCGGCGCCGGCGAGGGCGCGACCTTCGCCGCGATGGTCTTCGCCCACTGACCCCGCGCCCCGGCCGGGCACCGAGGAAGGAGCACCGCGATGGCGGCCCCGTCGACCGACCTGCACCTGATCCGGGCCGCCCGGCGGGTCTTCACCGGGCCGGCCGCGCTGCTGCACGACCCGGACCAGCGGGCCCGCTCCGCCCGCTACCTGGCCGACCTGACCCACCCGTACGGGCTGGAACTGCCGGACGGCCCGGCGCAGGAGGCGCTGGGCCGGTCCCACGCGGAGATGGCCGAGACGCTGATCGGGGCGCTCGTGCCGCCGCAGGAACCGGTTGACCTGCTCGTGCTGGCGTTCACCCGGCACGACGTGCTGCCCGGCCGGGCCACCGCCACCTACCTGAGCCACCTCTGCCCGGGGACGCCGCTCTCCTTCGCCGTCTGCGACCAGGGCCCGGCGGCGGTCGTCAGCGCTCTCCGGCTCGCCCACGCGTACGCGTCCCCGGGCGGCGGAACGACGGCCCTGCTGATCGCCGTCGACCAGGCCGTGCTGCCGTACCGCACGCCGACGCCCGCCCCGGCCCGGCAGCAGGCGGTCGCCATGCTCTGCCGCACCACCCCGGCGGCAGGCGCGGTGCGGGGGCCGGACCCCGCCGACGACGTGGTGCACGCCCCGGCCCGGATGACGGTGCTCCGCCAGCATGCCGACGTGGCGGCCGACGAGGTCGCCGCGCTGGCCGGGTCCGAACTGGCCGCGCTGTCGGCGGGCCGGCCCGACGCCCGGATGGTGATCGGCGTCGACCTCGCGGCGGCCTGGCCGGCGCACCCGACCGGTCCGGTGACCGTCGCCCCGCCGGCGCAACCGGTCACCGGACCGTGGTGGACCCTGCTCGACGTCCTCGCCGCCGGCCCGGACCGGACCGGGCCGGTGCTGACCGCCGACTACGACCCGGACCTGCGCTACCTCTGCCTGACCGGCTGGGAGACCACCCCCGCCGGCACCGGATCCCGCTGACCGGGCCCCGCCGGCCGTGAGGCACCGGCGACCCGTCGATCGCCGCCGGCCCGTCAGGCACCGCCGGCCCGTCAGGCACCGGAGGCCAGGATGGTCCGGGCGACGGCGCACAGCCGTTCGTTCGCCTCGTCGGTGCCGACGGTGATCCGGACTCCCGCGCCGGGGATGGCCATCACCAGGATGCCGGCGTCGCGGGCCTGCTCGGCGAACGGCACCGCCCGCTCCCCCAGCGGCAGCCAGACGAAGTTCGCCTCGCTGGGGGCCACGGTGAGGCCGGTCCCGCGCAGCCCGTCGATCAGCCGGGCCCGCGAGGACACCAGGTCGGCGCAGCGTCGGGTCAGCTCGGGGGTGACCGCCTCGTCGAGGCTCGCCACCGCCGCCGCCTGGGCCAGGCTGTTCGGGAAGAACACCGCGCCCACCATGCCGGCCAGCGGCGTCACCCGGGGTGGCACCACCGCGTAGCCGACGCGCAGCGCGGCCAGCCCGTACGCCTTGGAGAAGGTCCGCAGGACGCACACGTTGTCGTGGGCGCGGTACAGGTCCATCCCGTCGGGCACCTGCGGGTCGGTGACGAACTCCCGGTACGCCTCGTCGATGATCACCGGCACGTCGGCCGGAATCCGGGCCAGGAACGCCTCGATCTCGTCGCGGTGCAGCACCGCCCCGGTCGGGTTGTTGGGGTTGCACAGCAGCACGCAGCGGGTCTGATCGGTCACGGCGGCGGCCATCGCCGGCAGGTCGTGCCGGTAGCCGTCCATCGGCACCGGCACGCCCCGCGCCCCGACGTTGCCGATGATCAACGGGTAGCCCTCGAAGGACAGCGCCGGGTGCACCACCTCCGGGCGCGGCCCGAGCGCCTGGACGAGGTGCTGGCACAGGCCGGCCGAACCGGGCCCGACGAGGATCGACTCCGGTCCCACGCCCAACCGTGCGGCAAGCGCGCCCCGCAGCGCGGCGGCGGTCCGGTCCGGGTACCGCTGGAGGGCGGCGGCACCGTCCTCGACGATCCGCCGGATGCTCGGCAGCGGCGGGTACGGCGTCTCGTTCATCGACAGGTCGGCCGGCGGCTGGGTGCCGACGGTGGTGGCAGTGGTCATCGTCGCTCACTTCGTTGCGGGGCCGGCGGGAACGGGTGGCTGGGCGTGCCGGTCGGTGAGCAGCCCGAGCTGGTACATCCGGTCGACCAGGGACAGCGGTCGAACGTTCGTGCCGGACAGGTTGCCGGCGGTGAGCCCGAGCAGCCGGGGGTTGGCGGCGGTGCGCCGCATCATCCGCGCGCCGAGCAGCCGGGGCAGCCCCGACACGCTGGTGATCATGCGGGCGGCGTTGTGGCTGACCGTGGCGACGTGGTCGAGTTGCGGCCGGCGGGCGGCGTCGTAGTCGCGCAGCGCCCGGTCCACGGCGGCGTCGTCCGGGTGGCCCCCACCGGCGGCGAGGCCGGCCGCGAGGGTCTCGGCGTCGGCGAGGGAGCTGTTCACGCCCTGCGCCGCCATCGGGTGCACCGCGTGGGCGGCCTCCCCGAGCAGGGCGAGCCCGGGCACGGTCAACCGCGCCGCCCGCAGCCGGTAGACGGCGAGGAGCTGCCGCCGGTGCAGGCTGGCCCGCAGCGCCGCACCCAGCGGCCGGACGGCCGGCACCCCGGCGAGCAGCCGGTCGCACCAGTCGGCCAGGTCGGCGGTGCTGCGGCCCCGGAACTCGTTCGGGGTCACCTGGACGTAGACCCGGCACCGCCCACCGGGCAGCGGATAGACCAGGCACAGGCCCCGCTCGGTGCGGTAGGCCGACACCTCGTCGGCCACCTCCACGCCGGGCACGTCGAAGGCGACCAGCCCGTGCGGGTACTCCCGCCGCTCGACGTCGATGCCGACGGCCTTACGCAGCGGCGAGGACATTCCGTCGGCGGCGACCACCAGCGCCGCCCGGATCTCCTGCTCGCCGTCGCCGCCGACGACCCGGACCCCGGTGACCCGGCCGTCGGCGGCGCGCAGCGGGCCGGTGACCCGCTGCCCCCAGCGGATCTCGACGGTGCCTGGCAACCCGTCGGCGAGCACGGCACGCAGGTCGCCGTAGTCGGCGCAGAGGATCTGCCGGTACCCGCCGGGCAGGGTGCCGTAGTCGAGGGCGAGCAGCGGACGGCCCTGCGGGTCGCGGATGGCCAGCCGGTCGACCGGGCACGCGCCGGTGGCCCGCAGGGCGTCGAGCACGCCCCAGCCGTCCAGGATGCGTACCGTCTCGGGTTGCAGGATCTCGCCCTTGGCGATCGACGCGGGGGTGCGTTGCCGGTCGAGCACCAGCACCCGCAGCCCCCGCGCGCCGAGCGCGCGGGCGGCGGCCAGGCCGCCGGCCCCGGCACCGACCACGACGACGTCGGCACTCATCGGGCGACCGCGCCGGGTGTGACGCCCGCCCGCCCGGCGACGGTACGCCGGTACTCACCGAGCGCCCGCAGCGCGACCGCCTGGGTGATCACCGCGTTGGGGTAGCGCAGGTGGTGGCGGATGTAGTTGCAGACCCGGGCGGCCGGCCAGCCGCCGTCCGGTCCGGCGGCGGCGAGCAGCCAGGCGACCCCACGGTCGACCGCGTCGGCGGCCTCCGGATCCCCGCCGGCCAGCAGCCCCTGCACGGCCCAGCCGGTCTCCTCGACCGACCCGGCGGTGCCGTCGCCCGGCCCCCACGAGCCGTCGGGCAGTTGGGTGTCGCGCAGCCAGCGCACCGCCCGCCGGACCACGTCGTGCCGGGCGTGGCCGACCCGGGACAGCGCCGTCACCACCACGGCCGTGCCGGAGGTGTGGTCGCGGTACCACAGGTTCTCGTAGCTGCCGTCGGGACGCGCGGCGGTCAGCAGCCAGGCCGCACCGGCGGCGATCGCCGGGTGGTCGTCGGGGTGCCCGGCGTCGTGCAGGGCGAGCACCGCCTGGCTGGTGATGGCGGGGCAGGGACCGTCGTTGGCGAGCTTGGTGTCGCGCACCCACAGGCTCCACGAGCCGCGGCTGTCCTGCCGGCCGACGAGCCAGTCCAGGCCACCGCGCAGCACCGGGTCGGTGTCGGCGTCGGGGTAGCCGGCGAGCGCCGAGAGGATCTCGGCGGACTCCAGCGTCACCGGCCAGCCGCCCACGTTGGAGTAGCTCCACCCGCCGGGCGGCACGTCCAGCACCGTGAACGCGGTCGGCTTCTGCGTGGCGTGGAAGAACTCGCGGGTGGGGCGCAGCCGGGGGTCGGCGGCGTACCCGGCGGCGATCAGCCCGGTCACCGCGTACCCGGAGCGCGTCAGGTCGAGGTTGGCCACCGCGTCCCAGGCGCCGTCGGGGCGCACGGCGCGGCGCAGCCAGCCCACCACGGCGGTGGCGATGTCGGGGGCCTCGCCGGAGCGGGCCAGGCCGAGCAGCACCAGGGCGGCGGGCCACGGGTCCTCGCTCAACGCGCCGGTACGGCCCTCGTGGTCGTAGATCGCGCGCAGCAGCCGCAGCGCCGCCGGGCGGGCCCGACGCAGGGTGGCCCGGCGTAGCCGGCCGGTGGGCAGCAGGTCGGCCTGCATCAGGGCCAACCCGATGAACGGCGCGGTACGGAACGACAGGCGCTGGCGGCGGACCCGGTCGAACAGGACGATCTCCAACGGCAGCCGGCGCAGCGGACCCGCCTCGGCGGTCAGCCCGGCCATGGTCAGCAGTTGCCGGCAGAGCAGCGAGATGGCCGGGTCGGTCACCGTGTCGACGCCACCCATCGCGGCCAGCCGGGCCCGCCCGGCGGCGATCGCCTCGGCGCTGTCGGCGGGTGCGGTCAGGGCCAGCGCGGCGACCGCGACGGCGGTGGCGACGACCTCGCTGTCGGCCCCCACCACGCCGCCCCAGCCGCCGTCGTCGTGCTGCTGCCGGCGCAGCCATCCGGTGCCGGCGTCGACGAGGTCGGCGCTGCCCACCGGGTCGGCGGCGTGCAGGGCGGCGACCGTGCCGGCGGTGCCCAGCACCGAGGCCGGCGGGTCGTCGCCGAAGACCCCGTCGGGGCGCTGCCGGCGCAGCAGCGCCTCCGCGCCACTGGTGATGGCCCGGTCGAGGGCCTCGGTGGGCACAGCGGTCATGACACGTCCTCCATGGCGGCTCGACGGGGGGTGGCCAGCGCCAGCGCGGGGCGTCCGGTGCCGAGTTCGTGCCCGGCGCGCATCCTCCGCTGGGCCCACCAGGTCAGGACGACCATCGGCAGCGCCAGCAGCAGTTGCAGGCCGACCCCGAGCCCCAACCCGACCAGGGCCGAGGCCAGCACCACCCGCTCGACCACCAGGACGGCGTGCGCCCGCAACGCCACCAGCACGGGCATGTCGGCGCGGTGCGCGACGAGCGGGGCCAGGGCGGCGACGCCCAGCACCACGACGACGGCCAGCGTGGCCAGGTAACCGGCCCGTCGGTCCGGCCCGGCCAGCAGCCCGGCGGCCAGCGCGGCGGCGACGGTGCCGGCGTAGAGGGCCAGCACCGTACGGACCGCGAACGGCGCTCCCCGGCGTACCGGCAGGGTGCGGTAGCCGCCGGCCCGGTCACCGTCCATGTCGCGCAGCGCACCGACCAGGTTGGACATCGTGTCGTGCGCCCAGAACGCGAGCATCGAGGCGAGCAACACCGGCACCGCCGACGGCTGCTGCGGGGACAGCCCGACGGTCAGCGTGCCGTAGAGCAGCGCGATCGCGCCGAGCGCGCCCCGGACCAGGTTGCCGGCGATGCCGCGCGCCTTGCACCAGCGGCTGTAGGCGACGATGCCGAACGCGGCGAGCACCGCCGCGGAGGTGGTGCCCCAGCCGCCGAGCACCGCCAGCAGCGCCAGCAGGGCGAAGCAGGCGCAGCCGCACCACAGCGCCGTACGGGCGGCCAGCCGGCCGGACGGGATCGGCCGGTGCGGCTTGCTGCCGGCGTCGAGGTCCCTGTCGAAGTAGTCGCCGAGGTAGTGGCCGCCGAGCCAGCCGGCGGTCGGTGCGGCCCAGGCCGACAGCAGCAGCCACGGGTGGTGCGGCCCGTCGGCCAGGGCCGCACCGGCGAGGCCGACCAGCCCGACGTACCACAGGGTGTACGGCCGCCAGGTCTCGACGTGTGCCCGCAGCGCCCGTACGGGGCCGGCCGCGTTCACGCCGTCTCGCTCGTCATCCAGTGCGCGATGCCGGCGAGCACGGTGGCGCTGGGGGACGGGGCGAGCCCGGTCAGCTCGGCCAGTGCCCGCTCGGCGTGCCCCACCATCTGCCGGCGGGCGCTGCGCACCGCGTCGACCTCGGCGAGCAGGCCGGCGACCCACTCGACGTCCCCCGGGCCGGCGCCGCGCCGGTGCAGCACCGCCATGAGTTCCACCCGGGCGGCGTCGGTGGCGGCGTCGTAGGCGAGCAGCAACGGCAGCGTGGGCCGGCCGTTGTTGAGGTCGCTGGTGGCCGGTTTGCCTGTCTGTTCCGGGGTGGCCACGTAGGACAGCAGGTCGTCGCGGATCTGGAAGGCGATGCCGAGGTGTTCGCCGTAGCGGGCCAGTGCGGCGGCGACCTGCGGTTCGGCCCCGCCGAGCAGCGCGCCGACGTGACACACGGCGCGGAACAGCGCGCCGGTCTTGAGCCGGATCATCTCGGGGTAGCAGCGGGCGCCCGCGTCGAGGTCGCCGACGAGCTGCGTTTCGAGCATCTGTCCCCGGCACAGGTCCCGACCGGCCTCGGCCAGGGCCTCGACGGCGGCGGCGACGTGTCCGGCCGGCGCGGTCGCTCCTGACTCCACAATGGACTGGAAGGCCGTGAAGATGAGATGGTCGCCGACCACGATGGCGTTGGGGATGCCGAAGGCGACAGGCACCGCGGGACGGCCCCGGCGCAGCGTGTCGGCGTCGATGATGTCGTCGTGCACGAGCGTCGCGACGTGCAGGTACTCCATCCCCAGCGCGGCCGGCAGGACGTCGGCCGGCGAACCGCCCACCGCCTCCGCCGCGTGCAGCGTCATCATCGGACGGAGCAGTTTGCCAGCCGGGAGCAGGGCGTAGCGGGCGATACCGACCAACGGGTCGGTCGACTCCGGCCACCGGCGTCCGAGTTCCGCGTGCAGCAGCCGCCCCGATTCGCTACGGGCAAGGTCGTCGATGAAGGGCGGATATCGCGTGAAGCCAGTAACCGTCATAGCGTGTCGACCCTTTCGCAAAGGCTCGGCCCAGCCGGCACGCGAGACGTTACCTGCCGGTCCGTCCATGAACAACCTTCGGAAAAGTGCGCCAGCAATGGAGAAACACGAATGTCACGAACCCATTCACCGGCAAATCGGTCGATGCCAGAGAAATCCGCTGAACTGCTCACCGTGCGTCACGCGGGCCCGGGAAAACAGGTACGAACGTCGGATCACCGGTCGGCGGATCAGGCGTCCGCAGCGAACTCCAACAGGGTCAGGCCCCCGGTGCCGCGATAGGTCCCCACCTGCTTCAGACCCGCCGCCGCGGCGAGCGCCACGTGCTCGGGCACCCCCCGCTCGCGGCCACCCACCAGCACCAGCATCTGCAGGTCGTACGGCGAGCGGTGCGGCACGTACGGGTCGGTCGGCAGCACCTCCACCACCAGCACCCGACCGGTGCGCCCGGCCGCCTCGGCGCACCGGCGCAGGATCGCCGTCGCGTGCCTGTCGCTCCAGTCGGTCAACGCCCGGGACACCACGTACACGTCGGCACCGGCCGGCAGTTCGGCGAAGAAGTCCCCGACCACGGTCTCGACCCGGTCGGTCAGCCCGTGCGCGGCGAACGTCGCCGTCGCCGTCGCCACCGGCTCGTCGCGGTCGACCAGGGTGCCCCGCAGGTGCGGGTGGGTCGTCAGCAGCTCCCGCAGCAGCCCGCCGGCCCCTCCGGCGACGTCGGCCACGTGACCCACCCGCTGCCACGGATAGAGCGCCGCCACCTGCGGCGCGGTGAACCGCTGCTGGCTGAGCATCAGCGCGTCGAAGTAGGCCCGGTAGGACGGGTGCGCGTCGAGGTCGGCCCAGAAGTCCCGCCCGTGCACCGCCTGGTAGCCCGGCCCGCCGGTACGCACCGCGTGCGGCAGCCCGGTGTAGGCGAGGTCCATCCGCGCCCCGAGACCGTCGAGGTCGAGGTAGCCGCCGTGGCCGCCGCCGTCCCGCTCGCAGAGCAGCTCGCCGACGTCGGTCAGCGCGAACACGTCCGGCGCGGTCTCCACGAACACGCCCCGGTGGACCAGGTAGCGCAGCAGCCGGCCCAGCGCGTCCGGGTCGGCGTCGCAGGCAGCGGCCAGCTTGTCCAGGCCGGTCACGCCGGCCGCGATCCGCTCCGGCACCCGCAGGGTGACCGCCGTGCGTACGGCGAACGGGGTGGCCAGGTCGGTCAGCCGGCCGAGCCGGGCCGCCGGATCGTCATCGGTCGAGGTCTCGATCGTCACCGGGACAGCCCCCCGTCGCGCCGCGCGTCCACGATGGCCGTGGCCGCCGCCGGCCCGAATGCTCCCAGGGACAGCGTGACGGCGTCAATATCGACGGTGGAGATCCCATTCACCCTCGTGGAACAATGCGCCGACGGGCCCGGGTGCCCAGACCGGAGGAAGCACCGATGACCACGTCCCTCGTGCCGCAGGTACGGCTCGTCGCGGGTGCCCTGGGCGCCGAGGTCCACGGCATCGACCTGAACACCCTGACCGACGAGGGTTTCGCCCACCTGCACCGGCTGCTGCTCGCGCACCAGGTGGTCTTCGTCGCCGGGCAGACCGGGCTGACGCCGCAGGCGCACATCGCCCTCGGCCGGCGCTTCGGCGAGGTCGAGCTGCACCCGTACCTGCCCCGGCTGGAGGGGCACCCGGAGATCGTCCTGATCGACTCCGAGGACGGCGGCAAGGTGGACGTCTGGCACACCGACATGACCTTCCACCAGAGCCCACCCATCGCCTCGATCCTGCACCTGGTGCAGCTGCCCGAAACCGGCGGCGACACCATGTGGACCAACCAGTGCCGGGTGTACGAGGCGCTCTCCGCGCCGATGCGGGACCTGCTCGACGGGTTGACCGCGATCCACGTCATCCGGATCGGCACCGAGTTCACCAGCCGGGCCGAACACCCGGTGGTCCGGGTGCACCCCGAGACCGGCCGCCGCTCGCTGTACGTCAACCGGCTGTTCACCTCGCACATCCCGCAGTTGAGCCGCAACGAGAGCGACGCGCTGCTGGAGTACCTGTTCGCCTTCTCCGAGGGCCCCCAGTTCACCTGCCGGTACCGCTGGCGGGTGGGTGACGTCGCGATCTGGGACAACCGGGTCACCCAGCACTACGCGATCAACGACTACGCGGGCGTCCGGCGCGGGCAGCGGATCACCGTGCTCGGCGACCACCCGACCGGCGACGCGCCCCGGTGGGACCACTACGTCGCCGCGCCCGGCCAGCGGTACTGGCCGGACCGGGTCAACGCGGTGGAGAGCTACTGACCGCCCGCGCAGGTGGGGTGACGGCCGCCCGCCGGTGACCGGCGCGGCGGCCTCACCAGGTGACCGGGAACGACGCGATGCCGCCGTTCATCCGGTCGTGCCGCCAGGGGATCTCGTGCAGCGGCACCGCGGGGGCCAGCCCCGGCATCCGCCGCAGCAGCTCGCCGATGGACAGCTCCACCTGCATCCGGCCCAGCGCGGTGCCCAGGCAGAAGTGCGGCCCGAAGCCGAAGGTGAGGTGCGGTGCGGTCGGCACCCGGTCGATGTCGAAGACGTTCGGGTCCGGGAAGACGCGCGGGTCGCGGTTGCCTACCCACGGGATCGCCATCACACAGTCCCCGGCACGCATCGCCACCCCGCCGAGGGTGAGGTCCTCGCGCACCACCTGGACCCGGAACATGCTGCTCACCGAGGTGTAGCGGAGGATCTCGTCGGTCGCCGAGGAGAGCTTGCCCGGGTCGGCCCGCAGTTTCGCCAACTGCTCGGGGTGCTGGAACAACGCGCGCAGCCCGGCGCTCGTGGAGTTGATCTCCAGCCCGCCGAGCAGCACCCCCATCGCCAGCTCGACCAGTTCCGCGTCGTCGAGTTCGTGCGCGTCCCGGCCCAGCACCCAGGCCGAGAGCAGGTCGTCGCCGGGGTTCGCCCGCTTGCCGGCCAACTGCCCGGCCAGGTACGCCCGCAGCTCCGCCTGCGCGGCGGCGGCGTCGGCCGAGCCGTACGCGGTGACCGAGTTGAGGCCCTCGATCCAGCCGTAGAACCGGGGCCGGTCGGCCACCGGCACCCCCAGCACGTCGCAGACCACGTGGACCGGCAGCGGCGCCACCAGCGCGGCGACCAGGTCGGCGGGACGCGGCCCGGCCAGCAGGTCGTCGATCAGCGCGTCGACCAGCCGGCGTACCCGGGGGCGGAAGGTGTCGATCCGACGGGCGGTGAACGCCCGGCTGGCCACCCGGCGGACGACCGCGTGCGCCGGACCGTCCATGTTCAACTCGCGGGGGCCGCCACCGTCGGGGGTTCCGGTCGCGCCGGGCGGCAGCCGGGAGAACCGGGGGTCGGCCAGCACCGTGCAGCAGTCCTGGTAGGCGAGCACCAGCCAGGCCGGCCGGCCGTCGGGCAACCGCACCCGGCTGACCGGATCGGACACCACCATGTCGAGCAGTTCGGTGGGCAGGTCGCCGGTGAACGGCGCGAAGGGGTAGTCCCGCAGCTCCGAGACGACGGTCATGGCGAGCTACCCACCTGTCGGTCGGCGGTCCACATCGGGCACCGGTAAGACTCGGTCATCGGTACGGTCGGCGTCAATATCCATTGGTCCGGGCAGCGATCTTCCGGGTACGGACACCCATCGCCTAGCATCGGTGCACCGGGACTGCCGGGTGGTACGCGCGGATGGGTCGGACTTGACTGCGGCTTTGCGGATTCTGTTGACGACGTGGGGCTGGCGGTCGCATTTCTACGGCCTCGTGCCGCTCGGCTGGGCCCTCCAGGCCGCCGGCCACGAGGTGCGGGTGGCCAGCCATCCGGCGCTGGTGCCGGCGATCACCTCGGCCGGGCTGGCGGCGGTGCCGCTCGGTGCGGACGTCGACTTCGCCGAGGCGTTCGCGGGACGGATCGGCGCGGTGGGCGCCCTGGACCGGGCCACGGACGACGCCACCCCGGACGACACGGTCGAGCCGGCGATCACCGCCGACGGCGGCGTGGTCCGGTTCGCCGACGCCCTCCTCGACGACCTGGTCGGTTTCGGCCGTTCCTGGCGGCCGGACCTGATGGTCTGGGAGCCGTTCAACCTCGCCGCCGCGGTGGCCGCCGCCGCGCTGGGCGTGCCCGGGGTGCGGCACCTGTGGGGGCCTGACTCCTCGGTCACCCTCCGGCTCGACCCGGAGCCGGTGCTCGGCCCGCTGGCCGGCCGCTTCGGGCTGGCCGCCGCCGACGTGGACCTCGCCGGGATGCTGACCCTCGACCCGGTGCCGCCGCCGATGCAGGTGCCGACGGCCGGCCCGACCCGGCCGGTCCGGTACGTGCCGTACAACGGTCCGGCCGTGCTGCCGGCCTGGCTGCACGGGCCGGCGGACCGGCCCCGGGTGTGCGTCACGGGGGGCACCATGATGGCCGGGGCCGGGCTGGACGACCGGCTGGACCTCCCCCGGGTGGTGCGGGCGGTGGCCGGGCTGGACGTGGAGGTCGTCGTACTGGTCGAGCCGGCCCAGCAGGCGGCGCTCGGCCCGCTGCCGGGCAACGTCCGGCTGGTCGACAGCCCGCTGGCCCTGCGGCTGGTGCTGCCGACCTGCGCCGCGCTGGTGCAGCAGGGCGGTGCGGGCACCACGATGACGGCGCTCGGCCTCGGGGTGCCGCAGCTCGTCCTGCCGCAGGTCAGCGACCAGCATTTCAACGCCGAGCGGCTGGCCGCCACCGGGGCCGGCACCTGGCTGACCGGCGGCCGGGCCGACGACGACACCCTCCGCGGGCTGGTCGGCGAGCTGATCGCCGACGGCCCCTGGCGTGCCGCCGCCGCGCTGATGCGGGACCGGGTCCACGCGATGCCCTCCCCCGCCGAGGTGGTGCCGGCGCTGGTGGCCCTCGCCGCAGGCACCCGGAGCTGATCCACCGTCAGACCCACCCTAGGAGTCGCAGATGACGCAAGAGCCCATTCCGTACCCGCTCGCTCCGGCTCCCACCATCTACCACCCGTCACCGGACTACACCCGGCTGCGGGAGACCTGCCCGGTGGCCCCCATCGCGCTGCCCGACGGCGGGAAGGCCTACCTCGCCACCCGGCACGCGGACGTCCGCCGGGTCTTCACCGACCAGCGGTTCAGCCGGGCCGCCGCGGCCGGGCCGGACCGGCCGACCCGGGAGTTGGGGTCGCTGGCCGAGGACTCGCTGATCGGGATGGACCCGCCCCGGCACACGACGATGCGCCGGGCGGTGTCGCACGCGTTCACCGTCCGCCGGGTGGAGGCGCTGCGCCCGACGGTGGCCGCGCTCGTCGACCGGATGATCGACGACCTGGTGGCGGCGGGCTCTCCGGCGGACCTGATCCCCCACCTGTCCGCGCCGCTGCCGATCTACGTGATCAGCAAGCTGTTCGGCATCGCGGAGCAGGACCAGGACCGGGTACGCGAGTGGTCCGACGCGCTCGTCGGCGACTGGGACGCCGACCCGGCGGCCCCGCAGGCCGCCCTCGACGCGTTCGGCGAGATGATCGTCGAACGTCGCCGCGAGCCGGGCGACGACCTGATGAGCGCCCTGATCAAGGCCTGGGACGAGCACGACGACCTCACCGAACGGGAACTCGTCTCGGTGACCGCCGGCATCTTCGTCGGCGGCCACGAGACCACCACCAACCAGCTCAACCTGTTCCTGCTCGTGCTGGCCCGGCACCCCGAGCAGCTCGCCGGCCTGCGCGGTGACGATCCGGTCGCGGTGGCCCGCGCGGTGGAGGAGCTGTCCCGGTTCATCCAGCTCGGCGACAACGGGGTGCTGCTGCCCCGGGTCACCACCGAGGAGGTGGAACTGGGCGGGGTGTGCCTGCCGGCGGGTACCCCGGTGCTCCCGGCGATCGCCTCGGCCAACCGGGACGCGTCGGTGTTCGCCGGGGCGGACACCCTCGACCTGGCCCGGGCCGACAATCCGCACCTGGCCTTCGGGGCCGGCCCGCACCACTGCCTCGGCGCGGCGCTGGCCCGGATGGAGTTGCAGGAGGCGCTGGGTGCGCTGCTGCGCCGGCTGCCCGGCCTGCGGCTGGCCGTGCCCGAGGAGGAGCTGCGGTTCAGGCCCGGCCTGGTGGTACGCAGCCTGGAGGCGCTGCCGGTGACCTGGGACCGGGTCGAGCGGTGACCCTCCCCCGGGACCGTCGACCCGGCGCGGCGGCGGTCACCGGGTCGTCCGGCGGCCGGTGACCGTCGTCCGGGCGGTCAACCGGTGACCCGGGTCGGTGCCGCCGGGTCGAACGCCGCCTCGACGGCCACCTCCTCCACCCCGCGCAGCAGCGCCTCGGCCTGGGCCTCGGTGAAGCAGCCCAGATCGAAGATCACCTGGAGGAAGATGGTGTCCGGCTGGTCCTCGACGGTGATGAACGCCTGCTCGGGCAGGTGGTCGAGGGTGCCGTCCCAGACCAGGAACGTCTCGCCCGCCCGGCTGCGGATCTGTTCCGGGGTCACCTCGGCGGCGCGGGCCGCGTCCTCCGCCGCCCGCCTGGTCACCACCCGCCGGTCGTTGATCCGGAGGGTCACCCGGGCCGGGTAGCCGCGCTCCTCGTCGAGCCGGGCGGCGGCCTCGGCGAGCTGCACCGGGTCGTAGTAGGCGTACATGCCGGCAGCGACGGAGGCGCGACGGGCCCGGGTCACCACCTCGTCCACCGTGGTGTCGGTGGCGTCCACGGTGAGCACCCCGTTCTGGCTCAGCGGGGCGATCGCCTCGGCGAACCCCGGCCGGAACCGGTTGCCGACGATGAGCTTGGCGGTCAACGGGCTGACCCCGGTGGCCCGGCCCACCGCCACCGCGATCACCGCGAGCAGCACCCGGGAGGTGTCCGTCCGGGTGCGTCGGGCGATGGCCTGCACCGCCAGGTAGGTCGCCGGCGAGCTGAACCGGCCGTGCCAGAACCGTCGGCCGTGCCGCCCGGCCGGGTTGGTGACCTCGCCGAAGGTCGAGGGCGGGAGGTCGCGCAGGTGCGCCTCCCAGTGGCGGACCGCCCGGTCGCTGACCCGGCGCAGCGGCGGGGTGCGCTCCCGCCGGCCGAGGTCGAGCAGCTGCACCGTACGCGGGTCGGGAGCCCGCCGGGCCGCCAGGTCGACCAGCCCGAGGTCGGCCATCACCAGGGCGGTCGCGGTGCCGTCGACGACCAGGTGGTCGAGGGTCAGCACCCGGTGCACCAGCGCGCCCCGGTGCCGGATCACCGCCATCCGCACCGACCAGTCCCGGTAGAGGTCGTAGGGGGCCAGCAGCCGGGCGTGGCCCAGCTCGTAGGCGAACTTCGCCACGTCGGCCGGGTCGGCGTCGTCGGGGACGTCCAGCACGTCCAGGGCGATCTCCCCGTCGGCGGAGACCACCTGGCAGGGTTCGCCCCGCTCGTCGGTGCCCAGCCGCATCCGCAGCGCCGGATGCCGGCTCATCAGGTCACCGAGCTGCGCCGCGACCTGCTCCGCGGTGACCCCGGCCGGCACCGGGTGCGCGCCGCTGACGTTGTGCGTCCACCCGGTCTCCCGCATGTCCTGCATGATCGCCAGTTGACCCCAGGTCAGCGGCGCGGTCCCGGCCCCCGGGCCGGCGAACGGGACGAGCACCTGCGCCTCGGCGGTCTGCGCGAACATCGGTCCATCAGAGCAACGGAGATCGGCACGTGTCAACGTCGCAAATCGCCGCCGACGGCCGGGCCGCACGGCGGACGACGACGCTAGGGTACGGCCCATGCGGGACACCGTCCGGATCTGGATCCTGTCGGCCCGGCCCGGCCCGGACGAGCTGGCCCGGTACGACGCGGTGCTCACCGCCGACGAACGCCACCGGGCGGCGGCGCTCGGCCCGGCCGCCGCCCGGGACCGGTTCACCGTGGCGCACGGGGCGCTGCGCCTGCTGGTGGGCGCGGCCCTGGGCGTCGCACCCGGACGGCTCGCCTGGCAGCGGGGCCGGTACGGCAAGCCGACGTTGACCGAGCCCCGGGGCGGGCCGCAGACCAGCCTGTCGTACTCCGACGGCCTGGTCGCGGTGGCGGTGGGCGGTGACCGGCCGGTAGGGGTCGACATCCAGCACGTGACACCGGGCCGGGACCCGCTGGCGCTGGCCGTCCGGTTCTTCGCCGCCGGGGAGGCCCGGCACGTCGCCTCGGGGCCGGACGTCGCCGGCCGGGCCGACCGGTTCGCCAGGCTGTGGGCCCGCAAGGAGGCGGTGGTCAAGGCGGCCGGGGAACGGCTCTGGCCGCACCTGGCGCTGCCGGTGCACCGGTGCGACGTGGTGGCGTGCGGCGACCCGCCGGACGTACACCTGGTCACCGACGTCGCTGCCCCGGCCGGCTACCGGGTCGCGGTGGCCCTGACCGGTGACGCGCCCTACGCCACGGCGTCGTTCCACGGTCTCGACGGGCCGTCCGGACCGGTCCCGCGACCGGCCGGCTGAAGATCGCGACAGCCGTTGACACCCGCCGATCACGTTTGCTCTGATGGCTCCATGTTGGAGCGTGCGGTCCAGTGACAGAGCCCGACACGACCACCGCGCCGCAGCTGCGCGCGCAGGTCGTCGACACGATGGTCGCGCTGCTGACCCGGATGCTCCGACCGGAGGCCCCGGTCACCGTCGGCACGCAGCTCATGGACGAGCTGGGACTCAGCTCCTCCCTCGCGCTGGAGCTGCTGCTCGAGATCGAGGACGAGCTGGAGATCCAGATCGACGTCGAGGACCTCGACGAGGACCGGATGACCACGGTCGGCGACCTGGCCGACTACATCACCCGGCACTGCACCCCCCGCTGACGGCCCGCGACGGGGGCCCGGCCGGTATCTTCCGAAGGAGTTCCATGGACCGGCCCCGCCTGAGCGTGGTGATCCCCGCCCACAACAACGCCGTCGCGCTCGACACGACTGTCGCGTCGCTGACCCGGCAGACCCTCCCGGCGGACGAGTTCGAGGTCATCGTCGGCGACGACGGTTCGGCCGTCCCGCTGACCCCGGTCGCCGAACGCTACGCCGACCGGCTGCGGATCGCCTGTGTGCGCAGCGAGACCAACCGGGGCCGCAGCGCCAACCGCAACGCGGCGGCGGCCCGCGCCCAGGCCGACACCCTGCTGTTCCTGGACGCCGACACGGTCGCCCACCCCACCCTGCTCGCCAGGCACCGCGACCACCACGCCGCACGCGGCGGCCGGCCCGGGGTCCTGCTCGGCCAGCGGTACGACCTCGACTGGGCCGGTGCGGACGCGCTGCGTCGGGGCGAACCCGTCGGCCCGGAGCTGCTGGACGCCGAGCGGGGCGACCCACGGCTGGAGGACATCGCCCACCCGCAGCGCATCCGCGACTTCCCCAGCGCGCCCTGGGTGCTGGGCCTGACCCACAACGCCTCGGTCGACCGGGAGTCGTTCCTGCGGGTGGCCGGCTTCGACGAGGCGATGGTCAAGTGGGGGTTCGAGGACCTGGAGTTCTTCTACCGGATCTTCCACCTGCACGGGGGCCGGCCCGACGTGTTCGAGCTGGACGTCGAGGCGACGTCCTACCACCTGCCGCACTTCCGCAAGACGTCCAACGGGCTCGCCTCGATGGACAACATGAAGTACCTGCTGCGCAAGCACCTGCGCTACGACGTCGAGGTGCTGTACGCGATCAACACGTTCGGCCGGCACCTGGGCCGCATCCGCCTCTACGGCCAGGCCATCGAGGCGTACCGGCGGGCGGGCCTGGGGCGGCCGGAGGCGCTGCCCGACGCGCTGCGCAAGGAGCTGGCCACCCGTACGGCGCTGGTGATCGGCAATGGGGTGTCCACCCTGGAGCTGGGCCCCGACTCGCAGACCTTCGACCACGACGCCCCGGCCGGGCCGACCAACGCACACCTGCTCGGCACGGTGCTCCAGCAGTTCAAGGCAGGCGCGCTCGACGTGATCGTCAACGTCGACCTGTGGCGCTTCCTGCTGCCCGAGGACCTGCCGGCCTTCCTGACCCGGGGGCTGCTCAAGGCCGACCGGATCGAGCTGGTCTGCACCCACGCCCCGGTCGACCAGCGGGCGATGCTGCCGGTGCCGCTCGTGGCCGACCTCGACTACGTGACCGACATGCTCGACCAGCACTTCGCCGTCACCGTCGCCCGGCACGACGGGGCGACCCTGCTCACCGTCCGCTGAGGCCGCCCCGACGCGGCATCCGGGATCGCCCCGGCACGCGGCGGGTCAGGCCCCGGGCGGGCCGAACACCAGGCTGACGTTGTGGCCGCCGAAGCCGAACGAGTTGGACATCACCGTGGTCACCGCGACGTCGCGCGGCTGCTTGCGGATGTGGTCGAGGTCGTCGCCCGGGTCGGGGTCGTCGAGGTTGTGGGTCGGCGGGAGCAGACCGCGGCGCAGCGCCTCGACGCCGATCGCCGCCTCGATCACCCCGGAGACGCCGAGCACGTGCCCGGTGACCCCCTTGGTGGAGCTGACCGGCGGGCCCACCGTGCCGAAGACGTCCCGCAGGGCGACCACCTCGGCCGCGTCACCGGCCTTGGTGCTGGTGCCGTGGGCGTTGAGGTAGCCGATGTCGGCGGGGCCCAGCCCGGCGTCGCGCAACGCCGTGCGCATGCAGTGCGCCGCGCCCGACCCGTCGGGGCGCGGGGTGGTCGGGTGGTAGGCGTCGTTGTTCGCGCCCCACCCGAGCAGGTCGGCGTGCCGTCGGGCGCCGCGCGCCACCGCGTGCGCGGTGCGTTCCAGCACGAACACCCCGGCCCCCTCGCCGAGGACGAGACCGTTGCGCCGCCTGTCGAACGGACGGCTCGCGGCCGCCGGGTCCGACCAGCCGTGGGCGAGCGCGCGGGCGTTGCCGAACGCGTCGGCGAAGGTCGGGAAGAGCGGGGCCTCGCTGCACCCGCAGAGCACCAGGTCGGCCTCGTCGGCGCGCAGGATGCGCAGCGCCTCGCCGATCGACTGGGCCCCGGCCGCGCAGGCGGTGCCGATCGACGAGGTGTAGCCCCGGATGCCGTGCCGGATGGCGATCCGCGCCGCGCCCATGTTGGGCAGGGTGCCGGGCAGCATGTACGGGCTGACCCCGAACCGGCCCCGCTCGGCCCGCGCGAGGACCTGGGCCGCCAGGGTGGACAGGCCGCCGACGCCGGAGACGATCACGGCCACCCGGTACGGGTCGACGTCCCGACCCACCTCGACCCCGGCGTCGGCCAACGCGTCCCCGGCCGCCCGCAGCGCCATCACGACCGCGCGGTCCACCACCCGGGACTCGGGGCCGGGCAGCACGCTGGCCGGGTCGATGTCCGGGCTGAACGCGGCGACGTCGACGACCCCGTGCACCGGGTGCCCCTCCGGCGGCCGGGTCAGACCGGACCGTCCCGCGCAGACCGCGTCGAACACCTCGGCGGCGGTGCTGCCGACCGGGCTGACCAGGCCGATCCCGGTCACCGTCACGCCGGCACGCATGCGCGTCCTACCTCGCCCCGCTGCACCTGACGCTGCACAGACCGCCTCCGGGGCGGCTCGGCGGGCACGGTCAGTGTGCCGAGGCGGGCTGGACCCGGGCGGCCACCGTGCGGCAGAACTCGCCGACGGTCATCATCGCCAGCGCCTCGGCCTCGTCGTCGTCGAAGGTCACCCCGAACCGGTCCTCCACGCGTACGGCCAGTTCGGCGAGGCCGAGCGAGTCGACGTCGAGACCGGCCGGACCGAACACCGTGTCGTCGTCGGCGCCCTCGACGTCGTACTTCATCTCGGTCAACGCGGCGAAGAGGAACGCGCGGATCTCGTCGGTCATGGTCGGGGTTTCCTTTCCGGAGGTCGGCGTCGGCGGACCCGGCCGCCGGTGGGACACGGGAGGCGTGGCAGTGGCCGGGGACGCGGCCGGGACCAGGTGCGACGTCGGCGTGGCCATCGCCGTTCTGGTCACCGGAGCAGCCGCTCCGTTTTGATCGACCTTACTCAATCAAGCCGGTTGCGCAAGGTCCACCCGGGCGGTGCCGTCCGGCCGATCGGCCGCCTGATCGACGACCCGTACCGCGAGTTGGTCGTGCCCCCGCAACATGAGCTGCCGTGGCTCGCCGGGGGTCGCGGCGAGTGCCAGCGCCGGGAACCGGTCGAGCAGCCGGGGCAGGGCGAGCCGGCCCTCCGTTCGGCCGAGCGCCGCACCGACGCAGTAGTGTGGCCCGGCGCTGAACGCCAGGTGCCTGTTGTCGGCCCGGGACGGGTCGAACACGTCCGGATCGGGGAACCGTCGCGGGTCCCGGTTGGCCGCACCGGTGAGCACCAGCGCCGTTCGTCCACGCGGGACGTCGACCCCGGCGACCTCGGTGTCCTCGGCGGCGTAGCGCACGGCGAAGTGCACAGGCGGCTCGTACCGCAGGATCTCCTCGACGTAGGCCGGGGCAAGGGACGCATCGGCGCGCAACGCGGCCAGCGCGGCGGGCCGCGCCAGGAGCAGGGTCAGCCCGCTGCCGAACAGGTTGGCGGTGGTCCGGAACCCCGCGTTGTACGTGACGATCAGGTTGGCCAGCAGCTCCGCCTCGGAGAGCTGGTCGGGGCGTTCGGCACGGAGGCGGGCCAGCGCCGAGACGAGGTCGTCGCGGGGTTCCGCCCGACGGGCGGCGAGCAGCGTGGTGAAGTACCCGGTCAGCTCCTCGGCAGCGCGGTTGGCGGCCCGGATCTCCCGGAACGAGCGCGGCCCGATCTCCAGCACCGCGTCGAACGCCCGCACCCGGGACGGGAACCAGGCCCGGTCGGAGTGCGGCACCCCGAGCAGTTCGCCGACGACGGCGCTGGGCAGCGGCAGGGCGAACGCCGCCATGAAGTCCACCGGCCGGCCGTCCGCGCCCGCCTCGGCGAGCCCGTCGAGCAGCCCGTCGGTGATCCGCGCGATCGCCGGTTCCAGGGCGGCGACCCGGCGGGCGGTCAGCGCCTGCCCGAACAGGTGACGCACCCGGGCGTGGTCCTCGGCCGGGGCGTTGAACATGCTGGCCTGGAGGGTCCGCAGCACCGGGTGGTCACGCCAGCGGACGCCGGCGCGGTCCAGGTACTGCGCGTCGAGCACCCGGAAGACCGGGTCACGCAGCACCCGCTGGGCCGCCTCGTACCCGTGGACCACCACGGCGTGCGGTGCCGTCGGGGCGAGCGCGACCGCCTCCCCCAGCTCGTGCAGCCGGGCGTAGTACGGGTACGGATCGCGTCGGACCTCGTCGCCGAGTAGTTCGTCGAGGGATACCGGGAACCCCATGGCGCTCCTCGTCGGGGGTGCACGGGCGGAGGATGCCGTGACCTTAAACGCATCGACGGCAGCCTGTCCACGGCCGTCATATCCGACGCTTGTCCCCCACCGGATCAGATCGGTGACCGACGACCAAGGAAAGCTGACTACCGTCACCGCCCTGTTCGTAGAACCGACTTCCCGCCGGGAGCCCGGCGACAACGACCAGCCGATGTCGCCGCTCCCGGTCGCGACGATCGCGATGCTTCAACCGCAGCCAGAGCGCCATCAACGAGGTGGCGGGGGCCACCAGAACCATGACGACGGACACCACGATCTCGGTCGGCACTGGGATGAACTCCTCTTCTCTGCAACCACTGCCCGGCCCTTGACCCGCCCGCCGACGCACCGCCGGCGGGCGGACACCGTCAGCCCGGACTGACCCGCTCCGCCCGGCGGGTCTCGACTGTCGCCCTGTGCGCCACTTCCCCACCGAGCCTTGTCGAGCCGTCCCCTACAGCGTCGAGTAGCCCTCGCGCCGCGCCGCGCCACGTCCGGAGAGCGGCGACCGAACGACGAAGATGCGCTGCGTCAAGAAAAGCTGAGTCACGATCAACCAGCACTGCGGCGATGCGATGCGCCCAACGGACGACGTCATCCTCCGGCCGGAGCCCCACCGGCACCACCGCCCGAGCCAGGCGTGACCCCGGCAGGAGTTCCCGAAGCATCATGCCGAGGCCGCTGCGGTCGCTGACGAGGGCTGGCGTTCCGGCGGCGATCGCCTCGGTGCCGGCCAGCCCGAAACTCTCAGCCCGCGACGGCATGATGACGACGGTGGCGCGCCGCAGGTCCTGCCGCAGATGTTCAGCATCCGTCGTGAACGGCCGGACGGTGACCCGGAGTCCCCCGTCACCCGCCCAGGCGAGAATCCGGTCGCGCAAAGGCCCGCTCTCCCCTGGTGGGGCCCCACGAACGAGCAGCTCGACGTCCGGAGCATCCGCAGGAAGCAGGGTACGAGCATGCGCCACCGCTTGAGCGGCAAGGTCAACGCCCTTGATCCGATAGTCGGCCATCCTTCCGTACAGCAACAGCTGCACCGGCTCACCCGGAGGAGGTGTACGGGGCCCGTCGTCGAAGGGGTCGAGACCCGGATCAACTCTCAGCGGCTCGGGCTTGCCAGGAAGGACGGACAGGTCCCGACGCCACAGCGCATGCAGCCGGGGACCGACTGCGACGACATGAGTGGCGGAGCATGCCAGCTCCCACTCGATTCGGGCGCGGCTGTCAGCGCGTTCGCCGGCGTCCTCGACCTGCCCGTCGCGCCACCACTCCAGTTCGTCCGGGTCCATGTGCACCAGATGCAGCCGTGCAGCGGTCGGGAAGTGGTCTTCGACAAGGATTCGCGCCTGCGCCCCGGTGATCCGACCGTGCCCGATGACGATGTCCGGGGTGAGGCCTGCTGGAAGGTTGGGTCGTCGTGACAGGACGTGACGGGTGCTCATCCCTGGAACACGACGGGCGGTGAGCAGCGTCACGCCGTGGGCGGTCGCGTGACGACGTTCCTCCTCAGAGGCGGCAGGCACCACGCAGAGAGCCGTCGCCCCACAGGCAGCGAGGCCGATACAGAGACCACGGTTGAAGGTGCTGAGGCCACCACAGGCCGAGAACCACTCGGTGGCGACTGCCAACACGACGGGCCCGGGGGTAGCGGGAGAGGTGTGAATGTCCATGCCGGCAAGACTGGAGGGTGGGCCTGGGACCGGCGACACTTGTCCGGCGGTGCATGCATGCCGGACGATCCACCGGGACGCGGTGAGCTGTGCAGGGGCGGATACCGCGTCCGGCTCAGATCGTCCGGCACCGGACACCACGGGCGGGAGGTCATCGATGAAACCCCTCGGCGGCACTGAGCGAACCGCTCGGCATCGGTTCCGGGCGGGACTCGCCAGGGCGGTCGCCGAGCTCGGCGGTGACCGCGCCGCAGAGCTCGCCAGTGGTGTCAACAAGAGCATCTGGTACGACGCGAAGACCGGACGGTCGATACCCGACGAGCGCACGAGCTGGCCTGCCATGCGGATCCTGCTCTCCTCTCTGGCACCGGCCCGAACGGGAGTACGGGATTGGGACGGGCTCTATGCCGCCGTGGGGGTCGAGGTGGGCCGACGGCGACGTCCGGCGACGGCGACACCACCGGTCGCACCGCAGGAACGGCGACCGGTACCCCGCCAGCTTCCGCTTGCCTCGACGGTCTTCACCGGACGGGACACCGAGCTTGCCACCCTCGATCGGTTACTGCTCAACGCCGGGCTGACGACGCCAGCGATGGCGGTGGTGGCGGGTGCGCCCGGGACCGGCAAGACCGGGTTGGCGCTGCACTGGGCACATCGGACGGCGTCCGCGTTTCCTGATGGTGTCCTCTACGTCGATCTGCGTGGCTGGGGAACGTCCGAACCACTGCCGCCAGAGATGGTCCTTCCCGGCTGGCTACGGGCCTTCGGGGTGGAACCCGGCGAGTCACCGGCAGACCACGGCGCGATGCTACGAACCGTGCTGGATGGCCTCCGGGTGCTGATCCTGCTTGACAACGCCCGTTCGGAGGAGCAGATCCGCCCGTTGCTACCAGGTTCTCCGTCGTGTGCGGTGCTGGTCACCAGCCGACACGAGTTGCCCGGCCTGGCGGTGCAGCACGGTGCCGAAGTTCTCGCACTGGGTCTGCTACCCCCTGCCGAGTCACTACTGCTGCTGCAGACCGTGTTGGGCGAGCGGGTGGAACAAGAGCCAGCCGCCGCACGGGACATGACCCGCCTCAGCGGTCGCCTTCCGCTGGCCTTGCGAATTGTCGCCGAGCATGCGCGACGACGGCCGACCCGGACACTGACGAGCCTCGTCGACACCCTCGCGGGAGAGGCGAACCCGCTCGACTCTCTGGACAGCGAGGACCCCCGGTCCGACCCACGCACCGTCTTCTCGTGGTCATACCGCCAGCTCACCGACGAGGTGGCACGAACGTTCCGCATGTTCAGCCAGCATCCCGGTGACCTCATCGGGCCCCACGCGGTGGCGGCGCTGACCGGTTCGACGACCCGCCAGGCGGCTCGTCGACTCCAGGTTCTCACTCGCGCCCACCTCGTCGTGGAGTCCGGGCCCGCGCGTTACAGCATGCACGACCTGCTCCGCAGATACGCGGAGGAACTGGTTTACCAGCACGACGATCCGGCGTCGGTCGACTCGGCTCGGCTGGCGCTGATGCGGTACTACCTGCACGCCGTTCGTCGGGCGGAAACGGTTATCGAGCCGCACCGCTACCGACCTGTCCTACCGCCGGGGCCCGACATTGGCGATCCCGCCCATGTCGCAGACCGCGCTGCCGCCCTGGCCTGGCTCGACGCCGAATGCGCCAACGTGGTGGCGCTCTGCCAGCAGGACCTTCCTGTCCTCGATTCTCTGCGCTGGCGTCTGGCGTTCGAGATCAGGGCGTACTTCTTCCTGACCAAGCGCACCTCCGAATGGGTGGCGAGTCACGAGGCTGCCCTCGCTGCCACAATCCGCGCCGAAGACCGACATGGGGAGGCTATGACCCGCAGCAACCTGGGGTTGGCCCGGCACGAGCAGGGCGACGACGACGGGGCGCTGCGTGAGTACCAGCACGCCCACCGGTGCTTCCTCGCGGTCGATGATCTGCACGGCGTGAGCAACACACTCGCGCACCAAGCGGCGATCTACCGTCGACGGTCCGATTTCGAGACGTCACTCGAGCTCGGCGGGCGGGCTCTGGCCTTCTACCGCCGCGCCAACCAGCGCCGCAACGTGGCAATCACCCTACGGGGCCTCGCGGTGGCCGAGGTGGAGACCGGCCGCCACGACGACGCCGAGCGGCACCTCGCCGAGTGTCTGGTGATCTGCGCTCAACTCGGCATGGTGATGGATGCCGCCCGCGCCCAGCACACTCTCGGGCGACTGCTGCTGCTGGACGGCCGTCTTGCCGAAAGTGCTGCGGCGTTCAGGGCGGCAGCCAGATACAGCGAGCAGTGTGGCAGCAGATTCGAGCGGGCTCTCGCACTGCGCGGACTGGGCCAGGTCGCTGCCCTGAGCGGCGATGTCGGGCAGGCACGGGCGTGGTGGCAGGAGTCGCTGAGCGCGCTACGGATCCTCGGCTCGGCCAAGGCGGACGAGGTGGCGTCGGAGCTGGCGGCCCTGCCGCAGCAGCTCACGCCGATCCAGCCAGAAGACCACCGATCCACTCGTGGATGAGCCGGGCTGCCTCCACGTCTCGTGGGTCGGCGGTGTCAGCCGCTTCCGCGAGGCCCTCCGACGCGTCCTCAGCCAGAACCGCCGCAGTCTCCACCTGGCCGTCAAGGTGGTCGGCGAGCGCCATCGCGTACGCTAGATATGCGGTCGCCACCATGGTACGGGGATCGTCACACCCGAGGGCGTCCACCCGATACTGCTGGCAGGCCATAGCGGCCTGTTGGAGGGCTAGCTCCGCATCGACGTGGTCGCCGTCGAGGCGCACCTGATAGGGAGTCATTCCGGTCGGTGACAGTGCCGGCGGGTGGACGGTGGAACGGACGACGCGGAGTTCCGGCTCGCCGCGAAGCAGATTGGCCATGGTGATCCGCGTCGAGGGGTGGCCGGGTCGCGTGGCAAGCCGCCGAACCAGCAGGTCCGCGAAGGAAGCCGCGCCGGGTCGGTCCAGCTCGCTCCTGATGACGAGCTCGTTCTCCCACGCGTCGAGAGTGTCGGGATGGTCCGGGCCGAGCAGCGCTGCCCGTTGCTCGCGCAGCCCGGTGGCAACGCGGAGGGCATCTTCCAGCCGACCGAGCGCACGTAGGTTGAGCGCCAATCCGTTGCGGGCGTCCAACGCGCCGGGCTCGTCGGGGCGGGCCACCTTCCGCCAGCGGGCGTCCGCTGCGGTCCAGAGATGATGCGCCACCCGGTGATGCCGGGTCCGCTCGGCCGGAGTCCGTCCCAGCCGGTCCCGGACGATGGCCAGGTTGCCCAGCGCAAACAGAGTGTCACGATGCAACGGCCCCAGTTCAGGGTGGGCCCGACGCGCCCGGTAGACCTCCGTCAGAATCCGGTGGGCCCTGTCGACCTCCCCGGACAACAGATACCCGACGGCGACGTTGTTGTGGGCGGTCACGGTGTCGACGGCGGTCGGCCCCAACGCACGGACCAGCCCTTGGTGAGCCTCGGTTTTCAACCGTAGAGCGGTTGAGTAGTCGCCTTCGGCCTCGTACGCGATCGCCAGGCCGATCCGGACCACCTGTTCAGTGATCGCATCCACTGACGGGAAGAGGCAGACCTGGTGAAGAGCCCGGAACGTCGCCAGGCCGGCGCTACTCTCTCCCGCCTCGATCTGCACCCGGCCGGCTTCGTTCACCAGATACCGTCCGACCGCGTCGACGTTCCACCGGTCACCGCCGGGCAGCAGGCCTGCGACCGCCCGGACGTGAGGCAGGAACGGCAACACTACGCCGTGACGGTACCCGTCCCGGGTCTGCTCGACGGCGTCGGTGAGTTCGGCGAGCGCGGCATCGCGCAGACGTGTCCGGCGGCTGGCCGGATGAACCCAGATCCGGATCGTCCGGGCCACCATGGCGTGCATCAGGTAGCCGTCGGTACCGTCATGGTCGAGTAACCCCCGTTGCACCGCCTGGCCAAGTCCGTCGTGCACGGGCCCGGGCACGCTGCTGCGCGTCCGCCGGACCATCCCCACGAGGAGGTCCACCGGTATGACGGCCGGTGCCAGCACGCTTGCCGCGCACAGCAACTCCCGGGTGGCGGGATCGAATGCGTCGAAGCTCCGCAACAGGGTGTTCGCGAACGGCTGCGCGCAGCCGGGCGGCAACTCCTCGCGCAGCTGCGAGGCGGCGGATTCCAAGTGGTCGGGCTCGACCTCGGTCAACTCGATAAGCAGCCCCTGGTAATTGGAGAAACCTGGAAGAGTGGTCAGGCCGGCCGCCAGCGTCAGCCCGAGCGCATGGCCGTCGAGCAGCCGCACCACGGCGCGGGCGGCCCGGCGGTCCACGTTGTCGGTCGGGCCACGGTAGGAGGTGAGCAGCGCCTCCCCGTCGTCGACACCGAGTGGAGCGAGAGCCAGTTCCGCATGGGCGACCCGGCCACGGGAGGTGAGCAGTGTCCGTCCGAGTCGGGTCGGGGCACACAGCTCTGCGAGGAAGCCACGACCGGTGGTCGCCGGAACATCGTCGATGATCCACAGATACGGCTTGGCGAGCCGGTCCAGTGCAGCCGCCAGGTCGTCGGGGCCAGCGGCACCCAACCGGGAGGCGATCGCCGCGAGCTGTTCGGCGTAACTCTGGCGCAACAGGGCCTCGCTGGCCCGGCCGGCGCGGCTGCCATCGAGCCGGAGGACGAACACTCCCCCGGGATGGTCCCGGTAGAACCAGCGGGCGTACTGGAGGCAGAGTGCGGTCTTGCCGATCCCGCCCGGTCCCCGGACCGCGACGACGGGGTGTTCCAGAGTGGCGTTCTTCTCTCTGGCCCGCAGCTTCTCGTGCAACTCCCAGACGTCGGCGGCGCGGCCACGAAACCGGACGCCGCTCGGCACCTCGGCCGGGAGCCACTGGGGGTTCAAGCGGGGTGGGGCCGCACCGAAGGGCCGGTCGGTGGCGTCGACGTGCCGACCGATAGCGGCGGCGAGATCCGCCAGGGGCCGGGCCGCTGCGGGTAGCCGCATCGTCGTGAGTTGTCGTGGCCGTACCTCTTCGGCGCTCACGCCGCGGGTGACCGCCATCACCCGCGACGTATCACCGTCGTCGAGGTCGTAGGCGGCGGTCAATGCGGTGTGAAGTTCGGCCCGGCAATGCGGGCTCATGGGGAAGCGTGGGGTGATCAGTGCCACGAGGGTACGAGAGGCGAGCAACGCTGCCTCCACCGAAGGCGTCAGCGGTGCGAAGTCCTCTCCGGTGAGCACATCGAGAAAAACCGACCGGCCCGCCGCTTCCAACGCTTCTCTCAAGGATGACGCGGCCTCAAAGTCCTCGGACTTGTAGCAGAGGAAGACGTCCCAGCTGGTCACCCGTCCTCGCCGCAGTCAGCACAGCGCTCCAGATCCAACCAGTTGGCCCTGTCGAGGGTGTCCGGAGTGAGTGGTTCGTGGCCGAACTCGACGCGCAACGCCATCCGGAACGACCACAGCGCCAGGGCATAGGAGTGGTAGGCCCGGTGGTATTCCCGCGATTTCAGACGTGCCCCACGACGGACCTCGTCGCGGACAGCGATCAATCGTAGGAAGACCATCTCACCGGAGGTAACCAGCGGCTTCGACGCCGTCACAAGCAACTGCTCGCGAGCCCGGTAGAGGCCGGCATCGTGTACGGCACGGTTTGCTTCGGCGAGGAGCTTCCCGGCCGGCATGTCCCGCTCGGCTACCTGCCGCAGTCCGTCGTGGGCCGCATCGAGGGCGAGCATGTAGGTGACGCCACTGGCCAGGTTCGGGGGTAGCGGGACCGACGTGGTGAGCGGCGGCGGTAGATCCCGGAGCCGCGACGGTTCGCCGGTGGTCCGGGTCGGGCGCATAAGCACGAGCCGGGCCAGCGCGCCGCCGGTAGCGAGAATCGCGTCGCAGCGTCGGGCCAGTGTGACATTGCCCGGGGCCCGGCCGGTCTCCACCTTGCTCAGGTAGCCCCGACTGTAGTTGACCTTCAGGGCCAGGTCGGCAAGGGAGAGCCCCGCCGCCAACCGGAACCGTCGCAACTGGTAGCCCAATGTTTCCTCCGTCTGACCGGCCGACTCCTCGCGGCCGTCTGAGTCAGTGCTCAACGCGCACCGTCACGAAGGAAACGCACCGAGCAAGTATATCAATGTCCGGTTCGGCGGCCCCTGACTCGGAGCCGCCGGACCATGTCTCCCGCCTGCTCAGCAGGCCGGCGTCGACACCTGATTGGCCACCAGCGACGAGTGGATGTAGCCGGAGGTGGGGCTGTTCACCCGGAACCAACGGTTTGACGCGTAGTTGGAGCTCGGCGGGTAGACCCACTGCGAGTCGATCCAGCAGACCATGGTCACGCCGGTGCCGTTGCCGTAGTAGCCGTTCGACGAGCAGCCGGTGTTGGCACAACTGCGGATGTTCGCGCCTCCGGAGTTGGAACTGATGGAAGGTCCGGCGGCGTGAGCAGGCGAGGCGGCCAACGCTCCGACGGCAGCAGCCACACTGACGATCGCCGCCACCCGGCCGAGACGGTGAGCGACAGTGGTTCGGGTGTTCGGCATGCTTTTCTCCTCAAGTTTGGGAAATGCGAGCGGTATGCCCTGCACTCACCAGAGTCAGGTCGAAGCCCTCAATGCCGGTAGACGTTTCCTGTCGCACGCCCCTCCAGGAGACAAGGCAACACCTCACTCGTGGCCCGCGCCCGAGCCACCCGCTCGGAACCGGAACCGGGAGTCCCTCGACCGCTGCTTTCACCAGCCCGGTCAGGAATCGAGAAGCCGTCGGTCGGGCTGGACCATAACCTTTACCCAGGTGGCCGGCAGGGTGCCGCGCCCCGCACGGCGACAGAGGGAGCCCGCGTGTCCACGAAGAAACCGACCACCGCGTCCGACGGCGGCACCACCGGGGAGGCCGGCGACGGGTTCACCGCCGAGGAGCGGGCCGCGATGCGGGAGCGTGCCGCCGAGTTGCGGGCCGAGGGGCGCAAGGGCGCCAAGAAGGCCGACGGCATGCAGGCGGTCCTGGACCGGATCGCCCAGATGGCCCCGGCGGACCGGACGCTCGCCGAGCGGGTGCACCTGACGGTCACCACGGCGGCCCCGCAGCTGTCGCCGAAGACCTGGTACGGGATGCCCGCGTACGCCAACGAGGACGGCAAGATCGTCGTCTTCTTCCAGGACGCCGGCAAGTTCAACTACCGGTACTGCACCCTCGGCTTCCAGGAGTCGGCCCACCTCGACGACGGTGACCTGTGGCCGGTGTCGTACGCCCTGCGGACGTGGACCCCGGCGGTGGAGAAGCGAATCCGGGACCTGGTGACCACGGCGGTCTCCTGACGGTCGCCCGCTCGGGCGGGGCTGGTGTCAGCGCCGCGCAGGCGGGTACGCGGGGAGGATGACGCCCACCAGCAGGGCCCTGATCGCCGGTGCGGCCGGCGCGTCCGCCCTCAACGCCGTCACCTACCTCGACATGGCGCTGCGGGCCCGGCCGGCGAGCAGCGCCGCCGAGGACAGCGCCGGCCGGCTGGCCGACCTGGCCCACGTCGACCTCGGTGACCAGCGTACGGCCGCGAACCGCCGGTCCGGGCTCGGGCCGTTGCTCGGCTACGCCACCTCGGTGGCCGCCGCGGCCGGTTACGCGGCGGCGGGCGGTCGGCGGTTGCCGCTGGCCGTGTCCACCCTGGCGCTGACCGGCCTGGCCATGATCGGCTCCAACGGTCCGCTGACCCTGCTGCGGGTCACCGATCCCCGGACCTGGTCGGCCACCGACTGGATGACCGACGTGGTGCCGCACCTGGCGTACGGCGCGGTCACCGCCGTCACCCTGCGCGCGCTGCGCTGAACCGCCACGGGTGACGGCCGACACCGGTGTGTTTTGCTCCGGGATGCCCGGGTAGGGGAGGAACACCCGTTCCCCGCTCCACGAAGAGGTGCCACCCAGATGGAATCCCGCAAGCCGACCGAGGTCGTCAAGGACGTGGTGGACGCCGCGGCCGAGAAGGTGTCCCACCTGATGACCCCCGAGGTCCCCGGAGCGCCCGGCAGCGCTCCGCCGACCGTCGACGAACCCACCACCCCGCACGACCCGCTGCCACCGAAGAAGGAGCAGGGCGCACCGGAGACCCGTACGCCGACCGGCGCGGCCACCGGCGCGCCCACCGGCGCCAACGGCCAGCAGGGTGCGTTCCTCACCACCTCGCAGGGTGCCCGGCTGCACGACACCGACCACTCCCTGAAGGCCGGCTCGCGTGGGCCGACGCTGCTCCAGGACCACCACTTCCGCGAGAAGATCACCCACTTCGACCACGAACGCATCCCGGAGCGGGTGGTGCACGCCCGGGGCGCGGGCGCGCACGGCGTCTTCACCGGGTACGGCGCGGAGGAGGTGACCCGGGCCGGCTTCCTGCGCAAGGGGAAGGAGACGCCGGTGTTCGTCCGGTTCTCCACCGTCCTGGGCTCCCGGGGCTCGGCCGACACCGTGCGGGACACCAGGGGCTTCGCCACCAAGTTCTACACCGACGAGGGCACCTTCGACCTGGTCGGCAACAACATGCCTGTCTTCTTCATCCAGGACGCGATCAAGTTCCCGGACATCATCCACGCCGGCAAGCCGCACCCGGACCGGGAGATCCCGCAGGCGCAGAGCGCCCACGACACCTTCTGGGACTTCGTCTCGCTGCACACCGAGGCGCAGCACCACACGATGTGGAACATGTCCGACCGGGGCATCCCGCGCTCGTACCGGACCATGGAGGGTTTCGGGGTGCACACCTTCCGGCTGGTCAACGAGGCCGGGGCGACGGTGCTGGCGAAGTTCCACTGGAAGCCGAAGCTGGGCGTGCACTCGCTGGAGTGGGAGGAGGCGCAGCTGCTCAGCGGCATCGACCCCGACTTCCACAGGCGTGACCTCTACGACGCCATCGAGGCCGGCGCGTACCCGGAGTGGGAGCTCGGCCTCCAGGTCTTCCCGGACACCCCGGAGGAGACCTTCGCCGGCATCGACCTGCTCGACCCCACCAAGATCGTGCCGGAGGAGCTGGCGCCGGTACAGCCGGTCGGTCGGCTGGTGCTCAACCGGACGCCGACGAACTTCTTCGCCGAGACCGAGCAGGTCGCCTTCCACCTCGGCCACCTGGTGCCGGGCATCGACGTCACCAACGACCCGCTGTTGCAGGGGCGGCTGTTCTCGTACGTCGACACGCAGCTCACCCGGCTGGGCGGGCCGAACTTCTCGCAGATCCCGATCAACCGGCCGCATGCGCCGGTCAACGACATGCTCCGCGACGGGTTCCACCAGCACGCCGTGCACGCCGGGGTCGCGCCGTACCGGCCGAACTCGCTCGACGGGGGCAACCCGTTCCCGGCCGGGGACGCCGAGAACGCGTTCGTCGACGTGCCGGTGACCGTGGCCGAGGCTCCGAAGGTCCGGGCCAACCCGGCCTCCTTCGACGATCACTTCAGCCAGGCCCGGCTGTTCTGGCTGAGCATGTCGCCGGTGGAGCGGGAGCACATCGTCCGGGCGTACACCTTCGAGTTAGGCAAGTGCTACCACCAGGCGATCCGGGAACGGCAGGTGCAGTGCCTGGCCAACATCGACCCGGTGCTCTGCGCGCAGGTGGCCACCGGCCTGGGCCTGCCGACGCCGGAGCCGACCGTGCCGCTGGCCGACGTCGCGCCCAGCCCGGCGCTGTCCCAGCTCGGCCGCACCTGGCCGGCCGACGGCCGTACGGTCGGCATCGTGGTCGACGCCGACACCGGCACCGACGACGTCGAGCAGGTACGCCGGGAGGTGTTCGCCGCGGGCATGGTGCCGCTGGTGATCGCCGCGCACGGCGGCACGGTGGGCGACCTGACGGTACAGCGGACCTTCGCCACCGGCCGCTCGGTCGAGCTGGACGCGCTGCTGCTGGCCGGGGCCCCCGCGCCGGCGCCGGACGCGCTGCCGGCCCGGGACGCCAAGGCGGGCGCGGCGGACGCCACCGTCGTCGATCCCCGGGTGCTGCTGCTGGTGCAGGAGTGCTGGCGGCACGCCAAGGTGATCGGCGGTTGGGGCGCGGGCGTGCGGGTGCTGGAGTTGGCCGGGGTGGCCGGCGCGGCGGGCGTGGTGGCCGGTGACTCGCCGACAGCCGTGCTCGCCGACGCGCAGCGCCTGCTGGCCGCGCACCGGGTCTGGGACCGGTTCCCCGCCTCGATCTCCTGACCATCGGGTTGTCGACGGGTGCCCGGCGCAGTGCGCGGTGGGCACCCGTCGCGGCCGGCGGCGGCACTCCCCCGCCCACCAGGCCGCCACCCACCACTCCCCCACCACCGACGACGCCACCAGCGACCACGCCGCCACCGGGCACGACGTCCGCCGTACGCAGCGTCTCCGCCGGCCGGTACCTGGACGTCAACGGCGCGACGCAGACCACCGGGGCCACCACCATCGTCTGGGACTGTCACGGCCAGGCCAACCAGTCGTGGACCTCGACCGGCAGCCAGGAGCTGCGGGTCTACGGCACCACGTGCCTCGACGTCGACAACGCCGGCACCACCAACGGCACGTCGGTGATCATCTGGGACTGCAACGGCGCGACCAGCCAGCGGTGGAGTCGCGGCTGAGCCGGTGCGCCCGGTTGCCCGGCACCTGTCGACGACGTGCCGCTGCGGGGCGCGCCCGCCCCGGCCCTCGACAACCGACGACCCGCCCGGATCGCCGAGATCACCGCCGCCCCGGAGACCCTCGCCGGCAGCTCACCTCGCAGACGCTCCCGCGGCTGCCCCGCGGCACCGGGCCGACGGAGGGGTGGACGCCGCGCCCCCGGCGGCGGAGCTAGGCGGTGGGGGCGAAGGTCTCGCGCAGCGCCGGTTCCAGTGACCGGCCGGTGGTGGGTTCGACGAACAGCTCGGCCAGCAGCAGGCCGGCGAGGTGAGTGGGGTTGAGGCCCGCCTCCCGGCGGGCGAGGCCGTGCAGCAGGCCACCGCAGCCCAGCGCGGCACGTACGGCGGGGGCCGGCAGGCGGCCGACCCGACGCGGCTGGCCGACGGCGGCCGCGATGCGGGTCATCATGGCCGCCCAGGTGAGATTCTCGTCGGCGACCGGGACGTCCGCGCCGCGTGCCTGTTCGAGCGCGTCGGCGGCGACCTCGGCCACGCTGCGCGCCGAGGCGGCGGCGGTGCCGCCGACGGGGACCGCCAGCGGCGACCGGGACCGTGCCCACCGGTCGAGCGGGCCGGCCCAGTTGGGCAGCCGGTCGCCGACCCGGCCGAAGACGAACGGCAGCTCCAGCACGGTGACCGGGAGCTGCGGGCCGGCGGCGGCGCGTGCCTCGGCGGCCTGTTCCCGCCGGCACCTGATGTAGACGTGCCGCTCCACCAGCCGCCACTGCGGATGCAGCCGGTCGAAGAAGGTGTAGTACGACCCGGTCAGGACCGCCCGGGTGAGGCCCTCGGCACGGGCGGCGGTGAACAGGCGTACCACCGGGTCGACGAGTTCGCGGCGCAGCAGCGGGTGGATCGGCCGGGGCAGCACCCGCTGCTCGTCGGCGCGGGTGGCGAGGACGACTCCGTCGTGGCCGGCGAGCAGTGGCCGCAAGTCGTCGGTGGTGGCGGACTCGACGTCGAGCAGGTGGTCGACGCCGGGCCAGGCGGTACGGGCCACCGTGGTCACGGTGTGACCCCGCCCGCGCAGCACCTCGACGACGTGCGCGCCGATCAGGCCGCTGCCACCCACCACAAGGATTCTCACGTCTCATCGTCCACTGCGGACCCGACCGCTTGTCAAGCCCGCGAGGACGCCACCGTGCCCCCGCCCCACATCTGCGTGGCCGCACTCGGACTCCGGAGAAACCGACGCGACGGGCCACGGGGCAGATGCCGGAAAAGCGAGGCAGGACAACGGCCTCGTGTCGCGCCCCAGCGCCTCGGCGGATCGCTCACCCGTAGCCGGGCTGCTGTTCTTCACTGCTGCAACGCGGCAGAAAGGCCACCTCCCGAATTCGGGAAGCGGCCTCTGACCTGCGGAACTGAGAGTGGGCGATGCTGGTATCGAACCAGCGACCTCTTCGGTGTGAACGCCAGCATGGCGCACCATCGCCTATCAGCTGGTGCCATCCGGTGTCATTGAGCATGCCTGTCATCCTGTCCGCCGCCAAGGGTTGTCAACGACGGTTGGAGCTTTCGCTGCCTCCGTGCTGCCTACGGTGCGTGGGTGCTGTGCTCCTTGGTGGGCGGCTGCGACTTACCCTCAGCGACTTCGCCTCTGGCTTTGAGATGGCTGGGCAAGATGTGTGCTCGGAGAACATGCTCCGAGTCTTCCAGCGGCCATGGTCGCGGCTCGGTTGGATACTTCTTCGGACCGCCTCTCGGGTCACCGATGCCCAGATCCACCCGATAGGCATACGAGAATTCCAGCGTCCGATCGCGCAGAATGTTCGTCAGCAAAAACCACAGGATGTCGTCGGTTTCTTTCTCGTGGAAAGATAGCTCGCGATTGCCCCCGCGTGCCGTCACTGCGTCTAGCATTTTGCGCTGAGCGACGGCCATGTCGCCGTGTAGACGAACCATCTGCTCTCCGGCTCGAACAACCTCGTAAGAGCGGGCGAGCCGACGTACCACGTCAAGCGCCGCAGCGAGGTCTGCCATGACTGGGCTGGGAAAGGCGGCAATCTCATCGTCTGTTGGAGGCGTTCCGCCATCCCTGATCGTTAGTCCAATCTTCCTTAAACGTTCGTTGCGGTCCACCTGCTGCCTATGGAGTTCCAAGAAGCGTTCGTAGGCATCTCGTCTCTCGGATAAGAACAGGGACGCGTCATCTTTCTGCTGCTTCCGTCGCTCTGCCCTGCCGTCGTAGAGCATCTTCAGCAGGACGCCAGCCAGCGCAGCTCCTGCTCCGATACCGGCAGAGACGATCGGGACGAATTCGGGCGCAACCATCGAGCCTCCGTAGTCCGAGCACTGACAGCAGCGTACGCAACCGAAGCCTCCCTGCCCGTGACGCTGCTGCCATCCCGTCTGCCGCCGACCCACACACCGTGGAGCAGGTCAGGGCCAGGGTGACAAGGTGGAGCGCCCTACTGGACGAACGACCTTGTCGCCCTGGCCCTGATCTGCTCGGCTCTGCCTGGGTCGGTGGCTGGCGGGATGGCATCCCACCCCCACCACCCACCCACCGCAACGTTCGGCAACTCCATCCCGGAGTCGTCTGGCCCCCGCCGGAGGCACAGCCCTAACCCCAACCCGCCACCACCCACCGCCCCCTTCCCCACCCTCACCCCTTCCCTACCTCGGACCCGTGAGCGGCCGGCGGATTCCGTTCGGCAACTTCGTCCGACCGGCCGTCGACCGGTCCGAGGTGAGACGTCACGTGGTGGTAGACCGTCCGGAGGATCGGGGTTGTCGTCCTGGTCCCGGTGGTCTCCGGGATTCGTCACCGGTTCCCTTCACGGAACCAGTGGGTGACGCGCGGGGCGGGCGTGGGCTTCGGGCCGGCTGACTTTCCGCCCCGCCGCCGAAGGCGAGCGGGGCGGCGGCTCCGCAGGAGCCGGTTACCGCGCCCGGCCCGCGCCGCGCGGAGCGCGCTTGATCTAGTACAGGCCAATTCGGCAACAGATCACAGGCAGCTCCGAGCCGACCAAGCCCAACACGACACTCACCTCGAACGTTCGCCCTCGGATCGCGCCTCACGCAGGCTCCGCTGGCCTCCTACTCGGCGCCCGTTCCGCCATCTATTTGCGCCTTGGCCATCTTCACCAACGGGGACGCCGCTCGGAACGCCTAGCTCACCAGCTCTCCCGGCTCCTGCCTCCCTCGCGCTCCCCGCCGCTCCACATCGCTCCGCCGGGACTACTTGTCCCGATCGGGACAGCAGATGTAGCATCGAGACATGGGCAAGCGCCAGCGTCGACGTGATCGACAGGAAACTCCCGAGACGACCCGCACGCCAGCACCCCAAGCAGAGCGCTCGTTCACCGCTGGGCGGTACCGCTACGAGGTAATCCCAACGCCGGACCTGCCCGAACAGGAGCGGGCAGCGGCGGTCAGCAGAATCGCCGGCTTCGGAGCAGAACGCCTACGGCTACTCAAGGAGCTAGAGCAGGTTGACGAGACGCTACGACCGCGCGTCCTACAGGCGGCAGCCGCCGGGGTGCCGTACCGGCGCATCGCGGAGTTGACCGGCTACTCCCGCTCGGCAATCAGCCGCTGGGGCCAGCCCACCAACGATGGTCACGACGTGACAGCCACATAGAGAAGTGGGGCCACGGCCGCTGCAACGGACGTGACCCCGTAACCGATTCGAAGGAGTCCAAGCCATGTCGAATCAGCCGTCCACCATTCTGGCCGAGACCGAGCAGGGATGGCAGCCCTGGCTGCTGTGCACCGACTGCTCGGGCAACGGCGGACGCAACGAGTGGGTGTTCACGTCGCCGGAGACGGGAACCGAAGTTCTCGAATGGGTCCCTTGCCGGTCATGCCGGACCACGGGAGGCCGCCGTCCTTGACGACTGAAGATCCCCAGTCCTGGCACAGACCATTCACCTGGGCCGGGAGAGCCTACCCCACGAAACGAAGGGCTTCGCTGCGCGCAGGCTGGCCAGTGGACAGCATGGACACCGCCACACGGTCGAATCCGGCGACGATGGCCTGATCTTCGTCGCCCGGTCCGGCCAAGCGCTACGGCGCGGTACGTTCCGCGCTCGGGTGTGGAAGCCATCGCTACAGCGGGCCGGCCTTCCGATCGGGCTGCGGTTCCACGACCTATGCCACTCGTACGCGACGTGGCTCGTCTCCGACGGCGTCCCGATCAACGACGTCGCCAAGGTGATGGGACACGAGCAGACATCCACCACGCTGAACCGGTACACGCACTCCACCGGCGAACGTGACCGCCGGGTGCTGGCATCGTTCGCTGCCTTCTCGCTGCCTCCCGGCCAGCATTGATCGACAGAAACGACTCAAGGCCCCTCAATCGAGGGGCCTTGAGCTTGCTATATCGAGGGTGGGCGATGCTGGTATCGAACCAGCGACCTCTTCGGTGTGAACGAAGCGCTCTCCCACTGAGCTAATCGCCCTCAGCGCCGTTGACTCTACCCGATCGTGCGGCGGAGCCAAAAACCCGGGGTGCCGGTCAGGTCGCGGCGAGGTGGTGCCGCAGTTGGGCGACGAGGTCGATGCCGAGGCCGTACTTGAGCGAGAGCCAGAGCACCACGGCGACGAAGACCAGGCCGACGGAGCCGAGCAGGAACCGTACGGCCAGGGAGCGGGTGGTGGCCCACCGGGTCCAGGCGTGGACGTGGCGGCGGGTGAAGCCGAGCAGCCGGCGGGCCCAGTGGAACTCGACGGCCCAGATGGCGAGGCCGGCGATGACGATCAGCCAGCCGGGACCGGGGAGTGGGATCAGGGCGATGCCGACGGTCACCACGATCGCCCCGGCGACGGCGATGAATATCTTGAGGGCGACCCGGCCGGTGGGGTTGGCCCGGATCAGGTCGAGGGTGGTGCGCACCCGCCACCGCCAGCCGGTGGGGCGGGCGGCGAGGGCGGTCCGGCCGGATCGACCTCCGCCACCGCGGGCGCGTCCGGTGACCGGTCGGGCCCGGCCACGGGAGTTGCGGGGGACGCCGGCGACTCGACCGGCACGACCGGCGTCGGAGGTCGTCCGACCGTCTCGGTCCGGTGGCTTGATAGGCACCCTGTCACCCCGCCTTTTGGCTGCTCGGGCCCCTACTTTCGGTGACTCGGCCCTACTCGCCGCATCCACTGAGGAACGCTTCGTGGCCATTTCACCCCCCAGTGTCGTCCCGGCCCGTCACTTGCGCAGACCACTGGACGTTACCGGAGTAAGTCGACGACTGAACCACCCGACTTCGGACGGGCTCCCGACTGGGTAGAACCGGAAATCCTACAAGAATTCTCACATTCTCGCGGCGATTCGGACCCCCTTCCCACCACTGGGTGAAGTCAGCGTATGGCGGAGCGTAGCCAGCAGTAGCACCTGAGTATGGGAAAAGCGGGACACGCGCGTTCCGCAGCGGTGCCGGGGGGAGAACGTCCATGAGTGTCATCCGACCGACGACCGTAGAGGTCGAGACGTCGCTAAGGCTCGTCGCGCCTGACGCCACCGCCTTGCCGGTGCGTGCCAGCCTGCGTTACGACCCTGCTGACCCGTATGCGGTCCATGTCCTGTTCCACGCCGAATCGGCCGGCGGCGAGGCGGTGAGCTGGTCGTTCGCCCGCGAACTGCTGGTCACCGGCCTCGACGAGCCGGCGGGCATCGGCGACGTGCGGGTCTGGCCCTGGGCCACCCCGCGCGGCGACTTCGTCGCGCTGGCCCTGTCGTCGCCCGACGGCAACGCCCTGTTCGAGGTCCCGCGCAGCGTGCTGGTGCGTTTCCTGCGCCGGACGTACGTCGTCGTCCCGCGTGGCCGGGAGGCCGAGCACCTGGACGTCGACACGGCGGTGAACCGGCTGCTCGCCGGTCGCTGACCAGTCTGCCCCGGAGCCGCGCGGATCTGCCGAGTCCGCGCGGTTCCGGCCGTCCACCGCCCGGGTACGCGCCACGCCGCCCGGGCACGTCACCACCCGTCGGGTACGCCGGTCAGCCGTGCGTGGTGATGCCCCCGTCCACCGGGATCACCGCGCCGGTCAGGTAGGCACCGGCCCGCGACGACAGGAAGATCGCCGCGCCGGCCATGTCGTCGGGGCGGCCGATCCGACCGAGCGGCACCTGCTGCGTGATCGCCGCCCGGGTCGCGGGGTCGTCCAGGGCGAAGGCCATCATCCTGCTCTCGAACGGGCCGGGGGCGATCGCGTTGACCGTGATCCGCTCGGCGGCGAGCTGGTGGGCGAGGCTGCGGGTGAGCATGTGCACGGCGGCCTTGGTGGCCGAGTACGCGTACACCTCCATCGCCGGCACCCGGAGCCCGTCGATCGAGCCGATGTTGATCACGCGGGCCGGGTCGTCGTCGGAGGCCGCCGCCCGCAGCGCCGGCAGCAGCGCGGTGGTGAGCCGGAACACCGCCTTCACGTTGACCGCCCAGAGCTTGTCGAACGCGCTCGCCGGGTACGACTCCAGCGGCGCACCCCAGGTCGCCCCCGCGTTGTTGACCAGCACGTCGAGCCGGTCGTACCGCTCGCGGACGGCGGCAGCGAGGGCGTCGGCCCCCGCGTCGTCGCCGAGGTCGGCGGGGATCGCCTCGCACCGCCCCTCGGCGGACAACTCCTTGGCCACCGCCTCGCACACGTCGGCCTTGCGCGACGAGATGACCACCGTGGCCCCGGCCCGGACGAAGCCCCGGGCGATCATCAGCCCGATCCCCCGGGAGCCCCCGGTGACCAGGACCGTCTTGCCGTCGACCGAGAACAGATCCGTCATGAGCACCCCATCGCGCGTCGCGGTCCTTACCGATCGGTAACGTAGCCCGGCCCCGGCGGCCGGACAACCCCACCGGGGGCACCCGTCCACCGCAAGCGCGACAGAGTCCCGTCGCCGGGATGCGACCTCGGCCGTCCCCGGTTACGGTCGAAGACGATGGTCCCTTCCGGTCAGCTCTCCCCGGCAACCCGTCCCGACCTGCCCCGCCCCGAGATCGACATCCTGGAGCTGGGCGACCTCGTCCCCGGCACGGGCGCGCCCCGGCCGGTCCTGCTCGACGACGATCTGCTCGTCCTGGTCACCGGCGGGCACGGCCTCGTCGAGCTGGACTTCCGGGCGCTGCCCTGCCGCCCCGGCACCCTGCTGCGGGCCGCCCCCGGTCAGGTGCTGCGCTGCCCCGCGCGGCTCGACGCGGTCGTGCTCCGCTGGCACGCCGACGCGCTGCGCGGCCTGGACGTCGACCCCGACGCCGTGCCGCAGCACCACCAGCTCACCGGCCCGGACGAGGACGCCGTCATCAACGAGGTCTCCCAGCTGGTGGTGGACCACCGCCGGCACCGCGCCGATCCGGCCGCGCACGCCCTGCTCCGGCACCAGCTCGCGGTGCTGCTGATCCGGCTCGCCCTGCTGCCCGGCGTCCGCGACTCCGGCGGGACGCCCGACGACACCGACCCGCAGCGGACCGAGACCGCCACGTTCCGCCGGTTCTGCCGGGAGGTGGAGGCGGGGTACCCGTACACCAGGCGGGTGGAGGACTATGCGGCCCGGCTGGGCTGCTCGGTGCGTACCCTGACCCGGGCCTGCCTGGCGGTGACCGGGCGCAGCGCCAAGCAGGTGGTCGACGAGCGGGTCGCGCTCCAGGCCCGCCGGCTGCTCGCCGCCACCGACGAGCCGGTGGCCGGGATCGGTCGGCAGCTCGGTTTTCCCGAACCGACGAACTTCGGCCGCTTCTTCACCCGCGAGGTGGGAGTGAGCCCGGGGGCGTTCCGGGCCGCCCGGGACCGTCCGCCGTCGCGGCTCGTCCGACCTCGGCGACCCGCCGACCCCGACGGACGGGCATGATGGCAGGGTGCAGATCTCCGCGCGCGGCGACTATGCGGTCCGAGCGGCCCTGAGCCTGGCCACCGCCTACCCCTCCCTGCTCTCCACCCAGGCGATCGCCAGCGAGCAGGACATGCCGCGCAAGTTTCTCGAAGCGGTCCTGGCCGACCTGCGTCGGGCCGGCGTGGTCCGTGCGCAGCGCGGCGCCGAGGGCGGCTACACCCTGGCCCGGCCGCCGCGCGAGGTCACCGTCGGGGCGATCCTGCGCGCCGTCGAGGGCCCGCTGGCCGGGGTACGTGGGCTGCGCCCCGAGGAAACCCGGTACGAGGGCTCGGCCGAGAACCTCCCCCGGCTCTGGGTGGCGGTGCGTGCCGCCGTCCGGCAGGTGCTCGACGAGGTGAGTCTCGCCGAGGTGGTCAGCGGGCGGCTCCCGGCGCACGTCCGCAAGCTGACCACCCTGCCCGACGCGTGGGAACCGCGCTGAGTCACCGCGTCTCGATCACCTCGTCGGCGGTGAGCCGGGGCAGCCGCTCCCGCCAGGCGTCCGGCCCCGGGCGGCCGATGTTGACCAGCAGCAGCACCTCGTGCCGGCCCTCGGGGAAGAACTCCCGCTGCACCCCGGCCGCGTCGAAGCCGGCCATCGGCCCGGCGGCGAGTCCGGCGGCACGGACCCCGATCAGGAAGTAGCCGATCTGGAGGGTGGCGTTGAACCGGGCCTGGGCGACCCGGTCCGCCCGGTCGGCGAGCCACTCCCGCGCCTGCGGCTGGTGCGGGAACAGCACCGGCAGCCGCTCGTGGAAGTCGACGTCGGCGGTGAGCACCGCCACCAGCGGCGCGTCGGCCGTCTTGGCCCGGTTGCCCCGCGACACGTACGGCAGCAGCCGGCTGCGGGCCGCCGTCGAACGCAGCAGCAGCACCCGCAGCGGTTGACCGTTGAGCGCGGTGGGGCCGTACCGGATCAGCTCGTGGATGGCAGCGACCTGCGCGTCGTCCACCGGGTCGGCGGTGAACGTGTTGGCCGTGCGGGCCGCCCGGAACAGCAGGTCCTGGGCGGCCGGGTCGAGGGCGAGCGGAGACCCGTCGGTGCGTCGGTGCGCGTCCCGCTGTGACATGCGCTCATGCTGCCGGCAGCGGGACGACCAGATCAACGATCTTCCAGAACATGGGACTTCCATCGCCGTCTCTGCTTCCCGTCATCTTCACCTGCTTCTTCCACACCGCAACACCTGTCGGCTTGATAGGCATTGCCGGCACCGTCCAGCCCGGACCGGAGCAGGTTTCGGTTTTCGTGGATGCGGGCATCTATCGGGCCGAGACGGCAACGACGACAGGGAACGCGAAGGGAGCGCCACGATGGGTCTGATGTTCCGGAAGCGCAAGAAGTACGGGCCGATCATCCTGAACTTCACCGAGAACGGCTTCTCGTCGTGGAGCATCAAGATCGGTCGCTGGTCGTGGAACTCCCGGGCCAAGGCGCACCGCGTCGACCTGCCGGGCCCGCTGTCCTGGAAGCAGGACAAGTCCCGGGCGTGAAGCCCTTTCGTCGAACGGGGTGCCGGTGGTTCACCGGCACCCCGTTCGACGTTCACCCCCGGCCCGCCGCCGGCCGGGATAGACGTCCCCGTCCCCGGTCGGGTTCGGCATTCGCCGGATCGGGGCGTCACGACGGCGCAGAATCGCCGCATGGCGAGCGACGACGGACACTGGGCGCGGATGCGGCGGCACACCCTGGCGGCCTGCGTCCTGCTGGTGGTCAGCTACTTCCTGATCCCGTTGGAGCCCGACCCTAACGGGCTGCGGCTGACCCTGCGGGCCGTGGGCACCCTGCTGCTGATCGGCGTGGTCACCGTCCTGGTCACCCGTCAGGTGGGCCGCCAACTCGGGGCCCGCGCCCCGGTCGGCGAGGACGAGGTCCGCTCGTTGAGCCGGCTGGTGGTGGCGCTGGTCGCGGGGTTGCTCGCGTTCGCGGTCGCCGACTACGTGGTGGCGGGCAGCGGGCCGGGCCAGTTCTCCGGGCTGCGTACCCGGTTGGACGCGCTCTACTTCGCCCTGGCCACCCTCACCACGGTCGGCTACGGCGACGTGCACGCCCAGGGGCAGCTCGCCAAGGCGATCGTCTGCGTGCAGATGGTGTTCAGCATCGGGGTGATCGCCACCGGCGCGTCCATCGTGGTCAGGCAGTTGACCGGGCGGCCGGGGCGGGGCCGATGATCAGCACGTCCCCGCCGAGCCGCCCGTGCTCCGGGTCCCGGGTGACCGCACCGGCGTCCAGCAGCTCGGTCAACGCCCGCCCGGCGTCCCCGGCCCGGTAGGCGGTCGCGGTCAGCGTGTGCCGACGCAGCTCGGTCACCGTACGCGGGCCATGGCGGGTCAGCTCGGCCAGCAGCGCGTCGCGCAGCGGACCGGTCGGCGGATCCGCCACCACGTCGAGCAGACCACCGGCCGGGTCCCGGTGACGGACGGCGGATTCGACGTCGGCTTCGCTGGCCCAGAGTGCTTCCTTGAAGGCCTCCAGGCTCTTGTCCAGCCCGGTGCCGAACGCGACCAGGCGGGCCGGTGTCCCGTCGGCGGGGACCAGCTCGACCTCGGTGACCAGGGGGAACCCGGCGGCGGTCAGGGCCGGCCGCAGGGTGGTGGCGGTGGTGGTCAGCAGCACCTCGGCCGGCCGGCCGGTCGTCGTGGCGGCCAGCAGCGCCGGCTCCGGTGCCGCGCCGTCGACCAGGGTGAGCAGTGGCGCTCCGGCCGCGCCGGCGGCCTTGAGCACCACCGGCAGCCGGGTCGGACCGCCGGGCACCACGTGCACGGCCACGTCGCCGGGCAGGCCGGCCTCGACGACGCCGAGCCGGGCGGGCAGTTCGGGGCCGCCGTCGGCGAGCACCAGCACGGTGAGCCGACAGCCCCGCAGCCGGTCGGCGAAGCCGGCCACCACCCGCAGGGCCGCCTCGGCGGTGCCGGGGTCACCGGCGTACGCCAGCGCGAGGGTGGCCCGCCGGGAGCGGTGCAGGGCCCCCGGCAGCCAGTGGTCGAGCTGACGGACGAGCAGTCCGCCCAGGACGGCGTCGATCGACATCCTGTCGTTCTACCGTACGGCCGTTCAGGCCGGGACGGAGATCCCCACCCCGCCCCGGGTCTGCCCGCCGTAGCGGGCCCGTTCGCGGTCGAGGTCGAGCCGGCCGATCCGCTTGCGGGCGGCAAGGGCGTCCTCGTCGAGCTGGTCGGCCGGGACGATCCAGACGATCTCGAACTCCAGCCCGTCGGGGTCGCGGCCGTAGAGGCTCTTGGTGGTGCCGTGGTCGGAGGTGCCGACCAGCGCGTCGGCGGCGGCCAGCCGCTGCGCGGTGGCGGCCAGTTCGTCGAGGGTGTCCAGCTCCCAGGCCAGGTGGTAGAGGCCGACGGTGGCCCGGCCGGCCTGCGAGCGGCCGGCGTGTGCGCCGATCTCGAACAGGCCGAGGTCGTGGTCGTTGGTCGAGTCGGGGGCCTGGAGGAAGGCCGCGCCCCGGAACCCGTCCGGGGTCATCGGCACCGGGCGGAAGCCCAGCACGTCGCGGTAGAAGTCGATGCTGCGACGCAGGTCGGAGACGTAGAGCACGGCGTGGTTGAGGCGGTGGATTCCCATGCCCACCACGCTAGCGCGGTTTTGTTGAGCGTTCAATCATTACGGTTATGATGGTCGTCATGACCCGCTGGCTGGACCCCGACGAGCAGCAGACCTGGCGTGCCTTCCTGGCCGCCTCCCGGGCCCTGACCGACACCCTCGACCGCGAGCTGCAACGCGACGCCGGGATGCCGCACGCCTACTACGAGATCCTGGTGAGGCTCTCCGAGGTCCCCGACCGGCGGCTGCGGATGAGCGAACTGGCCGACCTCACCGGCTCCTCGCGCAGCCGGCTGTCGCACGCCGTGGCCCGGCTGGAGACGGCCGGCTGGGTGCGCCGCGAGGACTGCCCCACCGACCGGCGCGGGCAGGTCGCCGTGCTCACCGACGCCGGCTTCGCGGCCCTCGCCGCCGCCGCGCCCGGCCACGTCGAGGGGGTACGCCGGCACCTGTTCGACGCGCTCAGCCCCGCCCAGGTCGACCAGTTGCGCCGGATCAGCGAGACGCTGGTCGCCCACCTGACCGGTTCTTGACCAAGTTGCCGACCGGCAAGGGTTGTACTAACCGTTGCCGGCCAAGCACGATGGGGCGTGTCTTCCGGCTTCGGTGAACTGACCCTCCAGGCGCAGCACCTGGTGTCCGCCGGCGACCTGGCCGGTGCCCAGCGACTACTGGCCGACGCGCTGACCGACGCGGACCCCCGCCCCGACCACGCCTCCCCCGAACTGGCCGAGGCCGCCGGCCTCCAGGCCCGACTGCTGGTCACCCTCGGCGAACCGCACTCCGCGCGCGGCTGGGCCGCCTTCGCGTACGCGGCGTCGAGCCGGTTGTACGGCATCTCCGACCAGCGGACGATCTCGACGGCGGCCACCCTGGCGGCGGTCCTGCACCGGGTCGGCAGCGACGCCCGCGCCGCCCGGCTCTACTCCGAGGTGATCCTGGAGCTGACCGCCCACGACGGCCCCGAGTCGCTGCGGGTGCTCGCCGCACACGCCGACCTGGCCACCGTGGAGTACGCCCGGGGCCAGTGCTCCCAGGCCCGCGAACGCCTCCAGGACGCCTGGGAACTGCACCGCGAGGTGTACGGCGACGGCCACGCCAGCGGGATCAAGATGCTCGCCCGGCTCGGTGCCATGCAACGCGACTGCGGCCGGTTCGACGAGGCGCACGACAACCTCGCCCTCGCCCGCGAGCTGGCCCGCCAGCACCTGGCCGCCGACGACCCGCTCGCCCGACAGGTGGCGGCCCTGGCCCGGGCCGCCGCCGACCCCGACCACGTCTGCGACGACGAGCCCGCCCCCGAGCGCGGTACGCCGGTGGTGCCGGCGGCCCGCACCCCGCCGCCCGCCGAGGGGCCGCCCGACCTGCCGCCCTGGTCGGCCGGCCCGGTGCCGCCCGACGATCCGTACCCGCCGACGGTGCCCGGCCAGCGGATGCCCGCCGACGACGCCGGCTACCCACCGGACGCCGCCCGCCCCGGCCCCGCCGACCACTTGGGTCCACCCGACCGCTTCGGTCCACCCGACCACTTCGACGCCCCCGACCGCTTCGGTCCACCTGACCGGTTCGGCGCGGCCGGCCCTCCGGCAGGTGGCGGGTATCCCGCCGACACCGGCTACGGCCCCTGGGACGGTCACCCCGGCGGAGACGGCTACCGGGCCGGCGACGGTCGGGGCGATGGCTATCCGGGCGACAGCGGCTACCCGACTTCAGGTCATCCGGCCTCCGAGCACCAGGCACCTGGCCACCCCGCCGGGTCGGGCTACCCGGCCGACGCGGGTCATCCAGCCGGGCCGGGTTATCCGCCCGAGGCGGGTTACCCAGCCGAGCCGGGTCATTTCGGCAGGCCCGGTCTCTCCGGCGGCTCCGGCCATCCCGGCGGGCCGGGCCATCCCGCCGGGCCGGGGCGGATCGACGACGGGAACTGGCCGCCCGAGCAGGCCACGGCCGGCGGGTGGCCGGACGGCCCCTATGCCCCGCCGCTGTCGCAGAGCCGCCGGGACGAGGAGGCAGCCGGGGTACGCCGGGTCACGCCGGCCGAGCCGCCGGTGGACCCGTCGCGGTTGCTGCCCGTGCTGGTGCCGCGCCGGCACGCCCCGCCCCCGCGCCGCCCGGGTGCCGCACCGCTGGTGGCCGCCGGGGTCGCCGTGGTGCTGTTGGGCGCGGTCGCGGTGATCGCCGGGGTGTCCCAGGTCGGCGGCTCCGACGAACCACCACCCGCCGCGCCGAGCGAGGCCGCCCCGACCACCGCCACGCCGAACGCCGGCCCGCCCGCCTCGCCGGGCACCCCACCGGGGCGGGTGACGTTGCGGGACCGACCCGACGGCATCACCCTGACCTGGACGTACCCGGCCGGCAGCGAGGGCCCGGTGGTGCTCTCCGCCGCCCAGGCCGGTCAGGACCCGCGCCCCTTCCAGACCCTCCCACCCGGCACCGACAACTTCGTCGTACACGGCCTGGACCGCACCACCAACTACTGCTTCACGGTCGCCGTCGTCTGGTCCACCGACGTGGTGGCCCGAGCGAAACGCGTCTGCACCACCCGCCGCTGACCCACCCCGCCCCGCCCGGCGCCCACCCACCCCGACGCCCACGCCCGCGACGCCCACCCATGTTGATCAAGAGCTTTACGTCACCCCCGGCGAAACTCCTGACGCAAACCTCTTGATCAAGGCCATATCCACCCTGCCCGGTCGGGTGATCAAGAGGTTTGCGTCAGACTGGGTGGGTGGGAGTGACGTAAACCTCTTGATCAACGCGGGCGATGCGGGCGAGCGGGCAAGGCGGGGGGCGGGGGCGGCAACGCGGGGGAAGCGGGGCACCGGGGCGGATGGGTGGTTGAGCACGGGGGCGGGCTGCTGTGCCGGAGCGGGTGCCGATCCGCGCGGGCGCGGAACGCGGACGGGTGGCAGGGGCAGCCTGGAAGGTGAGTCAGTCGGGGTCGGGCAGGACCGGTAGGTGGAGTCGGACGGTCAGGCCGGGGTGGGCGTCGTCGAGGGCGATGGTGCCGCCGCCCCGGCGTACCAGCTCGCGCACGATCGCCAGGCCGAGTCCGGCGCCGCCCGCGTCCCGGGCCCGCCCCTCGTCCAGCCGGGCGAACCGGCGGAACACCCGTTCCCGGTCCGCGACCGGGATTCCCGGTCCGTCGTCGGTCACCGTCACCAGGTGGTACGCGTCGTCGGCCGCCGGTTCGACCGCCAGCACCACCCGGGTACGGGCGTGCCGGACGGCATTGTCGACCAGGTTCCCCAGTACCCGCCGCAGTTCGTCGGGCACACCGACGGTCCACACCGGGCCCGCCGCCGCGACGACGCTGACCTCCGGCGACACAACCGGACCCGCCCCGGCGACGCTGCCCCCCGGCGGCAGAGCAGGATCGGCGGCGGTGGGGCCGGGCCAGCGGGCGGCGACCTCGGTGAGCAGGGCGCCCAGTTCCACCGGCTCCGCCGCCCGGAGGTGGTCGACCTGCTGTGCCTGCTGTTCGTCGAGTCGGGCGAGCAGGAGCAGGTCGTCGACGAGCCGGCCCAGCCGTTCGGTGTCGGTGAGCAGGTCGGCGGCGACGGCCGGCCAGTCGGTGCGGTCGCCGAGGCGCTGGGCCACCTCCAGTTCGGTACGCATGTTCGTCAGCGGGCTGCGCAGTTCGTGTGCCGCGTCGGCGAGGAACGACCGTTGTCGGGCGCGGGCCGCCGCCAACCGGTCCAGCATGTCGTTGAGGGTGACCGCCAGCCGGTGGATCTCGTCCTGGGAGGCGGGTACGGGCAGCCGGCCGGCCGCGTCCCGCCCGGTGATCTCGGCCGCTCCGCTGCGCAGCGCCTCGACCGGACGCAGGGTGGCCCCGACCACCCGCCAGGCGACCACCGCGAGCAGCCCCACCAGCAGCGGGAAGGCGACCAGCAGCACCGTACGGGCCGCCTGGGTGGCGTGCCGGACGTCCATCGTGGAGCGGCCCACCAGCACCGTCACCGGCTCCCCCGCCGACCGGGCGGGCACCGCCACCACGCGTACCGGTCCCTCCCAGCCGAGCCGCTGACCGGGCACGACCGTGCGCTGCCGGCCGGTGCCGGTGAGCTGGTCAGGGCGCACCATCGGCACCAGCCGGTCGGCGTCGATGGAGGCGGCCCTGATCCGGCCGGCGGAGTCGACCACCTGCACCCGTAGCTGCCCGCCGGCCACCGGCAGCGGATCGGGCAGGGCGTTCTCTCCGGCGAGCCGGGCGACCGCGTCGGCGGTGCGGAACGCCTCCTCGTCGACGGTGCGTTGCAGCGTCCAGCCGAGCGCCACCAGCAGCACCACCCCGCCGAGGGCCAGCCCGACCGAGAGGCCGGCCACGCCCAGCACCATCAGCCGGGCCCGCAGTCCGAGCGCCGACCAGCGCAGCCGGCTCACGGGATCAGCCGGTAGCCGGCGCCCCGGACCGTCTCCAACCGGTCCCGGCCGATCTTGCGGCGCAGGTAGCCGACGTAGACCTCGACCGCGTTCGGGGCGGTCCGCAGGCTGGCGTCCCAGACGTGGTCGAGCAGTTCGGTCTTGGAGATCACCTCGCCGGGGCGGCGGATCAGGTACTCCAGCAGCGCGAACTCCCGGGCGGTGAGCGCCACCTCGGCGTCGGCCTTCGTGACCCGGCGGCGGGCCGGGTCCAGCCGCAGGTCCCCGACGGCGAGCACGGTCGGCCGCTCGGGTGCGCCCCGGCGCAGCAGCGCCCGCAGCCGGGCCACCAGCACCACGTACGAGAAGGGTTTGGTCAGGTAGTCGTCGGCCCCGCAGTCCAGCCCGTCGGCCTGGTCGTACTCGCCGTCCTTGGCGGAGAGCATCAGCACCGGCAGCCAGCGCTCGTCGGCGCGCAGCCGGCGGACCACCTCGTAGCCGGACAGGCCGGGAAGCATCACGTCGAGGATCATCGCGTCGTATCCGCCGTGCCGGGCGGCGTCCAGCCCGGCCGGGCCGGTGCCGGCCGTGTCCACCACGAACCCCTCGGCTGTGAGGCCGCGTTGCAACGCCGCCGCCAGCCGGGCCTCGTCCTCCACCACCAGCACCCGCATCATCCCAGCGTGCCACCCCGACGCGACGGACCGGAACGTCGTCCTCAGCGGGCTCACAGCAGCGAACCGGCAGGATAGGCGCAGGAGGTGCGCTCATGTCCGTACTGAAGAACCGTTCCACCCTGCGGTGGCTGGTGCCGCTGGCCGCCGCGGTCACCGTCGTCGGTGGGGGTGCCGCGATCGGCACGTTCGCCGCGAACGCCGAGCCGGCCCTGCCGCCGCGCAGCGCCGCCCAACTCCTCGTCGACCTGCAGACCGCCCGGTTGGACGGGCTCTCCGGCACGGTGGTGCAGCGGGCCGACCTCGGGCTGCCGCCGCTGGCCGGGCTGGCCGGTGGGGACGCCGCGCTGCTCACCGGCACGCACACCCTGCGGGTCTGGTACTCGGGGCCGGACCGGCAGCGGGTCGCGTTGCTCGACACCCTCGGCGAGCGGGACGTCATCCGTTCCGGTCGGGACGTGTGGACCTGGGACAGCAAGGCCAACACGGCGATGCACCGGACGCTGCCGGAGTCGACCGGGCGGGCGGCGGAGGGCGCGTTGCCGGTCACCCCGAAGGACGCCGCCGAGCAGGCGTTGGCAGCCGTCGACCCGAGCACGCTGGTGACCACCGGCCGGTCGGCCACGGTCGCCGGTCGGGACGCGTACGAGCTGGTGCTCACCCCGCGTGACGAGGCGTCCCTGGTGCACCAGGTGCGGATCGCCATCGACGCGACGGAGCACGTGCCGCTGCGGTTCGAGGTGCTCGCCGACGGGGCCGACCGGCCGGCGTTCGAGGTGGCCTTCACCCAGGTCGACTACCGGCGTCCCGACGCCGACCAGTTCACCTTCAATCCGCCGCCCGGGGTGAAGGTGACCGAGGAGACCGCCGGGCGGCCGGGGTCGAAGGCCGGCCCGCACCTGAAGGACGGCAGGCCGGGCGCGCAGCGCCCGGGGGGCGAGGACGCGGGTCTGCGTACCGTGGGGACGGGCTGGACCACCGTGCTGGTGGCGCGGACCGGCGCGGCGGACGTGGCGCGGACGCCGGCCGGTGACGCGGCGAAGCCGGGCCCGGCCGACGGCCCCGGCGCGGCGCAGGCCCTCGACCTGCTCAACGGGTTGCCGAAGGTCAGCGGGGAGTGGGGCAGCGGCCGGTTGTTCGCCGGGAAGCTGTTCAGCGTGCTGCTCACCGACGACGGGCGGGTGCTCGCCGGTCTGGTGACACCGGAGCGGCTGTACCAGGCCGCGCGGGGCTGATCCCGCACGTCACGACCCCGGGGGTCCGGGCCGGCGCGAGCCGGCGCGGGCCCCCGTCGCCGTGTCCGGGCGCAGGGTGCGGGGGCGGACCCGGCGCGGGGTGCAGGCTTGGTGGGGGGCCGCCGCAGGCGGTATCTTGAACAGTTCCCGAAATGCAAAAAGGAATGGCATGAGAGCCATTCCATGCGTGATTCTAAGCGACGAGGAGACGGCTTGTCAACGCACCCGGACGAGCTGCGACAACACGACGACGAGATCGGCCGCGAGCAGGAGTACGTCTCGATGCTCTACGGCCGGCTGGACGGCATGCGCGAGCAGGCCAGCCGACGGCTCACCGACGAGCTGCGCGCCGGTGGTGGCGGCACCCAGCAGGACCGCTCCCAACGCGACAGCGCCGTCCAGATGTACGCCGACCAGGTCGAGCAGTTCTCGGCGGTCGAGCAGGGGCTGGCCTTCGGCAGGCTCGACGGGGCCGACGGCAGCCGGCACTACATCGGCCGGATCGGCATCTTCGACACCGAGGGCGACTACGACCCGCTGCTGATGGACTGGCGTGCCCCCGCCGCCCGGCCGTTCTATCTCGCCACCGCCGCCAACCCGCAGGGCATCCGGTTGCGGCGGCACCTGCGCACCCGGGAGCGGAAGGTCACCGGCCTCAACGACGAGGTGTTGGACATCGCGACCGCCTCCCCCACCGGTCACGAGGACCTGACAGGTGAGGCGTCGCTGCTCGCCGCGCTCAGCGCCGGCCGGACCGGGCGGATGCGGGACATCGTCGAGACCATCCAGGCCGAGCAGGACCGGATCATCCGGGCCGACCTGCCCGGGGTGCTGGTCGTGCAGGGCGGTCCCGGCACCGGCAAGACGGCGGTCGCGCTGCACCGTGCCGCGTACCTGCTCTACACCCACCGGCAGCAGCTCTCCACCCGGGGTGTGCTGCTGGTCGGGCCGAACGCGACGTTCCTGCGCTACATCTCGCAGGTGCTGCCGGCACTGGCCGAGACGGGTGTGCTGCTCAGCACCCCCGGCGACCTGTTCCCCGGAGTCAGCGCCCGGCGTGCCGAACCGGCCCGGACCGCCGCCCTCAAGGGCCGGGCCGTGCTGGCCGAGGTGCTCGCCGCCGCCGTCCGGGACCGGCAGTGGGTGCCGGACGAGCCGGTCGAGATCGAACTGCCCCAGCGGGAGGTGCTGCGGCTGGACCCGGAGACGGTACGCCAGGCCCGCGACCGGGTCCGGCGTACCGAGCGTCCGCACAACCTGGCCCGCGCCCTGTTCGACATCGAGATCGTGCACGCCCTCGCCGAGCAGGTCGCCGAGCGGATCGGGGCGGACCCGCTCGGCGGGGAGAACCTGCTGGAGGAGGCGGACCGGGCCGAGATCCGTCGGGAGTTGCGCGAGGAACCGGACATCATCGCCGTCCTGGACGAGTTGTGGCCGGTGCTCACCCCGCAACGGCTGCTCGCCGACCTGTACGCCTCGCCGCAGCGCCTCGCCACCGCCGCGCCGATGCTCACCGACGACGAACGTGCCCTGCTGCACCGCCAGGCCGGCGGTGGCTGGACGCCGGCCGACGTGCCGCTGCTGGACGAGGCCGCGGAACTGCTCGGCGAGGACGAGCGGGCCGCCGCCGCCCGCCGGGAACGCATCCGGTCGTTCCAACGCGAGTACGCCGAGGGCGTGCTGGAGATCGCCAGGGGCTCCCGTTCGATCGACGTGGAGGACGAGGCCGAAGGCGGCGAGATCCTCGGCGTCACCGACCTGATCGACGCCGACCGGTTGTTGGAACGGCAGGAGGAGACCGACCGGCTGACCACCGCGCAGCGGGCCGCCGCCGACCGGCGCTGGGCGTTCGGGCACGTCATCGTGGACGAGGCGCAGGAGTTGACCCCGATGGCCTGGCGGCTGCTGATGCGCCGGTGCCCGAGCCGGTCGATGACGATCGTCGGGGACGTGGCGCAGACCGGGGCGTTGGCCGGCACGCCGTCCTGGGCCGAGGCGTTGGAGCCGTACGTGGCGCGGCGGTGGCGGCTGGAGGAGCTGACCGTCAGCTACCGCACCCCGGCCGAGATCATGGCGGTGGCCGCCGAGGTGCTCGCCGGGATCGACCCGGCGCTGCGCCCACCCCGCTCGGTACGCCACAGCGGGGTGCCGCCGTGGGACCGGACGGTCGCGGCGGACCGGCTCGACACGGAACTGGTCGCTGCGGCCCGCGCGGAGGCCGCCGAACTGGCCGACGGCGACGCGGACGGCCACCCCGGCGACGGCGGGGGGCGGCTCGGGGTGATCGTGCCGGCCGGGCGGGCCGACGAGTTGGCGGGCGTGCTGCTGGCCGCGTTGCCCGAGGCGGCCGTCGGCGAGCAGCCCGAACTGGAGAGCCGGGTGGTGCTGCTCACCGTCGGCCAGGCCAAGGGGCTGGAGTTCGACTCGGTGCTGGTGGTCGACCCGGACGGGATCGTCGCCGAGTCGCCCCGGGGCCGCAGCGACCTCTACGTCGCGTTGACCCGCGCCACCCGACGTCTGGGCGTGCTGCGCCCCGCCGGCTGACGGGCCGACCCGGTCCCGCCCGGCGGCGACACACCACCGCCGGGCGGGACGCGCCGCCCGACCGTGGCCGGGCGGGACGGGTCAGTCGTCGGAGAAGTCGCCGATCTCGACGGCGCTGGCGGACTGGTCGCTGACCGGGCCGCCGGTCGGGGTGCTCAGGCCACCTGTGGTGGCGTCGCCGGTGGTGGTCGGGGCCACCGTGCCCGGGTGCCGTTCGGGCTGCCGGGCCACCCGCCGGACGCTGGCCGGCCCGGCCGTGCCACCGGTGGTGGTCAGCGCGCCCTGGCCCCGGGTGGGGCCGCCGTCGCGCAGCACCTCCGGGTCGACCGGCACGTCGGCCACGTCGTCCGGGTCGTCCTCCTGGAGTGCCCGGGTCACGTCGATCTGGGGCACGGTCACCTCGTCGAGGGCACCGGGACCGTACGCCCCGGCGGTGAGCCGTTCCTCGGCCTGACGGGTGGACTCCCGCATCCTGTCGTCGTCGCGCACGTTCCTCACCTCACAGGGTCTCGGCGGAACCCACTGCGTGCCCGGGGGCCGGACCACCAAACACCACCACCCCTGGCCGGCCGGACACCACCGCCTTAGGCCGGCCGGGCACCACCGCCCCTGGCCGGCCGGGGCGGCGCGTACCACGGTCGGGGCACCGGGGTGCGGACCCGGCGGGCGGCGAAATTCCGGCCGGGGTCGGTGTTACCTGCTCATCGGCGGGGGGTAGACCCAGGGTGCCCCCGCCACAGCAGGTGAACCGTGCCGTGGCCGACCGCGGTAGCGGGGCGAGGGAGTGCAGGTACTCATCAAATCCTGAGGAGGACCAGATGAGCACGCAGGCTGCATCCACCAGGCCCATGAACCGGCCGATGCAGGACACCGCCCAGCGCAACGCCATGATGAACGAGCAGACCCGGCAGATGCCGGTGATGCACGACGGGCACCGGGAACCGATGCCGTCTCCGGGTACGGAGACCAAGCAGTCGTTCCTGACCACCGAGTTCTGGGTCTACGCCGCCGCAGTCGCGGTCGTGGTGATCTCCGCCTTCTGGCGTGGCACCACCTCGAACGGCCTGAACATCAACAACCCGACGCAGGCGTGGTGGTTCCTGACCGCCCTGACCGGCGCCTACCTGGTGAGCCGGGGCCTGGCGAAGGCGGGTTCGGCACGGCGTTCCGGCGCCGAGCGCAAGGGTCGTCGCTGATCCGGCTGACCCGAGCAGCGTGAGCTGCTGAGCACGATGGCCCCCGGGATTGCTCCCGGGGGCCATCGTCATGCGTGCCGGTCAGCGCCGACGTCGGACCGGAACACCTGTCACTCGAAGTCGCCGCCGAAGTCGCCACCGTCGTCGTCGCCCTCGAAGGCGTCGTCGAGCAGCTCACCGGCGACGAGTCCACCGGCGACACCGAGCGCCGCGCCGGCCACCACGCCGCCCATCCCCGGCCCCCGGCCGTGGTGGCCGTGCCCGTGACCGTGGCCGTGCATCGGGTAGCCGTGGGTGGGCGCGCCGAAGCCGGAGGAGGCGCGCAGGTTGCCGTACGTGGCGGTGGTCTCGCGCAGCCATCCGTCGACGACCCGGACCCAGTCGACCCGGTCGGCGTCGCCGTGGGAGACGGTGTACCTGCCGAACACGTCGTGCCCGGAGCTGAGGAAGCCGCCCCGCTTGTCGCACTCCAGCACCACCTCGACCCCGTGCGGGCTGGTCACGAAGGTCAGCTCCACCTCGGAGATGACCTGCGCGTACTGGGGTGCGGCGAAGAACTCGATCTCCTGGTAGAACGGCAGCGTCTGCTGCGAGCCCCGGATGTGGCCCCGCTCCAGGTCGGCGTGCTTGAACCGGAAACCGAGCTGCTGGAACGCGCCGAGGATGTGCTCGTGCACCGGCAGCGGGTGCACGTTGACCTGGTCGAGGTCGCTCTTGTCGACCGCGCGGGCGATGGCCAGCTCGGTGCGCAGACCCATGGTCATGCCGTGCAGGCGCTGACCGTAGACGTCGGTGATCGGGGTCTCCCACGGCACCGGGAACTGGAACGAGATGGCGAGCCGCTGCTTGGGGGCGAGCTGGAGCGGGCCGCTGACCACCATCCGGTGGAACTCCATGACGCCTGCGTACTCGCTGTCGCCGCTCTCGATCTCGACCCGGGTGACCAGGCCGATGCCGATCTGCTCGATGTTGGCGGGGGCGTCCCCGCCGATCAGGTTCACGTTGCCGTCGAGGGTCAGGCCGGGCCGGGTGTTCGGGTTGGCCAGGACGGTGTCGACGCTGGGCCCGCCGACCCCGAACGCGCTCAGCATCTTCTTGAAGACCATCGGAACTCCCGCTTCACGGTCGGCGTACTCCACCGTGGAGCACGCACGGTTACCCTGCGCACCCTAACCGCCAGGACTGTGAAGTGGCTGAAAGGGCGCACCGGGGCGGGCCAGCAGCACCAGCGTCGCGCAGGCCGCCGCGAAGAAGACCGCCATGGCCGAGGCCATGGGCAGCAGGGTGGCGTACCCGAGGAGGCCGGTGAGTGGCGTGACCAGCGCGCCGGCGAGGAAACCCAGGCCACCCTGGAGCGCGGCGGTGGTGCCGGCGGAACGTCGGCCCGCCTCCTGCGCCAGCGCGGTGCTGGCCGGCAGGGTCAGGCCCATGCCGGCGACCACCACGGCGAGCAGCGTCCACGGCACGGCCAGCGGCCAGCCGGCCCGCCGGTCGACCAGTGCGACGACCAGCAGCGCGAGGGTGGCCACCGTGGACGCGGCGAGCCCGGCGGCCCGCAGCCGACCGGCGCCGAGCCGTTTGACGAGAACCCGGAACAGCAGCCCGGCGGCGGCCATGCCGGCGGCGTTGGTGGCGAAGATGAGGGTGTAGCGGGACTCGTCCACGCGGTAGGCGGTCTGGAAGACGAACGCCGAGCCGCCGATGTAGGTGAAGAAGCCGGCGATGGCCAGGCAGAGCACGATCAGGTTGGTGAGCACCGTCCGGTCGCGCAGCAGCCCGGCCATCCGGGCCAGCGCCGCGCGCGGGCCGCCGTCGTGCCTGCGGTGCGCGGGCAGCGTCTCCGGCAGGCCGACAAGCGCGGCCACCGCCATCGCCGCCCCCAGTCCGGTGAGGGCGAGGAAGACGGTACGCCAGGTGCCGTGGTCGAGGATCACCCCGCCGGCCGCCGGCGCCAGCACCGGGCCGAGGAAGGTCACCGAGGCGATGCTGCCGAACCGGGCGGCGGCCTGGTCGCCCTGCCACGCGTCGGTCACCATCGCCCGGCCGAGCGCCACCCCGGTGCCGGCCGCGACGCCCTGCCCGAGCCGGGCGAGCACCAGCACCCCGGCGGTGGGGGCGGCGACGCAGAGCAGCGACAGCAACGCGAAACTCACGGTGCTCACCAGGACGATGCCGCGCCGGCCCCGAATGTCGCTGACCGGGCCGAGCAGGAGCTGACCGGCGGCCATGCCGATGATGAACGCGGTCAAGGTCAGCTGCGCCATGGTGGCGCTGGTGTCCAGGGAGCGCCGCAGTTCGGGCAGGGCGGCGATGTACGCGTCGGTGGCGAACGGCCCCACCCCGGTCAGCAGCACCAGCGCGACCAGGGAAGGCCTGCCCGCCGCCCGGCCGGGCCGGTGCGACGTGGACGGCGTCCCGGCCCGCGGTGGTGTCACCCATGGACCGTAGTCCCGTGACCGGACGGGCGCAGGGTTGCGGTGTCGGGCTGCCATCCGTCGCGTCCGGGCCTATCCGGCGTCGTCGACGAGCAGTCCGCGCAGGACGGCGCGTACCGTCGTCGCGAAGAGGTCGCGGGGGGCGGACGGTGACGGGTCGGCGATGGCGGCGACCAGGTTCGGGTAGGCCGCCAGGTCGATGCCGGCGAAGCCGACCGACGGCGCGGCGGCCTCCTGCCGGGCGAACAGCGACGTCACCCCGGTCATCATGGCGATCGCCTCGAACTTGGTGGTGGTCGCGGCCGGCACCGGCCGCAGGACGGCCAGGCAGTGGTCGAACCAGGCCAGGCTCTGCGGGCCGGGGGCGGTCGGCCGGGGCAGGACGTCCACCAGCCAGGGGTGCCGCCGGTAGAGGTCGAGCTGCCGCCGGGCGAGACGCAGCATGGTGTCGAGCCAGTCGTCGGCGGCTTCCGGGTAGGGGCGCAGTTCCCCGGCGGCCCGGTCGACCATCAGGTCGAGCAGGTCGTCGCGGGAGGACAGGTAGCGGTAGAGCGAGCCGGCACCGGTGTGCAGCGCGGCGGCGACCGCCCGCATGGAGACCGCGCCGATGCCGTCGGCGTCGGCCACCGCGATCGCGGCGGCCACGATCTCGTCCCGGGAGTGCGAGGGCGCGGGACCGCGCTGCCCCCGGGCCGGCCGGGACCAGATCGGCGGACGCGCTGGCTCGTCGGGTGAGGTCACCGCTACACTCTAAAACTGCAAACGCCGTTCGCGGTTTCGATGTCGGGGAGGACGAGATGGAACAGCACTGGACCGTGCAGCGGGTACCGGCGGCCGACGACGCCGAGATCGTGCTCCACTCCACCGGCAGCGGGCCGGGCATCGTCGTCGTGCACGGCGGCGGCGTCACCATCGGCATCTACCGGCGGTTGGCCCTGCGGCTGGCCGACCGGTTCACCGTGCACCTCTACAACCGTCGCGGGCGGGCCGACGCGGCGGCCCGCGCCGAGCCCTACGACGGCGAGCAGGACGTCGACGACCTCGCCGTGCTGCTGACCGCCACCGGGGTCGGCAACGTGCTCGGCCACAGCGGCGGCGGCTTCGTGGCCCTGCGCGCCGCCGCCCGGGGGCTGCCGATCGACCGGCTCGCCCTCTACGACCCGGCGGTCCAGGTCAACGGACTGTTCCCGCTCGACTGGGTGCCCGCCGCCCGCGCGGCGGCACACGCGGGCGACATCGCCCGCGCCATGGCGATCACCGGGGCCGGCCTCAACACCCAGTCGGCCACGTCGCGCCTGCCACTGGCCGTCCAGGTGGCCATCTGCCGGCTGTTCCTGCGTACGCCGATCGGACGCGGCATGGGCGAGCTGCTGCCGTCCACCCTGGACGAGAGCGCCCTGATCCAGCACCACGACAGTTCGCCGCAGCGGTGGGCCGGCGTCACCGCCGAGGTGCTGTTGGCCTGCGGTGCCAGCGGCCCGCCCTACTACCGGCCGATCAACGAGGCGCTGGCCGGGGCACTGCCGCACGCCCGCACGCTGGTGGTGCCGCGCGCCGGTCACGACGCGCTCAACCGGGCCCCGCAGCACCTGGTCGACGCGCTCGCCGACTTCTTCACCACCCCGGTCACCTCGCAGCGGGCCCGTCTCTGACGAGCCGGAGAACGGGAGGTGGGCCGGCGTCAGCCGTGCGACGCGGCCGACGCCGGCCCGTCACCGAGGAAGCCCGTCAGGATTACGCCCAGAAGCTGGCCGGCAGGGTCCTCGCCCGTGAGCTGCGCGAGGAGGTCGGCGTCGAGATCGTCGCGGAGTCCTGCTCACGGCTGGGCGACCTGCGGTCCGGCAGCGGCGAGGACGACGTACGCGTCGGTGTCTGGCACGTCGGAGCATGGCGCGGCTCCCCCACCAACCGTGCGCCCGACGAGCGTGACGACCTCGCCTGGGTCGGGCTCAGCGCGTTGGAGGGCCTTCCCCTCGCGCACGGCAGCCTTCCGGCGGCTGGTCCGCGCCCTGGACCGGCAGCCCGCTTCACGCCTGGTCGAGGAGGTGGCGTGACGGGATGTAGTCGATCTTCGTGTCGGCGTAGACGCCGAGCGTGCCGTCGTCGAGGCACCTCAGTCCGACGCTGATCCACCGCACCTCGCCGTCGGCACCGAGCGCGTAGCCGACCGCGACGGCGAACTCCTCACCCCCGCAGGGGCAGGAGCAGGACTCGTGGCCGGTCCCGGCCCAGTAGTCGGCGCTGTCGCCGATGAAGGCGACGGTGCCGCAGGCGAGGCAGGTCCGCCGGATCGCCTCCTCCTCGTCGATGTCGACGCGGAAGGAGCGGCCGTCGCAGCCACCGCACCGGGACTCCACCACCGTGTCCACGGGGTAGCCGCCCGCCGCGAAGTAGCGGAGGTAGTCGGCGAGGTCGTCGACGTTCTCCCCGCGCCACAACTCCCCGGACCTGTCGAGTGCCATCCCGGCATTCTGCCTGGTGCCGGTGAACCCCGTGCGGTTCAGAACCAGGTGGTGGCCAGCCAGGTGGCGACGGCGGCGGTCACCAGCAGGACGACGTTGAGCCCGATCTGGCGGGTCTCGCCCCGGGACAGGTGCACCGCGATGCCGCCGACCTGGATCAGGACGAGCCCGACGGCCGCCGCGACCGCGAGCCAGGGCGCGATCCCGGTCAGCGGTGGCAGGACCAGGCCGGCCGCGCCGAGAACCTCCAGCACCCCGATGGTCCGGACCAACGGCATGGGTACGCGGTCGACCCAGCCCATCATCGGTTGCAGCTGCTCCCGGCTCTGGGTGGCCTTCTTGCCCCCGGCGTACAGGTAGAAGACGGCCAGCAGGGCGGCGACGATCCAGTAGGCGAGTGTCATGACGGTCCCTCCAGCTCTGAACAATAGTTACGGAAAGGAACTAGCCCCATCATGTGTCAGTATCGGAGGGCTTACAAAAGGCACACGGGTGTGCGTAAGGCACAGGGGGTGGTCATGTCGCAGTACGAACACACCTGCATGATCCGGGGCGACGGCGGCCGGACGATCCGGGCGATCCTCGACCGCATCTGCAACAAGTGGACGCTGCTGATCGTGGCGACGCTCGACGGGGGCGCGCTGCGCTTCACCGAGCTGCACCAGCAGATACCAGGCATCTCCCAGCGCATGTTGACGCTGACCCTGCGCCACCTGGAGCGCGACGGCCTGGTGTCGCGGACGGCGTACGCGGAGGTTCCGCCCCGGGTGGAGTACACGCTGACCCCCACCGGCAAGAGCCTCATCCCGCCCGCGCTGGCCCTCGCCGGCTGGGCCATCGAACACGTCCCCCACATCGAGGCCAGCCGAGCGCTTCATGAGGACAAGTCCGGATGACGGCAGAGTTGTCAGATCACCGGGTCGGTCAGATGGTGCGGATCGTGATCAGGTCTTCGAGTCCTGCGAGATCGCCGGCGTTGCGGGTGTAGACGGCGGCGTCATGGGCGTGGGCGGTCGCGGCAATGAGCAGATCCATCACTCTGGCGCGCGGCTGACGGCCGGCCTCGACGACGCGGGCAGCCAGTCGTGCGTAGCTGTCGGCGATCACGTCATCGATGGGCAGCGGATCGAATCGGCGCTGGATAGCACTCAACCGCGCCAACCGGAGTGCCCTTGCCTCGGCGGTCTTGGCGACCAGGACACCGAACTGGAGTTCGGCAAGACTGGCAACGCTGATGGCCAACTCACCCGGGATCGGAGTTATGTCGTTGGCGATGAGGACGCTGGTGTCGAGGATGCCCCGGCTCACCGCTCGGCCCACGGATCGGTGACCGCACTGTCCAGGAGATCCCGATCGTCTGCCCACGCAGGGTCTGTGGGCTGGTCGAACACCCCGGCAAGGTCGTCCCACTCCCGCCATGCGCGGGGGCTGACCGGGCCGAGTACGGCTGCCGGGCGGCCGGCGACGGTGATCGTCAAACGTTCACCCGCCTGCGCACGACGCACCAGGTCGCTGGCGTTCTGTCGCATCTCCCGAAGCCCCACCTCACGCATACGACAAACGTAGCACATGTGCTACGCGCCTCTGGCGAACCTCGCCACGCAGAGGTGCAGGGCGATTCCACGACGCTCAGTGGGTGGCGTCGGTGAAGTCGAACTCGCCGTCCTTGACGCCGCCGACGAAAGCCGCCCACTCGCCAGCCGTGTAGACGATCGTCGCCGGGGCCACCGTCTCCACGGAGGACGCCCAGCACGTACGACGGTGGGTGTTCTATGACCGGATCATGCCGGACCGGCGGCGCTGCCGGGCGCGGGCCGACCACGACGGGCCGTGCGACCCCGACTGATGAGCCGGGGTCAGTCGACCTCGACGACGACCAGTTCACCTACCTGTTCGCCGATCTGCCGGCGGCCGTCCGCCGGCAGCCCGGCGTCGGTGATCAGCAGGTCGGCCTCGGCCAGCGGGGCGATGGTGGCGATGCCGATCGTCTCCCACTTGGTGTGGTCGGCCAGCACCACCAGGTGCCGGGCCGCCCCGATCAGCCGCTTGTTGACCGCCGCCTCCAGCAGGTTGGGGGTGGTGAACCCGGTGCGCGGGCTCATCCCGTGCACGCCGAGAAAGAGCAGATCCACGTTCAGGGTACGGATCGCCGCCTCGGCCACCGGCCCGGTCAGCGCGTCCGACGGGGTACGGATGCCGCCGGTCAGCACCACAGTCTGGTCGACGCGCGGGTTCTGGTAGAGCGCGTCGGCGACCGGGATCGAGTTGGTCACTACGGTCAGCCCGGGTACGTCGCCGAGCAGGGTGGCCAGCGCGGCGGTGGTGGTGCCGGCCGACAGCGCGACGGCCATCCCGGGCTCGACCATCCGGGCGGCCCGGCCGGCGATGGCCCGCTTCTCGTCCTGCTGGCGGACCGACTTCGCGGCGAAGCCGGGTTCCTCGGCGGACCCGGGGCCGGCCAGGGTCGCCCCGCCGTGCACCTTGTCGACCAGCCCTCGTTCGGCGAGCACCTCCAGGTCGCGGCGGATCGTCATGTCGGAGACGCCGAACCGGCTGACCAGGTGGCTGACCCGCACCCCGCCGCGCTGCCGGATCAGCTCCAGGATGGCGTTCTGCCGTTGCTGAGCGAGCATCGAACCTCCCAACCGCGCGGACGAGGGAACGGTACGCAGGTCAGGCCGCGGTGGCCGGGGACGGTTCACCCGCTGGGACCGCCCCGATCACGGCCGGCTCCTCCCGGACCACGGCCACCTCGCCGGGCGGCACCCGCAGTGTGCCGTCGCAGGGCTGGCCGGTGAGCAGGTCGGTGCCGGTGACGTCGAGGATGGCCTCGGCGTCGGTGTGGTTGACCACGAACAGCCAGGACCTGTCGTCGGCGCGGCGGCGGACCACCTCGACGCCGGTCGGGGCGGCGGCCGGCGGGCGTGCCCCGGCCTCGGTGAGCAGCCGGCCCACCAGGGCGTCGGTGGCCGCCTCGTCGAGTCGGGTGGCCAGGTACCAGGCGGTCCCGTCGCCGACCCGGTGCCGGGTCAGCGCGGGCACGCCCGGCAGCGGGCCGTCCTCGTACGACGCCACCACCTCCGCGCCCGCCGGGTGCAGCCACTCGGTCCACACGTCGGCGGTGGAGCCGTCATCGAGGGTCACCCGCTCGCCTGCCAACAGCGGGAAGAACTCTTCGGTACGCACCCCGAGCAGGTCGCGGAACGCCCCCGGGTAGCCGCCGAGCCGGATGTGGTCGTGCTCGTCGACGATCCCGCTGAAGTACGTCACCAGCGCCGTCCCGCCCCCGGCGACGTACCGGCGCAGCGCCTCGGCGTCGGCGTCGCGGACCAGGTAGAGGGTGGGGACGAGGACCAGCCGGTAGCCGGACAGGTCGGTCGACGGGTGCACCACGTCGGCGGTGACCCCGGCCCGCCACAGCGCGTCGTAGAACGCCCGCATCCGGTCGGGGTAGGTGACGTCGACGCTGGGGTGGGAGTCCAGCTCGACGCCCCACCACGCCTCCCAGTCGAACAGGATCGCCACCTCGGCGTCGACCCGGCTGCCGCGTACCTCGGCCAGGGCGGTGAGGTCGGCGCCGAGCCGGCAGACCTCGTCGAAGACCTTGGTGTCGGGGCCGGCGTGCGGGACCAGGGCGGAGTGGAACTTCTCCGCGCCGGCCCGGGAGGCCCGCCACTGGAAGAACAGCACCCCGTCGGCGCCGCGCGCCACGTGGGTGAGGCTGTTGCGACGCAACTGGCCGGGGGTCTTGGCGACGTTGCGGGGCTGCCAGTTGACCGCGCTGGTGGAGTGCTCCATCAGCAACCACGGATCACCGCCGGCCACGCCCCGGGTGTGGTCGGCGGCGAACGCCAGGCCGAGATGGGCGTTCGGGTCGGTGACGGTCAGGTAGTGGTCGTTGGCGACCAGGTCCACGTCGGCGGCCCACGAGTGGTAGTCCATGTGCTTGACGCCCATGCCGATCATGAAGTTGGTGGTGACCGGCTGGCCGACCCGTCGCCTGAGCACCTCCCGTTCGGCGCGGAGCTGGGCGCGCTGCTCGTCGGAGGAGAAACGCAGGAAGTCGAGCTGCTGGGTGGGGTTGGCGAAGGTGGGCGCGGCGCGCGGCGGGTTGATCTCGGCCCAGTCGTGGTAGCGCTGGCTCCAGAAGGTGGTGCCCCAGGCGTCGTTGAGCCGGTCGAGGTCGCCGTAGCGCCCGCGCAGCCACCCCCGGAACGCCTCGGCGCTGACGTCGCAGTAGCAGTGCACGTTGTGGCAGCCCAGCTCGTTGGAGACGTGCCACATCACCACGGCGGGGTGCTCGGCGTACCGGTCGGCGACCGTCTCGACCAGGGCGAGCGAGCGCTGGCGGAAGATCGGCGAGCTGGGGCAGTACGCCTGCCGGCCGCCGGGCCACAGCACGGTGCCGTCGACGGTACGCGACAGCGTCCCGGGGTGCCGGTGGGCCAGCCACGGGGGCGGGCTGGCGGTGGCGGTGGCCAGGTCGACCCGGATGCCTCCGGCGTGCAGGACGTCGAGGGCGCGGTCGAGCCAGCCGAACTCGTACCGGCCGGGGGAGGGTTCGAGTAGGGCCCAGGAGAAGATCCCGACCGAGACGAGGTTGACCCCGGCCCGGCGCATGAGCGCGACGTCGTCGGCCCAGACCTGCTCGGGCCACTGCTCGGGGTTGTAGTCGGCGCCGAAGTAGATTCCGTCGCCCTGCCAGCTGCCGTGTTGCCGCATGAGAGCAGAGCGTGCCCCCAGCGGTCGATCAAGTCAACACTTTCCAACATCGACCCTCTTTCCAACGTTTACCCCCAGGGTCCCTTGCGGGCTTGGGCGATACCGATCCGGAGCTGCCCTCTTGACAGGGGCGTACGGACGGGTAGCTTCAAGCGCCACCGGGAGTTTGTGTTTGCCAATGTTCGTTCTCGGTGGATCTATGTTGGCATTCCCGAACAGCCGCTTCCCCACCACCACTGACGGCCCTCGGGCGCAGCGCACCTCTTCTTCCGCAGGAGGCACCATGTCCCGTCCCCGCACCGAAGCCGAGTATCTCGCCCGGCTCGTACCGTCCTCCGTCGCCGGCATCGGACGACGTTCCCTGCTCACCGGGGTCGGCGCGGGCGCGCTGCTCGGCACCGGGCTGCTCGCCGGTTGCGGCTCCGACTCCGGCTCGGGCAGTGACAGCAAGGAGGTGTCGGTCGGGTCCAACCAGTCCGACCCGCAGCCCAAGGGGGTCATCGCCAAGGTGATGGACGGGTTCACGGCCTCGTCCGGCATCACCACCAAGATCAACACGGTGGACCACAACACCTACCAGGAGAACATCAACAACTACCTCCAGGGCAAGCCGGACGACGTGTTCATGTGGTTCGCCGGCTACCGGATGCGCTTCTTCGCCGCCAAGGGGCTGGCCGGCGACATCAGCGACCTGTGGGGCGGGCTGTCCGGCTACTCCGGCGCGTTCAAGAAGGCGTCCACCGGGGACGACGGCAAGCAGTACTTCGTGCCGTCGTCGTACTACCCGTGGGCGATGTTCTACCGCAAGTCGGTCTGGAAGCAGTACGGCTACCAGGTGCCGACCACCCTCGACCAGCTCACCACCCTCAGCGCGCAGATGAAGAAGGACGGCCTCACCCCGATCGCCTTCGCCGACAAGGACGGCTGGCCAGCGATGGGCACCTTCGACATCCTCAACCTGCGGATCAACGGCTACCAGTTCCACATCGACCTGATGGCGGGCAGGGAGGCGTGGACCTCCGACAAGGTCAAGAAGGTCTTCGACACCTGGGCCGGGCTGCTCCCGCTGCACCAACCGGACAGCCTGGGCCGCACCTGGCAGGAGGCCGCCCAGTCGTTGCAGCAGAAGAAGAGCGGCATGTACCTGCTCGGCCTCTTCGTCGCCCAGCAGTTCGGCAACGACGAGCAGGACGACATCGACTTCTTCACCTTCCCCGAGATCGACCCGGCCATCGGGGCCAGGGCCCTGGACGCGCCGATCGACGGCTACATGCTGGCCCGCAAGCCGAAGGCCGAGGCCAACGCCAAGAAACTGCTGGAGTTCGTTGGCTCGAAGGAGGCCGCCGACATCACGGTGAAGAACGACCCGACCACGCTGGTCGCCAACAGCGGCGCGGACACCAGCGGCTACACGGCCCTGCAGAAGAAGGCCGCCGAGCTGGTCGGCTCGGCAACCGAGATCGCCCAGTTCCTCGACCGGGACACCCGGCCGGACTTCGCCTCCACCGTGATCATCCCGGCGCTCCAGCAGTTCATCAAGAACCCCAAGGACATCGACGGCCTGGTCAACAGCATCGAGAACCAGAAAAAGTCGATCTTCACCAGCTGACGGCGAGAGGGGGAGGACCGTCGTGTCCGACCTGCCCCTGATCCAGGCGGATCACGCCGTGCCGTCGCCGACCACGACCACCACCTCCCCGGGTGGCCGCGGCCGGCGGCTACGGCTCCTGTCCCGCACCGACCGCGTGGTGATCACGCTGATGGTGCTCGTACCGCTGCTGCTGGTGGTCGCCCTGGTCTGGCTGCCAGCACTGGCCACCGTGGCGCTCTCCGGCACCGACTGGGACGGCATCGGCCCGCTCGGCGAGATCGACTGGGTCGGTGGCCGGAACTACTCCGACGTGGTCAACATCTACCCGCCGTTCGTGCCGGCGATGCAGAACAACCTGCTCTGGCTGGCCGCGCTGTTCGTGGTCGCCACCCCGTTCGGGATGTTCCTCGCCGTGCTGCTCGACAAGGAGATCCGGGGCAGCCGGTTCTACCAGACCGCGCTCTACCTGCCCGTGGTGCTCTCGCTGGCGCTGATCGGCTTCGTCTGGCAGCTCATCTACTCCCGCGACCAGGGGTTGCTCAACGCCGTCCTCGGGGGCCAGACCGACTGGTACGGCGACCCGAACGTCAACATCTGGGCGGTGCTGGTGGCGGCCGGCTGGCGGCACGTCGGCTACATCATGCTGCTCTACCTGGCCGGGCTCAAGGGCGTCGACCCGTCGCTGCGGGAGGCCGCCTCGGTCGACGGCGCGTCGGAGACCAGCGCCTTCTTCCGGGTGATCTTCCCGGTGCTGCGGCCCATCAACATCATCGTGCTGGTGGTGACCGTGATCGAGTCGCTGCGCGCGTTCGACCTGGTCTGGGTGATCAACAAGGGGCGCAACGGGTTGGAACTGATCTCCGCCCTGGTGACCCAGAACGTCGTCGGTGAGGCCAGCCGGATCGGCTTCGGCTCCGCCCTGGCGACGATCATGCTGGCGGTCTCGCTGGTCTTCATCACCATCTACCTGGGCGTCGTCATGAGGGAGAACCGGCGATGAGCGCGTCGACAGTGACCCGACCGCCGACGGCCACGCCGGCACCGCGCCGCCGGCCGTTGCGCCCCGCCCGGGTGGTGCTGCACCTGTTCCTCGGCGCGGTCGCCGTCGGTTGGCTCTTCCCGATCCTCTGGGCGGTGCTGACCTCGCTGCGCTCGTACGCCTACACCGCCGCCAACGGGTACGTCTCGTTCGGCGGGTGGACGTTCGACAACTACGTCACCGCCTGGCGGACCGCCGAGTTCGGCAAGCACTTCCTCAACTCGGTCTACATCACGGTCCCGGCGGTGCTGCTGACCCTGTTCCTCGCCTCGTGCGTGGCGTTCGTGATCGCCCGGTTCAGCTGGAAGTTCAACATCGTCCTGCTCGGGCTGTTCACCGCCGCCAACCTGCTGCCCCAGCAGTCGCTGCTGATCCCGCTGTTCCGGATCTTCACCGAGGTGCCGCTGCCGGAGTTCATGAGCGACTCGGAACTGCTCTACGACAGCTACTGGGGGCTGATCCTGGTCAACGTGGCCTTCCAGTGCGGCTTCTGCGTCTTCGTGCTCAGCAACTACATGAAGGCGCTGCCCCGCGACCTCTACGAGGCGGCCATGGTGGACGGGGCGAGCATCTGGCGGCAGTACTGGCAGGTGACGATGCCGCTGTGCCGGCCGGCGCTGGCCGCCCTGGCCACCCTGGAGGTGACCTGGATCTACAACGAGTTCTTCTGGGCCACCGTGCTGATGCGCACCGGCGACAAGTTCCCGGTCACCAGCTCGCTGAACAACCTGCGCGGCGAGTTCTTCACCGACAACAACCTGGTGTCGGCCGGCTCGGTGCTGGTCGCCGTCCCCACCCTGGTGATCTTCTTCCTGCTGCAGAAGCAGTTCGTCAAGGGCCTGACCCTGGGAGCGTCCAAGGGCTGAGTCACCGCACCCACCCATGCGTGCGAGAGCGGTATTCCTGGCAGGCATAAATATGACCCACAGGCATACCGCTCTCGCGCGGTACCGACACCCGGCGACCTCACCCACCGTGACGGACGCCGTCGCGCCCGCACCGGAGATGAGCGCCATGACCGATCCGACCGTGATCCACCTGCGCCGGGGCCACACCAGCCTGGTGCTCGACGCCCGCGGCCCGGGGCTGCCCCGGATCGTGCACTGGGGCACCGACCTCGGCCCGGTGCCCGCCGACGACCTGCCGGCCCTGCTCGACGCCACCGTGCCGCCGGTGGTGCCGAGCAGCTTCGACGCGCCGACCGTGCTGTCCCTGCTGCCCGAGGCGAGCGCCGGCTGGAGCGGCCGGCCCGGTCTCGCCGGTCACCGCGCCGGCCGGGACTGGTCCACCGCCTTCCGGCTCGACAGCACCGACGTCGACGACCCGGACGGCGCGGCGCGGGTGACCGTGCGGGCGACGGACCCGGGCGCGGGGTTGACCCTCACCGTCGCGCTCACCCTCGATCCGGTCGGGGTGCTGACCGTACGGCACCGGCTGCGCAACGACGCCGACCAGCCCTACGAGGTACGCGAGCTGACGCCGGTGCTGCCGGTGCCGGCGGTCGCCACCGAACTGCTCGACCTGACCGGCCGCTGGTGCCGCGAACGCGCGCCGCAACGCCACCCGTGGCCGCACGGCGCGTGGGTCCGCGAGGGCCGGCACGGGCGCACCGGGCACGACGCCACGCTGCTGCTGGTCGCCGGCACCGCCGGGTTCGGCTTCGGCCACGGCGAGGTGTGGGCGGTGCACACCGCCTGGAGCGGCGACCACGTGACCGTCGCCGAACGCCGCCCCACAGGCGAATCCACCCTCGGCGGCGGGGAACTGCTCGCCCCCGGGGAGATCGTCCTCGGCCCCGGCGACGAGTACGCCACTCCGCTGCTCTACGCGGCACACTCCACCGCCGGGCTGGACGGGCTCAGCGACCTGCTGCACACCCACCTGCGGGCCCGGCCGGAACACCCCCGCACACCCCGCCCGGTCACCCTCAACGTGTGGGAGGCGGTCTACTTCGACCACGACCTGGACCGGCTGCGTACCCTCGCCGACCGGGCCGCCGAGGTGGGCGTGGAACGGTTCGTCCTCGACGACGGCTGGTTCACCGGACGTCGGCACGACCGGGCCGGCCTGGGCGACTGGCAGGTCGACGCCGACGTCTGGCCGGCCGGCCTGCAACCGCTCGTCGACCACGTGCGCGGGCACGGCATGCAGTTCGGGCTCTGGGTCGAACCGGAGATGGTCAACCCCGACTCCGACCTGTTCCGCGCCCACCCCGACTGGGTGCTCACCGCGCCCGGCCGGCTGCCCCTGCCGTGGCGGCACCAGCAGGTGCTGGACCTGGCCAACCCGGCGGCGTACGCCCACCTGCTCGACCGGCTCGACGCCCTGCTGACCGGGAACCCCGGGATCAGCTACCTCAAGTGGGACCACAACCGGGACCTCACCGAGGCCGGGCACGCCGGCCGGCCCGGGGTGCACGCGCAGACCGTCGCGGCCTACCGGCTCCTCGACGAGCTGCGTGCCCGGCACCCGCACCTGGAGATCGAGAGCTGCTCGTCCGGCGGGGCCCGGGTCGACCTGGAGATCCTGCAACATACCGACCGGGTCTGGGCCAGCGACACCAACGACGCCCTGGAACGGCTGTCCATCCAACGCTGGACCGGGCTGCTGCTGCCCCCGGAGCTGGTCGGCACGCACATCGGCCCCGGGCGCTCACACACCACCGGCCGGGTGCACACGCTGGGCTTCCGGGCGGTCACCGCGCTCTTCGGCCACCACGGCATCGAGTGGGACATCGCCGCGATCGACCCCGCCGAGCGGGCCGAGCTGACCGCGTGGGTGGCCCTGCACAAGCGGCTCCGGCCGCTGCTGCACACCGGGCGGGTGGTGCGGTTCGACCACCCGGACCCGGCCGTGCAGGCGCACGGCGTGGTCGCCCACGACCGCTCCCGCGCCGTGTACGCGGTGTCCCGGGTGGCCACCTCCGTCGCGCAGGTCCCCGGCCCGGTCCGCCTGCCCGGCCTCGACCCGGCCCGCCGGTACGTCGTCCGCCCCGCCGAGGGAGCGCCGGAGCCGGACGCCATGCAGATCACCGGGCCGGGCTGGCTGCCCGCCGTGACGCTGCCCGGCTCGGTGCTGGCGACGGTGGGCCTGCACCTGCCGGCCATGCACCCGGAGCAGGCGCTGCTCCTGGAGGTCACCGCGGTCGACTGACCGACGCCGGGCGCTTGACCGAACGGGTGGTGGCCGAGCCCCGCAGGGCCCGGCCACCGGTGGGGCGGGGATGGTCAGCTCGCGGTGCAGGTCACCGTGGGAGCCGGGTTGCTGCCGGTCCAGCTGCCGATGAAGCCGAAGGCGGTGCTGGCCCCGGCGCCGAGCCGGCCGTTGTAGTCGACGTTGCGGGCGGTCACCGTGCTGCCGCTGCTGCTCAGCGTCGCGTTCCAGGACTGGCTGACGGTCTGGCCGTTGGCGAAGGTCCACTTCGTCGTCCAGCCGTTGATCGCCGCGCTGCCGGCGGTCACCTTGACCTCGCCCTGGAAGCCGCCCTGCCACGACCCGACGACCGTGTACGTCGCGGTGCAGCCACCGGTCGTCGGCGGGGTGGTGGGCGGGGTGGTCGGCGGGGTCGTGGGCGGGGTGGTCGGTGGCGTGGTCGGGGTGGTACCGGAGTAGACCGACGCCTCCTTCGCCGTCGCCTTGATGCCGTTGACGCCGTTGAAGATGCGCTGGCCCCAGGTGGTCAGGGCGGCGGGGTCGAAGTTGGTGGTCATGTCGAGGTACTCGACGCCGCCGCCGTTGCCGCTCCACGACCAGCCCAGGTAGCCGATCCCGTTGGCCTGGGTGTACGACAGGATGGTGTCCTCGTCGGGGTTGCCGTCGGAGTGGTCGAAGCCGAACTCGCCCACCACGATGGGCAGCTTGGCGGCACGGAACCGGCCCAGGTAGTCGCTGATCTCGGCGGCGGTGTCGAAGACGCCGTACATGTGGATCGAGAAGACCGTGTTCTTCTGCGGGTCGGCGGCGAACACCCCGGTCGCGTTGTCGCGCATCGTGAACGACCAGTCCTGACCCCAGTTCGGGGCGTCCACCATGATCGTGTGGGTGATGCCGGCGGCCCGCAGCCGCTTGATCGCGTTGGCGTTGTCGGTGGCCCAGGTGGCGTAGCCCTGGTTGCCGTACGGCTCGTTGCCGATGTTGACGATGACGTACCGCTCCTGGCCCTGCAGGGCGCTGGCGATGCTCAGCCAGTAGTCGACCGCCCGGTCCAGGGTGATCGCCCCGGCCTGCTCGCCGTAGCCGGTGGTGTCGTGCACCTCCAGCACGCAGATCAGCTTGTTGGCCCTGCACAGCGAGATGACGTTGCTGACGTCGGCTGCGGTGTTCTTGGTCCAGCGGTCACCGCTGGCCAGCACCACCCGCACGGTGTTCGCGCCGAGCGCCTTGATGTCGGCGAAGGAGGCGGTCTGCTGCGGGTACCAGGTGTGGGCGTGGTTGACGCCCCGCATGATGAACTCGTTGCCGTTGGCGTCGTACAGCTTGCCACCGGAGACCGTGAAACCGGCCGCGGCCTGGGCCGGCTGGCCGAAGGCGAACACGGCGGCGAGGACGGTGAGCAGGGCGACGCCGGCGACGGAAAGTCGCTTCTTCATGGGTTTCCTCAGGAAGGGTCGACCCCGTTGCCCTGGCGGGGTGGCGATGCTGGTGACTGTGGCGCTCGGCTGTAGCCCGACAGCCGCCGCCTGACTCGCTGGCCGCGTGCGGACCAGCGTAGGCCCACGGGGTCGGGAAGGCAACCGGTTAAGTTGCCCGCCTGCTCCCGCCGACCCTGCGGCGACCCACGCCGACCGTGAGCCGCCACAGGGGGCGGTCATCCCCACCACAGGATGTGACACCACCAGCCTGAACCGGTTAAGCCGGACCCTAGACCGCCCTCCCGTCACCGTCAAGAGGTACCGGCCGCACATCCGAGGTTGACCGACACCGACCAGGGGTATCCGGTGACGATCGTCGCCCGGAAGGAGAAACCAGGATGGTCCGCGTCGGCTACACCCTGATGTGCGAACAGACCGGCCCGAAACAGTTGGTGGACCATGCGGTACGGGCGGAGGCGGCCGGCTTCGACCAACTGGTCATGTCCGACCACTACTACCCGTGGCTCGACGCGCAGGGCCACTCCCCGTACGCCTGGTCGGTACTGGGCGCGGTCGCACACGCCACCAGCCGGGCCGAGCTGATGTCCTTCGTGACCTGCCCGATCCGCCGGTACCACCCGGCGGTGGTGGCGCAGAAGGCCAGCACCATCGGGGTGCTCTCCGACGGGCGGTTCACCCTCGGCCTCGGTGCCGGGGAGAACCTCAACGAACACGTCGTCGGCGGCTGGCCGCACGTGCAGCAGCGGCACGAGATGTTCTCCGAGGCGCTCCAGATCATCCGTCCGCTGCTCAACGGCGAGACGCTGACCTTCTCCGGCAACCACTTCGACGTCCCCGACGCCTACGTCTGGGACCGGCCGGAACACCCCGTGCCAATGGCCGTCGCCGCGTCCGGGCCGTCGTCGGCCACCCTCGCCGCCGAGTACGCCGACGGCATCGTCGCCACCGAACCCGACTCCCGGATCATCCAGCTCTACGACGACGCGGGCGGCGCCGGGCAGCCCCGCTACGGCCAGGTGGCCATCTGCTACGGCCCCGACGAGGCCGAGTGCCGCAAGATCGTGCACGACCAGTTCCGCTGGTTCGGCAGTGGCTGGAAGGTCAACGCCGACCTGCCCGACCCGGAGGCCTTCGCCGCCGCCACCCAGTTCGTCCGGGAGGAGGACGTCGCCGAGGGCATTCCCTGCGGGCCCGACGTCGAACGGCACGTCGAGGCGTTCCGCGCCTTCGTCGACGCCGGCTTCACGCACGTGGCGATCGTGCAGGTCGGCGGGGACAACCAGCCGATGTTCCTGGACTGGGCGCAGGAGCAGCTACTGCCCCGGCTCCGCGAGCTGTGACCGCCGGGGCGGGCCGGGCCGGGCCGGGCACCCGACCCGGCCCGCACCCGAGTTACGCCGGCCCGGACGCGCTGCGGCGGGCGCTCGCCGCGCCCCGCCCGACGGCCGGCCTGGATCGGCACCCCGCCCACACTCCCGGCCCGGCCCGCACGTCCCGCCCGGTCACCACACCGGGCCCGGACCCCACCTGCCGGGCCACGCCGGAACCGGACCGGGCCGGGTCGGGCCCGGAGGTCGCGGGGTCACGGGCGCGGGCAACGTTGACCAGCGAGTTCCGGCTCGTCGACGGGCTGCGCACACACACCCGGCGCTCCGCCGAGCCGACGGCCCCCGGCGCGCCCCCGGTGGTGCTGGTGCACGGGCTCGCCGTGTCGCACCGCTACCTCACCCCGCTGGTCGAGACGCTCGGCACCAGCCACCCGGTGTACGTGCCGGACCTGCCCGGTTTCGGGCTGAGCGCCCACCCCGGCCACTCCTACGACCTGCGGCAGCACGTCGCCCACCTGCTGGCCTGGCTCAACGCGTACCGGATGCCCCCGGTCTGCCTGGTCGGGCACTCGTTCGGCGCGGAGGTGGCCGCCGCACTCGCGGTGGCCCGCCCCGGGGCGGTCCGGGCGCTGGTGCTGGCCGGGCCGACCAGCGACCCCACCGCCCGGTCCCGGCGGGGGCTGGTCGGCCGGTGGCTGGTGGACACCCTGCGGGAGGCGCCCTGGCAGGCGCCGATCCTGGTCCGCGACGTCCTCGACGCGTACCCCTGGCGGGTGGCGGCCACCGTCGCGCACTCGGTACGCAACGCGGTGGAGGAGGATCTGGTCAGGATCACCGTGCCCACCCTCGTGCTGGCCGGGGAACGCGACCCGATCGTGCCGCCCCGGTGGCGCGCCCAGGTCACCCGGCTGGTGCCCGAAGCCCGCCTGGTCACCGTGCCCGGTGCCGCCCACAACGTGCTCACCACCGCCCCCGGGCCGGCGGCCGGGGCGATCCGTGACCTGCTCAGCCGACCCTGACGAGGTGGAACCATGCGGTTCGGAAACACAGAGATCCGACCCCTCGGCGGCGGCTTCGGCTGCCTGTTGATGATCCTGTTCTCGGTGCTCGCCTCGATCGCCCTGACCGTCCTGGTCAACCTGCTCCTGTGACGAGGACAGGGAGCGCGGCGTGCCCGCCCCCGCCGGTCGACGTCACAGCGGTCGCCAGGTCGATTCGTCGTCGTGGTTGACGACCGGCCGGACGGCGGCGGCTAGCTCCCGGGCCCCGTCCTCGCCACCGAGCGCGGCACTGCCCGCCGGACTCCCCGCTCCCACCATCGCCCGGCAGCCGACGCAGCCAGGCACGCCACCGACCGACCATGTGCCGGGCCCCCCATGCCGGACGGAGGTCCACGCCGGTCGGCCGTGCACGACGCCCGTCGGATCATCCGGCCGGTCGCCGCGCTCCAAGCCGACGGTCAGGTCCCCACCGGCGGCGGAGGAACCGGGGAGCCGGTAGTCCAGAAGTACGGTGTCCCACCGGCCGTCCCGCCAGCCCATCCGGGCAAGCTGGAGCCGGGCGTCCGACGGTAGCGCTACCGGCTGGAACGGCACCCGGACCGGTTGCCGCTCCCACACCATCCCCTCGGCCACCCGCCGCAGCACCTCCGCCGGACGGTCGAGGGTGACCGCGGTGATCGTGACCCAGGCGTCCGGAGCATACCGCCAGGACAGCACCGTCTCCCTGCCGTCGGGGCTGGTGTGCAGGAAGGCGGAGTGTCCCTGCACCGGATCGACGGGTGAGCCGGGCGGGGTGGCCCAGGGCGTCGGGCCGCTGCGCAGCTTCCCCGCGTTCCTGTTGTCCCGGGTCAACTGGTCGGTGAAGAAGTCCACCCCCCGCGCGCCCACGGCCACCGCGACGCTGCCGACCAACCGGCGGGCCTGGGTTCCCTCGACCGGCGTGAACCGGGCCGCCCCGATCGTCTGCCGGTCCGCAGCGGCGACAAGGCTCCGTTCGGGCAGGTCGGCCGGTAGCCAGGTCAACCGGAAGAGCTGCCGGGCCGGATCGAAGGCGGTAGGTGCCACCGTCGGCGGCCAGGTCCGGTCGGCCGGGGTCGGCGACTGTCGTACCCCCGGCAGGGCGGTGACGCCGAGCAGCGCCACGGTGGTGACCACCGCCGTGGCGGCCACGGCCAGCCGGCGGCGACGCCGTACCGCGCGCGCCCCCGCCGTCACCAACTCCGCTGCTCCCGGTCCCCCGGTCGGCAGGTCGTCGGCGGCCCGAGCCAGCATCTCCCGGACCAGGGTCTCGTCGTCGTGGATCATCTGTTCACCTCCGTCGGGTCCGCCAGCGGCAGCTGTCGGCGCAGCGCGGCCAGTCCGCGCGCGGACTGGCTCTTGACGTTGCCGGTCGAGCAGCCCAGCACCTCGGCGGTCTGCTCCACGGTCAGGTCGGCGTAGAAACGCAACACCAGCACCACCCGCTGACCGGGCGGCACCGCAGCCAGCGCGGTTCGCACCGCCACCGCGTCCACCACCGCGTCGGTCGGCGGGGCTCCCCGCTGCTCCGGCTCCGGCGCACGGTCGAGCAGGCGCACCCCGAACCAGCGGGCCCGGCGCTCCTGACGGAAGGCGTTGACCAGCATCCGGTGCACGTACGCCCCGATGTCGTCGGCCGCCCGTGCCCGGCCCCACTTCACGTACAACCGGGTCAGCGTCTGCTGCACGACGTCGTCGGCCCGGTGGGCGTCACCCCCGGTGAGCAGGTACGCCGTGCGGCGCAGCTTCGGTGTCGCCGCCGTCACGAAGTCGACGTACTCCTGCCGTTGCGTCGACTGCATCGACCACTCCCCGTCCCGGACGCTGGCACTGTCACCGTACGGATGGCCCCCGGGCCGGAATCGGTTGCACGGGGGAAGAACTCAGAACGGACGCCAGCCGGCTTCGTCGTCGGGGTCGGCGACCAACCTCACCCCGGTGGCGAGGGCGAGCGCAGCCGCGCTGCCGCCGAGCGCGGCCAGACCGTGCGGCGTCAAAGCCCCGACCTCTGCCACAGCGCCCGGGGCCGCACCGGGAATCCGCCCGACCCGGTACGTGCCCAGGCCACCGGCCGACCACGCCGGCCGGCCGTCAGCGGTGGTGTTGGCCGGACCGCCCGACCAGTCCCGGCTCACGCCGACGGTCAGGTCGCCGTACGGCGACGGGGAGCCGGCTGCGAGGTAACCGCCCCACACCCGGTGCCACCGGCCGCCGCGCCGCTCGACCGCCGCCCGTTCGAGTCGGCAATCCGCAGGCGGTGGCACCCGGAGGAAGGGAGCCGTGAGCGGTCGGTCGTCGCCGACCAGCCCTTCGGCGATCTGCCGCAGCACCCGGGCCGAGCCGGGCTGGTTGGTGGACAGCACCGCGGCCCACGCGTCGTGGGCGTACCGCCAGGACAGGGCGGCACGCGAACCGTCCGGACTGACGTACAGGTACGTCTGCCGGTCCCGCACCGGCGCGACGGCGACACCGGGCGGGGTCGACGGTGGGGCCGACCCGGCCAGCTCGGGATCCCACTCGCGCAGAGGCCGGCAGACGTCCACGCCCCGGGCCCCCACCGTCACCGTCACCGCCCGGCGGGCGCGCACCGGGTCGACTCCCCGGTCCGGGGCCACCGCCGGCAGCAGGGCGGTGAGCGAGTGCTCCCACCGCTGCCCGGTGTAGGTCAGGTGGGTCGGCTCCCCGGGCAGCCAGGAGAGTCGGAAGACCCGCCGGCCGGGATCGAACTCCGGGGGCACTTCCGTCGTGCGACGGCAGATGTTCTCCTGCTCCCACATGGCACCCATCGACCACTCCCCGTCCCGGACGCTGGCACTGTCGCCGTACGGATGGCGTCGGGGCCGGAATCGGTTGCACGGGTTCCCCGGTGGGCCGGTCAGTCCGGGTCGAGGTCCAGGTCGGCGACGACCGGGTAGTGGTCGGAGGCGTACTCGGTGTCGCCGCCGCGTACCACCCGGACGTCGCGCAGCCGGGCGGCGAGCGCCGGGGTGCCGAGCAGGTAGTCCAGCCGCATGCCGGAGAACTCGACGCCCCCGCCGTGCCGGGTCGGCGCGGTCAGCCCGGCCTCCGCCGACCCACCGGCGCGGGTCCAGAGGTCGACCAGGCCGGCGACGAGCAGCCGGGCCACCGCCCGGGTGTCCACGGTCCGCCCGTCCCGGCGCAGGTGCCGCCGCCGGTACGCCGCCGGCAGCCGGGCCACCCGGTCGGTGTGGTCGGTGCCCGGATCGAGAGTGTTCAGGTCACCGGCGAGCAGCGCCAGCTCCCCCGGCGCACGGCGCACCGCTGCGGCGAGCCAGCCAGCCTCGATGCGCCGCCGCAGCCCGGTGTACGGGTCGAGGTGGGCGCTGAGCACGGTGAGCGGCCCGGCGGTGGTGGCCAGCTCGACCCGCTGCGCCGCGTGGTGCAACGGCCGACGGACCGGCCCGGCGTGACGGGTTCGCCACGGCGGGCGGACCAGCACCGCCACCGGCTGACCGAAGCAGCTGTGGGCCAGGTACGGTCGCATCCCCACCCGGTCGGCGAACCCGGCCAGCACCCCCGGCCTGTCGAAGCCGCGCAGCTCCTGCACGGCCAGCACGTCGGGGGCCTGCGCGTTGACGACCCGGCACACCAGGTCCCGCCGGTCGGGGCCGGTACGGTCCCGGCCGCCGGTCCTGATGTTCCAGGTCATCATCCGCAGCACGGTCGGCGGCTCACCCGGGGCGGCCGGCCTTGGCCAGCTCGTCGTCCAGCTCGTCGACCTGCTCCGACTCGATCTCGGGCCGGTTGCCCTCGTAGACGTCGGCGTTGGGGCGGACCACCCAGTAGAGCAGGCCGATCCACAGACCGCTGAGGATCAGCGCGCCCATGAAGTCGGTCGGATGGTGCATGCCCCGGTACATCCGGGAGACCGCCACCCCGACCGGCATGATCACGGCCAGCGCCACGAAGAGCCACCGCCACCAACGGTCGGTGCGGACGAACACGATGATCGCGATGACCAGCCAGAGGCAGGTGGTGGCGGCGATGTGCCCGGACGGGAAGGACGAGGTGGGCATCTGCCCGTCGAGGTTCTCCACCGCCGGGCGGGGCCGGTCCACCACCCGGGCCGAGGCGAGGAACAGGCTCAGCTCGCCGAAGAGGGCCAGCACCACGAAGAGCACCGGCCGCCACCGCTTCCAGATGGCCAGCACCAGCGGGCAGAAGACCAGCGAGACGATCAGGATGGCGTGGGTGTCGCCGAACTTGCTCCACCACCAGCTCAGTTCGGTGAGGAAGTCGGTGTGCCGGTCGGCGAACCAGCGTGGCACGTCGGTGTCCAGGGTCTCGAAGACGGTGCCCTTGGCGTGGTAGCTGACGTAGGTGCCGAAGCCGTACAGGGCGCCGAAGACGATCACCCAGCCGACCAGCAGTTCGGCGACGGCGGAGCGGGGATGCTCCAGCACGTGCTCCTCGGCCGGGGCAGGAGTGATCTTGTCGGCGGCCTCCGGTTCCAGCCCCTCGGTCAGCGGCGGCACCGAACGGCCCCGCTCGCGCCGCCACAGCCGGAAGGCGTACGCGGTGACGCCGAGCCAGGCCGCGCCGAGCAGCCAGCCGCCGATCACGTCGGAGACGAAGTGCACGCCGAGCGCGATCCGGGTCAGCCCGATCAGCGCCACCAGCACGGCGACGATGGCGATCGCCGGCTTGCGCCAGCGGGGCGACATGGCCGGCAGGAAGACCAGCAGCAGTGCCCCGTACGCGACGAACGAGCCGAGCGCGTGCCCGCTGGGGAAGCTGTTGCCGGGGGCGCTGGCTACCGGCACGTCGACGACCGGGCGGAGCCGGCCGACCAGGGCCTTGAGCGACGGGTCGAGGATCAGCCCGCCCACCCCGGTGACGATCAGGTAGACCGCCAGCCGGGACTGGCGACGGATCAGCAGGGTGACCACGGCGATGGTGACCAGCCAGATCAGCACCGGCCGCCCGCCCAGGTCGGTGACCGCCTGGAGCACGGTGACCAGCGCGTGGTGCGGGGCGACGAGCCCGTTGAACCACTCGGCCGCCTCGTGGTCGGCGTGGTACATGGGGCTCCACTGCAACCGGACGAGCATCAGCAGCAGCCCGAAGGCCACCCCCGCGCCGGCCACGGCCAGCAGGCCGACGACGCTCCGTTCGGCGAAATGGCCGAGCGGCCGTCGGGCCGTTGACTCCTTGACCGCGGTCACCCCGCACCTCCCTGCGTCGACGTGGCGAGGCGCGCTGTACCCGATTCCGCCACCGGGTACACGCCCGTGCGGTGTGGCGGGCTCAGAGAGCGGTCATCTCGCCGGTGTCGAGCATCTCCACCCGCTCGGCGTCGGGCTCCCACAGGTCGGGTTGGGCGGGCTCCGGAGCCCCGATCCGCATCGCCTCCAACTGGGCGGCGAAGGACAGCCCGCCGAACAGCGCCATGCCGGTGAGGTTCGCCCACAGCAGCAGCGCCATCATCCCGGTCAACGCCCCGTACGTCTGGCCGAACCCGCCGCCGAACCTGACGTACGCGGCGAGCAGCAGGCTGGCCAGCCACCACAGGACGGTGGCGATGCCGGCGCCGAAGTAGAGCCAGGACAGGCCGGGCTGCTTGCGCCGGGGCGCGTGCCGGAAGATCACCGCGACCGCGACGACGGTCAACACGAGGCTCAGCGGCCAGCGGACCACCCCCCACACCCCGGCGGCGAGGTCCCCCCACCGGTAGTGCCGCTGCACGGACTCGCCCATCGCCCCACCGCCGACCAGGATCAGGAACCCGGCCAGCGCGGGCAGGCCGGCGACCACGGCCAGCACCGCCGCCCGCAGGTACTTCCACAGCGCGGGGCGGTCGCGTTCCACGCCGTAGATCCGGTTGGCGCCGCGTTCGATCTGGGCCATCGTGGTGGTCAACGCGACCAGGCCGGTGATCAGGCCGAGGGTCAGCGCCAGTTCGCCGGTGCTCTCGGTCCGGTCGCTCTCGCCGAGCAGCTCCTGCACCACCTGCTCGCTCTGCCCGGGGGTCAGCGCCAGCACGGTGTCGGCGACCACCCGGCCACCCTCCTCGACACCGAGGTCGCTGATCAGGCCGGTGAGCGCGATCAGGAACGGCACGACGGCGAGGCAGAGTTGCAGGGCGAAGGCCCGGGAGTGGCTGAACCCGTCGCCGTAGCGGAACCGGATGAACGCGTCCCGCATGAGCTGCCAGCCACCGTGGCGGCGCAGCGTACGCCAGGCGTCGTCGGCGGAGAGTTCGTCAGACGCCATCAACCGGGTCTCGGGGACGAGCCGGGTGCTACTCACGGCGGGCTTCCCCGACCAGTTTCTCGCCGCGCTGCGCGGCCGCGTCGGCGTCGTGGGCCAGGTCGGGGTCACCGGCCGGGCGCGGCACGCAGAGCCAGAGCGACTCCGGCCTGATCTCGGCGGTCAGGGTCCGCCCCGGCGCGATCAGGTCGCCGTCGAGCTGCCGGGGCTGGGCCCGGTTGCTGGAGATGACGACCTTCCTGGCCCGGTGCACCTCCATCCGGGGGACGCTGCCCCGGCGGCGGACCAGCGCCCAGCCCATGGCGAGCCAGTGCCGGACCCGGTTGGGGGTGAGCACGGCGACGTCGAGCCAGCCGTCGTCCGGTTCGGCCTCGGTGAGCAGGCGCACCCCGCCCTGGAGCCGCCCGACGTTGGCGACGAGCACGGTGCGGGCCCGGCGACGCATGGGCGGCCTGTCGTCGATGCGGATGCTGAGCCGCATCGGGCGGTCCCGCAGGTGCTTCGCGGCCCCCACCACGTACGCGGGCCAGCCGATGCGGGCCTTGGTGGTCTCGGAGGTGTCCGCCAGCATCTGCGCGTCGAAGCCCATGCCGGCCATCACCGCGAAGCACCTGTCGTCGACGACGCCGACGTCGAGCCGGCGGCGGCCACGGTCGACGGCGACCTGGAGGCCGGCGGCGAGGTCGTTGGAGAGCCCGAGGTTGGCGGCGAGCAGGTTGCCGGTGCCCTGGGGCAGCACGGCGAGTTCCACGTCGGTGCCGGCGAGCGCGGTGACGCAGGCCATCACCGTGCCGTCGCCGCCGCAGGCGAAGACCAGTTCGGCGCCGGCGGCGACGGCCTGCTCGGTCTGTCCCCGGCCGGGGTCCTCGGCGCTGGTCTCGTACCAGGTGGGGGCGGGCCACCCGGCGGCGGCGAGGGCCTCGTCCACGGTCGCGCGGAACTCGTCGAGATCGGCAACCTTCGTCGGGTTGACCACCACCGCCGAGCGCGGGGGGCGGTCGCCGCCGGTCACCGTACGCTTCTGCTCTGCACCGTCCACGGCGTCAGTGTGCAGCACCCCGGCCCGGCCAGCGACCCGGCGACGGCCGACGTTGCGTTGACCGCAAACAGGTTTGAGCCGGGCCGGGGATGGATGGGCGGGTCAGGCCGCCGTCCGCAGCGCCGACTCGACGCGTCGGCGCAGGTCGTCGAGGTCCGCGCCGGCCTCGGTGAGCACCGTCGCGCCCAGGCCGCCGCCCTCGCGGAGCACCCCGAGCAGGAGGTGTTCGGTGCCGATGTGCCGGTGGCGCAGCCGCAGCGCCTCGCGTAGCGCCAGCTCCAGCGCCGTGCGGGAGCGCGGGGAAAGCGGCCCGCCGAGCGGGCGGCGCAGCCGCCACCGGCGGCGGGGGGCCGGGACGGCGTCGCGCAGGGCGTCGGGGCCGAAGGTGTCCTCGATCCGGGCGACGATGGCCGCGAGGTCGATGCCGATCTCGCGCAGCGCGGCGGCGTCGGCCTCGCCGAGCCCCGTGCCGCCGTCGCCGGTGTGCCGTCTGATCCGGGCGCGCAGGTCGTCGGCGTCGAGGCCGGCGGCGGTGAGCACCCGGCAGGCGAGCCCGTCGCCGTCGGCCAGGACGGCGAGCAGCAGGTGCTCGGTGCCGACCGGTCGTCCCCCGTCGATCTTGGCCTGCTCGACCGCGTGCTGGACGGCCGCGCGGGCGCGGTCGGTGAACCGTTCGAACATCATGCCTCCCCGGTGCCGGGCACCGCCGGTCGCCCGGCGTGCTTCTTGTGGACCGCCTGCCGGCTGACCTCGAGCGCGTCGGCGATCTCCTGCCAGGACCAGCCCTGTCGTCGGGCGTTGTCCACCTGGACCACCTCCAGCCGTTCGAGGAGCCGGCGCAGGGCGCGCACGGCGCGCAGGCCGACCCGGGGGTCGGTGCTGCCGGCGGCCGCCGCGAGTTCCGTCGCCTGACTCATGCTGTCAATTTACGTTGACACTCCCCCAGCGTCAACCCGAGTTGACGACGCCGTCGGCTATCCGACACGACGCCGGACGGCCCGGTCCGGGCCGGCGGCGGTGCTACGGTCCGCTGGTGTTCCGTCGCCGCACCGCCGACCAGCCCGTCGAGGCGGCCCGCCGGCTGCCCGTCGGCCGGGTCGAGTGGGAGGTCGCCGGCGGCACCGTGGCCGGCCACCGCTACTCGGCCAACTTCGACGCCCTGCACGTCGACCCCGAACTGCCGTTCGCGGTGGTCGTCGACGGCATGGGCGAGGGCGAGGGCAGCCGCGTCGCCGGCAGCACCGCCCGGGACACCCTGCACGAACTGGTCCGCGCCGGCTGGCCCGCCGTCGGCCCGCGCGAGCTGCGCGCCGCGGTCACCGAGGCCCAGATCCGGGTACGCCGGGCCGGCGCCGCCATCGACGAGCTGGCCGGCTGCACCCTGACCGCCATCCTCGCCCAGCCCGACGGCGAGCTGGCCTGGATCGTCCAGCTCGGCGACTCCCGGGCCTACCGGCTGCGCGACGGGCTGCTGGAGCTGGTCACCGTGGACCACACGATGGCCTGGCTCGGGGTGCTGCACGGCTGGTGGCCGGCGAACTCCCGGGAGGCCGCCCGCGCCCGCTACCAGCTGCTGCGCTACCTCGGCCACCCCGACCGGCCGGACCCGGACCTGCTCGGGGTGCCACTGCGCCCCGGCGACACCTGGCTGCTGTGCACCGACGGGGTCAGCGACCAGCTCGACTACCACCGGCTGCGGGACCTGCTCGCCGGGCCGGACCCGACCCGGACGGTACGCGGCCTGCTCGCCGCGAGCCTGGCCGAGGGCGGCAGCGACAACGCCACCGCCGTCGTGCTGCGCGTGCACCAGGCGACCGGAGGACACCCGTCCTACTGATCCGGCTCCACCGCCCGCCCGCCGCGACTAGCGTCGGTGGGGACGGCGTGGCCGTGCCGTGCGGGCGCCCGGGAGGTGAGCCGGATGACCGGGTCCACGGGCGGGCCGGTGGTGGTCGGGGTCGGGCCGGCACCGGCCGACCTGGAGGTGGTCCGGCTGGCCGCCCGGGAGGCCGCCGCGCACGGCCGGGGCCTGGCCCTGCTGCACGCGTTCAACTGGGAGGCCGCCCTCGTCGGCCCGTCGCCGGCCGGCAGCCGGGACGTCGCCGAGGAACTGGTCGCCCGCGCCGCCACGGCCGCCAACGAGGTCGAACCGGCGGTGCCGGTCAGCGGCGAGATCGTCGAGGGCGCGCCGGTCGAGGCCCTGATCCGCCGCTCCGGGACGGCGTTTCTGGTGGCCATCGGGGACGGCGGGATGGCCGGCTGCGGCGCCTGCGTACCGGCCGACACCCCGGCCGTGCAGCTCGCCGCCCGCGCCGGCTGCCCGGTGCTGGTGGTCCGCCGCGACCCACCGCCCCCGGGCCCGGTGCTGGTCGGCGTGGACGGCTCACCCAGCTCCCGCACCGTGCTCGACTTCGCCTTCGGTTGCGCCGCCCGCCGGCAGGCCCGGGTCATCGCGGTCCGGGCGGTCGAGCCGGGACGACCCGACGGCGGCGACGACGTGCTCGGCGCGCTGGTCGCCGAGGTCGGCCGCCGGCACCCACGGGTGCCGACGGAGTGCCACACCGTACGCGGCGACCCCGGCACCGTCCTGGTGGAGCAGTCCCGGTCGGCGCAGGTGGCGCTGGTCGGCGCGCGGGGCGACCAGCCGGGACGGGGGATGCTGGGCGAGGTGAGCCAGACCCTGCTCTACCACGCGCCGGCTCCGGTCATCGTCGTCCGTGGACTGGTTTCCGCCGTACCGGACGGGGCATGACGTCCCCGGCGGCCGGGACCAACGGCCCTGACCGGTGACCGGGCGAACGCGAAGACTGGGTCTGCCCGGGGCGAATCGGCGCTTCCGGGTGCAGAACTCCCCGACCCGCGAGAGGCTTTGGCAGCATGGACACCGCTCTCGACCTGCACAGCCCCCTGACCGACGACGAGCTGCGCCGGCTGGACGCCTACTGGCGGGCGGCGAACTACCTGACCGTCGGGCAGATCTACCTGCTCGACAACCCGCTGCTGCGCGAGCCGCTCGCCCCCGAGCACGTCAAGCCCCGGCTGCTCGGCCACTGGGGCACCAGCCCCGGCCTGAACCTGCTCTACGCCCACCTCAACCGGGTCATCGTCAACCGTGACCTGTCGGCCATCTTCGTCACCGGCCCCGGCCACGGCGGCCCGGCCCTGGTGGCGAACACCTGGCTGGAGGGCACCTACAGCGAGCTGTACCACTCGGTCAGCCGCGACGAGACAGGCATGCAGCGGCTGTTCCGCCAGTTCTCCTTCCCCGGCGGCATCCCGAGCCACGTGGCGCCGGAGGTGCCGGGCTCGATCCACGAGGGCGGCGAGCTGGGGTACGCCCTGAGCCACGCCTACGGCGCCGCCTTCGACAACCCGGACCTGCTGGTCGCCTGCGTCATCGGCGACGGGGAGGCGGAGACCGGCCCGCTGGCGGGCAGCTGGCAGTCCAACGTCTTCCTCAACCCGGCCCGCGACGGCGCGGTGCTGCCGATCCTGCACCTCAACGGCTACAAGATCGCCAACCCGACGGTGCTGGACCGGATCCCCACCGACGACCTGCTCGACCTGATGCGCGGCCACGGCTACCAGCCGTACCTGGTCGCCGGGGACGACCCGGAGCAGGTGCACCAGCTCCTCGCGGCCACCTTGGACCGGGCCTGCGACGAGATCGCCGAGATCCAGCGGGTGGCCCGCTCGGGCGGCCACGTCGAGCGTCCCCGCTGGCCGATGATCATCCTGCGGACCCCGAAGGGCTGGACCGGCCCGGCCCAGGTCGACGGCAAGCAGGTCGAGGGGACCTTCCGCGCCCACCAGGTGCCCATCGCCGAGGTACGCGACAACCCGGCGCACCTGGCCGAACTGGAGCGCTGGCTGCGCAGCTACCGGCCGGAGGAACTCTTCGACGCCACCGGCGCGCCGGTCGCCGAGCTGACCGCGCTGCCGCCGAAGGGTGAGCACCGGATGAGCGCCAACCCGGTCACCAACGGCGGGCGGGTGCTGCGCGACCTGACCCTGCCGGACTTCCGCGACTACGCCGTCGACGTCAAGCGGCCGGGTGAGCCGGTGGTCGGCGCGGCCGGGGTGCTCGGCACCTGGGTCCGCGACGTGATCACCGCCAACCCGCAGACCTTCCGGCTCTTCGGCCCGGACGAGGTCGCCTCCAACCGGCTCGGTGCCGCGTTCGAGGTCACCGACAGGTCCTTCGACGGCCGGATCGAGACCACCGACGACCACCTCTCCCCCGACGGCCGGGTGATGGAGGTGCTCTCCGAACACCTCTGCGAGGGCTGGCTGGAGGGCTACCTGCTGACCGGCCGGCACGGCATCTTCACCAGCTACGAGGCGTTCATCCACATCGTCGACTCGATGGTCAACCAGCACGCCAAGTGGCTGAAGGTGACCCGGGGCATCCCCTGGCGGGAGCCGATCGCGTCGCTGAACTACCTGCTGTCCAGCCACGTGTGGCGGCAGGACCACAACGGCTTCTCGCACCAGGACCCGGGCTTCATCGACCACGTGGTCAACAAGAAGGCCGAGGTCGTCCGGGTCTACCTGCCGCCGGACGGCAACACCCTGCTCTCCACCATGGACCACTGCCTGCGCAGCCGGCACTACATCAACGTGGTGGTCGCCGGCAAGCAGCCCGCCCCGAACTGGCTGACCATCGACGAGGCGGTCCAGCACTGCCGGCGCGGCCTGGGCATCTGGGACTGGGCCAGCACCGACGACGGCCGGGAACCCGACGTGGTGCTCGCCTGCGCCGGTGACGTGCCGACCCTGGAGACCCTCGCCGCCGCCGACCTGCTGCACCAGCGGCTGCCCGAGCTGAAGGTGCGGGTCGTCAACGTGGTCGACCTGATGCGGCTCCAGCCGTCGTCGGAGCACCCGCACGGCCTGCCGGACAACGAGTTCGACACCATCTTCACCCGCGACAAGCCGATCATCTTCGCCTACCACGGCTACCCGTGGCTGATCCACCGGCTCACCTACCGCCGGGCCAACCACCAGAACCTGCACGTGCGCGGCTACAAGGAGGAGGGCACCACCACCACGCCGTTCGACATGGTGATGCTCAACGACCTGGACCGCTTCCACCTGGTCATCGACGTCATCGACCGGGTGCCCGGCCTGGCCGCCCGCGCCGCCCACCTGCGCCAGGAGATGGTCGACACCCGGCAGGCGTGCCGCGACTACACCCGCCGCCACGGCGAGGACGACCCCCGGGTCGCCGAGTGGCGCTGGATCCGGGAGACCCACCCCCAGCAGCTCGACGGGCAGTGACACCCCCGAGGCCCGCGGTGGGCCGGTCACCGGCCGGCCCACCACCGGCCACCAGCCAGGAAAGGACGAGACGATGAACCCCGACGAGATCCTGGTCGGCTACGACGGCTCCGCCGACGCGGGCGTCGCCGTGGACTGGGCACTGGCCGAGGCGCAGCGCAGCGGACGCCCGGTCCGGCTGGCGTACGTCTTCGAGTGGATGACCGTCGCCGGCTGGGTCGGCCCGGGGGTGGCCCCCGGCGTCTGGCCTGACGACAACGCCCGGCGGCAGGTCGAGGAGTTGGTGCACAAGGCCGCCTCGGACGCCACCGCCGCCTGGCCCGGCGTCACCGTGCACGGCGAGGTCTTCGACGGCCCGCCCGCGCTGGTGCTTGAGGAACGTTCCGCCGAGGCCGGGCTGCTGGTGCTCGGCAGCCGGGGCCACGGCGGCTTCACCGGCCTGCTCGCCGGCTCCACGGCGGTCTCGGTGGCCGCCCACGCGCACTGCCCGGTCGTGGTGGTACGCGAGGCACAGGCGAAGGTCACCGGCCCGGTGGTGGTCGGCTACGACGGCTCCGAGCAGGCCGGTACGGCGCTCGGCTTCGCCGTCGAGCGGGCCGCCCAGCGCGACGCCCCGCTGCGGGTGCTGCGGGCCTTCGAACCGCCTGACGACCGCTGGCGGCCCTCCGACCCGGACGCCGAGGCCCGGCTCGCGGCGGACCGGGCCGAGATCGAAAAGGCCCTCGCCGGGTGGCGGGAGACCTTCCCCGGGGTGCCGGTCACTGTGGAGATCGCACCGGCCCGGCCGGCCGCCGCGCTCGTCGAGGCGAGCCGGGAGGCGCAACTCGTGGTGGTCGGCAGCCGGGGCCGGGGCGGGCTGCGCGGGATGCTCCTCGGCTCCGTCGGCCAGCAGCTCATCCAGCACGCGCACTGCCCGGTCGCCGTCGTCCGGGAACGCTGACCGGGCGGGACGGCGGCTGCGGACGGGACGGCGGCTGTTGGGCCGATGGTGCGGTGACCCGACGACCTGACACCGCACCATCGGCCCCGGCGAGTGGATCAACGTCTGCGGTGCCGCGGATCGTCCCCGCAGGCGGGGACCGGGCACCGGGAGACCGCCGGGCCGAAATGCCCCCGGGGAGGGACCTGCGGACCGTGCGGAAGGCCCGGTCGGCAGGCCAGGATGGAACGGCATCCCCACCCCGGGGCCGACGGGGTGGGGCACGATGGGAAAGAAACGGAAAGGTCGTGCCGATGAGTCACCAGACGCCCGCGACGGACCGCCCGCTGACCACCGCGCTCGCGGAGGCGGCGGCGACGGCAGGTCACGCCCCCTCGGTGCACAACACGCAGCCGTGGCGCTGGCGGGTCCTGCCGGACGCCCTGGAGCTGCGGGTGGTCCGGGAGCGGCAGCTCACCGCCACCGACCCGGAGGGCCGGCTGGTGGCGGTGAGCTGCGGCGCGGCCCTGCACCACGCCCGGGTGGCGCTCGCGGCCGAGGGCTGGACGGCGGTGGTCGAGCGGCTGCCCGACCCGCAGCAGCCAGACCTGCTGGCCCGGTTGACCGGCCTGACCCGTTCCGGGGCCGACCCGGAGGCGATGCGCCTGGTGCAGTGCATGCAGGTGCGGCACACCGACCGCCGCCCGGTCAGCGACGAGCCGGTGTCCGCCGGGGTGCTCGACGACATCACCCGCGCGGCCGACGCCGAGGGTTCCCGGTTGCAGATCCTCGACGCCGACCAGGTGATGGAGCTGGCCGCGACCGCCTCCCGCGCCGGCACCGTCGAGGCGGAGGACCCGCAGACCCGCGAGGAGTTGCAGTACTGGACCCACCGGGCCGGCACGGGCACCGGCCTGCCGCCGGAGGTGCTGCCGCAGGACCAGCCGCAGACCACCGTCCCGGCCCGGGACTTCGGCAGCCCCGGTGACCTGCCGGTCGGCCCGGGGCACGACAAGGCCGCCGTGTACGGGCTGCTCTACGGCGACGAGGACGAACCGGACAGCTGGCTGCGGGCGGGTGAGGCGCTCTCCGCGCTGTGGCTCGCCGCCACCCGGCACGGGGCGTCGGTGGTGCCGCTGTCCGGCGTGGTCGAGGTGGCCGGCACCCGGCAGACGCTGCGGCAGCTGCTCAGCGGGCTCGGCTACCCGTACCTGGTGCTGCGGATCGGGATCGCGGACCCGGCGCACGCCGGCCCGCCGCACACCCCGCGGCTGCCGGCCGCGCAGGTGGTCGACACCTCCGCGGTACGCGACCAGCGGCCCTGACGATCTCGTGCCCGGCGGTCACCGGGCGGTAACATCGCCCGCGTGGCCGCCAGCACCCCTACTTCCCGCAACGAACACCAGGTCCCCTCGCTCGGGCTGAGCCCGCTGTCCCGGGTCCGCCTCGACGAACTGCTCCAGGAGATGCTCGACCGCGTCGGCGACGTGGTGACCAGCCGGGAACGGCTGCGGGCGCTGCTCGACGCGGTCGTCGGCATCGGCACCGACCTCGACCTGCGCAGCACCCTGCAACGGATCGTGCAGGCGGCCTGCGAGCTGGTCGGGGCCCGCTACGGCGCGCTCGGCGTGATCGGTCCCGACCGGCTGCTGCACGACTTCATCACCCACGGCATCGACGCCGAACTGCACGCCAAGATCGGCGACCTGCCGCACGGGCGGGGGGTGCTCGGCCTGCTGATCGACGAGCCCCGCCCGGTACGCATGCCCGACATCACCCAGCACCCCAAGTCGTACGGCTTCCCGCCGAACCACCCGCCGATGCACAGCTTCCTCGGCGTGCCGGTGCGCATCCGCGAACAGGTCTTCGGCAACCTCTACCTGGCCGAGAAGCAGGGTGCCCCGGAGTTCACCGAGGACGACGAGGAGATCGTCGTCGCGCTGGCCGCCGCCGCCGGCGTGGCCATCGAGAACGCCCGGCTCTACGCGCTGGCCCACCGCCGGGAACGCTGGCTGGCCGCCACCGCCGAGATCACCTCGGTGCTGCTCGGCGAGGTACGCCGGACCGACGCGCTGACCCTGGTGGCCCGCCGGGCCCGGGAGGTCGCCGAGGCGGAACTGGCGCTGGTGCTGCTCTACGACGAGGACGCCGGGCAGTTCACCGTCGAGGTGGTCGACTCCGCCGACGGTGACGCCGACGGGCTGGTCGGCGCGCTGCTGCCGGCCAACGAGACCAGTTTCGCCGGCCCGGTGACCGAGCGTCGCCGGGAACTGCTCGACAACCTGGCCGAGGCGGCGCCCTGGCCGGTGCCGGTGGTCGCCGGCCCGGCCGTGGTCTCCCCGCTCGCCGCCGCCGACACCCTGCACGGGGTGCTGGTGGTGGCCCACCGTCCCGACGCCGGCCGGGCCGCCGACGCCGACGTCACCCTGCTGGCCAGCTTCGCCGGTCAGGCGGCCCTGGCCATGGAACGGGCCCGGGGCCAGGAGGAACGGGAGCTGCTGGTGGTCCTGGAGGACCGCGAACGCATCGCCCGGGACCTGCACGACGTGGTGATCCAGCGACTGTTCGCCACCGGCCTGCAACTGCAGAGCGGCGCGATGCACGCCCGCCCCGACGTCGCCAAGCGGATCAACACGGCCGTCGACGACCTCGACGCCACCATCCGCGACATCCGCCGCACCATCTTCGAGCTGCGTACCCCGATGAGCGCGGCGCTGCGCACCGAGATCCGGGAGGCGGTCGACGTGGCCGCCGGGTCGCTGGGCTTCCGGCCCGCCGTCGAGCTCGACGGCCCGATCGACAGCGCCGTGCCGGAACCGGTCCGCCCCGACCTCACCGCCGTGCTCCGCGAGGCGCTGTCCAACGCGGTACGCCACGCCGAGGCCAACCGGGTCGCCGTCGCCGTGCGGGTCGACGCCGGCCGGGTCACGGTGACGGTCACCGACGACGGGGTGGGCTGCGACCCGGCCGCCGCCCGGGGTGGCCTGGTGAACCTGCGTGAACGCGCCGAGCGGCACGGCGGCGAGTTCCAGGTACGCCGGGTCGAGCCGCACGGCACCCAACTCTGCTGGTCGGTCCCGCTGCGCGACTGATCCCGGCCGACGTTCCTCGCTCAGCCTGCCGGCGCGGCCGGGCGGTTCGTGCCCGGCCGCTCGGCGGTGCGGTGGGTCAGTGGCGTTGGCCGAGCAGGCGGGTGGCGAGCACGGCGGCCTGGGTGCGGCGCTCCAGGCCCAGCTTGGCCAGCACGCTGGAGACGTAGTTCTTCACCGTCTTCTCGGCCAGGAACATCTTGCCGGCGATCTCCCGGTTGGTCAGCCCCTCGGCCACGTACTCCAGGATGCGGCGCTCCTGCTCGGTGAGGGTCTTCAACTCGCGGGGCTGCTCGACGCCGCTGCGGATGCGTTCCAGCACCCGGGTGGTGATCGCCGGGTCGAGCAGCGACTGCCCGGCCGCGACCCGACGGACGGCGTCGACCAGGTCGGTGCCCCGGATCTGCTTGAGCACGTACCCCGCCGCGCCCGCCATGATCGCGGCGAACAGCGCCTCGTCGTCCTCGTACGAGGTGAGGATCAGCCCCTTGATCGACGAGTCGACCGCCCGGACGTCCCGGCACACGTCGATGCCGTTGCCGTCGGGCAGCCGGGCGTCGAGGATCGCCACGTCGGGGCGGAGGGCGGGAATCCGCCGGGCCGCCTCCTGCGCGGAGCCGGACTCGCCGACCACTTCGATGTCGCCGCTGCTCTGCAACAGGTCGGCCAGGCCACGGCGGACGACTTCGTGGTCGTCGAGGAGGAACACCCGGATCATCCCTCGTTTCTACCCGCCCGGACCGGTCCGTGCACGGGCCGAAGGTCCCTAACCCGGCGCGTCACCCCGGGGAGGGCGGCCCGGCGGGTCGGGACGTCCGGCCCTGCCCGGCACACCCCCGGGTGACGGACCGTGGAGGGGAACCACCACCGGGAACCGGGTCGGCGTCGGCCGGCCGGGGCGACGCGTTCCCCGCTCGGGGTGGAGCGGCACGAACCGCCACGGAAGGAGCACGACCATGGGCACCGGGTACACCGAGGCGCAACTACGGGCCGCCGTCACGGACGCCGTCCGCGCGCCGTCCCTGCACAACACCCAACCGTGGCGGTTCCGACTGCGCGACGGCGGGATCGAGGTGTCGGTCGACCCGACCCGCCGGCTGCCGGCCACCGACCCGAGCGGTTGGGGCACCCGGATCGCCGGCGGGGCGGCCCTGTTCAACCTGCGGCTGTCCCTGGCCGTGGCGGGCACCCCGGCCACCGTACGGCTGCGACCGTATCCGACCGACCCGGACGTGCTGGCCCGACTGGTCCCGGGCCTGCCGCGCCGCCCCACCCCCACCGAACAGAGCCTGTACGCGGCCATCGACCGCCGGTTCAGCAACCGGGCGCCGTTCTGGCCCGACCCGGTGCCCGCCGACGCCCGCTGGCGGCTCGGTGAGGCGGCCCGCGCCGAACAGTGCTGGCTGGAACTGGTGATCGGGGTGAGCGCCGTCAACGCCTTCGCCGAGGTCGCCCGCAGCGCCCACCGGGTGCTCGAACGCGACCCCGCCTACCGGGCCGAACGCGCCGACTGGGTGCGTACCGAACCCGCCCCCGACGGGGTGCCGGCCCGCGCCGGCGGCCCGCAGACCGAGCCGCAGGACCTGCTGCCGTCGCGGGGCTTCGGCGGCCTCGACCGCGCCCCCGGCCGCGACTTCGAACCGGAACCGCTGGTCGCGGTGCTCGGCGCGGCCGGCAACACGGTCGCCGACCAGGTGCTCGCCGGGCAGGCGTTGCAGCGGGTGCTGCTGACCGCCACCGACGCGGGGCTCGCGGTGTCGATGCTGTCGCAGCCGATCGAGGTGTCGGGGGCACGGGAGGCGCTGCGGCTGTCGCTGGGGCGTTTCGGCACGCCACAGATGGTCATGCGGATCGGGTACGGCCAGCCGGGGGTGGCGACCCCGAGGCGCAGCGTGGACGAGGTGCTCGACGTGGCGGTGGCACCCGGCTGAACCACCGTCACCCGCTCCTAACGCCAAGTTAACCCACGATGAGTTCATCCAGTTTGTCTACAGAGCGTGGAGTTCCTAACTCTTGAGCAGCGGACACAAGGCGCTCGTAGTAAGCCAAACTAATAGGAAGAATATCCTCGTAAATCCACGAACACATCGTGTCGAATGCCAACCCTTCTTCGCCTGCGCTCATCAGGTGGCGCACGTCGGCGATGACCTCCTCCGAAGTCAGGGGAGAATCTTCAAGTAAATCCGAGACGAGGTTCCTCAGATAGAGGTATTGCTCCATATTCTGGATGCCTCATCTCGGGTGAGCCGCGAGAATACGACCATTCAATGGGACGGATCGGAATTTCATAGTCACTCCACGCACTTCTCCCGCGACCAATCGAACCGCCGGGTCACCTTTTCTTGAACGGAGAACCTTCCTGGCAAATTTCGCAGATCCAATTCTCCAAGCTCGCGTACTGGCCAGGTTCGTAAGCACATCGGCGACGCCATCAAGAATCTCGCCATGACTCCAGCCTTGGGCCCAACCAGAATACCTCCGACACCCCCACCACGACGAGCAGGTCGAGCCGCCAGCCATGCACCAGCGCAGCAATCGTACCGAACACCGAAGCAGCAAAGCCAGCCGAACCAAGGCGCTCGACCAAGATCCGACTGACTTAGAACTGCTCTGCAGGATCAAAAGAACGTCCCAGCGAAGCCGGGCCCGACTCACGCGCCGCAGACCTAAAAACTCGCGCACGCCCACCACACCGAGCCGCCCAACTCAGATGGGGGGCCTTCAGCATCGAAGCCGCACCACCGAACCCCGGGTCACGCACAGCCACAACGAAACAAATCGGCATACTTGCATGCAAGGAAGACCCTGATGGCAACTCAGGCAAGCGGTAGCGACTCCCGAAAACTGTGCGTTACGCAATCGCAAGCCCGACCATATGAGTAAACGCAGAGATCACGCGGCCGGCCAAGGGGCTACACCCGGATCAGAGTGCAGACAGACCAAGGGACGGTTTGCGCATACCGCAAACTCCAAAGACTCCTCGAAGCTCGATCCCATCTCCCAGAACCATCCCATGCCAGCAGCGACCACCCTCCCTGCAGATTCCAGGAATACGCTTGAGTAGCTGAGCCATTCGCCGATAGGGAAATAATGTCCACCGAGAACAGACTCTACCTCCAAAGCCAGTGCGCGCTGACCCGATCCAGCCGCGAGCGGATCGAAATTGTAAGGCTCGTCATTAGCGAAATTCGGACCCACCATATTGATTGGCTCAACCGAAAGCCCTCCCAGCGTCGACAGGACAGCCACAGCCAATGGGTGAGCCCGGTAACCTTCACCCTCCAGGGTTTCCACCCATTTCCCAGCATCGACGGCTCGACTCAGGCTCCATCCAGAGGCGTCAAGAGCTCTAACCACGTCCTGGTCAAGCGAGTCAAATCGAATCATAAATGTCACCCAATTCCGAGATCTTCCAGTAGTCGACCACAGCGACCGCAAGGGCGCGCTGGCTCGCCATGCCCAATCACATTTGACGTCGGCATAGAATTGTTTCTTGTCTGCACCGTGCGCATGCTTCCACCCCTAATAGCATCGGGGCCTTCCTTCGCCTGGGCCAGAATCAGACAATGTACTTCTGCACATCCTCCATGGTGACCTGCCCGCTCAAGCGCATCCGCTAGTGGCCCTTCCGCCTGCTGTCCGTGCCTATTACGGCCAAGATACTTTGCGCCGGAAGGTGAGCTACCCCCGCTTTCATGGAGCTTCTTGATCATGGTCTGATGGCCGTGGGGAGGAAGTCGTCCGTGGCAGCACCGAAGAAGTACCCCGACGAGCTACGTCAGCGCGCTGTGCGCTTGTACCGCGAGTCGGATCCGAAGCCCGTGATCCGGCGCCTGGCCGAGCAGCTCGGCGTGCATCACGAGGCGTTGCGCAACTGGATCCGTCAGGCTGAGGCCGACGCGGGTGAGCGCACCGATCGGCCCACCAGCGAGATGGCCGAGGAGAATCGCCAGTTGCGCAAGGAAGTCGCCGAGCTGCGGCGGGCGAACGAGATCCTGAAGGCGGCGAGCGCGTATTTCGCGGCGGAGCTCGACCCGACCCGGCGACGGTCATGAGGTTCATCGGTGAACACCGTGACCAGTTCGCGGTCGCGCTCCTGCTACGGGTCCTCAACATCGGCGCCTCGACCTACTACGCGTGGGTCAAGCAGGCCGAGCAGCCCTGCGACCGCGACGTGGTCGACCTGGGGCTGATCTCCAACATCCACGAGATCTGGGAGACATCGGGGCGCACCTACGGCGCGGACCGGGTCCACCGGCAGTTACGCCGTGACGGGATAAGTGTGGGCCGCAAACGGGTCGAGCGGCTAATGGCGCAGCAGGGCTGGCAGGGTGCGTTCCTGCGTCGAGGCTGGCGCGGCGGCTCCACCCGTCAGGATCCACGGCACACGCCGGCGCCGGATCTGGTCAACCGGCAGTTCACCGCCGACGGGCCGGACCGGCTCTGGGTCGCCGATGCCACCCGCATTCCCTGCGGCGAGGGTGTGTTCTGGTTGGCTGCGGTCCGCGACGCGTTCTCCCGCCGGATCGTCGGGTGGAAGACCTCCGACCGCTGCGACACCGACCTGATCCTCGCCGCCCTCGAATACGGCATCTGGTCCCGGGATGTCCGCGACGGCCAGTTGATCCACCACTCGGACAGGGGGTCGAACTACACATCCTTCCGCTTCGCGGAACGCTTACAGGACAACGGGATCCTGCCCTCAATGGGCTCCGTCGGCGACTCGTTCGACAACGCACTGATGGAGAACTTCTGGTCGACGTTAAAGATCGAACTCGTCTACCGCACGTCCTGGCGGACCCGCGACGAGGCCGAGAACGCGATCTTCGCCTACATCGAGACATCTCACCAACGGTGGCTGTCAAGCAGTTGAGGTTGCGGGTTCGGCGAAAGCCTTGCCGGAGTCGTAGAGGGTGTTGTGTCGTAGGCAGTGGTGCAGCTTGCCGAGCATGAGGTGGAACAGCCGACGCAGGGCGGCGACGTGCCTGTCGCCGGCGGCACGGCGGGATCGGTAGCGGGTGTTCCACTGGGAGTCATGCCGGACCGCGGCCAGCGCCCACACGTATCCGGTAGCGGCGATTCGGTCATTCTTGGCGCGGCGAGCGTGCACGAAACTGCTCTTGCCCGAGGAACGGGTCACCGGCGCGGCACCGGCGAAAGCACGTAACGCGCGGGCGTCGGCGAAGCGGCCGCGGTCGTCGCCGATCTCGGCCAACAGCCGAGCGCCGAGCTGCACGCCGAGACCGGGGATGCTGGTGACGATCTTCGCGTCGGGGTGGGCGGTGAACACCTCGTCGATGCGCTGCTCCAGCTGCTGCAACGTCTGGCAGACCGCGTCGAGTTGCCGCACCAGTCCTTGAAGATGCAGGCCCATGGCCTGCTCGACGGCTGCTGGTTGACGCATCTGCTCGCCGCGGAGGATGCCGTGCAGCTTGTCCGCCTCGGCGGCGATGCCGCGTTGGCGGCCAGCGCAGCGCAGCAACGCCGCGAGCTCGGTGGAAGCCAGCGCCGCCGCGGCCGCGGGCGTCGGCGCTGCGGCGAGGATCACCCGGGCGGCCGGCGAGTCGAGCCGGTGCCGTCCGCCGCGCTCGAACGCCGCCAGGGCGGCGGGGAAGAACATCCGCAGCAGCGTCCGGATCCGGTTGGTGAGCGTGACCTGGTCCCAGGCGGCGTCCTGCTGCGCCCGGGTCAGAACCCGCAGCGACTGCAGCAACTCACTGTCGGCGGGCAGTGGCCGATGCGCGGTCGCATCGGTGCGCAGGATGTTCGCCAGCACCATCGCGTCGAACGCGTCCGACTTGCCGCGCGAGGCCCGATACCGGTCCCGATACCGCGACACCGCCAAAGGATTGATCGCGAACACCTGTCGACCCGCGGCCCGGAGACCAGCCACCAGCAGTCCCTGACTCGTCTCGATCGCTACAGGCAGTTTCCCGCCGGTCGGATCATGCTCGGCCAGCAGCGCAAGGACCTGACTGAGGCCGGCAGCATCGTCGTTGATCCTGACCGATGCCACCACGACGCCCGTCTCGCCGACGACAGCTACATCATGGTGATCCTGGGCCCAGTCGATGCCACACGCCACCGCTACCACCGTTGCTCCTCCCTGTCATGGACCACAGCGAGGCGCGACGCCCTAATGGACAGTGCTTGCCGCACGACATCTCACGAGCCGTTCGCCTCGCCACCGGCGGCGCCCGAACTCGCGCAAGGCTCCAGGCCTGCGACTGACCAAGGCTCAGCCCGCCGGCGAACCACGAAACGATCATCCCCGTCGATCGCCGTGACCGCCACGCGCCCCTCTCGATACCCAGGGTCAACGCCCCGCCACTTCTACAGGCGTCAGCAGCGGCCACGATCCTCAACGAGGCGCCGCTCTCGATTCCCCGACTCGACGGCCATCGGCTGGTACGGGCGTCCTCGGTTGCCATTACGGCTGGTACAACACTCGCCGCATCCAGAAGGAACTGGGCTACCTCAGCCCGAACGAGTACGAGACCGCCTGGCACAGCCGACAGACCGAACCAGTCGAACCACCTATCGCCACCCCTGCACCAGCCGGCAGCAGGTAACCACCGCTCCATCAAAGCGGGGGAACTCAACGTACGCGACGTGACGTTCCGTGAAGACCTTCACCAAGCCCGGACAGGCAACGGACCCGCCGTCATCGCAACCCTGCGCAACACCGCGATCGGCTGGCACCGCACCACCGGCGCGACCAACATCGCCCGCGCCACCCGCCAAGCCAACCGCCGCTCACACGACCTGATCACCGCCGTGACCAGCAGCTATCCGAGAACGCAATGACCCTGCCCCGAGGGCGGGTGAAATTCGCAGACACCTGTATGCCTGTCAGGCATATTTATGACCCACAGGAATGATGCTCTCCGCGCACGCCTGGCCACCCACCGCCCACCACAGCGAACAGGTAGCGGCAGCTCTGGCGGCGATCAGCTGTGCCTCCCGGCGGCAGGGCGAACCGGGTCGGTGCCACGTCGAGGAGCAGAAGCAGACCCGCTGGAAACGGCCAGAGGTGACGGCCCGGCCACCGGGCACCGAATCGGGCCGAACCGGACCGGACAGCGGTGACGCCGAGGACCCATCGCCGGAATCCCGGCCGGCCCGGATGTGTCACACCGCTGACGGCCCAGCGGCAGCCCCGCCACCAGGCTTGATTCGGCATCCACCGACGGAATGACCAGGCGCCGGCTGTCGTTACACCCTCGGTACGACCGCAGCAGCACCCCCGCTGCTCCCTGGCGCCCGGCACCCGCCCCCTGGCGGAATGACCGGCCGGCGCCCATCGTTACATCCCCGGCAGAGGCGACCGCAGCAGCACCCGGCCGGCTCGCACACCCGGCGGGAATGGCCCCGGAACCCCGGTCGTTACACCTGACCCCGGCACGAGTGGCCACCGCCCGACGCGGCAAGCCCCCGGGGACCCCCGCAGACTCTCTCTCCCGCATGAGCGCGCCCCGACGTGGTGCCCACGCCCCTTTCCGCTGCCCGTCCCCCACGGGCGCACCCGGCCCTGACGGGCCGGGCGGGGCGTCTACCCCCGAAGGAGCTTCATCATGAACACCACCATCATGAAGACCACCATTCTGCGTAAGAGTGTTCTCGGTATCGCCGGTCTGGCCGTCGCCGGTGGTCTGGCCGCCGGCCCGCTGAACCACGGCGCCGAGTCGACCGCCGTCGACCACACCGTGGCCGTGGTGCAGGCCGACAAGCCGGCCGTGGACAAGGACAGGCTGATCCCGCACGGTGTGCAGGGCAAGCAGTCCCGGATCGACCTCGACGACGAGCAGACCAGCAACGTCAAGGCGATCATCGCGGCGACGAAGAAGGCCGGCATGGACGAACGGGCCGCCGTGGTGTCCATCGCCACGAGCCTCCAGGAGTCGAAGCTGGAGAACCTGGGTCACCTGGGTGACCGCAACGACCACGACTCGCAGGGCCTGTTCCAGCAGCGTCCGTCCTCCGGTTGGGGCACGGTGGAACAGATCACCGACCCCGAGTACGCGACCCTGGCGTTCCTCAAGGGCCTCAAGCAGGTCGACGGCTGGCAGGACATGCCCCTGACCAAGGCCGCCCAGACGGTGCAGGTGTCGGCCTACCCCGACCACTACGCACAGTGGGAACAGCAGGCCGCCGACCTCGTCGCCCACCACTGGAACAGCTGACCCACCCCGCAACGTCACCGCGAAGCAACGTCATCACGAAGGCCCCCGGCTCAGCTGAGCCGGGGGCCTTCGTGATGGTCTGGTGGGCGATACTGGGTTTGAACCAGTGACCTCTTCCGTGTCAAGGAAGCGCGCTCCCACTGCGCCAATCGCCCGTGGTCGAGAGCGGACGACGGGATTCGAACCCGCGACCCTCACCTTGGCAAGGTGATGCGCTACCAGCTGCGCTACGTCCGCGTGCCGCCCGGTCTCCCCGGCGACGCGGTGAACTCTACCCCATTCCAAGATCGCCCGCCTGGCCGACCCCACCGCTTCGCCCCACCCGGCGATTGCCCTGCTCATCGACGGGGTACTGCATCCCGACAGCACACCCCGTCCCCCAAGGAGCTGTCATGGGAATCGGAACGAGTATCTTCCTGCTCGCCGTCGGCGCGATCCTCACCTTCGCGGTGAACGCGAGCGTCGGCGGTGTCGATCTCGACGTCGTCGGCTGGATCCTGATGGCCGCCGGCGTTCTCGGCCTCGTCATGGTCCTGCTGGTGCGCGGTCGCCGCCGTACGGTCACCACCGCCGAGCCGGTGGCGTACCAGCGGGTCGAGGAGCGGCGGGACGTCGCCCCGCCACTGTGAGGCGACCGGCAGCCGCCGCCAGCAGACGGTACTCCCACCGGGCCTGGTCGGTCGACGCGGCGGACAAGCGGGCGCCGACCTGCTCGGCGTACGCGACGCAGGCACCAGGACATCGGCGCGAGGCGAGCGTCGACCCCGGCACGAAATCGGCCCGCACCCGGTCGCCACCGGAGCGGGTCGGTGACGGGCCGGAGGCCGGACAGCAGTAGGGCCACCTTCCGACACCGGAAGGTGGCCCTACTGACCGTGTGGGCGATACTGGGTTTGAACCAGTGACCTCTTCCGTGTCAAGGAAGCGCGCTCCCACTGCGCCAATCGCCCGTGCTTGTTACCGAGGTGGGGACGGGATTTGAACCCGCGTACACGGCTTTGCAGGCCGTTGCCTCGCCTCTCGGCCACCCCACCGAGGTTGCCCCCGTCATGCGTGGCGGCAGCTCCGAGCGGACGACGGGATTCGAACCCGCGACCCTCACCTTGGCAAGGTGATGCGCTACCAGCTGCGCTACGTCCGCTTGCCTCCGGGACGACACCCGGTGACGGATGGAAACTCTAGCCGAGCGGTCTCACCGATGCCAAATCGGGGCCACCGACGGCGCGTCCGGCTGCCGCGGCGGTGATCGACGCCACCACCCCCAGAGCTTCCTAGGAGAGTTGCTCGCCGAGGGCGGGCCGCATCGTCCGCAGCCCTACTGAACAGGTCGGAAAGGTAGCCGACTCGCCAGAGGGGTGCTGTCCGGCTTCCGACTGCCGGCGGCCGGATCGGGCGGGTCGGTAACTCCCTGTGCTCGGTTGGATAGGTTACCGTAGCGGCGTGACGAGACGTGCCGCCGCCGATGTCCGCCTGGATTCCCTGCTGCGCACGGCCTGCGACGTGATCGTCGAGCGTGGACTCGCCAACACCCGCACCGCCGACGTGGCCGCCGCCGCCGGAGTCAGCCAGGCGCTGGTCTTCTACCACTTCTCCACCAAGGAGCGGCTGCTCGCCCAGGCGTTCGCGTACGCCGTCGAGCAGGAACTGTCCCGGCTGGACGCGGTGCTGCGCTCCGCCACCCCGCCGCTGACCAAGCTCCGGCGCATCCTGCGTCTCTACACCCCCACCGGCCGGCCCTGGGCGATGTGGATCGACGGCTGGGCGGAGTCACTCCGCACCCCGGAACTGGAGAAGGTCTGCCGACGGCTGGACCTGCGCTGGCGGGAGGACCTGGCGACGGTGATCTCGGCCGGGGTGGCCGACGGGACCTTCGACTGCGCCGACCCGGCCGGTGCCGCCTGGCGGATCAACGCGGTGATGGACGGGCTCGCCGTCCAGCTCGCCGTACACGAGCGGGTGATCTCCCGCCGGCAGTTCGGCGAGTGGATCCGGCTGGTCACGGCCCGGGAGCTGGGGCTCGACCCCGCCCAGCTCGTCTGATCCGCGCACGACGCGCCATTGCCCCGGTCCGATCCGCCTGGTATCCACGTATGCGCATGCGTTACCGCGCCTGCGCCGGGTCGGCGTCGTGCCGGTCCCCGCTCCCACGAGGAGGTTCCGTGCCCAGACCGGAGTGGACACCCCGAACGAGCCGGCATCGACGCCGGCTCGTTCCCGTACTGGCGACCGCCGCCGTGGTCGCCGCCCTGTTGCCCGGCGGGGGCACCGCCACGGCCGCGCCGGGCGACACCGCGGCCCCGGCCCCGGGCCGCTCCGGCTCGTTCGCCGACGACCGCCACCAGGCCGCCGACGTCGACAACCGCACCGGTACGGCCGCACCCGACGCCCGCCAGCGCAGCCTGGCCGGGGCCACCGGCGCCCCGGTGCGCTGGAACCGGCTCGGCACCCCGCACGCCCTCGGCCCGGCCCGGCTCGCCACCGGCCTGCCCGCCGACCCGGAGGCCGCCGCCCGGCGTTACCTCACCCAGCAGCGGGACCTGTTCGGGCTCGACGCCGACGCGGTCGCCGCGCTGGACCGGGTACTGGTCCGCAGGATCGGCGACGGCGCGGTGGTCACCCTGCGGCAGCGCTTCGGTGACCTGCCCGCCGGCCACGACGGGCTGGTCACCGTGGCGGTCGCCGACGGCACCGTGCTCTCGGTCAGCTCCTCGCTGTCCCGGGACGCCTCCGCCCCCGCCCCGGCCACCCGCACCGCCGAGCAGGCGTACGCCGACGCGCTCGCCGACGCCGGCCTGGACGCCGGTGCGGTGGCCAGCCACCGGGTGCGCCCGGTCGCCGTGCCCACCCCGGTCGACGGCAACCGGGCCGCCTACGAGGTGACCCTGATCGGCAAGGACAGCGACCACCCGGCGGCCTTCACCACCTACGTCGACGGGATCACCGGGACGGTGCTGGTCCGCGAGGACCTCGTCGACTTCGACTCCGACAACCCGAGCTGGGCGGTCTACCCGGCCACCCCGCCGCAGGACCTCGCTCCCGGGCAGGACCCCCGGGTCCGCTGGTGCGCCAGCCCCGCACCCGACTGCGCCGCCGCCTTCCGCGACCCGGCGAGCGGGCAACCCTGGGACGTCGACCTCGCCACCGGCGCGCCCACCGGCACCACCCGGGGCAACTCCGCCAACACCGTGGTCTCCTGGGGCGCCGGCAGCCCCATGGTCAACGCCCCCGACCGCCCGGACCGGCGCTACGAGTACCCGTTCACCGACCAGTGGCACGAGGCCCGCTGCAACCCGGCGGTGTTCACCTCCGCCCTACGCAACGACGCCGACGCCGCCACCGCCAACCTGTTCGCCATGCACAACCGGATGCACGACTGGGCCTGGCACCTGGGCTTCACCGAGGCCACCTGGAACCTCCAGGCGGTCAACGTCAGCGGGGCCGGGCTGGGCGGCGACGCCGAGCAGGGGCGGGCCCAGCAGGGCGCGCTGAGCGGCAACCGGAACAACGCCAACCAGTCCACCCCGCGCGACGGGCTGCCGCCGAGCACCAACATGTACCTGTGGCAGCCGCAGGCCGGTGGGCCGTACCCGCCGTGCGTCGACGGCGACTACGACATGACGGTGATCGGCCACGAGTACACCCACGCCATCACCAACCGGATGATCGCCGGCCCGGACAGCGGGATCAGCGGCCACCAGGGCGGGGCGATGGGCGAGTCGTGGAGCGACCTGCTCGCCGCCGAGTACCTCTACGAGCACGGCCTGCGCGCCCCCGGCGAGACGCCCTTCGTCACCGGCGGCTACGTCACAGGCAACCTGGTCAGCGGCATCCGCAACTACGACCTGAGCCGCAGCCCGCTCAACTACTCCGACGTCGGCTACAACACCGGCGGACCGGCGGTGCACGCCGACGGGGAGATCTGGGGCGCGACCAACTTCCGCATCCGCGCGGCCCTGGTCAAGAAGTACGGCCTGGGCACCCCGCAGCGGCAGCTCGACTGCGCCCAGGGTCGGGTGGCCGCGGAGAACTGCCCCGGCAACCGGCGCTGGGTGCAGCTGGTCTTCGACTCGTTCCTGCTCCAGGCGGCCAGCCAGGTCAGCATGCTCGACATGCGGGACAACCTGCTCACCGCCGACCGGCTGCGCTTCGGCGGGGCCAACCAGGAGCTGATCTGGGCCGAGTTCGCCCGCTCCGGGATGGGCCGGGACGCCGCCACCGTCGGCGCCGCCGACACCGACCCGACCCCGAGCTTCGCCAGCCCGGCCGGCGGCAACGCCACGCTGACCCTGCGCCCCCGGGGCGACAGCACCGACGCGCCGATCAGGCTCTACGTCGGTGACTACGAGGCGCGGGCCACCCCCGTCGCCGACACCGACCCGGCCACCCCGCTGCCGGCCACGTTCGAGGCCGTCGCCGGGACGTACCAGGTGCTGGCGGTCGCCCCCGGCTTCGGCCACCAGCGCCTGGAGGTGGTCGCCAAGGCCGGCCAGCAGGGGTACGTCGACCTGCGGCTGAGCCGGAACCTGGCGTCCACCGCGTCCGGGGCGACGATCACCGGGGACGGGGTGAACCTGGACCGGATCGCCGACGACACCGAGGCCACCAACTGGGCGTCGTTGACCGGGGTCGCCGGCAAGCGGGTCACCGTGACGCTGCCCGGCGGCACCCCGCAGCCGGTGCAGCGGGTCACCGTCAGCGCGATGCTCCGCCCGGCGATCACCGGCGACGCCGACCCGGGCACACAGAACGCGCTGAGCGGGCTGCGGTCGTTCGCGGTGTCGACCTGCGACGCGACCACCACCGACTGCGCCGACCCGGCCCGCTGGACCCGGGTCTACACCAGCGCCGACGACGCGTTCCCCGGTGGGAGGTACCGGGCCTACACCCGGGACCTGATTGCCAGGTCGTTCCGGGTGTCAGCCACCGTCGCCACCCACGTCCGGCTGGAGGTGCTAACCAGCCAGTGCACCGGCGGCCCGGCGTACGCCGGTGAGCAGGACGACGACCCGGCGACCCGGACCGACTGCGCGACCGCCAGCCCGGCGCGCGACCAGGTGCGGATCGCCGAGTTCCAGGTGTTCGCGAAGTGAAACCCGCCGGGGTCGGGTGGTGGCGTCACCCGGCCCCGGCGGCCCCCGATCAGCGTCGGACGGTGGTCCAGCGGACGGGCCGACGCACCGGCACGCCGTCGGCCTCCCCGCCGTCGGACGCGGTCCGGGTGAGCTGCCGCAGCCGCATCAGCAGGCCGACACCGAGGAAGAGCAGCAGGCCGCCGAGCAGGAACGCCGCCTGCACCACCCCGAAGCCCCCGCTGGCGTTGGCCGAACGGTTCGCCGCAGCCGGTGGCGGCACCTCGGCCAGCGCCTCCTCGGTCGGTTCGGTCTCCTCCTCCGTCGGCTCCAGCGCCTCCTCGGTCGGCTCCGGCGACGCGGTGGTCGGCTCGGGTGCCGCCGTGGTGGGCGGTGGGGCCGTGCCGACGACCTGCCGGGTGGCGCTCTGCCGGGCGAGCAGCCGCAGGTTCGGGTCGTACGCCTCGGCGGCCATGGTGATCCGGCCCCGGGTGACGTCCTCGGCGAAGGCCACCCGGTAGGTGGCGGTGACCGTACGGTCCGGGCACAGGGTGCCCGGGTCGAGCTGCCGGTCGGTCAGCCGGGCCACGTCCCCCTGCGCCCGGATGTCCAGCGGGAACGAGCCGGTCTCCTCGATGCGGTCCATCTTGACCTGGTCCAGTCGCAGCCCCTGCACCGAGAGCACCATCGACCAGCGGACCTTCACACAGCCGCCGTTGCCCTTGCGGGACACCACCGCCGAGACCGTCCGCACCTGGTCCCCGGCGGTGAACTGGGCCGGCAGGCCGCTCAGCTCGGTGGAGAAGCGGTCCGCCGCCGACGCCGGTGTCGGCCCGACGAGCCCTGTCCCCGACAGGCAGGCCAGCACCGCCCCGACCCGTAGCGCGTTCCGCCACACCATCACCACCGCCTCGCTCCTCCCGTCGGTCTTGTCCACTCGCCACGCTATGAGCACGACGGGGAAGCCGGTAGACGGGCGTGTTCGCGCCGATCGGCAAGTACGGTGCGGGTTAACACCGACAGTGGTGAACCGGTCACCGGTCACCGCCGACACGCCGGGTGACGGTGTGGGCCAGCCCGCTTTCCGCGGGGCGGACGAGGGGCGACCACGCCGGCCGTCACGCGGCTGACATCCTGGGCGGGTGTCCGAACTCTCCGCGGCCTTCGTCCGGCTGCACGCCCGGCTCGCCCCGGTCGCTTTCGTACCCGAGGTGCGGTTGCACCAGGCCGACGAGCCGATCGGCCTGTGGGAGCTGACCGAGGGCGAGTTCCGCAGCTCCCAGCCGCCGCCGTTCTGGGCCTTCGCCTGGGCCGGCGGGCAGGGCCTGGCCCGGTACGTCACCGACCACCCGGAGACCGTCGCCGGCCGCCGGGTGCTCGACCTCGCCTCCGGCTCCGGCCTGGTCGCCATCGCCGCCGCACGGGCCGGCGCGGCGACCGTGCGGGCGGTGGAGATCGACGAGCGGGCCGTCGCCGCCGTCGCCCTCAACGCCCACGCCAACGGGGTACGCGTCGACGCCGAACTGGCCGACGTGCTCGACGGGGACGCCGGGGACGCCGAGGTGCTGCTCGCCGGGGACGTCTTCTACAGCGAGGCGATGGCCCGCCGGGTGCTGCGTTTCCTGCTGCGGGCCGCCCGCTCCGGTGCCCGGGTGCTGGTCGGCGACCCGGGCCGGGCGTTCCTGCCCCGGGAACGGTTCCGCGAGCTGGCCGGCTACGACGTGCCGGTGCCGGAGGCGTTGGAGAGCGTCCGGGTGAAGCACACCACGGTGTGGGAACTGGACCCCGCCCCGCCGGGGGCCGCCCGCTAGCGTGACCGCGTGCTGTTCCGGGGGTGGGAGGCGTCCGTCGACGAGCCCTGGCCGGACGTGGCCAGGGTCGTCGACCGGGTCGGCGGCGTCCACCTGGTGGTGACCCGGCACGCGCTGGTCCGGCAGGTGCTCGCCGACCCGGTAACCTGGCGACCCGACAACGCCCTGGACGCGGTGACCCCGATCCCGGTGGCCGCGCTGCGGGTGCTCACCGCGCACCGGTTCCGGTTGCCGCCGACGCTGGCGAACAACGCCGGCCCCAGCCACCCGGCGATCCGGGCGATCGTCGCCGAGGCGCTGCACCCCGACCGGGTGGCCGCCCAGCGACCGTGGCTGACGGCCCTGGTCCGGGACCGGGTGGCCGGCATCGCCGCCGAGTTGGCCGCCGGTCGGCCGGTCGACCTGCACGCCCGGCTCGCCGCCGACCTGCCGCTGCTGGCGCTGGCCCGGCTGGTCGAGCTGCCGGACGCCCCGGTGGGTGCGGTGAAGGACTTCGCGCGGGCGGCGCTGGAACTGTTCTGGGCCCCGCTGGACGCCAACCGGCAGCAGAGCCTCGCCGTCGAGGTGGGCCGGTTCCACGCCGTACTGCGGGAGTTCGCCGGCACCGGCGGCGGCCTGGCCGGTCGGCTGCGCGCCGCCGGGCACTCCCCGGACGTGGTGGTCGGGGCGCTGTTCTTCCTGCTGGTCGCCGGGCAGGAGACCACCAGCCAGTTCCTGACCCTGCTGCTGCACCGGCTCACCGGCGAACCCGGGGTGCGCGCCGGGCTGCGGGCCGGCACCGTCGCCGTCGCCGACGTGGTCGAGGAGGGCCTGCGGCGGGAGCCGCCGATCGTCACCTGGCGGCGGGTGGCCGCGACCGACACCAGCCTGGGCGGTACGCCGGTGCCGGCGGGCAGCTCGATGCTGCTGTGGCTGGCCCGAGCCGGCTGCGACCCGGAGGTGGTGGCCGACCCGGCGGGGTTCCGCCCGGGGCAGCGCGGGTCCCGCCGGCACCTGGCCTTCGGGGCGGGGGCGCACCGGTGCGTGGGCGCACAGTTGGCCCGGCTGGAGGCGGCGGTGGTGGTCGCCGAGGCGGCACCGTTGCTGGACGCGGTGACTGTGGTACGTCCACCGTGGTGCCCGGACAACCTCACCTTCCGGATGCCCGACGCCTTCGTGGTCCGCCGCAACCCCACGCCGTAACCCTGTCCGAACCCCGCTCACCTGCGGAAACAGGCGTAACCCCCGCTCCCCGCCACGGGTTGAACCCCACGTGACGCCCCGCGCCACACCAACCCGGGAGGTCCACATGCACCCCGCCCCCTCCCCACCCCCACCCCCACCCCCACCCCCGCCCCCGTTTCCACCCCCGCTCCCCCCACCCTCCCGGGTTGATCAAGAGGTTTGCGTCAAGGTTGATCTTCGAATTGACGCAAACCTCTTGATCACCGGGGCGGACGGGGTGGCGCGGGGCGGTGGGGGACGGTGAGGTGGGGGACGTGGCGGCATGACGTGCCGGCGTCGCTCGTGGTGTTCCTGGTCGCGTTGCCGCTCTGCGTCGGGATCGCGGTCGCCTCCGGCGTACCCGTCGAACTCGGGCTGGTCACCGGGGTGGTCGGTGGGCTGGTGGTGGGGGTGATGCCGGGCAGCAGCCTCCAGGTGAGCGGGCCGGCCGCCGGGCTGACCGTGCTCGTCGCCGAAGCCGTGGAACGGTACGGGCTGGCCGGCCTCGGCACCATCGTGCTGGTCGCCGGTCTGCTCCAGATCGGGCTGGGGCTGCTGCGGCTCGGCCGGTGGTTCCGGGCCATCTCGGTGGCCGTGGTGCACGGCATGCTCACCGGGATCGGCCTGCTGCTGGTCGCCGGGCAGCTCCACGTGCTGGCCGGGGCGGACACGCCACCGACCGGGCTCGCCGGCTTCACCGGGCTACCGGCCCTGGCCGGCGAGCTGACCGGCTCCGTGACGGCGCGGGTGTCGCTCGCCGTCGGTGCCGCCACGCTCGTGGTCATGCTGCTGTGGGACCGGCTGCCCGGCCGGCCGGGCCTGGTCCCCGGCGCGCTGGTCGCCGTGGTCGCCGCGGCGGCGGCGAGCGCCGCCCTGCGGCTGCCCGTCGACACGATCACGGTGGAGGGGATGCTCGCCGCGCTCACCCCGTCGCTCGGGCACTGGACGGCCCTCACCGACCCGGGGATGCTCGCCACCATCGTCACGTTCGCCCTGGTCGCCTCGGCGGAGAGCCTGTTCAGCGCGGCGGCCGTCGACCGGATGCACCAGGGCCCCCGGACCGACTTCGACCGCGAACTCGTCGCCCAGGGCACTGGCAACACGGTCTGCGGCCTGCTCGGCGCGCTGCCGATGACCGCCGTCATCGTGCGCAGCTCCGCCAACGTACGGGCCGGCGCGCGGACGAAGGCGTCCCGGGTGCTGCACGGGGTGTGGCTGCTGCTCTTCGTCGCCGCCGTACCCGGGCTGGTCGGGTTGATCCCGATGCCCGCACTCGCCGCCGTGCTGGTGCACGCCGGGTGCAAGCTGCTGCCGTGGCGGGCGCTGCCCGGGTTGTGGCGGGAACACCGGGGCGAGGCGGTGGTGCTGGTGGTGACCGCCGTCGCGATCCTCGGCACCGACCTGTTCACCGGGGTGCTCGTCGGCCTCGGGCTGGCCGTGGTCAAGACCGCCTGGGAGACGTCCCACGTGCGGGTCACCGTGCACGACGACGTCGACCCGGTGCACGTGGCGATCACCGGCAACGCCACGTTCCTCCGGCTGCCCACCATCCTCGCCACACTCGACGAGCTGCCCGACGACCGGCGGGTACGGCTGGACCTGGGCGGCCTGCGGCACGTCGACCATGCCTGCCGGACCGCCCTGGACACCTGGATCGAGGCACAGAACCGCGACGCCGACGTGCAGGTCATCGCCCCACGACCGGCGCAGGACGACCGACCCCGGCCGGTTCCCGCCACCGAGTGAGAGCACCTGCGACGCCCCGGTGGTGCCCGTCGCCCACCGGAGGGCCGCACGAGGCGCTGCCCGGTCGCGGACCGGTCAGCCGGCGTCCTCGGCCCAGGCACGCCAGTCGTCGAGCACCCCGTACAGGTCGGGGGTGAGCCAGCCCGGGGCGGACCGGCGGAACACGCCCGGGTCCATCGCCCCGGCCCCGGACGGCAACGCGCCGAGCAGGTTCGGCACCAGCTCAGTCAGGTTCGCCCAGTGCACCAGCTGCGGCTCCGCCGGCCACGCGCCGATCACCACCCCGGCGGGCACGGCCCGGCGTTCCAACGCCTCCAGCGTCAGCGCGGTGTGGTTGAGAGTGCCCAACCCGGCCCGGGCCACCACCACCGCCGGGGCGCCCAGCGACACCGCCAGGTCGGCGACGGTCCACGCCTCACCCGACGGACGCAGCCCCATCGGCACGAGCAGCCCACCGGCCCCCTCGACGAGCACCAGGTCGTGCTTGTCGACCTCCGCGCGGATCGCGTCGACGGCCGTGTACAGCTCCAACGGCTCCAGCTCGGCGACCCGGGCGGCGGCCAGCGGAGCCAGGGGGTCGGGGTAGCTGGCCAGGGTACGACCGGTCAGCGGGGCGGCCAGCCGGGTCACCGCGTCCACGTCGCCGGGCTCGCCGGTGGCCGTCCCCGACTGGCCCGGCTTGACCACCGCGACCCGCAGGCCGGCGGCCTGAGCGGCGGCCGCGATCGCCGCCGTCACCACCGTCTTGCCGACCTCGGTGTCGGTTCCGGTGACCAGCACCGCCCCCTTCCACCCACTCACGGGATCACCTCGGCTCGCGACTGCGGGGCTCGCAAACCCCGCTCACTCCTCGCGCTCACGGTGCAACCCTCGGCTCGCGACTGCGGGGCTCGCAAACCCCGCTCACTCCTCGCGCTCACGGGATCACCTCGGCTCGCGACTGCGGGGCGCACTCCACGATGGTCTCCAGTGCGTGTTCGAAGTCCGCCCGGGTCACCCCGGTCGAGAGGGTCAGCCGCAGGCGGGAGCGGTGGTCCGGGGTGGACGGTGGGCGGAAGCACCCGACCGTGACGCCCCGGGCCCGGCAGTCGGCCGCCCAGGCGGTGGCGGCCTCCGGGCCGGGCGCGGTCACCGACACCACGGCGGCGTCGGGGGTGGACACCGGCAACCCGGCCGCGCCGAGGCGGCGTACCGCGTAGCCGGCCCGGTCGGTCAGCTCGGCGCGCAGGTCGTCGGCGGACCGGGCCAGCGCCACGGCGGCCCGTACCCCGGCGGCGACCGCCGGCGGCGGCGCGGTGTCGAAGATGAAGGTCCGCCCGGTCTCCACCAGGTGCCTGACGAACTCGGCCGGACCGGCGACCACCCCGCCGGCGCCGCCGAGCGCCTTGGACAGGGTCGCGGTGACCACCACGTCCGGCGCTCCGGCGAGCCCTGCGGCGGCCACCGCGCCCGCGCCGGCCGGGCCGGTGACGCCGAGCCCGTGCGCGTCGTCGACCAGCAGCAGCGCGCCGTGCCGCCGGGCCACCGCGTGCAGCGCGGCCAGCGGCGCGAGGTCGCCGTCGACGGAGAACACCGACTCGGTGACCACCACCGCCGGGCGACCCGGCGCGGCGGCGAGCGCGGCGGCCACCGCGTCGACGTCGGCGTGCGCGGTGACCACCGTCTCCGCGCCGGAGATCCGGCAGCCGTCGATCAGCGAGGCGTGGTTGTGGGCGTCGGAGACGAGCAGGGTACGCGGCTGCACCAGGCCCCGGACGGCGGCCAGGTTGGCCAGGTAGCCGGAGGAGAAGACGAGTGCCCGCTCGACGCCGAGCCAGTCGGCCAGGTCGTCCTCCAGTGCGTGGTGGACGTCGGTGGAGCCCCGGACCAGCCGGGAACCGGTGGCGCCCAGGCCGTACCCGGACAGGGCCCGGACGGCGGCAGCCACGACCTCGGGGTGGGTGGCCAGGCCCAGGTAGTCGTTGCCGGCCAGGTCGATGTCCGGGTCGCCGGCGGCGCGGGGGCGCAGGGTCCGGGTGAGCCCGGCCTTCGCCCGCAGCGCGGCGCGGCGGTCCAGGGCCGCCAGCCAGTCCGCCACCGGTCACCGCCTCCGTCCGCTGTCCGACCTGCCACCCTGCCGACCTGACACCGCCGCCGCCGGGGTTCCCGTCGCGGACGACCGGCCCGCGCCGGCGGGTGACGGCGTTGCCGCCGCCGGGCGAAATTACCATCCGCCGGGCCGGCACCGGCGTGGCGGCGGCCCGCCGCACCGCCGTGCGACAGAGCGGCCCGCGGGGCCGCCGGGGTGGCCGGGGGCCGTCGGCTCGGGCGTTTCCCGGCCCGCACCGGCCTTGTAGGGTACGAGCCATGCCAGAGATCCTCGACCAGGCCCGGACCCAGGTGCTGGGCGACGGCGTCGGCCTCGACCAGGCCGGTGTCCTCGCGGTGCTGACCCTGCCCGACGAGCACCTCACCGCCGCCCTCCAGCTCGCCCACGAGGTGCGGATGCGCTGGTGCGGTCCGGAGGTCGAGGTCGAGGGGATCGTCTCGCTGAAGACCGGCGGCTGCCCGGAGGACTGCCACTTCTGTTCGCAGTCCGGCCTGTTCACCTCGCCGGTCCGGTCGGTGTGGCTGGACATCCCGTCACTGGTGGAGGCCGCGAAGCAGACGGCGGCGACCGGGGCGAGCGAGTTCTGCATCGTGGCCGCCGTGCGCGGCCCCGACGACCGGCTGATGAAGCAGATGCGCGAGGGGGTCGCCGCGATCCGCGCGGAGGTCGACATCCAGGTCGCCGCGTCGCTGGGCATGCTCAGCCAGGAGCAGGTCGACGACCTGGTCGAGATGGGCGTGCACCGCTACAACCACAACCTGGAGACCTGCCGCTCGTACTTCCCGAACGTGGTCACCACGCACTCCTGGGAGGAGCGCTGGGAGACCCTGCGGATGGTCCGCGAATCCGGCATGGAGGTCTGCTGCGGTGGCATCCTCGGCCTCGGCGAGACCGTCGAGCAGCGCGCCGAGTTCGCCGCGCAGCTCGCCGAGCTGGACCCGCACGAGGTGCCGCTGAACTTCCTCAACCCGCGTCCGGGCACGCCGCTGGGCGACCGGCCGGTGGTGGAGGGCCGCGACGCGCTGCGGGCCATCGCCGCGTTCCGGCTGGCCATGCCGCGCACCATCCTGCGGTACGCGGGCGGCCGGGAGATCACCCTCGGTGACCTGGGCACCCGCGACGGCCTGCTCGGCGGGATCAACGCGGTGATCGTCGGCAACTACCTGACCACGCTGGGTCGACCGGCGACCGACGACCTGAAGCTGCTCGACGAGCTGAAGATGCCGGTCAAGGCGCTCTCCGCCACCCTGTGAGGTGATGATGACCGACCCGACCGCCGACGGCCGGACGACCCGGTCCGCCGTGCTGACGTCGGCCGCGACCTGGTGCGACCGCTGTGGTGCGGACGCCACGGCGGGCCCGCACCCGGGTTGCGCGGCGGCCCGGGTGCTGGAGCCGCCCCGCTACTGCGGGCACTGCCGACGGCGGATGAAGGTGCAGGTGCTCCCGGTGGGCTGGTCGGCGGTCTGCGTCGAGCACGGCGAGCGGCGGGGCTGACGGGTGCTGCGTGGGCGGACGGTGACGCTGCGCCCGGTGACCGGTGCCGACGTGCCGGCCCTGGCCGCGATCCGGGCCACCCCCGAGGTGCGCCGCTGGTGGCGCGGCGGAGACGACCTGGCCGCGTCGGTGCGGGCCGACCTGGCCGACGACGCGCTGACGGTCTACGTGATCGAGCACGCGGGGCGGCTGGTCGGGGCGATCCAGTGGTACGCCGAGACCGACCCGGACTACCGCCACGCCAGCCTGGACGTCTTCCTCGACCCGGCGGTACGCGGTAACGGGCTGGGCGGGGACGCGGTCCGCACCCTGGTCCGGCACCTGATCGACGAGTACGGCCACCACCGGTTCACCATCGACCCGGCGGCGGCGAACACGGCGGCGATCCGGGCGTACGCGAAGGTGGGGTTCCGTCCGGTGGGCGTGATGCGGCGGTACGAGCGGGGCGCGGACGGGCGCTGGCACGACGCGCTGCTGATGGACCTGCTCGCGGAGGAACTGGCCGACTGAAACCGGGCGGGGCGTGTCCGGCACCCTCGGGTGCCGGACACGCCCCGGTTGTTCAGCGTGCGAAGGTGCGCCTAGCGCTGGAGGGTGAGAACACCCGGCCGCCACGGCAGCAGGTTGTAGTCAGTGTTCGCGTTCGGGTCCTTGCCCTGGTAGAGCAACTGCAGGTTGCAGGCGTCGACGGTCTTGGTCTGGTCGGGGTTGGTGCGGACCAGGTCACCGTGGCTGATGTCGTTGGTCCACGTGGCACCGCTGTTGGCCTTGCCGGCGAAGGGGTTGCTCTCGCTGGTGGCCTGCGGGGTCCACGAGCCGCCCAGGCTGCTGGAGGTGAACGACCGGAAGTAGCGCTGCCCCTGGCTTCCGATCGCCTCGACCAGCATCAGGTACTGGTTCTGGCCCGCCACCTTGTAGACCTCGACGCCCTCGAACAGGTTGTTCGTCGAGTCGGTCATGACCGTCGTGTAGCTCGAACCGAAGCTGCCCGGGAAGTTCCCCAGCGGCATGCTCGACCGGTAGATCTTGCCGTTGTCCCCGGCGAAGAACAGGTACATGTTCTGGTCGTCACCGATGAGGGTCTGGTCGATCACACCGTACGGGGCGTCCGGGAGGGTGGCCGTCGACAGCGTCTGCGCCGAGGACCAGCCGTTGGCGTTGGTCGGGTCGCTCGACGTCTTGTAGCTGAACGAGGTCGGGCCCCACTGGTACGCCAGCACCCAGATGTTCTTCGGGGCGAAGTACAGCAGGGTGGGCGCCACGGTGCCCTCGCTCATCCCGTTCTGGCTGGCCGAGGCCATGTCGGACCAGTTGGTGAACGTGCCGAAGTTCATCGAGCTGTACTGGCCGCTGCTGTTGACGTACGAGCCGTAGACCAGGTGCTTGCCGTTGTAGACCACGTTGGTGAAGTCCTTGAGCGAGACCCAGCCGTTCTTGGGGCTGGCCAGCGCGCCGGTCGACGACCACCGGTAGGTCGACGGGAGGGCACAGCCGCCCGCCGGGGGCGTGGTCGGCGGCGGGGTCGTGGTGGGCGGCGTCGAGGTCGGCGGCGTGGTGCTACCGGCGAAGTCGGTGCGCCACTGCTGGTTGGTCTGCCCGTGGCAGTCGTACAGCTGGACCTGCTGGCCGTTGCCGGTGCCCCAGACGTCCAGGCAGCGGCCGGACTGCACCCCGCTGATGGTGCCGTTGGAGTTGATGTTCCACTGCTGGTTCGCCCCGCTGTTGCAGTCCCAGATGATGATCCCGGTGCCGTTGGCGGTGGCCGCGCCGTTCGCGTCCAGGCACTTGGTGCCGTAGACCCGCAACTGCTTGCTGCTGGTGTACGTCCACTGCTGGTTGGACTGGCTGTTGCAGTCGTAGAGCTGCACCCGGGTGCCGTTGGTCTGCGTGGCGTTCGGCACGTCGATGCACCGGTTCGACTGCACGCCGACGATCCGGCCGGCGCCGCCGCTCGGCGGCGGGGTCGTGGTGGGCGGGGTCGTGGTGGGCGGGCCCGTGGTCGGCCCGGAGGTCGGGGGGGCCGCGTTGAGCGCGTTGAGGACCGAGTTGTACGCGGCCTTCTTGTTGCCGCCGCCGTCGAAGAGCAGCGGGCTCTCGTTGGAGCGCCAGGAGTCGCTGTCGCGCACGCCCCACACCGTGATGCCGATACAGCGCGGCACGTTCAGGCATGCCTGGGTCAGCCCGGCGTACTGGGTGGTCGAGGAGTTCGTGACGTCGACCTCGGTCAGCGCCACGTCCACCCCGAGGGCGGCGAAGCTGGACAGCGTGGTCTGGAAGTTGCTCGGCAGCGAGCTGCCGCCGGTGAAGTGGGTCTGCAGGCCGACGCAGTCGATCGGCACGCCCCGGGACTTGAAGTCCTGGATCATCCGGTAGACGCCCTGCGTCTTGCCGTACGACCAGTTCTCGATGTTGTAGTCGTTGTAGCAGAGCTTCACCGACGGGTCGGCGGCCCGCGCGGTGCGGAACGCCACCTCGATCCAGTCGTTGCCGGTGCCCTGGAGGTTCGACGACCGGCGGCTGCCGTCCTCGTTGAACGCCTCGTTGACCACGTCCCAGGCGGCGAGCTTGCCCTTGTAGTGGCCCATCACGCCGTTGATGTGGTCGATCATGGCCTGGCGCAGGTTGCTGCCGCTGAGGCTCTGCATCCAGCCGGGCTGTTGCGCGTGCCAGGCCAGGGTGTGCCCCCGCACCTTCAGGCCGCGCTGGGTCGCCCAGTTGTAGATCTGGTCACCGGCGCTGAAGTTGAACTGGCCCCGCTGGGGCTGCGTCGCCTCCGGCTTCATCTCGTTCTCGGCCGTGATCATGTTGAACTCGCGGCCGGCGATCGTGCTGTACGTCGAGTCGCCGAGCCGGCTCCCCGCGATCGCCGTGCCGAAGTACCGGCCGGACTGCGCGGCGGCCGCGCCCAGCGTGGTCGCGGCGGCGTTCGCCGAGGGCATCATCACCGCGGCGGATGCCACCGTGACGACGCTGACCGCGCCGGCGAGCAGTGCTCGGACGGCGGGCGAGCGGCGTCGTCGGCTCCCGCCGCGATGATCGGATGGGCTCGTTGCCATCGTGGCCTCCTTACTGGCCCACACCCAGGCCGTCGGGGCGGGACGACCGGACGTTGCGGTTATTAAATCTAATGCCGTCGATGTTTCCATCATGCACCGGTCGGAACAAAGGTGTTTCGGAAAAGTTTCGGAACATTTTTGGCCGGGCCGGCCCGACGCGACGTGGCCGGTCACCGCAGGTGCGGTGCCGGCCACGCCACGTCGACGATCAGGAGACCGTGCAGGCGGCCCCGTTGAGGGTGAAGCTCGTCGGCTTCGGGTTGCTGCCGGTGTGGGTGCCGTTGAACCCGATGCTGGTGGACGCACCGGGGGCGAGCGCCCCGTTGTAGCTCATGCTGGTCGCGGTCACCGCCGTACCGGTCTGGGCGAACGTCGCCGACCAGCCCTGGCCGACCTTCTGCCCGCTGTTCGGGAAGGTGAAGGCCAGACTCCAGCCGGTGAGCGCGGTCGTGCCGGTGTTGGTGACGGTGATGCTGGCCGTGAAGCCGTTGGTCCAGTCACTGGTGGTGTAGCCGACCTTGCACGACGAGGCGGGCAGGGTGGGCGTGGGGGTCGGCGTCGTGGTGTCCGGCAGGGTCCGCACGGTGAGGGTCTTCGACGGGGTCGACGGGTTGCCTGCCGCGTCCACCGCCACCACGTAGAACCCGTACGAGGTGTCGGGCGTCAACCCGGTCACCGGGAACGTGGTGCCGGTGGGGGTGCCGATCACCACCGGACCCGGCAGGGACGACTTGTAGACCTTGTAGCCGGTGACCCCGACGTTGTCGGTGGACGGCGTCCAGGTCAGGGTGAGCCCGTTCGTGCCGACGTTCGACGCGTCCGGGGTGCCCGGCTGGGTCGGTCCGGTGGTGTCCGGGCCGTTGCCGGCCGGGGTGGCCACCGCGAGCACCGGCGACGACAGCGAACTGTTGCCGGCGCCGTCGCGGGCCCGGACCCAGAACCGGTAGTTGCTGGCGGGCAGGAGCGTGGTCAGGGTCAGGCTGTTGGTGGTGGTGCGGTACGACATCAACGCGTCGCTGCCGACAAACTCCTGGACGACGTCGTAGCCGGCCAGTCCGCTGCCACCGGTGTCGGTGGAGGCGGGCCAGGTCAGCGTCATGCCGGTGGAGGTGATCGCCGAGGCGACCGGGGTGCCGGGGACGGTGGGCGGGGTGGTGTCCGTCGGCGTCGAGGTCGGCTCGTCACCCCAGATCCGGGTGGTGCCGTCGTACAGCGGCACCTTCGGGTTCGGGCCGGCGGTGGCCTGGTACGACGGGTCGTTGGTCGGGTCCCAGGTGCCGCCCTCCGGTACGCCGATCTTGAACTGCACCTCCATCCGGTGCTGCGACTGCCCGGCCGGGGCGATCGTCTGACCGGTGCAGTCCACCTCGACGTACCAGATGTCGCCGGAGAGCTGCCTGGCGGTCGACGGCGACGGGCAGCCCTGGGTGTAGCCGGGGGTGACCTGCACGGCGGTGCTGCCCTCGGGGCGGAAGTAGTAGCGGAACCTCCCGTTGGTCAGCGCCCGCGCCGGGAACGCCGACTTGTTGTAGATGATCGCCTTGAGCCCGGTGGCCCGGGGCTCGGCCTGCATCACCGTGGTCTCCACGGTCAGCTCGGCGATGTCCGGCTGCTCGGCGGTGGGGAAACCGGCGAGCGGCGTGCCGCCGTACTCCTGGGAGAGCCGGGCCAGGGCGGAGGTGAAACCGGCGTTGTAGTCGGTGGCGACCTCGTTCATCACGTAGTCGGACCGGCTGTCGGTGTAGGCGTCGTTGGCCGCCGACGGGCCGCCGACCAGCGCGCCGTAGAGCACGTGCCGGGTCTCCACCGGCACGGTCTGGCTGTCCCACCAGGAGCCGTGGGCGGTGCGGTGGTGCGGGTTCTTCGGCGCGTTCTTGCCGAACCCGATCACGTAGCTGGAGTTGCGCGGGTTGTCGCCGAGCGCGTAGTTGATCTGCCGGACGGCGAAGTCGTGGAACCGGGCCTTGCGGGTGGCGTCGGTGGTCCTGTCGCTGTAGACCAACGCCGCGAAGCTGGTGTTGGCCGCGTACCGCAGCGCGCCCCAGGAGTCGAGGACGGCCATCCCGCCCGGCGAGTAGGGCACCTTCTGACCGTTGACGCCCACCGTCCAGTAGTCGAGCCACCGGTTGGCGTCGTCGACGTACTTCTGCTTGCCGGTCAGGTTGGCCAGCAGCACGTACGCCCCGAACTGCTTGTTGTCCCAGGCGATCGTCCACTTGTAGGACCGGGTGGTGGACTGCGGCTCGGTGCCGAGCTTGTCGTACTCGCTCTCGGCCTTGGCCAGGTAGGCCGCGTCACCGGTGGCCCGGTGCAACCAGATCGCGCCCCAGACCAGTTCGTCCTGGTAGCCGCTCCACGACTTGTAGAAGCTCGTCGCGTCGGTGATGCACTCGTGGTAGCTCTTGCGCACCGTGTCGGCGAACGTGTAGAGCTGCTTGGCGTGGGTGAGCAGCTTGTCGGCGTAGGTCGCGTCGGTGGGCCGGAACACCATCGACGACGCGGCCATCGCCGCCGCCGTCTCCCCCGCCAGGTCCGCGCCGCCGCAGCTGGCATCGATCCTGTACGCGGGCCGCGCCATCGGCAGCACCTCGGCCGGGCCCCACCACTTGTGGTCGTCGTCGCCCTTGCCGACCTGCCCGTAGAGCACGTTGGCCGAGGGGTGCGCCTTGATGAAGTAGTCGTTGACGAAGCGCAGATTGTTCAGCAGCGGGGTGAGCTGGCCGGCGGCGACGTAGCCGTCGCGGTACTCGACCGCGCCCCAGGCGAGCATGGTGGCGCTGAACGCCATCGGGAAGCCGAACTTCACGTGGTCACCGGCGTCGTACCAGCCGCCGGTGAGGTCCACGCCGACGTCCGCGCCGTCGTTGAGCGCGGAGTCGCCCCGCCAGGAGACCCGGTTCCAGGACGGCTTCTTGCCGGACTGCTGCGCCTCGTAGAACAGCAGCGACTTCTGCAACGCCTCGGGGTAGTTGAACATGCCGGTGCCGGCGGCCTCGGCGCGCCCGGCGACGGTGGGGGCGGCCCCGGCGGTGAGCGGGACGGCGCTGATGGCGAGGGCCAGCCCGCTGGTCAGGGCGGCACCGGCGGCGAGCAGGCGGCGGAGCCGGGGCCGGCCCGCGCCCGACCGGCCGGGCCGGTTCGGGTGCTGCATGCGGAACTCCTGTCGATGGTGCCTCCGACGACGCCCGCCTGACGCGGGGACGGGGCGTCGCGGGTGGTGGGCGTCGCCGGAGGCGGGTGGTGGTGCGAGGACCGAAGGAGTCGCGGGAGCGCTCCCATGGATGTGCGCCAATGTAATCGTTCGGTCATCGGTTTGTGAAGGGGCCAACCCCGACGACACCGAAGAAGTCCTCCGGGCACCACCCACGCACCGACTTTGACCGGGCCCGGACCCCCGCCCCGGTCGACCACCCTGCCACGTGGCCGACCGGTGACGCCCCTCCCGGCCGGACTAGCCTGGATCGATGTCGATGATCGAACAGGTGTCACTGGGCGTGACCGACGACCGTCGCGCCGGCCGCTTCTGGGCCGGGGCCCTCGGGTACGTCCGCCGGCCACCCCGCTACCCCGGGGACGGCTGGATCGTGCTGGAACCACCGCCAGGCACCGCCGGGGTGCCCCTGGCCATGGACGTCAGCGTCAGCCCGGTGACGGATCTCCCCCGCATCCACCTCGACCTGCACGCGGGAGAGCGGGACCTCGACGACGAGGTCGACCGGCTGTGCGGTCTGGGTGCCGAACGGGTCGACTGGCCGCACTACCCCACCGAGCCGGAACCCGGCCAACTGCCGTACGTCGTCCTCGCCGACACCGAGGGCAACCGGTTCTGCGTCTCCGGGCACCGCCGGGCCGGCGTCTTCTTTGGCTGACCGCCACCCCGCCGACCGTGCACCCCACCGACCGCGCACCCGCCGGCCCGACCGGCGGCCCCGGGCCACCTGGCCGCGACCGGCCCGGACGTGCTGCCCGAAACCGGTCCGGACATGGGCAGGGCCCCCGCACCGGGGGCCCTGCCTGTACACCGTTCTCCGCATCGGAGTTCGGCCACGCACCGGATGGAAAGCCCCCGCCCGGTGCCACACGGGTCGTCTCGATGAGTGGTGGTCGGTCGTCAGCAGACTCCACCGCTCGTGCTCGTCCGCCGGGGACCGATCACGGCCGCACCGGACCGGCCGGTCCCCTCGGCGACCGGGCCGTCGGCCACCGGGGCGGCCAGCGCGACGGTCACCGTGAGCAGGCTGCCGTCCCGCTCGATCGGCGCGGACCGGCCCAGCCGGGCCACCGTACGCACCATCGGCGTGTTCTCCGCCTGGGTGTGCAGGACCAAGGCCGCGAACCCGGCCCGCTCGGCGTGGGCGAGCAGCCGGCGCAGCAGCGCGGTGCCCAGCCCACGCCGCTGCCAGTCGTCCCGGACCAGCAGCGCCCCCTCTGCCTCGTCACCCTCGGCGAGCAGGTTGGCCAGCGCGACGACCGACTCCACCGCCCCGTCGGAGCCGGTCGTCGTGGCCACCAGGGTCAGCCCCCGGGCCGGTTCCAGCAGCCGGCGCAGCCGGGCCGGCGAGGGCAGCGCCGCCCCGCTCAGGTAGCGCCGCTGCCGGCTGGACGCCGAGCAGCGCTCGTGCAGGTCGACCACGCCCGCCAGGTCGTCGGCGGTAGCCGGCCGGACGGTCAGCTGCGCACCGTCGGGCAGCACCAGGACCACCCGGTCGGCCTCCCGCCGGGCCACCGCCGCCGCCAACTCGACGAGCGCCTGCGCCCGCGCGTACTCGGCCGGGGTGAAGCTGGGCGCCCGTCGGCGCAGTTCGTACGAGCCGCCGGCCGGGTCGGTCAGCAGCATGGTCGTGGTGCCCACCGCGTCGTGGTCGCCGGCAGCCGTCGGACGCCAGGTCACCTCGTCAGCGCCGAGCGTGGCCCGGAGCACCTCACCGGCCAGTTCCGGGTCACCGACCAGCCGGGTGGCCAGCCCGAGCACGCGGGTCGGCTGGTCGGCCAGGCCGCGTGCCTCGCTGCGGGCGACCCAGCAGTCCCGGCCCCGGCCCCGCTCGACGGCGGCGATCAGATCCGCCTCGTCGAGGGTGTCCGGCGCGTCGACGAGGAAGTCGTCGACCGCGCCGACCTCGGTGGTGTGCACCTGCACGGTGAGGATGTTGACCCCCCGCAACGCGAGACTCGCGGTGAGGACCGACAGGTATCCCGGCCGGTCGTCCACGGTCGCGCGCACCCGCCACAGCGCCATGTCCACTCCCTTCCCCAGCACGAAGCCTGCCCGCAGCCTGTTGCCGTGGCGTTGCCCGGCGGTGTCGCACCGGCAACCGTCCGCCCAGGTCAGGTGACGGTGGTCACCGACTGCGGGCCGACCAGGTCGAGTCGGTCGCCGAGGATCACCGCGCTGGCCCGGACCAACTGGGCGAGCCGGTCCACCTCGGTGGCGTGGAACCCGGCGGCGGTCAGCGGCTCGGTGTGGTCCCGGGCGACCACCAGCACCAGCCCGGCCCGGCCGAACGGCGCGATCGCGTAGTGCGTGCCGTCGGCCATGGTCAACGTGCGGGCCCGCAGCGGGGTCACCTCGGGCAGCCGGGGCGGCTCGGGCGCGCGCCAACTGGCGTGCCCGACGGTCGCCGTCCCCGCACCGGCCCGCGAGGCCCAGTCCACCGGCACGACGGCCGCCACCGCCCAGTCCGCCGCGAGCAGCCCCGGCACCGCGTCGACCAGGGTGGCCACCCCGTCGGTGGGGTTCGCCGCCACCTGGGCGAGCAGTTCGGCGTCCTGACCGGTGGTGGTCGGCGCGCCGATCGCCCGCCACACCCCGTCCACCCGCACCCCCGGGATCGCCGCCAACCCCGCGAGCAGCCCCTCGACCCGGGCGGCGCCGGGCCAGACCACGGTGAAGTCGTCCACCGCCCGGCCGCCCAGCCGTTCCAGCACCACGACCTGGACGATGTCCGCCCCGGAGACGCCGAGCGTGCGGGCCACCTGGCCGAGTGTCCCGGGTCGGTCCGGCAGGGTCACCCGAACTCTCAGCAACATGTCTGTCCCTCCGCTCGGCGGGCCGACCGCACACGGCCGGCAGGCTGGTCCCCAGCCTGCCGGTTGACCATTTCGCCCCTGTTGCCGTGGCATGTCCCGGGCGGAAAATCGCTGACCTTGACAACCCGGCTGACCTGCCATCAACTATGCGGATGACCGAGCCGGCCGTCGACGCGTCCCACGACGGCGGAGTTACCGGCGACCGGACGCCGCCCGGGCTGGATCTCGACCGGTTGGCCGGGTGGCTGGCCACGCACCGGCCGGAGCTGGCCGACGGGCCGCTGCGGGCCGACCTGATCACCGGCGGCAGGTCCAACCTGACCTACCTGCTGCACTGCGGCGGGCGCGAGCTGGTGCTGCGCCGCCCGCCGCTGGGGCACGTGCTGGCCACCGCACACGACATGACCCGCGAACACCTGGTGATCGCCGCGCTCGCGCCGACCGCCGTGCCGGTGCCCGAGGCGGTGCTGCTCTGCGCCGACCCGGCCGTGATCGGGGCACCCTTCTACCTGATGCGCCGGGTGCCGGGCGAGGTGCTGCGCACCCGGGCCCAGACCGACCCGCTCACCGACGGGCAACGCCGCGATCTGGCCTGGGCGATGATGGACACCCTCGCCGCGCTGCACACCGTCGACCCGGCCGAGGTGGGGCTGGCCGACTTCGGCCGTCCGGAGGGCTACCTCGAACGGCAGGTACGCCGCTGGGCCGGCCAGCTCGACCGGTCCCGCAGCCGGGAGCTGCCCGGGGTGGACGAGCTGCGCGACGCGCTGGCCGCCTCGGTGCCCGAGGGGGTGAACGCCGGCCGGATCGTGCACGGCGACTACCGGCTGGACAACCTGCTCACCGCTGTCGACCCGGTGTCGGTCCGGGCGGTGCTGGACTGGGAGATGGCCACCCTGGGCGACCCGCTGGCCGACCTCGGGCTGCTGCTGACGTACTGGGACGTGCTCGGCGACAGCGACCTCGCCGAGGGCAACCCGGACGCCGACGGGCTCGGCCCGCGCGCCGGCTTCCCCACCGGCGGCGAGCTGATCGCCCGGTACGCCGACCGCAGCGGCGTCGACGTGGGGCCGCTGCACTGGCACCTGGCCCTCGGCTGTTTCAAGCTGGCGGTGATCTGCGAGGGCATCCACTACCGGCACACCCTGGGGCAGACCCTCGGCGGTGGGTTCGACCGGATCGGCGACATGGTGACGCCGCTGGTGGAGCACGGTCTGCGCGCGGTCAGGGGGAACTGATGGACTTCGGCTACGACGCCCGTACCGTCGAGCTGCGGGAGCGGCTCGGCGCGTTCCTCGACGAGTGCGTCCTGCCGGCCGAGCCGGTGCACGCGGAGCAGGTCGCCGCGGCGGGTGACCCGTGGTCGCGCTCCCCGGTGCTCGACGGGCTGAAGGTCGAGGCGCGACGGCGCGGCCTGTGGAACCTCTTCCTGCCCGATCCGCGCTACGGTGCCGGGCTGACCAACCTCCAGTACGCCCCGCTCGCCGAGCTCACCGGGCGCAGCCCGCACCTGGCCCCCGAGGCGGTCAACTGCGCCGCGCCGGACACCGGCAACATGGAACTGCTTGCCGAGTTCGGCTCCGGGGCGCAGCGCGACAGGTGGCTCACCCCGCTGCTGGCCGGCGAGATCCGCTCGGCGTTCTGCATGACCGAGCCCGAGGTGGCCTCCTCCGACGCCACCAACATCGCCACCCGGATCGTCCGCGACGGCGACCACTACGTGGTCAACGGGCGCAAGTGGTGGTCGTCCGGGGCGATGGACCCCCGGTGCGAACTGTTCATCGTGATGGGCAAGACCGACCCGGACGCCGACCGGCACCGCCAGCAGAGCATGGTCCTGGTGCCCCGGGACGCCCCCGGGGTGCACGTCAGGCGGGGCATGACGGTCTTCGGTTACACCGACGCCCCGCACGGCGGGCACGCCGAGATCGACTTCGTCGACGTCCGGGTGCCGGCGGAGAACCTGGTCGGTGCCGAGGGAGCCGGGTTCGCCATCGCCCAGGCCCGGCTCGGACCGGGCCGCATCCACCACTGCATGCGCCTGGTCGGCATGGCCGAGCGGGCACTGGAGCTGCTCTGCCGGCGGGCCAACCAGCGGATCGCGTTCGGCCGGCCGCTCGCCGAGCAGGGCGTGGTCCGGGAGTGGATCGCCGAGTCCCGGGTACGGATCGAGCAGGCCCGGCTGCTGGTGCTCAAGACCGCCTGGCTGATGGACACCGTCGGCAACAGGGGCGCGCACACCGAGATCCAGGCCATCAAGATCGCTACTCCGGCGATGGCCGAGTGGGTGATCGACAAGGCGATCCAGGGGTACGGCGGCGCCGGGGTCAGTCAGGACACCCCGCTCGCCGGGCTCTGGGCACAGGCCCGCACCCTGCGGCTCGCCGACGGCCCGGACGAGGTGCACCGCGCGTCCCTGGCCAAGCGGGAACTGCGCCGCTGGTCCTGAGCCTGGGCCGTTGGTCCTGAGCCGACGCCACCGGCGCGTCAGGCCACCCGACGGCGGCCCGGAGGTGGAGGTCGGAGGTGTCGAAGCGTTTCAGGTGGAGGCACGCTGGATGAGTTCGGTGTCCAGCAGGATGTGCGGGGTGGGGATCTCGTCGCCCCGGATGCGGGCCACCAGCAGCCGGGCCATCTGCCGGCCCATCTCCTCCACCGGCTGGAAGACCGTGGTCAACGGCGGGTCGGCCTGCTGGGCGACAGGCGAGTCGTCGAACCCGATGATCGCCACGTCCTCGGGCACCCGGCGGCCCGCCTCACGCAGCGTCCGCAGCGCGCCGAACGCCATCAGGTCGGAGGCGACGAAGACCGCGTCCAGCTCGGGGCAGGCCTCCAGCAGGCGGCGCATGCACGCCGCGCCGCTGCCCTCGCTGAAGTCCCCGTAGGCGATCATGCGGGGGTCGAGCATCCCGACGGTGGACTCCACCGCCTCCCGGTAGCCGACCAGACGGGCCAGGCCGGCGCCCATGTCCTGCGGACCGGCGATGGTGGCGATCCGGCGGCGGCCCTGCCGGGCCAGGTGCTGCACGGCGTTGCGGGCGCCACCGACGTTGTCGACGTCGACGAACCAGGACGGCCGCGCCCCGGGGCGCAGCATCCGGGCCGGCCGGCCGCCGAGCACGGTGGGCAGGTCGCGCTCCTCCAGCAGGGTGGGCAGCGGGTCGGAGTCGTGCAGCGACAGCAGCAGGACCCCGTCGACGTGCTGGTTGGTCAGGTGGTTCTCGACCCGTTCCCGTTCGATCGGGGACTGCACCATCGCGAGCCAGAGTTGCAGCGGCGTCTCCAGCAGGCCGGAGCTGACGCCCCGGACGATGCCGGCGAAGAACGGCTCGGTGAAGACCCGCTCCCCCGACTCGGAGACCACCAGGGCCACCGAGTCGGTCCGCTGGGTGACCAGTGCCCGCGCCGCCCGGTTCGGGACGTACCCCAGTTCGGCGATGGCCTGTTGGACGGCGGCCCGGGCCTCCGGGCTGACCTGGGGTGAGCCGTTGACCACCCGGGAGACCGTGCCCCGCCCGACACCCGCGCGGGCGGCGACCGCGTCGAGGGTCGGGCGCCCGAGTGACCGGGTGCGTTGCGTTGTCATCGTCTGCTCCTCCGACGTCGGACGGTCCCCGCCGTCCGCCCCCGGGGGCGGGCGGCGCGGCGGGGCCGTCCGGAATGCTGGCTGGCCTCTGCCTATTGTGCGGCCAGACCGTTGCGTCGGATCACCTCGGCGTACCACCTGGCGCTGGACTTGGGGATACGGGCCTGGGTGTCGTAGTCGATCCAGATCATCCCGAAGCGCTTGGTGTAACCCCAGGCCCACTCGAAATTATCCATCAGCGACCAGGCGAAGTAGCCCCGCAGGGGCACCCCGGCCGCGATCGCCTCGTGCGAGGCCCTCAGGTGGGCGTCGAAGTAGGCCAACCGGTCGACGTCGTCGACCCGACCGTCCTGCACGGTGTCGACGAACGCCGAGCCGTTCTCGGTGACGTAGAGCGGCAGGTCGGTGTACTCCTCGTGGACCCGCCGCAGCGTCTCCACCAGGCCCGGGGCGTCGATCTCCCAGTCCATGTCGGTGACCGGGACACCCCGGGTGACGAACCGGACCTCCTCGCTGCCCGGCCAGCAGGACGGGGCCCGCCAGTACTTCTCCGGCTCCTCGCCGGCGACCGGCGCGGCCACCACGTGCCGGCTGTAGTAGTTGATCCCGACCAGGTCCAGCGGGGTGGAGATGATCTCCAGGTCGCCGTCGCGGACGTGTCCGAAATCGGTCACCTCGGCCAGGTCGGCGGTCAGGTCCGCCGGGTACGACCCGCGCAGCAGCGGGTCGAGGAAGAACCGGTTGGCCAGCCCGTCGATCCGGCGGGCGGCGTCGACGTCGCCCGGGGCGTCGCTGGCCGGGGTCACCGGGTAGAGGTTGACCGTGACACCGAGCTGGGCCTGCGGCAACTTCGCCCGCAGGGCCTGCACGGCGAGCCCGTGACCGAGCATGAGGTGGTGCCCGGCCCGGACCGAGTCCGCCCCGTCGGACCGCCCGGGGGCGTGCGCCCCGGAGCCGTAGCCGAGGAACGCCGAGCACCACGGCTCGTTGAGCGTGGTCCAGTACTTCACCCGGTCGCCGACGGCGTCCGCGACCAGGGACGCGTAGTCGGCGAACCGACCGGCGGTGTCCCGGGCCGGCCAGCCGCCCGCGTCCTCAAGCGGTTGGGGCAGGTCCCAGTGGTAGAGGGTGAGCCACGGCTCGATGCCGTTGGCCAGCAGCTCGTCGACCAGCCGCCGGTAGAAGTCCAGGCCCTCCTGGTTGACGCCGCCGGTGCCGCCGGGCTGCACCCGCGGCCAGGAGACCGAGAACCGGTACGACTTGAGGCCCAGCTCGGCCATCAACCGGACGTCGTCGGGCATCCGGTGGTAGTGGTCGCAGGCCACGTCCCCGGTGTGCCCGGAGACCACCCGCCCCTCGGTGTGACTGAACGTGTCCCAGATCGACGGGGTCCGGCCGCCCTCGGCGGCGGCCCCCTCGATCTGGTACGCGGCGGTCGCCGCGCCCCACAGGAAGCCGGGCGGGAAGGTCAGTTCCGGCCCCTGGTCGAGTACGCCGACAGCGGGCGGGTGGGTCGGGTTGCTCACGACTTGACGGCGCCTTCCATGATGCCGCCGATGATCTGGCGGCCGAACACGATGAACACGATCACCAGCGGCACGGTGCCGATGGCGGTCGCGGCGAACACCTGCGAGTAGTCGGTGTAGTAGGCGTACGACAGGAACGCCAGCGACACCTGCAGGGTCGGGTTCTCGGGGGTGAGCACGGCGTACGGCCACAGGTAGGAGTTCCAGGTCTCCATGAAGGTGAGCAGGCCGAGCACGGCGGCGGCGGGGCGCAGCGCCGGCAGCACGATGTTCCAGAAGATCCGGAAGGTGCTGGCGCCGTCGACCCGACCCGCCTCGATCAGCTCGTCGGAGATGGCCTGGATGGCGTACTGCCGCATCATGAACACGCCGAAGGCGCTGACCAGGAAGGGCACGGTCACCGCGTAGAGGGTGTCGTACCAGCCGAGGTCCTGGATCATGCCCCAGAGCGGGATCAGGCCGAGCTGGGTCGGGATCATCATGGTCACGATGATCGTCAGCAGCAGGGCGTTGCGGCCCCGGAACCGCAGCTTGGCGAAGGCGAAGCCGGCCAGCGACCCGGTGATCACCACCGAGACGGTCACCACCGCGGAGACGATCACCGAGTTGAGCAGACCGGTGAGGAAGTTCGCCGCGTCGTTGTCGAGCACCCGGCCGAAGTTCGCGCCGAACTCGCCGGCCGGGGTGAACGGTGGCGGCACGTCGTTGATCTGGTCGAGGCTACGGGTGGCGATGACCACCATGTAGTAGAACGGGTAGACCGAGAAGAGCACCGCGACGACGAGCGCGATGTAGAGCAGCGGACTGGTGCGCCAGAGGCGCTGGGATGCCTTGTTCACGGCGCGGTCCTCACTTCACCGAACGGCGGACGAGCAGGAAGTTCACCAGCGAGACCAGGGCGATCATGACGAACATGGCCCAGGCCACCGCAGCGCCGTAGCCGGCGGAACTGAGGTTCTCGATACCGAGTTCGTACATGTACATCGCCAGGGTCTGGAACTCGCGCTGGTCGCCACCGATGATGTTGCCGTTGCCGAAGACGAGCGGCTCGGTGAAGAGCTGGAGCCCACCGATGGTGGACAGGGTGACCACGAAGACGAAGGTCGGGGTCAGCATCGGCAGGGTGATCCGCCAGAACTGCTTCCACTGGTTCGCGCCGTCGATCGCGGCGGCCTCGTAGAGGTCCTTCGGGATGGCCTGCATGCCGGCCAGCAGGATCAGCGTGTTGTAGCCGGTCCACCGCCAGTTGACCATGGAGGCGATGGCCGTCCAGGAGCTCCACTTCTGGGCGTCCCAGTCGACCGCGTCGATGCCGACCAGGCTGAGCATCCAGTTGATCAGACCGAAGTCGCGCTGGAAGAGCATCCCGAACACGATCGCCACCGCGGCGACGGAGACCACGTTGGGCATGAAGATGGCCATCCGGAACAGCGTCCGGGCCCGCAGGAAGGTGCGGTTGAGCATGGTGGCCAGGAACAGCGCCAGGAGCAACTGCGGGATCGTCGACAGGACGAAGATGCCGAACGTGTTGATCGTGGCGTTCCAGAAGTACTCGTCGGTGAACAGCCGGGTGTAGTTGTCGAACCCGATGAAGCTGTGGTCGCCGATGAGGTCCCAGTCGTGCAGCGACATCCACGCGGTACGCAGCATCGGGTAGAACCCGAAGATGCCGAAGACCACGAAGAACGGCGCGATGTAGAGGTAGGGCGAGAGCTTCAGGTCGAGGCGGTTCAGGGTGATCGCCCGGCTGCGCCGCCGGGGAGGTGTGGGGGGTGGTGCGCTGGGCGACGGCGGCGCCGTCGTGGCCGAGAGGCTCATGCGGGGTCCTTTCCCGGCTCCGGCGGGGCCGGTGAGGCGGGCGGTACGTCGAACGGGACGCCATTGGTGGCGCCCGGGACATGCCCGGACGCCACCGCCGGTGGTCGTGCAGTGATCAGAAGGCGCCCTGGGTCTTGGCGTCCTTGAGGAACTGCTCCCAGGCCTTGTCCTTGGGGGACTGCCCGTTCTCGTACGAGCGCAGGGCCGGCTCGAACGCGTTCTCCTTGATCGCCTGGTGCTTCGGGCCGAGGTGCAGCGGCTGGATCTTCTCCACGCTCTCACCGAAGATCTTGCCGGTCGGCGCGCCGCTGAAGTACTCGTTGGTGTAGCCGGTGAACTCCGGGTTCTTCAGCGCCTCGAGGTTGGTCGGCAGCGGGCCCTTGAGCTTGAACGCCTCGACCTGGCTCTTCGCGTTGGTCAGGTACTCGGCGAGCTTGGCCGCCTCCTTGGGGTACTTGCTCTGGGCCGGCACGGCGAGCCAGGAGCCGCCCCAGTTGCCCGCGCCGCCGGGAACCGGCGCCAGGTCCCACTTGCCCTTGTTCTCCGGGCCGGAGTTGTCGGCGACGATACCGAGCATCCACGACGGGCAGAAGGTGGCCGCGAAGGTGCCCTGCTTGAAGCCGGCCGACCACTCGGGCGACCAGGTGGCGCTCTTCGCGGAGATCTTCGCGTCGGACATCGCGACAGCGGTGTCCCACGCGGTCTTCACCGCGGCGCTCTTGTCGGCGACGACGTTGTCCTCCTTGTCGTAAAACAGGTCACCGCCCTGCTGCACCATGACCGCGCTGGCCGCGGTGGTGGCCGAGTCGATCAGGCCCTTGTTGGTGGCCGCGCGGTACTTCTTGCCGGTCTCGATGAAGGCGTTCCAGTCCGGCCAGAGCGCCGCTACCTGGTCCCGCTCGGTCGGCAGCCCGGCCGCGGCGAACAGGTCCTTGCGGTAGCAGACGCCGAGGCTGCCGACGTCGGTCGGCAGGCCGATCAGCCGGCCGTCCGCCGCCTTGCCCAGCTCCCACTTCCACGGCAGGTATTCCTTGCTGTGGTCGGCGATCAGCGGCGTCAGGTCGGCCCAGTTCGCGGGGTTGGTCTTGAACTCGTTGAGGATGCCCTCTTCGAGCGCGGTCACGTCCGCCGCGCCCTTGCCGGTGGCCAGCGCCCGGACCACCTTCGGCCGGTACTCGTTGAGCTGCGCGGTCTTGCGCAGCTCGACCTTGATGCCGGTGTCCTTCTCGTACTGCTTGACGATCTCGTCGTATCCGAATTCACCGAAGGTGTCGACGACCAGCTTGCTGGGCTTGCCGCCGGACTCCTTCGGCTCGTCGTCCTTGCCGCAGGCCGCGAGACCGCCGATGGCGGTGACTGCGGCCAGGGCGGCGACCGCGAAACGGGTACGCCGCGTGGTGACGCTCATCCTGACCCCTTTTCGATGGTGAGGCTGGGTGGGTGTGGTGGGGGGTGCTGTCGCACGTCCCGGCCGGCCCGGTGGTGATCGCCGGTCGGTCGGAGGTGGTCGCGGGTGATCCGCGCCACGCCCTTGGGAACGCTCCCATGAGATTGCCGGGAGGTGTCGGGGGTGTCAATAGACCGTTGGGAGCGTTCCCAGATCGTTACCAGCTATCGCGTTTACCCCGCCTGACGTGATGACCCGGCGTCGACGGAGATCAGCAGAAGCGGCGCAGCAGGGTGGTCGCCAGGCCCGCGTCGAAGGCCGCCGGGTCGTGCCCCGGGCCCACCCAGTCCCGCATCGTGGCATGCTCCGGATGGTGCGGATCCCCGAGCGCCGCCAGCAGCAGGAGCTGCCCGGCCGGGCCGCCGACGCCCTCCGGCGGGCAGGCCCGCGCACCCTGCGGGCAGCTCGGGTAACGCCCGTCCGGGTCGGCGGCGAGGACGTCCTCCACCACCAGGTCGTGCTCCCACCAGTCGCCGAAGTCGTAGACGTAACCGAACCGGCTGCCCTTGCCGGCCACCGCGTCCAGCCGGACGTCCAGCTCGTCGCGGACCACCGGCTCGGCGTCCGGATCGGGCTCGCCGTACTGCACCCCGTCGATGTCGAACACGTGCAGGTGGCAGTCCCGCCAGCCCATCGCGTGCTGCACCACCCGGTGCAGCCGGTCCAGGGTGTAACCGCCGGGGACCAGCACCCGCCGCCAGACCGACGGGCGGACCCCGGTGAGGGACACCTTCAGCTGGAAGATCTGACGTGACATGCTGCCCCCTCCACCCACCGCATAGGCTGCCGGCATGATCTGCCGAGCGTGCCGACAGCGGCGGCACGACGACTGCCCCGGCCGGAAGTGGTGCGACTGTCAGCACCGTACCCCCGCACCCACCCCTCCGGTCACCGGTCCGGCCGGCGAATGAGCGTCGGAATCCCGATCCGGCGGATCTGGCCCACGCCCGCCGACGGGCCGCTGGACGACGCCGCGCTGACCGCGCTCTACGCCCGCGCCGACACTCCCCGGCTACGGGTCAACTTCGTGTCCAGCGCGGACGGCGCGGTCACCCTGGACGGCTACTCCGCCGGCCTCTCCGGTGCGCCGGACAAGCGGGTCTTCGGCCTGCTCCGGATGCTCTGCGACGGGCTGCTGGTGGCCGCCGGCACGCTGCGGCACGAGGGCTACCGGGCGGTGCGGCTCAGCCCCGAACGCCGGGCCTGGCGACGCGCGCACGGCCTGGCCGAGTACCCGACGCTTGCGGTCGTCTCCCGGTCGCTGCGGCTCGACCCGGCCCAGGCGGCGTTCGCCGACGCGCCGGTGCGCCCGGTCGTGCTGACCACCGGGACGGCGGTCGCGCCAGCGGGCCTCACCGACATCGTCGACCTGGTCCGGGTCGGGCGGGACGACGTCGACCTCGCCGCCGGCCTGGCCGCGCTGCGCCGGCGGGGGCTGGGGCAGTTGCTCTGCGAGGGCGGCCCGCACCTGTTCGGCGCGCTCACCGCCGCCGACCTCGTCGACGAACTCTGCATCACCGTCGCCCCGCTGCTGGCCGGGGCCGGCCCGGGGCGGATCACAGCCGGCCCGGCCAGCCCGCCCCGGTCGCTGCCACTGCGGCACACGCTGGCCGCCACCGACGGCGTACTCATGCTGCGGTACGCCCGCGACGCGCCCGGCGTCGACTCCGCCGGGGCCGCGCCCGCCGGCTGAACCGGGTCGCGTCCCCCGGACACGGCACGGGGCGTGGGCCACCCGGTCGGTGTGCCCACGCCCCGCGCGTCGGGACGTCCAGGGTCGGCGTGTCGACGCCGACCCGGGGGTCAGCTGACGCTCACGCCCGCCCAGGCGGCGGCGACCGCCTTGTACTCGGTGCTGGTCGCACCGTACAGGTCGGTCGCGGCCGACAGGGTCGCCGTCCGGGCGCCCTTGTAGTTGGTGGTGGAGGTCATGTAGCGGGTCAGCGCGCGGTACCAGATCGCCCCGGCCTTGGTGTTGCCGATGCCGGCGACCGTGGTGCCGTTGCAGGTCGTGCTGGTGCCGTACGACGAGGTGCCGCTACCCACCGCGAGCAGGTAGAAGAAGTGGTTCGCCACGCCCGAGGAGTAGTGCACGTCCAGGCCGCCCACCGAGCTGCTCCAGCAGTCCGCCGACTTGCCGTCCTTGGAAGGCTTGTCCATGTAGCGCAGCGGGGTGCCGGTGCTGCGCAGCTTCTCCCCGATCAGGTAGTCCCCCGGGTCCTTGGCGCTGGCCGCGTAGAACTCGACGAGGGTGCCGAAGATGTCGCTGGTGGCCTCGTTGAGGCCGCCCGACTCGCCGCTGTACCGCAGCCCGGCGGTGTTGCTGGTGACGCCGTGGGTCATCTCGTGGCCGGCCACGTCCAGCGAGGTGAGCGGGTACCAGCCGGAGCCGCCGTCGCCGTAGGTCATGCAGAAGCAGGAGTCCTGCCAGAAGGCGTTGGCGTAGTTGCTGCTGTAGTGCACCCGGCTGTACGCGCCGACACCGTCGTTGCGGATGCCGTTGCGGCCGTGCGCGCTCTTGTAGTAGTCCCAGGTCTTCTGCGCGCCGAAGGCGGCGTCGGCGGCGGCGGTCTGCCGGTTGCTCAGGGTGCCGTTGCCGAACACGTTGTTGGTGCTGGTGACCAGGGTGCCGGTGCCGCTGGTCTTGCCGTTGAGGTCGTAGGTGCGGTGGTTGCCCCGGGCCGGGTCGGCGAGCTGGTAGGTGCTGCCGGAGAGGTTGCTGCCGACCGAGACCGTGCCGGAGTGGTAGGTGTTGCCGGTGCCCTCCCGCTGCACGCCGTCCCACGAGTCGCGGACCGCGCCGGTGGTGGCGTCCACCAGCACGTGCAGCTCGCTCGGGGTGCCGTCGGCGTGGGTGCCGGCCACCACCACCTCGTAGGCGAGGGCGGTCGCGGTCGCACCGGCGTCGAAGACCAGCTGCGCGCCCGCGACCGAGCGGCCGGCGGCGGTCGACGCGGCGTAGGCGATCTTGCCGGCGGCGGCCTCGCTGAGCGCGGCCTTCGGGGCGCGCTGCGGGGCGGCGGCGAGGCCGTGGGTGACGCCGCGCCAGGAGTCGCCCTTGCCGAGGTGGACGACCACCTCGCCGCCGAGGACGGGCAGGCCGTCGGAGTAGCGGTTGAGCCGGACGTGCTCGGTGCCGTCGGCGTCGGTCACCACGTTGCGCGGGGTGAACGTCTGCCCGTCGGCGGCGAGGCCGGCACCGGAGTGGGCCTTGAGCTGGGCGACCGCGCGGGCGAACGGATCGGCGGCGGGCGCGGCGGTGGCCGCGGTGGGCACCGTGACGGCGGTGGCCAGGAGAGCGGCCGTGGCGAGGCCGCTCAGCAGGGGGGTTCGACGCATGGGGGTTCTGCCTCCACAGGGACAGTCGGGAGGGTGCCGACTGACGACGACCCGACGGTGGTGGACCGTGGGCCGGTCACGTGTCCGCAGGTTACGGACGTGACGACCAACATCGAAGAACAGAAGATCCTCGATATCAGCTGTGGCTATTCTGAGCCCAACCGGCCGGTATCTGTAACGCCTCCGCCGCGGATTTTTTTGGCCGGGTTTCCGGGATGCCCCACCACCTGCCCAAACATCGCCACCGGCAGCCGAAACATCCACCGTCGGTGACGGGCCCCTGCCGTGCGGTCACGGAATCGGCGTCCGGACGGCCGGGCCGGCGGCCGGATCGGCGGTCCGGCGGTGGCCGCCGCCGCGTCGCGTGGCAACCTGTCGCACTCCTCGGGCAGGATGCAGGGCGTGCGCCCTGACCGAGACGACCAGCTGACCGGAGCCCGCGGATGACCGACGACCGGACCGACGGCCGGATCGACAGCCCCGGCGAGCCCGTCGGCCGGGTGCTCGGCACCGCCGACGCCACCCCGTTGCAGTTCTGGACGGCCGTCTCGCCGGGCAGCTACCTCCAGCTCGACGACGTCGTGGTCACCCGGCGCGACCTGCCCGACCGCGAGCCGGTCACCATCGCCGGGGTGGTCACCCAGGTCCGCGCCCGGCACGAGGGCGCCCAGTTCGAGTCGGACGTCTTCGCCATCGCCGACGGCACCCTCCCGGCCCAGGTGCAGGAGGCCGCCGAGATCACCACCACCCGGGTCGACCCCGAGCTGTACGTGCCGCCCGCACCGGGCGCCACCGTGCACCGGGCCGAGGGCGACGCCCGCGCCCGCGCGCTGCACTTCGACCGGATGGAACGGCGCATCCCGATGGGGATGGGCCGCGACGGCGTCCCGGTCTACCTCAACGCCGACTTCCTCGACGGCAGCCGGGGCGCACACGTGTCGATCTCCGGCATCTCCGGGGTCGCCACCAAGACCAGCTTCGCCACCTTCCTGCTCTACTCGGTGTTCCGCTCCGGGGTGCTCGGCGGCGACGCGGTCAACGCCAAGGCGCTCATCTTCAACGTCAAGGGCGAGGACCTGCTCTTCCTCGATCACCCCAACGCCCGTCTCGACGACACCACCCGGGCCGCGTACGCCAGGCTGGGGCTGGCCGCCGGCGCGTTCCCCGACGTCCGGGTGTACGCCCCGCCCCGGGTCGGCGACGCCTCCGGCACCCCCGACGTGAGCAGCCGGCTCACCGGCGTCGACGCCTTCTACTGGACGCTGAGCGAGTTCTGCGCCGACCGCCTCCTGCCGTACGTCTTCGCCGACGCCGACGACGAACGCCAGCAGTACACGATGGTCGTCCACTCGGTCACCGCCCACCTGGCCCGCTACGCCCAGCCCGCCGACGGTGGGGTCAGCGTCGACGGGGTGCGCCTCGGCTCCTACGCCGACCTGGTCGACCACATCGTCGAGCAGCTCAACGACGACGAGACCCGGGGTGACTGGGCCGGCAGCGCGGTCGGCCTGGGCACGGTCAACGCGTTCGCCCGCCGGCTGATCGGCAGCAAGAAGGACCTCGGCCGGCTGATCCGCGGCGACCTGGCCACCCGCCGCCCGCACTCCATCAACACCGCCGAGAGCGCCCAGGTCACCGTCGTCGACCTGCACAACCTGCCGGACCGCGCGCAGCGTTTCGTGGTCGGCGTGACGCTGCGCGGCGAGTTCGAACGCAAGGAGAAGGCCGGCACCGCCAAGCCGCTGCTCTTCGTCGTCCTCGACGAGCTGAACAAGTACGCCCCCCGCGAGGGCTCCTCCCCGATCAAGGAGGTGTTGCTCGACATCGCCGAGCGGGGCCGTTCGCTCGGGGTGATCCTGGTCGGCGCGCAGCAGACGGCGAGCGAGGTCGAACGGCGGATCGTCACCAACTCGGCGATCCGGGTGGTGGGCCGGCTCGACCCGGCCGAGGCGTCCCGCCCGGAGTACGGCTTCCTGCCGCCGGCCCAGCGGCAACGCGCCCTGCTGGCCAAGCCGGGCACCATGTTCGTCAACCAGCCCGACATCCCGGTCCCGCTCTGCCTGGAGTTCCCCTTCCCGGCGTGGGCGACCCGGGTGTCGGAGGCCGGCCGGGCCCCGTCGGAGACGCTGCGCTCGATCACCGGCTCGATCGACCCGTTCGCCGTTGTCGGCTCGGGCGGCGTCGACGACGACATTCCGTTCTAGGGGGCCGGCCGCCATGAAGATCCTGCACACCTCCGACTGGCACGTCGGCAAGGTGCTCAAGGGACAGTCCCGGGCCGAGGAGCACAAGCAGGTGCTCGCCGGGGTCATCGAGATCGCCCACGCCGAACGCCCCGACCTGGTCATCGTCGCCGGTGACCTCTACGACACGGCCGCCCCCAGCCCGGAGGCGACCCGGCTGGTCACCCGGGCGTTGACCGCGCTGCGGCGGACCGGGGCCGACGTGGTGGCGATCGGCGGCAACCACGACAACGGCAACGCCCTCGACGCGCTGCGGCCCTGGGCGGAGGCGGCCGGCATCACCCTGCGCGGCGGGGTCCGGGATAATCCGGCCGAGCACGTCGTCGACGGGGTCACCGCCGGTGGCGAACGCTGGCAGCTCGCCGCGCTGCCCTTCCTGTCCCAGCGGTACGCCGTCCGCGCGGTGGAGATGTACGAGCTGACCGCCGCCGAGGCCACCCAGACGTACGCCGACCACCTCGGCCGGGTGTTGGAGAAGCTGACCGAGGGGTTCACCGAGCCGGACCGGGTGCACCTGGTCACCGCCCACCTCACCGTGGTCGGGGCGAGCACCGGCGGCGGCGAGCGCGACGCGCACACCGTCCTCGGGTACGCGGTGCCCGCGTCGGTCTTCCCGGGCACCGCGCACTACGTGGCCCTGGGGCACCTGCACCGGTCGCAGCGGGTGATCGGGCCGTGCCCGATCCGCTACAGCGGCAGCCCGATCGCGGTCGACTTCGGCGAGCAGGAGAACGTCTGCTCGGTGACGCTGGTCGAGGTGGGCGCGACCTCGGCCGCCCGCATCCGGGAGGTGCCGGTGTCGGCGGCGGTGCCGCTGCGCACGGTACGCGGCACCCTCGCCCAACTGGCCGCGGCGGACCCGCCGGAGGGCTGGCTGCGGGTGTTCGTCCGGGAACAGCCCCGGGCCGGGCTGCGGGAGGAGGTGCAGGAGCTGTTCCCCCGCGCGCTGGAGATCCGCATCGATCCCGAGCTGCTGCCGACGCCGGGCAGCGGCACCCGGGTCGCCCAGCGGGCCGGCCGGTCGCCCCGCGAGCTGTTCGCGGACTACCTGGACAGCCGGGGGCACGAGGACGACGAGGTCCGGGACCTCTTCGACGAGTTGCTGGAGGAGGTGGAGCGCTGATGCGACCGATGCGGCTGGACCTGGCCGGCTTCACCGTCTTCCGCGACGAGACCACCGTCGACTTCACCGACGCCGACTTCTTCGCCCTGGTCGGGCCGACCGGTTCGGGCAAGTCGACAGTGCTCGACGCGATCTGCTTCGTCCTCTACGGCGCGGTGCCCCGCTGGGGCGGCGCGCGGGGGTTGGCCAACGCGCTCGCCCCCTCGGCGGTGGAGGCCCGGGTCCGGCTGGTCTTCGAGTCGGCCGGCGACCGGTACGTGGCGACCCGGGTGGTCCGCCGCGACGGCCGGGGCGCGGTCAAGACCGCCAACGCCGGGCTGCAACTGATGCCGCCCGGGTTCGACGTGACCAAGCTCGACACCGGGCTCAGCCCGGAGGACCTGGGCGAGGTGCTGGCCGGCACCCCGGCCGAGATGGACGCTGCCGTGCTGGACGCGGTCGGGCTACCGTACGAGCAGTTCACCTCGTGCGTGGTGCTGCCGCAGGGGCAGTTCGCCGACTTCCTGCACGCCAAGCCGGCCACCCGGCAGCAGATCCTGGTCAACCTGCTCGGCCTCGGCGTCTACGAGAACGTGCAGAAGCGGGCCACCGAACGGGCCGGGCAGGCCGAGGCGAAGCTGGAGGCGGTCGCCCGGATGCTCGCCGGGTTGACCGACGTCGACGACGAGACGCTGACCGCCGCGGCGGACCGGGTCGACCGGGTGCGGGAGCTGTCGGCGGCGGTCGCGGCGGCCGTACCGGAGCGGGAGCGGGCCCGGGCGACGGCGCGCGAGGCGACGGCGGCGCTGGCCGCGCTCGACGCCGACCTGGCCGGGCTGGCCGGGGTGCGCGCCCCGGCCGGGGTGGCCGAGGTGGCCCGCGCGGTGAGCACGGCACGGGAGGCGGTCGACGCGACGGCCCGCACCGTGGCGCTGGCCGAGGAGCAGGAGGAGAAGCTGCGCGGCGAGCTGGCCGGCGCGGGCGACGAGAGCGCCCTGCGGCTGCTGCTGCGGGCGCACGCCGACGCGGAACGGCTGACCGGCGAGGCGGACACGGTCCGGGCGGCGCTGGAGGCGGCGCAGGTCAGGCACGACGCGGCGGCGACGGCCCTCGGCGCGGCCCGGGAGGCGGCGGCGCGGGCCGAGGCCGAGTTGGAGGCGGCGTTCCGGGCCCACGAGGAGGCCAAGACCGTCGACCAGGCGGTCGCGGTGCGGGCGCACCTGGTCGACGGCGCGACCTGCCCGGTCTGCGAGCAGCAGGTGCCCCGGGTGCCGGCGGTGCCTGCCGGTTCGGCGGTGGCCGCGGCGACCGCCGCCGGCAAGGCGGCGCGGGCGGCCAGCAAGGCCGCGCTGGCGCTGGTCGACGAGCGGGACGCGGCGGCCCGGGAGCAGGAGCGGACGCTGGTGCGGCTACGGGCCCAGCACGACCAGTTGCGCGGCCGGCTGACCGAGCTGACCGGGCAGCTCGCCGGGGCGGCCGCTCCGGCGGCGGTGCGCGACCAGCTCGCCGAGCACGCCCGGCTGCGGCAGGCGCTGGACGAGGCGGCGGTGGCGGTGCGCACCGGTCGGGACGCCGCCCGCCGGGCCCGGGGCGCGGCGGACACCGCCGAGGAGCGGTTGCGGGCCGCCTGGCGGGACTTCGACACCACCCGGGACGGGCTGGCCCGGTTCGGCCCGCCGGCCACCGACCGGGACGACGTGGCAGCCGCCTGGGCGGCCCTGGTGCAGTGGGCCGGCGCGCAGGCCCGGCAGCGCCGCGCCGACCGGGACGGGCTGGTCGCCGCGGTGACCGAGGCACGGTCGGCCGCCGAGGCGGTGGAGGAACGCATCGGTGGCCTGCTCAGCGCCGCCGGGCTGCCCCCCGCCGACGACCCGGCGCAGGCGGTGGCGGTGGCCGCCGAGCGGGCCGAAGCCGACCTGCGGCGGATCACCGAACGCCGGGCGCAGGCCGTCGAGCTGCGGGAACAACGCGCCGAACACGAGCGGCAGGCGCGGACGGCGCGGGCGCTGGCCGGGCACCTGCGGGCCAACAACTTCGAACGGTGGCTGCTGGCCGAGGCGCTGGACCTGCTGGTCGACGGGGCCTCCCGGATCCTGCGGGAGCTGTCCCAGGGGCAGTACGACCTGGTCCACGACAAGGGCGAGTTCTTCGTGGTCGACCACCACGACGCGGGGCTGCGCCGGGGGGTACGGACGTTGTCCGGCGGGGAGACGTTCCAGGCGTCGCTGGCCCTGGCGCTGGCGTTGTCCGAGCAACTCGCCGGGATGTCCACCACGGCGGCCAGCCTGGAGTCGATCGTGCTGGACGAGGGGTTCGGCACCCTCGACGCGGCCACCCTGGACATCGTCGCCGCCACCCTGGAGAGCCTGGCCGCCCGGGGCGACCGGATGGTAGGCGTGGTCACCCACGTGCCGGCGCTGGCCGAGCGCATCCCGGTGCGCTTCGAGGTCCGCAAGGACGCCCGCACGGCCCACGTCGAACGGACCGGCCGGTGAGCGCGAGGAGCGCAGCGCAGCGGAGCCCCGCAGCCGCGAACGAAAGGCGGGCCCGGTGAGCGCGAGGAGCGCAGCGCAGCGGAGCCCCGCAGCCGCGAACGAAAGGTCCGACCCGTGAGCGCGAGGAGCGCAGCGCAGCGGAGCCCCGCAGCCGCGAACGAAAGGTCCGACCCGTGAGCGCGAGGAGCGCAGCGCAGCGGAGCCCCGGTGGGGCGTCGGTTCGTGGGGCGGTGACGTGACCGGGCCGCAGCTCTTCGTGGATGCCTGGGACCCGTCCTACGGGGCGTCGTTCGAGGCGACACCGGGTGGGCCGGTCGCGCCGAGCAGCACCCAGGTCGACACCGACGTGGAACTGTCGGCGGTGGACTGGCGGGCGATCGGCCCCCGGGCCGGGGTGGCCGCTCCGGACGTGGTGCTGCTCGTCGACGGGGTGCGCCGGATCGACGCCAGCGTGTGGACGGCCGAGGAGGACGGTGCGTCGTACCCGGGGATCGCCGCCTCGTACGCGGCCGGGGTGGTCCGTTGCGACCTGGAGCGCGGCGCGGCGGAGCTGGCCGGGGCGCGGGTGGGGCGCGGGCTTTTCACCGCAAGCCCGTCGGCGCAGGAGGTGACCTGCGGGCAGGTGCGTTACCCGGTGCACCGGGTCGGCGGCAGCGGTGAGCTGAGCAAGCTGCCGGCGGCGGTGCAGGCCCCGTTGACCGCCCTGGAGGTGGCCGTCTCGGACGCCGCCCGCACCGACGGGGACCTGCTGGTGGTGGACGGTCCGCTGCGGGCCCGCCGGCAGTTGCCGCGCACCCTGGGCTACATCAAGACGCAGCACAGCCAGTATCTCGACGCCCGGCTCACCGCCGTGGTCACCGGGCTGGGTTCCGGGCAGCGGTCCCCGGTGTTCCGGCTGGGCACCGCCTGGGGTGGCTGGTCGTGGTACCTGCGGCTGCCGGTGACCGTGGGTGCGCCCTGGGCCGGGATCGTCAGGTTGGAGTGCTCGCCGGACCTCGAACCGCAGGAGGCGGTCGCGCTGGCCGACCTGTCGCTGGTCACCCTGCCCCGGTTCGCGTCGTCGCCGTACAAGGACCCGCGCGCGCCGCAGAACCTGGTGCCGATCGCCGGGTTGGAACGGCGGCTGCGCGGGATGCTGGGCGACGCGCGGCTGCTGCACCGGGCGCTGACCATGGCCAGCCGCAGCGGCGGGAGGCGCTGATGGGCCGCCGTCGGGGTGACGACCGGATCGTGGTGGACGTGTCGACCGGCCGGGCGGAGCTGGTGCCGGACCAGGACCGGCCGCGCTCGTGGACGCTGCTGCTCGACGACGCGCCGCAGTCGCATGTGGACCTGACCGACCCGACCCACCTGGAGTTCGAGTACGTCCGACGGCTCGGCGCGGCGCTCGACCTGATCGCCGCGCCGGGTGCGCCGCTGCGGGTGCTGCACCTGGGCGGCGGCGCGTTGACCCTGCCCCGGTACGTCCAGGCGACCCGGCCCGGGTCGACGCAGCGGGTGGCCGAGGTGGACGGCGCGCTGGTGGAGCTGGTCCGGCGGGAGCTGCCCTGGCCGGCCGACCCGAGGCTGAAGGTACGCGTCGCCGACGCCCGTGCCACCCTGGAGTCCAGCCGCGACGCGTCGTACGACGTGGTGGTCGCCGACGTCTTCGCCGGCGCGCGTACCCCGGCCCACCTGACCAGCGCGGAGTACGTCGCGCAGGTGGCCCGGGTGCTCGCGCCGACCGGCTGGTACCTGGCCAATCTGGCCGACGGGCCGCCGCTGCGGCACACCCGTGCCCAGGTGGCGACGGTCCGTCAGGTGCTGCCCCGGGCCGCCCTGGTCGGCGACGCGGCCGTGCTGCGCGGGCGGCGGCACGGCAACCTGGTGCTGGTGGCCGGGCGGGTCGAGCCGCCGGTGCCGGAGCTGACCCGACGCGCGGCCGGGGACTGGTTCCCGGGCCGGGTGCTGACCGGTGCCGAGCTGGAGCGGTTCGTCGCCGGTGCCGCCGTGGTCACCGACGCGGACGCCACCGACTCGTTGCCGCCGCCGCCCGGAATTTTTTCGGTCCGTCGTTGATCCGCTGGGAAGAGCGGTCCGTATCAACGGTCGGCGCCCTCCCCATGGGCCCGCTGATGTCGGTGGACAGCAGGAGGTCTGGATGAGTGCGGTCGCGGCCGGCTTGCACGGTGAACTGGCCAGGCCAGGGTGGATGTTCGCCCGGGCCCAGCCGCAGTCGCGTGCGTCGAGGTCCAGCCGGGGGGTCGACGCCGGTCCCACCGATCGCCAGAATGGCCCGGTGACCCCGCGATCGGCGCCCGGGCGGCACCAGGCCCCGGCCGCGACGCCCGAGGCGAGCCACTCCGACCAGCTGGTCCGGCTGCTCTACGCCGAGCACGCCGGCCCGCTGCTGATGTTCGTGATGCGGCTGACCGGTGGTGACCGGCAACGCGCCGAGGACATCGTGCAGGAGACGCTGCTGCGGGCCTGGCGCAACGCGCACCGGCTGGGCGTGCAGGGGCAGGGCTCGCTGCGGCCCTGGCTGGTCACCGTGGCCCGGCGGATCGCCATCGACGAGCACCGCAGCGAGCAGGCCCGCCCGCCGGAGACGTACGACCGGGATCTGACGGCGTTCGCCGAGGCGGACAGCACCGACCGGGTGCTGCGCACCATGACGGTGGCGGACGCCCTGCGTACGCTGAGTCAGTCGCACCGGGAGATCCTGGTGGCGACGTACTTCCGCGGGCGGACGGTGCCGGAGGCGGCCGAGGAGTTGGGCCTGCCGCTGGGCACCGCCAAGTCGCGGGTCTACTACGCGCTGCGCGCGCTGCGCACGGCCCTACAGGAGAGGGGGGTGACGGAATGAGCCGGGCGGACCACATGGACGTCGCCGCGTACGCGCTCGGCGTCCTGGACGTGCAGGACACCGAACGGTTCGAGGAACACCTCGCCACCTGCTGGGCCTGCGCCGCCGAGCTGGAGACGATGGTCCCGGTGGTGGGGCTGCTCTCCGACATCGACGGCGAGACGATGATGGCGATGGAGCAGACCGCGACGGACCCGCGGCTGCTGGACCGTACCCTGGTCGCGGTCCGGACCCACCGGCGCAAGGCGCGGTTCCGGCAGGTGCTCACGATGGCCGCCGCGGTGGTGGCGGTCGGTGCGCTCAGCGGCATCGGGGTCGCCACCCTCGGCGGTACGGGCGGCGGCGACGGTCCGGTGGTCGCCGGGCCGAGCCGGTCCACCCCGGTGGACGGGCCGGCGAGCCCGCAGCCGACCCGGTCGGGGCCGGCGGTGGGTGGCACCGAGATCGAGGGCGACCAGTTCGACGCCACCGACGGCAGCACCGGTGTGAAGACCACGATGTGGCTGGACAGCAAGGAGTACGGCACCTGGATCGGGTTCAACCTGACCCGGTTGCCCGGCCCGCGCACCTGCCGGCTGGTGGTGGTCCGCAAGAACGACACGACCGAGGTGGTCTCCACCTGGGCGGTGCCGGGGACGGGTTACGGCACCACGGCCAACCCGCAGGATCTCCAGTTGGAGGCGTCGACCTCGGCGCCGCGCGGTGACATCGCGAAGTTGCAGGTGCAGTCGGTGGACGCCAACGGCGTGGCGAGCCCGCTGGTCACCGTCGTGCCCTGAGACACCTTCCGTCGGAAACGGCGTCGGCCCGCTGCGGGCCGACGCCGTTTCGGCTTTCCGGGCGCAGGGGTGCCTCTGCTCGCGCACACGTACGGCCGGCCGGAACGGTTCAACGACGGCGATGTGAAATGGCCCACTGTCGATCGTTCAACCTTGACAGTGGACGCTCCGTACTACTCGGTGAACTGCCAAGAATGAGGAGGGCACGTGGCAAAGATCAAGCGGACGACCGTCATCGTCGCGAGCGCGGTGGTCGCACTTACGGCCTGCGCTCCCGCGGGCTACGACGGAGCGAACTCCAGCGCCGCCGAGCCGGTCGCCGTCGCCGCGGCCGAGCCCACCGCGTCGGTCGAGCCGGATTCCTCGGCCTCCCCCGGCCCCTCCGGCGCCCCCGCCGCCGACCAGGCGCCGCCTCCGGCCAACGTCCAACTGACCGACGAACTCGTCGGCAAGAAGATCGCCCGGATGGGCAAGGTCGTGGTGGACCAGGAGGGCTTCATCCTCTACCGCTTCGACAAGGACTCCGACGATCCGCCGTCGTCGAACTGCGTCGACAAGTGCGCGCAGGTCTGGCCGCCCGCGCTGACCGACGGCAACCCGCAGTTGCAGGGCGTCTCCGACGACAAGGTCGGCACCGTCACCCGCCAGGACGGCACCCGCCAGATCACCATCGGCGGCTGGCCGGTCTACCGCTACATCGGTGACAAGAAGCCGGGCCAGTGGAAGGGCCAGGGCGTCGGTGGCACCTGGTTCGTGGTCGACCCCAACGGCAAGAAGAACCTGACCTGCCTGCCGACCGGCACCCCGAAGGCGGTCGCCCCGCCGGCGGCCGGCGACTCGGGCGGATCGAGCAGCGGCGGGGACTACACCTACTGATCCTGCGCCAGCCGGAACCCGGTGGCCGGTCGCAGCCGGGGAGGGCGCGACCGGCCACCGTCACGGATCGGGACCGTCGACGTACCGGCAGCGTCGAACGGTCCGGGCCGCGACGCCGGACCCTGGTCGGGCCGGCGTCGCGGTACCCACCCGCCGGAACCTCCCCCACCAGACCCCCGGAACGGACGAGGGCGGTGGACGCGCCACACGCCAGCGGGCGCGCGCCACCGAAGGTCCCCCCAACCCCGCACCCACGGCCGCTCGGGCGGCCGGTCCGCTCCGGGATGGAGACACCGCCGACGCGCAGGGCGTCGGCGGTGTCGTCCGTTTCCGCCCCGGTCACCCTCCTCGGCGGTACGGGGCCGGGCTGCCCGTCCCCCGGGCCCATGGCACAGTGGCCTGGTGACCTGGGACGAGCCGGCGGTGCGCCGGGTGCTGCGACCGCCGGCCGACTACCGGCTGACCGCGTCGGTCCGGGCCCTCACCTTCAGCCCGTACGACCCGTGTGCGCGGATCGTCGCCGGCACCTTCTGGTGGGCCACCCGCACCCCGGCCGGCCCGGCCACCCTGGCCCTGCGCCCGGAGGCGGGCGAGCTGCTGGCCGAGGGGCACGGGCCGGGCGCCGACTGGGTGGTCGACCGCGCCGACGCCGTCGCCGGTCTGCGTGACGACCTGACCGGGTTCGCCGAGCTGTCCACCGCCCACCCGCTGGTGGCCGAGCTGGCCGCCCGGCACCGGGGGCTGCGGATGCCCGCCACCGGCCAGGTCTTCCCCCGGGTGCTGCGCGCCGTCTTCGAACAGAAGGTCACCGGCACGGAGGCGTACCGGGCGTACGCGGCGACCGTGCGGCACTTCGCCGAGCCCGCGCCGGGGCCGTTCCAGCCGCTGCTGTTGCCGCCCGACGCGGCGACCGTCGCGGCGGCCCCGTACTGGGTGTTCCACCCGTTCGGCGTGGAGCAGCGCCGGGCCGAGACGCTGCGCCGGGCCGCCGCCCTGGCCGACCGGCTGGAACGCTGCGTCGACAGCGCCGAGGCGACCCGGCGACTCACCGCGATCCCCGGCATCGGCCCGTGGACCGCCGCCGAGGTGGTCCGGGTCGCCTACGGCGATCCGGACGCGGTGAGCGTCGGCGACTACCACGTGCCGAACACGGTGGCCTGGGCGCTGGCAGGTGAGGCGCGCGGCGACGACGCCCGGATGCTCGACCTGCTCGCCCCGTTCCGGGGCCACCGGGGGCGGGTCTGCCTGCTGCTGGCCGCCGCCGGCATCCAGGCACCCCGGTTCGGCCCCCGGATGCCGATCCGCTCCTTCGCCCGCTTCTGACCCGCCCGGGGTGAGGCCGGTGGGGCATGTCGCCGAGGTAGCGGTATCGGCGCGGGCGGATACCGCTATCCGGCCGATGTTGAGTTGATCATGTCGTGGCGGCTACCGGGTGAGGCGGCGCAGGGTGCGGGCCAGCCAGCGGGCGTACCCGTGCTGGACGGCGCGACCGGCGGGCCCCGCGGCTGTCATGAACCAACGGTCCGGCCGGCTGAACGCGGTGACCTCGAAACTGACCGCGCCGTCGGCGTCGCGGCGGACCAGGAACGCCTCCTCCCCGCGTTCCGGATGGCCGGGCAGGGTGCCGTAGCCGAAGCCGGCCTCCCGGTCGCCGTCGACCACCCAGACCACCTCGCACGGCCCCCACACCCGCAGCGGACCCACTCCGAGTCCCGGGGTGACCCGTACGCCGGGCGCGGCCCGCACCGCGTCGGTGCGCATCCGCACCCCGGCCGCCCGGTGCAGCCGCCAGCTCAGCACGGCCTCGGCGGCGACCGGGAAGCTGCCGGGCGGCAGCGCGGACCGGTGTCGCAGGTGGTGGTAGCCCGCCGGCAGCGACCCGCCCCGGGTCGCCCCCACCTCGGGGTACGTCAACTCGGACACCGCGCCTCCCCAGGGTCGTACCCAGCCTAGGGCCGGTGCCGTCGACCGGCGACCCGACAGGCGGTGCAGGCCCGGCGGGTGGCGGCCGGCCGGTGCCGCCCCGCCGGGGCTCAGCCGGCTTCGCAGTGCCGTCGCAGGCCGTCGGCCTCCAGCCGCAGGTAGCGGCGCACCAGCCGGCCGCCCAGCCAACCGGCCGGCCTGGCGAGCGGACCGGTGAACTCCAGGGCCAACTCCACCCGGACCCGGCCGTCGGGCAGCGGGACGATCAGGTGCTCGCCCCGGCTGCGTACCCCCGGGGTGGTCGACTCCCAGACGAAACGGCGCGGCGGGTCGATCTCGGTGACCCGCCAGGACGTCGGCCGGAGCCGGGGCTGCTCCAGCCGGGCGGTGGACCCGAGCACCAGCGGCCCGGCGTCACCCCGGCGGGCGGTCCTGACCGACTCGGTCCACTCCGGCCAGCGTTCGACGTCGGTCTGCACCGCCCAGACCGTGTCGATGTCCGCGTCGATCTCGGTCGTCGTCTCGAACCGCATGCCGCCTCCGTGGCTCCGCCGACGGCATCCGCGTGCCGCCCGGTTCCCGACGAGCGTGCCGCAGCGATCGTGACCGGGCCACCCTCCGGTCGCCCTCCCGACGGCGCACCCGCCGGGATGCGACCCCCGGCCGGACGCGGGGGTCGGGCGCGGCCTCAGCCCGGCACGCGGCTCAGCCGGTCTCGCGCAGGTCGGCCAGGTCGGGCGGGGTGTGCCGGTCGAGCAGGTCGGTCAGCTCGGCGATGCTGCCCACCTCGCCGAGCACGTTCTTGCCGCCGCCGAACCGGTCCGGCGGTACCCGGGGCGGGGACACGCCGGACCGGCACCGACGGTGATCTGCCTCACCACTGTCGGTGGCGTCTGGTTGACTGTCGCCGTGGACCTGCCGATCAACCCCCCGGTCGAGCCGATGCTGGCCAAGAGCGTGGCCCGCCTGCCCACCGATCCCGGCCTGACCTACGAGCCCAAGTGGGACGGCTTCCGCTGCATCGTCTTCCGCGACGGCGACGAGGTCGAGTTGGCCAGTCGGGGCGGCAAGTCGATGACCCGCTATTTTCCCGAGGTGGTGGCGCAGGTCCGGGCGCAGTTGCCCACCCGGTGCGCGGTCGACGGCGAGCTGATCGTGATCCGGCGCGACGGTCCGGGCGGTCAGCCCCGGCTCGACTTCGAGCAGCTCGCCCAGCGGATCCATCCGGCCGCCTCCCGGGTGGCCCTGCTCGCCGAGACGACCCCGGCCGACTTCGTCGCCTTCGACCTGCTCGCCCTCGACGACGAGCTGCTGGTCGACGAGCCCTACCCGGCCCGGCGGGAGCGTCTGGTACGGGCGCTGGCCGGGGTCCGGCCGCCGGTGCACGTCACCCAGGTCACCACCGACCCGGAGACCGCCCGGCGCTGGTTCGAGGTGTTCGAGGGTGCCGGCCTGGACGGGTTGATCGTCAAGCCGGCCGACCTGCCCTACCAGCCGGGCAAGCGGCTGATGGCCAAGGTCAAGCACGCGCGGACCGCCGACGTGGTGGTGGCCGGGTTCCGCTGGCACAAGTCGGGTCCGGTGGTCGGCTCGCTGTTGCTCGGCCTCTACGACGACGCCGGGATGCTGCACCACGTCGGGGTGAGCGCCTCGTTCACCATGGCCCGCCGGCAGGAGCTGCTCGACGAGCTGGCCCCCTACCGGGAGGGCGACGGCGAGCACCCGTGGGTGCACGGCGACCACGAGCGCGGCCAGCGCATCCCCGGCGGGGTCAGCCGGTGGACGGGCGGCAAGAACCTCGACTGGGTGCCGCTGCGGCCCGAGCTGGTGGTGGAGGTCGGCTACGACGCGATGGAGGGCGACCGGTTCCGGCACACCGCCCGGTTCGTCCGCTGGCGGCCCGACCGCGATCCCCGGTCCTGCCGCTACGACCAGCTCGACCGTCCGGTGCGCTTCGACGTCGACCAGGTGCTCCGGGGTGATCCGGCGGCGACCGTTCCGCCGGAAGTCGACACCCCGGCGTAGCCTGACTGCTACCCGATCATGGAGGTTCGCCGGTGACCAGCACCGCCCGTCGCCACCGCCGGTTCCGGCTCGCCCTGGCCGGGTTCGTCGCGGGCGCGCTGCTCGTCACCGGATGCACCCTGCCGGCGATCGCCCCGCGTACCGAGGACTCGTCGGCGGCGGCGCCCGGCACCGCGCCCGCCTGGCGGGCCTGTCCCGAGGTCGCGCAGGACCTGGTCGGCCGGGGCGCCCCCGGTATGCGTTACGAGTGCGCCCGGATCGCCGTGCCGCGCAACTGGGGCACCGGCACGGGGGCGACCGCCGGGCCGGGCAGCGGCGAGACCTTCGAGATCGCGCTGCTGCGGGTCCGCTCGGCCAAACAGCGGGACCGGATCGGCTCCCTGGTGATCAATCCGGGCGGGCCGGGCGGGTCGGGTGTGGACACCGCCGTCTACCTGTCGTTCGGGCCGTCGTTCGGGGGGCTGCCCACGTCGGTCACCGACCGGTTCGACATCGTCGGCTTCGATCCGCGCGGGGTGTCCCGGTCCAGCCCGGTGAAGTGCATCTCCGACGCCGACCTCGACGCCAGCTTCGGCTACGACCCCGACCCGCGCAGCCAGCAGTCCTTCGACGCCTACCAGGCGCTCAACCGGCGGATCGGCCGGGGCTGCGGCGACAGGTACGGCGACCAGCTCCCGCTCTACGGCACCGAGCAGGCCGCCCGGGACATGGACGCGGTCCGGGCCGCCGTCGGCGACGACAAGCTCACCTACCTCGGCTACTCCTACGGCACCCTGCTCGGCGCGACCTACGCGCAGCTCTACCCGCAGCGGGTCCGGGCGCTGGTGCTCGACGGCGCGGTCGACCCCCGGCAGCAGTTGGTGGCCGGTTCGGAGAGCCAGGCCCGGGGCTTCGAGCGGGCGTTCGACAACTTCGACAGGTGGTGCGCGGCGAACGCCGGCCGCTGCCCGGTCGCCCCGGACGCCCGGGGCGCGGTGACCTCGGCGATCGACAAGGCGAAGGTCTCCCCGGTACGCGGTGCCGACGGGCGGGAGGCCACCTCCGGGTGGGTCTTCTACGCGGTGATCTCCTCGCTCTACACGGAGTCGGGCTGGGAGGAGCTGGCCCGCGCGATCGACCGCCTCGACGAGGGTGACCCGACCGACGTGTTCAAGCTCGCCGACTCGTACGCGGAGCGGGGCGAGGACGGGCGCTACTCCAACCTCTTCGACGCCAACCTCGCGGTGAACTGCGCCGACGAGACCGAGAAGCCCAGCGTCGACCAGATCCGCCAGTTGCAGTCCGAGTGGCGGCAGAAGTATCCGCTGTTCGGGCCGGCCCTGGCGGTGGGCATGTTCGGTTGTGTCGAGTGGCCGGGCGGGCGGGACCCGTACCCGACAGGCCGGGCCGACGGTGCGCCGCCGATCGTGGTGGTGGGCACCACCGGTGACCCGGCCACCCCGTACGAGCAGACCGCCCGGCTGGCCGAGATGCTGGGGGTCGGGCGGGTGCTCACCTGGGAGGGCGAGGGGCACACCGCCTATCCGCAGACCTCCTGCATCACCGAGGCGGTGGACGCCTACCTGATCTCGCTCACCGTTCCCCGGGAGGGGCTGCGCTGCCCCGCCCGCTGACCGGGCGACGACCCCCACGGGCGACGCACTCCCCCAGGCTACGGGGACTCCCCCGCCGGGCGACGGTGCCGGTCCCGCCGGGCGACGGTGCCGCACCGGCCGGGCGGTCGACGGGTCAGCGGCGGTTGCGGCGTCCGCGCAGTCGTTGCCGGACGAGGGTCGCGTGGTCCGGCGGGGCCGGGGGCGGTGGCGGTTCCGGCAGCACGATGCCCTGCCGGGCGGCCAACTCCTCCAGCAGGGCCCGCATCCGCCGCACGTCGTTCTTCAACTCCTCCTGCTCGACGTGCTCGAACGCGTCGTCGTCGACGATGAGGCGGCTGGCGAAGTGCGCGGTGATCAGGGGGATGACCAGCAGCACCATGGTGGAGATCAGCAACGCGGCGAGGGCCCGCCCCGGCCAGGTGGTCGGCGAGATGTCGCCGTACCCGACGGTGGAGGCGGTGACCACCGCCCACCAGACGGCGTCGGCGGCGCTGCGATGCTCCACCTGGCCGTAGATCACCCCGGCCACCACGATCATCAGCAGGTACGACGTGATCAGCGTCCGGGGCGAGTTGGCAAAGTACACCAGGCCCCGGTAGATCCACCGGAACGGCAGCAGCAACGGCTCCATGTCGCATCATGCTGCACCCCGGCCGCCACCTCCGCCCATCGATCGACCAGGGCCGCTGTGGCAGGCTGCCCGGCGTGACCGAGGTGACCCTGCGCGAGGCGGTCCGCGCCGACCTGCCCGCCATCCTGGCCCTGCTCGCCGACGACGTGCTCGGCCGGGCCCGCGAGCACGCCACGGTGGACGAGGCGTACGAGCGGGCCTTCGCCGACATCACCGCCGACCCGCGCAACCAGCAGGTGGTGGCCGAACGCGACGGCGAGGTGGTCGGCTGCTTCCAGCTCACCTACATTCCCGGGCTGGGCCGGCACGGCGCGCAACGGGCGCTGGTCGAGGCGGTGCGGGTCCGCGCCGACCTGCGCGGGCAGGGGGTGGGTGAGGCGATGATGACGTGGGCGATCGACCAGGCCCGGCGGCGCGGCTGCGGGCTGGTGCAGCTCACCACCGACAAGTCCCGCACCGACGCGCACCGGTTCTACCGACGCCTCGGCTTCGTCGCCAGCCACGAGGGCATGAAACTCCCGCTCTGACGTCAGTCGTCGACCAGGCGGCCGTCGCGCAGGGTCAACGTCCGGTCGGCCACCTCGATCAGCGTCGGGTCGTGGGTGGCGACCAGCGCGGTCATCCCCCGGGCGTGCACCACCGCGCGGAGCAGATCCATGATCGCCCGGCCGGTCTCGGAGTCGAGCTGGCCGGTCGGCTCGTCGGCGATCAGCAGGTCGGGTTCGTTGGCCAGGGCGCGGGCCACCGCGACCCGCTGCTGCTGCCCGCCGGACAGCTCGTACGGGCGCTGTCGGGCGTGGGCACCCAGACCCACCAGTTCCAGCAGCACCGCCACCCGCTCCTCGCGCTCCGCCGCCGGGACCCGGGCCAGCCGCAGCGGCACCCCGACGTTCTCCGCCGCCGACAGGATCGGCACCAGCCCGAAGGTCTGGAACACGAAACCGACGGTGCCCCGGCGCAGCCGCAGCAGCTCGGCCTCACCGGCGTCGGTGACGTCGTGCCCAGCCACCCGCACCCGGCCGGCGTCCGGGCGGTCCAGCCCGCCGACCAGGTTGAGCAGGGTCGTCTTGCCGGCACCGGAACGCCCCCGCACCGCCACCAGTTCACCCCGGGCGGCGGTGAAGGAGACCTCCCGGACGGCGTGCACGGCGTGCCGTCCCCGGCCGAACGTCCGGCTCACCCGCTCGACCCGGACGACCTCGTCGGTGACCGGGTCGGCGGCCCGGACGGAAACCTGCTCGCTCATGCGTCACTCCCGTTCGGTTGCGGCGTCCGGTCGCCGGGGCGGACCTGCACGTGGTCCGGGGCGAGGTCGAGGCGGACCCGGTCGCGCAGGGCCAGGGCCTCCACGAACGGCGTCGGTAGCTGCATCCGGCCGGTCCGGTCCAGCACCGCGTACTCCTCACTGACCAGTTCGGCGCTGCCGTCGACGCCGATCCGGGCGGTGCGGCGTACCTCGGAGGCGGTCCGACCGTCGCGGATCGCGACGGTGCGGCGGACCTGGTCGGCGACGGCGTGGTCGTGGGTGACCACCACCACGGTCACCCCCAGTTCGGCGTTGATGGTGCGCAGCGCCGCGAAGACCTCCGCGCCTGTCGCCTCGTCCAGCTCACCGGTCGGCTCGTCGGCGAAGAGCACCTCCGGGTCGTTGGCGACCGCCACCGCCACCGCGCAGCGCTGCTGTTCGCCGCCGCTGAGCTGGCCGGGCCGCCGGTCGGCGCAGTAACCCACCCCGACCAGGTCCAGCAGTTCGTCGGCGCGCCGCCGGCGGGCCCGGCCGCCACCGCCGCGCCGGGCCAGCCGCATCGGCAGTTCCACGTTCTCCCGCGCGGTCAGGTACGGCAGCAGGTTCCGGCCGGTCTGCTGCCAGACGAACCCGACTGTGCGTCGCCGGTAGGCCAGCCGGCGGCGGGCCGACAGCGACAGCAGGTCGTACTCGGCGACCCGGGCGATGCCGGCGGTCGGGGTGTCCAGCCCGGAGAGGATGTTGAGCAGCGTCGACTTGCCCGAGCCGGAGGCCCCGACGATCGCCACCAGCTCACCCCGGTCGATCACCAGGTCGAGCCCCTGGAGGGCGACCACCTCGACCCCCTCGGTCTTGAAGATCCGGACCAGCCCGTCGCAGACGATGTGCCCGCGCAGCCGGTCCTGCCCGCCGGCCCGTTCGGCCGCCCGCTGCGCCGCCCGGCGTTGCAGGTCGGCCAGGTCCGGGACGACGGGATCCGGGGCGGTCGTGGTCATCTCAGCTCTCCTCTCCGAGCCGGAGCACCTCGCCGAGGCGCATCCGACGGTTGTTCAGGGCCTCCACCGCCAGGGCGAAGCCCAACGTGACCGCGCCGAGCCCGACCGTGGCGGCGACCGGACCGGGGGCGAAACCCACCCGCACCGGTGTGCCGCTGGTGAACGCGGCGAGGCCGAGCAGCGGGGTGAGCAGCACCGGCAGCAGCACCCCGACCAGCGCGCCGGTCAGCACCGACACCCCGACCAGCGGGGCCAACTCCACCAGCAGCAGCCCCCGCCACTGCCGGCGGGACAGCCCGAGGGTGCGCAGCCGGGACAGCACCTCACCCCGGGCGCGGGCCCCGGCCAGCACGGTGAACGCGACCGCGAGCAGCGCCAGCACCCCACCTGCCACCGCACCGGCGGTGAACCCGAACGCCAGCAGCCCGTTGGCGCCCCCGCCGCCCAACCGCAGGCGTGTCTGCGACCAGGTTTCCACCGCCACGCCCCGGGGCCGTTCCCGGCCGGTGACCGCGCCGCCGGTCTGGTAGCGCCGCTGACCCTCGTCGCCGACCTGACGCAGCGCCCCGGCATCGAGCCGGTCGCCGGCCACCAGGAATGCGGTGGGCACCGGCGGACTGTCCCGCCGGGGCAGCGCCTGCCAGGGCAGCACCACGTACCGGCTGGTGTTCGGCCGGGCCAGCGGGAAGTCGGCGACGGTGTCGGCGGGGGTGAACTCGTACCGCTGGCCCTGCACGGTGACGAAGGCGGACCGCAGGCCGGCGTCGGCGAGGTCGGCGGCGACCGCCGGGGAGACCACCGCCGGCAGCGGGCCGTCGCCGGGCCGGGCGTCGCGCAGCGGGCCGGGCACCGGGACGTCCCGGCCGGCGGCCCCCGCCGTGCGGGCGAGTCCGGGGCCGTCGACCAGCAGCACGCTGGTGTCGCGCAGCCGGGCGTCGGTGCCGAGGGCGTCGGTGGCCAGGCGTTGCGCCGACTCGTCGACCAGCCCGGTGGCGGCCCGTACCCCGGGCAGCCGGTCCAGCGCCGGCCCGGTGTCCGGGGCGAGCCGGTCGCCCCGGATCAGCGCGTCCGCCGGCACCGCCCGGGTGGCGACGTCGTCGCGGGTGTCCTCGATGCCGGTGGCGACCACCGCGCAGAACGCGGCGGTGGCGACCGCGAGCACCACCACGACCAGCGGGGTGGCCGCCGCCGCCCGGCCAGCGCGGGCCGTGCCCAGGAAGGCGACACTTCCCCGGGTACGCGCGGCGAGCCGCCCGGCCAGCCGCACCGGCCACGGGTACAGCCGCAGCGCCAGCACCGACGCGGCGACCGCGACCAGCGCCGGCACCGACACCAGCAGCGGGTCCACCGTGCCGGGGGTGAGGCCGCGCCGCCGCAGCAGCACCACCGCCAGCCCGGCCAGCAGCACCAGCGCCGCCTCGGTGGTGGCCCGCCGGGCGGACGGTCGCAGTCGGCCAAGGTCCCGCCGCCCGACCACCCCGGACGGTACGGCCAGCGTCGCCACCGGCAGCGCCAGCGTGACCAGGACTGTCGCGCCGACGGCGAGCGGCCCGGTGCCGCCGGGCGTGCCGGGCAGCAGGCCACCGAGCAGCCAGCCGAGCCCGGCGGCGGGCGGGACGACCAGCAGCGACTCGGCGAGGCTGCGCCGCAGTCCGGTGGTGGCCCCGCCGCCCCGGGCTCGGATCAGCACGAACTCGGCGCGACGGCGGCGTACGGCCAGCGCGGCGGCCAGCACGACCAGCCCGGCCAGCGTCGCCAGCACCCCGGCGGCGATGACGGCGAGCAGGGTACGCGCCGAGGTGACGGCCCGGCTGAACTCGCGCAGCGGGACGTCGACGCCCTGGGTCAACTCGGTGTCGGTGGCGGTGCTGGCGCGCGCCAGCCGTTGCACCCCGTCGACGAACTGGTCGATCCGCCGCACGTCGATGCCGTCCGCGCCGAGCCGGTAGCGCCAGGTGAAGGAGATCGGCCGCCCCTGCCCGGCCAGCCGGTCCAGGGCCGCGACGGCGACCGCCCCGACCAGGATGAACGGTTGACCGTCGCCCTCCGGCTCGCCTACCTGAAGCACCGACGGCAGGGTGTCCCAGCTTCCGTCGGCGGGGTCGACGGGCCGGAACACGCCGACCACGGTCAGCGGGGTGGACGGGTGTTGCGGGTCGGGGGCGGCGAGCCGGAGCCGGCTGCCGACGCGCAGCCCGAACCGGCCGGCGACGTCGGCGGCGAGGGCGACCTGCACCGGGGCGTCGTCGTCGGGCGGGACGGCCGGCCAGTTTCCCTCGACGAGGGTGCCGGTCGTCTCGATGCCGGGGGCGGCCCGCAGGCCCAACTCCACCAGGTAGTTGCCCCGGGCCAGGTCGGGGCCGGTGACCAGGTCGCCGGGGGTCTGCGCGGCGTACCAGCGGTGTGCGACGGCGGCGCGCACGTCGGCGGGCATCCGCTGCTGGAACGTGTCGAGGTCGGCGGCCCGGCTGCTGGCCGGTGGCGCCCCGACGACGGGACGGGTGGTGTAGGTCAGGTCGCGGCGGGCGTCGGGCTCGGCGGCGAGGTGTTCCCGCAGCCCCTGGTCGGCCAGCCGGTTGACCACTCTCGGCACCCCGCCCACCAGCAGGGCGATGACCAGGGTCAACGCGGCCAGCAGCAGGAACTGGCCGCGGTGGGCGCGTATCCGACGGATCACGACGCCGATGTTCATCGCTGGTCCTCCCCGTGGTGCAGCGGTCCGGTCGTCGTGGTCCTCACCGGTCTCCCCCGGTGTGCAGCCGGGCGGCGGCGACCCGCTGCCGCAGCCCGACGGCCATCGCCGCGCTGCCGGCCAGCGCGGCCAGCAGCAGCCCCGCCACGGTCCACCCGATCGGGGTCCAGGCCAGGGCGAATGTCGGTGCGGGCACGGGTCGCCCGGCGGCCGGGGTGAGGATCACCAGGGGTGCCATGGTGGCCCCGACGACCGCACCGAGCAGCAGTCCGACGCCGACGCCGATCCCGGCGAGGAAGGTCTGTTCGGCGAGCAGCGCGCGGGCCAGCAGCCGGGGGGACGCGCCGAGGGTGTGCAGCACCGAGAACTCGCCGATCCGGTGCCGGGCGGTGGCCCACACGTCGACCACCAGGCCGACGAGGGCGAGCAGCACCGAGCCGAGGGCGGCGGCCAGCAACCCGGTCCGGGCCCCCTGCCAGTACGGGTCGTCGGCGGCCACCGCGGCGGCCTGCCGGCGGTCCAGCAGGGTCGTGCCGGGCAGCGCGGCGGCGGCCCGGGTCGCCTCGGCGTGGGCGGCGGGGTCGGTCCGCAGCCACCATTCGGGTACCGCCCGGACGGTGCCCGAGTTGCGGATCAGCCAGTCGGTGGCGGCGGGCAGGTCGAGCAGCACCCCGTCGCCGGCGGTGGCGGGCAGCGCGGTCACCTCGCCGACCAGGCGCACCGGCAGGGAGACCCCGGACAGGGTCAGTTGCACGGTCTCCCCGGGCCGGACGTTGAGCGCGGCCCGTACGGCCGGGGTCATCACCGCCGGTACGGCGGTGTTCGGACCGTCCGGTACCACCGCGAAGCGGGACGCCGGCTGGTAGGCGTACCGGCCGCCGTCGAGCAACCCGACGGGGTGGATGGCGGTCAGCCCGGTGTCGTCGGCGGTGGCGGTGCTGCTCTCGGCGGACTCGGCGGCGGCCACCCGCCACCGGCCGGTGAACGGGAGCGTGGTGGACCGGGCGTCCGGGCCGACGGTGCGCAGGTCCCGCACCTGGAGCCCGTACGCGGTGCCGGCGACGTCCCCGCCGTCGGCCTCGAACCCGGCCAGCCGCAGCCCGTCGACGGCGGGCAGGTCGACCCGGAACCCGGTGGCCCGCCCGTCGCTGCCGGTGCTCGCCACGCGCAGCCGGTAGGCCAGCCCGTCGGCGCGGGTGAGCAGCACCGACACGGCGATCCGGTGCGGGGCGACGGCCTGGTCGACGGGGGTGAGCACGGTGCCGGTGAGGCTGCGGGCGTCGACCGGCAGCGGCAGTCCGAGGGCCGGGCCCCGGGCGGCGGTCAACCGCGCGAACAGTTCCCGCGCGGGCCGGTCGGCGAGCCGGTCGCTGAGCTTCGCCACCTCGGCGGCCTGTGCGGTGTCCAGGCCGAGCACGGTGGCCTGCCGGTCGTCCCGGCCGACCCGGATGTCGTCCCGCCAGGCCGGTAGCGCCCGGTCGACGCCGGGCAGCGCGGCGAGCGCGGCGGCCCGGTCGACGGGGGCGACGCCGGTGCGTTCGACCAGCCGCAGGTCCGCGCCGACGCGGTGGTCGGCCTGATCGGTCTGGGACCGTTCCCCGGTGGCGACGAGCGACCAGGCCAGGGTGCTGCCGCCGACGGCGAGGGCGAGCAGCAGCACCGGCCCGGCGTGTGGCCGCCGGCCGGCCTGCCACATCCCGAAGATGGTCGCGGTCCACGGTCTCCTGTCGACGAACCGTTCGGCGAACCGGGTGGCCGGCGGGAGCAGCCGCAACGCCACCACCGCCCCGGCCAGCACCCCCAGGGTCGGGGCGGCCACCAGCAGCGGGTCGACGCCGAGGTCGTTGCCGGCCCCGGCCAGCGGTGAGGAGTAGCGGCGCAGTTGCACCCAGGCGAGGGCGGCGAAGGCGACCAGGGCCAGGTCGAGTCCGGCCCGGCTGACGGTGGCGACCCGGTCGGGGCGGGACCGGGCGGCCAGGTCGGCCACGTAGGTGCCCGCGCCACGCAGGGTGGGGGCGACCATCGCGACGAGGCAGCCGACGGCGGTGGCCAGGGCCGCCGCCCAGACCCACCGGCCGCCGCCGACGGCACCGCCGAGGTCGACCGGCCCGTCGGCGGCGACCCGGCGCAGCGCCCCACCGGCGAGCAGGGGCCCGAGCAGGGCGGCGGGGACGACCACCAGGGTCGCCTCCCGGGCGGCCAGGCCGGCGAGTTGCCGGCGGGCCGCGCCCCGGGCCCGCAGCAGGGCGGTCTGCGCGCGCCGGTCCTCGTGCAGCAGGGCGGCAATCAGCACCAGCGCGTACCCGCCGAGGACCACGATCAGCAGCAGCGGGGTGGCCAGCGCCGAGCGGCCGGCCAGGTCGGCCCGGCTGATTCGGTCGATGAGCCGGTCGAGGGTGGTCACCGCCTGGGCCGACGAGCCGAGTCCGGCCGTCTCGGGCACCCCGGTCGCGGCGGTGGCGACGGCCCGACGCAGCGCGGGCAGCCGGTCCGCTCCGACGGCGGTCAGGTCGGGGGCGACCACCCAGGCGGCGGAGACCCCGCCGGGGAAGGTGGCCGCGAAGTCGGCCGGGTCGAGCACGAACGGCCCGTGCGTGGCGTCGCCGTCCGCGTCGGCGCCCAGTCCGGGGGCGAGTCGCCAGTACGGGTCGGCCGGGTCGCGGGGCCGCCAGGTGCCGGCGAGCACCACCTCGGTACGCCGGTCGGCGCTGCGGTCGCGCATCGGCACCCGGTCGCCGGTCCGCAGGCCCAGCGCGCCGGCGACCTTCTCGGGCAGGGTGGCCTGGAGCGGGCCGGCCCCGGCGGTCGGCCAGTCGCCGTCGACGAGGTCGGCGTGCCCGGCCAGGTCGTCCAGGGTGGCGAGGGTGGCGAAGACCGGTTCCTTTCCGGTCCGGATGCCCGGCCCGAGGGCACCGGTCAGTTCCCGTCCGGTGCCGTAGCGGGCGGCGGAGACCCGGATCGGGGTGCCCTTGAGGGCGGTGGCGAAGCCGTCCCGGACGGCCCGGTCGCGGGCGGCGTACTCGGTGCGGTCGCGGCCGCCGGAGCCGCTGACCAGCAGGCTGCGTTCCTCGACGGGCGCGGCGGTGATCAGGGCCCGCTGCCCGGCGTCGACGGCCCGCCGGTTGTAGTCGGCCAGCCCGGTGACCAGCGCGATCGCGACCACCGCGGCGGCGACCGCCGCGAGCAGCAGTCCGCGCGCCTCGCGGGCCCGCCTCCACACCAGCTTCATCCGTTGCCTCCCCGGGGCCCGGGGTCGGGCCGACGGAGAGCAAGAGCGGTGACCCGGCGGGAAAGGTTCGCACCCGTTACTTGATCGTTACCCTGGGCCGCCGGTTGGCCCGGAGGCGCGGATCTGGTGGGATCGGCGGCATGGAAACCGCGCTGATGCTGTCGACTCTCGCCCTCGTGCTGGCGCTGGTGATGCAGTTCCCGCTGCGCAGTCGCCGCGACGACGTGTCGTTCCGGCTGGTGGAGATCGAGCGCCGCCAGCGGCTGATCATGGAGCACCTGGGCGTCGTGGACCGGGGCCCGGCCCTGCCCGGGGTACGGGAGCACCTGGCCCGGGGCGACAAGATCCGGGCGATCAAGGCGTACCGGGAGGCGACCGGGACGGACCTGCGCACCGCCAAGGAGGCGGTCGAGGCGATCGCCGCCGGACGCTGACCCCATGATCGACGCTGGTGGGCCGATAGTGCGTCCTACCGCCGCTCGCATACCGCATCACCAGCGACATTGAGTTGATCACCCCGGCGATCGCAGCGCGCCGGCTCGGCGTCGGTCATGGGCTCGGCGTCCAGGCCCGACCGGGACGTCTTGCGACCCGGCCAGGGTCAGTCCGGGACCGGCGTCCGGCGGGCCGGTCGGAACATGGAGCAGACCAGGGGGCCGCCCTCGATCGTGGTCCGTGCCGTGACCGCGAAGCCGAGCCGTTCGTAGAGGCGCACGGTGCGCTCGTCGGAGGTCTCCAGGGCGATGCCGTCCGGGTCGCCGGACTCCTCGACGAGGGTCACCCCCGCGCCGGCGACGGCGGAGCCGAGACCGACGCCGCGCCGGTCCGGGTGGACGCCCAACGTCGCGAGTTCCCACGCGCCGGGCGGCCGCGCCGGCAACTCGACGGCCATGAGCGCCGCCAGCCGGTCACCGTGCAGGTCCGCGATCCGCGCCTGGAGGTCCTCCCCCGGCGCGGGCGCGTCGCCGGGCAGGAACGCGGCCACCGCCTGAGCGTCGTCAGTGACGAGGACGAGGCCGTGCGCGAGGGCGTGCCCCAGGTAGAGGGCCTGTAGCTCTTCGAGTCGACGCGGGTAGTCGTCGGCCGGGACCGACCACCGCGTCCACGGGTAGTCGTGGAAGGCGACGGCGAGCGTACGTGCGGCGCGGGGCAGGTCGAGGGCGGTGGCCCGGCGGATCTGGCTGGTCATCGGCCCGAGCCTAGTCCGTCCGGCGACGGGTGCCGGCCCGGGAACGCGTCCCGGAAACCCCGTGCGGACCGTCCGGCCGATCGTCTGCCGGAAACTATCTGACGAGCAGGGTCAGCAGTCCGGTGAGGGCGACGAGGACCGCGGCCACCCCGGTGAGTACGGCCGGTAGGATCTTGAGGTATTCGAGGATCACGGAATGCCGGCCTGGCACCCCACCGATCCGCTGCGTTCTTCTCGTCGTGGCCGCCATGGCGATTCCCCTGTCCGGTGCCCGCGTCCGGTCGGATGAATCGGAGCCACTGAGCGGCGAATCGACTGTCGCCGCCGGACAGCAGCCGACCGGACACTCCACGGCACAGGCATAATTCCTGGTCACACGAGTGCCGTCGACTTCCGCGCATCCTACCTTTCATATTCGACCGTAGGCGTGCCGACCAGTTGAGCGCAATCGTCAGTACCGGAAAGAGTAGGTAGGAAAGGCATTTTCACGCGTGGGAGTGGCATGCCGCGCAACTGATTCCGGATTACCGGCGGGCATCACGTACCAGCAGCGCCGTCGGCATTCCGATTTCCGCCGGTGGCGTCGCCGGCCGTCAGGCGTTGGGGTCGTCGGCCCGGCGCTTCGCCCGGCTCGGCTGCACCCGTTTCGGTTCGCCGGGCATCTTCGGATGGTCAGGCGGATAGGGCAGGTCGCCCAGGCCCTGCCCGGCGTCCCGCTCGGCCCAGTCGAGCAGGGGCGTGATGTCGACGGGATCGTCGTCGATGCCCGCGTGCGGGTCGCCCCGTCCGGCCAACCGGACCGGCACCGTCCGCAGGTCGAAATCGTCCGGATCGACGTCGGACAACTCGTCCCAGGTGACCGGGGTGGAGACGGTGGCCCGCGCGGTGGCCCGCAGCGAGTACGCGCAGGCGATGGTGCGGTCCCGGGCCATCTGGTTGTAGTCGACGAAGACCCGCCGCCCGCGCTCCTCCTTCCACCAGGCGGTGGTGACCAGGTCGGGACGACGCCGTTCCAGCTCCCGGGCCAGCGCGATGGTGGCCCGGCGCACCTCGGTGAACGTCCACCGGGGGGCGATGCGCAGGTAGACGTGCAGCCCCCGGCCACCGGAGGTCTTCGGCCAGCCGGTGACGCCCAACTCGGTGAGGATGCCCCGCAGCTCGGCGGCGGCCGCCGCCGCGTCGGCGAAGTCGGTGCCGGGCTGCGGATCGAGATCCACCCGCAGCTCGTCGGGGTGGTCGACGGCGGCGGCCCGGACCGGCCAGGGGTGGAACACCACCGTGCCCATCTGCGCGGCCCAGGCGACGTGGGCGAGGTCGGTCGGGCGCAGCTCGTCGGCGCCCCGGCCGCTGGGGAAGGTGATGCCGACCGTCCGCACCCACGGCGGCACCCCCCGGGTGGGCACCCGCTTGGAGAAGAACGCCTCCCCCGCGATGCCGTCGGGGAAGCGTTGCAGGGTGGTCGGCCGGTCGGCCAGGGCGCGCATGATGCCGTCGCCCACCGCGACGTAGTAGTGGAAGACGTCGGCCTTGGTGAAGCCGCGCTCCGGGAAGATCACCCGGTCCGGGCTGCTCAGCCGGACGCTGCGCCCGGCCACCTCGACCTCGGTCGCCGTCGCCTTCCCGCTGCCCGCCATGGCGCGACCATATGCGATGCCCCCGACATCCGACGTACGGTTGGCGGGTGAGTCTTGACGAGAACGAGTTGCCCCGCACCGAGGACGAGTGGCGGGTCCGGTTGACCCCTGAGGAGTTCCGGGTGCTGCGCGAGGCCGGCACCGAGCGTCCCTTCACCGGCGAGTACGTCGACACGAAGACCCCCGGCGTCTACCACTGCCGGGCCTGCGGGCTCGAACTGTTCTCCAGCGACACCAAGTTCGACTCGCACTGCGGCTGGCCGAGCTTCGACGACGCCATCCCGGGCCGGGTGCGGGAGATCCAGGACACCAGCCTCGGCATGGTGCGTACCGAGATCCGCTGCGCCCGCTGCGACAGCCACCTCGGGCACGTCTTCCACGGCGAGGGCTTCACCCCGAAGGACACCCGGCACTGCGTGAACTCGGTCTCGATCCGACTGGAACCGAAGCAGGGCTGAAGCGGGACCGGGCGGAACCGACACCGAGCCCGGGCATGGGCGCGCCGGGCGGTCAGAGCAGGAGCAGGCTGCCCTCGTCGTCCACCCGGTCGGCGCCGGAGTCGTCGAGCCAGACGCCCCCGGTGGCGAGGTAGCGGAACCGGTGCTCGCCGGGGCCGAGCCGGACGGTCACCGTCCGCGTGCCGTCCCGGCGCGGCACCAGCTCGTGCCGGCCCGGCTGCCAGTCGTTGAAGCAGCCGACGACGCTGACCGTGCCGGGCGGGGTGTCCCGGGGCAGGCAGAAGGTGACCCGGGTCTGCGTGCCGAAGAGTCTGCTGCGCTTGATCACGTGATCCTCCGGGGGTCGGGGCTTCCTACCTGGTCAAACGCCCGACACGCCGGGGCGAAACGCCGTCCGACCCGATCGATCCGGGGCATTTCGCCCTGTCCGGCCGCCGCGCTGTCGCACCCTGGGGGCAGATGTCCGATTCAGAGAGGTGTGACAGGTGGCTACCTGCGAGGTCTGCGGCAACGACTACTGGATGGCGTTCGAGGTGCGTACGGTCAGCGGTGACGTGCACACCTTCGACTCCTTCGAGTGCGCGGCGCACAAGCTCGCGCCGATCTGCGAGCACTGCCAGGTGAAGATCATCGGGCACGGGGTGGAGGTCGGCGGGCGGTTCTTCTGCTGTGCGCACTGTGCCCGCGCGGTGGAGGCCCTGGGCGCGGAGATCCGCGACGCGGTCGGCGCCCGCCCGGCCTGACCCGCCCTCACCCGCGCCCTGACCCGTTCCGGCCCGACGTCACGGGGCGTGCCGGGCCGGCGGGGCGGGGCCGCCTACCATCGCCTGATGGCACCGCAGACCGTCGACGTCCACGTCGCCAGCTTCACCGAGCTGGACGTACGCACCTTCCACGACCTGCTGCGGTTGCGGCTCGACGTGTTCGTGGTGGAGCAGCGCTGCCCGTACCCGGAGCTGGACGGGCGGGACGTCGAACCCGGCACCCGGCACCTCTGGCTGGCCCACGACGGCGTCGTGCTGGCCTACCTGCGGCTGCTCGCCGACCCGGGCGGGGTGGTACGCATCGGCCGGGTGGTGGTGGCCCCGGCGGCCCGGGGCGGCGGGCTCGCCGGCCGGCTGATGACCGAGGCGTTGCGGCTGGTCGGCGACCGGCCGTGCGTGCTGGAGGCGCAGGCCCACCTGGCCGGTTTCTACGCCGGGCACGGCTTCACGGTGACCGGCCCGGAGTACGTCGAGGACGGCATCCCCCACCTGCCGATGCGCCGCAGCGGGGCGGGCAGCCCGAAAGATTGACGGACACCGCTTTCCTATGCAAGCCTGCGGGGGCAGTGGGAGCCGCACAGCAGGCACGGGAGGGGCAACTCCCGGCCGTCCGGGCGTCGATCGACACACCCCTTCACCTCGGAGGCTCCATGTCCACCGTCCTACGCAGACGGCCCACCGCGCTCGCGGGGTCGCTGCTCACCGTCGGCGCGATCATCGCGCTGCTGCTCACCACCGCCCTGGCCAACTCGGCGTCCGCGCACGGCGCGGTGGTGAACCCGGGGTTCCGCGCCTACAGCTGCTGGGAGCGCTGGGGTGCCGAGTTCCAGAACCCGAGAATGGCCACCGAGGACCCGATGTGCTGGCAGGCCTGGCAGGCCGACCCGCAGGCCATGTGGAACTGGAACGGCCTGTTCCGCGAGGGGGTCGCCGGTAACCACCAGGGCGCCATCCCGGACGGCCAGCTGTGCAGCGGCGGGCGCACCCAGAACGGCCGCTACAACGCCCTGGACACCATCGGCGCGTGGAAGACCACGTCGGTGGCGAACAGTTTCCGGCTGAAGTTCTTCGACCAGGCCAGCCACGGGGCCGACTACATCCGGGTGTACGTGACCAAGCAGGGCTTCAACGCGCTGACCACACCGCTGGGCTGGGGCAACCTGGAACTGGCCGGCCAGATCGGCAACACCCCGGCGTCCCAGTGGGACAGGGACACCGGCGGCGTGTCGATCCAGATCCCGGTGAACGCGCCGGGTCGTACCGGCCGGCACATCGTCTACACGGTGTGGCAGGCCAGCCACCTGGACCAGTCGTACTACCTGTGCAGTGACGTGGACTTCGGTGGCGGCACCAACCCGACCGCGCCGCCCACCACCGCGCCGCCCACCACGGCCCCGCCGACCACCGCGCCGCCGACCACCGCCCCGCCGACGACGGCTCCGCCCACCACGGCTCCGCCGACCACCCCGCCGGCGACCGGTGGCTGCACCGCGACCTACCGGGTGACCTCGACCTGGAGCGGCGGGTTCCAGGGTGAGGTGGACGTGACCGCCGGCACCTCGGCGATCAAGGGCTGGACGGTGAACTGGACGTACTCCGGCGGCCAGCAGGTCAGCCAGGCGTGGAACGCCACGCTGGCCAGCAGTGGATCGACGGTGACCGCCCGCAACGTCACCTACAACGGCGCGTTGGCCGCCGGCGGGAAGACCACCTTCGGCTTCCTCGCCTCGGGCACCGGCGCCAACCCGACCCCGGTCTGCACCGCGACCCTCTGACCGGCCCGGACACCACCCGGACGTAGTGGCCTCCCGTCACGGGGGGCCACTACTTCCGTCGTCGGACACGATCCGGCCCGCCGCCGGGGCGACGGTCAGACCAGGCAGTTGACGATGTCGGCGACCGAACGACGCCGGCCGGTGTAGAACGGGACCTCCTCGCGGACGTGCCGCCGGGCCCCGGAGGCCCGCAGGTCCCGCATCAGGTCGACGATCCGGTGCAGCTCGTCGGCCTCGAAGGCGAGCATCCACTCGTAGTCGCCGAGGGCGAACGAGGCGACCGTGTTGGCCCGGACGTCCGGGTAGCCGCGCGCCATCTTCCCGTGCTCGGCCAGCAGCTCCCGCCGCTCGGCGTCCGGCAGCAGGTACCACTCGTAGGACCTGACGAACGGGTAGACGCACAGGTACGGTCGGGGCTCCTCGTCGGCGAGGAACGCCGGGATGTGGCTCTTGTTGAACTCCGCCGGCCGGTGCAGCGCCAACTGCGACCACACCGGGGTCAACGCCCGCCCCAGGGTGGTCCGGCGCAACCGCAGGTAGGCGTCCTGGAGGGCGTCGCTGGACGACGAGTGCCACCAGATCATCACGTCCGCGTCGGCGCGCAGCCCCGCCACGTCGTACATGCCCCGGACCACGACGTCCTTGCCGGCCAACTCCTCGAAGAGCGACTCCACCTCGCCTGTGACGTTCTCCCGCAGCGTCGGCAGCCCACCGGTGGCCCGGTACACCGACCACATGGTGTAGCGCACGGTGGCGTTGAGTTCCCTGATCCGGGCCGCATTGGACTGCTCGGTGCTCTGCTCGGTCATGGACCCGATCCTCCCAGTGCTTCGATGATCTCCTCGGCCGCGCTCTCGCCGGAGCGGACGCAGACCGGGATGCCGACCCCGTCGAAACCCGCGCCGGCCACCGCCAGGGTGGGGTGCGACGCGCGCAGCGCCGCCCGGACGGCGGCCACCCGCCCGGTGTGGCCGGGGGCGTACTGCGGCAGCGCGCCGCCCCAGCGCTGCACGTGACCGGCGACCGGGGTGGGCAGCGCGACCCCGAGTACCCGGGTCAGCTCCCGGTGCACGGTGGCGAGCAGGTCGTCGTCGGTGACCTGGAGCGAGGTCTCCTCGCCGTACCGGCCGACGGAGGCGCGGATCAGGGCCAGCCCGTCCGGCGCGGCCAGGTGCCCCCACTTGGTGGTGAAGAACGTGGACGCCTTGATCAGCAGCCCCTCGGTCGCCGGCACGAGGAAACCGGAGAGCCGGGGCAGGTCCGGCGCGGGCAGCGCCAGGGTGACCAGCGCGACGCTGGCGTAGTCCAGCCCGCCGACGGTCGCCGCCTGCGCCGCGGCGAACCCGGCGAGCAGCCGGGCGGTGGGCCGGGCCGGCACGGTGAGCAGCACCGCGTCCGCCCCGACCGACTCCGGGTCGCGGGTCGGGCCGACGGTCAGCCGCCAGCCGTCGCCGACCGGGGTCAGCTCGCGGACCGCCGCGTTGCGGCGGATCGTCGCGCCGCTGGCCGTGGCCGCCGCCTCGACCAGGGTGCCCAGCCCGCCGGCCAGGGTGCCGAAGACCGGTGCGCCGGGGGCGCGGGGCGCGGCGGCCTGCGCGGCCCGGACCGCGCCGACCAGGGTGTGTTCCACCCGGGCCGCGCGGGCCAGCGCCGGCATGGTGGTGACCAGGGACAGGTCGTCGGCCCGGCCGGCGTAGACGCCGCCGAGCATCGGGTCGACCAGCCGCTGCACCACCTGCTCACCGAACCGGGCCCGGACCAGTGCGCCGACCGAGACGTCCTGGTCCGCGTCGAGCAGCGGCCGGCCGCCGTCGCGGTCGGCGTCCGCCGTGGGCTCGGCGACCGTCGCCACCGCCGCCAGGTCCCCGGGTACGCCGACCAGGGTGCCGCCCGGGACCGGGCGCAGCCCGCCGTCGACGACGAGCGCGGCCTGCCCGACGGTGGGGTGCACGATCCGCCCGGCCAGGTCGAGCCGGCGGGCCAGGGTCACCGCGGCGGACTCGCCCCCGGCCGGGTCCCGCATCAGGAACGACTCCGCGCCGAACTCCACCGGGCGGCCGGCCAGCTCACCGGTGCGCAGCTTGCCGCCGAGCGCGCCGGACTGCTCGTACACGGTGATCTCGGTGTCGGCGGGGGCGCGGTCGCGCAGCCGGACCGCGGCGGCCAGGCCGGTGATCCCGCCACCGACCACCGCCACCCGCCACGGCCGCGCCCGCACCGCTCAGCCCTGCTCGTCCCGGCGCGCGGACACCTCGTGCACCAGCGCGACCACCCGGGTCAGCACCTCGGGGTCGGTCTCCGGCAGCACGCCGTGACCGAGGTTGAACACGTGGCCGGGGGCGGCCCGGCCCTGCTCGACGACCCGCCGCACCTCGGCCTCGATCACCGGCCAGGGGGCGAACAGCAGGGTCGGGTCGAGGTTGCCCTGCACGGCCCGGTCCGGTCCGATCCGGCGGGTCGCCACGTCCAGCGGGGTACGCCAGTCGACGCCGACCACGTCGGCCCCGGCCTCCCCCATCGCGCCGAGCAGTTCGGCGGTGCCCACCCCGAAGTGGATCCGGGGCACCCCCGCGTCGGCCAGGCCGGACAGCACGGCGGTGGAGTGCGGCAGGACGAAGCGGCGGTAGTCGGCCTCCGACAGGGCCCCGGCCCAGGAGTCGAAGAGCTGCACGGCGGAGACCCCGGCGTCGACCTGCACCCGCAGGAACGCCAGGGTGACCTCGGCGAGCCGGGCGCAGAGCGCGTGCCACAGCTCGGGCTGGCCGTACATCATCGCCTTGGTCCTGGCGTGGGTGCGCGACGGTCCGCCCTCGACCAGGTAGCTGGCCAGGGTGAACGGCGCGCCCGCGAAGCCGATCAGCGGGGTGTCGCCCAGCTCGGCGACGAGCAGCCGGACGGCTTCGTCCACGTAGGACACGTCGGCGCGGTCGATGCGGCGGACCCGCTCCACGTCGGCGACGGTGCGCACCGGCTCGGCCACCACCGGCCCGGTGCCGGCGACGATGTCCAGGTCGACCCCGGCCGCGGCGACCGGGACGACGATGTCGCTGAACAGGATCGCCGCGTCGACGCCGTGTCGGCGGACCGGCTGGAGGGTGATCTCGGCGACCAGGTCCGGCCGGCGGCACGAGTCGAGCATCCCCACGTTGGCCCGGATCTCCCGGTACTCCGGCAGGGACCGGCCGGCCTGGCGCATGAACCAGACCGGGGTGTGCGGGACGGACTCCCGGCGGCAGGCCCGGACGAAGGGCGAGTCGGCCGGCCCGCTGCGGCGGGATTCTCCGTCTCGGGCGGCGGTGCCCGTGGTGTCGGTGGTCATCGCGGCAATCGTGCCACGCACCCGCGCGGGCCCGACGGGCAGCGCCGCCATTTGTGACCCGCGCCCCCGGCCCACGCCGGTCGACGGTGGCCCGGGTGCGCGGCCCGCCCCGGCCGATGGTGCCGCGCGGATCATCGGAACGTCCCGGTCGGCGGCGGGACGCGGCGCTTCGGCGTGCCGTCGGGGCGGGCGACGGCGGGGCGGCATAGGCTGCCGGTCATGGCCCCCCCGATCGCGCTCCCGGAGACGTTCGCCCGCGCGGTCGCCGGCCTGCGGTCGGTCACCCCCCGGGCGGAGATCGTCCTGGAGGAGGTCGGCGCGCCCCAGCGGCTCGCCCCGTACGCGTTCGCCCTCTCCGCCACCGTGCTGCGCGACGACGACGAGGTGGCCGACGGCCGGCTGATCCTGCTGCACGATCCGGCCGGGCACGACGCCTGGCAGGGCACCCTGCGGCTGGTCACCTACGTGACCGCCGACCTGGAGGTCGACCTGGCCGCCGACCCGCTGCTGCCGGGGGTGGGCTGGACCTGGCTCACCGACGCGTTGGAGGCGCACCAGGCCTGCTACCGGGCGGCCGGTGGCACCGTCACCCAGACCGTGTCGACCCGGTTCGGCGACCTGGCCGGCCCGCCCGCCGCCGGGGACGTCGAGATCCGGGCGTCCTGGACGCCGCTCGGCGAGGATCTGGGCGCGCACCTGTCGGCCTGGTGCGCGCTGCTCGCCTCCACGGCGGGGCTGCCGCCGCCCGGCGTCACCGCGCTCACCGACCGCCGGCCGGCCGGCGCGGCCTGAGCACCCCGCGACACGCCCGGAGCACACAGCAGATGTCCCTGGTGTCCGGGGGACGTCCCGCGCGACGCCGAATGTCCCGCACGCGAGGTGGCCGTCCTTACCGCCCGGACCTCTGCCGGACACCGGGACGACACACACCGGACCGGCTGCGCACACCATCTCGCCCGGCGCACTAGGGTTGTCAGGTGACCGACGAACCACCCCTGCGCCGTCGGGCCGCCGAAAGCCGTACGGCAGACGTTCCGCCCCCGGCCGTCGCGGAGCCGGCGGACGCGGGCACCGAGCAGCCCTCCGGCGGGCCCGTACCGCTGACCGCGCCCCGCGACGGCACCCCCCAGCCGGTGGCCACCCCCGCCGAGCTGGACGAGGTCGTGGCCCGCTTCGCGGCGGGCACCGGCCCGGTGGCCCTGGACGCCGAACGGGCCTCCGGGTACCGCTACAGCCAGCGGGCCTACCTGGTGCAGCTGCGCCGGGAGGGGGCCGGCACCACGCTGATCGACCCGCTGCCGCTGCCGGACCTGACCGCCCTCGACGAGGCGATCGGTGCCGCCGAATGGGTGTTGCACGCCGCCAGCCAGGACCTGGCCTGCCTGGCCGAGCTGGGGTTGCGTCCGCGCCGGTTGTTCGACACCGAGCTGGCCGCCCGGCTGGCCGGCTTCGAGCGGGTCGGCCTGGCCGCGCTGACCGAGCAGTTGCTCGGCTACACCCTGGAGAAGCACCACTCGGCGGCCGACTGGTCCAGCCGACCCCTGCCCGAGTCGTGGCTGACCTACGCGGCGCTGGACGTGGAGATGCTCGTCGACCTGCGCGACGCGCTGGACGCGGAGCTTCACGCGCAGGGCAAGTCGGCGTGGGCGGCGGAGGAGTTCGCCACGCTGATCACCTGGGCCACCCGGCCGCCCCGGGTGCGGGCCGAGCCGTGGCGGCGGACCTCCGGCATCCACCGGGTCCGGGGGGCGCGGGCGCAGGCCCGGGTCCGGGCCCTGTGGTACGCCCGGGACCAGATCGCCGTGCGCCGCGACGCCGCTCCGGGCCGGGTGCTGCCCGACTCGGCGATCATCGCCGCCGCCGAGCTGGACCCGAAGGACGAGAAGACCCTGCTGACCCTGCCCGGGTTCGGCGGCCGGTCGGTACGCCGGCTGGCCCGGTCCTGGCTGACCGCGCTCGACGAGGCCCGCCAGTTGGCCGACGACGCGTTGCCGGTCACCCCGACGGTCGAGGGGCCGCCCCCGCCGCACCGGTGGGCGGAACGCGACCCGGTGGCGGCCGGGCGGCTGACCCGCTGCCGGGAGGTGGTGGTCCGGGTCGCCGGTGAGCACCGCCTCCCGCCGGAGAACCTGATCACCCCGGACTCGGTCCGTCGGCTGGCCTGGCAGCCGCCCGACGAGATCACCGTGAACACCGTCACCGAGGTCCTGCGCGGCTACGGCGCACGCCAGTGGCAGCTCTCCCTCCTGCTGCCCGCGCTCGCCGAGGCGCTGCTGCCCGCGCCCCGGGCCTGAGCCGCCGCGCTCCGCCTACGACCCGGGCTGCGCGGCCGGTCCGGCTTCGGCGGCCGGGTGGCGACGCGTGCCCGGCCGGGGCCGGTGGGCCTTCACCCGACCCGGGCCGCAGTGTGGGGTGGGCCACACCGGGGGTGGTGACGGCCGTGGTTACTGGCGAGTAGCATTCCCGGGGAAACGCCAGTGCCGGCCGACCCTCACCCGGCCCGTGCCGCCCCCCGCGGCGCGTGGGCCGGGTCGTGGTCGATAAGGAGGCTCCAAGTGCCCCGAGAAGTTCGGGATGTCGTCTTCGTCGACGGTGTCCGCACCCCGTTCGGCAAGGCGGGTGGCATGTACGCCAACACCCGTGCCGACGACCTGGTCATCCGCTGCATCCGCGAGCTGCTGCGCCGCAACCCCCAGCTGCCTCCGGAGCGGGTCGAGGAGGTGGCCGTCGCCGCCACCACCCAGATCGGCGACCAGGGCCTCACCATCGGCCGCACCGCCGCCCTGCTGTCCGGCCTACCCAAGACCGTCCCCGGCTTCGCCGTCGACCGGATGTGCGCCGGGGCGATGACCGCCGTCACCGCCGTCGCCGGTGGCATCGCGATGGGTGCGTACGACATCGCCATCGCCGGTGGCGTCGAGCACATGGGCCGGCACCCGATGGGCGAGGGCGTCGACCCCAACCCGCGGATCATCGCCGAGAAGCTGGTCGACCCGTCCGCCCTGGTGATGGGGGCCACCGCCGAGAACCTGCACGACCGGGTGCCGCACATCACCAAGGAGCGCACCGACGCGTTCGCGCTCGCCTCGCAGCTCAAGACCGCCAAGGCGTACGCCGACGGCAAGCTCCAGGCCGACCTGGTGCCGGTCGCGATCCGCGACGACGAGGGCGGCTGGGGCCTCGCCACCGCCGACGAGGCGCCCCGGGAGACCTCGCTGGCGAAGCTGGCCACCCTGAAGACCCCGTTCCGCCCGCACGGCAGGGTCACCGCCGGCAACGCGGCAGGTCTCAACGACGGCGCCACCGCCAGCCTGCTCGCCGACGAGGCCACCGCCCGCGAGCTGGGCCTGCCTGTCGCGATGCGGCTGGTGTCGTACGGCTACGTCGGCGTCGAGCCCGAGGTGATGGGCGTCGGCCCGATCCCGTCGACCGAGAAGGCGCTGCGCATCGCCGGCCTGAGCATCGACGACATCGGCCTGTTCGAGCTGAACGAGGCGTTCGCCGTGCAGGTGCTCGCCTTCCTCGACCACTTCGGCATCGCCGACGACGACCCCCGGGTCAACCCGTGGGGCGGCGCGATCGCCATCGGTCACCCGCTCGCCTCCTCCGGCGTACGGCTGATGACGCAGCTCGCCAGGCAGTTCGCCGAGCACCCCGAGGTGCGCTACGGCCTCACCGCCATGTGCATCGGCATCGGCATGGGCGGCACGGTCATCTGGGAGAACCCGAACTGGGAGGGTGCAGACAAATGAGCCTCAGCGCACCGAACGAGGTCGTCACCCGGGCGCTGCTGCGGCAGGTGACCGTGCCGGGGCTGGACCGGCCCGCCGCCCTGATCACCCTGGACAACGGCTTCGACCACACCAAGCCGAACACCTTCGGCCCGGGTGGCCTGGCGAGCCTGGACGAGGCGATCACCGCCGCGCTCGCCGCCGAACCGGCGTTCGTCGCGGTCACCGGCAAGCCGTACGTCTTCTGCGTGGGCGCGGACATCACCAGCCTGCCCGCGCTGGCGGACCGCGAGCAGGCGCTGGAGATCGGCCGGCTCGGCCACCGGGTCTTCGCCCGGCTCAGGGACAGCGCCGTGCCCACCTTCGCCTTCGTCAACGGCGCGGCGATGGGCGGCGGGCTGGAACTGGCCCTGCACTGCCACTACCGGACGCTGTCCGGTGGCGCGGCGGCGCTGGCCCTGCCCGAGGTGTCGCTCGGGCTGGTGCCCGGCTGGGGCGGCACCCAACTGCTGCCGAACCTGATCGGCATCCCCGCCGCCACCCAGGTGATCCTCCAGAACCCGCTGATGCAGAACAAGATGCTCAAGCCGAAGCAGGCCGCCGAGATGGGCATCGCGGACGTGCTGCTGGAGCCGGCCGACTTCCTGGAACGGTCGCTCCAGTGGGCGGCCGGGGTGGTCCGGGGCGAGGTCACCGTCACCCGGCCCGAGGTCGACAGGGACATGTGGGCGGGCGTGCTCTACTTCGCCCGGCAGACCCTCGATGCCCGGCTGCACGGCGCGGTCCCGGCCGCATACCAGGCGCTGGACCTGCTGGAGACGGCGAAGGACGCCGACTTCGCCACCGGCACCGCCGCCGAGGACGAGGCGCTGGCCGACCTGATCTTCTCGGAAGAGCTGCGCAGCGGCCTGTACGCCTTCGACCTGGTGCAGCGACGGGCCAAGCGGCCGGCCGGCGCGCCGGACAAGAGCCTGGCCCGGCCGGTCACCAAGGTCGGCATCGTCGGCGCCGGCCTGATGGCCAGCCAACTCGCCCTGCTGTTCGCCCGCCGCCTCCAGGTGCCGGTCGTGCTGACCGACCTGGACCAGTCCCGGGTCGACAAGGGCGTCGGCTACGTGCACACCCAGATCGAGAAGGCCGTCAGCAAGGGCCGGATGGACAAGGGCACCGCCGCCAAGCTGTACGGCCTGGTCTCGGGCTCGGTCGACAAGTCCGTCTTCGCCGACGCCGACTTCGTCATCGAGGCCGTCTTCGAGGACCTGGACGTCAAGAAGCAGGTCTGGGCCGAGCTGGAGAAGATCGTCTCGCCGGAGGCGGTGCTGGCCACCAACACCTCCTCGCTGTCGATCACCGCGATGGCCGCCGAGCTGGAGCACCCGCAGCGGCTGGTCGGCTTCCACTTCTTCAACCCGGTGGCGGTGCTGCCGCTGCTGGAGATCGTCCGGGGCGAGCGGACCGACGACGCCACCCTGGCCACCGCGTTCGCCGTGGGCAAGCAGTTGAAGAAGTCCTCGGTGCTGGTCTCCGACGCCCCGGCGTTCGTGGTCAACCGGCTGCTCACCCGCTTCCTGGGCACCGTGTTCGCCGCCGTCGACGCCGGCACCCCGCTGGACGTCGCGGACAGTGCGCTGGACCCGTTGGGGCTGCCGATGCGTCCGCTCGCCCTGCTCCAGCTGGTCGGGCCGGCCGTGGCGTACCACGTGGGCGGCACCCTGCACGCGGCGTACCCGGACCGGTTCGGCGTCAGCGAGAACCTCCGTCGGATCGCCGACTCGGGTCAGCCGATCGTCGTCGAAGACCGGATCAACGACGAGGTGGCCAAGCTGCTCGTCGTCGGGGACCAGCCGCTCACCGCCGAGCAGGTCCGGCAGAACGCCCTCGACGCGCTGGCGCAGGAGATCCGGCTGATGCTCGACGAGGGTGTCGTCGCCGAGGCGCAGGACATCGACCTGTGCATGATCCTCGGTGCCGGTTGGCCGTTCCACCTGGGCGGCATCACGCCGTACCTGGACCGGACCGGCACCTCCGAGCGGGTCACCGGGCGGCGTTTCCTGCCGCGTGGGGTCGCCAGCCTGCGCGCCTGAACCATCCCCGCTCCCCCACCGATCGCGGTGGCCGCCGATGTCCTCCCCCCGGGATATCGTGGCCACCGCGATCGTCGTTTGCGTACCCTCGTCAGACTCGGGGGGCTGCGCGGCCGGGCTCCGTCTGGCTACCATCACGCGTTCTCACCCTCGCCTGGAGCTGATCTGATGACCTCACCGCCGGTCGATCCCTGGTCCGGGCAGCCGGAGCACGGCTCGCCCACCGGTCACTACTCCGACGGCCCACCGGCACCGCCCGAGGGCCCACACACCCCGCCGCAGGGTGGCGGCTGGCCCACCACGCCGTACCCGGCGGCATCGCAGCCCGGCGGATGGCCGGCCGACCCGCAGTCGGGCCCGCCGGCCGACCCGTACCCCGGCCCGCAGTACGGCGGCTGGCCGCAGTCCGACCCGGCGCAGGGCGGCTACCCCGGTGCCCCGCAGTCCGTCCCGCCCGCCACCCCACCGTCGGGCTACCCGGGCGCCCCGCACTCCGGTCCGCCCGGCCCCCCGCAGTCCGGCTACCCAACCGCCGCCCAGCCCGGCTACCCGGCGGCCCCGCAGTCCGGCTACCCGGGCACGGCCCAGCCCGGCTATCCCGGCTCGCCGCAGCCCGGTTACCCCGGCCCGCAGCCGGGCTACCCGGGTGCCGCCGGGTCGGGCGGCTACCCCGATCCGGCCGCGCAGCAGTACGCCGGCTTCGGCGGCGCGCCGTTCAGCTCCCCGCCGGCCCCACCGCACGCCCCCGCGCCCCAGCGGTCGAAGCTGCCGCTGCTGCTGTCGTTGGGGCTCGTCGGGCTCCTGGTGCTCTGCCTCGGCGGCGGCGGCCTCACCTGGGTCGCCCTGAGCGACGACGACGACCCGAAGACGCCTACCCCGTCGCCGACGCCCACCGCGGTCACGTCGCCCACCCCGAGCCCCACGCCTGTCGAGACCGACAGCCCGACCCCCGACCCGACCCCCTCCGAGAGCGTCGACGACCCCGGTCCGATCCGGCTGGTGACCCCGTCGACCCTCGGCGGCCGGTCCAAGAGCACCGACCCGGAGCTGCGCCGGATCGCCGACCAGATGGTCCGCGACATGAAGTCCGAGGTGCGCAACGAGACGGGCGCGGTGAGCGCGTTCTACGGCAGCGCGGCCAGCAAGAACATGGTGATGATGGCAGGTGCGTCCGGCCCGGTCATCCTCCCCGAGCAGGAGCTGGACGACGCGGTCAAGGGGCTGGGCAACTCGCTCGCGGTCACCAAGATGTCCACCATCGACCCGGGCCCGCTGGGCGGGGTCGCGAAGTGCGGTGACGGCAAGGCGTCCGGTATCGCGCTCGGCGTCTGCGTGTGGGCCGACCACGGCAGCGTCGGCATGATCGTCATGTACTTCTCCTCGGCGGCCAAGGCGAAGTCCGAGTTCGTCGCCATCCGGGGTGAGATCGAGAAGCGGGACTGATCCGCCCCGGGGCGGTCACCTGGGTCCACCGGACCCCGTGGCCGCCCCTGCCGCTGTCCACGCCCACCGGCGCGCGGGGGCGGCGGCCGGCGCCGGCCGTGCTCCGGCACCCACGCGGGCGGGTGGCCTCGGCGTCGACACGGGCGGTGACCTGGGGCGGACCGGTCGACGGCGAGGGATGTCGGTCGGGCTGGCTAAGATCACCCGGCCTCAACAAACGATCTCTGGAGCCGATCTGATGTCCCAGTCCCCGACCACCCCTCCCGCCCACCAGCCGGACGGCGACGCGCCGCAGGGTAGCTACCCGCCGCCGGCACCGCAGGGCGGCTTCCCGCAGCAGCCGGACGGCGTCGGGGCGACCCCGTACGCCGCCCCGCCCACGCCGGCGAAGAAGCGGTCCGTCGGCAAGATCGTCCTGATCGTGCTGGCCGTGCTGCTGGTGCTCTGCCTCGGCGGCGCGGCGATCGCCGCCTTCGCCCTCAAGGACGACGTCAAGGAGGCGGTGGACGCCGCCAACACGACCGTCTCCGCCCCCGCCACCCTGGCCGGCCGGCCGCAGGTCACCGAGCCGGGCCTGAAGGCGGTCGCCGACAGCCTGGTCACCGAGATGAAGAAGTCCGTGCAGAACGAGACGAGCACCGCAGGTGCCTTCTACGGCGACCCGGCCAAGCGGGACCTGCTGATGATCGCCGCCGCGTCCGGGGTGATGGTCGACCCCAAGAAGGAACTCGACGACGCCGTCACCGGCATCTCCAGCCAGCTCAACGTCACCAACATGGCGGCCGTCGACGCCGGTCCGCTCGGTGGCGACGCCAAGTGCGGCGACGGCAAGAGCGAGGGCGTCCCGCTGGGCGTCTGCATCTGGGCCGACCGGGGCAGCGTGGGCCTCATCGTCCAGTACTACAAGTCGGCCGCCGAGCTGAAGTCCGAGTTCGTCACCATGCGCGGGCAGATCGAGAAGAAGGGCTGACCCCACCCGGTCGCCCCGACGGGCCCCGTCCACCCCAACGGTGGGCGGGGCCCGTCGGCGTCTAGGCCGGCCCGCCGGCAGCTACGCCGGCCCGCCGGGTCAGCCGGTGGTGGCGGCCCGCTCGGCGGCGCTGCGCAGGACGCAGAACTCGTTGCCCTCCGGGTCGGCCAGCACCACCCAACCGGTGCCGTCGGCCCGGCGCTGGTCGTCGACCTGGACGGCACCGACGGCCAGCAGCCGCGCGACCTCCTCGTCCCGGGTCCGGTCGACCGGCTCCAGGTCGAGGTGCAGGCGGTTCTTCACCGACTTGCCTTCCGGCACGGCCAGGAAGAGCACCTCCGGCCCGCCCGGCGGCAGCAGCATCGCCTCCGGGTCACCGGGGTGGTCGTCGGGCTGGCGGGGGCACTCGAAGACCTGCGCCCAGAAGCCGGCCAGGGCGTAGGTGTCGTGACAGTCGATACCGATGTTGTGGATCCGTGCGCTCACGGGTCTGCCTTTCGCAGCAGTGGAACGCGCCCCGTGACGTGCGGTGTCAGCGGTGGGCAGGGCGGGGCGCGGGACAGGTCATGATGGACATCGACCGCACCCCCTCTCCTCGGTCCGGGCCGACCGGGCGATCATTCCAGGCGTCCGGCCGGGCCGGCAAGCCGTTTTCAGCCCGGGGTCTGGTCGGCAGAGGGCAGCGTGACCGTCACCTCCAGACCTCCGCCCTTCTGCGCGGTGACCTGGACCGTTCCACCGTGCGCGTCGCAGACCGCCCGGACGATCGACAGGCCCAGCCCGGAACCCCGGGCCCCGGTGCGTTCCCGCCCGCCCCGGCGGAACGGCTCGAACAGCCCCGGCACGTCGGCCTGGTCCACCTCGAACCCGGTGTTGCGCACCACCAGCCAGGACGAACGCCCGTCGGTGCCGGTACGCACCCAGAGCCGGCCGTGCAGGTGGTTGTAGCGCACCGCGTTCTCGATCAGGTTCCCGGCCAGCCGGTCCAGCAGGCCCGGGTCACCGGTCACCGGGGCCGGTCGCAACGAGGACTGCACCCGCAACCCGATCCGCTCGACCTCCCGGGACACGGCGGACAACGCGTTGGCGGTGCCTGTCGCCAGGTCACACTCCGTACGCCGGGCCAGCCGTCGACCCGTCTGGGCCTCGCTCCGGGCCAGCACCAGCAACGCGTCCACCAGGCCGTTGGCGCGTTCCGAGGCGTCCCGGACCACGGTGGCCATCCGGCGGTACTCGGCGGCGTCCGCCTCGTCGTCGCTGAGCGTCACGTCGATCTCGGTACGCATCACCGCCAGCGGGGTCCGCAGCTCGTGCGAGGCGTTGGCGACGAAGCGTTTCTGCGCCTCGAAGGCGGCCGTTATCCGGTCCAGCATCGCGTCGAAGGTCCGGGCCAGCTCGGCCACCTCGTCGTCCGGCCCGGACCAGCCGATCCGCTGGTCGAGCGTGGTCTCGCCGAGCCGGCGCGCGGTCGCGGTGACCTGGTGCAGCGGGCGCAGCGTCCGCCCGGCCACCCAGTACGCCCCGGCCACCCCGACCACACTGATCGCCAGCAGCGCCAGCAGGCCCTTGACCAGCAGTTCGTCGGAGGCCGCGTCGACCAGCTGCCGCTGCCACACCGCCGCGTCCAGCGACCGCCCGTCGGCCAGCAGCACGGTGGTGCCCGGCCGCAGCTCGTCCGTTGGCCGCAGCGCGTCGCGCACCAGCAGCCAGGCCAGCGTCACCAGGATCGCCCCGGCCCCGACCAGCAGCACCCCGTTGAGCAGCGTCAACCGTAACCGCAGGGTGGGCCGCAGCCGCCGGCTCACGACCGCACCCCGGGCCCCGGGCAGCCGCCCCGCCGCACCGGCCCGCCGTCCAGGCCGGGCCGCTGCCCCAGGGCCGGCCGCACCGGCCCGCTCCGCGCGCTCATGGACCGACCTCACTTCGCGACTGCGGGGCTCGCACCACCGGCTCACTCCTCACGTTCATGAACCGACCGTCCGGTAGCCGGCGCCGACGACCGTCTCGATCAGAGGTGGGTCGCCGAGCTTCTTGCGCAGGGTCCGCACGGTCACCCGGACGATGGTGGTGAACGGGTCGGTGTTGGCGTCCCAGACCCGTTCCAGCAGCTCCTCGCTGGAGACCACCGCGCCGCGCGCCTTGACCAGCTCGCTGAGCACCCCGAACTCCTTGTTGGTCAGGTCGACCGGAGCGCCCGCCCGGGTGACCACCCGGCGGGCCGGGTCGAGCACCACGTCACCCACCTGGAGCACAGGCGGGGCGGCCGGGGTGGCCCGCCGGCCCAGCGCCTGCACCCGGGCCACCAACTCGTCGAAGGCGAACGGCTTGGGCAGGTAGTCGTCCGCGCCGAGGCCCAACCCCTCCACCCGGTCGGCGACGCTGTCGCTGGCGGTCAGCATCAGCACCCGGGTGAGGGTGCCGGAGGCGGCCAGCTCGGCGCAGATCTGGTCGCCGTGCATGCCGGGCAGGTCGCGGTCGAGGACCACCACGTCGTACCGGGTGACGAAGGCGGCCTCGTGGCCGGCGTCCCCGTCGTACGCCACGTCGACCGCCATGCCCCGCTTGCGCAGCCCCCGCACGATCGCGTCGGCGAGGTTCCGTTCGTCCTCGACCACCAGCACCCGCATCCCGACCTCCTCGCCGACCTGTCCGACAACCTAGCGTCGTCGGCCAAACGCCCGGCCGCAGGCGGGCCGCCCGGCACCCCTCAGTCGGGCATCCGCCACACCCCGAGGCTGTTGCGCTGCCGCCAGCAGACCAGCACCCCCTGGCTCCGCCAGCAGGCGTCCCACCGGCCGGGCAGCACGTCGCGGACCCGCAGCGTGCCGTCGGCCGGGTCCAGCTCGGCCAGCAACTGCCGGTCGCCGGTGGCCGGCCGGACGGCCAGCAGCCGGACGATGGGCGGCCACTGGTGGACCAGCTCCCACCGGCCCAGCTCGGCCACGGCCCGGCCGGTCGCCGCGTCGAGCAGGGCCAGCCGTGGCGGCCCGTCGGCGTTGACCCCGACCAGCCGGCCGGCGACCGACGCGACCGGGGACCACCGGTCGGACGTCCAGCGCACCCGGCCGGTCACCGGATCGAGCACCTCGGTCCCGGACGACTCGTCCAGGCAGACGGCGTCGCCGCAGGGGTGGACGGACCAGGCGTCCCGCGTCGACACCGGCGCGTCCCACCGCCGCCGGCCGGACGCCAGGTCGTAGCCGGCCAGCCGGCCCGGTTCCCCGTCGACCAGCAACAGGTCACCGACCGGTTGGGCCACGTGGTGATGGTCGCTGCGGGCGGGCGGCACCGGGAACGCGAGTCGGCGTACGCCGGTGCCGACGTCGTACGCCTCGGCCCGGCCGGCGCTGGTCACCACGACGAGTTCCGCGACGCCGCGTTCCCCCGCCCGGTAGCCGACGGTGGCCGCCCCGGCGGTGACCGTCCAGCGGACCGCGCCGGTCGCCGGCTCGACCCCGCGCACCGCGACCCGGTCGACGTGCACGTCCTCCAGCAGCAGCCCGCCGTCGGCGGTCGGCACCGCCACCCCGGGCTGCCGCCACCGGGTCCGCCCGTCGACGTGGTCGAGCACCATGGAGACCGGTTCGCCCCCGGGGTCGGTGGTGACCACCACGTCGTCGCCGACCCCGTCCAGCACCACCAGCTGGTGCCGGGGCGACAGCGACGTCTCCCAACGGATCCGCCCGTCGGCCAGGTCGATCGCGGTGAGCTGCCGGCTGCCGGCCGGCGCGAGCGCCGACGGGTAGGCGAGCACCAGCAGGCCCCCGACGATCAGGTGGCTGGGCTCCGGCACGTCCGGCACTGGCACCGGGGTCAACCGGGTCGGTCCGGGTGCCGCACCGGCCAGGGTGAGCAGCAGGAGCAGGGCGGTCAGGGCGACGGCCGCCGGGTGGCCGGCCGACCGCCGCGCCCGGGACCGGCGAGCCGGCGGAGGTGTCGGATCGTCGTGGTGACCGACCTCGCCCAGGTCGATCACCGTCACCGGGGCACCCGCCAGACGCCGAACGCGCCGTCCACCAGCCGGCACAGCAGCAGCTGCGCGCCGGCCTGGCAGTCGCCGGAGACGGCCGGCAGCACGTCGCGCACCCGGGCCCGGGCGGCGGCCACGTCCAGTTCGGCGACCAGCATCCGGTCCTCACCGGCCGGGCGCACCCCGAACACCGGCCCATCCGGGCTGTGCGACGCGGCGACGTTCCAGACGTCCAGTTCGGCGGCGACCCGCCCGGAGGCGACGTCGAGCACCACCAGCGGGTGCCAGACGCCCCGGCCCAGGCCGCTCGCCAGCATCCGGCCGCCGCGTTCGGTCCCGGACAGTTCCCACCGGTTGTCGCGCCACACCGTCCGGCCGGTCGCCGGGTCCAGCGCCCGCACCCCGCCGGCGGTGCCCTGCGCGCAGATCAACGACCCGCACGCGACGAAGAACGACGGCGTCGGCAACGGCACCTCCCACCGGCGGTCCAGCCCGTCGAGGCCGTACCCGGTGAGTCGGCCGGAGTTCCCCTGGATGGTGAGCAGCAGGTCACCGACGACGTCGAACCCGGTGTTCGACGGCGAACCCGCCCGGTCGAGCGGTGCGGTGTGCAGGCGTACCCCGTGCCGGGCGTCCCAGACCTCGGCCGGGCCGTCCGGGCGCACCGTCACGATCCGGTCCACCCCGTCGGCCCGGTTGCGGTACAGCGTGACCGGCGACGGCATCGGCACCGACCAGCGGTCCCGTCCCGTGCCCGGGTCGACCGAGTGGACCGTCGGCGGGCCGTCCGCGCCGTCCTCGAAGAGCAGGTCGGGGCCGGCGGGCCGGCCCGCCCCGAGCCGCTGCCACCGCACCCGGCCGGTGTCGCGCGCATGGGCGAACGTCCGGTACGCCCCGTCCGGCCGACCGGAGGAGCCGGTGAGCAGCAGCAGGTCGGCGTGCCGGCGCAACTGCGCGGAACCGCTGACCACCGGCACCGGCACCTGCCACCGGCGTACCGGCCGTGCCCCGGCGGAGGTGGGGACGGTCCAGGCGCTCAACCAGCCGGGGGCGGCGGCGGTGCCGCTGGGTTCGAGCAGGAAGACCTCCCCGTCGGCGAGCAGCGCCACCGTGCCGAGCAGGGCGGGCACCACGGCCGTCACCCGCTCCGCCACCGGCGCGGCGGCGTTCGACGCCAGCAGGGTGAGCGCCAGCACCACCGCCAGCCGCAGCGGCCGGCCGACGGCCCGGGGCGCGGGACCGGACGGCGGTGGCAGCGGATCGTCGCGGAGCTCACCCAGATCGATGACCGTCACGCGCACCCTCTTTCGACCGTCACGCCCCGCCGGTGACGCGGAGCGCCACACACCGGGTCACCGGAGCGGCCGGTCGTCGCCTGTACGATGGCCCGTCGTGGCCGTGCCGGTGGTAGATCCCTCGTTGAACCCGACGTCCGCGCGTGACGCGGTCGAGCCCGACGCGACCGACCCGCAGGGGCGGCCCCGCCGACGGCCGGGCCGGGCCGACGTGCTCGCCATCGGAGCCTATGCGCTGATCGGCGTTCTCGTGTGCCTGAACTACTGGGTGGACGTGCAGCACCGGGTGTCGTCCCACCTGCCGACCGACCACAGCTGGTTCGAGTGGCTGTTCACCCATGGCGCGTACTCGGTGCGGCACCTGGAGAACCCGCTGTTCAGCGCCCGGCAGAACGCCCCGGACGGGGTGAACATGATGGCGAACACGTCGCTGCTGGGCATGACCATCCCGCTGGCCCCGGTCACGCTGCTGTTCGGACCGCAGGTGACGTACGCGCTCTATCTGGGCGGGGCGCTCGCCGCGACGGCGGCCACCTCGTACTGGATGCTCTCCCGGCACCTGGTGCGCTCGCGTGCCGGCGCGTTCGTCGGCGGCGCGTTCCTCGGTTTCGCCCCGGGCATCGTGCACCACGCCAACGGGCAGCCCAACTTCGTCTCGAACTTCCTGCTGCCGGTGATCGTGGCCCGGGTGCTGCGGCTGGGCCGGCCCGGCCGGTGGCGGCGCGACGGGCTGGTGCTGGGCCTGCTGGTGGCGTACCAGGTCTTCATCAACGAGGAGATGCTGCTGCTGACCGCGCTGGCCTGCCTGGTGGCGGTGCTGGCGTACGTGGTGCAGCGGCCCCGCGAGGCCCGGGCCCGGGCCGGCGGTTTCCTGGCCGCGCTCGGGGTCGGCGGCGGGCTGGCGCTGCTGCTCACCGCGTACCCGATCTGGTACCAGTTCAACGGGCCGCAGTCCTACCGGGGCCTGCAGGGCGGGGTGTTCCACAACTGGGGCGAGGACCTGATGGCCTTCGTCACCTTCGCCCGGGACACGGTGGCCGGGGACGAGGCGGTCGAGAAGACCATCGGCCTGACCGAGCAGAACACCTGGTTCGGCTGGCCGCTGGTGCTGGTCGCGCTGGCCGCGCTGGTGCTGCTCTGGCGGCGGTCGCTGGCCGCCCGGATCGCCGGGGTGCTGGTGGTGGTCTTCACCGTCGCGGCGATCGGCCCCAAGGTGCGGTTCAACGGGGTGGAGACCACCGTGGACGGCCCGTGGGCGTACATCCCGGACGACCTGCCGCTGGTCGAGATGATGATGCCGACCCGGCTGACCCTGGTGGTGACCGGTGCGGTCGGCGTCCTGCTCGCGCTGGCCTGGGACGCGGTGGGCGGCCACGGCCGGTCCCGGGTGCCGACGCCGCGCCCCGCCGCCGACGACACGGCCGTCGCCGACAGCGCCGGGAGGGCCACGCCGGCCCGTCGCCAGTGGGTCCGGCCGGTCGGGTACGCGGCGATCGCGCTGGCGGTGCTGCCGCTGTTCCCCCGTCCGCTGCCCGCGCAGCACATCGACCTGCCGCCGCGCTTCATCACCGCCGGCGGCTGGCGGCCGTACGTGCCGGACGGGCGCACCCTGGTCCCGGTACCGATCCCGAGCAACGTGCACGGCCTGTCCACGCTGCGCTGGAGCGCGCTGACCGGGCACGAGTTCCCGGTGCCGGGTGGCTACTTCATCGGCCCCAACGAGTTAGGCGAGGGCGTCTTCGGCGCGCCGAACCGGCCGACCAGCACCCTGATCTACGCCACCATCGACGCCGGCACGGTGCCCGCGCTGACCGGGGAGAACCGCCGGCAGGCGGTGGAGGACCTGCGGTTCTGGCGGGCGTCGGTGGTGGTGCTGGGGGCCCATCCGCGCGAGGCGGTGCTGCGGGACCTGATGACCGGCCTGCTCGGCCCGGCGCAGCGGGTCGACGACGTCTGGCTCTGGGACGTCCGCCCCCTGGTCGGCTGACCCGCCCGGCGCGCGGCACGACCCGGCCGGACCGTCGTCCGGCCGGGTCGAACGTCAGGCGGTACGGGCGGACAGCGGCCGGACGTCCCACACCCACACGTCGAGTTCCCGGCGGGCGGGGCCGACCAACTGCTCGACGGTCCGGCGCAGCGGCTCCGCGTTGTGCTGGCGCAGCGGAAGCACCAGCACGGCGGCGTTCCAGTGCCGCAGCTCGTCCAGGCTGCGCCGACGCTGCCGGTCGTCCAGTTTGGTGGTCCGGCCGGTGGTGGCGACCTCGTCGAGGAGCTGCCCGATGCCGCTGGGGCGCCCGCCGAACCGGCCCGGGTCACCGGTGTTGCCGTTGCGCGGGGCGAGGAAGTAGCCCCCCGGGATCTTGAAGTCCAGGTTGGTGGCCGCCGCCCAGCGCATCCCGTGGGTGTTGCCCATGCTGGGCACGGGCACCGGCACCAGGGTCTGCCCGGGGCCGACGTACTCGCGCCAGCGGTCGGCCGTGATGAAGTCCGGCACCGGCGGGCGGGAGGTCACCTTCAGCGGCATCGGCACGATCGGCAGCAGGGCCAGCACCAGGGCGGCCACCGTGACGGTCTTGGCGTGCTGCCACTGCGCGCCGCGCAGCGTCCAGGCCCGCTGCACGGCCAGCGCCAGCAGCATGCCGATCACCACGGAGGTGATCAGGGCGAACCGGGTGGGCACCACCGCGTCCAGCAGCGGCAGCCGCACCAGCAGTTCCCACGGCCCGGTGACCAGGTCCCGCCCCCACCAGGAGATCCGCTCGCCGAGGGAGAGCAGCGCGAAGAACGCGCCGGTGACGGCGAGCGCCCGGACCAGGCGTTCGCGGCGCAGCCAGAGCACGATGCCGACGGCGATCAGCGACAGGCTCCAGCCGAAGAAGGCGTTCTCCTCGGAGTAGTTCGGGGCCAGGTTGACGTTGGCCCGTTCGTTGCCGCCGAAGGTGGGCGAGCCGGGGGCGAAGAAGGCGGCGATGTCGTTGCCGTAGTCCTGCACCGCGTCGCTGAGCCCGTGGTACGCCATCGGCCCGGCGAACTGGATGTAGAGCGGGTACGCCAGCAGCGCCCCGGCCAGCACCGCGCACGCGGCCAGCCCCTTGGCCAGGGGCCGCCACGCCGCCGACCAGAGCGCCGGCCGCTGCGCCACCATGGCGATCAGGAAGATGCCGCAGGCCAGGGCGGTGAAGAGCAGGATCTCCTCGTTGATGAACGCCTGCCCGGTGACCAGCACGGCGAGCAGCAGCCCGTCACGCACCGGCCGGGTGGAGCGGGTCAGCACCATCACCCGCCACACGATGAACGGCAGCAGGAATTGGCTGATGATGTTGGGGTGCCAGTTGGCGTGCGAGAGCATCGCCGGGGAGAACCCGCAGAACCAGCCGCCGACCGCCGCGGCGAGCCGCCGCCGCACGAGGTGCCGGGACAGCACGTGGTACCAGGCGGCGGCGGTGCCGGCGAGGCCGAGGGTGACCAGCACCACGAAGGACACCGCCGGCCCGAACAGCAGGGTGACCGGGACCATCGGGATGCCCAGCGCCAGCACCGCCGTGTTGGCCATCAGGTTGACGCCGTCGGGGAAGTTGAACTGGTCGGTGTAGAACGGGAACTCCCCGTGCAGCACCACCCGCACCGAGTGGGCGAGGAAGAACTGCACCTGCGCCGGGTCGCTGCTGTAGAGCGAGGCCACCCGGCCGGCCGGGTCGACCCAGATCCGGCTGGTCACCCAGAGCGCGACGAGCAGGAAGACGCCGTACACCACCAGGTCCTTGCGGCGGGCGGTCCAGCGCCAGCGCCGCCACCACGCGGCAGGCGTCGCGCCGTCACCGTCCGTGTCCGCAGCCACCCGCTCCGGTACGACCACCGCCGCCGCACCGGCACCGTCGACGTCAGGTGCCGCGGTCGCCCCGTCGGGTGCCGCCCCCACCGGCGGCGCGTCGACAGGCGACGCCTCGACCGTCCGGTCCACAGGTGCCGGTACGTCGGCGATGCGCAGGTCGGCAGAGGTGGGACGGGTCACGGGTGGGGGCGCGGTCGCGGTGGCCGTCGTGCCGCGGGCGGAGCCCCCGGAGTCGTCGGGGGCCGCTGCGGAGGCGCCACGGGGCTCGGCAGACGTCACAGTCGGCGGAGTCTACCGGAGCCGGGAAAAAGCCCGAAATTCACTGTGGTGTCCCTTGTGGTCATCGGGACACGGCTGCGGGGCGTCACCGGGCGTTGCGTACCATGTGGGCTTCCGACAACGACGGCGACGCGATCGGGGGCGTAGGGATGGCTTCGGTTCGCCGTCGCGGCACGACGGTCGCCGCGCTGCTCGCCCTGCTGCTGGTGGCCCCGGCGTGCGGCCCGGTCGCCGGGCGTCAGGTCCACGAGCTGCGGGTCGGCTACGACAGCCTGGACGGCACCCGCGCGGTGTGGCCGCCGCGCGGCGCGCTCGCCGGGGACGCCACGGCGACGGCGGCGGTGACCGAGGCGGTCCGCGCCTGGCGTTCACCGATCGACGACCGGGTCCACCTGCCGTCGTCGGGGATCCTCTGGTCGGGTGCGGTCGACGGCGTGCCACTGGCCCTGGTCGCCGCCGACGTGCCCGGGGAGAGCGCCTCCTGGCTGCTCCAGCTCACCGGGCGCGACGGCCGGTACGAGGTGACCCGCGCCAGCGAGTACACCGACCCGGGTTACCTGGTCTATGCCGACGTCCTCCCGCTGCACCTGCCGGACGGCCGGCGCTACCTGACCTCGGGCCGGGTGGAGCGGCTGCTCGGCCCGGACGGTCGGGCGCTGATGCTGACCGACGGGCTGACCGGCCCGGTGAAGGTGCCCGACTGCCGGGCGGTGCCGGTGACGGCCACCCTGCGGGCCACCGAGTCGCTGCCCCGGGGGCGGGCCGCCGACCGCCTGCTCGATCTGGGCGTCGCCACCGTCGACCCGAGGTATCCCCTGGTCCGCGACGACACCGGCTCCGGCCGGCGGGCCCTCGACGGGTTAGACACCTGCGTGCTGGCCGACGAGCAGGGGCCGTTCGGCAGCATCCCGCGCCGGATCGGCGACCGGGACGCGCCCCGGTCGGTGCCCGAGTCGTGGCCGATGGAGAAGGTGGCCGTCCGGGCCATCGGCGAGATGACGCTGGGCGGCGGGAACGACCCCGGCGACCTGGAGCAGCTCAGCTGGGAGACCGACGCCGGGACGATGACCGCGGTGGTCTACCGTCCGGCCGGCGACGGCACGCCCGTGGTCTCCCCCGCCGACCGGTCCAACCCGTTGCAGACGTACGTGCTGCCGGTGCCGGGGCAACCGCTTGTGGTGCTGACCTGGCGGGGCAACCGGGACGCCTCCCTCTCGGTGCCGCCCGGCACCCCCCGCCTGGTGGAACGTCCAGGCCTGGTGGTCGTCCCGATGCCCGCCTCCCGGCAGACCTTCAGCCTGGCCACCGCCGAGAAGACCTACTACCGCTCCGCCGGCGGCCGCTGACCCCCTCCCCGCCCCACCCCGGCTGGCCCCGACTCCCCGGCGGCGGCGACACGGGCGGGGCGGGCGGCAGCGGGAAGCGGGAAGGAAGACGGGCGTGGGGGCGGTCACGGCGCTGCCGTGACCGCCCCCACGGGGTCGGGGTGGGTCAGTTGGGGGTGGTGTCGGGGGCCGGGAGCCGGACCGTCTCCACCGAGGGGGCGTCGCCGTCCAGGCCGGAGATCCAGCCGGTGACGTCGCGGGCCACGTCCTGCGCGGTCAGCCGCAGGTCGGCCAGGATCTGCGCCCGGGTGCCGTGCGGGTGCCAGTCGGCCGGTACGCCCAGGTCGCGCAGCGGCACCCGGACGTCGGCGTCCCGCATCGCCTGGCCCAGCGCGTCACCGACACCGCCGATGCGGACGCCGTCCTCGACGGTGACGACCAGGCGGTGCCCGGCGGCCAGCTCGACCAGTTCGGCCGGCACCGGACGCACCCAGCGCGGGTCGACCACGGTGACGCCGTAGCCCTGCTCGGCCAGCCGGGACGCCACCTCCATCCCGAGCAGCCCGAACGAGCCCACCGCCACCAGCAGCACGTCGGTACGGGCCGACTCGGCCAGCACGTCGACCGGGCCGACCCGGCGCAGCGCCGGCAGGTCGGCGGCGACGGTGCCGGTGGGGAACCGGACGATGGTGGGACCGTCGTCGACGGCGATCGCCTCGCGCAGCTCCTCACGGAGGCTGGCCGAGTCGCGGGGGGCGGCGATCCGCAGCCCCGGCACCACCCCGAAGACCGACATGTCCCAGATGCCGTAGTGGCTCGGCCCGTCCGGCCCGGTGACACCGGCCCGGTCCAGCACGAACGTCACCGGCAGCCTGTGCATCGCCACGTCCAGCAGGACCTGGTCGAAGGCGCGGTTGAGGAAGGTCGCGTACACGGCCACCACCGGGTGCAGGCCGCCCATCGCCAGGCCGGCCGCGGAGGTGGCCGCGTGCTGCTCGGCGATGCCCACGTCGTACACCCGGTGGGGGTGCTTGCGGGCCAGGGTGGCGATGCCCGTGGGCTCGGCCATGGCGGCGGTGATGCCCACCACGTCGGGCCGCTCGTCGGCGATGGCGACCAGCTCGTCGGCGAAGACCTGGGTCCACTTCACCGACGGGGCGGCGAGCAGCTTGCCGGTCTCGACGTCGAACGCGCCCGGACCGTGCAGGCAGTCCGCCTCGTCCTCCTCAGCCGGGCGGTAGCCGTAGCCCTTGCGGGTCACCGCGTGCACGATCACCGGGCCGCCGAAGTTCTTGGCCGCGCGCAGCGCCGACTCGACGGCGGCGACGTCGTGCCCGTCGACCGGGCCGACGTACTTGATGCCGAGGTCCTCGAACATGGCCTGCGGGGCGACCGCGTCCTTGATGCCCTTCTTGACCGCGTGCAGCACCTCGTACATCGGCTTGCCGACGAACGGGGTGTTGCCGAGGGCGTCCTTGACCGTGTCGAGGACCTTCTCGTAGCCGGGGTTGAGCCGCAGCGACGACAGGTGGTCGGCCAGGCCGCCGATGGTGGGCGAGTAGGAGCGGCCGTTGTCGTTGACCACGATCACCAGCCGGTTGCCGGCGGTGGCGATGTTGTTCAGCGCCTCCCAGCACATGCCGCCGGTGAGCGCCCCGTCGCCGACCACGGCGACCACGCTGCGCTGCTCGCCCCGCAGGGCGTACGCCTTGGCCAGGCCGTCGGCGTAGGACAGGGCGGTGGAGGCGTGCGAGTTCTCGATCAGGTCGTGCTCGCTCTCGGCCTGGCTGGGGTAGCCGGAGAGGCCACCGCGCTGGCGGAGCTTGTCGAAGCCGTCCTGCCGGCCGGTGAGGATCTTGTGTACGTACGACTGGTGGCCGGTGTCGAACAGGAGCCGGTCGCGCGGGGAGTCGAAGACCCGGTGCATGGCCAGGGTCAGCTCCACCACGCCCAGGTTGGGGCCGACGTGTCCACCGGTGCGGGACACCTTGGCGATCAGGAAGTCACGGATCTCGGCGGCGAGGATGTCCAGCTGTTCGCCGGTCATCCGCTTCACGTCCTGCGGACCACGGACGGTGCCCAGTAGCCGACCGTGGTTGGCCGTGTCCTCGTCAACACTCATGACGTGAGAGTCTATCGGCCGCCGCACACTCCGCAGCCCTGCCGTGGATCACCGCAGGTGGGGGCCCGGATCGGCGGTGCCACGGCCGCCGCTGCCGGTGTGACGGCCGGGGTCAGCGGAGCACGACCAGCCGGCGGGGCGGACGCGGCGCGGCCACCCCGTACGGCGGCCCGGACGGGGTCCAGGAACCCAGCACGGCGGCCCGCCGCGCGCCGGTCACCGAGGGCAGCGCGCCCGGCAGCCCGTGCCAGGACAGCCACCCGAGCAGGGCGAACGCGTACGCCTCCCGGGCCTGGGCGGGCACCCCCAGCTCGTCGGTGGTGCGCAGCGTCCACCGGCCGCCGCCGAGGGCGGACAGCCGATCCCACAGGGTCGGGTTGCGGACCCCGCCACCGGCGGCCACCAGCTCGGTCACCAGGTGCCGGGCGCAGGCGTCGGCGACCGTCCGGGCGGTCAGCTCGGTCAGCGTGGCGAACACGTCGTCGCCGGCGACCGGTTCCCCGAGCGCCGCCAGCCGGTCGTCGAGGTAGCCGGCGTGGAACAGCTCCTTGCCGGTGGACTTGGGTGGCGCCGCCGCGTAGTAGGGCTCGGTGAGCAGCAGCGCCAGCAGCCCGGGGTGCACCCGGCCGGCCGCCGCGCGTACCCCGTCGACGTCGCAGGGCCGGTCGAGGAACCGGCGGGCCGCCGCGTCGAGCAGGGCGTTGGCCGGGCCCACGTCGTAGCCGAGCACGGGGGAGTCCGGCGCGACCACGGTGAGGTTGGCGATGCCGCCCAGGTTGAGCGCCGCCCGCACCCCGCCGCCGGGCCGCCCGCCCGGGTCGGCGTCGGCGGCCGGGGCGAGCAGCAGGGCGTCGAAGGCGGGAACCAGCGGCGCGCCCTGCCCACCGGCGGCGACGTCCGCCGACCGCAGGTCCGACAGCACGGGTACGCCCACCCGGGCGGCGACCCGGGCCGGCGCGCCGAGCTGGAGGGTGCCGTGCACGGTGCCGCCGTCGACCCAGTGGAAGACGGTCTGCCCGGGTGAGACGACCAGGTCGGCCGACCCGCCGGCCAGCTCGACGCCGAGCGCGGCGGCGTCGGCGAACACCGCGCCGAGGGCGTTGTCGAGCCGGCAGACCGCCTCGACCGTGGTCGGTCGTGGCGGCAGCACCGCCCCGATCCGCTCCCGCAGCTCCGCGTCGTAGCCGCACTCCCGGTGCCCGAGCGGACGCATCCGCAGGGTGTCCCCGACGGTGCTGAACTCGGCGGCGACCACGTCCACCCCGTCGTACGAGGTGCCCGACATCAGCCCGACGATCTTCATCGGGCCAGGTTAGTCAGCGGGCCGGGGGCAGGAACAGGCCGACGAGTTCGACGTGCTGGGTCATCGGGAACAGGTCGAGGCCGCGCAGGGCGGCGAGCCGCCAGCCGGCCCGGCCGAAGGTGCGTACGTCCCGGGCGAAGGCGGCCGGGTCGCAGGCCACGTACGCGATCGCCCGGGGGGTGGCGGCGATCATGTCCCGCACCACGGCCGCGCCCGCGCCGGTGCGCGGCGGATCGAGCACCACCAGGTCGACCGGGCCGGTGATCCGGCGACGGGCCAGCGCGGTCTCCACCCGGGCGGCGACCACCTCGACCCGGGGCAGGTCGACGAGGTTACGCCGGGCGGCGGCGACCCCCTCGGCGGCGGACTCGACCACGGTGACCCGGGCGTCCGGGCCGACCCGGGCCGCGAGCGCGGCGGCGAACAGGCCGGCGCCGCCGTACAGGTCCCAGACGGATTCGCCGGGCCGCGGGTCGAGCAGGTCGAGGACCGCGTCGGCCAGGGTGTCGGCGGCGGCCGGGTGCACCTGCCAGAACCCGCCGGCCGGCAGCGTCCAATCCCGACCGGCGGCGACCTCGCGTACCGTCGCCGGGGCGCTTGGCGGCGACCCGCCGGGGTCGGCCACCGTCGGCCCGTCGGGGAGGTCGACCGGGGTGGGGAGCCCGTCGGCGACGGCGGTGACCACCACGTCGCCGCCGGTGGAGGCGACCGTCGCCACCGCGTCGGCCGCCGTCCAGTTCCGCCCGAGCACCGGCAGCGCCTGGATCGCCGGGTGGGCGATCAGGCAGCGGTCGATCGGCACCACCTCGTGCGAGCGGTGCTTGAGCAGCCCGGCCCGGCCGGTGGCGTCGACCGCGTAGCGGACCCGGGACCGCCAGCCCAGCGGGCCGCCGGGCAGCGGCGCGACGGTGACCCGCAGCGCGTCGATCTCGGCGTCGGTGAGCCCGCCGAGCCGGCTGAGCTGCTCGCGGACCACGGCCGTCTTCCAGTCGAGCTGGGCGGCCGGGGCCACGTGTTGCAGGTCGCAGCCGCCGCAGCCGCCCGGCCGGGCGTACGGGCAGGGCGGGGCGACCCGGTCCGGCGACGCCTCGACGATCTCGACGGCGTCGGCGCGGGCGAAGCCCCGGTGCAGCTCGGTCACCTCGGCGACCACCCGCTCGCCTGGCAACGCGTGCCGGACGAAGACCACCTGGCCGTCGACCCGGGCCACGCAGTGCCCGCCGGGGGCGACCGCGTCGACGGTCAACTCGACCCGCTCGGCCTCCTCCAACCCGGACCGCTGCTCCAACCCGGACCGCTGGTCCCCCTTGACCGACCGGTCCGGCCGGGCGGTGCCGCTGCCGGCCGACGCGGCGCGGTCGGTGGTCACCGGGTGGGCGGGGCCGGGGTACGCGGTCACTGGCGGTCTCCGGTCGACGGGCCGGGCTCGCCGGGTGGGGCGGTCACCGGCGGGGCGGGCGGCGGCAGGGTGCTGCGCGGCGCGACCCGGGGCCCCCGGGCCGGGGTGCGGCTCAGCGTCTCGTCCAGCCGGTCCAGGTTCTTGGTCGCGGTGGACGCCAACTGCCAGGGCACACTTGTCACCATCACGCCCGGCTCGAAGAGCAGCCGGCCCTTGAGCCGCAGCGCGCTCTGGTTGTGCAGCAGGTTCTCCCACCAGTGGCCCACGACGTACTCGGGGATGAAGACGGTGACCACGTCGCGGGGCGACTCCCGGCGGGTGTTCGCCACGAAGTTCAGGATCGGCCTGGTGATCTCCCGGTACGGCGAGTCGACCACGGTCAGCGGCACCGGCAACTCGCGGCGCTCCCACTCCTGCTGGAGCTGCCGGGTGTCCTTCTCGTCCACGTTGACGGTGACGGCGGTCAACGTGTCAGGCCGGGTGGCGCGGGCGTAGGCGATCGCCCGCAGGGTGGGCTGGTGCAGCTTGCTGACCAGCACGATGGCGTGGTTGCGGGCGGGCAGCACCCCGCGTACCTCGGTCGGTTCCAGCTCGGCGGCGATCCGGTCGTAGTGCCGGCGGATGGCCAGCATCAGCACGTAGATCACCGCCATCGCGGCGATGGCGATCCACGCGCCGAGCAGGAACTTGGTGATCAGCACGATGACCAGGACAGTGCCGGTCATCGCCATGCCGAACGCGTTGATCGCCCGGGAGCGGAAGATCCGGCGGCGGGCCTCCGGGTCCCGTTCGTGGCGCAGGTGCCGGTTCCAGTGCCGGATCATGCCGGCCTGGGAGAGCGTGAACGAGACGAAGACGCCGACGATGTAGAGCTGGATCAGCCGGGTCACCTCGGCCTGGAAGCCGACGATCAGCACGATCGCGAACACGGCGAGGAAGACGATGCCGTTGGAGAACGCCAGCCGGTCGCCCCGGGTGTGCAGTTGCCGGGGCAGGTAGCGGTCCTGGGCGAGGATCGAGCCGAGCACCGGGAAGCCGTTGAACGCGGTGTTCGCGGCCAGGAAGAGGATCAGCGCGGTCATCCCGGCGACCACGTAGAGCAGCACCGACCCGCCGCCGAAGACGGTCTCGCCGAGCTGGGTGGTGACGGTCTTCTGCACGTACCCGTCGGGGCCGGAGAGGATCTGGGTGTTCGGGTCCTCGACGAACTGGAGGCCGGTCAGCCTGGCCAGCCAGATGATGCCGACCAGCATGGCCACCGAGATCGTGCCGAGCAGCAGCAGGGTGGTGGCCGCGTTGCGGCTCTTCGGGGCCTTGAACGCCGGCACCCCGTTGGAGATCGCCTCGACCCCGGTCAGCGCGGCGCAGCCGGAGGAGAACGTCCGCAGCAGCAGGAACACCAGCGCGAAGCCGGTGACGCTGTGCTCGGCCTGGATCTCCAGCCCGGCGCTGGGGGCGCGCAGGTCGTCACCGAGGACGAAGTACCGGACCAGCCCGGTGACGATCATGCCGCCGATGACGATCACGAAGCCGTAGGTGGGGATGGCGAACGCGGTGCCGGACTCGCGCAGCCCGCGCAGGTTCATCGCGGTCAGCACCACCACCGCGCTCACCGCGATCAGCACCTTGTGGGTGGCCACGAAGGGCACCACCGATCCGAGGTTGGCCACCCCGGAGGAGACCGACACGGCGACGGTCAGCACGTAGTCGACAAGCAGCGCGCTGGCCACCCCCAGCCCCGCCCGGGGACCGAGGTTGACCGTGGCCACCTCGTAGTCGCCGCCGCCGGAGGGGTAGGCGTGCACGTTCTGCCGGTAGCTGGCCACCACGGTCAGCATGACCACGACCACCGCGAGGGCGATCCAGGGGGAAAACAGGAACGCCGACGCCCCGGCGATGGAGAGGGTCAGCAGGATCTCGTCCGGGGCGTACGCGACGCTGGACAGCGCGTCGGAGGCGAAGACCGGCAGGGCGATGCGCTTGGGGAGCAGGGTGTGCTGGAGCCGGTCGGACCGGAACGGTCGACCGACGAGGAGTCGCTTCAGCAGCGAGGTGGGACTGGCCACAAGCGCTAAGGGTACGACCACCGGATGCTGGTCGCCGGGGGGTGCCTGATCCCCTTCCCCGGCCACGGCGCGGTACCGTTCGGTCCCCCGTGGTCGGGGTGGACGTGGCAGGCTCGCAGACGACAGTCGCCGGGAGGCGGGCGCACCTTGGGAGGGACACCGTGCACGTCGTGATCATGGGCTGTGGGCGGGTCGGCTCGACGCTGGCCCAGAGCCTGGAGTCCCGGGGGCACTCGGTGGCGGTGATCGACCAGGACGCGGACGCGTTCCGCCGCCTCGGCCCCGACTTCGCCGGGATCACCGTCACCGGCGCCGGCTTCGACGGCGAGGTGCTGCGCCAGGCCGGCATCGAACGGGCGGACGCCTTCGCCGCCGTCTCCAGCGGCGACAACTCCAACATCATCTCGGCCCGGTTGGCCCGGGAGACGTTCGGCGTCTCCCGGGTCGCCGCCCGGATCTACGATCAGCGCCGGGCGCAGGTCTACGAGCGGCTCGGCATCCCCACCGTCGCCACCGTCCGCTGGACGGCCGACCGGATGCTGCGCCACCTGGTCCCCGAGGGCAACGTGGAGATCTTCCGGGACCCGACCAGCACCGTGTCGATCATCGAGGTGCCGGTGCACAAGGACTGGATCGGCCGGCCGCTGCGCCAGTTGGAGGAGGCGGCCGGGACCCGGGTGGCGTACCTGACCCGCTTCGGCATCGGCATGCTGCCCACCGCGTCCAGCGTCGTGCAGGAGGGTGACCAGCTCTACCTGCTGGTCACCGACGACATCGCCGCCCAGGTCACCGCGGTGGCCGCCACGCCGCCCGAAGGAGGGCACTGAGCCATGCGGATCGCCATCGCGGGCGCCGGCAACGTGGGCCGGTCGATCGCCCAGGAGCTGATCGACAACGGCCACCAGGTGATGCTGATCGAGCGGCAGCCCCGGATGCTGCGCCCGGACCGGGTGCCGACCGCCGACTGGGTGCTGGCCGACGCCTGCGAGCTGGCCAGCCTGGAGGAGGCGAACGTCGCGGGCTGCGACGTGGTGGTCGCCGCCACCGGCGACGACAAGGTCAACCTGGTGGTGTCCCTGCTGGCCAAGACCGAGTTCGCGGTGCCCCGGGTGGTGGCCCGGGTCAACCGGGCCGAGAACGAGTGGCTGTTCACCGAGCAGTGGGGCGTCGACGTGGCGGTCAGCAAGCCCCGGGTGATGGCCGCGCTGGTCGAGGAGGCGGTCACCGTCGGCGACCTGGTCCGGTTGATGACGTTCCGGCAGGGCGAGGCGAACCTGGTGGAGATCACCCTGCCGCCGAGCGCCCCCTACGTCGGCCAGCCCATCCACGCCGTGCCGATCCCCCGGGACGCCGCGCTGGTGGCGATCCTGCGCGGCAAGCGGGTGCTGGTGCCCAGCCCCGACGACCCGATCGAGGCCGGCGACGAGCTGATCTTCGTGTGCACCGCCCAGGTGGAGGACGAGGTGCGCGGGGTGATCCTCGGCCCGGACAGCGTGGAACGGACCCGCGGCACGGGCTGACCGTCCCGCCCGGCGGGTACCGGCCTCCGGTTGCCGCCCCGGAGGTCAGCCGCCCGGCAGCGGCTGCGGGGCGGACTCCCGGGTCACCCGGCGTACCACCCACACCGTGATCAGCAGCAGCAGCGCGTAGGGCGGGTAGCCGAGGGCGAGCCGGGCCACCCCCAGCGCGGTGTCCTGGTGGGCCAGGTAGAGCCCGGCCTGCACCCCGACCTTGGCCAGCCAGACCACCCCCCAGAGCACGGTGAGCTGGGTGAAGGTACGCACCAGCCGGGGATCGTCGCGCCACTCGGAGCGACCCTTGGCCACCAGCACCGACCAGATCCACCCGACCAGGGGCTGCCGGATCACCGCGGAGAGCAGCAGGGCGATGCCGTAGCCGATGCCGTAGAGGATGCCCGGGAGGTAGAAGTCCCGCTCGTCGCCGGTACGCCAGGCGATGGCCGCGCCGATCGCGATGCCGAAGAGACCGTTGACGGCGTGTCGGACCGGGCGGCGCTGGACCAGCCGGACGATCGCGATCAGCACCGCCACCCCGACCGAGGCGATCACCGCCGGCCGCAGCTCGCCGACCACGTTGGCCAGCACGAAGACCACCACGGGAATGCTGGACTCGACCAGCCCGCGCCAGCCGCCGAGCTGGTCGGCCATCTGCTCGGCGAGGCTGGGCAGCCGCTCGTCGTCCGGCGGGGTGGTCTGCGGCTCGGTGGCCGGGGGCTGTCCCGTCGTCACTTCGGCGACTCCAGCTCGTAGTACGGGTTGTAGATGACCTTGCGGTCGTCCCGGACGGCCACCCGGCCCCGGGCGGTGAGGTGCCGGCCCGGCTCGATGCCGGCGATGTGCCGTCGACCCAGCCAGACCAGGGTGACCACGTCGCTGCCGTCGTAGAGGTCCGCCTCCAGGGTGGGCAGGTTGGTCCGGGGCGTGTAGACCACCGTGCGGAGCCGCCCGGCGACCGAGACCACCTGCCCCCGCATGCACTGCCGGGCCAGCACGCCACCGGATTCGGCGCTCTCCCGGCGCAGCTCCTGCGCCTCGATCTCGGCCTCGCTGGCGGTGAACCGGCGCAGGATGCCCCGCAGTGACATCCGGCTCTCGTCGGTCGACATGACCTCCGCGTCACCCTCTCCACGCTGGCCGGTCGGCACCGGCGTCACCCCGGCCCCGGGTGGGACCGTGCCGCCAGCGTACGCCGATCCGACCCCGCGGCGTCGGTCCGGTGCGCCCGCCCCGGCCGGCGGACGCACCGGGGCGCACCGCCCACGCCCGGCCGGGCGTCCCGGCGGCGGGCGGCGGGACACCATCGACGGCGGACAGCGGTCCGGGCCGGACCCGGCCGGTTCAGGCGGCGGGGTCCGGCCCGGACGGGTCGTTCAGGCCTCGCGCGGGGCGGGCGTCGGGGCGTCGCCGCCCTCGGCCTGGTCGGCCATCTCCCGGGGCAGCCGCAGCGGCAGCGGCTCGCGCACCGGCTTCGCCTCCTGCCCCCGGTCGACCACCAGGCCGTCCAGGCAGGTGGCGAGCGGGCCGGCCGCGGCCGGGTCGGTGGCGGCGGCACCCTGGTAGACGCCCCGGACCATCCAGCGCGGGCCGTCGATGCCGACGAAGCGCAGGTCGGTCGGGCCGTCCGGGGTACGCACCCGGGCGTGCAACTCGACGCCGTACTCGCCCCGGGCCTCCTGGGCGGTGGCGCCGTCGGCGATCAGCGACTGCCGGATCTCGTCGCGCACCTCGTCCCAGATGCCCTCGGAGCGGGGGGCGGCGAAGACACCGAGTTGGAGGGCGTTGTCCCCGTGGACGAGCACCACCTGCTGGACGACGCCCTGCGGGTCGGCCTGCACCCGCACCTCGACCCCGGGCACCGCCGGGATGTGCAGGCTGCCCAGGTCGAGCCGCTGCACGTCGTCCGGCGCCTCGGCGACGTCGTACGGGCCACGGGCCGGGCCCGCAGTCTCGTACGCGTCGGGGCCGTCGGCCCGCTCGTCACGGGCGTGCCGCCCGTTGTCGGCCCGCTTTCGGGAGAAGATCACTGCGCCCACCCTCCGCTGTTCGCACTCACCCTGCCACCTCTTCCGTCCGTTCGCCGACCCGGCCGGTGTCCGCCGCCCGGGTCGGGCCACCGGGCGGGGGCACGAGCCCGGCGTGGCCACCTGTCGACCCGTGTCCGCCGGTCCCCCGTCGGGACCCGGGCAGCACCGCCACCGGCTGGAAATCGGCCCGCTCCACCCGCTGGACAACGAGTTGCGCGATGCGATCGCCACGGGAGATCTTCGCCGGTGCGTCCCGATCGTGGTTGATCAGGTTGACCAGGATCTCACCCCGGTAGCCGGCGTCGACCGTACCGGGCGCGTTGAGCACCGTCACGCCGAGCCTGGCGGCCAGCCCGGAGCGTGGGTGGACCAGGCCGACGTAGCCCTCCGGCAGGGCCAGCGCCAGGCCGGTGGGGACCAGGGCCCGGCCGCCGGGGGGCAGCTCGACGTCCGCGGCGGCCACCAGGTCGGCACCGGCGTCGCCCGGGTGGGCGTACGCGGGCAGCGGCAGCTCCGGATCGAGCTGCCGGACGGGCACGGGTACGACGTGGGTCACGGGTCTGCCTCTTCCGTCGGCGTTCACGGGGTGCCCTGCCATCCTGCCGGGTCGACCGCCCGTCGTGTTCCGTACCCTTGAGGTGTGAGCCTGTCGCCTCCCCCGTCGTCGCCGACGCCGCGCGTCGCGGCCGTCCCGGCGTATTCCGAGCGGCTGGGCCTGCCGTGGTGGTGCTGGGCGGCCGGGGTGGCCCTGGCCGGGCTGGCCGCCGTCGAACTGTGGATGGGTGCCGGCGGGGTACGCGCCTGGCTGCCCTTCGTGCTGCTGCTCCCGGCCACCCTGGCCGGGTTGTGGTGGCTGGGCCGGGTCCGGGTCGCGGTCGCCGACGGTGAGCTGTGGGTCGACGACGCCCACCTGCCCGTCCGGTACGTCGCCGACGCCGTCCCGCTCGACGCCGGGGGCCGGCGCGAGGTGCTCGGGGTGGGCGCGGACCCGCTTGCCTTCGTGGTGCAGCGGCCGTGGATCGGCGGCGCGGTGCAGGTGGTGCTCGACGATCCGGACGACCCCACCCCGTTCTGGGTGGTGAGTACCCGCCGGCCGACCGAGCTGGCCGCCGCCCTGCTGGCCGCCCGCGACGCGGGCTGAGCACGGCGAATCGCGCCGCCGGCCCGCTCGGACCGGCCGGCGTCAGGGGTTCGGGGTCAGGGCAGGGCGGGTGGGCCGCCGGGCAGCTCCCGGCGCTGCCTGCGCAGGTCGCGACGGAGCTGGTCGGCCAGGGACCGGGTGGCCCGGCGGTTGAGGTAGCTGGCCACGGCCGCCCCGGTGAGGAACGGGCCCAGCGTGGTCAGATTCCGGCCGAAGCGCTTGAGCAGGGTGTCCCGCAGCTCCTTGCGGGCGGCGGTGCCGAGGACCGCGCTCACCCCGACGCCCGGCATCATCGGGTTGACCCCCCGCTGGCTGGCCCAGGACTGGACCAGGGCGATGGTCCGGGGGGTGCCGCCGGCGGGCAACGGCGCGCCGTAGATCTCGTGCAGCTCGCCGATCAGCTTCAGTTCGATCGACACCACGGCCACCGTCTCGGCGGCGAGCAGCACCGGCGCGGACAGCAGGGTCGGGGCGACGGTCCACTCCACCGCGGCGACACCGCCACCGGCCGCGCCCACCCCGGCGGTGGCCCGGGTGGCGTTGCGGACCAGCCGGTCGGCGAGGGCCTCGTCGTCGAGGCCGGGGAAGTGCCGACGTAGCGTCGCCAGGTCCCGGACCGGGATGTGCGGGGCGACGTCGGCGACCGTGTCGGTCATCCAGCGCAGCGCCGCCCGCGGCTTGAACAGGTCGGCGATGCCCCGACCGCGGGCCTGCCCGACGAGCCGGGCGAGCAGTTGCCGACGCCGGGCGGGCGCGATGTCGTCGGCGGTCAGCGCCGCCACCGTGGCACCCAGCCCGTCGCCGGGCGGGACGGCCGGATCGGTGCCGGTGGTCCCCTCTCCGGGAACGACGACGGGCGGGCCGGCGTCGGACTTCGGACCGTCCGGATCGGACCCGCCGTGCTCGTTCATCCGTCTGCCCCTCCCGTGGTGTCCACCGGTCCGGTGGACGCGCCTACCACGAGTCAAGCAGCAACCCGCCGTACCCGCACGGCGGCTCGGGCAGCGGCGGCCCCGCGAGGAGGCCGCCGCTGGTGTGGTGGGTGCTCAGACGCACTCGCGGCAGATCAGGTCGCCGTTGCGCTCGACCGCCAACTGGCTGCGGTGGTGCACCAGGAAGCAGCGTCCGCACCGGAACTCGTCCTGCTGCATCGGGAGGACCTTCACGGTCAGCTCCTCGTCGGCCAGGTCGGCACCGGGCAGCTCGAAGCTCTCGGCCACCTCGGCCTCGTCGACGTCCACGGCGCCCGACTGTGAGTCGACCCGCCGGGCCTTGAGCTCTTCCAGGCTGTCCTCGCCGAGGTCGACCTCGTCGCGACGCGGGGCGTCGTAGTCGGTGGCCATCGGTTTCACTCTCCCATATCGATGTTGTCGCTTCCGGTTGTAACGCCGGGCGACGCTGTTTCGGTTCCCACTGGCCGGCCACCAATGTGTGTCGGTCGCCCGACCCGACGGCCTCTGGATCAAGGTCGCCGGGGGCAGGACCCGACGAGCGCGGTACCTTACCCCCTACCGGGCGAGGCATGTATACCGCCCTCGCGGCAGACATGTACGCCCCAGCGGCCCAAGATGTTCCCAATGTGACTCAGGCGACACGAAGATAGGGGTAGTAGTACCCCGTTCCCGGTTGGCGCGCCGGCATGTCGGACTGTTTCCACGCGTCTGCCGGACAACCGTTAACCTCAGCGGCGTACTCGACGGCCGACGGCGCCGCCCGCCGCCGACGTTCGCCGCCACCACCCACTGTCCGGGGAGCACCCAGATGAGCTTTGCGCGAGTGCGAGCACTCGTTGTCGTCGGCCTGCTGGCGGTCGTCGCCCTGGTCATCGTCATCGTCGCCGTGGTCCGCGACACCCAGGGCAGCGGGGCCAACGCCAGGGGGTGCCCCGAGGGCTGGCCGCTGGCCGACCTGTCCCTGCGCACGTACAAGGACGTCAAGATCAACATCCTGAACGGCACCAACGAGCCGGGCCTGGCCAGCAGCGTGGGTGACGACTTCCGGAACCGGAAGTTCCAGGTCAAGAAGGAGGGCAACGCCGCGCACTTCGACGGCGTCGCGCTGCTGCGGTTCGGCCCCAAGGGGGTCGGCTCGGCCCACCTGCTGCGCGCCTTCTTCCTCAACAACGCCGAGCGCGACTACGACCCCAAGCGCCAGGACGACACGGTCGACGTGGTGCTGGGCGACAGCTTCCAGCAGCTCGCCACCACCACCGAGGTCAACCAGTCCCTCGGCGACCTGGGCGCGCCGGTCGCCCCGGAGGGCTCCTGCCCGATGCCGGTGGAGGACAAGTAACCGGCACCGCCGGTCACCGGCGACCGACCGGCCCCGCCGCCGGTCCCCGGCCCCGCCGGCTGTCGGACGACCACGGTCCGGCAGCCGTTGCGGCGGTCGGGGGTGTTCAGGGACCGCCGGCGGCGTCCAGCGCGGCCAGCCGGGTGTGCAACGGTGCGAAGAGCGCCGGTGGGGCCGCGATGACCAGGTCGGGGCCCGCCGGACGGCCGTCCAGCCCGGCCACCCGCAGCCCGGCCTCCGCGGCGACCAGCCCGCCCGCGGCCAGGTCCCAGGCGGCCAGCCCCTTCTCGTAGTAGGCGTCCACCCGCCCCTCGGCGGCCAGGCAGAGGTCCAGCGCCGCCGCCCCCATCCGCCTGATGTCCCGCACGTCTCCGATCAACTCGGCGACCACCCGGGCCTGGTGCCGGCGGCGGCCGGCGTCGTAGCCGAACCCGGTGGCGACCAACGCCTGCCCCAATTCGGTCTCGGTCGAGCAGCGCAGCCGCCGACCGTCGCGCCAGGCGCCGCCACCGGCGGTGGCGGTCCACTCCTCGCCGGTCGAGACGTTACGCACCACGCCGGCGACCACCCGGCCGTCCACCTCGGCGGCGAGTGAGACCGCGCAGTACGGCAGCCCGTACAGGTAGTTCACCGTGCCGTCGATCGGGTCGACGATCCAGCGCACGCCACCCGCACCGGCCTCGGCCCCGCCGTACTCCTCGCCGAGCACCACGTCGGCCGGCCGGACCGCACGCAGGGCGGTCAGGACCTGCCGCTCCACCGCCCGGTCGGCGGCGGTGACCACGTCGGTGGCGGTGCTCTTGGTCGCCGCGACCGAGACCCCCTCGGCCCGCATCCGGGCCGCCGTGCCAGCCGCGTCCCGGGCCACCCCGACGGCGATCCCGAGCAGTTCCCGTGCGGTAGGCGTCGAACCGGTCATCGAACCCTGCCCCCTTCGCGGCCGCCGTGCGCGCACCGGGAACACCGGCCGGGAGCCGTCGGCGCGCCGCCCCCGCCGTCCGGCGCGGCACGCGCCCCGTCGCGCGTCGTCGATCTCGTCCGGACAGCATAGGCAGCCGCCGTTGCGGTCGGGCGCACCCCGGTGCGACTGGCGGTTTCCGGCGTCGACCGACCGACCGCCGGGACGGGTCGATAGGATGGCCGCAAAGTCGACATCCGTGCCGAACCGGTGGTACAGACGGCCGGTTGCCGTGCGCCGCAGGATGATCGCGCCAACCGGGGTTACAATTCACCCTGCCCACGCGCCACGGACCACCGCCGCACAGCCGGCCCGGGACACGGGGGCCACTCAACGACGTCGACGGCACGGCATGCCACGCTGCGCCGGACGACTCCGGCCGTGCTCGCTCTTCGCCTCCGGAAGGTCATTCGTGACAGAACCCCGCCAGCCCGGCGCCGACGTTCGCTCGCTCACCGACACCCTGATCGCCCACGCCCAGAGCGCCGGTGGTCAGCTGACGTCGGCCCAGCTCGCGCGCACCGTCGAGTCCGCCGAGGTGACCCCGGCCCAGGCCAAGAAGATCCTGCGGGCGCTCTCCGAGGCGGGCGTGACCGTGGTGGTCGACGGCTCCGCCAGCACCCGTCCCCGCCGGGTGGCCGCCGCCCGGTCGGCCACCCCGGCCTCGCGGGCCACCACAGCCAAGACCACCAAGAAGGCCGCCGCGCCGGCTCCGAAGCAGGCGCCCGCCGCCGAGGAGCCCCCCGCGCCCGCTCCGCGCAAGGCGGCCCCGCGCAAGGCGACCACCACCGCGGGGGTGGCCGCCAAGGCCGTCACGCCGGCCGCCAAGGCGACGAAGTCCACCCGTGCCACCAAGGCGACGGTGGCCGCCGCCGGGGCCGGCAAGGCCGCCGCGAAGGCCAAGGGTGAGGGCGCCGAGGGCGAGATCGATCCCGAGCAACTGGCCGCCGAGATCGAGGACGTGGTGGTGGAGGAGCCGGCCGAGCTGGCCCGGGCCGCCGAGACCGACGCCGCCGCCTCCGCCACCGACAACGACTTCGAGTGGGACGACGAAGAGTCCGAGGCGCTCAAGCAGGCCCGGCGGGACGCCGAGCTCACCGCCTCCGCCGACTCCGTCCGGGCGTACCTCAAGCAGATCGGCAAGGTTCCGCTGCTCAACGCCGAGCAGGAGGTCGAGCTGGCCAAGCGGATCGAGGCCGGGCTCTACGCCGCCGAGCGGCTGCGCGCCGCCGACGACGGCGAGGAGAAGCTGACCCGCGACATGCAGCGCGACCTGCTCTGGATCTCCCGGGACGGCGAGCGGGCCAAGAACCACCTGCTGGAGGCGAACCTCCGGCTGGTCGTCTCGCTGGCCAAGCGGTACACCGGGCGGGGGATGGCCTTCCTCGACCTGATCCAGGAGGGCAACCTCGGCCTGATCCGCGCGGTCGAGAAGTTCGACTACACCAAGGGCTACAAGTTCTCCACGTACGCCACCTGGTGGATCCGGCAGGCGATCACCCGGGCGATGGCCGACCAGGCCCGCACCATCCGCATCCCGGTGCACATGGTCGAGGTGATCAACAAGCTCGGCCGCATCCAGCGCGAGCTGCTCCAGGACCTGGGCCGTGAGCCCACCCCGGAGGAGCTGGCCAAGGAGATGGACATCACACCCGAGAAGGTGCTGGAGATCCAGCAGTACGCTCGGGAGCCCATCTCGCTCGACCAGACCATCGGTGACGAGGGTGACAGCCAGCTCGGTGACTTCATCGAGGACTCGGAGGCCGTGGTCGCGGTCGACGCCGTCTCGTTCTCCCTGTTGCAGGACCAGCTCCAGCAGGTCCTGCAGACGCTCTCCGAGCGGGAGGCGGGGGTGGTCCGGCTGCGCTTCGGCCTGACCGACGGCCAGCCGCGCACCCTCGACGAGATCGGCCAGGTCTACGGGGTGACCCGGGAGCGGATCCGGCAGATCGAATCCAAGACGATGTCCAAGCTCCGGCACCCGTCGCGCTCCCAGGTGCTCCGGGACTACCTGGACTGAGCCGGTCACGTCAACCCGTCGTGTCGGTTTGATCACCAGGCGTAGAACATGCGATGGTGGCCGGTCCAATACGTGTTTGTGATCGTTGACGTGGCACCCTGGGTGCACGGCACACTGTCCTTCCCGGCCAGGTGTGACCTCGGTCCCCCGCGGGCACACTGGGAAGGCGGGGCCCGGTAAGGGTGTTGCACGATGAGTGAGCAACGACCGAAGAGAGTGTTCATCGGTGACGACCAGAGGAGGAAGGCGATGACCCCGACCCTCACGCCGCCGCCCGAAACGGTGGCTCCCCCAGCCGCCGATGAACGGTGCGACCGCTGCAATGCTGCCGGCAAGCTCCGTATCACTCTGGCGGGTGGGAGCGAGTTGGTGTTCTGTGGGCACCACGCGAACAAGTACGCCGAGGATCTCGTGAAGATCACGGTGAAGTTCGCGACGGACCCGGAGTTCAGCTGGCGAGGCGCCGATCTGATGGCGAACTGACCCGAAACCCCTACGACGACATAGCCGGGCGGAGGCACCCACAGGGTGCCTCCGCCCGGCTATTCCCGGCTGTGCCCATTCCCCGCCACCGGCCCGGTGACCAAGAGGTTCGCGTCACCGTCCCGCCGGTTTCTGACCCGAACCTCTTGATCACCGGGGAGATCCGGGGTGGGAGCGGGCCGGGGAGCCGGGTCAGAGGGTCTGGACGGTGGCTATGCGTTCTTCGAGCTGTTCGATGGTCGCCTGGGCGCTGGGAGGACCGCCGCAGAGTCGGCGCAGCTCGGCGTGGATCTTGCCGTGCGGCAGTCCGGTGCGGTGGTGCCGGGCGGCCACCAGAGCGTTCAGCTGACGCCGGAGCGCCACCCGACGCTGGGCGGCACTCAGAGGTACGGCGGGCGCGGCCGGGGCCGCAGCGGCCGGCTCAGCGGCCTGGACGGCCGTCCGACGCCGCTGCGCGGCGAGCTGGTCGGCCTGCCGCTTGGTCAACAGCAGCGACACCTGGTCGGCGGTGAGCAGACCGGGCAGCCCCAGGTACTCCTCCTCCTCAGGCGTGCCGGCCTGGGCGGCGGTGCCGAAGGACGCCCCGTCGAAGATCACCTGGTCCAGTTCGGCGGTGGCGGACAGCGCGGTGAACCGCTTCTCCAGCTCGCCGCTGGCCTGCTCGTCGCGTTGGGCCCGCTCCAGCAGGTCGTCGTCGAAACCCTCGCGGTCCTTCGGCTTGCCGAGCACGTGGTCCCGCTCGGCCTCCATCTCACTGGCCAGCCCGAGCAGGTGCGGCACGCTCGGCACGAACACCGAGGCGGTCTCACCGGGGCGGCGGGCCCGGACGAACCGGCCGATGGCCTGCGCGAAGTACAGCGGGGTGCTGGCGCTGGTGGCGTACACCCCGACCGCCAGCCGGGGGATGTCGACGCCCTCGGAGACCATCCGGACCGCCACCAGCCACCGCTGTCCGGACGCCGCGAACGTCGCGATCCGCGCGGACGCGCCCTGGTCGTCGGAGAGGACCACCGTGGCCTTCTCCCCGGTCACCTGTTCGATCAGCTTGGCGTACGAGCGGGCGTTCTGCTGGTCGCTGGCGATGATCAGACCACCGGCGTCGGCCATCCCCGCGTTGCGCAGCACGGTCAGCCGGGCGTCGGCCGCCCGCAGCACCTGCGGCATCCAGTCCCCGGCCGGGTCGAGCGCGGTCCGCCAGGCCTGGGCGATCAGATCCTGGGTCATCGGCTCGCCGAGCCGCGCCGCCAACTCGTCCCCGGCGTTGGTGCGCCAGCGGGTCTCCCCCGAGTACGCCAGGAACAGCACCGGACGCACGACGCCGTCGCGCAACGCGTCGGAGTAGCCGTAGACCGAGTCGGCGCGGGACCGCAGCAGTCCGTCGCCGCCGCGCTCGTAGGTGACGAACGGGATCGGGTTGTCGTCGGAGCGGAACGGCGTACCGGTGAGCATCAGCCGGCGTACGGCGGGCTCGAAGGCGTTCTTGACCCCGTCGCCCCAGGAACGGGAGTCCCCGGCGTGGTGAATCTCGTCGAGGATGACCAGGGTACGGCGGGTCATGGTGCGCCGCCGGTGCACCTGCGGGGCCATCCCCACCTGGGCGTAGGTGACGACCGCGCCGTGGAAGTCGGCGGCGGAGTGCAGGTCGGCGTTGCGGAACGCGGAGTCGAGCTGGATGCCGACCCGGGCGGCGGCCTGCGCCCACTGGGTCTTCAGGTGCTCGGTCGGGGCGACCACGGTGACCGCCTCGACGGTGCCGTCGACCAGCAGCTCGGCGGCGATCCGCAGGGCGAAGGTGGTCTTGCCGGCCCCGGGGGTGGCGACCGCGGTGAAGTCTTCGGTACGGCGGCGCAGATACTCCACCATCGCCTTGCGCTGCCAGGCACGCAGGGGCGGGAACGTCTCCAACGCCGGCAACCGGGGTGCCACCCGAGGCTCCTCTCCGACCGCACGAGGCGGATCCGGGCCGAGGGCCACGGTACCGCCGCCCATGAAAACGCCTCCGCGCAGAGCATGCCGCGAAGGCCGGCCCAGCATAACCAGCCGGGCCCGGCAACCCCAGCCGACACCACGCCGACCGGTCCCGCCGCCGGTCAGCGGGGTGGGCGGCCGAGGCCGGTCTCCGGGGGACGCATCGTCGCCACGGGTGCCGACCAGCGTCGCCGCAGCGCCACCAGGCGCAGCACGAAGACCAGCAGCGCCGCCGCGGTCAGCCCGCCCGCCCCGGCGTACCCCAGCGTCGACAGCAGCACCACCATGATCGATCCGGCGAGCGCGGCGACGGCGTAGATCTCCCGGCGCAGCACCACCGGGATCTCGGCGGTGAGCAGGTCCCGGCCCAGCCCGCCGCCGATCGCGGTGAGCATGCCGATCACCACCGCGCCGACCGCCGGCACCCGGGCGTCGAGCGCCTTGAGCGTGCCGGTGACGGTGAACAGGCCGAGGCCGGCGGCGTCCAGCACCAGCACGGTGGTGCGCAGCCGGGCGAGCTGCGGGTGCAGCCAGAACACCGCGGTGGCGCTGATCGCGGCGGTGGCGGCGTAGCGCCAGTCGGCGAAGGCGAGCGGCGGGACCTCGTCGATGACCAGGTCCCGGAAGATCCCACCACCCAGCGCGGCGACGAACCCGACGAAGACGACGCCGAACAGGTCGAGCCGCTTCGCCACCGCCGCCGAGGCACCGGAGGCGGCGAAGACGGCCACCCCGGTCAGGTCGGCCAGGAGCAGGGCGGTGGAGGTGGTCACACCGCCGAAGGTTACGGGGGCGGTCCGGCGAACCGCCCGGATCACTCGCGGTACGAGTCGTAGATCTCCTTGCACTTCGGGCAGACCGGCGAGCCGGGCTTGGCGGCCTTGGTCACCGGGAACGTCTCGCCGCAGAGCGCGACCACGAGGGTGCCCATCACGGCACTCTCGGCGATCTTCTCTTTGCGTACGTAATGGAACATCTCGGGACCCGTGTCGGCGTCCTTCAACTCCGGACGCTCAAGAACCTCGGTACTCACAGTCACACCTCCAACTGCACAAGTTTGGCAGGTCGGCCGGGTCCGGTCCACCGCAGCCCACCCCGACGGCGGCCAGTTACGGTAGCTGACGTGACCACCTTTCACATCCGGCCCGGCACCGAGGTCGCCGAAGCCCTGCGTGACGGCCGTCCCGTCGTCGCCCTGGAGAGCACCATCGTCTCGCACGGTCTGCCCCGACCGGACAATCTGCGGGTCGCCCGGCAGATCGAGCAGACGGTACGCGACGCCGGAGCCGTCCCCGCCACCATCGGCATGGTCGGCGGCGAACTCGTCGTCGGCCTCGACGACGCCGAGCTGACCCGGCTCGCCACCGTGGACGGGGTGGCGAAGCTCTCCGTCCGCGACCTCGCGGTGGCCGCCGCCACGGGCGCCGACGGGGCCACCACCGTGGCCGCCACCAGCGCGGTGGCCGCCGCCGTGGGGATCGGCGTCTTCGCCACCGGGGGCCTGGGCGGGGTGCACCGGGAGGCGGCGCAGACCTTCGACGAGTCGGCCGACCTGGTCACCCTGGCCCGTACCCCGATCACGGTGGTGTGCGCCGGGGTCAAGTCGATCCTCGACGTCGGGGCGACCCTGGAGCGGCTGGAGACCCTCGGTGTCGGGGTGGTCGGCTACCGCACCCGACGTTTCCCCGGCTTCTACCTGACCGACTCCGGCTTCGACCTGGACTGGTCGGTGGACTCCCCCGAGCAGGTCGCCGCGGTACTCGCCGCCCGGGAGCAGCACGGGGTGCACAGCGGCGGCCTGATCGTGGCCAACCCGCTCCCGGTCGACGAGCAGCTCGACCCGGCGCTGCACGACCGCACCCTCACCGAGGGCCTGGCCAGGTTGGGCCGTGAGGGCGTCACCGGCAAGGCGGTCACCCCGTTCCTGCTGGCCCACTTCCACGCGGCCACCGAGGGCGCCAGCCTGGCGGTCAACGTCCGGATCATCCTGCGCAACGCCGACCTGGCCGCCCGGATCGCGGTCGCGGCCGCCCCGCGCCCCGCCGCATGACCGCTCCCGGTCGGATCGTGGTGGTCGGCGACCTGATCACCGACGTGGTCGCCGTGCTGGCCGGCGCGTTGGCCACCGGCTCGGACACCCCGGCGACGATCCGGGTGACCGGCGGCGGGCAGGCGGCCAACACCGCCGCCTGGATCGCCGCCCAGCACGCGCCGGTGACGCTGGTCGGCGCGGTCGGCGACGACAGCGCCGGCCGCGACCGGGTGGCCGAGCTGGAACGGGCGGGGGTGGACTGCGCGGTCGAGGTGCATCCGCAGGCCACCACGGGGACGGTGATCGTGCTGGCCACCGCCGACGAGCGGACCATGGTCACCGAGCGGGGGGCGAACCTGCGGCTGACCGCCGACCACGTCGAGGGAGCCTTGGCGGCGGTGCCCGACGCCACCCACCTGCACCTGTCCGCGTACTGCCTGCTGGACGCCGGGTCGCGACCGGCCGGGCTGCGGGCGTTGGCCGTCGCCCGCGAGCGCGGGCTGACCACCAGCGTCGACGCCGCCTCCGCCGCGCCGCTGCGGCGGATCGGCGCGGCGGCCTTCCTGTCCTGGGTACGCGACGTCGACCTGCTGCTGGTCAACGCGGACGAGGCGGGGGTGCTGGCCGGCGGGCTGGACCCGGCGGCCCAGGCGCGGGCGTTGTCGGCGGCGGCCCGACGGGTGGTGGTCAAGCGGGGCGGGGCGGGCGCGATCTGGGTGGACCGGCGGGCCACCGTCGGGGTGACACCGTCGTTGCGGGTCGCCGTGGTGGACGTCACCGGGGCCGGGGACGCCTTCGCGGCCGGCCTGCTCACCGCCTGGACGACCGGCGCGACCCCGCGGGCCGCGCTGACCCGGGCCGCCGACCTGGGCGCCCTGGCGGTCTCGATGGTGGGTGCCCGGCCGGAGGCGACAGGCGGGTAGCGGTGGCGCGACGCCCGCGCCGGGCCGGCCGTCAGGGTTCGGCGTCGATGATCCGGTGCGGGCGTTCCTCGGCGGTGAGGCTCATCGGCGGGGTCTCGTCGCGGTGCCGGGGCTGGAACCTGGTGGCCAGCCGGTGTTCCTCCTTGGGCGGCCGGTCGTTGGCGAGCAGCACCGCCAGCCAGGGGATGAGGATCATGCCCAGCGCCACCAGGGGCAACCAGAGCCAGAGCAGCGGAGCCTTCGTGCCGACCAGGACCGCTCCGGCGATCACGCAGGCCACCCGGATGCCCATCATCAGCACGTACCGCTTCTGTCTGCTGGTGAGCTGGTCGTCCTGGCTGCGCGAGGCGTCGGTGATCAGAATCGGCTGGTACGCCTGACGCTTCACCATGGACCTCCTGAGGGAATTACCCACCATCCTGTCACCGCACCACCTTGATCAGCGAAAATCGACACATACCGGGATCGTGTTACGTGCGTGGTACGCTCCGCCGGTGGGCAGCCGGTTCAGCTTCACCGAGGAGGCGTTGGCCAACCTGCGGGTCTACGACGTCACCCCCGGGGAAGTCTGGGAGGCGCTGCACAGCACCCGCCGGGTGATCCGGCACCTCGGCGACGACCTGACGGTCGTCTACGCGGCGAGCGGTCGCGGCCGGCGGCTGGCCGTCCTGCTCGCCGAGGCCGACGGCACCGACCACGACTGGGACGTCCTCTCCGCGCGCGACCTGAGCGACGTCGAGGCCAAGCGCTACGACGAGACCGTGCGGAGAACCCGCCGATGAGGAGGCGACGGCGATGAACCGTGACGAGGCCATCAAACGATTCCACGGCGGCGACGACACGTTCGCCGAGCTGATCGACGACAGTCAGCCGGTGGAACTGCCCGCCCCCGACACCGACGTGCCGATGGTCAGCCGTTCGGTACGCCTGCCGATGGACACCTACGAGCGGGTCCGGGCGGCGGCCGAGGCGCGGGGCATCGGCGTCACCACCCTGATGCGGCAGTGGATCGAGGCCGGCCTGGCCGACCTGGACGACTCGGCCACCGTCTCGCTCGCCGACGTGCGCCGGGCGCTCGCCTCGCTGTCCCGTCCCACCGCCGCCTGACCGGCCCGGCTCACAGGGCCGGGTGGGGCCGCTCCGGTGGCTGCCCGTACGCCCGGCGGTAGTCCGCGACCGTGATCGCCGCCAGCACGGCGGCGGCTGCGGCGAGCGCCACCACGCTGACCGTCAGGGTCGCCAGGGGCGTCAGCACGGCCAGGGCGAGCACCCCGATGATCCGGGCCCGGGACACCCTCCCGAACACCTCGTGCTCGAACCGGGCGCGGGCGAGCAGGAAGACCGCCGGACCACCCATCAGGAAGACCGCCCAGGCCAGCTGGGTGCGCTCGTACGGGTGCACGATCGCCAGTTCGTAGCCGACCGCCGTGGTCAGCACCCCGGCGACGATCACCAGATGGGTCCAGCTCATCGACTCCCCCAGCCGGCCGGGGACGCGGGCCACCCGGATCGCCTCGGCGAGCAGGTGACCCGCCCGGTGGAAGTAGATCCGCCAGAGCAGCACGGTGGTGACGAAGGACAGCAGGAACGCCCCGGAACTCGCGCCGGAGAAGCTGTGCCCGCTGAACGTCAACCCGATGACGAGGATGTTCTCGCCGAGGGCGATCAGGAAGAACTGCTGGTGCCGCTCGGCCAGATGCTCCCCCAGCACCGCCCAGGTGGACGTGCGGGTCGCCCCGAGGCGGGGCACCGGCCAGCCGAACATCAGCCCGGCGTAGTCGATGGCGACGGCCGTCGACCAGCAGGCCAGCTGCCACGTCCCCGGCAGCACCGCCCCGAGCACCCAGGGTACGGCGCTGAACACCGCCCAGGACGCGACCCGCACCGTGACCAGCCGGCGGGGGTGGCCGCGCAGCGCCAGGGTGAGGAAGATCGGCCGACCCACCTGCACCGCCACGAACGCGAGGGCGAAGGCCACCGCACGGGTGTCGAAGGCGCGCGGCGTGGCGACCGCCATCACCATGCAGCCCAGCATCGCGTAGACCACCACGAACTGGATCTCCGGTCGTTCCGGCTCGTACCGGTTGGTGACCCAGGCGGTGAACGTCCAGACCGCCCAGAAGGCCAGGAAGATCAGCAGGGTCTGGGCGATCTCGACCGGCAGGTCCTCGTCGGCGGTGCCCAGGTCGTCGATGATCCGCTGGGAGACCCGGGTCAGGGCGAAGACGAAGACCAGGTCGAAGAAGAGTTCGAGGAAGGTGGGCCGCGGCGAACTCACCCCGCCGCGCAGGAGTGCCGCCCCCCGCTCGTCCGCCATCGTCCACCCGTCGCCGCTGTCGCGGATCTCAACGAGCCGACCCGGCTCCGGTTGCGTCAGCCCTTGTCCGCCTTCGCCGCCGCCTTCGCCTGCTGCTTGTACTCGCGTACCCGGCGCAGGGACTCCGCGTCGGTGACGTCGGCGACCGACCGGTAGGTGTCCGGGTCGCCGTACCCGCCGGCGGCCTCCCGCCAGCCGTCGGGGCGCACGTCGTACCGCTTGCCGAGCAGGGCGACGAAGATCTGCGCCTTCTGCGTGCCGAAGCCGGGCAGGTCGGCGATCCGGCGCAGCAGTTCCCGCCCGTCAGTGACGTCCGCCCAAAGCTGCCCGGCGTCGCCGGCGTACCTGTCGACCAGGACCCGGCACAGCTCCTGCACCCGGCCGGCCATCGCCTTCGGGAACAGGTGCAGCGCGGGCGGCCGGGCGAAGACCTCGACCAGCTCCGCCGGGTCGTAGCCGGCCAACTCCCGGGCGTCCGGGTCGTGGCCGAGCCGCTGGGCCAGCACGTACGGCGAGGAGAACGCCTTCTCCATCGGCACCTGTTGGTCGAGGAGCATCCCGGTCAGCAGGGCCAGTGGGCTGCGCTCCAGCAGTCGGTTGGCCTCGCCGTCGATGGGCAGGGAGAGCGTCATGCCCCCATCCTGCCCGCCCGCCCCGGAGGGACGGCGAACAGCAACGCAACTCATGCCTTGCACACCTGCCGACCCGAACCCGCTACGCTCGGTGCACTGTCTGAGAGAGGTGGGCCGTGCCGAGTCTGGAAAGGCCGCGCGTCGAGTACCGCACGCCGGAGGATCTTGTCCGGGACGTCACCGCAGGTCTCATCCGCATCCCACCGTTTCAGCGATCGTTCAAGTGGGAGGCGGCCGACATCGTCCGATTGTTCGACAGCCTGCTGCGTGGCTTTCCAATCGGGAATTTACTTCTCTGGCAACGCCCCGCTCCCGCCCAACACCTCCAGGTCGGGCCGCTGGAGATCGAGGCACCCGAGACTGCCGCCGCGCTCTGGGTGGTGGATGGTCAGCAACGCATCGTATCGCTGGTCGGGGCACTCACTCGGGCGGACCGGGCAGTGGACCCCCGCTTCCGGGTACACCTGGACCTAGACGTCGGCGAGTTTCACACCACCGGCGGCCGGCAGCAGCCGCCACGCTCCTGGGTGCCAGTCAGCTTTCTGCTGGACACAGCCGTCCTGCTCAGGTGGATGCGAGACAACTCCGACTGGTTGACCGATGCTCAGCTCTCACTCGCCGATCAGGCCGCCAAGGCGATCCGCGAGTACCAGATCCCGACCTACGTGGTACACGCAGCCGATGAGAGCGCGCTGCTAGAAATCTTTACCCGAATGAATACGACCGGGAAGCGATTGACGAAGTCTGAGGTCTTCCAGGCCCTGCATGCCGGTGTCGTCGGTGACCAACTGGCCAGCCTGCATGAACTCGGACAGGTCCCGGCGACACTGAGCTTCGGAACCCTCGATGATCGCCTCGCGCTACGGTGCGTCCTGGCGTATCGCGGTGGTGACATCTTCCGGGAAGACTTCCGTCAGGAGTTCGAACCAGACAGTGACCCGGGGGAAACGCTCCGCGAGGTGGCTGCTCGGCTACGCGAAGCCGTCACCTTCTTGCGCGAAGAGTGCGCCATCCCGCACATCAGGCTCCTACCATACTCGCATGTGCTGCCGATTCTGGTGAGATTCGTCCGACTGCATGGTGTCCCTACCGGCCGGCCGGCCACCCTACTCCGTCGTTGGGTATGGCGCAGCGCGGTCGCCGGAACCCGGGCCCGGGGTGTCAGCGTGGCCGATGTTCGCAACCAAGTCACCGCTGTGGACTCCCCTGAGCCGTTGGCCGCAGCCGCCGCCCTCCTCCGCCAGGTGCGGTCCTTCCCTGACTTCGCCGCCGAACTGGATAAGGTCCACTTCAACCATGCCATGACAAAACTCAACACGCTCGGACTGCTTTCAGCCGAACCACGTAACCTCGTCAATGGTGAACTCATTGATGTCACGCTGCTTTTGGAGCAGAGCAGGCCGCTCAGATCGCTGATACCAGAGCACGCTGCACCGGCTATCACCACGACCATCGCGAACCGCTTTGTACTTCCTCCTGGCGATAAGACACCACCGCTGACCCTCGCAACTGTGTCGCCATCGATAGCCACCAGTCACCTAGTCAGCATGGAGGCGCAGGATCTGCTGGCGCGAGAGGACTGGGCTGGGTTTCTCGCATTGAGGGCGGCGGAGTGTCGCAGGGTTATTACCGAACACGTGAACCGGATGGCTGAATGGGGGGCGCGCGACGGGCGTGCCCTCTCCGACATCCTGCGATCGGCGGCCTGACGTGCCCTCCGGGTTGGCAGAGGTACGATTGCAGGGCCATCGGGTCGGCGAGCTACGTTTCGTACAGGGAGGATCGGAGTTTCGATACGACGACGACCTCTCAACATCAGACCATCGCGTGCTGGGTCAGATTTTCGAGGATGACCCCCGGGTGATCCGGCGGGCGCGTGTCGGTTTGCCTGCCTGGTTCAGCAACCTGCTGCCTGAGGGGGCGCTACGTCGTCAGATCATCCGTGAACTCGGTGGTGGGAACGTCGGCGACTTCACCCTCCTGCTTCGGGTAGGAACGAATCTACCGGGTGCAGTGACCGTTCACGCCGACAACGAACCGGAAGACGACATTCTTCCCGATAGTCTCCAACTGGTCGGCCAACCACTGCGTCACTCGCTGGCAGGTGTTCAGCTCAAGTACTCGGTCTCGGCGGATCGCCTCGCTATCCCCGTCACCGGGGACGGTGGCTGGTGGATCGTCAAGCTACCCGATCGCGGCCTGCGCGATCTACCAATGAACGAGTACTTGACTATGAAGTGGCTGGCAACTGCTGGATATCCGGTGCCTGAGATACATCTCGTCCGGGCGGATGTGGTCGGAGGGCTACCGGAGGGTTTAGTCGACCCGGCAGAACTCGTTTACCTCATTCAACGATTCGATCGTACCACCACTGGCCGGGTGCACGTGGAGGACTTCGCACAGGTCGCCAACGTCGAACCCATGTTCAAATATAGCGAGTCGGGTGTATCCTACGACACTCTTGCCGCAGCCGTGCGTCAGCTGACCGGTGATTCCGGCTATCACGATTTCGTCTGCCGTCTCGTCGCAATGCTAGTGGTCGGCAATACCGATGGGCATCTGAAGAACTGGGCCATCAGCTATCCGGACGGGCGCACACCACGCCTCACGCCCGTCTACGACTTCCATTCACTCTCGGTCTACTCGCGGTATCGTTGGGCACCCTTGGCGCTCAGCCTTGACTCCGAGACTGTGCCGAGCGCTATCACATGCGACCACTTCCGACGGCTGGCAGAGCGGGCCGGCGCCGACCCGGAACAAACGGTGAAGACAGTCACTGATGCTGTCGTGCGTCTTCGGGAGGCGTGGATAACCACCATGGCTAACGAGGCTCAGCACCGATTCGAGGCATTGGCCAGTCATTACGCACACCGTCTGGACACGCTCCGGCTCTGCCGGTCGACTAGCTGATCGGAACCCACCGAGCCGGGCGGCCCGGCGGACACAGGGTCCACCGGGCCGTCGGTGCCGTGGGGCGTCAGTTCACGACGTAGAGCAGCCGGTTCGGCGAGCCCGAGCCGGGGCTGGTCACCACGCCGGTGGTGGCGCTGCTGGTCAGCGAGCTGGCGACCTGCGCCGGGGTGTACGAGGGGTTGGCCGACAGGACCAGGGCGGCGGCACCGGCGACGTGCGGGGACGCCATCGAGGTGCCGCTGATCGTGTTGGTCGCGCTGTCGTTGGTGTTCCACGACGAGGTGATGTTCGAGCCCGGCGCGAACAGGTCGACGCAGGAGCCGTAGTTGGAGTAGGAGGCCCGCGCGTCGGTGTTGGTGGTGGCGCCGACCGTGATCGCCGAGGCGACCCGCGCCGGCGAGGAGTTGCAGGCGTTCGCGCTGGAGTTGCCGGCCGCCAGGGCGTACGTGACGCCCGAGCTGATCGAGTTGGCCACCGCGTTGTCGAGGGCGGTGCTGGCCCCGCCGCCGAGGCTCATGTTGGCCACCGCCGGCTTGACCGCGTTGGCGGTCACCCAGTTGACGCCGTTGACCACGCCGGTGGTGCTGCCGCTGCCCCGGCAGTTGAGCACCTTCACCGCGATCAGCCGCACGCCCTTGGCCACGCCGTACGACGTGCCGCCGACGGTGCCGGCGACGTGCGTGCCGTGGCCGTTGCAGTCGGTGTTGTTGGAGTCGACCGTGTTGGTGCCCCAGGTGGCCCGGCCGCCGAAGTCGGCGTGGGTGGTCCGGATGCCGGTGTCGATGATGTACGCCCGCACGTTGGTGGCCGTGTTCGGGTAGGTGTAGCTGGAGTTCAGCGGCAGGTTGCGCTGGTCGATGCGGTCCAGGCCCCAGGAGGGTGGGTTGGTCTGGGTCGCCTGGACGGTCATCACCCGGTCCTGCTCGACGTAGGCCACCGACGGGTCGGCGGCGAGCCGGCGGGCCTGGCTGGCGCTCATCTTCGCGCTGAACCCGGTGAGCGCGGCGCTGTAGACGTCGGCGACGTTGCCGCCGTACCGCTTGGTGAGGCTGGCGGCCCGGTCCGGCACGGCGGTCCGGGCGGCGCGGCTGTTGGCGGCGCCGACGGCTTCGCCCTTCAGCACGACCAGGTAGCTGCCGCTGATCGCGTCCGGGGAGGAGGCGTAGCGGATCTGGCCGGCGGGGGCGGCGAGGGCGGGGGCGCCCGCGGCGACGGAGAGGGCTGCGGCGGCGGCCGCGACGGCGACCGCGCGGATCGCGCGACGCCGGGGGACGGACACGTCGGACATCGTCTGAACTCCCTACCGGGTACGTCCGGACAGACGGGGGCCGTCCGAACGTCCCATCGACGGATGTTGGAGGGAATGTTAACGAGACATCGACGCACGTAACAGAGATAACGGCCGGGGGATTGAGCTGGCGTTATGGAAGTCAACGGGTGCCCACCACCGCCGGCCACCGGCCAGGCAGGATGACGAGGTGGACCGTTACGACATGCTGCTCTCCCCCGCCGGCGTCGACGCGCTGCGCACCGCGCTCACCGACGCCGACTTCACCGCCAACGGCATCGCCGGCCGGATCGGGCCACAGGCCACCGGCGCGGTGGCCCGCAACGACTTCCGGGCCGCGCTGCGCGCCACCGAGGAGCGGGACCCGCTGGCCACCCTGATCCGGGTGTTCGTCTGCGACCAGACCGAGTCCGAGTCGGCGGTCGCCGCCGCGCTCGCCCCGCTCGGCCTCGCCGAGGCCGTCGCCGCCGGCCTCGTCGAACCGTACGGCGACGGCCTGCGCGCCGGGGTCGACCTGGAGCCGTACGGGGACGCCTGGTGGGTGCTCGCCGACGTGCCCGCCAGCGCCCGCCCGGGTCGGCCGCTGCCCGGCGAACACGTGCTCGGCATCGGCGGGGCCACCCAGACCCTGATCGGGGCGACCGTCCGCCGCCCGGTGGACACCGCGCTGGATCTCGGCACCGGCTCCGGTGTACAGGCCCTGCACCTGGCCACCCGGGCCCGACGGGTCACCGCCACCGACGTGTCGGAGCGGGCGCTGCGCTTCGCCGCCACCACCGCCGCCCTCAACGGGCAGGACTGGGAACTGCTCCGCGGCGACCTGGTCGCCCCGGTGGCCGGACGCCGCTTCGACCTGGTGGTCAGCAACCCGCCGTTCGTGGTCGGGCCGGGCACCACCACCCACGTCTACCGGGACTCCGGCCGGGTCGGCGACGCGATCGGCGCGGAACTGGCCGCCGCCGCCCCGGACCTGCTCACCGAGGGCGGCACCATGCAGTACCTGGCCAACTGGGTGCACGTCGCCGGGGAGGACTGGGCGGAGCGGGTGACCGGTTGGTTCGCCGGCTCCGGCCTGGACGCCTGGGTGATCCAGCGCGAGGTCGCCGACCCGATGGCGTACGTCAACCTGTGGCTGGCCGACGTCGGCGAGGCGGCCGACCCGCACCGGGCGGCGGCCTGGCTGGACTGGTTCGACGCGCACAAGATCGAGGCGGTCGGGTTCGGCATCGTCTCGCTGCGCCGGGGCGGGCACGCCGACCCGGTGCTCCGGGTGGAGGATCTGCGCCAGCGGGTCGAGGCCCCCCTGGGCGACCAGGTCGCCGCCTGGTTCGACAGGCAGGACTTCCTGCGCGCCCGGGGCGGGGACGGGGTACTCGCCGCCCGCTACCGGGCCGCCCCGGGGCTGCAACTGCGGCAGGAGGCGACGATCGGCGACGAGGGCTGGGCGGTGGACCGGCAGGTCCTGACGATGCCGCACGGGCTGCGTTGGAGCGAGGAGATCGACCCGCTGGTACTGGCCCTGGTCGGCGGCTGCGACGGGCGGCTGCCGTTGCGCGACCAGCTCGCCCTGCTCGCCGCCGCGCACGACGTCACCACCGACGAGCTGGCCGAGGCGGCCGGACCGATCGTGGCGCACCTGGTCGAGCGGGGCATCGTCGAGCCGGTGACCGACTGATGCGGGCGGTGGTGCAGACCGTCGGCCGGGCCAGCGTCACCGTCGACGGCGAGGTGGTCGGCGCGGTCACCGACGGCCTGCTGGTACTGCTCGGGATCACCCACACCGACACCCCCGAGCTGGCCGCGACGATGGCCCGCAAGGTGCACGAGCTGCGCATCCTCGACGACGAACGCAGCGCCGCCGACACCGGTGCCCCGATCCTGCTGGTCAGCCAGTTCACCCTCTACGGCGACACCCGCAAGGGCCGCCGGCCGAGCTGGACCGCCGCCGCCCCCGCCGAGGTGGCCGAGCCACTGGTCACCGCCGTGGTGGAGGAACTGCGCGCCCGGGGCGCGACGGTCGAGACGGGCCGCTTCCGTGCCCACATGCTCGTCGAGAGCATCAACACCGGCCCCCGCACCCTCCTCCTGGACCTCTGACCCCCTCCCCCTGCGCCTCGCGCCCCCGCGCCAGCCCCGGTGATCAAGAGGTTTGCGTCATTCTGAAGATCAAAGTTGACGCAAACCTCTTGATCACCGGGGTGAGGCGGGGGCGCGAGGGGGCGGGAGGGCGGGGGTGGGGGTGGGGTCAGGAGAAGAGGCCCCGGCGTTGGAGGGACTGGCGGAGCCAGCCGTCGAGCTGGGCGGCCCAGTCGGTGCGGTCGGCGTTGGCGTGGTCGACGGTGAACCGGCCGAAGGTGTCCCGGCCCTCGGTGAACAGGCCGCCGCGCTTGTCCAGCTCCAGCACCACCTGCATCTGGTGCGGGTCGGTGACGAAGGTGACCTCCAGCTGGTTGATCGCCCCCGCGTACTGCGGGGCGGGGTAGAACTCGATCTCCTGGTAGAACGGCAGGCTCTGCCGTACCCCGTAGATGTGGCCGCGCTCGACGTCGGCGCGGGCGAACCGGAAGCCGAGCCGCAGCAGCGCCTCCAGCAGCCGCTCCTGTGCCGGCAACGGATGCACCGACACCGCGTCCAGGTCACCTTTGTCGACCGCGCGGGCCACCTCCAGCTCGGTACGCAGCCCCATCGTCATCCCGTGCAGCCGGTGGCCGTACAGGTCGGTCAGCGGGGTCTCCCACGGCACGGCGAACCGGAACGGGATGTCGTACCGCTGGCCCGCCTCCAGCCGGAACGGGCCGGTGACCTGCTGCCGGGCGAACTCCTGGGTGGTCTCGTACTCGGAGTCCGCGCCCTCCACCTCGACCCGGGTGACCAGACCGAGCGCCACGTACTCGATGTCGGTGGCGTGGTCGCCGCCGGCGACGTGCACCCGCCCCTCCAGCACCCCGCCCGGACGGCAGTTCGGGTTGGCGAGCACGGTCTCCACCGACGGACCGCCCACCCCCATCGACTGCATGAGCCGTTTGAAGACCACCACGTCCTCCATTGCCTGTTCGCATGCCGGCCACCATGGTCGACCGGTGGCACGGTAGCCGGACCTGGCAAGACCGGCGAGGACCCGCCCCGCAGCCGACCGGATTGGTGTCGGTTCCCCGATCGCCTCACCCCCGTTTCACGTCCCGGTTGGAAAGCTGTTCGTCACCGGGGCCGATGGCACCGGTACGCGACACGAAAGCGGACACGGGGAGACACAGAGATGGCCCTGCAGATGATCGATAACAAGACGCGCCCGGCCACCACCATCGACGCCGAGCACGGCACCGAAGCCCTCACCGACCTCGACGCCACCGACGAGCGCGGGGTCTCCACCGACCTGGTCCGGGCCTACCTCAACGGCATCGGCCGGACCAAGCTGCTCACCGCGGCCCAGGAGGTGGAGCTGGCCAAGCGGATCGAGGCCGGGCTGTTCGCCGAGGAGAAGCTGTCGACGTGCACCCCCGTCTCCGGCGACCTGCACGCCGACCTCGCGCTGATCGCCCGGGAGGGTCGCGCCGCCAAGGACCACCTGCTGGAGGCGAACCTGCGGCTGGTGGTCAGCATCGCCAAGCGCTACACCGGGCGGGGGATGGCCTTCCTCGACCTGATCCAGGAGGGCAACCTCGGCCTGATCCGCGCGGTCGAGAAGTTCGACTACGCGAAGGGTTACAAGTTCTCCACGTACGCCACCTGGTGGATCCGGCAGGCGATCACCCGGGCGATGGCCGACCAGGCCCGCACCATCCGCATCCCGGTGCACATGGTCGAACAGGTCAACCGGATGGTCCGGGTCCGCCGGGAGTTGTCGGTCACGCTGGGCCGCGAGCCGATCGTGTCCGAGGTGGCGCGGGCGATGGAGATCCCCGAGTTCCAGGTCATCGAGCTGATCTCGTACGACCGGGAGCCGGTCAGCCTCGACCAGGCCGTCGGCGAGGACGGCGAGAGCGCCCTCGGTGACTTCGTCGCCTCGGTGGACCCGCGTACCGAGCCGGGTGACGCCGCCGCCAACGGCGAACTGCGCAACGAGGTACGCATCGTGCTCGCCACCCTCTCCCAGCGCGAGCAGGCGGTGATCCGGCTCCGGTTCGGCCTCGACGACGGCCGGCAGCGCACCCTCGACGAGGTGGGCAAGGAGTTCGGCCTGTCCCGGGAGCGCATCCGGCAGATCGAGAAGGTCACCCTGCTCAAGCTGCGCGACCCGGAGCGGGCGCAGCGGCTGGAGGCGTACGCCTGCTGAGCGGGACGGTTCGCATGCAGGCCCCCGGCGGTTCGCCGGGGGCCTGCCCGCTGTCCGGGGTCGTCACCGCCCGCCGCCGGGGCCTGCGGCGGACCACGGGTCAGAGCCGACGCGGGCCGGTGTCGGGGCGGGCCTCGGCCGTGCCGACCCCCACCGCCGCGTGCAGCACCGACACGCCGTCCGGGCGGGCCAGCACCGGGTTGAGGGTGAGCGACCGCACCCGGGGCTGCTCGTCGGCGAGCCGCCCCACCCGCAGCAGCAGGTCGACCAGGGCCGCCCGGTCCACCGGGGCGGCACCCCGGTGCCCGCGCAGCAGCGGCGACGCCCGGGGCTCGTCGACCAGTTCGGCGGCGTCCCGGTCGGTCAGCGGCACCGCCCGCCAGGCCCGGTCGCCGAGCAACTCGGTGGCGACACCCCCCAGCCCGAAACCGACCACCGGCCCGAACGCCGGATCCTCCCGTAGCTCCACCACGCAGGCCACCCCGGGCGGCACCATCGGCTGGACCAGCACCTGCGCGCCGAAACCCGCCGCCAGGTCCGCGTACGCCCGGCGCAGGGCGACCGGGTCGGCCAGGTCGAGGCGGACGGCGCCCAGGTCGAGGCGGTGCCGCAGGCCGGGCGCGGCGGCCTTCAACGCCACCGGCCACCCGCAGCGGTCGGCGGCGGCGAGCGCCTCGTCGACGCTGCCGGCGGGCACCGACCCGACCACCTCGACGCCGTACGCGGCGAGCAGCGCGACCGGGTCGGCGGCGTCGCCACGCAGCGCGGCCCGCCCGGCGTCCCGGTCCACCCCGGTCAGCTCCGGCACCGTGCCCGGGTCCCGCCGCAGCCACCAAGCGTACCGGCCGACCCGGCCCAGCGCCCGCACCGCCTCCTCCACGCTCGGGTACGCGGGCAGCCCCGCCGGCACCCGGCCGGCGAGGAACGTCACCACGGTCGGCTTGTCACCGGCCAGTGTCGCCGGCAGGGCGGCGGTGAAGTCCGCCTCCTCGACGGTGAGCTGCCCCGGCAGCGGCGGGGCGAAGACCGCGACCAGCGCGTCCACCCCGTCGTCGGCGGCGGCCCCGGCCAGTGCGGCGGTGAACTCGGCGACACCGGCGTGCGGGCCGACGTCGCGGGGGTAGCCGTCGGCCACGGTGAGGCCCTGCCCGCCGCAGGCGGCGGCGGCCAACCCGGTCAGCGCCGACGAGTTGCCCACCACCGCGACCCGGTCACCGGCGGGCAGCGGCTGGTGGGCCAGCAGCACCCCGACGTCGAGCATCTCGGCGACGGTGTCCACCCGGATCACCCCGGACTGGGCGAAGAGCGCGCTGACGGCGGCCTCGTCCAGCGCCGGGCCGGCCGGGCGGGCCAGCGAGGCCAGCGCCACCACCGGCTTGTCCCGGCCGATCCGGCGGGCCAACCGGGCGAACTTGCGCGGATTGCCGAAGGTCTCCAGGTAGAGCAGGATCACGTCGGTGCCCGGGTCGTCCTGCCAGTACTGGAGCAGGTCGTTGCCGGACACGTCGGCCCGGTTGCCGGCCGACACGAAACTCGACAGGCCCAGCCCGCGACGCTGCGCCTCGGCCAGCAGCGCCACCCCGAACGCGCCGGACTGGCTGAAGAAACCGACCCGGCCGGGGGCCGGTAGCACCGGGGCCAGGGTGGCGTTGAGGCGTACCCGCTCGTCGGTGTTCGCCACCCCCAGGCAGTTCGGGCCGACGACCCGCATGCCGGCGGCGTGCGCCGCCCGGACCAGGGACCGCTGGGCCGCCGCGCCGGCCGGGCCCGCCTCGGCGAAGCCGGCGGAGATGACCACCAGGCCGTGCGCGCCGGCAGCGGCGGCGTCGGCCACCACCCCGGCCGCCGCGTCGGGGGGCACCGCGACGACCGCCAGGTCGACCGCCACCCCCGCGTCGGCCGCCGACGGGTACGCGGGCAGCCCCGCCACCGTGCGCGCCCCCGGGTGCACCGGCACGATGGCCCCCGGGTACCCGCCGTCACGCAGGTGCCCGAGCAGCGCCGCGCCGACGCCCTGACCGGTGGCGCTGGCCCCGTAGACGGCCACCCCACGCGGGGCGAGCAGCCGGGCGATGGACCGGGCCTCGGTGCGGTGTTCCCGACCACGCTGCACGGCCAGGGTCGCCTCGGTCGGCGCGATCGGGAAGGTCAGGTGCACCACCCCGTCGGCGAACTGGCGTTGCACCTGGTAGCCGAAGTCGGCGAAGACCCGCAGCATCGCGCCGTTGGTGGGCAGCACCTCGGCGACGAAGTGTCCGATGCCGGCCCGGCGGGCCGCGTCGGCCAGGTGCTCCAGCAGTACCGAACCGATCCCCCGGCCCTGGTAGGCGTCCTCCACCACGAACGCCACCTCGGCTTCGGGGGCCGCCGGCCCCAGCCGCTCGTACCGGCCGACGGCGACGATCCGGTCGCCGGCCAGCACCACGAACGCCTCCCGGTCCCGGTGGTCGACGGTGACGAACCGGTGCAGGTCCCGTTCCGGAATGCGCGGGTACGGCGAGAAGTAGCGCAGGTAGCGGGTGCGTTCCGAGAAACGTCCGTGCATGGCGACGATCTCCGGGGCGTCCTGCGGCCGGATCGGTCGCAGTCCGACGGTGCTGCCGTCGCTGAGCAGCACGTCCACCGGTTGGTCGACAGTGGTCACCGGTCCCTCCCCAGGTCCCCGGCTCAGTCGCGCGGGTCGTACGGGTCCAGCCCGAGCAGCGGGAACACCGCCTTGCGGGTGGCCGCCACGGCCCGGTCCACCGAGTTCGGCTCCCCGGTCGGCTGCCACGGCCGGTGTTCCGGGTCGACGTCGTCGGTCATCCGCAGCGGTACGTCCCGGCCGGGCCGCCGGTGGGCGGCCAACGTGCGCCAGCCGGGCGGGGTGAGGGTGGCCGGGTCGAGCGGATCGCCGGTGGCCACCGCCAGCAGGTGCGTCCAGGCCCGGGGCACCACCTCCACCAGGGCGTACCCGCCGCCGCCGGTGGCCACCCAGCGACCGTCGCACAACTCGTCGGCGAGCGCCCGCAACGCCAGGTAGGTGGCGCGCTGCCCGTCCACCGACAGGTGCAGGTCGGCCAGCGGGTCCATCCGGTGCCCGTCGGCGCCGCACTGGGTGAACAGGATCTGCGGCCGGAACGCGCGCAGCACCGAGGGCACGATCGCGTGGAAGGCGCGTTGCCATCCGGCGTCGTCGGTGCCCGGCGGCAGCGGCACGTTCACCGCGCTGCCCTGCGCCCCCGGCCCACCGGTCTCGTCGGGGAACCCGGTGCCGGGGAAGAGCGCGAGCGGGGTCTCGTGCAGGCTCACCGTGAGCACCCGGGGGTCGTGGTAGAAGACCTCCTGCACGCCGTCGCCGTGGTGCACGTCCACGTCGACGTAGGCGACCCGCTCGGCACCGAGGTCGAGCAGGCGGGCGATGGCCACCGCCGGGTCGTTGTAGACGCAGAACCCGGCGGCCCGGTCGGGCATGGCGTGGTGCAGCCCACCGGCCACGTTGACCGCACGGCGGGCCTCGCCCCGCCAGACCGCCTCGGCGGCGGCCACGCTCGCCCCCGCGATCAGCGCGCTGGACTCGTGCATCCCGTCGAAGACCGGATTGTCCGAGGTGCCCAGTCCGTACCCGGCGAAGAGCGGGTCGCGGGGCGCGGCCCGGACCGCGTCCAGGTAGTCGGGCCGGTGCACCCGGGTCAGCGTCGCGTCGTCGGCCGGCTCGGGTTCGACCAGCCGCACCCCGGGCCGGTCCAGCACGCCCAACTCCCGGGCCAGGGCCACGGTCAGCTCGACCCGGACCGGGTCCAGCGGATGCTCCCCCATGTCGTAGTCGAGCAGGGACTCGTCCCACACCACCAGCGTGTCGTCCGACATGGGCTCATCGTCGCACGACGGTCACCGCCCGCCCACCACACGTGCAGGTCAGCCGCCGGGTGTCGGGCCGGTCGCCACCGGCCGGGACCCGTCGGCGACCCATCCGCTCCACGATCCGACGTAGAGCGCGGCGTCCGGCCGGCCCGCCAGGTGCAACGCCAGCACCGCCTGCGCGGCGGTCACCCCCGACCCGCAGTACGCCCCCACCGGCCCGTCGGCGTGCACCCCGACCGCGGCGAACCGGTCCCGCAGCACGTCGGCCGCCGGGTAGCGCCCCTCGGTGACGTACCCGGGGGCGGGCAGGTTCACCGCGCCCGGCACGTGCCCCGCGACCGGGTCGATCGGCTCGGTCTCACCCCGGTAGCGGGGCGCGGCCCGCACGTCGATCAGCACCCCGTCGTCGGCCGCCGCGAGGGCCGCCGCCCCGTCGGCGTCCAGCACCGGCAGCGCACCAGGCCGGACGGTCACGTCACCGGGTGTGACGGTGGGCACCTCGGTGGTGTGCGGCAGGCCGGCGGCACACCACGCCGGCCAGCCGCCGGCCAGCACCCGGACCGGCAGGTGCCCGGCCCAGCGCAGCGTCCACCAGGCGCGGGCGGCGGCCAGGCCGTCACCGCCGTCGTACACCACCACGGGGTGACCGGTGCGCACGCCGGCGGCCCGCAGCGCGGCCTGGAGGGCGGCCGGGTCGGGCAGCGGGTGCCGGCCCGCCGCGCCGGGCGGACCGCACAGGTCAGTGTTCAGGTCGACGAAGACCGCGCCGGGCAGGTGCCCGGCGACGTAGTCCTCGCGGCCCGGCGGGCCGGCCAGCCGCCAGCGGACGTCCAGCAGGGTCGGTGCGTCGGGCCGGGCCAGCTCGGCGGCGAGCCGGTCCGGCTCGATCAGGGGGTCATCGGTACCGGACATGCGGTCCAGTCAACACCATCGGGGCGCCGACCTCGCGTTTCGGCGCAGGTCGATCTTCGTGCGCCGGGGTAGCATCGACCACCGGGAGGCCGCTGACGTGAAGCATGACCTGGTCGACACGACCGAGATGTACCTGCGCACCATCCTCGAACTCGAAGAGGAGGGGGTGCCGCCGTTGCGTGCCCGGATCGCCGAGCGGTTACGGCAGAGCGGACCGACCGTCAGCCAGACCGTGGCCCGGATGGAACGCGACGGGCTGCTCACCGTCGAGGGCGACCGGCACCTGGCGCTCACCGAGCTGGGCCGGGGCAGCGCCGTGTCGGTGATGCGCAAGCACCGGCTCGCCGAGCTGCTGCTGGTCAACGTGATCGGGATGCCCTACGAGGAGGCCCACGAGGAGGCCTGCCGGTGGGAGCACGTGATGAGCGACGCGGTGGAGAAGCGGGTGTACGACCTGCTCAACCGCCCCACCCGCTCGCCGTACGGCAACCCGATCCCGGGACTGGAGGAGCTGGGTCCGCCGCAGGCCGGAGCCAGCGAGCCGGTCGAGGGTGAACGCAACCTCGCCTTCCCCGGGCTGACCGGGCAGGTGGTGGTCCGGCGGATCTGCGAGAGCGTGCAGACCGACGCCGACGTGCTGCGGCAACTGCACGCCGCCGGGGTGGACCCGGGCGCCACGGTCACCGTCGCCCAGGAACGCGACGGGGTGTTCATCGACCGCTCCGGCGAACGGGTCCGGCTACCCCGCGAGGTCGCCTCCCGGGTCTTCGTCGCCGCCCACTGACCGCCCGACGGGCGGCTCGGCCGTCACAGCGACCGGGTGTCGAGCGTCCTGGCCAGATCGACGAGGTGGTCGGCCACCTCGCCGGCGGTCGCCCGGTCGTCACCCGGCCGGCAGGTCCAGCGGAGCGTGGCCAGCCGGTCCTCGGTGGCGAGCCAGCCCACCTCGGCCGTCGGGCCGCGCCCGCCGGTCTTCGCGCCGGTCCGGCGGTAGGCGGCCTGGCCCAGTTTCGACACCTTCTTCGCCCCGGTGGGCAGCACGTCGGCGGTGAAGGTGGGCACGTCGATCGAGGTGTCGGTGACCGTCAGGGTCAACTCCGGCCAGGTGGCGTCGGTGGCCCGCACCACGCAGGTCCGGGTGTCACCGCGCTCGCTGGCGGCGGCCACGTCGAAGCGGACCTCGGTGTGTTCCTCGATCACCGCGAAGTCGAGCAGCCGGCACGCCCCGCCGGACGAGGCGGCACCCACCTCCACGGTGGCCGGTTCCCCGGCCGGCAGCGGCACCGGCTCGACCTCCGACGCACCACAGCCCGTGGTCAGCAGCACGCCCATGCCGGCCAGCCAGATCCGCCCGTGCACGGGCACACCTCCGTGATCGTCGACGGGGAACCCGCCGGTGTCCGTCGGAAACCGTACGGGTTGGCCGTGCCGTACGGAAGACCCGCCCCTCCCGCCCGGACCGGGGTCAGCTCGACGGCAGGTCACGCGGGGTCCGCAGTGGAGACAGCACCACGAACAGGGCGGCGCTCCAGGTGCGGAGCGCGCATACCACCAGCGCCGGCCGCAACCCCCAGTGGCTGCCGAGCAAGCAGCCGGCCAGGCGCGGCCGGGGCATCTGGATCAGTCGTCGACGTACGGGCAGTGCCGGCAGCCACGCCCGCAGCAGGTGCCGCGCCGGGCCAGGAAACCGGCGCTGAGGACGAACAACCCGGTGGCCGGGTCGGGATAGCCGGCCTCCCCGGCGGCGAGCGCGGCGGCGTGCGCGGCCAGGATCAGCGCCCGGTCGGGGTGCTCCGGCGGCAACCGGGACGGGTGCGGCTCGGTCAGCGGCCGGCCCGCCAGCGGACGTCGTTCGCCACTCACCGCGGCGAGTCTACTGACCCGGGGCGCGGTGCGGATCCGTCCCGCTCGGGTTGGCCTCCGGCGCGGTCAGGGGCGGGCGAACCAGTGTGTCTCCTGACCGTGCGAGCGCATCCAGGCCAGCGGCGTCCCGTCGAGGGCGAGCACGTTGTGCAGCGCCCCGTCGGGCGGGGCCGGCAGCGCGGGGTGCGCCAGCACGTCGGCCGCCTCGGCGGACACCCAGTGGCCGGGCAGGGCGCGGGCCAGCGCGACGAAGGCCGCCCGGCGTGCCGGCGGCACCTGGTAGAGCACGGAGGTGTGCAGGACCACCAGCGTCGCGCCGGCCGGTGCCCGCGCGGCCAACGCCGGCAGGTCGTCCACCAGGTCACCACGGACCAGCTCCGGCGGGTCGGCGGCGGCCACCGCGGCTGCCGCCCGCAACCGGGCCCGGCGGTGGGTGTGCTCCGGCCAGATCAACGCGTCGAGCCAGGCCACGTCGGCCGGGTCGGTGACGTCGAGCGGGTTCAGGTCCAGGCCGGCCCGCCACACCACCTCGGGACGGGTGGTCGGCGGCCCGGTCCCGGTCAGCGTGCAGTCGAGGACCGGCTCGCCCGCCCCGAGCAGATGGTCGCCGTAGCGGTAGGCGTACCGGTCGGGAAAGAGGCAGAGGCCGGCGGACGCGCCGACCTCCAGCAGCGCCAACGGCTGCGGCAACGCGGCCAGCACCGGCAGCAGCGCCGCGCAGCGGCCGGCCTCGTTGGTCTGCACCGCCCGGGTGAGCATCGCGGCCCGGACGGCGGGCCAGTGCGCCAGGGTGTGGGTGCGGAAGGCGACCGGGTCGTCGACCGGGCCACCGAGCCAGCGGACCACGCCGAGCAGCAGTTGCGGCTGCCGCCTGGCCGACGGCAGGTCGTCCAGCAGGGCGAGCAGGTCGTCGTCCCGGGCGACCGCGTGGGCCAGCCGTTCGTACGCCGGGGAGACGCCGTGCGCCTCCCGGGTGGCGAACTCGACGTACCGGTCGGCGGTGGTCATGCCCCGATCATGCCCGCCGCGCCCGTCCGGCGGGGTCCCCGGCGTGATCCCCGCAACGGGGGCGAGGTGGCGGTGTCCGGGTGGGAGGGATACCGCCACCTCGCCCCACCGGAGTCGATCATGAGGACGGGACGCGTCGAGGGCCGGCGCCCGTCGGGTGCCGGCCCTCGACGCGTACGTCAGCTGCAACCGCTTGTGGAGCCGCAGCCCTCGCAGACGTAGCAGCTACCGGCCGGGCGCATCTTCGTACCGCAGGTGAAACAGAGCGGCGCGTCGGCGGCCTTGCCGATCACGGCCTCCAGCAGCTCGGTGGAGGAACCCACGGCGGGCGCCGGCTTGGCGGCCGCCACCTCGGCCAACTCCTGGGCCGGCTGGGCCACCGGGCCGGTCTTCGGCTCGGTCGCCTCGACCGGAGCGGAGGACGCCATCGCCGTCAGGTCCGCGCCGGCGGCCTCCGCGTCGGCCTCGGCCCGCAACTGCGCGGCCCGCTCCTTGGCGGTGAAGATGCCCAGCTCGGCACGGCGCTCGTAGGGCAGGAAGTCCAGCGCCAGGCGACGGAAGATGTAGTCCATCACCGAGGCGGCCATCCGCACGTCCGGATCGTCGGTCATGCCGGCCGGCTCGAAGCGCATGTTGGTGAACTTGCTGACGTACGTCTCCAGCGGGACGCCGTACTGCAGGCCGATGGAGATCGCCACCGAGAAGGCGTCCATCACACCGGCCAGGGTGGAGCCCTGCTTGGACATCTTGAGGAAGACCTCGCCGAGGCCGTCGTCCGGGTAGGACGAGGCGGTGAGGTAGCCCTCCGCGCCGCCGACCGAGAAGGAGACCGTCTGCGAGGGACGCTTCTTCGGCAGCCGCTTGCGCACCGGGCGGTACTCGACGACCTTCTCCACGGCCCTCTCGACCTCGGCTGCCGGGGCGCCGGTCTCGGCGGTGCCCTTGTTGGGCTTGGCCACCGACAGCGGCTGGCCCACCTTGCAGTTGTCCCGGTAGATCGCCAGCGCCTTGAGGCCGAGCTTCCAGCCCTCGAAGTAGATCTTCTCGACGTCGGCGACGGTGGCCTGCTCCGGCATGTTGACCGTCTTGGAGATGGCCCCGGAGATGAACGGCTGGACGGCCGCCATCATCCGCACGTGCCCCATCGGGGCGATCGACCGCTCACCCATCGCGCAGTCGAAGACCGGGTAGTGCTCCGGCTTGAGGCCGGGGGCGTCCACCACGTGCCCGTGGTCGGCGATGTGCTCGACGATCGCCTCGACCTGCTCCTCCGGGTACCCGAGGCTGCGCAGGGCGCGCGGCACGGTCTGGTTGACGATCTGCATCGAGCCGCCGCCGACCAGCTTCTTGAACTTCACCAGCGCCAGGTCGGGCTCGACCCCGGTGGTGTCGCAGTCCATCATCAGGCCGATGGTGCCGGTCGGGGCGAGCACGCTGGCCTGCGAGTTACGCCAGCCGTTGCGGTCGCCGACCTTGTTGCCCTCGGTCCACTGCCTGGTGGCCTCCCGCTGGATGGCGGTGGCCACGGTGCCGGCCGGCTTGATGGCGTCGTTGGCGGCGGCGTGCTTGCGCATCACCCGCTTGTGCGGCTCGGCGTTACGGGCGTAGCCGTCGTACGCGCCGACGATGCCGGCCAGCTCCGCCGAACGGCGGTACGCGGTGCCGGTCATCAGCGAGGTGATCGCCGCGGCCACCGACCGGCCCTGCTCCGAGTCGTACGGCAGGCCGGAGGCCATCAGCAGCGCGCCGAGGTTGGCGTAGCCGATGCCGAGCTGCCGGTAGGCGCGGGTGGTCTCGCCGATCTTCTCGGTCGGGAAGTCGGCGAAGCAGATCGAGATGTCCATCGCGGTGATGACGAACTCGACCGACCTGACGAACTTCTCCACCTCGAAGCCGCCGTCGGCGCGGAGGAACTTCATCAGGTTGAGCGAGGCCAGGTTGCACGAGGAGTTGTCCAGGTGCAGGTACTCCGAGCACGGGTTCGACGCGGTGATCCGACCGGTCTCCGGGCAGGTGTGCCAGTCGTTGATGGTGTCGTCGTACTGCAGGCCCGGGTCGGCGCACTCCCAGGCGGCCTGGGCGATGGTACGGAACAGCTTCTGCGCGTCGATGGTCTCGATGGTCTGCCCGTCGAGCCGGCCCCGCAGGTCGAAGCCGCCGCCGTTCTCCACCGCCGCCATGAACTCGTCGGAGACCCGGACGGAGTTGTTGGCGTTCTGGTACTGGACGCTGACGATGTCGTTGCCGCCGAGGTCCATGTCGAAGCCGGCGTCCCGCAGCGCGCGGATCTTGTCCTCCTCGCGCGCCTTGGTGGTGACGAACTCCTCGATGTCCGGGTGGTCGACGTCGAGGATGACCATCTTCGCCGCGCGCCGGGTGGCACCGCCGGACTTGATCGTCCCGGCGCTGGCGTCCGCGCCACGCATGAAGCTGACCGGGCCGGAGGCGGTGCCGCCGGAGGAGAGCAGCTCACGGGAGGACCGGATACGGGACAGGTTGACCCCGGAGCCGGAGCCGCCCTTGAAGATCAGCCCCTCCTCCTTGTACCAGTCCAGGATGGAGTCCATCGAGTCGTCGACGGCGAGGATGAAGCACGCGCTCACCTGGGCCGGCGACGGGGTGCCGACGTTGAACCAGACCGGCGAGTTGAAGCTGAACACCTGGTGCAGCAGCATCCAGGTCAGCTCGTGCGCGAAGACCTCCGCGTCGGCCGGGTTGGCGAAGTAGCCGTGCTGCTCACCGGCGGCCCGGTAGGTCTGGACCACCCGGTCGATGAGCTGCCGCAGCGACCACTCCCGCTCCGGGGTGCCCACCGCGCCGCGGAAGTACTTGGTGGTGACGATGTTCGCCGCGTTGACGCTCCATGACTCCGGGAACTCCACGCCGCGCTGCTCGAAGTTGATCGAGCCGTCCCGCCAGTTGGTCATGACGACGTCGCGGCGCTCCCACGCCACCTCGTCGTACGGGTGCACGCCCTCGGTCGTCCAGACCCGCCGCACCTTGAGCCCCGTCACCGCGCCGTTCTTCGCCGCCCGCGACCGGCTTGTTGTCACGCCGTCCCCCGCCATCTCATCGGCCCCCTCGTCTGCGCGGCCACCCGCCACGCGTCGTCACTGTCAGAATCCACGTCGTTGCTGTCGGAAAAGACTCAGTCGGTACGGTCGGCGGCACCGGCCGCGTCGGCGCGGGCCTGCGCGGCGGCCCGCAGCGTCTCGATCTCCCGTTCGAAGTCGGCGAGCGAGTCGAACGAGCGGTAGACGCTGGCGAAGCGCAGGTAGGCCACCTCGTCCAGGTCGCGCAACGGGCCCAGGATCGCCAGCCCCACGTCGTGGCTCGGCAGTTCGGCCGCACCCTTGGCCCGGACGGTCTCCTCGACCTTCTGGGCCAGCAGGGCGATGGAGTCCTCGTCGACCGGCCGCCCCTGGCACGCCTTGCGCACCCCACCGATGATCTTGGTCCGGCTGAACGGCTCGGTCACGCCGCTGCGCTTGACCACCGCGAGCACGGCCTCCTCGACCGTGGTGAACCGCTTGCCGCACTCCGGGCAGGAGCGCCGACGCCTGATCAGCTGACCGTCGTCGGCCTCACGCGAGTCGACCACCCGGGAGTCGGCATGCCGGCAGTACGGGCACCGCATCGCCTGACCTCCTTGATCGACCGGGGCCCGCCCGCCCACCTCCGGGCACGCGTCGACCCGGCGGAGCCGGCCTCGCCGGCCGTCGCCGTGGTCGACGATACGGGAGTGCGGTGGGTAGTCGAACCCAACCTGTGGGCAACTTACGCCCATGTGACTACTACATCTAGGGGTCGACCGTAGGCCGCCAATAGGGTCGGGTCAAGTTGCCTGCGTGTTCGGCGCGTCACCGCCGGCCCCCGGCAGCGACCCGTCGCCCCGCGGGGGCACGCTGAGTGCAACCGACCTGGCGCACGGGAGGTTACCGGCCGTCCGGACAGGCCCCCCGGACGGAGGACAGGACCCCCGACGGAGGACAGGGCCCCGAGCGGCGACCCGCCGGACCCCGGGCCGACGGGGACGTACCATCTACCAGAACAGGCGTACGAAAGGCCAGGATTTCCACCCGACACGCCGAGTTGCGTCGTACAGATGTTTGAAAATGACCGATCTCACCTATACGGTCATGAACGACCGGGCACGGCGCACCACGTCGGTCCGGCACCGCGACACCCCCGCACGCACCACGAGCCGCCAAGGCACCCAGCGCCGACCAGGGAGGACGGACGTGACCGAGGACCGGGCCAGCCGGCAGAAGAACCCGCAGCCGATCGCCGAGGCGGGTCCCCCGGCCAGTCGGCGTCCCCGCGCCGCCCGCAGCCGTACCGGCCAGCCGGCCGTCCGCCCGGTCACGCCGGTGGTCAGCGGCTTCCCGGACCCGACGGCCGTCGACCTGACCGCCCGGCAGCGCCGCATCCTGGAGTTCATCCGCAGTTGGGTGGAACGGCACGGCTACCCGCCGAGCGTCCGCGAGATCGGTGAGGCCGTCGGCCTGGTCTCCCCGTCGAGCGTCGCCTACCAGCTCAAGGAGCTGGAGAAGAAGGGCTTCCTGCGGCGCGACCCCAACCGGCCCCGCGCGGTGGACGTGCGCGCCCCCGGCGGTGACGCCGACGACGAGCTGAGCCGCGCCCAGCGCCCCACCCCGGCATACGTGCCGATGCTGGGCCGGATCGCCGCCGGTGGGCCGATCCTCGCCGAGCAGGCGGTGGAGGACGTCTTCCCGCTCCCCCGCGAGCTGGTGGGTGAGGGCGAGGTCTTCATGCTCCAGGTCAAGGGCGACTCGATGCTCGACGCGGCGATCTGCGACGGCGACTGGGTGGTCGTCCGGCAGCAGCCGACCGCCGAGGCCGGTGACATCGTGGCCGCCATGCTCGACGGCGAGGCGACCGTCAAGACCTACCGGCGGCGCGACGGCCACGTCTGGCTGATGCCGCAGAACCCGGCCTTCGATCCGATCCCGGGTGACGACGCCACGATCATGGGTCGGGTCGTCGCCGTGCTCCGCCGGATCTGACCCGTGCTCTGCCGGGTCTGACCCTCAGCCTGGCCGGCCGTCCTTCCCCGGGGAGGGCGGCCGGGCAGGTGCCGACGGAAGGTTCGCCGCCGCGACGTCAGTAGCGTTCGCCGCTGCGGCCGGGCGGCGGGCCGTACTGGCCGCCGCGCCGGTCGTCGTGGCCGTCGCGGCGCGGGCCGGAGCGCGGTTCGCGGGGGCCGGCCTCCCGGCGCGGCGGTTCGGCCCGCCCACCGCCGTAGACACCGCCACCACCGCCACGGCCGCCCGCAGGCGCGCCACCCCGCCCACCGGCCGGGGCGCCCCCGCCACGGGCCGGCTCCGCACCACGCCCACCGGCCGGAGCGCCACCGCGCCCACCCGGGGGCGGACCGCCACGACCACCGGCCGGGATGCCACCACGGCCGCCGGCTGGGGCGGCACCGCGCCCGTCCGGCGGCGTGCCACCCCGGGCACCCGGCGGCGTGCCGCGCCCGGCCGCCGGGCCACCGCCACGGGCCCCCGGAGGAACACCACGGCCACCGGCCGGCGCACTCCCGCGACCACCGGCGGGAGCACCGCCGCGCGGGTCCGCCGCAGGCGGACCTCCCCGCGGCGCGCCGCCGGCCGGTGCACCGTGCGGCGCGCCGCCGCGCGGACCCGCACCGTTGCCCGCCGGACCGCCCGCCGGGGCGGCACCGTAGACCCCACCGCCGGCAGGACGACCGCCGCCGTACACACCACCCCCCGCCGGACGGCCGCCGGAGGGCGGTGGACCGCCGCCCGGACGGCCGGCGGGAACCGCGCCGGCCCCGGCCGGGGGCCGGCCACCGCCGTAGACCGCGCCGCCGGCCGGGCGGGCGGGCGCGCCGCCGGCCGCCGCCGGAGCACCGTAGACACCGCCGCCGCGCGGCCGGTCCGCGACCGGCTCGGCAGCGTGCGGACCGTCACCTGCCGACAGCCCCTCGGCCCGGGGGACCGCGCCGGAGGTGAACACCTCGTCGTCCTGGTCGTCCGGGTCGTCGCCGGCCGTCGCCGCCCGCCGCCGGGACCTGACGATACCGACGATGCCGGCCCCTACCAGGAGCGCGCCGATCACGCCGACCGCACCGATCAGATAGGTGATCTGGTCCAGGCTGAGGTCGTCGTACCAGGACTTCCCGGCCGCCGGCTTGGCCCCCGCCGCACCCTCGATCGTCTCGGCGCCCTTGGTCGACGGCGTGTAGCCGAGGATGTCGATCGGGTCCTCCGGGGCGAGTTCCCCACCGTCGGAGACGGTGACGAACCCGGTGCCGTCGGGGGTGTACGAGATGGCCTCGCCGAACGGGTCGGCCAGCGGGGTGACCCTGGGCTTGCCGGTGGTCAGCGCGGCCACGATGTCGTCGCCACTGACGTCGTACTCGAAGGCGTCGGCGTAGGTGCGCAACACCACCCGGCTGCCGTCGGGCGAGCGGGCCGCCCCGGTGATCGCCACCCGGCCGATGATGTTCAGCGGATTGTCGGTGGTGGTCTTGGGCAGGGTGATCTCGCCGACCTTCTTCATCGGCACCGGCTCGGCGTTGCCGTCGGGGTCGAGCTTGGCCTCCGGGGTGAAGATCTCCGCCTTGCCGCTGGGCACCTTGGTGATCACCAGGGGCAGGCCGTCCGCGCCGATCAGCAGCGCCTCGGCGTCGTGCGGCTTACGTTCCGGGTACGACAGCCGGTGCAGCACCGGCTGCTTGGAGCCGGTGACCGGCATCGTCCAGACGGCGACCCGGGTACGCCGTTCCTTGCTGGTGACGTTGTCGCCGGTGTCGGCGATCCAGAGGGTCTTGCCGTCGGGCGAGAGGGCCAGGTCCTCGGTGTCGAAGGGCCCGTCACCGGAGTACTTCACCGGCTCCTTGGCGATCTTGCACTTGGTGTCGAGGAAGAAGACCCGCTTGCGGCTCTCCTGGAGGGTGCCGTCGTTGATCACGATGTAGCCGGTCTTCGTGGCGACCAGACCGGACACCTCGCGCAGCCGCTCGTCGGTGATCGTGCACTTCTTCTTGCCCGCTGCCGCGAGCGGACCCGCCCCGACGGACAGCGGCCCCGCGCCGGTGACGGGCGGGGCCACCCCGACGGGGACGGCGGAGACCGGTGCCGCCCCGGCGGCAGCAGCGGGTGCCACGGCCGCGCCGAACAGGGCGAGGGCAACCGTGACCGAGGAGACAGCGCGGCGCATGGCGTCAGTGTCGCATGCCGCGATGAACCTCAGGTCACACCGGAGCGCTCACCGACTGCCGGCCACCGCCGGGTCACCCGCCGCCACGAACGGCGTCAGCTCGGCGGCCAGCGCCTCCCCCACCCGGACGTGCAGGAGCGTGCCCTCGGGCAGGTGGGAGGTGCTGAGCACCTCACCCTGCCGGTGCAGCCGGGCCACCAGGTCACCCCGGTCGTACGGCAGCACCGCGCGGACCTCGACCGCCGGGCGGGGCAGCCGCTGCTCGATCTCCTGGCGCAGCGCGTCGATGCCGCGCCCGCTGTGCGCGGACACCAGGACCGCGTCCGGCCAGAGCCGCTTGAGCCGCAGCAGGGTCTCCTCGTCGGTGGCGTCGGTCTTGTTCACCACCAGCAGTTCGGGCAGCCGGTCGGCACCGACCTCGGAGAGCACCTCACGGACCGCCCGGACCTGCTCCTCCGGGTCGGGGTGGGTGCCGTCGACCACGTGCACCACCAGGTCGGCCTCGGCGACCTCCTCCAGCGTCGAGCGGAACGCCTCGACGATCTGGTGCGGCAGGTGCCTGACGAAGCCCACCGTGTCGGAGAGCGTGTAGAGCCGCCCGTCCGAGGTGGTGGCCCGGCGGGTGGTCGGGTCCAGCGTGGCGAAGAGCGCGTTCTCCACCAGCACGCCCGCGCCGGTGAGCCGGTTGAGCAGGCTCGACTTGCCGGCGTTGGTGTAACCGGCGATGGCCACGGCGGGCACCGCGTTGCGGGAGCGGCGGGCGCGCTTGGTCTGGCGTACCGTACGCATGGCCTTGATCTCCCGGCGCAGCCGGGCGATGCGGTGCCGGATGCGCCGCCTGTCGGTCTCCAGCTTGGTCTCACCGGGGCCGCGCAGGCCCACGCCGCCGCCGGCGCCGCCACCCCGCCCGGAGCCACCGGTCTGCCGGGAGAGCGTCTCGCCCCAACCACGCAGCCGGGGCAGCAGGTATTCGAGCTGGGCCAGCTCGACCTGCGCCTTGCCCTCCTTGCTCTTGGCGTGCTGGGCGAAGATGTCGAGGATCAGCGCGGTGCGGTCGACGACCTTGACCTTGGTGCGCTGTTCCAGGTTCCGCAGCTGCGACGGGGACAGCTCACCGTCGCAGATCACCGTGTCGGCACCGGTGGAGAGCACCACGCCGGCCAGGTCGTCGACCTTGCCCCGGCCGACGTAGGTGGCCGGGTCGGGACGGCTGCGGCGCTGGATCAGCCCTTCGAGCACCTGTGAACCGGCGGTCTCGGCCAGGGCGGCCAGCTCGGTCAGCGAATTGTCGGCGTCACTCTGGGTGCCCTCGGTCCACACGCCGACGAGGACGACCCGCTCCAGCCGGAGCTGGCGGTACTCGACCTCGGTGATGTCGGTCAGCTCGGTGGAGAGGCCGGGGACCCGCCGCAACGCCTGCCGCTCCGACAGCTCGTACTCGCCGGTCGTGGCGTCGAGGTCGTCGTCCGAGAAGGGGGTGTGGGTCTCCTGGTCTCGCAAGCTGCGACTCCTGTCCGTTCTGTGCATGTACCGAGTAATCCTGACATGGGTCAACGCCGAGCGCGACTGCTATATGCCCGTGGTGCAGGTCGCCGAACACGGGGGCGGCTGCCGCCGCGGCCCGGTGGGCGAGTAGAAATGCTGACGAGCCGCCAGCGACGACGGAGGTATTTCCGTGGCCATCACCCGACTGCCGAGTGCCGGATTCTCGATCACGATCCGGATCGCGGTCCCCGCGGACGCCTCCTCGATCGGCCGGCTGACCACGTCGGTAGGTGAGGCCGGTGCAATCGTCACCGCGCTGGACGTGGTCGACTCCGATCCGACCCACGTGATCGTCGACCTCACCTGTGACACCGCCGACGCCGGCCACGCCGACCAGGTCGTCGAGGCGCTCACCGCGCTCGACGGGGTGGACGTGCGCAAGGTCTCCGACCGGACGTTCCTGCTGCACCTCGGCGGCAAGATCGAGGTGCACTCGAAGGTCGGGCTGCGGACCCGTGACGAGCTGTCCCGGGCGTACACCCCGGGGGTGGCCCGGGTGTGCCAGGCGATCGCCGACAACCCGGCCGACGCCCGCCGGCTCACCATCAAGCGCAACACGGTCGCCGTGGTCAGCGACGGCTCGGCCGTGCTCGGCCTGGGCAACCTCGGCCCCGCGGCGTCGCTGCCGGTGATGGAGGGCAAGGCGGCGCTGTTCAAGCGCTTCGGCGGGGTGGACGCCTGGCCGGTGGTCCTCGACACCCAGGACACCGACGAGATCGTGACGATCGTCAAGGCGATCGCCCCCGCGTACGGCGGGATCAACCTGGAGGACATCGCCGCGCCGCGCTGCTTCGAGATCGAGGCCCGGCTGCGCGAGGCCCTCGACATCCCGGTCTTCCACGACGACCAGCACGGCACCGCGATCTGCGTGCTGGCCGCACTCACCAACGCGCTGCGCGTGGTGGGCAAGCAGCTCGCCGACGTCCGGGTTGTCGTCTCCGGGGCCGGCGCGGCCGGCACCGCGATCATGAAGCTGCTGCTGCGCCAGGGCGTCGGCGACATCATCGCGTACGACCGGCAGGGTGCCCTGCACCGCGACCTGCCCGACCTCAACCCGGCCTGGCAGTGGCTGGCCGAGAACACCAACCGGGAGAACTACTCCGGCGACCTGGCCGGCGCGGTCCGGGGCGCGGACGTCTTCATCGGGGTGAGCGCCCCCAACCTGCTCACCGGCGACGACATCGCCACCATGGCCAAGGACGCGATCGTCTTCGCGCTGGCCAACCCCGACCCGGAGGTCGACCCCCGGGAGGCCCGCAAGCACGCCGCGATCGTCGCCACCGGCCGCTCGGACCAGCCGAACCAGATCAACAACGTGCTCGCCTTCCCGGGGGTGTTCCGGGGCATGCTCGACGCGCACGCCGAGGAGTTCACCGAGGAGATGGCGATCGCGGCGGCCCGCGCCATCGCCGACGTGGTCGGCGAGGACAAGATCAACCCGACGGTCATCGTGCCGAGCGTCTTCGACTCCCGGGTCGCCCCGGCGGTCGCCGCCGCCGTCCGGGCCGCCGCCCAGAACCCGGCCGTCACCCCGCCGCCGGCCGCCGACCCGGGCCCCGCCGACCTCCCCGAGATCGCCGCCACCGCCAGCGCCACCCCCTAATGGCCCCCGGGCCCTCCCCTCTCCCCGGCTCGCCCCGCCCGCCCCGCCCCGGTGCCGGCTCGCCCCGGTGATCAAGAGGTTTGCGTCACCCCGACCGGCACCCGGTGACGCAAACCTCTTGATCACCGCGCGCCATCCCCGACCCGCGCTGGCGATCAAGAGGTTCGCGTCAGCCGCCGGGCCAGTTCTGACCCGAACCTCTTGATCACCGAGGCGAGGCGAGGCGAGGCGGGGGCGGGGCGGCGCGGGGGCGGGGGGGGGATCAGGGGAGGGTGAGGGTGCCGGTGGCGACCAGGACGGCGGGGCCGGCGAGCCAGCAGGAGTCGGCGGTCACCGTGACCGTGAGCCGGCCACCGGGGACGTCCACCGCCACGACGCCGGTGTCCCGGGCGGCGTCGCGCAGCGCCACGGCGGCGACCGCGCAGGCGCCGGTGCCGCAGGACAGGGTCTCGGCCGAGCCGCGCTCGTAGACCCGCATCAGGACGTGGCCGTCGGTGTTGTCGACCGGGTCGGCGGGGGCGGTGAACTCGACGTTCACCCCGTGCGGGAAGACCCGGGGGTCGAACTCGGGGGCGCGGGTCAGGTCCAGGTCGGCCAGGTCGGTGCCGGCCGGCAGGGCGCAGACCAGGTGCGGGTTGCCGACGTCCACCGCCGTGCCGGGCAGGGTCAGCCCGCCGAGGACGGCGCGGGAGGCGTCGTACAGGCGGGGGCGGCGCATCTCGACGGCGATGGTGTCGCCGTCGACCCGGGCCCGCACCAGGCCGGCGCGGGTCGCCACCGGCAGGGTTCCGCCAGCCGGGGCGGCCAGCCCGGAGGCCAGCAGGTAGCGGACGAACACCCGGGCCCCGTTGCCGCACATCTCGGCGAACGAGCCGTCGGCGTTCCAGTAGTCCATGAACCACTCGGCCGCACCGGCGAGGGCGACCCCGTCGGGGTGTTCCGCCGCCCGGACCACCCGCAGCACGCCGTCGCCGCCGAGGCCGCGCCGCCTGTCGCAGAGCGCGGCGACCAGGCCGGGGGTCAGGTCGAGGATGCCGTCCGGGTCGGGCAGGATGACGAAGTCGTTGCCGGTGCCGTGACCCTTGGTGAACTCCACGCCCCCATCATGGCCGATGCCCGGCGACCACCCGCAGGGCAGTCTCGACAAACGTCGGCGCGGTCGGGTCCAGCCAGTGGACACGCTGGTCACGACGGAACCAGGAGCGTTGCCGCCGGACGAACCGACGGGTGGCCCGGATCGTCTCGTCCCGCGCCTGCGCCTCGTCTGTCTCCCCGGCGAGGAACCGCAACACCTGCTGGTAGCCGAGGGCCCGGCTGGCCGTCCGGCCGTCGGCCAGGCCCTGTTCGAGCAGCGTGCGGACCTCGGCGACCAGCCCGTCGGCCCACATCCGGTCGACCCGCGCCGCGATCCGCTCGTCGAGCAGCGCGGTGTCCAGGTCGACGCCGAGCTGCACCGCCGGGTAGTACGGCGTCGGGTCGGGCAGCGAGGCGGTGAACGACGCCCCGGTCAGCTCGATCACCTCCAGCGCCCGGACGATGCGTCGGCCGTTGCCGGGCAGGATGCCGGCCGCCGCCACCGGGTCCGCCCCGGCGAGCCGGGCGTACAGCGGGGCCGGGCCGAGCTGCGCCAGTTCCGCCTCCAGCCGTCCGCGTACCGCCGGGTCGGTGCCGGGGAACTCGAACTGTTCGAGCACCGCCCGCACATACAGGCCGGAGCCGCCGACGAGCAGCGGCGCCCGTCCCCGGGCCAGGATGTCGTCGACCGCCGCGCGGGCCAGCCGCTGGTACTCGGCGACGCTGGCCGGCTCGGTGACCGGCCAGATGTCCAGCAGGTGGTGCGGCACCCCGTCGCGTTCGGCGGGGGTGAGCTTGGCGGTGCCGATGTCCATGCCCCGGTAGAGCTGCATCGAGTCGGCGTTGACCACCTCACCGCCGAGGGCGTGCGCCAGGGCGATGCTCAGCGCCGACTTGCCCGCCGCGGTCGGGCCGACCACGGCGACGACCGTGCCGTTCACCGTGCCGTCCCGCCCGCCGACGCCGTCCCGGCGTCACCCGCCGGTGTCCCGTCCGGGCCGGTCGGGTCCGTCCGCGTCCAGGAGGCCACCAGGTAGCCGACGCCGTAGGGGACGCCGTGGTGGCGCAGTTCGCCGTGCCAGCCGCCGCCGGCCGCGCGGACCGCCCCGGCCAGCACCTGCCAGGCCGGCCGGCCGGCGACCCCCAGTTGCGTCGACAGTTCCGGGTCCAGGCCGAGCAACGCGTCCGCGTCCGCGTCGGCCAGGGCACGGGCAACCCCCCTGTCGTACGCCCCGGCGCGCGGGTCGTCGTAGCCTGGCGCTTTCGGGCCGTGGCAGGCCGACCCGTCGCCGAGCACCAGCAGGGCCCACGGCCCGTCCACCCGCAGCCGGGCCCCGAGGGCGGCGCACCGGTCGGCCGGCTCGTCCGACGCGACGCTCACCATCCGCCAGGCGGTCGGTGCCGGCGGGGCGGTCCGGTCGACCAGCCAGGCCCCGACCAGCAGACTCAACGGCAGCCCCGCGTCGTCGGCCGGCAGTGACACCGGCTCCACGCCATCCGGCGGGAGTACGGCCGGCAGCGACCCACTGCCGCCGCCCCGCAGAGGCACGGCCGGCGGAGGCCCGGGGTCGGACCGGGGCGGGGCGGCCCGGACCGGGGACGGGCCGGCGTCGACAGCGGGGTCGGGGTGGGGTGTTCCGAGGTCGACCGTGCGGGGCAGGCCCCAGGGGGCGAAGCTGCCCCGGCAGGGTAGCGCCAGTTCGGCGGTGCGCTCGCCGGCACCGACCAGCACGATGGTGTCCGCCCCGGTCGCGTAGAGGGCGGTGACGGCGGCGGCGCAGGCGGCACGCAGCTCCGCCAGCTCGGGCGCGGCGGCCCCGGCCAGCTCGGGCACGATCAGCGGCGGGTGCGGGCAGACGGCGGCGGCGACCAGTGGCACCAGGCAACGGTAGCGGCCGGGCACCGCCCGCTTCGCCCGCCCCGCCGCCCTGCCCCGGCTCGTGGCTGTGCGCCGGCCGCCCGGAACGTCGGCAACCGACGGACCGGCTCCATCGGCCCAGCGGGCAGGTGGACCGGGCGGCGGGACCGTCAGCCGGTCTGGCCGCCCCAGCCGCCCTGGACCATGGTCTGGAACCGCCACTGGCCGCCGGTGCGGACCAGCAGGTCGGCGTAGCGCACCCGCTGACGTTGGCCGTCGAGGGTGAACTCGGCCTCGGTGAGCACCACGGCCAGGCTGCGGGTGAGGAAGTAGGGCGTGCGGCGGCTCTCCATCCGCAGGTCGCCCCCGCCACCGAGGACGCCGCCCATCATCTCCAGGTAGGCCGCCCGGTCGAGCTGGCGGGCCGAGCCCTCGCCGGCCGCGTCGTCGGTGACCGTGTTGAGCGGGAACATCGCCAGGTCGGCGGTGCCGGCCACGTCGCCCTTCTCGGCCAGGGCGTCGTACCGGCGGAACCACTCGTCCAGCTCGGCGAGATCGGCGGCGTCGGGCACGAACCCGGGGTCGGCCGGGGGCGTCATCCGGGTGTGGGACTGGGTCATCCTGCTCCTCCTCGCCCGCCCGCAGCGCGGGCGGCAACTTCCGGTGTACGGCCTACCGTACACCGTACGGCGGATTGCGACACTCCCCCCACGGAGCCTGTGTGTGGGTGCTAGGACACCGTATGGTCACGGTCAGAGACAGGCGCTCGACGCGGACGGGGGCGGACCTGTGACAATGCCGGGAGCAAGTTGGCTGCGCCGTGGCGGCGATCGCGGGGGGTTTCCCGACGACGCCGGGAGAACGAGGATGGGCACATGAGCGACTGGACTGCCTTCGGACGGGTGGACGCGGACGGCACCGTGTACGTGAAGACCAGCGAGGGCGAGCGGGTGGTCGGTTCCTGGCAGGCGGGCGCGCCCGAGGAGGGCCTGGCCCACTTCGCCCGCCGCTTCGCCGACCTGGTCACCGAGGTGGACCTCACCGAGGCCCGGCTCAACTCGGGCGCCGCCGACGCGGGGGGTTCGCTGAGCACCGTCCGGCGGATCCGCGCCTCGCTGGCCGAGGCCCACGTCGTGGGGGACATCGACGCCCTCGCCGCGCGCTTGGACAAGCTCGCCGTGCTCGCCGAGGAGAAGGCCGGTGAGGCCCGCGCCGCCCGGGAGGCCGCCCGGGGTGAGGCGCTCGCCCGCAAGACCGCCCTGGTCGAGGAGGCCGAGAAGCTGGCCGCCGAGTCGACCGGCTGGAAGACCGCCGGCGACCGACTCAAGGAGATCCTCGACGAGTGGAAGACCATCCGGGGGGTCGACAAGAAGACCGACGGCGAGCTGTGGAAGCGGTTCGCCGCCGCCCGGGACGGCTTCACCAGGCGTCGGGGCGCCCACTTCGCCTCCCTCGACCAGCAGCGCAAGCAGGCGCACACGGTCAAGGAGGAGCTGGTCGCCGAGGCCGAGAAGCTCTCCGACTCCACCGACTGGGCGGCCACCGCCAACCAGCTCAAGGAGCTGATGAACCAGTGGAAGGCCGCCCCACGCGCCTCCAAGGAGTCGGAGCAGAAACTCTGGGAACGGTTCCGCGCCGCCCAGGACGCCTTCTTCAGCCGGCGCAGTGAGGTCTTCTCGGCCCGGGACAACGAGCAGCGGGCCAACCTGGAGCGCAAGCAGGCGCTGCTGGTCGAGGCCGAGGCGCTGGACGTCGACGGCGACCCGAAGGGCGCCCAGGCGAAGCTGCGCGAGATCCAGGCCCAGTGGCACGAGGCGGGCCGGGTGCCCCGGGAGGCCGCCGCCGGCCTGGAACGGCGGCTGCGTGCCGTCGACGACAAGGTCCGCGAGGTGATGGACTCGGCCTGGCGGCGGACCACCAAGGAGGACAACCCGCTGCTGGCCCAGATGCGGGCGCAGGTCGCCGAGGCCGAGGAGCGGCTCGCCCGCGCCCAGGCCGCCGGGGACGCCCGCCGGGTCAGGGAGGCCGAGCAGGCGCTCGCCTCCAAGCGGCAGTTCCTCCAGCTCGCCGAACAGGCCGGCTGACCCCGGCCCGACGCACGGGCAGGCTGAGCAGAGCGCTCCGCGAGCCCCCGGTCTCCGCGTGGGACCGGGGGCTCGCGCGTGTCTGCGGCGGTACCCCGGTCGACCGGGAGCGACCTGCCCGGACGGGCCGCCGGCACCGGCGGTTGACGCATCGAGACGGGCTGATCAGAATGAGCGGCAGAGCCAGGTCGATCCCACCGGCGCGAGGGCACCGACGACGGACACCGTCGTCGGGAGTCGCCGGTGCACCGCAGCGAGTGGCCGCGTCCACGTGACCCGGCACGTCGCGCACTGTCCGCGTATCCCGAAAGTTGCGGGACGGACGGCGGCGGCCGGCGTTTCCCCCGGTTTTCCGCCCCGCGTCGCCGTCGCGACGCCGGGCATCCGAAGTGGAGCCCGCATGTACCGACCCCGCACTCTCGGCGCCGCGCTCACCGCCCTCGCCACCGCTGCGGCAGGCGTATTCGTCGCCGCCGCCGTCAGCACCACCCCGGCCGCCGCCGCCGTCGGCGGCACCGGCACCGGCTACCTGCACACCAGCGGCAACAAGATCGTCGACAGCACCGGCGCGACGGTCCGGCTGACCGGCATCAACTGGTTCGGCATGGAGACCGACAACCGCACGTTCCACGGCCTGTGGTCGAACAACCCGTGGCGCGGGCAGCTCGACAAGATGGCCAGCCTGGGCTACAACACGCTGCGCATCCCGTACTCGAACGACTCGGTGAAGCCTGGCGCGACCGCCACCGGGATCAACGACTTCGTCAACCCGGACCTGGTCGGGCTCTCCCCGTTGCAGATCCTCGACAAGGTGATCGACTACGCGGGCAGCAAGGGCATGCGGGTCATCCTGGACCGGCACCGGCCGACGTCGGCCGGTCAGTCGCCGCTCTGGTACACCTCGACGGTCTCCGAGGCGACCTGGCTCAACGACTGGAAGATGCTGGCCCAGCGGTACGCCGGCAACACCACGGTGATCGGCGCGGACCTGCACAACGAGCCGCACGCCGAGGGCACCAACCCGGCCGCGACCGGCGCCTGCTGGGGCTGCGGCGACACCACCCGGGACTGGCGGCTGGCCGCCGAGCGGGCCGGTAACGCCATCCTCGGGGTGCAGCCGAACTGGCTGATCTTCGTGGAGGGGGTGAGCTGCCCCAGCGGCGGCCTGTCGAACGTCTGGGACAACGACACCAGCAACGACGAGGACTGCGGCTGGTGGGGCGGCAACCTGTCCAAGGCCGGGCAGTTCCCGGTCCGGCTGAACGTGGCGAACCGGCTGGTCTACTCGCCGCACGAGTACGCCACCAGCGTCTACGAGCAGGAGTGGTTCAAGGCGGCCGACTTTCCGGCGAACCTGCCGGCGGTCTGGGACCGCTACTGGGGTTACCTCTACAAGCAGAACATCGCCCCGATCATGATGGGCGAGTTCGGCAGCACCCTGGCCGACCCCCGGGACAAGGTGTGGCTGGAGAAGCTGATGGCCTACACCGGCACCGGCGTCAACGGGATGTCCTTCACCTACTGGTCGTGGAACCCCAACTCGGGTGACACGGGTGGCATCGCGCTGGACGACTGGACCAACATCAACACCGCCAAGCAGGCGATCCTCCAGCCGTACCTGATCCCGCCGGTGGCTGGTGGGGCCGATCCGACGGGCACCCCGACGCCGAAGCCGCCGACCACCACCCCGGTGCCGCCGACCACCACCGCGCCGCCGCCCACCACGACGCCCCCGCCGCCCACCACCACGCCTCCGGCGGCCGGTGGCTGCACCGCCACCTACAAGCAGGTCAACGCCTGGCAGGGTGGCTTCCAGGGTGAGCTGACCGTCAAGAACACCAGTTCGTCGGCGGTGAACCCGTGGTCGGTGACCTGGACCTGGCCGGCCGGGGTCACCCTGGTCAACGGCTGGAACGCCACGGTCACCCAGTCCGGCACGACGGTGACCGCCGCCGGGCCGAGCTACGCGCCGTCGCTGGCGGCGGGCGCGTCGATCACCGTGGGCTTCACCGCCAACGGTACGGCCGCCGCGCCGGCCTCGGTGCAGCTCAAGGGCACCGCCTGCTGAGCCGGTCCCGTCCGCACCAGGCGGGCCACCTGTCGACTCGTCCGTCGACAGGTGGCCCGCCTGCCGGTGCAGTCCCGTCGGGGCGGCACCCGGCACACCGATTTACATCCGTCACTGTCTATGCTTTGCTCGGGAAAGCGCTTGTCCGGGCTGCGGGCGCACTACACGGGAGCCACCTCCTACCGACCTGACCCCCCGGCAGGGGCCGATCGGCGAACGCGGCGAGTCACCGGTGCCGACGGGCGCGGCACCCCACCGGCGGCTCCCCCGTCGACGGCCGCCTGTCCCACCCGAAAGGGACGCAGCATGCGCACACCTCGGCGTCGTACGACGCTGATCGCCGCCACCACCGTCGCCCTGCTCGCCACCGGCACGCTCACCGCCGTCGCCGCCCACGCCGCCACCGGCTGCGCGGTCAGCTACACCCTCGGCGGGCAGTGGCAGGGCGGCTTCACCGGCAACGTCACCCTCACCAACCTCGGCGACCCGCTGTCGAGTTGGAGCCTGCGCTGGTCGTACTCGGCCGGGCAGACGGTCAGTGACGCCTGGAACGCCACCGTGGCCCAGAGCGGCAGCACGGTGACCGCCGCCAACGCCAGCTACAACGGGAGCGTGCCGACCAACGGCAGCGTCTCGTTCGGCTTCAACGGCACCTGGAACAACTCCAGCAACCCGGCACCGACCAGCTTCACCCTCAACGGGGTGACCTGCACCGGGGGCACCGCCCCCACCGGCAACCCGACCACCACGCCGCCGACCACACCCCCGGCCACCACACCCCCGCCGACCACCCCACCGGCGACCACCCCGCCGCCCAGCGGGCCGCAGACCGGCCTGGTCGGCTGGGCCACCCAGAACGGCGGCACCACAGGCGGCGGCAGCGCGGGAGCGACGACCGTCTCCACCGCCTCGGCGCTGACCAGCGCGTTGAACGCCACCGGCGCGGCGGTGATCCGGGTCTCCGGCACCATCAACTGCTCCGGCATGCTGCGGGTCCGCTCCAACAAGACCGTGCTCGGCAACGCCGGGGCGACGATCGTCGGCTGCGGCTTCACCGTCAACGGCGACCGCAACGTCATCATCCGGAACCTGACGTTCCGCAACTGGAGCGACGACGCGGTCAACGTGGAGGGGTCGGCCACCAACATCTGGATCGACCACAACACCTTCAGCAACGGCTACGACGGCACCGTCGACATCAAGCGCGGCTCGGATTTCGTCACCGTCTCCTGGAACCGGGTCTACAGCCATGACAAGACGATGCTGCTCGGGCACAGCGACGACAACGGCGGCCAGGACATCGGCCACCTGCGGGTGACCTACCACCACAACTGGTACGACGGCAGCAAGCAGCGCAACCCGCGGGTCCGCTTCGGCAACCCGGTGCACGTCTACAACAACTACTACTACAACAACGCCGGCTACGGCGTGGCCTCCACCATGAGCGCCGGGGTGCTCGTCGAGGGCAACTACTTCGAGAACGTCAGGGACACCTACCACCTCGGCGAGGCCGACTCCGGGCCGGGCAGCCTGGTGGCCCGCAACAACCACTTCGTCAACTCGCCCGCCGGGCAGACCGGCGGCAGCGTCGCCGGCATCCCGTACCCGTACACCCTGGACAGCGCGAGCAGCGTGAAGTCCATCGTGACGGCGGGCGCCGGCGCGGGCCGGATCTCGGTCTGACCGGGCACCGGTCGGGGTCCGCCGGTGGCGGGCCCCGGCCGGGGGTCAGTGCGCGGCGCAGCCCGTCGTCGGCGCGGGCGACACGGCCGGCGCACCGACGGTGGGCAGCCCGAGCAACACCCCGGGGGTACGCGGGGCGCGGCCCGCCTCGGCGGCGTCACCGGCCCGGGTGCGGCGGTGTGCCAGCGGCGCGCCGTCGGCGTTGAGGTGGTGCGGGGCGGCGTACGTGACTGTGGTGTGCACGATGTCGCCCGGCCGGATCGCCCCGGGCGCGCCGGTCGTGCCGGGCGCGCCGGTGGCGAAGTGCACCAGCCGGCCGTCGCGGGCCCGGCCGGAGAGCCGGCCGGTGCGGTCGTCCTTGCGACCCTCGCCGACGGCGACCAGCACCTCGACGGTCTCGCCGACCAGCTTGCGGTTCTCCGCCCAGGTGATCTCCTCGACGCAGGCGATCAGCCGCTCGTAGCGTTCCTGCACGACCTGCTTGGGCAGTTGGCCGTCCATGGTCGCGGCCGGGGTGCCGGGGCGTTTGGAGTACTGGAAGGTGAACGCCGACGAGAAGCGGGCCGCGCGGACCACGTCGAGGGTCTGCTCGAAGTCCGCCTCCGTCTCGCCGGGGAAGCCGACGATGATGTCGGTGGTGATCGCCGCGTCGGGCATCGCCGCGCGGACCTTCTCGATGATGCCGAGGTACCGCTCCGACCGGTACGACCGGCGCATCGCCTTCAGCACGTCGTCCGAGCCCGACTGCAACGGCATGTGCAGCGAGTGACAGACGTTGGGGGTCTCGGCCATCGCGGCGATCACGTCGTCGGTGAAGTCCTTCGGGTGCGGGCTGGTGAACCGGACCCGCTCCAACCCGTCGATCTCACCTGTCGCGCGCAGCAGCTTGCCGAAGGCGTACCGGTCGCCGAACTCGACGCCGTAGGAGTTGACGTTCTGCCCGAGCAGGGTCACCTCCAGCACCCCCTCGGCGACCAGGGCGCGCACCTCGGCGAGGACGTCGCCGGGGCGGCGGTCCTTCTCCTTGCCACGCAGCGCGGGCACGATGCAGAACGTGCAGGTGTTGTTGCAGCCCACCGAGATCGACACCCAGCCGGCGTACGTCGACTCGCGCCGGGTCGGCAGGGTGGACGGGAAGACGTCGAGGGATTCGAGGATCTCCACCTCGGCGGCGGTGTTGTGCCGGGCCCGTTCCAGCAGCACCGGCAGCGAGCCGATGTTGTGCGTGCCGAAGACCACGTCCACCCAGGGGGCCTTGCGGACGATGTCGCCGCGGTCCTTCTGGGCCAGGCAGCCGCCGACGGCGATCTGCATCCCCGGGTGCCTGTCCTTCACGGGGCGCAGGTGACCGAGGTTGCCGTAGAGCCGGTTGTCGGCGTTCTCCCGGACGGCGCAGGTGTTGAACACCACCACGTCCGGGTTGTCGTCGGCCTCGGCGAGCCGCACGTAACCTGCCTGTTCCAGCAGGCCGGAGATGCGCTCGGAGTCGTGCACGTTCATCTGGCAGCCGTACGTGCGCACCTGGTAGGTGCGCGGGCTGCCCGCGGCTGCGGTAGTCATGACGTGCACAGCGTATCCGGGCCGACCGACCCGGGCCGACCGGGAAGACCCCGACGACGAGGAGTCACCATGTGCCGGAGCATCAAGACCCTGCGCGAACCGTACGCCCCGACGGTCACGTCGGCCGACATCGAGGCGGCGGCGTTGCAGTACGTCCGGAAGGTGTCCGGTTTCCGGGCCCCGGCGGCGCACAACGCGGCGGCGTTCGAGGCGGCGGTCCGGGCGGTGACCGCCGCCACCACGACCCTGCTCGACCAGTTGCAGGTCCGCAGCGCCCGCCCCACCGCCCCCTGACCTGCCCGGAGGCGGTCAGGCGGCGGCGAGGGCCGGGTTGACCGAGTCCGGTGCCCAGCGCGACCGGCAGCACCGCGACCAGCCCCGGCAGCCCGGGTGTGCCAGGGTGCAGAGCCGGCGGGCGGAGAGCACCTCGCCGTCGTCGGTCTCGGTGACCTCGAAGTGCACCGGGCGGATCGTGCCGCCCGGGGCGACCAGCAGGTGCCGGCCGGCGTCGAGGGTGTCGTCGGCCAGCAGGCAGTCCCGGTCGAGCAGCCGGGCCAGCGCGGCGACCGCGCTCAGCTCGTGCAGCGACTCGGGTACGCCGTAGCAGTCCACGATCGTCCCGAACTCCCCCGGGGCCTCCCAGACGTCGCAGATCACCGCGTACGTGGGCAGCCGGGCCGGGTCCGCCACGGCCAGGGGCATCACCACCCGGCCGAGCGCCTCGGCCAGCGCCGGGTACACCTCCACGGGTGCGACCCGGTCGATTCTCCAGTTCCACAGCTCGGTCATGCCGCCTCCTCGCTGCGTTCGTCCCACCGGCCTCCGGATCGGGCCTTACTCACGATGGTGGGGGGCATTTGACCTCAGCCGGGGGCAAGTTACCGGTCTGTGACCATTCCGGGCAAAATTTCCTGATACCCCGCTGCGCCGAGTAGCGGGAAAATGACAGTTTATCGGGTACGGTGCCCCGGCCGGGCCGGTCGGACGGCCAGTCATCGGACGACGACCATCGACGCACCCCGGGGCAGCAGCTCACCGATCACCGTGCCGCCGGGCACCTCACCGGCCAGCAGCAACCCACCCGAGGTCTGCGCGTCGGCCAGCAGCAGCCGGTCGGCCTCACCTGTCGACCCGAACCCGGTCCACGGGCCCACCCAGTCCAGGTTGCGCCGGGTGCCGCCGCTGACGTGCCCGTCGCGCACCGCCTCCCGGGCACCGGGCAGGTAGGGCACCTTGCCGGCGTCGATGGCCACCGTCAGGCCACTGGCCCGGGCCAGCTTCGAGGCGTGCCCGAGCAGCCCGAAACCGGTCACGTCGGTGCCGCAGCGGATGCCTGCCGCGACGGCGGCGCGGGCCGCGTCCCGGTTGAGCGTGGTCATCGACGCCACCGCCTCGGCGGAGACCTCGCCGGTGGCCTTGTGCCTGGTGTTCAGCACCCCGACGCCGAGCGGCTTGGTCAGCGACAGCGGCAGCCCGGCCCGGCCGGCGTCCAGGGTGATCAGCTCGTCGGGGCGGACCAGCCCGGTCACGGCCAGCCCGTACTTGGGGCCGTCGTCGTCGACGCTGTGCCCGCCGGCCAGGTGGCAGCCGGCCTCCCGGGCCACGTCCTGCCCGCCGCGCAGCACCTCCCGGGCCAGTTCCAGCGGGAGGGTGTCCCGGGGCCAGCAGAGCAGGTTGATGGCGACGAGCGGGGTGCCGCCCATGGCGTACACGTCGGACAGGGCGTTCGCGGCGGCGATCCGCCCCCAGTCGTAGGCGTCGTCGACGACCGGGGTGAAGAAGTCGGCGGTGGTGACCAGGCCGGTCCGCGCGTCCAGCCGGACCACCGCGGCGTCGTCGCCGTGGTCCAGGCCGACCAGCAGTTCGGCGGTGCCGGTGGCCGGTCCGAGGCCGGCGACCATCGCCTCCAGCTCCCCCGGTGGGATCTTGCAGGCGCAGCCGCCACCACGCGCGTACTCGGTCAGGCGGACCCGGTCGGTCATCCCCCCATGATCTCCGTCCCCCCTCCGCACCGCCATCTGACGGCCCGTCGGAACGGCGGAATCCGGACGTCGGCGTACACCCGACACCGGTGTTACCTCTCCGTGACCCGTTGAGTTGCGATCCGCCACGCCGCCCCGCCTACAGTGGCCCAACCGGGGGTCGACCGACCCCGCTTTCCGGTACGACGACAGGGACGGTGGACGACGTGGCGAGCGGCGAACCGCTGATCGTGCTGGACAAGGTCAACAAGTGGTTCGGCCCCCTGCACGTGCTCGACGACGTGTCACTCTCGGTGGGCAAGGGCGAGGTCGTGGTGGTGATCGGGCCGTCCGGGTCGGGCAAGTCGACGCTCTGCCGGACGATCAACCGGCTGGAGCCGATCAACGACGGGACGATCACCTTCGACGGCCGGCCGCTGCCGGCCGAGGGGCGGGCGCTGGCGAAGCTGCGCAGCGAGGTCGGCATGGTCTTCCAGTCGTTCAACCTCTTCGCCCACAAGACCATCCTGGAGAACGTCACCCTCGGGCCGGTCAAGGTCCGCAAGGAGAAGCCGGCCGCCGCCCGCGGGCGCGGCCTGGCCCTGCTCGACCGGGTCGGCATCGCCAACCAGGCCGACAAGTACCCGGCCCAGCTCTCCGGCGGCCAGCAGCAGCGGGCGGCGATCGCCCGCGCGCTGGCCATGCAGCCCAAGGCGATGCTCTTCGACGAGCCGACCAGCGCGCTCGACCCGGAGATGGTCGGCGAGGTGCTCGACGTGATGACCTCGCTGGCGAGTGAGGGCATGACCATGGTGGTGGTGACCCACGAGATGGGCTTCGCCCGGCACGCCGCCAACCGGGTGATCTTCATGGCGGACGGGCAACTCGTCGAGGACGCCCCGCCGACGGAGTTCTTCGCCAACCCGCGCAGCGAGCGGGCCCGGGACTTCCTCTCCAAGATCCTCACGCACTAGGCGTCCGTAGTGGAGCGCGCCGGTCACCGGTGCATTCCGACGAAGAAGGAGTTCAGTATGCGTATGAAGCGCGTGGCGGCAGTCGCCGCGGCGGCCACTCTGGCGCTCGGCCTGGCCGCCTGCGGTGGCGACGACGCCGACGAGGGCACCGGCGCCGGCAGCAAGTCCTTCGCCGCCGGCAGCACCATGGAGAAGCTCAACAAGGCGCAGAAGATCAAGGTCGGCACCAAGTTCGACCAGCCCGGCTTCGGCCAGAAGGGCCTGTCGGGCAAGCCGGAGGGCTTCGACGTCGAGATCGCCAAGCTCATCGTCAAGGAGCTGGGCATCCCCGAGGACAAGATCGAGTACGTCGAGACGCCGTCGAAGGTCCGTGAGGACGTCATCGTCAACGGCACCGTCGACCTGGTCGCGGCGACCTACACGATCAACGACAAGCGCAAGGAGCGGATCGCCTTCGCGGGCCCGTACTACGAGGCCGGCCAGAACATCCTGGTCAAGAAGGACGACACCACCATCACCGGGCCGGACTCCTTCAAGGACGGCACCAAGAAGGTCTGCTCGGTGACCGGGTCCACCCCGGCCGAGGAGATCAAGAAGTACGTCAAGGACGTCGGCACCCAGCTGGTGCTCTTCGACACCTACGACAAGTGCCGTGACGCCCTCAAGGGCGGTCAGGTCAACGCCGTCACCACCGACAACGTGATCCTGCTCGGCTACGTCGCCAAGGACGAGGCGTCGTTCAAGCTGGCCGGCGACAACTTCACCAAGGAGCCGTACGGCATCGGGGTGAAGAAGGAGGACACCGACTTCCGCAACTTCGTCAACGACACGCTGGAGAAGGCGTTCAACGACGGCAGCTGGAAGAAGGCGTGGGACGACACCGCCGGCAAGTTCGGCGCGGAGCTGGGCAGCGCGCCCACCATCAACCGTTACTGATCTGACCTCGATCTGGAGGGTGGGGAGGAACACCGGCCCGTGAGTGTGCTCATCGACAAGTTCGACGTCTTCGCGGGTGGTTTCTGGCTCACCCTCCAGATCTGCGTGCTCGCCGCGATCGGCGCCCTGATCCTGGGCGCCGTCGTGGCGGTGCTACGCATCTCGCCGGTGCCGCCGCTGCGCGCCGCCGGCACCGCGTACGTGAACGTCTTCCGGAACATGCCGTTGACGGTGGTGATGTTCTTCGCCGCCTTCGGCCTGCCGGCGCTCGGCTCCAACGCCGACTTCCTGCGCGTGCCCGTGCTGGATTCGCTCTTCTCCCGGCTCGGCACCGACCTGCCGTACTTCCGCTTCGCGCTGATCGCCCTGGTGCTCTACACCGCCGCGTTCGTCTGCGAGGCGCTGCGCTCCGGGGTCAACGCGGTGCCGCCGGGTCAGGCCGAGGCGGCCCGGTCGCTCGGCCTGACCTTCGGCCAGAACCTGCGGCACGTGGTGCTGCCGCAGTCCTGGAAGGCGTCGGTGGTGCCGCTCGGCTCGGTGATCATCGCCATGATCAAGAACTCGGCGCTGATCGGCTTCTTCGGCGTGGTCGGCGACCTGTCCCAGAGCGCCGACCAGCTCACCTCCGCCGAGGGCTACGCCTTCATCCCGGTCGCCATCGGCATCTCGGTCGGCTACCTGATCATGACCGTGCCGCTCGGCGCACTGCTCGACCGGCTGGAGAAGCGACAGGCGGTGGCCCGATGAGTCAGCAGACCAGCGTCCTGTACGACGTCCCCGGCCCGCGTCAGCGCCGGATCACGCTGATCAGCAGCGTCGTCGCCACCGTACTGCTGGCCGTCGGCGCGTACCTCCTGATCTACCGGCCGCTCGACGACAAGGACCAGTTCTCGATGGAGCTGTGGGGGCCGCTGGTCGACCCCTCCAACGAGAACTTCTCCCAGGTGTGGGACCGGATCGGCCTCGGCCTCAAGAACACCCTCACCGCCGCCGCGCTGGCCATCGTCGCCTCGCTGGTGGTCGGCACCCTGCTCGCGGTGCTGCGCATCCAGCTCAAGAGCCTCACCCGGCGACGCTTCACCGGGATGGCCACCCCGGTGGCCTACCTGCTGCGCGGGCTCAGCGTCACCCTCTCGGCGGTCACCCGGGTCTGCGTCGAGGTGTTCCGGGGCCTGCCGGTGGTGCTCACCATCTTCTTCGTGGCCCGGGGCTTCCCCGAGTTCGGCATCTCCTTCGACACGCTGTGGTACCTGGTCATCGGCCTGACCGTCTACAACTCCGTGGTCATCGCCGAGATCCTGCGCTCCGGCATGGAGGGGCTGCCCGGCGGGCAGGCCGAGGCCGCCGCCGCGATCGGCCTCTCCCCCGCGCAGACCACCCGGATGATCCTGCTTCCCCAGGCGTTCCGGATCATGCTGCCGGCGCTGATCAGTCAGCTCGTCGTGGTGCTCAAGGACACCTCGCTGGGCTTCATCATCAGCTACGAGGAGACCCTCAACATCGGCAAGCAGATCATCGGCGTGCTGGACAACCCGATCCAGGTCTACCTGGTGATCGCCGCGCTGTTCATCCTGGCCAACTACTCGCTGTCGAAGCTGGCCCAGTTCGTCCAGCGGCGGCTGTCCCGGGGGCGCAAGTCGGCCGGCACCCCGGCCCCGCAGGCCCCGGCCACCGCGCTCGTCTCCCAGGCCGAGGGCACGGGCGGCAACTGAACCACCCCACGTGACGAGGGCCGGCCCGGATCTCCGGGCCGGCCCTCGCGGTCGTACGGGGTCAGCGGGCGATCTCGGTGACCCGGGACTCGCGGACCACTGTCACCCGGATCTGACCCGGGTAGGTCAGCTCCTCCTCGATCTGCTTGGCCACGTCCCGGGCGAGGACCGCCGCGCCGATGTCGTCGACGTCGTCCGGCTTGACCATCACCCGGATCTCCCGGCCCGCCTGCATCGCGAAGACCTTCTCCACACCGAGCTTGCCGGCCGCGATCTCCTCGATCCGCTCCAGCCGCTTGACGTACGCCTCAAGGCTCTCCCGCCGGGCCCCCGGCCGCCCGCCCGAGCAGGCGTCGGAGGCCTGGGTGAGGACCGCCTCGATGGTCTGCGGCGGCACCTCGTTGTGGTGCGCCTCGATGGCGTGCACCACGTCCTCGCTCTCGCCGTACTTGCGGGCCAGGTCGGCGCCGATGATGGCGTGACTGCCCTCCACCTCGTGGGTGAGCGCCTTGCCGATGTCGTGCAGGAACGCCGACCGCTTGATCGTCGGCACGTCCAACCGCAGCTCGGCGGCCATGATCCCGGCGATGTGCGCGGTCTCCACCAGGTGCTTGAGCACGTTCTGCCCGTACGACGTGCGGTAGCGCAGCCGGCCGAGCAGGGTGACCAGCTCCGGGTGGATCTCGGTGATGCCCACCTCGACCAGGGCGTCCTCGGCGGCCCGGTGGCACAGCTCCTCCACCTCCTGCCGGGCCAGGTCGTGCACCTCCTCGATCCGGTGCGGGTGGATGCGCCCGTCGAGGACCAGCTTCTCCAGGGTGAGCCGGCCGACCTCGCGGCGCACCGGGTCGAAGCAGGACAGCAGCACCGCCTCCGGGGTGTCGTCGATGATCAGGTTGACCCCGGTCACCGACTCGAAGGCGCGGATGTTGCGCCCCTCCCGGCCGATGATCCGCCCCTTCATCTCGTCCCCCGGCAGGTGCAGGACGCTGACCACGCTCTCCGCGGTCTGCTCGCTGGCCACCCGCTGGATGGCGTCCACCACGATGTGCCGGGCGCGCTGCTCGGCGGTGGTGCGGGCGTCGGACTCGATGTCCCGCACCAGCAGCGCCGCCTCCCGCTTGGCCTGCGTCTCGATCGCCTCGATCAGCTCGGTCCGGGCCGACTCGGCGGTGAGCCCGGCGACGCGTTCCAGTTCCCGCCGGCGCTGCTCCTCGGCCACCGTCAGGGCCGCCTCCCGGGCGGTGACCGCCGCCTCCCGCTCGGCCAGCGCGGCGCTGGCGGCGGTGAGCTGCCGCTCCCGTTCGGCCAGCCGCTCCACCTCCTCGGTGTGCAGCCGCTCCCGCTCGTCCATCCGGGCGGCCCGGCGTTCCACCTCCGCCGCCTGCTCCCGCGTCGTCGCGGCGAGCACCGCCACCTCACGCTCACCGCTGCGCCGGGCGGCGGCCCGGAGCTGCTCGGCGTCCGCCTCGGCCTGCTTGTGGGCCCGTTCCAGGACGGTGTCCGCCTCGGCGCGGGCGTCGTCGAGGACCCGCCGGGCCTCCGCCCGGGCCGACTTCGCCTCCGCCTTGGCACCGGCCGCCTCGGCCCGCGCCGCCGAGGCGGCGGACTTCGCCACGTCGATGGTGCTGTTCACCTCGTCGGCGGCGCTGCGCAGCGCGGCCAGCGACTGTTCCTGCCGGTCCTTCTCGGCGATGAAGGCGGGATCGTCCGGGGCGGGGGCGGTGCCGATCCGGCGCAGCGCCCGTACACCGACCAGGACGACACCGACCATGACGGCGGCGAGGACCCCGACGACGACCAGGAGCACCACGTCGAAGGTGCTCATGCCGGTGTCCCGTCACCCGGGCCGGTGGGCCGCAACACCGTGCCGGCGCGACTGTGTGCGCCACCACCTCCTGGGGACCCCCGGTCCCTGTGCCGACCAGCCATGGTCGCGCCTCCCCAAACGTCTACGCCGCAGGGGAACCGTGCCGACGGGCACGCCACCTCTGCGGCTCCGGACGCCCGACCGAGCGGCTGGCCGTGGGTACAGCTCTCCGTCGGCGATGCCCATGCGGCATCGCCGACAGCCGGGTGCAGTTGTCGGGTCGGCTCCGGACCGGCTGTCCGGAGGGACCGTCAAGGCCGGTGGAGCTGGCCAAAGTGATGCGGTTCTGTTACGCGATCTATGTTGTGCGCTTAGCCTGCGCTTGGTCGGGCAAAGTGAGCCTGTATGGCGAGGCTAGGTCGCGGAAGGGCGTTCGGTCAAGAACTCATGATCAAACCCCCCGAACGGAGAGAGTTGACAACGTCACCCAGTGGTGATCCGAGTCCAGACACGGCGTCACAAAAACCCCCAAGGATTCCCGGCGGTGGGGCCGGGCCCGGTCGGGTCAGCGGGCACCCAGTGCGCGGGCGCAACCCGCCAGGGCGGCGTTGTCGGGGGCCGGTGCGCCGTCCGGCAGGTACAGGGTGTCCTCCAGGCCGATCCGGGTGTCCAGCCCCCGGCGGACCGCCTCGAAGAGCACCGGCCAGGTGGCCCGCCCCTCGCCGTGCAGCAACACCGGAGGATCACCGGGAGTGAGGAGGGCGAGCATGTCGGCGGCGTCGGCCAGCGCCCGGTCCGGCTCGTCGGCCAGGCACTCGACCAGGACCCGACCGGCAGGCACCCGCCACCCCCGCCAGGCGCGGACCGCGTCCACCGTCCACAGGCCGGCCTCGACCAGCACGCCCCGCTCGTGCAGGGCCGCCGCGACCGCCTCGGCGCCGTCCTCGTGGGCGTTGACCGAGGCGAAATCAGGCAGCACCGACCAGGCGCGGACGGCGGCCACCCGGTCGGCCGGGTCGGGTGCGATCCACGCGCCGGTGCTCACCCCCACCGACAGCCCCGGCCGGGCGGCGCGGATCGCGGTCACCGCCTCGGCGATCACCGCCGGGGACAGCGACTCGGCACCGTCGGCGTCCCGGGGATGGACGTGCACCGCCGCCACCCCCAGCGTGGCACAGCGCACCGCGTCGGCGGCCAACTCGGCCGGGGTCAGCGGCACGGCGGGGTGCTCGTCACGCCGCCGGGCACCGTTGAGGCACGCCTTCCACACGGTCAGCCCCGCTCGCCCTCGGCGTCGGCCAGCGCGTCGGCGTCGATCTGCTCGGCGAACTCGGCCGCCTCGGCGCTCTGCGCGGCCAGGGCGTCCTTCACCGCCCGGATCGCCACCCCGGGCGGGTAACCCTTGCGGGCGAGCATGCCGACCAGCCGGCGGAACACCGCGTCGGGCTCGCCCCGGGCGGTCCGCAGCTTCCGGTCGACCAGGGCGCGGGCGGTCTGCGCCTCGGTCTCCTCGTCCAACTCGCCGAGCGCCTCGCTGGCCACCTCGCCGTCCACACCCCGTTGGCGCAGCTCGTTGGCCAGCGCCCGGCGGGCCAGCCCGCGACCGTTGTGCCGGCTGGAGACCCAGGCGCGGGCGAAGGCCGCGTCGTCGATGATGCCGACCTCGTCGTAACGGTCGAGCACCTGGGCGGACACCTCGTCGGAGACGCCCTTCTTCGCCAGTGCCCCGGCCAGCTCGGCCCGGGTACGCGGGCGCACCGCGAGCTGCCGCAGGCAGATCTCCCGGGCCAGCTCGCCCTCGTCCCGGGGCGGCGGCTCGACCGGCCCCGACCCGTCCTCGGCGGACCGCCCCCGGCGACCCCGACGGGGGCGGTCGCCACCGGTCCGGGTCGGGTCGTCGGCACGGGAGGGGTCGTCGGCACCCGCGCGGGGTGGGGAGGCGTCCCACCCCCGCCCCGTGCGGGCGCGTCGTCCTGCCATCGGGACGCGACCCGTCAGAAGTCGACAGGCGGCAGCTCAGGACCACCGGCGGCGTCACCCGCGCCGACCCCGACCCCGAGCTTCTCCAGGATCTTCTTCTCGATCTCGGCGGCCACGTCCGGGTTCTCCTTCATGAACTCCCGGGCCTTCTCCTTGCCCTGGCCGAGCTGGTCACCGTCGTAGGTGTACCAGGCGCCGGACTTGCGGATGATCGCCTGCTCCACGCCGACGTCGATCAGCGAGCCCTCGCGGGAGATGCCCTTGCCGTACATGATGTCGAACTCGGCCTGCTTGAACGGCGCGGCGACCTTGTTCTTGACGACCTTGACCCGGGTGCGGTTACCGACCACGTCGGTGCCGTCCTTGAGGCTCTCGATGCGGCGCACGTCGAGCCGGACCGAGGCGTAGAACTTCAGCGCCCGACCACCGGTGGTCGTCTCGGGCGAGCCGAACATGACGCCGATCTTCTCGCGGAGCTGGTTGATGAAGATCGCCGTGGTGCCCGTGTTGTTGAGCACGCCGGTGATCTTCCGCAGCGCCTGGCTCATCAGCCGGGCCTGGAGACCGACGTGGCTGTCGCCCATCTCGCCCTCGATCTCGGCGCGCGGCACCAGGGCCGCCACCGAGTCGATCACGATGATGTCGATCGCGCCGGAGCGGACCAGCATGTCGGTGATCTCCAGCGCCTGCTCGCCGGTGTCCGGCTGGGAGACCAGCAGGGCGTCGGTGTCGACACCGAGCGCCTTGGCGTAGTCGGGGTCGAGCGCGTGCTCGGCGTCGACGAAGGCGGCGATGCCGCCGGCCCGCTGGGCGTTGGCCACCGCGTGCAGGGCGACCGTGGTCTTACCGCTGGACTCGGGGCCGTAGATCTCGACGACCCGGCCCCGGGGCAGGCCACCCACGCCGAGCGCCACGTCGAGCGCGATGGAACCGGTCGGGATGACCGAGGTCTGGACGACCGGGCGCTCGCCCAGCCGCATCACCGACCCCTTGCCGAACTGCTTGTCGATCTGAGCGAGAGCAAGGTCGAGTGCCTTCTCCCGGTCGGGCCCTGCGGCCATGTTTGCCACTCCTGCCTTCGCCGGCGTCTTTCCTGAGCTTCGCGTCACGCGGACACGCTAGGCGCTGGGTCCGACAGAAAACCAGCCGACGGGCCGCGAGCTGTGGACGAGCACCCCGCTGTGGACAATAGCCGAACAGGTGTACGAGCCGGCAAGCGACACGCGGACGGGGTCCGACGGCAGCTCAGCGTAGTCGCGCGGGCACCCGGTCGGGGTACGCGGCGACCACCGCCCGCCACACCACGTGGGTCTGCTCGCCGGCCGCGAGGGCCTGCTCGATGGTCCGCCCGTCGAGTTGGGAGAGCACCTGGTCGCTGGCGATGCTGGCCGCGTAGCCCGACCCGAACGCCTCGTCCAACCGGGTCCAGAAGTCGGTCAGCCGCACGTGATCACTCCTCCTCGTCGGGTGCCGTCGGTGGCACCCGCCGCAACGCTAGCGCCACCAGCGGCACCACCGCGATCGCCGCCAGCAGGGTCAGGGTCGGATAACCCGCCACCCGCATGACAAACCCGCTGGCCGCCGCCGCGCCCGCCCCGGCCAGCCCCATCGTCAGGTCGGAGAGCCCCTGCACGCTGGGGCGCACCCGGGACGGCACCGCCTCGGACAGCAGCGTCGAGCCGGCCACCATGGTCGCCGACCAGCCCAGCCCGAGCAGGGCCAGGCCGACCGAGAGTCGCGGCGTGTGATGCCCGGCGGTGCCGGCGACCGCGCACGCCGCAAGCAGGGTGCCCACGCCGACGAGGATCACCGCGCGCCGGCCCCACCGGTCGGTGAGCCAACCCACCACCGGCGAGAACGCGTACATGCCGGCGATGTGCACGCTCAGCACGATGCCGACGACCCGCAGCACGGCCGCGTCGGAGTGCGACTCGCCGAGGCGTACCGGGGTCATCGCCATCACCGCGACCATCACCAGGTGGCCGACCGCGACGGCGGCGATGCCCAGCCGGGCCGCCGGTCGGCCGCGCACCACCCGCCAGGCCGCCCGCATGCCGGCCCGCCGCGCGCCCGACGCGGTCGCCGCCTGGGTGTCGGCCCCGGGCAGCGTCCCCGCCCCGGCCGCCGCGAGCCGCCGCGCGGTGAGCAGCGGGTCGGGCCGCAGCAACAGCAGCAGTACGACCGCGGCCAGGCCGAACGCGACGGCGCTGAACGCGAACGGGCCGGCCAGTGACGGCAGCCCCCGGGACCGGGTGACCCGGTCGGCGAGCGCGGCGAAGTTGGGGGCCGCCACCGAGCCGATGGTGGTGGCCCAGACGACCAGGGAGAGCTGCCGGCCCCGGCGGGCCGGTTCGGCGAGGTCCACCGCCGTGTAGCGGGCCTGGAGGTTGGCTGCCGTGCCGCCGCCGAACAGCAGCATCCCGAGGAAGAGCAGCGGAACCCCGCCGGTGACCGTGGCGAGCACCACCAGCAGCGCCCCGACCGCCCCGGTCAGGTAGGCCACCACCAGTCCCGGCCGCCGCCCGTGCCCGTTCATGATCCGGGTGACCGGTACGGCGAGCAGCGCCGCGCCGACCACCCCGCAGCTCTGCGCCAGCCCGGCCACGGCGGTGCCGGCGACCCGGGCCGCCAGCAGCGCCCCGACGGAGATCCCGATCGCCACCCCGACCCCACCGACGATCTGGGTGGCGAAGAGCAGCCGCAACGTACGCCGCTGGATCGGGGCGACGTCGGGCCGGGCGGGCACGCGCAGGTCGACGGTCATCGCAGCTCCTGGTCCGGGGAGGCCATCCTCGCGCAGCCGGGCCGCCGCCGGCACCGGGGTTCCCGGACGCGTGGCCCGGCGGTCAGCCGGCCAGGGCGCGGGCGGCCACCGTGAGGTCGTCCACCAGCCCCCGGTAGGCGACGTCCTGGTTGTCGGCGCGCAGCACCGCCGACGGGTGGACGGTGGCGAGCACCCGGGCGGCGGGCGCGTCGGCAACCCGGCCGGCGCGGTCCACCGGGACCTGGGTGAAGTCCTCCGGGTGCTCGGCGGCGGCCGGCCAGGGCAGCAGTTCGCCACGCTGCCGGGTGACCCGGAACGTCGGGCCGAGCAGGGCCTTCGCCGCCGTCGCGCCGAGCACCACCACCAGGTCGGGGCGGAGCCGGGCGAACTCGGCGACCAGCCACGGCCGACAGGCGACGATGTGCACCCGGTCCGGGGTCTGGTGGATGCGCCGCCGACCGCGCAGTTCGTGCCGGAAGTGCTTCACCGCGTTGGTGATGTAGAGGTGGGCCGGGTCGAGGCCGGCGTCGTCGACCGCCCGACGCAGCAGCCGGCCGGCCGGACCGACGAAGGGCAGCCCGTGCTGGTCCTCCAGGTCACCTGGCTGCTCGCCGACGAAGACCACCCGGGCGCTCTCGTCGCCCCGGCCGAAGACGGTCTGGGTGGCGTCCCGGTACAGCTCGCAGCCCCGGCAACCGGCGGCTGCGGCCCGCAGCTCGGCAAGTGTGCCGGCCTGCGGCGGGATGAACTGCTGGGCACCGGGTGCGTCGGTCTGCTCGGCCATGGCGACTGTTCTACCCGGTCGCGTCGGGAGTCCACGAGGGACCCGCCGGACGTCCCGTCGACCCGGGTTCCCTACGCTTCCTCGTCGCTGTCGAGCAGGTGTGGGACGCTTCTCGGCGATCCACGCCTCCACGTCGGACGTGAGCCAGATCCGACCCACCTTGACGGCTGGCGGAAAGCGGGAACCGCAACGCCTGCTCCCGGTGCCGGGCAGCCGGGCGGGAGCAGGACGACGGCGTGGGTCAGGCGGTGAACCCGACCGGGCCGGCGGGGCGGACCGCCGCCGCCACCGCGTCGGCCAGCGGTACGAAGTCGGCGTCGTCGAGCGCGCTGACCGTGATCCGGACGGCGGGCGGACTGCCGAGCCGGGAGAGGCCGCCGGGCGCGACCGACCAGCCGGCGTCGCGCAGCGCGGTGACCGTGGCGGTCTCGTCGGGCACCGGCAGCCAGACGTTGATGCCGCTGCGGCCGTGCCCCGCCATGCCCCGGTCGGCGAGCGCGGCGAGCAGCCCGCGGCGACGGCGTTCGTAGGCGTCGGCGGCCCGGTCGACCAGGGCGGTGGTGGCCGGATCGCGCCAGAGCGACAGGACTAGTCGTTGCAGGACGGTGGAGACCCAGCCGGCCCCCACCCGGGCCCGACCGGCCACCCGGGACACCGTCACCTCGTCGCCGGCCAGCACCGCCAGCCGCAGGTCGGGCCCGTAGGGCTTGCTCACCGAGCGGACGAACGCCCAGGCCGGGGTGGCACCGGCCAGCGGGTGCACCGGCAACCGGGACAGCTCGGCGGCATGGTCGTCCTCGATCAGCAGCAGGTCGGGGCGGCCGGCGAGCAGGGCCCGCAACTCCCCGGCCCGGCCGGCGGAGACGGCGGCCCCTGTCGGATTCTGCGCCCGACTGGTCACCACCAGCGCCCGCACCCCGAGGGCGACGGCGTCGCGCACCCCGGCCACGACGGGCCCCTCGTCGTCGACCGGGAAGCCGACCGGCCGCAACCCGAGCGCGGCGACCAGGTCGAGCAGATTGGCCCAGCCCGGGTCCTCCAGGCCCACCGCGTCACCGGGGCGCAGGTGGGTGGCGAGCAGCCGTTCGATGCCGTCGAGCGCGCCACCGGTCACGGTCAACTCGTCGGCGGGCACCCCGTCGGCGGCCAGCCGGGAGCGGGCGGCCTCGGCCAGGGCGGGGTGCACGCCGGTCGTGGCGTACCCGACGGGTGGGCCGACCGTGACGGCGAGCGCGGCCAGGTGTGGGCCGAGCGGCGGCAGGAGCCGGGGGTCGGGTTGCCCGTGGGAAACATCCCTGGTGTTGGGGGCGGGGGCCGGGGGTCGCACGGCACGGCGGGGGGCGACCGGCGGACGGGGCCGCACCCGGGTGCCGTGCCGGCCGGCGGTGACCACCAGACCCCGCTGGCGCAGCTCCTGGTAGGCGCGGGCGACGGTGGCCGGGCTGACCGCCAGCGCGGTGGCGAGGGCGCGGACGGGCGGCAACGCGTCACCGGCGGCGAGCGCGCCGCTGCGGATGCCGGTTTCCACGCTCGCCGAAATCGCGGCGGACGTGGACCCGAGGATCTGATAATGTGCTGCCACAGTTCCAGGATCGTACTAGAACAAAGGAGGGATGTCACATGTACGCGCCGACCGCACGCACCACCGCCAGCCGCAGCCGGGACCGGATGAGCTACGACCGGGCCGCCGCCCACGCGGTGCTCGACGAGGCCTACCACTGCGTGCTGGGGTTCGTGGTCGACGGTGAGCCGCGACTGCTGCCCACCCTGCACGTCCGCGTCGGTGACACCCTCTACCTGCACGGCTCCACCGGCAGCCGGCCGCTGCTCGCCGCCCGGGGCGACGCCGGGCTGCCGGTCTGTGTCACGGTGACCCTGCTCGACGGGCTGGTCTACGGCCGTTCCCAGTTCCACCACAGCGCCAACTACCGCTCGGTCGTCGCCCACGGCACCGCCCACCTGGTGACCAGCGAGGACGACAAGCGCACGGTGCTGACCGCCCTGGTGGAGAAGGCCGCCGCCGGGCGGGCCGCGGACAGCCGCCCACCGAGCCGCCGGGAGCTTGCCGAGACGGCCGTCCTGGCCCTGCCGCTGCGCGAGGTGTCGGTCCGGGCCCGCACCGGCGGGGTGCGCGACGACCCCGCCGACCTCGTCCTGCCGTACTGGGCCGGGGTGGTGCCGCTGCGGCAGGTCGCCGGCCCGCCGGAGCCCGATGCCGGGGTGACCGCCCCGCTGCCGGCCTACCTGTCCGGCACCGGCGCTCCCGTGCGGGAGCAGGACGGACCGGCCCGCCCCGGCCCGGCGCACGTCACCGGCCCGCCCGACACCGCCGGGCTGGCCAGGTCGGGAGCGCAGACCATCGAGCCGGGAACACAGGCCCCCGCGTCGCCTGCGCCGGATGCCGCCGCGTCGCCGTGGTACGAGCCGGTGCCGCTGCGCGGCGCGCACGTGCTGCTGGAACCGCTCACCACGGCGCACGCCGACGACCTCTTCACCGCCACCGCCGAGCCGGAGGTCTGGGCCCACCTGAGCCACCCGACGCCCACCGACCCGGCCGCGATGCGGGCCGTCGTCACCACCGCGCTGGACGCCAGGCGACGCGGCGAACGGGTGCCGTGGGTGCAGCGCTGCGCCCGCACCGGCACGGTCATCGGGTCGACCTCCTACTACGACCTCGACCCGGCGCGGCGCTGCGTCGCCATCGGGTACACCTGGCTCGGCCGGCCCTGGTGGGGCAGCGCCGTCAACACCGAGGCCAAGCTGTTGCTGCTCGGTCGGGCGTTCGACGAACTGGGGGCGGTGCGGGTGGTCTGGCAGACCGACATCCGCAACACCCGCTCGCAGGCCGCGATCGCCAGGCTCGGCGCGACCCGGGAGGGCGTGCTGCGGATGCACCGGCAGCGCCCGGACGGCTCCTGGCGGGACACCGTGCAGTACGCCATGACCGTCGACGAGTGGCCGAACGCACAGGCCAGGCTGCGGGAATGGCTTCGCCGTACGGCACCGGCGGAGCGAGGATGACGGGCGTGCTGGGCATCACCGACATCTGGACGTACGTGTTGGGCACCGTGGCGATCATTCTGCTGCCGGGGCCGAACTCCCTCTTCGTGCTCTCCACCGCCGCCAAGCGCGGCGTGGCGACCGGCTACCGGGCGGCGGGCGGGGTCTTCCTCGGCGACTCGGTGCTGATGATCCTCTCCGCCGCCGGGGTGGCGTCGCTGCTCAAGGCGTACCCGCCGCTCTTCCTCGTGATCAAGTACGCCGGCGCGGCCTATCTGGGCTACGTCGGGCTGACCATGCTGCGGGGGGCCTGGCGGCGGTGGCGTGACCGCAACGACCCCGCGACACCCCGGCTGATCGACGCCGCCGAGCCGGAGGCGCTGCGCAGCCCGTTCCGCAAGGCGCTGGTGATCAGCCTGCTCAACCCGAAGGCGATCCTCTTCTTCATCTCGTTCTTCATCCAGTTCGTCGACCCCGGCTACGCCTGGCCGGCGCTGTCGTTCCTGCTGCTCGGGCTGATCGCCCAGGTGACCAGCGCGCTCTACCTGACCGCGCTGATCTTCGCGGGCACCTTCCTGGCCGCCCAGTTCCGGCAGCGTCGCCGGTTGGCCGCCGGGGCCACCACCGGCGTCGGCATGCTCTTCCTGGGCTTCGGCATCAAGCTCGCCACCGCCTCGGTCTGACCCGCCCCGTCCCTGACGGGCACCCGGCACCTGGCCCACCGACGCCCGCCGGGTCAGGTGCCGTCGCCACCCCCGCCGCCGATTCCCCCACCACCGGCGGTGCCACCCAACCCGAAGCCCGGTCGCACCGGTTCGTCAGGCGGGCGGCTGACGTGGGCCGACTCGGTGATCCGGGCCGACCAGTGCGCGTCCGAGGCCGCCGCCGCGTGCCGGTCGACCGCCGTGCGCAACCAGCCGTCCACCACCGTGACCCAGTCCTGCTGGTCGGCACCGGTGTGCCAGATCCGGAACCGGCTGATGCTCTGGTGACTGATCCCGGTCAACGACAGCCGCCGGTCCAGCCAGAGCAGCACCTCCAGACCGGCGGAGTTGGTCACGAAGATCAGCTCCAGTTCGGTGATCGGACCGGCGTAGAGCGGGGCGACCCAGTAACCGAGCCGCTGGTGCACCGGCAGGGTCTGCGCGACCCCCGGCAACCGGCTCGACACCAGACCCGCCTGCCGCAGGACGAAACCCAGCGTGTCCAGCGCGGCGAGAACGTGCTGCTGGGTGGGCAGCGGATGGACGAAGATCGGCACCATCGCGCCCTGCTCCAGCTCGGGGTCCACCGACACCTCGGTACGCAGCCCGGTGCGCAGGCTCATCAACGGCACCCCGCCGAAGATCGTCACCGGGGTCTCCCACGGCAGCGGTACGGCGAAGTCGATGGCCCGTCGCCGCCCCGCCGGTACGACGAACCGTCCCCCCACCGGCACCTGGTGGTACTGCACGAGGCGACGGGGCGAACGCGGGTCCTCCGGTTCGGCGGTCGCCACCAGCCCCAGCCGTACGTGCCGGATCGGCACGTCCTGCGACCCGGCGCTGAGGGTCACCCGCCCCGGCAGCCGCAGCCCGGGACGGGTGCTCGGATTGGTGAGCGTGGTGCTCACCGACAACCCGGTCACACCGGACTCCGGGGACACACCTGTCAACCGCATGACCGTGCGGGTTCCCGCTCACCGGCCTGGCACTCCTGCACCCGAACACCGGAAGGGTGGGGCGCGCAGCCCCGTTGATCGACGCGATGGGGGCGATGTAGCGGTGTCAACCCACTGCGACACCACTACCTCGCCCCCGTTGCATCGATCCGGCAGAACGCCGGGCGCGACCGTCAGCGCATGCGGCGACCCCGCGGGATCGGGTCGGTTTCGTCGTCGAACTCGCCGATGACCTCTTCGAGGAGGTCCTCCAGCGCCACGAAACCGATCGGCCGGGTCGGGCCGCCACCGTTGCGGACCAGCGCCAACTGGGCCTGGTCGGCGCGCATCGCGGCGACCGCCTCGGTGACCGAGGAGGTGGCCGGCAGGGTGAACGACCGGGTCATCAGCTCGGCGGCGGTGGCCGCCCGGCTGGTGGTGACGGCCCGGACGGCCTCCCGTACGTGCACCAGCCCGCACACCTCGCCGCCGTCGTCGAGGACGGCGAGCCGGGACCGGCCGCTGTCCCGGCTGACCTGCTCGATCCGCTCGGCGGTGTCGTTGCGGTGGACCGTGACGATCTGGTCGAAGGGTTCCATCACCTGGGCGACGGTGGTGCCCTGCAACTCCAGCATGCTGGTCAGCATCTGGTGCTGTTCGGCGCCGAGCAGCCCGTGCTCGCGGGACTGTTCGAGCAGGATGCGCAGCTCGTCCGGGCCGTGGACCTGGGCCAACTGGTCCTGCTGCTGCACCCCGACCAGCCGCAGCATCGCGTTGGCCAGGGCGTTGAGCACGGACAGCACCGGGCGGGCGACCCGGGCGAAGGCCCGGAACGGCAGCGCCAGCAGCGTCGCCGAGCGCTCGGCGTCGGTGATCGCCCACGACTTCGGGGCCATCTCGCCGACCACCAGGTGCAGGAACGTCACCAGCCCCAACGCGAAGATCAACGCGACGACGTGGCTGGCCGCCTCCGGCAGGCCGACGGTGTGCAGCAGCGGGCTGATCAGGTGTTCGATCGCCGGTTCGGCCAGCGCACCCAGCCCCAGGGTGCACAGGGTGATGCCGAGCTGCGCGCCGGCCAGCATCAGGGAGAGTTCCCGTACCCCGTCCAGGGCGGCGCGGGCGGCCCGGCTGCCGGTGGCGGCGGTCTGTTCCAACCGGTAGCGCTTGGCCGCCACCAGGGCGAACTCGGCGGCCACGAAGAAGCCGTTGAGGGCGAGCAGCAGCACCGACACCAGCAGTGCGACGGTGGGGCTCACGACCGCTCCTGCCGACCCTGGGTGACGCGCGCGTCGGCACCGCCGGTGGCACGGGCGTTCGCGCCACCGCGTCGGTCGCCCCCGCCCCCGGTGGCCCGGACGTTCGCGGCGCGGCGTCGGTCACCCCCGCCGCCGGTGGCCCGGGGTTCCCCGTCGGCGTCCTGGTCGCCGGCCAGGGTGAGCCGGACGGAGTCGGCCACGTGCCGGTCCACGGCGAGCACCTCGACCAGGGCCGTCGGCCGTTCCGCCGGCTCGTCGTGGTCGACCGGCAGGCTGATCTCCAGCCGGTCGCCCACCTCGGGCACCCGGCCCAGCTCCCGCATGACCAGCCCGGAGAGGGTGTCGTACTCGGGGGCCTCGGGCAGGGCGATGCCGGTGCTGTCGGCGACCTCGTCGATCCGCCAGCGGGCCGGCACCACCCAGGACCCGTCGTCCTGCCGGATCGGGGCCGGCTCGGGCGGGTCGTCCTCGTCGCGGATCGGTCCGACGAGTTCCTCGGCGATGTCCTCCAGCGTGATCACACCGGCGAAGCCGCCGTACTCGTCGACCACGCAGGCGAGCTGCCGGTGCCCGGACCGCAGCCGGTCCAGCACCGTGGGCAGCGGCAACGTCTCCGGCACCAGCAGCGGCGGTACGGCCACCGCGCTGATCGGGGTGGTGGCGCGCTCGGCCGGCGGCACCCCCAGCACGTCGGCGATGCCGACCACGCCGACGAGGTCGTCGACGCCGTCGGCACCGCGTACGGGAAACCGGGAGTGACCGGTGTCGAGCAGCTCGACCACCCGGCTGACCGGTTCGTGCGACCGGATGGTGTGCACGTCGACCCGGGGCACCATGGCCTCCCCGGCGGTCAGCTCCCGGAAGTCGAGACCCCGGTCGAGCAGGTCGGACATCTCGGCGTCGAGGTGCCCCTCCTCCCGGGACTCGGCGATGATCTGCTCCAGGTCGGCCGGGGTGGCGCCGCTGGGCAGTTCCTCGATCGGCTCGATGCCGACCCGGCGCAGCAGCCGGACGGCGGCCCGGTCGAAGAGCGTGATCAGCGGCCCGGCGATCTTCAGGTAGATCAGGGTGGACCGGCTCAGCGCCCGCGCCAACGCCTCGGGGCGGGCGATGGCCAGGTTCTTGGGGGCGAGTTCACCGAGGACCATCTGCACGACGGTGGCGATGACCAGCGCCAACGCCACCGACAGCGGCAGGCTGACACTGGTGGAGACGCCCACGCCACCGAGCAGTTCGGCCAGCCCGGCACCGAGGTACGGCTCGGCGGCGTAACCGACCAGCAGGGCGGTCACGGTGATGCCGAGCTGCGCCCCGGAGAGCATGAACGACAGCCGTCCGGTGACCTCCAGGGCGCGGGCGGCCTTGGCGTCGCCGTCGTCGGCGAGCTGCTTGAGCTTGCCCCGGTCCACGGCGACGTAGCCGAACTCCTGGGCTACGAAGTAGCCGGTGGCGGCGGTGAGAACGATGATGAGCACGAGGCCGACGACGATCAACACGGGTCGCTCAGGGCTCCCGTGGACGTCGGGGCGGGGGATTGCCGGGCACGACCCGGCTGGCTACTGCTGCCCTCCTGGGCAGAGGAGTCGATCATGCCGTAATTCTATCGGCGGTTGCTGGACGCCCGCTGAGGGTGGGGGCAAAGTTCCTGCTCGTCCCGCTATTCACCGGTCCGGGGCGGGTCCCCGGCCAGTTCGTCGACGTCGAGCAGGCTGCGGTCGACCCGGCCGGACCGGTAGGCGGCCCGGCCGATCATCTGGGCGGCCACCGGGGCGGTGGCCAGCTGGAAGACCCCGACCAGCATGATCATGCCCAGGTCGGCGGCGGTACGCAGCCGCAGCGCCAGCCCCAGCAGCAACAGCAGCACCCCGAGCACCTGGGGTTTGGTGGCGGCGTGCATCCGGTCCAGCACGTCCGGGAAGCGCAGCACGCCGATCCCGGCGGCGAGGCTGAGCAGCGCCCCGCAGACCAGGGCGACGGCGGCCAGCCAGTCGATCACCGTACCCACGCTCACGGCCGACCTCCCCCGGCCGGAACCGACGCGACCCGGCCGTGGCCCCCGGGCCGGGGGTGACCCGGGACGGGCCGGGTCACGATTCCTCCCGGGCGGCGAAGCGGACCAGGGCGACCGAGCCGACGAAGCCGAGTAGGGAGAGCACTACCAGCACCGGCAGCGTGGTGGCGTGCCGGTTCACCGCCGCCTCCGCGCCGACCGCGCCGAGCATGGTGGCGAGCAGCAGGTCGGCGGCGATGACCCGGTCCAGCAGCGACGGGCCTCGGTAGATCCGGGCCAGCGCCAGCAGGGCGGTGGTCGACAGCAGCACGGTCAGGACGACGGCGAGGACGACGGTCACGGTGCCTCCGTGGGTTCGGTGGTGAGCGTGTGCAGCTCGGCGGCGGAGCCGACGGCCCGCACGATCCGTTCCTCGACGGCGAGGATGCGGTCCCGGCTGCCGGTCAGGTCGGCCGGGGACCGCACGTCGAGCACGTGCACGTAGAGGACGCCGGCGTCCCGGTCGACCTCGACGATCAGGGTGCCCGGCACGAGGGAGAGCAGCTCGGCGGTGAGCGCCAGGTTCAGGTCGGTGCGGACCCGCAGCCGCACCCCGATGATCGCGCCACGCGGACGGAAGCCGGGGCGTACGGCGATGGCGGCGACGTGGATGCTGGCGCTGACCAGTTCGACGACGAAGACCCCGGCGAGCCGGAGCAGTGCCCGGGGCCGCAGGTGACCGCCGAAGGAGACCGGCGGGAGCGGGAAGAACAGCAGCACCGCCCCGCCGACCAGCAGGCCGGTGAGCAGGTTGGCCGGGGAGAGACGCCCCCAGAGCAGGTTCCAGACCGCGACCAGCCAGCCGAGGGCGATGAGCTGGTCCCGGCGGCGTCCGGTGCGCGGCGGCGACGTCCTGGTGGGCCGGGGGGAGCCGGTCACGACGGGCCGCCGGGCAGGACGGCCCGCACGTACGGGGTACGCAGCCGCAGGTCGGCGGCGGCGTCGGCGGTGACCTGGAACAGCGGGCCGGCGGCGACGGTGAGCACCAGCCCCAGCACCACCAGGGCGGCGGTGGCCCCGACCATCAGCGCGGGCAGCCGGGGCACCGGGTCGGCGGTGACGAGCCGCGGGGACCGCCAGAACGCGATGTTCCACACCCGGGAGGCGGCGTAGAGGGTGAGCAGGCTGGTCAGCGTGCCGGCGACGACCAGCACCCAGGGCAGCGCGCCGCCGTGCGCCACCCCGGCCTGGAGCAGGCCGACCTTGCCGAGGAAGCCGGAGAAGGGGGGGATGCCGGCCAGGTTCATCGCCGGAACGAAGTAGAGCACCGCCAGCAGCGGGGCGACCCGGGCCAGCCCGCCGATCCGGCGCAGGTCGGTGCTGCCGGCCCGCTCCTCGACCAGGCCGGCGACCAGGAACAGGGTGGTCTGGATGGTGATGTGGTGCACCACGTAGAAGATCGCGCCGGAGAGCGCGGCGGTGGTGCCCAACGCCACCCCGAAGATCATGTAGCCGATGTGGCTGACCAGGGTGAACGAGAAGAGCCGCTTCATGTCCGACTGGGCGACCGCACCGAGCACGCCGACCACCATGGTCAGTCCGGCCCCGACCATCAGCAGGGTGGACGCCGCGCCGTCGGGGAAGAGCAGCGTCTCGGTCCGGATGATCGCGTAGACGCCGACCTTGGTGAGCAGGCCGGCGAAGACGGCGGTGACCGGTGCCGGGGCGGTCGGGTAGCTGTCCGGCAGCCAGGCGGACAGCGGGAAGAGCGCCGCCTTGATGCCGAAGGCGAGCAGCAGCATCAACTGCAACGCCAGCCGTACGCCGCCGGGCAGGGCGTCGAGCCGGCCGGCGAGCTGCGCCAGGTTGAGGGTGCCGGTGGCCGCGTACACCAGGCCCACGGCAGCCAGGAAGATCATCGAGGAGAGGATGCTGACCACCACGTACGTCGAGCCGGTGCGGATACGGGTCTCGGTGCCGCCCAGGGTGATCAGCACGAAGCTCGCCGCGAGCAGGATCTCGAACCCGACGAAGAGGTTGAACAGGTCACCGGCGAGGAACGCGTTGGTGATCCCGGCGGTGAGCACCAGGTAGGTGGGGTGGTAGATGCTCACCGGCGCGGACTCGCTGGTCTCGGCCCGGCCCTGGCCGATGGAGTAGAACAGCACGCAGAGCGTGACCGCCGACGAGACCACCAGCATCAACGCGGCGAGCTGGTCGGCGACCAGCACGATGCCGACCGGCGCGGGCCAGCCGCCCACCTCGGTCACCACCGGCCCGTCCCGGTGGGCCCGCACCAGCAGCAGCACCGCGACCACCAGGTTGGTGGCGAGGGCGACCACGCTGACGGTGCGTTGCAACCGGGGCCGGCTGACCAGGATCAGGGTGAGGGCGGCCCCGAGCAGCGGCACCACCACCGGCAGCGGCACGAGGCGGTTCACCGCGTGCCGCCCGGTCGGCGGGGCGGTTCCGGGTCCACCTGTTCGGGGTCGTCGCCGGGCCCCTCACCGCCGAGGTCGGTGTTGGCCACCTCGTTGCGGGCGGCGAGCGCGACGATCTGCTGGTCCTCCACGTCGTCCTGGACCTCGTCGTCGCCGCCGAGATACCAGCTCCGGTACGCCACGGCGGCGAGGAAGGCGGTCAGCCCGAAGGTGATCACGATGGCGGTGAGCACCATCGCCTGCGGCAGCGCGTCGCTCATCTCGTCGTCCGGGCCGGTGCCCACCACCGGCGCCTCGCCGGAGCCGCCACCGAGCAGGATGAGCAGGTTCACCCCGTTGCCGAGCAGGATGACGCCGAGCAGGATGCGGGTGAGGCTGCGTTCCAGCAGCAGGGTCACCCCGGTGGCGGCGAGCACGCCCACGGCGATCACCAGCACCAGCGTCGGGCCCGCCCCGCCGTCCCTCACCGCCGGTCCCCCTCGTGGTCGACGACGAGCCCCCGGTCGGACTTGCCGGCCGCCTCGATGTGCCTGTCGATCTCGGCGCCGAGACTGCGCAGGATGTCAAGCATCAGCCCCACCACGATCAGGTAGACGCCGACGTCGAAGAAGAGCGAGGTGACCAGGTACGGCCCGCCGAGGCCGGGCAGCGGCAGGTCGACCCGGGTGCTCGCCAGCACGGTGCCGGTGGTCAGCAGGGAGACCACACCCCCGCCGACGGAGATCGCCAGGCCGGCGCCGAGCACCGTGCCCGCCCCGACGGGGGCCGCCTCGGCCAGTTCGTACCGGCCACCGGCGAGGTAGCGCACGGCCAGCGCCAGGCTCGCCACCAGGCCACCGGAGAAGCCGCCGCCTGGCGCGTTGTGACCGGAGAAGAGCAGGAACAGCGAGAAGAGCACGATCGTGTGGAACAGCAGCCGGGTCACCACCTCGAAGACGATGGACCGGCGGCGCTCGTGCAGGGTGGCTCCGCCGCGTAGCCAGACCGGCCGGTCATCGTGGCCGGCGGCGGGTTCCACCCGACGTGGTCGCGGCCCGGTACGGGACCGCTCGAAGATCAGGCTGGCCACGCCGGTGGCGGCCACCACCAGCACCGAGATCTCGCCCATGGTGTCCCAGGCCCGGATGTCCACCAGGGTCACGTTGACCACGTTGCGGCCGTGCCCCTCGGCGACGGCGAGCGCCGGGAAGGCGGTGGAGATGGACACGGCGGTCCGGGCTCCGGAGGCGATCAGCGCCAGCCCGGCCAGCACCACGCCCACGGCGACGCCGAGCACCCGGCGGGCCCACCGGCTGCGGCGCAGCGGACGGGCCGAGAACCGTTCCGGCAACCGGCGCAGCACCAGCACGAACACGGCGATGGTGGCGGTCTCCACCAGGAACTGGGTCAGCGCCAGGTCGGGTGCCCCGTAGAGCACGAACAGCATCGCGGTGCCGTAGCCGGTCACCCCGACCAGCAGCATCGCGGTCAGCCGCCGTCGGGCGTTGACCGCGAAGAGCGCCGCGACCCCGATCACCAGCCCCACCACCAGTTGCAGCGGGCTGTCCCACAACGCGATCCGGGTCCGCCACGGGCCGGTGCCGAGCAGGGCCGCACCCGGGACCAGCACCAGGGCCAGCAGGACGGTGCCCAGGTAGAGCGGCAGCGAGCCACGCTGGGTGGCCCCGGTGACCTCGATGGCGAGCCGGTCGAACCGGTGGGTGACCCACTCGTACCCCTGGTTGCCGGTGAACGGCAGCTTCCACCGGGCCAGCGTCGGGGCGAGCGGGCCGCGTACCTGGTGCAGCGCGACCCCGCCGGCCAGCGCCAGCGCGGACAGGCCGAGGGCGGGGGTCAGGCCGTGCCAGAGGGCGAGCGTGTCGTGCGGTGGGCCGAAGAGTTCCGCGTACGGGCCGAGGAGGCCGTCGAGCGCGGCGGCGGCCGGGCCGGCGACCAGCCCGGCGACCGCGAGCAGGGCGGGCGGGGCGAGCATCGGCAGCGGCACCGGTTCCGGTTCGGTCTCGGCGGTGCCGGGGCGGGTGGCGAAGGCGCCCCAGAGGAAACGGATGCTGTAGGCGACCGTGAGCACGGTGCCCAGGACCACCCCGGCGAGCACCACCGGGCGGGTGGCCAGGGCGGCGAAGACCGCCTCCTTGGCGACGAAGCCGAGCAGCGGCGGCACGCCCGCCATCGAGGCGGCGGCGAGCGTGGCGACCACCGCGAGCGCCGGGGCCCGGCGGCCGAGGCCGGAGAGTTCCCGCAGGTCGCGGGTGCCGACGTCGTGGTCGATGATGCCGACCACGAGGAACAGGGCCGCCTTGAACAGGCCGTGGGCGAGCAGCATCGCCACCCCGGCGAGCGCGGCGTCCGCGCTGCCGGTGCCGATCGTCACGGTCAGCAGGCCGAGCTGGCTGACCGTGCCGTAGGCCAGCAGCAGTTTCAGGTCGCACTGGCGCAGCGCCGCCCAGCCGCCGACGAGCATGGTGACCAGGCCGAGGGTGAGCAGCACCGGCCGCCACGGGCCGGTGCCGGCGAGCACCGGGGCGAGCAGGCCGATCAGGTAGACGCCGGCCTTGACCATCGCCGCCGCGTGCAGGTAGGCGCTGACCGGGGTGGGTGCGGCCATCGCCACCGGCAGCCAGCCGTTGAACGGCACGATCGCCGATTTGGCCAGCGCGCCGGTCAGGATCAGCAGCACCGCCGCGACCAGCGTCCCGCCGCCGGGCAGCGGCGCGGCGGCGATCTCCGACCAGCGGTAGCTGCCGGCGTGCCCGCCGAGGATCAGGAAACCGAGCAGCATGGCCAGCCCGCCGAGGGTGGTGACGGTGAGCGCCTGGGCCGCCGCCCAGCGGCTGGAGCGGCGCTCGGTGTTGTGCCCGATGAGCAGGTAGGAGAAGACGGTGGTGAGTTCCCAGAAGACGTAGAGCAGCAGCAGGTCGTCGGAGAGGACCAGGCCGAGCATGGCCCCGGCGAAGGCGACGAGCACCGCGACGAACCGGGGCAGGCCCGCCGCGCCGGGGGCGAAGTAGCTGCCGCAGTAGACCAGGACGAGCGCGCCGACCCCGCCGACCAGGAGGGTCATCAGCCAGGACAGCGTCGTCATCCGCAACGCCACATCGAGGTCCAGTTGGCCGATCCAGTGGTACGTCTCGACGACCGCGCCGCCGTCGCGGACCTTCGGGGTGCGGGTCAGGGCCCAGCCGAGGGCGGCGGCGGGCACCAGCGCGAGGGGGTAACAGGCGCGCGGACCCCACCAGCGGACCAGCAGCGGCGCGAGGAGCGCCGCCGCCAGATGGAGGAGCAGCAGTACGAGCACGCGTCCTCCCCGTCGAACTGGCGGCGCGCGCCGGGCGAGTTGTCCGGCCAGCACCGATCACACGCCAGTTCCACCCGCTATGGGGCTTTTTCGGGGAAATCGTGCGGTCAGCCGGGCGGGGTGTCACCACCGGGGAGCGCGGACGTCAGGGCGCGTCGGGGCTCGACGAGCAGGTCGGGGCGGCCGAGCTGGAGGGCGACCTTGTCGACCACCCGTTGGGCGACGGCCAGCGACCGCACCGGCAACAGCGCGCCGCGGCTCTCCCGCCGGAGCACGAAATAGTGCACGGCGACCCGCACCTGCCCCCGGTCGGCCGCGCTGGACTGGGCGGTGGAGACGACCAGTTCCCGCAGGCTGTCGGCGAGACGCTCGGCGAGCGCCAGCTCGGGGCCGCGCAGACTGGTCCGCAGGGCGGTGAGGTGACCTTCGACCTTGCGGATGAGCACGTCGGTGCCGGGCGTCGGGCCACGCTCCTCGACGAACATCCGATTCCTTTCACCTGGTGCGGCGTTCCGGGAGAAGTTACTTTATGTTGTGGGTCACAAGCAAGCAGTTAAGTAAGACTTAAAACGCAAAACGTACAATCGGCGTGCAATTTTCTCTTAGCCGGGCAGAACGTCAGCGGTTCCGGCGCAATGTCACACCACCGGGGCAGGATGGGGGCGTGACGGGGCGGCGGGGCGCGACGGGACCGGAGGGCGGGGCGGCGCCGGAGGGCGGGGCGGAGGTCCCGGCCGGGTTCGGTCCGGCCACCCGGGAGTGGTTCACCGCCGCCTTCGCCGCTCCCACCGCCGCCCAGACCGGCGCCTGGCAGTCGATCGCCGCCGGCCGCAACGCCCTGGTGGTCGCGCCCACCGGCTCGGGCAAGACCCTCGCGGCGTTCCTCTGGTCGCTCGACCGGCTGGCCGACGCGCCACCCCCGACCGACGCCCGGCACCGCTGCCGGGTGCTCTACGTCAGCCCGCTCAAGGCGCTGGCGGTCGACGTCGAACGCAACCTCCGCGCCCCGCTCGCCGGCATCCGGCAGGCGGCCACCCGGCTCGGCGTGACCCCGCCGGACATCACCGTCGGCATGCGTACCGGCGACACCCCCGCCGACGAGCGGCGGGCCTTCGCCCGCACCCCGCCGGACATCCTCATCACCACCCCCGAGTCGTTGTTCCTGCTGCTCACCTCCGCCGCCCGGGAATCGCTGCGCGGCGTCGAGACGGTCATCGTCGACGAGGTGCACGCCGTCGCCGGCACCAAGCGCGGCGCCCACCTGGCGCTCTCCCTGGAACGCCTCGACGGGCTGCTGGCCCGGCCCGCCCAGCGGATCGGCCTGTCGGCCACCGTCCGGCCGATCGACGCCTGCGCCCGCTTCCTCGGCGGCGCCCGCCCGGTCGACGTGGTCCAGCCGGCCACCCCCAAGACGATCGAGGTGAGCGTCCAGGTCCCGGTGGAGGACATGACCCGGCTCGACGAGACCGAGCAGCCGCCGCAGGACGCTCTCGGCGGCCCCGGCCCCCGCCGGGCGTCCATCTGGCCGGCCGTCGAGGAACGGGTCTTCGCGCTGATCCGGGCGCACCGCTCGACGATCGTGTTCACCAACTCGCGGCGCAGCGCCGAGCGGCTCTGCGCCCGGCTCAACGAGCTGGCCACCGAGGAACGGGAAGCCGCCGCCGGCCCGCCGGCCGACCCGGACGGCGACCCGGGTGGGACGCAGCGGTGGGGCGGCCCGGTGGGACCGCCGCGCACGCCCCGCCCCCCGGCCGAGGCGATGGCCCAGTCGGGCACGGCGGCCGGCGCGGAGGCGGTGATCGCCCGCGCCCACCACGGCAGCGTCTCCCGGGAGGAACGCAAGCAGATCGAGGAGGCGCTCAAGTCCGGCCGGCTGCCCGCCGTGGTGGCCACCTCCAGCCTGGAGCTGGGCATCGACATGGGCGCGGTCGACCTGGTGGTGCAGATCGAGGCCCCGCCGAGCGTCGCGGCCGGCCTGCAACGGGTCGGCCGGGCCGGGCACCAGGTGGGCGCGGTGTCCCGGGGCGTCGTCTTCCCCAAGCACCGGGGCGACCTGCTCTCCTGCACCGTGGTCGCCGAACGGATGGCGGCCGGCGCGATCGAGGAGCTGCACTACCCGCGTAACCCCCTCGACGTGCTCGCCCAGCAGATCGTCGCCATGGTCGCCCTCGAACCCTGGTCGCTCGGCGACCTGGCGGTGCTGGTCCGCCGGGCCGCGCCCTTCGCCGAGCTGCCCGACTCGGCGTTGCACGCGGTGCTCGACATGCTCTCCGGCCGCTACCCGTCGACCGCCTTCGCCGAGCTGCGCCCCCGGCTGGTCTGGGACCGCGCCACCGACCTGCTCACCGGCCGGCCGGGGGCCCAGCGCCTCGCCGTCACCAGCGGCGGCACCATCCCCGACCGGGGCCTGTTCGGGGTCTTCCTGGCCGGGGCGGAACGCGCCGCCCGGGTCGGCGAGCTGGACGAGGAGATGGTCTACGAGTCCCGGGTCGGCGACGTCTTCCTGCTCGGCTCGTCGTCCTGGCGGATCGAGGAGATCACCCCCGACCGGGTGCTGGTCTCCCCCGCCCCCGGCCAGGCCGCCCGGATGCCGTTCTGGAAGGGCGACCAGTTGGGCCGCCCGGTCGAGCTGGGCCGGGCCATCGGCAGCCGGGTCCGGGCGTTGCTGCGCCAGGACGACGCCACCGCCCGCACCGCGTTGCGCGCCGGTGGCCTGGACGACTGGGCGGCCGACAACCTGATGGCCTACCTGCGGGAGCAGCAGGCCGCCACCCACGCGCTGCCCGACGACCGCACGGTGCTGGTGGAGCGGTTCCGCGACGAGCTGGGCGACTGGCGGCTCGCCGTGCACAGCGTCCTCGGGGCCCGGGTCAACGGCCCGTGGGCGTTGGCGATCGGCCGTCGGCTGGCCGAACGCTACGGGGTGGACGCCCAGGTCATGCCGTCCGACGACGGAATCGTGGTGCGGCTGCCGGACACCGCCGACGAGCCGCCCGGCGCCGACGTGGTGGTCTTCGCCCCCGACGAGATCGCCCAGCTGGTCGAGGATGCGGTGGGCACCTCAGCGCTCTTCGCCGCCCGGTTCCGCGAGTGCGCCGCCCGGTCGCTGCTGCTGCCCCGGCGTGACCCGCGCCGCCGGCAACCGCTGTGGCAGCAACGCCAACGCGCCGCCCAACTCCTCGACGTGGCCCGCGAGTACGCCGACTTCCCGGTCACCCTGGAGGCCGCCCGGGAGTGCCTGCAGGACGTCTTCGACCAGCCCGCCCTGGCCGAGCTGATGCGCGACCTGGCCAGCCGGAAGGTCCGCCTGGTCGAGGTGGAGAGCGAGCGCCCCTCGCCGTTCGCCCGGTCGCTGCTCTTCGGCTACGTCGGCGCGTTCCTCTACGAGGGGGACGCCCCGCTGGCCGAGCGCCGGGCCGCCGCGCTGGCGCTGGACTCGGCGCTGCTCGGGGAGTTGCTCGGCCGGGTCGACCTGCGCGAGCTGCTCGATCCGGCGGTGCTCGCCGAGACCGGGCGGCAGTTGCGCTGGCGCACCGAGCAACGTCGCCCCCGCGACGCCGAGGACGTGGTCGAGCTGCTCCGGGTCGTCGGCGACCTGACCGGGGCGGAGCTGGCCGAGCGGGGCGTACCGCAGGGGTGGCTGACCGACCTCGCGGCGGCCCGCCGGGTGCTGCGGGTCCGGATCGCCGGCGAGGACCGTTGGGTGGGCATCGAGGACGCGGCCCGGCTGCGCGACGCGCTCGGGGTGGCGCTGCCGGTGGGGGTGGCCGAGGCGTACCTGACGCCGGTGGCCGACCCGCTCGGCGACCTGGTCGCCCGGTACGCCCGTACCCACGCGCCGTTCTCCGCCGCGACCTGCGCCGCCCGGTTCGGGCTCGGGGTGTTCGTGGTGGAGCAGGCGTTGCGGCGGCTCGCCGCGACCGGGCGGGTGGTCTCCGGCGAGTTCGTCCCGGACAGCGTCGGCACCCAGTGGTGCGACGCCGAGGTGCTGCGGCTGCTGCGCCGCCGGTCGCTCGCCGCGCTGCGCCGGGAGATCGAGCCGGTGCCGCCCCGGGTGCTGGCCGGTTTCCTGCCCCGCTGGCAGCAGATCGGCTCGTCCGCGCGCGGGGTGGAGGCGGTGGCCGCCGCCGTGGAGCAGTTGCAGGGCACGGCGGTGCCGGCGTCGGCGTGGGAGCGGCTGGTGCTGCCCGCCCGGGTCGCCGACTACTCCCCCGCCCAGCTCGACGAGCTGTGCGCCGGTGGGGAGGTGGTCTGGGCCGGCTCGGGGGCGATCTCCGGCGGCGACGGTTGGCTCACCCTGGCGTACGCGGACGTCGCGCCGCTGCTGCTCCCCCCGCCTGACGACGGCTTCGCCGGCACCCCGCTGCACGACGCCGTGCTGGACGCGCTCGCCGACGGTCAGGCGCTGTTCTTCCGTGCGCTGGCCGACCGGGTGGGCTCCACCGACGACGCCGCCCTGACCGCGGTGATCTGGGATCTGGTCTGGGCGGGGCGGCTCACCAACGACACCCTGGCCCCGCTGCGGGCAGCGCTCGGCGCGGGCGGGGCGCACCGGTCCCGCCCGGCGGCCCCCCGGACCCGCTACCGCCGCCCCGGTCGGATGGCGCTGCCCAGCCGGGGCGGCCCGCCCACAGTGGCCGGGCGCTGGTCGCGGCTGCCGGAGCGGGACACCGACCCGACCCGGCGGGCCGCCGCCCTGGCCGACCTGCTGCTCGACCGGCACGGGGTGGTGACCCGGGGTGCGGTGGTGGCCGAGCAGGTGGTCGGGGGGTTCGCCGCCGTCTACCCGGTGCTCGCCGCGCTGGAGGAACGGGGCGCGGCCCGGCGCGGCTACTTCGTGGAGGGGCTGGGGGCGGCACAGTTCGCGGTGCCCGGGGCGGTGGACCGGTTGCGGGCGTTGGCCGAGCCGGCCGACCGGGGGCGGGGCGACGGGCCGGCCACGGTGCTCGCCGCCACCGACCCGGCCAACCCGTACGGCGCGGCGCTGCCCTGGCCGGAGCGGGCCGTCGACTCCGGTGACGGCACCGCCCCGGGCAGCGGGCACCGGGCCGGGCGCAAGGCCGGGGCGGTGGTGGTGCTGGTCGGCGGTGAACTGGCCCTCTACGTCGAGCGGGGTGGCCGGACGATCCTCTCCTTCACCGACGACGCCGACGCGTTGGCCGCCGCCGGCAAGGCGCTCGCCGACGCGGTGCACTCCGGGGCGTTGGGGGCGATGTCGGTGGAGCGCGCCGACGGTGAGGCGGTGCACTCCTCGCCGCTGCGCGACGCGCTCACCGCCGCCGGGTTCCGGGCCACCCCCCGGGGCCTGCGGCTGCGCGGCTGACGGGGGCGGATCACCGCGCCCGCGCCGCCGGACCGGGTCACCCCCGCCGCCGGTCCGGCAGGCGGACCCGACCGGCGGCGGCCGGAAGCCGGGCGGGTCAGCCGAGCTTCGCCAGGACGTCGTTGTAGCGCTTCTGCTCGGCGGCGCTGGTCCGGGTGCCCAGATAGTTGAGCACCACCGCACCGGCCCGGTACGCCTTGGCGCCCCACACGTCGGTCTGGTTGGTGGCGCTCGCCTCGTCGGGGAAGACGTACACGGCGACGGCGTCGGTGACGAGCAGTTGGGCGCAGCCGACACCCGTACCGTTGGGGCCGCAGTCCCTGGAGCGGTCACGCGGGTCCGTCACCTTGAGGCCGGCGGCCTTGAACGCGTCGACCACCTTGCGGGCGGCGGGGGCGCTGGTCTCCTTGGTCGGCCGCACGAACGGCGGGGTGGAGGGGCTCTCCCGGGGGGTGCTGCCCGGCTTCGCGGCCTTCGGCGCACCCTCCGCCGGGGGCGCCTCGCTGGTGGCCGGGGGCTTCGACCGGCCGTCGGCCCACGCCCCGCCGTCCCGCTCGTCGCCGGGGTCGTCGCCGCACCCGGCGAGGGCCAGCGCGAGCAGGACGATGGTGGTCACGGGCAGGAGGCGGAGGCGTTTCGTCACCCCGGCAGTCTGCCGAACCGGGTGCGCGCCCGGCACCGGCCGGTCGGTCGATCGGGGTGTCCGGTCAGTGGTAGGGCGGTCACCGCACTAGCCTGCCGGCATGACCCCGACCCCCTGGATCTCGCTGACCACCGACTACGGGCTCACCGACGGGTTCGTCGCCGTCTGCCACGGCGTGATCGGCCGGATCGCCCCGGCCGCGCGGGTGATCGACGTGACCCACCTGGTGCCGGCGGGCGACGTCCGGCGCGGGGCGGCGGTGCTCGCCCAGGCGGTGCCGTACCTGCCGTACGGGGTGCACGTGGCGGTAGTGGACCCGGGGGTGGGCACCGCCCGGCGCGGGGTGGCGCTGGTGACACCGGGCGGGCTGCTGGTCGGGCCGGACAACGGGCTGCTGCCGGCGGCGGCGCAGGCGTTGGGCGGGGTCACCGCGGCTGTCGAGTTGACCTCGCCGGGCTGGGTGGCGGCGGAGGTGTCGGGCACCTTCCACGGCCGGGACGTGTTCGCCCCGGTGGCGGCCCGGCTGGCGCTCGGCGACCCGCCGGCCGACGCGGGCCCGCCCGTCGATCCGGCCGACCTGGTGACCCTGCCCGCGCCGGTGCTGCGCCGGGAGGCCGACGGGTTCACCGCCGAGGTGCTCACCGTCGACCACTTCGGCACCGTGCAGCTCGCCGCCGGGGCCGACCTGCTGGCGGCGTTGCCCGGCACGGTAGGGGTCGACGGCCACCCGGCGGTGCGGGGCGGGACGTTCGGGGACGTGCCGCCCGGTGACCTGGTCGTGCTCGTCGACTCGGCCGGCCTGGTGGCGGTGGCCCGCAACGGCGGCCGGGCGGTGGACCTGCTCGGGGTCGCCCCGGGTGCCACGGTGACGGTGCGGGGACGGCCCGGAGGGTGAGCTGCGCTCCCTGTCGGGCGTCCGGTGTGGAATGCTGCTGCGGTGGGTGAAGTGTGGGTTCCGGTGGGCTGTCCCTGTTGTGCGTCCCGGACGGGTGGGGGCACCTGTCCGGTCTGTTTCTGGACCGATGACGGCCAGGGCGACGCCGATGCCGACGTGGTGCGGGGCGGCCCCAACGGTGACCTGAGCCTCACCCATGCCCGGCTGAACTTCGCCGTCTACGGTGCCAGCCACCCCCGCTACCAGGACATGGTCCGCCCGCCCCGCCCGGACGAGCGGCCCTGAGCCGGCCCGTCCCCCGGCCCGGCGGGGTCGGGGGACGGATCGGTCAGCAGTGGGACACGGTGCCGCCGTACACCGTGGACACGTACGCGTGGCTGACGTACTGGCCACCGGCCAGCCGGTTCCACCGGTTGGTGGTCCGGTACGTCCCGGTGACCGTCTGCCCGGTGACGTAGCACTGGACGGGCACGTCGGCGTGCGTGGCGGCGAGCCCCCGCACCGGGTACGAGGTGCCGGGGCCGGTACGGATGTTGAGCGGCCCGGAGCCGATCACGCCGCGCGGGCCGCTGCCGGTCCACAGGTACGCCACGTCGACCCAGGCGTTGTCGGTGAGCAGCAGGCCGTCCCAGAAGGTGCCGTCGGCGAGGTCGATGCCGGCGGGGTTCAGCACCGTACGCCCGAACTGGTCCTTGCCGCCGTTGTAGCCGTACTGGTAGGCGGCCTGTGCCTCGGGTCGCCCCTGCGGCAGGTCCTTCCAGTTCTCCCGGACGGCGGCGGGGTTCCAGTAGTCGTCGCGGGTGTTCCACGGGCCGACGTCCCAGACGGGGGCGTACTCGCAGCGGCTGCCGCTGGTGGTGCAGACCCGCACGGTGTAGTCCCCGGTGTCGATCGGGGACAGTCCGCGTCGGGACGGCAGGGCGACGAAGTGGTCCCGGGGTTGGATGGTGCGCCCGTTGGCGGTGACCCCGCCGACCTCGCCCTCCCGGGTGGCGAACACCCGGTAGCTGCGCACGGCGGTGGGGGCCGGGGTGGCGGCGGCGGTGGTGGTGGTGGTGGTGTCGGCGGTGAGCCGCACCGCGCGTACCGATGCGGCGGCGCGTGCGTCGCGGGTGGCGAGCAGGACCCGGGCCTGGACCCGGGTGACCGGGCGGTCGAAGACGGCCGGCCCGACGCCGGCCTCCCGCCACTCGGTCCAGCCGGTGGCCCGCCAGCCGCGCACCTGGACGCCGACGGTGGCGCCGGTGGCCGCCTCGGCGGTGAGGTCGACGCGGACCCGGTTGGCCGGGCCGGCGAGGCTGCGCGCGGGGGCGAGCAGCACCCCCTCGGCGATCGGCGTACCCAGGGCGGCGGGCCGGGTGCGCCGGGTCGGGTGCGGGTCGGCGAGGCGCAGCCGGCCGGTGCCGAAGCGGACGTTGACGTCGTCGCCGCCGGCTACGGTGAGGTCGACGGTCCAGTGCTCCCCGGCGGGGGCGGGGGTGCCGCGCGACGCGACCGGGGCGGGGCCGGGGGTGGTGTGGGGTGCGGCGGTGGCGGCGGTCGGGACGAGACCACCGGCCAGGGTCAGGGTCAGCAGACCGACCAACAGGGACGACGGGGTACGACAAGGGCCAAAGGCCATAATATTCTCCTCAAGACCTCCCTATAATGCATTTTTTCCTAGATCGATAGGAAGCACGCTACAAATAGCGATACATGCGAATACTGCTCGGACGAGGGAGAATACCGGGGTGCCCGAGGGAGACACCGTCTGGAACACCGCCCGCGTCCTGCACCGCGCGCTCGCCAGCGCCCGGCTCACTGGCAGCGACTTCCGGGTGCCCGCGCTGGCCACCACCGACCTGACCGGCTGGACGGTGGTCGAGGCGGCCAGCCGGGGCAAGCACCTCCTGCTGCGGCTGACCGCACCGGCCCCGGTGACCTCGACCACCGCCTGGACGCTCCACTCCCACCTGCGGATGGACGGCGTCTGGCGGGCGTACGCCCCGGGGGAACGCTGGGCCGCCCGGCCGGCCCACCTGATCCGGGCGGTGCTGCGCAGCGCGGAGGCGGTGGCGGTCGGCTACCACCTGCACGAGCTGGCCCTGCTGCCCACCGCCGAGGAGGATCGCCTGCTCGGGCATCTCGGCCCCGACCTGCTCGGCGCGGACTGGGACCCGGCCGAGGCGGTCCGCCGGCTGGCCGCCGCACCCGGGGTGACCATCGGCGAGGCGCTGCTCGACCAGCGCAACCTGGCCGGGGTGGGCAACCTCTACAAGTGCGAGCTGCTGTTCCTGCGTGGAATCTCGCCGTGGACGCCGGTCGGCGCGGTGCCCGACCTGCCCGGCACGGTGGCCCTGGCCCAGCGGCTGCTGGCCGCCAACCGGGGCCGGTGGACCCAGAGCACCACCGGTTCGCTGCACCGGGGCCAGACCAGCTACGTCTACGGCCGGCGGGCCCAGCCGTGCCGCCGCTGCGGCACCGCCATCGCCAAGGAGGACCTGGGCGACCGGGTCACCTACTGGTGCCCCACCTGTCAGCCGGCACCACCGCCGGCCGACCCGGCGACACCTCCCGCCTGACGGGGCAACCCGCAGATACGGACGAATGGGTAATTCCTATCCGGCCGCCGACGTCGCATGCTGCGGTGGAGTGCTCACCGTTCGTGACCATCGGACGCGACCGCCACCACGCCGGGGTGGGGGCGGCGGGTCCCCGTGCCCGGGGAGAGCCATGGCCCTGTTCCGCAGACTGCGACCACACTGGACGACCCGGGTCGTCCGCCTCCACCGGCCCGACCGGCCCACCGTGCCGGCCGCCCGCACCGGCGAACCCGACCCCACCCCGGCGACCCTCGACCCGGCCGCCGTGCCGCGCTGCTTCGGCCCGGTGCCCAACTTCGCCGGCAGCCCGCTGCCCGTACGCGACGCCCAGGGCCGGGTGGTCACCGGCACCGGCCTGCGCAAGTTCGTCGACGCGCTGCCGCTGCCCGGCCCGGCCGGTCGCACCGAGTTGGGCGGGTACCTGCCGGTCGCCACCCCGGACACGGTGAGCTGGCCGGGCTGCGACTACTACGAGATCGGGTTGGCCGAGTACACCCAGCGGCTGCACCGGGACCTGCCAACCACCCGGCTGCGCGGCTACCGCCAGCTCAACCTGGGCACCGACCCGGACGGCCACAACACCGTCGTCCCACCCGGGCGGCCCTACCACCTCGGGCCGCTGATCATGGCACGGCGGGACCGGCCGGTCCGGATCAAGTTCATCAACCAGCTCCCCACCGGCCCGGCCGGGGACCTCTTCCTACCGGTCGACGCCAGCCTTGCGGGGGCCGGGGCGGGGCCGCTGGAGGGGCCGGCGCCCTACCCGCAGAACCGGGCCGTGCCGCACCTGTCCGGCGCGCACACCGGATGGACCAGCGCCGGCAACCCGTGGCAGTGGGTGACCCCGGCCGGGGAGATCACCCCGTACCCGACCGGGCCGGGCCTGACCCACGTGCCGGACATGCCGCCGCCCGGAGCGGGAGCGACCACGCTCTACTACCCGAACGCGCAGAGCGGCCGGCTGATGTGCCTGCACGACAACACCCTCGGCCTGTCCCGGCTGACCGTCCTGTCCGGTCAGTTCGCCCTCTACCTGCTCACCGACCCGGTCGAGGAGCAGTTGACGGCCGACGGGGTGCTCCCCGCCGACCAGGTACCCCTGGTGATCCAGGACCGGACCTTCGTCCCCGACGACGCCCAACTCGCCGCCGAGGACCCCACCTGGGACCGGGACCGCTGGGGTGCCCGGGGCAACCTGTGGCATCCGCACGTCTACCAGCCCCGGCAGGACCCGTACCGGGACGGCGGGCGCAACCCCACCGGCCGCTGGGACTACGGCCCGTGGCTGCCAGGCGTGGACGGTGGGGACGGGCCCCGGGTCGGCCCGGTGGACAACCCGCACCACGATCCGGTGGCCGCCCCGCAGGAGCCGCCGCAGGCCCCCGGGGTGCCGCACCCCAGCGCCGTGCCCGAGGCGTACGGGGACACCATGCTGGTCAACGGGGTCGCCTACCCGTACCTGCGGGTGCGGCCGACGGCGTACCGGTTCCGGATCGTCAACGGCTGCGCCGACCGGTCCCTCAATCTCCAGCTCTACCGGGCCCGCTCCGACGGGCCCATGTGGCAGGCCGACGGGAGCCTCGCCGACGCCGACGCCGGTGAGGTGCCGATGGTGGACGCGGTCCGCGCTCCCGGCCGGCCGGCCGACTGGCCCACCGACGGACGCGACGGCGGGGTGCCCGACCCGGCCGCCGCCGGCCCACCCATGATCCAGATCGGCAACGAGTGCGGGCTGCTCCCCGCTCCGGTGGTGCTGCCCAACCGGCCGGTCGGCTACCGCTACGACCGCCGCGACCCGACGGTGCTCAACGTGGACTCGGCCGCGCTGCTGCTCGCCCCCGGCGAACGGGCCGACGTGATCGTCGACTTCTCCACCCTGCCGCCCGGCGCGACGGTGCTGCTCTACAACGACTGTCCGGCCCCGCTGCCCGGCTTCGACCCCCGCTACGACCGGCACACCGCCGCCGGGGACCACCGCGCCGAGGGCGGCGGCCCCGGCACCCTGCCCGGGTACGGCCCCAACACCCGTACCGTGCTCCAGTTCCGGGTGGCCGGCACCCCCGGTTGCCGGTACGACGTGGACCGGCTGGCCGAGCGGCTGCCCGCCGCGTACGCCGCCGCCCAGCGACCGCCGGTGGTGCCGCACCCCGTGTACGACCGGGCGTTCGGCACCACCACCGGGCGGGCGACGGTCGCCTCCGCCCAGGCCACCTCGCTCACCTTCACCCCGCCGGGCGGCACCATGCCGGTCACCCTGCCGATCCAGGTCAAGACCGTGGGGACCGTCTTCGAGCCGGAGTACGGGCGGCGGGTTGGCCGGCTCGGCGTACCCCACCCGGGCGCCGGCCCGCTGGGGCCGGTGACCCTGCCGCTCGGCCCGACCGACCCGGCGACCGAGATCCTCGTCGCCGCCGACCCGACGGTGGGGCCGGCCGACCCGGCCGACGGCATCCAGGTGTGGCGGATCGGCGGGACCGGCCGGCAGACCCACCCGGTCCGCTTCGACGGCTGCGACGTGCAGGTGGTCAACCGGATCGGCGGGGACGGCACGGTCCGCGCCCCCGACGGCGGTGAGCGGGGCTGGAAGCAGACCGTCCGGGTCAACCCGGCCGAGGACGTGGTGGTGGCGCTGCGGCCCGAGGTGCCGCCGCTGCCGTTCAAGGTCGCCGACAGCCTGCGGCTGCTCGACCCGACCCGACCCGCCGGGGTACGCCTCGACGCCACCCCGGTCAGCCCCTGCGACGGCCGACCGACGATCGTGGTCAACCAACAGGTCAACCTGGGCTGGGAGTTCCGCTGGTCCAGCGGCGCGGCGGGGCTGCGGGACCTGGGCATGAGCCGGCCGCTGGTGCTACGGGTCTCGCCCCGCGCGCCGACCGGGCTGACCGCGACCCCGGTGCCCGGCTCGGCGACCGCGCTCCCGGCGATCGCGCTGGCCTGGACGGGCAACGGCAGCCGGCCGGCGGCCACCGGGCACCTGCTCCAACGGGCCACCGACGCCGGCTTCACCGCCGGCCTGACCACCATCACCGTGGCGGCGACCGCGACCCGGTACACCGACGCCAGCATCACCCCAGGCGTGACCTACCACTACCGCATCCGGGCCGAGAACGCGGCCGGCTGCTCGGCCTGGTCGAACAGCAGCCCGGCGTCGGTGCGCCTGCCCGCGCCGGGCGGGCTGGCCGCGACGGTGCCACCGGCGGCCCCGCTGCGGGTGGCCCTGCGCTGGGTCAACCGCTCCTTCGCCACCGGACTCGACGTGCAGCGGGCCACCAACCCGACCTTCACCAGCGGTCCAGGTACCACCGCCGTGCCGGTGGCCGACCACCACCTCGATCCGGCGGTCGCCGCGGACACCACGTACTACTACCGGGTCCGGAGCACCTACCTCGGTGCGGCGTCACCGTGGTCGACGGTGGCGACGGTGACCACCCCGCCGGTGCCGGAGCTGCCGACCAGGGTCGTCGCGACGGTGGGCGTCCCCGCGCCGGACACGGCGACGGTGTCGTTGAGCTGGGCGACGAGCGTCCCGACCGGTCCGGGGGCCGGGTTCGTGGTGCAGCGTTCGGTGGACCCGGCGTTCGACCGGGAGGTGGTCAGCTTCACCGTCACCGGCCGCAGCTTCACCAACACCGGCCTGGCCCGGGGGGTCACCTACCACTACCGGGTCCGCGCGTTCAACGTGGTCGGCACCTCACCGTGGACCGGCCCGCTGCCGGTCCGCACACCCGACTGAGGTCTCCCGGCGGGTCGGTCGGGACCGGTGGCCGCTCCGGCGCGGCAGGCCCGGGCCGGCCTGCCGCGCGGGGCCTCAACGGGTGGGCGTGCGCTGGGGCTCGCCGACGGCACGCAGCTCGGCCAGCGCGGAGGCGACGCCGTGCAGCAGGTCCGTGGCCTCCATCAGCCGGGCGGCGGACGGGTCCGCGACGACCTCCGGGTGGGCGTCCTCGGCGACGTAGCCGGCCGCGGCGGCGACCAGCCCCTCGTAGGCCGTCGCCCCGGCGGCCAACTGGTCGAGCAGCGCCCGGTGGGCCTCTTCGAGCCGGGGCCGGGCCTCGGGTGGGGCGAGCCGCAGGGCACGCTCCACCCCGGCAGTGCGGTCGGCCAGGTCACGCAGCGAACGGTCGGCGGCGGCGGCCTCCAGCACGGCCGGCTCGGCGAGGCCGGTCAGCCGGGGCGCGATGCCGGCGAGGGTGAGCGCGGCGCGGTCCAGCCGGGCCCACGACTCGGCGGCGGAGGTGCCGCGCAGCGCGAACCGGGAGCGGAACCGGCGGGCCTCGGCCAGCACACCGGGGCCGACCGGGAGGCGTTCGACGGCGGCGACCAGCCGGGCCCGGGAACGGGCGGCGGCCTCGGCCGGGTCGAGGGCGGGGGGCACCGGACGGGCCGCGAACGCCCGCAGGTCGATCCAGCGCCAGGCGGCCAGCGCGACGGCGCTGCCCGCGGCGCCGGCCCAGGCCGCGTCGGGCAGCCCCAGCCCGGCGTACGGGGTCAACACCGCCGCCGCGCCGGTGAGCCCACCGGCCAGGACGCTCCACCGGCGGGCGGAGCGCCGCAGTCGGCCCAGTCGACGGAAGTGTCGCGTTCGCTCGTCGGCCACCCGTACCTCCTCGTGCCGGCGGTCAGCCGGCGGTGGTGTCCCCCACGCCGCGGTCGCGGCTCATGCTGGCCCGGATCTCGTCCAGCCGGGCGGCGGCGGCCGGGTCGGCCGTCGGGGCGGCCGGCTGGGCCTGCTGCTGCACCGAGGGCTGCTCCTGCCGGCTGCCGAGCTGTTCGCCGGCCATGCTGGCCCGGATCTGCTCCAGCCGGGACGACCCGGCGCTGTCCAGCGTCGACTTCTGGATCTCCAGCATCCGCCCCTCGACCGAGTTGCCGGCCAGCTCGGCGCGGCCCATCGCGTTGGCGTAGCGGCGCTCGATGCGGTCCCGCACCTCGTCCAGCGAGGGGGTGTTGGCCGGCGCGGTCATCGACGACATCGACTCCAGCGACCGGGCCACGCTCTCCTGCATCTTGGCCTGTTCGAGCTGGCTGAGCAGCTTGGTGCGCTCGGCAAGCTTCTGCTGGAGGATCATGGAGTTGTTCTCGACCGCGCGGCGGGCCTGCGCGGCGGCCCCGATCGCCTGGTCGTGCAGGGTCTTGAGGTCCTCGGTGGCCTGCTCGGCGGAGACGAGCTGGGTGGCGAGCACCTGGGCGGACTGTTCGTAGCGGCCGGCCTCGGCCTCGTCGCCCTTGGCGCGGGCCTGGTCGGCGAGGACCAGCGCCTGCCGGGCGTTGCCCTGGAGCCGCTCGACCTCGGTCATCTGCCGGGAGAGCTTCATCTCCAGCTGCCGCTGGTTGCCGATCACCGCCGCCGCCTGTTGCACCAGCGCCTGGTGCTGACGCTGCGCGTCCTCGATGGCCTGCTGGATCTGCACCTTCGGATCGGCGTGCTCGTCGATCTTGGCACCGAACAGCGCCATCAGGTACTTCCAACCCTTGACGAACGGGTTCGCCATCTCCGCGGTATCCCCTCAGTAGCGTCGCTGCGCCCCGGCCACACCCGGGGCCGGACGGGCCGCACGGCGCTCCCCCATCGTCGCAGGCGGACGCCAGCAGGGCCGTTCGTACCGCGGGGAGTGCTCCGGCGGCCTGCGATCAAGACTACGCGGCGTCGGCCAGCCCGGCCACGGGACGGACTGCGGGTCAGGCGGCGCAGACCACGTCGCGGTCGCTCGGGCGGACCCGGGCGCTGCGCAGGGTGGCCTTGAGCGGGGAGTCCTGGCGGACCGAGACGGCGACCGCACCGTCGGTGGTCACCTGGCGCACGCCCCGACCGGTGGCCTTGCGCACCCCGGCGGGACCGGCGGCGGCCGGCTCGTCCTGCACCGGCATGAGCACGCCCGGCAACTGTTCGGCAAGTGCCACGGTGTCGCTCACCTCACGCAGCAACTCGGACAGGCGGGCACCGAGCGCGTCGCAGATGGCGGCGAGCAGCTCGCTGGAGGGTTCCTTGTGGCCGCGTTCGATCTCGGACAGGTAACCGAGGCTCACGTTGGCGGCGGTGGAGACCTCGCGCAGGGTGCGGTGCTGACCCTGGCGGCGCGCCCGAAGTGCGTCACCGATCACCCGGCGTAGTAGGACCATCGCACCTCCCCCTGACGGGATTTCACGCTCCGGGCGGATGATCGCCCGCGCCGGACGCGGTGGACCGCGCCGCCGCCGACGCCGTACGCCGGAGCCTTCCCGCAACCGTACCCGTTGGTCGGCCCGGCGACATCCCACCCCGCCTGTCGGATCTGGACAACGCCGGTCACCGCCGGCCCGCGCCGGCCGGGGGCACCCCCGCCGCCGGCCCGCGGCGCGGGCCCGGCCCCGGCTCCGGAAAGGCCCTGTGGATACGCGTCGCGAGCAGGCGTAACGCCTCGATCACCGCCGCCGCGCGGATGTGGTCGCGGCCCCCGTCGAGGTCGAGCCGGCGGACCACCGGGCCGCCCGGTCCGGCCACCGCGACATAGACCAGACCGACCGGGTTGCCGTCCTGCGGCTCGGGACCGGCCACCCCGGTGGTGGCCAGGCCCCAGTCGGCGGCGCAGCGCCGCCGGCCCCCCTCGGCCAGGGCGATGGCCACGTCCGGATCGACCGGCCCGCGTTCGGCCAGCAGATCCTCGGGTACGTCGGCCAGCCGCGCCTTGAGTTCCGTGGCGTAGGTCACCAATCCGCCCCGGTAGACGGCGCTCACCCCGGCGATCTCCACGATCGCGGCGGCCAGCAGCCCGCCGGTCAGGGACTCGACGGTGGCCAGGGTCTGCTGCCGCTCGTGCAGGCTGTGCACCACGCCCGCCGCCGGGCTGCCTGCGGGTCGCTCGTGCTGCGCATCGGTCCCCATGCCGTCCTCCTTCCCCGAGGTCATCCTGCTACTCATCCCGGCCCGGCCGATCGTCGTGTCCGCTCCCGCCGCCGGTGGGGCGGGCGTCCCGGGCGGGCATCGCCGGGTCCGCCCCCGTTGCCCTGCCCGGCTCCGGGCCCGTGCCGAGACCCGGCCGCCCCGTCGGGCCGGGGCGGGGTCAGCCGGTGAGTCCGGCGTCCCGGGCGAGCAGGGCGGCCTGGACCCGGTCGGCGACACCGAGCTTGGCGAAGACCGCCGACAGCTGGTTGCGGACCGTCTTCTCGCTGAGCCCGAAGTGACGGGCGATCCGGGCGTTGGTGTCGCCGCCGGCCAGCCGGCGCAGGATGTCCCGCTCGCGTGGGGTGAGCCGGTCGAACGGGGGCGGCAGCTCGACCGGCTGGCGGCGCAGGCTGGTCAGCACCTGCGGGCCGACCCGGGGGCCGAGGACGAGCCCGCCGCCGGCCACCGTCCGCAGCGCGTCGACGATCACGTCCGGGTCGGTGTCCTTGAGCACGTAGCCCCGGGCGCCGGCCCGCAGCGCGCGGCCGACCACGTCCTCGTCGTCGGTCATGGTCACCATCAGCACCCGGATCTCCGGCCGGCCCTGCACGATCCGCCGGGTCGCGGTCACGCCGTCGCCGTCCGGCAGCGCCACGTCCATCGCGACCACCCCGACGGGCTCGGTCGAGGCGATGGCGACCGCCTCGGCGCAGGTGGCGGCCTCCAGCACGCCGTCGACCCAGGGCTCGCCCTCCAGCATGGTCCGCAGGCCCCGGCGGACCACCGGGTGGTCGTCCACGATCAGCACCCGGACCGCCCCGCCACGGGTCCCCGCTGCCGTCACTGCCCTCCCCCTCCCACAGCGCCTTCCGCCACCCGCCCCCCACCCGCCCCGCCCGCCGCCGGGTCCCGGGAACCCCCGGTGATCAAGAGGTTCGGGTCATCCTCCGGACGGATTCTGACGCAATCCTCTTGATCACCGGAAGCAGGCGAGGTGGGGGCGGAGGCGGACGGCGCGGGAGCGGGGGCGGACGGGGCGGGGGGTAGGGGCAGGCGGACCCGGATCAGGGTGCCGTGCGGGTCCCGGTCGACGATGTCGCTGCCGCCGCCCAACTCGGCGGCCCGCTCCCGGATCGAGTCCAGGCCGACACCGCCGGGCCGGCGGGCGACGATGCCGGTGCCGTCGTCGGACACCTCCACGACCAGCGCCCGGCCCCGGCGCACCACCACGTCGCAGCAGGTCGCCCCGGCGTGCCGGGCCGTGTTGGCCAGCGCCTCGCCGACGATCCGGTACGCTGCCACCTCCACCGCCGCCGGCAGCCCGTGCAGCGGGTCCGTCACGCTCAGCCGCACGGTCAGGGTCGGGCCGTCGAAGCGCTGGCACTCGGCCCGCAGCGCCGACTCCAACCCCCGGTCGAGGGCCGCAGGGCGGAGCTGGTCGACCAGTTGGCGCACCTCGCCGGTGCAGGTGAGCAGGTCGTCGGCGAGCCCGTCGAGGATGCGGGCCAGCCGGGCCTGGTCGACGGCGGCGAGCTTGCGGGCCGCGCGTACCTGCATCGACATGCCGGCCAGGGTCGGGCCGAGCCCGTCGTGCAGGTCCCGGCGCAGCCGGCGGCGTTCCTCCTCCCGGGCGGTGACCAGGCGCTCCCGGGAGTCGCGCAGGTCGCGGATCAGCCTGGCGGTCGCGGCGGCCACCGAGGCGTGCAGCGCGACGTCGCTGAGCAGCCGCCGTTCGACCGGGGTGAACCGGGTGCCCGGTGCCCGCCGGGCCACCACCAGCCGCCCCACCCACTCCCCGTGGGTCACCATGTCGAAGCGTTCCAGCGCGGTGGTGGCCCGGCCGTGCGCGGCGTGCACCCGGGCGGGCCGCCCGTCGTCGGCGCGGTCCCCGCCGAGTTCCACCGCCACGTACGGCACCTGGAGCGATCGGGCGATGGTGCCGGTCAGCAGCGGCAGCACCGCCTCCGGCTGGACCGTCCGCTCCAGCAGGTCGCCGAGGCGGGCCAGCACCGCGTACGGCTCGTCGCGGTCGCCGTAGAGCAGCCGGTTGACCCCGCGCTGCACCCGCCGTCGCAGCGGTTCGAAGGTCACCGCGATCAGCCCGGTGGCCACCAGTGACGCGTTCGAGGTGTCCCCGCGCAGCACGAGGTCCCGCAGCAGGGCGACCACCCCCACGAACGCGGCGATCACCAGAAGGCTCATCACCAGCCAGACCAGCGTCCGGTTGATCACCTGTTCCAGGCCGTAGAGCCGGTAGCGGAGCACCGCCAGCGTCATCGCGCCCGGGATCGCGATCACCATCAGCACCCACGCGCCGGACAGGTTGAGCCAGTCCAGCAGGAAGCCGAGCAGGAACAGCACCCCGGCGGCCAGCAGGCAGGCGAGCTGCTGGCGGGCCTCGCCGACGGCCCGCCGAAAGCGTCGGGCGAGCGCCACCAGCACGGCGACCACCAGCAGCAGTTCCACCCCCACGGTCAGCAGGGCGACCCGGACCAGCAGCCGCGCGGTCGGGTCGGCGGCCGTCGTCGCGGACAGCAGCAGGCCCCGGGGATCGCTGGTCGCGGCCACCGCCAGCGCCACGGCCACCACCGCCGTGGTGACCACCAGCCCGACCGCGACCGGCCGGAAGCCCCGGCCCGGCAGCCGGCCGTCCGGGAAGACCAGCAGGGCCAGGAAGATCAGCCCGTACGGCGGCCACCAGAGCCACTGGCCCAGCCAGGCCAGCGGGGTGACCGCGGGCCAGCTCAACGCCAGCACCGCCGTCCCGGCGACGAGACCGGCGGCCAGCATCAGCCGGCCGACCGGGTGACCGGGCAGCCCGGCGAGCACCAGCGCGCCGAGCGCGGTGAACGCGACCGCGATCGTGCCGGTCAGCGCCGCCGGGCCGAGGGCGGCCGGCTGCGGGAACCACCACTGCCCGGCCAGGACGAGCCCGGCGACGACCAGGCCCGCCCCGGCCAGGACCCGGCGGGACGGGGACAGCGCGGCTATCGGCGACGGCACGGCAGGCCCTCCGGGGGTGTCGGTCGGTGGTGGGATCGGGTGGGTCAGTCGGCCCAGCCGGCGGCGTGCATCGCGTTGTGCAGCCAGTTGCCGGTGTCGTGTTCGAGGTGGTCGGGCAGGGTGCCGATCTCGTGCGGCAGGTCCGGGCCGTCCAGCCGGGGCAGTTGGGCCAGCGCCTGCTCCAGCGTGATCCGGGAGCGGGTGAGCACGTCCGGATGGCTGCGGACGTACTGCGCCACGTGGGCGAGCACCGCGGTCAACCGCTGCCGGACGGCCTCGGGTTGCGCCGGGGCGGTGCCGGCGTCGAGGGCCTCCAGCCGCCAGTCGGCGGAGAAGACCGGGTGCAGCCGTCGGCCGGTGACGTCGAAGAACTCGACGGCCCCGGCGAGCTTCTCGCCGTGGTCGGCGGTCGACAGCAGGTCGGACAGGTCCTGGTAGACGTGGCAGAACGTGTCGTCGGCCGCGATCAGCACGATCCGTCGGTCGTCGCCAGCGGTCAGGGTCATGATCACTCCTCGGGTGCCGTACGCGGACGGCGGGGCCGGTCCCCCGGCACCCGTCCGCCGCAGCGTAGGTGGTCGACCGTCCACAGTGGCACCGCCGGGCGGGCCGGCGGGGTGGACGGTCGAGCCATCGTCACCCGCCGGCTGTCCCGCCGACCCGGGTCGGATGTCCCGGCCCGGCGGGACCGATCGGAGGGTGGCCCCGGCGCCCGGAGAGCGCGGGAAGGGTCCCGGCCCGCGACGGGGGAAGGGCCCCGGCCGGCCCGGCGGGCGGGGGAAGGGTCCCACCCGCTCGGGCCGACGGGGCCCTTCCCGGTCGGCGCGTCCGGCGGCGGTCAGCCCGCCGGGTGCACGCTCACCGTGGTCGCCCGGGTCATGTCGGTGGCCGCGGTGACCTCCGGCAGCCCTTCGGTGTGCCCGCCGGAACGCACCCGGGACGACCAGTGGTCGTACCGCTGGCCGAGCTGCCCGACCCGGACGAACGCCGCACTGGCCAGGCAGGCGCTCAGCGGGTCACGCGGCTTGTCCGGCACGCTGGCCTGGACGCAGCCGGCGCCGTACTGACCCTGGTCACGCAGCGGGTCGAAGCCCGACCGGTCACCGTCGCACGGGTTCCAGTCGAACGTCTGGACGCAGTCGGCGTAGTTGTCCACCGCCTGCGCCATCGCGTTGCGCAGGTGCTGGTGGGCCGACTGGTCGCCGTCGCTGCGCGGGCGGGTGTAGTCGGCGGGCAACCCCTGGCCGCCGAAGAGCAGGCCGGCGAGGCTGTCGTCGAGTTCCAGCGCGGTGCCCCACCCCAGTTCGGTGTACGCCTGCAACAGCCGCAGCGCGTCCGCGACCGCCTTGCCCTTCTGCCAGAGCACCCGGGACACCTCCCAGGTGTCGCTGCTCGGCGGGTTCGGCCCGGTGCCGGCCCGCATCACCCGGTAGAAGTACTTCTGCCGGCCGGACAGCATCGCGGCGGCCCTGGTGCGGGCGGACGCCGCCTGGGTGGCGACGACCGGGATCGCCGCCGACTCGAACGCCGGCTTGTACGTCCCCGGCCACCGCTCGGTGAGGTACTTGTTCTCGTCGTAGCAGTAGCCCTGCGGGATCGGGGAACGGACGTCCCACGAGCAGAACGTGCCGATGGGGAACACGCGGGTGGCGGTCTGCACCTCCTGCCAGTCCCCGCCGGCCCACTTCACCCGCGACCGCAGGGTGATCTGGAGGTCGCCGGTGGTGGTCTGGAACCGGGGCCCGTCGTTCTGCTCCACGTTGACGAAGTTCGCGTCGTAGCAGGTGGAGAACGTCGGGGCGTGCCCCGGCGGCATGGCGTGGTGGGCCAGGTGGAACGCGTTGGGCAGGTTGCTGCGGCGTACCGTCGACGGGATCGGCCGGCTGACCCGGCTCGCGCCGCACCCGCCGATCGACTCGGTCTCGGGAATCCGGTTCGCCGCCGGGAGTTCCTGGTCCGGGCTGCCCCACATGTCGTGCACCGGCAGGGTGTCGCTGCCGTTCCAGACCACCGCCTTGCGGACGTTCTCCACCTGGGCGTTCCAGCCGGCGACCGCGGTGCGGTAGTCGGCCATCAGCGCGGTGAACAACGGGTTGGTGCCGCCGTCGGCGGTCGGCTGGCTGAACTGCCGGACCCGCTCGTTGATGGTCCGTCCGGCCTCGGCGACGGCGTCGCCCCGCCCGGCGGCCACCTGCGCGGCGAACTGCGGGTTCTCCAGTTGCAGGATGTTGTAGACCCGGGCGGCGGTGGACCAGGCGGCGGCGTTGGCGACCGGGCCGACGGTCCAGGTGCCGCCGACCCGGTTACGCGCCCACTGGCCGAGGTAGTTGATCGAGCCGGCGGGCAGGTGGGTGTCGAGCACGCTGACCGGGTCGGCGAGGCTGGTGCCGGCCGGCGCGGTGAAGGTGCCCTCGTCGGCGGCGTTGACGGTGGCGAAGGTGAAGGTCGGCGACTCGGCCTTCGGGAAATAGGTGCCCAGGTAGTCCGGGATCGGCTGCCCGGTGATCTCCCTGTGGTGCACGTACGTGGTGATCACCTGGTTGAGCTGGCTCTTGGCGATGTTCTCCAGGGCCACGTGGGTGGCGAGCGCCATCGAGTCCACCTTGCGTTCGATGGTCTGCAACTGGGTGGCGATCCGGCCCAGGTTGGCGCGTACCTCGTCGAGGCCCTTGGTGAGCGCGTCGAGCTGGGCGACCAGCCCGGCGTACATCTCCTTGAGCGCCGACTCGATCCGGTCGAACCGCTTGTCGATCCCCTTGGCCAGCCGGTCGATCTGCTGGCGCAGCTTGCCGATCTCCGCCTGGATCGCGGCGTTCGGGTCACCGCCACCGGCGAACAGGCCGATCAGGCTCACCGCCGCGCCGAGCAGGTTGCCGGTCAGCACCGCCGTGCCCATCGCCGTCGCGGCCATGGTCAGCCCCTGCCCGAGCACCGTCGTCACGTACGTGTTGATCGCGGTCACCGAGGTCACCACGGCCTTGCCGATGGTCTCCAGCTGCTTGCCGAACTTCTTGTCGACGAAACCGACCAGGGTGGACAGCACCGTGACGGTGGACCCGAGGCCCTCGAAGATCTTGCGGTTCGACTCGGTCTTCGCCTTCTCCGCGTCGATGACCGCCTGGCTCGGCTTCGGGTCCTGGTTCAGCGGGTACGTGTTGGCGTAGCCGACCACCTCGGTGATCCGGTTGTTGCCGTCGGTGTCGAGCACCTTCAGCGTCGCGTACGCCCGCTCCTGCACCAGCGCCTTGAAGGCGGTCGCGTCACCGCGGACGTCGCGGATGGCGGACAGCGGCACGTAGTAGCCGAGGGTGCCGGTGTTGCCGTCGGCGCGCGGCTCGTGGATGCGGGCGGCCAGCAACCCGTCGACCGGGGTACGCACCCCGGTGCCGGTGCGCCCGGCGAACGCGCTGTCCCAGCCGGTGGCCAGCGCGTCGTCCGTGGCGGCCCGGCGGTGCAGCTCCCGCCAGGTGTCCTGGACCAGGTCCCGGGAACGGGCGTTCCACGCCGCGTCCTGGTAACCGCCCCGGACCAGGTTCAACGCGTCCGGCACCACGTTCGCGCCCTCCGCGCCGACCGTGCTGGCCAGGAAGGCCCGCACCGCCGGGCCGGTGGTCACCGCGCCGCTGGACTCGCCGAGCCGGGCCAGCACCGCCATCGCCACGGCGAACCGGGACCGGTCCTCGGCCCGCGCGTCGCCGACCGCCGCGTCGGCGACCGCCCGGGTGGTCGCCACGTGCCCCGCCACCTGCGTCGCGTCGGCACCCGGCTGGCCGGTACGCCAGTCCAGCAGCTCGGCCGTGAGCAGGGCGTCCTTCAGCCCGGCCGCCCCGGCGTCGCGCAGCTGCACCACCGCCCCGAACAGCGCCCCGTGCACCGCCTGCTCGTCGAACGGCACCGGGTCGGCGGCACGGGCCGGAGTCTGGTGCATGGTGACCGCCAGCACCGCCGTCAGGCCGGCCGCCCACAGCCGGCGGCTGCGCCACCCGCCGCCCGGGGACCGCCCCCGGGCATGTCTCGTCGCTGTCCCCACCGCTGCTCCTCCCGCCTGCGGGCGCAACCCCGCCCGCCGTCACCAGGACGTCGACCCGGCCGGACCGACGCCGCACCGGGCCGCAGGGCCGGTGTGGTGACGACTCTGCGGGGCGGGGCGTCCCGACCGGCAGGGACGGCAGTCCCGCCGCACCGGGATTCCGGTACGGCGGCTCAGCGGGGATGGTGCGGGCCGGTCAGGGCCGGGGACGGCGCAGGCGCAGGGCCTGGGCGACGTAGTCGAAGCCGGTGACCACGGTGACCAGCACGGCGGCGGCCATGATCCAGGGCCCGACGGCCGCGAGGGCCGCCGGCATCGGCCACAGGTACCAGGCGATGGCCAGGATCTGCAACGCCGTCTTGAGCTTGCCGCCCCGACTGGCGGCGATCACGCCGTGCCGGATCACCCAGAACCGCAGCCCGGTGATGCCCAGCTCGCGGACGAGGATCAGCACCGTCACCCACCAGGGCAGCAGGTCGTAGACGGAGAGCAGCACCAGGGCGGCACCGGTGAGCGCCTTGTCGGCGATCGGGTCGGCCACCTTGCCGACCGAGGTGACCAGGCCGAAGCGGCGGGCGATCCAGCCGTCGACCAGGTCGGTCATCGAGGCGAACGCGAAGATCAGACAGGCGGCGATCCGCCACCCGGTGTGGGTCATGCCGGAGGCGACCACCGACGCGGCGAAGACCGGCACCAGCACCAGCCGCAGCAGGGTCAGGCCGTTGGCCGCGTTGAGCACCGGCACCCGGGCCACCGGCGGCGCGGACTCCGCCGCCCCGGTCACCGCCGCGCCCCGCTCCGGCCCACCTGGCACCGCCCCACCTGGCTCCCCCGCTCCGTCCGGGCCCACCGTCACCGTTCCGCGCCGGGCGCCGCCGAGATCATCTCATCCGGCACGGCCACCAGGTCGACGCCCTCGGTCGCGGTGACCGTGGCCCGGACGAGGTCGCCGGGGCGCAACGCGGCCAGGTCGACCCCGCCGCCGACCGGGGCGACCAGGGTGGTCGAGCCGTCGACCTCGGGGGCCTGGTGCGCCGCCCGGCCCTCCACCACGCCGTCGTCGACCGTGTCGACAAGCACCTCGACGGTGCTGCCGAGTCGTTCCTCGGCCCGCTGCGAGCACAACTCGTCGGCGAGCGCGGCGAGCCGGTCGTAGCGGCGCTTGACGGTGGCGGCGGAGAGCTTGCCGGGCAGCCCGGCGGCCTCGGTGCCGTCCTCGTCGCTGTAGTCGAACACGCCGATCGCATCGAGCCGCGCCTCGGTCAGGAAGCGGGTCAGCTCGGCCACGTCCTGCCGGGTCTCGCCGGGGAAACCGACGATGAAGTTGCTCCGCGCGCCCGCCTCCGGGGCGAGGGCGCGGGCGCTCGCCAACAGCTCCAGGAACCGGTCGGTGGAGCCGAACCGGCGCATCCGACGCAGCACCGGCTCGCTGGAGTGCTGGAACGACAGGTCGAAGTAGGGGGCCACGCCGGGGGTGGTGGCGATCGCCTCGACCAGGCCGGGCCGGGTCTCGGCAGGCTGGAGGTAGCTGGCCCGCACCCGGACGATCCCGTCGATCGCGGCGAGCTGCGGCAGCAGCTTCTCCAGCGCCCGCGGGTCGCCCAGGTCCTTGCCGTACGAGGTCGAGTTCTCGCTGACCAGCACCAGCTCGCGGACGCCGGTCTTGGCCAGCCACTCCGCCTCGGCGAGCAGCTCGTCGGGGGTACGCGAGACGAACGCGCCCCGGAACGCGGGGATCGCGCAGAACGCGCACCGCCTGTCGCAGCCGCTGGCCAGCTTCAGCGAGGCCACCGGGCCGGTGTCGAGCCGACGGCGCAGCACCTGCCGCAGGTGCGCCGGGGTGTGCTCGTCGGCCTCCGGCGCGACCCGGGTCGGGGTGCCGTGGCCGGGCAGCGACACCGCCGACTCCCGCCGGTTGACCGGGGTCAGCGGCAGCAGCTCGCGGCGGTCCCGAGGGGTGTGCGCGCCGATCGCCTCGCCGGCCAGCACCGAGTCGAGCCGGGCGGCGATGTCGGGGTAGTCGTCGAAGCTGAGCACCGCCTGCGCCTCGGGGAGGCTGTCGGCCAGTTCCCGGCCGTACCGCTCGGCCATGCAGCCGGCGGCGACCACCTTCGCCCCGGTGTCGGCGGCCGCGAGCAGGGTCTGGATCGAGTCCTGCTTGGCCTTCTCCACGAACCCGCAGGTGTTGACGACCACCACGTCGGCGCCCTCGCCGTCGGTGGTGACCTGCCAGCCGTCGGCGTGCAGCCGGGCGGCCAACTCCTCCGAGTCGACCTCGTTGCGGGCGCAGCCCAGGGTCAGCAGGGCGACCCGGCGGCCGTCGGCGGGCGACGGCTCCGGTGCGGGCCGCGACGGGCCGGCGTTGTCAGGCGTGGGGGTGGCGGACACCATCCGAGGGTACCGGGCGACGTCGCGGGCCCGACCGACGGCGGCGTGCGGTGTCGGCCGGTTCACCCTCCCCCGCTGACCCGGTCGGCGGTCAGACCGTCGTCGCTCCCACCCGGACCAGCCGGTCCAGCAGGGCGACCTCGGTGCCGGCCAGGCCGGTGGAGCAGAACACCGACACCTGGTCCGCGCCGGTCCGGCCGGGGACCGTCCCGGCCAGCACCGCCCCCAGGTCGCGCAGCCTGCCCGGGTACGGCCCGACGGCGGTCAGCATCGGGGGGTCGTACGCCGCCGCCTGGGCCGGCGAGTCGGTGACCAGCACGTCGGCGGCGTCGAGCAGGTCGGTGCCGAACTCGTGCCGGTGCACCTGCTTGAAGCCGACGGTGTTGACGTGGGTGCCCGGGGCGAGATCGGCGGCGGCCAGCACCGGGGTGACGCTGGTGGTGGCGAGCACCACCACGTCCCGGTCGCGGACCGCCTCGGCGGCCGAGCCGACGGCGCGGGCGGGTGTCCCCAGCTCGGCGCGGACCCGGGCGGCGAACGCCTCGCGGCGGGCCGCCGAGCGGCTGTGCACGGTCACCTCGCGCAGGGACCGGACGGCGGCGGTCGCCCAGACCTGCGTCCACGCCTGCCCGCCCGAGCCGATCACGCCCAGGGTGGCGGCGTCCGGGCGGGCCAGGGCGTCGACCGCCACCGCGCCCAGTCCCCCGGTACGCCGGGAGCCCAGCTCCGCGCCGACGGCGATGGCCCGTACCGCACCCGTCCGGGCGTCGTGCAGCACCACCAGTTGCTCGCCGGCCGGGTGGCCGAGGGTGTCGTAGGAGCGGAAGCCGTACCACTCGTCGGTGAGCTGCCCGGCGGTGAGCACCATCCGCCCGCCGGTCAGCGGTGCGGACGCCCGGGGTGGCGCGACGAGCCGGCCGGCGTGGGCGGCCAGCAGGGCGTCCCGCATCGCCGCGACGGTGGTCGGCGCGTCCAGGGTGGCGGCGACCTGCCGGTCGTCGAAGAGCAGCGTCATGTTCCCATGCTGCAACCTCAAGCTGACTTCAGCTCAAGGTCTGGTGGGGAGGATCACCCCACCAGGCCGGCCGGCGGTGCTAGCGTCGCTCGTGGTGGCCCGCGCGGCCACCCCGGACGAGTCGCGGGCGTACCCGGTCAGGCCAAGACGCCCCGTGCCGAACCGACTCGTCCCCGGCCGACGGCCCGGGACCCGCACCCCCGAGGTGACGCCCGATGGCCTGGATGGTGCTGGTGCTCTCCGGACTCCTGGAGACCGCGTGGGCGGTCTCCCTCGACCGCAGCGCCGGGTTCAGCCGGCCACTACCCTCGGCCGTCTTCGCGGTCACCCTGGTCGCCAGCATGGCCGGCCTGGCGTACGCGCTGCGCGACATCCCCGTCGGCACCGGCTACGCGGTCTGGGTCGGTATCGGGGCGGTCGGCACCGCCGTGGTCGGCATGGTCGCCCTCGGCGAGTCGACGAGCCTGCCCCGGCTGCTCAGCCTGCTGCTGGTGGTGGCCGGCGTGGTCGGCCTCAAGCTCTTCCACTGAGCTGACCCGTGCCCCTGGTCGAGGCCCGGTGCGTAGTTTCCGTCAGGTGTGGGTAGTGATCGATCAGCACAGCACTCAGGCTCCCGACCACGGAGGACGTCATGGCCGACATCCACGCCCCCGCCCGCCCGCGTACCAACGCCGCCCGCATCTGCACCATCCTGGCGTTCGTCTTCGCCGTCGTCGCGCTGCTGATCGCGCCGGTCATCTTCGGCATCATCGGCCTGGCGCTCGGCATCGTCGGCGCGGTGCTCGGCGACAAGCCGCTGGGCTGGTACGCCGCCGCCGCGAACGTGGCCGCCATCGTCCTGAGCCTGGTGCTGATCAGCGCCATGACGAACAGCTGACCCACCTGCGCGAACGGGCCCGCCGGAGATCCGGCGGGCCCGTCGCACGTCCCGGGTCAGTCCACGTCGCCGCGCAGGCCGACCAGCACCTCTTCCAGCTCGTCCGGCTTGACCAGCACGTCGCGGGCCTTGGAACCCTCGGACGGGCCGACCACCCCCCGGGTCTCCATCAGGTCCATCAACCGGCCCGCCTTGGCGAAACCGACCCGCAGCTTGCGCTGGAGCATCGACGTCGACCCGAACTGCGAGGTCACCACCAGCTCCACCGCCTGCACCAGCAGGTCCAGGTCGTCGCCGATGTCCTCGTCGATCTTCTTCTTGCTGTCCTGCGCCGGGGCCAGCACGTCGGAGCGGAACTCCGGCTCGCGCTGGTCCTTGCAGAACTTCACCACGTCGGCGATCTCACGCTCGGTCACCCAGGCGCCCTGGATGCGGACCGGCTTCGACGCGCCCATCGGCAGGAACAGCCCGTCGCCCCGGCCGAGCAGCTTCTCCGCGCCCGGCTGGTCGAGGATGACCCGGGAGTCGGCAAGCGACGAGGTGGCGAACGCCAGCCGGGACGGCACGTTCGCCTTGATCAGGCCGGTCACCACGTCGACGCTCGGCCGCTGGGTGGCCAGCACCAGGTGGATGCCGGCGGCGCGGGCCAGCTGGGTGATCCGGACGACCGAGTCCTCCACGTCGCGCGGGGCGACCATCATCAGGTCGGCCAGCTCGTCCACGATCACCAGCAGGTACGGGTACGGCCGCATCTCCCGCTCGCTGCCCGGCGGGGCCTTGATCTCGCCGTTGCGCACCTTGCGGTTGAAGTCGTCGATGTGCCGGACCCCGTTGGCGGCGAGGTCGTCGTAGCGCATGTCCATCTCGCGGACGACCCACTCCAGCGAGTCGGCCGCCTTCTTGGCGTTGGTCACGATCGGGGTGACCAGGTGCGGGATGCCCTCGTACCCGGTCATCTCGACCCGCTTGGGGTCGATCAGCAGCAGCCGCACCTCGTCCGGCGTGGCCCGGGTCAGGATGGACACCAGCAGGGTGTTGAGGCAGCTCGACTTGCCCGCGCCGGTGGCCCCGGCGATCAGGATGTGCGGCATCTTCGCGAGGTTGGCGACCACGAAGCCGCCCTCGATGTCCTTGCCGAGGGCCACCACCATCGGATGGTGGTCGCTGGTGGCCGCCCGGGACCGCAGCACGTCACCGAGGGCGACGTTCTCCGGGTCGGTGTTGGGGATCTCCACCCCGACCGCGCTCTTGCCCGGGATGGGGCTGAGGATGCGTACGTCGGGCGACTTCACCGCGTACGCGATGTTGCGGGAGAGCTGGGTGATCCGCTCGACCTTGACCCCGTGCCCCAGTTCGACCTCGTAGCGGGTGACGGTCGGGCCCCGGGTGAAACCGGTGACCTCGGCGTCCACCCCGAACTGGTCGAAGACGCCGGTCAGCGCGGCGATCACCTCGTCGTTGGCCTTGCTGCGGGTCTTCGGGGCCGCGCCACCGGTGAGCATGTTGGCCGGCGGCAGCACGTAGTCGCCGGCCAGCCCGGTCAGCGCGAGCTGCTCGGCGCGGGTGGGCGGGGCGGAGTGCTCCGGCGGCTCCACCGGCTTGCGGCGGGCCGGCACCCGGCTCGCCGGCCGGCGGGGCAGCACGATCGTCTCCTGGAGGTCGACCTCGGGGCCGACGTCGTCGAAGTCGTCGGGGTCGGGCGGCGGGGGCGCGGCCTTACGGGCGGGTCGTCTACGGGCCGGCTTCGCGGCGGACTCCGTCGGCTCCGCGTCCTCCTCGGCCGGAGCCTCGGGCGGGGCGACCAGCGTGCCGGCGAGCAGACCGAGCCGCTCCGGGATCTTGTTGATCGGGGTGGCGGTCACCACCAGCAGGCCGAAGACGAGCAGCAGGATCAGCAGCGGCAGCGCCACCCAGGCGGTCACCGCCCGCTCCAGCAGGTCGCCGATGCCGGCGCCGACGAGGCCACCGGCGTAGTCACGCTGCACCGGGTCGACGGGATTCTGTCCGATGTGCAGCATCGCCGCCGTGGCGACCAGCATGGAACCCCAGCCGACCAGGCCACGCCCCCGGTGCTCCGGGTCCACCGGGGTACGCATCAGCCGCCAGGCGCCGATCATCAGCAGCACCGGCACCACCACCGCGATCGCGCCCAGGAACAGGCGCACGGTGTCGGCCAGGCGCGCGCCGAACGGGCCGGCGCCGGAGAACCAGATCGCCACCGCGCTGAGGATGGCCAGCCCGAACAGCAGCAGGCCGGCGCCGTCGCGGCGGTGCTCCGGGTCCAACTCCCGGGCGGAGGCGGCCTGCCGGCCGGCGGCCCGGAAGCCCCACCCGACCCCGTGCGCCAGGCCCATCCACAGTGCCCCGATGGCCCGGCCCACGTAGGCCGCCGGAGCGGGCCTGGGTGCCGGCCGCCGCCGGGCCGCCGCCCGGGTGGTCTTCTTCGCCGGCTGACGGGCACGACTGTTCGTGGTGCCGCGCGGCGACGCGCCGCGTCGCCGGCTCGCCTGAGAGGTACGGCCCGCCATAGAGTCACCGTAACGGCGTTACCCGGAAGATCGCCGCTTTTCCGGGTCGTGTCCGCGCGTCGCAGCACGGACCACGCCCGTAGACGTGTTATTCGCCTCAGAAGGGATGCCCGATGGCGTCGCCTGCTTTCGCGGACCGTCCCGACCCCCTCGCGGGTCACCCGCAGGCCCTGCGTCCGCTGACCACCGACCTGGTCGCCGCCGTGCTGGGCACCCGGGGGTACGTCGTCGTCACCGACGGCGACGGGGACCTCGTGGGCCGCTGGGACGACAGCCTGATCTGGTTCCTGCGTCAGGGCGTCCACGGCGAGCTGCTCCAGGTCCGCACCCTGGCGGCGGCGACCTTCGGCATCGACCACGTGCCGGCGCTCTACGCCTTCTGCAACGCGTGGAACCACGAGCGGTTCTGGCCGAAGGCGTTCGTGCACGTCGACGACGACGGCCGGGCCCAGGTCTGCGGCGAGGTGATCACCGACCTGGAACGCGGGGTCACCCCGCACCAGCTCGACCGGTTGCTCGACTGCGGCATCACCGCCGGCTGCCAGCTCGCCGCCGCCGTCGGCCGGCTACCCGGCCGGACGCCCGGATGACCGGCGGGTTCCGTCCCGGGGCGGACGGGCCGCCCGCGCCGCGCGACCCGGGCCTGGCCGCCGCGTTCGCCGACGCCGGGGACCTGCCCGACGGGGAGGCCCGGCTGGCCGAACTCGACCGCATCGCCGCCCGCGCCGACGCGCTGGGCGACCCGCACTCCGCCCTGGACGCCCGGTTCGCACTGGTGGCGGCGTACCTGCGGCACGGTGGACGGTGGCGGATCATCGAGCCGGTACGCCGCCTGCTGGCCGCCGTTGACCGGTCCCCCGAACTGCTCGACGCCCGCCCCGGCGACGCGGAACTGCTGCGCCGGCACCTGCGCCAGGCGGTGGAGGCCGCGATCGGCACCCCCCGGATCGGGCTGGACCAGGCGTACGCCCTCCTCGACGCGCTGGCCCGCCGGGTCGGCGCGGAGGCCGGCGTGGTCGCCCAGCTGCGGTGCCGGCTCGCCGACCACACAGGTGACGAGCCCACCGCCCGCCGGTGGTACGACAGGTGGAGGGCCGCCGCGCCGGACCCGGAGACCGGCTGCGCCGCCTGCCTGGCGGTACGCCGCGCCGAACTGCTCGCCGGCTGGGGGGACGACCGGGCCGCGTTGGCGGCGCTGCGCCCCGCGCTCGACGCCGGGGTCGACTGCACCGACCAGCCGGAACGGGCCCTCGCGGTGGGGCTGCTGCCGTGGCTGCGTACCGGGGCGGCCGGCCAGGCCGCGACGGCGCACCTGCGGGCGTACCGGCGGCACCGGCGGGAACGCGCGGCGTTGCCGTACCTGGCCGCGCAGTTGCGGTTCTGCGCGCTGGCCGGACACCCGGACCGGGCGCTTGACCTCCTCGCCGAGCAGTTGCCCCGGCTGGACCACCCCTACGACGACCTGTCGGCGATGGAGTTCGCCGCCGCCGGGGCGCTGGTCTGCGCGCTCGCCGCCGATTCCGGCCACGACGGTCGACGGATACGCCGCCCCGGCCACGCCGACCGGCCCACCGCCGAACCGGACGTGGCGACCCTCGGCACCGACCTGCTGGCCGAGGCGACCCGGCTGGCGGGCAGCTTCGACGCGCGCAACGGCACCGGGCACCACGCCGGCCGGATCGCCGCCTGGCTGGCCGAACGGCCGACCGGCGACCCGGTGCCCCTGCCGGAGCCGGAGAGCGTCGACGGCCCGGCCGACGAACCGTTCCTGCCCTCGGCCGAGGAGCCGGCCCCGCTGAGCCTGGCGCAGCTCGCCGCCGTGCTGGACACCCGGGGCGACGTGTACGCCGTCGACGCCGCAGGCGTGGTGGTCGGCCGCTGGGACGAGGCGGTCGTGCAGTTCCGCCTGCTCGGCCGGCACGGGGAGATCCTGCACGCCCGGGTGGTGGCGGCCCGGCGGCTGGCGGCGGGACGGCTGACCGAGGCGTACGAGTTCTGCAACGCGTGGAACCACGACCGGCTGCTGCCGAAGGCGTACGTCCACGAGTTGCCCGGCGGTGAGCTGGTGCTGGCCGGCGACGTCACCACCGACCTGGCGCACGGGGTGGCCCCGGCGCAGCTCGGCATCCTGGTCGACGCGGCGGTGAGCACCGGCGTCGCGTACGCCGACGCGGTCGCCGCCCTGCCCTGACCGCCGCCGCCCCGGACGCGGAAGCGGCCCCCGACCTGCGGGCGGTGGAGGTCGGGGGCCGCGGTACCGGGGTGGTCAGCGGCCGCGTCGCGTCGCCTGCTGGCCGCCGTCCGCGGTGACCAGGGTCAGGTTGTTGCGCTGGAGGATCTCGTTGACCGGCTGGAAGAACGTGACGCCGCCGACCGTGCAGTCGCCGGAGCCGCCGGAGGTGACCCCCTGCGCCTGGTCGCCGGCGATCCACGAGCCGCCGGAGTCGCCCGGTTCGGCGCAGACGTCGGTCCGGGTCAGGCCGGTCACCGTCCCCTCCGGATAGTTGACGGTGGCGTTGCGGGCCTGGACGACGCCGCACCGGGCCCCGGTGGTGGAGCCGGAACGGCAGATCGACGCGCCGGGCGGCACCTCGGCGGAGCCGTTGACCGGCACCGTGCCGCCGTTGAAGTCACTGACCACCCCCTGCGGGGTCCACTGGCCGTTGGTGCGCACGAACGCCCAGTCGTCGCGCGGGAACGACGACGCCGCGAACACCCCCTGCCGGGCCTGGTTGAACCCGGTGGTGCGGTCGCCGACCCGGCCGCAGTGCCCGGCGGTGACGAACCCGCCCACCACCGCGAAGCCGATCGAGCAGCGGCCGATGTCGTTGATGAAGAACGGGTCACCGCCGACCAGGTCGAACAGCGGTCGCGGCTGCTCCCGGGAGGTGGTCACCCGCACCGCGTCCGCCGGGGCCCCGCTGCCCGCCGCCCACCGGCGGGCCCGCGCCTCGGCACCCGGTTGGGCGAGCACCACCACGGAGTTGGTGGCGACGTCGACGTACCAGCCGGTGATGGCCGGGGACGCCTGCCCGCCCACCGCGTCGAGCCGGGTCTTCGCCGCGTCCAACTCGCCGACGGCCCGGTCGACCGGCTTGGGCACCGCGCCGGCGGCCCGGACCCGGTCGGCCTGGGCGGGGTCGGCGACCGCCACGTTCAGGGTGGACCCGTCGCCGCTGAGCCAGGCTCCGCCGTAGTCGTTGCCGAGCGCGGCGCGCAGCCCGGTCAACCGGGCGGCGGCCTGCTGCTCGGCGGTCAACCGCCGGACCGCCTGGTCCCGGCTGATCCGCAGGTCGCGGCTGAGCGCGTCCACCACCTCGGGGGCCGGCCCGCCGACCGCACGGGCGTCGGTCCCCCCGGCGCGTGGCGTGCCCTGGTCACCGGCGAACGACGGCAGGGTCACCGCCGCCGTCAGTCCCGTCGCCGCCAGCACGACGCCGATCGCTGTCATCCGTCTGCGGTCCATCCGTCATGCTCCTCCCGGCCGACGCGGGGTACGCCCGCCGGACGGAGGTACGCAGCCGGCCACCGTCCGGATGAGCCGATCCGCAGTTATCGACGGAACGTGCCCGCCTGATCACCCGGAGAGACCCCGGTCGGCCGCGGCGTCGCGCCGATGTCGACGCGACGCCGGTCGGCCCCGGTCAGACCTCGACGACGGTCGGGACGATCATCGGGCGGCGGCGGTACGCGTCGTTGACCCAGCGCCCCACGGTGCGCCTGACGATCTGCTGGAGCTGGTGCGGATCGGTGACGCCGTCCGCGGCGGCCCGGTTCAGCGCCTCGGTGACCAGCGGGATCACCGGGTTGAACGCGGCCGGGTCCTCGGAGAAGCCCTTCGCCGACAGGGTCGGGCCGGCGACCACCTTGCCGGTGACCGAGTCGACGACCACGGTGGTGGCGATGAAACCGCCGTCGCCGAGGATCCGCCGCTCGGTGAGCAGCGACTCGCTGACGTCCCCCACGGCCAGGCCGTCGACGTAGACGTAGCGGCTCTTCACGTGCCCGACCACGCTGGCCCGGCCCTCGACCAGGTCGACGACGTCGCCGTCCTCGCAGATCACGACCCGGTCCGGGGCGACGCCGGACTCGACGCCGAGCCGGGCGTGCGCCCGCAGGTGCCGCCACTCGCCGTGCACCGGCATCAGGTTGCTCGGGCGCACCACGTTGAGCAGGTAGAGCAGCTCACCGGCCGGGGCGTGCCCGGAGACGTGCACCTTGGCGACGTCCTTGTGCACCACCACCGCGCCGGCCCGGGCCAGCCGGTTGATCACCCGGTAGACCGAGGTCTCGTTGCCGGGCACCAGCGACGAGGCGAGCACGACCGTGTCGCCGGGGGCGATGGTGATGTGCCTGTGGTCGCCGCTGGCCATCCGACCCAGCGCGCTCATCGGCTCGCCCTGCGAACCGGTGGACATCAGCACGATCTGGTCGGGTGGCAGCGTGGTGGCCTCCTCGATGCCGATCACCAGACCGGCCGGGATGTTGAGCAGGCCGAGGTCCCGGGCGATGCCCATGTTGCGGACCATCGACCTGCCGATCAGCGCCACCTTGCGGCCGTGCTCCAGCGCCGAGTCGAAGACCTGCTGCACCCGGTGCACGTGCGAGGCGAACGAGGCGACGATGATCCGCCCCTTCGCCTTGGCGAAGATCGAGTCGAGCACCGGCCCGATCTCCCGCTCCGGGGTGACGAAACCGGGGATCTCGGCGTTGGTGGAGTCCGACAGCAGCAGGTCGACGCCCTCCGCGCCGAGCCGGGCGAAACCGGCCAGGTCGGTGATCCGGCCGTCCAGCGGGAGCTGGTCCATCTTGAAGTCACCTGTGTGCAGCACCAGGCCGGCCGGGGTACGCACGGCCACCGCGAGGGCGTCCGGGATCGAGTGGTTGACCGCGAAGAACTCGCACTCGAACGGGCCCAGCCGCTCCCGCCCGCCCTCGCGGACGGTGAGCGTGTAGGGCTGGATGCGCCGCTCGGCCAGCTTCGCCTCGACCAGGGCGAGGGTGAACTGGGAGCCGACCAGGGGAATGTCAGGCTTGTGGGCGAGCAGGTACGGCACCGCGCCGATGTGGTCCTCGTGACCGTGGGTCAGCACGATCGCCTGCACGTCGGCCAGCCGGTCCAGGATCGGCCCGAAGTCGGGCAGGATCAGGTCCACGCCGGGCTGCTCCACGTCGGGGAAGAGCACCCCGCAGTCGATGATCAGCAGCTTGCCGTCGTACTCGAAGACTGTCATGTTCCGGCCGATGGCACCGAGTCCGCCGAGCGGGATGATCCGCAGCCCGCCCTCGGGCAGCGGCGGGGGCAGTTCACCCTCGAATTGCGCCTCGGTCACGCGTCCACCTCATTCTGCGACGCCGTAACCCGGCGTCCGTCGTGTCGTTCGATCATTCGGGCAGGTCCAGGCCCGCCGCCGCGCAGTCCGCGCGCAGCAGGGCCAGTTCATCGTCGGTGGCGTCCACCAGCGGCGGACGCACCGGGCCGGCGGGCAGGCCCAGCACGTTCAGGCCCGCCTTCACCAGGATGGTGCCCGGGCTGCGGAAGATCCCGGTGAACAGCGGCAGCAGCCGCCGGTGCAGGGCCAGCGCCGTGCCGGTGTCACCCGCGTCGTACGCCTCGATCATCTGCTTGGCGAGCGCGCCGGTGAAGTGGGTCGACGTGCCGACCAGCCCGACCCCGCCGACCGCCAGGGTGGGCAGGGTGAGCGAGTCCTCGCCGCTGTAGAAGGCGAGGTCGGTGCGGCTGGTCACCCAGCCGGTGGCGGTCAGGTCGCCCTTGGCGTCCTTGACCGCGACGATCCGCTCGTGCGCGGCGAGCCGCACCAGCGTCTCGGTCTCGATCGGCACCCCGGCGCGGTGCGGGATGTCGTACATCATGATCGGCAGGCCGGTGCCGTCGGCGACGGCGGTGAAGTGCGCCACCAGCCCCCGCTGCGGCGGCCTGCTGTAGTACGGGGTCACCACCAGCAGGCCGTGCGCGCCGGCCTTCTCGGCCGCGGCGGCCAGCTCGATGGTGTGCCGGGTGTCGTTGGTGCCGACACCGGCCACGATCTGCGCCCGGTCACCGATCGCCTCGACCACCGCGCGGATCAGCGTCTCCTTCTCCGCGTCCGAGGTGGTCGGCGACTCGCCGGTGGTGCCGTTGAGCACCAGCGCGTCGTTGCCCTGCTCGTCGACGAGGTAGGTCGCCAGCCGGACGGCCCCGTCGAGATCGAGGGAGCCGTCGGCGGTGAACGGGGTCGCCATCGCGGTGAGCAGCCGCCCGAACGGGCGCGACACGCCCCGGTCGGGGGCGGCAGGGTGGTCGTGCGTCATGCTCACAACCTAGCGGACGAGCACCGGACAGCCGGTGGGGAAGGGCTCAGGACAGCTGTGCGTGCGGGCTGGTCGCCACCTCGGTGCCGTCGGGCAGGGTCGAGACGACGAAGTCGGCGAAGACGTTCGGGGCGACCCGCTGGAGCTGCCGCAGGCACTCCACGGCCAGCTCACGGATCTCGACGTCGGCGTGCTCGGTGGCCCGCATCCCGATGAAGTGCCGCCAGGCGCGGTAGTTGCCGGTGACCACGATCCGGGTCTCGGTGGCGTTGGGCAGCACCGCCCGCGCCGCCTGGCGGGCCTGCTTGCGGCGCAGCGTCGGGTTGGGCTCGTCGGCGAACCGCTGCTCCAGCCCCTCCAGCAGTTCGGTGTACGCCCGCACGCTCGCCTCGGCGGCCTCGACGAACCGCTTGTGCAGCTCCGGGTCGTCGGCGATCACCGCCGGCTCGACCATCGCCGCGTCCCGCTCCGGCACGTAGCGCTGGGAGAGCTGGGAGTAGGAGAAGTGCCGGTGCCGGATCAGCTCGTGGGTGAACGAGCGGGACACCCCGGTGAAGTAGAACGTCACACTGCCGTGCTCCAGCACCGACAGGTGCCCGACCTCCAGGATGTGCGCCAGGTAGCCGGCGTTGGTGGCGGTCGCCGGGTTCGGCTTCTTCCAGCTCTGGTAGCAGGCCCGGCCGGCGAACTCGGCGAGCGCCTGGCCGCCCTCGGCGTCGGTCGACCACGGCACGCCGTCGGGGGCCTGGAACTGGGTCCACGCGATCAACTGCACCTGGGGCTGCACCATCTCCGGCATTCCTGCGACTGTAGTGGCCAGGTGGGCTGCGGGGAAACTCGGGCCACCGCGCTGACCAGCGAGATCACGGACCGTTCCGGCCGGGGGCGGCGGCGGGTGGCCAACGTCTCCCACCCGGCCCGCCGCCCGGCTCAGGCCGGTCAGACGTACAGGGCGGTGAACGGCGCCCAGGGCAGGTTGCGCAGCACCGAGAAGGCCATCCAGACGGCCAGGAACCCGCCGATCACCGGGGAGCTGAGCCGCAGCTCGGGCAGCCGCCACCCGAACGCCTGCCGACCGGCCCAGGCGACGAAGAGGTACGCCAGGAAGGGCACCGCGAAGACGAACACGGCGTGGTGGCGGGCGGCGGCCGGCAGGTCGGCGTGCAGGAGGTACCACAGCGCGCGGGTGCCCCCGCAGCCCGGACAGTCCAGCCCGGTGGTCAGCTTGAGCAGGCAGCTCGGCGCGGCGTCGGGGTCGCTGGTGGTCGGCTCGCTGACCAGCGCGTATCCCATCCCGGCGGTGACGCAGCCGAGCGCGGCCAGCGGGGCCGCCCAGCGCGGCGAACGGGCGTGCAACCGGAGCACGAAGCGGGTGAGCCGGTCCGGCTCCGGTGGCTGCCACACCACCGGCGGCCCCGCCGACCAGGACCCGGGCGGCAGCCCGTCGACGCCCGTGCCCGCCGCCGGGTGGGGGTGCGGCCCGGCCGGCGTGCCGACGGGGGGCGGGTCGCTCAGCGGATGGGTGACGCCGGCCGGTGCGGCACCGGTCGACGTCGGATCGGTGCCCTGCCCCGACCGGGTCGGCCCGGTCGGCCCGTCAACGCTCGTCACGGCCTCACGGTACACCGGTGAGGCTGCGCAACGCGGCGGTCAGCGGGGCGGCCAGGTCACCGGCCGCCGGTGGGGCGACCGCGTCCAGGCCGAGCCAGCCGGCGAGCCGGTGCAGCTCGGCGGCGAGCGCGACGGCGGTCTCCCCCGGGTCGACGCCGGGCTCCTGCCAGGCCGCCGGCACCAGCAGCACCCCGGCCCTGCGGTCGGCCTTGAGGTCGACCCGGGCCGTGAACCGCTCCCCCTGTAGGAACGGCAGCACGTAGTAGCCGTGCACCCGCTGCGCGGCCGGCACGTAGATCTCGATCCGGTAGCCGAAGCCGAACAGCCGCTCCGTGCGGGCCCGCTCCCAGACCAGCGGGTCGAACGGGCTGACCAGGGTGTTGCCCCGGACCCAGCGGGGCAGCCGGGCGTCGACGTGCCGCCAGGCCGGCTGCCGCCACCCCTGCACCGTCACCGGCACCAGCACGCCGGCCTCGACCAGGTCGGCGACCGCCTGCCGGGCACCGGCCAGCGGGAGCCGGAAGTAGTCCCGCAGCTCCGGCTCGGCGGCCACCCCCAGCGACCGGGCGGCCACCGCGACCAGGGTGCGGTACGCCTGCGCGTCGGTCGGCGTGTGGGCGTCGAGCACGGCCGCCGGCAGCACCCGTTCGGGCAGGTCGTAGCGGCGGGCGAAGGAGGGTGTCCGGTCGGCGGCGGTGACCTCGCCGGCCCAGAACAGGAACTCCAGCGCCCGCTTCACCGCCGACCAGTTCCAGCCCCAGTGGCCGGTCTCCCGGGGCGCGTCGTGTTCGATCTCGGCGGCGGTCAGCGGGCCCCGGGCGGCCACCTCGTCGCGCACCCAGGCGACCAGTTCGGGCTGCTCGGCGGCGATCCGGCGCATCCCGCCCCAGGCGTCGTCGCGGGCCTTGGCCATCCGCCAGCGCAGCGCGGCGTGCAGCCCCACCGGCACCAGGGACGCCTCGTGCCCCCAGTATTCGAACAGCTCGCGGGGGCGGCGGTAGGCGGCGGTGTCGAGCAGGCTGGTCGGGTAGGGCCCGAGCCGGCTGTAGAGCGGCAGGTAGTGCGCCCGTTGCAGCACGTTGACCGAATCCATCTGGATCAGCCCGACCCGGTCGAGCACCCGGCGCAGGTGCCGGCGGGTGGGCACCCCGGCGGGCGCAGGGTCGGCGAAACCCTGGGCGGCGAGCGTCATCCGCCGGGCCTGGGCGAGCGAGAGCGATTCCGGTGCGACCATCGCCGACGACCCTAGACCAGCGGTACGACACCGGAGCGGACGCTGGACCGACCGCCCGTCGGGGCATAGAACGGACGCATGCTCACCATCCGCCGCGAGGAGCCCGACGACGCCGAGGCGATCGCCCGGGTGCACATCCACGGCTGGCAGGCCGGGTACGCCGGCATCATGCCCGCCGAGGTGCTGGCCCGACTCAACCCGGTGGCCTGGGCGCAACGCCGGCGGGACGTGGGCACGGCCGACCCGGAGCACCCGTTCACCACCCTGCTCGCCGAGGTCGACGGGCTGCCGGCCGGGTTCGCCACCTTCGGGCCGTACCGCAACAACCAGGACCGGGGCGACCTGGACCCGGCGTACGGCGAGGTGCTGGCGATGTACGTGGAGCCGGCGCACTGGGGCGACGGCACCGCGCGGCACCTGTTCGCCGCCGCCCGCGACGCTCTGGCGGCACGCGGCTGGCGGGAGTACCGGGTGTGGGTGCTCGCCGACAACGCCCGCGCCCGCCGGTTCTACGAGCGGGCCGGCCTGTCAGTCGACGGCGAGCGGTCCCGTTACCCGGTGCCGCTGGCCGGTGGCGGTCCCCCGGTGTACCTCGACGAACTGCGCTACACCGGCCGGTTGCCCGACTGAGCCGGCCGGAGGCCGCCCGACGCCGGGGTCGACAGGTCCCGCCGGGTCGCCGGGTCGGCCGCCGACCGGAGCCGCCCAGCCACGGATCGGCAGCAGCACCAGCAACGCGAGGCTGATCCAGACGTAGGTGTTGCTGCCCAGGAAGCCGCCGATCCCGGTGAAGTCCTTCTCCCAGGCCCAGACGATCCGGCTGCACAGCAGCGCGTAGCCGACCACCGCGCCGGCCAGCAGCGCGCGTCGCCGCAGGCTGCCGGCGGGCGCGGCGACCGCGTTGTCGACAAGCAGGATCAGCGCCGGGATCAACCAGACCAGGTGGTGCACCCAGGTGACCGGGCTGACCAGGCACATCAGCGCGCCGGTCAGGGCCAGCCCGGTGGCCTCGTCGCCGACCGCCACGGCGGCCCGGCAGCGCCACGCCCAGACGGCCAGGGTGACCAGCACCAGCGCCAGCCAGGCCAGGGTGCTCGGGTGCTCCGGGTCGAGCCGGGCCACCACGCCGCGCAGCGACTGGTTGGACACGAACGCCAACTCGCCCACCCGGTCGGTGTTCCACAGCGCCGACGTCCAGAACTCCCGGGCGGCGTCGGGGAAGACGGCGGCGGCGAGCAGGGTCGCGGCGGCAGCGGCGGCGACGGCGGTGCCGGCGGCCCGGAACCGCCTGGTGATCAGCAGGTAGACGATGAAGACGCCCGGGGTCAGCTTGATCGCGGTGGCCAGCCCGATGCCGACCCCGGCCCACCGGTTGCCGGCCGGCAGCAGCCGCAGCAGGTCCACCGCCACCAGGAACAGCAGCAGCATGTTGACCTGGCCGAAGTTGACGGTCTCCCGCATCGGTTCGAACGCGGCGGCCAGGCAGAGCGCCACCGCCAGGACGAACCACCGGGTCCAGCCGGCCCGCCCGGCGACCGGGGCGAGCAGCCACCAGACCAGCACCGCGCTGACCAGCACCGTGGCCGCCACGCTGACGGTGATCGCGGCCGGCCACGGCAGGTACGCCATCGGCAGCATCACCAGGGCGGCGAACGGCGGGTAGGTGAAGCCGTACTGGGTGCCGGGCTTGAGGTAGTCGTAGATCTCGCCGTGGTCGTGCACCCAGAAGTGCAGCGCGCCGTAGTAGACCTTCAGGTCGAAGAAGCCGTGCCGGACGGCCGCCACGGAGAGGAACGCGGCCACCGCGGCGGCGAGCACCACCACCGCGACGACCTGCCCGGCCGTCCGCCTGGCCCCCTGCGCCACCGTCGTCTCCCTCGCTGTGGCCTAGGCTTTCGTGCCATGGCTCTGGGGTACGTCCGCCCGGCGCGTCCCGAGGACGCCGCCGAGATCGCCCGTGTGCAGCTCGCGACCTGGCGGGTCGCGTACCGTCGGCTGCTGCCCCGGCACGTGCTCGACAACCTGGACGAGGCGTGGCTCGCCCGGCGGTGGAGCGCGGCGGTGCAGGAGCCGCCCTCGGCTGCGCACCGGGTGCTCGTCGCCGTGGAACAGGCCGAGCAATCCTATCTGGTGGGTTTCGCGGCTTCCGGGCCGGCGGACGCGGAAGCGCTCGCCCCGGGCGAGCCGGAGACGGCGCTGGGTGCCGGGGTGGTCGCGGTGACCGACCTGCTGGTCGAGCCGCGCTGGGGCCGGCGCGGGCACGGCAGCCGGCTGCTCGCCGCCGCCGTGGACGCCTGGCGTGCCGACGGGTTCACCCACGCGGTCGCCTGGACGTTCGACGGCGACGAGGCGATCCGTAGGTTCCTCACCAGCACCGGCTGGGAGCCGGACGGCGCGGCCCGCGCGCTGGACGTCGACGACATGCTCGTCCCCCAGGTACGGCTGCACGTCGCGGTCCCCGCCGAGCCGGACGACACGCCCTGACGACCCGCCCCGATTCTGTCGGCCCACCCTGGTAGACCGGAGGCGGGAGTGCGCCACCGACGGTGAGGGAGACGGGCATGTTCCGGGAGACGAAGGCGTTCAGCGGGTTCTCGGCCGACGACACGGACCGGGCCCGGGAGTTCTACGCCGGCACCCTCGACCTGCGGGTGTCGCAGCTGGGCGGCCCGGGCGGGCTGCTGATGCTGCACCTGGCCGGCGACCGGGACGTGGTGGTCTATCCCAAGGCCGACCACGTGCCGGCGACGTTCACCGTGCTCAACTTCCCGGTGGCCGACGTCGACCGGGCGGTCGACGAGCTGACCGACCGGGGGGTGCGGTTCACGCACTACCCGGGGTTGCCGCAGGACGACCGGGGGATCATGCGCGACAACGGGCCGACGATCGCCTGGTTCACCGACCCGGCCGGCAACATCCTGTCCGTCATCGAGCAGGAGTGACACCGCGCCGGGGTCAGCGGCGCAGCTCGACGACCAGTTCGTCGTCCTCCGTCGCCCCGGTCGGGGCGAAGCCCAGCGAGGCGTAGAGCCGGGCGGCGGCCGTGTTGTCCGGGTGGTACGACAACCGGACGGGACGCCCGCCGTCCGGCCCGCCCAGCCAGGCGGCGAGGGTGCGTACGGCGGCCCGGCCCACCCCCCGGCCCTGCTCGGCGGCGTCGATCAGCATCCCGCCGATCCACCGGGACCCGTCGTCGTCGACGCCCCACATGACGTGGCCGGCCACGGTCTCGTCGGCGTACACCGCCAGCGACGTCCAGACCTCGGAACGCGAGGTCAGCACCAGGTAACGCGCCGCCAGCGCGGGCACCCACCGCCGCTGGTCGTCGCGGGGGGCCAGGTCGGCCACCGCCCGCCAGTTGTCGTCGTCCACCGGACGCAGGGTGACCCGCCGCCCGGCCCGATCGGTGTGTCCGGAATCCAGCACCGGGGCAGCCTAGGGGCGCACGACGGTCCACCACCAAACGAATTCGCCCCCACCGCCCGCACCGGCTCCGGCGTGACACGGACGCCGGCCCGGCCGGGTCTAGTCGAGCAGGGGGTCCAGGCCGACGGTCAGGCCCGGCCGCCGCCGGACCGTCCGCACCGCCAGCAGCACCCCGGGCATGAACGACACCCGGTCGTACGAGTCGTGCCGGATGGTCAACGTCTCGCCGAGGGTGCCGAACAGCACCTCCTGGTGGGCGAGCAGGCCGGTGGCGCGGACCGCGTGCACGCGTACCCCGTCGATGTCGGCGCCCCGCGCGCCGGGCACCTCGTCCTTGGTGGCGTCGGGGGCCGGGTCGAGGCCGGCCTCGGCGCGGGCCTGCGCGATCAGCCGGGCGGTGTGGGTGGCGGTGCCGCTCGGCGCGTCGAGCTTGCGCGGATGGTGCTGCTCGATGATCTCCACGGACTCGAAGTGCCGGGCCGCGCGGGCGGCGAACTGCATCATCAGCACCGCGCCGATGCCGAAGTTGGGGGCGATCACCACCCCGACGTCGGGCCGGTCGGCGAGCCAGCCGCGCACCTGCTCCAGCCGCTGCCCGGTGAAGCCGGTGGTGCCGACCACCGCGTGCACGCCCTGGTCGATGCACCAGCGCAGGTTGTCCATGACCACGTCCGGGGTGGTGAAGTCGACGACCACCTCGGCGGCGGAGGCGGCGGACAACTCGTCGCCCTGGTCGACGGCGGCCACCAGCGCCAGGTCGTCGGCCCCGTCGACCGCCCGGCACACCTCGGCGCCCATCCGGCCCCGGGCACCCAGCACGCCGACCCGGACCGCCCCTGCCGGGCCCTTCTCCTGCTCGTCAGTCACGCGGCACAACCTATCCCAATCGGGACGCGGGCCACCGCCGGACCACCACCGTCCCACCGGCCGGTCCCGGTACGCACTCCGGACCCGACCGCGAGTCGCCGCCCACCCCGGACACCGGCGGGTCGGACCGCCGCCGGGACGACCCGGCGGCGGGTGGCGGGTGGCGGACTCAGCCGGCGAAGTCGTGCTCGCCGAACGGGCCGACCACCGCCAGCGACATCGGCCGGCCCAGCAGCTCGGCGGCGAGGGTGTTCACGTCGGCCACGGTCACCGCGTCCACCCGGGCCAGCAGCTCGTCCACCGGCATCAGGTCGCCGTAGAGCAGCTCACCCTTGGCCAGCCGGCTCATCCGGGAGCCGGTGTCCTCCAGGCCCAGCACGAACGAGCCCTTGCTCATCCCCTTGCCCCGGGCCACCTCCGCCTCGGTCAGCCCGTCGGCGGCCACCCTGGCCAACTCGGCGCGGGTCAACTGGAGCACCTCGTCGACCTTGCCCGGCGCGCAGCCGGCGTAGACGGCGAACAGGCCGCTGTCGGCGTACTGGCTGGCGTAGGAGTAGACCGAGTAGGCCAGGCCACGCCGCTCGCGGATCTCCTGGAACAGCCGGCTGGACATGCCGCCGCCGAGGACGTTGTTGAGCACCCCGAGGGCGAACCGCCGCTCGTCGACCCGGTCGATGCCGGGGCAGCCGAGGATGACGTGCGCCTGCTCGGTCTCCTTCGGCTCGACCAGGACGGTGGCCGGACTGGTGCGTACCGCCGGGGTGTTCGGCCGGGGCGTGCCCGGCGCGGCCGGGTCGGTGTCCAGCGGGGTGCCGCGCAGCGCCTGGCGGACCAGCCGGACCACGGTGGTGTGGTCGAGGTTGCCGGCGGCGGCGATCACGATCTGCGGCGCGGTGTACCTGCGGCGGTAGAAGCTCTGGATCTGCCTGCGGGTCATCGGGGTGACCGTCTCCTCGGTGCCGGAGATCAACCGGCCGAGGGGGTGGTCGCCGTAGACGGCGCGGGCGAACAGGTCGTGCACCTCGTCGCCCGGCTCGTCGTCGTGCATGGCGATCTCTTCGAGGATGACCCCGCGTTCGGTCTCCACGTCGGCCGGTTCCAGCAGCGAGTCGGCGACCGCGTCGCACATCACGTCGATGGCCAGCGGCAGGTCCTCGTCGAGCACCCGCGCGTAGTAGCAGGTGTACTCCTTGGTGGTGAAGGCGTTGGTCTCACCACCTACCGCCTCGATCTCGGCGGAGATCTCCAGCGCGGTGCGCTTCTGGGTGCCCTTGAACAGCAGGTGTTCCAGGAAGTGCGCGGCACCGGCCTGCGGGCCCGTCTCGTCCCGCGAGCCGACCGTGACCCAGATGCCGAACGAGACGCTGCGCATCGTCGGGATCGCCTCGGTGAGCACCCGCAACCCGCTCGGCAGCACGGTCCGCCGTACGGTGCCGCCCAGCGGGTCGTCACTGATCGTGCGGGTGACCGCCCGGGACGGAGCCCCGGCGCGGCTGGGCTGCCCTGCGACGGCGTGCCGGACGGGCGACGCCGCCGGCCACCGGCCCGGGGGGAACGACGAACGCTGGGCGCGGCTCACGCAGACCTGCTTCCCGTGCGACGAGGGGTGGAGGGAACACACCGGCCGGGTGACGACCTCGTCGTCACCCGGCCGGTCACTGCTCAGCTGTGCCGGGTACGCCGACGCGGACGCTCGCCGCCGTCGCCACCCTCGCCGCCACCCGGGCCACGCTCGCCGCGCTCCGGCGCCCGGCCACCCCGGTCGCCGCCCCGGTCACCGCGGTCACGCGGACCCCGGTCACCGCCCCGGCCGGCCGGCCGGTCGCCACCGGCAGCCTCACCGGCGGCCGGTGCCTCGGCACCCTCCGGCCGGACCTTGTCCAGGTAGATCTTGCCGCGGGCGTCGATGTCCGCGATCTCCACCTCGACCTTGTCGCCGACGTTGAGGAAGTCCTCGACCCGCTCGACCCGCTTGCCGTCGCCCACCTTGGAGATGTGCAGCAGGCCGTCGCGGCCGGGCAGCAGCGAGATGAACGCGCCGAACGCGGCGGTCTTGACCACCGTGCCGAGGAACCGCTCGCCGGCCTTGGGCAGGGTCGGGTTGGCGATCCCGTTGATCCGGTCCACGGCGGCCTGCGCCGCCGGGCCGTTGGTCGCGCCGACGTAGATCGTGCCGTCGTCCTCGATGGAGATCTCGGCGCCGGTCTCGTCCTGGATGGCGTTGATGGTCTGCCCCTTCGGGCCGATCACCATGCCGATCTTGTCCACCGGGATCTTGACGGTGGTGACCCGGGGCGCGTAGTCCGACATCTCGGCCGGGGCCTCGATCGCCGCCTGCATCACCCCGAGGATGGTCTGCCGGGCCTCGTTCGCCTGCTGGAGCGCGGCGGCGAGCACGTCCGACGGGATGCCGTTGAGCTTGGTGTCGAGCTGGAGCGCGGTGACGAACTCCGGCGTGCCGGCGACCTTGAAGTCCATGTCACCGAACGCGTCCTCGGCACCGAGGATGTCGGTCAGCGTCACGTACTGGGTCTTGCCGTCGACCTCGTCGGAGATCAGGCCCATCGCGATGCCGGCCACCGGCGCCTTGAGCGGCACACCGGCCGACAGCAGCGCCAGCGTCGAGGCGCAGACCGACCCCATCGAGGTCGAGCCGTTGGAGCCGAGCGCCTCGGAGACCTGCCGGATGGCGTACGGGAACTCCTCGCGCGACGGCAGCACCGGCAGCAGCGCCCGCTCGGCCAGCGCGCCGTGGCCGATCTCCCGCCGCTTCGGCGAGCCGACCCGGCCGGTCTCCCCGGTCGAGTACGGCGGGAAGTTGTAGTTGTGCATGTAGCGCTTGCGGTTCTCCGGGGAGAGGGTGTCCACCATCTGCTCCATGCGCAGCATGTTCAGCGTGGTGACGCCGAGGATCTGGGTCTCGCCCCGCTCGAACAGCGCGGAACCGTGCACCCGGGGCAGCACGCCGACCTCGGCGGTGAGCGGCCGGATGTCGCGCGGGCCCCGGCCGTCGATGCGGACCTGCTCGCGCAGCACCCGGTTGCGGACCTCGGACTTGGTCAGCGAACGGAAGGCGGCGGAGAGTTCCTTCTCCCGGCCCTCGAACCGACCGGTCAGCTCCTCGGCGACCTTGGCCTTGACCCGGTCCAGGGCCTCCTCGCGGTCGGCCTTGCCGGCGATCTGGAGCGCCTCGGCCACCTCGGCGCGGACCAGCTCGGCCACCGCCTGGTAGACGTCGTCCTGGTAATCGAGGAAGACCGGGAACTCGGTGACCGGCTTCGCGGCCACCTCGGCCAGCTCGCTCTGCGCGCGGCACAGCTCGCGGATCGCCGGCTTGGCGGCCTCCAGGCCGCTGGCGACGATCTCCTCGGTCGGGGCGGTCGCGCCGCCGGCGATCAGGGTCACCGCGTGCGGGGTCGCCTCGGCCTCGACCATCATGATCGCGACGTCGCCGTCGTCGAGGGCGCGGCCGGCCACCACCATGTCGAAGGTGGCCCGGGACAGCTCCTCCAGGGTCGGGAACGCCACCCACTGACCCTCGACGTGGGCCACCCGGGTCGCCCCGATCGGGCCGGAGAACGGCAGGCCGGACAGCTTCGTCGACATCGAGGCCGCGTTGATGGCGACCACGTCGTACGGGTGCTGCGGGTCGAGCGCGAGGACGGTCTCGACGACCTGGACCTCGTTGCGCAGGCCCTTGACGAACGACGGGCGCAGCGGCCTGTCGATCAGCCGGCAGGTGAGGATCGCGTCCTCGCTGGGCCGGCCCTCGCGGCGGAAGAACGAGCCGGGGATGCGGCCCGCGGCGTACATCCGCTCCTCGACGTCGACGGTCAGCGGGAAGAAGTCGAACTGCTCCTTCGGGTGCTTACCGGCGGTGGTAGCGGAGAGGACGACCGTCTCGCCGAGCTGGGCGATGACGGAGCCGGCGGCCTGGCGGGCCAGCCGGCCGGTGGAGAAGGTGATCTCACGGGTGCCGAACGACCCGTTGTCGATCACGGCGGTGCGGGATTCGGTGCCGAGGTTGGTCTCGGTCATGTGCGGCGGTACTCCTTCGCGTCGTGGGCCCACGACACCGGAGCTGCTCAGACGGCCGGTCTTCGATCGAAGCGCCCGGGTGGCCGGCATGGTGCCGGGATGCCCGGGGGCCACTACCGGAGACCGGTACGCTGACCGGCTCCCTCTCGGGTGGTCGCGCGGCCCTCTTCTTCTGGTGGTGCGCGGAACGGGGGAGCGGCCCGGTGGCCACTCCCCCGTCACGTCATCGGCGCAGGCCGAGTCGCTCGATCAGCGACCGGTAGCGGTTGATGTCCTTCTTCTGGACGTAGTTGAGCAGCCGACGGCGCCGACCGACCAGCAGCAGCAGCCCACGGCGGCTGTGGTGGTCGTGCTTGTGCACCTTCAGGTGCTCGGTCAGCTCCGCGATCCGCTTGGTGAGGACCGCGACCTGCACCTCCGGCGAACCGGTGTCGCCCTCGGCGGTCGCGTACTCCGAGCGGATCTTGGCCTTGGCTTCCTGGTCGAGCGCCATGTTCTCCCTGTTTCGGTGGGTTGACAACTGGTGTCCGTGGTTCGGGTCCGCGTGGACCGGAGACGGACGAACCTCGCACCCGCGGCGTCGTGCAGGCACGCGAGGCCCCGCGTCGGTCATCCGACGTCACCGCCACACTACCAGCCCGTCGCGGAACCGCCCGGTCAAGGCCCACGCGGCGGGCGTCGGCGGCCCGCCGCCCCCACCCGCCGGGCCGGTCAGGCGACCGCCAGTCGGGTCTTCGCGACGTCCTCGGCCATCTGCGCCAGCAGCGGCTCGATCGCGTCGTACCGGATCTGGCCGCGCAGGTGGGTGGCGAAGTCGAGGGCGACGTGCTCGCCGTACAGGTCGCCTGCGAAGTCCAGCACGTGCGCCTCGACCCGGCGCTCCCGGCCGGCGAACGTCGGGTTGGTGCCGATCGAGATGGCCGCCGGCAGCCGCTCGATGCCCCCACGCACCAGCCAGCCGGCGTACACCCCGTCGGCGGGCACCGCCGTGTGCGGCGGGCAGCGCAGGTTGGCGGTGGGAAAACCCAGCTCCCGGCCGCGCTGGTCGCCCAACACCACCACCCCTTCGAGCCGGTGCGGCCGGCCGAGCACGGCGGCCGCCACCGCCACGTCGCCCGCCTCGATCCGGGCCCGGATGTACGTCGAGGAGAAGACCGTGCCGTCGGCAACGACCAGCGGGGCGTTCTCCACCCCGAAGCCGTGGGTGCGGCCGAGCTGTTCGAGCAGCGCCACGTTCCCCGCTGCCCGGTGCCCGAACCGGAAGTTGTCCCCCACCACGACCAGCGCGGCGTGCAGGTGTTCGACCAGGATGTCGTGCACGAACGCCTCGGCCGGCAGCCGGGACAGCTCGGCGGTGAACGGCACCACGCACAGCACGTCGACCCCGAGCGCCCCGATCAGCTCCGCCTTGCGGGCGGGCTCGGTGAGCACGGCCGGGTGCGCGCCGGGGCGGACCACCTCGGCCGGGTGCGGGTCGAAGGTCACCACCACCGACCGTACGCCCAGCTCACGGGCGCGCGCCACGGCGTGCCCGATGGTCGCCTGGTGCCCCCGGTGCACGCCGTCGAAGACGCCGATGGTGACGACCGACCGCCCCCAGTCACCGGGTGCCGCCTCGTACCCCCGCCACCGCTGCATGCCGCTCCTTCCCTGCTCCGCCGCTGCCGGCTCACACCCGTACCACCGCCGCCGGTCGTCCCGGCCGTCGTCCCCGCGCCCGTCGTCCCCGCCGCGCCGTCCGGCCGTCCGGCCGGCGGCCCGGTCAGGCCGGGGCGAGCACGATCTCCGCGCGGGCCCGGCCGTCCCGCTCGCTGACGATAGCGATCAGGCCACCGTCCGGTCCGAAGACGGCGTACGGTCCGGCGATGCCCACCGGGTCCAGCGGGCCACCGTGGGAGAGCAACCTCGCCTCGTCGGCGCTGGCCTGACGACGGGAGAAGTACCTGTCGGCGGCGGTGTCGAGGGGCAGGGTGACCACCTCCGGCGCACGCTGCTCAAGCGTCGCGAGGGTCGCCGACTCGGCCAGGGTGAAACTGCCCACAGCGGTACGCCGCAGCGCCGTGAGGTGCCCGCCGACGCCGAGCGCCAGGCCCGCGTCCCGGGCCAGCGCCCGGACGTACGTCCCGGACGAGCAGTCGACGTCGATGTCCACGTCGACCACGTCGGGGGTGTCCCGGCGGATCGCCGACACGTCGAGCCGGGCGACGGTGACCCGCCGGGCGGGCAGCTCGACCTGCTCGCCGTCCCGGACCCGCTTGTACGCCCGCTCTCCGTTGATCTTGATGGCACTCACCGCACTGGGCACCTGGTCGATCTCACCGGTCAACGGCACGAACGCGGCCCGGATCGCGGCGTCGGTCAGCGCACCGGCCGGCGTGGCGGCGACCACGTCACCCTCGGCGTCGTCGGTGACCGTGGACTGCCCGAGCCGGACCGTCGCGGTGTAGCTCTTGCCCGCCCCGATCACGTACGTCAGCAGCCGGGTGGCCCGGCCGACCCCGATCACCAGCACCCCGGTCGCCATCGGGTCGAGGGTGCCGCCGTGCCCGACCCGGCGGGTACGGGCCAACCGGCGGATGCGCGCCACCACGTCGTGCGACGTCATGCCGCCAGGCTTGTCGACCACGATCAGACCGTCACCGTTCACGACCGCCAAGCCTGCCAGACGGGTCCACCCCGCCCGCCACCGCACGGCACAATGCCGTCGCAGCACGAAACCCCCCGTCACCCGTCAGGAGCAGCATGACCACGCCACCCCCGCCCGAGCACCGTGCCCGGGTCGAACTCCCCGAGTGGATGCGTCACCCGGAGCCGCCCCGTCGTACCCCCGGCCGGCGGTTGTCCGAGCTGGTCGAGGCCGTGCCGACGCTCCGCCGGGCACGCCTGTCGCTCTGGCGGTGGCGCGACCGCAGCCGGTTCAGCGAACGTCACCCGGTGGTCGCCGGGATCGTCTCGTTCGTGTTGGTGGCGACGCTGGCCAGCCTGCTGGTCGGCGGCGCGCTCTACCTGTTCGCCCGGATGCGCGCCGGCACCCTCTGAGCCCGTGGCCCCCCGCCCCGGACCGGTCCTCGTCCGTGACCCCGGCCGGGACAGCGCCGGGACGGCCCGGGTGCGAGGATCATGCGCCCCTCCCATCCGACCCGGGGAACGCCGCGTTACCCACGGCCCGACACCGGCTGATCCACCCCCCGCCGACGACACACCGCCGCCGGCAGGCCCACCCGTAGCTCCACCACCGGTCACCGACGTACCGGCAGCTGCCGATCCGGTGTCGCCCGCCGCTGCCCGGTCATCCCCCGACGAAGCGGCGGTCGCCGCTGCGGACGAGCCGGTCCGGATTCCGTCCTGGATGCGGGAACCCGAGGTGGAGCACGAGTTGACCCGCTCGGAACGGCTCCGGCTGCGCTGGGGTCGGTACGGCGGCACGCTGCTCGGCGCGGTGGGCGTCCTGCTGGTGCTGGTGCTGGTTGGTGGGCTCGCCCTGGGTGGGTTCCGTTTCGTCCAACGGGCGCACGACGGTGCGCCGCTGCTCCCCCGTCGGGGCGGCACGTCGCCGCCCGCCCCCCCGGCCGACCGACCGACGCCAGCGGCAACAGTCTCGGCCCGTTCGTCGCCACCCCGGCCGAGGCGTACGCCGAGGGCGCGGCGGCCATCGTGCCGCCCGCCGCCCACCGGACCGGGCCGTTCACCGCCGAGCAGGTCACCGACGGGCTGGCGAGGGTTCGTCGGGCACTGGTCGAGGGGCGGGTGGAACCCCGGATGCTGGACGGCGATCCGGACGGGTTCATCGCCGTGCTCGCCCCGCAGAACCGCGACTCCGTCCGTCGGGACCTTGCCTCCGACCTCAGCCTCGGCTTCGCCAGCCGGATCGCCGACCGCGCCGACCCGGGGCTGGACCGCGACGAGAAGGTGCGTGGCCGGGGCACCATGACGTACCGGTCCACCACCGCTGCCAACGGGGTACGGGTGTTGGAGGTCACCACCCGGTTCGTCTGGGCCTACCCGTTCGACCTGTGGCGTCCCCAGGCGTACCGGCCGGGCGCGGAGCTGGTCACCCTGCGCGACGAGGTGGTGTGGCTGGTGCCGTACCCGGACGACGTCAGCCCGGCCGGGCGTGGCCTCTGGCTCGACTCGGCCCGGGTCACCCTGCAGAACGCCAGCTGCCCGGCGATGCGGCGGGGCTTCCTGGCGCTGGCCGAGGCCGAACCGCTGCGTCGTCGGACCGCGCCGGCCCCGACGGGCGACGTCTACGACGAGAGCTGGCGGGCCGGCGACGGCGAGGAGTGCTGACCGACGATCACCGCGCTCGCGGCCCAAGAACGTCGCAGCACACCCGTCAGCGCACCGCGCCGACCACCGCCCACCTGCCGGACCGCAGCCGCAGCAGCACGCCCACGAGCCGGATCACCACGAGCAGGGTGAGGCCCGCCCAGATGCCACCCAGACCCAGATCGAACGCGTGGGAGAGCCAGATCGCCGGCAGGAAGCCGCCGACCGCCGCGACCACGGTCAGGTTGCGCAGGTAGCGGATGTCGCCGGCACCGATGAGCACACCGTCGAGGGCGAACACCACCCCGGCGAACGGTTGCATCGCCACGAACCAGGGCCACGCCACCATCGCCTGTTCGCGTACCTCGGGATCGGAGCTGAACAGGGACGGTACGACGCCGGCCCCGGCGGCGATGAGCACCGCGAAGGCCACCCCGCACACCCCGCCGAGCAGCGCGAACCGGCGGGCCAGGGCGCGCGCCCCGACGGCGTCGCCCGCGCCCAGTGTCGCGCCGATCAACGCCTGCGCGGCGATCGCCAACGCGTCGAGCAGCAGCGCGGTGAAGAACCACAGTTGCAGCGCGATCTGGTGGGCCCCCACGGCGGCGGCACCGAACCGGGCGGCGACGGCGGTGGCGGACAGGAAGCTGGCCTGGAAGGCGAGCCCCCGGATGAGCAGGTCCCGGCTGAGCACCAACTGCTGGCGGATCAGGGCCGGCCGGGGCCGCAGGCCCACCCGTTCCCGCAGCAACGCCCCCACGAAGAGGGCACCCGAGACGGTCTGGGCGATCGCGTTGGCCACCGCCGAGCCGGTCACCCCGAGCCCGACGGGGTAGACCAGCAGGGGGCAGAGCAGCGCGGAGAGCAGGTTCGGCCCGAGCACGAACAGCAGTGGGCGGCGGGTGTCCTGGATTCCGCGCAGCCAGCCGTTGCCGGCGGCGGCCAGCAGCAGGCCGGGCGCGCCGAGGGCCGCGATCCGCAGCCACTGCCCGGCGGTGTCGGCCACCTCGCCACCACCGCCGGCGAGGGTACGCGCCAGCGCGTCACCGCCGAACTGCATGCCGAACGCCACCAGTACGCCCACCCCGAACGCCAGCCAGGACGCCTGGACGCCCTCGGCCAGCGCCGCAGCCCGGTCACCGGCACCGAACCGGCGGGCCGCCCGCCCCGTGATGCCGTACGCCAGCACGGTGCCGAGCCAGGCGGTGAGCGTCAGCACCGTGCCGCCGACGGCGAGCGCGGCCAGCGGAACGCGGCCCAGGTGCCCGACGACGGCGGTGTCGACCAGCACGTAGAGCGGTTCGGCCGCGAGCACCACCAGGGCGGGCAGGGCGAGCGCGGCGATCCGGCGCGGCGAGGCGAGCGCGGTGGCGGCGGTGGCGGTGGCGGTGGCGGTGGCGGTGGGCTGGATCATCGCCGCCGATCCTGGCATGCCTGCCGTAAGGAACGCAAGCCTTGGCATCACTTACCGGACGATGATCGACGGAACCGGCCGGACGACGCACGCGTTCGTAGGGGCCGGGTCGCGGTGGCGGAGTTGGGTGAGGCGGGTGCTTCGGCCTGGCCGGCCGGGCGGGTTCAGCGGGGCGGGTTTGCAGAGCCCGGCCCGGTTTGCAGAGCCCGGCCCGGCCCGAACGGGCGGGTTCCGCCCGGCGCGGTCGAGGCAGGCCGGCCAGTCAGGCAGACTCGGGCCGAGCCAGCCTTACTGAGGCCGGCCGGGCTGACTGAGGCGGGCCACGCCGGGCTGAGGCGGGCCGGGCTGAGGCGGGCCGGGCTGAGGCGGGCCGGGCTGAGGCGGGCCGGGGTGGCCTGCTTTCGCTCTGCCTACGGCTGGGTTCGCTGCGCCGGACCGGGCAAACGGCCTGTTCCCGTACGACATGGCGGGGCGGCTCTGGGGCGCGGCTTGGCGGGGTGACACCCGGGCGCGGCCCGCCGGGCCGGCTCTGGACACGGCCTGAGCGGGCCCGGCTCGTGGGTATCGTCCCGGCCGCCGCAGGTTGGACACGACGTGGCCGAGCGACCTCGGGACACCACCCTGACCAGGCCGGTCGGACACGGCTGAAGCCGGGCTGTCTCTGGACACGGCACGGCGGAGCCGGTTGAACCCGGCTCGAAGCGGGCGCCCCTGGACACCGCCCGGCCGGATGAACACGGCAGGGCCCCGGCCGCGCTGATCGCGGCCGGAGCCGGGGCCTGGCCAGGGTAGACGGGCAGGGGAAAGCTGAGCGCAGCCTGTGCCGGACCGGGCCGAACCCGGCCGACGCCGGGACGATCCGGAGCAGCCACTACGGCCGAGGCGGGCTGCACCTGGGCCAGGACCGACCCGGTCCAGCGCCGGAACCCCGGCCCGGGGGCCGAGCCGTACAGGCGAGCGACAACGAGCCGGGGGAAGCGAGCACGACCGCCGGAGCCGGGCCGGGTCGGAACTCAGCCGGGCGCCGGGGTCACCGCCGGCGCGGCAGGCTCACTGGCGGGTGTCCATCGAGGTCTGCAACGCGCGGCGCATCTGCTCACGGGCCTCGTCGCTGGTCTCGGTCTTCGGCTTGGTCGCCATGGCGGTGTCCTTCCAGGGTGCGGACCACCGAACAGGTGGCCCGGACGGGCGGTCCTGCTGAGCGCCGGGAAGGCAGTCCGGGATCACCGGAGCGGCTCGCCTGGCAGCGTGAGCCCGGGTCGGTCAGACCCTGGAGGGAGGCGGCACCGGGTGTGGCACCACCGCCCGCGACCTGCGTCGCGTCACGACGTCGGCCCCTCCCAAGTTAACGTTTACTTTCCACATGCTGCCCACTCTTCCCGTCATCTGGACGGGCCTGGCAAGCACGCCGAGAACACCCCGAACCGACCTGCACGGCACGAACGCCCACACCGCAACCACCCGGGCCCCGCCGGAGTGCCGGTGACACGTCCGATCGAGCGGGCCACACGCCGGCCACGAGACGGCACCGCCGAACCGGCCGGCCCTGGCACAGAACCGGGTCGGAGCGGCCGAACCAGCACGAGGTGCGGAGACCGCAGCGGCCCGGACCCGGCACGAAGGATCTGGGCAGACGGCACCCGCACGGGGTGGGAGGAATCGGCCCGGACCAGCTACCGAGCACCGGGCCGAACGTGCCGGACCAGACCGCCCAGCAGAACAGGCCGGACCATGCGCGGGCCACCCGCCGGGCGAGCAGGACCAGGCACGGAACACCAGGCCGGGCGGGCTGAGCCGGGACGCGCCAGACGGGCAGCGCCAGGCACGGGCCCGCGCGGGCCAGGTATCGGTGCGGGGGCGGGCAGGGTCGGGTGGCTCACCGAAGTGGCACAACTGGACAGGTCAGCGTCGCGCTCCCGACCGGCCCGCCGGTGCAGACGATCAGCGGGCCAGGAAGTGCCAGCCCAGCCACCACCAGAACCCGAACACGCCGATCCGGCCGACCGGCACCGGACCGACCTCGTACCGCATGACGTAGGCGCAGACGTCGCCCAGTGACGGAATCCGGGAACCTTCCCGGCGGGCGGCCCACTCCACTGCCGCGAAGAGCACCAGCGATGCGAGGAAGCCGCTGATGGCGAGGGTGCGCATCATCGCCGTACCAGCCCCCAGAACGCGGCCAGCCAGGCGAACCAGGCGGCCGAGCGGACCAGTTCGTCCTCCAGCAGCGGATCGGCCAGGCGGGAGAAGGTGGGGAACTCGTCACCGACCGCCATGACGAAGGTGGCCCCTTCGAGCACCCCGAACAGCGCCGCCGGGAGCAGCCACCACACGGCACCCCGACCCAGCCGGCGCGGTGCCGACCGACGTTGCACCCGGTTGCCGAGGCCGAGCCAGATCAGCGCGCCGCCGGTGCCCAGCGTCCAGATGTTGGCCTGCGCCGAGAACGACGGGAACTGCCCGCCGACCAGGGAGAGACAGGCCAGAACCGGCACGGTGACCACCGGCCTGTCCCAGGCGCGGGAGACGTCCATGGCGATCTCGTGCGGCTGCTCCATCGTCCGATTCTCCCCGGGGTCAGCGTGTGCGGGAAGGCCGACACCCGCCGACATCGACGGGGCCGCCGGTCAACGCACCGGCCAACTCCGCCCTGATCAGGGCGATGACCTGCGCGGCGTCGCCCGATCCGGTGAAGCCTGCGGCGAAGCGGTGACCTCCGCCACCCAACGCCACCGCCACCGCGCTGACGTCGACGGCACCCTTGCTGCGCATCGACACCGCCCACTCGACCGGCCCCACCTGCTTGAGTACGCACGCGACGTCCGCCTCGGCGGTGCAGCGGACCGAATCGATCAGCGACTCCAGCACGTACGGCTGCTGGTCGTGCCGGGCCAGGTCGTCGAGGGTGGCGTCGGTCCAGACCAGGCCGTGACCGGCGGCGGCCTCCGGTTCGAGCCGGGCCCGGCCCAGCACCTCACCGAAGAGCCGGACCGCGCCGAACGGCCGGGTGTCGAAGACCTGGCGGGAGATGTCGCCGGGGTGCAGGCCGGTGGCGAGCAGCCGGGCGGCGAGCCGGTGCACCTCGGGGGTGGTCGCCGCGAACCGGAACGAGCCGGTGTCGGTGGTCAGCGCGACGTAGAGGCCCGTCGCGATCTCGGCGTCCAGCGGCACGTCGAGCCGGGAGAGCAACTGCTCGGCGACGACCGAGGTCGCTGCCGCCGCCGGGTCGACCAGGCGTACCGCGCCGAAGCCGGTGTTCGAGGCGTGGTGGTCGAGGACGACCGAGGTGCCGGCGGTGTCGAGCCGGTCGGCGAGGTCACCGAGCCGCGACTCGCTCGCGGCGTCGAAGCAGACCACCAGATCCGGGTCCGGGTACGCCTCGCTCGCCGGTACCAGCAGGTCGAGCCCCGGCAGCCAGCGGAACGGCTCCGGCACCTCGGGGGGCCCCGGGAAGGTGGCCTGCAACAGGTGGATGCCGAGCCGGCGCAGTCCCAGCCCGAAGCCGAGCATGCTGCCCAGCGCGTCGCCGTCCGGGTTGACGTGACAGATCAGCAGCACCCGGGCGTCGGCCGGCAGGCCACGTACCGCCGCGACGGCCGCAGCCCAGTCGTCCTCGCCGGGCCCGGCGGACGGCGACCCGGTACGGAGTTCGTCGGCCGTGCCCGGGGCGGCCGTCACCGCCGGTCCGTCGCTGACGTGTCGGTGGTGGTGTCGTCGTCCGCCTCGTCGTCCTCGTCGTCGACCCGGTACGGCTGGGCGTCGCCCGCGTACTTGGCCTGGGCGGCCAGCCGCTGCACCTCGGCGTCGGCGTGCCGGGCCTGGGCGAGCAGGTCGTCGATCTGCTTGACCTGGTCCTGCACGTCGTCGAGGACGAAGGTCAGGGAGGGCGAGTGACGCAGCCCGAGGGCCTTGCCGACGGTGCTGCGCAGCATGCCCTTGGCGCTCTCCAGCGCGGCGGCGGTGCTGGCCTGGGCCGTCGCGTCACCGAGGACGGTGTAGAAGACCGTGGCGTCGCGCAGGTCGGCGGTGATCCGGGCGTCGGTGATGGTGATCATCCCGAGCCGGGGGTCCTTGATCTGGCTCCGCACCACCGAGGCGACCAGTTCGCGAATCCGCTCGGCGTGCCGGCGAACCTTGGCCGGATCAGTCATGTCCCCCACCTCCAGGGCGTTCCTTCCGCGGCCGGAGCGGCGACGCGGGCGTCACCGGAACCAACCACCCAACATCTCGAACACTACCCGCGCGCCACCCCCACCCGCCCGCCCCCACCCCGCCCCACCCACCCCTCGCTCCCCGCCTCTCCCACCCCCCCATCCCACTCCCCGCCCCGGCCCGGTGATCAAGAGGTTTGCGTCGAGTGATCAAGAGGTTCGCGTCAACCTGAAGATCGAAGCTGACGCAAACCTCTTGATCACCGAGAACGGGCGGGGCGGGACGGCGGGGCGCGTGGGGGGGGAGGGGGGAGGGGGGTCAGTCTTCGGGGGTGTGGAGGTGGCGGCGGACGGAGAGGAGGTCGACCTCCGGGCGGGCGGCTACCAGGCGTTCGCAGGAGTCGAGCACGTCGCGGACGTGGGACGCCTCGGCGGCCACCACGGCCACCCCGATCTCGGCCCGACCGTGCAGGTCGAGCGCGCCCACCTCGGCGGCCGACACCTCGAACCGGCGCAGCGCCGCCACGATGGGCCGGACGTAGGAGCGCTTCGCCTTGAGCGAACGGGAGTCGCCCGGCAGGAGCAGGTCGAAGAGTGCGGTCCCGGTATACATCGCCACGGACGTTACGGAACCGGTCCGGACATGCTCAAGGGGTTTACGCCGACCGGCGTAAACCCCTTGGGCACTGTCGTCAGCCTCGGATCAGGCGCGCGGCTTCTCCCGCATCTCGAAGGTCTCGATGGTGTCGCCGACCTGGACGTTGTTGAAACCGCCCAGAGTCAGACCACACTCGAAGCCTTCGCGGACCTCCGTCGCGTCGTCCTTGAACCGCTTGAGCGAGCTGATCGTGAGATTGTCCGCCACGACCGCCCCGTCCCGCAGCAGCCGCGCCTTGGCGTTGCGGCGGATGATGCCGGACCGGACGATGCAACCGGAGATGTTGCCGATCTTGGACGAGCGGAAGACGTCGCGGATCTCCGCGGTGCCCAGCTCGACCTCCTCGTACTCCGGCTTGAGCAGCCCCTTGAGCGCGGCGTCGATCTCCTCGATGGCCTGGTAGATGACCGTGTAGTACCGGATCTCCACGCCCTCGCGGTCGGCGATCTCGCGGACCTTGTTGGCGGCCCGCACGTTGAAGCCGATGATCGTGACCGCCTCGGACGAGGCGCTCGCGAGCATGACGTCGCTCTCGGTGATCGCACCCACACCCCGGTGGATGATCCTGAGCTGGACCTCCTCGGGGATGTCGAGGTTGAACAGCGCGTCCTCGAGGGCCTCCACGGAACCGGAGACGTCGCCCTTGAGCACCAGGTTGAGCGAGGTCTTCTCGCCCTCCTTGAGCTGCTCCATGAGCGTTTCGAGGGTGGCCCGGCCACGGGAGTTGGCGAAGGACGCCGCCCGCCGCCGTGCCTGCCGCTGCTCGGCGATCTGCCGCACCGTGCGGTCGTCCTCGGCGGCCAGGAAGGTGTCACCCGCACCCGGCACCGCGGTCAGACCGAGCACCAGGACCGGACGGGCCGGACCGGCCTCGGCGACCTGGTTGCCGTTCTCGTCGAGCATGGCGCGGACCCGGCCGTGGGCCCCACCGGCGACGATCGAGTCGCCCGCCCGCAGGGTGCCCTTCTGCACCAGCACCGTCGCCACCGCACCGCGACCCTTGTCCAGGTGTGCCTCGATGGCCACACCCTGCGCCGGCCCGTCGATCGGAGCGGTCAGCTCCAGCGACGCGTCGGCGGTCAGCAGGACCGCCTCCAGCAGCTCGTCGATACCGATGCCCGGCTTGGCCGCCACGTTGACGAACATGGTGTCGCCGCCGTACTCCTCGGCGACCAGGCCGTACTCGGTCAGCTGCTGGCGGACCTTGTCGGGGTTCGCCTCCGGCTTGTCGACCTTGTTGACCGCGACCACGATCGGCACGTCGGCCGCCTTGGCGTGGTTGAGCGCCTCGATCGTCTGCGGCATGACGCCGTCGTCGGCCGCCACCACAAGCACCACGATGTCGGTGACCTGGGCACCACGGGCACGCATGGCGGTGAACGCCTCGTGGCCCGGGGTGTCGATGAAGGTCACCGCGCGGTCCTCGCCCTCGTGCGGGACGTGGACCTGGTACGCGCCGATGTGCTGGGTGATGCCACCCGCCTCGCCGGCCACCACGTTCGCCTTGCGGATCGCGTCGAGCAGCTTGGTCTTACCGTGGTCGACGTGACCCATGACGGTCACCACCGGCGCACGGCTGACCAGGCGGTCCTCCGCGACCTCGGCGTCGAGGTCGATGTTGAACTGCGCGAGCAGCTCGCGGTCCTCGTCCTCGGGGCTGACGATCTGCACGTCGAAACCGAGGTGCTCACCGAGCAGCAGCAGGGTCTCGTCGGAGCAGGACTGGGTCGCGGTGACCATCTCGCCCAGGTTGAACATCTCCTGGACCAGCGAACCCGGGTTGGCGTTGATCTTGTCGGCGAAGTCCGACAGCGAGGCGCCACGGGAGAGCCGGACGACCTGACCCTGACCCCGGGGCGCGCCCGAGCTCATGGTCGGGGCCGACAGGTTGTCGAACTCCTGTCTGCGCTGCTTCTTGGACTTGCGACCACGGGTCGGCCGGCCGCCCGGACGCCCGAAGGCACCCGCGGCACCGCCGCCACGGCCACGACCGCCGCCACCGGGACGACCACCGCCACCGGCCGGGGCACCCGGACGGAACCCACCGCCGGGAGCGCCACCGCCGCCACCGGGGCCGCCACGGTAGCCACCGCCGCCGGCACCACCGCCGCCACCAGGGCCGCCACGGAAGCCGCCGCCACCGCCGCCACCGGGACGGAAGCCACCGCCACCGCCACCAGGACGACCGGCACCGCCGCCGGGCCCACCACGACCGCCACCGGGGCCGCCGGGGCGACCCGTGGTGGGCCGCTGGCTCGGCATCGAGGCCGGGCTGGGCCGCGGCGGCATCGAGGCCGGGCTGGGCCGCGGCGGCATGCCGGCCGGGCTCGGCCGGGGACCGCCGCCACCGGCCGCCGGGGGCCGCTGCTGCTGGCCACCCTGGATGCCGAACGGGTTGTTACCGGCGCCGCGCGCCGGGGGACGACCACCGGGCCGGGCACCCGGGCCCGCCGGGGGACCACCGGGCCGGCCGGCGGCCGGGGTGCCCGGACGCGGCGGGACCGCGTTCGGGCCGGGACGCGGACCCGGACGCGGGCCACCCTCGGTGGGCGGCTCCCGCCGGACGTTGTCCCGCTGCTGCTGCCGGGCGGCCTGGGCGGCCTTGACCGCCGCCTCCTGCTCGGCCTTCAACGCGGCGGCACGCGCCTCGGCGGCGGCCACCTCGATGTCGTGTGCGCTCGCCGGCTTGGCGACCGGAGTCACCGGCTGCGGCGGGCCGGGGACCGGGCCCTTGGGCTTCGGTCCAGGGGTCGGCGCGGCCGGCCGCCGGGGCGGCATCGGTCGGGCCGAGACCCGGGGGGCACCCGGGGTCGGGGGCGGCGTCGGGGTCGGTGCCGGGCTCGGGGCCGCCGCCGGAGCGGACGGCGCCGACGAACCACCGGCGGACGCGACGAATGCGCCACGCAGCCGTCGGGCGACGGGCGCCTCGACGGTGCTGGACGCGGACTTAACGAACTCGCCCATTTCCTTCAGCTTGGCGAGCACTGTCTTGCTTTCGACCCCGAGCTCCTTAGCAAGCTCGTGTACGCGGGCCTTACCTGCCACTGCACTCCTCACTCCGAGGTCGTGCGGGCAGCACCCGCAGCGACCTCACTCGTGCACTTGAAGCCTGGTCATTTCAGGGACTTCATCGTGTGCTCATGTCGGTCGTCCTACCTTGCTAGCGACCCTCGCCCGATCGGGTTGACCGGACGTAGTGGTTGGCGCATCGACGTGCTCCGCGACGGCACCGTGATCAGGGACCCCGGTGAGTCGCAGCGCCCGCCCGAAGGCGCGGCGCCGCACCGCCAGCGCGAAGCAGGCCGGATCCGGGTGCATGTTCGCTCCCCGACCCGGCAGACTGCGGCTCGGATCAGGCCGGAGACTGTGACCATCCTCGTCACCGACCGCGACGATCCGCAGCAGTTCGCTGGCCGGCGCACGTTTCCGGCAACCCACACAGGTGCGCTCCGGATGCGCGCGTCGTACCACTGGAAGAAGTCTACCCCTAGCCGCCCGAGATCGCTCCGCCCGGCTCCCGGACGGACTCGGCACCGCCCCGGCTGCCGGTGCCCGGCTGCTCCGCGTCGGACCGGATGTCGATCCGCCAACCGGTCAACCGGGCGGCAAGCCGGGCATTCTGCCCCTCCCGTCCGATCGCCAGGGAGAGCTGGAAGTCGGGGACGGTCACCCGGGCCGTACGGGTGGCCAGGTCGACCACCTCGACCCGCAGCGCCTTGGCCGGCGAGAGCGCGTTGCCGACGAAGGTCGCCGGGTCGTCCGACCAGTCGATGATGTCGATCTTCTCGCCGTGCAGCTCGCTCATCACCGCGCGGACCCGCTGGCCCATCGGCCCGATGCAGGCACCCTTGGCGTTCACGCCCTGCACGGTTGACCGTACGGCGATCTTGGTACGGTGACCTGCCTCACGGGCGATCGCCCCGATCTCCACGGTGCCGTCGGCGATCTCCGGCACCTCCAGCGCGAAGAGCTTCTTCACCAGCGCCGGGTGCGAGCGGGACAGGGTGATCTGCGGCCCACGCATCCCCTTGGTCACGTGCACCACCACGCAACGGATCCGTTCGCCGTGGGTGTACCGCTCGCCGGGCACCTGCTCGGACTGCGGCAGCACGCCCTCCAGCTTGCCCAGGTCGACGCTGACGATGCCCTTCTCGCTGCGCGCCTCGTGCGCCTGCACCACGCCGGTGACCAGGTCGCCGTCGCGGCCGACGTACTCGCCGAAGTGCACCTCGTCGGTGGCCTCCCGCAGCCGCTGGAGGATCACCTGCTTGGCGGTCATCGCCGCGATCCGGCCGAAGTCGTGCGGGGTGTCGTCCCACTCCCGCACCACGCTGCCGTCGTCGTCCAGCTCCTGGGCGTAGACCAGGGCGGCCCCGTTCTTGCGGTCGATCTCCACCCGGGCGTGCGACTCGGCGCCGTCGGTGTGCCGGTAGGCGGTCAGCAACGCGGTCTCGATCGCCGCGAGGATCGTGTCGAACGGGATCTCCCGCTCGCGCTCCAGTGCGCGCAGCGCCGCGAGGTCGATGTTCACCTCTCCTCGTCCTCCACATCATCGTCGTCATCTTCGTCGGTGTCGTCGCCGACCTCGTCCGCCTCGTCGATCTCGTCGAGGCGGTGGAACTCGACCTGCACCCGGCCGGGGCCCAGCTCGGCGTAGCGGTGCTCCACCGGACCGGACTCGGTCTCCAGCACCACGCGCTCGTCGTCGGCCGCCGCCACCCGCCCGGTGACCTGCCGGTCCACGGCGGGCGCCCCGGCCCGTACGGTCACCTTCACCAGCCGGCCGGCGTTGCGCCGCCAGTGCCGGGGCAGGGTCAGCGGGCGGTCCACCCCCGGGGAGCTGACCTCCAGCTGGTACTCCCCCGCCACGATGTCCCCGCCGGACTCCTCGGCCGCGTCGAGCGCCGCCGAGACCGACCGGGAGACGACCGCGACCGCGTCCAGGTTGATCCCGCCGTCGGCGTCCACGATCACCCGGACCACGTGCCGACGCCCGGCCCGGGAGACCGAGACGTCCTCCAGGTCGTAGCCCGCCCCGGTGACCACCGGCTCGATCACCGCGCGCAACCTGTCGCGACGGGCGGTCAGGTCACCCCGGGACGCGCCGGCACGGTCGCCGCCCCGGGGGCCGCCGGTCTGACGGGGGCGTCCCGTCGGCGCCGTCGGCCTGGTGGCACGGCCACGCTGCGTCATCTGGGCACCCTTCTCCTGGTCGGCGGCGGTCGTCGGACCGGCACGCCGGGACGCCACCGGGGCGGCAGCGCCGGTGGCTGTGCAGAGCGTAACGCGCCGTCGGGACGGCGGCCCCGGCGGCGCACCGACGGCGGTCGCCCGGCGGACGGCGGGCATGGTGTTGACTTGTCCGGTGGCCACGGGCAGAACAACGACGCACCACGACGGAACGGGGCAGTCCCGGCGTACCGTGCTGCGGGCCGGCGCGCTCCTGGCGGTCGGCGTCGCCGCCGTACCGCTGACCGGGTGCGGTCTCCTCGACCGCGACGACCCCGCCCCGCCGCCCGACCCGCTGGAACCCCTCGCGGCCGAGGCGCGGTCGCTGGCCGACAGGCACCGGGCCGCGATCGCCGCCGACGCGGGCCTGGCCGGCCGGCTCACCCCGATCGCCGAGGCGCACGCCGCGCACGCCGACGAGCTGCGCCGGGTGATCGGCCGCCCCGAACCCTCCGCCGCGGCCTCGCCCGGCCCGTCCGCCGCCGGAGGTGACCGCGCCGCCGTGCTGGCCGCGCTGCGCTCGGCCGAACAGAGCGGCCGGGACAACGCGGCGAAGGCGTGCGCCGACGCGCCGGCCGACCGGGCCGCGCTGCTCGGCGCGATCGCCGCCGCCCGGGCCACCCACCTGGAGGCGCTGAGGTGAGCCGCTCCACCGCCCCCGCCACGCCGGGCGACGCGCTCGCCGACGCGTTGGCCGCCGAGTACGCCGCGATCTACGCCTACGGCCCGATCGGGGTGCACCTCACCGACGCCGACCGGCGGGCCGCCCGCGCCGCCGAGGCGGCCCACCGGTCCCGGCGCGACGCGCTGGTGCTCCAGCTCAGCTCCGCCGGCGGGACGGTCCCGGCCGACCAGGCCGGCTACGCCCTGCCGTTCCCGGTCACCGACCGGGCCGCCGCGCTGCGGCTGGCGGTACAGGTGGAGGAGCGCACCGGGGCGTTCTGGCGGGCGGCGCTGCCGGTCACCACCGGCGCGGACCGCACCCGGGCGCTCAACGCGCTGACCGACTGCGCGGTACGGGCCACCCGCTGGCGGCGCAGCGCCGGCATCATCCCGCTGACCGTCCCGTTCCCCGGCAGCCCCATCTGACCCACCGCCCGTACCCTGCGGTTGCGGTCCACATACGGGGTATGCATACTCCGTCGCATGTCCATCCGTCACGGCCTGCTCGCCCTGCTGGAGCGCGGCCAGATGTACGGCTACCAGCTCCGGGCCGCGTTCGAGGAGTCGACCGGCTCGACCTGGCCGCTGAACATCGGTCAGGTCTACACCACCCTCAACCGGCTGGAACGCGACGGCCTGGTCCGTTCGCTGCCCGAGCACGAGGGTGGGCAGCGGCCGTACGAGATCACCGATGCCGGACGGGCGGACCTGGCGCTGTGGTTCGTCACCCCGATCAGCCGCAACGACCGTCCCCGCGACGAACTGTCCATCAAGCTGGCCCTGGCGTTGACCACCCCCGGGGTGGACGTGCGGGCGGTGGTGCAGACCCAACGTGGCGCGACCATGCGCACGTTGCAGGAGCTGACCCGGCTCAAGTACACCAGTGACCGGCCGGAGGACCTGCCCTGGCGCCTGGTGCTGGACGCGATGATGTTCCAGGCCGAGGCGGAGATCCGCTGGCTCGACCACTGCGAGACCAGCCTGGTCCGGCACCGGCCGGCGGCCCCCACCGCACGCAGCGGGTCACCGCCGGAGGTGGTGGAGCGGGCCGACGAAGAGGCACACCGTTGACCGGCCCCGACGGCGCGGTGCTCGAACTGCGCGACGTGCACCGCACCCACGGGGGCGGGGAGGCCGCCGTGCACGCGCTGCGCGGGGTGAGCCTCGCCGTACGACCGGGCGAACTGGTGGCCGTGATGGGTCCCTCCGGCTCGGGCAAGTCGACCCTGCTCACCCTGGCCGGTGGGCTGGACCGGCCGACCGCCGGGGAGGTGCTGGTCGAGGGGGAGACGCTCGGCACGCTCGACGGGCGGCGGCTGGCCAGGCTGCGCCGTCGCCGGATCGGCTACGTCTTCCAGGATCTGAACCTGCTCGGCAGCCTCACCGCCGCGGAGAACGTGGCCCTCCCGCTGGAACTCGACGGGGTCGGCGTACGGCAGGCCCGGCGGGCGGCCCTGGCGGCGCTGGAGGAGGTGGGCCTGGGCGGGCTCGGCGGCCGCTTCCCCGACCAGATGTCCGGGGGCCAGCAGCAGCGGGTGGCGATCGCGCGGGCGCTGGTCGGCGAGCGGCGGCTGGTGCTGGCCGACGAGCCGACGGGGGCGCTGGACTCGCAGACCGGGGAGGCCGTGCTGCACCTGCTGCGCCGCCGGGTCGACGCGGGCGCGGCGGGGGTGCTGGTGACCCACGAGGCCCGGCACGCCGGCTGGGCCGACCGGGTGGTGTTCCTCCGCGACGGCGTCATGGTCGACTCCACCGCGCCGCTGGCCGGGGTCGAGCACCTGCTCTCCGGAATCGGCCGGTGAGCGCCCCGCCCCCAACGGCGGCGCGGCCCGAGGCGAGGGACCGGGTGGGACTGCCCGGTCGGCTCGCCGGGACGGTCGGGTCCTGGCGGGCGGCGCTGCGGATCGCCCGGCGGGAGGCGCGGCGGGCGCGGGGGCGTACCGCGCTGGTGCTGACGATGATCGCGCTGCCGGTGCTGGTGCTGAGCTTCGTCGCGGTCACCTACGACATGGCCGACCTCACCCGGGCAGAGAGTTTCGCCCAGCGGGCCGGCACCGCCGACGCCGAGCTGCGCTGGGTGGCGGAGAACCCGCTCCACCAGGACTCCTGGGGGGAGGTGAACTGGGCCCGCACGGGTGAGCAGGTGACCCGGGAGCGGCCGGTGGGCCGGGCGGAGATCGAGGCGCTGCTGCCGGCCGGCAGCCGGGCCAGCCGGATCAGCTGGTGGGTGCCGTTCGAGGTGCGGATCGGCGAGCGGACGAGGACCCTCGACGGGCGCGCGCTGGACCTGACGGACCCGGTGGCCCGCTCGACGGTGCGGCTACGGTCCGGGCGGGTCCCCACCGCACCCGACGAGGTCGCGGTCAGCGCGCAGGCCGCCGCCCGGATGGGCGTGCGGGTGGGTGGTTCGGTCGACGCGGCCGACGGCACCGGCCGGTGGCGGGTGGTCGGCGTGGTCGAGTTCCCCGACCAACTCGGGGAGATCGTCGCCCTGACCCCGGCCGGATTGTCCCGGGACGGGCGGAGCTACGACGAGAGCTGGCTGGTCGACCTCCCCGGCCCGTTGGACGCCGCGCTGGTGGAGCGGCTCAACACGCACGGCGTCCTGGTCAGTGCCGGTACCCCGGTGCCGGGTGCCCGGTCCCCCGACGGATCGACGCTCAGCCTGCCCGATCCGGTGCTGGCGAGCAACGCGGTGCTGGTCGGCGGTCTCGGTCTGCTGGAGGTCGTCCTGCTGGTCGGGCCGGCCTTCGCGGTCGGGGTCCGGCGGCGGCGGCGGGACCTGGCGCTGGTCGCGGTGGCCGGCGGCGATCCGGTGCACCTGCGGCGGATCGTGCTCGCCGACGGGGTGGTCCTCGGCGGGCTCGGGGCCGCGTGCGGGCTGCTGCTCGGGGTCACCGCCGCGCTCGCCGGCAGGTCGCTGGTCGAGGAGCATCTGCTGGGGGCGCGCAGCGGGGGCTACCGGGTCTTCCCGGCGGCGCTCGCCGCGATCGCGGCGGTCGCCGTGCTGGCCGGGGTGCTGGCCGCGCTCGCCCCGGCGCTGACCGCCGCCCGGCAGGACGTGGTGGCCGGGTTGGCCGGTCGCCGGGCCGCACCGCCGCACCGCCGCCGCTGGCTGCTCATCGGGGTGGCGCTGACCGTGCTGGGCAGCGGGGCCGCCGCCCTGGGCGCCGGCCGGGGCGACACCCCGGTGATCCTCACCGGGCTGATCCTGGGTGAGCTGGGACTGGTCTTCTGCACGCCCACGCTGATCGGGCAGCTGGCCCGGCTCGGCCGGCTGCTGCCGCCCGCGCCCCGGATCGCGCTGCGCGACGCCAGCCGCAACCGCTCGTCGGCCGTCCCGGCCATCTCCGCGGTGATGGCCGCCGTCGCCGGCAGCGTCGCCCTGGGCGTCTACGTGGCCAGCGACGACGCCCGTAACCGGGACGAGTGGCAGCCGGGGATGCCGCCGGGCCGGGTGCTGCTGCTGCGCGGCGACCGGGACGGCACCGGCCCGCTGCCCCCGCTGCCGCTGATCACCGAGCGCGTCCGGGCCGAGCTGGGCACCGACGCGGTGCTGCCGGTGGCGGTGCCCGGCTGCACCGACCCGCGGCACCCGAGCGGCTACTGCACCGTCGCGCCGGTGCTGCCCGCCGGCCGTGCCTGCCCGTACGACACGGAGTCGCTCCGGACGGCCGAGGCCCGCCGCGCGGCGCTGGCCGACCCGCGCTGCGTCCCGCCGGTCCGTATCGTCAGCGGCTTCTACCTGCCCGCCATGGTCGACGACGGTGCCGCGCTGGGGATGCTCAGCGGTGCGCCGGCGACCGAGGTGGCGGCCGCGACCGCCGTGCTGCGGGCCGGTGGCGTGGTGGTGACCGATCCCCGCTACGTGGTCGACGGCCGGGTGTCGGTCCGGGTCGACCGGTCGGTCGACGGCTTCCGCCCTCCGGTGGCGACCACCGTCACGCTCCCCGGGCACCTGCTGCGCGACGGGCTGCCGGTGGACCGGCTGGTGCTCTCCCCCGCCGCCGCCGCCCGGGTCGGCCTGCGCACGGAGCCTGTCGGTTTCGCCGTCGACACCGGGTCGGCGCCGACGACCGCGCAACTCGACCGGGTGGTCACCGCGCTTCGGCCGTTGCTGCCGGTGTCGGTGGAGATCGAACGGGTTCCGCCCCGCTCGGAGCAGCGGTCGGTGCTGCTCCTGCTGGCGGCCGGCTCCGGGGTGATCACCCTGGGCGCGGCCGGGGTGGCCACCGGGCTCGCCGCGGCGGAGGGCCGCCGGGATCTCTCCACGCTCGCGGCGGTGGGGGCCAGTCCCCGGGTACGCCGGGTGCTCTCGCTCTGCCAGGCGGGGGTGATCGCCGTGGTGGGCTCGGTGCTCGGCATCGCGGCCGGGTTGGGCTCCGCCCTGATCATCCTGACCTCGATGAACCGCCAGTACGCGCAGACCTGGCCGGTCCAGACGCCGTACCCGGTGGTGGTGCCCTGGCAGACCCTCGGTGTGCTGGTGGTGGTGCCGCTGGTGGCGATGCTCGGTGCCGGCCTGTTCACCAGGTCCCGCCTCGCGGTCGAACGCCGGCTGGACTGAGCGGCCCGCCGGGAGGCGGTGGGTGCGGACACCGCGTCGACCGGGCAGACTGACCGGGTGCCCGTACTCGGAACCCTCACCCGCCGGCTCGGTCACCACGAGTGGTTCGGTGCCACCATGCGCCTGCTGGTCCCCGTCGACCGGATGGTGGGGCGGCTCACCCGGGGGCGGGTGGTCGCGCTGGGGCTGGTTCCCTCGCTGATCATCACGACCACCGGACACCGCTCCGGCCTGCCGCGCAGCAACCCCCTGCTGTACGTGCCGGACGGCGACGGGTTCGTGGTGATCGGTTCCAACTGGGGTCAGCGGCACCAGCCCGGCTGGGTGCTGAACCTGCTCGCCCGGCCGCAGGCGGAGGTCGCCGTCAAGGGTCGCCGGCTCGCCGTCCGCGCCGACCTGGCGACCGGGGCCGAGCGGGAACGGCTCTGGCAGTTGCTGGTCACCGAGTGGCCGGCGTACCGGACGTACGTGCAGCGGGCCGGCGGCCGGGAGATCCACATCTTCCGGCTGGCCCCGACCGGTCCCGACCTGCCGTGACCGTACCGGAGCCGGCGGCCGGGGTGGACCTGGACGATCCGCGCTGGCAGGTCGCCGGGCGGACGGCCGACGCGGCGCGGCGACGCTTCCCGGCGGACATCCTGGCGGTGGCCGTGCACGGTCCGCTGGCGCACGGCGACGACGACGGTGGCGGGGACGCCGAGGTCGGTCTGCTGCTGGTCACCTACCGGGCGGGCGGCGGGCCGGCCCCGTCGACCCGGCGGGTGGACGGGGTGCTGGTCGGGCTGACCGTGGCCGACGCCGACGGCTACCTGCGGCGGGCCCGGACGCTGACCCAGGCCTGGCCGCTGACCGCCGACCGGTACGTCACCACCGTCGCGCTGTACGACCCGACCGGCTGGCTGCGCACCCTGCGCGACGAGCACCTGGGCCGGCTGGCCCGGGCCCGGCCGGCCGAATTCAGCGCCGCCGCCCGGGACGCCTGGTACCGGGGCTGGGCGGCGCACGCCCGCGCGGCCCGGCTCGCCGCGTGGTACGAGACCGACCAGGCGCTGGTGATGCTGGGTGAGGCGCGGCTGGCGGCGGCCACGGTCAGCGGCCTGCTCAGCCGCACCTACTTCCGTGACCCGGGCGACGCGGTACGGCGTACCGGGCTGGCCGGCGCGGACATGACCGAGGTGGGACGGGTGCTGACCGGGCAGGCCGAGGAGTTGGCCGCCCGGGGCCGCCCGGTCGACGGCACGGTGGACGACCTGCTCACCGGCTGAGCCGAAGCTCAGCCGGGGCCGACCGCGACGACCGGCCGGGCCGGCCGCGACGGTCTAGCCGAGGCCGCCCTGCACCCCGATGAACATCCCGATCAGGTAGGTCGCGCCGGCCGCCGCCGCGCCGAGCAGCAGCTGACGCAGGCCGCCGGCCCACCACGGGCGGTGGGTGTACCGGGCCACGACCGCCCCGGCCGCGAAGAGCCCCACCCCGCCGACGGCGAGCGCCAGCGCCAGGCTGGTGGAGCCGAGCAGGTAGCTCAGCAGCGGGATCAGCGCGCCGACGGAGAAGCAGAGGAACGACGAGATCGCCGCCGCCCAGGGGCTCGGTTGTTCGTCGGGGTCGACACCCAGTTCCTCCCGGACGTGCACCCGCAGCGCCTCCTCCGGGTTGCGGCGTACCGCCTCGGCGACCTGGTTGGCCAGGTCACGGGGCAGACCCCGGGCCACCCAGGCGTCGGACAGCTCCCGGGCCTCGGCCTCCGGGTGGCGTTCCAGCTCGCGGCGTTCCTTGGCCACCTCGGCGGCGACCTGCTCGTTGGCCGACCGGACGCTGGTGTACTCGCCCAGCCCCATCGAGATGGCGCCGGCGACCAGGCCGGCGGTGCCGGTGAGCACGATGCTGTGCGCCGACACGCCGCCGCCGCCGACCCCGGCGATCAGGGCGATGTTGGTGACCAGGCCGTCCATCGCGCCGAAGACGGCGGGCCGCAGCCAGCCGCCGGACACGTCCGCGTGGTGCGCCTCGCGCAGCGCCGCCGGGGTGTCGGTCACGGCAGGGTGAGGATCTCGAAGCCGTCGTCGGTGACGACGATGGTGTGCTCGAACTGGGCCGTCCACTTGCGGTCCTTGGTGACGACCGTCCAGCCGTCGTCCCACATGTCGTACTGGTAGGTGCCGAGGGTGATCATCGGCTCGACGGTGAAGGTCATGCCCGGTTCCATGATGTCCGTCGGCCGGGGGCTGTCGTAGTGCGGCACGTACAGGCCGCTGTGGAAGGCCTCGCCGATGCCGTGGCCGGTGAAGTCGCGGACCACCCCGTACCCGAACCGTTTGGCGTACGACTCGATGACCCGGCCGATCACGTTGATCTGCCGGCCGGGGCGCACCGCCCGGATGCCGCGCATCATCGCCTCGTGGGTGCGCTCGACCAGCAGCCGGGCCTCCTCGCTCACCTCGCCCACGCAGAAGGTGGCGTCGGTGTCGCCGTGCACCCCGTCGAGGTACGCGGTGACGTCGACGTTGACGATGTCACCGTCGGCGAGCACGGTCGAGTCGGGGATGCCGTGGCAGATGACCTCGTTGATGCTGGTGCAGCAGGACTTGGGGAACCCCCGGTAGCCCAGCGTCGACGGGTAGGCGCCGTGGTCGACGAGGAACTCGTGCACCACCCGGTCGATCTCGTCGGTGGTGACCCCGGGCTTGCAGTGCGCGCCCGCGAGCTGGGTGGCCTGCGCCGCCAACCGGCCGGCGACCCGCATCTTCTCGATGGTCTGCGGGGTCTGCACGTGCGAGCCGCGCCACTGCTGGGGTTGCTTCCTGCCCACGTACTCCGGGCGGGCGATGTGGTCGGGGACCGCTCGCCACGGGGAGAGTGTGCCGGGGGTGAGCGGGGCACGGACGGTCATGACGACAGCCTATCTCCGTGGGGCGGGGGGCCTCCGGCACGGCCCGGCGGTTGTTGCCGTCACCACCTGGCTGTGCAATGGTGGCTGGGTGGATCTAGGGGGCGCACCGCCCGTGTTCTCCGCGCGCGCGGAGGTCACCGGGGAGCACGTCCGCGTCACGGTGACCGGCGAGGTCGACATGGCCACCGCCGACACCATGGTCCAGACCACCCTCCGTGAGCCGGCCCGGCAGGTCACCCTCGATCTGCGCGCGGTCACCTTCTTCGACTCCGCCGCCATCCACGCGGTGGTCCAGCTCGCCAGGCGGTTCCCCGGCGCGCTGACCGTGTTCCCGTCCCGGCAGGTCAGCCGGGTGTTGGAGATCTCCGGCCTCGGCGGCCAGGAGTGGCTGCGCCCGCTCTGACCCGGGCCGCGCCGGCCCGGCTCAGTCGGCCAGCCGGCGGCGCAGCGACACCTCGGTCCCCTCGTCGGTACGGCGTACCGTCAGCTCGCCCAGCGCCTCGATCAGCGCGAGCCCCCGGCCCCGGAACCCGGCCCCGGTCGACTCCCGCCACCGGCCGCTGTCGCGCACCGTCGCCACCACCGTCCGGTCGACGATCGACACCTCGACCCTGATCGTCGGCTCCACCGGCGCGACCGGATGCTCGATGGCGTTGGCGGCGGCCTCGGACACGGCGACGATCAGGTCGAACAGGTCGTTCTCGCCGACGGAGTGCGCGACCAGGAAGTCCTCCAGCCGCTTGCGCAGCACGCTGAGCCGGGTCGGGTCGGCGGGCAACCGCAACGCGAACCGGTTCAGCTCGGCGGCCTCCAACGCCAGCACCGCGACATCGTCGTGCCGGTCGCGCCCGTCGACCCGCTCCACCACGGCGTCCACCAGGTCGGCGACGTGCCCGCCACCGGCCCCCGCGGCGGCGTCCGCCCGGAGTTGGGCCAGCGCCGCGTCGATGCCGGCCTGCCGGTCCTCGATCAGTCCGTCGGTGTAGAGCAGCAGCCGCCCGCCGGGAGCGAGTCCACCCTCGACGGTGCGGTAGTCGGTGCCGGTGATCGCGCCGATGGGCGGCCCGAGGGCCCGCTCGTGCAGGAAGGCCACGTCGTCTCCTCGGATCAGCAGGGGGGACGGATGACCGGCGCTGGCATACCGCAGCCGGCCGGTGCGCGGGGTGAAGGAGAGGCAGAACACGGTCGCGAACGACTGCCGCTCGGTCGAGCCGACCAGCCGGTTGAGCCGGGTCAACGCCTGCCCCGGGTCGTAGCCCTCCAGCAGGTAGGCCCGCAGGCCGTTGCGGAGCTGACCCATCGCGGCGGCGGCCCGGACGCCCTTGCCGACCACGTCGCCGATGACCAGCACCACCTCGTCGTCGCCGGTGCCGATCACGTCGTACCAGTCGCCGCCGACCTCGACGTCGGTGCTGCCGGGCAGGTAGCGGCTGGCCACCACCGCGCCGGGCAGCTGGGGCAGCGAACGCGGCAGCAGGCTGTGCTGCAGCGTGGTGGCGATCCGGTGCTCGGCCTCGTAGAGCTGGGCGTTCTCCAGTCGTACGCCGACCAGGCGGGCCAGTTCGGTGAGGGCGGCGTGCTCGGTGCCGTCGCCCTCCCGACGCCAGACCCGCAGCTCGCCGAGTTGCCCACCGGTGCTGCCGGTCAGCGGCAGCACCTGGGACGGCTGGTCGGTGCTGACGCCGCCGCCGTCGGCCTCGTGCCGCGCGCCGGTGACCGTGGTGACCGACACCCGGGCCGCCTCGGCGAGGTGCAGGGCGTGCCGGGCGGCGACCCGGACCACGTCGGCGGTCGACTTCGCGGTGTTGACCGCCACGGCGGCGTCGGCGAGCGCCCGGAGCCGGCGGATGATCTGCCCACGCAACTGGCCCAGCTCGACGTTGGCCCGGACCCGGGCGATCAGCTCCGCGCCGGAGAACGGCTTGGTGAGGTAGTCGTCGGCCCCCACCGAGAGACCGGCGACCGCCTCGGCGGAACCGGCCCGCGCGGAGAGCAGCACGATCGGCACGTGCCGGGTGGCCGGGTTGGCGCGCAGCGCGGTGACCAGGCCGAAGCCGTCCAGCCGGGGCATCATCACGTCGGTGAGCACCAGGTCGAACGGGCCCGCGGTGGCCTCCCGCAGGGCCACCGCGCCGTCCGGCACGGCCACCACCTCGTACTCGGGGCTGAGCAGCCGGGTGACGTGTTCACGCAGGTCGGCGTTGTCGTCGGCGAGCAGGACCCGGCCGGCCCGGCCGGGGTCGCCGGTGGCCGGGGTGGGCCGCCCGTGGCCGGCCGGATCGGGCCGGTCGGTCCACAGGGCGGTCTCCGCGACGTAGAGGGACGCCTGCGCCGACTCGGCGGTGGGCGGCGGCGCGGTGACGGCGACCCGGTCGGGCGGCAGGTGGGCGGAGCCGAACGGGACGGTCACCGTGACCGTGGTGCCGTGGTCGACCCGGCTGGTGGCGGCGACCGTGCCGCCGTGCATGTCGACAAGTTCGCGGACCAGGGCCAGGCCGATCCCGGTGCCCTCGTGGGTACGCGAGCGGACCCCGGGCACCCGGTGGAACCGCTCGAAGACGTGCGGGACCTCCTCGGCGGCGATGCCGACCCCGGTGTCGGTCACCTCCAGCCGTGCCGCGCCGTCGACCGCGGCCACCCGGACCCGGATCTCGCCGTCGAAGGTGAACTTCAGCGCGTTGGAGAGCAGATTGAAGACGATCTTCTCCCACATGTCGCGGTCCAGGAGGACCGGCGCGGGCAGCGGCTGGCAGTCGACCACGAGCCGCAGCCCGGCCCGCTCGGTGGCGGAGCGGAACGTGCTGGCCAGCCGGGAGGTGTACGCGGCCAGGTCGGTGGGCTGATAGTGGGCGGCCAGCCGGCCGGATTCCAGCCGGGAGAAGTCGAGCACCGTGTTGACCAGCCTGAGCAGGCGCAGCGCGTTGCGGTGCATCACGGTCAGCCGGTCGAGGTGCGCGGCGGGCAGCGTCGGGTCGGCCAGCATGTCCTCCAGCGGACCGAGGACGAGGGTCAGCGGGGTACGGAACTCGTGGCTGACGTTGGCGAAGAAGTTGGTCTTGGCACGGTCCAGCGCGGCCAGCTCGGCGGCGCGGGCCCGCTCCTGCTCGTACACCCGCTGCTGGCCGACCACCCGGGACACCTGCGCGGCGATCAGGCCGAGGAAGTCGTGGTACTCGTCGGTGAACGGCAGCCGGGCGGACCGGCCGACCACCAGCGCCCCGGCGGGCTCGCTGGTGGCGGTGAGCGGCAGCACCAGGGCGCGCGCGGCGACGTCGCCCGGCACCGGGCCGAGCAGCTCGGCCACCTCGATCTCGGCGGCGGCCCCGTCGGCGGCGACCCGGGCCAACTCGGCCGGCGGCTCGGCCGGCACCCGGGCGGGGTCGATGCCGCTGACCCCCGCCGGCACCGGCCGGCCGGTCTCGTCGTTCAGGTAGACCAGGGCGAACGGGACGTCGGCCCGGTGCCCGTCGAGGACGGCCGCCGTGGCCCGTCCCAGCTCGGCCATGCTGCCGGCCGCGCCGAGCCGGGAGCCGAGTTCGGCCAGCGCCCGCAGCCGGCGTTCCCCGACGACCCGGCCGGTGGTCTCGTTGACGAAGCAGAAGACGCCGTTGACGCTGCCGTCGTCGTCCCGGATCGGGTCGTAGGAGATGTCGAAGTAGACCCGCTCGACGAAGCCGTGCCGGTCGAGCAGGAACGGGTGGTTCTCGCCCCGGTAGGACTCGCCGCTGCGGCGTACCCCGTCGAGCAGGGGGCCGAGCACGTCCCAGGTCTCGGCCCAGTGTTCCCGGGCCGGCCGGCCGAGCGCGACCGGGTGCTTGTCGCCGATGGTGGGCCGGTAGGCGTCGTTGTAGAAGGCCAACTGGTCGGGGCCCCAGAACATCACGATCTGGGCCCGCGAGGAGAGCATCATGCCGATCGCGTGGCTCAGCGCCGCCGGCCAGGCGTCGGGGCCGCCGAGCGGACTGGCCGCCCAGTCGTGTTCGCCCAGCCTGCGGCCCATCTCGCCACCGGCCGCGAACGCCCCGGCCAGCCACGGCGGCAGGGCGCGGTCGGCGGACGACAGAGCGGACAGCCCTCGTCCGTCCTCGCCCCCACGGGCCGAGCTCATCCGCGCCCCCTGCTTCGGCCGGTCGTGCCCCCCATAACGCCTCGGCTCACCGCCGGTCGCGTCCGTCTTCTACCCCGACGGATCAGGAACGTAACGCAAAGGTTCGGACGGACGCTGGTAACCCGTGCCTCATCCTGCCGTCATCTGTCCGACAGCGCACGATGAGGGGTCGTCCGGTCAGAAGATCGGCAGGCCGTCGATGCTGGCCGCGTTCTTGGTCGCCCGGTAGGTGACCAGATCCTCGGCGGTGCGCCGGGAGTGTGACGTGAGCAACAGGTCCCGGTCGGCCCGGTAGTCCATCAGGGGCACCGCGTAGCCGCAGGAGTCGCTGACCCGGTCCACGGTCACCCCGATCACCGCCCGCACGGCGTGCACGTCGGGCGGCTCGGGGAAGTCGGCCAGCAGCGCGCCGAAGCCGGGGTCGGTGACCGGGGTGGCGACGCCCCGCCCGTGCAGCCGGACGATCTTCGGCGGGCCGTCGAAGGCGCAGAACATCAGCGTGATCCGGCCGTTGTCGCGCAGGTGGGCGATCGTCTCCGCGCCGCTGCCGTGGTAGTCCAGCCAGGCCACCCGGTGCGGGCCGAGCACGACGAAGGTGCCCCGCATGCCCTTGGGTGAGACGTTGACGTGCCCCTCACTGCCGCTGGGCGCGGTGGCCACGAAGAACATCGGCTGCGCCTCGACGAACTCCCGCAGTCGCCCGTCCAGCGCCGGATACACGGTCCCCATGCGGTCATCCTGCCGCCGCCGACCGCATTTCGAGACAGCCTTCCCAACTGACGGGATGGATCAGCGGTCCCGGGCCGCCCTCACCAGGGCGCTCACCGGACGCGGGTCGTCGTCGTTCTCCGGATGCCACTGCACCCCGAGCAGGAACCGCCGCGCCGGGTCCTCCACCGCCTCCACCACCGAGTCGTCGGCCCAGCCGGTGACCGTGAGCCGCCCCGGATCGGCCACCGCCTGGTGGTGGTACGAGTTGACCCGGTCCACCCCGGCCAGCACCGACGCCGTCCGGGTCCCCGGCGCGAACCGGACCGGATGCGCCCCGTACACCCCCGGGGCGGGGCGGTGCCGGTCGTGGCCCACCACGTCCGGCAGGTGCTGGTGCAGCGACCCGCCGTACGCGACGGCCAGCAACTGCATGCCCCGGCACACCCCCAGCACCGGCAGGTCCACGGCGAGGGCGGCGGCCAGCAGGGCCGACTCCCCGGCATCCCGGTCGGGCCGCGGCTCGGTACGCGGGTCCACCGGCTGCCCGTAGCGCTCCGGGCCGACGTCCGCGCCGCCGGCCAGCAGCAGCCCGTCCAGCACGTCGACCACGTCGGCGTCCAGGTCGTCAGGGGGCAGCACCACGGCCCGGCCCCCGGCGGCGGTCACCGAGCGGACGTACGCCTGCGGGATCAGCGACGCCGGCACGTCCCGCCAGACGGCCCAGCTCGCCGGCTCGACGTACCCGGTGATCCCGATCAGCGGACGCGCCGGACGCCCGGCGGACCGGCTCACAGCGGGGTGACGTACGCGCCGGTGATGCCGCCGTCGACGACGAACTGCGCGGAGGTCATGAACGACGCGTCGTCGCTGGCCAGGAACGCCACCGCGGCGGCGATCTCCTCCGGTGCGCCGAACCGGCCCATCGGCACGTGCACCAGCCGGCGGGCGGCCCGCTCCGGGTCGGCGGCGAACAGCTCCAGCAGCAGCGGGGTGGCGACCGGGCCGGGGCACAGCGCGTTGACCCGGATGCCCTCCCTGGCGAACTGCACGCCCAGCTCCCGGGTCATCGCCAGCACCCCGCCCTTGCTCGCGGTGTACGCGATCTGCGAGGTGGCCGCCCCCATCAACGCCACGAAGGAGGCGGTGTTGATGATCGAACCCTTGCCCTGCCGACGCATGTGCGGGATCGCGTACTTGCAGCACAGGTAGACGCTCGTGGTGTTGACCCGCAGCACCCGCTCCCAGGCGTCCAGCCCGGTGTCGAGGATCGAGTCGTCGTCGGGTGGGGAGATGCCGGCGTTGTTGAACGCCACGTCGACCCGGCCGTGCCGCTGCGCCACCCCGTCGAAGAGGTCCCGCACGGCCGCCTCGTCCGCGACGTCGGTGTGCACGTACTCCCCGTCGACCTCCTCGGCCGCCCGCCCGCCGGCCTCGTCGTCGATGTCGACGCAGACCACCCGGGCCCCCTCGGCGGCGAACCGCCGGACGGTGGCCAACCCGATCCCGCTGCCCGCCCCGGTCACCACGGCGACCCGGTCCTGTAGCCGACCCTGCACGCGCCTCACTCCTCCGTGCCGATGAAGACGTTCTTGACGTCGGTGAACGCGTGCAACGCGTCCGGGCCCAGCTCACGGCCGAGCCCGGAGCGCTTCATCCCACCGAACGGGGTCCAGTAGCGCACCGAGGAGTGCGAGTTGACGCTCAGGTTGCCCGCCTGGACCGCGCGGGCCAGCCGCAGCGCCCGGCCGACGTCCCGGGTCCAGATCGAGCCGGACAGTCCGTACTCGGTGTCGTTGGCGAGCCGGACCGCGTCGGCCTCGTCGTCGAAGGGGAGCACCGAGACGACCGGCCCGAAGATCTCCTCCCGCCAGTGCCGGTCGGCCGGGGAGTCGGCGAGCAGCACGGTCGGGGCGTGCCAGAAGCCGGGGCCGTCGGGGCGGGTGCCGGCGAACGCGACAGTCGCGCCGTCGAGGTAGCCGGCGACCCGGTCCCGGTGGGCTGCGGAGATCAGCGGGCCCATCTCGGCGGTCTCGGCGGCCGGGTCCTCCACCCGCACCGCCCGGACCGCCGGTTCGAGCAGTTCCAGGAACCTGTCGTAGACCGGGCGCTGGACCAGGATGCGGGAGCGGGCGCAGCAGTCCTGGCCGGCGTTGTCGAACACGGCGTACGGCGCGGTGGCCGCCGCCTTCTCGAGGTCGGCGTCGGCGAAGACCAGGTTGGCGCTCTTGCCGCCCAACTCCAGGGTGACCCGCTTCACCTGGGCCGCGCAGCCGGCCATGATCCGGGTGCCCACCTCGGTCGAGCCGGTGAAGCAGACCTTGCGCACGGCCGGATGGGTGACGAACCGTTCGCCGACCACGTCGCCCCGGCCGGGCAGCACGGTGAACACCCCCTCCGGCAGGCCGGCGTCGCGCCCCAACTCGGCCAGGCGCAGCGCGGTCAGCGGGGTCAGCTCGGCGGGTTTGAGCACGACCGTGTTGCCGGCGGCCAACGCCGGGGCGAAACCCCAGGCGGCGATCGGCATCGGGAAGTTCCACGGCACGATCACCCCGACCACGCCGAGCGGTTCGTGGAAGGTGACGTCCCAGCCGCCGGGCACCGGGATCTGCTGCCCGGTCAGCCGCTCCGGCGCCCCCGCGTAGTAGTCGAGGACGTCGCGGACGTTGCCGGCCTCCCAGCGCGCGTTGCCGATGGTGTGCCCGGCATTGCGCACCTCCAGCCGCGCCAACTCCTCCAGGTGGCTGTCGACCAGCCCGGCGAACCGCCGCAGGATCCGCCCCCGCTCCCCCGGCGCAACCCCCCGCCACGACGCAAAGGCAACCTCCGCCCGCCTGATCGCCGCATCCACCTCCCCCAGCCCGACCCCCACCACCTCCGCGACCACATCCCCACTGGCCGGATCAACCACCCGCGTCACGCCCCACCCCTTTCCCCGTCGATCATGAAGTTGTGGTGCCCCGCACAAACCACATACCGCCACACATCGTCCACCACAACTCCAAGATCGACGCGGAAAGGGGGGTGGGGGTGGGGGTTAGAGGCGTTCGAAGCCACGGGTTAGTTCCCAGTCGGTGACGGCGGCGTCGAAGGCGGCCAGCTCGACCTTTGCCAGGTTGGCGTAGTGGGCGTGTACCTCTTCGCCGAAGGCCGACCTGGCGGTCTCGGAGTGCTGCCAGAGGGTCAGGGCGTCGCGGAGGGTGGGCGGGACGCGTTCGGCGGCCGGGTCGTCGTAGGCGTTGCCGGTGCACTCGTCGGCCAGCTCCAACTCCTGTTCGATGCCGTGCACCGCCCCAGCGACCAGGGCGGCGATCGCCAGGTACGGGTTGACGTCCGCGCCGGGCACCCGGTTCTCCACCCGCATCCCCTGCCCGTGGCCGACCAGCCGCAGCGCGCAGGTGCGGTTGTCGGTGCCCCAGCGCAGCGCGGTCGGCGCGAACGAGCCGGGCTGGTAGCGCTTGTAGGAGTTGATGTTCGGGGCGAACAGGACGCTCATCTCCCGCATGGTGGCGAGCAGCCCGGCCAGCACCCGCTGCCCGGTGACGCTGAGCTGCGCCGGCCCGTCGCCGAGCAGCGCCGAGCGGCCGTCGACGTCGCGCAGCGAGAAGTGGATGTGGCAGGAGTTGCCCTCCCGCGCGTTCGGCTTGGCCATGAACGTGATCGACACGCCCTCCTGGGCGGCGATCTCCTTCGCCCCGTTCTTGTAGATCACGTGGTGGTCGGCGCAGGCCACCGCCTCGTCGTAGCGGAAGGCGATCTCGTGCTGGCCGAGGTTGCACTCGCCCTTGGCGCTCTCCGGGGTCAGCCCGGCACCTGCCATCTCGGTGCGGATGCGGCGCAGCAGCGGCTCCACCCGGGCGGTGCCGAGCAGCGAGTAGTCCACGTTGTACTGGTTGGCCGGGGTGAGGTCGCGGTAGCCGCGCCGCCACGCCTCCTCGTACGAGTCGCGGTAGAGGACGAACTCCAGCTCGGTGCCGGCGTACGCGGTCAGCCCGTGGTCGGCCAGCCGGTCGAGCTGCCGGCGCAGGATCTGCCGGGGCGAGGCGACCACCGGGCCGGAGCCGTCCAGCCACTCCAGGTCGGCCAGGAGCAGGACGCTGCCCGGCTGCCACGGCATCCGGCGCAGGGTGGACAGGTCGGGGCGCATGGCGAAGTCGCCGTAGCCGCGTTCCCAGCTCGACATGGCGTACCCGTCGACGGTGTTCATGTCGACGTCCACGGCGAGCAGGTAGTTGCAGCCCTCGCTGCCGTTGGCGACCACCTGGTCGAGGAAGAACGGGGCGTGGAACCGTTTGCCCTGGAGGCGGCCCTGCATGTCGGTCAGGGCGAGCACCACCGTGTCGATCTCGCCCTCGGCGACGGCGACCCGGAGCTGTTCCAGCGTGAGCGGGGCTTTCCTCATCCGTGCGCCTCCATCACCAAGGTCTACCGGGCCGAGCGGATCACCGTCAATGCCCCGTCCGGGCGGGCCGGCAAACCCCCGGGCCGGGGTGGTCCGGTCGGTCCCGGTCCGGACCCGGCGACCCGGCCCGCGAGCGCCCGCCCGTGGCCCGGCAGGCCCGCGACCGACGCGACCCTGCCGCGCGGAACGAGCGGAAACTGTCGTACGCACAACGACGGAAATGCTTTTCCCAAAGGCGGGAAAGAAGCGCCACGACACGCCACTCATCCGTTCGGACACATAGCCGACAACACCGATCGGTAATCGCGCGGCGACCTTGCGTGGAAGTTGGAACCCTTGCCAGAATTTGAACCGGCCGGTGCGACACACGGCATTCTGTCGGCCGATCCGCACGACCACTTTCCCCGACCGGCTGCGCATTCGCGCGCAATGCGTCGACCGGATCACCGGAGAGCGGATGTCCGGCCCCCTCGGTCGCACCGGGCCGGCCCAGAAATACCCGAACTGCTCCATCACGACGCACCGAAGGACGCGTAATGACGAGAGTACGTCCCAGTGGGAAGCCCCGGGCCCTCGCCGCCCTGGTGGCGATCGCCGTTTCCGCCGCGCTGCTCGCGGTGTCCAGCCCGACCCAGGCAGCCCCCCGCGCCGCCGGGGCCGACGCCGCGCAGCCGGCGGCCGGATCGTCCGCCACCGGCGGCGCGGGGGCCGGTCGCCTCGCGCCGCTCTCCACCGGGGCCACCGGCAGGTCGGCGGGTTCCGCCGGCACCCTCGCCTCGACCTCGGTGACCGGGACGGTCGGTTCCATCACCGTCACCTGCACGCTGACCCCGAGCACCCCGTTCGTCTACTACGGCGGCCCGTACGGCGGCGGCGAGGAGGGCCTGGCCACGGTCCGGTGCACCTACCCCGTCTACGCGGCCCAGGTCGAGGTGGCCCTGTTCCGCTACGGCACCCAGGTCACCTACAACACCTACACGAACTACGGCACCACCACCACGACCGCCGACACCGAGTACCCCCGGTCCAGCGGCGAGTACAAGACGGGCGCGGACGCCTTCATCACCTGGACCTACGGCGGCCCGACCACCTTCATCCCGCTCACCTTCAGCAACAGCATCACCCTCTGACGCCCCCCGGGCCGCCCCCGGCCGGAACCCGTCAGGGCTCCGGCCGGGGGCTGTCGTGGTCACCCCGGAAGGCTCGCGGTCAGGCCGGCCCGTCGGCCGGTGCGGCGTCCGCCGCCGGTGCCGCCGGTACGTCGACCGTCCGGCGCGGGCCGGTGAACCACCTACGGGCCGAGGCGTACCACCAGATGCCCACCCCGAGCAGCACCCCACCGACGGCCAGCGGCGCGTAGTTCACCGCCGACCAGCTGAACTCCGGGTTTCCGGGCACCCCGGCCGGCACGATCGGCAGCACGAAGTAGACCGCGATGACGGCGATCTCGACCACCGCGATCCAGCCGAGCAGCCGGTACTTCCGGCCGAGCGTCCACGGGCCGGGCTCGAACCGGTCGCCGAGGCGCAGCCGCAGCGCGATCGGGATGACGAAGGAGAGGTAGAGGCCGATCACCGCCACCGACACCACCGCGTAGAAGGCGACCGGGATGCCGGACGGGCTCTCGTAGAGCGCCGGCAGGGTGAGCACCAGACCGGCGAGCGTCGCCCCGATGATCGCGTTGGCCGGGGTGCCGTTGCGGTCGACCTTCGACCACAGCCGCCAGCCCGGCACCGCCCGGTCCCGGCTGAACGCGTACGTCATCCGGCTCATCGAGGTCACGCAGCTCATCCCGCAGAAGAACTGCCCGATGGTGGAGATGATGATGACCGTCTTGAAGAAGAACGGGGTCAGCGCGGATTCGAAGATGGCGCCGGAGAATCCGCCGGCCGCGTTGATCGCGTCCACGTCGGTGGCGGCGAACAGGAACGCCAGCAGCAGTATCCAACCGCCCACCGCCGAATAGAAGATCGACCGCCACAATCCCTTGGCGGCGGCCTGCGACGCGCCCCGGGTCTCCTCGGACACGTGCGCGCAGGCGTCGAATCCGGTGATCGTGTACTGGGTGAGCAGGAATCCCAGCGGCAGCACGTAGAACCAGAACGTCAACCCGCCGGTGTCGCCGTCGCCGAATCCGGAGTTGTTGAACCGCTCGGTGAACACGAACTGGAAGCTCTGGTGCCGGTCGGGCACCAGCAGCAGGATGGCCACCACGACGGCGGCGCCGGCCACGTGCCACCAGACCGAGACGTTCTGGAGTACGTCGATGATCCGGTGCCCGAAGATGTTGATCAGCCCGTGCAGGGCCAGGATGATCACGAACAGGACGAACGCCTGCCGCAGCGTCCCCTCCCACCCGTCGAAGAGCGCCGACAGGGTGAGGTTGAGGAAGGTGGCGCAGCCGTAGTCCACCGACGCGGTGACCGCTACCAGGCCGATCAGGTTGAGCCAGCCGGTGAACCAGCCGTGCACCGGCCTGCCCATCTTCGCCGCCCACCAGTAGATCCCCCCGGCCGTCGGGTACGCCGAGACCAGTTCGGCCAGGCAGAACCCGATGATCAGGATGAACAGCGAGATCAGCGGCCAGCCCCAGGAGATGGCGACCGGCCCACCGTTGTTCCACGCCTGACCGAAGGTGGTGAAACAGCCGGCCAGGATCGAGATGATCGAGAACGAGATGGCGAAGTTCGAGAAGCCGCTCCACGTGCGGCGCAACTCCTGCTGGTAGCCGAGTTCGGCGAGTCGTCGGGCGTCGTCGTCCGGCGCGTGCGGTTGCCCGGCGGTCGGCGGTTGCTCTTTCCCGGCGGTCGGCGGTTGCCCGGTGGTCGGCGGGGGCGTTGTGGCCACAGCACACCTCCCTGAGGTGGTACCCGGAACTGCCCGGGTGATCCCCGGGTGCGCCCGAGTCTCGTCCCGCCGATCACGACGGTCAATCCGTCACCGGTGCCGAACCCGTTGAATCACGTCGCCCCGGCCGGACGGTAATCAGGTTGCCCCGGGCCCCGCACCGACGCATGCTTGAGCCCGTGACCAGGCCCGATCGCGACGGGCCGACGCCGGGCACTCGGCAGGAGCCCGGCACCACGGCGGCGCGGGACGCCCACCTCTCTCTCACGTACGGCGTCGTGCCGTACCCGACCGGGCGTCCCGCTCCGCCTCCCGTCTTGATCCACTCGCCTGGGCCATTGTTGCGGTGTCCCGGCGACCGGATACCGCAACATCGACCCAACCGAGTCGATCAAGACGGCCGCTTTCGTGGGTGGTCAGGTGAAGAGGAGGCCGGCCACCCAGAGGGCGGCGATCACCAGGCCGGCCAGGAACTCCACGAGCATCGACAGGCCGGCCGCCTTCAACGCCTGCACCGTCGCCGGCCAGGCGAGCTGGTTGCTGCCCAGCCGCAGCCGTTCGGCCCCCCACACCCCGCCCACGAACCCGATCACCAGGCCGATCACCGGGATGACGAAGAACCCGACCAGCCCGAGCAGGCCCCCCACGAGCAGCGACGACGTGGGCACCCCGGTGCGCTTGAGGTTGCGCCCCGGCCAGGCGTACTTGATCACCACACCGCCGGCGGCGACCACCGTGGCCGCGGCGAGCACCGCCCAGCGTCCCGGCCCGGCACCGCCGAAGACCGCCCAGAGCAGCACCCCGCCCCAGCACAGCGGCAGCGCCGGCAGACCGGGCACCACCACCCCGGCCAGCCCGGCGACGATCGCGATCGCCGCGATCACCGAGACCGCCGTCCCACCGTCGGTCAGGCTCACCCCGCCACCTCTCCCCCGCCCGGTCCCCCGGTCACGTCGTCACCATGCCAGAGCACCGGTCTCCCCGCCGGCCGCCCGCACCCGACAGCCGCCCCACCCCGAACCGGCCGGGGAGCAGTTCACTCAGTCGTCTCCCCGCGCAGCCGGGCGGTGATCTGGTCCGCCGGGGCGGGCGGGCCGAACCAGCGGCCCTGCCCGGTGTCGCAGCGCAACGCCCGCAGCCGTTCGGCCTGCTCCCCCGTCTCCACCGCCTCGGCGGTCACCGACAGCTCCAACGCGTGCGCCAACCGGACCAGGGCGTCGACGATCCGTTCGTCCCGGTGGTCGGGTGAGGAGTCGGCGCCGTCACCCCGGATGCCCTCGACGAACGGGCCGGCCAGCTTCAGGCAGTGGATCGGCAACCGCCGCAGGTACGCCAGGTTCGAGTAGCCGGTGCCGAAGTCGTCGATGGCCAGCCGTACGCCCAGATCCGCCAACCGGTACAACGACCGTAACGGCTCCCCGGCGGTGCCCATCACGGCGCTCTCGGTCAGCTCCAGCTGCAACAGTTCCGCCGGCAGGCCGGTGCGACCCAGCGCGCTGGCGACCGTGTCCACGATGGCCGGATCGTCGGCCTGCCGGGCGGCCAGGTTGACGCTGACCACCAGTCTGGCCTCCGGGAACTCCCGGTGCCAGGCACGGGCGTCGCGGCACGCCTGCCGCAGCACCCACTCGCCCAGTCTGACGATCAGCCCGGTCTCCTCGGCCAGCCCGATGAACCGGTCCGGGCCGACCAGGCCCCGCTCCGGGTGCGCCCAGCGGACCAGCGCCTCCACCGCGAGCATCGAGCCGTCCAGCAGGGAGACGATCGGCTGGTAGTGGACCACGAACTCGCCCCGGTCCAGTGCCGCCGGCAGGCCGGCGGCCAGCGCGGACCGGGCGATGTCGGCGGCGCTGCGCTCCGGGTCGTACACCGCCCAGCGGCCCCGGCCCTCCGCCTTGGCCCAGTACAGCGTGGTGTCGGCGGCCTTCATCAGCTCGGAGACGCTGGTCTCGCTGGCCGGGCACTCGACCACCCCGACGCTCGCCGAGACGGCGAGCTGGTGGTCGCCGACGAGCACCGGCGCGGCCACCGCGGCGAGCGCCAACTCGGCGACACCGACCGCGTCGTCGATGCCCTCGCCGCCGTTGACCAGGATGACGAACTCGTCGCCACCCATCCGGGCCACCAGGTGCCCCTGGCCGATGACGCAGTCGGACAACCGGCGGGCGATGGTGACCAGCAGCCGGTCGCCGAGGTCGTGGCCGAGACTGTCGTTGACCGCCTTGAAGCCGTCCAGGTCGAGAAAGCAGACGCCGATCCGCTGCTCGGGCCCGGCGTCGGCGAAGACCTGGCCGAGTTTCTCGAAGAACAGCGTCCGGTTGGGCAGGCCGGTGAGCGGGTCGTGCAGGGCCTGGAACCGCAGCCGCTGCTGGAGTTCGTACCGCTGGGTGATGTCCTCGATCATCGCCACCGTGAACCGGGGGCGGCCGTCGTCGTGCCGGATCAGCGAGACGGCCAGGTCGGTCAGGACGACGCTGCCGTCCTTGCGGTAGTAGCGCTTCTCCACCCGGACGCTGTCGTGCTTGCCCTCGATCAGCTCCTGGTACAGCTCCCACATCCCGGCCGCGTCGTCGGGGTGGAACAGCGACGCGACGTTGGTCTGCCGCAGTTCCTCAGGGGTGTAGCCGAGCATGTCGGCGAAGGACTGGTTGACCTCGATGATCTGACCGTCGATGCCGGCGAGCCCGATGCCGATGACCGCCCCGGTGAAGACCGCCCGGAACCGCGCCTCGCTGTCGCGCAACGCCCGCTCCACCGAGTCCCGCGCCTGCCAGGCCGACCGCGCGATCCGCTCCTGCTGGCTGAAGGTACGGTCGCGCAGCGCCCGGCCGAAACCGGCGGCCAGCCCGCCCTGCAACGCGGCCACCCGGACGGCCAGGTCGGGCGGCGGGTCGTCCGGGGGCAGCACCCGCTGCGGCAACTGTTCGCCGAGTGCCCGTACCGACCAGTCCAGGATGCGCGGTTCGGTCAGGTGCGCCTCCACCAGCGCCCGGCCCACCTCCTCCGCCGGGGCAGCGGAGAACTCCTCGGCGAGCAGGGCCTGCACCAGTCGTACGGTGTGCGCCAGCAGCAGCCGCTCGGTCTCGTCCGTGCTCATCGGCACGAACCCGAGCCGGCGGACCGCCCGTGCCCAGTCGGCGGCGTAGCCCTGGGCGCCCGGACGGGACGCGTCGGTGCCGCCGGGGTCCGGAACGGCGGACATGGTCGGCTCAGCCGGCGGGACGGTCGTACCGGGCGACGCCGCCGAACGCCCCGAACCGCTCGGGGTGGTCGTCCACGTCGGACGGGGAGTCGGGCCGCCACAGCGGCATGTGCACCACACCCGGCGCGAGCAGCGTCCAGTCGCCGAAGAAACCGGTGATCTCGGCGCGGGACCGCAGGGTGATCTCGGTGTCGGTGCGCGCCGAGAGCCGCTGCGCGTCGAGCATCTCCTGGGGCTGGTCCTCGAAGGTGGAGTGGGAGATGACCAGGAAGCTGCCGGGTGCGGCGGCGGCCCGTAGGGTGGCGAGGATGTCGGCCGGGCGGTCGGCGTCGGGAACGAAGTGCACCACCCCGGCGAGCAGGATGCCCAGCGGACGGTCGAAGTCGATCAGGCCGCTGGACCGGGCCTCGTCCAGGATCACCTTCGGCTCGCGCAGGTCGGCGTGCACGGCGACGGCCCGGTCGTTGCCGGTGAGCAGTTCGCGGCTGTGCGCCACGGCGACCGGGTCGATGTCGACGTAGACGATCCGGGCCTGCGGGTCGGCGGCCTGGGCGACCTCGTGGACGTTGCCGACTGTGGGGATGCCCGAGCCGATGTCGAGGAACTGGTCGATGCCGGCGTCGAGCAGCACCCGGACGGCGCGGCGCAGGAACTCCCGGCCGGAGCGCATGGTGGCCGCGAGGTTCGGGGTCATGCTGGCGATCTGCTCGGCGAGCCGCCTGTCGATCTCGAAGTTGTGCGCGCCGCCGAGGAAGTAGTCGTAGACCCGGGCGGCGCTGGGCCGGCTCAGGTCGATCTCGGCGGGAAGTCCGTCCGGCGTCTGCATCTCTGCCTGGCCCCCAGTTCGTCGCCGCGGTGCGGGAGGGCACCGGTGTCGACGGCGTGCGCGGGCACGCGGAGCCGCACCGGCCGACCCGCGGATCGTGTGGTGCTGACCACTCTAGGCCCGTCCGCCCAGGTACGGGAGATCAGCCGAGCCCGATCTGTGCCCGGACCGGCAGGTCGGACGCGCCGGGTGGGCCGTGGTCACGCTGCGTCCACCCGCGCACCACAGGCCACCACGGCGCGTCCGGCCGGATCAGTCGACGGATTCCAGCACCAGCGAGATGCCCTGACCCACCCCGACGCACATGGTCGCCAGGGCCCGCCGACCGCCCCGGCGGCGCAGTTCCAGGGCGGCGGTCAACGCCAGCCGGGCCCCGCTGGCCCCGAGCGGATGCCCCAGGGCGATCGCCCCGCCGTTCGGGTTGACGTGCTCGGCGTCCTCCGGCAGGCCCAGTTCGCGCAGCACCGCGACCCCCTGCGCGGCGAACGCCTCGTTCAGCTCGACGACGTCCACGTCGGCGAGGGCGACACCGAGCCGGTCGAGCAGCCGGCGGGTGGCCGGCACCGGCCCGATCCCCATGATCCGGGGCGGTACGCCTGCCGCCGCCGCGCCGCTGACCCGGGCGAGCGGGCTCAGGCCGTACCGGGCCACCGCCGCCTCGGACGCGACCAGCAGGGCCACCGCGCCGTCGTTGACCCCGGAGGAGTTGCCCGCGGTGACGGTGCCGCCGGCCCGGAACGGGGTGGGCAGCGCGGCCAGCTTCGCCAGCGTGGTCTCCCGGGGATGCTCGTCGACCTCGACCAGTGTCGTGTCCCGGCGACCGGCCGGCACGGTCACCGGCACGATCTCCTCGGCGAACCGGCCGTCGGCCTGCGCCTTGGCGGCCCGCAGCTGGGAACGCAGCGCGAACTCGTCCTGCGAGCGCCGGTCGACGCCGAACTCGGCGGCGACGTTCTCGGCCGTCTCCGGCATCGAGTCGATCCCCCACCCCGCCTCCATCAGCGGGTTGACCAGCCGCCAGCCGAGGGTGGTGTCGTACACCTCGGCGGCCCTCGAATACGGCGTGGCGGCCTTCGGCATGACGAACGGGGCCCGGCTCATGCTCTCGACGCCACCGGCGAGCACCAGGTCGGCCTCCCCGGCCACCACGGCCCGGGCGGCGGTGGCCAGCGCGTCCAGGCCGGAGCCGCAGAGCCGGTTGACGGTGCTGCCCGGCACCTCCTGCGGCAGGCCGGCCAGCAGCGCCGCCATCCGGGCCACGTTGCGGTTGTCCTCACCGGCCTGGTTGGCGCAGCCCAGCACCACGTCGTCGACCCGGGCCCAGTCCACCGTCGGGTGTCGGGCGACCAGTTCCCGCAGCACGTGGGCGGCCAGGTCGTCGGGGCGCACCCCGGCGAGGGCGCCGGCGTAGCGGCCGATCGGGGTACGGACTCCGGACACGAGGTAGGCCACACTCATCGACGCACGTCCTTCGGGGGTGGGAAGGGGCTGGCGGTCCCGGTGTCACCCGGGTCACGTGGGGACACCCGCCGTCAGGATATCCACGCCCGCGCCGGACGCCGCCCCGGCCGGGTCGCACACCAGGTCGGGCGGGCCTCCGCCGGATAGGTTGGCGGTATGACCCGGGCCCAGTTCAGCGCAGAGACCTCCGGCGGTGGGGCGTTCGTCCGCCAGCCCAACCGGTTCACCGGCCGGGTCACCCCGCACTCCACCTCGCCCGAGGGCGGCGGACCGGACGAGCAGGGACGCTGGCCGCTGGAGGCCGGCCGGTACCGGCTGATCTGGTGCCGGGCCTGCCCGTGGGCGCACCGGGCCATGATCGTGCGGGGCCTGCTCGGCCTGGACGGGGTGATCTCGCTGGGCACGGTCGACCCGATCCGCGACGAACGCGGCTGGCGGTTCACCCTCGACCCGGACGGCTTCGACCCGGCGCTGGGCATCGGTTTCCTGTCCGAGGCGTACCTGGCGACCGACGCGGACTACACCGGCCGGGTGACCGTGCCCGCGCTGGTGGACACGCTCACCGGCCGGGTGGTCACCAACGACTATCCGCAGCTCACCCTCGACCTCTCCACCGAGTGGCGACGCCTGCACGCCCCGGACGCCCCCGACCTCTACCCGGTCGCGCTGCGTCCGGAGTTGGACGCGCTGATGGCCGAGATCCACACCGACGTCAACAACGGCGTGTACCGGTGCGGCTTCGCCACCTCCCAGCAGGCGTACGACGAGGCGTACGCGGCGCTGTTCGCCCGGCTGGACGTGTTGTCGCAGCGGCTGGCCGGGCAGCGGTACCTGATGGGTGACGCGATCACCGAGGCGGACGTCCGGCTGTTCACCACCCTGGTCCGCTTCGACGTGGCGTACCACGGGCACTTCAAGTGCAACCGGCAGAAGCTGACCGAGATGCCGGTGCTGTGGGCGTACGCCCGGGACCTGTTCCAGACCCCGGGCTTCGGCGGGACGGTGGACTTCGACCACATCAAGCGGCACTACTACGCCACCCACCGCGAGATCAATCCCACCGGGGTGGTGCCGGCGGGCCCGGACACCTCCGGCTGGCTCACCCCGCACGGCCGTGCCTGACGCCGCCCGCGCCGTCGCCGGCCGGGTCGCCGCCTGCTGCGTGCTGCTCGGCGCGGTCGCGGTGACCGTCGCCGTCGGGGCCGGTCCGGGTGGCCCGTGGCGCGGGTACGTCAGCGAGGCCGGCGTGCGCGACAGTGCCTTCGCCCCGACGTACCGGATGGGGGTTTTCGCCCTGGCGGCGGCGCTGCTGTCGCTGGCCGCGGCGCTGCCGGTGACGCTGCGGCTCGCGGCCGGCCTGCTGCTGACCGGCGCGGCCGGCACCGTGCTCTCCGGCGCGGTGACGTGCAGCGCCGGGTGCCCGCTGCCGCCGTTCGAGGCGGCGACGCCGGCCGACCTGGTGCACGCCGGGGCGAGCATCGTGGCGGCCGGGGTGACCGTGCTCGCCATGCTGGTGGTCGGGTTCCTCCGGCCGGCGACGCCGGGGCTGCGCCGGGTGGGCCGGGTCGCCGGGGTGGTGGCGTTGCCGGTGGCCGGGGCGGTCGCGCTGGGCCTGCTGACGGTGGGCCGCGGTGGCCTGGTGGCCGGGCTGGAGCGGGTGCTGCTGGTGGTCTGTGCCGGCTGGGGCCTGTGCACCGCGCTGCTGCTGGCCCGGCACCGGCCGGCCGGTGCCGGACCGGGCGGCCGGGCCGTGCCGCGCACGCGTGAGCACGTCGAACGTGACGAACGGGTCACCGGGTCGACAACCTTCGTGTAAGGAGCCTCACGCCGAGCGGTCATTCCAGCTCGCGATCGGCCGGGAGTACCGTCGACAGGCGATGACCAATGTCTGGCACCTCACCGTGCGCCTGTACGTCGATCTCCGACGGCAGGCCAGTGGGGTCTGTCCGGCGCAGCCACGCTCCTGACGCTGCCCGCCGACCGCCCCCTACCGGCATTGGACCCGCCCTGATGGCTTCCACCCTGCGCAAGTTCCCCTTCTCCGCCCAGATCCTGCTCGGCCTCGTGCTCGGCGCGGCGCTGGGCTTCCTCGCCCGAGCCAACGACCTGAGCTGGCTGGCCAGCACCCTCGACACCGTCGGCGGGCTCTTCGTCCAACTACTCAAGCTGGCCGTGCCGCCGCTGGTCTTCACCGCGATCGTGGTCAGCGTGGTCAGCCTGCGCGGGGTGGCCAACGCCGCCCGGCTGGCGCTGAAGACGCTGCTCTGGTTCGGCGTCACCGCGCTGATCGCGGTGAGCATCGGCATCGGCATCGGCCTGCTCACCGACCCCGGCCGGGGGGTGAACCTGGACGTCGGCGGCGCGACCGCCCCGAAGACCACCGGCTCGTGGACGGACTTCCTCACCGGCATCGTGCCGACCAACCCGGTCGGCGCGTTCGTCGAGGGCAACGTGCTCCAGATCGTCTTCCTCGCCCTGGTCGTCGGTGCCGCCGCGCTGCTGGTCGGCGCGGCCGCCGAGCCGTTCGTCGAGCTCAACCGCGCGGTGCTGGCCATCGTGCAGAAGGCGCTGTGGTGGGTGATCCGGCTCGCCCCGATCGGCACCCTCGGGCTGATCGGCCACGCCGTCGCCGCGTACGGCTGGGACCTGCTGGCCCCGCTGGCGAGGTTCACCACCGCCGTCTACGTCGGCTGCGCCGTCGTCCTGTTCGTGGTCTACCCGCTGCTGCTGGTCACCGCCGGCCGGCTCAACCCGCTGCGGTTCTTCGCCGGTGCCTGGCCGGCGATCGAACTGGCCTTCGTGTCCCGGTCCTCGGTGGGCACCATGCCGGTGACCCAGCGTGCCGTCGAGCGGCTCGGCGTCCCCCGCGAGTACGCCTCCTTCGCGGTGCCGTTCGGCGCCACCACCAAGATGGACGGCTGCGCCGCGATCTACCCGGCGCTCGCCGCGATCTTCGTGGCCCAGGTCTTCGGGGTGGACCTCGGCGTCGGCGACTACCTGCTGATCGCCTTCGTCTCGGTGGTCGGTTCGGCCGCCACCGCCGGCCTGACCGGCGCCATCGTCATGCTGACCCTGACCCTGAGCACGCTGGGCCTGCCGCTGGCCGGGGCCGGCCTGCTGCTGGCGATCGACCCGATCCTGGACATGGTCCGCACCGCCACCAACGTGGCCGGGCAGGCCGTCGTGCCGACCATCGTGGCCGCCCGCGAGGGCATCCTGGACCGCGACGCCTACGCCGACGCCGGCAGGCGGGACCTGACCGACGCCGACGAGACCCCCGACCGGCCGGCCCGCCGCGACGAGCTGACGCCGGCACCCGCCTGAGCACGCCGGCCGGGCCGTCTCCCGGACACTGCGCCCCGCCCCGCACCGCCACCCGTCCGTACCGGAGGATCACCCGCATGAGTGCCCTGTTCACCCCGCTCGCCCTGCGCGGCGTCACCCTGCCCAACCGGATCGCCCTCGCGCCGATGTGCCAGTACAGCGCCGGCCCGGACGGGCTGCCCACCGACTGGCACCGGGTGCACCTCGGGGCCCGGGCCGTCGGCGGTGCCGGCCTGATCGTCACCGAGGCCACCGCGGTCGTCCCCGAGGGACGGATCAGCCCCCAGGACACCGGCATCTGGTCCGACGCGCACGTCGACGCGTGGCGACCGGTCACCGCGTTCGTCGCCGCCCAGGGAGCGGTGCCCGCCGTGCAGCTCGCCCACGCGGGCTTCAAGGCCAGCACCTACCGGCCGTGGGCGTCCGAGCGTGGCGGGGTGCCGGACGCCGAGGGCGGCTGGACGCCTGTCGGCCCCGGAGCCGAACCGTTCCTGCCCGACTACCGGCAGCCGACGGCGCTGGACGAGACCGGGATCGCCGGGGTGGTGTCCGCGTTCGCCACCGCCGCCGGCCGGGCCGTCGACGCCGGCTTCGCCGCCGTGGAGATCCACGCCGCACACGGCTACCTGCTGCACGAGTTCCTGTCCCCGCTGACCAACCACCGCACCGACGGCTACGGCGGCGACCGGGCCGCCCGGATGCGGCTCACCCTGGAGGTGGCCCGCGCGGTCCGCGCCGCCGTCGGCGAGCAGGTGCCGGTGCTCACCCGAATCTCCGCGACCGACTGGGTCGACGGCGGCTGGACGGTCGACGACAGCGTCGCCCTCGCCGCCGAGCTGGCCGCGGCCGGCGTCGACCTGGTGGACGCCTCCTCCGGCGGGGCGTCGACCGGGGCAGCCATCCCGGTCGGGCCCGGCTACCAGGTGCCACTGGCCGCGCGGGTCCGCCGCGAGGCCGGCGTACCGACGGGCGCGGTCGGCCTGATCGTCGAGCCGGAGCAGGCCGAGCAGATCGTCGCTGCCGGTGAGGCCGACCTGGTGCTGCTCGGTCGGGAACTGCTGCGCGATCCGTACTGGCCGCGCCGGGCCGCCGCGAAGCTCGGTGCCACCCCCGACTGGCCCGACCAGTACGCCCGCGCCTTCTGACCGTCCGCCGCCCTGCGGTGACTCCTGCGGGAGGGGCACCGTCGTTGAAGCGACGGCACCCCCCGCTCCCGCCCGACCCGGCGCCCCCACGACCCGGGACGGGCGCGGGCGGGCGTGGGTCGCCCGGTCAGCCGGCCAGGTGACCCCAGTCGTCCTCCAGTTCCCGCCACGGCCCCTGGGCGGCGACCGTGCCGTCGACCAGCACCACCACGTGGTCGGCACGGACCAACGCCGCCCGTTTCGAGGTGGAGCCGACCACGGTCACCCCGTGCCCCCGCAGCGCCGCCCAGAGCGCCAGCTCGGTGGTGACGTCCAGCGCGGAGGACACGTCGTCGGCGACCAGCAGTTCGGTACGCGGGGCGAGCGCCCGGGCCAGCGCCAGCCGCTGCAACTGCCCGCCGGACAGCCGGGTGCCCTTGTGCCCGATCAGCAGCCCGAGCCCGCCGCCGCCCGCCAGGTCGTGCTCCAGTTGGGCGGTGGTCACCGCCCCGGCGGCGTCCACGTCGTGCCCGAGGGCGATGTTGTCGGCGACCGTACCGGAGAGCACCCGGGGCAGCTGACCGACGTAGCCGACCTGCCGGGGGCGCAGGAACAGCTCCGGCTCGGTCACCGGATCGCCGTTCCAGCGCAGCTCGCCGACGTGGTGCACGATCCCCGCCAACGCCCGCAGCAGCGAGGACTTGCCGGAGCCGACCGGCCCGACCACCAGCACCAGTTGCCCCCGGTCGACGGTCAGGTCGACGTCCCGCACGGCGAGGGTGCCGTCGGAGTGCAGCGCCCCGAAGCCCGTCAGTTCGAGGCGGCGCAGCGGCCGGCGCGGCGGCGGCTCCGGCGCGGGGGCGGTGCCGGCGGCGAGGTCCACCCCCGGCACCTCCGCCGAGTACGCCCCGATCCCGGCCATCGCCACCGTCCGCCGGGTCCACACCCGCGCCGACGGGTACTGCGAGACCAGGGACGCGGTGGTCCAGGCGAACCAGCGGGCCGCACCGAGGGTGGAGACGGCGACCAGGGTGGCACCGGCCGAGAGCCCGCCGGCCAGGTAGAGCGCCCACGCCGCGATCGGCAGCAGACCGCTGGCCACCGAGGGGGTGGAGCGGGCCCACACCTGCGCGGCGATCTCCCGCCGCTGCCTGTCGCTGCGCACCAGGTCCAGCGCGGAGAGGTGGTCGAGCACCGGCCGGGTCGCCCCGGCTAGCTTGACCGTCCGGGCCGCCGACAGCGAGGAGACCAGCGCGGTGGCGAAGGCGGCGCGGGCGGCCACCGTGTCCCGGGCGGAGCGTTCCAGCCGGGGGCCGAACAGGGTCGCGGCGAGCCCGGACACGGCCATCGTGCCCAGGAAGAACAGCGCCGGCACGAGGCTGCCCGTGATCAGCGTCATGGTCACCATCGTCACCAGGGCGATGAGCTGGTCCATCAGGTTGTCGGCGAGCTGCACGACCCGCTCGGTGTCCCCGCTCTGTGCCACCACCTCGGCCGGGGTGTGCCGGCTGGTGCGGCGTGGGCCGGTCTGACCGTGCACCAGCCGCAGGCTCATCCGCAGCATCTGCCGTACCCACCACTGGGGGAACCGCAGGTTCGTCCAGTAGGGCAGCGGCAGCACCACCACCAGCGCGGCGGCGATGCCGAGCGCCGGCAGCCACGGGTCGCCGCCGTCGACGACGTCCGCCCACAGCCAGGGCAGCACCGTGCCGTCGAGGCCGAGCACGGTGATCACTATGAACAGCCCGACCGACAGCAGGCCGAGTCGCGGGTCGTTCAGGCCCAGGCGCAGGATCTCCCGCATGGTCCGCGCGGGCGGCAGCGGTGGCAGCGGCGGCGGGTCCCCCTTCGGTACGGCCACCGCCGCCCGCCCGGCCGTCCCGGTCCCCGCCACGGCGGCGGCCCGACCCGGCTTGTCGATGCCCGGTCCGTCGACGCCCGCCCCGGCCGGGGGTGTCGCGTCGGCGTCCGGCCAGGTGGTGCCCGGCCCGTCGAGCAGGTCCACGCCGCCCCGGCTGCCGGACCGGCCCGCACCGACCGGGGTGTACGCGGCGGCGTGGCTGGTGGCGAGCAGCTCGGCGAAACGGGCCGAGGAGCGCAGCGGGCCGGCCTCCAAGACCGCCCCGTCGGCCATCACCACCACCTCGTCGCAGCGCCGCACCGACGACAGCCGGTGCGCGATGATGATGCCGATCCGGTCGGTGAGCAGACGTTCGGTCGCCTCGCGTACCCGGGTCTCGGTGACCGGGTCCAACCGCGCGGTGGCCTCGTCGAGGATCACCACGTGCGGGTCGCGCACCAGGATGCGGGCGAACGCCACCAGTTGTTCCTGGCCGGCGGAGAGCACGTGGCCACCCTCGCCCAGCCGGGTCCGGATGCCGTCGGGCAGCTCCGCGACCCACCCGGTGAGCCCCAGCTCGGCCAGCGCCCGGGGCGCGTCGTCGAGCAGGTCGGGGTCGAACAGGGCGACGTTCTCGGCGAGGGTGCCGGCGAGGATCTCGGTACGCTGCGGCACCACCGCGATCCACCGGCGCAGCTCCTCGACGTCCAGGTCACACAGGTCGGTGTCGCCGAGCAGCACCGTCCCGCGCGGCACCTCGACCGCCCGGGTGAGCACCTTGGCCAGCGTCGACTTGCCCGAACCGGTCCGCCCCACCAGCGCGTACGACCGGCCCCGGACGAAGCTGAGCCGGACGTCGCGCAGCGCGGGCGCCCGTTCGTCCTCCCCGGTGGCCGGGTAGCGGAAGGTGAGCCCGCGCAGGGTCAGGTCGCCGTCGGTGGGGGTGAGGCCGCCGGAGGGTTCCTGCCGGGCGTCGGAGAGCAGCAGCACCCGGGCCCAGGCACCGAGCGCGTACTGCAGGTGCGGCACCCAGCGGGCGAGGTGTTCGACGGTCGCGCCGAAGCTCAACGCGAGCAGCCAGATCGCGGTCAACCGGGCCCCGTCGACCCGGCCGGTGGTCAACGCCCAGGCCCCGGCGAGCACCACCCCGGCGATCCCGACCCGGATGGTGCCGGCGGCGAAGGCGGTGACCCGCGCCGACATCAGGAAGACCCGACGGCAGCGGGCCAGCACCTCGGCGGCCCGCCGGGCGTACAACCGCAGCACGTACGGCTGGGCGAGGCTGGTGCGGACATCGTCCTGGCCGTGCACCGCCTCCTCCATCACGGCGGCCAGATCCGACCAGGCTTCCTCCTCGGACATCCGGGCCGGGGCGATGGCGGCGGTGGGACGGCGCAGCAACACGATGAGCAGCACGGTGAGCAGCAGCATCGCCACCCCGGCCGGCCACCAGACGAACAGCGCGCTGACCGTGGCGAGCAGGCAGAGCACCAACCCCTGGACCAGCCGTACGCCGGTGTTCCGCAGCTCGGAGGCGACCTGGTAGACGTCGTTGTCGATCCGGTCGAGCAGTTCCCCGACCGGGGTGCCCTCCAGGGTGGGCAGATCCTGTCCGAGGGCGACCCGGCAGAGCCGGCGACGCACGTCGGCGGACCAGTCGGCGGTGATGCCCGCCATCAGCAGCGAGATGACCAGATCGCCGAAGACGGCGACGACCAGCGCGACGACCAGGGCGGCGAACCACCCGGCCGAGCGGTGCACCAGCACCGGGCCGGCGACCGCCGAGGCGGCGGCCTGACCGGCGGCACCGAGGACGACGAGGACGATCACGACCGTCACGCGGCGCGGCGCGGACGCCCAGAGATCACGGAGCAGGCGCATGGAGATTCCCTCCGGGACTCGGGGTGGCGGTACCCCCCAGCCTGACCCCCCGCACCCCTCCCCTCAACGCATTTACCACCACCCCGCCCAACTTCCCCCTCCCGCCCTGCCCCCACCACCCGCCCCACTCCACCCAGCCCCGCCCCGCCCTGCCCCACCCCGGTGATCAAGATGTTTGCGTCAAGGTTGATCTTCAAGTTGCCCCGAACCTCTTGATCAACTGACCTGAACCTCTTGATCACCGGGACGAGCCGGCGACCAGCGGGGCGAGCCGGCGACCAAGGGTGCGAGGCGGAGCAGGGCGGGGCAGGGCAGGGCAGGGCGGGGCAGGGCAGAGAGAGTCGGGGCGGGTGAGCGGGGGCAGGGTGGGGCCCCGGGGAGGTGGGAGAGTGACCGAGGGGTGGGTCAGAAGAGGATGGTGGCGAGGGTGCCTACGCGGTGGAAGCCGCAGCGTTCGTAGACCCGGCGGGCGGGGCGGTTGAAGTCGTTGACGTAGAGGCTGACCGTGGGGGCGACCCGGAGCAGCGCGTCGCGGACGACGGCGGACATCGCGGCGCTGGCGATCCCGCGTCCACGCCACGAGGGGGCCACCCAGACGCCCTGGATCTGGGCGGTACGGCGGGTCACCACCGCGAGTTCCGCCTTGAACACGACCTCCCCGTCGACCATGCGGGCGTACGCCCGGCCGGCGCGGACCAGGTCCTCGACCCGTCGGCGGTAGGCCCGGCCGCCGTCGTCGGCCAGCGGTGAGACGCCGACTTCCTCGGCGTACATGGCGACCGCGGCGGGGAAGAGCCGGTGCACCTCGTCGGGGCGGACCCGGCGCACCTCGGGGTCGACCGGGATGGCGGGCGGGGCGTCGGTGGCCAGTAGCGGCTGGTTGGGGCGGACGTCGCGGGCCGGACCCCAGTGGTCGGCGAGCCGGTCCCAGAGGCCGAGCACCGCGTCGGCCCGTCCGACGATGGAGGAGCAGAGCCGTTCCTCACCGGAGAGCTGCTCGGCGAAGGCGGCGACGGCGGAGTCGGTGGCGAGGATCGGGGTGAGGTTGCCGCCGAGCCAGCAGATCGACTCCAGGTTGCGGCGGGTGCCGTAACCGAGGATGCGGCCCTCGGCCCGCCACCAGGCCAGGCCGCGCGCGGAGACCCGCTCGGCGACCTGCGCGCCCGCGAACGGGTCGAGGTCGAGCAGCCGCTCGACGGCGCGCCGCTCCGACTCTCCCAGTTGGCGTACCGGCACCGTCAGCACGCTTACCAGCGTGCCAGATCCGGGCGGTGGTTCGCCGGGCGACTGGCACAGCCGCCAGGGGACTTGTCGTCAACACATTGCCGATATATCGTTGATGCATCAGCGACAGCACAACGAAGGGACGACACGATGGGATTCCACAGTCGGATCCATGCTCTACAGGAGGCCCGGCAGCGCGGCTTCGGCTTCCCGCCCGTACCGCCCGGCCCGCACGGGCACGGGGGTTGGGGCGGCGGCCGGGGCGGGCGCGGGCGGGGCCGGGGACGCCGGCCCAACGTCCGGGCCGCCGTGCTGGCCCTGCTCACCGAGCGGCCGATGCACGGCTACGAGATGATCCAGGAGATCGACTCCCGCACCGGCGGGGCCTGGCGACCCAGCCCGGGGTCGATCTACCCGACGCTGCAACTGCTGGAGGACGAGGGCGTCATCGCCGCCAGCACCGATCCGGGCGGCGGCGGGCGCAAGCGGTTCGACCTGACCGAGGCCGGCCGGGAGGAGGCCGCCACGGCCGCGCAGACCCCGCCCTGGGCGGAGTTCGCCGAGGACACCGTCAACAGCTGGCACGACATCCGCGACGCGGGCTCGCAGGCCATGCACGCGCTGCGCCAGGTGATGATGACCGGCACCGACGACCAGCGGGAACGCGCCGCCCAGGTGCTCGACGAGACCCGCCGCAAGCTGTACGCGATCCTCGCCGAATCCGAGTGACCGCCGGGCCCGCCCCGGCACCCCGACGACCGTCGACGTCCGGGCCCGGCACGGCGAACCCCGCCGGCCGGCCCGGACCACCACATGACCCCGGCGCCGGGTCACCACGACCCCGGCCCGGGTCGCGTACGAGGAAAGGGCGGCCCTCCCACCGGGAGCGCCGCCCTTTCCGACGGTGGATCAGTGCACGGTGACCGTGGGGCCGGGGACCAGGTCGCGCAGTTCCTCGGGGATCTCCGCGGCCATCTCGTCGGCGATCCGCAGCGCCTCCTCGATCAGCGTCTCGACGATCCGCCCCTCGGGGACGGTCTTGACGACCTGCCCCTTGACGAAGATCTGCCCCTTGCCGTTGCCGGAGGCGACCCCGAGATCGGCCTCGCGGGCCTCACCCGGCCCGTTCACCACGCAGCCCATCACGGCGACCCGCAGCGGGACGGGCAGCCCCTCCAGGCCGGCGGTGACCTCCTCGGCCAGCTTGTAGACGTCCACCTGGGCCCGGCCGCAGGACGGGCAGGAGACAATCTCCAGCCCGCGCTCGCGCAGCCCCAACGACTCCAGGATCTGGTTGCCGACCTTGATCTCCTCGACCGGCGGGGCCGACAGCGACACCCGGATCGTGTCGCCGATGCCCTCGGCCAGCAGCGCCCCGAAGGCGACGGCCGACTTGATGGTGCCCTGGAACGCCGGGCCGGCCTCGGTCACCCCGAGGTGCAGCGGGTAGTCGCACTGCTCGGCGAGCTGCCGGTACGCCCGGATCATCACCACCGGGTCGTTGTGCTTGACCGAGATCTTGATGTCCCGGAAGCCGTGCTCCTCGAACAGCGAGCACTCCCACAGCGCCGACTCGACGAGCGCCTCGGCGGTGGCCTTGCCATACTTGGTGAGCAGCCGCTTGTCGAGCGAGCCGGCGTTGACGCCGATCCGGATCGGCGTACCGGCGGCGGAGGCCGCTGCCGCGATCTCCCTGACCTTGTCGTCGAACTGGCGGATGTTGCCCGGGTTGACCCGGACGGCCGCGCAGCCGGCGTCGATCGCGGCGAAGACGTACTTCGGCTGGAAGTGGATGTCGGCGATCACCGGGATCTGCGACTTCTTCGCGATCGCCGGCAGCGCCTCCACGTCGTCCTGGCTGGGCACGGCGACCCGGACGATCTGGCAGCCGGACGCGGTCAGCTCGGCGATCTGCTGGAGGGTGGCGTTGACGTCGGAGGTGAGGGTGGTGGTCATCGACTGCACCGAGACGGGGGCACCGCCACCGACGGGCACCGAACCGACCATGATCTGGCGGCTGGCCCGGCGCGGGGCGAGCGGCGGGGGCGGTACGGCGGGCATACCGAGACTGACAGCGGTCACTTCAGGCACTCACCTTGTGAAGAGGGTGATGGGGTTGACGATGTCCGCGGTGGCGGTGAGCAGCGTGAACGCGCCGCCGATGAGGATCACCGCGTACGTGATGGGCATCAGCTTGAGGTAGTCGACCCGGCCGGGGTCGCGCCGGCCGATCCGGGCGTAGAGCCAGGAGCGGGCCCGTTCGAACCAGGCGATGGCGATGTGGCCGCCGTCCAGGGGCAGCAGCGGCAGCAGGTTGAACACGCCGACGAAGAAGTTCAGCGAGATGAACAGCAGCACCAGTAGCTGCCAGACGCCGTTCTCCAGGGCTTCACCGCCGAGCCGGCTCGCACCGACGACGCTGATCGGGGTGTCCTTGTCCCGTTCGCCGCCGGTGACGGCGGTCCACAGGGCGGGCACCTTGTCGGGGATGCGCTTGAGTGCCTCGTAGGTGCCGACGGCCAGGTCCTTGGTGTAGCCGGCGGTGGCGGGGATGGCCTCGACCGGGCCGTAGGTGACGTTCGCCGGGACGCCGGGCGGGAGCATCGGGCCGGCGACGCCGAGGGCGGAGACGGTGACCGGGGCGCCGTTCGGGTCGTCCAGCGGCTTGCGCTGCACGGCGGCGAGGTCGGCCCGGACCTGGCCGGCGACCCCGTCGCGTTCGTAGCTGATCGTCGCCGGCTGGCCCGGGGGCAGGTCACGGACGGTCTTGACCAGCGCGGTGTAGTCGGGGACGGCGATGCCGTTCACCGCGACGATCTTGTCGTCGTCGCGCAGCCCGGCCTGTTTGGCGGGGCTGACCGGGTCACCCGGGGCGCACTCGCGGACCGCGTCGGTGGGGACGACGCACTCGACGATCTTGACGTGCGCCGGGAGCGGGTTGGGTAGATCCTTGTTGGGCAGGCCCATGAACATGGCGGCCAGCCAGATAGCGATGACGGCCAGCGCGAAGTGGGTGACCGAGCCGGCGGACATCACGATCGTCCGCTTCCAGACCGGGTAACGCCACATCGCCCGCTTCTCGTCGCCCGGTTCGACGTCGTCGTCCTGCGGCGTCATGCCGACGATCTTGCAGAACCCGCCGAGCGGGATGGCCTTGAGGCCGTACTCCGTCTCGCCCCGGCGGAACGACCAGATGGTCGGCCCGAAGCCGACGAAGTAGCGGGTGACCTTCATGCCGAACGCCTTGGCGGTCAACATGTGACCGGCCTCGTGCAGGCTCACCGAGATGAGGATCGCCAGGGCGATCACCACCACCCCGAGCAGATAGAGCATCAGGCTTCCTTCCCCGACCCCGAGATGATCTCCTGCGCGTGCGCGCGCGCCCACGATTCGGCGGCGAGCACGTCCTCGACGGTACCTGGTTCACCGAAATCGGGGGCCTCCTCCAACACCCGCCCGAGGGTGTCGACGATGCCGAGGAACGGCAGCCGTCCGGCGACGAACGCCGCCACACACTCCTCGTTGGCCGCGTTGTAGACCGCCGGGCGGCAGCGGCCCGCCACGCCTGCCGCCTTGGCCAGCGCCACCGCCGGGAACGCCTCGTCGTCGAGCGGGGCGAACTCCCAGGTGTGGGCGGTGGTCCAGTCGACGGCGGTGGCGGCGTCGGGCACCCGGTCGGGCCAGCCGAGGCCGAGCGCGATGGGCAGCCGCATGTCCGGCGGGCTCGCCTGGGCCAGGGTGGAGCCGTCGACGAACTCGACCATCGAGTGGATCACCGACTGCGGGTGCACCATCACGGTGATGTCGGCGTAGGGCACGTCGAACAGCTCGTGCGCCTCGATCACCTCAAGCGCCTTGTTGACCATGGTGGCCGAGTTGATCGTGACGACCGGTCCCATGTTCCACGTCGGGTGGGCGAGCGCCTGCTCCGGGGTGACGGCGGTCAGCTCGTCGCGCCGCCGCCCCCGGAACGGCCCGCCGCTTGCCGTGACGACCAGCCGCCGCACCTCGCCCCGGGTGCCGCCGCGCAGGCACTGGGCCAGCGCCGAATGCTCCGAGTCGACGGGCACGATCTGCCCCGGCCGCGTCACCGCGGCCTTCACCAGCGGGCCGCCGGCCACCAGCGACTCCTTGTTGGCCAGGGCGAGGGTACGACCACAGCGCAGCGCGGCCAGCGTCGGCGCGAGCCCGAGCGACCCGACCACCCCGTTGAGGACCACGTCGCAGGGCCACCGCGCCAGCTCCGTCATGGCGTCCGGGCCGGCGATGATCTTCGGTAGCTTGAATTCCCCGGTGGCCCAGCCGCGCCGGCTCGCCTCGGCGTAGAAGGCGAGCTGGAGATCCTGCGCGGCGGACGCCTTCGCCACCCCGACCGCGTGCACGCCCAGTTCGAGGGCCTGCCGGGCGAGCAGTTCGACGTTGCCGCCGCCTGCGCCGAGCCCCACCACCCGGAACCGGTCGGGGTTGCGCCTGACGATGTCGATCGCCTGGGTGCCTATCGAACCGGTGGAGCCGAGCAGGACGAGATCCCGGGGAGTTGTCACCCGGCCATTCTGCCCCGTACGCGCTGTGCGCCGGCTGGGAGCCTCGCCCCTCGACGTCGCCCGCCGCGCCCGACGACCCACCCCACGCGCTTGATCAACACATCGGGGCCGATACGGGGGTGTCCCCGTCGACCTTCACCCCCATATCGGCCCCGTTGAGTCGATCATCACGTCGGCGGCAGGCACGTGGGACGGGCCTGTCGCCCGCCTGTCGTCCGGGCGGCGAACGGCAATGAAACGGCGGGCGACTGCGCCGGCAGTACGATCAATTTCGGGCGGAGTTCAGGTCACCTGAGCGGGTCGCGGCGACGAAGCTGACCCAGGCAGCGGGCGGGAAGGTCAGCGCGGGGCCGCCACGGTCCTTGCTGTCCCGCACCCCGACCACCTGCGGCAGATTCGTCGCCACCTCCACACAGGTGGAGCCACCGTTGTCGCTGCGGGTCGACTTGCGCCAGACTGCACCGGTCAAGTCCATGACTTCGCCAACTCCCGAATGAGATCCCGGGAGGCCCGGCGTGGCAGTGCTTCACCGCGCAGTCTCCCATCTGCGCTGAAGGCTATCAACATCGTCCGGCCGGTCGGTGATGTGCGCCCGCAGGGCGCTGTCCAGGTGCACGACCTCCCCTCCGTCGGGCACGCGGACCAGAATGAACGGACCAGCCAGGCCGGCGTGCATCCCCGCATCTGTTGGCACCACATGCACGCTGATGTGCGAGTGCTCAGTCAGCCGCAGCAGATGCTCGAACTGCTCGATCATCACCGCCGGTTCGCCGATCCCCCGGCGCAGCACCGCCTCGTCGATCACTGCCACCACCTCGGGCGGATGCTCCCGGGTCAGCACTGCCTGCCGATCCATTCGGGAGGAGACACGCTGCTCGATTTCACTCTCCCGGAGCATTCCGCCGCCGTGCAGCACCGCACGGGCGTACGCCTCGGTCTGTAGGAGGCCGGGGATGAGGGACGGTTCGAACCAGCGGATCAAGGTGGCCTCCCGCTCCACGCTGATCCATTCGCGTAGCCACGGGGGTGCGGAGTCGGCGCGGACCAGGGCGAGCAGCCGTTCGAAGAGGCCACCGGCCGCCAGGGCGGCGTCCGCGCGGGTGATGAAGTCCTGCGACGGCGTCCGGTGGCCGATCTCCACCATGCCCACCAGCGACGACGAGTAGCTGATCTGTTGGGCCAGGTCCTCCTGACTCAGCCCGCGCTCCTTGCGCGCCCGGCGCAGCTCCGCCCCGAGAAATTCCAGGGTCGACATCGGTCCACCGGTCATCACACCTCCACCACACATTTGTCACCAACCGCCAGCGCCGGCCACCTGGCCGGACCCGTTCGGCACACCCGACGCTGAGACCCCGCGCCACCTTCCGACAGTAGTCGCGTCCACAGCAGAGTGTGAACAGGCGTGAGGAAGGACGAACCAATGAGGAAGTGGCACACCCCCGTACCGATGTCGCCACGGCATCGGCGGAACTGGTCGCGGTGGGGTCGGTACTGCACCTGCGGCCTGCGCTGGCCGTGCCCGGACCGGCTGGCCGGCGTACCCCGGCGGGAACCGCCACCGGCCACGCTGCCCGCGCCGCGCCACCACCTGTGGAACGGCCCCACCGCCGTGCACTGGGTGAGCGCGGCGGGCCTGATCACCCGTGGCCAGGCCTACCGGGCGAACGGCGGACACCGGTGACCCCGCCGGCCGGCACGCCGCCGACGACCCGACCGGAGGGCACCGCGCCGGTGACCGCTGCGGAAGGTGCGCCACCGCTCGCCGCACCGGTCGTGTCAGCCGGCACGGTGACGGTGGGTGACCTGGTCACGGTGGGCGAGGTCGACTACTGCTACGGGACCGGCCCGTTGCGGCTGCGGCTCACCGCGCCGCCGATCGGCCTCGACCGCGTTGGGCTGGAGTGGGTCGAGCTGACCGGGGTGCCCCTGCACCCGGACGGCAGCGTGGCGCAGGGTGGACGATCGCGCACCGTCCTGGTCCGGGTGGCCGCGCTGCACCGGCGGTTCGCAGGACCGGCCCGATGAGCGACGACCCGGCGACCGACCGCCGGACAGGCGGCGACCGGGCGACGGCGCTCGAACGGTGGCGGCAGGCGGCTGCCCGGCGGGACGGTCCCGGGCCGCACGTCGCCGCGCGGCCCGCCTGGCGGTGCCGGGCCTGTGCCGCCCCGTGGCCGTGCCAGCCGGCCAAGCTGAGCCTGCGGCGGGAGTACGCCCACGACCGACCCGCGCTGTCCATCTACCTCTGGCTGCTGATGCACGACGCGATCACCGACGCGCTGCGGGTCGCCACCGGCCCGGTCGACCCGGCCACCTACTTCACCCGCTTCATCGCGTGGACCCGCCACGGCTGGCCGCCGCCCGGGGCGTCGGAAGAGCGGTGATCCCCACAACGGGGCCGATGTGGGGGTGTCCACGCCGAACGGACACCCCTACATCGGCCCCACTGAGTTGATCACCTCCCGCGCGGTTCGGACGTCACCCCGCGCCGCCTGGGGAGGCGGGCACCGCCCCCGGGACGGCCCGGAGGTGGTCAGGCGTAGGTCTCGAACTCGGCGACCTTCGGGGTGGCGGAGGAGCTGTTGATCCGGAAGGTGACCTTCTTCAGCGAGGTACGGGCGAAGGTGACCACGCCGGCCCGGCTGCCGGAGGCCAGCACCGCGCCGGTGTCGCCGTTGAGCACCTGCCAGGAGGTGACGCTGCCGGCCGAGCCGGACGCCTCCCGGATGTTGATCGAGGAGATGCTGGTCGCGGAGCCCCACTTGATCGAGATGTCACCTGTCGATCCGGCGGGCGACCAGTAGGTGCCCAGGTTGCCGTCCCGGACGTCGCCGTAGCTCGTACCGCTGGCCTTGCTGGAGCCGTCGGAGCCGGCGCCGATGCTGAGGTTGGTTCCGCCGGGGGTGCTGGTGGGCGGCGGGGTGGTCGGGGCCGGCGTGGTCGGGGCCGGCGTGGTCGGGGCCGGCGTGGTCGGGGCCGGCGTGGTCGGGGCCGGCGTGGTCGGGGCCGGCGTGGTCGGGGCCGGCGTGGTCGGGGCCGGCGTGGTCGGGGCCGGGGTGGTCGGGTTCGGGGTGGTCGGCGTGCAGCTTCCGTTCGACTCCTTGAGGCCGGTGTTCGCGCCGGCCGTCTGCCGGACGATGTCCGGCACGCAGCTCGCCCCGTCGAGACGGTACGAGTACGGGATGCTGACGCTGGTGTTCGACGGCATGCCCGGGCCGGCGGGGTTGGTCTCGCTGCCGGGGCTGGACCAGGTCACGTTGTCCAGGATGTTGCCGCTGGCCTGCCAGTACCCGGCCTCGCTGGTGTAGAAGGTACCCAGGACGTCCCGGGAGTTCTTGAAGTAGTTGTTCTCCACCTTGGCCCGCGCGCCGGCCCGGGAGTTGATCCCCGATTCGTTGAGCTGCACGTACGAGTTGTTGTAGGCGTGCGCGATCCCGCCCCGCAGCAGCGGCGTACGGGAGTCGATGTTCTGGTAGAGGTTGTGGTGGAAGGTGACGAAGCCGTTGCCCCGGTCGCTCTCGCTGGAGCCGATCAGGCCGCCCCGGCCGGAGTTGCGCAGGATGCTGTACGACAGCGTCACGTACTGGACGTCGTCCTTCATGTCGAACAGCCCGTCGTAACCTTCCGACTCGCCACCCGACGCCTCCAGCGTGGCGTGGTCGACCCAGACGTTGCGCACGCTGCTCTCCATGCCGATGGCGTCACCGCCGTTGGAGATGGGCGAGCCCGACTTCTTGACGTTCCGGACGGTCACGTTCTGGATGATGATGTTGCGGGAGTCGCGGAGGTGGATGCCGAGCTGGTCGAAGACCGCCCCGCTGCCGACCCCGACGATGGTGACGTTGCTGATCTCCTTCAGCTCGATCTTGTCGGCGGCGGTGTTGCAGCTGCTGCCGGAGACCTTCGTGGTGTTGCCGTGGTTGATCGTGCCCTGCACCTCGATCACGATCGGGGTGCTGCTGCTGGCCCGGTTGCACAGCGCCGCGTGGATCGCGGTGCCGGTGCTGGCCCGTACGGTCTGCCCGCCCGCGCCGCCGGTGGTGCCGCCGTTCTGGGTGGCGTAGCCGCTGGCGCTGCCGGCCGCCGCCGACGCCTGGTGCACCGGCAGGGCCACGCAGATCGCGGCACCGACGGCGGCCGTGGCCAGCCCCGCCTGGACTCGTCGTGCGACTGGTCGTCTCATCCTCGCGTCACCTTTCTCATTACCTGGTGGTGGTGCCGCTGCCGGGTGGTGTGTGGTGCCCGGTCGGGCGGCAGTGATGGTGGCGATCCTGTGGACCTCTGCGCGCCGGGGACGGGCCGGGCCTCCGCGGCCGTCAGGCGGAGTCGCCGGCCGGCCAGGGGTGCCTGCGCCGGTGTACCGGGTCGACCCGCTCGCCGTGCTGCCGCGCACGGCGAACTGACGCCTCCGGCGGTGGCTGAACTCACCGGGGCACCCGCACTGAGCATTTGGAAAGCGCTTTCCACAAGCGAGAATAGGGCGACGTCTATCGATACCGCAAGATGTCGTCCGGATTGCGGTTAATGACCGCCTACCCGCCGGTCAGTCCGCTAGTGATCCACTCGCCGGGGCCGATGTTGCGCCATCCCGGAGCCCCGACACCGCAACATCGGCCCAGTTGACCCGATCATCGACGGTGCCGGCCCTGACGCGGGATCGTGATGCGTGGCGGCGGGCGACAGGGGGAAGAACAGCGCGATGGGCGACGCATGGCAGCGTACGAAGCGGATCACCAGCGCCGCGTTCCGGCCGGTACGGGGCCGGGACCTCTCCCTGCACGCCGCCGCGATCACCTTCTACGGGGCGATCGCCGTGGTGCCGGTGGCGCTGCTGGCGATCTGGCTGACCTCGCTGCTGGCCGGCGCGGACCGGGTGCGCCGGCTCACCGCGTACGCCGTGGAGACGCTGCCGGACGCGATCGGCGCGCCCGAGGCGGTGGACGCCCTGGTCAACGCCGGGGTGCAGTTGACCCCGCTGCCGGCGCTGGCCTCCCTGCTGCCCGCCTCGCTCTACGGTGAGGGGCTACGCCGGGCGTTCGTCTCGGTCGCCACCGCACCCAACCCCGACGAGTCGCTGGTCGGCTGGCGGGGCCGGTTGCTGCTGCTGCCGCTACTCGCCCCCGCTCCCGCCCTGCTGCTGTCGATCCTCATCGCGCTGCCCACCACCACCCGGCTGATCCGGCAGGGTGGCTGGGTCGCCGCCCTGGGCATCGTGCTGTCGTTCCTGGCGGTGTGGCTGGTGCTCACCCCGGTGTTGATGTGGGTGTTCCGGGTGGTCGGGCCGGCCTCACCGGACTGGCTGTCGACGTTGGCGGTCGGCTCGTTCACCGCCGCCAACCTCTCCGGCTTCCTGCACGGCTTCGTGCTGTTCTGTTCGCTTCCGCTGGATCTCGGGGTGCCGTTCGGCGGCTTCGACCCGGTCGGGGCCGGCGTCGCGGTGCTGCTCTGGCTCTACCTGTTCCACGTGATCGTGCTGGCCGGCTACTCGGCCACCCTCGCGTTGTCCCGCTGGCGGGCCCGCCGCGCCGCCGCCTCCGGGTCGGCGTCGGGCTCCGGGGCCGACGCCGTCGGGACGTCCCGGTCCGCGACGGCGAACCACCCCGCGGCGTCCGACCCGGCCGTCGGGGCCGTCGGCCCCGACCCGTCGGGGGTCGGCGACTCCGCCGGATCGTCGGTCTCGCGGAGGCCGTAGCGGGCCCAGAACCGGGCCAGGGGCGTCGGGGCCCACCAGTTCCACCGGCCCAGCAGCCGCATGGTGGCCGGCACGAGCAGCGCCCGGACCAGGGTCGCGTCCACCACGATCGCCACGATCATGCCGACGCCGATCAGCTTGATGTAGGCCATTCCGCCGGTGGTGAAGCCGGCCACCACGATGATCAGCAGCAGCGCGGCGGCGGTGATGATCCGGCCGGTGCGTTGCAGGCCGGCGGCGACCGAGGCGGTGTTGTCGCCGGTGCGGTCCCACTCCTCGCGGACCCGGCTGAGCAGGAACACCTCGTAGTCGGTGGCCAGCCCGAACAGCACCGCGAGCATGAGGATGAGGTTGCTCGGCTCGATGAACCCGGTGGAGGTGAAGCCGAGCAAGCCGGACAGGTGCCCGTCCTGGAAGATCCAGACCACCACGCCGAACGACGCGCCGATCGACAGCAGGTTCATCAGCACCGCCTTGACCGGCAGCACCACCGAGCCGAAGGCGAGGAAGAGCAGCAGCAGGGTCGCGCCGGCCATCAGCAGGGCCATCCACGGCAGCCGGTCGCCGAGGCTGTCCAGCAGGTCGACGTCGGCGGCGGGCCGTCCGCCGACCAGCACCTGCGCCCCGTCCGGGCCGGGCAGGTCGCGCAGCGCCCGCACCACGTCCCGGGCGGCGTCGCCGGTCGGCTCCCCCGGGTAGCTCACCGACAGCAGCGTGGACTCCCCCTTCGCCGCCGTGACCTGGACCCCGGTCACCCCCGGCACCGCCGCGATCCGGTCGGCGAACGGGCGTACCGCGTCGGCCGACGCGCCGGAGACCAGCACCTCGACCGGGGCGATCGTGCCGCCGGGGAACTCGGCGGCGATCCGCTCGGAGACCACCCGGGGCGCGGCGTCCGCCGGCAGCACCCGCTCGTCGACTCCGCCGAAGGTGATCCGCGCGAACGGGGTGGCCAGCACGCCGAGCAGCACCGCGACCCCCACCAGGTACAGCACCGGCCGGCGCATCACGCTGCGCGCGATCCGGGCCCAGGCGCCGCCGGGCTCACCCGCCGCCCGCCGCGCACCCCGCGACCCCCGCCGCCACGGCAGCGGTACGCGCACCGCGTCCACCCGGTGGCCGAGCACCACCAGCAGGGCCGGCAGCACGGTGAGCGCGGCCAGCATGGCGATCAGCACGGCGGCCATCCCGCCGAAGCCCATCGACCGCAGGAACGGCTGCGGGAAGATCAGCAGGCTGGCCATGGCGAGCGCGACGGTCAGCCCGGAGACGAAGACGGTCCGGCCGGCGGTGAGCATGGTACGGCGGATCGCTTCGGCGACGGGCCGGCCGGCGGCCAGTTCCTCCCGGAACCGGCTGACGATGAACAGCGCGTAGTCGACAGCCATCCCGAGGCCGATCAGGGTGATCACGTTGATCGCGAAGATCGACACGTCGGTGACCATGTTGACCAGGCGTACCGCGAGGAACGCGCCGAGGATGGCCAGCCCGCCGACGAGCAGCGGGGTGCCGGCGGCGACCAGCCCACCGAAGATCAACACGAGCAGCACCAGCAGCACCGGCATGGACAGCAGCTCGGCGCGGGTGACGTCCTCGGTGCTCTGGGTGGTGGCCGCCGCCTGGAACGCCACCAGCCCGCCGACGTCGGTGCGCAGGCCTGGCGCGTCCAGTGCGGGACGCAGCGCCGCGAACTGCGCCGAGCGGGCGTCCTCGTCGCCGCCGGTGAGCTTGACCAGCGCGTAGGTGGCCCGGTGGTCGGTGGCGACCAGCGCGGGCGCGGGCGCGTCGTACCAGGTGGTCACCTCGGCCACCTCGGCGCGCTGGCGCAGCCCGGCCACCGTGAAGGTCACCGGGTCACGGAACCGCGGGTCCTCGACGGTGACGGTGTCGCTGGACCACAGGACGATCACGTCCGCGCCCTGCCTGCCGAGTTCGGCGGTGACCCGCTGCACGGTCCGGCTGGACTCGCTCGACGGGTCGTCGAAGCCACCCCCGCTCAGCTCGCCGAACACCCCGGTGCCCCAGGTCGCCCCGACGGCGATCAGCACCCCGGCGACGGCCAGCACCGCCCACCGGGCGCGCACCACCACCCGCCCCCACCAGGCGAACATCGGCCTCTCCCCTCGTCGACCCGCCGACCCGTCGTCGCCCGCACCCGGGCCGCCCACCGACGGGGGGCCGGCGTCGGCCCCGCAACGACCGACGTCAACTATCGCAACAACCGTTCACGTTCGACGGGCCGGCCCGGCCGCTCCCCCGGTTGCCCGCACCGGCCGGTCCCGCCGGTCGAGCCGGCAGACTTCACGCCGCGTACCGCACTAGGCTGCGCAGGCATGAGCGATGCGAGTGAGCTGCCGTCCCGCGCCGACGTCGTGATCGTCGGATCGGGGCACAACGGGCTGGTCTCCGCCGTCCTGCTGGCCCGCGCCGGGCTGGACGTGCTGGTGCTGGAGGCGGCGGAGGTGATCGGCGGGGCCACCCGTACCGAGAACCCGTTCCCGAAGGTGCCCGCGCTGCGCCACTCCACCGGGTCGTACCTGCTGGGGCTGATGCCGCCGGAACTGCTCGCCACCCTGGACGTCCGCATCCCCGTGCTGCGCCGCGACCCGCACTACTTCCTGCCCACCCCGGGCGGGCCCGGTGCGCCGTACCTGCTGTTCGGCAGCGACACCGCCGCGACCCGGCGGCAGCTCACCGAGTTCTTCTCCCCCGCCGACGTGGCCGCCGACGACGCGCTCCAGGCCGAGCTGGGCCGGCTGCGCGCCGACCTGGCCCCGGCCTGGCTGGCCGAGCCGCTGCCGGCGGAGCAGACCGCCGAACGCTACGTCCGCCCCGAGCTGCGGCAGGTCTTCGTCGACCTGGTACGTGGCTCCGTCGCCGACTACCTGGCCCGCTTCGACTTCCGCTCCGAGCTGCTGGTCAGCATGTACGCGGTCACCGACGGGCTGTCCGGCCTCAACGCCGGCCCGGACGACCCCGGCACCGGCCACAACTTCCTCGTGCACAACATGTGCCGGCTGCCCGGCGCCGACGGCACCTGGATGATCGCCGAGGGCGGGATGGGCACCGTCTCCCGCACCTTCGCCGAGGCCGCCCGGTCGGCCGGGGCGACCATCCTGACCGGTGCCCGGGTCGACGCCGTCACCCTGTCCGGGGGCACGGCCTCGGGCGTCCGGCTCGCGGACGGGCGGGAGGTCGCCGCCGAGGTGGTGCTCGGCGCGTGTGACCCGTACCGGCTGATGGAGCTGCTGCCCGACGGCGCGCTGCCGGCGGAGCTGGGCGCGCGGATGGCGGCGGTCCGCCGGCCCGGGACCACGCTCAAGCTGAACCTGGCGTTGACCGGGCTGCCCCGGTTCTCCTGCCTGCCCGCCGACGCGCCCAGCCCGTTCGGGTCCACCATCCACCTGCTCCCCGGGTCGGCGTCACTGGTCGGGGCGGGCGGCGAGTCGCCGATGGCGGCGCTGCGGGCGATGTGGGCGGACGTGCAGGCCGGGCGGCTGCCCGACGAGCCGACCATCGAGTGGTACCTGCACACCACCGTCGACCCGTCGCTGTCCGACCCGGCCGGGCACCACTCGTCGGCGCTGTTCGTCCAGTCGGTGCCCTACACGCTGGCCGGCACCGACTGGGACACCGCGCTGCCCGGTTACGTCACCCGGCTGGTGGAGATCTGCGAACGGTACGCGCCGGGCACCGGTGACCTGATCGCCGACGCGGTGCCGCTGCCCCCGCCCGGCATCGAGGCGCACTTCGGCATCACCGGCGGGCACATCCACCACGTCGACAACACCGTCTCGTTCACCGACCGGATGCCCTACGCCACAGGCATCGACGGCGTCTACGCGGGCAGCGCCGGCTGTCACCCGGCGGGCAGTGTGATCGGCGCGGCCGGCCACAACGCGGCCCAGCGCATCCTCGCCGACCTCGGCCGTTGAGGGGTGTCGACACCCACGGGCCGGCAGGCACCCCTCCACACCGCGGCCGACACCGGGCCCGGCTACCGGCTGCTGCCCTCGGGGCGCAGGGCGCGGTAGGCCGCCCAGGGGATGGTGGGTCGCTTCCAGCCACGCCGCCGCAGGTAGCGGCGGGTGGCGGCTCGGGTGGAACGCACCGTGCGCAGCGAGTCCGTCCGGCGGGGCTGGTGCCTGGCGGCCGGCTCGATCAGCCGCCGGGGGCGCAGCGTCCAGGCCCCGGCGTCGCGGACCAGCTCACCGCGCACGTTGGCGTTGTGCAGGTTCCACAACTGCGCGTCGTGCTGGTGGACCAGCAGGCTGGCCGGGCCCTCGACCGGTGCCAGCCCGTCCGGCACCACCACCCGGTAGCCGTCCACGCCGGCGGTCGCCGTGGTACGCACCAACAGCGGCGCCCCACCGGCGTCCAGGGTCGCCAGCACCACACTCGGGTACGTCGCCAGCACCTCCGCGCCGACCAGGCCCTCCCCCGACGGCGCGCTCCCGGCTGACCCGGTGACGGCGGTGGTGGTGGGCAACGGGCGGGTGCTCACCTCGGTCGGGGTGACGGTGATCAGTAGCCGCATGAAGTAGAAATCGGTGAACATGGTCGCCGGCCAGTCGAGGTATCCCCGGCTGACCGGCTGGCGCTGGAACATCTGGGCCCAGAAGGCGCCCAGGTCCCCGGTCGGCTCGGTGTGTACCTCGTCGGGGCAGTCCGCCGTGCCGCGTACCAGGATCTGCTCCGGCCGGGTCAGCCCGCTGGCCGTGGGGTCGGAGAAGAGCAGCGCCACCCGGGGATCGCGGCGCACGTTGAAGGCCTTCTGCGGGTACCCCAGCGAGGTGGTGATCATGATCGTGCCGTCCGGGCGGAGCAGCCCTGAGGTCGGCCAGGCGACCGGCGTACCGTCCTTGGCGAGCGTTGCCAGCTCACAGGTGCGGTAGGCGGATATCGCGGCACCGAGGAGGGATCCGGGCGCGATGCTCACCGAGGGTTGCTGCATGGCCCGCATCGTAGCGAGCCGATCAACTGGTGGAGATCTGCGGGCGGTACGCCCCGGGCACCGGTGACCTGATCGCGGGCGCGCGTGACCGGCGCGTCCGGCCGGAACGCCGCCCGACGCCTCCTCGCCGACCGGGGCCGCCGGACCGGGCCGCCCGGCCGGGCCCCGGGGCCGGCGCGGCGTGGTCAGGCGCGGGCCGGGCGGGAGGACGGCAGGTCGCCCGGACCCCGGATCAGGTACAGCCCGGTCAGCAGGAAGTACGCCGCGAGGCTGAGCACCGGGTCGACGAAGGAGATGCCGAACGCGACCACGTACAGCACCGGGCCGAGCAGGAAGCGGCGGGCCACGGCGCGGGCCAGCCGGGGGTCCAGCCCCGGGTCGAGCAGCCGGCGGCGGCGGGCCCACCACCAGCTCAGGTTGAAGAACAGCGCCTCACCGAGCACCGTGCCCACGTAGAGCGCGGCGGTCAACCGCTGGTCGGCGACGGTGCCCCGCAGGTTGTCGGCGAGCAGGCTGGCCGCGAACGGAATGGCCGCGACGAACAGCAGCAACAGCAGGTTGAGCACGAGCAGCAACTGGTCGACCTTGACCACGTACCGCCACATGTTGTGGTGGGTCAACCAGACCTGACCGACGATCACGAACGTGATCACGTACGCCAGGTAGGCGGGCCACTCGTGGAACAGCGCCCCGGGCAGGTCCTGACCCTCGGGCCGCTGCGGGCTGAGTTGGAGCAGCTCCACCGCCATCAGGGTGAGCACGATCGCGATCACCGCGTCGCTGAACGCCTCCACCCGCGAGGCGTCCCGCTCCTTCTCCCGCCGATGCCCGAACTCGTACTCCTCCTCGAACTCCTCCTCGAACTCCTCCTCGTCCCCCACCCCTCCCCCGCTCTCCACGCCCCCCACCCTCCACCCCCCACCCTCCATGCCTGTGTCGATCATGGAGTTGTGGTGCCCGGCGTGTACCGCTTCAGGGCCTTTGCGGCCCAGCACAACTCCATGATCGCCGAAAACGGGGGTGGGGTGGGGTGGAATCGGGGGGAGGGGGCGGGAGGGGAGGGGGTGGGGGGGTTAGGGGGTTAGGGGGTGGGGGTTTGGGTGCGGGCGGCGCGGATCTTGTGGCCGACGCTGGTCAGGCAGCGGCCGGACGGCAGGTCGAACTTCCAGCCGTGCAGCTGGCAGGTGAGCTGGTCGCCCTCGACGATGCCGAACCGGGTCAGGTCCGCCTTCAGGTGCGGGCAGCGGCGCTGCACCACCCAGTCACCCAGGGTGACGTCCTCCGCGTCGACGGCCCGCTCGTGCTCGTCGTACCAGCCCTCGGCGTACTGGAGGCGCTCGGTGGACAGGCACTTGAAGAAGGCGTAGACGAACTCGTTGTACTGGCCGATCCGGGCCGCCGAGAAGCGGCAGGACAGGAAGAGCGAGTTGACCCAGTCAACCTCGTCGATGTACAGCAGGTGCTCGATCAGCGCCCGCTCGGTACGGAACCGGTACCGGACCTTCTCGTCGGCGTACGGCCGGACCTGCTTGCCGGGAAAGTCCACCACGATGGATTCGACGGTCTCCCCGCCCGAGCCGTCGGTGCCCACCAGGTCGAAGCGGACCGGGCCGCCGACCCCCTTGGCCAGGTAGATCGACTCGTCGAGCAGCGGCTCGATCCGGCGCTTCATCCCGGCCAGGACGTCGATCTCGGGGTGCCGCCAGGACGCCTTCTCCGCCTCGATGACCTGGCGCTTACGCTCCCGCATCTCCTCCAGGTGCGCGGTCTTGTTCGCGAAGAACTCCTCGACCGGCTGCGGGTGGGTGGTGGTCGCACCGGAGCTGGTCACCTCGGCGACGCTGCCCGGCAGCAGCACGATGCCGTTGGTGCCGCCGACCTTCGCGTACTCCGACAGGAACACCGACTGGTCCGGGAAGATGTTGCCCTCGTCGCCGTGGATGTCGTTGAACTGCCACAACGCGTCGTCGAGGAAGCACGGCGGGCCGGCGATCGGGAAGACGTGGTCGGCCTTCAGGTCGTCGATGTAGCGCCAGGTCCGGTCGAACTGCCGCTCCCGCTTCTGCTTGCCGAACGCGGTCTTCGCCGCCTGCGGCAGCTCGTAGACCATCGGATACCAGATCGCGCCGGAGAACTGGAGCAGGTGCGCGTGCACGTGGCCCAGCTCGGCGAAGACGGTCAGGTCGGTGGGGCGGGCGTCGTTCTGGTTGAGCAGCCGGACCCCGTCGTACTCCACCCAGAGCGACGAGTCGCCGATCGGGCCGTCGGTCGGGCTGGTCAACGCCTGGATCATGATCTTCAGGCCGCCGTCCAGCTCCACCACCTGCTCGTTGGGGGCGCGCAGGAACTTCGTGAAGCCCAGCGCCCGCAGCTCGTCCTCCATCTCCGAGGTGGGGAACTCGGGCAGTAGGACGGTGGCGTCCTTCGAGACGAAGTCCCGCAGATGCTTGGCGTCGAAGTGGTCCCGGTGCAGGTGCGACACGTACAGGTAGTCGACCCGGCCCAGGGTCTCCCAGTCGAGCAGGGAGTTGTCGGGGAACGGGAACCACGAGGCGAAGTAGGCCGGATTGACCCACGGGTCGCACAGGATGCTGCCCGCAGCCGTGTCGATCCGCATGCTGGCGTGTCCCGTACCGGTCACTCGCACCGCAGTCCCCCTCAAACAGACAATCAAGGTGTACGTCAGAACGCTACCGGAGGCAGTGTGGTCGACGGCCCGCGACGCCGGTAGAGCCGACCCGCCCCACCGGGAAGGGGACCTTCGGCCCGGGTGCCGCCCCGGCCGGCCCACCCCACCCGGTGGCGTGGTCCTGCCCCACCCGGTTGCGTGGTCCTGCGCCGCACCGCGCCCTCAGCAGGGCGGACCCCGCACCGGGCCCGGGGCGGGGCGTGCCAGACTAGCCGGAGATCCGATCGCGAGGGAAGGACCGACAGTGGCAGGAAGCGAGCCGGTAACCGCGCCAGATCAGCACAGGCCCGGGCACCGCAAGGCCGGGCGGATCGGCGCGGTGCTCTCCGCGTTGGCGCTGCTGGCGATGCTGTGCGGCAACCACGAGGGCAAGGTCGAGGACATCTGGCTGGTCGGCCTGGCCGTGCTGTTGCTGGCGATCGTCGTCGGCGACGCCGTGCTGCGTCGCAGCGGGCTGCGCTCCTGACGCACCCCCCGGAATGTCACGTGGGCCCACCCCTGGCCGGGGGTGGGCCCACGTCACGTGTGGTGGATCACCTGCCGAAGAGGATGTCCTGCACGTCCTTGAGCGCGGCGTCGACCTCGGCCTCGAAGTAGCCGCCCGGCACCAGCCCGAAGCGCAACGTGTCCAGGTCCTTCGGGTTCACCGGCATCTGGTTGCGGCCCTGCATCCCGCCGAGCAGGCTCTCGAAGAACCGGTCCACCTGGTCCGGGTCGTACCCGCTGCCGAACCGGCGTACCTGGAAGCTGCGCCGGATCTGGTCGACCCGGTACAGCTCGCTGCCCGGCGGGCCGGCCATCGGCGGACCGACCATCGGCGGACCACCGACCGGCGGACCCATCGGCGCGGGCGGGCCACCCATCGGTGGACCACCCAACGGCTGCGACGGCATCGGCGGCGGGCCGGCCGGGCCCCGGCCACGCATGTCCCGGGGGTCCCGCTCGGGCATCCGGTCGCGCTCCAGCATGCGGTCCCGCTCCAGCATGCGGTCCCGGTCCGGCATCCGGTCGTGCTCGGGCATCCGGTCCCGGTCCGACATCCGGTCCCGCTCGGGCATCCGGTCCAGCATGCGATCCCGCTCGGGCATCCGGTCCCGGTCCGACATCCGGTCCCGGTCCGGCATCCGGATCTCGGCGGTCATGTCGGCGCGGCCGTGCCGCCCGGCCTCGAACCCGTCGAAACGCGGCTCGTCGGGGGGGCCGTAGCCACTGCCCGGACCGGCCGGCAGGCCACGCGGCGGCGGGCCACCGTGCCCCATCGGCGCACCCGGACCGGGGCCCATCGGTCCGCCCGGGCCCGGCCCCAACTGGCCGCGCGGGGCGTCGTACCCGCCGCGCGGGGCGTCGTAGCCACCGGCGAAGGCGCCTGTCGGCTCGTCGTAGCGGCTGCCGTACCGGTCGGGTGGGCCGGGCTGCGCCGGCATGGCGCGCGGCGGCATCGGCGGCGGGGCCTGCGGAAGACCCCGGTGGTCGTCACGCATCGGCGGGGCGAACCGTTCGCCGCCACGCGGGTCGGCACCACGGCCGCTCGGAGCGGACCGTTCCTCCAGCTCGGCCAGCTGCCGCTCCACCCGGTCCAGGTGCAGGTCGACCTGCCACTCGTCGTAGCCGTTGAAGCGGACCCGGAAGACGACGTCGTGGACCTCCTGGGAAGCCACCGGAGCACCGACCGGCTGACCGGCGAGGGTCGCCTCCACCCGATCCAGGAAGGCGTCGACCTCGTCGACCTTGTAGCCCCGGCGGAGCGCCTTACGCCGGAAACGCTGACCCTGACTCGCCACTATGTCTCCTGGTCTCGTACCGCTACGCCCGGTCGCGCCCCGCGTGGCGCTTCGCTGTCACTGTCCCCCGCGGCAGCCAACTGCCCGCACGCACCGTCGATCTCACGCCCCCGGGTGTCACGCACCGTGGTGGAGACGCCGGACTCGCGCAACCGTCGGACGAACTCCCGTTCCACGGGCTTGGCGCTGGCGTCCCACCGGCTGCCCGGTGTCGGATTGAGCGGGATGAGGTTGACGTGCGCCGACCGTCCGGCCAACAGGCGTCCGAGCAGGTCGGCCCGCCACGGTTGATCGTTCACGTCCTTGATCATCGCGTACTCGATCGACACCCGGCGCCCCGTGGTCGCCGCGTAGTCCCACGCTGCGTCCAGCACCTCGGCTACCTTCCAGCGCTGGTTGACCGGCACGAGTTCGTCGCGCAGCTCATCATCGGGCGCGTGCAGCGACAACGCAAGGGTCACCGAGAGGTCTTCGCTGGCCAGTCGGCGGATGGCCGGCACCAGGCCGACCGTGGAGACGGTGATGTGACGCTGCGACAGACCCAGCCCCTCCGGGGCCGGCGCGACCAGCCGCCGGATCGCCGTGACGACCCGGGAGTAGTTGGCCAACGGCTCACCCATGCCCATGAACACGACGTGGGACAGCCGGGGCGGCGACCCGGCCACCGCGCCCGAGGCGGCGACCCCGGCCAGGTAGACCGCCTGGTCGACGATCTCGGCGGCGGAGAGGTTCCGGGTCAGCCCGGCCTGGCCGGTGGCGCAGAACGGGCAGGCCATGCCGCACCCCGCCTGGCTGGAGATGCAGACGGTGACCCGGTCCGGGTAGCCCATCAGCACGCTCTCCACAAGCGAACCGTCGTGCAGCCGCCACAGCGCCTTGCGGGTGGCACCGTCGTCGCAGGCCAGCTCGCGGACCGGGGTGAGCAGCCGGGGCAGCAGCGCCCCGGCCAGCCGGTCCCGGCTGGCCGCCGGCAGGTCGGTCATCCCGGCCGGATCCCGGACCAGCCGACCGAAGTAGTGGTGGGAGATCTGCCGGGCCCGGAAGGCCGGCTCGCCCAGCTCGGTGACGAGCGCCCTGCGGCCCGGGAGATCGAGATCGGCGAGGTGCCGGGGAGGCATCGCCGGGCGGCGGCCGGGGGCATCGGGGTCAACGGGGATCACAGGCAGGCTCGTCATGGCTGGTCCAGTCTGTCACGCCGGGTGCCGCAGCCGCCCGTCCGGCGGTGCCGAATCGGCCTCCGCCGCCGGGCCCGCCCGGGTGGCACGGCGTGATTCATCCCTCAGCCCACCACCGGCACGAGGACCGCCAGCAGCAGATAGGCGGTGGGTACGGCGAACAGGATCGAGTCCAGCCGGTCCATCAGCCCCCCGTGCCCCGGCAACAGGCTGCTCATGTCCTTCACGCCCAGATCCCGTTTGATCATCGACTCGGCGAGGTCGCCCAGCACCGCGGCCACCGAGACCGCCACCCCGAACAGCGCGCCCCACCAGGGGGCCACGTCGAAGAGCAGCCAGATCAGCAGGGCGCTGCCGACGGCCGCGGCGACGACCGACCCGGCGAACCCCTCCCAGGACTTCTTCGGGCTGATCCGGGGCGCCATCGGGTGCTTGCCGAAGTTCGCCCCGGCGGCGTACCCGCCGGTGTCGGAGAGCACCACGCCGACCACGGTGACCAACACCCGCAGATGCCCGTCGCCGGGGGCCGCGGCGAGCATCGCCGCGAAACCGCCGAGGAACGGCACGTAGACCGCGATCAGAGTGGCCGCGGTGATGTCCCGTTGGAAACCGGCCGGGCCGTCACCCAGCCGCCAGATCATCGTGCCCAGCACGGTGACCAGCAGGCCCAGGCTCAGCGCGTCCGGGCCGGCGAACCAGGCCAGCCCGACGGTGAGCACGCCACCGGCGAGCAGCGGCACCAGCGGCGGATGGGCGCCGCTGCGCCGGACCGCGCGGGCCATCTCCCAGATGCCGACCCCGATCGCGCCGGCCAGCACGGCCAGGAACCCGGGGAGGAAGAAGAAGAGCGGGACCAGGACCAGCGCACCGAGACCGAGACCGACCCCGATCGCGGCCGGCAGGTTGCGCCCGGCCCGGCCGGTCGACGGTTGCGGGGTGGCCGGCCGGGCGGCGCTGGCCCGTCGCCGCCCCGGGGACCGCCGGCCGGGCGGTGGCTCCGGCGGGTCGGCGTCGACCTCCGGCCGGGCGGCGTCGTCGCGGACCGGGGCGAACGGCGGGGCGGGGACGTCGTCGTCGCGGACCGGCGTCAGGTGGACGGTCGGGGCGTCGTCGTCACGGACCGGGGGCAGTTGCGAGGTCGGGGCGTCGTCGTCGGCGAGGCCGGCCGCCGGCGGGTCGTACGGACCGTCAGGCGACTCGTCGTGCCGGCGCACGGGCGGCCGGGGCGGGGCCTGCGGCACCGCGGACAGGTCGGTGCCCGACTGCCGGAGGGACCACGGTTCGACCTCCCGGTCCGGCCAGGGCAGCGCCGGGGGACGGTCGGACCGCTCCCAGCCACGGGGCTCGGTGCCGCTGTAGGGGTCGAGGGGGGACATCACGTACCGGACGACGGTACGAGTGCCACCACATGACGCAAGACCACAACCATCCCCTACCCGCGTGACAACGTCGGTTGACCGGCCCGACGGCCGATCGATCCCCGCCGTTCACCGCCCGGTGGCCGGGAATCGTGCCGAGCCTACTGCACGGGCCGGCCGGGCACGGTGGATGCCGGGCCCGGCCGGCCAGCGGTGGCGTCCGGGTAGTCCGCCCGGCGGCTCCGTCCCGCCGGCCCGTCGCCGCCCGGAGGCGGCGGGTTCCCCGGGGCGCCCCCGCCGGCCGGTGCGCCGGGCGATCGGGTGACGGTCCGCGCCGCCGGCACCTCCACGACGACGGCACCCTCACGACGACAGCACCGGAGCGACGCCGCCGTCAGGCGGTGCCGCTCCGGTGCCGTGGCAGCCGGGAGGTCAGACTTCGAGCAGCTCCGACTCCTTGTGCTTGACCAGCTCGTCGACGGTGGCGACGTACCGCTGGGTCAGGTCGTCGAGTTCCTTCTCGGCGCGACGGCCGTCGTCCTCGCCGACCTCGCCGTCCTTGACCAGCCGGTCCAGCTCTTCCTTGCCCTTGCGACGGATGTTACGGACCGCCACCTTGGCTTCCTCGCCCTTGTGCCGGGCCACCTTGATCATTTCGCGGCGGCGTTCCTCGGTCATCTGCGGGAGCAGGATGCGCAGCTGGTTGCCCTCGTTGTTCGGGTTCACCCCGAGGTCCGAGTCGCGGATCGCCTTCTCCATGGCGTTGATCTGCGAGTTGTCGTACGGCTTGATGATGACCATGCGCGGCTCGGGCACCCCGATGGACGCCATCTGGGGCAGCGGGGTGGGCGTGCCGTAGTAGTCGATGACGACCTTGGAGAACATGGCGGCGTTGGCGCGACCGGTACGGATGGCGCCGAACTCCTCCTTGGCGTGCTCGACCGCACGCTCCATCTTCTCCTCGGCCTCGAGGAGGGTGTCGTCGATCACCGGTCTCCTCGCCTCCTTCTGTTGCTCGTCGTGGGCTGGTCTGCTGCTCTGGTGCGGAGGACCGCTGCGGTGGCCGGCGGGATCGGTCAGGCGGTGATCAGCGTACCGATCTTGTCGCCGCCGACGGCCCGGATGATCGTGTCCTCGCCCTGGGCGCCGAAGACGAGCATCGGCAGCCCGTTCTCCATGCAGAGGCTGAACGCCGCCGCGTCGGCCACCCGCAGGTTGCGGCGCAGCACCTCGGAGAAGGTGATCGAGTCGAACTTGCTGGCGTCCGGATCGATCCGCGGGTCGGCGCTGTAGACGCCGTCCACGCCGTTCTTGCTCATCAGCACCACGTCGGCGCGGATTTCCAGGGCCCGCTGGGCGGCCACCGTGTCGGTGGAGAAGTACGGCATCCCGGCACCGGCCCCGAAGATGACCACCCGCCCCTTCTCCAGGTGCCGGATCGCCCGCAGCGGAATGTACGGCTCGGCGACCTGGGCCATCGTGATCGCGCTCTGCACGCGCGTCTCGATGCCCTCCTTCTCCAGGAAGTCCTGCAACGCCAGGCAGTTCATCACCGTGCCCAGCATGCCCATGTAGTCGGCGCGGGCCCGGTCCATGCCACGCTTCTGCAACTCCGCGCCCCGGAAGAAGTTGCCGCCACCGACCACCACGGAGACCTGCACACCACGCCGTACGACGGTGGCGATCTGCCGGGCGATGGCCTGCACGACGTCCGGGTCGACACCGATCGCCCCACCGCCGAACACCTCGCCGGAGAGCTTCAGCACCACTCGGCGGGCGCGGCCGGGCGGCGGTGCCGTCGGGTCGTCCGCCTCCAGGCTCCGGTCGTTCACAACCTGTGTCATCCGCCCCGCCCTTCCCGCGCGCACGTCGACCGCGCCGCGTCACCGCGTACCTGCCCGTTGCCGACCCTATGTGACGAGGAGGCCGCGGTGCCTGTCACGTACACCGGCGGCCTCCTCGTCGACGTTGCGTGCCCGTCCGGGCGCGGCGTCCGCGCCCGGTCCCTGGGCGGCTCAGGCCTGGCCGACCTCGAACCGTACGAAGCGGGTCACCTCGATGCCGGCCTCGGCCAGCACCTGCTTGACGGTCTTCTTGTTGTCGGCGACCGACGCCTGCTCGATCAGGACGTAGTCCTTGAAGAAGGCGTTCACCCGGCCCTCGACGATCTTCGGCAGGGCCGCCTCGGGCTTGTTCTCCTCGCGGGCGGTCTGCTCGGCGATGCGCCGCTCGGACTCGACGACGTCGGCCGGCACCTCGTCCCGGGTGACGTACTTCGGGCGCATCGCGGCGATCTGCATCGCGGTGCCCCGGGCGTCGGCGTCGGCGGCCTCGTCGGTCTTGCCGGTGTACTCCACCAGCACGCCGACGGCCGGCGGCAGGTCCTGGCTCTTGCGGTGCAGGTAGACCGCGACGGTGCCGTCGAGCTTGGCGAAGCGGTTCAGCACCAGCTTCTCGCCGATCTTGGCGGACTGCTCCTGGACCAGGTCGGCGACGGTCTTGCCGTCCAGCTCGGTGGCGAGCAGTTCCTCGGCGGTGCCGACGCCGCTACGCTCACCGTGCTCGACCAACTGCTGGGCCAGGGCGACGAAGGCGTCGGTCTTGGCCACGAAGTCGGTCTCGCAGTTGAGCTCCAGCAGCGCCTTGCCCGAGTGTGCGACGAGGCCGTTGGCGGCGGTCCGGCCGGCCCGCTTGCCGACGTCCTTCGCGCCCTTGACGCGCAGGATCTCGACGGCCTTGTCGAAGTCGCCCTCCGCCTCGGTGAGCGCCTTCTTGCAGTCCATCATGCCGGCGCCGGTGAGGTCGCGGAGCTTCTTGACGTCCGCGGCGGTGAAGTTGGACATGACTCTCTCTTCGGTGTTGAGACTGCGGTGGGTGGTCTGGGGTGCCGGTTACCCGGAACGGAGCCGGACGTGCCCGGCAGGCACCGGCGCGTCCCGCCGCCCGGTCGACCGGGCGGCGGGACGCGCCGGTGCGGTCACTCGGCGGCGGCGGTGGCCGGCTGCTCGGCCGGCTGCTGCGCGTCGGCCGCCGGCTGCTCGTCGGCCTTCTTCGGCTCCAGCAGCTCGCGCTCCCACTCGGCCAGCGGCTCGTCGCTGCCGACCTGACCCGCCTCCGGCTTCTCGTCGCCACCGCGACGCCGGCCGGAACGGGCGATCAGACCGTCGGCGACGGCGGCGGCCACGACCTTGGTCAGCAGCTCGGCGGAGCGGATCGCGTCGTCGTTGCCCGGGATCGGGAAGTCGACCTCGTCCGGGTCGCAGTTGGTGTCCAGCACCGCGATCACCGGGATGCCCAGCTTGCGGGCCTCGTCGACGGCGATGTGCTCCTTCTTGGTGTCGACGATCCAGACCGCGGCCGGGAGCTTCTGCATGTCCCGCAGACCACCGAGGGTCTTGGTGAGCTTGGTCTTCTCACGGAACAGCTGGAGGGTCTCCTTCTTGGTGTACCCGGCGGCGGTGCCGGTCAGGTCACCCAGCGCCTCCAGCTCCTTCATCCGCTGGAGCCGCTTGTACACCGTCTGGAAGTTGGTCAGCATGCCACCGAGCCAGCGGTGGTTGACGTACGGCTGACCGACCCGGGTCGCCTGCTCGGAGATGGCCTCCTGAGCCTGCTTCTTGGTGCCGACGAACAGGATGCTGCCGCCCTCGGCCACCGTGTTGCGCACGAAGTCGTACGCCTTCTCGATGTAGTCGAGGGTCTGGCGCAGGTCGATGATGTAGATGCCGTTGCGCTCGGTCATGATGAAGCGCTTCATCTTCGGGTTCCAGCGCCGGGTCTGGTGCCCGAAGTGGACACCGCTCTCCAGCAGCTGACGCATGGTCACGACGGCCATGGTGGGGTACTCCTCAAGATCCCTGGTTGTTCCGCCCGACCGGTGGCCGGGCGTCCTGGCGCCTGGTCGCCGGCCATGGTGGGCCCGACAGGATCGGGACCAGGGAGGCCGTCGCCCCACGACGAGACGTGGGGAGGGCACGCGAGGTCGACCGCGCAAGGCGGTCGCCAAGAGGCCAGTGTACGCCCCCACCCCGCCACCCGGCCCCGGGCTCCCCTCCGACGGAAGGACGGCCCGAGCCGGTGCCCGGGGCACGGTCGGCGGTGGCCCCCGGCACAGCCGGCCGGTGGGCGTCGCTGCGGCCGGTCTCCCGTGCATCGGCCCGCGGCGCGCCGGGCGGGCTCGGCGGGTCAGCGGGCGGCGAGGGCGGCGGCGACGAAGAGGACCAGCCCGACGGTGAGGTAGGCGGTAGGCGGGCGCAGCCAGCCCCGGTCGCCGTCGGCCATCGCCAGCCCGCCGGCACGCAGCCCGTACAGGCCGCCGGCGAAGATCGGCAAGCCGACCACCAGGAAGATGCCCACGACGACGTGCGACACCGGGACCGGATCGCCGGTCAGGCCGTGCAGCAGCACCCGCAGCGCCGGGATCTCGAAGACCAGCACCGACAGGCCCAGCAGCGCCGCCACCGCCGGCCGCCGGGTGCGGTAGACGCCGTCGGAGGCCGGCCCACCCGTCCGGTACGCCCCGTCGGGGCCGGCCACGCCGTCCGGACGGGGCACGATCGGCGTCATCGGGCCGGTCGGCACCTCCAGCGGGGAGGGCTCGGCCGGCCGGTTGGGTTCGACGATCGGATAGTTGCCCAGTGCCGCCGGCCGACCCGGCTCGGAGCCGGCCAACTGGCCGGCCCCGCCGACCCCCAGCACGCCGGAGTCGGCGGCGAACCGACCGGTGCCGCCGTCAGCCCCGCCGAGCCGACCGGCACCGCCCGACCGGCCGGTACCCGGGTCACCGACGCCCCGGCCCACCCCGGTGTCGGCCAGCAGGCCGGCCCCGCTGTCACCGGCCCCCCGCACCGGGAGACCGCCGAGCGGCCCCGCGCCGGTGTCGCCGCTCGAACGGGCCGCGCCGAGCGGACCGCTCCCGGTGTCGGCCAGCCGGCCGGCGCCGGTGTCGCCCACGCTCCGCCCCGGCCCGGTGTCGGCCAGGCGACCGGTGCCGGTGTCACTCACGCTCCGCCCGAGGCCGGTGTCGGCCAGCCGGCCCGCGCCGGTGTCCCCGATGCCCCGGATGGACCCGCCGAGCGCCCCCGCGCCGGTGTCTCCGAGCGGACCTGGGTCGCCGACGCCGGCCTCCCGGGCGGCCCGTCGACCCACCCGGTCGGTGGGGAGTTCGCCGGAGACCTCCGGTTCGTCCCGACGCAGCCGCGTCGGCCGGTATCCGGCGGAGTCGCCCCCGCCGTCACCCAACGGGTCGGCCGCGTCGAAGCGCCCCGGATCGAGGCGGTTCGCGTCCGCGTACCGGCCCTCCTCGGCAGCCCGCTGGTCGGGTGTGCGCAGCTCGTCGTAGCGGCGCACCCCGCTCGCCGTCCGCCAGTCCGGGTCGTCGTACGCGCGGTCCCGGCCGGCCGGGTACCAGCGCGACTCCTGATCTTCGGGGTAGCTCCGTCGTGCGTCCACGTCCGGCACCGTATGCGACCGACCCGTCCGACGCCATTCGCAGGTCGGACCGCTCCACAGGACCGATCGGGTCGATCATCCCCGGCGGCCGACCCGCCCCGGGAGCAGGGCGTATCCGGGTGTCCGTAGCACGTCGGGGCCTTGATCGTCCGCTCGTCCACAGGCCGCCGGGTTGTCCACAGCCGGGGCGACGGGAGTCGCGTCCCGCCCACCCCCACCCGGACCCTGACGGTCATGACCAACCGGAACCAGGCGATCGGCGCGTACGGCGAGCGGTGCGCCGTACGCCATCTGATCGGGGCCGGGCTGCGCCCGGTGGCCCGCAACTGGCGCTGCCGCGCGGGCGAGATCGACGTCATCGCCTGGGACGGCCCGGTCCTCGCCTTCTGTGAGGTGAAGACCCGCCGGGGGGACGCCTACGGCAGTCCCGCCGAGGCGGTCGTCCCGGCCAAGGCCCGGCGGTTGCGCGGGCTCGCCGTGCGCTGGTTGGCCGAGACCGGGACCACCGCCGACGAGATCCGGTTCGACGTCCTGTCGGTCCGGCTGCCACCGGCGGGTCCGGCCCGGGTCGAACATCTCAAGGGGGCCTTCTGATGGCCGGCGGGCGGCAGGACGAGGACCGGCGGGCCGGCGGGCGGGTCCGGGCGGGGGTGGCGCGGTGAGCTACGCCAAGGTGCTCGGGGTGGGGTTGGTCGGCGTCACCGGCCACCTGGTCGAGGTCGAGGCGGACCTCTCCCCCGGGCTGCCGGCGGTGGTCATCTCCGGGCTGCCGGACACCGCCCTGCACGAGGCGCGGGACCGGGTCCGCGCGGCCGTGGTCAACTCGGGGCAGCGCTGGCCCAACCGCCGGATCACCCTCAACCTGCTGCCCGCCACGCTGCCCAAGTACGGCTCGGCGTTCGACCTGGCCATCGCGGTCGCCCTGCTCGGTGCCGCCGGTGAACTGCCGCTGCTGCCGGTGGAGGGGGTGGTGGTGCTCGGCGAGTTGGGGCTCGACGGGACGGTCCGGCCGGTCCGTGGCGTCCTGCCGATGGTCACCGCCGCCGTGCGTGCCGGGCTCGACCGGGTGGTCGTACCGGTGGGGAACGCGGCGGAGGCGGCGGTGATCCCCGGGGTGCGGGTCCGTGCCGTCGACACCCTGCACCGGCTGGTGGCCTTCATCCGGGACGGGACGCCCCTGCTCGAACCACCGCCACCCGTCCCCGTCGAGGCGGCGGCCGGGCCGGATCTCGCCGACGTCGCCGGGCAGGGCCTGGGCCGACGCGCGGTGGAGGTGGCGGCGGCCGGCGGGCACCACCTCTCCCTGCTGGGGCCACCCGGTGCCGGCAAGACGATGCTCGCCGAACGGTTGCCGTCGATCCTGCCGGCGCTCGACGACGCCGCAGCGTTGGAGGTGACCGCGCTGCACTCGATCGCCGGCACCCTGCCGCCGGACGGGCGGCTGCTGCGCCGTCCACCGTTCCAGGCACCCCACCACTCGGCCACCGTGGCGTCGCTCGTCGGCGGCGGCTCGGGACTGGCCCGGCCGGGGGCGGTGTCGCTGGCGCACCGGGGGGTGCTCTTCCTCGACGAGGCCGCCGAGTTCAGCAAGGCCGCCCTGGAGGCGTTGCGCCAACCGCTGGAGAGCGGGCAGGTGCACCTGACCCGGGCCCGGGGCGGCACCCGGTACCCGGCCCGGGTCCAGTTGGTGCTGGCCGCCAATCCCTGCCCGTGCGCCCGGCCCGGGGGCGACACGCTCTGCGAGTGCAGCCCGCTGGCCCGCCGGCGGTACCTCGGCCGGCTCTCCGGTCCCCTGCTCGACCGGATCGACGTACAGGTCAGGGTGCTGCCGGTGCGGGCGGCGGAGCTGATGGGCACCGACCCGGACGGTGAGCCGTCGGCGGTGGTCGCCGCCCGGGTGGCGGCGGCGCGCGGGGCTGCCGCCGAGCGGTGGGCGGCGGTCGGGCACCGGCTCAACGCGGAGGTGCCCGGCCCGCTGCTGCGCCGCCCGCCGTGGCGGCTCGCCGCCCGGGTCACCGCCGAGTTACGCGGTCGGCTCGACCGGGGTTCGCTCTCGGCCCGGGGCTTCGACCGGATCATCCGGCTCGCCTGGACGATCGCCGACCTCGACGGCCGGGACCGGCCCGACCAGGAGGACGTCCGGGAGGCCACCGGCCTCAGAACGGGGGAGGAAGCGTGACCAGCACCGAGGACCTGCACGCCCGGGTGGCGCTCACCTGGCTGGCCGAGCCGGGCACCCGGTCGGTGTACCGCCTGGTGGGCCGGCTGGGTGCGGCGGCCACCCTGGAACTGCTGCTCGACGGCGGTGCCCCCGACGACACGTTGCGGGCGACGGTGGCGGCCCGGCTGGACGCCGGTGACCCCAGGGCGGTGGCCGCCGGGGCGGTGGCGCTCGCCGACCGGCTCGGCGCGCGGATCGTCTGCCCCGCCGACGACGAGTGGCCCGCCCCGCTGGGTGACCTGGAACGGCTCGAACTGCCCGGGGCTAGCCGGAGGGTCGACCGGGAGACCGCCCCACCGCTGTGCCTGTGGGTACGCGGCGGGTGGCCGCTGGCCGAGGTGTTGGACCGCTCGGTCGCGGTGGTTGGCGCACGGGCCGCCACCGGGTACGGCGTACACGTCGCCACCGAACTCGGGTACGGCCTGGCCGACCGGGAGTGGACGGTGGTTTCCGGTGGCGCGTTCGGCATCGACGCCGCCGCCCACCGGGGCGCGTTGAACGCCGGTGGGGTGACGGTGGCGGTGCTGGCCTGCGGGGTGGACCGTCCCTACCCGATGGGCAACTCCGCGCTCTTCGACCGGATCGCCGAGACCGGCCTGCTGGTCAGCGAGTGGCTGCCGGGTGCGGAGCCGCTGCGTCCCCGTTTCCTGATCCGCAACCGGGTGATCGCCGCCGGCACCCGGGGCAGTGTGCTGGTCGAGGCGGCGGCCCGCAGCGGCGCGGCCCAGACCATGCACCGGGCGATCGCCCTCCGACGGCCCGCGATGGTGGTGCCCGGTCCGGTCACCTCGGCGCTGTCCGTCGGCGCACACGAGCTGCTGCGGGAGTACGACCGCACCCGACTTGTCACCGGGCTCGCGCACGTGCTGGAGGAGGTGGGTCGGATCGGGGCCGACCTGGCGCCGCCCGCCCGGGGCGCGGACCGTCCGACGGACGTCCTCGACGACGAGGCGGCCATGCTGCGCGAGTCGATGCCCCGGCGCGGCACGGTCGGCGCGGACGTGCTCGCCGCCCGGGCCGGGGTGCCGGTCCGGACGGCGCTACGCAAACTCGCCCTGCTGGAGGAGTTGGGCCTGGTGGCCCGCCGCGACGACGGCTACGCCCTCAGCCGACACCGATCGTCCGGAGGTTGAGGATGCCTGGGACGGCAGCTCGCCCTGGTGGGGCCGGCGGACGGCACCGCTCGGCCCCATCGAAGCACAAGGTTCTCAGGTGCCGGTGTTCCGACCGGGGGAATCGTGATCTCCCCTGGTCAGCACGTCCCGCAGGGCTTTCCCGAAGAACCAGAGTGCGAGTAGGAGCACTGGCAGGACGACCCACGAACGCCAGCTCCGCTCGGCGAGAACGTCGGGCGTCCGGATGCCGGTGTAGAGCAGCACCAGGCCCGCAACGAGCAGTCGCGTCCAGGGGTTGGAGGCCTTCACCATGCCCAGTTTCGTCGGTAGGATCGGCGACCGCACGAGGACCGGGACAGTCCACGGGTCCACTGGCCGAGCTTAGCGCACATGGTGTTGTAGCCCCTCGCGCCCCAGTCGTGCACCCGGTCACGCCAGAACCGGCCAGCCGTCCTGAGATTGTCGAGGTCGCCACCGATGGTGGCGGCCCAACCATTTCGCCAGACCTCACCACCGACCCGCGAGCCACACTTGCGCCAGTTACTCCGGCATCCCTTCCAGCCGATCTTGGCCACTCGCTTGCCGACCTTCCAGCCGGCCTTCGTCAGACGGACGCCCAGACGACCACCCTTGTAGAAGGAACCACCCGGAATCACCCAGGCCGCCAGGGCGATGTGGGCATGCGCCGCCTCCCGGTAGCTGCCGGACGGACGGCAGGCGGCGGACCAGAGCCACCTCAGGGTCCGACACCGCCCATCGAGGTCGAACGAGTTGACCGGGTCACCACACACGTACTCGTAGGCGTTGCAACTGCCGCCGGCCACCGGATCGGTGCTCAGGAATCGACCGGTCGACGGCAGGTAGAGCCGGACCCCCATCAGCAGGCCGCCACCGAGAGCGTCACCGGAACGCTGTTTACCGCCCAGCCAGCCGTAGCGCTGATCGGCCTGAGCGGAGGAGGGGACACCGAACTCGTCGTAGTCGAACAACTCGGGCTCGGTGAGGGCGAGGTCGATCGTGACAGCGACATCGCCATGCAGGTTCGTGAGGTGCAGGTTCACGTCGCCCGCGAGGGAGGTACTAGCGGCGAGGTCGCCGTCAGGGCCGCAGACGTTGCGGGTCACGACGCCTGTCGCGGTGTCCTCCTCGATCCACCGTGGCTTGTCCGAGTCGTCGCTGTAGTGGTTCAGCATCGTCGTGGGGCTGGACCACGACCCGTCGCTCTCTGTCTCGGTGGTGATCGCCCGGAACCGATGGGCCGGATCCAGCGTCCAGGTCCGGCGGCTGTCTCCGAGTTGCTGGCGCTGGACGAGGTCGTTGGCGTAGTAGGTGTTGGTGGTGCCTCCGGGCAGCTCGGTGATCCGGCCGAACGTGTCGTAGACATAGCCGGCGTCGGTCGTTCGATCGGCGGTGTCGTAGGTGTGGGTCTCGTGTTCCTGGGTCACGTCGCGCTGGCAGTCACCGGCCGCGTCCGGACCGTAGACCCGCTTGTCGTCACGGTTGGATCGACTGTCGTACTGGTACGCACGGGTGACGCAGCCGCCGGTGATCGCGCTGCTGTGCTGGGTCGTGACCAGCCGGCCGATCCGGTTGTACCGATGCTCCTTGCTGCCCCCGGTGTAGCTGTCGAGGACCACCTGGCCGGCGTTGTTCTCCACCACCGACTCCGAGTAGATCACGGTCTCGTCGGAGTCCCGGGTATAGGTGCGCTCCACCGGTTGGAGGTTGGCGTCCAGCCGATCGGTACGGGTCAGTCCACCCGGGTAACCCAGTTCGGTCAACTGCCCGTCGGGGGAGTAGCGGGCGCTGAAGGTGCCCGCGACACTGTCCGTGGTGCTTGTCACCATGCCTCTGGGCTCCACGGCACGGTCATAGGCGTACGTGGAGTACCCGGTGGGATCCGAGGACCTGGTCATCCTGCCGAAGCGGTCGTACTCGCTTCGTGAGATGGCACCATCGGCATCGGTGTAGCCGACCATTCTGCCCAGCAGGTCGTAGTCCCGGCTGATGGTGGCGCCACCCGTCGTCGTGGTGGTGGGCGCACCGGACGTCGGGCTGTACCCGGTCGTCACCGCGCCGACCGCCGTGCCCTCGTCGGACGTGAGCGTGGTGCTCACCACCCGACCGGCGGAATCGAACATGGTGGTCGTGGTCCGGGTCCTGCCATTGGACGTCTCGGTGAGAACCGCCTCCCGTCCGTACCGGTTGTAGGCGCTCACCCGTTTGACCGGCAGCGACGTGGTCATGCGGGACGGATCGTGGCCCGAGACGTTTCCTGCGACACGGGTCACGCAGGTGAGTCCCGCCCACTCGGGACGGTCGCCGCAGGCGCTGTCCTGGCTGTGTGCCCCGGCGGTGTAGTAAAGGGTCTCGTGCGAGCGGGCGTCCGTTCCGGAGGAATCGACGCCCACGGTCCTGACGACCCGACCCGACGAGTCGTAGACAGTTCCCGAGGCGAGATTCGCTCCTCCCGCCACCGCATCCAGGGTCTGCGCGGTCGGCTTCTTGAGCGTCCAGCCGGAGGTGCCGCCGTACTCGGCGTCGTAGCCGTTGCGGGTCACCCGGACGTCGGCATCCGGGTAGCCGACGATCTGCACGCCCTTGCTCTCACTGGTGACCAGGTGGTACGTGTCACCGTCCGGCTTGTCCTGGTCATACCGGTTGATGGTACGGGCGCGGCCGATGACCGTGCTCCCGGCAGGCAGCGCCTCCAAGGGCCCGCTCCCGTCCGGGTCGGCGAGTGCGTCCTCCACCACCAGCGTGGACGTCGGGCCGACGGTCTCCAGGAGATCGACGCCGTCGACGCTGTAGGAATTGATCGTGGACAGGGCGAGAGACCTGCTCGCCGGGTCGGACCCCGCCAGGCCGAGTTCGGCGAGGTGGCTGTCGGCACCCGCCAGGGTGCCCAGGGCCAGTGCCCGGTCGGTCGCCTCAAGGGTGCGGACGACGTTGCCGAACCGGTCGTACTCCTGGCTGTCGATGTCGCCACCGGGACTGGCCGTGTTGACCTCCCGACCACCCGCGTTGAGATAGTGGACGACCGCGTACGGGTACCCGTTGACACCGGGGGCGGTGGGCGTCGCCGCGTTGCGGCCAGGATTGTCCTGCGGGCCGAAGACAGCGGTGGCGTCGGTGGGCAGGTCCACCTGCCCCCACATCCCGACAGCGGCTGCGTTCAGGTCGTACGGTCCGCCTGCCGCCTTGTGCAAGGGAACGTTGTAGACCAGGTTGGTGGCGATCTCGCCATCGGTGGCGGTCATGGAGCCCTGTTGTAGAGCGGCCCGGCGGACCCGCAACAGGCGTCCGGTGTTCTCGTCTCCGGACAGGTCGGTGACCTGGTCGTCGGTGAGGGCCTTGCCGTAGATGCGGACGTCGTCGATCTCGCCGTCCCAGACGTTGGCTGCGGCGGCGGCCCACTTGGCCCTACCTACGACATAACCGCCGCTGGCGTTCCAGCCGCCGGTCGCCGCGGTCGTGGTCTGCGGCACGCCGTTGACGTAGAGCTTCATCCTGCCGCTGGCGGTGTCGTACACACCGGCCAGGTGAGTCCATTTTCCCGCCACCGCCGTGGTGTTGGCCAGCGCCCGCACCGGGGTCGCGCTGTCGCCATCCGAGGTGACCCGCGAGAAGGCGAACTTGTCCTCGGCGGCGACATAGTTGAGGAAGAAGCCGCTGGTCCGGGTGCCGTCCTTGGAGACGGCCGTCCGGTTGACCGACTTGTCCTTGATCCGCACCCAGGCCGCGACCGTGTAGGACGAGGTGTTGGACGAAGCGGCACCGGAGACAGCAATCTGTTGTCCGGACCCGCCGGTGAACACCGCCGCCCGGTCAGCCGGATCCGCCGGGTCGTTGCCCTGGCCCCACGTCACCCCGCCGGACATGGCACCGGAGCGTCCGCTGCCCGAGGAGTCGGCCACGGCGGTGCCGGCACCCTCGTGGAAGTCCCACCGTAGGGCCGCCGAATCCACGTCCGGGTTGCCGTAGTCGAAGCTCCACGGCAGTTCGCCCGGGGGCGTGGCCCCGGTGACCCGGCCTTCCCGGTACTGGTAGGTCGTCTTCAACGCCGGCGTGACACGCGGATCCCACACTTCGCGGAGCTGACCGAGGTTGTCGTAGGCGTACCGGGCGACCTCGGTGGCGGACATCGCCGCGCCGTCGGGGTCCCAGGCCCAGAGCTTCACCCCGCGCACCCGGTCGGTGTAGTCACCGAAGACCGTCTGGCTCAGTCCGGAGGTGGAGGCGGTGGCGTACTCGTACTCCAGGACCTGGCAACCGCGGGCGGGAGTCGCCGAGGTGCATCTGTTCGTGTCGTCCACACCCTGCTCGGTGGGGTTGATGACCTTCTTGAGCAGCAGCCTGTTGTCGCTCACGTCGTACACGTACTGCGTCGTCGTGTTCGCCTCCGCCGACCACGACGAGGTGACCGCCCACACTCCGCTGCGCTGGGCGAACTCGGTGACCGTTCCGTCCTCGTCGGTCAGCCGGTAGGCCGTGCTGCCGACCTTGGCCAGGCTCAGCCCCTCGAAACCCGGTTCCGGAGCGAAACTAGTGCCGTCAGCGTTCCGGGCGAAGGTGATCCAGCCACCGTCGATCGTGCTGACCTGGGCAAGCGAGGGCTCCGGAAACGTGATGGTGGTGTAGCTGGCCGCAGTGGCGCCACCCGTGGCACCGCCGGTCCACCCCGTGCCGAAGGGCGCGACGATCTCGGTGAAGGACAGGTTGTCCCAGTAGACGCTGCGACCGGAGCCGCCCTGCGCGCCGTTGTACAGACGGAAGAATGCCTCCGTGGCCTCTGCCGGCACGGTCATGTCCACCGACAGTTCCTGCCAGCCGTCGGTGTAGCCGGCCATCGCCGAGGTCACCTCGGTGTAACTCGTCCCCACCTTGTAGAAGCCGACGATCCGCAGACCCCGTTGGGTGTGCGCCGGCAGCAGACTCGTCGCCCCGGGCACGTACACCCAGCCCGTCATGCGGTACGTCCTGCCTCCCGTCATGCCGAGGCGCAGCGCACCGCCGTCACCACCGACCGCCACGTAGGTGTCGTTGCCGGTGGTGGCCCCGGGAGTGATCTCCAGGGAGTCGACCGGTGTGGTCTCCCCCTGGCCACGGACGGTGGACCGCGTCGCCGAGGACGTGGCCGGCACCGTGAAGCCGGTGAGGCCGGTGGTGATCTGCTGCTGGTTGGCGGTCAGCCGCTGGGCCATCGGCTGGTAGCCGATCCCCTTCTCCCGGGAGGACGCCGAGCGGCCCACGGACAGACCGAGCGCGTCGGCATCGCTCGTAGAGATGGAGTAGTCGCCGGTGAGCAGGTTGACCGACCCCGGGCCGATCTCGTCACCCGCCGCGCCGTCACCGCTGGAGTCGACGTTCACCCGGACCCACGGGATCGTGTACGCCGGGGTGGTGCCGGATGCCGTGTAGAGGTGGGCCCGCACCTCGACCACGCCGCCGATCAGGCCGAGGGTGTCGGTGGCGTTCCAGATCGCGTACCCGCCGAGGACGGACAGCGCGACCGGGCTGGCGGCGGTGGCGGTGATCGGCGCCCCGGTGGCCGAGGTCAGGTTGGCCGAGGGCACCGGCAGGGTCGCCCCGCCCGGCCCACGCCGGTACTCGAAGTACGTCCGGGTGTAGCCGGCGACCGGGCTGGTGATGCGCAGTTTGGTGCGCTTGACGATGGTCGCGCCGGGCAGCGGTTCGGCGAGGGCGGCGTTGCCGGCGTCGAAGACGTACAGGTTCGGGCTGGACAGGTTGCCGGCCGAGTCCTTGGCCTGCACGGTCAGCGTCCGGTGGCCGTCGCGGGGGCTCAGGGTGACCGACTTCGCGCCGGTCGCGGCGAGGGTGGTGGCGGCGGTGTCGTAGTCGAACTTGTAGACGAACGCGGCCAGGTCGGTGGTGCCCGACGCCGGGGTGAACGTGAACGTGTCGGACTGGCCCGCGCCACCGTGCGGCTGGGCGTCGTTGAGGTAGATCGTCGCGGCGACGAACGGCACCCCCGGCGGGGAGGTGTCCACGGTCAACGGGGTCCAGGCCGTCCAGCCGCCGTGAGCGTACGGGTCCTTCGCCCGGACCTGCCACTCGTACTGGGTGCCGTTGACCAGGTCGACGGGCACCTGCCAGGCGGCGGTGGAGCCGTTGGTCCACGCCGGGCTACCCGACCGCAGGCCAGACGAGGAGACGACAGCCTGGGTGGTCTTGTTCCGGACCACGAACTCGGCCTGCAGGGTCTGCCCGGCGTTGGCGTCGGCCAGCTTCGCCGACAAGGTGGGGCGCAGCGACGCCGTACGGGCACCGGAACCGCAGGCGGTGTAGCAGGGCGCGACCGCCAGGGCGGACGGCGCGGACGGCACGCTGTTGTAGGTGATGGAGACAAGCGGTGGATGGGTGCCCTCGGCCGAGTCGAACCGCTTCCAACCCGCCGTGGAGGTCTCCGAGGTGGCCCGCAGCAGCACGCTGGCGCTCGATGCGCTGTTGTCCGCCGCGTACTGCAACGCCCCGCCGACCTCGATGTAGACGTAGCCGTCACCGCAGGACGAGCTGTACCCACGGGTCTCGGTGGAGGTGCCCACCTTGGCCCGCGCGGTCGGCTGGTTGGTCCAGCGCGCCGACGAGTCGACATAGTCGGTGCGCCACGCCTCCCACGACGCGGCGGTGCACGACCACGAGTGGTAGTTCCACAGCCGCAGCTTCGCCGACATGATCCGGCTGCCGGCGAACCCGGTGGTGTTGAACCGCAGGTACGACCGGGCGGTGAACGAGCCGCCGTCGTTGGAGTAGCCCAGCTTCAGGTCGGCCGCCCCGGACTGGTCACTGGAGTAGCTGTTCTGCACGAACGCGTCGAACGACGCCGACAGCGACGTCGGCGGGTCGATGGTCACCGGGAAGGCCAGGTCCGGCCGGGCCAGGAACGCCGGGTCCGGCGTCAACTCCAGCACCGTACGGCCCTTGCCGCCGGCCACCGTTCGCAACCCGACCGGGGCGTGGTTGACGTGCTCACCGGAGTGCGGCGTCACGGTCGCGTCCCACATCAGCGGGGTCTGTGCCCGGCCGACCTGACGGCCCTTGCCGTTCTTCAGCACCAGCCCGCCCATGCCGTCCCGGGCCGCGCTGAGCTTGCCGGTACGCAGCGGCAGAGTCAGCTTCCGCACGTGTGCCAGGCCGGCCCGGTCCTTGACCACGACGTGCTGCTCGTAGCCGGTGGCGTGGGCATGGAAGACCAGGTCGACGCCGGGACGGACGTCGGGGTAGGTGATCGTGCGGCCGTCGAGCACCGGCTCGGGCAGCCGCCCGGTCCAGGCCAGGGCGGAACGGTCGGCCCCCGTGCCGAGCGCGGCCACCTCGTGCTCGCCACCGGCGGCGGTGGCCCCGGCGAAGGTTAGGCCGCGCGGGTGCGCCAGCGGCGCGACCGACCCGTCCGCACGGCGTTGCAGGGTGAGGTCGACGGGCACCCACTTCTCGCCGTCGCGCACCCGGACCGGGGCGAGCGCCTGCTCCTCGGTGAGCGTGCCGTCCGGGTTGGCGAAGAGCTGCGTCGACTCGGTCCGCCGGCCGGCAACCTCCACCCGCGCCCCGCAGAGCCGGGCCGCGACCGCGGCGGAGACCTCGTCGGCCCGGTCGTCCGGGCAGGCCGGCTTCGGGGCCGGTTTCGGCGCGGCCACCGCCGGCCGGACCGGCCGCGCCGGTAGGTCCGCCATGGTGGCCACCAGTACGAGCACCATCAGGACCCACAACCGCCGGATCCACCGGCCGTACGGTTCCTCGCTCAGTGTGCTGAAGACATGCGACCGCCAACGATGCGTCTGCACAACGCCCTCCCCCGTGAAGCCTCCCGATGAGGCGAACGGAGCGTACGGTCGACCTCACGGAAAGTTCAACACCTTGACGAGCAGCGAATTCACGGCTATTCATCGAGTCCGGGCGAGGTGTTTCGTCCACAATGGGAGGGGTAGGTAGGTTCAAACGGTCGAACCGCGATGGCCCTGTGGCGCTGCGGGATGCGATGATCGCTGCCGTGTCGATTCCCCGTCGTTCCGTCCTCGGTCTCGGGTTCGCCGCCGCCCTCGGGCTGACCGGCTGCGCAAAGAATCCACCCGCCGGGGCGGCAGGTTCCTGGGCCACCCCCGCCCCCGGTGACGGCCCGCCGGGCGGCCAGGGCGCGGCGGCGGCCGGCCGACCGGGGGCCGCCGCCCGGGGTGCCGCCCCGACCGCGACGAGAAAGCCGCGCGCGCTCACCGTGGCGCTCCAGCGCTACCTCCAGCCCACCACCGAGAACCCGAAGCACCCGACGTACGCCGGGGCGGTGGTGCTGGCGACGACCGACGGTGAACCGACCGACCACCTGGCGGTCGGTGAGGCACTGCGCTACGACGCCGGGCCGGTGCTGCTGCCGGCGGCGAAGCGGGTCGCCATGCGTCCCGACTCGATCTTCGACCTGGCCTCGCTCACCAAGGTCTACACCGCCATCCTCACCCTGCAGCAGGTCGACAGCGGGCAGATCGACCTGGACGCCCCGGTGGTGCGGTACCTGCCCGAGTTCACCGGCACCGGCAAGTCCGCCGTCACCGTGGCGATGCTGCTGGCCCACACCAGCGGCCTGCCGGTCGGGGCGAAGGTGACCGGCTACTCGACGATGGCGCAGCGGTGGCAGGCGGTGCTGGCCACGCCGCTGGTCAGCGGTGCCATTCCGGGCACGGTGTTCCGCTACTCCAGCGTCGGTCTGATGGTGGCCGGGAAGATCGTCGAGAAGGTCACCGGGCTCACCCTCGACCGGGCCCTGAAGACCAACCTGACCACGCCGTTGGGGCTGCGTTACACCGGGTTCAACCCCAACACCTGGCTCAGTTCGACCGACCGGGCCAACCGCCTGGTCGCCACCGACGCCCGGTCCTCGCGGGGGCTGCTACGGGGCGTGGTGCACGACGACGTCGCCAACCACCTCGGCGGCATCGCCGGTCACGCCGGCATCTTCGCTCCCGCCGAGGAGGTGGCGGTCATCGGGCAACTGCTGCTCGACGGCGGCAGCTACGGCGGGAAGCGGATCCTCGCCGAGAGCACGGTGACCCGGATGCTGCGCAACGCCAACACCGGGTTGCCCGCCGTCGACCCGGACCGGCCGGGCCGCACCTCCGACCACGGCCTCGGTGTGGTGCTCAACCAGCCCTGGTTCATGGGCAGGCTCGCCCGGCCCACCACCTTCGGGCACACCGGGTTCACCGGCACGTCGTTCCTGGTGCAACCCGACCGTCGCCGGGTGCTGGTGCTGCTGACCAACCGCGCCCATCCGAACTGGAGCTGGGCCGACCCGGACCCGGCCCGGGTCGCCGTGGCCAACACGTTCGCCTGACCCGCTCCCGCCGCCGGCTGGACCACAACCGGCCCGGCGGGTCGTCCGGTCGGCGGTGTCCCCCTGCCGGCGTCCGTAAGCTGGGCCGGTGAACCCGGACGAGTGGTCGGTCGCAGGTCGACGACCGTCGACCCCCGGCAGTCGCCGCCGGGCGACCTCGGCGGTGGCAGGGCGATGAGTAGTCGCGGGCCGGGTACCCGGGCCACCCGTCAGGCGCTGCCGCCGGCCATGCGGGACGCGGTCGACGGATTCGCCGTGCACCTGGCGCAGGTACGCAACCGCTCCGCGCACACCGTCCGGGCGTACGTCGCCGACCTGGTCTCGCTGCTCGACCATGCGGTCCGGATGGGTTGCACCGCCCCCGCCGAGCTGGATCTGGGCGTGTTGCGCAGTTGGCTGGCGAAGCAGCGGACCACCGGCGCGGCATCCAGTTCGTCGGCTCGACGGGCCGCCGCGGCACGTACCTTCAGCGGCTGGGCCCACCGGTCCGGCCTCCTGGCGACGGACGTGGCCGCCCCGCTGGCCACCCCCAAGACGCGTCGGGAACTGCCGGTGGTGCTCCGCGCCGACCAGGTCGCCACCCTCGTGGAGGCACCGGGCCGGGAGTGGGCCACCGCCCCGAGCCACCACGGGTCTGCCACCGGGCAACGCGACGCGCCCTCCACCGGGGCACCGTCCGCCCCGACCACCGGCGGGCCTTCCCCGCGGGTGGACCCGGCGGACGAGGCGGTCCTGGTACGTGACCGGGCGCTGCTCGAACTGCTCTACGCGACAGGCGCGCGGATCAGCGAGGTGTGCGGTCTGGACACCACGGACGTCGACCGGGAACGTCGGGTGGTCCGGGTCCTCGGCAAGGGCAACCGGGAACGGACGGTCCCGTACGGGCTGCCGGCGCAGCGGGCGGTCGACAGGTGGTTGGCGGCGGGCCGCCCCGAACTGGCCGGCCCGGACTCCGGGCGGGCCCTGTTCCTCGGTGCCCGGGGCGGGCGGCTGCACCCGACGATGGCCCGACGGATCGTCGCCGGGTACGCGCAGGCCGCCGGGCTACCGCCGACCAGCCCGCACGGGCTGCGGCACTCGGCGGCCACCCATCTGCTGGACGGCGGGGCCGACCTGCGGGCGGTGCAGGAACTGCTGGGGCACTCGTCCCTGGCGAGCACCCAGATCTACACCCACGTGTCGGTGGAACGGCTCCGCGCCGCCTACCGCCAGGCCCACCCCCGGGCCTGACCACCGCCGGGGCCGGAGCCAGCCCACCCCAGGAGCCGAGCCGGCCCTCAGGTGACCGGTGACGATCGGTCCGGCCGCTCTGCGGCATGCGGGCTACGATCGCCCGATGAGCGTCCCGACGCCACCCGAGTCGATTCCCGGGGCCCGACTGCTCTTCACCCTCGATCCCTCGGTCAGTTACCTCAACCACGGGGCGTTCGGTGCGGTACCGCTCAGCGTGCAGCGCACCCAGCAGCGGCTGCGCGACGAGATGGAAGCCAACCCGCAGCGCTTCTTCGGTATGGCGCTGATCGACCGGCTCGCCCACACCCGACGGCACCTGGCCGCCTTCCTCGGTGCCGATCCGGACGGCACGGCCCTGGTCGGCAACACCACGACGGGGGTGGCCGTGGTCCTCCAGTCACTCGGTCTGCGCCCGGACGACGAGGTGCTCGGCACTGACCACGGGTACGGCGCGGTGAACTACTCCGTCGCCCGGGAGTGCCGCCGGACGGGCGCGACCACCCGTACCCTGCACCTGCCCCGGTCCGCCACCGACGCGCAGATCGTGGAGATCGTCCGGGCCGGCCTGCGCCCGGGGCGCACCCGGTTGCTGCTGGTCGACCAGCTCACCTCGGCCACCGCCCGGGTGCTGCCGGTCGCCGCGCTGGTGGCGGTGGCCCGGGAGCACGGCATTCCGGTCCTGGTGGACGCGGCACACGTGCCCGGGATGCTGCCGGTGCAGGTCGACGCGATCGGGGCCGACTTCTGGGTGGGCAACCTGCACAAGTGGGGGTTCGCCCCACGCGGCACCGCCGTGCTGGTCGTCGCCCCGTCGTGGCGGACGCGGATCGAGCCGTTGGTGGTGTCCTGGCAGCAGGCCGAGGGCTTCCCGGGGAACGTCGAGTGGCAGGCCACCCTCGACTACACGAGTTGGTTGAGCGCCCCGGCCGGTCTCTACGCGCTGCGTAGCCTCGGCGTCGAGCGGGTCCGGGCGCACAATGCCGCACTGGCGGCGTACGGGCAGCGGGTGGTCGGGGACGCGCTCGGGGTGCCCCCGGCCGACCTGCCCGACCCGGGCGGGCCGGGGGTGGCGATGCGGATCGTGCCGTTGCCGGCGGGCGTCGCCGGCACCCTGGAGGAGGCCGCCGCCCTGCGCGGCCGGATCGCCGAACGCCTCGCCGCCGAGGTGGCGGTGATGGCCTGGCACGGTCGGGGTTGGCTGCGGCTGTGCGGCCAGGTCTACAACACCCCCGACGAGTACGAGCGGCTCGCCGCCCGGCTGCCGGCGTTGCTGGCCGGGGTCGGGGGCTGAGCCGCCGCCGGAGCGCCGACCGCACCGGCAGGGTGCCGCGCCGTCCCGTCGGGCGACCCCGTCCGGCCCGTCGGCCCGGCGGAGGCCGGCCGTCACCGGCAGCAGGCGGACCCGGCCGAGCCCGAGCAGGGCCAGCGGGTCGAGGTACTCCGGGCCGCGTCGGGCACCCCAGTGCAGGCAGCCGCCGGCCGGCGCGGCCGTCGCAGGGCAGCCCGGATGCCCGGCGAGCAGCACGCCCAGCGCGGCGCCCGCCGCCACCACGTCACCGGTGTGCACCCGGGGACGCACCGGCTCGTAGGTGGTCCGCAGCCCCTCCGGGTGGCCGACGGTGACCACCGGTCGGCCGGCCACCATGCCGGCGAAGAGCACCGTGCCGGCCCCGGCGGCCCGGACGGTGGCACCGGGCGCGGCGGCGAGGTCCACGCCCCGGTGGCCGGCGAGCCAGGGCAGCGGGGGTGGGTCGAACGGGCGTACCGGTCGGGGTGGGCCGTCGAGCGGCCACCGGAACGCCGGTGCGGGCGCGGCCCGGACCGGGACGGATCGTGGCGGGGTCGGCCGGCCGGGGAGCCAGTGCGGGCCGAACACGAGCACGGCGACCCCGAGGGCCGTCACCTGCCGTAGTCCTCTGCGCATCACCGCAGCATGCCGGGGTCGCCCGAGTGGTGCCGCGCACCTGGTGTCCGCTGTGGATGACCGGACGGGCTGTGGAAAACGCCTGTCGGGTCGGTGGATCTGTTATGCCGCGTGCCGGCCGCCACCGGGGTGGAACTACGACGGTGCCGGCCGGCGGACCGGTCTAGGCTGGCGGGAACGCAGTGCGGCGCGGACCGGGAGGCCACCGATGACCACCATGGACGACGTGAGCCGGCCCTCGCGGGTCGCCGGGCCGGACGAGGCGATCAGCCCGGAGGAACTCCGGTTGGCCGCCCGTAACCACGGCATACCGCTCGAAGCGCTGCGGTACGACGTCACCCCGGCCGGCCTGCACTACCTGCTCATCCACTACGACATCCCCGACCTCGACCCGGCGGCCCACACGCTGACCGTGGACGGGGCGGTGGGTCGGCCGCTCCGGCTCGGCCTGGCCGAGTTGCGCGAACGCCCCCGGGTGACCCACCGGGTGACGCTGGAGTGCGCCGGCAACGGCCGGGCGCTGCTGCACCCCCGCCCGGTCAGCCAGCCGTGGCTGGTGGAGGCGGTGGGCAACGCCGAGTGGACGGGCACCCCGCTGGCACCGCTGCTGCGCGAGGCCGGGATCGCGCCCGACGCGGTGCACGTGGTGTTCACCGGCGCCGACCACGGCGTGGAGCGCGGGGTGGAGCAGGGCTACCGGCGGGCCCTGCCGGTCGACGACGCGCTGCGCGACGAGGTGCTGCTGGCGTACGAGATGAACGGCGCTCCCCTGCTTCCCCAGCACGGCGCACCGCTACGGCTGATCGTCCCGGGCTGGTACGGCATGGCGCACGTCAAGTGGCTACGCACGATCAGCGTGCTGACCGGGGAGTTCGACGGCTACCAGAACGCGGTGGCCTACCGGCTGCGGCGCGACGCCGACGACCCGGGGGTGCCGGTGACCCGGATCGAGCCCCGGGCGCTGGTCCGGCCGCCGGGCTTCCCGGATTTCATGTCCCGGGCCCGGGTGCTGCGGCCGGGGCCGTGCACGGTGGACGGACGTGCCTGGTCGGGGCACGGGCCGGTGGTGGCGGTGGAGGTGACCACGGACGGCGGGGCGAACTGGTCGCCGGCCACCCTGGACCCGCCGGCCGGCGGCGGGTGGTCGTGGCGACGCTGGCGGTACGAGTGGACGCCGCAGCCCGGCCGCTACGCGCTGGGGGCGCGGGCGACCGACGCGTCGGGGCGTACCCAGCCGGTGGAGCAGCAGTGGAACCGGGGTGGGTTCGCCAACAACCTCGTCCAGCGGGTCGACGTGGTGGTCGTCGCGGAGTGAGGGCGGGGCGGGGTCCGGCGTCGGCGGGTGGGACGCCGACGCCGGGCCGCCGCTCAGCTACCGAAGCCCGAGTCGGCGGGCAGCGAGATGTCGGGCTTCTCCAGCTCCTCGACGTTGACGTCCTTGAACGTCATCACCCGGACGTTCTTGACGAAGCGGGCGGGACGGTACATGTCCCAGACCCAGGCGTCGTGCATCTCGACCTCGAAGTAGACCTCGCCGTCGGAGTTGCGCACGTGCAGGTCCACCTGGTTGGCCAGGTAGAAGCGGCGTTCCGTCTCCACCACGTAGGAGAACTGACGGACAATGTCGCGGTACTCCCGGTAGAGCTGCAGCTCCATCTCGGTCTCGTACTTTTCGAGATCTTCCGCGCTCATCGCACTCCGCCTTCCATGACCACATCTTCCCCCACCGGTGCCGGAGGCCGAGGCTGCTCGCCCAACGCCACGCCGACGGTACCCCCTGTCGAGCCCGAGCGCTCCATCGGCTCGGGAGCGGCTGCGCCGAGCGGCCGGCGGGCCCGGGGCGGGGCACCCTCCCGGCCCGTCACGGCGGCCACGTTGACGTACGAGAACCGGTGCTCCACGCAGGGCCCCCGCTCGCGCAGCGCCTCGGTGTGCTCGGCCGTGATGTACCCCTTGTGCTCGGCGAAACCGTACCCCGGGTGGCGTCCGTCCAGCTCCACCATGATCCGGTCCCTGGTGACCTTGGCCAGTACGCTGGCCGCCGCCACGCAGGCGGCCACCCGGTCGCCCTTCCAGACCGCCAGCCCCGGCACGTCCAGCCCGTCCACCCCGAAGCCGTCGGTGAGCACGTACTCCGGGCGGGTGGTCAGCGAGGCCAGGGCCCGGCGCATCGCGGCGAGGTTGCACACGTGCAGCCCTCGGGCGTCGACCTCCTCGGCGGGGATGACCACCACCGCGTACGCCAGCGCACGGGCGACGACCTCGGCGTACACCCGCTCGCGGCTGGCCGGGGTGAGCAGCTTGGAGTCGGCGAGTCCCTCGATCTCGCCGCGCCGCCCCTCGGGCAGCACCGCGGCGGCGGCCACCAGGGGGCCGGCGCAGGCCCCCCGGCCGGCCTCGTCCGCGCCCGCGACGTGTCGGAATCCGCGTCGTTGCAGGGCCCGTTCCAGCGCGTAGAGCCCACCGTCGCGGCGCACCACCGTGCGCGGCGGGGTCAGCACGACGGCTCCGACGCGGGGGCCACCGCCAGCACCCGGGTGAGCAGGCCCGCCAGGTCGACCGGGTAGCACCGCTCGGTGGTGTCGGCCAGTTCGGCCGCCGACCACCAGCGGTGCCCGGTGACGCTGGCCCGCTCGATCTCGTCGAAGCCGGCCGTGTCCACCTCCCAGGTGGATACCCGGACCACGAAGAACTCCTGTTCCTGGCGGTACCACACGCCGTCGAAGGGAAACTCGATCGTCTCGGAGCGGACCGACCCGCCCAGTTCGGCAGGCGTCAGCCGCAGCCCGGTCTCCTCAGCCAACTCCCGGGCGGCCCCGGCCGCCGGGGACTCCCCCGGGGTGAGCCCGCCGCCGGGGGTGAACCAGTACCGGTGACCCGGGCGGGCCGGGTCGATGCCCTCGAAGAGGAGCACCCGGCCGGACGCGTCGACGAGCAGCACGCGGGCCGCACGTCGGGGGTGGAAGACGGTCACCGCATCAGCCTGCCAGACGGTGCCTGTGGTCGGCCACGCCCGGGGCGGGCCCGGTCGGTCAGGGGTTGGGAATCCCGTCGAACGACTTCGGCACGCTGAGCCAGGTGGCCCGGTCGAACGGCCAGAACACGGTGAAGGCCCGGCCCACCACCTCGCTCTCGGGGATGGTGGCGCTGTCGATGTTGCGGCCGGACTGCTGCCAGTGCTCCAGCGAGTCGCCGGAGGCCGAGCGGTGGTCACCCATCACCCAGAGCCGCCCCGGCGGGACGGTGATGTCGAACTCCTGGTCGGCGGGTTTGTCCTGCTGCCCGTTGGCGGAGTAGATGTACGGCTCGTCGAGGGACTTGCCGTTGATGGTCAGCCGTTCCTGCGCGTCGCAGCAGACCACGTGGTCACCGCCGACCCCGATCACCCGCTTGATGAAGTCCTCACCGTCGGGGTTGCCGCTCCACTCGGTCGGCGCCTTGAACACCACCACCTCGCCGCGGTGCGGTGAGCGGAAGTCGTAGACCAGCTTGTTGACCAGCACCCGATCGTCGATCTTGAGGGTGTTCTCCATGGACGGCGACGGGATGAAGAAGGTCTGCAGCACGAATGCGCGGACCAGCACCGCCACCAGAATCGCGACGCCCAGGAGAATGGGCAGTTCCTTCCAGAAGGAGCTGCGCGGCTTTTCGGTCTGCTCGTCAATCACGGGTGGAGCCTACGTCGCCGGAGCCGAACGGGCCGCCCGGAACGCCGGAGGTGTTCGCGCCACCCGGCCCGTCGCCACCGTTCCCGTCGCCGGACCCGGCCCCGGCCGTCGGGCCGCGCGGGGTCGGGGGAGCCCGCCCGTCGCCCGGACCGGGCGACGGCGGCGAGCAGGGCGGCGACCGGGACGAGCAGCACCACGTCGCCGGTCGGGGTCGGCCGCACCGGGGCCGGGGCGGTGTTCGCGGCGGCGGAGTCGGACAGCTTGGCGAAGGTGGCCGGCACCGGCAGTGACGCCCACCGCGACGACGGCCACACCACCATGAACGCCCGGCCCACCACGTTGTCGATCGGCACCGGGCCCTGGCAGCGGGCGTCCTGGGAGACCAGCCGGTGGTCGCCCATCACGAAGATCTGCCCCGGGGGTACGACCACCTCGTCGAACCGGCGGGACCGGCACTCCTTCGGGTTCGGCGGGACGTCCAGCGGGGAGTCGCGCACCACGTACGGCTCGTCGAGCGGGATGCCGTTGACCATGACCCGACCCTGGTCGTCGCAGCACTTGACCCGGTCGCCGGGCAGCCCGATCACCCGTTTGATGAAGTCCTTCTCGCCGGGGCGACCCACCCCGACCAGGTCGCCGAGGGTGCGTCCGATCTTGCCGGCGGCGCCGGCCGGCGGCGCGGGACTCTCCTGGGCGACCCAGTTGTCGGTGCCCCGGAACACCACGACCTCGCCGCGCAGCGGGTCGCGCATGTCGTAGACGACCTTGTTGACCAGGACCCGGTCGCCGACGAGGAGGGTGTCCTCCATCGAGCTGGACGGGATGAAGAAGGCCTGGAGCAGGAAGGTGCGGATCAGCACCGCGAGGCAGAAGGCCACGATCAACAGCAGCGGCAGCTCCTGCCAGAGGGGCATCTGCCGACGGGCCGGGCGGGCCCGCCGACGCCACGGGTCCGCTGTGCCGTTCGAGTCAAGCACCTGCACCACGCCACTCCCCGGTCCGCAGAAACGACACTACCGCCCGGGAGCCTCGTCGAGGCCCCACGGGCGGCAGGGACGATCGGAGCGCCGCGACCTGTCGTCGCGACGCCACCCACCGCTCTGCGCCCGTACCGATCAGCGTAATGCGCTCTGGTCGATACGACATCCGCGCAGGTCAGGCGGCGTGGCGAACGAAGATCAGCTGGGCTGCTTCTCGCGCTTCTCCTTGATCTTGGCCTTCTTGCCGCGCAGCTCGCGCAGGTAGTAGAGCTTCGCCCGGCGCACGTCACCGCGGGTCACGACCTCGATCCGGTCGATACCCGGGCCGTTGAGCGGGTACGTCCGCTCCACACCCACACCGAAGCTGACCTTGCGGACCGTGAAGGTCTCGCGCAGCCCGTCACCCTGGCGGCGGATGACGACGCCCTGGAAGATCTGGACCCGGGACCGGTTGCCCTCGACGACCCGTGCGTGCACCTTGACGGTGTCGCCGGCCCGGAAGTCGGGGATGTCGGTACGCTTCGACTGGGCGTCAAGGGCGTCCAGGATGTTCATCGCTGCGTCCTCGTGATGCTCACGGCGCACCGTCACTCGGTGCGCGGATGGGTGATTCTGATCCCCGGGTGGTTGCCGGCGGGCCGACCCCGGTCGGGAATCCTCGCAGCCGCCCACGGCGTGGACGGATGCGGCAACCCCTCTACTTTGCCACATCCCCCGAGGGCAGGGGGAACCCACCCCGCTCCAGCGCGGCCACGTCCCGTTTGTCGAGGATTTCCGGGGACAGCGCGGCGATCATGTCGGGCCGCCGCCGGGCGGTACGGGTCAGCGCCTCGTCGCGCCGCCAGCGGGCGATCCGCCCGTGGTCGCCCGAGCGGAGCACCTCGGGCACCCCGTGGCCCCGCCAGCTCGCCGGCTTGGTGTACATCGGGGCTTCCAGCAGGCCGTGGGCGTGCGACTCGTCGTCAAGCGAACCGGCGTTGCCGAGCACCCCCGGCAGCAGCCGGGTGACCGCCTCCAGGATCACCAGCACCGCGACCTCGCCGCCGAAGAGCACGTAGTCGCCGAGCGAGACCTCGGTGACCCGCAGCCGGGTCGCGGCGTGGTCGAGCACCCGTTGGTCGATGCCCTCGTACCGGCCGCAGGCGAAGAGCAGGTGCGACTCGGCGGCCAGCTCGTGCGCCATCGCCTGGGTGAACGGCGCACCGGCCGGGGAGGGCACCAGCAGCCGGGGCAGGGTCAGGCCGTCCGGGGCCAGCTCGTCGGGGGCCAGCGCGTCGAGCGCCTCGCCCCACGGCTCGGGCCGCATCACCATGCCCGGCCCGCCGCCGTACGGCGTGTCGTCGACCGTACGGTGCACGTCGTGGGTCCAGTCCCGCAGGTCGTGGACGGCCAGCCGGAGCAGCCCCTGCTCCCGGGCCCGCCCGATCAGGGACAGGTCGAGCGGGGCGAAGTACTCCGGGAAGATCGACACGATGTCGACGCGCATGTGGGTGGCTTCCGGCTAGAGGTCGAGCAGACCGGCCGGCGGGTCGACGACGACGCGTCCGCCGGCGAGATCGACCTCCGGGACGATCGCCTTGACGAACGGGATCAACGCGCTGCCCCCCTGCGGACGGCGCAGGACGAGCAGGTCGGAGGCGGGCGCGTGGTCGATCTTCGCCACCTCGCCGAGGTGTTCACCGGCCGGGGTGACCACGGCCAGACCGACCAGCTGGTGGTCGTGGAACTCCTCCGGGTCCTCCGGCGGCGCGACGGAGGCGCTGTCCACCCCGAGCAGGGTGCCGCGCAGCGCCTCGGCGGTCTCCCGGTCGAGCACCCCCTCGAAGGCCACCAGCATCCGCCCCTGGTGCCAGCGGGCCGACTCGATGGTCAGCTCGCCGGGGACCTCGTACGCCACGCCGGGCGCGACGGTCACGGCCGGCTCGGTCCCGCCCCGGCGCGGAGCCGCGACCCGGGGCGTCGCCCCCGGCTCGGTGCACAGCACCGCGCCGGGGGCGAACCGCGCTTCGGGCTCGTCGGTCCGCACCTCCACGGTGACCTCACCGCGGATGCCGTGCGGTTTGCCGATCCTGCCGACGATGAGCAGCATCAGTACGAGTCGACGATGTCGACGCGTACCCCGCGTCCACCGATGGAGCCGATCACCTGACGCAGCGCCTTGGCGGTCCGCCCGGACCGCCCGATCACCGTGCCGAGATCCTCCGGGTGCACGCGGACTTCCAGCCGCTTGCCCCGACGGGAGTCGACCATGCGGACGCGCACGTCGTCCGGGTGGTCGACGATTCCCTTGACCAGGTGCTCCAGGGCGGGACGCAGCGGCATGTCAGGCCTGCTCACCGGCGTCGGCAGCAGCGGCCGGGGCCTCGGCCGGAGCCTCGGTCTTCGGCGCCTCGGTCTCGGCCGGAGCCTCCGCCTTGGCAGCCTTGCGGGCCGGCTTGGCCGGGGTCTCCGGGGCCAGGCCCGCGGCGGCCTTCGCCTCGGCCTCGTAGGCCGCCTTGCGGTCGGCGCGCTCGGCGGCGACCTTGAGCGGCGGCGGGGCCGGCAGGCCCTTGAACTTCTGCCAGTCGCCGGTCAGCTCCAGCAGACGCTGGACGGCCTCGCTCGGCTGCGCGCCGACCGAGAGCCAGTACTGGACCCGCTCCGACTTGACCTCGATGATCGAGGGGTCTTCCTTCGGCTGGTAGATGCCCACGAACTCGATCGCGCGACCGTCACGCTTGGTGCGCGAGTCCGCGACGACGATGCGGTACTGCGGGTTGCGGATCTTGCCCATCCGCAGGAGCCGGATCTTTACGGCCACAGTTGTTTCGCTCCTGTTGCGATTTCACCGACCCGGCTACGGGCGGTGCACGGGTGAGCGTCGACCGGCACAGTGGGGTTGGGCCGGAGACTGCTCGATGGACTGGCGACGCGCCCGGGTTAGAGGGCGCCGAACGCGCGCCGGATACCAGCGAACCATTCTGCCAGATCACCCGCCGAACACTCACATCGGGCCACCCCACCGGCGCAGCCGGTCGTCACCGCGCGGCCGGCGGGCCGCCCGGCAGTGGGCAGGGACACCCTCACCGCGCGGGCGGCCGGTCCCAGCCGGGTGGCAGCTCCGTCGGGGGCGTCCAGTCGGCCGGCGGGACGAAGTCGCACCAGGTGCCGTCGAACGGGAACTTCCCCGCCTCGACGAGGGCGATCACCCGCTCCCCCTCGGCGCGCACGGCCCGCTCGTCGGTCACCCAGTAGTGGTCGGGGAAGGCGAGCCGCTCGGTGAACTCGTCCTCGTCCTTCCACCGCCAGCTGCGGTCGGGCCGGACCACCACGTCCAGGTCCTGGTCGACCACGTCCACCCCCGCCAGCGCGCCGTCGTCCCACCGGACGCCGGGCTCCTCCAGGTTGACGTACCAGGTGGCGAACCGATCCTGGGCGTCGCGGAAGAACCAGACCGAGTGGGCCGCGCCGGTGGGCAGGAACTTCAGCAGCGGCGGGCCGTCCCAGCGTCCCCGGGCCAGCCGGTAGGACGAGGTGATCCACTCGGTGAAGGGCACCGCCCGCATGCCCAGCCCCGCCTCGGTGACCTCGTGCGCGACCGGCGTGTCGCGGGCGACCCAGAGCAGCAGGCCCCGGTCGTCGTCGAGCACCACCCGGGCCGGCCGGACCCACCCGATCCGGCCGTGCCGCACGTTCCGGTGCATGATCAGCCGACCCGGTTCGAAACGCACCACACCTCCACAGCTCTGCACGGACTTGCGGGGCACCGGCCCGGTGGTCCCGGGCGTCGACCGCGTACCCCGGGTCCGGCGTGCCGACGGCGCACGCAGGCGGGGACGGCCCGGAACCCGGTTCGGCGGACCCGGGTCCGCCGTGGGCCGGCTCAGTAGGCGCGGGCCAGGATGGCGGTGAGGTCCGGCTCGTCCTCGTTGTCCGGCACGGAGCCGTCGGCCCGCAGCAGGCACCGGACGGTGACGCCCTGACCGTTGGCCTCGGCCTCGCCCGCGACGCCGACGGCCGACCAGGGCACCATGGCCCAGCCGGTGGCCGCCGCCTCGATCGCCTCGGCGAGGGTGGACACCTCGACGGTGCGGGACCGCCGGTGGGCGAGCGCCTCGTCGTGCAGGGCCTGCTGGTCGGCCTCCAGGGCGGCCAGGACCGCGCCGACGACGTCGGCGACCGGGGTGGGGGCCTTCGAGCCGTCCGTCCGCCGGACCACGACCGCGTTGCCGGCGGCCAGGTCGCGGGGGCCGACCTCGACGCGTACCGGATAGCCGCGCAGCTCGGCGTCGACGGCCCGGCGGCCGAACGCGGTGTCGGTGCGGTCGTCGAGCGCGACCCGGACCCCGGCGTCGCGCAGCGCGTCGCGCAGCTTGGCCGCCGCCTCGCCGACGCCCTCGCCGTCCTTGACGATCATGACGTACGCCTGGACGGGGGCCAGCTTCGGCGGGACCCGCAGCCCGTTGTCGTCACCGTGCGCCATGATCAGCCCGCCGAGCATCCGGGTGGAGGTGCCCCAGGACGTCGTCCAGGCGTGCTCCCTACCGCCCTCGGCCGAGGAGTAGCTGATGTCGAACGCCTTGGCGAAGTTCTGCCCCAGCTCGTGGCTGGTGCCGAGCTGGAGGGCCTTGCCGTCGCCCATCATGCCCTCGCACGTGTACGTGGCGGTGGCCCCGGCGAAGCGCTCCCGGGCGGTCTTGAGGCCCACCACGACCGGGATGCCGAGCACGTTGACCATCAGGTCCTCGTACGCCTCGTGCAGGATCTTGCGGGCGTAGGCGCGGGCGTCCTCCCGCGTGGCGTGGGCGGTGTGCCCCTCCTGCCAGAGGAACTCGCTGGTCCGCAGGAAGACCCGCGGACGCAACTCCCACCGGACCACGTTCGCCCACTGGTTGAGCAGCAGCGGCAGGTCCCGGTACGAGTCGATCCACTTGGCCATGAACTCGCCGATCACCGTCTCGCTGGTGGGGCGCACCACCACCGGCTCGGCGAGTTGCTTGCCGCCACCGTGGGTGACCACCGCCAGCTCCGGCGAGAAGCCCTCGACGTGCTCCGCCTCGCGCTTGAGGTAGCTCTCCGGGATGAACAGCGGAAAGTACGCGTTCTCCGCGCCGGCCGCCTTGATCCGGGCGTCCATCTCGGCCTGCATCCGCTCCCAGATGGCATAGCCGGCCGGTCGGATGACCATGGTCCCCCGGACCGGGCCGTTGTCGGCCAGCTTCGCCTTGGCGATCAGGTCCTGGTACCAGCGGGGAAAGTCCTCCGCACGGGGAGTGAGCACGCGAGCCATGACCGCACATCCTATGCGCCCCCCGACGGGTCGACGCAGCCGGGCGCGTCCGCACTACCATCTGCCGTCATGCTCTCCGACCCGGCGCCGGCCCTGGCCCCGCTCGCCGCCCGCTGGGTGGCCTGGGTGGCCGCGCACCGCCAGCCGATCAACCCGGTCAAGGACGACAGCGGCCGGCACGGCGGGCGTCACCAGCCGGACGACGTGTGGTTCCTCGCGGGCACGTTCGGCGGCGGGGTCAGCCGGCGCTGCGTGGTGCCGGCGGACCGACCCCTGTTCTTCCCGGCGTACTGCTACTGGCAGCTCGGTCGCCGCGACGAGCCGGCCGAGCCGATGCCCGACGCCAGCGGGCACGCCGATCTGGACGGGGCCGCGGTGCCGGTACGGGCGGCCGGCTCCGCCGCCTCGTTCCCGGTCCGGGGGTTCTTCAACAACGTCGTCACCGCCTGGCCGTGGCCGGTGCAGGTCTCCTGCTGGGGCCTGTGGGGGCTGGTGCCGCCGCCGGCGCCGGGCACCCACCGGTTGACCTTCGCCGGCCACGACGGCGAGCGGCTCTGGGTCGAGGCCGAGTACGAACTCGAGGTGCGCTGAGGAGCACCCGTGGCCGTCGACCACCGTGCCCGGCGGAGGAACCGGCGCGTGGGACGGCCGTGGCCGACCCGGGCGGCCGGTCAGCGGACCACCCGGCCGCGCAGGACGATCCGGCTGGGCGCCCGGACCACCCGCAGGTCGCGGCGCGGATCCTCGGGGTACACGACCAGGTCCGCGAGGCCGCCCTCGACCAGGCCGGGGAAGCCGAGCCACTGCCGGGCCCGCCAGGAGGCGGCGGCGAGGACGTCGACGGCGGGCATGCCGGCCTGCTCGTGCAGCAGCAGCATCTCCTCGGCGGCCAGCCCGTGGTCGATGCCACCGCCCGCGTCGGTGCCCACGTAGATCGGCACCCCGGCCTCGTGGGCGGCGCGCACCACCTCGGGGAAGCGGTCGCGCAGGGCGAGCATGTGGTCGGCGTAGCCGGGGAACTTGGGACGGGCCGCGGCGGCGATGCCCCCGAAGGTCCGAATGTTGATCATCGTGGGGACCAGCGCGGTGCCCTGCCGGGCCATCAGGTCGATCAGGTCGAGGCTCAGCCCGGTGCCGTGCTCCACCGAGTCCACCCCGGCCTTCACCATGATCTCCACGGCCGACTCGCTGAACGTGTGCACCGCCGCGCGTACCCCGGCGGCGTGCGCGGCGGCCACGGCGGCGGCCATCGTGTCGGCGTCCCAGGCCGGCGCGAGGTCGCCGACGCCCCGGTCGATCCAGTCACCGACCAGCTTGACCCAGCCGTTGCCGGCGGCGGCCTGCGCGGTGACCGCCGCCGCCACCTCCGCCGCGCCGACCTCCAACCCGATGTCACGCAGGTAGCGCTTCGGCGGGGCGACGTGCCGCCCGGCGCGGGCCAGCCGCGGCAGGTCCGGTTCGTCGTCGAGTTCGGGGTACGGGTACGGCGAGCCGGCGTCGCGCAGCGCGAGCACCCCGCTGTCGCGGTCGGTACGGGCCAACGTACGGGCCTGGTCGAGGGAGGTGACGGGGGTGCCGCCCCGGGCGATGCCGAGGTGGCAGTGGGCGTCGACCAGGCCGGGAAGCACGAACCCGGAGTCGGCGACCGTCCGGGCGTCGGGCACCGGGTCGAAGGTGACCCGGTCGCCGTCGAGCCAGACGTCCCGGACCTCGTCGTCGGGCAGGAGCACACCGCGCACATGCAGAGCCATGCGCACAGTCCTACCCGATCACCGCCCGGCGGGGGCGAGCAGGTCGTTCTTCCGGGCGGTCAACGCCGGCAGGTCGACCGAGACCTTCCACGGCTGCCCGGTGACGAACAGGTCCTCGGTGTGGGTGCGCTGCTGGTAGTCCGCCACCGACACGCGTCAGCGGGGCCGGTTGTCGCCCCTGCCGAGCTTGTTGAAGTCGATCTTCGGCAGCTTGAAGCCCGGGGGCAGCCCCTGGCCGCCGGCCAGGTCGTTCGGGTCCATCCCCGGCGGGAGCTGCGGCATGCCACCCGGGAAGCCGCCCGGCAGCCCGGCGCCCGCGCCGCTGCGCGGCCGGTTGCCACCCTTGGTGCCCTTGCGCTTGTTCTTCGGGGACTTGGTGGCCTTGCGCCGGCCCCCACCGGGCAGGCCCATCATGCCGCCCATCTGCTTCATCATCTTCTGCGCATCGGCGAAGCGGTTGAGCAGCTGGTTGACGTCCATCACGGTGACCCCGGAACCACCGGCGATGCGGGCCCGCCGGGACCCGTTGATGATCTTCGGGTTGGTCCGCTCGGCCGGCGTCATCGACCTGATGATCGCGGTGACCCGGTCGAAGTGCTTGTCGTCCAGCTCGGCGAGCTGGTCCTTCATCTGTCCCATGCCGGGCATCATGGCCAGCACGTTGGCGATCGGGCCCATCCGCCGCACCGCGATGAGCTGGTCGAGGAAGTCCTCCAGGGTGAACTGCTCACCGCCCATCAGCTTGGCGGTCATCTTCTCCTTCTGATCGGTGTCGAAGGCCTGCTCGGCCTGCTCGATCAGAGTGAGGACGTCGCCCATGCCGAGGATCCGGCTGGCCATCCGGTCGGGGTGGAAGACGTCGAAGTCCTCCAGCTTCTCACCTGTGGAGGCGAACAGGATCGGCTGGCCGGTGACCTCCCGCACCGACAGCGCGGCGCCACCCCGGGCGTCGCCGTCGAGCTTGGACAGGACGACACCGGTGATGCCCACGCCGTCGCGGAACGCCTCGGCGGTGCGGACCGCGTCCTGGCCGACCATCGCGTCGATGACGAAGATGACCTCGTCGGGGTCGACCGCGTCCCGGATGTCGGCGGCCTGCTGCATCATCTCGGCGTCGATGCCGAGCCGGCCGGCGGTGTCGACGATGACGATGTCCCGGGCGGCCCGCTTCGCGTGCTCGATCGAGGCGCGGGCCACCTGCACCGGGTCGCCGGTGCCGTTGCCGGGCTCCGGGGCGTACACCTCGACGCCGGCGCGGCCACCGAGCACCTGGAGCTGCCCGACGGCGTTGGGACGCTGGAGGTCGGCGGCGACCAGCAGCGGCTGGTGCCCCTGGGCCTTGAGCCAGCGGGCCAGCTTGCCGGCGAGGGTGGTCTTACCGGAGCCCTGGAGGCCGGCCAGCATGATCACGGTCGGCGGCTGCTTGGCGAACTGGAGCCGCCGACCCTCGCCGCCGAGCACGCTGATCAGCTCTTCGTTGACGATCTTGACGATCTGCTGGGCCGGGTTGAGCGCCTGGGAGACCTCCGCGCTGCGGGCCCGCTCCTTGACGTTCGCGATGAAGCCCTTCACCACCGGCAGCGCGACGTCCGCCTCCAGCAACGCCAGGCGGATCTCGCGGGCGGTGGCGTCGATGTCGGCGTCGGTGAGCCGGCCCTTGCCACGGAGCTTGGTGAAGATTCCGGACAGGCGGTCACTCAAGGTGTCAAACACGCGAACATCCCGTATGTCGTCATCGGCGGGCACAGGTGCGGCCGGGCCGGCTGTCCAGCCCACCGTTAGGGTAGCCCGCCACCCGCGCGCCCGCTCCGGCCCCGCGCACGGGGGCCGCCCACGACGCGCCGGCCGGCCCGGACCGGTGGACGCCGGCACCGGCGGGTCCGCCGGCACCACGTGGGGGGCGGACCCGGGCGGGCACCGCCCACGGCCGGGCGGTCCTACACGGCGGCGAGCACGGCGGCCTCGACGCGGTCCCGCTGCTCGTCCGACGGCCAACCACCGACCAGGTAGAACGCGTCGACCACGTCGCCGCCGAGGGTGGAGATCCGGGCGGCGCGCACCTGCGCCCCGGCCTCGTCGAGCGCGCAGGTGACCCGGTAGAGCAGGCCGGCCGCGTCGGCGGCGCGCAGCTCCAGCAGGACCGCGTCGGTGGCCGCCTCCCGGTGCCAGACGACCCGGGGGGCCGCGCCCCCGCTGCGGGCGGCCAGGGCCCGGCCGCGCAGCCGTTGGGTCACCGAGACGTCGCCGGTGACCGCGCGACGTAGGTCGGCGCTGAGCGCGATCGGGTCCGGGGCCAGCCCGTAGCGCGGCTGCACCCGGCACTCGACCAGGGCCCGGCCGTCGATCGTGGCGGCGTCCGCCGAGATCACCTCCAGCCGGTGCAGGGCCAGGCAACCGGCGACCGTGGCGAGCAGCCCCCGCCGGTCGGCCGCGGCCACCGCCACCCGGTCCTCGGTCAGGTGGACGACCGGCAGCGGCCCGGTGACCAGCGCCGGGTCCGGGGCCGGCGGGGCGGGCACCACGCCGGTGTCCAGGGTGGTCCGCACCCGGGCGACCAGCTCGGCGATCAGCCGCCCCTTCCAGCCGGACCAGGCGGCCGGGCCGGTCGCGGCGGCGTCCGCCAGCACCAGGGCGTGCAGCAACTCCAGCGTGGTGGTGTCGCCGACCCGCTCGGCCACCCCGGCGATCGTCTTCGGGTCGGACAGGTCGCGGCGGGTCGCCACGTCGGGCAGCAGCAGGTGCAGCCGGACCAGCGTGCCGATCAGCGCCGCTTCTTCGGCGGGCAGACCGATCCGGGTGGCCACCGCCTCGGCCAGCGGCGCGCCGACGGTCGAGTGGTCGCCGTCCAGCCCCTTGCCGATGTCGTGCAGGAACGCGCCGATCAGCAGCAGGTCGGGGCGCTCGACGTCGCGGGTGTGCCGGCTCGCCTCGTACGCGGCCTGCACCAGGTGCCGGTCGAGGGTGAACCGGTGCACCGGGTTGTGCTGGGGGAGGCTGCGCAGCCTGGTCCACTCGGGCAGCCAGCCGTCGATCAGGCCGTACCGGTCGCAGGTCTCCCAGGCGGGCACCAGACCGGGACCGGCGCCGAGCAGGGTGATGAACGCGGCCCGGGCGGCCGGCGGCCAGGGCGCGGGCAGCGGCGGGCAGTACGCGGCCAGCCACTCGCAGGTGGCCCGCGCGATCGGCAGCCGGTGGGTGGCCGCGGCGGCGGCGATCCGCAGCGACAGGCTCGGGTCGGGTCGGGCCCCGATGGCGGTCCGGGCGAGCACCAGTTCCCCGTCGTGCTCGACCACGTCGCGGGCGACCGGACGGCGCAGCGGCCGGCCGTCGACGCCCCGGCGGCGGCCGGAGCGGAGCCGGTCGGCGGCCCGCCAGGCGTCGTCGAGGGCGTGGCTGACGGTGCGCGCGTCGCCGGCCACCCGGCGCAGCAGGGCGTCACCGTCGCCGGCGTCCGCCCGCGTCCCCGCGTCGGCGGTCTCGGCCGACGACTGGCGCAGACCGAGCAGCGCGGCGACCCCGGCGCGTTCCTGGGCGACCAGCCGGTCGACCCGGCGGCCCACCTGCTGGTGCAGGGCGTCGCGGGTGTCCAGCAGCCGCAGGTGGGCGGCGCGGACGGCGGGGCGCAGCGCGTCGGTGATCCCGGCGGTGGCGATGGCCCGCAGGATGCCCACGTCACGCAGCCCGCCGGCGGCCTCCTTCAGGTCGCCTTCGAGCAGGAAGGCCAGCTCGCCGTGGGTACGCCAGCGCACCTCGGTGATCTCCCGCAGGGCGGGCAGCTGACGGACGGCAGTCCGCCGCCAGTGGTCGGTGGCGGTCCGGGTGAGGGTGTCGGCCAGTGCCCGGTTACCGGCGACGAACCGGGCGTCGAGCAGGGCCAGGGCGACCTTGACGTCGTCCTGGGCCACCGACAGCGCCTCGGCGAGGGTACGCACGGAGTGGTCGAGCCGGACCCCGGCGTCCCAGATCGGATACCACAGCGAGGCGGCCAACTCGTCCACCCCGGCCACCCCGGCGTGCAGCAGCACCAGGTCGAGGTCCCCGTACGGGGCGCACTGCCGACGGCCGAGGCCGCCGACGGCGATCAGCGCGATGCCCTCCCGGGCCGGCAGCAGGCCGTGCAGCCAGGCGTCGAACGCCCCGGCCCGGGCGCCCCGGGCCGGTTCGCCGATGCCTGCCGGAACCCCGACGACCCCGTCGACCAGGAGGTCCGTCCCTGCGTCGGTGCTGTCGTCCGACGCGTTCCTCCTGGTCGACGAGGTCATCTACAGGTCCTCCTACAGGGCGTCGAGGCCGCGCTCGCCGGTGCGGACCCGGACGACCTCCTCCACGCCGGTCACCCAGACCTTGCCGTCACCGATCTTGCCGGTGCGGGCGGCGGCCACGATCGCGTCGACGACCTTGTCGACGTCCATCTCGTCGGTGAGCACCTCGACCCGGATCTTGGGCAGGAACTCGACCGTGTACTCGGCACCCCGGTAGACCTCGGTGTGCCCCTTCTGACGCCCGTACCCCTGGACCTCGCTGACGGTCAGGCCGGCCACGCCGAGGGCGTGCAGGGCCTCCTTCACCGCGTCCAGTTGGTACGGCTTGATGACCGCGGTCACCAGCTTCATGTCCAAGCCCTCCATTCTCCGAACGTTAACCGGCGACCTTCTCGTCCACCGGCGCGGCGGCCTCCGGGGAGGCCGGCTTCGCGCCGCCCGGGGTGATCCCGGCCATCGCGAACGCCCCGCCACCGGCGCCGCCGGTGCTCGGGGAGAGGTCGTAACCGCTCTCCGCGTGCTCGGTGATGTCGATGCCCTCGACCTCGTCGTCGGCCTTGACCCGGAAGCCGAGGGTCTTGTCGATGACGAAGGCGAGCACCCACGCGATCCCGAACGACCAGGCGGTCACGATCAGACCGGCGAGGGCCTGGCGGCCGAACTGGGTGACCCCGCCGCCGTAGAAGAGGCCGTCGGAGGCGCCGACCACGTCGCTGATCGCGGCGTTGACCGAGTTGGTGGCGAACAGACCAAGCCACAGCGAGCCGATCCAGCCGCCGACGAAGTGCACGCCTACCACGTCGAGCGAGTCGTCGTAGCCGAGCTTGTACTTCAGGCTGATGGCCAGGGCGCAGACCACACCGGCGACGATGCCGAGCAGGACCGCCGCCCAGGGGGCGATGAAGCCGCAGGCCGGGGTGATGGCGACCAGACCGGCGACGGCACCGGACGAGGCACCGACCATGGTCGGCTTCTTGTCCTTGATCCACTCCACCGCGATCCAGCCGAGCACCGCCGCGGCGGTGGCGAGCTGGGTGTTGATGAAGGCCAGCCCGGCGACCGAGTCGACGGTCAGCTCCGACCCGGCGTTGAAGCCGAACCAGCCGAACCACAGCAGGCCGGCGCCGAGCGCGACCAGCGGGATGTTGTGCGGCTTCATGCCCTCACGCGGCCAGCCGAGCCGCTTGCCGAGCACCAGGGCGACGGCGAGGGCCGCCGCACCGGCGTTGATGTGCACCGCCGTACCACCGGCGAAGTCGAGCGCGTGGATCTTGCCGCCGATGATGCCGCCGCCCCACACCCAGTGGGCGACGGGGAAGTAGACCAGGGTGGCCCAGCCGAAGGCGAACAGCAGCCAGCCGCCGAACTTGGCCCGGTCGGAGATCGCCCCGCTGATCAGCGCGACGGTGATCACCGCGAAGACCATCTGGAACGCCATGAACACGTACAGCGGGACGCCGATGCCGCTGGGGTTCTCCGCCGTGGCGCCCCACAGGTCGGTCTCGGCGAGGAAGGTCTTGGTGCCGAGGTACGCACCGGGGTCGCCCCAGAAACCGTTGACGTCGGTCCCGAAAGCAATGCTGAAACCGTAGAACCACCACAGAACAGAGATGAGCCCGATGGCGGAGAAGCTCATCATCATCATGTTGAGCACGCCCTTGGCCCGGTTGAGGCCGCCGTAGAACAGCGCCAGTCCGGGGGTCATGAGCAGCACGAGAGCGGTCGAAACCAGCAGCCAAACGGTGTTGCCGCCGTCGATCGTCGGTGCTTCAGGCACGCTGGCCTCCTAAAGGTGAAGTTCCCTCCTTCGCGGCTTCCGGGGCAGCGTCGCCCGTACGCCGGTTGCGCGGAAGCTTGGTGGGCGGCTGTTTCCTGGACCGACACCCCTCGATTTCCGACACGTGACGGGTTGTTTCCGGCGTGTGAAGAACCTCGATCATGAAATCCCGGATACGAAAGAGTGGCCGTTCCGGCAACGAACGGCCACTCTTTCCCCGTTGCGGTCGATCGGAGGGGCACTCCGCGCGCCCGGCGCACAGGGTCAGCGGACCCGGCTCACGCGGGGCCCACCGTCAGCGCAGGGCGTACTCCAGGGCGTGCCGTTCGTAGTCGAGCAGGCGCAGATCACGCATCGGGCGACGGAGGTGACCCTTGTGCACGATCCGGACGAACGCCGGCTCCCCCGCCGCCGCCATCCGCCGGATGCCCTCCACGTGGTCGACGATCCGCTTGCGGATGGTCCGGATCAGCCGGTGCCGGTCCCGGGGGATCAGCCCGTACGCGTCGGCGAACAGCCGCAGCCGGCGGGGCCGGTCCGGGTGCTTCCAGCCGAGCGTGATCGAGTCCCGGTCGGCGAAGATCGGCACCCAGGTCCAGGCCGCGTACGCCACGTCGTAGATCCGGGCCCCGGGCGAGGCGAGGTCGAAGTCGATCAGGCCGAGGGTGCCGTCGGGCCGCCAGATCACGTTGTGCGGGGCGGCGTCGTGGTGACAGATCACCTCGGTGTCCGGTGGCGGCGGGCCGAACGAGCGCCAGACCGCGCCGGGCGGCGGGGCGAAACCGTACTGGGCGTCGTGGAACATCCGCAGCATCGTCGCCACCGTCACCAACGCCTCGTCGGTGACCCAGTGCGGGGCCAGCGGGTACTCCCCGCACTCCCCTTCGAGGTAGGACAGCACCTCCCGGTTGCGCTCGTCCATCCCCAGCGCCCGGGGAGCGCCGGTGAACCCGACGTACTCCAGGTGGCGCAGGAGGGCGTGCACCGAGGGCGTCCACGGGCCGGCGTTGCGCCGGACGGTGTCGCCGACCCGGACCACTGTGCTCACGTTCCCGCCGTGCAGCGGGATCTCCTGCGAGGTCACGTACGGTCTCCCCAGGCCCGGCGCCGCATGGCGGGGGTCACGCCACCCGGCGTACGCGCGATCGTCGTTGCTCACCGCGAGGTTACGCGTCCCCGGCGAGCGGCTCGGTGCCGAGCAGCGCGTCGACGAACTGCGCCGGGTCGAAGGGGGCCAGATCGTCCGCGCCCTCGCCGAGACCGACCAGCTTGACCGGGATGCCGAGCTTGCGCTGGACGGCGATCACGATGCCACCCTTGGCCGTCCCGTCGAGCTTGGTCAGCACCACGCCCGTCACGTTCACCACCTCGGTGAAGACCCGGGCCTGTTCCAGCCCGTTCTGCCCGGTGGTGGCGTCCAGGATGAGCAGGGTCTCGTCGACCGGGCCGTGCTTCTCCACCACCCGCTTGACCTTGCCCAGCTCGTCCATCAGGCCGATCTTGTTCTGCAACCGGCCGGCGGTGTCGATGAGCACCGTGTCGGTGCCGGCGTCGATGCCCCGGCGGACCGCGTCGAAGGCCACGCTGGCCGGGTCCGCGCCCTCGGCGCCCCGGACCGTCTCGGCGCCCACCCGGCCGCCCCAGGTCTCCAGCTGGTCGGCGGCGGCGGCCCGGAAGGTGTCGGCCGCGCCGAGGGTGACCGAGCGCCCGTCGGCGACCAGCACCCGGGCGATCTTGCCGCAGGTGGTGGTCTTGCCGGCGCCGTTGACCCCGACCACCAGCAGCACCGCCGGCATGCCGTCACGGCCGGTGGTGCGCAGCGACCGGTCCAGCCCCGGGTCGAGGGCGGTGACCAGCTCGGCGGCGAGCAGGTCGCGCAGCTCACCGGCGGAGCGGGTGCCGAGCACCCGGGTCCGCTCGCGGAGCCGGTCGACGATGTCGCGGGTGGCGTCGATGCCGACGTCGGCGGTGATCAGGCTGTCCTCGATCTCCTCCCAGGCGTCCTCGTCGAGGTGGTCGCGGGCGAGCAGACCGAGCAGGCCCTTGCCGAAGGCGTTCTGCGAGCGGGCCAGCCGGGACCGCAGCCGGACCAGCCGGCCGGCGGTGGGTTCGGGGACCTCCAGCGGCGGGGGCGCGAGCACCGGCGGCTCGACCAGCACACCGGTGGACAGGTCGGATTCGGCCGCCTCGACGGGTGGCCCGGCCAGGTCCTCCTCGGCCCGGGTGTCGACCTCGGTCTGCGGCAGCGGGGGTGCGGCACGCCGACGCAGCCGGGGCACGACCAGGCCGAGGCCGCCGAGGATCAGCACGCCGAGCAGGGCCAGTGCGACGAGGAGGTAGTCCGTCATGCCGAAATCCTGTCAGATGCCGACGACCGCGTCCCACTCACCGCCTCCAGACCCGGGCGAGCTGCGGGTACGCTCGCCGCTGCCGGGGGTGACCCACCCGCCCACGGGGTAGAAAAGATGAATCGTCTTCTCCTCGGAGGTGCCACCCATGCCCGAGTCCCGTCTGCTCATCGGCCCGTTGCTGCGCCGGGTCGTCGGCACCCGGGCGACGGTGTGGGTGGAGACCAGCGGGCCCGCGGTGGTCACCGTCCGCACGGCCGACGGCGCCACCGGCTCCGCGCCGACCTTCTCCGCGTACGACCACCACTACGCACTGGTGGTGGTGGAGGGGCTCACCCCGGACCGGGCCACCGGTTACGAGGTGCTGGTCGACGACGAGCTGGTCTGGCCGGTGGCCCGCGACGGGTTCCCGCCCAGCGTGATCCGGACCAGGGCGGCCGACGACCGGGACCAGCCGGTCAGCCTGATCTTCGGGTCGTGCCGGGAGACCACCCAGCACAACACCACCCGCAAGCTGCCCCCGGACGCGCTGGACGCGTACGCCCGCCGACTGATGGCCGCGCCCGACCCGGACGACCTGCCCGACCTGCTGGTGCTGCTCGGTGACCAGGTCTACGCCGACGTCACCTCGCCCACGGTCAGGCGGCTGCTCAAGCGGCGTCGGCGGCGGCCGGAGGACGCCCCGGCCGACCAGGTGGTCAGCTTCGACGAGTACACCAAGCTCTACCTGGAGTCGTGGCGTGACCCGGAGATCCGCTGGCTGCTGTCCACCGTGCCGAGCGTGATGATCTTCGACGACCACGAGGTGATCGACGACTGGAACACCTCGAAGTCGTGGCGGGCCGACATGCGCCGGCATGCCTGGTGGGCCGAGCGCATCCACAGCGGGCTGGCCTCCTACTGGGTCTACCAGCACCTGGGCAACCTGGCCCCGGACGAGATCGCCGCCGACCCGCTCTACGCCAAGGTCGTCGCCGCCGAGGACGCCACCGCCGTGCTGCGCGAGTTCGGCGAGCGGGTGGACCGGGAGGCCGACGAGGCGCACGACACCGAACGCTGGCGGGCCGTGCAGTACCAGTGGAGCTACGCGCTGGACCTGGGCCGCACCCGGCTGGTCATGCTGGACAACAGGTGCAGCCGGGTGCTCGAACCGGGTGCCCGGTCGATGCTGCCGGCCGGCGAGTGGTCCTGGTTCCTGGACCGGGCCCACGGGGTGTACGACCACCTGGTGGTCGGCGCGTCGCTGCCCTGGCTGCTGCCGCCGGGCATCCACCACGTGGAGGCGTGGAACGAGAAGCTGGCCGACTCCGGCAGGCCGTGGGTCGCCGGGCTGGCCGAGAAGCTGCGCCGGGCGCTGGACCTGGAGCACTGGGCCGCGTTCCGCCGCTCGTTCGACGCCCTCGGGGCGCTCTTCGTACGGCTGGGCAGCGGTGCCCCGGGCGTCACCGGGGACCGGGTCGGCGCGGGGCCCGCGTACCCGGCGCCGGCGTCGATCAGCGTGCTCTCCGGCGACGTGCACCACTCGTACGTGGCCCGGGCCCGGTTCGACGACCCGGCGGTGCGTACCCCGGTGCACCAGCTCACCTGCTCCCCGATCCACAACCAGGTGCCGGCGGCGATGCGCCCGTTGATGAAGCTGGGCTGGAGCGCGGGGCCGGCGGCGGCCACCCGGGCGCTGGCCCGCTCCGCCGGGGTGCGCCGCCCGACGGTGCGCTGGAAGAAGCTCGCCGGCCCGTACTTCGGCAACGCGGTGAGCACCCTGCGCCACGACGGGCGGGAGGCGGAGGTGCTGATCGAGGGCACCACCAGCGACGGGCACCTGCGTGAGGTGGCCCGGCAGCGGCTCTCCTCGGCGAAGTGACCCGCGCCACGTACCCTCGGTGCCGTGGACGATCATCTGCCGGAGACGCTGCGCGTGCTGGAGCACGAACTGACCGCGCTGCTGCGCCGGGGCCGTGCGCTGTCCTGGGAGATCGCCCGGGAGGTGCACCCCAACCTGGAGCCCAACGCGTACGGCCTGCTGCTCTGGCTGCGCCGGTCCGGGTCGACCCGGTTGACCGACCTGGCCGTCCAGCTGGGTATCGGTAAGGGCACGCTGAGCCGGCAGATCCAGGGGCTGGAGGCGTTGGGCCTGGTGCGCCGCGACCCGGACCCGGTCGACCGGCGGGCGGCGCAGCTGCGGCTGACCGAGGAGGGCACCCGGCGCTTCGACGCGGCCCGGTCGGCCCGGATGGACCAGATCAACCGGTCGATGGAGACCTGGCCCAAGCGCGACGTCGAGGAGTTCGCCCGGCTGATGCACCGGTTCAACGAGACCTTCTGAACCCTGGCGTGCCCCGGGCCGGGGGAATAGAGCCGTGCCACGTCCGGTTGTTGCTTGAGGCAACGAACGCTTACGGTTGCCCGAGGCACCCTTTTCACCGCCAGCGGAGGCAGCGACGATGACCCAGGCGACAGCGCCCACCCAAGCGACCGGCGTCGAGATGACCCACCGGCAGATCCTGGAGGCCCTCTCCGGACTGCTGCTGGGCATGTTCGTCGCGATCCTCTCCTCCACGGTCGTCTCCAACGCGCTGCCGCGGATCATCACCGAGCTCAAGGGCGGCCAGTCCGCGTACACCTGGGTGGTCACCTCGACCCTGCTGGCCACCACCGCGACCACCCCGATCTGGGGCAAGCTCGCCGACCTGACCAGCAAGAAGATCCTGGTCCAGCTCTCCCTGGCCATCTTCGTGCTGGGCTCCGTGCTGGCCGGCCTGTCCCAGTCCACCGAACAGCTCATCGCCTGCCGGGTGCTCCAGGGCGTCGGGGCCGGCGGCCTCACCGCCCTGGCCCAGGTGATCATGGCGACGATGATCGCGCCCCGCGAGCGCGGCCGGTACAGCGGCTACCTCGGCGCGGTGATGGCCCTCGGCACCATCGGCGGCCCGCTGATCGGCGGCGTCATCGTCGACACCGACTGGCTCGGCTGGCGCTGGTGCTTCTACGTCGGCGTACCGTTCGCCATCGCCGCCCTGGTGGTGCTCCAGAAGACCCTGCACCTGCCGGTCGTCAAGCGGCAGATCAAGATCGACTGGTGGGGCGCCACCCTGATCACCGCCGCCGTGTCGCTGCTGCTGATCTGGGTCACCCTGGCCGGCGACAGGTACGACTGGCTGTCCTGGCAGACCGCCGTCATGGTCACCGGCGCGGTCGCGCTCGGCGTGCTCGCCGTCCGGGTGGAGAACCGGGCCAGCGACCCGATGATCCCGCCCCGGCTGTTCCGCAACCGCACCATCACCCTCGCCGTCGTCGCGAGCATCGCCGTCGGCGTGGGGATGTTCGGCGCCTCGGTCTTCCTCGGCCAGTACTTCCAGATCAGCCGGGGCGAGAGCCCGACCATGTCCGGCCTGATGACCATGCCGATGATCCTCGGCCTGCTGGTCTCCTCCACCGTCGTCGGCCGGATCATCACCAACACCGGCCGCTGGAAGCGCTACCTGGTCGCCGGCTCCGCCCTGCTCACCGCCGGCTTCGCGCTGATGGGCACGATCCGCTACGACACCCCGTACTGGCACCTCGCGATCTACATGGCGCTGATCGGCCTCGGGCTCGGCATGACCATGCAGAACCTCGTCCTCGCCGTGCAGAACACCGTCGGCACCCACGAACTCGGCGCGGCCAGCTCGGTGGTGGCGTTCTTCCGCAGCCTCGGCGGCGCGGTCGGCGTGTCCGTGCTCGGCGCGGTCCTCGGCCACCGGGTCAAGGACTACATCGCCGACGGCCTGACCGCGCTGGGCATCCCGGCCGGCGGTGCGGGCGGCGGTGGCGTGCTGCCGGACGTGCACACCCTGCCCGGCCCGATCCGGGTCGTGGTGGAGAGCGCCTACGGCCACGGCGCCGGCGACATCTTCCTGGCCGCCGCCCCGTTCGGGCTGATCTCCCTGATCGCGGTCCTGTTCATCAAGGAGATCCCGCTGCGGCGGCACAACGGCGACCCGCTGGCCGACACCGTCACGCAGGAGTCCGCCGTCGCCGCGGGCGGCGGGGCGGCGGTGGTCCGCACCGGAACCAAGGACTGACCGGTGAGCGTCCCCGTCGAGCGTGAGCAGTACGGCCCGCAGGCCCGCCCGCTGGAGTTCGAGCGGGGCACCGACGGGCCCCGGGTGGTCCTGGTCGGGGTCGACGGCAGCCGGACCTCGCTGCGTGCCGCGTCGTACGCGGCGGGGCTGGCCCGCCGGCAGGGCGCCGGGCTGGTGGTGGTCTTCGTCAGCGCCCCGGCCGGCTACACCTCCCTCATGCCCGGGGTGGTGGCCGGGGCGGTCCAGCGGACCCACGACGAACTCGCCGACGAGCTGCGGCAGGAGTGCCGCCGGGGCGCGGAGGAACTGGGCCTGCCGGTGACGTTCCTGTGCCGGCGCGGGGACGCGTACACCGAGCTGCGGGCGGCGGCCGACGAGTCCCGGGCGGACCTGGTGGTGGTCGGCTCCTCCGAGCAGGCCGGGCACCGGCTGGTCGGTTCCGTCGCCACCCGCCTGGTCCGCACCGGCCGCTGGCCGGTCCTCGTCGTCCCCTGACCGGATGCGGGGTCCCGGAAGTGTCGGACCGGTGGGCGAGGATGACCGGCATGACCTGGCGAGCACCGGAGATCACCCGGACCCCGGAACTTCCCGTCGGTGACGAACGGGCCATGCTGGAGAGCTGGCTCGACTACCACCGGCAGACCCTGCTGCTCAAGTGCGCCGGGCTGACGGCCGAGCAGCTGCGCACCCCGAGCGTGCAGCCGTCCGGGCTGACCCTGCTCGGCCTGGTCCGGCACCTGGGCGAGGTGGAGTCCTGGTGGTTCCGGGAGAACTTCGCCGGGCAGCAGGTCGACTACCCGTACGGCTCCGTGGACGATCCGCGCGCCGACCTCGACGTCAGCCACGCCGACGCCGAGGCCGACCTCGTCACCTACTACCGGCAGGTCGAGCTGGCCCGGGCCGCCACCGTCGGCCGCTCGCTCGACGAGACGTTCACCGAGGTCGGCCCCCAACAGCGGACGTTCAGCCTGCGCTGGGCCTACCTGCACCTGATCGAGGAGTACGCCCGGCACAACGGCCACGCCGACCTGATCCGGGAACGCCTCGACGGCGTCACCGGCGAGTGACCCCGTCACCGGTCGGCGCGGCCCCCGTCGGGCGTCAGTGGGCCAGCGCCGCCCGCAGGTAACGCAGCCCCTCCGGCCCGCTCCACCGGTACGCCGACAGCCCGGCCGCCCGTGCCCCCCGGGTCGCCCAGTCCTCGTCGTCGACGAAGAGCACCCGGGCGGGCGGGGTCTCCAGGGCGGCGCAGGCGGCCTGGAAGTACTCCTTCGCCGGCTTGTGCACCCCGACGACCGAGGAGTTGACCACCACGTCCAGCTCACCGACCAGGCCCAGCTCGGCGAGGTCGGTGTCGAGCAGGTCGGTGGCGTTGGTGCCGAGCCCGACCCGGACGCCGCCCGCCCGTGCCTCACGGACGAAGGCCAGCACGTCGGCGTCGATCTCGCCCCGGTAGCGCTGCCACTGCTCCACCGCCGCGCGCGCCCTTTGCGGGCCGACCGACTCGGTCAGCGCGTCGGCCACACTGGACATCCAGTCGGCGTGGCTGACCTGCCCGGTCAGCACCGGTTGCAGCCGCCCCCAGTGCATGGCGATCTCGCCGAGCACCCCGGCCGCGAGGCCGTACTCCCGTTCGACGTCGGCGGCCACCGCCGGGTCCCAGTGCCGCAGCACGCCGTCGAAGTCGAGCAGGAGCGCCGTCGGCCGTTCCCGTGCCACTACTGATTCTCCTCGTGTCCGTCGGACCGCTCGGCGTCGGTCCGGTTGAGCCGTTGGCTGATCACCTGGGTGACCCCGCTGCGCATGGTCACGCCGTAGAGCGCGTCGGCGATCTCCATGGTCCGTTTCTGGTGGGTGATGACGATCAGCTGGCTCTTCTCCCGCAACTGGGCCAGCAGGGTGATCAAACGGCCCAGGTTCACGTCGTCGAGGGCCGCCTCCACCTCGTCCATGATGTAGAACGGGCTGGGTCGGGCCCGGAAGATCGCCACCAGCATCGCCACGGCGGTCAGCGACCGTTCGCCGCCGGAGAGCAGCGACAGCCGTTTGATCTTCTTGCCGGGCGGCCGGGCCTCCACCTCCACGCCCGTGGTGAGCAGGTCGTCGGGTTCGGTGAGGACCAACCGGCCCTCGCCGCCGGGGAACAGGACCGTGAAGACCTGCTCGAACTCGCGGGCGGTGTCGGCGAACGCGCTGGCGAAGACCTCCAGGATGCGCTCGTCGACGTCCTTGACCACGGTGAGCAGGTCACGCCGGGTGGCCTTGAGGTCCTCCAACTGCTCGGAGAGGAACTTGAAGCGCTCCTCCAGGGCGGCGAACTCCTCCAGCGCGAGCGGATTGACCTTGCCGAGCAGGGCCAGTTCCCGTTCCGCCTTGGCGGCCCGCTTCTCCTGCACCGGCCGCTCGTAGCGGACCGGCTCGGGCACCGGCAGGCCGTCGCGTTCGGCCGCCGCCACGTCCACCGGGGTCGGCGGGACGGGCTGGGTCGGGCCGTACTCGGCGACCAGGGTCTCCACGTCCAGGCCGAAGTCCTCGGCGGCCTTGGCCTCCAACTGCTCGATGCGCAGCCGCTGCTCGGCGCGGGCCACCTCGTCCCGGTGCACCTGGCTGGTCAGCCGCTCCAACTCCGCGCCGAGCCGCTTCGCCGCGCCGCGTACCTCCTGGAGTTCCGCCTCCCGGGCGGCGCGTTCCCGGGCGACCGCGTCGCGGTGCTCCTCGGCCCGCGCGATGAAGGTGCCGAGCCGGGTCAGCGCCTCGCGGGCGCCGCCGACCACGGCGCGGGCGATCGCCGCGCCCCGGGTCCGGGCCGCCCGCCGCGCCGCCGCCCGCTCCCGGGCCGCCCGCTCGGCGGTGGCCTGCCGGGCCAGCGAGTCGGCCCGGCCGGCGATCGAGGCGACCCGCTCCTCGGCGGTACGCACCGCGAGGCGGACCTCCATCTCGTTCTGCCGGGCCCGGGGCACCATCGCGGCGAGCTGGTCCCGTTCCTCGGTGGAGGGTTCCGCGTCAATCGGGGTGTCCTCGGCGAGCCGCAGCCGTTCCGCCAGCTCGGCGAGGGCCGCCAGGTCCCGTTCCCGGGCCGCCTCGGCACGGGACCGGCTCTCGCCGAGCCGGTCGGTCTCCGCCTTCGCCGACCGGGCCGCCGCGCCCAGCTCGGCCAGCCGACGGGCGGCGGCGTTACGGTGGCTCTCCGCCTCCCGCTTGGCGGCGGCGGCGTGCTGCACCACCTCCTTCGCGGCGGCCACCCCGGCCCGGGCGTCGACGAGCTGTTCACGCAGCTCGGCAGCCGTCCGTTCGGCGGTGTGCCGATTGGTCCGGGCCTCCTCCACGGCGGCCTGCACCTCGATGAAGCTGGCCGCCTTGGCCGACCCGCCGGCCGCCGCGTACGCCCCGACCACGTCCCCTTCCGGGGTGACCGCGCGCAGCTCCGGGTTGTCGGCGACCAGCTCGGCGGCGGCGGCGAGGTCGTCGACCAGCGCCACGTCGCGCAGCGCCCGGTGTACGGCGGGACGCAGCTCGGGGGCGCACTCCACCAGGTCCGGCGCCCACCGGGCGGTCTCCGGCAGCCGGGGTCGCAGGGCGTCGACGGGGCCGGTCATGCCGGGCCCGGCGGGGCTGCCGACCAGCAGACCGGCCCGGCCGGCGTCGGAGATCTTCAGCAGCCGCATCGCCTCGACGGCCTCGTCGACGCCGGTGACCGCGACCGCGTCGGCGAGCCCGCCGAGCGCCGCGGCCAGCGCCGCCTCGTGGCCGGCGGCGACGGTGAGCAACCCGGCCAGGCTGCCCAGCAGGCCGGGCACCTCGTCGGCGCGGGCGAGCAGCGCCCCGGCCCCGTCCTTGCGGCGCAGCCCCAGGGCGAGCGCCTCCTCGCGGGCCTTCCACGTCGCGGCGTCCTTCTCGGCGGCCCGCTCGGTGTCGGCAAGCGCCCGGACGGCGGCCTGCGCACGCTCGTGGGCGGCCACCGCCTCGGCGTGCCGGTCGTCGAGTTCGGCGTTGTCCCGGTCGGCCTCGGTGGACTGTTCGGCGACCGCGTCCAGCTCGGCCTGGGCCTGGTCGGCGCGGGCCAGGGCGTCGGCGTGCGCGGCGGCGAGCCGCTCGATCTCCTCGCCGGCGCTGGTGGTCCGCGCCTGCGCCGAGTTCACCTGCCCGGTCAGCCGGGCCAGCCCCTCCCGCCGGTCGGCGATCGCCTTGGCGGCGGCGACCAGTTCCCGTTCGGCGGCGGCGAGCTGGCGTTCCAGCTCCTGCCGGTGTTCGACGGCCTCGGCGAGCCGGATCTGGTCGTCGGTGAGCGCCGCGCGCAGCTCCTCCTCCTGCTCGCGGACCCGCTGCGACTCGGCCTCCAACTGGTCGGGGTCGCGGCCGGGGCGCTCGTCGTCGCCGGTGGCGCTGAGGTGGCGCAGCCGTTCCCGGGCCAGTTGCTCCACCGAGCGGAACCGTTCGGAGAGGGCGGAGAGCCTGTACCAGGTGTCCTGGGCGGCGGCGAGCAGCGGCGCGTCCTCGGCGAGCGCGGCCTCCAGCTCGCCGAGGCGGCCCTGGACCTCGGCGTGCTCGCCCTCGATCTGTTCGCGCCGTTGTCGCAGCGCCGTCTCGTCGGCGATCTCCTTGTCGAGGGTGACCCGCAGGGTGTGCAGGTCGTCGGCGAGCAGCCGGAGCCGGGCGTCGCGCAGGTTGGCCTGGATGGCGGCGGCCCGGCGGGCCACCTCGGCCTGCCGGCCCAGCGGCTTGAGCTGACGGCGCAGCTCGGCGGTGAGGTCGGTCAGCCGGTTGAGGTTCGTCTGCATCGCGTCGAGCTTCCGCAGCGCCTTCTCCTTGCGCTTGCGGTGCTTGAGGACGCCGGCCGCCTCCTCGATGAACGAACGGCGGTCCTCCGGCTTGGCGTGCAGCATGCCGTCCAGCCGGCCCTGGCCGACGATGATGTGCATCTCCCGGCCGATGCCGGAGTCGCTGAGCAGCTCCTGGATGTCGAGCAGTCGGCAGGAGTCGCCGTTGATCTCGTACTCGCTCTCGCCGGAGCGGAACATCCGGCGGGTGATGGAGACCTCGGTGTACTCGATCGGCAGTGCGCCGTCGGTGTTGTCGATGGTGAGGGTGACCTCGGCCCGGCCCAGCGGCGCCCGCCCGGCGGTGCCGGCGAAGATGACGTCCTCCATCTTGCCGCCGCGCAGCGCCTTGGCGCCCTGCTCGCCCAGCACCCAGGCGATCGCGTCGACGACGTTGGACTTGCCGGAGCCGTTCGGGCCGACCACACAGGTGATCCCGGGCTCCAGCTTCAACGTCGTGGCGGAGGCGAAGGACTTGAACCCCTTCACCGTCAGACTCTTGAGATGCACCTGTCCGATCCTCGTCCGGTGGCCACCGCAGGCGTCGCGGGCTGCGCGGACCTGGTGAACCCGCAGACTAACCCGTGGCTACGCGGTGACCGGTACGCGACCCGCCCCGGCACCGCCGGCCGACCGCCGGGGCGGGGTGGAATTGATCGGAGTGTGCTACGCCACATCGGCTCACAAGATCGTGAATTGGCGATCGGGAAAATATGTGGCGGACAGCACTGCGCGCCGGCACGAAAGTGTCGGCGCGCTTTTTCGCGGTGGTGCTGTTCAGTTTTCTGCGTACCCGAGGATCAGGTGAGCGCCGGCTCGGCCAGCCGGAGGAGGTCGTCCACCTCCGCCGCAGCCGCCGCGAGCCGATCGTTGTCGGCACGCAGGCGCGTGATCTCGAACTCCAAGGCCTGGACCCTGGAACGCAGTCGGGTGACCTCGTCGAGCAGACGCCGGTCGGGCGCTGCACCTACGTGGCCGTAGAGGGCCTTCGCCATGCTGACTCCTTGATATGCGCTGCCGGAAAAGCCGGCCAACGCGCGCCCATTTCGTGTTCGCGACTACTACCAGGCCACCGAAATCCGGGCGTGGCTGGGCGCGACTGGCGACACCTACATATTGAGCGACAACCCCTCGTTCGTCAAGTTCTCGCAGGCCGTAGATCATCTCCACGTCTGCCCTGTGCACTTGCCGAGGGGGCCGCAAGGCTCGGACACTCTCTGTCCGGACTCCTTGACTCTACGCCTTCCCGGCCGGGTACGGTGACCCTGAACGGTCGTCCCGCCTTAACTCTTCCTTAGCCACATTGCCGCTGTTCCGTGGCCGCCGTAGCGTCACCCCGGCCCGCAAGCGACCCGTGGAGGCGACAGGCGTGTACGGCTGGACCGATCCGAACGACCAGGACGCCGCATACCGACGGCCACAGCCGTCGACGGACGACCCGGCCTGGCTGACCGACCGTCCCGCCCCCCGCTCGGCGTACCTCTTCGGCGACGAACCGGCGGTGGACGCACCGGCCCCGGCAGGCCCCGGCGGGACGGACGCCGCGGCCGGATCCGCCGGGGGCACCCCGGGCCCCGCCGCCGACCGGTGGGCCGACGCGCCGCGCGGCCAGCACCCGACCGGGCCGTCCAGGACGTGGCAGGACGAGCAGACCGGGGCATGGCAGGACGAGCAGACCGGCTGGCAGGACGCACCGACCGGCAGGTGGAACGCCGAGCCCGCCGGGCAGTGGGCCGCCGCCGAGCAGGCCGGTGCCTGGCCGGACGACCGGGACGAGCGGTGGACGGGCGGTCGGGACGAACCCGCCGAGCAGTGGCAGGAGGACCGGACCGACAGGTGGCAGGACCGGCGGACCGGCGCATGGCAGGACGAGCAGGACGACCGGGCCGGCGCATGGCAGGACGAGCAGGACGACCGGGCCGGCGCGTGGCAGGGGCAGGCGGCCACCGGGCAGGCCCGGCAGGAGCCGTGGCAGGGCCGGCCGGACGGGTCGTGGTCCGGTGACGGGGCCGGCCGGTGGGCCCAGCCGCAGGCCGGGCCGTGGCACGACGGGGTGGACCGGGCCACCGGGCCGGACGGCCCCTGGACCGACACGCCTGCCGAACACGACGGGCGACAGGCGTACCCGGTCGCCGGGCCGGTGCGCGCCGAGCTGCGGGACGCCACCGTGCCCACCCCGGCGGGCGGACCGGTCGACGGGGTGGCCGCGACCGGTCGTACCCGACGACGGTCGCGGCGTCCGGTGCTCATCGGCGGGGCCGCCGCGGCGGCGACCCTGGTGGTGAGCCTCGGCATCGGGGCGCTGCTGCTGCCCGACGACGACGGGAACGCCGACCGGGCCGCCCTCGACGAGCCGGTGGCCACCGCGCCGGTCATCCCGGACACCGCCCCGGACACCAGCGCCCCGGCCTCCCCCAGCGCGACGCCGAGCCCGTCACCGACGTCGGCGAGCCCGTCACCGAGCCGGACCGCCACGCCGACGCCCACCCCGAGCCGGACCCAGGCGGCGTCGCGGCAGACCGCCCGGGGCGGCTCCGGCACCGTGCCCCCGGCCGCGCCCACCACCCGGGCGGCGGTCAGCGGCGGCGGTGGGGGCAGCCAGGCCCAGCAGGTCGTCGACCTGGTCAACGCCGAGCGGGCCAAGGCGGGCTGCGCGGCGGTCACCGTGAACGCCAAGCTGACCCTCGCCGCCCAGCAGCACAGCCAGGACCAGGCCGACCACCAGACCATGACGCACACCGGCAGCGACGGCAGCAACGCCGGGCAGCGGCTGGACCGGGCCGGCTACACCTGGCGCACCTACGGCGAGAACGTCGCCTGGAACCAGCAGACCCCGGCTGCGGTGATGCAGGCCTGGATGAACAGTTCCGGTCACCGGGCCAACATCCTCAACTGCGCGTTCACCGAGATCGGCGTCGGGGTGGCCACCGGCAACGGGCCGTACTGGACGCAGGACTTCGCCGCCCCGCGCTGACCGGGGACGGCCGGCCCCCGGCGACGACGTGACCGCGTCGTCGCCGGGGGCTTCTCGTTTGACCGGGTGAGGCGTGCGGCGTACCGCACGGGACCCGGGAGCCGCCGATGCGCATCCGGCCGTCAGCGTCCGCGACGCGCGGCGGATCGCCGCTGCCCACCCGGCCGCCGCGCCGCCACCCCGCCCGCCGGGTGCTGCCGGCCACGCTGGCGCTCGCCCTGCTGACCCCGGTGTACGCCTGCCGTCCCGACCTCGGGCCGCCCGGCGCACCGACCCCCTGGCCGCCCGGCGTCGCCCGGCAGTGGCGGTGGCAGTGGCAGCTCACCGGCCCGGTCGACACCACCGTCGACGCCGACGTCGTCCTCCTCGACCCGGTCCGGGTGAGCACCGCCGAGACCGGGGCGCTGCGGCGGCGCGACAGGCGGCTGATCTGTCACGTGCCCGTCGGGACGTACGCCGGGACGGATCCGGACGCCGCCCGCTACCCGGCGGCGGTGCGCGGCGGTGCCGCCGGACGGCCCGGGAGCCGGTGGGTGGACGTACGGCGGTGGGACCTGCTGCGGCCCGTCCTGGCCGACCGGTTCCGGCTCTGCCGGGGCAAGGGGTTCGGCGCGGTGGCCCTCGTCGACGCCGACGGGCACGCCCACCGGTCGGGCTTCCCGCTCGGCTTCGACGACCAACTGCTGTTCAACCGGCGGACGGCCGGGCTGGCCCGCTCCCTGGACCTCTCCCCCGGCCTGGTCGGCGACGTCGGGCAGGTGGCCGCCCTCGCACCCGACTTCGACTTCGCCGTCGACGAGGAGTGCGTCAGGCTGCGGCGCTGCGCCCGGCTGCTCCCCTTCGCCGACGCGCGGAAACCGGTGTTCCACGTCGAGTACACAGGTGACCCGCAGCGGTTCTGCGTGACCAGCACCGGCTACGGCTTCGTCTCGATCCGCAAGCACCGGACGCTGGACGCGTGGCGGGTGCCCTGCCCCACCGATCCCGGGCCGGTCCCCGGCACCCCGGGGTGACCCGGACCGCGGCGCGCGGTCCGGGTCACCCGTGCCGCCGGCTGCACCACCCAGGGAGGGCGGTCACCGGCGGCCGGTCCTCGGCGGGTCAGTGCACCCCGACCAGCTCCGGCGTCGGTTCGGCCGGTGGGGTGGCGGCGGGCCGGTCGCGGCGGCGCAGGAACCGGGGCGCCCACCAGTTGGCCTCGCCGAGCAGGGTCATCACCGACGGCAGCACCACCGCCCGGATGATCGTGGCGTCCAGCAGGATCGCCGCCGCCAGCCCGATGCCGAGCTGCTTCAAGTCGATCGTGCTGAGCGAGGCGAAGATCGCGAACACCCCGACCATCACGATCGCCGCGCTGGTCACCACCCCGGCCGAGGAGGTGATGCCGTAGGCGACCGCGTCGGCGGTGGACCGGCCGCCCCGGACACCCTCCCGGATCCGGCTGACCACGAAGACGTGGTAGTCCATGGAGAGCCCGAAGAGCACCACGAACAGGAACAGCGGCAGCCAGGAGACGATCGCCCCCATCGAGGTGAAGCCGAGCAGGTCCTGCGCCCAGTCGCCCTGGAAGACCAGCACCAGCAGGCCGTAGGCGGCGCCGGTGGAGAGCAGGTTGAGCAGGATCGAGGTCAGGGCGACCACCACCGACCGGAACGTCCAGGTCATCACCAGGAAGGTCAGCGCCAGCACGAACGCCATCACCAGGGGCAGCTTCTCCTTGATGTGCCGGGCGTAGTCCTCGCTGGCGGCCACCCCGCCGCCGACGGCGTACTCGACGCCGGGGATGCCGCGCAGCGCGGCGGGCAGCAGGTCGTCGCGGAGTTCGTGCAGGGAGCGCACCGACCTGTCGTCCCGGCTGGCGTACGGGGTGGGCACCTCCAGCACCGACACCCGGCGGTCCGCCGACACCTCGATCTTCGGGCCGTCCGCCTCGACCGGGGCGAACAGCGGGTCGGCGGCGGCGTCACGGGCCAGCCCGGTCAGGGCGGCGCGCACCCGGTCGGCCTGGTCGGCGGGGGCCCGTACGGCGACCGTGTGGCTGGTGCCGCTGCTCGGGAAGGCGGCGGTCAGCCGGTCGTACGCCTGCATCGCCGGGGTGGTCCGGGGCAGGTCCTCCATGCCGGGGAACTTCAGCTTCATGCCGAGCGCCGGGGCGGCCAAGGCGAGCAGCAGCCCCACCGAGACGATCAGGGTGGCCCGGGGAGCGCGCAGCGCGGGCCGCAGCACCGCCGGCCAGAACCGGGGCCGGGCCGGCTGCCCGTGCCGTCCGGCGCGGGGGGCGGTGAGCCGCCACAGCAGCGGCACCCGGGGGCGGTCCACCCAGCGGCCCAGCTTGGCCAGCAGCGCCGGCAGCACGGTCAGCGAGCCGGTCACCGCGACGGCGACCACCAGGATCGAACCGACGGCGAGGGAGGAGAAGACCACGTCGTCGGCGAGCATCAGGCCGGCCATCGAGATGATCACCGCGAAGCCGGAGACGACCACGGCGTGCCCGGACGTCTCGGCGGCGATCTCCACCGCGTCCAGCCCGGACCGGCCCTTGGCCCGTTCCTCGCGTTCCCGTCGGACGTAGAACAGCGAGTAGTCCACCCCGACGGCCATCCCGATCAGCAGGATCACGCTGGCGGTGGTGTCCGTGGCGGGCACCAGGTGGGAGGCGAGGGTGGACAGCCCCATCGCGGCGGCCACCGAGGAGAGCGCCAGCAGCACCGGCACCCCGGCGGCGATCAGCGCGCCGAACGCGACAATCAGGATGGCCAGGGTGACCGGCAGGCTGAGCAGTTCGGCCCGCTTGAAGTCCCGGCCCAGCGTGTCGTCCAGCGCCTGGTTGATCGACGGGCCGCCGACCTGCTCGATCCGTAGTTGCGGGTGGGCGGCCTGGGCGTCGGCGGTGGCGTCGCGCAGCGGCTGCACCCGGTCGGCGGCGGTCTGCGGGTCGCCGGTCATGGTGACCGGCACCAGCAGCGCGCCACCGTCGCGGGCCGGCACCGGCTCGCCGACCGACGCCACCCCGGTGACCTGCCGCAGCCGGTCGGCCGCGTCGGTCGCCGCCGCCTGCGCGGCAGCCCGGTCCAGGGTGCCGGTACGCGGGGTGATCAGGATGTTCTCCACCGCCGGATCGGTGAACTCGCCCGAGGTGACGATCACGTCGGCGTGACCGGACTCGCCGATCGCCTGGTCGGCCTGGGTGGCCTTGTTCAGGCCGGCGGCGTTGCCCCCGACGAAGCACACTGCCACGAAGACCACCCAGAGCGCGATCGCGCGCCACGGATGCTCCGCGCTCCACCGTGCCAACCGCACCGTCACCGGTCTGCCGCCCATCTCCGTCGGGCCCCCTTCCCGCCGGCGCCGTGCCGACCGTGCTGACGCTAGAGACGGCGACGCCGGGGCACATCGGGGAACGGCCCCGGCCCGCCCCGGAGGACGCGGGAGCGGTCGGGTCGGGTCGGCCGGGACGACCGGCCGGGTGGATCGGGAAAATCCGGCGACGGCCCGGGGTGGCGACGGCGTGGCACACCGGCGCAACCCCGAACCGGCTCGGGGTCAGCCCCTGAGCGCACCCCGGGGCCGGGGCTGACACCGGGGGCAGCTGTACGACGACCGGTTCATGAACGCCTCCCGGCGGATCGGTGCGCCGCACCGACGGCAGGGCTCGCCCTCCCGGCCGTAGACGTTCAGCGACCTGTCGAAGTAGCCGCTCTCCCCGTTGACGTTGACGTACAGGTCGTCGAAGCTGGTGCCGCCCTGCGTGATCGCCTCGCCGAGGACGTCCCGCACGTGCCCGAGCAGCCGGCCCGCGGCGGGGCCGGTCACCGCGTCGGTCGGGCGGGCGCCGTGCAGCCGGGCCCGCCACAGCGCCTCGTCGGCGTAGATGTTGCCCACCCCGGACAGCAGCGTCTGGTCCAGCAGGGCCCGCTTGACCTCGGTACGCCGACGGCGCAGCGCGGCGACGAACCCCGCGTCGGAGAACTCCGGGTCCATCGGGTCGCGGGCGATGTGGGCGATCTCGGCGGGCAGTTCGGCACCGCCCTCGCTGACCGCGAGCCCGCCGAACGTCCGCTGGTCGACGAAGCGCAGTTGCGGGCCGTCGTCGGCGAACCGGAACCGGACCCGCAGGTGCAGCTCGTCGGCCGCCTCGGCCGGCTGGAGCAGCAGCTGCCCCGACATGCCCAGGTGGCCGACGAGGGCGTCCCCGCTGTCCAGCGGCAGCCACAGGTACTTGCCGCGCCGCCGCACGTCGGTCACCGTCCGGCCGGCGAGCACGTCGGCGAAGTGCGCGGGGCCGGGCGGGTGCCGTCGCACGGCCCGGGGGTGGCGCACCTCCACCGTCGAGATCCGCCGGCCGGTGACCCACTGGGCCAGCCCCTGTCGTACGGTCTCGACCTCGGGCAGCTCAGGCACGGCCCAGTCCCGCCTCGGCGGTCTCGTCGGCCGCCGGGGCCGCCGCGTCGTCGCCGGTGGGCCCGGCGGTACCGTCCGGGGCGGCCCCGGGCCGGGTGTCGGCGTCGGCCTGCGGGGTGTCGGCCCGGTCCTGCTCGGCCTGCGCGGTGAGTTCCCGCCAGGCCGCCTCGGCGGCCCGCTGCTCGGCCTCCTTCTTGCTACGCCCCTCCGACCCGCCGTAGCGGTTGCCGGCCACCACCACCCAGGCGGTGAAGGTCTTGAGGTGGTCCGGGCCGGTGCCCTCGATCCGGTACTCGGGCACCCCCAGGCCCAGCGCGGCGGTCAACTCCTGGAGGCTGGTCTTCCAGTCCAGCGCAGCGCCCCGGCCCGCCGACTCGGCCATCAGCGGGTCGAACAGCCGGTGGATGACGACCGCCGCGGTGTCCAGCCCGTGCTGGAGGTAGATCGCGCCGAGCAGCGCCTCCAGGGTGTCGGCGAGGATGCTCGCCTTGTCCCGCCCGCCGGTGGTCTCCTCGCCCTTGCCGAGCAGCAGGTAGGCGCCGAGCCCGTCCGGGCCGAGCCCCCGGGCCACGTCGGCCAGGGCGCGCATGTTGACCACGCTGGCCCGCAGCTTGGCCAGCTGCCCCTCGGGCAGGTCGGGGTGGTTACGGAACAGCGCCGTGGTGATCACCACGCCGAGCACCGAGTCGCCGAGGAACTCCAACCGCTCGTTGGTGGGCAGCCCGCCGTTCTCGTACGCGTACGACCGGTGGGTCAGCGCCCGCTCCAACAGCTCGGCGTCGAGTGTCACCCCGAACGCCGCCTCCAGGTGGCTGACGGGCGCGCGCCGCCGCTTGTCGTTGCTCATGTTCCTACCTCTGCTTCGGTCCCGCCGGGGTACGCGGGCGGATGATCCGCGTGCCGGGCGGCGGGTGCGTTCGGGACCGCCGGGTCGGCCGGCGCGGGTCCGGTGTCCACGGCCACCTCGTCGACTCGGTCGGCGGCGCAACGGGTGGGGGCGTCCTCCCGCTCCGGGTCGGTGCCGTCGCCGGCGGGAAGGAGCGCGACCTGCTCCCGGACCTGCTCGGTGGCCCGGCGACGCCAGAGGTGGGCGGCCAGGGCGATACCGGAGGCGACGTCGTCCGGGGTCGCCGCGCCGTGGCAGACCACCACCGTCCCGGCGACCCCGAGCAGGGCCGCCGCCCGGGGCGCTCCGCCGCTGGCCGGTGGCCCCCCGGCCATCGCGTACGCCCCCTCGATGGCCTTGAGCAGGATGTTGCCGGTGAAGCCGTCGGTGACCACCACGTCGGCGCGGACGCCGGCCGTCACGTCGTACCCCTCGACCAGGCCGACGTAGCGGGCGTCGCCGGGCAGCGCGGTGGCGGCGAGCAGGGGGTCGGCGGTGCGGCGCGGGCGGTCCCCCTTGCCGGCCTCGGTGCCGACCGAGAGCAGGCCGACCCGGGGGGCGGCGACGGCGTGGGCGACGGCGGCGTAGGCCGCGCCGAGCACGGCGTGCCGGGCCAGGGTGGCCGGGCGGGGTTCCAGCGAGCCGCCGACGTCGAGCAGGACCACCGGGCCGGAGACGGCCGGGAGCGTCGCCACCAGCGCGGGCCGGCGCACGTCGGGCCAGCGGCCGAAGCCGAGGGCGGCGGCGGAGACGGTGGCGCCGGTGGACCCGGCGGAGACGAGCGCGTCGGCGGCGCCGTCGCGGACGGCGGAGACGGCGGCCCGGACGGTGCTGTCGGCGCGGGGCGCGTGCTCGGTCGGCCCGGCGGCGGTCCGGGTGGCGCGGATGGTGATCCGGGTCCGCTGCGCCGGGGTCAGGGCGTCGACGACCCCGGCCGCGACCTCGGTCGGGCCGACGAGCAGCAGGTGCAGGTCCGGGTCGGCCCGCACCGCCCGCAGAGCGCCGTCAACCACGACGGCGGGAGCATCGTCCCCGCCGAGGAGGTCAACGGCGATCCGCGCGGTGCCCGGCCCCCTCGCCGTGCCGGCCGGATCAGGCCGGCCGGCGTCGGAGGGAGCCGGGGCACCGGGCGATCGCCGGGGTGCGTGCGCCACCCGACCCGTGGTCGGGGGTGTCACTCGGCGTCCAGGTCAGACCTCGAGAACCTGGCGGCCGTTGTACGTGCCGCAGACGGAGCACGCCGCGTGCGGCAGCTTGGGGGACTTGCACTGCGGGCAGGCCACGGTCGCGACCACAGCCGCCTTCCAGTTCGCCCGGCGGGACCGGGTGTTGCTGCGCGACATCTTGCGCTTGGGGACGGCCACGGTTCCTACTCCTCTGTACGGTTCAGTTGCGACAGGCTCGCCCAACGCGGGTCGATCTGCTGGTGGCTGTGTTCGGCCGGCAGATCGTCCCGGTGCACCCCGCATTCGGGGCACAGTCCCGGGCAGTCCTCCCGGCAGAGCGGGTTGGTCGGCAGCGTGAGCACCACCGCGTCCCGCAGCGCCGGCTCCAGGTCGATCAGATCGTCCTGCATCCGGCCCACCTCGTCCTCGTCGGTCGTGATGTCCGTGGTGCTGTTCTCGTACGCGTACAGCTCCTGGACGTTCACGGTCAACGAGTAGTCGATCGCGCGCAGGCAACGACCGCACTCGCCCTGGACGGGACCGGTCACGGTCCCGGAGACGAGCACGCCCTCGGACACCGACTCCAACCTCAGGTCGAGGTCGAGGTCCGCGCCCTCCGGCACGCCGATCAACTCCACGCCGAGGTCCGCCGGTGCCGGCACGACCCGCCGATGCGTACGCAACGCGCCAGGGCGACGCGGCAGGTCCCTCGTGTCGAGGACCAGCGGCGCCCTGGGGTTGAGTGATGAAGGCGAGTGTTTGGGCATAGTCAGACTCCGGCCGGTGAGAGGCCGACAAAAAAGGTTACCTGGGCGACCGCCGGGTCGTCGAACCGGGGGCGACGCCCGACCCGTCCGTCGGTGGGATGAGGTGCCGCTCAGAAGGGTAACGGGCGTTCCGCCTCGTCCCCACCGAAGGTGCCGATCTCCCGCAGCGCGTGCATCTTGTCCCGGCCGCGCTCGATCGAGGCCAGCGCCCGGGTGAGGAACTGCTCGAAGTTCGCCAGCGCGGTGTCGACGTAGTCGTCGACCTCCTCGCGCAGCCGCTGCGCCTCGGCGCGGGCCTCGGCGATGATCCGGGCCCCCTCGTGCTCGGCGGAGACGGTGATCTCGTTCACCGAGACCAGCCGGGCGTGTTCCGCCTCACCCTCACTGATGATCCGGTCGGCCTCCCGCTTGCCGGCCTCCATGATCTTGTCCCGCTCCTCCAGCAGGGCGGCGGCGCGGCGCAGGTCGGCGGGGAGTTCGGCGCGCATCTCGTCGAGAGCGGCGATCATCTCGCCCCGGTCGACCATGCAGTTGTTGCGCGACATCGGGACGGAGCGCGCCTGCTCCACCATGGCGATCAGTTCGTCGATGCGGTCGAGCGGGTCCACCGGTACCTCACTCCTGTCGTTCGTCGGCCGACCTACATGATGCGGCCTGCGCCCGGCTTCGGCGCTGCACCACATGATGTCGTGCCTCGGCCACCACCGCCGCCACCACCCCGGCCCGACGCGCCGCCCGGGTCCGGCGCGACCGCCGGACGGTCAGGGGCGCGGGACGGTCAGCCGGGCCTGCAGCGCCCGGCGGACGGTGTCGGGCACGTGGGAGGAGACGTCGCCGCCCCACTTCGCCACGTCCTTGACCAGGCTGGAGGAGAGGAACGAGTAGAGCGGGTTGGTGGGCATGAACAGCGTCTCCACGCCGGCCAGGCCGATGTTCATCTGGGCCATCTGCAACTCGTAGTCGAAGTCGCTGACCGCCCGCAGGCCCTTGATCAGCACACTCGCCTCCTGCGCCCGGCAGAAGTCGACGAGCAGCCCCCGGAAGGACGCGACCCGCACGTTGCCGTACGAGGAGGTCACCTCGCGGAGCATGTCGATCCGCTCCTCGACGGTGAACAGGCCGCTCTTGGACTGGTTCACCAGCACGCCGACGATCACCTCGTCGAAGAGCCGGCTGGCCCGTCCGATGATGTCGAGGTGTCCGTTGGTGACCGGGTCGAACGAGCCGGGACACACCGCACGTCTCATGATCGGCGACCGTACCAAAGAGTGGTCTCGCCGTAACGCCTGCTGCGCCCGCCGGTGATGCCCGGCACCCAGTCGACCGGGCCGCCCCGGGTGGACCGCTCGACCACCACCAGCGCGTCGGGGGCGAGCCAGTCGTGCGTGACCAGCCCGGTCAGCAGGGCGGTGATCTCGTCGTCCGGCACCGCGTAGGGGGGGTCGGCGAAGACCACGTCGTACGGCGCGTCGCCGGGCCCGGCCGCGACCACCCCGGCCACCCTGCCGGTGACCAACCGGGCGGCGGGGGCGGCCCGCAGCGCGGCGACGTTCTCCCGGATCACCCGGGCGGCCCGGGGGTCGGACTCGACCAGCAGCACGTGCGCCGCACCCCGGGACAGCGCCTCCAGCCCGACCGCGCCGGAGCCGGCGTACAGGTCGGCGAAGCGTGCCCCGTCCAGGTCGACCTCGGCACCGACGGCGCTGAACAGCGCCTCCCGGACCCGGTCGGAGGTGGGTCGGGTGCCGCCGCCGGCGGGTGCGGCGATCCGTCGTCCGCCGAGCGTGCCGGCCACGATCCGGGTCACGGTCTGCCCCTGTGCATGCCTGTGACGCTACGCGACGGGGGACGCGGGCCGGTGACGCGGTGCACTCCGGTCTGGTGATCACGCAGTCACGCCGAGTTGATCAATGATCTCATATGTATAACAACACTCCGGGTGCCGACTGTGCACTGTGTCCGTATCGACGGGCCCACTAGGGTCGGCCCGGTGCCGGTGCCGCTCCGCCGGCCAGGGCGCCGCACCGGCGTCGTCACGGCGCTCCCGACGCATGCCGTGACCCGGCAACGCCACCCCCCGCCGCGCCCTGACGCACCCTCACCCCGGGAGTACGCGTGATCCGACCCAAGCTGTCGCTGCGGCGACCGCTCGCCGCGACCGCCGCCGCCCTGGCCGGCCTGGCCACGGCCCTCGCCCTGACCGCCCCGGCGGGCGCCACCTCAGCCTCACCGTCCCCGACGGCCACGCCCACGCCGACGGCGACCGCCACGCCGAGCGCGACGGCCACCACCCCGTCCGGCGGGGAGCCCGCGCCGTCCTGTGTCTCAGCCGCCGACGCGCGCTACACGCACACCTTCGACGGGCCGGCGGGCAGGGCGTCGATCACCCTGACCAACGGCCCGCTGTGCCGGGGCGAGGAGCAGGACCTGGCCATGGTGTCGTACGTGACGCCGTCGGCGACGTTCGCCGTCCCGCAGTACGTGCTCGACAAGTCGATCAAGAAGTTCACCGGGGTGGCCCCGGGTGAGCTGGGCGTGGCCACCCTCGACTTCGCCGTCGAGGTGCCGAACTGCCACACCCAGGTCGACTTCGTCTTCGGCAGCAAGCTGATCGACCCGCTGACCGACACCAGCGACAGGTACGGCGACCGTAAGGTCGGCAGCCCGACCGGCATCGGCGCCCGCTCCACCGGCCCGCGCGCCTGGTACAACGGCGGCGAGGGCACCTGCTCGGCGGCGCCGGAGGTGATCGCCGAGTCCGACTGCGACGGCAACGTCGAGCTGACCCTGGTCAACCGCAGCGGCAACGCCGAGGCCACCTTCGCCATCGTCGGCAGCGGCGGCTTCACCGAGAAGGTGACCGTCCCGCTGCGCAAGATCGAGACCCGCAAGCTCAGCGCCGGGGAGGCGCAGGAGATCACCGTCACCGCCCCCGGCATGAAGGACTTCACCGGCGGTTGGCAGAAGCCCGCCGACTGCCAGCAGCCCGAGGTCGGCACCCCCGACGCCAGCTACGAGTCGAGCTGCGACAAGATGATCTTCCGGATCAGCAACCCGGAGGACGGCACCCCGCTGACCTCCGTGTTCACCCCCAGCAAGGGCGAGCCGAAGAAGCTCACCGTCGAGCCCGGCCGGACCGGGACGGTCAGCTTCCCGGCCAGCAAGGGGCTCACCGTCACCGTCACCGGTGACCTCGACTCCGGCGGCCCGCTGAAGTGGGAGCAGCCGAAGGACTGCCCGTCCACCGGTGGCGGCGGTGGCGGCGGCGACCAGGACGGCGGCCTCCCGGTGACCGGCGCGGCGGCCGGCGCCATCGCGGCCGGCGCGGCCACCCTGCTGGTGGCCGGCGGGGTGCTCTTCCTCGTCGCCCGACGCCGGCGCATCCGCTTCACCGTCTGACCCGCAGCACGCCCGCAGGGCGCTGACCCAGCAAGCACGCCCGCAGGGCGCGTCGACCGACCGGTCGACGCGCCCTGCGTGGTTCGTGCTTGACCCTGACGCAGCGTCAACCTCGCATGCTGACGCCATGTCCACGACAGAGTCGACGCGAGCCCCCGGGCCCGCCATCAAGATCCGGGGCCTGACCAGGTCCTTCCGCGAACTGCCCGTGCTGCGCGGGGTGGACCTCGACGTGGCCCCGGGCAGCATCCTCGCCCTGCTCGGCGCCAACGGAGCGGGGAAGACCACCCTGGTACGCATCCTCGCCACCCTGCTCCGGCCGGACGGCGGAACGGCCCACGTGCACGGCTTCGACGTCACCACCGAAGGCGCGCGGGTACGCGAGTCCGTGAGCCTCACCGGCCAGTTCGCCGCCGTCGACGAGATCCTCACCGGCCGGGAGAACCTGCTGCTGGTCGCCCGGTTGCGCCACCTGCCCGACCCCGGCCGGGTCGCGGACGACCTGCTCGACCGCTTCGCGCTCGCCGACGCGGGCGGCCGACGGGTGGGCACCTACTCCGGCGGGATGCGCCGCCGCCTCGACATCGCGATGAGCCTCATCGGCGACCCACCGGTGATCTTCCTCGACGAACCCACCACCGGGCTCGACCCGCAGGCGCGGATCGAGGTGTGGCAGGCCGTCCGGGAACTCGCCCGCCGGGGCACCACGGTGCTGCTCACCACCCAGTACCTCGACGAGGCCGAACAACTCGCCGACCGGATCGCCGTGCTGCACCACGGACGGATCATCGCCGACGGCACGCTGGCCCAGCTCAAGCAGCTCCTTCCGCCCGCCACGGTCGAGTACGTCGAGAAGCAGCCCACCCTGGAGGACGTGTTCCTCGCCATCGTCGGCGACGACGGGCCCACCGCCGCCACCGACCGCACCCCGGACCCCGCCCGCCCCGCCGGCACGAACCGCTGAGGACCCCGATGACCAGACACTTCCTGGCGGACACCGCCGCCCTGCTCGGGCGCTCGCTGCGGCACATCAGCCGCAGCCCGGACACCGTCATCACCACCACGATCATGCCGATCGCGTTCCTGCTGCTGTTCGTCTACGTGTTCGGCGGCGCGATCCGCACCGGCTCCGACCGGTACGTGAACTACCTGCTGCCCGGCATCCTGCTGATCACCGTCGTCTCCGGCATCTCCTACACCGCGTACCGGCTCTTCCTGGACCTCAAGGGCGGCATCTTCGAGCGGTTCCGGTCCATGCCGATCGCCCGCTCGGCCGTGCTGTGGGCGCACGTGCTGACCTCGCTGGTCGCCAACCTGATCTCGCTCGTGGTGGTGGTGCTGGTCGCCCTCGCCATGGGCTTCCGCTCCGCGGCCGGCCCACTGGCCTGGCTGGCGGTCACCGGCATCCTGCTGCTGTTCATCCTGGCGCTGACCTGGCTCGCGGTCATCCCCGGCCTGACCGCCACCTCAGTGGACGGCGCGAGCGCGTTCTCCTACCCGCTCATCCTGCTGCCGTTCGTCAGCTCGGCCTTCGTGCCCACCGACACCATGCCCGGCCCGGTGCGGGCCTTCGCCGAGCACCAGCCGGTGACCTCCATCGTGAACGCCCTGCGCGGCCTGCTCGCCGGGCAGCAGGTCGGCGGCGAGGTGTGGACCGCACTCGCCTGGTGCGTCGGCCTCCTCGTCGTCGCGTACGGCGGCGCGATGGTCGTGCACCGCCGCAGGGTCGGTTGACGGTGCTCCCGGGTCGGGCAGGCTGAGGGCATGTTGACGATCGGACGGCTGGCGTCGTACGCCGGGGTGACCATCCGCGCCGTGCGGCACTACCACCAGATCGGGCTGCTGCCGGAACCGGCACGTGACGCCTCCGGCTACCGGACGTACGACCCGGCGGCGGTGGTGCGGCTGGTCCGGATCCGCACCCTCGCCGAGGCCGGTGTGCCGCTGGCCCGGGTCCGCGAACTGCTCGACGCCGACGCGGAGACGTTCGCCGCCGCGATCGCCGGGATCGACCGCCAACTGCGGAGCCAGATCCGCACACTTCAGGAACACCGGCGGCGGATCGCCCGGCTCGACGACGGTGACACCCTCGCCGTCCCGGCGGAGGTGGTCGACTACCTGGACCGGCTCCGCGCCGCCGGTGTGCCGCCGGTAGCCGTGCAGGCCGAACGCGACGGGTGGATCCTGATGGCGGCCCGGTGGCCGGACGCCATCCCCGGGCTGATGGCCGACAAGGTGGCCCAGCTCGACAATCCCCGGGTCGTCCAGCTCTACCGGTTGATCGGTCGGGTCGCGCAGGACTGGCAGGACGAGGAGCTGCTGCGGGAGACGGCCGACCTGATGGCCGAGTTGTTCGCCCAGGCGGAGGCCGACGGGGAGCTGGCGATGCAGGAGGAGGTCACCCCCGACCCCGCGTTCGTCCGGTTGATGGACGCGTTCGCCGACGCCGCCCATCCCGTCGTCAGACGACTGCGCCGGCTCGTCGCCGACCGGGGCTGGACCGGCTGGACCATCGTCGAGAAACGCCGGCCCTGAGCCGTCCCGCCGGGCGGTGGCACACCCGGCCGGCGGGCCGCCGCCCCCGACGTCCACGCGCCGGGGCGGCGGTCAGCCCTTCTCCAGGTACTCCGCACGTTCCTCGTCGACCAGGGCGGCGACCGAGGCGGCCAGGGCCGGATGCCGCGCCAGTTCCGGGTCCTGTTCGACCAGGACGACCGCCTCGGCCCGCGCGTCGCGGATCAGGTCGGCGTCACGCAGCAGGGAGAGCAGCCGCAGGTGCGAGCGGTGGCCAGACTGGGTCGCGCCCAGCACGTCACCCTCCCGGCGCTGCTCCAGATCCAGCTCGGCCAGCTTGAAGCCGTCGGTGGTGGAGGCGACCGCGTCCAACCGCTCCCGTGCCGACGACCCCTCGGCCGCCTCGCTGACCAGCAGGCAGAGCCCGGGAGCCGAGCCCCTGCCGACCCGGCCCCGGAGCTGGTGCAGTTGCGAGACACCGAACCGGTCGGCGTCCAGCACGATCATCACGGTGGCGTTGGGCACGTTCACGCCGACCTCGACCACCGTGGTGGCGACCAGCACGTCGAGGTCGCCGCCGGCGAAGGACCGCATCACCGCGTCCTTCTCGTCGGCGGGCAGCCGGCCGTGCAGGACGCCGATCCGCAGCCCGTGCAACGGGCCCTCGGCCAGCAGCGGCGCCACCTCGGTCACCGCCAGCGGGGGACGTCGCCCGTTGTCGTCCTCGCGAGGCGGTTCCTCCTCGCCCACCGGCCCCTCACCGATACGCGGGCACACCACGTACGCCTGGTGGCCGGCGGTGACCTCCTCGCGCACCCGCCGCCACGCCCGGTCCAGGAAGGCCGGCTTCTCGGCCGCCGGCACCACGTGCGAGGCGATCGGGGACCGCCCCTGCGGCAACTGGGACAGGGTAGAGGTCTCCAGGTCGCCGTAGACGGTCATCGCCACCGTGCGCGGGATCGGGGTGGCCGTCATCACCAGCACGTGCGGCGGCTGGTCGGCCTTGGAGCGCAGCGCGTCACGCTGCTCCACGCCGAACCGGTGCTGCTCGTCGACCACCACCAGGCCCAGGTCGGCGAAGTCGACGCCTTCGTAGAGCAGGGCGTGGGTGCCGAGCACGATGCCCGCCCGCCCCTGCGCGACCTCGGCCAAGGCCCGCCGCCGGGCCGCCGCGCCCAGCGAGCCGGTGACCAGCTCCACCCGGGTCGCGTCGTCGGCCGCGCCCAGCTCACCGGCCTGGGCCAGCGGGCCGAGCAGGTCGAGCATGCCCCGGTGGTGCTGGGCGGCGAGCACCTCGGTCGGGGCCAGCAGCGCCGCCTGGCCGCCCGCGTCGACCACCTGGAGCATCGCCCGCAACGCCACCACCGTCTTGCCGGACCCGACCTCGCCCTGCAACAGCCGGTGCATCGGATGCGGGGTGGCCAGGTCGGCGGCGATCTCGACACCGACGTCGCGCTGCCCGGGGGTCAGCTCGTAGGGCAGCCGGGCGTCGAACGCGTCGAGCAGGCCATCCGCCTTCGCCGGGCGCGGCTTCGCCGGCCAGGACGCCGCCCGCAGCTTGCGCTGCACCAGGGTCAGCTGCACGGCGAACGCCTCGTCCCACTTGAGCCGGCGACGGGCCCGGTACAGCTCCTCCCTGCTCGACGGCCGGTGGATCTCACGCAGCGCGGTGCCGATGCCGACCAGTTTCCGGTCGGCCCGCAGCGACGCCGGCAGCGGATCGTCAGGCGGGGCGACCGTGTCCAGCACCACCCGGACGCACCGGGCGATCACCCAGGTCGGCACGGCGGCAGCGGCCGGATAGACCGGGATCAGCGCCCCGGCGAACTCCTCGACCTCCTCGGAGGCCGCCGCCTCGCCCTCGCCCCCCTCGCCGAGCAGCACGTACTCGGGGCCGTTGAGCTGCCGCCTGCCCCGGAACTCGGTGACCTTGCCGGCGAACAACCCCCACCGGCCGGGGCGCAGCTCGCGTTCCCGCCACGCCTGGTTGCCGAAGAACGTCAACGTCAGCGTCCCGCCCGAGTTGTCGCCGACGGTCACCTCCAGCAGGTTGCCCCGGCGCTGCCGCATCGGGCGTACCGCGGTGCGTTGCACCTGGGCCAGCACGGTGACCTGCTCGCCGACGTCCAGCGAACGGATGTCGGTGTGCTCGCCGCGCTCGTCGTAGCGGCGCGGGAAGTGGTACATCAGGTCACCGGCGGTGTGCAGGTCGAGGTGGCCGGCGAGCGCCTTGGCGGTGCGCTCCCCGACCAGCTTCGTCAGCGCGGTGTCCACCGTGGCCGGCTCGGACGTCGTCATTCGACCCCCACCAGGAGCGGATAGTGCGGTTGCCCACCCGGGTACGCCTGCACCTCGACGAAGGGCCAGCGCCGGGCCACGTGCTCGCGGACCGCCTCGGCGAGACCGGCAGGTGCGTCCGCGCCGGTGAGCAGGGTGACCAGTTCACCGCCGCCGCCGAGCATCCGGTCGACCACTGCGGCGCAGGTGTCGACCAGGTCGCTGCCGATCAGGTGCACCTCCCCCTCGACCAGGGCCAGCACGTCGCCGGGCCGGCACGGGCCGGCGACGGTCAGCGCCTCCCGGCCGGCGTGGCACACCTCGGCGTACCGGCAGGCCCCGGCCGCCTCGGCCATCGCGATGACGTCGTCGGCGAACCGGCGTCGCGGGTCCCGCACGGCGAGCGCGGCCAGCGCCTGCACCGGCGAGCGGGTCGGCACCACGCTGACCTTCACCCCCAGCCGGTGCGCCTCCCGGGCGGCGGCGCTCGCCACCGCCTGGGTGTTCGGGTCGTTGGGGAGGACCACCACCCGGGCGGCGGCGGTGGCCCGGATCGCGTCCAGCAGCTCGCCGGTGGACGGGTTGCCCGGCACCACCGTCGCCCCCTCGCCGGCGAGGAGTTCGGCGATGCCGACGCCGGTCGCGACCACCACGGCCGCCCGGCCGTCGGTGGCGGGGTGGTCGACCGGCGGGGCCTGGTCGGCGAACCGGGTCACCGAGATCCGGTACGGCCGGCCGGCGGCCACCCCCGCCTCGACGGCCGCCCCGACGTCGTTGACGTGGACGTGGACGTTCCAGGTGGTGGAGTCGGCGGGTGAGCCGCCGTCGCCGACCACCACCAGCGAGTCGCCCAGGGTGGCCAGTTCGGCGCGCATCCGGGTCACCGCCTCGGGCGGGGCGTCGAGCAGGAACTGCACCTCGTAGGCGTACTCGGGGGAGCCGGTCTCCCGGACGACGGCAAGCGGCGGGCGCACCGGGCGGGCGACCGGTGCCGGCCCGGGCGGGGCCTCCCCCGTGACCACCTCGACCAGCGCGTCGAGCAGCAGGCAGAGCCCTCGGCCGCCAGCGTCGACCACGCCGGCCCGGGCCAGCACGGGCAGTTGCCCGGGGGTCCGGGCCAGCGCGCGGGTCGCCTCTGCGGCGGCGGACCGGGCCACGGTGCACAGGTCGTCGCTGTCGGCCCGCTCGGCGGCGGTCGCGGCGGCGGCGACCACGCTGAGCACGGTGCCCTCGACCGGCCGGGCCACCGCGGCGTAGGCGGCGGTGGCGGCGTCACGCAGCGCGGCGGCCAGCGCCCGGCCGGCGACGGCGGGCACGTCGCCGAGCGCGTCGGCGAGGCCGCGCAGGATCTGCGAGAGGATCACCCCGGAGTTGCCCCGCGCGCCGAGCAGCGCACCCCGGGCCATCAGCCGCAGCGCCTGCCCGTGCGCGGTCGTGCGGTCCTCGGGCAGGGTGCCGAGCTCCATCGCCAGCGCCTGCTGCGCCGAGGTGAGGGTGAGCACGAGGTTGGTGCCGGTGTCCCCGTCGGGCACGGGATAGACGTTCAGCTCGTCGATCTCGCCCTGGTGCCGGCGCAGCGCGGCGAGACCGCTCGCGCACCAGCGGCGTACCGCGGCGGCGTCGAGGGTGTCCAGCACGGCCAGAAGCCTACTGGCGGCGACCGACACCCGCCGGGGCCGGCCGGCGCGTGTCCCCCGCGCCCTGCGGCCCCACCCGGCCGGCACACCGGGGCCGGGCAGGGTCGGGCCGGTGCGGCCGTCGGGGGCCGGGACGGGGCGGTTGGTCCTGCCCGGGGAGCATCGGGTAACCTGGCCAGGTTGTCCGGGCAGCGCCTGCCGGCGACCTCATGAACGTATCAATCTCAGGAGTATCCCGTGGCTAGCGTGTGCGACGTCTGTGGCAAGGGGCCGGGCTTCGGCCACAACGTGTCCCACTCGCACCGGCGGACCAACCGCCGCTGGAACCCGAACATCCAGTCGGTGCGTACCCCGGCCGGTGGGGGCACCACCAAGAAGCTCCAGGTCTGCACCTCGTGCATCAAGGCCGGCAAGGTCACCCGCGCCTGACCTGGCGACACCCCCACCGCCCCAGCTCCGATCAGTACCGGCGGGCCTCCCGGCCCGCCGGTACTGTCGTGTCCCCGGCACCCGGTGGCCGACCCGTATGGAGGACGACCCTTGGACCTCGACCTGGGCCGTGACGAGATGATCGTCGTGGGCACCTCACTCGGCATGCTGCACTGGCTCGCCGAGGAGTTGCCGGCGGGCAGCGTGGTGCTCGTCGAGGAGCCGGAGATCATCGCCCGGCGGGACGTCACCGCGACGACGGCCCGGCTGCCGGTGGTCTCCCGGGTGGTGCCCGCCCGCTACCAGACCGGCCTGGACGTCGAGGAGTTGCTCGCCCGGGAGCCGGGGCTCACCTCCGCCCGGCTGGTGATGCCCGGCCTGGAGTACGCAGTCGGTGCCACCGCCCGGCTCGCCGAACGGCTGGGCCTGCCCGGCGCCGGCCCGCAGGCCGCCGACGTCTTCTCCGACAAGCACCGGATGCGCCTGCTGGCTGACCGGGCCGGGCTTGCCAATCCGGCGTACGAGCTGGTCGACTCCCCGCAGCGGGCGGCGGCGTTCGCGGCCCGGTTCGGTGGCCGGTGCGTGTTGAAGCCGACCCGCCGCTCCGGCAGCCTCGGCGTGCAACTCGTCGACGCCGGTGACGACGTGGTGGCGGCCTGGTCGGCGACCGCCACCCCGGAGACGCCTGTGGAGGCGGCCACCGACCTGCCCACCGAGGTGCTGGTCGAGCAGACCCTGGTCGGCCCGGAGTACAGCGTCGAACTGCTGGTCGCCGACGGCGAGGTGTGCTTCGGCAACGTCACCGACAAGCGGGTGCTGCCCGGTCGTCGGCCGGTGGAGACCGGGCACACGGTCCCGTCGGCGCTGCCGGCGGACGGTCGCGCGGAACTGGTCGCGGCGGCCACCCGGCTGGCGGCGGCGGCCGGCTTCCGCACCGGCGTGCTGCACAGCGAGTGGATCGTCGCCGACGGGGTGCCGACGCTTGTGGAGTGCGCCGCCCGGCTGCCCGGCGACATGATCGCCGCGTTGATCTCGGTGGCGTACGAGTGCGGGTTCATCGACGCCTACCTGCGGACGTTGCGCGGCGAGCGGCCCCGGCTGCCGGCCCGGCCGTCCGGGGCGGCGGCGGTGGAGTTCCTGCTGCCGCCGCCGGGGACGCTGACCGCGGTCGACGGGTTGCGCGACGCACGCCGGGTGCCAGGTGTCCTCGCCGTGCAGCTCGACGTGGCCGCCGGCGACCGGGTCGGCGAGGTCACCTCGTCGGTACGCCGGGGCGGGCACGTGCTGGCCTGGGGCGCCGACCCGGCCGAGGCGGCGGCCACCGCCCGGGCCGGCGCCGACCGGCTCCGGTTCACCGTCGCCTGACGCCGCCGGGCCGACGGTCCGGTCCCGCCGCTGCGAACCGACGGGCCGGACGACCGGTCAGAGCGCCCGGCCGAACGACAGGCAGCCGGGGACGTCGGCGTAGTAGCCGAAGTTGGCGATCCGCTCGTACCCCGCCGAGGTGTAGAGGGCGACCGCCTCGGGCTGGCGGTCGCCGCACTCCAGGATGATCCGCCGGCGTCCGTGCCGGCGGGCGGACTCCTCGATGGCGGCGAGCAGGGCGCGGGCCACCCCGCGCCCCCGCACGACCGGGCTGGTGTACATCCGTTTCAGCTCGGCGGCGTCCGTGCCGTGGCTGCGCCACCCCGCGCAGCCGACCGGCTCGCCGTCGAGGTGGGCGACGAGGAATTCGCCGTGCGGCGGGACGAACTCGGTGTGGTCGATGGGGGTCTCGTCGCCGCTGCCTCCGTACCTGACGCCCAGGTCGGCCATGGCCGCCCGGATGAGCGTCTGGGCCGCCGGCGAGTCGAAGCCCTGCGGCCGGATATCGATTCCACTCACGGGTGAAGGGTACGACCGCTCCTTACCGGAAGTGATCCCAGCCGGCCGGTCCGTCGTACGCGTCACCATCGACTGTCACCCCGCCGCCCTCGACCACCCGGCCCACCGTCCGCCACGACGGCGGTAGCGCCACCGTCGGGGGGAAGGTGGCGACCAGGGCGTGATCGTCGCCACCGGCCAGGATCCAGGTGTACGGGTCGACGCCGAGCGCCTGGGCCGCGTCGCGCATCTGCGGGGGCACCGCGAAGGCGTCCCGGCGCAGGTCGACGCCGACACCGCTGGCCTTCGCCAGGTGGCCCAGGTCGGCCAGCAGCCCGTCCGACACGTCGATCATGGCGGTGCCGCCGAGCCGGGCGGCCTCCGGCCCGGCCGGGTAGGGCACCTCCGGCCGCCGGTACGCCTCGACCAGCACCCGGGGGGTGCGGAACCCCCGGGAGAGCACGGTCAGCCCGGCGGCGGCCCAGCCGGTGCGGCCGGCGAGCGCCACCACGTCACCCGGCCGGGCGCCGGAGCGGACCACCGGTGCCCGGCCCTCCAGGTCGCCGAGGGCGGTCACCGCGATGGTCAGGGTGGGGCTGGCGGACATGTCCCCACCGACCACCCCCGCGTCGACCAGCGCCGCCTCGGCGGCCAGCCCGTCGGCCAGTTCCTCCACCCAGGCGGTGTCCAGGTCGGCGGGGATGCAGAGGGCCACCAGCAGGGCGGTAGGGGTGGCACCCATGGCGGCGATGTCGGCCAGGTTGGCCGCCGCCGCCCGGTGCCCGACGTCCCGCGCGCCCGACCAGTCCCGCCGGAAGTGCCGCCCGTCGACGAGCACGTCGGTGGAGGCGACCACCCGCCGGTCGCCGGCGGCCACCACGGCGGCGTCGTCGCCCGGCCCGAGCAGGCAGGACGATCCGTACGTCAGCCGGGTGGTCACCCGGTCGATGAGGCCGAACTCGCCCACGTCCGCGACACCCATGTCTTCCTTCCGACACGCTCGCTAGCTGCTTACCCGCGACCACCGATAGGGATCACGCCTGCTCCGTAGGGTATTTTCACCCTTCGGGCCGCCCCGGGCGGCGACGGACGGAGGTCGAGTCGTGGTACAGGCGTACATCCTCATCCAGACCGAGGTGGGCCGGGCGCGGGACGTGGCCGGTCTGATCGCGGATCTTGCCGGCGTGGTACGCGTCGACGCCGTCACCGGGCCGTACGACGTGGTCGTCCTCACCGAGGCCAACACCGTCGACGAACTCGGCAAACTGATCGTCAGCAACGTGCAGATGGTGCCCGGCATCACTCGCACCCTCACGTGTTCGGTGGTGCGCCTGTAAGTGGACGAGAAGACCTCCTTCCCCGAGACCCCGACCGACGTCGCGTCCGCCGCCGACCGGCCGGGTGTGGACCGGTCGACCCGACGGGCCGCGCTGTGGGCCACCCTGGTCGCCGTGCCGGTGACGGTGGCCGTGGCGGGCTTCACCTTCGCCAAGCTCTCCCCGGACGCGCCGGTCGCCGCACCGGACCCGTCGCCGACCAGCGTCGGACCCCGGTCCAGCGCCCCGGTCGAGATGCCCGCCCCGGCGCTGGCCGAACGGCCCGGCGTGGTGTGCCGGGCGCTGGTGTCGCAGCTGCCGGCCACCGTGCGGGATCTCGCCCAGCGTCCGGTGACCGCCGGTGCCGAGCAGAATGCCGCCTACGGTGACCCGGCGTTGACCGTGGCCTGCGGTGGTGCCGAGCCGACCGTGGACGCCACCGCCGACGTGTGGACCGTCAACCGGGTCTGCTGGTACGCCGACGAGCGGTCGGACGCCACCGTGCTCACCACGCTCGACCGGGAGACCGCCGTCACGGTGACGGTGCCCCGGGCGTACGAGGGGGCGTTGCAGTGGCTCACCCCGATCTCCGACGCGGTGGTCGCCTCCGTGCCGTCGGGTGGCGACAGCCCGGCCGGCTGCCGGGGCTGAACCGCCTACCGCTGTGCCGGCGGTCAGCCGGTGACGCGGAGCGCCGGACCCGGCCGACCCTGCCGGTGGCAGAGCCGTTCGACGCCGTCTGGCCGGCCGCCGGTGAGTCGAGTGTGGACCCACCTGGGGTTGTCCCGATCCGGCGTCTGTCGTTTCCTCCGGTCGCGCCGGCCGACTCCGCCGCACATCCAATCCCGCATTTGCGTACCGTGGAAGTTCCACGAACCGATCGGATGGTAGAACGATTTGGCCCGGGCCATGTTGATAGCGGGGACAGCGGACGGCTTCCATTGGCTGGGAATGGGGAACTCCTGACCCGGAGAACCGCTTCTGCCGAGACTGGCTGATTCGACGGTCAGCGCTGGGGTATTCACCATTTCCGGACGGGTTCACCCGCCGTCCCGGTCGCGGAAAGTCAACATTCTCCACGAGGTGCCGTCGATCAAGCGATTGCCCACCAAAAGGCGCAGGCCCTCCCCGCCAGCGCCACCGCGAAGGGCTCTCCACCTGGGGAAACGTCGGCTCAGGCTGACTCCGGCGCGGCCCGACGGCAGGGCCACGGCCGGCACTGGCCGAAGGGATGGCCCGTCGATCGGCTGATCGGTGGACCAGCATGGACCGATCGGCCACTCTTGCCGCACCGCGATTGGTGCAGCCGGAGCGAATGGCCGATGCGCACGACGTTCCACACCCGACCGCCGACCACATTCTGGTCACCTGCGGCTACGGCGGTGTGGAGTGAACGTGAATGAGGTGTTTCGATCACTTCGGAAAAGACCACGTCAGCGCACCTGACACCAACCGGCAACACCACCAAGATCAGCGCAAAGCACGTTGACCAGAAGGCGACTCCGTACACGCGGCACTAACACCCGACCCCGCTTGCGTCAATGCTCCACATGCGACAGGATCATGCGCGGAATCCGCACGAGCAATTGCTAGCCTTCGATGGCAACCCCGCCGTCCACACAGGATCGGCGGCATTGTTCACATCTCCTCATCGGAGGTCACCAGATGGTCCACACCGGACCTGCGCGCCGTCGCGCGAACCGATTCGCCCTCGCCGGGCTGACCGCACTCACGGTCCTGCTCGGCACCCAGACCCCGGGCCTCGCCCAGCCGCCGGCCGCGCCGGGCACGCTGGCCCAGCCGCCGAGCGCACCCGGCCTCGGCCAGGTCGCCGGCAAGAAGGAGGGCCGTCCCGGCCCCCTGCCGACCCGGGCCGGCACCGTCAAGGTCGCCCCGTCCTCGTCGAGTGCCCGCAGCGGCGGCGGCGTGGGCACCCAGGCGATCAACGACAAGGTCGCGCTGAAGGCGCTGATCCTGGCCACCGACCCGGCGGACTTCGGCGTGGCCACGCTCACCACCACCCTCAACCGGGTCGGCGCGGACTACGACATCCTCTACACCACCACCCAGACGATCTCGGCGAGCACGCTGGTCGACGGCAACGGGGTGGGCAGGTACAACGCGGTCCTGCTCACCAACAGCATGCAGCTCTACGAGTCGGGCGGAAACTACCTCAGCGGCCTGACCAGCACGGAGTGGAACACCCTCTGGGCCTACGAGCGCAACTTCCAGGTCCGCCAGGTCGCCCTCTACACCAGCTACGGCACCTGGCCGGAGGACTACTGCCTCAACTCCGCAGGTGAGGGCGCGGTCGGTGAGACCCCGCTGCCCGTCTCGCTGACCAGCAGCGGCGCGGCCGTCTTCGACTACCTCAACAGCTCCGCCCAGATCCCGATCACCCAGTCGTACGTCTACCGCACCTCGATCCGGGCCGGCTGCAACGCCCAGGCCCTGATGACCAACGGCTCCGACGTGCTGGCCGTGAGCACCACCTCGACCGACGGCCGGGAGCGGATCGCGCTGACCTTCACCGCCAACCAGTACCTCCTCCACGCGGACCTGCTGGTCTACGGCCTGTTCCGGTGGGCGACCAAGGGCCTGTTCTTCGGGGAGCAGAAGCACCACCTCAACGTCGACATCGACGACTGGTTCGCCGCCTCGGCCCACTACATGGAGGACGGCACCGTCGACTACAGCCCCACCCTCCACCTCACCGGGCACGACGCGGTCAACCTCGACGCGAAGCAGACCGCGCTGCGCGCCGCGCACCCGCTGGCCTCGGGCTTCACCTTCAACATCCCCTACAACGGCGCCCAGATCGACCCGTTCGCCGGCGACACGTGCAGCCCGAACGGGGACGCCAACACCCTCACCGCCACCTCGAAGTGCCTGAAGAACAACTTCCGGTGGATCAACCACACGCTCACCCATCCCGCGCTGAACAGCACCGACTACGCCACCACCCACGACGAGATCACCGAGAACCAGGCCGCCGGCAACGCCATCGGACTCAACCCGCCGGCCACCGTGCTCAAGACCCCCGAGTACTCCGGCCTCGGCGTCTACAACAACGCCAGTGGCGTGCTCACCGACCACGGCCTCACCGCGTCCAACCCGGACCTGATCGAGGCGGCCGGTGACCTCGGCATCACCGCGCTGGCCGGCAACATGTCGTTCGCCAGCCACGTGCCGGCGAACTTCAACGGTTCGACCGCGCACCCGCTGGACCCGAGCATCGTGGTCGTGCCGTGCTGGCCGACGAACATCGCCTACCACACCACCAACCAGGCGGAGGAGGCGCACTTCTACAACTCCTTCTACGGCCCGAACGGTCTCTTCCCGTACTGGCCCACCGACCGCACCTACGCCCAGGTCCTCGACTACGAGTCGACGGTGGGGTTGCAGCACGTGTCGTCCGGCTCGATCTACTCGCACACCTTCCACATCGCCAACGTGCGTGACTACGGCTCGGGCAACAGCCTGCTCACCGACTGGGTCGGCGCGGTGCTCACCAAGTACGACTCGCTCTACTCGGTGCCGCTGCTGAACTCGGCGTGGACCGACATCGCCGCCTACACCCGGACCCGCACGGCGCACTTCGCGGCGCTGACCGCCGGGGCGTCGGCGAGCTACGACCGGACCACCGGGGAGATCACGGTGACCTCGCCGGCCGCCGGAACGCTGCAACTCGGTGGCGTGACCGCGGCCACCACCGGCGCCGGCACCTACGGCACCGACGTCACCGTGCCGGTGACGCTCGCGGCGAACACCGCCGTGACGTTCAACGCCGCTCCCCGCGCGTAGCGCGGGACGGCAGCTCAGGACAGGCACAGAGGAACGGGGGAAAACCGGTGCGGATCGCGCTGGTCTCGGAGGGCACCTACCCGTACGCGATGGGTGGGGTGAGCATCTGGTGCGAGCAGCTCATCCGGGGAATGCCTGACTACCGGTGGGAGGTCGTGGCGCTCACCGTGGACGGCACCGAGGAGCCGGTGTTCGACCGGCCGGCGAACCTCGACCGCGTGCACTCGATCCCGTTGTGGGGCGGCCGGCCGACAGGCCGCCGCCCCCGGCGGGGGGTGCTGGTCCCCTCCGGGCGGCCCGGCACCGAGTTCATGCAGTCCTACGAGGTGTTCCTGCGGGCGCTGGTCACCCCGTTGGAGTCGACCCGTTCCCAGGCCGGGGCGGTCAACCGGAGCACCTTCCTGCTCGCCCTGCGCGGCATGTTCGAGTACGCCTCCGGCGGCGGTGACCTGGGTGCGGCCCTGCTGTCCAACGAGGCGCTGCGGATGATGCTGGAGGCCTGGCACACGCTGCGGGTCGAGGAGACCGGCCCCGCGCCCACCGTCGCCGACGCGCTGGAGGCGGCCTGGCTCATCTCGCACATGCTCCGACCGTTGAGCGCACCACCGGTACGCGCCGACATCGTGCACTCGTCGATGAACGGTCTCGCCACCCTCGTCGGGATGGCCGCCACCTGGACGTACGGCACCCCGCTGGTGCTCTCGGAGCACGGCATCTACCTGCGCGAACGCTACATCTCCTACCTGCACGACGACGCGCCGCACCCGGTCCGGGTGCTGGTGCTGAGCTTCTTCCGCTCGCTCGCCGGGGCGGCCTACCTGATCACCGGCGCGCTCGCCCCGCACTCGCAGTACAACAGGCGGTGGCAGCTGCACAACGGCGCCGACCCCGAGCGGATGTGGACGATGTACAACGGCGTCGACCCGGACGAGTTCCCGCCCGCGGCCGGCGAGCCGGACGTGCCGACCATCTCGTTCATGGGCCGGATCGACCCGCTGAAGGACCTGCACACCCTGATCCGGGCGTTCGCGCTGGTGCGGGCCGAGATCCCCGAGGCCCGGCTGCGCATCTTCGGTGGCACACCGGCCGCCAACAAGGTCTACCACGAAAGCTGCGAGGCGCTGATCGACGAACTCGGGCTGACCGGCCACGCCGTCCTGGAGGGGCGGGTCGGCAGCGCCGTCGAGGCGTACCACGCGGGCAGCCTGGTGGCGTTGACCAGCATCTCCGAGGGCTTCCCCTACACGGTGGTGGAGGCGATGGCGTGCGGCCGGCCGACCGTGTGCACCAATGTCGGCGGGGTCGCCGAGGCGGTCGGTGACACCGGTTTCGTCGTCGCGCCGCGCGACGTCGCCGCGATCGCCGCCGCCTGCGTCAGGATGCTCAACGACCGGGAGCTGCGGCTGCGGCTGGGGGCGACCGCCCGGGAACGGGTGCTGGAGCGGTTCACCCTGCAACGGTCGTTGCAGGCGTACCGCGACATCTACGAGGGGCTGGCCGCGCCGCGCGGGACGTCGCCCGCGCCGAAGCACCTACGTGGTCAGGCCCAGGGCTTCGTCCGGGTCCCGAACCGGCCGACCCGCCCCGGGGTGGCGTCCGTCACCGCCCATCCCGCCGCCACGCCCACCGCCCGGCCCGAGGTGGCCCCCGTCGCCGTCCGGCCCGAGCCGACGCCCGCCGTCCGGCCCGAGGTGTCGCCGCTGGCCGGGCGGGTGCCCCGCCAGCGGGGCCCCGAGCAGTACTCGGCGGCGGCGTACCGGACCCGCCACGACCCGAACTCGGCCGCACCGGAGCTGCCGCAGCCGGCCGGACCGGGCCCGGACGACGACGAGACGACGATCGCCATCGTGCGTACCACCGGTGGTCGCTGATGACCGAGGCCACCGACCCGGACGTCACCGATCCGTCGTTCCGCCCCGTCGCCACGATGACCACCGAGCCGGGGCGGTCCGACAGCCCCCGGCGCACCGTCCTGCTGCCCCGGATCTCCACCGACCCGGTGGACGACCTGGTCGAGCGGGTACGACCCCGGCTGGCCCGCGCGGTGGACGCGCTCCAGGTCGCCGCCGCGCTGGAGGCGGACGGGCACACCGACCGGGCCGCCCAGGTCGAGTACGGCTACCGCGACGTCTTCGTCCTCGCCTCCGAGGTGTTCAGGCGGTTGGGCCCGGCCCCGGCGGTCGAGGAACAGCCGGCCGAGGCGCCCGGGGCCGGCCGCGACCGGCGGGGCGACCTGCGGACGATCTCCCACGGCCTGCTGTACGTGCTGCCGAGCGCCGCGTTTCCGGCCGTGCTGTCGGTGGTGGGACGGTCGGGCCTGGTGGCCGGGATGATCCTCGCCGGCACTGTCGGCTGGGTCTGGTCGGGGGTGGTCGCCTACGCGGCGTTCCGCCTGCTCGGCCTGGGTCGGGCCCGTTCGGCCAGCCGGGTGCTACGGATCGCCGCGCTGACCGCTGTGCTGCTCGGCCTGGCCACCGGCGCCCTGATGCTGCCGTACGGCGGCCTGCCGCTGGCCGCGATGATGGTCTGCCAACTGGCCTACCAGCTGGCCAGCACGTTGCTGATCTTCTACAGACGGGAGGGGTGGCTCGCCGCCGCGCTGGTCCCGGCCGTCCTGGCCAGCGGGGTGTTCCTGGTCACCGGCGGGGTGACGGCACGGCGCTGGGCGGTGGGCGCGGCGGCTCTCGGCGTGCTGGCCGCGTTCGCCGCCGGGCTCTGGGCCACCCGGTCCGCCGCCCGGTCGACCGAGCCGGCCCCCCGCGACCCGCTCTGGCCGGCACGGCCCGGCCTGCTCGGCGTCGCCGGGTACGGGCTCTGCTCGGCGACGCTGCTCTTCCACGCCCAGGCGCCCTACCTGCTGGGTCAGTGGGACGTCGCGGCGTCGGCGGTGCCGCTGATCCTGTCCATGGGGTTCGTCGAGTGGCGGACCAGCCGGTTCTGGGCGAACGGGGTCGCCCTGTCCCGGCGATCCCGGTTCCCGCACGCCTTCGTCGTCGGGATCTGGCGCACCATCGGCCGGGAGCTCGCGGTGTGCCTGGCGGTGCCGGCGGTGTTCGGGGTGCTGCTGCTCGTCGCGCTCGCCCGGGCCGGGGTGCTGTCCACCGCCGGGGTGGTGATGACGGCCGCCCACGTGGCCCTCGCCGGCGCGTACTACCTGGCGTTCCTGCTGGTCGGTCAGGGCCGGTACGGCTGGCTGTGCCTGTCGATGACGGTCGTGATCGTGCTGCACGTCGGCGGGGGCGGGCTGCTCGGTGTCGCCCCGCTGCTCGGGCAGGGCGGCGACGCGGTCACCGACACCTCGCTCCACCTGGGCAGCGTGCTGCTGCTCCAGGGGCTGTTCGCGCTCGGTCTGGTTCCGGTGATCGGGCAGGTTCGGCACTACCGATAGTCCACTTGAGACCTATGGGGAGGTCCGGTTGCACGCGGTGATCCTTGCCGGTGGCAAAGGGGTGCGGCTGCGGCCGTACACGACGACGCTGCCGAAACCCCTGATGCCGATCGGGGACAGTCACTCGATCCTGCAGATCGTGCTCGACCAGCTCGCCTCGCGCGGGTTCACCTCGGTGACCCTGGCGATCAACCATCTCGGCCCGCTGATCCGGGCGTTCGTGGGCGACGGCAACCGGTGGGGGCTGGCCATCGACTACATCGAGGAGGACCGGCCGCTGTCCACGGTCGGCCCGCTGTTCGCCCTCAAGGACCGGCTGCCCGACGAGTTCCTGGTGATGAACGGGGACGTCCTCACCGACCTGGACTACGGCGACCTGCTGCGCAGCCACCAGCGGTCCGGGGCGGGCCTGACCCTGGCGACCTCCGAACGGGTGCACCGGATCGACTTCGGCGTGCTCGACGTGGACGCCGGCCGGGTCGTCGGGTTCCGGGAGAAGCCGGCGCTGCGCTACCCGGTCAGCATGGGCGTCTACGGGATGTCCCGGCGGACCCTGGAGCCCTACCCGGCCGGGTTGGCCCTCGGCTTCGACCAGCTCGTGCTGGACCTGCTCGCGGGCGGCGACCCGCCGATGACGTACCCGTTCGACGGGTTCTGGCTGGACATCGGGCGGCCGGAGGACTACGACGAGGCGAACCGGTCGTTCCACCAGCTCAAGCCGATCCTGTTGCCGGCCGGGCCGACCCCGGTGGAGGTGGCCGTCGGTGAGCCGGTGGGGGCCGTCGGCGAGCCGCTGGCAGCCGACCTGACGGGCGTGGTGGGCGCAGGGGAGCTGACGTGACCCGGGTGCTGCTGTTCGGGGCGTCCGGGTTCATCGGGGGGCACGCCCGCGACACGTTGACGGCGGACCCCCGGGTGACCGAGGTCGTCTGCCCGGGACGGACCACCCACGACCTGCTCGACGGCACGCCGGACGCGCTGGCCGGGCTGCTGCGTGAGGTCGCGCCGGACGCGGTGGTCAACTGCGTGGGCGCGCTCACCGGCTCCGCCGGGCAACTGGTCACGGCGAACACCCTGGTCGCGGCGAAACTGCTGGAGGCGACCGCCGCCGCGGCGCCCCGGGCCCGACTGGTCCGGCTCGGCTCGGCAGGCGAGTACGGGCCGGTGCCGGACCGCGTCCCGGTCACCGAGGACTCCCCGGCCCGGCCGGTCAGCGCGTACGGGGTCAGCCACCTGGCCGGCACCCGGCTGTTCCAGCTCGCCGGGGAGGCCGGCGACGTGGACGCGGTCTCGCTGCGGGTGTTCAACCCGATCGGCCCCGGCATGTCGCAGGAGAACCTGCTCGGTCGGGCGGCGGCCCGGCTGCGGGCCGCCCTGGACGACGGGGCCGCCGAGATCACCCTGGGGCCGCTGTCGGCGTACCGGGACTTCGTCGACGTGCGGGACCTCGCCGCGCTGATCGTCGCGGCGGTCCTCGCGCCGACGCTGCGGCACCGGGTCGTCAACGCCGGCAGCGGTCGGGCCGTCACCGCCCGGGAGGCGGTCGCCCTGCTGGCCGACGTGGCGGGCTACCGGGGCCGGGTCCGCGAGGCCGGGTCCGGGCCGCAGCGCTCGCAGGCGGTCGACTGGATCCAGGCCGACATCGGTCGGGCCGCCGGGCTGGGCTGGTCGCCGGTGCGTGACCTGGGCACCTCGATCAAGGACATCTGGGCCGCCGGCGAGGCGCGGTGAGCCGGGCGGACCGCTCCCCCTTCACGACACACCCGCACACGAGAGGACAGCAGATGAGCATGAAGATCGGGGTCGTGGGCCTGGGCTACGTGGGGCTCACCCTCACCGCCGCCCTCGCCGACAAGGGCTTCACGGTGTACGGCGCCGACGTGTCGCCGGCGGTGCTGGACGCACTGTCGCACGGCCGGCCGCACATCTTCGAGCCGGGCATCGAGGACGTCTTCGCCGCCCACCTCGGTACGCGCATCCACGTCGCCGCCGACCTGCCGAAGGACACCGTCGACGTGGCGGTGATCAGCGTGTCGACGCCGGTGGACAACATGACCCACCGGCCCAACCTGGCGAACCTGGCCGCCGCCGCCCGGGTGGTGGCGGCGAGCTGCCGGCCGGACACCCTGGTGGTGGTCCGCAGCACGGTGCCGGTGGGCACCAGCCGCCGGGTGGTGCTGCCGGAACTCCAGGCCGCCTGGGGCGAGCGGGTGAAGCTGGTGATGGCCCCGGAGCGCACCATCCAGGGGCAGGCGCTGCGGGAACTGGTGGAGCTGCCGCAGGTGATCGGCGGTCTGGACGACGACAGCCTGGTCGCCGCGACCGAGTTCTTCAACGGGCTGGTCCGCACCATCGTCCCGGTCTCCACCCTGGAGGCCGCCGAGCTGGTGAAGCTGTCCAACAACTGCCACACCGACCTGATCTACGCGTTCGGCAACGAGATCGCGCTGGTCGCCGAGCGGCACGGCCTCGACCCGCTGGAGGTGATCCGGGCGGCCAACGTCGACTACCCGCGTCCGGATCTCGCCAGGCCCGGGTACGTGGGCGGCGGCTGCCTCTCCAAGGACCCGTACATCATGATCGACAGTGCGGGTGACCGCCGGCCGTTCCTCGTCGGCAAGGCCCGCCAGCTCAACGAGTACCTGCCGATCCACGTCGGTGAGACGGTGGTCCGGATGCTGGTCGAGGCGCGCGGGCGCAGCCTCGGCGCCCGGCTGGCGGTGCTCGGGTGGGCGTACAAGGGCTGGCCGGCGACCGACGACATGCGCGGCACCCCGATCGAGCCGATGATGCGGGTGTTCTCCGCCGCCGGGGTCACCGTCCTCGGTCACGACCCGATGGTCACCGACGACGTGATCCGCCAGTACGGGGGCGAGCCGGTCAGCCTGGACAAGGCGTTCACCGAGGCGGACGCCGTCCTGATCATCAACGACCACCCGGACTACCGGGCGTTGCGGGTGCCGGAGGTGCTCGGCGCGACACCACCGGCGTTCGTCTACGACTCGTGGCGGGTGCTCGACGCGGACGCGGTGCTGGCCGCCGGGGTCCGCTACGCCGGGCTCGGCTACCTGCCACCGGCCCCCGCCGGGGCGGCCGGCGCGGGCGCGGCGACCGTCGGGGCGGTGTCGGCATGAGGGCGCTGCTGCTCGGCGGGGCCGGCTTCATCGGCCTGCACCTGGCCCGCCGGCTCGTCACCGACGGGCACCGGGTGACGATCGTCGACGACTTCTCCCGGGGCCACGACGACGCCGACCTCGACCGGCTCCGCGCCGACCCGGCCGTGCAGGTGGTCTCCGGGGATCTGACCAGCCCGGACACCTGGGCGGCGCTGCCGACCGGTTGGGACCAGGTCTACCTGCTCGCCGCCGTCGTCGGCGTGCGCAACGTGGAGCAGGACCCGGCCCGGGTGATCCGGGTCAACACCCTGTCGGCGCTGCACCTGCTCGACTGGGTGGCCCCGGGCGAGCGGGTCTTCTTCGCCTCCACCAGCGAGGTCTACGCCGGGGGCGTGACCGCCGGGGTGGTGCCGGTGCCGACCGACGAGACCGTGCCGCCGATGATCTCCGACATCGCCGCGCCGCGGTTCGCGTACGCGGCCAGCAAGCTGCTCGGCGAGGCCGCCTTCCTGCACACGGCGCGGGCCCGGGGGTTCGAGACCGTGGTGGGCCGGTTCCACAACGTGTACGGCCCCCGGATGGGCGCCGACCACGTCATCCCGGAGATGTCGCTACGCGCCCTGCGCGGGGCCGACCCGTTCCCCGTCCCGGGGGCCGACCAGTTCCGGGCGTTCTGCCATGTCGACGACGCGGTCGAGGCGATGGTGCGGCTGATGGCGGCACCGGCCGCCGCCGGGCAGATCGTGCACATCGGCAACGACCGCGAGGAGACCAACATCGGCGACCTGGCCAAGCTGGTGCTGCGGGTGGCCGGGGTCAGCCCCGCCATCGCACCCGGGAGCGCGCCACCGGGATCGGTCGCCCGCCGCTGCCCGGACCTGTCCCGGCTGCGCGAGCTGACCGGCTACGAGCCGGGCGTCAGCCTGGAGGAGGGGGTCCGCAGCACGTTCGCCTGGTACCGGGAACACGGGTGGACGTGATGAGCCGACGCCCCATCTGCTTCTACTACGGCGACGGCCGCCTGCCCGAACTGACCCGCTACGTACGGGTGGTGCTGCAACCGGACTTCTACCGTCCGGCCGAGCTGCGCTACCTCGCGGCGCAGAACGTGCAGACCCTCGGCTACCTGTCGCTGTCGGAGGACCAGGGGCCGCCCGCGCCCTGGCAGCGGCAGGAGCGCAACCCGGACTGGGGCGGCGCGTTCGTCCACGTCGACCATCCGCTGTGGGTGTCGCACGTGGTGGGGCAGGCGAAGCAGGCGATCGCGCAGGGCTTCGCCGGGCTGTTCCTGGACACGCTCAACGTCGAGCTGACCTTCCCGGAGGACGTGCCGCACCTGCTCACCCTGGTCGCCGCGATCCGGGAGGAGGCGGAGCCCGCGTACCTGCTGGCGAACCGGGGTTTCGGCATGCTGCCCCGGCTGGCCGAGATCGTCGACGGGATCGTCTTCGAGTCGTTCTCGGCCCGCTGGACCGACCAGGGCTACGCGCCGTGGCCGCCCGACGTGCTGGAGTTCCACGCCCAGATCGCCGAGCAGTTGCTCCGGTTGGAGCTGGACCTCTACAGCCTCGACTACGCCGACAGCCAGGGCCTGACCGATTTCGCCGAGCGCCGGGCCCGGCAGTTCGGGCTCCAGTCCTCGGTCAGTGACCGCGCCCTGTCCCGTACCTGACCACCTCACCCGGGGCGTGCGTCCCGCCGGGTCGGGACCGGACCGCGCGTCCGGCTCCCGCCCGGCGGGGCGGGGTGCACCGGAGCCGGTCGGGCGGGTCAGGGTGCCGCGGCGGCGTCGAGCGCCGGGGCCAGCGTCAGCAGCGCGGCCCGCACGAGGTCCGGCAGCGGCGCGGACGGCACCACGAAACCGGCCATCGACGGCACCTCGCCCGTGCCGTGCAGCCACTGCCGCAGCGCCACCCGGGCCGCCGCGCCGACCGCGGCGGCGAGCACCTGGGCGGTCAGCGGTCCGACGCCGGGACAGCGGGTGGTGACCGCCCCGGCCAGCGGTTCCTCGAACGTGGTGACGGCCTCGACGTAGCAGGCGCGCAGCGTGGGGCTGGCGGCGATCATCAGCAGCGCGGCGGGCGGCTGGTCGCCGGGGTCGGCGTACAGGCCCACGACGGCGTCGACGACCGCGTCGGCGAGGCCGACCCCGGCCGGCCGGGCGAGCACGGCCGCTGCGACGCCGGCCGCGCGGTCGGCGGCGACCCCGGCGACGATCGCCTGCTCCCGGCTCGGGAAGTAGTTGTTGTAGGTCCGGGGCGACACGCCTGCGGCCTGGGCGATCTCCTCGACGCGGACGTTGTCCGGCCCGCGTTCCAGCGCGAGGCGCAGCGCCGCCGCCTGGAGGGCCTCCCGGGTGGCCCGCTTCTTGCGTTCCCGCAGCGTCGATGGACCGGTCACGGTGCCACTGTCGCACACGCGGTACGCGCACGCAAAATTGCGCGCACGCAAAAATATGCTACGGTCCCTCCGAACTCCGGGAGCACCACGACCGAAAGGGACCGACATGCGCGCCAAGGGCATGGCCTACGACACCGGCTTCGTCACCGACGGCGTCAGCTCGGTGCCGCACTGGGACCCGGAGGTGGTCCGGCGCGAGCTGGCCATCATCCGGGACGACCTGCACTGCACCGCCGTCCACCTGGTCGGCGGCGATCCCGGGCGGCTGGAGTCCGCCGCCCGCACCGCCGCCGAACTCGGCCTGGAGGTCTGGTTCTCGCCGTACCCCCTGGAGCTGGAACCCGACCTGATCCGCGCCCTGTTCCTCGACTGCGCCGAGCGGGCCGAGCGGCTCCGCGCGGCGGGGGCCGAGATCGTGTTCGTCACCGGCGCCGAGCTGAGCATCATGAACCGTGGCTTCATCGGCGGGGAGCGCCTCGCGGACCGCCTCGACCACCTGCTGACCGACCCGAACGGCCGGGCCGAGCGCATCGCCGGGGTCCGCACCCGCCTCGACGCGTTCCTGCGCGCCACCGTGGCGGCGGTCCGCGAACGCTTCCACGGGAGGGTCACCTACGCCGCGATCCCGTTCGAGGGCGTCGACTGGGACCTGTTCGACGTGGTGACCGTCGAACTGATCCGGTCCGCCGAGGTCGCCGACCAGTTCCGCGAGGGCGTACGCCGGCTCGTCGACCAGCCCAAGCCGGTCGCCGTCACCGGCTTCGGCACGGCGACCTGGCGCGGCGCGGGCGACGTCGCGCCGCGCAGCATGGAGATCATCGAGTACGGCCCGAACGGCAGACCCCACCGGCTCAACGGGGAGTACGAGCGCGACGAGCCCGGCCAGGCCGCGTACCTGAGCGAACTGCTCGACATCTTCGACAGCGAGGGCGTCGACAGCGCCTTCGTCCACCTCTTCGCACTGCCCAGCCTCCCGCACCGACCGGACGGCGACCCGCGCGACGACCTCGACCTCGCCAGCCCCGGGGTCGTCAAGGTGCTCGACGGGCGCACCGGTGACACGTACCCCGGCCTGCCCTGGGAACCGAAGGCCGCGTTCGCCGCGGTCGCCGCGCACTACGCGCGCTGATCCGCTCCCGCACGGCCCGGCGGGCGACGTCGGCCCGAGGGGCGGCACCCGGCCACCGGCGTCGCCCCTCAGCGCAGCCGCAGCCCCGCGACGAGGAGGCCGACCATCCGGCGGGCGTCGTAGTAGGGGGCGCGGCCGGCGCAGAGGTTGCCGACGGCGAACAGCAGTTCCTGGGGATCGGTGCCGGGGCGGATCTCGCCGGCCGCGGCGGCGGCGTCGAGCAGGCGGGCGCAGGCGGGGACCAGATGGTCGAGGAAGTACCCGTGCAGCGTCTCGAAGGCGGCGGTGTCCGAGTTCATCGCCCCGGCGAGACCGTGCTTGGTGACCAGGAAGTCGACGAACTGGTCGATCCAGGCGGTCAGGGCGGCGTGCGGCGTGCGGCTGTCGGCGAGCAGGGTCGGCGCGGCCTCGGCGCACGCCTGCACCTGGTGCCGGTAGACCCCGACGATCAGATCGGCCCGGGTCGGGAAGTGGCGGTAGATGGTGCCGACGCCGACGCCGGCCCGCGCGGCGATGTCGCGTACCGGCACGTCGACACCGGCGGCGCGGAAGGCTGCGGCGGCCGCCTCCAGCAGGGTCGCCTCGTTGCGCCGGGCGTCGGCCCGCTTCCGGGGCGCGTCGGCGCGCTTGCGCGGGGTGGGCGACCCCGGTCCACCGTCGACCATCGCTCCGTCAACCTCCGGACACCTTGGCAAACGGAACAGCGTTCCGTATAGTTCGGAGCGGAACACGGTTCCGCTTGCACCATGATGCCAGAGCCGGACGGCCGGCGACCAACCACGCCCCCGCCAGCCCACGGCACGTCCGCACGCGCCAGGTTCCCGGCGGCACCGACCGAGCGCCGTCCCGTCACCCCGTGGAGGAACAGTCATGCAGTACCGCACCCTCGGCCGCACCGGCGTCCAGGTCAGCACCCTCGTGCTCGGCGCGATGAACTTCGGCGCCATCGGCCGCACCGGCCAGGCCGAGGCCACCGCGATCATCGACGCCGCCCTGGAGGGCGGGATCAACCTGATCGACACCGCCGACCGGTACAGCCAGGGCGAGTCGGAGGAACTGGTCGGCCGGGCCATCGTCGGCCGCCGCGACGACATCGTGCTGGCCACCAAGGCGGCCCTGCCGATGGGCGACGAACGCAACCACCGGGGCACCTCCCGCCGCTGGCTGCACACCGCGCTCGACGGCAGCCTGCGCCGGCTCGGCGTCGACCACGTCGACCTCTACCGGGTCCACCGCTGGGACCCGACGACCAGCGACGAGGAGACGCTGGCCGCGCTCACCGACCTCCAGCGGGCCGGCAAGATCCGCTACTTCGGCTGCTCGACGTTCCCCGCGTACCGGCTCGTGCAGGCCGAGTGGGCCGCCCGGGAACACCACCTGGGCCGGTACGTCACCGAGCAGCCCAGCTACTCGATCCTGCAACGCGGCATCGAGACCCACGTCCTGCCCGTCACCGCGCAGTACGGCCTGGGCGTGCTCGCCTGGAGCCCGCTCGCCTCGGGGTGGCTGTCGGGCGCGGTCCGGGCGGGCCGGGAGATCACCACCCACCGCGCCGACGTCCTGCCCGGGCGCTTCGACCTCACCGTCGCCGCCAACCGGGCCCGGCTCGACGCCGTCGAGCAGCTCGCCAAGGTCGCCGAGGACGCCGGGCTCACCCTGATCCAGCTCGCGCTCGGCTTCGTCACCGCGCACCCCGCCGTGACCAGCGCGATCATCGGCCCCCGCACGCCGGAGCACCTGCGCAGCCAACTCGCCGCCGCCGACACCGTGCTCACCGCCGACGTGCTCGACGCCATCGACGCGATCGTCGCCCCCGGCGTCGACCTGGCCCCCGACGAGAAGTACGACACCCCGCCGGCCCTGCTCGACCCGGCGCTGCGCCGCCGCTGAACGCCGACACGTGCACGGGGCCGGGCGACCCGGGGGTCAGCTCACGCAGAACACGTTGCCCTCCGGGTCGTGCATGGTGACGTAGTAGTAGAGGTCCGCCGGGTCGTCGCCCCGGGTCCGGCGCTGCACGGTCGCACCCGCCGCGACCAGTTCGGCCACCTTCGCCTCGACGATCTCGATCCGCCGCGCCTGGGGCAGGGCGTCGTCCCGCCCGGTGGGGTAGAGGTCCAGGTGGAGCCGGTTCTTCCCGGCCTGCTCCCGCGGCACCCGCTGGAACCACAGCGGCGGACGCAGCCCGGCCGGGTCGAACAGCCGGTCCTCGAACGCCGCCGCCCCACCCAACCGGCCACGGAAGTGCGCGTTCCAGGTGGTCGCCGGCTCGGCCGGCGGTGTCGGCCGGTAGCCCAACGCCTCAGACCAGAACCGGGCCAGCAGGGCCGGGTCGTTCGCGTCGATCGTCAGCTGCCAGAACACCATGGCCCCACCCTAACCGCGTGGCGTCCGACACCCCGGGGCGCGACCGACGGCGGCCGGTCGCGGCGGTGACGTCGCCGCGCGGTCACCGGGTCGACGCCACCGCTCCCGAGCGGCCGGCCCGCCCGGAGCGCTTGAGCAGCACCGCGCCCCCGGCGACGAGGACGACACCCAGGACCATCCCGACGGCGTTGCCCTGGGTCAGCGAGGCAAGCGCCCCCAGCACGCCCACCACGACCAGCAGCACACCGAGAACCCGCATGAGCAGACCACCGACGGTCCTCATCTGTCCGTTCGCCATACCAGCCCTGTTCCCCGGGCACATCGTCCACAAACGACCGACGGCGGACCGCCCGGCGGCCGGTCCCCGGCCGCCTACCGGGTGGGCTGGGCGGCCAGGGGGAAGGTGACGCCGGTCAGCTCCTCGGAGACCGTCCACAGCCGACGGGCGACGGCACCGTCGCGGGCCCTCTTCGAGCGGCCGACGAGCTTCGGCGCGCCGCGTCCTTCGAAAAGGCCGTCCGGCCCGGCGTAGCTGCCGCCCGGGATGTCGGCGACCGCCGCGTAGAGGGTGGGCGACGCGCCGTCGGCCTCGCTCTGCGCGAACCGGTTGGTCACGGCCGTCTGGAGCCGGTTCCACCAGGAGCGGTCGCCGTCGAGGTGCCCGAGCAGGTTGGTGGCGGCCAGGCCGGGATGGGCGGCGGTCGCCAGCACCGGTGAGCCGGCCTCGGTGAGCCGGCGGTGCAGTTCGGCGGTGAACAGCAGGTTCGCCAGCTTCGACTGGGCGTACGCGGGGAACGCCCGGTAGGGGCGGCGCTCCCAGTTCAGGTCGGCGAAGTCGATCTTCCCGGCCCGGTGCGCACCGGAGGCGACGGTGACCACCCGCCCCCGGATCTGGGGCAGCAGCAGGTTGGTGAGCGCGAAGTGCCCGAGGTGGTTGGTGCCGAACTGGAGCTCGAACCCGTCGGCGGTACGGGTCGGCGGCGGGATCATCACGCCGGCGTTGTTGATCAGCAGGTCGATCGGCCCGGTGCAGCCCTCGGCGAAGGCGCGGACGGAGGCGAGGTCGGCCAGGTCCAGCCGGCGTACCTCGACGTCGCCGGTCATGCCCGCAGCGGCGGCGGCCCCCTTGGCGGGGTCGCGGACGGCGAGCACGACCCGGGCGCCCCGGGCGGCGAGGGCCGTCGCGGCGACCCGGCCGATGCCGCTGTTCGCGCCGGTCACGATGACGGTACGGCCGGTCAGGGTGGGGATCTGGGCGGTCGTGAATGTTGTCATGGGAAACAATGTATACGGCGACAACAATGTCGGCAACGACGACATTTTTCGGGCTACGATGACCCCCGTGCCCGCGTACCACCACGGAAACCTGCGGTCGACGCTGCTCGCCGCTGCCGAGCGCAGCCTGCGCCAGCACGGCGCGGGTCAGCTGTCGCTGCGCGAACTGGCCCGGGAGGCGGGCGTCAGCCACGCCGCGCCGCGCCGGCACTTCGCCGACCGGCAGGCGCTGCTGGACGCCCTCGCCGAGGCCGGGTTCGCCCGGCTGCACGCGGAGCTGCGCGCCGCGCTCGCCGCCGCGGGTGCGGACTTCGGGCCGCGCCTGCACGCCATGGCCGCCGCCTACCTGCGGTTCGCCACCGAGGACGCCGCCCTGCTGGAACTGATGTTCACCAGCAAGCACCGGGAGGGGGCCGAGCACCTCGTCGCGGCCGCCGCCGGACCGTTCGGGCTGATGCACGACCTGATCGCCCAGGGGCAGGCCCAGGGGGTGCTGGAACCGGGCCCCCCGGACCGTGCCGGCATCGTGCTGTTCGCCACGTTGCAGGGCATCGCCACGCTGGTCAACGGCAACCTGGTCGCGCCCGACCTGCTCGACGGGATCACCCGGACGGCGGTCGACCAGTTCATCAGGGGGTCACGCCGCTCCTGACCGCCGGACGGTGTCGGGGGCCGGCCGTAGGCTCGGCGTCATGACGAGGACGCACACGCTCACCCTGCCGGGAGTGGAACTGGTCTACGACGTCCGTGGCCCGCTCCCCCCGGCCGACGGGCGTCCCGCCCTGGTCATGATCGGCCAGCCGATGACGGCCGAGGGCTTCGACGCGCTCGCCGCCCAGTTCGCCGACCGCACGGTCGTCACCTGCGACCCGCGCGGCCGGGGCCGCAGCGTCCGCACCGACGGCCGGTCCGAGCACACGCCCGGCAGCAGGCCGACGACCTGCACCACCTGATCGCGGCCTCGACGCCGGTCCGGTCGACATGTTCGCCAGCAGCGGCGGTGCGGTGACCGCGCTCGCCCTGGTCGCGGCCCACCCCAACGACGTCGTCACGCTGGTGGCGCACGAGCCGCCCGTCAACGCCGTGCTGCCCGACGCCGCCGCCGAGCGCGCGCGGGCCGCCTTCCACGAGGCGTACCAGGCGCGGGGCAGCGGCGCGGGGATGGCCGCGTTCATCGCGATGACGTCGTGGCAGGGCGAGTTCACCGACGCCTACTTCGCCCAGCCCGAGCCCGACCCGGCGACGTTCGGCCTGCCGACCGACGACGACGGCAGCCGGGACGATCCGCTGCTGTCGAAGAACTCGTGGCCGGTCACCGACCACCGCCCCGACGCGGCGGCGCTCACCGCCGCACCGACCCGGATCGTCATCGCGGTCGGCGAGGAGTCGACCGGGACGTACACCGCCCGGACGGCAGTCGGCACCGCCCACCTGCTCGGCCAGGAGGCGACGGTGTTCCCGAGCCACCACGGTGGCTTCCTCGGCGGTCACGCCGGCTACGCCGGCAGGCCCCGGGAGTTCGCCGCGAAGCTCCGCGAGGTGCTGGCCACCCCCTGACCGACGCCCCGCTGTCGGGCCGAAACAGCGGTGTCCGGCCGACGGAATACCGATACACCGACCCGACAGGCGCATTTCCCGGCCCCGGAAACAGACCGGAGCCCCGGCCGTCGGCCGGGGCTCCGGTGCGGGGAGGGTGAATTTACGCGGGAGAGCCGGCTTCGGCGAAGTCGTACAGGCTCTTGATGTCGTCGTCGTAGTAGGGGCCGTCGAATTGCCCGTTGCCCGGATTGTCGCCGTGGCTGACGGTGCTGTTGATGTAGCCGGCGCCGATCGAGTCGTTGTATTCCTGCAACCACGGGCCGCCGCTGGAACCGTAGGTCATGTTGCAGTACATCCGGATCTCCTGGCCACCGGCGTCCCAGGTCGTGCCCTGGCAGTAGTACTGGCTCTCACCGCCGCCGAGGTTGGACGGGTAACCGAGGGCGGTGACCGCCACCGAGTAGCCCCAGTTCCAGCGCAGCCCGTTGCCGCCGACGGTGTCGACGACCTTGGCGTTGTACGTGCCACCGTTGGACATCACCGCAATGCCCATGTCCTCGGCGTAGCTCGACGAGCTGGCCCACGCTCCCCGGGTGGAGAGGCTGTAGGCGACGAAGGTGCCGAACGGCCGCACGCCGTTGCGGTACCGGGGGACGAACTGCCAGTTGGTGTACCAGCCACCGCCGGCCCCCTGGTGTACGCAGTGGCCGGCGGTCACCACGAGCCGCCGCTTGGTGCTGGCGACGGTGCTGGCCGAGCAGGAGGCGGTACCGCCGCCGGGGACGGTGAAGTAGACCTTGCCCACGGTCACCGCCTCGTTCAGCATCGTCCGGGGGCCGCTGGCGATGCTCGGGGCCACCGGGGCGACCGTGCCGGCCGGACCGGTGGGCCTCGGCGCGCGGTTCGACGACGTGGCGGCCCGGGCCGACTTCGGGAAGTCCAGGTCCACGGCGGACGCCATGCGTTCCGGGGTCCAGAAATCGGTGACCTCCTTGGCGATCTTCTCGTTGGTGATCGCCCGGCCGTCCAGGGTGCGGGCGATCGCGGTGATGTTTCCTTTTTGATCGACCGTGGTGGAATTCGCCTCGGCTGCCGGCGCACCGGCCAGAATGAGGGTGAATGCGGCACCGGCACCCACCGACCAACGCAGAGCGGATTTCAAGAGGACCTCCTATGCCCCTTACACGTATCCGAACTCCGGCAGCATATTGAGGTCCAACTATTGATCACAATAACGGGCGATAATTGCCAGGAATCCGTGCCACACGACCGGCGACGCCATAACCGACGTCGGTTTTTTTAGGCCTGGGATATGCGACGGATCACGTCGGCTGCCGGCCGGGGACGCTCCACGACCCGGGAGACGCCTGTCGACGCCCCCGTCCAGCCAGCCCGGCCGCAACGGCACCGGCGGGGAGGGGGCGTCGACGACGAGGTGGACCAGCGTCGGGCACAGCCCGGACGCCGGTGGCGAGGAGGAGGCCGGCCACTGCCGGCGCGGCGGTCAGTGCCGGTGCAGGGCCGTCCGGATCAGCCGGCTGACCAGCTTGGGGTACTCCAGGCCGCTGGCCGCCCACATCCGGGGGAACATCGACGTCGGGGTGAACCCGGGCATCGTGTTGATCTCGTTGAGATAGACGTCCAGGTCGGGGGTGACGAAGAAGTCGACCCGGGCCAGTCCGGAGCAGTCCAGCGCGGTGAAGGCGCGGGTGGCGTACTCCTGGACCTGGTGGGTGACCCGGTCGGGCAGGACGGCGGGGACGTCGTACTCGCAGACCTCGTCGGCGAAGAGGTACTTGGCCTCGAAGTCGTAGAACTCGCGGTCACCGACCATCCGCACCTCGGCCAGCACTGACGCCTCGGGCGCACCGCCGGCCTCGCCCTCCAGCACGCCGCACTCGATCTCCCGGCCGACGACCGCGGCCTCGACGAGCACCTTGGTGTCGATCTCCCGGGCGACGGCGACCGCGTCGTCGAGCCGCGCCCAGTCGTCGACCCGGGTGATGCCGAACGACGAGCCGGCCCGGGACGGCTTGACGAAGACTGGCAGGCCCAGCCGCTGCTTGTCGGCCTCGCTGAGGGTCATCCCGTTGCGCAGCACCGCGTACGGGCCGACCGGGATGCCCTCGGCGGCACAGAGCTTCTTGGTGAACTCCTTGTCCATCGCGGCGGCGGAGGCGAACACGTTCGCCCCGACGTACGGGATGTCGGCCATCTCCAGCATGCCCTGGATGGTGCCGTCCTCGCCGTACGCGCCGTGCAGCACCGGGAAGACCACGTCGACGTCGGCGAGCGCGCGGGGACCCTCGGTCGGGTCGAGCACGAGCAGGCCACCGGCGGTGGGGTCGGCGCGGAGCACCACCTCGGCCCCGGCGCCGGCGGTGACCTCCGGGAGCCTGCGCGCCCGGATCGCCAGCTCGCCCGGGTCCCCGCTGGTCAGCACCCACTGGCCCTGCCGGGTGATGCCGACCGGCACCACGTCGTACTCGTCGGGGTCGAGCGCGCCGAGCACGCTGCCCGCGCTGACGCAGGAGATGCCGTGCTCGGGGCTGCGTCCGCCGAACACGATCGCCACGCGGGTCTTGCCTGGGGTGGTCACTCGGGTCACCTCTCGGTACGCGACTGCGGAGCCGTCAGTTGCGCTCACCCGACTGACCTTACTGTGGGTTGCGGCGGACCGATGGTGATACCCGGCAGGAAGCGAGCGACCCTCGCAAACGGTCATCCGACCCGATACGGTACGTGACGATCAGGGCCGGTGGGGACGGTAGCCGCGCCCCCGGCCGACCGCTATCACCTTCACCCGCTGCCGCCCGGCCCGGACCATGCCCAAGGCCATGAACGCCCCGGCTATCCGGTCGGCGGCCTCCCGGCTGTTGGCCCCGACCACCTGCCGCCGGCGCTCGGGCCGGGCCCGCTCGTCACGGGTGGACGTCTCCACCGGCCGGACGTCACTGAGCACCACCAGGAACCGCGTCATCGCCGTCATCAGGCCCCTCACCGTTGGAAGTCCTTTCTCGACGCGTGCGGCGGCGGCACGTGGCGATCGGGAACGGGGGAGTAAACCCGATCGCCACGCGCCTCATCCCCTCCGGTCACTCACCACCGCCGTCGCCACGACAACCGCTGGTGAGGACTCCGTTACAGATTGACAGGTGCACAGGCGTGAATGCAACTCTCATCACACCTTCTCTCATGTACGTCTTCCCATAGACCTGTGTCACCATCGACGCATGGCACCGAAGACCGCCCGGGCTCGCCGCCTGGGCATCGCCCTGCGCGCCCACCGGGAAGCGGCAGGCCTCACCCTGGAGGCCGCCGCCGACGAGATCAACAGCACCCGCAGCACGCTCAGCCGGTACGAGAACGCGCAGACGCTGGTCAGCCCGGCCACCGTCCGCGCGCTGCTCAGCCTCTACGGGGTCGGGCCCGACGAGATCGTCGCCGCGGTCCAGCTGGCCAAGGACACCCGCAAGCCCGGCTGGTGGGTGCCCTACTCACACCTGCTCGACAAACGCACCATCGACTTCATCGCGCTGGAGGCCGAGGCCACCGGGATCGCCAACTTCGAACCGTCAATCGTCCCGGGTCTGCTCCAGACGGCCGACTACATCCGGGGCGTGATGCGGGGCGGGCCGCACACCCTCACCGACGAGCAGGTCGAACAGCGGGTCAAACTCCGGCTGGACCGGCAACAGCGGATCACCGCCGCCGAACCGCCGATCTTCGACGCGATCATCGACGAGGGCGCGCTGCTGCGCCCGGTGGGTGACCGGACGGTGATGCAGGCGCAGCTCAGTCACCTGCTCAAGACCTCGGAGCTGCCGAACGTCACGGTCCAGGTGATCCCGCTCGCCGCCGGCTACCACCGGGGCACCCGGGGCTCGCTGCACATCCTGGAGTTCGCCGATCCGGAGGACCCGCTGATCGCCTCGGTGGAGACGGTCGCCGGCCAGATGGTCCTGGACCGGCCGGGTGACCTGCGTACCTGCACCAAGATCATGGAAAACCTGCGGACCGTCGCGCTCAGCCCGGCCGACAGCCGCGACCAACTCGTGCAACTGATGAAGGGACGGTAGGAGACCGATGACACCGACGATCGGCGGGGCCCTGTCCGGGGCCGCCTGGCGTAAGAGCAGCCACAGCGGGGACGAGGGGGCCTGCGTCGAACTGGCGTCGCTGCCGGGCCGGGTCGCGGTCCGCGACTCCAAGGACCCGGGCGGCCCGGTGCTGCTTTTCCCGCCCGCCGCCTGGTCCGCCTTCGCCACCGCCCCGCCGCGCCGCTGACCACCCCGGCCCCGCCCCGCACCCCGTCGACGGGGTGCGGGGCGGGGCCGGGTCAGTCGACCGGGGCGGTGGGCGGGGTCGCGGCGGGCCGGACCGCCTCCGCGGCGGCGATGGCCACCCCCCGCGCGCCGGCCATGTCCCGGTCCGGCACCAGCGCGAAGGCCGCCAGCGCGGCCTGCTCCTCCCGCAGCACGGTGTGCGCCCGCACGGTGTCGAGGAACCAGTCCCGGAACTCCGGTGCCGCCTCCACCACCCCGCCGCCGACGAAGTACGCGTGCGGATCGGTGAAGTTGGCCGCGATGGTGAACAGCCGACCGAGCGCCGCCGCCTGCTGGGCGAAGACCTCCCGGGCCAGCGCGTCGCCCCGCTCGGCGTACCCGCGCAGCAGGGTGGCGGCCCGCTCGGGCGGCTCCTGCGCCAGCGGGTGCCCCGGATACCGGGACAGCCAGTACGGCAGCAGGTTGCGCCGGATCGCGGTCAGCGAGACGACGCTCTCGGCGTCCCCGACGAAACCGCAGGCGCAGCGCGGTTCGGGCTGGTCGGGGGCGAGCAGCCCGGCCAGCGGGAGGTGCACGTGACCGAACTCGCCGGCCATCCCGGCCGCCCCGGTGACCACCCGGCCGTCCACCACCACAGCGCCACCGAGGCCGGTGCCGACGATCGCCGCCACCGACGACCGGGTCGCCGCGTGCGCTCCGAAGTGGACGTGGTGGGCGTAGAGCGCGGCGGCGTTGCCGTCGTTGTGGTAGACCACCGGCAGCCCGAGCCGACGTTCCAGCGCGCCGCGCACGTCGAAGCCGTGCCAGGCGGGCTGGGCGAAGTTCGTCGAGCCCCGCGACGAGATGACACCTGTCGCGCTGGCCGGGCCGGGGGTGTCCAACCCGACCGCCCGGACCAGCCCCCGGGGCACCCCGGCGTGCGCCAGCACCCCGTCGAACGCACCGGCAAGCGCCTCGATGGCCGCCTGCGGGCCGGCGGTCACCGCGCTGGGGGTCTCCACCAACCCGTCGACCAGGAACCGGCCGTCCAGGCGGAGCACCGTGGCGTTGTTGCTCGTGCCACCGTTGTCGAGGCCGACCACCACCGGCACGTCCACGCTGACCATCCGCCACCTCCGACCGGGCCTGCTGTGAGGTTAGTTCCCGTTCCCGCCGCCCGTCACGCCCCACGTGCGGCAATCCCGCCGACGACCGGCCGGGGCTACCGGACCCGGCCAGGGGGCTACCGGACCCGTGCCGACGGCACGGACCCGGCTCGGCAGCACGGGACCGGCCGGCCGCTCACTCCGGTAGGCGGGCCAGGACGCCTGTCGCGTCCCACCGGTCGGCGTGCAGGACCGTCGCCAGCAGTCCCAGGCCGGTCATCACGGCACCCAGCGCCTCGGCCTGCCCGGCGCTGACCTCCACCACCAGGTGACCACCGGGCCGCAGCCAGTCGACCGCACCCACGGCGACCCGGCGCAGCACGGCCAGCCCGTCGACGCCCCCGTCCAACGCCACCGACGCCTCGTGCAGCCGGGCCTCAGGCGGCAGCAGCGCCACCGCCGGGGTCGGCACGTACGGGGCGTTGGCGACCACCACGTCCAGCCGGCCCCGCCAGTGCGCCGGCAGCGGGTCGTACAGGTCCCCCTGCACCACGGTGACGTCCCGGCCGGCCAGGTTGCGGCGGGCGCAGGCGACGGCGGCCGGGTCCACGTCGACGGCGGCGAGCCAGCGCGGGGCGAGCCGGTCGACCAGCGCCACGCTGATCGCCCCCGACCCGCAGCAGAGGTCGACCAGCGCCGGGGCCGGCCCGGCGACCGACGCGGCGGCCTCCACCAGCAGCGCGGTCCGGGCCCGGGGAACGAACACCCCCGGGTCGACGGCGACCCGTCGGCCGCAGAACTCGGCCCAGCCGAGCAGGTGTTCCAACGGCTCACCGCCGATCCGCCGGTCGGTGAGGGCGGCGAGCGCCTGCGGCGAGTCGGCGGCGGCGGTGAGCAGCGCAGCCTCGTCCTCGGCGTAGACGCAGCCGGCGGCGCGCAGCCGGGCGACGAGAGCGGCGGGGTCGAGGGGGAACGGATCGGATGCCATGGTGATGCCTTTCGGGAGCGCACGTCGGCGCTCCCACCGTCGCTACCGTGGCGACGGGACTCCGTTGCCGCAGCGACGGGACTCGACGGGGAGCGCCGGTCCTGACGTCTGGTGGATCGGACTCACCTCCTCCGGTCGGGGCCCGTGCGGGCCGGCATCACGATAGCGGACCGGCCGCCCCCGCGCTGTCCAGTGCGGCGGTCACGTCGGCGACCAGATCAGCGGTGTCCTCCACCCCGCAGGAGAGCCGGACGAACCCGGGAGCGGTGTCGTCACCCCACTGCGCCCGCCGGTCGGCGCTGGTGTGCAGGCCGCCGAACGAGGTCGCGGCGGCGACCAGCCGGGACGCGGCCACGAACCGGGCCACCCGGTCGGCGTCGCCGAGGTCGAACGAGAGCACCCCCGGCATCCGGCGCAGCTGCCGCGACGCCACCGGGTACGCCGGGTCGTCCGGCCGGCCCGGCCAGCGCAGCCCGGTCACGTCGGGCCGGCCGGCGAGCAGGTCGACCAGGGCCGCCGCGTTGGCGGACTGCCGGGCCAGCCGCAGGTCCAGGGTGGCCAGCGAGCGGTGGGCCAGCCAGGCGTCGAACGCCCCGGGCACCGCGCCGGTGGCGGTGCGCCACCCGGTCACCGTCTCCAGCAGTTCCGCCGACCGGGACGCCACGTAGCCGAGCAGCAGATCGGAGTGGCCGGTCAACGCCTTGGTGCCGGAGGCGACCACCAGGTCCGCGCCGAGGTCCAACGGCCGCTGCCCCAGCGGGGTGGCGGTGGTGTTGTCCACCGCCACCAGCGCGCCGGCCGCGTGCGCCGCGTCGGCCACGGCGGCGATGTCGGCCACGTCCAGGCCCGGGTTCGCCGGGGTCTCCAGCAGCACCAGCCGTACGCCGCGAAACGACGGGTACGGCCCGGCGGTGGGCACGAACCCGACCCGTACCCCCAGCCCGGCGAGGGTGGCGGTGGCGAACGCCCGGACCGGGAAGTAGCCGTCGGCGGGCAGCAGCACGGTGTCGCCGGGGCGCAGCACGGCCAGCAGCAGCCCGGTGATGGCGGCCTGCCCGGAGGCGAACACCCGGCAGTCGCCGCCCTCCAGCTCGCCGATGGCCGCCTCCAGCAGCCGCCGGGTCGGATTGTCCGGGCGGCCGTAGCCGTTCGGTGTCGCGGCCGGCCCCTGCCACGGGTCGAGGTGGTACGGCGCGGCGAAGACCGGGCCGGGCAGGAACGGCTGCCCCGGCTCCGGCTCGGGCAGCCCGGCGTGCACGCACCGGGTGCCGTCGTGCCAGTGCGTCGCCGGGTCGCCGGGCCCGGTCGGCGGGCCGCTCACTCGTACGACTCCGGCTTGGCGGTCCGGCTCATCAGGGCGTCCACCGCGAGCCTCGGGTCCATCCCCTCGTGGCAGATCCGCTCGATCTGTTCGGTGATCGGCATCTCCACCCCGTGCGCGCGGGCCAGGTCCCGGATCGCCAGGCAGCTCTTGACGCCCTCGGCGGTCTGCCGGGTGGCCGCCTGCGCCTGCTCCAGGGTCTCCCCCCGGCCCAGGTGCTCGCCGAAGGTGCGGTTGCGGGCCAGCGGCGACGAGCAGGAGGCCACCAGGTCGCCCATGCCGGCCAGACCGGCGAAGGTGATCGGGTCGGCGCCGAGCGCCACCCCCAGCCGGGCTGTCTCGGCCAGCCCCCGGGTCATCAGCATGGCCCGGGTGTTGTCGCCGAAGCCCATCGCGGTGGCGATCCCGTACGACAGGGCGATCACGTTCTTGACCGCCCCGCCCAGCTCGCAGCCGATCACGTCGTCGTTGGTGTACGGCCGGAAGTACGGGGTGCGGATCGACTGCTGCACCAGTTCGGCGCGGCGGGCGTCGGTGCCGGCGACCACCGTCGCGGCCGGCTGTTCGACGGCGATCTCGGGGGCCAGGTTGGGGCCGGAGACCACCACCACCCGGTCCGGGGTGACCCGGGCGGTCTCCACGATGACCTCGCTCATCCGCCGGGTGGTGCCCAGCTCGATCCCCTTCATCAGGGAGACGAGGGTGGCGTCCGGGGCGAGGTGGCCGGCCCACTCGGCGAGGTTGCCGCGCAGCGTCTGCGACGGCACCGACAGCACCACCAGCTCCGCGCCGGAGATCGCCTTGGCCGCGTCGCCCGTCGCGGTGACCCGGTCGGGCAGCCGCAGCTCCGGCAGGTAGTCGGGGTTGCGCCGGTGGACGCGGATCGCCTCGGCGACCTGCTCGCGCCGGGCGAGGATCGTCACCTCCCGACCGGCGTCGGCGAGGATCTTGGCGAACGCCGTCCCCCAGGAACCGGCCCCCAGCACCGCCACGTGCCCGCTCACGCCACCCCTGCCCCTGCGTCGCGCCGGTCGATCCACTCGCTCATTCGGTCCCCTCGGGAGTACGCGGGCTGACGGGACGTTCCCACAGCGGCGGCGGTGGGCCACCCCGGACACCGGCAAGCAGGTCCCGCAGGGTCAGCATGATCTGGTCGGTCATCTCCTCCAGCACCACCCGGCTGGGGGTGGCCCCCGCCCACCGGTCCAGGTCGACAGGCGGGCCGGCCACCACCGTCACCGGGGTCCGGGGCCGCAGGCCCACCCGGCTGGTCCGCGGGTCGAAGAGACGCTCCGGGCCCCACATCACCACCGGGACCACCGGTGCGCCGGTGGCCAGGGCCAGCCGGGCCGCCCCGGTCTTGCCCTTCATCGGCCACAGCTGCGGCTCCCGGGTGATGGTGCCCTCCGGATAGATCACCACCGCGCCGCCGGCGTCGAGCGCGGCGATCAACCGGTCCAGCGACTTGACCGCGGTGGCGGTCTCCCGTTCCACCGGGATCTGCCGGCAGCGGTGCAGGATGTAGCCGACCACCGGCACCCGGAACACGCTGGCCTTGCCGAGGAACTGCGGCCACCGGCCGGCGTCGTAGATGAAGTGGGCGCAGACCAGCGGGTCGGCGTGCGAGATGTGGTTGGGCACGATGATGACGCCCCCGGGCCGGCGCAGCTGCTCGACACCGTGCCAGGTGCGTCGGGTCCAGGCCAGCATCACGGGCTTGACCAGGGCCACGGCGAACCGTCGCCAGAAACCCAGCCTGCGCCGTGCCACCGTGCCTCCTCGTCACCCCACCCGCGTGCCGCACCCCCACCGTTGCGTGCCCGCAGCGGAAATCATGCCTGCTCGTCCCGGGTACGGCCAGTGCGGGTACCGCCGCCGCCGCTGGCAGGATTGTCGACGTGGGCCAGGCGAGGTGGGTGGCGGTGGTGCCGGTGAAGCGGCTCCGCGCGGCGAAGAGCCGGTTGCGGGGGGCGCTGCCGGCCGTACCGCACGAGGAGCTGGCGCTGGCGCTGGTGGCCGACACGGTCGGCGCGGCGCTGGCCTGCCCGGCGGTGGCCGAGGTGCTGGTGGTCACCGCCGACCCGCGGGTGGCGGCGACGGTCGGCGCGGCGGGCGCGCGGGTGGTGCCGGACCTCCCGGACGCCGGGTTGAACGCCGCCCTGCGGCACGGCGTGCAGGCGGCGGCCGACGACGGCCGGAGTTGGCTGGCCGCCCTCACCGCCGACCTGCCGGCGCTGCGCCCGGCCGAGCTGGCCGCCGCGCTGCACGCGGTCGGCACCGGCCCGCCGGGGGTACGCCGGTTCGTGGCCGACGCCCCCGGTACCGGCACGGTGCTGCTCACCACACCCCCCGGGGTGGCGCTTGCGCCCCGGTTCGGGGCCGGCTCGGCGGCGGCGCACCTGACCTCCGGGGCGGTTCCGCTGCCCGGCGACTGGCCGAGCCTGCGCCGCGACGTGGACACCGCCGCCGACCTGGCCGACGCGGCCCGGCTCGGTCTCGGCCCGGCCACCGGCGCGCTGACCGGCGTCGTCCCGGCGGCCCCCGACCCGACCGGCCGACGGCCCCGCACCGACCGGCCGGTGTACGGTGCTGGCATGCAGGGCACCGTGGCGACCTTCGACGCGCAGAGCCGCACCGGCGTGCTGCTCCTCGACGACGGCACCGAACTGCCCTTCCCGGCCCGCGCCTTCGACGCCTCCGGGCTGCGGCTGCTCCGCCTCGGCCAACGGTTGACGGTGCACACCGATCCAGACGGCGGGGTCGTCCGGGTGACGTTGCCGACGATGGTCTGAACAACGCGGCCCAAGTTCATTTTGCGTTAACCGTAATCGGGTGATTATGAGCGGGTGAGCACCCCTCGCGAGCACCCCACCAGCCCGTCCGCCGCCGCCGACCCGACCCGCAACGGCACCCGCCGTCGCAGCGGTTCCCGCCCCCGCCGCGCCCCGGAGGAGGTCTCCGCCACCGCCCCCGACTCCCCCGGCGCCAGCGCCGCCGGGGCCTCCGCCGGGCTGGACGAGGTGCTCGACACCGACGACCGCCCCGCCGGGGGCCCGGCCACCGGTGGGGGGCCGACGACCGACGGGCCGCCCGCCGTCGCGCCACTGCCGGCCGACCGGTTCCTCAACCGCGAGCTGTCCTGGCTCGACTTCAACGGCCGGGTGCTGGCCCTGGCCGAGGACCCGCGCACGCCGCTGCTGGAACGGGCCAAGTTCCTGGCCATCTTCGCCAGCAACCTCGACGAGTTCTACATGGTGCGGGTGGCCGGGCTCAAGCGGCGGCTCTCCGCCGGCCTGCCGGTACGCGGCGGGGACCGGCTGCCGCTGCGGACCCAGCTGGAGCGGATCACCGAGCGCGCCGCCGGGCTGGTCGCCCGGCAGGCCGCCTGCTTCGTCGACGACCTGCTGCCGCAGCTGGCCCGGGAGGACATCCGCATCACCCGCTGGGGGGAGCTGGACGACCCGGAGCGGGAGCGGCTGCGCACCTACTTCCGGGAACACATCTTCCCGGTGCTCACCCCGCTCGCGGTGGACCCGGCGCACCCGTTCCCGTACATCTCCGGGCGGTCGTTGAACCTGGCCGTGGCGGTCCGGGACCCCGACGGCGGGTCGGAGCTGTTCGCCCGGGTGAAGGTGCCCAACAACGTGCCCCGCTTCGTCCGGGTGGGCCGCGACCAGCCGGGGCTGCGGATGCTGCCCGTGGAGGACCTCATCTCGGTGCACCTGGGGCAGCTCTTCTCCGGCATGCAGGTGGTCGAGTGCCACCTGTTCCGGGTCACCCGCAACGCCGAGGTGGAGGTCGACGAGGACCGCGACGAGGACCTGCTCCAGGCGTTGGAACGGGAGCTGGCCCGGCGGCGCTTCGGCCCACCGGTCCGGCTGGAGGTCGCCGCCTCCATCTCCGACCACATGCTGGAGCTGCTCGTCCGCGAGCTGGACATGGACGACCACGACGTGCTGCGGGTGCCCGGTCTGCTGGACCTGTCGGCGCTGTGGCAGCTCTACGGCGAGGCGGACCGCCCCGACCTGAAGGACAAGCCGTTCGTGCCGGCCACCCACCCCCGGCTGGCCGAGGGCGAGGTGCCGCGCAGCGTCTTCGCCACCCTGCGCGACGGGGACGTGTTGGTGCACCACCCGTACCACTCGTTCGCGACGAGCGTGCAGCGCTTCGTCGAGCAGGCCGCCGCCGACCCGAACGTGCTGGCCATCAAGCAGACCCTCTACCGCACCAGCGGGGACTCCCCGATCGTCGACGCGCTGGTCGACGCCGCCGCCGCCGGCAAGCAGGTGGTGGTGCTGGTGGAGCTGAAGGCCCGCTTCGACGAGGTGGCGAACATCGGCTGGGCGCGCACCCTGGAACGGGCCGGCTGCCACGTCGTCTACGGCCTGGTCGGGCTCAAGACGCACTGCAAGACCGCCCTGGTGGTACGCCAGGAGGGCAACCAGATCCGCCGGTACTGCCACATCGGCACCGGCAACTACCACCCCAAGACCGCCCGGCTGTACGAGGACTTCGGCGTGCTCACCGCCGACCCGGAGATCGGCGCCGACCTGACCGACCTGTTCAACGTGCTCACCGGCTACAGCCGGCAGACCGCGTACCGGCGGTTGCTGGTGGCCCCGCAGGGCATCCGCAGCGGGCTGGTGGAGCGGATCGAGCGGGAGATCGCGCACGTCCGGCTGGGCATGCCGGGGCTGGTGCAGTTCAAGGTGAACTCGCTCGTCGACGAGGAGATCACCGACGCGCTCTACCGGGCGTCGCAGGCCGGCGTGCACGTGGACCTGCTGATCCGGGGCATGTGCACGCTGCGGCCGGGGGTGCCGGGACTGTCGGAGAACATCCGGGTCCGCTCGATCCTCGGCCGGTTCCTGGAACACTCGCGGATCTTCCGGTTCGGCAACAACGGCGACGCCGAGTTCTGGATGGGGTCGGCCGACCTGATGCACCGCAACCTCGACCGCCGGGTCGAGGCGCTGGTGCAGGTGAGTGATCCGGTCGCCCGCGCCGAGCTGGACCAGGTGATGACCACCGCGATGAGCCCGGACGTGGACGCGTTCGAGCTGGCCGCCGACGGCAGCTGGAGCCGGCGGACCGGCACTCCCGAGGAGCCGCTGCACGACCTCCAGGAACTGCTGCTGCGCCGGGTGGGCAGTTCCGCCGGTTGATCCGCCCGGACCGCCGCGGTGCTCCGGCCGGCCGGTACGGGGGATTCCACGGACGTAGGGTGGCCAGATGGTGGACGAGGAACCCGTCGGCATCCGGGCGGCCGGTGGGGTGGCGTGGCGACCCGCCGACGGTGGCGGGGTGGAGGTCTGCCTCGTGCACCGGCCCCGCTACGGCGACTGGTCGCTGCCCAAGGGCAAGCTGGAACGGGGGGAACATCCGCTGCTGGCCGCCGTCCGGGAGGTGGCCGAGGAGACCGACGTACGGGCGGTGCCGCAGGTCCGCCTGCCCAGCGTGCGGTACCGCAGCGAGGGCCGGCCGAAGCTGGTCGACTACTGGTCGATGCGGGCCGTGGGCGTCGGCGGGTTCCAGCCGGGCACCGAGGTCGACGACGTGTGCTGGCTCGACGTCGACGCGGCCGTCGCCCGGGTGAGCTACCCGCACGACGCGCAGGTGCTGGCTGCGTTCGCCGCCCTGCCCCGGGTCACCGGCACGGTGGCGCTGGTGCGGCACGCGCAAGCCGGGAAGCGGGCCACCTGGTCGGGGCCGGACACCGGCCGTCCGCTGGACGCCGAGGGGGTCGCCCAGGCACAGGCGCTGGCCCCGCTGGTCGCCCTGGTCCGGCCGGTACGGCTGCTGTCGGCCTCGGTCCGCCGGTGCGTACAGACCCTCGGTCCGGCGGCCGCCACGCTGGACCTGCCGATCGAGGTGTGCGGCGACTTCGACGAGCCGCAGCCGGGCCAGCAGGTCGACGAGTGCGCGTTGGCCGCCGCCGGCCGGCTGGTCGAGCTGGCCGCCGCCGGGCAGCCGGTCGGGGTGTGCAGCCAGGGCAGGGTGATCCCGGGCGCGTTGGCCCGGCTGGCGGGGCGCGACGACGACTTCGGCACCGCCAAGGGCGGCGGCTGGCTGCTCGCCTTCACCGCCGACCGGCTGCTCGCCGCCGACCGGTTCTGAACACGCGGACGGGCGTCCACCGTGCTGGTGGACGCCCGTCCGGTCGTACCCGGTGTCAGCGCTTGGCGGCCGTCTTGCGGGCCGGCGCCTTCTTTGCCGGGGCCTTCTTCGCGGTGGTCGCCTTGGCGGCCGTGCTCTTGGCCGCGGTGGCCTTCTTGGCCGCCGGAGTGCGGGCGGTGGTCGCCTTGGTCGCCGTGGCGGTCTTCTTGGCCGGCGTGGCCTTCTTGGTGGCCGCCTTGGTCGCGGCGGTGGCCTTGGTGGCGCCCGCCGTGGTCTTGCGGGCCGCGGTCGCCGTCGTCTTCTTGGCGGCGGTCGCCTTCGCCCCGCTGGCCTTGGCCCCCGTCGCCTTGGCCCCCGTCGCCTTCGCGGCCGTCGCCCTAGTGCCGGTCGCCTTCGCGCCCGTGGCCTTGGTGCCGGTCGCCTTGGTGCCTGTCGCCTTGGCGGCGGTGGCCTTCGTGCCGGTGGCCTTGGCGGCCGCCGTGGTGGTGGTCTTCTTCGCCGGAGCAGCGGTCTTCGGCACCTTGCCGGTGGCCACCATCTCCTTGAAACCGGCGCCCGGCTTGAAGGCCGGAACGGATGTCTTCTTGACCTTCACCGCCTCGCCGGTACGCGGGTTGCGCGCTGTTCGCGCCGCCCGGACACGCTTTTCGAACGATCCGAATCCGGTGATCGCCACTTTGTCGCCCTTGGTGACCGCCGCCTGGACCTCGGCGAGGACCGCGTCGAGCGCCGCCGTCGCCGACTTGCGGTCCCCCAGGCGAGCGGCGAGCGCCTCGATGAGCTCGGCCTTGTTCACGACTTCCTCCCGATTGTGCAACTGACTCGACGCGAGCCATTCTGCGCGCACCGTATGCCCTGTGCTGCCTGGACACAAACATTCGGTGGAAAAAAGCCCTTGTGTCGTAACGGATTCGCCCCCACCGGATGAACCGGTGGGGGCGAAAACGGTGCCGTGGCCCGGCGTACGGCTAGACCACGGCGGGGGTGAACGACGGTCGGCCGGCCTCGTACGCCTCAATGTCGGCGAGGTGCCGCAGGGTGAGTCCAATGTCGTCGAGGCCCTCCATCAGCCGCCAGCGGCTGTGGTCATCGAGCGGGAACGGCCAGGTGGAATCCCCGACCCGGACCTCTCGGGTGGTCAGGTCGACCGTCACCGCAGTGGTCGGATCGGCCTCCACCAGGTCCCAGATCTGCTCGACCGCGGCCGGTTCCAATTCGACCGGGAGGAGCCCTTCCTTGAGGGCGTTGCCCCGGAAGATGTCACCGAACCGGGGCGAGACGACCGCCTGGAAACCCCCGTCGCGCAGCGCCCACACGGCGTGCTCCCGGGACGACCCGGTGCCGAACTCCGGCCCCGCCACGAGGATGGTGGCCCCGGAATACGCCGGGTTGTTGAGCACGAATGCGGGATCGTCGCGCCAGGCCCGGAAGAGTCCGTCGGCGAAGCCGGTACGGGTCACCCGCTTGAGGTACACGGCCGGGATGATCTGATCGGTGTCCACATTGGATCGGCGCAGTGGCACGGCGGTGCCGGTGTGGGTGGTGAACTTGTCCATCTCTCGGCTGCCCTTCTACAGATCGGCCGGGGCGGCGAGCCGGCCGGTCACGGCGGTGGCGGCGGCGACCGGCGGCGACACCAGGTGGGTACGCCCGCCCCGGCCCTGCCGGCCCTCGAAGTTGCGGTTGGAGGTCGAGGCCGAACGCTCGCCCGGCTTCAGCGTGTCCGGGTTCATGCCCAGGCACATCGAGCAGCCGGCGAACCGCCACTCCGCTCCGGCGTCGGCGAAGACCTTGTCCAGGCCCTCCGCCTCGGCGGCCTCCCGCACGGCGGCGGAGCCGGGCACCACCAGCATCCGTACCCCGTCGGCGACCCGGTGGCCGCGCAGCACGTCGGCGGCGGCCCGCAGGTCCTCCAGCCGGCCGTTGGTGCAGGAGCCGACGAACACCACGTCGACGGCGAGGTCGCGCAGCGGGGTGCCCGGGGTGAGGTCCATGTACTCCAGGGCCCGGCGCGCGGCGGTCCGCTCGGCGTCGGTGGTGAAGTCCTCCGGGTCCGGCACGGCCGCGCCGAGCGGGGCGCCCTGCCCGGGGTTGGTGCCCCAGGTGACGAACGGGGTGATCCGGGAGGCGTCCAGGGTCACCTCGGCGTCGAAGGTCGCGCCGTCGTCGGTGGGCAGCGTCCGCCAGTAGGCCAGCGCCGCGTCCCAGTCGGCCCCGGCCGGCGCGTGCGGCCGGCCCTTGAGGTACGCGAAGGTGGTCTCGTCCGGCGCGATCAGGCCCGCCTTGGCGCCCCACTCGATGGACATGTTCGCCACCGTCATCCGGCCCTCCATCGACAGCGCCCGGATGGCCTCGCCCCGGTACTCGACGATGTGGCCGCGTCCGCCGCCCGTGCCCACCTGGGCGATCAGCGCGAGGACCAGGTCCTTGGCGGTGACGCCGGGGCCGAGCTGGCCTGTGACGTTGACCGCCATGGTCTTCGGGCGGGCCTGCGGCAGGGTCTGGGTGGCCAGGACGTGTTCGACCTCACTGGTGCCGATGCCGAAGGCCAGCGCCCCGAACGCGCCGTGGGTGGCGGTGTGTGAATCGCCACAGACGATCGTCATGCCGGGCTGGGTGACGCCCAACTGGGGGCCGATCACGTGCACGATGCCCTGGTTCTCGTCGCCCAGGGGGTGCAGCCGCAGGCCGAACTCGGCGCAGTTGCGGCGCAACGTCTCGATCTGGGTACGCGAGGTCGGGTCCGCGATCGTCAGCAGGTCGCCCCGGCGCAGCCGGAACGCGGGATCGTCGTACCCGGTCGGGGTGTTGTGATCCTCGGTCGCGAGCGTGAGATCGGGGCGACGGACCTGCCGGCCGGCCAGGCGCAGCCCGTCGAACGCCTGCGGGCTGGTCACCTCGTGCAGCAGGTGCAGGTCGATGTAGAGCAGGTCCGGCTCACCCTCGGCGGTCCGTACGACGTGTGCGTCCCAGACCTTCTCGGCCAGGGTCCTCGGTTGAGTGACTCCCACCATCTGGACATCCTAAATTCTGGGAGGTAAATTTCGGCTTGTGGGACACAGTATGAGCGGTGTCGGCGTCCTCGACAAGGCGGTGGTCATCCTGGCCGCCTGTGTCGACGGCGCCAGCCTGGCCGAACTCGTTGAACGCACCAAGCTGCCCCGAGCCACCGCACACCGGCTGGCCCAGGCCCTGGAGATCCACCGGATGCTGGTCCGGGACACCCAGGGGCGATGGCGTCCCGGGCCCCGGCTCGGCGAGCTGGCCAACGCCGCCCCGGACGTCCTGCTGACCGCCGCCGAGCCGCTGCTCGCCGCGCTGCGCGACGCCACCGGGGAGAGCGCCCAGCTCTACCTGCGCCGGGCCGACGAGCGGGTCTGCGTGGCAGCCGCCGAGCGGGCCAGCGGCCTGCGGGACACCGTGCCGGTCGGCTCCGTGCTGCCCATGACGGCCGGCTCCGCGGCGCAGATCCTGCTCGCCTGGGAGCCGCCCGAGGCGGTCATGCCGCTGCTGCCCCGGTCCAAGTTCACCGGCCGCACCCTCGCCGAGGTACGCCGCCGGGGCTGGGCGCAGAGCGTCGCCGAACGGGAGGCCGGTGTGGCGAGCGTCTCCGCGCCGATCCGGGACCGCACCGGCCGGGTGATCGCCTCGATCAGCATCTCCGGACCGATCGAGCGCCTCGGCCGCCGCCCCGGCGAACGGCACGCCATGGCCGTCGTCCGCGCCGGCCAACGCCTCTCCGGCCTCTGACCCTCCCCACCCGCCCCACCGCTCGGCCCCACCTCCTCACCACCTCGCCCCTCCCCGCCCCGCCTCGGTGATCAAGAAGTTTGCGTCATGTCCAGAGATCAAAGTGACGCAAAGCTCTTGATCACCGAGGCGAGAGCGGCGGGGGCCCGGGCGCGGACGGAGGAAAGAGGGGCGGGAGGGAGCGAGGGAGGGGAGATGGCGATCGGCCCGCCTCGCGGGGCGAGACGGGCCGATCGTGTGGTAGCCCCGACCGGATTCGAACCGGCGCTACCGCCTTGAGAGGGCGGCGTCCTGGGCCACTAGACGACGGGGCCAGGCACATTTTCCTGCTTCACCACCCCGGGGGGCGGTGCGGCATTAGTCTAACGGCACCCGCCTCCGGGTCCCAAGACGGGGGTCGGCACCCCGGTGCGAGCCTGTCCGTGTCGTGAAGTCGGGGTGTCCGGGCGGCCGGGACGGCGCATCATCGCCACCCGCGCCGGACCAGCCACCCGCACCCGGGCCAGCCACCCACGCGGGTCAGCCACCCACGCGGGGCAACCAGCCGCAGCGGCCGACCACCCACGCGAATCCAGCCACACGCACCGGACCTGGCCACCCGCACGGTGCCCGCCGCGCCGGGTCAGGCCGCCACGCCCGGACTCCCACGTCCCCCCGGGACGCGAAGAAGCCCGCCCCAACGAAGGTGGGACGGGCTGTCAGCGTTGTAGCCCCGACCGGATTCGAACCGGCGCTACCGCCTTGAGAGGGCGGCGTCCTGGGCCACTAGACGACGGGGCCAGAACATAGCTCGTGCTTCCCTGCCCTGCCGGGCGGGGAAGCTGCACTCTATCAGAGATCAACTTCGCCCCGGTTACGGGACGGAGCCGACCTCCGTCAGAATCCAGCGTCCACGGATTCGGGTGAACCTGCGGTTGCGCTGGGGTACCAGGACTCGAACCTAGACTAACTGAACCAGAATCAGTTGGGCTGCCAATTACCCCATACCCCATTGGCCCCTTGTGGCGCCGGGAAGGAACTTTACCCTCCCCGCGCCAACAGGCCAAATCCAATCCCCCAAACCGCCCGTGAGCTGCGAAAACAGGGGTGTCGTACGGGTCAGGCGACAGGCACCACCGAGTTGGTGAGCTCGCCGATCCCCTCGATCCGTACGGTGACCGTATCTCCGTCCGTGAGCGGACTAACCCCGGCCGGGGTGCCGGTCAGCACCACGTCCCCGGGCAGCAGCGTCATCACGTGCGAGATGTACGACACCAGCGCCGGCACGTCGAAGACCATGTCCTTGGTCCGGCCGAGCTGACGTACCTCCATCTCGTCCGGGTTGCGCCCCACCTCGCAGCGCACCTCCAGGTCGGAGACGTCGAGACCGGTGGTGATCCAGGGGCCGATGGGGCAGAACGAGTCGAAGCCCTTGGCCCGGGTCCACTGCGAGTCGGAACGCTGGAGGTCCCGCGCGGTGACGTCGTTGGCGCAGGTGTAGCCGAAGACGGCCTTGGCGGCGGTGGCCCGGTCGGCCCGGCGGGCACCCGGCGCGCCGATCACCACGGCCAGTTCGGCCTCGTGCTCCACCTGCCGGGAGAAGATCGGCAGGCGGATCGCGTCCCGGGGGCCGATCACCGAGGTGGACGGTTTGAGGAAGAGCAACGGCTCCTTCGGCACCTCGTTGCCGTGCTCGGCGGCGTGCTCGGCGTAGTTACGCCCCACACAGACCACCTTGCTGGGCAGGATCGGCGACAGCAGCCGCACGTCGGAGAGCGCCCACCGGGCGCCGGAGAACTGGATCTGCCCGAACGGGTGGCCCTCGATCTCGGCGACGGTCAGGCCCTGCGGCCCGGCCTCCGGCTCGCCCTCGACGACCCCGAACGACATTCCCTTGGCATGAGCGAAACGAGCGATACGCACCCGGCCAATCTATCCCCACGCCCGCCGTCACCCGTCGACCGCCGGGACGTCGGCGCAGCGTAGGCCATCGGTCGGCGCTGCGGTCGGGCTTCGGCACTTCGTACCCGCCCGGAGGGTGCGCGCTCCTAACGTCGGCTCCGGAGGTTCGTTGGTATGCCTGCATCGAGACGACACCACAGGGCCCTCGCGGTTTTCGTGAACTGCCTGGGCATTCTCGCCGCCGTGCCGGCGCTGCCCGGCACCGGCCCCGCGCCCCGCGCCACACCGGCCGGCCCGGCGGTGACCGCTGCGACGGCAGGGCCCGCCACGACGGCAGGGCCGGGTCGGGCACCGGCGGCGGTCACCGCCGGCCCGGTGGAGCCGGGCCGGACACCGACGGGGCCGGTCACCCGGGCCCGGCCGGCGGCCACCGCCCGCCCCGCCGTACCGGCCCACCTCGCCGCCTGGGCGACGCCGGTGGCCCCGGCCCGGGAGGCGCCGCCTCCCCGGCCGGCCCGGGCCGCACCCGCCGCGCCCGGCGTGGCGGCCAGCGGCGCGGTCGTACCTGTCACCCCGACCGCGCCCGCCCCCGGGATGACCACCGCCGGCAATCCGGGCGTGCCCCGGCCGGCACCGCAGGTCACGGTGGCCGTGGCACCCGCCGCGACCCGGGTGCCGGGTTACCGGATCATGGTGCGCAACACGGGCGGCTCGACGGTGCAGACGATGGTCCGGCAGGAGCTGCCGGCCGGCACCTCGACCACCGCGGTAAGCGCGGGTGGCCTGGTCACCCGGCCGGGCGGGGCGGGCGCGGGCGGGGAGGTCACCTGGCGGCTCGCCCTGCCGGCCGGGGCGACCCGGACCCTGGACACCGCCCTGGCCGCCGCCGCGCCGGGCCGGGCGCTGACCGCGCCGGCCTGCGCCTACGCCGGTGACGGCGACCAGCCGTACGACTGCGCGACGGCCACCTGGCACAGCGCGGCGACCCCGGAGGCGGTGGTGCCCGCGACGCCGACCTGGCGGCAGCCGCCGATCCTGCTCGGCGCGGCCCTGGTGGTGCTGGCGCTGCTGGCCGGCGCGCTCTGGTGGTGGCGGCGGGCCCGGCGACGGGCGGGCGGGATCGAGCCGACCGGCACCGCGCCGGTGGCGGCCGGCACCCCGCCGTACGCGGGCGGCCCGGCGGCCCCGGGTGGCGGGACGGTGTACCCGCGCCCCGCCGTACCCGGACAGGTCGGGCGACGCCGCAGCCCGTCGGTGTGGCTGGTGGTGGGGGTGGCCGCGACGGTGCTGGCCGGCGTGGTCTTCGCCGCCGCCTGGACGGCCACCCGCCAGGTCGCCGCCATCGACACCACCAAGCAGCCGACCGCCGGGGCGTGGACGGGCACCACCATGACCGGCCCCGTCGGCACCCCGCTGCGGGAGAAGGCGTTCGAGTTCACCGTCTACCGGGTGGTCTGCGCCACCGCGAGGGTCGCCAGCCAGCAGTGCCAGGCCACGGTCGGGGTGCGCAACGTCACCCCGGAGCAGCAGAGCTGGCACGGTCAGCTCCAGCGCGCGTACCTGCCGGGTGGGACCTGGGTGAGCACCGACGAGGACGCCACCCGGCTGGCGAACCTGGGACGTGACGTCTTCGCCCAGCCCGTCTCGGCGGGCAGCCGGGTGGTGCTGCCGCTGGTCTTCACCGTGCACGGCGCGCAGAAGCCGAAGCAGTTGGAGCTGCGCAGCGGGGTGTTCTCCGCCGGGGTCCGGGTGGACGTGCCCTGACCGGGGGCGGGCGGCGGTCGTACCCTGACAGGTGTGACCGCCGCCCTCGCCCCCGCCGCCCTCGACGCGGCCGACTGGCAGGCCCGGCGGGCGGCCCACGCGGCGCGGGTGGCCGGCTGGCTGGACCCGCACCTGGCCCGCCGTCGCACCGGCGGCCGGCATCCGGTGGAGGACTTCCTCTTCACCTACTACTCCTACCGGCCGGCGCAGTTGCGCCGTTGGCATCCGGGCGCGGGGGTGCTGCTGCGGGACGCCGACCCGGCCGAGTTCGGCCGGGACTACCGCGCCGACCACGCCGGGGTCACCCTCGACACCGAGCGGGTACGCGCACGGCGCGCCGACTCGATCGGCTGGATCAGGGAGCTGCTGGCCGCGACCGCCGGCCGGCCGGCGCACCTGGGCTGCTTCGGGATGCACGAGTGGGCGATGGTCTACCGGCAGACCCAGGAGGAGGTCCGGCACAACGCCTGGCCGCTGCGGCTCAGCCCGGACGACACCGCCGCCGTGGTACGCGAGCGGGGCGTGCGGTGCAGCCACTTCGACGCGTTCCGGTTCTTCACCGCGCCGGCCCGGCCGCTGAACGTGCTCCAGCCGAGCCGGGACACCCAGCACGCGCTGGAGCAGCCGGGGTGTCTGCACGCCAACATGGATCTCTACAAGTGGGCGTACAAGCTCTCCCCGCTGGTCGCCGCGGAGCTGGTGGCGGACTGTTTCGCGCTGGCCCGGCAGATCCGGGCGCTGGACATGCGGGCCAGCCCCTACGATCTGGCCGCCCTCGGCTACCCGCCGGTGCGGGTGGAGAGCGCCGAGGGGCGGGCCGAGTACGCGGCGGCCCAGCGCGGCTTCGCCGAGCGGGCCGCCGTGCTGCGCGCCCGCCTGCTGACCGCCCTGGACCACGCCACGGCGGCCTCCGGCTGACCCGGATGAGGGTCCGGGCCGGGGCCCGGACCCTCGTCGGATCAACTGGCGGTGCAGGTCGCCGAGGGGGCGGTGGCGGTGCCGGTGTTGGTGCCGAGGAACCCGAAGGTGGCCTCGGCGGCCGGGGTGAGCGCGCCGTTCCAGTTCACGTTGCGGGCGGTGACCGCGCCGCCGGTCTGGATCAGGTCGGCGTTCCAGGTCTGGGTGATCTGCTGCCCGGCGGGCAGGGTGAAGGTGACCCGCCAGCCGGTGGTCCGCGCGGTGCCGGTGCTGCGTACGGTCACCTCGCCCTGGTGTCCGCCCTGCCACTGGTTGGTGATCCGGTAGCTGGCGGTGCAGGCCACCCCGGCCGGCGGTGAGGTGGTCGGCGGGTCGACCGTGGGTGACCCGGTGGGCGGGACCGTGGGACCGACCGTCGGGCTCGGCGAGTTGGTGGGGCTGGGCGTGCCGGTCGGGCTGGGCGTCGGGGTGACCCCGCCGAGGGCGGCCACCAGCGCCGGGTACCACCTGTCGGACATCTTCTGGTCGCCCGCCGCGTTGGGGTGCACCCCGTCGTAGGTGTCGGTGGCGGTGCTGAATCCGGTCCACTGGTCGACCACGACGATCGGCGACACGGCGGTGGTCTTCCCCGCCGCCCAGCCGTCGATCACGGCGTTCAGGGCCACCGCCCGCTGTCCGCACTCGGCGCAGCTCGACGGCGCCATCGGGATGATCTTGGCGACGATGATCCGCATCGCCGGGTTGCTGGCCCGCATCTGGTCCACCAGCTTCGAGTACGCGGCGAGGATGGTGGCCGGGGCGATGTTGCTCCACACGTCGTTGGTGCCGAAGTGCATGAGCACGACGTCGGGGCGGGTCGCGGCGAGCCAGCCGGGCAGCAGGTTCTGGTTGGCGACGTTCGTCACCAGGTAGCCGCCGTGACCCTCGTTGTCCCCGTCGTACGGCTGCCCGCAGCCCTGCGGGCCGAGGGTGCCGACGAAGTCGACGTCGGTGTGGCCGGTGGACTGGAGGCGGTTCCACAGCAGGGAACGCCAGCAGCCGGGCGAGCCGGTGATCGAGTCGCCGAGCGGCATGACGCGTACCGGGGTGGCGGCGGCGGGGTGGGCAGCCGGGGTGGCGACCAGCCCGACGAGCAGGGTGAGGGGAACGGCCGCGAACGCGGCGAGCAGGGCGGAGAGGAACGGCCTTCGGAGCATGGTGAGGGGACTCCTGTCACGTGACGACGTGCGGTCGGTGACGGCCCGGTTGCTCCCACGGACATCCCACCAGACCGGCCGCCCCGGCTCAACGCCCTCCCGCATCCTGGCGAAGCGCTTCGACACGCAGCCGCTCCTCCAGCTCGGCCGTGGTGTCGACGAACCAGAGCTGGCCGCCCCGGTTGGCCTCGGCGACGAAGTCGCGCAGGGCGGTGCTCCGCTCGACGTGCCCGGAGATGTCACCGACCACGGCCAGCCGCAGCCGGTAGTTGACGAACTTCTGCACCACCGCGCCCGCCACCCCGGTACGCAGCGTGAAGAACTCGACGGCGAGCCGGCGTACCGGAAGCACCACCAGGTCGACCCCGTGGCCCAGCGCCGCGCCGATCACGTCGGTGGCGTCGTCGCCGCCGCAGATCCTCGGCCCGTCGGGGGCGCAGGCGAGCGCGACGGTGCCGGCGAGGGTGACCAGGGTGTCGGTGGACATGCCCGCCAGCCTAGGCAGCGCGGGCCCGCCTGGGCCCGGGTTTTCTGCCGCCGGCGCGGCCGGCGGTCAGTCGCCGTCGGCGCGGCGGTCCCGTTTGCGCTGGGACTGGCGCTTCTTGTCGGCCAGCCGACGTTCCTTGGCGCCCCGGGAGGGTCGGGTGGGACGCCGGGGCGGCGGGGGCGGGGCGACGGCCTCACGCAGCAGGGCAACCAGCCGTTCCCGGGCCGCCTCCCGGTTGGCCAGTTGGGCGCGGTGCTCGCTGGCGGCGATGGTGAGCACCCCGTCGACGAGCCGGCCGGCGAGCCGTTCCCGCACCCGCTCGCGCAGCGCCGGAGGCAGGCTGGTGGTGCCGGCCACGTCGAAGCTCAACTCGACCCGGGAGTCGGTGGTGTTGACGCCCTGCCCGCCCGGTCCGGACGAGCGGGAGAAGCGTTCCCGCAGCTCGGCGGCGGGCACGGTCCACCTGTCGGTCACCCGCAATCCGTCGTCCATCAGGCGAGGTTAGCGCCCCCGGCCGCCGGTGGGCGTCACGGTCGCCGAGGGCGCGGGTCCGGGTGCCGGTTCGGCCCGGTCGTGGTCGGGCCCGACGGTGGCGTAGGCGACCGCGCCGAACAGCAGCAGCGCGATCACCCCGACCCGGGTGAAGACCGCCCGGACCAGCACGAGGGCGGCCCGGCGGGCACCCGGGACGGCCCGCCTGGCGGCCCGGTAGTCGGTCCAGCCACGGCGGGCGCGGGCGTACCGCGCGCCGACTCCCCAGCCGACGACGAGGCCCACCACCAGCAGCAACGCGATGAGAGGTAGCTCCACCCACGCCAGTATCCACATTTAGCGTCATATTTCTATAGACTGATGGCTCTGACCTCGACATCTGTAAGTTTTACCTGGTCACAGCCGCCATTGTCAGGCGACACGGCTCAGCCGCCCTTGCCGATGATGGTGTCGGCCGTCTGCTGCACCTGGTCGATGGGGATGGCGAAGCCGATGCCGATCGACCCACTGCCGTCGATGGTGGCGATCGCCGTGTTCACCCCGACCACCTCGCCCCGGGCGTTGACCAGCGGACCGCCGGAGTTGCCCGGGTTGATCGACGCGTCGGTCTGCACCGCGCTGCGCCGGCTGGTGCCCAGCCGTACCTGCCGGTTGAGGGCGCTGACGATCCCGGCGGTCACCGTCCCGGCCAGGCCGAGCGGCGAGCCGACCGCGAGCACCGGTTCGCCGACCCGGGTGGACCGGGGCTTGGCCAGCGGCAACGGGGCCAACCCGGCGGCCGACGGCACCTTCAGCACGGCCAGGTCGCTGCCCGGCTCCCGGCCCACCACCTCGGCGGCGTACCGGCGGCCGTCCGGCATCTCCACGGTCACCGCGCCACCACCCCCCTTGGCCAGGATGTGGTCGTTGGTGACGATGTGCTGCTCGTTGTCGATGGCGAAGCCGGAGCCGGTCGCCGACTGCCCGGCGGTGCCGCCGCCGACCAGCACGGACACCACCCCCGGAACGGTCTTCTGGGCCGCGGTGACCAGTTCCGCCGGGACCGGGGCGGCGGAGGCCGCCGTCGGGCCCGCGCCGTCCTGGCCGGCCACCCAGCCGCCGGCCGCCGCACCGGAGACGGTGGACAGGGCGACCACCGCCACGGCGGTCCACAACCGCCCGCGCCAGCGCCGCCGGGACGGGTCCTCTCCCGGCGACGGTACGTCCCACCGGGGTCGGCCGTCCGGCCCCAGGTCGGGTGAGAGGAACCAGGGGCCCCGGGGCTCCCCCAGGCCGGTCGGTACTGCCATACGTCCGCTCCTCACTGTGCGCTGCGACGGATCAGGGCAGGCGGGCCAGCACGGTCCCGCTCAGGGCAGGCGGGAGAACCAGCGCATCGACCCGGCCGCCGCACCCATGGCGAAGACCAGCCCGAGCCCGATGAACCGGGCGGAGATGTCCTGACGTTCCTTGCGGTAGCCGACGGAGGAGCCGATGTCCTCGTACACGTCGCGCAGTTCGGCGCTGCTGCCCGCCTCGTGGAACCCGCCCCCGGTCTGGTCGGCGACCGCCCGTAGGGTCTGCCCGTCGACCGGCACCTGGATCGGCCGGCCACCCCGGTCGACGAAGCCGCCCGGGGTGCCGAACGAGATGGTGTGCACCGGGACCTTCGCCGCGACGGCCGCCGCAGCCGCCTCCATCGGGTCGGCGCCGGAGGTGTTCGCCCCGTCGGAGAGCAGGACGACCCGGGCCGGCGGTGGTTGCTTGGCCGCCTTCCCGTCGAGGCTCTTCACCGCGCCGAGACAGGCGCTGATCGCCTCGCCGATGGCGGTGCCCTGCACCCCGGTGATTCCCTCGGCGAGCCGGTCGATCCCGTCGTGCAGGGCGCCCCGGTCGGTGCTCGGCGGCACCAGCACCGCGGCGCTGCCGGCGAACGCGACCAGCCCCACGTTGAACTCGTCGGGCAGCCCGTCGACGAAGTCCCGGGCGGCCTCCTTGGCGGCGGCCAACCGGTCCGGTTCCACGTCGGTGGCGAGCATCGACGTGGAGACGTCCACGGCGACCATCACGGTGGCCCGCTCGCGGGGCACCCGTACCTCGGCGGTGGGTCGGGCGAAGCCGACCACCAGCAGCGCCAGCATGGCCAGGAACAGACCGGCGGGCACGTGCCGCCGCCAGGCGGGCCGCTGCGGGGCGACCCGGTCGAGCAGGCGCAGGTTGGTGAAGCGGACCGCGTACCGGCTGCGCCGGCGCTGCGCCAGCAGGTAGCCGGCGGCCAGCGCGGCCACCCCGAGCAGCAGCAGGAGCCGGGCGGGTGACTGCCAGTTCACGCGACACCTCCCCGGGGCGCGGCGGACGCCGCCAGCCGACGCTGGGCGTGCACGTGCCGCACGATGTCGGCGGTCCAGTCCCGGTCGGTCCGCAACGCCAGGTGGTCGGCTCCGCTGCGGCGCAGCGCGCGGGCCACCTGGGCGCGTTGCGCGGCGGCGGCACCGGCGTACCGGCGGCGCAGCTCCGGGTCGCCGGTCCACACCTCGCGCCGCCGGCCGGTCTCCGGGTCGGCCAGGGTGATCAGGCCGACGTCGGGCAGTTCCAGCTCACGCGGGTCGGTCACCTCGACCGCGAGCACCTGGTGCCGGGCGGCGAGGCGACGCAGCGCCGGCTCCCACCCGGTGGTGGCGTCGTGGTCGTCGGGCAGCCCGTCGAGGAAGTCGGAGACCACCACCACCAGCCCCCGCCGGACGGCGACCCGCTGCACCGCGGCGAGCGCTGCGGTCAGGTCGGGGCCGGCCGGCGGGGTGGCCCGTGCCGTGTCGTCCACCCGGGGGGCGTGCAGCAGCGCGCGGAGCAGGCTCAGCAGGTGGGTACGCCCGCAGCGGGCCGGGAACCGGCGCAGTCCGTCGCTGCCGAGCACCTGTGCGCCGAGCCGGTTGCCGGTGCCGGCGGTGAGGAAGCCGACCGCGGCGACGGCGGCCACTGACAGTTCCCGCTTGTCCAGCGCGGCGGTGCCGTACTCCATGCTGGGGCTGGCGTCGACCAGCAGCCAGGTGGTCAGCTCCCGGTCGGCGTCGACCTCGCGGACGTGCGGGACGGTGGTACGGGCGGTGACCGCCCAGTCCATCCGGCGTACCTCGTCCTCGCCGGGGCGGTACTCGCGGCTGCCGGCGATCTCGCTGCCGGGGCCGGGCAGCAGGCCGCGCAGCTGACCGTGGAGCAGCCCGTCCAGCCGGCGGGTGACGGTCAGTTCGAGGCGGCGCAGCCGCTGTTCGGGGGCGAGGTCGGCAAGCGTCGGGCCGGCCGGGGCGGCCGGGGCGCTCACGCCGCCGCCAGGTCGGGCGTGTACTCGGGGTGGCCGGTGGCGAGCACCGGGGGCGGCACCGCCTGGACCAGCCGGTGCACCACCGCCTCGGCGCTGACCCCGTCGGCGACCGCGTCGAACGAGAGCACCAGTCGGTGGGCGAGCACGTCGACAGCGAGTTCGCGGACGTCGTCGGGGAGCACGTACTCGCGGCCCCGCAGCAGCGCCTGGGCGCGGGCGGCGGCGACCAGGCCGAGGGTGGCCCGGGGGCTCGCCCCGTACGCCAGCATCGGGGCGATCTCCGGCAGCCCGAAGCGGCCCGGGTCGCGGGTGGCGAGGATCAGCCGGACCACGTACTCGGCGAGCGCGTGGTGCACGAAGACCTGGGCGGCCCGGCGCTGGTAGTCACGCAACCGGACCGGGTCGAGCACCTGGCGGGGGCGGGGCCGGTCGCTGCTCATCCGGTAGAGGATGGCCAGCTCGTCGGCGTCGCCCGGGTAGTCGACGACGATCTTCATGAGGAAGCGGTCCCGCTGCGCCTCGGGGAGCTGGTAGACCCCCTCGGACTCGATCGGGTTCTGGGTGGCCAGCACCAGGAACGGCTCCGGCACCGGCCAGCTCCGCCCGCCGATGGTGACCTGCCGTTCGGCCATCGCCTCCAGCAGCGCGGACTGCACCTTGGCCGGGGCCCGGTTGATTTCGTCGGCGAGCACCAGGTTGGCCATGATCGGGCCCAGTTCGACGTCGAAGTTCTCGGTCGAGGCCCGGTAGATCCGGGTGCCGACGATGTCGGAGGGGACCAGGTCGGGGGTGAACTGGATGCGGGTGAAGGTGCCGCCGACGACGGTGGCGAGGGTCTGTGCGGCCAGCGTCTTGGCCACGCCGGGCACCCCCTCCAGGAGGCAGTGGCCGTCGGCGATCAGCGCGGTGAGCAGCCGTTCGACGAGCCGATCCTGCCCGACGATCACGCGTTTGACCTCGAAGAGGGTCTGTTCCAACTCGGCGCCCGCCGCGTCGGCATCGACCGGGCGGGGCAGGCTGGCCAGGGTGTCCGAGATGTCCGTCACGGTGCTTGCTTCCCGGGGTCACCGGCCGGCAAACGTCGGAATTTCCGTCCGCGACGGGCCGATTCGCCCCGGACCGGGACGACCGGCCCGTCGGGGCGGCAACGCCGTGCGGCGGCGCAATGCGTGCGTCACCGGGTGATCCGCGCCCGACCCGCGACGGGTGACGGGGTCCACAGCAGACGGTGCCGACCCCCGGTGGGGGCCGGCACCGCCGACGGGTCCATGCCTCAGTTGGCGATGAACAGGTGGAACGGCTTGTTCGACACCGATCCGCTGGAGCTGAACGTCTGGATGAAGACGCCGTTCGGTGTCTGGTTGCGTGGGGCGACCGCGATCTCGCCGGCCGGCGGCACGTTGAACTGGTCGTTGGTGCCGATGGTGGCCTGGAACGCCTTCCCGACCACGCTGTAGTCGACCAGCACCTCGTACTGGCCGGTGCCGTACCGGGTCGACGAGAAGACGTTCGCCGAGTGCTGGAGCAGGGTGCCGTTGCTGGCGACGACCGCCCAGGCGACCGAACCCGAGGCTGGCGGGGCGAGCGAGGCCTTGAGCGCCGCGCGGGCCTGCTTGGCTTGGGCCGCCGTCACCGGTGGCTGACCGGTGGCACCGGCCAGCCGCGCCCCGGGCTGAGCCACCTCGGCCGGAGCCTTGGTCGCCGGTTGGGCGACGGCGATCCCGCCGCCGGCCAGGGTGAGCGCCAGGACGCCGAGCGTCACCGCCGCCGCCTTACGCCTGAAGAATGTGGCCATGACAGGTCTCCCTTTTGTGACCGTGGCAATACGGCCGACCCGCCGTACGGCGAGCCGGATCGAGCTGGTGCGATCGAGCCGGAATTGACGTGGGCGGAAAGACGTCCACCCGCGCCGGAAATGGCGAAAAAGCAACCCTTCCAACCGGCCTGAGCTGGGAAAACTACGCTCTGTTGCGGCACCTCAACGAGGAGGAACGTAGCATCGTCAAAAGCGGAGCGTCAATAGCCGACCAACCCGTTTTATCATCCTGAAAACGATGTTGGAAATTGCGAAACATGAACTCTCGACCATTCACGGAACGGCTCCGGCGGCCGGCGGAAACAGCATCCGCCACCAGACTGGCCGCCGTGCCGACGGCCCCGGTGCCGGCCACCACCCAGCTCACACCGCCGCGCGGTCCAGGCCGTAGGTGAGAGCGTCGACGAGGGCGTGCCAGGACGCCTCGACCACGTTGGGGTGCACGCCCACGGTGGTCCAGTCCCGGCCGGCACCGTCGGCGGTCTCCACCAGCACCCGGGTCACCGCCCCGGTGCCGTGGGTGCCCTCCAGGATGCGCACCTTGTAGTCGGCCAGCTCGAAGTCGCGCAGCTCCGGGTAGTGCCGAGACAGGCCGACCCGCAGCGCCTCGTCCAGGGCGTTGACCGGGCCGTTGCCCTCGGCGGTGGCGATCACCCGCTCGCCGCGTACCCGGATCTTCACGGTCGCCTCGGAGATCACCTCCCCGTCCTCCCGGTGCTCCACCAGCACCCGGTACGACTCCAGCGCGAACGGCCGCACCGGGGCGGCGTCCGGCAGTTCGGAGCGGACCAGCAGCTCGAACGAGGCGTCGGCGGCCTCGAACGACCAGCCGCCCGCCTCCAGCTCCTTGACCCGGGCGGTCACCTTCGACACGGCGTCCGGATGGCCGGCCAGGTCCAGACCCAGCTCGCGGCTCTTCAACTCGATGCTGGCCCGGCCGGCCATCTCGGTCACCAGGATCCGCATGTCGTTGCCCACCACCGACGGGTCCACGTGGTTGTAGAGCAACGGGTCGACCTTGATCGCGCTCGCGTGCAGCCCCGCCTTGTGGGCGAAGGCGGCGGCCCCGGCGTACGCCTGGTGGGTGTCGGGGGCGATGTTGGCGATCTCGGCGATGGCGTGCGAGACCCGCACCATCTGGTCCAGGCAGCCGTCCGGCAGGACGGGCAGCCCGAGCTTGAGCTGGAGGTTCGCCACGACAGCGAAGAGGTCGGCGTTACCGGGGCGCTCGCCGTACCCGTTGGCGGTGCCCTGCACGTGCCGCACCCCGGCCTCGACGGCCGCGATGGTGTTCGCCACCGCGCAGGCAGTGTCGTTCTGGGCGTGCATACCGAGCAGTTCCGGGGCGATCCCGGTCCGGGCGGTCAGGTCGGCGATGGCGGCGGTCACCCGGGACGGCAGCATCCCGCCGTTGGTGTCGCAGAGCACGAACCGTTCGGCCCCGGCGGCGAGCGCGGTCTCGACCACCGAGGCGGTGTAGGCCGGGTCGTGCCGGAACCCGTCGAAGAAGTGCTCACCGTCGACGAAGACCCGTCGCCCCTGCGCGACCAGGTGGGCGACCGTGTCCCGGACCATCGCCAGGTTCTCCGCGCCGGTGGTGCGCAGCGCACGTTCGACGTGCCGGATGTCGGCCTTGGCGACCAGGGCGACGGCCGGGGTCTGCGCGTCGAGCAGCGCGCGCACCTGCGGGTCGTCGGCGACGGCGACCCCGGCCTTGCGGGTGGCCCCGAACGCGACCAGCAGGGCGTGCCGCAGCTCCAGCTCGGTGCGGGCGCGGCGGAAGAACTCGGTGTCCTTCGGTACGGCGCCCGGCCACCCGCCCTCGATGAAGCCGACGCCGAACTCGTCGAGCAGGCGGGCCACCGCCAGCTTGTCGATCACCGAGTAGCTGAGCCCCTCGCGCTGGGCACCGTCACGCAGCGTGGTGTCGTAGACCTGGAACGTCATCGAGAGTCCCTTCCTCGGAACGTGGGGGGAGCAACAAAAAGACCCCCCGCGGATGCGGGAGGTCTGCGCGCTCGGCAGAGGGGAGGCCGGCGCGCTAGCTGCCAATAATGCGGGCAGAGCTGGTCACGGTCGCCACTCTGCCACTCCATCCGGGTTCTGGGAGACAGAATCCACATCCCGGGACGTGGTGTGTGCCACGTCTGCCCGGGGGTAGCCCGGATCACGGACACGGGGCGCTCATCTCCGACCACGACAGCCGAGGCAGGGGTTTCCGATGGACAGGCTCGACCCGCACAGCACACACGGCGTCACCGACCCGATGGTCGACGACGGTCAGGGCGCGATCCCGGGCGGCGCTCCCGGCGGGGCGTTCGACCCGTGGACCTACCGGGACGAGGCCGGGGTGGCCGACGCCGACCTGGTCGGCTACCGGGTCGCGGCGACCGACGGTGGCGTCGGCAGGATCGACGAGGCCAGCCACGAGGTCGGCGGCAGCTACCTCGTCGTCGACACCGGGCCGTGGATCTTCGGCAAGAAGGTGATGCTCCCGGCCGGCACCGTCAACCAGGTCGACCACGACGACCGGAAGGTCCACGTCGACCGCACCAGGGACCAGATCAAGGCCGCCCCCGAGTACGACGGGAACAGCCACAGCGACGCGGCCTTCCGCGACAAGCTGGGCGGCTACTACGACGACACCTACGGCAACCTGCCGCCAGGCACCGCCCGGTAGCGGCCGACCGGCACCGGCAGGCACGGCGGTCGATCGACCGTAGCGGCCGGCGGGGCGGCGACCCCGCCCCGCCGGCCGCTACCGTGTCCGGGTGGATCCCACCGAGAGCAGCCGCCGCATCCCGTTCTCCGCGATGTTCAACTTCCGCGACGTCGGCGGCTATCCCGGCCACGACCGTCACACCGTCCGCTGGGGCCGGCTCTACCGCTCGGACTCCCCGCACCGCATCGACGGCACCGACCGGGACGCGTTCAGCGCCCTCGGCATCCGTACGGTGATCGACCTGCGCCGCCCGACCGAGGTCGACCGGGACGGCCGGGTGCCCGACCTCGACGGCCTGGCCTACCGGCACATCCACCCCGAGCACGCCGACTGGGCGCTGAGCCGCCACGAGCCGGACTCCAGCCTGGCCCGCTACCTCGCCGACCGGTACGCCGACCTCGCCGAGACCGGCACCGCCGGGCTGGCCGAGGCGGTCGGACTGATCGCCGACAGCGCCAACGCGCCCGTCCTGGTGCACTGCGTCGCCGGCAAGGACCGCACCGGCATCGTCTGCGCGCTGACCCTCTCGGCGCTCGGCGTCGACGACGAGCAGGTCGCCGAGGACTACGCGCTGAGCACCGAGGCGTCCCAGCGGTTCAGCGCCTGGCTGGCCGAGGCCATGCCGGACGCCGACGCGCCGCCCGCCCCCTTCCTCGGCTCCCCCGCCGAGGCGATGTCGCTCTTCCTCGCCGAGCTGCGCCAGCGGCACGGCTCGGTCGAGGACTACCTGCGGCATGCCGGCGTCACCGACGCCCAGCTCGCCGCCCTGCGCGACCACCTGTTGGAGCCGCCTGCGCCGCGGTGACCCCGCCCCCTGGGGTGGTCAGCGGATGTGCGTGACCCAGCCGTGCGGGTCGGGGGCGTCGCCCCGCTGGACCGCCACCAACTGCTCCCGCAACGCCGAGGTGGCCCGGCCCGGCTCACCACCGCCGATCACGAACTCGCCGCCGGGGTGTCGCACCCGGGCGATCGGGGTGATCACCGCGGCGGTGCCGCAGGCGAAGACCTCACGCAGCCGGCCGCTCTCGGCGTCGGCCTGCCACTCGGCGAAGCTGACCGGACGTTCGACGACCCGGTGCCCGGCGGCGGTGGCCAGGGCGAGCAGCGCGTCCCGGGTGATGCCCGGCAGGATGGTGCCGGTCAGCGGCGGGGTGACCAGGGTGTCGTCGTCGTAGACGAAGAAGACGTTCATGCCACCCAGTTCCTCGACGTAGCGGCGCTCGACCGCGTCGAGGAAGACCACCTGGTCGCAGCCGGCCTCGATCGCCTCGGCCTGGGCGGACAGCGACGCCGCGTAGTTGCCGCCGCACTTGGCCGCGCCGGTGCCGCCGGGGGCGGCCCGGGTGTAGTCCGGGGAGACCCAGACGGTGACCGGCTTCACCCCGCCGGAGAAGTAGGAACCGGCAGGCGAGGCGATGACGCAGTAGAGGTACTCCCGGGACGGGCGGACGCCGAGGAAGACCTCGCTGGCGAACATGAACGGCCGCAGGTAGAGGCTGGCGTCGGCGGCCTCGGGGATCCAGTCCCGGTCGATCTCGACCAGCTTGCGCAGCGACTCGACGAACAGCTCCGCCGGCAGCTCCGGCATGGCCAGCCGCCGGGCGGAGGCGATGAACCGGGCGGCGTTGGCCTCCGGCCGGAAGATGGTCACCGAACCGTCGGCCCTGCGGTACGCCTTCAACCCCTCGAAGATCTCCTGCGCGTAGTGCAGGACGGCGCTGGCCGGGTCCATCGGGATCGGCGCGCGGGCCTCGACCCGGGGGTCGTACCAGCCCTTGCCGTCGGCGTAGCGGATGGTCACCATGTGGTCGGTGAAGACCCGGCCGAAGCCGGGGTCGACCAGCAGGGCGGCCCGCTCGGCGGCGGATACCGGCGCGGGATTCCGACGGATCTCGAAATCGAGCATGTCACCACCGCTCATCGCGCTGACCTCCCTGCGGATCGACGGCACGCGGGAACCACGCACCGGGCTGACGTTCCAGAAACCTACCCCGAACGGTCGTTCAGTGGATAGCTCCACTTCCCGTGGCGGTCAGGCCACCGCCTGCGCGGCGAGCCGGTCCCCCACCTCGTCGGTGCGCAACGCCACACCCGGGGTCCGGCCGGCCAGCTCGGCGGCGACCGCGTCGGTCACCCGGGCGGCGGCGTCGGCGTGGCCGAGCTGGTCGAGCAGGAGCGCGGCGGAGAGCACCGCGGCCACCGGGTCGGCGACCCCCTTGCCGGCGATGTCCGGCGCGGAGCCGTGCACCGGCTCGAACATCGACGGGTACGCCCCGGTGGGGTTGATGCAGCCGCTGGCGGCCAGCCCGATCCCCCCGGTGACCGCGGCGGCGATGTCGGTGAGGATGTCGCCGAACAGGTTGTCGGTGACCACCACGTCGTACCGCTGGGGCTGGGTGACCAGGAACATGGCGGCGGCGTCGACGTGCTGGTACTCGGTGGTGACGTCGGGGTGCTCGGCGGCGACGGCCGCGAAGGCGCGGGCCCACAGCGAGCCGGCGTGGGTCAGCACGTTGGTCTTGTGCACCAGGGTGACCTTGCGACGCTCACGGCGACCGGCCCGGGCGAAGGCGTCCCGGATGACCCGTTCCACCCCGTGCCGGGTGTTCAGGCTCTCCTCGGTGGCCACCTCGGCCGGGGTGTCGCGGTGCAGGCTGCCGCCGGCCCCCGCGTAGAGCCCCTCGGTCCCCTCCCGGACGACGACCAGGTCGACCTCGCCCGGCTTGACGTTGGCCAGCGGGCCGGGCACCCCCGGCCAGAGCCGGGACGGGCGCAGGTTGACGTACTGGTCGAAGGCGAAGCGCAGCTTCAGCAGCAGGCCACGCTCCAGCACGCCGGGCGGCACGGTGGGGTCGCCGACCGCGCCGAGCAGGATGGCGTCGTGGCCGGCCAGCTCGGTCAGCACCGAGTCGGGCAGCACCTCGCCGGTGCGGTGGTACCGCGCCGCGCCGAGGTCGTAGTGCGTGGCCTCGACGCCGGGAAGCACGGCGTCGAGGACCTTGAGGGCCTGCGCGACCACCTCGGGTCCGATCCCGTCCCCGGCCACCACCGCGATCCGTGCCACCTGCTGCTCCTCACCTCGTCCGCTGTGCGCAACGGTACGTCCCCGTCCCGCCTCCCGGTACGCGCCTTCCACCATCTGGGAGGCGGAAATGCTCAGCAGGCTCCCAGGCAGCATTCATGGTGCGGTCATCTCCACTGCCTAGGGTCGGTGCAGGACGGGTCGCGGGGGCCCGGGACGGACCGGCCGCGACGCCGCGGCACCGTCGGTGAAGGAGCAGCGTGATGCGGACCGAGCAGCAGCGGGGGCCAGGCCGACTGGACGAGCAACCGCGTACCCGCTGGGTGGACCAGACAGCGTTCTCCCGCCGCCGCCCCGACCTGCGCCTGGGCACCCGCAGCCACCGCCTCGACTCCGCCGGTGACGCGCCCGGCGGCCGGATCGCCGTGCAGCACTCCGTCCGGACCGGCACCGCCGAGTACTCGCTCCTACTCAACGCCCCCGAGGCCCTGGGCCGGCGGGCGGTGGGCGACGCGCTGCGCGACGCCGTCGCCGAACTGCGGGCGATCGACCTCACCTACGGACCGAACCGGCCGCAGAGCCTGGTCTCCCGGCTGCGACGCGGCGAGATCAGCCCCGAGTCGTACCCGCCGCTGACCGACCTGGTCGACCGTTGCGCGGCCATGCGGGCCGCCACCGACGGCTGGTTCGACGCCTGGGCCGTCCCCGGCGGCTTCGACCCCGGCGGCCTGCTCAACGGCTGGGCGGTGGAACGGGCCGCGGCCCGGTTGCGCGCCGCCGGCATCACCGACTACGCGGTGCTCTCCGGGGCCGACCTGACGGTACGCGGACACGCCGCGCACGGCGGACCGTGGCGGGTGGCGGTGCACCACCCGACCGACGGCCGGCGGGCCCCGCTGGTGTTGGAGATGACGGCCGGCGCGGTGGGCACCTCCGGGGTCAGCGGCCGGCAGGGGCACGTGGTCGACCCGCACACCGGCGAACCGGCCGGGCATCTGGTCGCCGCGACCGTCGTCGGCCCGGACCTGGCGGTGGCCGACGCCTACGCGACCGCGTTGTACGCGGCCGGGCCGGTGGGACTGTCGTGGTTCCGCGCCGACTCGGCCTATCAGGCTCTCTTCGCCCACCGACGCCGCTGAGCGGTGTCGCGGCGCGTCGGCCGACCTGTGGAGGGGGTCCACGGGGTGGCGCGGTCGACGGGTCGGCGATCGGCCCCCACGGTCTCGGCAACGACCGTGGGGGCCGGTCAGCGACGAGTGCGCGTGGCTCGCGCATTCGAGGGGTGCGGACCGGCCGGCCGGACGCTCGGCCCCGTCACCCGAAGACGGGTCGACTTTCCGACTTTCCCGATGGCCGCTCCGGTACGCTAGCGAATCGACGCAACTCGACGCAAGAGGCTCCACAGCGGACCGTGTTTCTCCGTACACTCACGACCACCCGCGGCGATCACGGCGGGTCAGTGTCGCTCCGACCCCCGGGTGATGGCACGCTGTCCGCCGTGAGTTTCGATCTGAGCGTGTGGGCCCTCCACGACGGAGCCACGCCCGAGGACGTCCGGGCGGCGGTGCGGCAGTGCCACGAGGGGCGGCACGGCGAGCGGTATCCCGACCCCCGGGTGGTGGGCTTCTACCGCGCCATCACCGCCTCGTACCCCGACCGGCCCGCCCACCAGGGCACCCCCTGGGAGGTGTCACCGCTGCACGCGGCGGCCGACCACGTGGCGCTGAACCTCGTACCGACCTGCGACGACCAGGTGCTGCTCGACATCGAGCGGCTGGCCGGCGAGTACGACCTGATGCTCTTCGACCCCCAGGACGGTTCGGTCTACCCGCCGCCGTCGCGCCTCGCCCGCTGACGCCACCACCCGTGACGGTCGGGTGTGGACGGCGGAGGGCCCGGCCGTGCGGCCGGGCCCTCCGCCGTCAACCGTGCGGGTGCGACTACTCGTCGCGCAGGTCGGCCGCGCTCGCGGCGGTCGCCCCGATCGAGTCGGCGGCCGAGGTGAGCAGGTCCGCCCCGAGCGCCTGGTCGACGGTGAGGGTCATCAGGGTCTCGCCGCCGGCCTCCCGGCGGGCCACCTGCATGGCGGCGATGTTGATGCCGGCCTCGCCGAGCAGCGTGCCGACGGTGCCGACCACACCCGGCCGGTCGGCGTAGCGCAGGAAGAGCAGGATGCCCTCCGCGCCGATCTCCACGTCGAACCCGTCCACCTCGGTCAGCTTGATGACGTCGCGGGCACCGGTGTGGGCGACGGTGCCGGAGACGCTGACCGTACGGCCGTCGGGCAGCGCGCCCCGCACGGTGACCAGGTTCGGGTGGTCGACCGTCTCGGCCTGGGTCGCGAGGGTCACCTCGACACCCCGCTCGGCGGCCAGGTGCGGCGCGTTGACGTAGGTGACCTGCTCCTCGACCACCGAGCTGAACAGCCCCTTGGTGGCGGCGAGCTTGAGCACCGACACGTCGTGGTTGATGATCTCGCCGCGCACCTCGACGGTGACGCTGGCGGCCACCCCGCCGGCCACGGCGGTGAACGCCCGGCCCAGCTTCTCGGCCAGCGGCAGCAGCGGCCGGACGTCCTCGGCGACGACGCCACCGGCCTGCACGTTCACCGCGTCCGGCACGAACTCGCCCTGCAACGCCAGCTTGACGCTCTTGGCCACGGCCAGACCGGCCTTGTCCTGCGCCTCGTGGGTGGACGCGCCCAGGTGCGGAGTCGCCACCACGTTGTCGAAGGCGAACAGCGGCGAGGAGGTGCACGGCTCCTTGGCGTACACGTCGACGCCGGCACCGGCGACCCGGCCCTCGGCGATCGCGTCGGCCAGCGCCTGCTCGTCGACCAGGCCACCCCGGGCGGCGTTGACGATCCGGACGCCCGGCTTGACGATCGCCAGTTCCTTCTCGCCGATCAGGCCGACCGTCTCCGGGGTCTTCGGCAGGTGGATCGAGATGAAGTCGGCCTCCCGCAGCAGTTCCTCCAGCCCCACCAGGCGGACACCGAGCTGGGCGGCACGGGCCGGCTGGATGTAGGGGTCGTACGCGATCAGCCGGGTGCCGAAGGCGGCGATACGCTGGGCGAACAGCACCCCGATGCGGCCGAGGCCAACCACGCCGACGGTCTTGCCCTGCAACTCGACACCGGTGTACTTGGACCGCTTCCACTCGCCGGCCTTGAGCGCGGCGCTGGCGCTGGCGGTGTTACGCGCGACGGCGAGCAGCAGCGCGACGGCCTGCTCGGCGGCGGAGACGATGTTGGAGGTGGGGGCGTTGACGACCATGACGCCCCGCGCGGTGGCGGCCGGAACCTCGACGTTGTCCAGCCCGACGCCGGCCCGGGCGACCACCTTCAGGCGCGGCGCGGCGGAGATCGCCTCGGCGTCGATCTGCGTGGCACTGCGCACGATGACCGCGTCGGCCTCCGCCAGCGCGGAGAGCAGGGCCGGGCGGTCGGTGCCGTCGACGTGGCGTACGTCGAAGTCGTGCGCGAGTACCTCGATGGCGGCGGGAGCGAGTTCTTCGGCGATCAGTACGACAGGATTCATCGGTCCTCGTAGACGTCGTATTAGGTTCGGCCGGGGCGACCGGGCGCCGCGATGCGCCCTGCGCCGATCCGTGCCATGGCCGTCAGGTGCCGGTCACGCACCTCACCAAGGATGGTAGGGGGCGCTCCGGCCAGCAGGTCCCGGTCTGCGGGGTGAGGGCCCTCACACAGGGTTGTCGCACGCCTGTCATCCCCCGTTCATCCGGCCCGGGAGCGCGCCGGGTGGGTCGTTCGCGGCCGATGAGGCATCGATCACCCCGTCCCGCCTGGTGAACCGGCCACCGCGCACCGCGACGGCGACCGACGGATGGGTGAGTCGGGGCGGGTCCGGTGGCGGCCCGACGGGACGGGCGGCAGTGACCCGGCCCCGGCGCAGTCCGGGCCGCCCGGGAGATGGTCACGCAGAAAGCGGTATGACTGGCAGGCATATTTATGCCTGCCAGTCATACCGCTTCACGTCAGCAGATCACCCGGCCCACGACACGCCCGAGCCGGGGCACGGGTACGGCCGACGGGTCAGGCGGTCTCGGTGAGCGGGCGGTCCACCCAGCTCATCATGGCGCGCAGCTTCTGCCCGGTCTCCTCGATCGGGTGCGCCGCGCCCTCGGCCCGCCACTTGGCGAAGTTCGGCCGGCCGGCCTCGTCCTCGGCCACCCACTCGCGGGCGAACTCGCCGGACTGGATCTCACCGAGGATCTTGCGCATCTCCTCCTTGACCCGCGAGTCGACCACGCGCGGGCCCCGGGACAGGTCGCCGTACTCGGCGGTGTCGGAGATGCTGTACCGCATCCGGGCGATGCCGCCCTCGTACATCAGGTCGACGATGAGCTTCAGCTCGTGCAGGCACTCGAAGTAGGCCACCTCGGGGGCGTAGCCGGCCTCGGTGAGCACCTCGAACCCGGTCTGCACCAGGGCCGCCGCGCCACCGCAGAGCACCGCCTGCTCGCCGAAGAGGTCGGTCTCGGTCTCCTCGGTGAAGGTGGTCCGGATCGCGCCGGCCCGGGTGCCGCCGATGCCCTTGGCGTACGCCAGGGCGAGCGGGAAGGCGTTGCCGCTGGCGTCCTGCTCGACGGCGACCAGGCAGGGCACGCCCTTGCCGTCGACGTACTGGCGGCGGACCAGGTGGCCGGGGCCCTTCGGGGCGACCATCGCCACGTCCACGTCGGCCGGCGGGGTGATCAGGCCGTACCGGATGTTGAAGCCGTGCCCGAAGAAGAGCGCCTTGCCGGGGGCGAGGTTGGGGGCGATCGACTCGGCGTAGATGGTCCGCTGGGCGGTGTCCGGCGCCAGGATCATGATCACGTCGGCCTCGGCCGCCGCCTCGGCCGGGGTGAGCACCCGCAGGCCCTGCTCCTCGGCCTTCGGCCGGCTCTTGGAGCCCGCCGGCAGGCCGATCACCACGTCGACACCGGAGTCGCGCAGCGACAGCGCGTGGGCGTGGCCCTGGCTGCCGTACCCGATCACGGCGACCTTGCGGCCCTGGATCAGGCCCAGGTCGGCGTCGTCGTCGTAGTACACCTCAACGCTCATTGACTTCCCTTTCGTACGGCGGTCTCGTCGACCGTCGTGGACTGTGTGCGGTGGCAGGTGGGCGCGTGGTCAGGCGGCGCGCAACGAGGGGCCGGCGGTGATCGACCGCGAACCGCGCCCGATCGCCACCGTGCCGGACTGGACCATCTCCTTGATCCCGAACGGCTCCAGGTCACGCAGCAGCGCGTCGAGCTTGTCGGGGGTGCCGGTGGCCTCGATGGTGAGGGTGTCCGGCGCGACGTCGACCACCCGGGCCCGGAACAGGGCGACCGTCTCCAGCACCTGTGCCCGGGCGGTGCGGTCGGCGCGGACCTTGACCAGCAGCAGCTCCCGCGCCACCGAGACCTGCGGATCCAGTTCAACGATCTTCAGTACGTTGACCAGCTTGTTGAGCTGCTTGGTGACCTGCTCCAACGGCGACGAGTCGGCGTTGACCACGATGGTGATCCGGGAGACGTCGGGGTTCTCGGTCTCGCCGACGGCCAGGCTGTCGATGTTGAAGCCGCGCCGGGAGAACAGGCCGGAGACCCGGGCCAGGACACCCGGCTTGTTCTCCACCAGCACGGACAGGGTGTGCAGGGTCATGCCACCGTCTCGCTTCGCTCGGTCGGGCCGTGCCAGCGCACGGTCCCGGGGAATCGGGCACTCATCTCAGATGTCGTCCTCGTCGAACGCCGGGCGGACGCCCCGGGCGAACATGATCTCGTCGTTGCTGGTGCCGGCGGCCACCATCGGCCAGACCATCGCGTCCTTGCCGACCGTGAAGTCGATCACGACAGGTGCGTCGGTGATCGCCATCGCCGCCTCGATCGTCTTGTCGACGTCCTCGGCGTTCTCGCAGCGTAGGCCGACACAGCCGAGCGCCTCGGCCAGCTTGACGAAGTCCGGGATGCGGTGCTTGTGGGTGCCCAGCTCGGTGTTGGAGTAGCGCCCCTCGTAGAACAGGGTCTGCCACTGCCGGACCATGCCCAGGTTGCCGTTGTTGATCACCGCGATCTTGACCGGGATGCCCTCCAGCGCGCAGGTGGCCAGCTCCTGGTTGGTCATCTGGAAGCAGCCGTCGCCGTCCACCGCCCACACCACCGTGTCGGGCCGGCCGGCCTTCGCACCCATCGCCGCCGGGACGGCGTACCCCATGGTGCCGAGGCCGCCGGAGTTGAGCCAGGTGCCCGGCTTCTCGTACGAGATGAACTGGCTGGCCCACATCTGGTGCTGGCCGACGCCGGCCACGTAGATCGCGTCCGGACCGACGATCTCGCCCAGCCGCTTGATGACGTACTGCGGAGAGAGGGTGCCGTCGGCCGGCTCGTCGTAGCCCAGCGGATACCGCTCGCGCAGGTCGTCGAGCTGGTGCCACCAGTCGTGCAGGTCGGTCCGGCGGCCGGCCTTCTGCTCGGCGGTCACCGCCGCGACCAGCTCGTCGACGACGTGCTTGGCGTCACCGACGATCGGCACGTCGGCGTGCCGGTTCTTGCCGATCTCGGCCGGGTCGATGTCGGCGTGCACCACCGTGGCGTCCGGGGCGAACGAGTCGAGCTTGCCGGTCACCCGGTCGTCGAACCGGGCCCCCAGCGCCACGATCAGGTCGGCCTTCTGCAGCCCGTAGACGGCGGCGACGGTGCCGTGCATGCCGGGCATGCCCAGGTGCTGACGGTGCGAGTCCGGGAACGCGCCCAGCGCCATCAGCGTGGTCACCACCGGGATGCCGGTCAGCTCGGCGAGCTGACGCAGCGACTCGGTCGCGCCGGCCTTGAGCACCCCGCCACCGACGTAGAGCACCGGCCGGCGGGCGGCGCTCATCAGCCGCGCCGCCTCCCGGATCTGCTTGCCGTGCGGGTGCAGGGTCGGCCGGTAGCCGGGCAGGTCCAGGGTGGGCGGCCAGGAGAAGGTGGTCGCCGCCTGGAGGACGTCCTTGGGGATGTCCACCAGCACCGGCCCGGGACGCCCGGTCGCCGCCAGGTGGAACGCCTCGGCGAGGACCTGCGGGATCTCCTCGGCGTTCTGCACCAGGAAGTTGTGCTTGGTGATCGGCAGGGTGATGCCCTGGATGTCCGCCTCCTGGAAGGCGTCCGTGCCGATCATCGGCCGGGCCACCTGACCGGTGATCGCGACGATCGGCACCGAGTCCATGTACGCGTCGGCGATCGGGGTGACCAGGTTCGTCGCGCCCGGCCCGGAGGTGGCGATGCAGACGCCGACCCGGCCGGTGGCCTGCGCGTACCCGGTGGCGGCGTGTCCCGCGCCCTGCTCGTGCCGGACCAGGATGTGCCGCACCGAGGAGTCGTAGAGCGGGTCGTAGGCGGGCAGGATCGCCCCGCCGGGGATGCCGAAGACGACGTCGACGCCGAGCGCCTCCAACGACCGCACCAGCGAACCGGCACCGGAGACCGGGACCGGCCCGGACGGCCGTACGGCCGGGGTGGCCGGCGCGGCGGCGCGCGGCGGGGTGGTGTGGTCGGCGTCGCCGGCCGGCTCGGTGACCGTACGGGCCCGCCTGGCGGAGTGGGCGAGGGTCTCTGGCGTGGGTCTCGTCATGGCGGTTCAGGCCTTCGGCTGGAGTTGGGTGGAGCTGCTACGACAGGTGCGACGGGGGCGGTGGCCCGCCCCGGTGGTTCCGACGGCAATAAAAACGGCCCTCGTGCAGATGCACGGGGCCAGCGCACTCTCGACAGCGGGAGAGTGCGCTCAGGTGAGTACTCGCAGCGACCGGTTCGACGACATGGGCCAAGCCTGACGCATCTCACGCGACGAGTCAACTGATCCCACATGTTGGTTCACGAACGGGGGACGCCATCCCCGTCGGGGGTCTCGTCAACCGGCCCGGCCTGCGCGGACTCGTCGTACGCGGGGCGCGGGGCGGGCACCGGCGGGGACGCCGGTGGGTGGGATCGCAGCCGGGGCAGCAGCGGCGACGGGGTGGGTCGCAGCGGCGGGGGCGGCGGGGGCGACGCGGGGCGGGCGCCCGGCGAGGTGGCCGCCTCCAGCATCGCCTCCAGGTGCTCCGCCGGCACCCCCCAGCCGAAGAGCGCGCCCTGACCGAACCGGCAGCCGGCGGCGACCACCGCGGCCAGCTCGGCCGGGTTGGTGACCCCCTCGGCGATCACCTCCAGGCCGAGCTGGTGACCCAGCCGCATGACGATGTCGACCATCGGGGCGAAGGCCGGCCCGTCCCGGCCCACCGGGCGGACCGGCTCGTGCTCGGCGACCAGACTGTGGTCGATCTTGAGGATGTCGATCGGCAGCCGGCGCAACTGCCCCAGCGACGAGTACCCCGCACCGAAGTCGTCGAGCGCGATCCGTACCCCGGTCCGCCGCAGCGCGGTCAGCCGGCGGATCAGCTCGTCCAGGTCGGTGGCGACGGCGTGCTCGGTGACCTCCAGCACCAGCCGCTGCGGCGGCACGTGGTGAGCGCGCAGCGCCTCGGCCACCTGCACCACGTACTCCGGGGCGTGCAGCTCGCGCGGGGAGACGTTGACCGACACCCACACGTCGTGGCCGTCGGCCAGCCAGCGGGACAGCTGCCAGCACGCCTGGTGCAGCACCCAGGCCCCCAGCTTGGCGATCATCCCGCACTCCTCGGCCAGCGGGATGAACTCGTCCGGCCGGACGTTGCCCAGCTCGGGATGGTGCCAGCGCAGCAGCGCCTCGGCGCCCACCGGCCGCACCGAGGGCAGCGACGCCACCGGCTGGAAGGCCAGCCGCAGCTCGTCGCGCTCGATCGCGCCACGCATCTCGTGCTCCAGCCGGGTACGCCGGGTCAGCAGCTGGTCGAAGCTGCCGTCGTACCGCTCGATCCGGTTCTTGCCGCGCTGCTTGGCGTAGCGCAGGGCCAGGTCGGCGTGGCGCAGCAGGCCGACCACGTCCGGGTCGTCGCCGCCCTGCCCGGCCACCCCGATGCTGACCGAGAGGAAGACCGCCCCGCCCTCCTGGTCGTACGGCCGGCCGAGCACCCCCAGCAGCCGCTCGGCCACCACGTCCGCGTCGGCCGGACGGCCCCGCATCAGCACCGCGAACTCGTCGCCGCCGAGCCGGGCGGCCAGGTCACCGGGGCGCAGGTTGCTGCGCAGCCGCCGCCCCACCTCGGCGAGCACCATGTCGCCGACGTCGTGGCCGCGCATGTCGTTGACGTTCTTGAAGCCGTCCAGGTCGAGGCCGAGCAGCACGTGGTCGCCGCCCTCGGTGGCGCAGCGCTGCATCTCCCGCAGCAGGCCACGCCGGTTGGCGAGGGTGGTCAGCGGATCGGTGTGGGCCAGCTCCCGGAAGTGCGCCTCCCGGTCGGCCAGCCGGTGGGCGTAGCTGCGGACGTCGTTGAGGGTGAGGTACTGCCGGGTGACCAGGGCGAAGCCCTCCAGGCTGCCGGCGATGATGCCCAACGCGTCGAACCGGCCGCCCTGGACGAGGTGGTACATCGCCGAACCGGCCATCGCCACCATCGGGACGAAGGCGTACTCGCCGTCGCGGCGGATCAGGTCGATGTCGACCTGGCCGGGGGCGTCCACCCGGTGCACGGCGAGCGCCCCGGCGAGCATGCCCACGGCGAGCAGCGCGGCACCGGCCAGCGCCATCGCCGAGCCGCCCTGGCAGACCCCGGCGGCCAGGCCGAGACCTCCGGTGGCGGTCGTGGTGATGCCGACGCCGAGCACGGCCAGCCGGGTCCGTGGGCCGTCGGCGCGGGCCACCACGATCGCGGTGAGGCCGGCGGTGAGCGCCACGGTCACCGACGCGAGCAGGATGGCCGGGCAGGCGCTCGGCGTCGCCGGCCCGAGCAGCCGGGTCGGCTCCGAGAAGAGCACCCAGCCGACGAACCAGATCGCGGCGGCCACGGTCAGCCCGTCGAGCAGCAGCCGCGCGGCGGCGGCCCGGGCCACCATCGCGCCGGGCAGGCGGAGCAGACCCGCGCAGTAGCCGAGCCCGCTCAGCGCGGTGCCGACCGCGATCAGTGACGGCCAGCCCATTCCCTGACCGCGCGGGTGCGCCCCGTGCTCGGTCGCGCCGAGCACCGCGACGGTGCCGGCGACCAGGGTGCCCAGGGCGATCGTGGCGGCCACGGCGAACAGCAGGTGCGCCTGGCGGTGCGGCCCGCCGCGCCGCCGGGCCGAGTCGGCCAACAGTGCGGTGGCGGCGACGGCGAGCAGGCCGCTCAACACCGCCACGGCGACCATGCCCGGGGGTAAACGCACGACCCAACTGTGCCGGATCGGCACCCGCTACGGGGTACCGGGTGTGCAACTGTTGGGACACGGCGCGCGCGGTGGGAGCCGCCCGCCGGACGGTGCAAGACTGGTACCCATGCCTGAGCTGCGGTCGAGGACCTCCACCCACGGTCGGACGATGGCCGGCGCCCGGGCCCTCTGGCGGGCCACCGGGATGACCGACGACGACTTCGGCAAGCCGATCGTCGCCATCGCGAACAGTTTCACCCAGTTCGTCCCCGGTCACGTCCACCTGAAGGACATGGGTGGCCTGGTCGCGGACGCGGTGGCCGAGGCCGGCGGGGTGGGGCGCGAGTTCAACACCATCGCCGTGGACGACGGCATCGCCATGGGCCACGGCGGGATGCTCTACTCACTGCCCAGCCGGGAGCTGATCGCCGACGCGGTCGAGTACATGGTCAACGCGCACTGCGCGGACGCGCTGGTCTGCATCTCGAACTGCGACAAGATCACCCCCGGGATGCTGCTGGCCGCGCTGCGGCTCAACATCCCGACGGTCTTCGTCTCCGGCGGCCCGATGGAGGCCGGCAAGACGGTGGCGATCGAGGGCGTCGTGCACTCCAAGATCGACCTGATCGACGCGATGATCGCCTCCTCCAACGAGGCGGTGACCGACGACCAGCTCGGCGAGATCGAACGGTCCGCCTGCCCGACCTGCGGCTCCTGCTCCGGCATGTTTACCGCCAACTCGATGAACTGCCTCACCGAGGCGATCGGCCTGGCCCTGCCGGGCAACGGCTCGACGCTGGCCACCCACGCCGCGCGCCGGTCGCTGTTCGTGGAGGCCGGCCGGACCGCAGTCGAGATCGCCAAGCGCTGGTACGACCACGACGACGCCTCCGTGCTGCCCCGCGCCGTCGCCAACCGCAAGGCGTTCGACAACGCAATCGCCCTCGACGTGGCGATGGGCGGGTCGACCAACACGATCCTGCACCTGCTCGCCGCCGCCCGCGAGGCCGAACTCGACTTCGGCGTCGCCGACATCGACGCCATCTCACGGCGGGTGCCCTGCCTGGCCAAGGTCGCCCCGAACTCGCCGAACTACCACATGGAGGACGTGCACCGCGCCGGTGGCATCCCGGCCATCCTCGGTGAACTCGACCGCGCCGGCCTGCTGCACCGCGACGTGCACGCCGTGCACTCCCCCTCGCTGGCCCAGTGGCTCACCGACTGGGACATCCGGAGCGGCTCACCCACCCCCGAGGCTGTCGAACTGTTCCACGCCGCGCCCGGCGGGGTGCGTACCGTCGAGCCGTTCTCCACCACCAACCGCTGGTCCACCCTGGACACCGACGCCGCGCAGGGTTGCGTGCGGGACCGCGAGCACGCCTACACCGCCGACGGCGGGCTGGCCATCCTGCACGGCAACCTCGCGCCCGAGGGCTGCGTGGTGAAGACCGCCGGGGTGCCCGAGGAGTGCCTGACCTTCCGGGGCCCGGCCAAGGTCTACGAGTCGCAGGACGACGCCGTCGCGGCGATCCTCGCCAAGGAGATCGTCGCCGGAGACGTCGTGGTGATCCGCTACGAGGGCCCCAAGGGCGGCCCCGGCATGCAGGAGATGCTCTACCCCACCTCGTTCCTCAAGGGGCGCGGGCTGGGCCGGTCCTGTGCGCTGCTCACCGACGGCCGGTTCTCCGGCGGCACCTCCGGGCTGTCCATCGGGCACGCCTCCCCCGAGGCGGCCTCCGGCGGGCTGATCGCCCTGGTCGAGCCGGGCGACGAGATCGTCATCGACATCCCGGCCCGGTCGATCGAGCTGAACGTGCCCGACGACGTGCTGGCGGCCCGCCGGGTGGCGCAGGAGAAGCGGGACCGGCCGTACACCCCGCTCGACCGGCAGCGCCCGGTGTCCGCGGCCCTGCGCGCGTACGCCTCGATGGCCACCTCGGCCAGCGACGGCGCGTACCGCCGCGTCCCGGAGTAGCCCGGCCCGGCGTCGTCGGGCCGGGTTGATCGACTCCACGTCGGCGAGGTAGCGGTATCCCCACCACGGGACACCGCTACCTCGCCCCCAACGTGTCGATCAACCGCCAGCCGGCCCTGGACGGGTTGCCGAAACCGGCGGTGGTCAGTGCGCCAGGACGACGAACCGCACCGGCTCGTTGAGCACCGCTGCCGCCCCCGGTAGGTCTGCCAGGCGGGTCGCCAGGGGCGCGCGGGCGAGCCGTTCGGGGAGCGCGACCCCGAACTTCAACCCGGCGAGCGCCCGCGTGTTGACCTCGGGCAGGCAGGGCCGCTGTGCCGCCTCGGCGACCAGGGCACGCCACTGTGTCCGGTCGAGGTCCGCCCCGGAGCCGCACCGTGTAGTAGTCGTGCCGGGTCCACCAGCTCGACCAGCGTCGCGGTCAGGGTCGCGTTGCGTCCGATGTGGATTTCCGCGGTGCCATCGGTCCCGCTGCCTCCCGCCTGCTCCGCTCTGCGCCAGTGCGCTCCACTCCGGGCGCCACCACCGGTGCACGACGACGGGGTGCGGGAATCAGCCGGGACAGGAATTCCTGCGTCTCCGGATCGACCGAGTAGAGCAGGGTGCCGTACAACCCTCGGGTGAGCAACACTTTGTACGCGTTGCGGATCAGCCTGTCGGCATTCCGCGCCTTGACCCGCCCGTCCTTCGAAACCAGCTTGGGATCCCGGGACTCACCCGGCCGGGTGATGAACCGACCGCCGCGCACCACCAGGTCCGGCCCCAGAATCACTCCTGACCAGTGGTACTCGAAACCCTGGGCGGTGTAGACGCAGCCGATCTGGCGGAAGCCACCCGGATCAGTCGCCCAGTAGGAACTCGACGGGATGCCGGGGGGCGGATGCTCCTCGAAGGCGTTCCACGGACGCGCCCACCCGTCGATGCGCACGTCCAACGCCAGCCGGCCACCCTGGGAGTGCAACGTCCACGGCCAGCAGAATCCCGCCGAGATCCTGGCCGTCTCACCCCGACCGTCGCGCGACCGGAGGATCAACTCCATCTCCTCGGGAGAACCCGCCAACCCCAACCGGAAGCTCTCGTCCCCGGTCCACCGGTACGGACCCGCGTCGTCCAACCCCAGCAGGCAGCGCACCCACCGCTCGTAGCGCGGGCTTCCACCGCACCGGAACTGGGCACCCAGGGTGACCAGGTCCACCTCCAGACCGAGGCGCTCGGCCGCCTCCGTGATCGCGGCGACGCTGCCGACCTCGTCCGACCGCACGATCTGGTGGTCGTCGAGGAGGAACACCGGCACTTTCGCCGCGTCGATCAACTCCTCCACCTGGGGGCGGGGGGACGACACACCCACCAAGGCGCGTGTGCTGCCGGTTCGCCTGCCCAGCGTCGTGTACTCCCGGATGCGGTGCGCCTCGTCGCAGATCAGCACGTCGAGGCTGTCCCTGCGGGTGTCGCTGAAGTGCATGAAGTACTTGAAGAGCCGGTCCGACCGCCGGGCCGGGTGCAACGGTTGCCTGCGGGCGTAGAGCTGCAGGGTACGGGTGAACGCCTTCGAGCCGGTCGCATGATTGACCTGTCGCCCCTGCCCCAGCAGGTCGGCGAAGAGGTCGAGCGCGATGGCGCTCTTGCCGGTGCCCGGTCCGCCACAGACCACCACCACCCGCTTGCGCCGGCCCGCATCCGCCCAGCGAACCGCCCGCATGACCAGTTCGTACGCCGCACGCTGCTCGTCCAGCAGGACGAAGTGTCCCCGGTCGCCCACCTCGTCCGACGCGAGTGCCAGCAGCCGCGCGCTCTGCCGTACCGGACTGGTCAGTAGCCGGTGCACGGCCCGACCGTCCCGATGCCTGGCAAACCTTCCCGCCAGGTAGTCGGGGAACCGCTCGGCGCGGTCCGGCGTGTAGAGCATGTTGCGGAACGTCCGGGGCGACGGTCGATCGGGGATGCTGTCGGCAGTGGCGTTGTGCAGATACGCCATGCCGTGGACCGCCTCCGGCCATTCCCGCAGCCGCTCGAGGTGGTCCACCAGATAGGAGCAGTAGGCCTCGACCTGCACCGAGGGGTGCAGGAGTGGCTTCGATGTCCACGACCCCCGCAGCAGGTAGCCCTCATCGTCGTGTCGCTCGGCCGCGCTCCACTGTTTCAGCTCAAGCACCAGATAGGCCGGGCGCAGGGTGAACGGCGTGGCACCGGCCAGGATGACATCGACCCGGTGACTGCTGCGGGGAAGCTGGTACTCCACCAACGCGTCGAGGTCACCGAACCCGAGGGCGCAGAGGTGCCGGGCGAGCGCGGGCAGACTCCTGCGCCACGACTCCCGCTCGGGCTCCTGCACCGAGAACCCGGCGGCGAGCAGATGCGCGCCGACCTCGTCGACCAGTCGCCCCGCGTCGGCCAACTCCAGGATCCGGGCAGGTGTGGTCTGGTACGCCGACGCCACAAGGCCCCCCCGGGCACGAGAATCTCGTGCGGTGGGGGCATGTCCATCACGGGAAGCCCGTCGATCCGCTCAACCGACCGTCACCCTAGCGACACCCTGCGACCGCCGCTACCCGGCATCCCGCGCGAAACGGACCTCCGGTGGGTGCTCGACCCGGACCAGCCCCCGCAGGTATTCGCGCGTCTCCGGGTCCGTCGCGTACAGCACGGTGCCGCGCATCCCCCGGGTGAGCAGCACCTTGTAGGTGTTGCGGATGAGCCGCTCCGCCTCCTCGTCGCTGACCGTCTTGCGGCTGCGGAACGCGGGATCCCTCGACTCCTCCCGCCGGGGCACCAGCCGGCCGTCCCTGGCAACGAGGTCCGGGCCGACGATGACACCCGACCAGTCGTACTCGAAGCCCTGTGCGGTGTAGACGCAGCCGACCTGACCGATGCCGTTCGGGTCGGTGGCCCAGTAGGCACTGCCTGGGGCGTCGCCGATGCTGCGGTCGCTCTTGACGTTCCACGGCCGGGCCCAGCCGCCGATCGTCACGTCCGACACCAGTGTGCCGTCCGGTCGCGGATCACTCCACGGCCAGCAGTAACCGGCCGACATCCTGGCCGTGCCACCGTCTGCCTGCCGGTCGACGAGCCACTCCTCCAGTTCCTGCGGCGACTCGACGACCCGCACGTCGAAGCGGCCGTCGCCGGTCCACACCGTCGGTTCGTCGCCGTCGAGGCCGAGCAGGTCCAAGACCCACTGCTCGTATGCCTCGCTGCCACCACAGCGGAACTGGTCGTGCAGCGCGACGACGTCGACCTCCAGCCCCAGCTTCTCGGCAAACGCCGAAATGACCTCGACGTTGCCCAACTCGCCCGGCTTGACCACCTGGTGCTCGTCGAGGAGGAAGACCGGTACCCGGGCGACGGAGACGAGTTCCTCCAGCTGCGGGCGGGCCCGCTCCCGACGGGCTTTCGTCGTGTACCGGTTGACCGAGGTCTCCCGTACCCGGTGAGCCTCGTCGCAGATCAGCACCTCGATGTCGTTGGTGCCGGCGTCCATGAAGCTGTTGAAGTACTTGAACAGGCTCTGCAGCCGGGTGGAACCCCGGCCGGCGTAACGGCGCAGGGTCTGCGTGAAGGACCGGGAACCGGTGGCGTGCAGCACCGACCGGTTCTGCCGGGCCAACTCGCCGAGCACCGACAGGGCGATGACGCTCTTGCCGCTTCCCGGCCCACCGGCCACCACCACCGCCCGCTTGTGGTTTGCCGTCCGGGCCCGTTCCACCGCGTGCATGACCAACTCGTACGCGACGTGCTGCTCGTCGAGGAGGGTGAAGTGCGAACGTTCCTTCAGCTCGGTCGCGGCGTAGGCGAGCAGGTGCCGGCTGGGACGCACGGTGCTGGCGAGGAACCGGTCGGCGGCGTCCGCGCCCGAACTGGCGGCCAACCGGGTCCGCAGATACTCGAGCCACCGGCCCCGACGCTGGCCGGTGAAGACGCGGCTCTGCTCGGTGGCCGGTCGGTCGAGCAGATCACTCACGTCCCGGTCCACGGCGTTGTGCAGGTACGCGACCCCGCTCAACCGTCCCGGTTCGCGGCCCAGGACGCCGAGGAAGTCGCCGAGGTAACGGCAGTAGTCGGCGACCTGGACGCCCGGATGCAGCCGTGGGCCACGGGCGTGTTCGACGGCCACCAGGGTGTCGGAGTCCTCGTAGGCGGTGGCGTGGCTCCACTGCTTCAACTCGACCACGAGGTAGGCGTCGTCCCCGGTGCGCGGGTCGGAACCCGCCAGCACCGCGTCCACCCGGCGGCTGGTCAACGGAAGCTGGTACTCCACCAGCACCTCGACCTGGGGCAGGCCCGCGTCGACGAGGTCCTGGGCCAGCACCGGAAGGCTGCGCGACCACGCCCGCTTCTCGGCGGGAGCCACCCCGTGACCACTGCTCCTCAGCCGCTCGGCCAGGGCATCGACCAGTCCGCCGTCGGAGGCGAGACGCAACAGACCAGCAGCAGACGAACGGTAAGCCGACACAGCGAGCGCCTCCGGGCAGCACAGGATTGCCGGTGGTCCATCGCATGGACCGTTCTCCGACTCCGGAACCCTACCCAGAAGACCGATTCGGGGCTACGTACGTTTGGCGGCGGACCCCCGTACCTCGTCGGCCGGATACCGGCGGGCGACCTCCACCAGCTTGTCATCCGCTGCGGCGAGCAGGTCGATCCCGAGCACATCGGCCAGCCGGGTCAGGTAGATCATGACGTCGCCGATCTCGGCCCGCACCCGACCGCCCCGTTCCGCGTCGGCCATCACCCGGGTCGCCTCGTCGGGGGTCAGCCACTGCAGTTCCGCGAGCAGTTCACCCACCTCGCCGGCCAGTGCCATCGCCAGATTCTTCGGTGTGTGGAACCGTTGCCAGTCCCGGTCCTCGGCGAACTGCCGGAGTTGCGCGGTCAGTTCCACGATTGTCGCGGGGCCGCGCCTGGGGGTTTCATCCATCACATCTCCCGACGTCGCCATACGGCCTGGTTGCGGGCCGCCAGGATACTCACCGACCGTTGTTTACACCCAGGCCGGCCAGTTCCTGATCATGGGGCATCGAACCACCGTGGTCGCTACCCAAGTCGTAGTCAAGATCGGATTGATCGGCTCCACGTCAGCGATGTTGCGGTATCCCCGCGTGGGGATACCGCAACATCGCCCCCGAAGAGTCGATCAATCCGCGACCCGATCCGGCTCGCCGGCTGGGATCAGGTGGGGACGGGGCCGCGGAGCAGGTCGCGGGCGTGGGCGATGGCGGCCGGGGTGTCGGGGAAGACCAGTCCGTCGCGGCGCAACTCGTCGGCCACCCCGAGGGTCGAAAGCACCTGGTCGTGGTCGGGGGTGATGCCGGAGAGCAGGACGGTGATCCCCCGTCCGCGCAGCCGCCCGATGGCGTCGCCGAGCACGTGCGCGCCGGTGGCGTCCAGCGCCGACACCCGGGACATCCGCAGGATGACCACCCGGACGTCGGCCACCTCGGACAGTTCCAGCAGGAAGGTGTGCGCGGCGGCGAAGAACAGCGGCCCGTCCAGCCGGTACGCCACGATGTGCTCGGCCAGCAGGGCGTGTTCCTCGTCGCTGTGCTCGCCCCGGTCGAGCGGGACCTGTTCCAGCCGGGCGCTGCGGGCCACCGCGCGCAGCGCGATCACCACCGCCACGGCGACTCCGACGGCGACGGCGGTGACCAGGTCCCAGGCGACCGTGACGACGAAGGTGAGCACCAGCACCAGGGCGTCGCCCCGGGTGGCGCGGGCCAGTGCCCACAGCGATCCGGCCTCGATCATGCGTACCGTGGTGGCGAGCAGCACCCCGGCGAGCGCGGCGAGCGGAATCCGGCCGACCAGCGGGGCGGCGGCCAACACGATCGCGGCGAGCGCCACCGCGTGGGTGAGCGCGGCCAGCTTCGACGCCGCGCCGGCCCGGACGTTGACGGCCGTGCGGGCGATGGCGGCGGTGGCCGGGATGCCGCCGAACACGGGTGAGGCGAGGTTGGCCAGGCCCTGACCGAACAGTTCCCGGTCCGGGTCGTGCCGTTGCCCGACGGTCATCCCGTCGGCGACGGTGGCCGACAGCAGGCTCTCCAGCGCGGCGAGCGCGGCCACCGCCAGCGCCGACGGCAGCAGCACGCCGACCGCGCCGGGGTCGAGGAAGCCCAGCGACGGCGCGGGCAGCCCCTGCGGCAGGGTGCCGATCCGCACCAGGTCGAGCGGGAGGGTCTCGGCGAGGACGGTGGCGGCGGCCACCCCGAGCAGCGAGAACGGTACGCCGGGCCGGAAGCGTGCGCCGAGCAGCATCAGCGCCGCCACCCCGAGCGCGACGGCCAGCGCCACCGGCCGGGGGTGTACGGCGAACCGGGCGACGGCGTCGGCGGCGACGGCCCACACCCGGTCGCCGTGCGCGTCGGTGACGCCGAGCGCGGCGGGCACCTGTTGCAGGGCGATGACCACGGCGATGCCGGCGGTGAAGCCCTCGATGACGGGGGTGGGCAGGTAGCGGACGTAGCGGCCGAGGCGGGCCAGGGCGAGGGCGATCAGCAGCAGGCCGGCCAGGGCGCCGACCATCAGCACCCCGGTCGGGCCGAACTGCTGCACCACCGGCACCAGTACCACGGTCATCGCCCCGGTGGGGCCGGAGACCTGGAGGTGGGAGCCGCCGAAGACGGCCGCCACCGCCCCGGCGACGACGGCGGTGACCAGCCCGGCCTGCGCGCCCAGCCCGGAGGTGACGCCGAAGGCGAGGGCCAGCGGCAGGGCCACCACGGCCACGGTCAGCCCGGCGACCAGGTCGCGCCGGGGTGAGCGGCGTACCGCCTGCCAGTCGGCGCGGTCGGGCAGCAGGCCGAGGACCCGGTCGGCGACGGCGGCGGCGCTCACCGGCCGGGCCGGGCCGGCGGGCCGTTCGTGACGTGGGCGCGTGGCCCGTCGCCGGCTCCGGCGGGGCCGGGTGGTCCGGCGGCGGGTGCGGTGCTGCCGGCGGTCGGCTCGGTGCCGGCGCGGAGTTCGTCGAGGAGGGCGTCGCGGTCGGTGAGGACGGTGCCGAGGATGCGTCGGCCGGCGGCCAGTAGGTCGGCCACGTCGGGGGTGCTCAGCGAGTACATGACCAGCGGGCCGTCCCGGTAGGAGGTGACCATACCGGCCCGGCGCAGCACGGCGAGCTGCTGGGAGAGGTTGGACGGCTCGACCTCGATGACGGCGAGCAGGTCGCGGACGGGCTTCGGCCCGTCCTGGAGCAGTTCGAGCACCCGGATGCGCACCGGGTGCCCGAGGGTGCGGAACAGCTCCGCCTTGGCCTGGTACAGCGGGACCGACACCCGTGGCCTTCTTCCGTCGACAACGTGAACACTTTAGCACTTGCGAAATTATTCAAGTCACCTGTCGCGTGGTTCGTGACTCCCGATTCGTGGCCGGGCCTCGTGGCGTGCCCCGGCAGGTCCGCCGGGGGCACGCCACGAGGGTCAGTCGGATGCCGGGAGCCGTCGGAGTCGGCGCGGATCCGGGCTGTCGAGGGGCGGCCCGCTCTGCGCCGGCCGGGGGCGCCGGCCAGCGACCCTTCCGGTCAGCCCGTCGGGGCCACGGCCGCGTCGTCGACCAGGTCGTTGACGCAACGCAGCACCGGCCTGGTGGTCAACGCCGCCGGGTCCAGCGGGGTGCCGGAACTCACCGTGAACGTGACGGACTCCCCCGGCAGCAGGGTGACCAACGCGGTGTCCACCTCGGCGGCCGGGTCGAGCCGGTCCGGGAACAGGGTCAGGTCACGCAGCACGGTCCGCGCGGTGACCCGGACCCGCTGGCCGCCGTCGACCGGTTCCACCGTGGCCCCGTAGCGGGCCGCCGGCCAGTGCGCGTCCCGGTCCTCGGCGAAGAACCACAGGGCCCGCTCGGCGGTGTCACCGGCCTCGGCGACCAGCAACTCCCGGCGCTCCTCCTCGGCCACCGCCAGGTCCGCCGGCAACGGCACCGTCACCGCCGCGTACGCGGGCACGTCGAGCGGGTACGAGGTCTTCGCCCTCGGCTCGCCGGTCAGGGTGGACCGGGTCACCGTCACCGGGGCCCGCCACGGGACGCCTGTCTCGTTCACCGCGATCAGGACCAGCCCGCCGTCGCGGGGCTGGACGGTGAGTAGCCGGTCGGCGTACGCCCGGCGCAGCGCGTACCACAGGGGTTTGCGGCGGCCGTCGCCGTCGACCGCCGACCAAGAGGTGACCGGCCAGCAGTCGTTGAGCTGCCAGACGATGGTGCCTGAGCAGACGTCCCGGTGCGCGCGGAAGTGTTCCACCCCCAGTTGGATGGCCCGCGCCTGGTTGAGCTGGGTCAGGTAGTGCCAGTCGTCGAAGTCGGCCGGGGCGGGCAGGTGCGCGTCGAGGCCGCGTCGCAGCTTGGCGTCCCCGTCGGCGGCCTTCTGGTGGTGGGCCATCCCCGGCGAGTCGGGCGCGAGCGGATCGTCGGACAACGCCCGGCGCAGCGTCGCGTACGCCGGGGGCGCCTGGTAGCCGAACTCGGCGACGAACCGGGGGACGTACGCGCGGTACTTCGTGTAGTCGTCGGTGTTCCAGACGTCCCAGATGTGCGTGCTGCCGTGCGCCGGGTCGTTGGGGTGGACCGCCTCACTGCCCGACCACGGGCTGCCCGGCCAGTACGGTCGGGTCGGGTCCAGTTCGTCCACCACCCGGGGCAGCAGGTCGAGATAGAAACCGCGCCCCCAACTCCGACCGGCCAGCGGCTCCTGCCAACCCCAGTCGTGCCAGCCCCAGATGTTCTCGTTGTTGCCGGTCCAGAGCACCAGCGACGGGTGCCCGGCCAGCCGGGTCACCTGCTCCCGCGCCTCCGCCTCGACCTCCGTGCCGAACGGCTCCTCCTCCGGGTAGGCCGCGCAGGCGAACAGGAAGTCCTGCTGCACCAGCAGGCCGTGTTCGTCGGCGAGGGAGTAGAAGTCGGTCGACTCGTACCGGCCGCCGCCCCAGACCCGCAACAGGTTGACGTTGGCGTCGGCGGCCTGGGTGAACCGGTGGGCCAGCCGGTCCCGGGTGACCCGGGTCGGGAACGCGTCGTCGGGGATCCAGTTGACCCCCCGGACCAGCACCGGCACGTCGTTGACGTGCAGGGTGAACGGGGTGCCGTGGGCGTCGGGGGTGGTGTCCAGGCGTACCGAGCGGAACCCGACCCGCTGCGACCAGGTGTCCAGCGGGCGACCGTCGGGCGTCGACAGGGTCACCGTCAGCGGGTGCAGCGGCTGTGCGCCGTACCCCCGGGGCCACCACAGCTCCGGGGCGGCGACGGTGAGCGTCAGCGCGGCCGTGCGCCGCCCGGCCGGGACGGTCGCCTCGCCTGTCACGCCGGCGACCTCGGCGCGGACGGTCAGTGGCGTGTCCGTCGCCCGCTCGACCGCGACGTGCAGCTCCACCCGGCCCTGCCCGTCGACGACCGTCACCAGTGGACGAACCGTGTCGAGCCGGGCGGTGGACCAGGCGTGCAGCCTGATCTCCTGCCAGATCCCGGCGGTGACCAGCGTCGGCCCCCAGTCCCAGCCGAAGTTGCAGGCCATCTTGCGGATGAACGGGAACGGCTCCGGGTAGGCGTTGGGCCGGTCGCCGAGCCGGTCCCGCTGCGCCTCGGCGTACCGGTACGCCGAGTCGAACCGGACGGCGAGGGTGTTCTCCCCCGGCCGCAGCGCCGGGGCCAGGTCGAACCGGTACGACCGGTGCATGTTGGCGGTGCGGCCGACCTCGACGCCGTTGAGGGTGATCGTGGCGACCGTGTCCAGCCCGGCGCAGGCGAGGTCGACCCGGTCGTCGTCGCCGGGCCGGTGCACGAACGTGGTCGCGTACTCCCAGTCGGTGCGGCCGATCCAGGCAAGCGTCGTCTCGTTGGCGTCGAGGTAGGGGTCGTCGATCAGACCGGCGGCGAGCAGGTCGGTGTGTACGCAGCCCGGCACGGTGGCGGGCACCGCTCGGCCGGCGACGGCGTCGGGCACCTGCGGCCCGGACACCGCCCGCAACTGCCATCCCTCGTGCAACGCCTGACGGTTCACGACTTCACCGCGCCTTCCATGATTCCCCGGACGATCTGCCGGCCGCCGATGACGAGCATCACCAGCAGCGGGACCGTGGCGACGAACGCCCCAGCGAGCACCCGACGGTAGATGACGTAGTTGCCGCTCGCCAGATCGGAGACGGCCACCATCGAGGTCGGGTAGTCGGTGCCGCTGAGCGTGATCAGCGGCCACTGGAAGTCGTTCCAGGTGGCCACGAAGGTGAGCAGGCCCAGCACCGCCAGGGCCGGACGGATCGCCGGGAGCGCGATGCTGCGGTAGATCCGCATGGTGGTCGCCCCGTCGACCCGGGCCGACTCGACCAGTTCGTCGGGGACGCTGTTGACGATGAACTGCCGCATGTAGAACACCCCGAACGCGGTGACCAGGCCGGGCGCGATGACCGCCAGCAGGGTGCCGTTCCAGCCGAGCCGGCCCATCACGATGTAGAGCGCGACGATGCCGAGCTGGTTGGGCACGGTGAGGGTGAGCACCACGAGCAGCATCAGCGCGTTGCTGCCCCGGAACCGCAGCTTGGCGAAGGCGAACCCGGCCAGCGAACAGAAGAACAGCACCGAGGCGGTCACCACGGTCGACACGATGAAACTGTTGATCAGGGAGGCGGCGAAGTAGACGTCCTGGAGGGAGAAGACCTCCCGCACGTTGGCCAGGAACCGGTCGCCGGGCACCACCGCCGGGGGCAGCTGCGCCAGCGCCTCGTCGTCGCTGGTGGCGATGACGAACATCCAGTACAGCGGGAACGCGGCGAACAGGAAGGTCAACGACAGCAGCAGGTACGTGCCGAGGCCGGCCGGGGTGTCCTGCGGCGCGCGACCCGACAGGGCGGGCCGGTGCCGTCTGCGGACCGGCGCGGTGGGTCGCGGCGGGGCGACGGCGCTCACCGGCGACCTCCCGACAGGCGGTTGGTGAGCAGGGTGTTGAGCCCGGTCACCAGCAGGATGATCAGGAACAGCGCCCAGGACATCGCGGCGGCGAAGCCGAGGTTGAGGTCCTTCCAGCCGACCTTGTAGATGAGCTGGGCGATGGTCTGCCACTCGCCGTTCGGCCCGCCGGTGGCGGCCTGCGCGTTGAGGTCGAACAGCATCGGCTCGGTGAACAGTTGCAGCCCGCCGATGGTGGACAGCACCACCGTGAACACGATCACCGGCTGGATCATCGGCACGGTGATCCGCCAGAGCTGCCGCCACGGGCCGGCCCCGTCGATCGCGGACGCCTCGTAGACGTCGCGCGGGATGGACTGCATGGCGGCCAGGTAGAGCAGGGCGTTGTAGCCGATCCACTTCCAGTTGACCATAGTGGCGACGGCGATCCAGGCGTGCGGCTTGTCGGCCCGCCAGTCGATCGCCGCGTCCCCCGTACCGCCGATGCCCACCTCGGCGAGCAGCCAGTTCGCCATCCCGAAGCTGCGGGAGAAGAACACGCTGAACACCATCGTCGAGGCCACGATCGGGGTGACGTACGGCAGCAGCACCCCGACCCGCCACCAGGTCTGCGCCCGCAGCTTGCGGTTGAGCAGCGACGCGACCACCAGCGCCAGCAGCAGTTGCGGCACCGAGGAGAGCAGGAAGATCCCGACCGTGTTGTACAGCGCGTTCCCGAAGTCCTCGTCACCGGCGAGCCGGGTGAAGTTCGCGAACCCGGCCCAGTAGGGCAGGGTGGGGTCGTCGAGCCGGTAGTTACGCAGCGCGACGACCCCGTTGAACAGCAGCGGGAAGAGCCCGAAGACGCCGAACAGCAGGAAGAACGGCGCGACCATCAGGTAGGGCAGGTAGCGCAGGTCGAACCGGTACAGCCGGTCGCGCCAGCCGGGCGACAGGTCACCGGCCCCGGAGGCGGCACGCTCCGGCCCGGTGCGGTGACTCGACGGCGGCACGGCACGGGTGGTGGACACGGGGCACCTCCAGGGCCGGGGACGGTACGGGGGCGGGGCGGCGTACGGTCAGGAGGTGCGGGCCTTCTCCGCCTCCTTGACCGCCTCGGCCCAGGCGGCGTCCGGCTTCAGGGTTCCGTTCTGCACCCGGGTGATGACGTTCTCCACCGCGACCCGGGTCGGGCCGTTCCTCTTGCCCAGGTACTGCGGGGTGAGCCCCTGCGCCATCTTCGGGAAGATCTGCCCGACCGGCGCGTCGTGGAAGAACGGGTTCTTGAACTCGGCGATCGCCGGGTCGGCGTAGAGCGCCGGCTGCGAGGGCAGGTTGCCGACCTTCTTGAAGATCTCGATCTGCTGCTCCGGCTGGATGAGCCACTCCAGCAGCTCGTACGCCTCGTCGACGTGCCTGCCCTGCTTGGGGATGGTGAGGAACGAGCCGCCCCAGTTGCCGCCACCGCCGGGCACCGTGGCGATGTCCCACTTGCCCCGGGTGCCGGGCGCGGTGTCCTTGATGTGGCCGAGCATCCACGCCGGGCAGGCGAGGACGGCGAACGAGCCGGCGGTGAAGCCCTTGTCCCAGTCGGCCTGGAAGCTGGCCAGGTTGGCCGAGAGACCGGCCTGGACCGCCCTGATCGTGTAGTCGAAGGCGACCTTGGGGCCCTGCTCCATCCGGAGTTGTTCCTGCTCGTCGTAGAAGCCGACGGGCTGCTGGCCCAGGATCGGGTTGAACAGGTTGGTGCCGGAGTCGAGGAACTTCTTCTTCGTCCGGCCGGTGTAGTCCTGGCCGACCTCGATGAACCTGTCCCAGGTGGGCCAGAGGGCGGAGACCTGGTCGCGGTCGGTGGGCAGCCCGGCGGCGGCGAACAGGTCGGTGCGGTAGCACATGGCCAGGCCGCCGACGTCGGTGCCGAGGCCGATCTGGGTCCTGCCGTCGGCCGACAGCGACTGCTTCCACTTCCACGGCAGGTACCTGCTCTCGTACGAGCCGGCACCCTTGTCGAGCAGGTTGACGAACTTGTCGGACTGGCTGCGGAACTGGACCATGAAGCCCTCGTCGATGGCGGCGATGTCGGCCGCCCCGGAGCCGGCGACGAGCTTCTTCTGGAGATCCTCGTGCTGGGCGTTGTACTCGCCCGAGTTGAGTTGGACCTTGATGTTGGGGTGGTCGGCCTCATAGCGGGTCTTGAGGTCCTGGAGACCGAAGTCGCCCCAGAAATTGATCTTCAGGGTGACCTGGCCGCCGCCGTCCGAGCCGGTGGCGCTCTTGCCGCTGCACGCCGCGACCAGCGTCAGGCTGACGACGCCGACCGCCGCCGCGCGGGCCCAGCGGGTCCAGGACCGTGTCATCTCATCCTCCGCGCACGCGATGGAGACGCCCTCGATATCGAGGAACGTCGACTGAACCGGATAAGTGAGGCCACCGTACGGGCCACCCCGCGCACTGTCAACGGCCGGTCAACAGCGCCGCCGACAGGTAACCCGGAGGCGCTCCAGAAGCCCTGCCGAAGCCCTGGAACATGCCTTCCGGCAGGTGGAAGGCTCCCCCGCCACCGGTGGCGTCGCACAACCGAACGGCACACTTAACCGAGCAAGCGAATCAGCCACCACCGTCGACCGGGACGGACCGCGGCCGGGGACGACGGCCGGACCGGGCACCGGTAGCGTGAGGACCGCCGGCGACCCCGGCCCGAGGACGGCCTGCCCAGGCCGCGAGAAGTGGAGGAAACCGCCGGTGAAGCGGCCCACCATCGCCGACGTCGCCCGACGCGCCGGAGTGTCCAAGGGCGCGGTGTCGTACGCGCTCAACGGGCAGCCGGGCGTCTCCGAAGCCACCCGGCAACGCATCCTGGCGATCGCCACCGAGATCGGTTTCAGCCCGAGCAGCGCCGCCCGCGCGCTCTCCGGCGCCACCGCCAACGCCGTCGGCCTGGCCCTGTGCCGACCGGCCCGGATCCTCGGCATCGAACCGTTCTTCATGGAGCTGATCAGCGGCGTCGAGGCCGAACTCTCCGCCCGGTCGTACGCGCTGACCCTCCAGGTGGTGGCCGACCAGGAGGCGGAGATCGCGGTCTACCGCCGGTGGTGGGCCGAACGGCGGGTCGACGGGGTCCTCGTCTGCGACCTGCGGACCGACGACATCCGGGTGCCCGCCCTGGAGGAGCTGCAACTGCCCGCCGTGGTGATCGGCGGGCCGAGGCACACAGGCACGCTGGCCCACGTCTGGTCGGACGACGCGGCGGCGCTCGCCGAGGCGGTGGAGTACCTGGTCGCCCTCGGCCACCGCAAGATCGCCCGGATCGGCGGGCTGCCGTCGCTGCTGCACACCGAGATCCGTACGGACGCCTTCGCCGAGGTGTGCGGCCGGCTCGGGCTCACCGACGCGGCGACCGTGTGGTCGGACTACACCGGCGAGGAGGGGGCCCGCGCCACCAGGCGGCTGCTCAGCTCCGCCCAGCGCCCCACGGCGGTGATCTACGACAACGACGTGATGGCGATCGCCGGGCTCGCCGTGGCCCAGGAGATGGGCCTCGGCGTTCCCGCCGACCTGTCCATCGTGGCCTGGGACGACTCCCCGCTCTGCCAGCTGGTGCACCCGCCGCTGACCGCGCTCGGCCGGGACATCCCCGCCTACGGCGCGCACGCCGCCCGCCAGTTGCTCGCCGTCATCGCCGGTGAACCGGTGCGCGGGCTCCAGGACGAGACGGCGCACCTGACTCCGCGGGGCAGCACCGCGCCACCCCGGGCCAGGTGAACCGGTTCATCTCGATCCGGTCCCGCCGTCAGCGGGACGTCGTCGGAAACTCCTCGAAGTACGCCTCGACCCGCTCGGCCGTGGCCGGACGCGCCAACGCGAACCCCTGGCCGTACCGGCAGCCCGCCCGGGTGGCCCGCGCGACGTCCGGCTCCGACTCCAGCTCCGCCATCACCACGGTCACCCCCAGCCGCTCCCCCAGACCCACCACCACGTCGATCAACGGGCAGGACTCCTCGTCCGGGTCGACCGGCCGGGGCTGCACCTTCAACAGGTCGATCGGCAGCCGACGCAGCTGGGCCAGGGAGGCGTGCTCCGCCCGGAAACTGTCCAGCGCGGTGCGTACCCCCAGCGACCGCAGGCCGGCCAGCCGGGCCACCACCGTGGGCAGGTCGGCCCCGAGCCGCGGCTCGGCGATCTCCAGCACCAGTCGCTCCGCCGGGACGCCGTACCCGGCCAGCACCGCCGCCACCCGGGGCACCAGATCCGGTGCCAACAGCTCGGCGAGGGTGACGTTGACCGCCAGCCACAGCTGCCGACCCCCGGCCGACCAGTCGGCGAGCTGCCGGCAGGCCCGGTCGAGCACCCACCGGCCCAACTCCCCCAGCAGGCCGAGATCCTCGGCGACCGGCAGGAACTCGGCCGGCAGCACGGTGCCCAGCACCGGGCTGCGCCAGCGCACCAACGCCTCGATGCCGGCCGGTCGCCGGTCGGCCAGCGCGAGCACCGGCTGGTAGACCAGATCCAGCTCGCCCCGGGCCGCCGCCCCGGGCAGCTCCCGTTCCAGGTCCAGCCGGCGGACCAGCTCCTCCTCCAGGCAGACGTCATACCACTCGACCCGGTTACGGCCGAGCTGGACGGCCCGGCGGCGTGCCAGGTCGGCCTGGCGCACCGCGTCCTGCGGTGACGTCGCGGCCAGCTCGGTCAGGCCCACGCCGACCCGGAGCCGGCCCATCCCGGTCGGCACCGGGCACGGCTCGGTCAACGCGGTCAGCAGCCGCTCGCCCAACGCGTACGCCGGGACCGCACCGGTGTCGGTGACCACCGCGAACTCCTCCCCGGACAGCCGGGCGACCAGGTCCCGGGGGCCGACCACGTCACGCAGCCGGCGGGCGGTGGCGACCAGGAGCGGGTCCGGGTCGGCAGCATCCCGGGCCGGGCCGAGGCCGTGCACGTCCACCAGGAGCAGCGCGCCGGGGGTGCCGCCCCGCTCGTCGAGGACCCGCAGCAGCTCCCGCCGGGTGGACAGGCCGGTGAGCGGGTCGGTGGCCGCGGCCCGACGCCGCTCCCGCTCCAGCCGGTGGCGGTCACCGACGTCGCGGACGTGCAGCACCACCGCGGCCACCTCCGGCACGGTCCGCTGGTCACTCACCGTCGACTCGGTCTCCCGCCAGCCGCCGCCACCGGTACGCATCCGGGCCACCAGCAACGGCGCGACGGCGTCGCCCGGCGGCCCGGCCAGCCGGGCCAGGACGCCCGGCGCGTCGTCCGGATGCAGCAGATCGGCCAGCGCCCGTCCGCACACCGCCTCCCGCCGCAGCCCGAACCAGCGTTCACCGGCCGCCGAGAGCCAGCGCACCCGCAACCCGTCGTCGAGGACGAGGACCAGGTCACGACCGCCGGCGACCAGCGTGCGGAAGTACGCCTCGCGGGCGGCCAACCGCCCGGCCCACCGCCGCTGGTCGGCGGCGGAGATCAGTTCCCGGGCCACCAGCGGCGGAATCACCGCCAGCCCCAGCACGACGGCGGTCGGGGTGAAGCCGCCGACGAACGCCAGATGGCCGGCCGCCGCCACGGTCGCCACCGCCGCCGGTGCGGTCACCCGGGGCCAGGCCGGCGGCGGACCGGTCGGACCCGCCGGATCGCCGGCCACGACCCGGGCCATCCCGGAGGCCGTCAGCAGCGCCCCGCCGACCAGCAGCGGCACCGCGGTCAGCAGCGTCACGGTGGGGGTCCGGTAGGCCAGCAGCACCACCAGGCCGGCCAGGCCGAACAGGACGGCCGCCGCCCCGAGCAGGCACCGGGCCGTGTCGGGGCGGCGACGGTGCCCGGCCAGCGCGCCCACCAGCAGCCCGGCCAGGACACCCGCGCCCGCCACGGTGACCACCCGGACCACCGGTGGCACCGGGCCGGGCGGGACCAGCACCCAGCCGGCGAAGAGCAGGGCGGTGCCGAGGCCGAGCACGTCGACGCCACGCCGCCACCGGGCCCGGGGCGTCAGCCGGGAGTGGCCCGGCAGCAGGAACAGGCCGACCGCGTAGGCCAGCGTGGCCGCGCCGAGACCGGCCGCCGCGACCCCGGCCCGTCCGGACGCCGGTGCCAGCGGCAGCACCGCCACGCTCATCCCGACCACGGTCACCGCGATGTTGAGCAGGACGGCGGCCCGACGGCGGCGGTGGGCACGACGGTCCCGCCCACCGTCGGCGGTGAGGCGGAACAGCCGGGCGGCGGCCACGGCACAGCCGCCCGCGCCGGCCATCGTGGTGGCGGCCAGCGGCGGGACGGCGTCGACCAGGCCGGCGGTGACGAGGAGCGCGACCAGCACCGCGAGCACGACGGGTGCGGACGGTGGGCGACGCAGGGGGTGAGCGACGGTCACAGCGGTCGCCTTCGTGAGGGGGACACGGCGCGGTGCGACAGGGGGGTTAGCGATTCAACGCGGCATCAGCCTCCCGGTTACGCCCTACGGCCGTGACCTGCGTCACCAGTCAGCGTCGGTCGGGGCCGGTCCGCCGCCCGCCCGGCGCCGCCCCGGCCCCGGGTGGAATCATCGGGGGGTGAGTCGCGCCGACACCATCCGCTTCCGGCACAACCAGGCCATCCTGGTCGCGGCCGTCATCGCCACCATCGGCGCGCTGCCCCTGGCCGCCGCCCGGTGGTACCTGCTGCCGGTGCTGCTGGTCCCGCTGACCGTCGCGGTCTGGGCCTGGCGTTCCGGCACCGACGCCGACCCGCGCGGGCTGCGGCTGCGGGCCCTGGCCGGGGGCCGGCGCATCCCCTGGGAGCAGGTCGTCGAGCTGGCCGCCGACCCGCGCGGCCGGGCCGTCGTGCGGCTCACCGACGGGCACCAGCTGCCACTGCCCGCCGTCCGGGGCGTCGACCTGCCCCGGCTGGTCGCGGTCACCGGGCAGGCCCTACCGGACGCGCGCTGAGCGGGGCACCCACCGGCGGCCGACCTCCACCTGTCAGTAGCCGTCGACCACCGTGTTGATCAGCGGCGACCCCGCGACGAACCGCCGCACCTGCTCCCCCACCAGCCGGTACGCCCGGGGCAGCAGCCCGCGTACCGAACCGCCGACGTGCGGGGTGAGCAGCACGTTCGGCAACTCCCAGAGCGGATGGTCGGCCGGCAGCGGCTCCGGATCGGTCACGTCCAACGCCGCCCGCAGCCGCCCCGAGGTCAGCTCAGCCACCAGCGCCGGCGTGTCCGCCACCGGGCCCCGGGCGGCGTTGACCAGCAGCGCCCCGTCCGGCATGGCGGCGAGGAACGCGGCGTCGACCAGCCCCCGGGTGGCGTCGGTCAGCGGCACCAGCAGCACCACCACGTCGGCCTCCGGCAGCAGGCGCGGCAGCTCGGTCACCGCGTGCACCTCCTCGTCCGGCCGGGCGGTCCGGGCGACCAGGGTGAAGGTGACGTCGAACGGGGCCAGCCGGGCCCGGACGGCCGCGCCGATCGAACCGGCCCCGACGATCAGCACCCGCCTGCCGGTCAGCTCGTCGGTCGGCGCGACCCGGTCGTACGCCCACTCCCGGCGGGCCTGCGCGCGGGCCAGCTCGGGGAACCCGCGTAGCTGGGCGAGGATCGCGGTGACCACCCACTCGGCGGTGCCGGCGTCGTGCACCCCCCGGGCGTCGCAGAGGGTGACCCCGGCGGGCACCCGCCCCGTCCAGGCGTCCGCCCCGGCGGAGAGCAGCTGCACCACCGCCAGGTCGGGCAGCCGGTCCAGCATCGCCGTGGTGTCCACCCCGGCCAGGAACGGCGGCACCCAGAACCGGACGTCGGCGGCGTCACCTGGCGGATTCGCCGGGTCGGTCCACGGCTGTACCGTGACACCGGCCGGAACGCGACCGAGCAGCTCGACACCGGCGGGGTGCGGAATCCATACCTTCACACGTGCCGACGATAGCCCTGCGGCGACGGGCCGCGCCGACGGCCCGACCGTCCCCGCCGCACCTGGCGACGTCGCCCACGGACACGGGTGACGGCCACGCGGGACGGGTATAGGCGGGGGTCGGAACGCCGAACGGTGTCCTCCCCATGACGGCAGACAGGTGGTCGATGACCGAGCGCACCGGACGGCCGGACATGGACATCGCCGCGCTGGCCGATCCGGCCCGGCTGCGCTCGCTGACCGAGACCGGCCTGGACGCCGCGCCGGACGAGGCGTTCGACCGGTTCGCCAGGCTGGTCAGCGATCTGCTCGACGTGCCGGTGGCGCTGGTGTCGCTGGTCACCGAGACCCGGCAGTTCTTCCCCGGCGCGGTCGGGCTGCCCGAGCCGTGGGCCGCCCGCCGGCAGACCCCGCTGAGCCACTCGTTCTGCCAGCACGTGATCGACACCGAGATCCCGCTGGTGCTGCCGGACGCCCGGCTCTACCCCCGGGTACGGGACAACCTGGCCGTGCCGGAGCTGGGCGTGGTCGCGTACGCCGGGATGCCGCTGACCGACCTGGACGGCCGGGTGCTCGGCTCGCTGTGCGCGATCGACAGCAAACCCCGGGCCTGGACGAAGGCACAGCTGCGGACGCTCGCCGACCTGGCGGCGGCCTGCTCCTCGGAGTTGCGGCTGCGGATCGCGCTGGACGCGGCCGAGGCGGCCCGCCGGCTCGTCGAGCAGGCACACGAACGGCTCAACCTGCTCGCCTCGCTGAGCGAGGAGCTGACCGGGACGCTCGACGTGGAGACGGCGGTGGGGCGGTTGGCCGACGCGGTGGTGCCCCGGCTGGCCGACTGGGCCATGGTGACCCTGATCGACCAGGGCGGCACGCCCCGCTGGGTGACCGCCGTGCACCGCGACCCGGCCCGCGCCGCCGACGTCGCCCGGTTCGGCGAGGTGGCGCTGCGCCGCCTCGGCCCCGCCTCGGTCACCCGGACGGTGCTGCGCACGGGCCAGCCGGTGCTGCGCGGCGTGGCCGACCTGGACGACGTCAGGCGGGCCAGCGACGCCCCGGAACTGGTGGCCCTCGCCGGGCGGCTGGGCTTCGCCTCGCACCTGACGGTGCCGGTGCCGGCCCCCGGCCGGGGCACGGTGATGGGCGCGGTCACCCTGGTCAACGGGCCCGACCGGCGGGCCTTCGACGACGACGACCTGGGCACCGCGTTGGAGATCGGCCGCCGCGCCGGCCAGGCGGTCGGCAACGGCTGGATCTACGGCGAGCAGCGGCACGTCGCCGAGGTGCTGCAACACAGCATGCTGCCGCAGTTGCCGCAGAGCCCGTGGGTGGAGCTGGCGGCCCGCTACCAGCCGGCCGCCGACCGGGTGGAGGTGGGCGGCGACTGGTACGACGCCTTCGTCCAGCCCGACGGCGACCTGGTGGCGGCGATCGGCGACGTCGCCGGCCACGACATCGAGGCCGCCGCGACCATGGGGCAGCTGCGCAACCTGGTGCGGGGCAACGCGTTCGGTCGGGACGACCCGGTCGAGGAGCTGATGCGGCGGTTGGACGCCACCATCTCGGGGTTGCGCATCCCGACCGCCGCCACGGCGGTGCTGGCCCGGCTGCGGCCGGTCGCGGGCGGCGTGGCGGTCACCTGGTGCAACGCCGGCCATCCCGCGCCGCTGCTGGTCACCGCCGACGGCACGGTACGGCTGCTCGACGGCCGGCGGGAGCCGCTGCTGGGGCTGACCCGGCCGACCCCGCGTACCGGGGCGGAGGTGCTGCTCGCCCCCGGGGACACCCTGCTGCTCTACACCGACGGGCTGGTGGAGCGGCGGGACCAGTCGATCGACGAGGGGATGGCCCAGTTGTGCGCCCGGGTCGCCGCCGCCGGGGCCCGTCCCGCCGCCGACCTGTGCGACCTGCTGCTCGGCTCCGAGCAGCGGCGCGAGGACGACGTGGCGCTGCTGGCCCTGCGGGCCCGCTGAGGCGTCCACCGGCCGGTGAGCCGTCCCCGGTGGCCCGGCCGGTCCGGATTCGCGGGCTAGGCTGGGGCGGGTGAGCGCCCGTCTCCCGTACCCCCGCTCCGTCCGGGCCCGCGCGGCCCTGGCGGCCTCCGGTGCCGCGCTGCTGCTGACCGGGTGCAGTTTCGGCCCGCCGGAGCCCGATCCGGCCGGTGAGCCCCCCAACCTGCCGACCCCGTCGGCGTCGGCGGACGCCCCCGAGCAGCAGGTGGTGGCCACGGTGCTGGCGAAGGGGTTGCGGGTGCCGTGGGGCATCGCCTTCCTGCCCGACGGGGCGGCGCTGGTCACCGAGCGGGACAGCGGCAGGATCCTCAGGGTCGGGCCGGAGTCGGGGCCGCAGGGGTTGACCGTCAGCCCGGCGCAGACCGTGCCGGGGGTGGCCGCGTCCGGCGAGGCGGGCCTGCTCGGCATCGCCGTCTCCCCGGCGTACGCGCAGGACCGGACGGTCTTCGTCTACTACACCACCGCGCAGGACAACCGGGTGGCCCGGTTGACGCTGGGCGGCACGCCCACGCCGGTCCTGACCGGCATCCCGAAGTCCGGCAACCACAACGGCGGCGGGCTGGCGTTCGGCCCGGACGGGCAGCTCTACGTCAGCACCGGCGACGCCGGTGACCGGGACGCCGCCCAGGACCGGGCCAGCCTGGCCGGCAAGATCCTGCGGATCACCCCGGACGGCAAGCCGGCGGCGGGCAACCCGTTCCCCGGCTCGCCGGTCTGGTCGCTGGGGCACCGCAACGTGCAGGGTCTGGCCTGGGACGCCGGGAAGCGGATGTACGCCACCGAGTTCGGGCAGAACACCTGGGACGAGATCAACAAGATCGACAAGGGGGCGAACTACGGCTGGCCGACGGTGGAGGGGCAGGCCGGCGACGGCAGGTTCGTCGACCCGGTCGTGCAGTGGGGCACCGACGAGGCGTCCTGCTCGGGGCTGGCGACCGCGGGCCGGCTGCTGGCCGCCGCCTGCCTGCGCGGCGAGCGGCTCTGGCTGGTGGAGCTGACCGACGCCGGCACCACGCTCGGCGCGCCCCGGGAACTGCTCGCCGGGAAGTACGGCCGGTTGCGGGCGATCGCCGCCGCCCCGGACGGTTCGCTCTGGGTCTCCACCTCCAACCACGACGGGCGGGGTCAGCCGACGCCGGAGGACGACCGGCTGCTGCGGCTGGTCTTCGCCGAGGGTGGGGCCGGCCGGAGCTGACGACACGCCGACGGGCCGGACAGCCGGGCAGGTACCGGGCGGATCGGCCGCCCGTCCGCCGGGTTTGCCAAGATCTTTCACGGGGCAGGTCAGAATCTCATCATGGGTGGTCAGGAGAACGAGCAGCGCGGGCCCGGGGAGACGGACCTCCCCACCCGGCGTGAGCGGCGCTGGCGGACCTGGTGGTCGGCCGTGCGGTCGGCCCGGGTCCGACGGTTCGGCGTGGTGCTGGCGGTGCTGCTGGTGGCCCTGACCGGAACGGTCGTCGGGGTGCTCGCCGGTGGCCGGGTCAGCACCGACATCGGCCCGTTCCGCGCCGACCTGACCCTCGCCCCGGCGGTGCGGGGCGGCACCACCGTCGACATCCCCCCGCTGGGCGCGCTCCAACTCGACAGCCACCAGGGCCCCACCCACCTGACGGTCGGGCTGGGTGCGCTGGACCAGCGCAAGACCGAGGCGCTGATCGACGACCCGGCCAGCATCAGCCGGGCCAGCCAGTCGGCGGTGACCGACGTCCGCAACGGGGTGCTGCGGCTCGGTCTGCGTACCCTCGGGGCGGCCGTGCTGGTCACCCTGCTGCTGGCCGCGCTGGTCTTCCGGGACACCAGGCGGACCGCCTGGGCCGGCGGGGTGGCCCTGGTGGTCACCGCCGGCAGCCTCGGCCTGGCCGCCGGCACCATCCGCCCGCAGGCCATCGAGGAACCCCGGTACGAGGGCCTGCTGGTCAACGCCCCGGCGATCGTCGGTGACGCGCGGCGGATCGCCAACGACTACAGCCGGTACGCCGAGCAGTTGCAGCGGCTGGTCGGCAACGTCAGCCAGCTCTACACCACCGTCTCGGCGCTGCCGGTGTACGAACCGGCACCGGGCACCACCCGGGTGCTGCACGTCTCCGACATGCACCTCAACCCGACGGGCTGGCAGTTGATCCGCACCGTGGTCGAACAGTTCGGCATCGACGTGGTGATCGACACCGGTGACCTGACCGACTGGGGCAGCGAACCCGAGGCGTCGTACGTCGGCTCGATCGGGCTGCTCAAGAAGCCGTACGTCTACATCCGGGGCAACCACGACTCGCCCCGGACGGCGGCGGCGGTGGCCCGGCAACCGAACGCGGTCGTGCTGGACAACTCGACCACCACCGTCGCCGGCCTCACCATCGCCGGCATCGGCGACCCCCGGTTCACCCCGGACAAGGAGACCTCCCCGGCCGGCAGCGGGCTCACCGCGCAGGTCGCCAACCAGGTGATCGGGGCCGGCGAGACGCTCGCCACCACCGTCCGCGACTCGCCGCGGCCGGTGAACATCGCGCTGGTGCACGACCCGGCCTCGGCCGGCCCGCTCTCGGGCACCTGCCCCCTGGTGCTGGCCGGGCACACCCACGCCCGGCAGATCTCGAAGCTGCCGCAGGTGCCGGGCCAGCAGCCGACGCAACTGATGGTGGAGGGCTCGACCGGCGGTGCCGGGCTGCGCGGCCTGGAGGGCGAGAAGCCCACCCCGCTGTCGATGACGGTGCTCTACTTCGACCAGCAGAAGCTGCTCCAGGCCTACGACGACATCACCGTCGGCGGCACCGGGCAGGCCCAGGTGAACCTGGAGCGGCACGTGATCCGGGACCCGGCGAAGGGCGCAGACGTCCCGGTCACCCCCACCCCGACCCGGGGCGACCCGGAGTCCCCGTCCCCCTCCGGGACCGCGCCGACCCCCACCCCGCCGACCCCCAGCCCGACCAGCTGACCCACCAGCTGGCAGACAGGCGGGGCGGAGGCGGGACGGCGGTCAGCGCAGCGACAGGGCGGCCAGGGCGGCGTTGACGATGCTGCCGGGAAGCAGGTCGTGCAACTCGTACAGCTCGCGGACGCTGCCGGACTGGCCGAACTCGTCCACCCCGAGCGGCACCGCCGGCACCCCGAGCGCCGAGCCGAGCCAGGCCATCGTGTGCGAGGCGGCGTCGTGCACGGTCACCAGCGGGGTCCGGTCCCCGAAGGCGGCCCGCAACGCCCCCGGCACGCTCGGCACGGTCGCCGTGCGGACGCCCTGGCGCAGGGTGCGCTGCCAGGCCCGGTAGAGCCGGTCCAGGCTGGTCACGTCGACCACGTGCGCCGCGATGCCCTCCTCGGCCAGCTCGGCGGCGGCGGCCAGCGTCTCCGGCAGCACCGCCCCGGAGGCGGCCAGGGTCACCACCGGCGCGTCGGCCAGCTGCGGGTGCGCCTGGTGCGCGTCCACCAGCCGGTACGCCCCGGCGACCACCTGCCGGCGCAGCACCGCGTCACCGAGGCGGACCCGGGCCGCCTCGAACGGCGTCTGGTCCAGCGGGCGGGTGCTCAACCGGAAGTAGTACGCCCCGTCCTCGGCGGGCGCTGCGGTGGCGGCCGGCGCGGCACCCTGCGCGATCTGCCCGAGCGCGTCGCAGAGCAGCCAGTCGAGGCTGGTGGCGTAGGCCGGCTCGCAGAGGGTGACGCCGGGCAGTTCCAGGCCGACGGAGGCGGTGATGGTGGACTGGTGGGCACCGCCCTCCGGGGCCAGGGTGACGCCCGACGGGGTGCCGGCCACCACGAACCGGGAACCCGAGTAGGTGCCGTAGAGGAACGCGTCCAGCCCGCGCAGCACGAACGGGTCGTAGACCGTGCCGACCGGCAGCAGCGGCTGCCCGGACAGGTCCCAGGACAGGCCGAGCTGGCCCAGCAGCAGGAACAGGTTCATCTCGGAGATGCCCAGCTCGATGTGCTGCCCGGCGGGGCTCTCCGTCCAGCGCAGCATCCGGTCCTGCGACCAGGACCGCCGCTCGGTCGGGGCGAACACCCCGGTCCGGTTGATGAACCCGGCCAGGTTGGTGGAGGTGGCCACGTCCGGCGCGGTGGTGACCAGGTGGGGCGCCACCTGCGGGTCCCGGGCCAGCTCCACCAGCACCCGGCCGAAGACCTCCTGGGTGGAGACCGGCTTGTGGGTGCGTACCCCGGTGGCCTCGGGGACGGTGACCCCCAGCGACCGGTGCCGGGGCGCGCGGGCCAGCGCCTCGCGGCGCGCGCCGGCCCGGATGCCGGCCGGGCTCGCCGGGTCGAGCCGGTCCCACTCGGTCGCGGCGGTCAGGCCGTGCGCCGCCCGCAGCGCGTCGACCTGCGCCGTGGAGAGCAACGCCGAATGGTTGCGCGGGTTGCCGGCGATCGGCAACCCCCACCCCTTGACCGTGTACGCGAAGACGACGCTGGGCCGGTCGGTCACCGCGTCGCACTGGGCGTACGCGTCGAGCATCGCCTCCAGGTCGTGCCCGCCGAGGTCGGTGACGAGCGGGGCCAACTCCTCGTCGGTCAGGTCGGCGATGAACCCGGCGATGCCGTCGGGCGCGCCGTCCAGGAACTGCCCGCGCAGCGCCGGCCCGGTCAGCCCGAACAGCGACTGGTACTGCTCGTTGGGCATCCGGTCGATCCAGTCGCGCAGCGCCGCCCCGCCCGGCCGGGCGTACGCCTGCGCGAGCCGGCGGCCGTACTTGACCTCGACGACGTGCCAGCCGGCGGCCTCGAACTGCCCACGCCACTGGTCGATCCGGATGCCGGGCACCACCCGGTCCAGCGACTGCCGGTTGAAGTCGACGAGCCACATCACGTTGCCCAGGCCGGTGGTGGCCGGGTCGGCGACCGCCTCCCAGATGTTCCCCTCGTCCAGTTCGGCGTCACCGATCAACGCGACGAACCGCGAGTGCGGGCGGGCCCCGAAATGGGCGTCGACGTAGCGGCGGGTGACCGCGGCGAACAGCGGGGCCGCCGCGCCCAGCCCGACCGAGCCGGTGGAGAAGTCCACCGCGTCCGGGTCCTTCGTCCGCGACGGGTACGACTGCAACCCGCCCCGCGCCCGCAACCGGGGCAGGTACGACCGGTCCAGGTTGCCCAGCAGGTACTGGATGGCGTGGAACACCGGGGAGGCGTGCGGCTTGACCGCCACCCGGTCCTCGGCGTCCAGGTGGGCGAACCACAGGGCGGTCATCGCGGTGACCAGGGAGGCGCTGGACGCCTGGTGCCCACCGACCTTCACCCCGTCGCCGGTGTCCCGGTCGTGGTTGGCCGCGTCCACGATCCGGGTGGCGAGCCACAGCACCCGTCGCTGAATCTCGTCGAGGACGTCGAGGTCGTGTTCGTTCACGGGAACTCCATCCGGGCGTCGCCGTTGACGCCCTCGGTCGGGGGTGGCGCGGGTCGCGCGCGTACCCCGGGGGAGGGGTGAGGGCCACCGTCGGGTCACGCCGGCAGCCCTCACGGGTCGCGGGCGGGAAGCAGCGGCTTCCCGCCCGCGCGGTCAGCCCTGGACGCCGAGGCGCTCCAGGACCAGGTCACGGACGGTCTTGGCGTCGGCCTGGCCACGGGTGGCCTTCATCACCGCGCCGACCAGCGCACCGGCTGCGGCGACCTTGCCGCTGCGGATCTTGTCGGCGATGCCCGGGTTGGCGGCGATCGCCTCGTCCACGGCGGCGGTGAGCGCGCCGGTGTCGGAGACCACCTCCAGGCCCCGGTTGGTCATGATCTCGGTCGGCGAGCCCTCGCCGTCGACCACGCCCTCCAGCACGGTACGGGCCAGTTTGTCGTTGAGCTTGCCCGCGTCGACCAGCCCCTGCAACTCGGCGACCTGCGCCGGGGTGGCCCCGATGTCGGCCAGCTCCGTGCCGGTCTCGTTGGCCCGACGGGACAGCTCACCCAGCCACCACTTGCGGGCCGCCGCCGGGGTGGTCCCGGCCGCCACGGTCGCCTCGATCAGCTCGACCGCACCGGCGTTGAGCACCGACTGCATGTCGAGGTCGGACAGGCCCCACTGCTCCTGGAGCCGGCGCCGGTGCAGCCGGGGCAGCTCCGGCAGGGCCGCCTTCAGCTCGGCCACCCAGGCGGTGTCCGGGGCGAGCGGCACCAGATCCGGCTCCGGGAAGTACCGGTAGTCGGTGGCGGTCTCCTTGGAACGGCCCGGCGTGGTGTCCCCGGTGTCCTCGTGGAAGTGCCGGGTCTCCTGGGTGATCCGGCCGCCCGCGTCCAGCACCGACGCCTGGCGCAGGATCTCCGAGCGGACCGCCCGCTCCACCGACCGCAACGAGTTGACGTTCTTGGTCTCGGTGCGGGTACCCCACTCCTCGCCCGGCAGGTTGAGGGAGGTGTTGACGTCGCACCGCAGCGACCCCTCCTCCATCCGGACGTCGGAGACGCCCAGCGAGCGCAGCACGTCGCGCAGCTCGGTCACGTACGCCTTGGCGACCTCGGGGGCGAGCGCGCCGGTGCCGGGGACCGGCTTGGTGACGATCTCGACCAGGGGGATGCCGGCCCGGTTGTAGTCGACGAGCGACTCGGTCGCACCGTGGATGCGGCCGGTGGCCCCGCCGACGTGCAACGTCTTGCCGGTGTCCTCCTCCAGGTGCACCCGCTCGATGCCGATGCGCACCAGCTCGCCGTCGACCTCGACGTCCAGGTAGCCGTCGAAGCACAGCGGCTCGTCGTACTGGCTGATCTGGAAGTCCTTCGGCATGTCCGGGTAGAAGTAGTTCTTCCGGGCGAACCGGCACCATTCGGCGATGGAGCAGTTCAGCGCCAGGCCGATCCGGATCGTCGCCTCGATCGCCGCCCTGTTCGCCACCGGCAGCGAGCCGGGCAGGCCCAGGCACACCGGGCAGACCCGGGTGTTCGGCTCGCCGCCGAAGTCGGTCGGGCAACCGCAGAACATCTTGGTGTTCGTGCCCAGCTCGACGTGGGTCTCCAGGCCGATCACCGGCTCGTAGCGCGCAACGACCTCGTCGTACGCGGGCAGTGTCGTCGTCATCTGAACTCCAGCCTCACAGTGCCGGTGGGGTGAACGTGCCGACCACGGACTCCAGCGCGGCGGCGACCCGGTACATCCGGTCGTCGGCCATCGTCGGGGCCATCACCTGCAGACCGACTGGCAGCCCCTCGGACAGGCCACACGGCACCGAGATGCCCGGCCCGCCGTACAGGTTCGTCGGGATGGTGAACAGGTCCGCCAGGTACATCTGGTACGGGTCGGCGGTGCGCGCCCCGATCGGGAACGCCACGAACGGCGTGGTGGGCGAGATCAGCGCGTCGACCTGCTCGAACGCCGAGGTGAAGTCCCTGGTGATCAGGGTACGGACCTTCTGCGCCTGCCCGTAGTAGGCGTCGTAGTAGCCCGACGAGAGCGCGTACGTGCCGACCATGATCCGCCGCTTGACCTCGGCCCCGAACCCGGCCTCCCGGGTCAGCGACATGACCTCCTCCAGCGACCGGTTGCCGTCGTCGCCGACCCGCAGCCCGAACCGGACCCCGTCGAACCGGGCCAGGTTGGAGGAGCACTCGCTGGGCGCGATCAGGTAGTACGCCGGCAGCGCGTACCGGAAGTGCGGGCAGGACACCTCGACGATCTCCGCGCCCAGCTTGGCCAGGGTGTCCACCGACTCGCGGAACGCGGCCATCACGCCCGGCTCCGCGCCCTCACCGGTGAACTCCCTGACGATGCCGAGCCTCACCCCGGTCAGGTCGCCTGTCGCACCGAGCTTCGCGGCGGCCACCACGTCCGGCACCGGCTGCGGGATGGAGGTGGAGTCGCGCGGGTCGTGCCCGCCGATGACCTGGTGCAGCAGCGCCGCGTCGAGCACCGTACGGGCGCACGGGCCGGGGGTGTCCAGCGAGGAGGAGAACGCGACCAGGCCGTACCGGGAGGTGCCGCCGTAGGTGGGCTTCGCGCCGACGGTGCCGGTGACCGCGCCGGGCTGGCGGATCGAGCCGCCCGTGTCGGAGCCGATGGCCAGCGGTGCCTCGTACGCGGCCAGCGCGGCGGCGCTGCCCCCGCCGGAGCCGCCCGGGATCCGGTCGGTGTCCCACGGGTTGTGGGTCGGGCCGTACGCCGAGTATTCGGTGGAGGAGCCCATCGCGAACTCGTCCATGTTGGTCTTGCCGAGCATCACCGTGCCGGCCGCGCGCAGCCGCTGCACGATCGTCGCGTCGTACGGCGGACGCCAGCCTTCGAGGATCTTGGAGCCGACGGTGGTCGGCACGCCCTTCGTGGTGAGCACGTCCTTCACCGCCACCGGCACCCCGGCCAGCGGCCCGAGCTGCTCACCGGCGGCCCGGCGCTCGTCGACGGCGCGGGCGGCGGCCAGCGCCCCCTCGGTGTCGACGTGCAGGAACGCGTGCACCCGGTCGTCGACGGCGGCGATCCGGTCCAGGTGGGCCCGGGTCACCTCGACGGCGGAGGTCTGCCCCGAGGCCACCAACCCGGCCAGGTCGGTCGCGGTCATTCTGGTCAGGTCGGTCATGCCGTCGCCTCGCTCCGCTCACCGGTGCCCCGGGCAGCCGGCGCACTGGGCTCGATGGTTCGCCTGTCATGCCCGGTGTCAACTACACATCCGCTCACGACGCCACGTCCTCGTCCAGGATGCGCGGGACGCGGAACCGCTGCTCGGCGACGTCGGGGGCACCCGACAGCGCCTCCTGCGGGGTCAGTCCGGGCACCACCACGTCGTCGCGGAGCACGTTGGTCAGCGGCACCGAGTGGGAGGTCGGCGGAATCTCCGCCGCCGTGACCTCGCCGACCTGCGCGACCGACTGGAGGATCACGTCCAGTTGACCGGCGAAGGTGTCCAGCTCCTCCTCGGTGACGGCGAGCCGCGACAGTCGCGCGAGGTGCGCGACCTCCTCGCGGGAGATGGCGGCCATCGGTGCCCCCTTCGTGGCTGTGCTGCTGCGGGCGGGTGGGCCGGCCGCGACGTCGACGGGATGACGCGCGGTGACCGGAGCGAGTCTATTGTCCTGCGCCGAGCACGACGCCCCCGACTCCCCCTGCCCTCGGGCCGCCGGGCCGGTCCGGGCCCGCCCGCCCGGGGTGTGCCGGGGACCGTCAGCGGGCGTGCCGGCGGGGGATCTCCGCGTCCGGGCTGGGGACGGGGCTCAGCGGCCGGTAGCGGGCCAGCCAGGCGGTCAGCTCCTCGGCGGGCATCGGGCGGGCGTAGAACCAGCCCTGCGCGGCGTCGCAGCCGGCCGCGTACAACAGCCGCCAGGTCCGCTCGTCCTCCACCCCCTCGGCCACCACCCGCAGGCCGAGCGCGCCGGCCAGCTCGATGGTCGACCTGACGATCGCCGCGTCGTCGGCGTCCCCGGCCATCCCCAGCACGAACGACCGGTCCACCTTCACCTCGGACAGCGGCAGCCGGCGCAGGTGCTGCAACGACGAGTAGCCGGTGCCGAAGTCGTCGAGCGAGATGGCCACCCCGAGTTGGTGCAGCCGGGTGATGGTGGCGAGCACCCGCCGGGGGTCGGCCATCAGCGCCCCCTCGGTGATCTCCAGTTGCAGCCGGTCCGGGCGTACCCCGTAGCTGGCGAGCCGGTCGGCGATCCGGTCGACGATCTCCCCGGTGTGCAGGTCGCGGACGCTGACGTTGAGGGCCGCCCGCAGCGTGGTGCCGGCGGCCGACCACTTCGCCAGCTGCGCCACCACGTCGTCGATCACCCGGTAGGTGAGCAGGCGCATCACGGCGCTCTGCTCGGCGACCCGGATCAGCTCCTCCGGGTCGACCATCCCCCGGCGCGGGTGCCGCCAGCGCAGCAGCGCCTCCACCCCGACCACCTCGCCGGTGGCGATGGCGACCTGCGGTTGGTAGTACATGGTGATCTCGCCGACCTCGGCCGCCGGGGCTTCGGGCGTCGGCTCGGGCCCGGTGTCCGGGGCCGGCGCGGGTGTGCGGTGCTCCGGTGCGGTGCGGTGGCGGCGGACCGGGTCGGCGCCGGTGAGGATGCGGTTCAGCAGCTCGTCGGGGTGCGCCGGGGCCGGCCGGGGGCGTCGCCGGGGCAGCCACCACCTGCCGGTGCCGCCCGTGCCGGTGCGCATGCCGGGGCCGGGGGCCGGTCCGGCGTCGGGGCGCGGGGCACGGCCGGGTCCGTCGTCGGGGGCCAGCCGGGGTGGCAGCGCCGCGCCGTCACCGCCCCGCACGGTCTGCCCGGCCGGTGGCCGGTTCTCCAGTACGCGCCGCAGGTCGGCCAGGAGCGCCAGCCGCTCGGCGGAGTTGTGGTCGGACTCGGCCGCGTACACGGCCACGGTGTCGTTGCGGTGCTTCGCGTCGTACATGGCGACGTCGGCGTGGCGCATCAGGGTGGCGTAGTCCTCGCCGTGGTCGGGGAAGAGCGCGATGCCGATCGAGCCGCCGACGTCCAGCGGCAGGCCGTCCAGCGACACCGGCTCGGTCAGCGCGGCGACCACCCGTCCGGCCAGCTCACGGGCCTCGTCGACGCCGTCGAGCCCGCCGGCCACGATGGCGAACTCGTCCCCGCCGAGCCGGGCCAGCAGGTCCCGGTCGCCGACCACCCCGGCGAGCCGGGCACCCACCTCCACCAGCAGCCGGTCGCCGACGGCGTGGCCGAGCGCGTCGTTGACGTTCTTGAACCGGTCCAGGTCGATCAGCAGGAGCGCCACCTGCGCCCCCGGTTCACCCCGGGCGACCCGCTCGGCGTGCCGGTGCACCTGCTCGGCCACCTCGGCGAGCAGCGCCTTGCGGTTGGGCAGGCCGGTCAGCGGGTCGAGGGCGGCGAGCTGGACCTGTTCGTCGGAGAGGTGGGCCATCCGGTAGACCGCGAACAGCGGCACCAGCACCAGCGGGATCAGCGCGGCGCTGGCCCGCGCGGCGGTGACCAGGACGGGGGCGAGCAGCAGCAGCGAGCCGGTGGAGAGCAGCTCGAACGGCAGCCCCTGCCGGACCGCCGGCCACCACCGGCCGCCGAAGCGCAGCCGCAGCGCGGTGCTGACCAGGCCGTAGTTGACGACGAACCAGGTGAGGGTCGCGCCGCCGACGGCGAGCACGTCGGTCCAGCCCAACCGGTCGCCGTCGAACAGGCCGCCCGGCCCGAGCCGGAGCACCAGGTACGCGGCGGCGAGCGCGCAGGCGTACTGGGCGGCGTTGAACGTGGTCCGCCAGGGGGCGTGCCGCAGCCGGATGCCGGACACGGCGACCGCGACGGCCTGCACGAGCACCGCCGGGCCGAGGCCCCAGCCGAGCAGGATGGCGAAGGTGAAGCAGGTGGACGGGAAGACCGCGGAGGTCTGCCGGCGGCCGGAGGGCACGAAGGGGCGGGCGTCGCAGCCGACCGCGAGCACCGCCATCGTCCAGAAGGCCGCCGGCAGCCCGTCCGGCCGGTCGACGAGGTCGACCAGCGACGCGACGGTGGCCAGGGCGGCCAGGCCGACCACCCCGGCGACGAGACCCAGGAACGGCCCCTCCCGCCCACCCGGGAACGAGTTGCGGAGGTCGGCGGTCTCCATCGCACCTCCCGGGCACGCCCATCAGGGTGTACGCCTGCCGCACACCTGCCACCATGAAACGCCCTGGGTGTCGGTGGACCCACACGACAGCCGCGAATCGGTCGTAGTCGTGACTAAGTTGGAATACAGGCCAAGATTCACCTATGGGGGCAGCGGGACAGGCGACGCGGAACCGGGTGGTCGGACGGTCAGCTCTCGTCGACCCGGGCCACCTCACGGGCCGCGTCCGGGCCGGCGTCGAGCAGCACCCGGAAACCGTCCTCGTCGAGCACTGGCACCTTGAGGCCGGCCGCCTTGTCGGCCTTGGCACCGGGGTTGTCGCCCACCACCACGAAGCCGGTCTTCTTGGAGACCGAGCCGGTGACCTTGCCGCCCCGGGTCTGGATCGCCTCGGCCGCCTGGTCCCGGCTGAACCCGGCCAGCGTGCCGGTCACCACCACGGTGACACCCTCCAACGGGCGGGGCCCCTCGTCGACCGCTTCCTCGGCCATCCGGACGCCCGCCTCGGCCCACTTGCGGACCACGTCGCGGTGCCAGTCGACGGCGAACCACTCCTTGACGCTGGCGGCGATGGTCGGGCCGACCCCGTCGACCGAGGAGAGTTCCTCCTCGGCGGCCGCCTCGATCGCCTCGACCGAGCGGAAGTGCCGGGCCAGGGCCTGCGCGGCGGTCGGCCCGACGTGCCGGATGGAGAGCCCCACCAGCACCCGCCACAGGTCGCGTTCCCGGGCCACGGCGAGGTTGTCGAGCAGCTTGGTCGCGTTGGTGCCGAGGCTGCCGTCCTTGTTGACGAAGAACGGCGAACGGGCGAGTTGCGCGGCGTCGAGGGCGAACAGGTCACCCTCGTCACTGATGATCGCGGCGTCGAGCAGCGCGGCAGCCCCCTTGTAGCCGAGCACCTCGATGTCGAACGCGCCCCGCCCGGCGAGGTGGAAGACCCGCTCCCGCAGCTGCGCCGGGCAGCTACGGGCGTTCGGGCAGCGGATGTCGACGTCGCTCTCCTTGGCCGGGGCGAGCGCCGTGCCACAGGACGGGCAGTGGGTGGGCATGACGAACGGGCGGGCGTCGGCGGGACGCAGCTCGACCACCGGGCCGAGCACCTCGGGGATCACGTCGCCGGCCTTGCGCAGCACCACCGTGTCGCCGATCAGCACCCCCTTGCGTTCGACCTCGCGGGCGTTGTGCAGGGTGGCCTGGGCGACGGTCGAACCGGCGACGTGCACCGGCTCCAGCACCGCGTACGGGGTGATCCGGCCGGTCCGCCCGACGCCGACCTCGATGTCGAGCAGCCTGGTGTTGACCTCCTCCGGCGGATACTTGAAGGCGATCGCCCACCGGGGCGCCCGGCTGGTCGAGCCGAGCCGACCCTGGATGGGCACCGGGTCGACCTTGACCACCACCCCGTCGATCTCGTGCTCGACGTCGTGCCGGTGCTCGGCGTAGTGGGCGATGTACCCCACCACGCCGGCCAGGTCGGGCACCACCCGCCAGCGGTCGCTGGTCGGCAGCCCCCACGCCCGCAGCGCCGCGTACGACTCGGACTGGGTGGCCGGCCGGAAGCCGGTGCGGGCGCCGGTGCCGTGCACCACCAGCCGCAGCGGCCGGGACGCGGTGATCCGGGGGTCCTTCTGGCGCAGGCTGCCGGCGGCGGCGTTACGCGGATTGGCGAACGGCGCCTTGCCCTGCTCGACCAGGCTGGCGTTGAGGTCGGCGAACCCGGCGACCGGGAAGTAGATCTCGCCCCGCACCTCCAGCAGCTCCGGCACGTCGGGGAACTCGTCGGACGGGGTGAGCCGGGCCGGCACGCTGCGGATGCTGCGGACGTTGGCGGTGACGTCCTCGCCGGTGCGCCCGTCGCCCCGGGTGGCGGCGCGGACCAGCCGGCCCTTCTCGTAGGTCAGGTTGATGGCCAGGCCGTCGACCTTCAGCTCGCACAGGTAGGGCACCGGGCCACCGGCGTCCCGCTCGACGCGTTCGGCCCAGGCGGCCAACTCCTCGTCGGCGAACGCGTTGTCCAGCGAGAGCATCCGCTCGGCGTGGGTGACCGGGGTGAAGTCGGTGGAGAAGGTGCCGCCCACCCGCTGCGTCGGCGAGTCGGGGGTGCGCAGCGCCGGGTACTCCGCCTCCAACGCCTCCAGCTCCCGCAACTGCCTGTCGAACTCGGCGTCGGTGATGGTCGGCGCGTCGAGGACGTAGTAGCGGTACTGGTGTTCGGTCAGCTCCTGGCTCAACGTGGCGTGCCGCTCCCGGGCCCCGGGGGTGGGCTCACCACCGGCAGCCGCCTCCTGGGCGGCGCTGACCTGCTGGGGAATCTCTTCTTCCGACACCCTGTCGCCTCCGGACACCGTGCGAACCTCCCCCGTGATCACGCTACGGGAGCACGGTAACCGGCCGGTAGGACATTCCCCTGCCTCCCCCCACCCCGCCCGCCGGGCGGCCGACCTCGCGGCGTGCGACGATCGCCGCACGTCGGCGGCGGTGGCTGCCGCAGAGGGATTCGGAGGTATCGATGCCGCAGTGGTTGCTGTGGGGGTTGCTGATCGTCCTGGCGGTCGCCGCCGGGTGGGTCTGGAACGAGTGGCGACGCCGGGGCGGCCGCCCGTCGAGCGGTGGCGGGCGCACCCGACCGGAGCGGGGCACCCCGCCCCGGGACCGGGCCCGGCCGACCGCGCCACCCCACCCCCGCACCCCCACCGGCACGCCCCGGCCCGGTGACATCTGGTGGGCGGACGTGCCGTTCCACGACGGCACCGGCTCGAAGGTCCGGCCCTGCCTGGTGGTGCGCGCCGACGACCGGGGCGTCGAGGTCCTGAAGATCACCAGCCAGGACAAGAGCGACCGGGACGACCACGTGCCGATCCCCACCCGGGACTGGGACCCGGACGCCGGACACGACAGCTGGCTGGATCTCGCCGAGCCGCTGCGTATCCCGGCCGACGCCTTCTCCCGCCGGGCCGGCAGCTGCGACCCGGCCCTGTGGCGTCAGGTGAAGCGCCTGCACGGGCGGCGCAGCCCGGCCTGAGCACCGCACCGGCCCGGGCGGTGCCGGCACCGCGACGGGGGTGCCGGCACCGCCCGGGCCGGTGTCGCGTCCGGCCGTACGGGTCAGTCCCAGGTCGCGCCGAGGGTGGCGAGCTGGTCGGCGTACTCGATGCGGGTGGACCAGTCGGCCGGCCAGCCGGACATCCCGTGGGCCGCGCCGAGGAACGCGCCGGCCAGCGCGGCGATCGAATCGGAGTCGCCGGCGGTGGTCGCGCCCCGGCCGATCGCGGCCACCGGGTCGTCCGGATGCCGCAGCACGCACAGCAGCGCGGTGGCCAGCGCCTCCTCGGCGATCCAGCCCTCACCGGTGTGCCGGCACGGGTCGTCGCCGTCGTCGGGCCGGCGCAGCGCGGCGGCCAGCCGGTCCAGCACCGACAGGCACTCGTCCCAGCCGGCGGCGATGAACTGCGCCGGGGAGCCGGCACCGGCCCGCTGCCACAGGTCGCCCAGCCAGTCGTCCCGGTAGGTGACCCGCTGGCTGCGGGCCCGGTCGGCCAGCAGGCCGGGCAGTCGCGCCGGTGCCGCGCCGTCACGCAGCACCCGCACCGCGTACGCGGTCAGCTCGCTGGCGGCCAGCCCGGTCGGGTGACCGTGGGTGAGGCCGGCCTGGAGCTGGGACAACCCGGCGAGGGTGTCCGGGTCGACGTCGAGCAGCCCGACCGGGGTGACCCGCATGTTCGCCCCGCACCCCTTCGAGTCGACCACCGTCGCCTGCTGCCAGGGCAGCCCCCGGCCCAGCTCGCCGCAGGCCCGCAGACAGGTCATCCCCGGGGCCCGGTTGTTGTCCGGGCTGACCGCCCAGTCCAGGAAGCGTCGCCGCAGCAGCGGCTCGACGGCTGCCGGGGTGTGCTCCGGCGCGTCGTGCAGCGCCCACGCGACCGCGAGCGCCATCTGGGTGTCGTCGGTGACCAGCACCGGATCACCGACCAGTTCCCGTGGCCCGGCCGGGCCGTACCGGCGGTGGATCTCGGTGACGGTGAGGAACTCGGTCGGCTTGCCGAGCGCGTCGCCGTAGGCGAGCCCGAACAGCGAACCGGAGGCGCGGCGCAGCGAGGGGTCGGTCACGGACCCGATCATGCCCCGCCGGCACCACCCCGGCACGTCGGCCGGGCCGGGCCGACGCCCGACCCGCCCGACGGAGGGTCAGTCCCAGCAGAGGCAGAACGGGTGGCCCACCGGGTCGGCGTAGACCCGGAAGCCCTCACCCTCGCCGGGCAGCCGCCGGCCGCCCAGGGCGAGCACCGCCTTCTCGGCCACCTCGATGTCGTCGACAGTGACGTCGAGGTGGAACTGCTGCGGACGCGCCGGATCGGGCCAGGCCGGGGGAACCAGGTCGGTCGCCTGCTGGAAGGCGAGCCGGGGCTGGTGCCCGACCGGGCCGCCGAGCACCACCCACTCGTTGCCGTCGGAGTCCTCCTCGGCCAGGGGCAGGCCGAGCAGCTCCGCGTAGAAGGCGGCCAGCGCCCGGGGGTCGGGGCAGTCGATGGCCACGGAACGCAGTTGTCCAATCATGGCCGTCATCCTGCCCACCGGGTACGACGGGAAACCTCACCCCTCGTGCAGCCGCCGCCCGGCGTCCCGGCAGGCGGTGAGGACCGCGCGGGCGTACCCGGGGGTGGCCCCGGCCAGGCCGCAGGCGGGGGTGACCACCACCTGTCCGGCGAGTTGGCGACGCGGAAAGCCGAGGCGGTCCCAGAGTCCGCGTACCCGGTCGGCGAGCTGTGCCGAGGTCGGCGCGACGCCGGCCGCCGGCGGCAGGGTCGGCGCCACCCCGGCCAGCAGGCCGAGGCCGGCGTCGATCGCCTCGCCCAGCGGGTCCAGGTCGGTGAGCAGGGCGAGATCCAGCGCCGCCCCGACCGCCCCGGCGGTGCGGATCAGTTCCAGCGGCACGTCCGGCGCGCAGCAGTGCACCACCGTCGGCACCCCGACCGCCGTGATCACCTCACCGAGCAGGGTACGGGCGACGGCCGTGTCGACCGGTCGGTACGTGCCCAGGCCGCTCTCGGTGCGTACCCGGCCGGCGAGCGCCGCCGGCAACGACGGCTCGTCGAGTTGGAGCAGCACCGACGCCCGGGGCAGCCGACGGGCCACCGCCGCGACGTGCAGCCGCAACCCCTCGGCCAGGGACGCGGTCAGCTCCCGCACCGCGCCCGGGTCACGCAGCAGCGCGCCGCCGACCGGCAGCTCCACCGCCGTGGCCAGGGTGAACGGCCCGGCCGCCTGCACCTTCACCGGCCCGGAGTACGCCTCGGCCTGCTCGGCGAGCTGGTCGAGGTCGCGTTCCATCAGGTCCCGGGCGCGGCGCAGGTCCCGGCCGGGGCGGGGGGCGATCCGCCAGCGCGCGGCGTACAGCTCGACCGGCAATTCCACGAGCAGCCCGCCGGTACGCCCGACCAGGTCCGCGCCCGGCCCCCGGGCCGGCAGCTCCGGCAGGTGGGGCAGGGCGGGCAGTTCACCCAGGACGATCCGTTGTGCCTCGGCGATGTCGGTGCCGGGCAGCGAACCGATGCCGGTCGCCGCGCCCGCCGGCCAGGGCCACACCTGCTGTTGGGTCACGGCCGAAGGGTAACCGGCCCCGGTCGGCGCACCCGGCCGGTGGGTCAGCCGGTGATGGTGGCGGAGCCGAGCACCACGTCACCGGCCGGGTCCGGCCGGTACGCCACCACGGCCTGCCCGGCGGCCACCCCGCGTACGGGGCGGCGCAGCTCGGCGGTGAGGCCGTCGCCGTCCACCCGCACGGTGGCCGGTACGACGTCGCCGTGCGCGCGCAACTGCACCTCGCACCCGATCGGCACCGTCGGCGGATCCCCCCCGGTCCAGACCGGACGGGTGGCGCGGACCAGGGAGACCTCCAGCGCCTCGGCGGGGCCGACGGTGACCGTGTTGGTCTTCGGGGTGATGGAGAGCACGTACCGGGGCCGCCCGTCCGGGGCCGGCCGGTCCAGGTGCAGGCCGCGCCGCTGGCCCACCGTGTAGGCGTACGCGCCGGTGTGGCTGCCGACGACCGCGCCGGTCAGCGCGTCGACCACCGCGCCGGGCGTCTCGCCGAGCCGCCCGGCGAGGAACCCCCGGGTGTCGCCGTCGGCGATGAAGCAGATGTCGTGCGAGTCGGGCTTCTCGGCCACCGCCAGGTCACGCCGGGCCGCCTCGGCCCGGACCTCGGCCTTGGTGGCGTCGCCGAGGGGGAACATCGCCCGGTCGAGCTGCGCGCGGGTGAGCACCGCCAGCACGTACGACTGGTCCTTGGCAAGGTCGACGCTGCGGCGCAGCAGCCCGTCGGGGCCGAGCCGGGCGTGGTGGCCGGTGACCACGGCGTCGAAGCCGAGGGCCACGGCCCGGTCCAGCACCGCCGCGAACTTGATCTTCTCGTTGCAGCGCAGGCACGGGTTCGGGGTACGCCCGGCCGCGTACTCGGCGACGAAGTCGTCCACCACGTCGGCGTGGAACCGCTCGGCCATGTCCCACACGTAGAAGGGGATGCCGATGACGTCGGCGGCCCGGCGCGCGTCCCGGGAGTCCTCCAGCGTGCAGCACCCCCGGGCCCCGGTACGGAAGGTCTGCGGGTTGCGGGACAGCGCCAGGTGCACCCCGGTCACGTCGTGCCCGGCGTCCACCGCCCGCGCCGCCGCGACGGCGGAGTCCACCCCGCCCGACATCGCCGCCAGAACCTTCACCAGCCCACGCTCCCTTCCCCCGTCGAGCCTACCCACCCCGCCCGCTCCACCCCTCCTCCCGCCCGGCCCCTCCCCTCTCCGCCCGGCTGCGCCCCGCCCGGGACGGGGGCATGGGCCGGGTGGTGCGGAAGGGGGCGGGTGGGGCGTGGGCGGGAGGGGTCAGCGGGGGGTGCGGAGGGCGGCGGCCCGGCGGGCGCGGTCGACGGCGGCGGGGAGGGCCGCGATGAGGGCGTCGACGTCGGCGGGGGTGCTGGTGTGGCCGAGGGTGAAGCGCAGCGAGGAGCGGGCCCGGTCGTGGTCGGCGCCCATCGCCAGCAGCACGTGGCTGGGCTGGGCCACCCCCGCCGAGCAGGCCGAGCCGGTGGAGCAGGCGATGCCCTGGGCGTCGAGCAGGAGCAGCAGGGCGTCCCCCTCGCAGCCGGGGAAGGAGAAGTGCGCGTTGCCGGGCAGCCGGTCGTCGGGGTCGCCGTTGAACACCACCTCGGGCACCGCCTCCCGCACCCGCCGCACCAGGTCGTCGCGGAGCGCCGCCACCCGGGCGGCGTACTCCTGCTGGCCCTTGACCGCCGTCTCGACGGCGACCGCGAAGGCGACGATGCCGGCGGTGTCCAGGGTGCCGGAGCGGACGTCGCGTTCCTGCCCGCCGCCGTGCAGCAGCGGGGTGGCGGCGACGTCCCGGGCGAGCAGCAGCGCGCCCACCCCGGTCGGGCCGCCGAGCTTGTGCCCGGTCACGGTGAGCGCGGAGACGCCGCTGGCCGCGAAGTCGACAGGCACCTGGCCGACCGCCTGCACCGCGTCGGTGTGGAACGGCACCCCGTGTTCGGCGGCGACGGCGGCCAGCTCGGCCACCGGCTGCACCGTGCCGACCTCGTTGTTGGCCCACATCGCGGTCACCACGGCGATCCGGTCGGCGTGCGCGGACAGCTCGGCGCGCAGCAGCGCCGGGTCGAGCTTGCCGGCGGCGTCGGTCGGCAGCCAGGAGACCTCGGCGTCCTCGTGGTCGGCGAGCCAGTCGACCGCGTCGAGGACGGCGTGGTGCTCGACCGCGCTGGAGACCACCCGGAGCCGGTCGGGCCGGGCGGCCCGCCGGGCCCAGAAGACGCCCTTGACGGCGAGGTTGTCGCTCTCGGTGCCGCCGCCGGTGAAGATGACCTCGGACGGGCGGGCGCCCAGCACGGCGGCCACCCGCTCGCGGGACTCCTCCACCCGACGCCGGGCACGCCGGCCCGTCGCGTGCAACGACGACGCGTTGCCGACCTCGCGGGCGGTGGCGACGTACGCCGCCAACGCCTCGTCGAGCATCGGGGTGGTCGCCGCGTGATCCAGGTATGCCATCACCGTTCAGCGTAACGGCCAGCGCACGGCGCGTTGGATGCCGGACCACCCGTACCGAAGCGTGGATGGGGGCGGGCCGGGACCGGATCGGCCCCGACCCGGTCCTCAGGCCGGTACGGCGGTGACGACGATGTTGTCCCGGTAGTGCCGGGTCTTCGGGTCGAACGGCCCGCCGCAGGTGATCAGGGTCAGCCGCGGCTTGCCGTCCCGGGCGAAGTACCGGTCCAGCGGGATCTTCGTCTTGGCGTACTCCTCGCGGGCGACGACCCGGTAGTCGCGCTGCTTCCCGTCGGAGCCGGTGGCGGTGACGGTGTCCCCCCGGTCGAGTTCGCGGAGCCGGAAGAACGCCCCCTTGCCCTGCTCCGAGCTGTCGACGTGGCCGGCGATCACCACCGAGCCGGCGTCGGTGTCCAGCCCGGGGCCGAACCGGTACCAGCCGATCTGGTCCACGCTCGGCGGGACGTCGAACTCGTCGGTGCGGGTGTCGATGCCCACCGGGTCGACCGTGGCGGTGACGTCGATCGCCGGGATGCGCAGCTGCACCGGCGGCACGGTCCGTTCGGCCGTGGGCAGGTCACCGGCGGTCACAGGCACCGACGGGCCGCCACCGGTCCCGGTCGTCGGGCTGGGCGGGCTGCTGCTGGCCAGCGCCGCCGCCTCGTCCGCGCCGACGTCCTCGGCCGGCTGCGAGCCGCAGGCCACGACGGTGGCGACGGTGAGCGCGGCGACGCCGGCGGCCATCGCCGCCAGCGCCCCGCGGTGTCGCACCGTCACCGGCGACCGGTCCGGGTGGCGGCCACCCGCGTCCCGCCGCCGGCCAGCAGCAGTACGCCGGCGCCGGCCAGCACGTACCACCAGGTGTCCACGCCGGTGTCGGCCTGACCGCCGGTGCCGCTGGGCACGCCGCCCGGGGCGGAGTGCAGACCGGTGATGGTCTGGGCGACCAGGTCGAGGTTCTTGGCCTCGGCCGAGCCGATCGCGTAGACGATGGTGGCGGTGCCCTCCCTGAGGTTCAGGTCCGCCGGGCCGATCGCCACGGTGTCGGTGCCGGCCAGCACCACGTCGGCCTTGACCGTGCCCGCGTCGACGTCGGCCTTGGCCTCCCTGGGATTGCTCAGCCCCTCGAAGACCGGCTTGCCGCCGGCCCGGACGTCGACCGCCGGGGCGGCGGCGGTGTGCCGGACGATCAGCCGGGCCTTGCCGACGGCCAGCTTGGCGGTGTCGTTGACGAACGGGGTGATCTGCGGCTTGCCGTCCGCGCCGAGGTGCGCGGCGAGGCTGATGTCGGCGCCGCCGGGCACCTCGGCGTCGTCGACGGAGAGGATCGCGCTGCCGACCGGCTCGCCCGGCTTGGTCAGGGCGATGTCGTACTCGCCCTCGGGCAGGGTCAGCGGGCCGGCGACGTCACCGGGCTTGAAGTTGTCGAGGGTCTTCTTGCCGTTGACGTAGACGTCGACCGGGGTGTCCGGGATGCCGTGCACGACGGAGACCTTGGACGAGGCGGCGTACGCCGGGCTCGTGGTCGCGGCGCCGACGCCCGCGAAGGCCAGAGCGGCCACCGCGCCGCCTGCGGCGACCCGACGGAAGATGGCGAGCTGCATGTCTGCCTCCTGGTGATTGGTGCTGGTTCGTCAGGTCTGGCTTGCAGAACGGGTTACGCCACCCGTCGCACCGCCGGATGCAGCCCGACACCACTTTCTTTTTCTTCGCGGGGGCTGCATCCGGGGCCGGTTCCTGCGACGAATATCTGGTGAGACGAGTGGAGGCGGACCGGACCAGGAGAGTGGGGCGGAGGCTGTGGGCGTTACAGTCGGGCATGCCCCAGGGAAGGCGACCCGCCCGGTGACAGCGGTGGGAACAGCAGGACACGAACCCGAACCACCCCCCGACGAGTTGGCCGCACGCTTCCGGGCGGGCGACGAAACCGCGCTGCGGGAGGCGTACGACCGGTACGGCCGGGCCGTGCTCCACCTGGCCACCAGCACGCTGGCCAACCGCAGCGACGCGGAGGACGTGACCCAGGCGACGTTCGTCGCCGCCTGGCTGGGGCGGGAGACCTTCGACCCGGCCAAGGGCTCGCTGATCGGGTGGCTGCTCGGCATCGGCCGACGCAAGGTGATCGACAGGCTGCGCGCCTCGGCCCGGGAGGCCCGGGTGGTGGAGACGGTGCGGCAGCTGCCCGAACCGGTCGGCACCGGCGTGGACCCGGACACGGTGGTCGACCGGCTGGTGGTCGCCGACGAACTGGCCCGGCTCCCCGACGACCAGCGACGGATGTTGGAGCTGGCCTTCTACGACGACCTGACACACCAACAGATCGCGACGGTGACCGGGGTGCCGCTGGGCACGGTCAAGAGCCACATCAGGCGGGGCATGGCGAGCTTGAAACGCAGATGGGAGGTGGACGGTGCAGCACCTGGACCACGACCGGCTGGTATTTCTGGCGCTCGGTGAGAGCGAGGCGGACCACGGCGAGACCGACCACCTCGGTGGCTGCGTGACCTGCCGGCACGAGCTGGAGTCCCTGCGGCACGTCGCCGGGCTGGGCGCGGGCACCCAGGGCCTGCACACCCTGCCCGACCCGCCGGCCCACCTCTGGGCGGGCATCCTGGCCGAACTCGACGCCGTCGAGCAGATGCCGTCGCTGGCCGAGGCGCACCGGCAGGATCTCGGGCCGGATCCGACGCGGGCAGGTCCGGCGGCCGGGGACGACGTCGGCCCGGCGTACCGGGAAGCGCCAGCGGGGACCGGTGACCGCCATCCGTCGGCGGGAACCGGTGACGGGAAACCGGCGGCGGTCAGCGGTGACCGGCCGAAGTCCCGGCGGCGGTCGTCGTCCCCCGGCGGCGGGCGCGTCGCCCGACCGGCGGCGGGCCGGTCACGGCGTTGGCCGCGCTGGGCGACCACTGTCGTCTCGGCGACCGCCGCCGCCGTGATCGCGGTGCTCGGCACCGTTCTCGTGCTCGGCGACCGGGGGGCAACGCCGCAACAGGACGTGCTGGCCAGCGCGCCGCTGGCCGCGTACGGCAGCACGCCGAAGGACGCCCGGGGCGACGCCCGGGTCTTCGCCGACGGACGACTGCACCTGCACGTCGCGAATCTCCCGGACGTTACGGGGTACTACGAGGTCTGGCTGATCAATCCGACGACCATGGAGATGTTCTCGGTGGGTGTGCTGCGGGGTAGCTCCGGCGACGCCCTGCTGCCCCTGCCCCCGAACGTTGATCTTCGGGCATACTCGGTGGTCGACGTCTCCGCCGAGCAGTACGACAACCAGCCCGCCCACTCCGGCGACAGCCTGCTGAGGGGCACCCTGACGGGCTGATCGGCGGGCCGGCTCAGCTCCCCGGCCCGCCGATCAGCTCCCATCGGCGCACCCTCGCGCGGACCCGGCGGGCCGGGCACGACGACCGGGCGGGGACGACGGAGCCGCCGCCCGGCGGACCGGACGGCGGCTCGGTGCGGACCCGCGACGGGTCACTTGCGCTTGCGGATCTCCTCGGCGGCCTGCGGCACGACCTTGAACAGGTCGCCCACCACGCCGTAGTCGGCCAGCTCGAAGATCGGGGCCTCGCCGTCCTTGTTCACGGCGACGATCGTCTTCGAGGTCTGCATGCCGGCCCGGTGCTGGATCGCGCCGGAGATGCCCAGCGCGACGTAGAGCTGCGGGGAGACGGTCTTGCCGGTCTGCCCGACCTGGAACTGGTGCGGGTAGTAGCCGGAGTCGACCGCCGCCCGGGACGCCCCGACGGCACCGCCGAGCAGGTCGGCCAGCTCCTCGACCAACTTGAAGTTGTCGGCGTTGCCGACCCCGCGCCCGCCGGAGACGACCACGGACGCCTCGGTCAGCTCCGGGCGGGAGCCCTTCTGCTCGGCGACCCGCTCGACGACCTTCGCCAGCCGGTCGGTGTCGGTGACCGACACGGTGAGCTGCTCCACGGTCGGGCTGGCCACCGCCGGGGCCGGGGTGACCGAGTTCGGCCGGACGGTGACCAGCGGCAGCCCCTTGGTGACCTTGGACTTGACGATGGTGGAGCCGGCGAAGGCGACCTGGGTGGCGGTGCCGTCGGCGTCGAGACCGACCACGTCGGTCAGGATGCCGTTGTCCAGCTTGACGGCCAGCCGGGCGGCGATCTCCTTGCCCTCCTGGGCCGAGGCGAGCAGGACGGCGGCCGGCTGCACCCGGTTGACCAGTTCGGCGAGCACGGTCGCCTTGGGGGCCACCAGGTAGCCGTCGATCTCCTCGCTCTCGGCGGCGTAGATCTTCTCCGCGCCGTACTCGCCGAGCTTGGCGGCGAGCGCCTCGGCGGCACCGGGGCCGCCGAGCACCACGGCGCTCGGGGTGCCCAGCTCACGGGCGAGGGTGAGCATTTCCAGGGTGACCTTCTTGACGCCGAATTCCCTGGTGGCTTCGACGACGACGAGTACCTCAGCCATGTTCGGACCCCTCACACGAACTTCTCGGTGGCGAGGAACTCGACCAGCTGGACGCCGCCGGAGCCCTCATCGGTGATCTTGGCGCCGCCGGAGCGCGGGGACGCCTGGTGTGCTCGACGACGGCGCTGGTGGCGCCCTCGAAGCCCACCTCGGTGGGTGCGACGCCCAGGTCGGCCAGGGACAGCGTCTTCACCGGCTTCTTCTTGGCGGCCATGATGCCCTTGAAGGAGGGGTAGCGCGGCTCGTTGATGGTGTCCCAGACGGAGACCACGGCCGGCGTCGCGGCGGTGACCACCTCGTAGCCCTCCTCGGTCTGCCGCTCCACGGTCAGCGTGCCGCCGTCGACGGTGAGCTTGCGCGCGCCGGTCAGCGCGGCGACCCCCAACCGCTCGGCGAGCATGTGCGGCATGACCTGGACCCGGCCGTCGGTCGACTCGGCGCCGCAGAGCACCAGGTCGGCATTGAGCTGCCCGAGGGCGGCGGCGAGCACCTTCGAGGTGGCCACGGCGCAGGATCCGTGCAGGGCGTCGTCGAGGACGTGCACGGCGGCGTCCGGGCCCATCGACAGCGCCTTGCGGATCGACTCGGTGGCCCGGTCCGGTCCCATGGTCAGGACGGTGACCTCGCCGCCGTGCGCCTCCTTGATCTTCAGCGCCTCCTCGATGGCGTACTCGTCCATCTCGTTGATCACGTTGTTCGCCGAACCGCGGTCGACGGTGTTGTCGTCAGCACGCAGGTTGCGGTCCGCGCCCGAATCAGGCACCTGCTTGACGAGTACGACGATGTTCATCGCGATTCGACAACCCTCCTGTTGGTGGTGTGCGATCTGCTCGCCCGGTTAAGGGCGGAGCTTTGCGCGTCGTTGACACCCGGTCAACCGCAGGCTGCTGTGCAGTTGCCCACGAACGCAATGTTACCTGCCAGTAGGTTACCCCTCCCGGCCACCCACGGTGACACACCTCACCGCGCTGCGGCCGGGCCCCGGACCTCCGTCAGGCCGGACCGGCGGGGTCGGCCAGGGCGGTCCTGATCCGGGCGATGGCGTCCTCCTCGGCCGGCGTCACCCCCCGGTGCGCGCGGGCCACCTCCGCCGCGGCGGTCAGCACCAGCTCGCGGTACGCCGACACGTCGGCCGGGGACTTCTCCCGCAGGATCTCCACCGCCCGCGTCAGCGCCGGCAGCACCACCGACTCGACGTCCAGGGCCGAGTCGCGGGGCAGCCGGGGCAGCCCACCGGCGCCGAGCGCCTCCTTCACCAGCCCACTGGCCCCGGCGAACGCCCCGGACGCGGCGAAGCTCTCCCGGATCATCGCGAACACCCCCGGGTCGGCGTTCGACACCAGGAAGACCGCGCCGAACGCGCCCGTCTTGAGGACCTGCTGCTCGTCGTCAGTCAGCCGCTGCTCCATGATCACGGAGTGTAGACGTACGGGGTGGTCGTGGTGACCGGGACGAAGCCGAGTCGCTCCAGGATGGGCCGGCTGTCCTCCGAGGCGTCCACCTGCAACAACGTCTTGCCGCGCTGGTCGGCCAGGCGGGCCCGGTAGACCACCAGCGCCCGGTAGACACCCCGGCGTCGCCACTGCGCCAGCGTCGAGCCGCCCCACAGGCTGGCGAAGCCGGTGCCGTTGAGGTAGCGCACCCAGCCGGCGCTGACCACCGTCTCCCCCGCCTCGGCCACCACCACGGTGATCGACTGCGGGTCCGCCTCGATCTCCCGGAGCAGGCCGGTGACCAGGTGGGAACGGTCGCTGCGCCAGACCTCCTCCTCCATCGCGGCGATCCGTTCCAGGTCGTCACGGCCGGTGACCTCGCGCAGCCGTACCCCGTCGGGGGGCACCGGCACGGCGGCGGCCAGGGGCGCGACCGGCCCGACCAGGACGGTCTCCCGCTCCTCCGGGACGAAGCCGGCGGCGCGCAGCCGGTCCGGCAGGTCGGCGGGCTCGTCGTGGCTGTTGTGCTTCCACTCCACCGACTCGCCGCGCTGCCGGAACAGCTCGACCTGGCGGGCGATCAGCGCGTCCAACTCCGGCCCGGCCAACCCGTCCAGGGTGCGGTAGGTGAGGAAACCGCCGTGGTCCAGACCCAGGATGCGCACCAGCGGCCCGTCGTGTTCGACGGTCACGCCGGCCGGGACCGGGTCGGGGATCTCCGGCCGGAGCTGCCGGTCGTAGGTGTCGCGCAGGGTGGTGGCGTCAAGATCGGTCATCGGTCCAGGCTATGCCTGTGACAAAGCGGATAATCGGCGTCGTGTGGCAGGCGATCAGACGGTGGTTCGACCCGTCGGACCTCGACTCCGTGGGCAGCACCCCCGACTACCGCTTCTCCCTGGCCAACGAACGGACGTTCCTGGCCTGGCTGCGCACCGGGCTGGCGCTGATCGCCGGCGGGCTGGCCGCCGCCCAGTTCCTCCCGCCGCTGCCGCTGCGGCACCTGCGGGAGGTGATCGCGGTGACGCTGCTGCTGCTCGGTGGCACCGTCGCCGTCCGGGCGGTGGACCACTGGTCCCGCACCGAACAGGCCATCCGGCTCGGGCGACGCCTGCCGGCCTCCCGGTTCCCGGCCGTGCTCGCCCTGATCGTGGCGGTGGGCGCGCTGCTGCTGGTGGTGGCCGTCCTGGCCCGTGGGGTGAGCGGCAGGTGACCGGGGAACCGGCGCACGGGACCGGCGATCCCGGCCTGCAACCCGAGCGCACCCGGCTGTCCTGGCGGCGCACCGGGCTGGCGTACACGGTGGTGGCGGTGCTGGCCGTCCGGCTGGCGCTCACCGGCGACGTCGCCGGGGCGCTGCTCGCCGGGGCCACCGTACTGGCCTGGTGGGCGACGCTGGTGGTGGGCTGGGGACGGGCCACCGGCCGCCGGCAGTCCCGCCTCGACGCGCGGGCCGTCCCGCTGGTGGCCCTCGGCACGGCCGGCCTGGCGCTGCTGTGCGTGTCGCTCGTGCTGCGCGGGGTGTGGTGACGCGCACGGCTGAGCCATGATGGGTGCATGGCCCGGCTCTATGTGCTGTTGTTCCTGCTCCAGGTGGTGCTCGCCGCCTGCGCGTTGATCGGTTGCCTCTCCGCCGAGGACGGGACGGTCCGTGGGCTGCCCCGGTTCGCCTGGGTGGTGGTCATCCTGTTCTTCCCGCTGGTCGGCTCGATCGCCTGGTTCCTCGCCGGCCGCCCGGTCGCCGAGGGTGACCGCCGCCAGGGCTGGGCGGCGGCCAGCCGGCGGCCCGTCGCGCCCGACGACGACCCCGAGTTCCTCAAGTCGATCGACGAACGCGTCCGCCGCGACGACAACGCCCTCTTCCAGCGGTGGGAGGAGGACCTGCGCGGCCGGGAGGACGACCTGCGCCGCCGCGACGGCGGCCCGTCCCCCGACGGCACCGCACCCCCGGCCGGCCCGGCGTCCACCGACCGCACGTCGCCCCGGGAGGACGCCGCTCCCCGGGAGGGGGAGCGGCCCCGCGACGGCGAGCGGCCCGAACTCTGACGGCGGCCGGGATCACACCCGCCGGCGCAGGCCCCGCACCGCGAGCGGGGCGAAGACGGCGGCGATGGCCGCCGCCCAGAGCAGCGACTGGAGCACCGGCCCGGCGACCGGCCCGCCGACCAGCAACCCCCGCAGCGCGTTCGCCAGGATCGTCACCGGGTTCACCTCGACCCAGTGCTGGAGCCAGGACGGCATGGTCTCGGTCGGCACGAAGGCGTTGCTGGTGAAGCTCAGCGGGAAGATCACCGTGAAGCCGAAGATCTGCACCTTGTCCGGCTCACTGACCAGCACCCCGACCAGCACCGACATCCAGGCGGCGGCGAGCGAGAAGACCAGCAGCAGGGCGAACGCCCCGAGCAGGCCGAACACCCCGTTGCCGAGCCGGAAGCCGAGGATCATCCCGACGCCGAGCAGCAGGGTCAACGACCACGCCTGCTTGACCGTGTCGGCGACGATCCGGCCGGCGAGCGGGGACCAGCGGGCCACCGGCAGCGACCGCAGCCGGTCGAACACGCCCTTGGTCAGATCCTGGTTGAGACCGAAGCCGGTGGTCATCGTGGCGAAGAAGGCGTTCTGCACGATGATGCCCGGCAACGCGAAGGTCAGGTACTCCCCCGGGCTGCCGGAGATCGCCCCACCGAAGACGTACGTGAAGAGCAGCACGAACATCACCGGTTGGATGCTCAGGTCGAGCAGTTCCATCGGGTTGTGCTTGATCTGCACCAGGCTGCGCCAGGCCAGCGTGCCGGTGTGCCGCAGGCCGGCGGTCAGGCCGAGCCGGCGGGCCGGCGTGGCCGGGGCCGACGGGGCGGCGACGGTGGCGGCGGTCATGCCGGGCTCCCTTCCAGGGCTGCGGTCTCGTCCTCGGCCCGGTGACCGGTGAGGGAGAGGAACACCTCGTCGAGGCTGGACCCACGCAGGGCCAGCTCGGCGACGTGCACCTCGGCGTCGTCGAGCCGGCGGACCACGGCGGGCAGCGCGCCCGGACCGTTGACCGGCGCGCTGACCGTGGTCTGGGTGACCTCCGGATCGACCCCGGTCACCTCGCCGACGACGGCGAGCACGGTGGGCAGGTCGGCGGTCTCGACCGGCCGGACGGTCAGCACCTGACCACCGGTCTTGGCCTTCAGCTCCTCCGGCGTGCCCTGGGCGATGACCCGCCCGTGGTCGACCACGGCGATCTCGTCGGCCAACTGGTCGGCCTCCTCCAGGTACTGCGTGGTCAGCAGCACGGTCACCCCCTCGGCCACCAGACCCCGGACGATGTCCCACAGGTCGTTGCGGCTGCGCGGGTCGAGGCCGGTGGTCGGCTCGTCGAGGAAGAGCACCTGCGGTCGACCGACGAGGCTGGCCGCCAGGTCGAGCCGGCGGCGCATGCCCCCCGAGTAGGTCTTGGCGGCCCGGCCGGCGGCGTCGGTGAGCTGGAACCCGGCCAGCAGCTCGGCCGCCCGGTCCCGGGCGTCCCGCCGGGACAGGCCCAGCAGCCGGCCGATGAGCAGCAGGTTCTCGGTGCCCGTCAGGTTCTCGTCGACCGAGGCGTACTGGCCGGTGAGGCCGATCAGCTGGCGGACCCGGTGGGCGTCGCGGCGGACGTCGTACCCGCCGACGGTGGCGTGCCCCTCGTCGGCGGTGAGCAGGGTGGCGAGCACCCGTACCGCGGTGGTCTTGCCGGCACCGTTGGGGCCGAGCAGACCGAAGACCGTGCCGGCCGGGACCGCCAGGTCGACCCCGGCCAGGGCGGTGGTGTCGCCGAACCGGCGCACCAGCCCCTCGGCGCGGATGGCGTATGTCATCAGAACTCCCGTCGTTATCGCTGGATCGTCCAACGATGGGCGAGGGGTCTGACGTTACGTGCGTCGCCGCTGACATTCCGCCGATTTATCCGCTCGGCAGAACGCGACAGCCGCCGGGTCCGACGGCGGTCGAGGGCCGCGTGTTCAGGCCAGGTTGGACGAGCGCGGGTACGCGTCGGCCGGGTCGGTGAGCACGTTGACCAGGTACGGCACCCCGGCGTCGAACGCCCGCCCCAGGGCCGGACCCAGGTCGGCGGCCTTCGCCACCGTCTCCCCGGCACCGCCGAGCGCCTCGACCACCTTGTCGTAGCGCAGTTCGGGCTGGAGGTCGGCGGCGACGTCGTAGCCGTACATGGCCCGCATCGGGTGCTTCTCCAGCCCCCAGATGCCGTTGTTGCCGACCACGATCACCACCGGCAGCCGCTGCCGGACCAGCGACTCCACGTCCATCAGCGAGAATCCGGCCGCGCCGTCACCCATCAGCACGCAGATCTGCCGGTCGGGGTGGCTGACCCGGGCCCCCATCGCGTAGCCCGTCCCGGTGCCCAGGCAGCCGTACGGGCCGGGGTCGAGCCAGGTGCCGGGCTGCGACGGCTCCAGGTAGCGCCCGGCGTACGAGACGAAGTCGCCACCGTCGCCGATGGTGATCGCGTCCGGGGCGAGGGCCCGGCGCAGCTCGCCGTAGACCCGGGCGGGGCGGATCGGGTCGGTGTCGGCGGCCATCTCGGCGGCGTCGCGTGCCCGCGCCGCGTCCTCGGCGGTGCGCAGCCGCTCGATCCAGTCGGCGTGGTCGGCCCGGTCGCCGGTGTGGTCGGCGAACGCGGACAGGATCAGCCGCAGGTCACCGGCGGGGCTGGCGGCCGGCTGGACGTGCCCGGCCCGCTGGGTGGGGGCGTCGACGACGTGCACCACCGCCGCGTCGCCGAAGTCGCCGAAGCTGAGCCGGAAGTCCAACGGGGTGCCGACGACGACCACCACGTCCGCGTCGCCGAGCGCGACCCGGCGGGCCTTGGCGAAGGCGAGCGGGTGTTCCGGCGGAAGCGCGCCGCGTCCCATGCCATTGGTGAAGACCGGCACCTGCAACGCCTCGGCGGCCTCGCGGAGCGCGGCGACGGCGTCCCCGGCGTACACGTCGGAGCCGGCGATGATCACCGGGCGGGCGGCGGCGGCGATCAACCGGGCGGCCTTCGTCACCTCGTCCGGGTCGGGTTCGACCGGCGCGACGGGCGTCGGGGCGGGCAGGTCGGCGTCGCCCACGGAGAAGATCGCCTCCAGCGGGAAGTCGAGGAAGACCGGGCCCCGGTGCGGGGTGAGCGCGGTGGTCAACGCGGCGCAGACCGCGCGGGGGATGTCGTCGGCGGTGAACACCGTCTCGGCGTGCTTGGTGACCGGGGCGACCAGCGGCAGGTGGTCCATCTCCTGGAGGCTGCCGGAACCCCAGCGGAACTGCGGGGCCCGCCCGCCCAGCACCAGCACCGGCGAGGCGTTGAAGAAGGCGCTGGTCAGGCCGGAGATGCCGTTGGTGACGCCGGGGCCGGCGGTGAGCACGGCGAGGCCGGGACGGCGCTGGAGCTTGGCCACCGCCTCGGCGGCGAAGACGGCGGACTGTTCGTGCCGGACGTCGTAGAGCGGGAAGTCTGAGGTGTGGGCGGCGTCGTAGAGCGGGAAGACGTGCCCGCCGGAGAGGGTGAACATCTCCCGTACGCCGTACGCCCGCAGTGCCGCCAGCGCCAGCGCTCCGCCGTGGCCCTCGACCCGTTCCGTCATCGCCGCTCCCCTCGTCCATGACCGGAGTCACACGCTACTGGCCGGTAGCCGAGATGTGAACAGTTCTCGGCACGGTGCCGGCGGCGGGACGGTGGTCCGCCCCGGGGGCCGACGGATCGCGGCCCCCGGGTCGGGGCGGGTCAGCGGCCGGTGAAGTCGGGCTTGCGCTTCTCGACGAAGGCGGCCATCCCCTCGCGCCGGTCGTCGGTGGCGAAGAGCCCGGCGAAGAGCTGGCTCTCCCAGGCCAACCCGGAGCCGAGGTCCATGTCCAGCCCGGCGTCGACCGCCAGCTTCGCCGCCCGCAACGCCTGCACCGGCCCGGTCAGATACGGGCGCACCAGCGCCACGGCGGTGTCGTAGACCTCGGCCGCCGGGGCGACCCGGTCGGCCAGCCCGATCCGCAGCGCCTCCGCCGCGTCCACCATCCGGCCGGACATGATCAGATCCTTCGCGCGGGCCGGACCGACCAGCCGGGCCAGCCGCTGGGTGCCGCCCGCGCCGGGGATGACGCCGAGCTTGATCTCCGGCTGGCCGAGCTTGGCGTCCTCGGCCACCACCCGCCAGTCACAGGCCAGCGCCAGCTCGCAGCCGCCGCCGAGGGCGTACCCGGTGATCGCGGCGACCACCGGCTTGGGGATCCGGGCGAGCGCGCCGACGGCGCTGGACAGATCGGCGGCCCGCTCGGCCATGTCCACGTAGGACATGTCGGCCATCTCCTTGATGTCCGCCCCGGCGGCGAAGACCTTCTCCCCGCCGTACACGATGACGGCGCGGACGGCGGGGTCGGCGGCGGCGGCCGTGGCCGCGGCCCGCAGCTCCTCCTGGACCTGGCTGTTGAGCGCGTTCATCGGTGGCCGCTCCAGCCGGATGGTGCCGATGCCGTCCCTGGTCTCCAGCCGCACGAACTCGCTCACGCTGCCCTCACTTCCTCGTCGAAGTCGCGTGCCAACCTTACGACCCGGGTCGTTGGGGTACGTAGTCTGGTGTTCGCCACCCGCGCTCGGGAGTCCAGCGATGATCACGTACTACGACGACCGGTCGGTGCAGGTCACCTCCGCCGCCATCCGGGTCGACGGCCGGGCCTTCCCGCTGGCCGAGATCGGCCTGGTCTGGCACCGCCGGGGCAGCCGCTCCTGGCGGGTGCTGGCCGGGCGGGGCGCGATCGGGGCCGCCCTGGCCGGCCCGCTGGTGGCCGCGGCGGTCGGCGTCGCGGTGGCGGTCTGGCTGCACCGCTCCCCCACCGTCACGCTCGCCATCGTGGGGGCGTCGGTGCTGGTCGGGCTGGCCGTCGGGCCGGTCGCCGACTTCCTCTTCAACCACCTGGACCGCTCCTACGACCGGGGCAGCCGGCAGCGTGAGCTGTGGGTCCGCTGGCAGGGTCGGCCGGTGCTGCTGCTGCGCACCGGCGACGCGCTGCGCTTCGGCCGGATCTACCGGGCGGTGCAGCGGGCGATGGAGAACGCCGCCCCGCCCCGCCTGCCCGGCGGATCAGCGACGCGGGCGACGGGGCCGACCGCGACCGGCCCGGCCGGGCAGGGGACGGGCAGCAGGCGGTGACCGCCGGGGGCGGACGCTGAGTCGGGGCACAGGACGGGACCGTCGCCTCGACCGCCGGCCGGTACCCGGCAGCGCGATCCGTCGGCCACACAGCGGCACCGGTCGCCTGCGAACGGTTAGGGTTAGTGATGACCCTCTATTACCGGGACGACACGGTGCAGGTGACCTCCGAGTCGATCCGGGCCGGTGGGCAGGTCGTACGGATCGCCGACGTCGCGTACGTCTGGCACGCACGCGGGGCCACCACGATGGCCGTGCGGTCCCGCGTCCTCGGGCGCGGGGTGCTGGTGCTGCTGCTCTCGCTGCCCCCGCTGATCGCGCTGATCTGTGTGGTCTCGCTGGTCTGGTCGGCGCAGGACCGGGGCGAGTGGAAACCGGCCCTGCTCGTCCTGGCCGCCTGCGGCGTCGGGGTGCTCGCCCTGCTGCCCTTCCTGGAGCTGCCGCTCGGCTGGCTGGACCGGTCCTACGAACGCGGCAACAAGGTCAACGAGCTGTGGGTGCAGCACCTGGGGCAGGAGGTGATGCTGCTGCGGACCCCCGACGCGCTGCGCTTCGGGCAGATCTACCGCGCCGTCCAACGTGCCGTCGAACAGCAGGGGGAACCCCGGTGACACCGGTCGCGGCGGTGGGCCCCGACCGGGCGGTCGGCCCCGTCCCGCCCCGGCGGCTGCGGATCAGCTCAGCGGCAGCGCGGTGGCGACCGGCCAGGCCACCACGACCGCGCCCACCACTGCCGGTGCCCACCGGGGCGCACCGACCCGCCGCAGCACCGCCGCCCAGGCGGCCTGCCAACCGAGCAGCACCACGAACAGCGGCACCACCAGCAGTACGAAACCGGGGGCCAACCCCGCCACGGCCGCCCCGCCCAGCGCCGGTACGGCGAGCGCGCCGACCGCCGCGTACCGCCAGCTCCGGCCCTGCGTGAGCACCTCCGTGCCGGCCAGGAACACCAGGCAGCCGGCCGCTACCACCGGCAGCAGCCACCACCGGGCACCCACCGGCAGCGCCCAGGTGAGGCCGAGGTGGATCGGCACGGCGACGGCGGCCACGGCGTACCCGGTCAGCAGCAGGGCCGCGACCACCGGCCGCAGCGGCGCGCGCCCGCCGGTGGCCGGGACGGACCCACCGCCCGCAGCCGGCGCGACGAGGGTGGGACCGGTGGCGGACAGGCGCAGCGGCCAGTGCCGGGCGGCCGCCAGCAGGACACCGGTGACCAGCAGGAAGCCGGTGAGGTAGCCGCCGACCGCGAGCGGCAGCCGGGTGGTCGGCAGCACCGGGGCGAACAACACCCCCAGCCCGGTGGCGGCCGTCCCCACCGCCAGCACGACGGGTGCCGGGGCGACGGGTCGCCCGCGCCGGGGACGCGGCGGACGGTGGCCGGTCAGCACGGCCGCCAACGGGGCGAAGCCGAGCCCGAGACCGAGCAGCAGCAACCCCGCCGGGACCAGTCGGGCGGCCGGACGCGGTGCCGCGCCGCCGGTGCCGCCTACCCATGCGGCGACCTCGCGGTGGGTACGACCGGCGAAGAGCACCGAGATGTGCTCGACGCCGGGGACGACCACCACCCGTCGCCCGACGCCCCGCCGGGCGGTCGCCTCGGCGGTGGCCCGGAAGGCGGGGAACTCCAGGCCCCCGACGATCAGCAGCAGCCGCTCCGGCCGGGCGTCGGGCAGGTCACCGGCGTCGGGAAGGGAGATCGCGACGGTGCCGGCGATGTCGGGGTGGCCGGCGGCGTACCGGGTCACCGCCCCCGCGCCCATCGAGTGTCCGACCAGGACGATCCGCGTCGGGTCGACGTCGGGCCGGCCCCGCAGGTGGGCGACGGCGACCGCCAGGTCGTGTGCCAGGGTGGCGCGGGACGTGGTGTCGTCGCTGCCCGCCCCGGGCAACCCGGCCGGGTTGCCGCCGTGCCCGGCGAAGTCGAGCAGGAGCGCGACCGCGCCCCGCCGGGCGACCGTGTCGGCGAGCGGACGCATCAACCGGGCCGAACCGGCGAACCCGTGCGCGATCACCACCCCCTGCCGGCGCACCGCGCCCGCCCCGTCGTCGTCGGCCCGTACCTCGGTCAGCGGAACCCCGTCGACGGTGACCTGCCGGGCGGTCAGGCCGGCGTCCGCCCGGAACAGCCCGTGGCCGCCGAGCACCAGGGCGAGCACGGCGAGGACCGTCAACGCCGCGCGGCCCCGGCCGGCCGGCGTCAGGCCGGGGGGATGGAGCGACATGCCGGCACCCTACCGCCCGTCCGGGCACGAACCGGCACCCGTTTGCCCGCTGTCCCGGGACCGGCCCCGTACCCCGGCCGGTCCGCCGACCGCGCTCCCCCGGGCCCGCGACCCCTCGGCCGGCCGGGTCGGACCGGCCTGCGGCGACCGGTGCCGGCGGGCGGCACTGGCCGACCCGGCGCACACTTGGTGACATGGCCATCCCCCTGCCCCGACCGGCCGACGTCGTCGGTCTCACCCGCTCCGCCCTCGACCAGGCGTTCGGTTCGGCCGCCTCGTTCGCCGCCGTGCCGGCCCGCGCCTTCGCCGTGCTCGACGGGGTGGAGGCGCTGCTGGCCCGGATCAACGGGGTGGTGGACCGGATCGAGGGCACCCTGGACCGCACGGACCGGATGCTCACCGACGCCGAGGAGGCGGTGCGGGAGGTGGCGGTGATCAGCGCGGCGGCGACCACTGCCATCACCCGGGCGACCGACGTCGCCGACGCGGCGGCCGGGGTGGTGGCCGGGGCCGGGCAGGTGTCCCGGGCGGCCGGCGTGGTGGTCGCCGAGGCCGGGGCGGTGGCTGGCCGGGCCGCCGGCACGGTCGCCACCGCCGAGGGCGCCGCCACCATCGCGGCCGAGCTGATGACCGCGTACGAGCCGGCGTTGCGGCGGGGTGCGCCGATGGCGAACCGGTTCGTGGCCGAGCTGAGCCACGAGGAGGTGGCCGCGGCGATCCGGCTCGTCGACGAGTTGCCGAAGCTCAAGGAGCACCTGACCTCGGACGTGCTGCCGATCCTGGCCACCCTCGACCGGGTCGGCCCGGACCTGCACGACCTGCTCGACGTGACCCGTGACCTCAAGCTCGCCGTCGCCGGCATCCCCGGCCTGGGCATGCTGCGCCGCCGGGGGGAACGGCTCAGCGACGACCCGGCCGACTGAGCCGCCGGTCAGTCACCGGGGGTGTAGAGGGCGTCGATCTCGGCACGCCCGGGCAGCGCCACCGACGCGCCGAGCCGCCGGACGCACGCCGCACCGGCCGCCGCCGCCCAGCGCACCGCGTCGACCACCGTCCGGCCCTCACCCCAGGCCACGGCCAGGGCGCCGGTGAACGCGTCCCCGGCGGCGGTCGTGTCGACCACGTCCACCGCGACGGCGGGTACGTGCACGGCGGGGGCGTCCCGCTCGACGTACCAGGCGCCCCCGCCGCCGAGGGTGAGCACCGCCCGGGGCACCAGCGCCAGCAGCGCCCCCGGATCGTCCCGCCCTCGGCCGGTCAGCAGGTGCGCCTCGGTCTCGTTGACCACCAGCAGGTCCACCGCCGCCAGCAGTTCGGCGGGCACCTGCCGGGCCGGTGCGGCGTTGAGGATCACCCGGGTGCCGGCGACACGGGCGGCCACCGCCGCCTCGGTCACCGTCTCGACCGGGATCTCCAACTGGGCGACCAGCACGTCCGCCCCGCGTACGGCGTCCAGCTCGGCGGCGGTGAGGGCGGTGAAGGCGGCGTTCGCGCCGGGGGTGACCAGGATGGCGTTCTCCCCGGCCGCGTTGACCATCACCAGCGCCACCCCGGACGCCCCGTAGACCACCCGCAGGTGGGTGGCGTCCACCTGGGCGGCGGTGATCCTGGCCCGCAGGGTGACGCCGAAGGAGTCGGAGCCGAGCGCGCCGAGGAAGGTGCAGGCGGCACCGGCCCGGGCGGCGGCGATGGCCTGGTTGGCGCCCTTGCCCCCGGGCACCATCACGAAGTGGCTGCCGAGCACGGTCTCCCCCGGCCGGGGCAGCGTCGGGCCGGCTCCGACCACGTCCATGTTGGCGCTGCCCACCACGACGATCCGGCTCTGCCGCACTCCACCTCCCACCGCCACCACAACCTCCCCACCGCCCGCCCGCCACGACCACGACGAGTCTAAATCCCCACCCCACCCCGCCCATCCCGTCGATCATGGACTTATGGTGGCCGCAAAAGGGGCATGGGAGGATCTTTCCCCCACCACAATTCCTTGATCGACGCCGGGGTGGGGTGGGGGTGGGGGTGGGGTGGTGGGAGGGGGAGGGGTGGGGGTTAGGCGGCGCGGGCGGTCCAGCGGTTGTTGCGGCGTTCGACCAGCAGGGGCAGGCCGAAGGTCTTGCTGAGGTTGTCGCCGGTCAGGGTGTCGGCGAGTAGGCCCTGGGCGACCACCGCGCCGTCGCGCAGCAGCAGGGCGTGGGTGAACCCGGGCGGGATCTCCTCGACGTGGTGGGTGACCAGCACCAGGGCCGGGGCGTCCGGGTCGTGGGCCAGCTCGGCGAGCCGGCCGACGAGGTCCTCGCGCCCACCCAGGTCGAGCCCGGCGGCCGGCTCGTCGAGCAGCAGCAGTTCCGGGTCGGTCATCAGGGCGCGGGCGACCTGCACCCGCTTGCGCTCTCCCTCGGAGAGGGTGCCGTACGTGCGGTCCGCCAGGTGGCCGACGCCGAGCTGCCCGAGCAGGGCGCGGGCGCGGGCCTCGTCGGCCTGGTCGTAGCTCTCCCGCCAGCGGCCGACCACCGACCAGGCGGCGGTGAGCACGACGTCGCCGACCCGTTCCTCGGCGGGGATGCGCTCGGCCACGGCGGCGGTGGTGAGGCCGATCCGGGTGCGCAACTCGGTGAGGTCGGTGCGGCCGATCCGCTCGCCGAGCACGTGCGCGACGCCGGTGCTCGGGTGGAGTTGACCGCAGGCGAGGTTGAGCAGGGTGGTCTTGCCGGCGCCGTTGGGGCCGAGCACCACCCAGCGTTCGTCCAGCTCGACCCGCCAGTCGACGTCGTGCAGCAGGGCGGTGCCGGATCGCCGGACGGCGACGCCGTCCAGGCTGACCACCAGATCCGCGTCCACGGTCGAGGGGGCGGCTGCGGCGGGGAACGGGTCACCAGTCACCGCTCCATCCAACCACGCAGCCCGAGACCGCCCCCCACGGGCGGGTGGCCCGGCCATAGGGTGGGGCACCGTGTCGTTGGTCACCATCCCGGGAGGACGGCCCATGCCCGTACGAGACGAGGGGCGGTGCGGATGAGCGCGGTCATCGAGATCGCCGGTCTGCGCAAGACGTTCCGCACCATGCGGCGGGGCAGGCGGGTGGCGGTGGACGGTTTCGACATGGTCGTCGAGGCGGGCCAGGTGCACGGCTTCCTCGGCCCCAACGGCTCCGGCAAGACCACCACGCTGCGCGCCCTGCTGGGGCTGGTCAACGCCGACGCCGGGGAGTTGCGGGTGCTGGGTGCGCCGGCCCCGGAGCAGTTGGGTCGGGTCACCGGGCGGGTCGGCGCGATCGTGGAGAGTCCACAGTTCTTCGGCAACTTCACCGGGCATCGTACGCTGCGGTTGCTGGCGGTGGCCGGCGGCGTGCCGACGTCCCGGGTGGACGAGGTGCTCGACCAGGTCGGCCTGCGGGACCGGGGCGAGGACCGGGTGAAGAGCTACTCGCTGGGCATGAAGCAGCGTCTCGCCGTCGCGTCGGCGCTGTTGAAGAGCCCGGAGCTGCTGATCCTGGACGAGCCGGCGAACGGGCTGGACCCGGCCGGCATCCGGGAGATGCGGGACCTGATGCGCACGCTCGCCGGGTCCGGGGTGACCGTGCTGGTGTCGAGCCACATCCTGGCCGAGATCCAGCTGATCTGCGACCACGTCACGATCATCGCGCGGGGCCGTCGGGTGGCGGCGGGCCGGGTGGACGACGTGCTGGCCGGGCACGACCCGCACGAGTGGCGGGTCCGGGTGGCCGAGTCGGAGCGGGGCGCGGGGCTGCTGCGGGAGGTCGGTTTGACGGTCGCCGTCCACCCCGACGACGTGCTGGTGGTCGGTGGCGTGCCGGAGCCGGAGCTGATCAGCAGCACCCTGGGCGGGCAGGGCCTGTGGGTCCGCGAGCTGACCCCGGTCCGGCCGGACCTGGAGAGTGTCTTCCTCGACCTCACCGCCGGGACGGCCCCGCCGGAGGGGCCGGACGGCACCGTCGCGGGTGACGCCGGCGAACCGCTGATCGAACCGGACCGGACCGACGGTCGGAGGGTGGACGCGTGAACCTGGTCCGTGCCGAGGTGGAGCGGCTGACCGCCCGCCGCTTCGTCCAGCTGATGGTGCTGCTGCTGGCGGTGGCCTTCGCGGTGACCACCGCGACCACCCTGATCGGGTCGCACCGGCCGACGGCGCCGGAGATGTCCGCCGCGCAGGAGCAGGCCGCGCAGGCGGTGGCCGCGCTGGAGGCGGAGCACACCCGCTGCCTGCGGGTCCGGGCCGGCGAGATCCCGATCACCGAGGACGCCGGATACGTGCCAGCCGACTGCGCCGAGGTGGACCCGGCGCGGATGGAGCGGCTGCCGGTGGCCACCGACTACCTCACCTCGGTCTTCGTCTTCTCCCAGGAGGCGCGGGGGCTGCTCTACTTCCTGATCGCGTTCCTGGTGCTGTTCGGCTTCCTGGTGGGCGCGTCGTACATCGGTGCCGACCTGAACTCGGGCGGGGTGGTGAACCTGCTGTTGTGGCGTCCGGGCCGGCTGACCGTGCTCGGCACGAAGCTGGGCACCCTGGTCGGGGTGGTGGCCGCGCTCGCGGTGCTGGCGTCGGTGCTCTACCTGGGCACGTTCTGGACGATCGGGCAGACGGCAGGTGTGCCGGGCCCGCTGGACGGGCAGTTCTGGGGCGGGCTGGGGGCCATCTACGGGCGTGGCCTGCTGCTGGTGCTGCTGTCGACCGTGCTCGGCTTCGGGATCGCCACGCTGGGCCGGCACACCTCGGCGGCGCTCGGGGCGGTCGCCGCGTACGCGGTGGTCTGGGAGATGGGCGCCCGGCTGGTGTTGCAGATCCTCGACGTGGCCCGGGCGGACCTGCTGATGCTCTCCAACTACCTGGGCGCCTGGCTGTCCGGCCGGTTGGAGTTCTGGGACGACCGGGGTTGCCCGCCGGGCAGCGGCGTCTGCGACGGCGGCGTCTACGCGATCACCTGGGGGCCGGCGCTGCTGGTGCTGCTGGCGCTGACCGGTGCGGTCACCGGTTCCGCGTTCGTCGCGTTCCGCCGCCGCGACCTGGTCTAGGGCGACCCGGTCCACCGACGCCGGCCACGGCAACATCTTGCCGTGACCGGCGCAGTGGTGAAGTATTCCTTCATGACGACGAGCGGGCGGGGTGGTCGGTCAGCCGACGGTCGACCCGAACACCTCGTCGCGTACGGCGTCCAACGCGGTCCGCAGCGCCCCCCGCAGGATCGGCTCCTCGGTCAGCCCGGTGGGCACCACCCGGGGCCGGACCAGGGTGATCGCGGCCACCTCGTGCTGCACCCGTTCGGCGAGCGCCGCCCCACCGGCCTGCCCCACCTCACCGGCGAGCACCACCAGCGGCGGGTCCAGCACCACGCAGGTGCTGGCCACCCCGAGGGCGAGCCGTCGGGCCAACTCGTCGAGCAGCGGGCCACCGGCGGTGCCGGCGGCGATGGCGGCCCGAACCGCACCGGCCGCGTCGGGCGCGTCGATGCCGTGTTCCCGGGCCACCGCCTGGACCGCGTCAGCCGCGGCGAGCTGCTGGAACGCCGGTTTCGCCCGGCGCGAGACGTCCCGGGGGATCGGCACCCCCGGCACCGGCAGGTAGCCGATCTCGCCCGCCGCGCCGCTGCTGCCGTGGTGCAGCCGGCCACCCAGCATGATCGCCAGACCCACCCCGGCACCCACCCAGACCAGGACGAAGTCCGCCAGCCCCTGCGCGGCCCCGGACTGCGCCTCGGCGACGGCGGCCAGGTTGACGTCGTTCTCGAAGACGACCGGGGTGTGCAGGTCCTCGCGCAGTGCGGCGAGCAGACCCCGGTGCCAGCGGGGCAGGTTGAAGGCGAAGGTGATGTCCCCGGTGGCCGGGTCGACCAGACCCGGGGTGCCGAGCACCACCCGCCGTACGCTGTCCAGCTCCGCGCCGGCCCGGCTGGCCGCCTGCACCACCGCCGTGTGCACCACGCCGACCGGATCGTCGGTGTCCCGGGTGGACTGCTCGACCTGACTGACGACCGCGCCCGTGATGTCCGCGCAGGCGGCCACCACCCGTTCCGCGCCGACGTCCACCCCGACCACGTACGCGCTGCCCGGCCGGACGGCGTAGAGCTGCGCGTTCGGCCCCCGCCCACCGGCCTGCTCACCGACCCGGGCGACCAGTCCCCGCTCCTCCAGCCGCTCGACCAGCTGCGAGGCGGTGACCTTGGACAGGCCGGTCAGCTCGCCGAGCCGGGCGCGGGTGAGCGGGCCGCGTTCGAGCAGCAGCTCCAGCGCCGCACGGTCGTTGAGCGCCCGTAACAGTCGGGGGGTTCCGGGCAGCCGGGTCGCACTCATGCCATGTCCTCTGGTTTTCGTAAACTCTGCTAGCCGAATCGCGTTGATCAGGGATGTCCGTAGCGTATCGGCCGCCCCGCGGCGGGGAACTCGGACGACCCGGCCGCCCGTGCCGACACACGTGCCGTCCATCGGCACACACCGACGGCCGGCCGGTCCGCCACCGGCGCGGATCCGGGCGGGAGAGGGGGTTCAGGTGGGGGTTGATCCAGGACTGCGCCGGCTGGCGCTGGGCACGCTGCTGGCCGCGTACCCGGGGCCGGTGCCGCCGGACTGGGCGGTCGCGCTGGTCGCCGAGGGGCTAGCCGGGCACACCCTGTTCGGCGGCAACGTGCACGACCCGGGCCAGCTCGCGGCGAGCACCGCGGCGCTGCGCGCCGCCCGACCCGACGTGCTGCTCGCCATCGACGAGGAGGGGGGCGACGTGACCCGGCTGGCGCACGCCACGGGCAGCCCGTACCCGGGCAACGCGGCGCTCGGCGCGGTCGACGACACCACGCTCACCAGGGAGGTCTACGCGGCCATCGGCGGCGACCTGGCCGCCGTCGGCGTCACCGTCGACCTGGCCCCCACTGTCGACGTGAACACCGCCGACGAGAACCCGGTGATCGGCACCCGCGCGTTCGGGGCCGACCCGGGCCGGGTGGCCGCCCACACGGCCGCCGCCGTGGCGGGTCTCCAGTCGGTGGGGGTGGCGGCCTGCGCCAAGCACTTCCCCGGTCACGGCGCGACCGTCGCCGACTCGCACCACGAGCTGCCCACCGTGGACGCCGACGCGGCGTTGCTGCGGGCCCGCGACCTGCCTCCCTTCGCGGCGGCGGTCGACGCGGGCGTGCAGGCGGTCATGACGGCGCACATCCGGGTGCCGGCGCTGACCGGGGACGGGCCGGCCACCTTCAGCCGGGCCGTCCTGGTCGACCTGCTGCGCGGCGAGTACGGCTTCACCGGAGCGGTGGTCACCGACGCGTTGGAGATGAAGGGCGCGGCCGTCGCCGCCGGTGGGGTGGGGCCGGCCGCCGTGCGGGCCCTGGCCGCCGGGGCGGATCTGCTCTGCCTGGGCGCGAAGGTCGACGCCGCGTTGGTCGAGCGGGTGGTGGCCGAGATCGTCGGGGCGCTCGGGGACGGTCGGCTGGACCGGGCCCGGGTGGAACAGGCCGCCGGTCGCGCCGCCGCGCTCGCCGCCTGGACCGGTGCCGCCCGCCCGTCCGGTCCCGCCGGCCCCGTCGAGGTCGGTCTCGGGTACCGGGCCGCCCGCCTGGCGGTGCGGGTGGAGGGCGACCCGACCGGGCCGGCACGGCCGCTCGTGGTGCAGGTGTACGCCGCCGCCACCGTCGCGCAGGGCCGGGTGCCCTGGGGGCTGGGTCCCCACCTGGCCGACGTCGAACAGCTCCGGGTGGTCGCCGCCGAGGTCGACCCGGCCACCGTACGGCGGCTCGCCGGGAACCGGCCGATCGTGCTGGTCGGGCGGCATCTGCACCGGCTGCCCGGCGGTCCCGCGCTGGTCGCGGCGCTGGCCGCGACGCATCAGGTGACGGTGGTGGAGATGGGCTGGCCGGGACGGTGGCGGCCGGCCGGGGTACGGTCCTTCGTCACCACCTACGGCGCGAGCCACGCCAACGGTCGTGCGGCGGCGGAGGTGCTCGGGCTGACCGGCTGACGGGCCGCCCCGGCGGGCGGACCCACCTGCGCGGAAGAGCCCACCGGGCCGGCGACGTGCCGCTGTCCGGTCCGCCTCGACGCCGGGCGGGACTGGACAGGTCGGCGGCGTGTGGCGATCAGCGACGCCAGGGGGCCGGGTCGCCGTGGTCGTCGGGAAGGCCGAGCAGCCGGCCGACCGCGGTGATCCGCAGGACCCGGGACACCACGGGTTGCGGGTCGACCAGGCGCAGGGTGGCCCCCCGACCGACCGCCTCGGCCGCTCCGCGCAGCAACGCGGCCACCCCCGTCGAGTCGAGGAAGGTGACGGCCGTCAGGTCGACGACGATCTCCAACAGACCGGGCCGGCACAGCGCCTCGTCGAGGTCGCGTTGCAGCCCGGGGACGGTGGCGATGTCCAGGTCACCCACCGGCGCGAGGACCACCCGCCCGTGCCCCTCGCCCGAAGTCGGCAGCTGCATGTCCGTCCACTCCTGCCAACCGGCCGTCCCGACCGCGCGCCGGCCCTCGGCGCGACGCCCGACCCTACCGGTGGTCCCTGACACCGCTCTGCCGGGCGGCTGCGGGAGCCGGCAACGAGCACGTTGCGTCACCGGGCTCCGGGGGCGGATTCTTCCTTAATCCCAGCTCAAGTCCACTACTGGACAGAGTCAACCCGCCGCCCGCCCCTTGCCGAGCGGGCATCCAAGTACGTAGCGTGACCGACACCGAGGGTCGACCGGTGGACACCGGTCACGGCGGGGCCTGGGGCAGACAGCGGACCGTGGATCCGGCCCGGGATCCACGGTCCGCGCCGCACACCTGTCGCGCCGTCACGGCGGATAGACGCCGTACGTCGACCAGCCCCGGTCGGTGAATCCGGCCGCCTCGGCGACCCGGGCGGAACCGGTGTTCGCCGGATCGTGCCGGTAGGTGGGGACGGCGCCCTCGTCGAGCACCCGACGGGCGGCCTGCGCGACGAGCCGTCGGGCCAGCCCCCGACCGCGCGCCGCGGGCACCGTACCGACGGCCAGCTCGTGCCCGTACGCGTCGTGCCGCTTGATCCCGACACCGGCCAGGTAGCCGCCGTCGGCGTCCCGCACCACGAGCACCTCGCGGTCGAACAGGTGCAGCCAGGGCGGCAGGGCGGGGTCGGTGGGGGCGGTCCAGGCACCGACGTCGGGCAGCGCGGCCGGCGCGAGGCACCACCGGAACACGTCGTCGTGGGCCACCCAGGCGGGTTGCCCGACCAGCGCCGGCAGTGCCCCGTACAGCGCGGACCGGGGCCCGGCGGCCACCGCCCGGACGGCCGCGACCAACCCGGGTGGCACGGAGAGCACGGTGCTGCCGGCGACCCGGACCGCGAGGGCCGGGCGGACCCGGCCGTCCCAGGCCGGACGGGTCCGCCGCCACGAGCCGACCACGTGCAGGCCGGGCGGTGCCGGCCACTGCCCGAGCCAGGTCGCCAGGTGCAGGTACAGCCGCCGGTCCAGCACCGCCCGCCCCTCTCACCCCGTGGGTCGCTTCATGATCCACGGTACGCCGGCCGTCCCGGCCGACGCCCGGTTGCCGGGCGCGCGTCACGGGTAGAGGGGAACCGGACCGTGAGCTGCCTCACCGGAACCTGGTCCATCGACCGTGCGTCATATCTATTTCCATACATGGACACCTTTCTTTGGGACGGTAATGGCCATGCCCATGCAGCCGAATGACCGGTACCAGCAGGACCTCGCCCGACTGTGGAACCCGGCGGGGGGTGCCGGCCGGTCCCCGGCCCAGCCGCGCTACCGGGAGGCCCGGTGCGGTCGCGGCGTCGACGCCCGACTGTCCTGGGGCGAGTTGGACACCCTCCCCGCCGGCACCTCCTCCCGACGCGGCCTCACCGCACACTGACCCGGCACAGCGCGCCCGCGACGACGGCCCCGGTCCGTCCCCCGCGGCCACCGGCGGACGCGCCCGGGCCGGTGACCGACGACCGCGCCGACCGGGGTGTCCGGCCGGGGCGTTCGCACACCTGTCGGGTAGCGTCTTGTGGTCGATTCCGGCCAGCGACAGGAGAAACGCAGCGCATGGGCAAGAAGACGATCCAGGTCTCCGACTTCAGCGGCACGGTGCTGCGTCCCGACGACGAGGTGGTCCGGGTCGTCGTGCTGGAGCACCCCGACCTGGTGGCCGGGCCCGTGCAGTTGGACGCCACCGTGACCGAGGTGGAGAGCATCGACGACGCCGCGCTCGACGTGGCGGTGGTCGAGATCCACGACCGGCACGCCGGTGGGGAACCGCGCCGGGTGGTGTTGACCGCCAGCGAGTTCGACGCGATGGCGACCGACACCCCGATGGCCCAGTTGCTGCGTACCGCCGAGCGGGTCCGCCCGCCGAAGGCCCGCAAGAGCGCCGAGAAGATCGACTACGGCACCCTCGACCACGCCGGCAAGCCGCACCGGGGGCGGGTCACCGAGGAGGAGGCCCGGCTGGTGCGCGAGCAGCTTGACGAGGTCAACAAGCGCCTCGCCGACGCCGGCATCAGGCAGATCGACCCGGCCGACCCGGAGCACGCGCTGCGCTACGGCTTCCCCACCGCTGACTGACAGTCGGCCGGCCGGGCGCGCCCCCGGTGCCGCGCCCGGCCCCGGCCTGCCACGCCGGACGGCCCACGGCCCCGACGGCCCGCGGCACCGTGGCCGCCCCTGGCCGCATCGGTCGGTCGGTGACCCGGCGCGGCCGTCACCTGCCGGCGGCGAAGCCGGCGAGGGCGGCGGCCACGTGGGCCTCGGCCCGTTCCTTGGTCAGGCCCAGTCCGGACAGCACGCCCGTGCCGTCCTCCAGTTCGAGCAGGGCCAGCAGGATGTGCTCGGTGCCGACGTAGTTGTGCCCGAGCCGCAGCGCCTCGCGGAAGGTGAGTTCGAGGGCCTTCTTGCCCTGCGCGTCGTACGGGATCAGGTCGGGGACCTGGTCGGACGCGGCGGGCAGCGCCGCGGTGACGGCCTCCCGGACGGCCTCCGGGCCCAGCCCCTCGGCGACGATGGCCTTGGCGGCGAGGCCGTCGGGTTCGGCGAGCAGGCCGAGCACCAGGTGTTCCGGGCGGATCTCCGCGTTGCCGGCGCCCCGGGCCTCCTCCTGCGAGGCGATCACCACGTTGCGGGCGCGCGGGGTGAAGCGGCTGAAGCCGGCGTTGGGGTCCAGGGTCGCGGCCGCGTCGGCCTTGGCGGCGGAGCGCTTCTGGGCGGCCTGCTTGCTCACCCCCATGCTGTTGCCGATCTCGGTCCAGGAGGCTCCGGAGCGGCGGGCCTGGTCGACGAAGTGGCCGATCAGGTGGTCGGCGAGGTCGCCGAGGTGGTCGGCGACGAGCACTGCGTCACTGAGTTGGTCGAGCGCGTCCGGGCGGGCCTTCTTGATGGCCTGGATCAGCTCGTCGAGGCGGACCGGGTGCGGGAGCTGGGTGGATTCCGTCATGCGTCAACCATAGGTTGACGTATCCGCATCGTCAACCGGAAGTTGACGATCGCGACCTCCGGGGTAGGTGCGCCGGACCGCCCGTGGACGTCGTCGCCCGCTCCGATAGCGTGCGGCGACGGACCGGATCGGGCGGCGTTGCGGGAGGATCGGGAGCATGCGGTTGCACGTCGGCTGCGCGATGTGGACCCACAGGTCCTGGCAGGGGCGGCTGATCGCCCACCCGCTGCCGGTGCACGAGCGGCTGCGGCACTACGCCGGCTGGTGCGACGCGGTCGAGGGGAACACCACGTTCTACGCCACCCCGACCCGGGAGACCGTGGAGTCCTGGGCCCGGCAGACCGGACCCGACTTCCGGTTCGTCCTCAAGCTACCGAAGGCGGTCACCCACGAACGGCGGCTCGTCGACGCCGACGCGCCGCTGCGGGCCTACTTCGACGCGATCGCCCCGCTCGGCGGCCGGACGCACGCCCTGTGGATCCAACTGCCAGGGTCGTTCACCCCGACGGACGTCCCCGTGCTCGCCGACTTCCTGCGCCGACTGCCGGCCGGACACCGGCACGCCGTCGAGGTCCGGCACCCCGCCTTCTTCCGGGAGCCCCGCGCGACGCGACTGCTGGAGGCGGTGCTCGCCGACGCCTCGGCCGAGTGGGTGCCCTTCGACACCACCGCGTTCTTCCGCACCCCGCCGACCAGCGACGCGGAACGGGAGGCGTGGACGAAGAAGCCCCGCCTGCCGTTGCGGACGGCGGCGCTGACGGACACGCCGATCGTCAGGTACCTCGGCCGGGACGCCGAGGCGGAGACCGTGGCGGGCTGGCAGCGCTGGGTCGAGATCACCGCCGGCTGGCTGCGGGAGGGCCGTTCGCCCACCGTGTTCGTGCACACCCCGGACAACGCCGACGCGCCGCTGCTCGCCCGCCGGTTCCACGACGAGGTGCGGGCCCGGGTGCCCGCCCTGGCCCCACTGCCCGAGCCGATCCCGGTCGGGCCGCTCACCCTGTTCTGACACCCGCACCACGTACCGTCGACGGGTCCGGGCCACCGCGCGCCGACCGGAACCGAAAGTTTCGAATCCCCGGCCCGGGACGCCCCGCCGAGCGCGGCCCCGACCAACCACCCCTCCCCCGCCCGGGAGAAGGCGTCTCGTCAGCGTCTCACCACGTCACCCACACAGGACATTTGATTGACGTTTCTCAATGTTATGCCTACAGTTCCGAAAGAGTAACCGAAAGTTTACCGAAAAGATGATCGGCTCCGGCTGTCCGCCGTGGCTTCTCCCCGAGCTGACGCAGGCGGTGCCGGACCGGCACGCCGACCGAGCCAGGAGGAACCAGAGACATGACGCAGGTCGTCCTGTTCGCGATCGACATCTGCGCGGTGGCGCTGCTCGTGTTCGGGCTCTACTTCCCCCGACATCGACGCCGTGACCTCGTCGTCGCCTACCTGGGGGTCAACGTCGGGGTCCTCGCGGTGGCCAGCGCCCTGAGCGCCAGCAACGTCGGCGCCGGACTGGGGCTGGGGATGGCCCTGTTCGGGGTGCTGTCCATCATCCGGCTCCGCTCGACAGAACTGGACCAGCACGAGGTGGCGTACTACTTCTCGGCGCTCGCGCTGGGCATCCTCGGCGCGCTGGGCACCCGCTCGGTCTGGCTCAACGGCGGCCTGATGGCGCTCATCGTCGCGGTGATGTTCCTCGGGGACCACCGCCGCGTGTTCCGGCACTACCGGCACCAGATCCTGGTGCTCGACTCGGCCGTCACCGACCACGTCGCCCTCGTCGCCCACCTGGAACAGCTGCTCAACGCCCGGGTGCACGTCGCCACCGCCCAGCGGGTCGACCTGGTCAACGAGACCACAGTGGTCGACGTGCGCTACTCGGTGGCCCGCCGCACCCCGGCGTCCACCCCCGGTTCGCCGGTGCCGGCGGGAGCACGTCGATGACCCCGCCGCCGTTCGCGTCGGCGCTGGCCGGCCTGCCCCCGGTCGGGCTCGCCGAGCTGATCGACCGGGCCGCGCTACAGAGCCGGGTGGACCGCAAGTACGTCGTCCCGCTGGACGAGCTGCCCGGCCTGCTCGACCGGATCGCCCCGTCCGCCCGGGTGCTGGACATCGGCGGCACCCGCACCTTCCGCTACGAGTCGGTGTACTTCGACACCCCGTCCCTGGCCAGCTACCACTGCGCGGCGTACCGGCGGCGGCGACGGTTCAAGGTGCGTACCCGCACCTATCTCGACTCGGCGGAGTGCTGGCTGGAAGTCAAGATCAGCGGAGCCCGGGGGCTGGTCACCAAGCACCGGCTGCCCTACCGGTCGGAGGACCGTCGTACCGTCGGGTCGGGGCGGGACTTCGTCGACGAGGCGCTCGACCGCGAGTCGGTCCGGCCCGCTCCCGCCGGTGGACCTCTCGAACCCGTGCTGGTGACCGGCTACCGGCGTACCACGCTGCTGCTGCCGGCGACCGCGAGCCGGGTCACCATCGACACCGACCTGCACTGGCAGGACGACCGGCGTGCCCTGGGTCTGCCCGGGGTCGCCGTGGTCGAGACCAAGAGCCGGTCGGCCGCCGGCCCGGTCGACCGGCTGCTGTGGCAGCGCGGCACCCGGCCCGCCCGCATCTCGAAGTACGCGACAGGCCTGGCCGCCCTGCGACCGGACCTGCCGGACGCGCCGTGGCGACGGACGCTGCGCCGCCACTTCCGCGACGCCACCGGGTCGGCGGCACCGGCATCCACCACCGTCCCCCGAGTCACCCAGGAGACATCGTGCGTCTGACCGTTCGCCCGCCCACCCGACGTACCGTCGGAATCGCGGCCGTGGCCATGCTCCTCACCGGGCTCCTCGTGCCGCACACGGCACAGGCCGGCCCCTCCACCGCGACCACCGACCCGCCCCCCGCCCGCGCCGGCGTCACCACCGGCCTGGACACCTCCGCCGCCGACGCCGCCGCCGCCGGTGCGGCGGACGACCTGGTCGGCGACATCGTCTTCTCCCGGCCGAGCGGCACCTTCCAGGGGGAGGTGACGGTCTCGCTGAGCACCGCGATCGGCGGAGCGCAGTTGCGTTACACCACCGACGGCCGGCTGCCCACCGCGCAGTCGCCGGTGTACGCGGACACACCGCTCCGGTTCACCAGGACCACCCAGTTGCGCGTGCAGGCATTCATCGGCCAGACCGCCTCCGGTGCGCCCGGGACCGCCATGTACGTCGCCCAGAACGTCGCCACCGCCCACGACCTGCCGGTGGTCCTGCTCGACTCGTACGGTGCCGGCAAGCCCGGCCGCGAGTACCTCGACGCCACCGCCATGGTCTTCGAGCCGGGCGGCGGTGGCACCACCTCGCTGGCCGCGACCCCGACGGTCGCCACCCGTGCCGGGTTCCACCTGCGCGGCCAGTCGTCGGCGTCGTTCGAGAAGACGCCGTACCGCGTCGAACTGCGCGGCAACGACAACGACGACGCCGACTACCCCATGCTCGGCATGCCTGCCGACTCCGACTGGGTGCTGCGCGGGCCGTTCAGCGACAAGGCGCTGATCCGGGAGGCGCTCGTCTACGATCTCGGGCGCGAGATGGGCATGCCGGCACCGCGGTACCGGTTCGTGGAGTTCTACCTGAACACCGACGCCGCCCCGGTGGCCGCCGGGGACTACATGGGCGTCTACATGCTGGTGGAGACGATCAAGAACTCGAAGAACCGGCTCGACCTCAAACAGCTCGACGAGGACGACCTGACCCTGCCCAAGATCCAGGGCGGGTACATCTGGAGCTTCGAGTGGCTGGCCGCCGAGGAGCCGACGCTGACCTGCACCGGTGCGGCGGCGACCTGCTGGAACTATCTGGAGGTGCGGGACCCCTCACCGTTGCAGGCACCCCAGCGGGACTGGCTGCGCGGCTACGTCCAGGAGTTCCACGACGTGCTCCGGGCGGCGAACTCCGCCGACCCGGTCACCGGCTACCGGAAGTACATCGACGTCGACTCGTTCGTGGACCAGATGGTCCTCAACGAACTCAGCCGGGAGATGGACTCCTACATCCGCAGCGCGTACTTCTACAAGGACCGCGACACCAAGATCTTCGCCGGTCCGCTGTGGGACTACGACCTCACCTTCGGCGTCGGTGGCTACTTCGGCAACGACCAGATCGCCGGTTGGCAGTACCAGCAGACCCGGCAGCCGCTGGCCAACGACTGGTTCCCGCAACTGGTGCGCGATCCGGCCTTCGTCAACCAGCTCCGGTCCCGCTGGCAGACGCTGCGCCGGGGCCTGCTCGCCGACACCGCCCTGCAGACCCGGATCAACGCGCTGGCCGCACCGTTGACCAACGCCGCGCAGCGCAACTTCCAGCGCTGGCCCAACCTGACCGCGCCGATGGTCGGCCCGTTCTACACCCCGACCGCGTCCACCTGGCAGGGCCAGGTCCAGGCCATGCGGGACTGGATGCTGCGCCGGGCGGCCTGGTTGGACTCCGCCGCCGGCTGGGGTGGCCCGGTCACCACGCCACCCCCGTCGCCCACCCCGACCACCCCACCGCCCACCACCACCCCACCGCCGACCACCACCACCCCGCCGCCACCCACCACGACCCCGCCCCCGAGCGCCGCGCGCTGCACCGCGACGTACACCGTGACCAGCCAGTGGACAGGCGGATTCCAGGGCGAGGTACGGGTCACCGCCGGCGCCTCGGCGATCAGCAACTGGACCGTGACCTGGGCGTACGCCAACGGCGAGCGGGTCACCCAGGCCTGGAACGCGACCGTGACCAGCCAGGGTACGTCGGTCACCGCCCGCAACGTCGCCTACAACGGCGCGCTCGCGGCCGGTGCCAGCACCTCGTTCGGGTTCCTCGGCTCGTCCAGCGGCAGCCCCGGCGTCCCGGTGCCGAGCTGCACCACGGGTTGACCCCGGGCCACCTGGCACCGGCCGGTCTCTTCCGCCGGTGCCAGGTGGCATCGGATCGCCAGTCCTCGGCCGCGGTCCCGGTCGCGGCCCGGTTCAGCCGCTCCCGGACCCGGGCGGCGTCCGGGTGGCCGAGGTCGTCGAGATCCCACCGCCCGGAAGGCACCGGCCGACCTGGTGGCGACCAGCCGGGCCATCGTGCCGACCGGGGTGCTGCCCGCCGCGTACTCCCGACGGAGCTGGACGTCGCGGCGGCCATGCTGCGTCGCCCGGCCGGGGACAGGATTCACAGAATCGTCGACCGGAGGACGGCATCATCTTGTGACATCGTCACACGTCACTAATTGACAACGAATCCCACTGGATGGAAAACAGCAGGCACCCGGACCGGTCGGAGGCTCGGCGCGTAGTGCAGATTCTTTGACAGAGGCACACAAGTCACCCATCATCCCCACAACCGAATAACTGCCATAACTGAGCGTATTTGAATCCTTGCTTTCTGCACACGACATTGTTAGCCTCGTGGGCACCCCACTCGACATTGGGGTCTGAATTGTCACCCCGGATCATGCGAAACCTTTAACGGACAGACCTCGCACACAGATTTGGGAAAATCATGGAAACTGTGCGGCCGGGGCTATGACAGCCGCCCCCACCCAGGACGTGAAGCCGGGCGACAATCCCCACCGGGGCGGCGATTTCCACCGTTACTGGATCGCCGGGGCGATCGACCAGATCGGATCTCAGGCCACCGGCATCGTGCTCCCGCTGGTCACCCTGGCCGTGACCCGGTCACCGGCGGCAGCCGGGCTGGTGGGCGCGCTGGCCCTCACCGGTCGACTCGTCGCCGCGCCGGTGACGGGGGTGCTGGCCGACCGGCTGCCGCGCAAACGCATGATGATCGTCTCGCTGCTGGTCGCGGCCGGCGCGATGACCGCGATCCTCGTCTCCGTCGCGGCCGGCGTGCCGACCCTCGGGTTGCTGGCCGCCGCCGCGTTCGTCGAGGGGGTCGCGCAGAGCGGTTACGAGGCGGCCGGTTCCGGCGCCATCCGGCGGCTGCTGCCCACCGACGACCAGAAGGCGCTGGCCCGGCTGGAGGCCCGCAACAACGCCGCCCGGATCGTCGGCCCGCTGCTCGGCGGCGCGCTCTACCAGCTCGCGCGCTGGCTGCCGTTCCTGGCGGACGTGGTGTCCTACCTGTTCGCGGCGGGGCTGGTGGCCACCATCCGCACCGACCTCACCCCCGAGCGCGCCCAGCGCACCTCGTTCCGCACCGACCTGCGGGAGGGGCTGCGGTTCGTCTGGGGGCAGCCGTTCCTGCGCTTCGTGACGATCTGGGCGGCCGGCATCAACTTCACCTTCGGCGCGCTCGTCTACTACGCCATCCTGACCGCCGGCCGGCAGGGCGCACCGGCCGCGTCGATCGGCCTGATCCTCACCATCGCCAGCGTCGGCGGCCTCAGCGGGGCGCTGGCCGCACCGATGATCTTCAGTCGGGTCCGGCCGGTCACCGTCATCGTGTTCGCCTCGTGGGCCATGGTCGGCCTGGTCGTCGCGATGTCCCAGGCCCGGCAGACCTGGAGCTACGGCCTGCTGTTCGGGCTGGTCTTCCTGCTCAGTCCGCTGCTCGGGGTGATCTTCCAGTCCCGGGTGATCGCGCTGACGCCCGACGAACTCCAGGGCCGGGTGGCCACCGTGATGGGCACCGTCGGCGAGGTGCTCCAGACGCCCGCACCGCTGCTGGCCGGGGTGCTGGTCGCCTGGTACAGCCCCGCCACGGTAGCCCTGGTGTTCGCCGCCGCGCTGGCGCTGCTGGCCACGTACACCACCCTCGTCGTGCGTCAGCTCCGCGCCGGCTCCGGCGCGACGGCCGGCACCGGCGACAGCGCCGCCGCCAACCCCGCCACCGCCGACGGCGACGCCGGGGCCAGCCCCGCCCCCGAGGAGGCCCACCGATGAGTCGCGGCCACCGGCTCTTCTACCCGGCACTGCCGGTCGTCGCCGAACACGCGCCGCACCGGGCCGTCTACGTCGGCGACGCCGACGGCCGCTGCGAGATCCTGGCCTGGGACCGGGCCGCCGGCACCGCCCGGCAGGTGACCGACCGCCCGGCCGGCACGGTCCGGGCGGCGCTCGACCCGGCGGGGGCCACCATCTGGTGGTTCGACGACGATCTCGGCGGCGTGGGCACCTGGCGGACGTGCGACTTCGACCGGCCCGACCGGTCGGTGGAGGCGCTGCCGTCGGTGCCGCCCGCCCGGCACGCCGGCATCGCGATGGCCGCCGACGGCACCACCGCCGTCGGCCTCTCCGACGACGGCGGGATGACAGTCCTCCTGCGTACCGGCGACGGTCGGGTCGGTGAACGGGTCCACGTCGGCGGCTACGCCTACCTGGTCGACCTCGACCCGGCCGGACGGCTGCTGGTGGTCGGCGGCGACGCCGCCACCGACCCGGCGGTGACGGTGTTCACCGCCGACGGCGCCCGGGTGGCCGGCATCCCCGGCGGGCCGGACCGTCGGGTGTGGGGGCTCGGCTTCGCCCCGGGCGTCGACCCGGCCCGGCTGCTGCTGGTGGTCGAGGACGAGGGCGGCTACCTCCCGGCCACCTGGACCGCCGCCGACGGGCTGGTCCGGCACGAGTGGTGCCGCTTCGACACCGAGATCACCGCCGGCTGGTACCCCGACGGGCAGCGCCTGCTCGTCCGGCAGGACCGGCACGCCCGCACCCTGCTGCACGAGGTGGACCTCGCCGCCGGTACCCGGGCGGTGGTCGACACCCCGCCGGGCAGCGTCCTGGACGCCGCCGTCTGGCCGGACGGTGACGTCGCGTACGTGTGGACCGACTCGGTGACCCCGCCGCAACTGCGCTCGGTGCGGGGGGTGGAGCTGCCCGAGCACCCCGGCGGCGGGCCCGACGCGGGCGGGCCGGCCCCCGTCGCGGCACCGGCGGGCCACCGCCGCGAGGAGATCCGGGTGCCCGGACCGGGCGGCCCGATCCCCGCCCTGGTGGCCCTCCCGACCGACCGGGAAGGCCCCCGGCCGGCCGTCTTCCTGGTCCACGGTGGACCCTTCCAGCACGCCCGCGACGCCTACGACCCGCTGGTCGAGATCCTGGTCAGCACCGGCTGCGCGGTGGTCCGGGTCAACTACCGGGGCTCCAGCGGGTACGGCGCGGCCTGGCGCAACGACTTCTCCGCCGGGGTCGGCCTCACCCAGTTGGAGGACCTCGCCGCGGTCCGGGCCCACCTGGTCGCCGAGGGGGTCGTCGAGGACCACCGCACCGCGCTGTGGGGCACCTCGTGGGGCGGCTACCTGACCCTGCTCGCGCTCGGCCGGCAACCGGAGCTGTGGCGGCTCGGGATCGCGATCAGCCCGGTGGCCGACTACGTCGCCGCGTTCGAGGCGGCCACCCCGGCGGTCCGGGCGCTGGACGTGCTGCTGTTCGGCGGCACCCCGGACGAGGTGCCGCAGCGCTACGCCAGGTCCTCGCCGGTCACCTACGTCGACCGGGTCCGGGCGCCGGTGCTGCTGGCCGTCTCCACCGGCGACGTGCGCTGCCCGCCGGCGCCTGTGGAGCACTACGCACGGCTGCTGGCCGAGCGGCGCGTCCCGCACCAGCTGGTCCGGCGGCGGGCCGGACACGAGGACTTCGACGCGCAGAGTCACCTGGCTCTGATGCAGACCGTGCTGCTGTTCATGCAGCGGCACTTCGACGGCGTGCAGGACGAAGGCACCCCGGTAGCGCTCGCGATGGCGCGCCCGGTGGGCTGACCCCGGCACGTGACCCGGTCCCCCCGATACGGAGAGGAGGTGAACGACATGCGCAAGAACGTTGTCGAGAACGACCCGATCAACGGCAACCGCGACCAGCTTCGGGCCTCGAACGTCACGGTCACGGTCACGGTCAAGGTCAGCTTCTAGCGGCCGTACGGGGTGCGGGCCAGCCGCCCAGGCAGGTGGCCCGCACCCCGTATCCCCCGTCATCCGGCCCGGACCTCACGAGAAAGGAGAGTTCACGTGCGGGTTCTGCTGGTCAATACGCCCTGGACTTCCATCGACGTCCCCTCGTTGGCGATTGGAATCCTCACCAACAGTGTCCGCCAGAAATTGCCGGACGCCGAGGTGGAGGCCGTCCACGCGAATCTCGACTTCGTCGACTGGGTGGTCGACCGGACGGAGTTCGGGCTGGGCGACTATTACTACTACTCGTTGTTCACCTATTTCGCCGGCTGCGGCGACTGGGTCTTCTCCTCCGCCCTGTACGGCGATCCGCAATGGCGCGTGAAAGAGTTCACCGACCGCGCCCGGGCCCAGATGACGGAGCGGGAACTCGCGCTCAACCTGGAGCTGCACCGGTTGGCGCCGGAGTTCGTCGCCGAGCTGGCCGACCGGATCGTCGCCCGGGCACCCGACGTGGTCGGCTTCACCTCCACGTTCCAGCAGAACGCCGCCGCGCTCGCCACCGCCCGGGCGGTCAAGAAGCGGGCACCGGGCATCCGCACGGTGATGGGCGGCGCGAACTGCGACGGCGAGCAGGGCGCCGCGATCCACCGCAACTTCTCGTTCGTCGACTACGTGGTCCGTGGCGAGGGCGAGGCGGTGTTCCCCCGGCTGCTCGCCGCGATCGACGCGACGCTGCCGCCGGCCGGCGCGGTGCCGACGCTGCCCACGGCCGGCGCGGTGCCGGCGGACGCGCTGACCGGCATCGAGGGGCTGTGCTGGGCCGACGCCGACGGTCGTTCGGTGGCGAACCCGATGAGCAGCAAGCCGCTGCCGCCCGCCGAGATCGTCGCCCCCGACTACGGGGGCTACTTCGAGCGGCTGGCCGCCTCCCGGGCCCGCAACTGGGTCGAGCCCCGGCTGGTCGTCGAGGGGGCGCGGGGCTGCTGGTGGGGCGAGAAGCACCACTGCACGTTCTGCGGCCTCAACGGGTCGTTCATGCAGTTCCGCAGCAAGCACCCGGGCAGGTTCTACGACGAGATCATCGAACTGGTCGAGCGGCACCAGGTGCTGGACATGTTCGTCGTGGACAACATCCTCGACATGAGCTACGTGACCTCGCTGCTGCCCCGGCTCACCGAGTCCGACTACGACCTGCGGTTGCAGTACGAGATCAAGTCGAACATGAAGGGCCCGCAGGTGCAGGCGCTGGCCGACGCCGGCCTGGTCAGCGTGCAGCCAGGTATCGAGAGCCTGAGCAGCCGGGTGCTCAAGCTGATGGACAAGGGGGTCAGCGGCTGCCTCAACATCCGGATGCTGCGCGACGCCGAGACCAGCGGTATCACCATCGCCTGGAACTACCTGTACGGGTTCCCGGGCGAGACCGACGCCGACTACCTGCCGGTCATCGAGCAGATGCCGGCGCTGCACCACCTGTGCCCGGCCGACGGCAGCACCCGGATCGCCATCGAACGGTTCAGCCCGTTCTTCGTCCGCCCCGACCTCGGGTTCACCGACCTGCGGCCGGCGGCGCAGTACCGGCTGATCTACGACCTGCCCGAGTCGGAGCTGATGGACCTGGCGTACCTGTTCGACGTCCCGCCGCAGGGCATCGACGGCGAGACGGCCGGCCGACTGGACCGGGCGGTCACCGAGTGGCAGCACGAGTACGCCCGCAGCCGGCTCACCCACCACGACCTCGGCGACGAGATCGTGCTGGTCAGCCGGCGCAAGCACTTCGACTGGCACGTGCTGCGGCTGACCGACCCGGTGGAGCTGGCCGTCTTCCGGCAGCTCGACCAGCCGCACAGCGTCGCCGCGTTGAGCCGGCGGCTGTCGGTCGACGAGCCGGTCCTGGCGGCGCTGCTGCGGCGCTGGCGCGATCTCGGCCTCGTCTACGAGGACGCGGGGCAGTTCATCCAGATCGCGCCGCAGGCGATGAACCAGGATCTGCTGCGGATCGACCACCTGCACCTGGAACGCGAGGCCGCGGAGACCCGGGCCGCCGCCGAGGCGGGCGAGCCGGCCGTGCTCACCGCGGTCTGAGGGGAGGGAACGTGTCCACCACCGACACCGGTCTGCGGCCCATCCTGGTCGGTCTCGCCCGGGACCACGACCCGGCCGTCCTGTCCATCCCCGGCATGACCATCGGTCCGGCCGAGCTGCGCGAGCCGGCCGCCGACGCGGTCGCCCGGTGGCGTTGCGAGGGGGTCCGCCGGGTCGACCTTCCCGACGCGGTGGACCTGACGGTCACCGGGGACGACGCGACGGCCGCCGACACGGTCCGCCGACTGGTGCTGGTCCGGGAGCTGACCAGCCACGGCATCGCCGTCGACTGGCGGCTGCGGCTGCCCGGCGTCGAGGCCGACGAGTGGCTCCCGTACAGCCACCTACGGACGCCTGTCGAGCTGCTCCCCGCGCCGGGGGGCGTGGGTGACCCGGCCGGGCAGCTCGACGCCTGGGTCAGGGGTTTCTACTTCGACAAGTGCACCTACCGTCGGGGGCCGGGGTTCGTCCAGGTGCGGGACCGCCGTTCCGGCCGGTTGAACCTGCTGACCATCGACGATCCGGCCTACCTGGCGGTGCTCGACCAGTTGCTGGACGGTGCCGCCGTCACCGCGGTCGACCTCGCCATCGCCCGTGACTTCGGCGCGGAGGGCCTGGTCACGAAGATCGGCGAGTTGCTGGTGTGGCTGCCACACCGGCTGCGCCGCTGGCCCCTGCCGTCGATGGTGATCTGACCGACCGACGCCGGCCGCGTCACCCACCGCCCGTCCACCCGCCCGCGACCCCGGGCCGGTGGGCGGGCGGTCCGCGTTCGCCCCGGCTGGCGGTGCTCGAAACTTTCGGGTATACAGGGGAGGCACGCCCCTCGACGCCGAATTGATACACGCCCGTCACGGGCCCATCTCGGTGACAGCCGACGTCAACCCGTCGAAATCGGCCCCGCGCCCGACAGCTGCTCAGGGCGATGTTTCGGGAAGATTTCCGAAACTTGTTGACAGGCGGAGTATCGACACCCTACCGTCGCCATCGACGGCATTCGATGCTGTCGACACCACCCACCGCGACCCGTCCCCCCGGTTCTGCTGGACGACCGGCCCACCACCGCGTGGTGGCACACGCGCAATGACCGGCTGCCGCACCTGGCCACGGACAGTCCACCGGGTCGTACCGCGTCGCTGGCGTCCGCCAGCTGTCACGAGGAGGAACACGTACATGAGCGACACCTCGACCCGACCGCGAAGGAGCGGTCGCCTGCGGCTGCTGCTCAGCGCCGCGTGCGCCGCGGCGCTCGCCGTCACCGGCACGTTCATCGCCTCGCCCAACGCGTACGCGGAGAACGACCGGACCCTCACCTCCAACCTCACCGGCACGCACAACGGCTACTTCTTCTCGTTCTGGAAGGACAGCGGCAACGCCAGCATGACGCTGCGTGCCGACGGCCGCTACAGCAGCAGCTGGGACCGGAGCACCAACAACTGGGTCGGCGGCAAGGGCTGGGCCACCGGCACCCGGCGGACGGTCAGCTACTCGGGCAACTACAACCCGGGCAACAACAACACCTACCTGGCCCTGTACGGCTGGACCCGCAACCCGCTCATCGAGTACTACGTGGTGGAGAACTTCGGCAGCTACAACCCGAGCAGCGGCGCCACCCGGCTGGGCACGGTGACCACCGACGGCGGCACCTACGACATCCTGCGCAGCCTGCGGACCAACGCCCCGTCGATCGACGGCAACCAGACGTTCTACCAGTACTGGAGCGTCCGGCAGCAGAAGCGCAGCAGCGGCACCATCACCACCGCCAACCACTTCGACGCCTGGGCCCGCGCCGGCCTGAACCTCGGCACCAACCACAGCTACCAGATCATGGCGACCGAGGGCTACCAGAGCCAGGGCAGCTCCGACATCACCGTCACCGAGGGTGGCAGCGGCAACCCGACCAGCGGGCCGACCGGCAACCCGACCACCCCGCCCGCCGGCGGCAACTGCACCGCGGTGCTCTCGGCCGCCGAGCAGTGGGGTGACCGGTTCAATCTCAACGTCGCAGTCAGCGGCACCAGCAACTGGGTGGTCAGCCTCGGCCTCAACGGTGGCCAGAGCATCCAGAACAGTTGGAACGCCTCGGTCAGCGGCACCACCGGCACCGTCACCGCCAGGCCGAACGGTAACGGCAACAACTTCGGCATCACCATCATGGCGAACGGCAACTGGACCTGGCCCACGGTCAGCTGTCGAACGGCCTGACCCGACCGGTTCCTGAGCGCACCGAAACGGCGGGCGGTCCCGGTGCCACCGGGACCGCCCGCTCGTGCGTCACTGTCGCTGCTCAGCCACGTATCCACTGCTGGTTGCTGCCGCCGTTGCAGGTCCAGAGCTGGACGGCGGAACCGTTGGCGGTGGCCCCGCCGTTGATGTCCAGGCACAGCCCCGAGGCGACCCCGACGATGGTGCCGTCGGCGTTGAGCCGCCACTGCTGGTTGGTGCCGCCGGTGCAGCTCCAGATCCGGGCCCGGGTGCCTGACGCGGCGCTCGCCACGTCCAGGCACTTGTTGCCGTAGACGGTGAGCTGGTTGGTCGAGGTGAGTGACCAGCGCTGGTTGGCACCGCCGTTGCAGTCCCAGATCTGCACCACCGCGCCGTCGGTCTGGCTGGCCCCGTTGACGTCCAGGCACCGGTTCGAGCCCGCGCCCCGGATCTCACCGGTGGGGGTGCCCGGGGAGCCGACGGCGGTCACCGAGAGGTTGTCGAACTGGGCGGTGACCCCCTGGCCGGTGCCGTACCCGATCTGGCCGGCGACCCAGGTCGAGTCGGTGGCCGTGCCGACGGTGGTGCCGTCGATGGCGGCGGTCAGGGTGCTGCCGTTGAGCGTGAACGCCAGGTTGTGCCACCGCCCGGTGCCCAGCGCCGAGGTGTTGCCGCTGGCCAGGGTGCGCCAGTTGCCGCTGGTGTTGTTGCTGCGGATCGACCAGGCCCCGCCGTCGGTGACCCGGAAGTAGTACCCGTTCATGTTCTGCGGGCCCTGGTGGTTGTAGGTGTTGCCGCGCCCGATGAGCTGCGCGTAGCCGGACTTCTCCAGCAGCACGTCGGAGGAGACCGTGTAGTTGCGCCAGGTCAGGTCGCCCAGCAGGGTGTACGGCTCGGCCTGGCCGGAGGTCCAGTAGATCGGGGCCTGCTCGGACATCTGCCTGACGCACTGCCCGCTGCGGCCGGCGGCGCACCCGACGATCTCGAACGAGCCCTGCTGGTCCATCAGGTACCGCGCCTCACGGCCGGTGGCGTACGAGTCGAAGGTGTCGGTGTACGGCAGCTTCAGGTTGCCCTGCGCCGGGCTGACCGCCGTGCCCTTGCCCTGCCCGCTGGTGGTGGTGATGCTGTAGACGTAGCCGGGCTGGACGGTGAGCGAGAAGCGCCCGCCGCTCGGGGTGATGTCGCTGCCCCGCACGAAGTGGTCGGCGCTGTTGTTGGAGCGCACGTTCGTCGACCAGACCCGTACCGTGCCGGTGGACAGGCCGCCGGTGACGGTGAAGTCGAGGGTCTGCGCCCCGCCGGCGTCCATCGTCTCGATGATGGTGCTGTAGTCGCTGTTGTTGGTCGACTTCAGCGAGACGTAGCTGCCGTTGTTGCGGTTGCCGCCGAGGTACCCGCTCGACGCGTCGAGGTAGCGCCAGCCCGGTGCGGTGAACTGGGTGGTCTGCGCCATCACCCAGGCGTTCTTGCCGATCGAGTAGGCCCCGGACCACGGCTGCTGGGCCACCGCCACGCCCGTGGTCGCCCACGGGATGTTGGGGGTGATGGCGGCGATGACCGGCCAGTTGATGTAGGCGGTCATCTTGCCGTCGAGGTAGCCCCGGTTGATGCCCCGGGCGAGCGCCTGCGCGCCGGCGTTGTAGTCGTCGGAGCCGTTCTCGCTGGCCCACAGCGACTTGCCGGTGGACACCGCGTTGGCGGAGCTGGGGCAGCTGGTCTGGGCGCTGCGGTAGCCGCAGACGTAGTGGCTGCCGAAGACCTGCACGGCGTTGCCGAAGGCCGGGTCGCGCAGCGAGTCGTCGGCGGCCCCCCAGCCGAAGTCGTCCGAGGCGACGATCTTCACGTTGCCGTAGCCGCGGGCGTTGAGGGTGGAGCGCAGGTTCTTGTACCAGGTGGTGTTGTAGCCCTTCTCGTTCCACCCGCCCAGGTAGTTGATGGTCAGCCCGTGGGTGCCCGCGCAGTCCAGCCAGGCCACCAGGTAGTCGATCGAGTCGTTGGACCAGAAGTTGCCGTTGCCGATCCAGCCGGGCGCGCCCCAGGCCAGGCCGACCAGGGCGATGTTGGGGTTGCGGGCCCGGGCCTGCTCCATCATCCACCACTCGTAGCCCCGGTTGCAGTTGATGCTGCCCCGGGTGTGCTCGTGGCTGGGCTCGGCGCCTGAGGTGGAGTTGGTGTCGCCGCCGATCTCCACCTTCATCAGCTGCATCGCCGCGCCGTAGCCCGGCTTGAACAGGTAGTCCAGGATGTCGCTGCGCTGCGGCTCGGGGTAGTCGACGAGCAGCCGGCTGTTGCCGCCGCCGCCGCTGACCGCGCCGATGCCGTCCAGCGCCCGGCCGCCGGACCCGCCGTTGATCGTGATGGCGGTCGCCGCCTGGGCGGGCGAGGCGAACCCGGTGAGCACGGCCGCCGCCGCGACCGTCGCCCCGAGCAACGATGCGGCCCACCGGCGCGGACGCCACCCGCTGTGCCACGGTCCGCGCGGTGCCCCGCCGCCACCCACACTCCGTCGACGACCTGTTGAACTGAACATTCGACTCGCCTCCCCAGCCGGTCTCCGGCCCCGAAGCTCTGCGGCGCGGGACGGGGCGCTGCCCGTGACCCGCGCAGCCCTGACATCGTTGATCATCGATGATCAGACGTCACATGTTAGGCACCGTAACGCGCGCCGGTCAACGTCGCCAGTGGAGCGAAACCGCCGATCAACGCGCCTGTCGGCGGCCACGGCCGGCGGGAGACTTTCGTAATGATCAGACGAATGTGCCGGCGGAGGCCCCACACCGACAGGAGGCGGGCACACCGCCGACCCGGCCGTCGCCGGATCGGCGGCGGCGCGGGTCGGCGGCGCGCCTCCTGCGGATCAGCCCGGCAGGACCAGCTGCGCCGGGGTCGACCGGTGGGTGGTGGTGCCGTCACCCAACTGCCCCGACATATTGTTGCCCCAGCACCACAGGCTCCCGTCGGTGCGCACGCCGCAGCTGTGGTAGCTGACGGCCAGGTTCGGCGTCCAGGTGGTCAGGGTGCCGACGCGCAGCGGGGCGGACCGGTGGGTGGTGGTGCCGTCACCCAACTGCCCGAACCCGTTGTTGCCCCAGCACCACAGGCTCCCGTCGGTACGCACCGCGCACGACGAGTCCACGCTGGCGTCCACCTTCGTCCAGGTGGTCGCGGTGCCGACCTGGATCGGGCTGGTCTGCACGCCGGTGCCGGCGCCGACCTGGCCGTACCCGTTCTCGCCCCAGCACCACAGCGTCCCGTCGGTGCGGTTCGCGCAGGTGTGCGCGTGCCCGGCCGTCACGCCGGCCCACGAGGTCGCGGTGCCCACCTGCGCCGGGGTGGCCCGGTAGCCGAGGATGCCGACGCCGAGCTGCCCGTCGGTGCTGTCGCCCCAGCACCACAGGGTGCCGCCGGTACGCACGCCGCAGCTGTGCGCGTATCCGGTGGTGACGCTCGTCCAGGTGGTCTCCGTGCCCACCTGCACCGGGCTCGTCGCCCGGGAGGGGGACGTGCCGACGCCGAGCTGCGCGTTGCGGTTCAGGCCCCAGCACCACAGGGTGCCGGTGGTCTGCACGCCACAGGTGTGGTTGGCGCCCGCGCTGACGCTGGCCCAGGTGGTGGCGGTGCCGACCTGCACCGGGGTGCTCCGGCTGGTGGTGGTGCCGTCACCGAGCTGCCCGTTGTAGTTGCCGCCCCAGCACCACAGCGTGCCGTCGGTGCGGATCGCGCAGGTGTTGCTGGTGCCCGCGTCGACCTTCGACCAGGTGGTGGCGGTGCCGACCTGCACCGGGGTGGTGCGGTTGGTGGTGGTGCCGTCACCGAGCTTGCCGCCGTAGTTGTCCCCCCAGCACCACAGCGTCCCGTCGGTACGGATCGCACAGGTGTGCAGGTCACCCGTGGTGATCTGGGAGACCGAGGCGGCGGCGAGCGCGACGCCGGACGCGCCCTGCCCGGTGACGCCGACGCCCGCGACGGCCGCACCCGCCGAGAAGCCCACCGCGAGCGTGGCGGCCCCGAGCGAGACCGCCGCCACGGCGACGGCGGCGCGGGCCGCCCGCCGCCATCGGGCCCACAGCCGACTGTCCTGTTGTTCGTTCATGTTCTGCTCTCTCCCCAGACAAACGTCGATTTCTGCACGCTGGAGGCGGCGTCGCCCCGGCGGGTCGGCATCGACCCACCTCGTACACAGTGACCCTATGCATTGAGTCGCATCAATGCGAGGTCCCGCCGGGGCGACCTTGGTCCTACCGGTGTCCTGCGTTGACGTCCGCCCGGCTCAGCTCCGGCTCCACCGCTGACCGGCGCTGCCGTTGCAGTCCCAGATCTGGGTACGCGTGCCGTTGGCCGTACCGCTGCCCACCACGTCCAGGCAGCGGCCCGAGCCGACGGCGGTGATCGTGCCGTCGGCGTTGAACCGCCACCGCTGGTTGGCCTGCCCGTTGCAGTCCCAGATGATCACCGAGCTGCCGTTGGCGGTGGCCGCGCCGTTGACGTCCAGGCACTTGCCGCCGAAGACCCGCAGCTCCTGGGCGGCCGTCGAGGTCCAGCTCTGGTTGGCCTGCCCGTGGCAGTCCCAGATGATCGCCGCCGAGCCGTTGGTCTGCGTGCCGCCGTTGACGTCCAGGCAGCGCCCGGAGGACGAGTTGCGTACGGCGCCCGTGCCGCCCGGGGGCGGGGTGGTCGGGTTGCCGGTCGGCGAGACCGTCGGGCTCGGCGTCGGCTCGGTGCCACCGAACTGGGTGAAGAACCGCCACACCTCGACCTTGGTCCAGGTCCGCACGCCGCTGTCCCCGCCCCCGTCGACCGGGCCCGGGGTGTGCCCGCCGTCGAAGGCGGCCCACACGACCGGGTAGCCGGAGCGGCAGCCGGAGTAGGTGGTGGTGATGTGGGTCAGGCTGCCGGCGCGCGGCTCGGGCGGGCTCTGCGCCGTACACCCGTTGTTGCGCACGAAGGTGTCCCGCAGGGACCGGCCGGCCGAGACGTTGAGCACCGGGTCCCCGATGCCGTGGATGCCCATGTAGGCGATCGGCTGGGTGCCGCCGCTGCACCCGCTGAGCTGCCCGCCGGAGTAGACCGCGACGGCCCGGAAGACGTTTGCCCGGGAGCAGGCCAGCGAGTAGCTCATCCCGCCGCCGTAGCTGAAGCCCAGCGCGAACAGCTGCGTCGTGTCGACGCACAGGTCGTTCTCGATCAGCCGGACCATGTCGTCGACGAAGGTGACGTCCTGGCCGCCGGGGTTGGCCCAGCCGTTGCCGTTGCCCTGGGGGGCCACGAAGATCGTGCTGTTGTTCGCCTGCTGGCGCAGCCCGTAGTAGGACCAGGCGGCCCCGTCCGACCCGCCCCCGTCCACGTCGTTGGCGGTGCCGCCGTTCCAGTGGAAGCCGAAGATCAGCCGGTACTGGTGGTTGCGGTCGTAGTTGTCGGGGATACGCAGGATGAAGCTGCGGTTCTGGCCGCTGCTCTGGATGGTCCGCGGGCCGCTGGTCAACGTGGGTGCCTTGCCGCACCCGGCGGTCGCGGCGGCCGCCGAGACACCTGCCGCCGAGGCGGTGGCGTCGGGGCCGCCGGCGAGGGTCGTCGCCCCCACGGTCACGACGAGGGCCGCCGCCGCGAGGGAACCGAGGATGGATCTGCGCCTTGTCATGATGGGGCTCCTGCCACTCGGCATGACTGCTTCGGGGTACGGGGTCCACGACGGTTCCGACGTGTCGCGCCCGACGTGCTCCCGCCGACCGCACCCGCCAAGGACGGCCCACCAGGAGACGCGTGGTGCGCGTACGACGCCGACCGGCCCGTCGCCGCAGCTGCCAGCCTTGCGGGGTCCCGCTGCCCGGGCGGGACCGGCTGGTCGTCGAATCGACAGGTGGTCCACGTCGTGCCCGAACGCCACCCGGCGAGGCCCGGTGCCGTGGCGCCGGACGTCGAATCGATTCGGCAAGACCCTAGGTCGGATAGTGAAATATGTCAATGCTGTGTCGGGCGGGTTGCGGCCCGGGGTCGCCTACCCGGGGAGCGAACCGCAGGTCACGGAGCGGCTCCCCGGGGCCGGTCGACCCGGCCCCGGGGATGCCGGTCAGTTGCGCAGGCTCCACTGCTGGTTCGGCCCGCCGTTGCAGGACCAGAGGATGAGCTTCGTACCGTTGGCGGTGGCCGCGCCGTTCGCGTCGAGGCAGAGCCCCGACAGGGCGTTGGTCAGGGTGCCGTTGGCGTTGAGGTTCCACTGCTGGTTGGTGCCGCCGTGGCAGTCCCAGATGATGACCGTGGTGCCGTTCGTCGTACCCGCGCCGTTCGCGTCCAGGCACTTGTTGCCGTACGCGGTCAGCTGCTTGCCGCTGGTGTACGTCCACTGCTGCCCGGTGCCGCCCGTGCAGTCCCACAACTGCACCTGGGTGCCGTTGGTGGTGCTCGCGTTGGGCACGTCGACGCAGCGGCCGGACTGCCCGCCCACCAGTCGGCCACCCTGCTGTCCGGTGCCGGTGCCCTGCTGGCGGACCACCGACGTGGACTCGGCCGACCGGCCGCCCTGGGCGTCCACCACGAACAACCGGTACTCGCCCTGGTTCGACGGCACCGCGATGGAGGTGGCGGTGCCCGCCGCCCGGGTCATCGTCGGGCCGGCGGCGAAGGTGGTCGTGCCGGCGGGGGCCAGCCAGACCGTCCGGGACGCGTCGCCGGTGCTGCGGATCGGGATGGTCGCCGAGGCGCTGGTGACGAAGGTGCTGGCGGGCAGCACGTAGTTCGGCAGGGACAGGTTGACCGCCGGGACGATGTCCCGGTACGCGTCCTCCAGCCCGGAGTTGGCGGCGATGCCGTACGCCGCCGCCGGCCAGACGTAGTCGGACGAGACCAAGATGTCGTTGACAGTGCTGTTGGGTAGGTTCTTGTTCGACACCTTGTTGATCGGGCCGTAGATCTGGGTGATGCTCAGGTCGTGCTTGCGCCCGAAGTCGTCGGAGTTGATCATCCAGGTGATGTTCTTGTCCACGCTCAGCACGTTGTCCCGGAACGTGATGTACGCCGACCCCTCGTCCGGGTGCAGGCCGTACTTGTGCCCGGACGGCACGCCCTGGAGGTAGTTGTTGGTGATCGTCGTCCCCGGCTGCGCGCCGAGGGTGTAGATGGGGGCGGTGTCGCTGAGCCGCTGCACCGTGTCGATGATGTGGTTGTAGCTGATGGTGTTGTTCCGGGCCGTCGTGGTGGGCCGGTTCGGCGCGATCGAGCCCGATGACCCGTCGAAGTTCCACCAGCCCCAGCCGAGCGTGATGCCCGACCACGGCGACTTCTCGATCCGGTTGCGTTGGATCGTCAGGGTGTCCACGAAGTACGCCGAGATGGGGCTGTGCCCGTTGAACAGCACCGCGCTGTCGTACAGGTAGTTGTTCCTGATGTCGATGTTCTTCGGCAGCCCCTCGACCTGCGGCAGCCACTTCTCCCGGTTGGTCGACGTGCCGTCGCCGATGTAGACGTGCTGCGGGTGGCCGACGGTGACCGCGGAACCCGCTATGTCGTTGGTGACGTTCCCGGTCAACTGGCTGTTCTGCACGTCGTTGACCATGTTGACGCCGTCGGCGCCGCTGTGCTGGATGCGGTTGCGGCTGAACAGGATGCCGTCGGCGTTCTCCACCTGGATCATGCCCGGGGTGACGTCGACGTTGCGGTAGTAGTAGTCGTGGAAGTTCCGCTTCGCGTACGCCTGCGCCCCGAGGTTGCCCTGCTGCGCCTGCTTGAACGACGAGCCGGCGACGGTGAACAGGTTCCAGTCGGAGTGCTGCACGGTGAGCCCGGCGAAGGTGAGGTTGCGGGCGTGGCTGCCCGTCGAGGTGCCGGCGACCCGCAGCAGGGTGGTCACGTTGTTCGGCGCGAACACCGACGCGGTAGCCATGTTCTCGGCGCTGCTCTTGTAGTAATAGAGGGTCTTGCTGCCCTTGTCGAAGAAGAACTCACCAGGCGCGTCCAGGAACTCGTAGGCGTTCATCAGCTTGTGGCTGCCGCCGCTCTGGGCGTTGCCATTGAACGCGCCCTGGGCGATGGCGGCACCCGGCTGCTGGAACAGCGCCACCCGGTTCGCGCCGTCGGAACTCGTGGTGACCTGACGTACCCCGACGATGGCGGTGGTCCAGGTGGTCGCCGTCTCGATCTCGATGTCGTCGGCGTTGCGGGCGACGGCCGGGAAGTCGTTCAGGTTGTACTTCGCGCCGTCGCACTGCGAGCCCGACTCCCAGGCCCACGCGGCCTGCCCGGCCGTGACGGTGTACGTCCCGTAGCAGCCCGCCGAGTTCACCGTCTTCGACGCCATGACGGCCCGCTTGTCGTTGACGTAGAGCGCGCGCAGTTTGTTGGCCCGGTCCAGCGGGGCCTTCCAGATGTTCCCACTGTGCTGGGTCCACCCGGTGACCGGCACGCCCCCGTCGAGCACCGGGGTCTCGTCGGGGTAGGCGGCATAGCTGACCCGGTAGCCGTTGCTGCCGGAGTCGGCCGCGCCGAACTCGATGGTGCTGCTCACCGGATACCGGCCACCCCGCAGGTAGACCTGGATGTCCCCGGTCATGTTCACGTTCACAGTACGCACCACGTCCCGTGCGCGTTGCAGCGTCCGGAACGGCGACTGGAGGGTGCCCGGGTTGCTGTCACTGCCGTCCGGCGCGACGTAGTACGTCGCCTGGACGGCGGCCGAGGCTGCCAGCGGGTGCGCGATCACGGCCGGCGCGGCGGCGGCGACGAGCAGCGCACCTGCCAGCAGCGACCGTCGCGCGACGGAGAGGGCTGATTTCACGAACCTGTCCTTTCGCATGCCGCCCACAGCCATGTCCGCTGGACACTCGTCCCGGGGGTGCGACAGTGGACCCGCCGTCCGAACATGGACCGACCCGTCGGGAGGCGTGCGCGCTTCCGGCGGTTCGACAGTTGGCGGGTTCCTGGGGAAGATGCCGTGACCGACGACGGCAGGGTGTCGAGCGATCGGGTCGTTCCCTGCCACCGGGAAGCCCGCCGCCCGCGCACACGCTCCTGGCCGTGGTCACGGAATGCTGCCCTGAAGCGTAGGCGGCGGAATCGGCGGAGGCAACCATCAATTGTCAACCGCCTATGCGTAATCGTGACCCGCGGCACCGTTCACGCCAGGCAGACCGAGCCACCCACCTGGGCCCGCTCCACCGCCAGCCTCGCCCTGCACGACGCTTGCGGCCGTGCGCGGGGTCGGCGCGACGCCCTGTCAGGCGCGACGGTCGCCGGCTACGGGCGGGCCGCCCGACGGTCGCCGCGCCGGAGGTGGAGGTGTTCCCGCAGCCGCCGGCGCAGGTCACCGAGCGGACCGGTGGCACCGAGCCGACGCAGGAAGTCCGGCACGCTCCAGGTGACGAGGGCACCCTGGCGGGACAGGTACAGGCCGACCCGGTCGATGCGGTACCGGTCGTCGTAGTCCAGCAGCAGGTAGCTGACGAGCTGGTAGACCTCGTCACGACCCAGCCGGTGGGGCCGGATGGTCGCCTTGCAGTCCAGCAGCAGGCCGTCGAGGATGAAGTCGGCGTCCGCTCCGCCGATGTCCCGGCTGCCGGCGAACGTCGGCCCGCAGACCCGGGCGGCGATCGGCAGTTCGAGGAACGGCCCGAAGGACTCCTCGGCGATCGCCAACTGCTGGTTGACGTCCTCGATGGCATAGTCGGGGACCGCCGCCAAGAGGTCGTCCAAAGTGGTGCTGGCGGTGGCGTCGGTCAACATGCTGTACCTGCGGATCTCACCGGTCCGGTAGACGTCCTCGTAGTAGGCGGCCACGAAGCACAGGCGATCCAGGACCTCCCCGTCGACGCCGTCGTCGCCGCGCAGGTACGCGTCCACCATTGCGGTCAGCTCGTCGCCGGCCCGGTGCAGCGCCCTCCGTACGGCCGGCGCGGGCGCGCCCCGCAGCGGCCGGTCGCTGCCGACGGCGGCGACGCCGCTGTCGACCGACGCGCCGAGCGGGCTGCCCAGGCAGAGCCGGAACCGGAAGTCGATGGCGTGGCCGAGCGCCGACCAGTCGGGGTACCTCACGTCCAGTGGCTGCACCGGGCGGGGCAGGTCGACGATCCGCCGGAGGTAGTCCTGCACGACGGCCGTGCTGTTCGGCAGGTGCCGGGTCACGAACTGCGACATCGGGGAGTTCGGGTACCTCAGCTGGCGGGTCAGGCTCAGCTCGATCATCGGCCGGCCGGCCACCGTGCCGTCGCCCGCCGCCTCGGCGGCCTTCTCGTACTCGTCGATCCAGGTGATCCCCGCCGGGTCGAGCTGGTGCCGGGCCCGGGTGACCGCCACGTAGATCAGGCGGGCGTCGCTGGGCCGCAGCGGGCGCGGCATCCCGTGGTCGTCGACCGACGGTGCCGCGAAGCCGTGCCCGATCCGTACCCGCGACCACTCCCGGCCCTTGGCCCGGTGCGCCGTGGACACCGTGACCTTCGCGGACCGCTCGTCGGCGAGCCTGTCGACCGCGTCGATGATCACATCCGGCCCGTACGCGTCGACAAGCGTCACGATCGCCCTGAGGTCCTGGCCGGCGGTGTCGTTCTCGGCGTACTCCTGCACGTCGGCCCAGGAGGTGAACAGGAACAGCTCCGGATGGGTGGTACGCCGACCGGACCTCAACGCCTGGGCGGCCTGCGCGATGTTCCGCAGCGCGTCACCGCCGCCGGTGAGCGCGACAGGTACGCCCCGTTTCAGGAAGCCGAGAACCTCCTGCATCGCGTCGGCGTTCCCCCGGCACAGCACGGCATCGATCTCCGCCGCGGAGCCGACGCGGGAGTCGGTCGCGCTGTTCCCGGTCAGGTGCAGATCCGACTCGGCGTGCCGCAGCCACCGGTTGGCCGTCCGGGCGATGCGGGGGCCGAACCGGAACGACTTCGTCAGATACAGGTGGTCCGCGGGGAAGCCGGTCATCACGTCCCGGGCGCTGCGCCAGGCGTAGATCTGCTGGGCCGGATCGCCGACGCACACCCGCTGCGCGTGCTGGGCGAGGAAGACCTCCTCCAGCACCGGGTTGGTGTCCTGCGCCTCGTCGAGCAGGACGAAGTCCCCCTCCAGCCTGGGCTCGGTCAGCGCCCACATCTTCAGGTAGTGGTCGTGTTCGAAGCGCAGCCTGCCGTCAGGTGCGCAGATGTCGTCCCAGGCGCGGACCGCATACGGCAGGAGCACCCGGGCGAGCTGCTCCTGGGCCACCGGGTCCAGCCCGTTGACCCGATCCAGATGCCGGACCGTCAACTGCCGGTCGGTGCTGTGGCAAAACCGACGGATCATGCCCATCACCAGGCGCGCCTGGTGTCCACAACTGATCGGGCGAGTGCTGACCGACAGATCCTGACGGATGCCGAGCAGCCGCGCGGTCTCCTTCGACGGGATGCGGGCCGACCGGCTCAGCCGGTCCTGGTACCTGCGCCCGACGGCCCGGTGCGCCAGCGAATGCGCCGTACGGCAGTCGACGTTCGCCCCGAAACGCTGCCTGGCCTCGTCGGCGATCGACTTGTTGAACGCCACGTAGAGGCCACGCTTCCTGGTGACCCCGGCCATCAGCACCAGCGTGGAGGTCTTGCCGGTGCCGGCCCCGGCCACCAGGGCCAGTTCCCTGCCCGCGAGGAACGTGTCCCGGGCGGCGAGCTGCTCCTCGGTCGGCCTGACGTCCATACTCCCCTTCCAGGACCGGTTCCGTGCGCACACCGTCGTGATCGGACGGACCAACGGGCGGTTCCACCCGCCCCGACAGCCGCTCGGGAACCAGTGGAGCCTACTGCCATAGCGAGCGCGATGTGATCACTCCGCTACCGGCGGCCCGAGCGATCCGCCGTCTCACCAGGCGATCGGAGAGGAGAAAAACTCGACGGCGACCGCGCCCCGCTCCGTCCCCGGGCCGACAGGCAACGGCACTCGGCCCCCGTGCGCCGGCCGTGGCCGCTAGGGTCGGACCGGGCCCTGGTGCGGCAGCTCGGCTGAGAGGACCTTGAAGTAGCGCAACGGCGACCAGATCTGCCGGTCACCGATGACATAGAGCCGGCGCTTGGCCCGGCTCACCGCGACGTTGAGCAGGTTGGGCCTGCTCGACGCCCACCGGCGGGCACCCACCCGGTCCGGCGCACCGCCGAGCACCAGCACGACGACGTCGGCCTGCTTGCCCTGTGCCGTGTGGACGGTGCCGGCGACCAGACCGGGATACCGCCGGGCCCGCCTGCCGACCTCGCGGGCGACGTCCCGGAAGGGGCCGATCACCATGACCTCGGACATGTCGAAGTCCAGCTCGGCGAGGGTGGCGAGGATACGGTCGAGCTGCCGGCCCTCGTCGGGAATCCAGTGGCCCTGCGCGCCGGTGCCCGCGACGTCGATCCACTTCGACGGGGGCAGCGTCGGATAGGCGAGCTGGAAGCGGTCCCGCGCCCCGGTGCCGGTACCGTCGATCATCAGACCGCCGTAGGCGACCCGGTTGACGATGTCGAACATCGGCTGGTCGCAGCGTCGGTGCACGGTCAGCGGCACGCCCACCCAGGTCGGGTCGCCGTCACCGTCACCGGCCAGCCAGGTGCCCAGCAGCGTGAGCCGGTCGGCGAGGCGCTGGACGGAGGTACGGCTGGTCAGCCACTGCTCGTCCACCGCCTGCTCAGTCCGGATCGCCTGTTCGGTGCGGAACGGCAGGGTGGTGATCGGCTCCAGTTGCAACGGGTCGCCGACCACCACCGCCCGCCTGGTGCGCCAGAGCGCCCCGACCGCGTTCTGTGGCGTCGCCTGCCCGGCCTCGTCGATGAGCAGCCAACCGAGCGCCTCCCTGCCGAGGTGACCGAACACCCGGTCGTACGAGGCGAAGGTGGTGGACACCACCGGCACCACGAAGAAGAGGCTCTGCCAGGCCGCCAACGCCGCATCGGGGGCCAGGTCGGCGGGCGCGTCGCCGCCGACGAGATCCATCGCGGCCTGCAGGTTGCGTCGCAGCCGGGTGGCGTTGTGTCGCAGGAACGCCTTGTGCAGCGCCAGGGCCGCCAGGAACAGGGCGCTGCGTGCCTCGTTCCACTTCCTGTCGGTCCAGAGCGCCGCCGACTCCCGGCGCTGGCGGTCGGCGTGCCATTCGGGGTCGGGAAAGTGCCGGCCGAGCGCGCTCGCCGCCCGACCCAGCCGCGCCTGGAGGGCGGAGAGGTCGGCCTCGGCCGCCCGGACCGCGTCCTCGGCCGCGCGGTGGCTCCGGACGGCGGTGGAGAGTTCCTGTTCCGCCGACGCCACCGTCCGCCGGGCCGCAGTCAGCGGCGCGTGGTCGACCTGCGGCCTGGGTACGCCCGCCGCCAGCACGCGTCGGATCTCGTCAGCCTGCTGCCGGGCGGTGTCCACCGCCCGCTGTACCACGTCGATCTCCACCTGCACGGCGGCCCGCTCCGCGCGGGCCGCGTCCAGCGCGGTCTGGGCCTGACGGACCCCGGCCAGGAGCTGACCGTCGTGGTACGACCAGCGCCGTTGTGCCTCGCCGAGGGTGCGCAACCACTCCCACAGGCCAGGCTGCGCCCGCTGGTGCGCCGCCTGCGCGGTCAACCACCGGCTCAGCTCCGCCTCACACGACCAGAGGGTCCGCTCGGCGGTGGCCCTGCGGCCGGTGCTCAGGTGCTCGACCTGACGCTCGGCCGTGGCGAGGGTCTGGTCGGCAGCCGCCGCGCGACGACGGGCGTCCCGTTCGGCCCCGGCCTGGAGCGCGGACGCGATCCGGTCGGCCTCGGCCGCCCGCTCGCGCTCGGCATCCAACGCCGCCCCGTGCCGGAGCCGTGCCGACTCGACCGCGTCCGCCGCCACCTTCACGGCGTGGCGCAGGTCGGCGAGGTGGATCTCGGGGTGCTCCCGGCGTTCGACGTCGCGGTACACCTCGGCCCGCTTCGTACGCACCGCCTCGACCCGCGCCTCGGCGGCGCGGAACCGTGACACCGCAGTCGACCAGCCGACGTCCGGACCAGTCTGCTCGTACCCCTTGAGCACCGCCAGCAGGCCGGACCAGGTGTGGCCCTCGCTGGAATCCTTCCGGGACTCGTCCGGGGTGTGGTACCAGAACGTGTTGACGAACCGGCTCCGGTTGGCTTTGTTCCCCAGCCGCGCCGCGACCAGGGCCCACGCCCGCTCGGCGGCCTGCGGTTGCTCGGCGTCCGGCTGACCGGCCAGCAGGGCCGTGGCGATGTCGGGGAAGTAGTCGGCCGCCGCCGCCCGTTCCCGCCACGAGTCGTCGATCGCGTCGGCGGCGGGGATCTCGTCGGTGACGTTCTGCACGGCACCGTTGTTGGCCGAGGCGACAACCATCTCGAAGCCGGTGAGGTCGGGCTGCCACACGTCGACGACCCGCGTGCGTTGCCCCGTGCTCCAGCGCAACTGCCGACCGGTGAACGCCCGGGCCGGGTCGGTCAGCGCGGCCAGCCGCCGAGCCCGCTCGACGACGAGCGCCGCGACGAGGTCGCGCAGCATGGTGGTCTTGCCGGTGCCCGGCGGGCCGTTGACGCCGAGAATCCCGGCGGTCATGCCCAGCGCGGTGCAGACTGCCAACTGCTGGTTGAGCGCGAGCGCGTGCTCGGGATGGCTGGGCCACCGCCCCGCCGGCACCTCCCGTGGTGCCGTCGCCGCCGACACGGCGTCGATTCGGTCGCGCACGTCCACCCGACCGGCGGTGGCGAGGGCGGCCTCGGGTCGCAGATAGTCGCGCAGTGCGACGCCGACGTCGCCCTTGTCGATCTTTTCCGCGACCCGCTCCAGGTCGTACATGATGAAGCTGTTGAGAAACGCGGAGCCTGCGGCGCTGTCCGCGTTGCGACGGGCCACGAGCTGGCTCTTGACCCGGATGTCGGTACAGGGCAGGGCCGCACCGACCCCGGCCACCCCCAGGGCCAGATCCAGGCAGTCGGCGAGCAGGCCGTGGTCCACCACCCGGGGAACCATCTGCGGCGTCTGGTCCTCCGTACCGTCGATGGTCACCGTCACCAGTTCCTGGAGCGACTCGCGGAGGTCCGCGGTGGCGGACTCGAACCGCGCGAGCCAGTCGCCTCTGGCGCGCCTGTCCCGCACCAACCGGCCGGTCGCCCAGGCGCAGCTCGACAGCACCAGCGAGTCGGGCACCACGTGCCCGTGCTCGTCGACCGTCAGAGCGGCGACGGCGCTCTCCCCCGCCGGCCGCTCGTCATAGCTGTCCGGGTCCGGTTCGAACATCCGGGACAGCACCTCGAACAGTTCGTCGAGACGGTGGATGCCCAGGTACACGACGTGCCGCCAGGTCTGGTTCGGGCGCAGCTTCCACCGCGATAGCTCATGGCCCGCCTCCCACGGCAACGGCTGGCCCGGCTGGACCGCGAAGACCAGCCGGTCCCGGCTGACCCGCTCGACGCTCTGCGGACTGAACATCTCCACGGTCCGCCAGAACCTGACAACCTCTGCCTGTGCCGCCTGCGCGCTCCGTCGCAACACCACTCCGATCGTCGATCGATCGTGCCCGGGCGGAGGATCGTACCGTTCGCAGAACGCCGACGGGCATCCCGACCGCACCGAACGCCGCGACAGGAGTCGGCCCTGTCGCGGGCACGGAGGAGTTCGGCGTTTTCCGTGTTCGGGTCTGTGATGTGATCGATGCCGTTGGCATGGTGATCCGGTCGTCGTAGGCGAGGATCAGGGCGTCGAATGCCTTTGCCCAACCGCAGACCCGGCCGGTGACGCTGCTTCAGCGGGGCCAGGCCTGCTCGATCGCGCATTCCCCTGAGGCCGTCGGCGCCGACCAGGGCGGCTGCCGCCATGCCTCCCTCTCCTCCAAGCTGGCCGCGTCGAGCGGGCCCTTCAGCAATCGAGCGGAGAACCTTTTGGTGGCAAGGACTTCGGAGTCACGCTGGGAGGCCAAACTCACCGCACTGATGAATCTCCAGCGCGTATGAAAGGCCAAGCCGGTCTCGGTGTCGGTCCATCAGGGGCGACCACGCCTTCGGGAGATCGTGAACAGATCTTCCAACGTCTCCACCTACGGCGCGGGTTCCAACACGACGACGGGGATCTGGCGGGTGGTCTTCCGCTCGTAGTCTGCGAAACCCGGGTACGCGGCCTTCTGCGCGTTCCAGATCCCTTCCCGCTCCTCCCCTGTGGCGACCCTGGCGACCAACTCGACCGTTTCCGTACCGATCTCCGCTCGGACATGCGGATGGACCAGCAGGTTGTGGTACCAGTCGGGATTGGTCGGCGCACCGGCCTTGGAGGCGAACACGGCGTACCCGCCGCCGTCCAGTTTCTGGTACATCATCGGGTTCACCCGAGGCTGGCCGCTCCTGGCGCCGACGGTGTGCAACAGCAGCAACGGGGCACCAGCGAACTGGCCGCCCACCTCTCCACCGTTGGCGCGGAACTCGGAAACTATCTTGTCGTTCCAGTCACTCACTGACTACTCCTCGCTCCAACCGGCCGCTTCCCGTACCACCATCCTGTCAGCTCCCGCCCGTGCGAGACGACCTGACCGTCTGCCGCCATAGCGGCTGGCGTGCGGGCTTGTTCGTATTCGGCGGAGCTGAGGTAGCCGAATGCGGAGTGACGTCGTCGGTGGTTCGTAGAAGGCGATCCACCGGAACACGTCACGGCGGGCTCTTCGTACACAGGCGATGGCCCGGACCGTCTGCCCGGCCCCGGCGTGCCGTTGCAGACCCCACCCGACGCGGCGAGATAACCGGACAATCGAATATCAGGGATCACTGAACGGGCAGAGCCACAGGGAAGGCGGCAAGATCAGATTGACTATCATGCCGCGGGCGGGCATGGCGGGGAAGCCTTGCCATACCGCGCGACGTGGCGCTCGCGCCAGCAGCCCTCACCGCTTGCCCGGCAGGCTTACGTGTGGTGATCTGGAGCGTCGAAGAGCACAGACCCGACGAACTCCAGCCACCCATGGCCGACTGCGTGACCCGCACATCCGTCATCAGTTCCGCCGGTCCGGAAGCCGATACACCTGGCGAGGACCGGCCGCAATAATAGACGGCACACTGGGTCCAGCCGCGAGGCGGTCATGCGCGACATCCGACGGTTCGATCATCACTTCGACGGGCCCGGCGAGGACCGCGACAGCGCCGGTCGTGTCGTCGTGGCGGACCAGAGTCGTGACAGTCTCGGTGTGAACGCTCACGGTCACCCGCACCGCCGCCGCGCGGGCGATGATGACCGGACCGTCGGCCGCCGCTATTGATACCTCGCGACCCGGGTCGGCACCGAAAGCCGGTGATGTCCGGCTCCGTTCTGGTCCTGGTTCCTCCGGGCTCATCTCAGGATCGTGGGTGTGTCCCTGAATGATGAAGAACCCGAGTTCGGCGTTGGTGGTTTTGCCGAGGACCTCCCGCAGTGCCGTGCGGTTCGGCTCGAACGGCCACCGGTGCTCCCCTCGTTCGAGCTTGCCGATGTAGCGAGCGTCGACGGCGCTGCGGCAACCCGCGTGCGCGTGGTGTAAGCGTTGACCGCGTCGGCCAACTCCTGCCGGGACATCGGCCGCCCCGAACCCGACGGAAACGGCAGCGCCAGCCGAGCCGCGCGAAGCAGGTTGTTCGGCCCTGGGTGATAGGCCACGACGTCGTTCTCCTGATGTGTTCGTGTGCTGTGCAGCGGGCGACCGGCAGGGCATGAGAACCGGACCTGTCACCGCTTGCATACGGTCAGGTGGAGATCTTGAACGGCCAGGTGGGTGAGGTCGGGTAGCTGGTCCTCGTCGAGGGTGACCCCGCGCAGGTTACCGAGACCGGTCCTCAGGTCGTGTAGGCCGTTGCCTCGCAGGTCAGCGCCATAGAGGTGGCAGGAGTCGAGTTCCAGGCGGGCCAGTTGGCAGGACCGCAGGACGATGTTGGGTAGGCGGCAGGACGACCAGGTGGCGTCGGTGAGAAGGCAGTCCACGAAGGCCACGGCTCCGGCTGCGGCGACCCGGGTGAACGACGCGTAGTCGAATCGACAGCCCTCGAACAGCACGTCCTTCAACCGAACATCAGTCAGGCGGATGCCGGTGAACCGCGAGCCCGTGACGGCGCAGCGCTCCATGCCGACGCCGGACACGATGGCACCAGAGAAGTCCATACGGGTGATCTCGCAGCCGAAGAGGGAACCGCCCTCCCAACCACTCTCGCTCACGTCGACACCGACGAGCCGGCTGCCACGGATGGTGACGCCGTCCAGGGTGACGCCACGCCACAAGGCATCCTCGATGGTGGCGTCGCTGAGGTCGTCGGTTGGCTCGCTGATGGTGTCGAGATCGTCAGGGTCGAGTTCCGGGAGCAGTATCCGCAGTTCGCCGACTGTCGTGGTCCGCATGTGTTCCTTTACCTGTTTCCGAGGGTGGTGCGAGACGGGCCGGCCGCCGCATCACCCGAGTGTCGGGAGTTCGCTGTCAGCGCTTCTTCTTGTCCCAGTTGTCCCAGCCGGGGCGGCTGTCGAATTTGCCACGGTTGTCCCAGGTGGGTCGGTTGTCGAACTTCGCGGCGTCGATCGACGCTACCGCCTGGGACGGTGCGACACCGAGACGGTCGAGGTGGTGCGGTGGAGCGTTGACGAGTGCGGCGAGGGCGTCGTTCATGCTGGTCCTCCGGTCGGGGTGAGGTGGTCCGCGGTGGCGCGGACGAGGGCCTGTCGGGTGGTGCGGCAGAAGTTGGTCTCGCGGACGGTGAAGGTGTGGTGTTCGAAGTAGCGGTTGCCGGCCTGTCCGCCACGGCAGAAGTCGTAGAACGCGCACCGGTCGGCGCAGTCGTTGAGCGCGGTGACGAACTCGGTCACGTAACGCAGACCGCCGGCCCGGGCGAGCATCGCGGTAATCGGTTCCTCGACCACGTTGCCGGCAATGAAGTCCCCGTACTCGGGAGCAGTGATGCCGAGCAGTTCCGGTGACAGGAGCCGACCTGGCCGTCCCAGGACACCGTGGGAATCGTCACCAGCGTCTTTTCCAACGCCGGCTTTGCCGGGTTGCGATCCTCGCCCGGCGCGGTGGCCGGGCGCAGCCGCCGTCGACGGCCGGAACATCGACCTCGTCGTCATCGTTGCGATCCTCGCCCGGCGCGGTGGCCGGGCGCAGCCCGACTGGTTCGACGCGGCGGCCGAGCGGGCGAAGTTGCGATCCTCGCCCGGCGCGGTGGCCGGGCGCAGCCCGCGCCAGGCGGCATGTGCTTCGACGTGGCCAGCCCGTTGCGATCCTCGCCCGGCGCGGTGGCCGGGCGCAGCGTCCGGGGTGTCCGCGTCGCCCGCCCCGATCGTCAGGTTGCGATCCTCGCCCGGCGCGGTGGCCGGGCGCAGCCCGCGGCACCGTCCTGCTCGACCCCCCCGATCAAACGCGTTGCGATCCTCGCCCGGCGCGGTGGCCGGGCGCAGCCGCCCCCGAGTCCGCCCAGTGGTGCGCCACCGCCGACGTTGCGATCCTCGCCCGGCGCGGTGGCCGGGCGCAGCTCGAGGAGTTGGTGGGTGAACACGAGCAGCCGCCAGTTGCGATCCTCGCCCGGCGCGGTGGCCGGGCGCAGCGATGATTCACGCCCCGCATCCCGGGTCGACAGTGCGGGTTGCGATCCTCGCCCGGCGCGGTGGCCGGGCGCAGCGGCTCCTCAACAGCGAATATAGCAACCCGACGATGCGTCATCGACTTAATCGAGGTCCGTTTTGTTCATCTAATCCAGATATTCTCCCTCGGAACCTTCCGGGGTTCCGGCGTCCACTGGAGGTTCCTAGATCATTAAAGCTTCGCACAGGTTGAGGGGACGAACCTCCAAGGTCAGCCCGATATTCAACACGAGAGAATCATCCCACCACCGCTCTCGCAGCACGCCCAACGCCTGCACGTCGGCCACCGTTTCGATGCGTCGAGCGGCAGGTACGCCTGTCGGCCGTGGTCGAGCAGGCGTGAGGCCGGCCCGGCGCCGAGCAGCACCCCGGAGTCGAACGCCTCGTGGGAGGTCAGCGACGGGGTGGGAACCACGGCCGCCCGCTCGCTGGCCACGAAGAACCTCTCCGGAGCCAACGAGTCCTCCTCGATACCGAGGTTGAGCGTCTTAACGCCCAAGCTGCGGTCTCGCGGGTCACGGATTTCCAAGAGCCGGACGCACGGACACCCGCCAAGACGTGCCAGTCTCCATCTGGACGGAGTCCCTGCGAAAATGGCAGAAAAATCTTGGCCCTCCCGTTCAGCTATCTCATTTTGTGAGACAGCGCTCCCGCTAAACGAGCGGTCCAGGGTAGAGGTCGCCGAGGGCACCCTCGGCGAGGCGGACTCGCAGGGCTTCCAGCCCCGGGTCGTACTCGGTGTGGCCGACGGCTCGGCACTGACCCGCCGGACGGCTCGGCTCGGCTCGCCGTACACGTTGATCCTGATGGGAGCACCAGGCACAATCGCCGGGTGATCGCGAGCGTGTTCTTCGATGTGGGCGAGACCATCGTCGACGAGTCCCGGGAGTACGGGACGTGGGCGGACTGGCTCGGGGTACCGCGCCACACGTTCTCGGCTGTCTTCGGGGCGATCATCGCTCGCGGCCTGGACTACCGGGAGACGTTCCAGGTTTTCCGGCCAGGATTCGACCTGGCCGAGGAGCGGGAGCGCCGGACGGCGGCGGGACAGCCGGAGTCCTTCACCGAGGAGGACCTCTATCCGGATGTGCGGCCGTGCCTGGCCGCGCTGCGCGAGTCGGGGCTACAGGTCGGTCTGGCCGGCAACCAGACGGCGCGGGCGGAGACGATCCTGCGTGCCCTGGGCCTACCGGTCGACGTGATCGGCACCTCGGACGGCTGGGGCGTGGAGAAGCCGTCTGCCGCGTTCTTCGACCGCGTGATCGCCGAGGCGGGATGCCCGGCTGACCAGGTGCTCTACGTCGGGGACCGGTTGGACAACGACATCCGGCCGGCGCAGGAGGCGGGTATCGCGACCGCCCTGGTCCGCCGCGGCCCGTGGGGTTACCTCCTTGGCGACAAAGAGGTCAGCGATCGGTGCCTGTTCCAGCTCGACTCGCTGGCTGAGCTGCCTGACCTCGTACGCAAGCACAACGAGTCGGCGCGCTAACTACCCGGCAGGGCGGCGCGGCCGGCGGTGAGGGCGGCGACCCGTTCGTCCAGCAGGTTGCCGTGTCGACTGTCGCCGAGCACGGTACGGACGGCTCGGACCCGGTCGAGGCCGACGCCGTACCAGTCGTTCTGCAGGGCGTCGACAGCCTGGTTGAGGTAGTCGGCGGCCCGGTCGCCGTCGCCACGATGAGCGGTGGCGAGGTCGGCGAGCACGACGCTGCGCTGCTTGGCACCGGTGGTGGTGAGCGCGGCGAGTGCCTGGTTGAGCTGGCCGGCGGCTTCGCTGTGGTCGCCGCAGGCGAGGGCCGCGTAACCAGCGAACGAGTGCAGGCGGCCGTTGTCGTAGAAGTCGAGCCATTCGGGCGGGGTGCCATCACCGTTGACCGCACCTGCGGCGAGGTCGATGTGGCGACGGCTGGCGGCTGCGGCTCCGGCACGCGCCTCGACCTCCGAGGCGACGCAGTGCAGCCATGACCGGACCATGGGGCTGACGCCGTGCCAGGTGTACTGGAGAGCCCCGTCGATCAGCGGCCGAGCGTTGGCCGGCTGGTGGCCGAAGGCAGGAACGAACGCCATGTGGCCGAGGACAGCGGCGGCCAAGGCGTGGTCACCGGCCTCACGGGTGGCAGCGAGGGCGACGTCGTAGCAGCGTTCGGCGATGGCGGGTTGGCTGAGGTCGAAGAAGGCAAGCCGGGCGGTGAGCAGCGCGGACTCCGCGAGAGCGGAGGCAAGACTGTTCCGGCTGCCACCGGTGGCAGCGCGCAGGAGCCCGATCCCGAGCTGGGTGTGGGCGTAGGCGGCCTCGTAGAGGGGCCGGGCCGGGCAGGTCCAGTACAGCTCGCGTTGGCAGCTCACAATTCGCCGGTACGAGTCGGGGTCGACGGTTTTGCCGTCGGCGTGTGCGGCTTCCGGGTCGAGGGATAGCAGGGGCGCGACCAGGGGCAGCATGCTGGCGCCGACCAGTGCGCGTAGCACGGACGCACGGTCCCAACCGTTGCCGTTGTTATCTCCGGTGAGCATGTCCCACAACCTCCTGAACTCGTGCAGTGTTTCCTCGTCCGGGCGTACGGCCAACTCGTCGGGAGTGAGTAGGCCGAGGTCGCTGGCCGGCTTACCGAACATCGCGACCAGATGCTTGCGGTACCGGGGATCCGGCCGCCGCTCGCCGATCTCCCACCGCCGGACGGTGTTGGCGTTGAGCCCGGTGTCGGTCTCACCGGCGCGGCTCATCTCGGTGCGGATGCGTTCGGCGACCTCCTCGTAGGACCAACCGCGTTGGAGTCTCTCCCACGCTAGCCGCCGGTTCGAGGGGTAGCGCCGTCCCGCCATCGCGCACCTCCGGGCATCGCCTGTCGACATCGATCACGCTAGCCAGTCTGGCTACAGGTCGTCACCACTTGGTCGCGATTGGACGGGTAGTGGACGGTACCGGTCTGCTGCCGTGGACGGTTCGCTATTGCCGAACATCGAAGCCGCCTGCTCCGGGCTGGCCTCGATGGTCGCCGACCAGTCCCGTCAACGGCGTGAGGTTCATGGTGGACATGTCGCACCGACCCGACAGCGCGTCGCCCCGACCGGACCCGATTGCCACAACGGCGGTCGGCTTCGGTGCCGTGAGGTTGACTCCGCGCCCGCGTACTGCCAACGAGGCTGCGCAGGCGAGTGACCGGCGAGATTCCCCCACTCGCCGCCTCCCGGTTGCGGGCCCGCCAGGCTCCCGGCGGGCCCGCCACATCGGCAGCCGACGTCCCACGACCGACAGCCGGCCACACCAGCCCGAGCACGGTACGGCGCACGTGGGGGCACAGCGGCGATGACTCTTTACATCTCCCGCCATGCCACGGCAACGACTGCCGACAACTCCACCAGACCGGTCCGTTCTGAACCCGTGCTCACGGCCGAGCGACTCGACCTGCCTCGCATCGACCCGCCCCTGTTCAACCACGTCTGGCAGCGAATTTTCGAGCAAACCATGCGGAAGGAAGAGCAACGATGATGTCTCGGGCCCCTATCACCGGTGCCGCCGGATTCATCGGCTTTCACCTCGCGACCCGGCCGGGCGTACGGCTGCCCCGACGCACGCGCGGCGAATCCCGTCCCGAGCTGTGCGATGCTCGCCAGAACGGCATGTCGGCCTTGTGGTGGTCGGCGTGAGAGCCCGGCAGGTCACCGCCCCGACCGGCCCGTGGTCCCCGAACGTTCTGCACACGCTCCTACGGGACGCCTCACCGTCGGCAGATGAGCGATGGCGACGCTGGTGCGCCGATCTGCTCCTCGCGGATCGCCTCGGTCCGGCGGAGCTGTCCGAGTGGTGGAAGGTGATCATCGAGTTCGACGAGGTGCTGGGTGGCTACGCCGAGCAGCCGCTGGACGTGCCCGAGGGCTCCGTTGTCATGGCGGGCAGCGGCAAGGAGCAGTTCAAGACCTTCAACGTCAGCACCGCCGCCGCGATCCTCGCCGCCGCCAGCGGCACGTCTGTGGTCAAAGGGATCTCGCGATCGGTGTCGGCGGTTTCTGGAGCCGCCGACATTCTGGATGTGCTGGACATCCGTGCCGTCGACCGGCCGGATGCCATTCCCGAGATGCTGGCTCGATTCGGGATCGCCTTTGTCTCGTATCCCTTGTTCTGCCCGCGCTACGCGGCTCGATACGACGGCGTCTTCGACGCCTTGAATCCGGCGAGCTTCTTCATGCCGGTTGCCACCATCTGCGTACGCGCCAGGGGATACGTGTTGGGCCTAGCCCACCGAGACGTCACCCTCGCCGCAGCAGCTCTCCTGAAGATCAGGCCGGATCTCACCACGGGCGTCGTCGCGTCCACGGAGCTGTCCCCCGGCGAGATGATCGACGAGCACGGCGACGTCGGTACCAGAAGGCTGGCGCGTCTCGCCGACGGATTCATCACCTGCGGGATCCGCCAGGGACATGAGCCGGCCCAATCCTGGCGTCACGCGGTTGCCCACCGGCCCACTCACCGTGGTAACGCCGCACTCGTGGCCTCCGCGCTCAAGCCCGGAGACGACACGCCCGTCACCGCACTTGTCGAGCTGAACGCCGCCCTCGTCGTCGCAGCGAGCGGGACAGACATCGACGAGGCGGTCGACCTGGTCCGCCATGCTCGCCGGGCTGGGCACGCCATCCGTCTGCTGAGCACGCTCACCTGATCGAAGGAGCCGCCATGCCCGCCATGTCTATCGACGCCGAATCAGCAGCAATCCTGACCGAACGGCTTGGACCGACCGCTCTCCGGTTCACCCACACCGACGACGCAGTGTGGGTCTTGCATCCCGACCGACGCGAGTCGTTGGCGATCGTGACGGGCTTCGGCCCGACCAATGCACCAACCGCCGGCACCTTGTCGGTCATGCTCGGCGCGGTCGAGTTGCAGCGACGACTCGGTGTGCCGATGACGGTCGTCATCTCCGACCTCGGGGCATGGAACTCTCGCAACGTCTCATGGTCGGCTCTGGTGCGGGTTCGCGACCAGATGCTCGCGTTCCTTGTCGAGCTCGGCCTGGGTCCACACAAAGCCGAGCTGCGGTCCCACCTTGAGCACGACAACCTCGTGCGTGCCGGCCGGATCGCCCGCTATCTGTCCCGGGCTGACTTTCAGGAGCACCGTGAGAGCCTCTTGGAGCTTTACGCCGAGCACGGCTTGCTCGGCAGCGAGACCGGCGTGGTGGTCGACTCGCTGTACACGGTCGCTGACGTGCTCGGCCCCTTCGACAACGGCGCCGGCAACGTCCTCATGGTGTCGGGTATGGAGGAGGCGTACTTCACGGATCTGGCCCGTCTGGTGCTACAACGACAAGCGCACGCCGGTGAGCTGGGGCTCGGCTGGAACGGCCGGATCGGCGGTCTGTACTTCCGGGTCCTCGAAGGGCTTGCCGGCTACCCCAAGATGTCCAAGAGCATCCCCGCGTCGAGCATTCACCTCAACATGACCGAGGCCGAGATCACCGACCGGGTGATGGGCGACGAGGAGTCTTCCCAGCCCGCGTTGCTGTCGGCGATCGAGCTCAGCAGCGGCTGGGACGCCGCGGATGTCGCCCGCGCCCGCGAGACGTTCGCAGAACGTGTCCTACGTCCGGACAGTTGGCGCCAGGCTCGCCGAGAGTTCTGCCAGTCGTTTGCCCAATTGGCGGTGATGTGGCAGCGATGCGCTCGGTGAGCCCGGTCCTCGTCCTCCTCGGTGCGTCGGGACGCCTCGGCTGTGCAGTCCAGCCGCTGGCCGTCGCCGCCGGATTCCACGTCGTAGCGGTCGCACGGACGCCGCCGGCTCAGCCGAAATCGGGCAGCAGCACTCAATGGATTGGCGCAGACTTGACGGTCGTCCGGGACCGCGCCCGAGTTGCCGCCGTTACAAATCGGACCGCCTCATCCGGTCCTATCTACGTCGTGGACGTCGTTCTCGACCGTAGAGGGGTAGACGCCATGCACCGCAGCATCCGAGGCGCGACCGAAGGCGTGCTGCAGCTACGGACCGAGTTTCGTGCTGCTGGCCAGGAAACGACGCTCATCGCCGCGAGTACGACCGCTGTGCTCGCTCCCGGGCTGTATCAGACGCCGTACGGGCTCGCGAAGCGCAGACAGGTCGTCACCTATGCCCGCTCCGGCGTCGCGGGCGCGGCGCTACTGCTCCCCCAACTCGGCCCGGGAACGGGCACCGCATCGAAACCTCAACCGACCTGGTCCTTCGGGCAGGCCGCTCAAACATTGGTCAGCGCCGTGTCGGCCGCACCGCACCACGGCTTCACAGTGCGCGTGCCCGCCCTCGATGCCGACGACAGGAGCAGCCACGTGGCTGTCAACGGCAGCATACTCCTGGCCCATCTCCAGAGTCTTGTGCTCGACCGCGACTCCATGCTCGCCCATCGAGCGGCAGCCCGGGGCCGGCTGACCTAGACTCCCGATCGGCTGCGGCTCCGCTTCGATCATCACCACGCACCGGCGGAACTGGTACGCCGGTTCGCCAGTCGATACCACCTTGTCGTTGTCGATGAGCGGTCCGGCTGCGGTCCTATTCCTTGGGGGAGTCATGATTGACGACAGCGTCGATGTCCTTGTCATCGGGTCGGGACTCTGCGGCCTCACCATCGCCGTCACCGCCGCGCGACACGGGCTGCGCGTTCGCTGCCTCGGCGACGGACGCCCCGGGGCCTCGCTGGCCAACTTCGGCCAGTTGCACTCCGGCGCCGTCTACGCCCCGGTGCTCCCCGCACTCAGCACAGCCTGTTGGGAGCAGCGGGACCGCTGGCACGACTTGGCCAGGCCCGCGCAGTTCGGGGAGGCTACCGGGCTCGCGCTGTTTCACTCAGCAGATGCCGTGCAGCGCTACCTGGACGCCTGGAAGCAGATCGGTATCCACGCCTCGGAGATGGACCCGCACGGCGCGGGAAGGTTCCCGTCGCCGGCAGCCGCCTTTCGCATCCCGGACTACAGCGTCAACATGTCGGTCCTCAACGCCGGCCTCGTCGATCTGGCACGGACCAGCGGCGTACCAGATGTGCAGCGGTACACCGCCGTCCTGCGCCGCGATCAGGAGAGCGCCCCCGTCTCGATCGCGCCTCCAGCGCCGCGACCGCAGATCGTGGTGCTGGCAGCCGGCGCCGGCACACCGACCTTGCTGTCCAACGCCGGAATCCAGCACACCCTGCACAACCGCCGAATTGCCTGGGGCCGATTACAGCCCGGGCTTGCGGCAGAGGGTGTGACCTACTGGCTGGACGGCGATCTGCTCGCCATCAGTCCGGATCGTGGCGGCATCAGCGTGGGCTTGCCCAGCGTGAAGGATGGATACGGCACAACAGCGGAAGAGCGTGCCCGACTACTAGAAGCGCTCGATCGACACCGTCTCCACCACTCCCGCCCGGACCTCAGCCTGATCTGGGGGACCGTGTGCGAGCCGACCAGTCCGCAAGCTGACCCATCCAGCCTTGTCGTGGACCTCCGACAGCCTCCGGACGGGTGGACGCCCACTGGGAACCTGCTCGTTGCGCTGCCCGGCAAATGGACCACCGCCTGGCACTGCGCCGACCGGGTGGTCGACGCACTCATCTGACAGACGGGACCCGAGCTATCCGATGCCGATGGCGTCCCTCACCCGCTCCAGCAACGGCCTGGTCTGCTTCCGCGCCTTGTCCGCGCCGTGGGCAAGCAGGTCGTCCAGCTCACTACCCTGCGCCATCAACGCCTCGTAGCGCTCCCGAAGCGGCGCGAACTCAGCGACAAGTGCGTCGGCGAGCTGCGCCTTCACCTCTCCCCAGCCCATCCCACCGGCCGACAGCCGCGCCCGTGTCTCGGAGACCACGTCAGCCGCACCGAACCGCTCAAGCAGCTTGAACACGGCAGCCGTGTCGGGGTCCTTCGGTTCCTCCACCGGCACGCTGTCGGTCGGGATACGCCGAGTCAGCTTCCGCAGGCTCGGCTCTGGCGCGAACAGAGGAATCGTGTTGCCGTACGACTTGCTCATCTTGCGACCGTCGGTGCCGGGCAGCGTGTGCGCCGACCCCTCATCCGGAATGACAGCAGCGGGGATCTTGAACTTGAACCGGTCCCCGTACACAGCGTTGAAAGAGCCAGCGATGTCCGCGGCGTACTCGACATGCTGGACTTGGTCGCGGCCCACGGGCACCACATCGGCGTCCATGATGAGGATGTCGACCGCCATCAGCACCGGGTAGTTGAACAGGCCCATGTTCACGCCGGCGTCAAGATCCTCCTTGCCGGCCTCCCGGTTACGGTCACGCGACGCCTTGTAGGCGTGCGCCCGGTTCATCAGGCCCTTACTGGCCATGCACGCAAGGATCCAGTTCAGCTCGAAGATCTCCGGGATGTCCGACTGGCGGTAGAACGTGGTGCGATCCGGGTCGAGCCCGGCAGCCAACCAGGTGGCCGCCACGGAGCGGGTGTAGTGCCGCAACTGATCACGGTCGCGGATCGTCGTCAGCGCGTGATAGTCCGCGATGAAATACAGCGACTCGTAGCTGTCGGCCAATCGCAGCGCCGGCAGGATCGCGCCGATGTAGTTGCCCAGATGCGGCTCACCGGTCGGCTTGATGCCGGTCAGCGATACCCTTCGCGCCGTCGAACCCATGGGCATGACCTTACCGTGACCAGCCATCGATCTTCCGTCCTCATTGCCTATCGCCGCGGACCGAGATGCTCCTGTTGCCGTTGGCAAGGCCGAGCAACGACGGCAACTCCGCCATACTCCTGAAGGCTCCAACCGACCCTGACGTGGAGCCATCGGGCGCGTACCGCAGCGCGCGCATCCCCGCGCTACGTGCGGCCGCCACCCCGGATTCACTGTCCTCGACAACGACGCAGCTGGCAGGCGGGACGCCCATCCTAGACGCGGCCAGCAGAAACAGGTCAGGAGCCGGTTTGCCGCGGGCGACCTCGGCGGCCGTGAAGATCCGACCCTCGAAGTACGCCGCCAGGCCGCAGGCACCCAGGGTCAACGCGACCTTCTCGGGCCGCCCGTTCGACGCCACGCAGAAGGGGACCCGAAGCTGCTGCAGCACCGGCACGATGCCGGGCACCGGCGCCACCTGGGCACGCAGCGCGGCATCAACCGCGACGGTCAGCGCGTCGAACCAACCGGGAGGCACAGCACCACCAAGGCGACCGGCGATCAACCGGGCCGCCGCCGCTTGATCGAGTCCAGCGAACGCACGACTGCACTCCTGGTCGGTGATCTGGATTCCCAGCTGCCGCATCCGGTCGGCGAGTACCCGGCCGACGATCGGCTCGCTGTCCACCAGCACCCCGTCACAGTCGAAGATGACGAGATCGACCCGACCACGATCGCCCATCGGTGATCGCCTCCCTTCCAGGCCGCGTCGCACCAGTAACGGCCGGTCCCAGCATCGCCGGCAGGGTCCAACGGCTCCCGAGCACCCACCGAGCGACCACCCACCACCGGCGTACGCAAAAAAGGCCCCTACCGGCAGATAACCGCCAGGTCAGGGCCTTTTTGTGGTGCGCCGCCAGGGACTCGAACCCCGAACCCGCGGATTAAGAGGTTGATCTTGGTTGAGTCATTGGGTCCAAACGGGGCCGCGTGAGTCCATCTGTTCGCGGTCAGGCCCCAGCTTCAGCGGGACAACGTCCGGCCAAGTCCATAGTATGCCGGCCCGTCCATCGCGCCGGAGCACCCACGGAGCACCCCCACGAGACGCCGAAAGAACTTGAGTTCGGAGACGTGTGGAAGCTGTTGCGGATGGTAAGCGGTCACCGCAAGATTTGGTTGTCAAGCTGATGTTGCACAATCATCGGAGAAACCTGATACTTCCTCGCAAGTTCCTCTATCTCACGCTCCTCAACCCCTAAATGAATGGAGTCAACGGAAAGTTGTCCGGCGATTCCCTCCGCAGGCGCGAGCAGCTCGGCCGCGAACGCCCGCTCCACCTTCTGCAGGTCCGTATAGGCCGTTGTAACCAAGAACCGGGATTCACTTTGCCAAAGTAGATGCCACAGCGCTCTCGCAATGGTGAATCGCCTTGCTGCCTCGGGCTGATGATTTCCGACGATGACCAACGCAGGCGTGTCGGGGTCCTTGCCACCAAGTGCCTGCAGCCCTCTCGGGGGGACTGCACGAGCGGAGGCCCGGAGAATACCTTGCAGCTCAAACGGATCCGCCGCATCGATCCCAAGAGTTCCTCGCACCCGACGCGCTTGCGCCCACCCTCTCTCCCAAGGGCGAAGGTGGGACCAGTCGGGGCTCGGGGACAACTCGGATCTGAGCGCCTCTACTTCATCGGCGGCTGGGGCGGTAAGCCTCCGAATGTCCTCTTGCGCAGCAGCTACCCACTCTAGGGCTACCGAAATTTTGTCTGGCTGCACCACATCCATGAAATCGTCCAGCAACTGATCATCCAATTGATCTGCTGCTTGGAGAATATCTGCCTCGTACTTATCCGCTTCTGAATAGGGGTCAAGGCCTAGACGTGCGGAAGTCAGACAGAAGGCTGCCTCTTGCGGTTCCGTGCTCTGAATGGCCGCCCATTCAACTTGAAGTTGCGTGTCCCGGATTCCCGTCTCAGCAAGCCGCGAGACTACTACCTCAACGAAGTCGGTAAGGCGTTGCTGCAACAGAGAGCTTTCAATAACAACTTCGCCGCTGGTAAGGAATCGAATCACTTGGCTAGCGACATCCGGAGGGTCTGCACGCCAAACGAGGCGCGTCGTACCCCCTTCGGGAAGTATGAATAGATTGGGCCAGAGGAATCCGTCGCCTGCGCTTCGGACGTTGTGTCGCTGTCGCTGAAGAAAGCGGTCTGAGGCCGACCGCGCATAAGAGCGGCTCTTCGACAGGGTGGACGCCGGCCTGGAGTGAGCCCTTAGGAACCACCAGTTAAAGGCGATCCACTCAGCCAGAGGGTACAAAGAGCAGTAGATTGACCTGCGGGAGCTGCCAGACTCCTTGTCCTCGACCAAAGTCAGCGTTTCGCCGCCGACATGAATCTCAAGACGAGCCCACGTTGCTCTTAGCTCGGCGGCCTTGACACTCGGCGCCGCCAGCCACTCCCACCGTATTTCAATATCTTGATACTCGCTCATTTCAACCCCTCTGGGTACTGATCCGGCTCGAGGGGGTAGCCCTTGTACTGGCCGAGCTCCTGGTTTACCAGCCTACCCTCGTAGACAACCTCGGACTCGCGATGCCAGACATAGCGGGGGTAGCTACCTTCCCAAGGCTCGCCGACATTGCCTGCTGCTATGGCGGCCTGCAGCCACGCGGTTAGCTCCTCTGGGTCTGCTAGGCGCGGATCGCACTTGCTCGCATCTGCGCGTAGCCGTGGCTGTCCGGCAAATGAGGGGTAACTCTTATGCTCGCTGCTGCCCACATATCGGACGTTCTCGGCGAGTCGGGCAAGCTCAACCTCCGCGGGAGGACTCGCAAGAGATCTTCTTAGTGGTCGACGCCGCCGTGTGGCACGCATGTCCTCAGTATGGCTTGGAAGCGCCGATGATGCGAACCCTGCCTACCTGTGCCGTTGAAGCGCACCGCAAGAACATCGGCCGCTTCCACGAACTTCATGCGGGCAGCGTCCGCCAGAAGGCCACCTCGTCTAGATCGGGCACTCCACCTCTGTGGAAGTCTCGCATCTGAGCAGATCAGCGGCCACGACTGCCGGTCGGCATCCGAACGGGATCGAACGACTCTTGACGCCCAGTCGACTCACGACCAACGGTGACCTCTCAGAGGACGTCCGATTCACACACTTCGCATGCTTTGGGGCTTTAGGGGCTTTAGGGGCTTGGGGGGGTTCGGCAGTGAGGCGCTTGGCGAGGTGGTTCGGCATGCCCATCAGCAACCTCATCCCCTACGAAATGGTCGCTCCAGAGCCGATCCCGCCTCAAGACATAGGGTAATGGTCCATGATCCCGCGGACCGAGCCTGGGCGCACAAAAGCCCTATGCGGACTGCCATACAGGCCCACCCATCCGCTGGACAGCCATCAAGGGACTGAGCCGGCGGCTCCTCGCCCTCATCGTGGTGAACCCCTGCCGCCCCACGGCGCCGGGCGGCACCACCGGGTGATGGAGGTTCCCCTGCACGCGAACCCACCGAAGTCCCCCTCGCCAGCAGCGTAATCGGCAACGACCGGCTCCATGCCACTCATCGCCCGACAAGGTCTTCCCCGCCGTGAACGCCCCACCAACTCGGCGAGTGCCTGCACAGGTTTCCCGAGAAGCGGGTCAGCAGCAGCCAGTCGGCGTCGAGGATCAGCGCGGCGTCCTCCGCCCGCTCGCCCAGTACCCGGGCCACAGACGCCAGCATCTCCCGCGTCGCCCGGTCGGAGGATTCGCCCTTACCCAGTCGGAAGCCGATGGTGACGTACCGCTCCGGTTCCCACTCCCACACCGAGCCGTCACCATCCTCGGCCTCGAAGTAGCCATGGGAACCGGCGTAGATGCTCACCGTGTAACCACACCGATCACTGAGGTCCGCACTCAACACCCGGGGCCTGCCATCTACCGCCGACTCCTCGACACCCTCCGGAGCGACGACGCCGGCCAGCACATCGAGAGGAACATCGCCGGCCAGCGTCAAGCGGTACTCGGTCGCCATGTATAGCCCTTCAGTCTCGTCGCAGGATCTGGATTATCGCCCCGCTGCGCGTCACCGCCACCAGTTCCTTCAACCCTGCGATCGGCCAGTCGTCGAACTGCTTCTGCAACGCCGCGAGATCGCCGCGCCAGTCGTGGAGGTTGACCACCACCCGTTGGGTCTGCTCACTGGCGATCTTGTCGGCAACCCCGCTCCACACGCCTCGCACGCTCTTCGCCGGCGTCGGGGAGTAGCAGTCGAAGACATGTCCCTCGATCAGATAGTCGGGATCCTTGCCCGGTTTACCGGAATCACCGGTACCGAGCCGGGCGTCAGCGACCTCCTGCCTGGTCGGGTTCTGGTGGAGCAGGTATCCCTCAGCGGCGACGGTATCGGCGCATTCGTTCTCCAGCTCCAGGGAGCGCCGCACGCGTTCGTCCTCCTTCGGAGGAATCCGGGTACGCCGACCGGTAGGCGAGCCGCCGCGCTCTCCGGTGGGCCTGCGCGTCCACGGCGTCGTCACACCCGCGCCGGCAGACGGTGTGGAAACTGAGGCAGGGCTGGCCGGTACGACACCGCCAGCCCCGCTCAGTTTCCCGAGGACCCCAGCTGTCGCGCCTCGGCGATCGCCACGTCAACCACCTGGCGGGTGGTAGCGGTGCGCTGGACCAGCACGACAAGCACCTGTTTGACGCTCTCCAGCGCCTGGAGGAGCGGCCCTGGCTGCCCACCCTGCAGAACCGCGACGACAAGCTGCTGCGCCTCACCGATGTGCGTGATCGTGGCGGCCGTCTGGTCGCGGATGCCGTCGACCGCACTCTGCGCCGGAGCCAAACCGTTGACTGTCTCCCCCGGACTGCCCTGCCGAGGGACACCAGCGGTCGCCTTCGTGGCATCACCGACGGCACCGGCGAGACCGCCCAGTCCGCCCCGGACAGTGGCGATGGCCCCGCGAATCCGCGCCACACCCGCAGCGACCGCAGCGAACCCGGCACCCGCAGCCCGCAGCCCGATCTCCTCCGCCTGCTGCTCAGCAGCGGCAGCCAGACCCTGCGCGCGTTCGACCCCGGCGGCCAGCGTACGCAGCTCTGCAGTGATCTTTTCGACGTGCGACACGCTGCCGGCTTCCTCCACCTGACGACGAGAGCCTCTCAGGAGATTGAACCTACCGGCACGGCACCGACGTCACCAGACGCCGCACAGCAGTAGGCGATGCCGGCGACGCCAACCGGTCCAACGGCTACGAGCACCCACCGAGCACCGGCTCGCAGTTCACGCGACCACTGCGGGCGCGACGGGGCCTCCCGGCCGACGTGAGCGTCGAGCGCTTGGCGGGCCGGTGTGGAGGGCTCAGGCGGTGCGGGTGGCCTGCAGATGCAGCGGGCGGGTCGCGGCGGTCCTATCGATCGGTGCGGATGGTTTCGTCGGCGATCCAGCCGAAGTGCCGGGCCGTGCTGGTCAGGATTTCGGCGAGTTGCGCGTCGATGCCGAACCGCTCGAAACTCTTCGGCATGCTGTCGGCGAGGTCGCTGCCGCGCCGTTCGGACGCGGCTCGCCAGTCGGCCAGCATCTTGATCAGGTCCACGAGAGTCATCCCGTTAATGCCACGGTCGTGGTGTTCCGGGTGATGCGCCTTGTGCGCGTAGTGGTGAGCGAGGCCGTCGCCCATCGCCGCAAGACAGGCTCGGTACTCGTCGCTGCCGTACACGGCCGCCTGGAGCTTCGGCACGTACTCGTCGTACGTCTCCACCTCGGGCGGCTCAAGCTTGGACAGGTCGTGCTGGGTGGACCGGGCGATCAGTTCCTTGATCGGGGCGCCCGAGGGTGCCGACGCGGAGGCTGTGGATAAGGGTGTCGGGGCGGCTGTCGTAGGTCACGGTGTCCTCCGGGGTCGGGTGGTGCGGATGAGGTTGATCTTGGTTGAATTGTCTGATCCAACGGGGTGACGTGAGTGCATCTGTTCACGGTCAGGCCCCAGCTTCACGGGACGGCGTCCGGCCCAGTCCATCGCGCGCTGGCGTCGTCCCATCGCGCCCGAGCACCCACGGAGACACCGCATGGATCATCAACAGCCAGTTGGCCACGGACTCACGGTAGGCCCTGGCCATGCTCGCGCAGAATCACTCACACGGACCGGGCCACTCTCACTCGCCGATCCGGGGGGCACGCGTACCTGAACGTCCTACAACGACGGTCGGTCGAGCCATGTCTCGACGCTTGGCCGGCACCTAGAGTGTTGCGGTGCTGACCCTCGGCGTCGACCTCGCAGCGGCGGACAAACGTACGGCGATGGCGACCATCGAATGGCTGTCGGACCGCGCAGTGGTGCGAAACCTGGTCCTCGACGTTGGTGACGCCCAGATCGTCAAGGCCAGCCAGGACGCGGACAATGTCGGGCTGGACTGCCCACTCGGCTGGCCCGAACCCTTCGTCGCGCTCGTCACCGCCCACCGGTCCGGACACGTCTCCGTCGACGACGGCGATGCCGCACGGTGGCGGCGTCGTCTGGCCTACCGGTTGACCGACGAGGTGGTACGCGAGACGGCCGGCATCATTCCGCTCAGCGTCGCTGCGGACCGCATCGCTCATGCCGCTTTCCGGTGCGCCGGGCTGTTGACGATGCTGGTCGCCGCCGGCCATGACGTCGACCGGTGCGGCGACGGCAAGATCGTCGAGGTGTACCCGGCCGCTGCCCTCTGCCGCTGGGGGCTGACGTACCGGGGTTACAAGGGACGGGGCCAGAAGACGCAGCATGCCGACCTCGTGACCGCGCTCTGCGCGGCCGCACCCTGGCTCGAGCTGGGCGCTTCCGAGGCGCTGTGTCGCCACAGCCACGACGCCTTCGACGCGGTCGTCGCGGCCCTCAACGCACGTGCCGCCGCCATAGGCAGGGCGACCCGGCCCGACGACGAGCAGCGGCAGGTCGCAGGGGTCGAGGGCTGGATCGCCCTGCCCACGGGGCCGCTCAGCGACCTTGTCGACGGCACCGGAGCAGGCGAGAGGCGTTCATGACCTCGAGGCTGAGTTGGCTGGACACTTCTCGCGAGGATCAGCAACGCATGCGCGAGTTGCTCAAACTCTTCAGCGACACGGAGAGCCGGGACGAGCTGGGCATCGGTCAGGTCCGTGACGCGTTCAGCGACCTGCTGTTTCCCGGCACGTCGGTCCTGCAGAACCGGGCACGGTACCTGTTGATCGTGCCCTGGTGCTACCAGGAGGCGCAAAAGCGTGGGCTACGTGGTGACCGTCTCGCCGCGCGGGTCGACCGCAACGAGCGGAAGGTGATCGCCGCTCTGCTGCGCGGAGAAGACACGGAGGGCATGATCGGCAGGCGTGCCGGGGTCGGGGTTCGCACCCTGCCCTCGAACATCTACGCCGTTGCTCTTCAGGAGTACGGCATCCGCAGCGGTGCGGATGACACGGCACCGGACCGACGGCTGGCCGAGGCTGACGAGCTGACCGACCGGTCGCGCGGCAGTTGGCATCCGACCCTGCCCGGGGCACCGGCGAACTTTCCGCAGGAGGTCGAGGGTGGGCTGAGGTTACACCCGGACGAGGCTCGTTGGCTGCGCGAGCGGATCATCGACGCGGTGCCTGGCACCCTGCTGGCGTACCTGCTCGATCCCGCGCATCGCCCTGGGTCGGAGGGTGATGCGCCGTGGGATGAGCCGGTGGCGCTGGCCGCGCCGGAGCCGATCGGTTCCCTGGTTCGGGACGCGCAGCGCTTCTCGCTGGCGATGCATGGTGCGGCGTTGTTGTACAACCTGCTCGTCGCCGAGCGGTACGAGCGGGCGGGCCTGTCCGAGCATGAGGAGCCGGCGGCTCGCTACCGCCACAGGCTGTCGGAATGGAGCGGGCGGGTGCCGGCGGAGCCGGGCCTCAAGGGCTGGGATAGGTCGGGGATGTGGACGCGGCTGATCGAGAGGAATCCGCGGATCAGCACGAACGTCAAGGCCCGGCAGTTCATCGAGCGGTGGCTCGACTCGGTGACCAGTGGGGCTGCTGGCGATGCCGCCGGCGACTCGACCTTGCGGGGCCTCGTCAGCGAGCGGGAGCGTTCGGTGAAGAAGGGCCAGTCGCGGTTGGTCAACGACAAGTTGTTGCGTACGTGGAGTGGCGCGTCGGGCAGTCGGCGGCTGGTGTTTCGTTGGCCGCAGGTTCGCCGGATCCTTGCCGACATCCACGACGGTTGCGCTGCGGGTCCTTCGGAGGCTGCCGATGCTCGCGCCTGACTCCCGCGCGCTGTTGCTCGACTCATTGCGCCCACCTCCGGGGGCGCGGTTGTGCCGAGCCGTGGCGTTGACGTTCACCCTGGATCTGGAGAGTCTGCTGGTCGCACCGTTGGCGTTCGCCGCGCATGGCCTGCGGGAGTCGGCGGACCCGATCGCGGTCATGGAGGGTGTACGGCGCTGCGCGGACCGGATCGACGTGTTCTGTCAGGCGGGGCAGATCGTGGTGCCGTCAGGGGCGTCGGCGCTGTTGGCGTTCGTCGAGCCGATGGTGCACCAGGTGCACCGGCCCAAGCCGGGTCACCTGTTCCACCCCAAGCTGTGGGCGCTGCGGTTCCTCGACGACACGACCGGAGAGGTGTCGCTGCGGCTGCTGGTGCTCAGCCGCAATCTGACCAAGGATCGTAGCTGGGACGTGTGCCTTCGGTTGGATGGCGTGCCAGGCACCCGCCCGAGGAAGGACAACCGGCCTCTGGTCGACCTTCTGCGGCATGCGGCGCGGCTGGCGGTCACGCCGCTACCGGCCGCCCGGCACGCGGCGATCGAGGCGCTGTGCGAGGACCTGCGTCGCGCCGATTGGGAACGACCTGAAGCTGCCCGAGACATGGTCTTCCATGCCTTCGGGGTGCCTGGTAGGCGCCCGCCGGAATTCGCGGGGACTCGTCACCTGGTCATCTCGCCGTTCTGCACGCCGGGTGGCCTGAACCGGTGCGCACCCAGCGGGGCGCTGTCGGTGGTGAGCCGGCAGGGGGCGCTCGACCGTCTGCCCGAGGGGAGCCTGGCCGGTTCCGAGGCATTCGTGGTCAGCGCCTTGGCCGGTCTGCCAGCCGAGGAGGCGCCGCCGGGTCAGGAGGTGCTGCACGGGTTGCACGCGAAGGTGTACGTGGTGGAGAAGGGCCACCAGGCGCGGGTCCTGCTCGGCTCGGCGAACGCCACCGACGCGGCGTTCGGCGGCAACGTCGAGTTGCTGGTGGAGCTGGTCGGCAGCCGGAAACGGTGGGGGATCAACGCCCTCCTCGGTCCCGACGCGGGTTTCCGGGAGATCCTCGAGCGGCACGAACGCCAGGACGTCACCGAGCAGGAACCCGACACCGGTTTGCTACGCGATCTCATCCGTGACATCGCCGCCATACCCATGTCGGCCACCGTCACGACCTCAGCCGGCGGCTACGAGTCCCGGCTCGACTCGCAGGAAGCCGTTCCTGAGGTGACGGGTGTACGGATCACCGCGCAGTTGCACACCCGCCGTGGGGAGGCTGTGCCGCTGGTTCCGGGCCAGCGGGTGTCCGCGGTGTTCGCCGGGCTCGCGTTGGCCGACATCACCCCGTTCGTCCTGGTGGTCGCCGAAGACCGTACGGGCCGGGAGCAGACCGTCGTCCTCGCCACCCTGATCGGTGACCCCGCCCACCGGCTCGACCACGTCCTCGCCCAGCAGATCGATACACCGGAGAAGTTCCTGCGGTTCCTGCTGTTGATGCTCGGACTCGGCACCGAAGCTACCGCCGCCGTGAGCGGCGACGCCGGCGGGCAGGGCATCTGGCGTACCGGCGGCACCGGCATCCTCGAACTGCTGCTCAACGCTCTCGTGGACCGCCCGGAGCAGCTCGACGACCTGGCCCGGTTGGTCGCCCGTATCGAAGCCGACGGCGACAGCAGACGGCTGCTGCCGCCCGGATTCACCGAGCTGTGGCGGGTCATCGACCAGGCACGGGACGCGAAGGCAGAGGCGGTGGGCCGGTGAAGCGGTACGACGCGGGGCCGGTCATGGCCGGCCTGAAGGACTTCCAGCGCGCCACCGTCGCGCATGTCGTCGACCGGTACTTCGGTGCCGACCCGACCCGCCGGTTCCTCGTCGCCGACGAGACCGGACTCGGCAAGAGCGTCGTCGCCCGGGGCGTCATCGCCCAGACCCTGCAACGGCTGCAGGACGACGACAGCGTGGAACGGGTCGACGTCATCTACGTCTGCTCCAACCAGGACGTCGCCCGGCAGAACATCGACCGGCTGCGGGTCACCGCCGACAAGACCGTCACCCTGTCCAGCCGGCTCACCCTGCTCGCCAAGCACGCACACAAGCTCAACGCCGCGACCGCCACCACCGGCAAGCCGATCAATCTGATCGCGTTCACCCCGGGCACCTCCTTCGACCAGGGCCGGCTAACCGGTGCCGCAGAGGAGCGGGCGCTGATCCTCCTGCTCCTCGAACAGGCCCACTCGTGGGGCGGCTGGCGAACCCGAGCCGCGCTGCGCGCGTTGCAGGCGACCGTCGCCACCCCTGAGAAGTTCGAGGATCAGTGCAACCGGCTCTGGGAACAGCTCGAAGGAGAGATCGACCCGACGATCGCCGAGGGGTTCCTGCGTCGTGCCCGCCACGGCGGCCTGCTCGACGAGTTCGACGCGCTACTCGACGGCATCGGTCGACGCCCCGCCCTGCCCGACGCGCTGCGGGAGAAGGCCCGCAAGCTCACCGGTGCCCTGCGAACGGCGTTGGCCACCGCCGGCGTCGAGGTCCTCGACCCGGACCTGGTCATCCTCGACGAGTTCCAGCGGTTCCGGGAGCTCCTCGACCCGGACGGTGGCGACAGCGCCGAACTCGCCCGGCACCTGTTCGACCATCGAGCCACCCGGGTGCTGCTGCTGTCGGCCACCCCGTACAAACCATTCACCTTCGCCGAGGAAGCCGGCGCCGGCGAGGACCACTACCGCGACTTCCGGCAGGTCCTGCGCTTCCTCACCGACGACGAGTCCTGGCACGCCGACGTGACGAAGACCTTCGAGGCGTACCGGGACGCCCTGGTCCGCGGCGAGCCCTGCAGCGACCTGCTCGACCGGCTGCGCGCCCTGTTGTTGCGGGTCATGTGCCGCACCGAACGGCCCGCGCTGGGCCAGGACGGGATGCTGAGCGAACACCTCGACCTCGCCGACGACCTCGACACCCGTGACGTGCGCGGCTACGTGGCGATGCGCCGGGTCGCCGACGCCGTCGACGCACGGATGTCGGTCGAGTACTGGAAGTCCGCCCCCTACTTCCTGAACTTCCTCGACGGCTACCAACTCGGCGACAAGGTCCGAAAAGCACTCGACGGCAAGCCGGACCCCGAAGTCACCGCGCTGCTGGCCACCGCGCAACTACTCGACGCCGACACGATCAACCAACGAGAACCCGTCGATCTCGGCAACGGCCGCCTACGGCGACTCGCCGCGGACACCGTCGACCGGGGCTGGTGGCAACTGCTGTGGCTGCCCCCGTCCCTGCCGTACCACACCCTCGACGAACCGTTCGCCACCGCAGCGGCCGAGGGCATCACCAAGCGGCTGCTGTTCTCCTCCTGGAACGCCACCCCCACCGCGGTGGCTGGACTACTCAGCTACGAGGCCGAACGCCGGCTCGGCGGCCACGGAAAGGAAAGCCGGCACCTCGACTACCGCACCGAACACAACCGCCCAGCCGCCATGAGCGCCCTGGCACTCTTCTGGCCCCATCCCGCCCTGGCGACACTGTGCGACCCGCTGGCCCTGGCCCGGCAGCGACCGGACGAGACCGCGCCGCTGGCCGTGTTCGAACGCGAGGTGCGGGAGCGGCTGCTCGCTCGCGCTTCCACCGATACGCCGGCCACCGACGCGACCCCCGCCGAACCGTGGGAACTGGTCTTCCGGTGGCCCGGCGCCGACCCCGGCTGCGACGACGCCGCTGCCGCCCTGGGTACCTCCGCCGACGAAGACGCAACAGCCACCGGCCTGGACCGGCACGTGGAACGAGCCCGTGAGCTGGCCAGCAACGCCCACTACCCGGCAACAGACCACCTCCACGGTCTACTCGACAGCGTCGCGGCGATCGGCATGCACGGGCCAGGCAACATCGCCTGGCGGGCACTGTCCCGACTGATCCACCCCGACGACGCGGTCACCTCCGCAGGGCACTGGCGCGCCGCGGCGATACTGGCCAACGGGCTGCGGTCCCTGTTCAACCGGCCTGAATCCGCCCAACTGCTCGACAGCCTGTCCATGGGCCCGGTCTACTGGCAGGCGGTACTGCGCTACTGCGCCGCCGGTGATCTACAGGCCGTCCTCGACGAGCACCTGCACACCCTACGCAGCGGCACCGCCGACACCCGCCTCGACGACGAGAGCCTCTGCCGACTCGCCGACGAGGCACGGCAGGCGATCGCCAGCCGACCGTCAACGTACGAAGCGTTCGACCCGCACCACCCCGCCGAGCGGATCAAACTGCCCGGCCGGTTCGCGCTGCGCTACGGCGGCCGCGGCGAAGAACAAGCCCAAGCCGACCGCAAAGCAGTCGTACGCCGAGCCTTCAACAGCCCCTTCTGGCCGTTCATCGTCGCCACCACCAGCGCCGGCCAGGAAGGCATCGACTTCCACCAGTGGTGCTCCGCCGTCGTGCACTGGAACACCCCCGCCAACCCCGTCGACTTCGAACAACGCGAAGGCCGCGTCCACCGCTTCGGCGGACACGCCGTACGCCGCAACATGGCCGCCGCTCACCGCGCCGAAGCCCTGCGCTCCCCCGAACCGGACGTGTGGAAAGCCCTCTACGACGCGGCACGAGCAGTTTCTGGAGAGCTTGGCGACTTCGCTCCGTACTGGGTGTTCCCCGGGCCGGCGAAGATCGAACGACACGTCCTGCCGTACCCACTCAGCCGCGACCGGACAAAACTCGACCGACTCAAGTCGGACCTGGCGGTGTACCGGCTGGCGTTCGGCCAACCCAGGCAGGAAGACCTCCTCAACCTGCTCCGACGCCACACCACCGACGCGACCGAGGTCCTGAACCTACGCCCTGCCGCGTCTCGCAAGGGCCGCGCTTCGGCAAAGGCACCATGAGCGACTCAATCCGCGGTCCTCGGCGGCCGCCGTGAGGAGCGAATATCCAGAGACGACTGGATCAAATTCCGGTGACTGTCACCGATACTGTCGATCAGAGTGTCGTGAAGACGACAGCCGAGTAGACCACCGACGTCGATGGCCCACTGAATCGATCACCACAGCACTCCCATTGATCAGACCCTTCCGCTTGAACACCTTGATCGGGCATCATGGTGCCGTCGACCTTTTCCCGCATCGTCGAAAATCAGATCGTGAGGGACACGATGGCTCCTGAGACCGCTACGCCCGTTGCCACGCAGGGAGGCTTGGCCGAGGAGTTGCGCGAGCACCTGCCCGAGCACCCGGCCCTCGCCCGGCTACATCAGAGGATGGTCAACTCGGAGGGTCAGCAGATCACAAGCTATGACCGTATGCACCACCGGCACAACCGATCCTGAAAGACAGGCAGTCCAACCACTATGGGCAGCTTGAAAGAACCCAACTTGCCGGTGATTGCCGTTCAGGGGATCAAGTTCACGTCGTTCCTGGTCAAGGTCGCGTCGCGGTGCAACATCAAGTGCGACTACTGCTACATGTACGAGCACAAGGATCAGGGGTGGCGAGACCAGCCCCACGTGATGAGCGCGGAGACACGCCGCAGGGTCGCCGGACGGCTCGGCGAGTACGCCACCGCAGCCGGGTTGGATCGGATGTTGGTCATCTTCCACGGCGGGGAGCCTCTCCTCGCGGGAGCGTCGACGCTGGCCGCGTTCGCCGAGGACGTCCGATCGAGGCTGCCGAAGTCGACGGAAGTCGACTTTTCGGTTCAAACCAATGGCGTGCTCCTCGATGATCACGCCGTTCGCATGCTGAGTTCTGCCGAGATCGCGGTTTCCTTGTCGCTCGACGGGCCGCAGCATGCCAACGACCGCCATCGGCTCGCCGCCTCGGGGGGCTCGACTTTCCCAGCGGTCGTCGAGGCAATGAGGCGGCTGGAGCAGCGGCCTGACATCTTCGCTGGCATTATCGCCGTCATAGACCCGGCGGTGGCTCCCGAGGATGTACTTGGCTACTTCGCAACACGTTCGCTGCCCGCCGTTGACCTGCTCCTGCCAGACGCCAACCACAAACGCCCGCCTGAGGGCCGCGGCGCCGAGCCAGATCGATACCGCGACTGGCTGATCGAGGCGTTCGACCTATGGTACGACCGATACCCTCACCTGGCAGTCCGCACGTTCGACGCGCTACTCGCGGCGGTTGCGGGCCTTCCCAGTGGCACTGACGCGTTCGGGTTCGGCGACGTCAGCCTACTGACCATCGAGACTGATGGCAGCTATCATGACCTCGACGTTCTCAAGATCACGCAGGCAGGGCAGACCGCGCTTGGTGCGGACGTCATCGGCATGTCAATCACGGACGTGGCAGACTCGCCGAAGCTGGCCGCGCACCGTCGGCTCCTTACCAGGGACGGCCTTTCGCACACATGCCGGGTCTGCCCCGTGGTCGACGTCTGTGGGGGCGGCTCCGTGCCGCACCGGTACGCCGACAATGGGTTTGACAATCCCACAGTCTACTGCGCCGAGATGCTCGCGCTTATCCAGCACGTCGAGCGCCGAATGGCATCCACCGTCTCCAAGCAGCGCGATGGCCGTGCAGCCCGAGGAGCGGCCGACCGGGTCGACGTCGACGCCTTCGAGCAAGCCGCAACCGCGGTGGCTGCCGTCGACAGATTGATGAGTGACTGGCGTCGCACCGCATCAACGGATATCCGGGCACTGGTCGCACATCATCTGGCGCTGGGTGGATCCACCAAAGAAGCCCGCACGGCTCTCCAAGTGCTCGCCGACGCCGATGACAATCGACTGGCCCGCGTGGCGATCCGGCCCAGTGTGGTGCTGTGGACCCGGGTCGGGAACGACGAGCGATCAGGCACCACGTTACGACGCTTGGACGGCACCCCGGTGCCCTTCGACCCGGCTTACGCGACCACGGTGGCTCAGATGATGGACGAGCCGTCCGATGCGCCGGTACCCGTCCACCGAGACGACCCGTGGCTGCGAGTGCCGTTCAGCGAGCCCATCGTGTTCGCAGATGAAACCGAAGCCGCCCCCGGCCGCCGCCTCGTCGCCGAAGCGATCACGTTGATCACCGACTACGATCCCACGCTGGCCGCCGAGATCAAGTTGATCAGCCCGGAGATTCAGTTCGTCCGTGACACCTCCGCGCATCCGGACAAGGTGGTGTCCTTCAGCGACGACGTTGTGCCCGGGGCGCTCTACCTCGGGCTGGGCAGCCGGACCGGCGGTGTCGATGTCTACGATCTCGCCGACAGCATGATCCATGAACACCGCCATCAGAAGCTCTACCTGCTCAGCCGAGAGGTCGAGCTGGTGGTCGTCGACCGACCGTTGATCGCCTCACCATGGCGGGAGGAACCACGCCCGCCCAGCGGTCTCCTGCACGCCGCCTGGGTCTTCGTCGAGTTGCTACGCTTCTGGCACTTCGTTGAGCAGCATGCGGATCCCGCCGTCCGCACTCGCGCGGCCAGCCAGATCGCCACCACTCAGAAGAGGCTGACTCAAGCGTGGCAGACCTTGGCCACCTGTCAGCTCACGCCAGCTGGCAGGCACCTCACGGCGGTGCTGGAGCAGCGATCCCGAACGTGAACACGCAGTCAATCTCGATTCCCGCTCAACGGCTCCCCGCCGACCCTACGCATCGAGACCAGATACTGACGGACTACTTCGCCGATCGGGTGCCTTACTCCGCGCCGGACGACAACGGCGACTGGAGAGTCACCGTCGATGCCGCGCCCACAGCAGAGTTCTACATCGACCCACGGCTCGATGAGGGGCTCCGCTGGTGGGGCTGCACCGTGGCCGACATTCCGTTTGCCTACCGTAGGAAGAGGGGGGTGTTTCTCAGCCTTTCCGACGCATGGACCTTGCTCTCCATGAGTCAATGGCTCGCGAGGCAGAACGGGCTTCCGCCGCACGTCACCGTTATCCATGTCGATGACCACGACGACCTTATGTGCCCCAGACTCGGTCTGCGCGATGGGCAGTTCGCCGACCTCATCACGGGCCAAACGATGAGCCTGCATGATCCAAGGTCGGTCGCGGATGCCATCAACAGCAGCGCCATCGGAATGGGTAGCTTCCTCGCTCCGCTCCTGCACACCCTGCCGTCAGTCGACATTCGCCACTTGTGCGACACCGCCTACGCGCGCACTCGAGTCGGCCGGTTCTGGCTTGTGCAGGCCACCGAGGCGGACGAGCTCCTCGCTCTCGGCACTCCCAGGCCATCGGTACGGATCATCCCGAGTGCCGGATCATCCTCTTCCGAGCAGGCAGTGGGTACCTACCAGGTGGTAGACGACGAGATCAAGCTCCTCGCTGACATTCAGGACGGGCCGATCCTGCTTCATATTGATCTTGACTTTTTCAACAATCGCTTCAACGGCGACTCCGACTGGGCTACCCACAGCCGCAGACACGACCCAACCTACGACCAAGTGATGCGGCGCGTCGAACGGCTCGTCACCACGCTGACGCCGGTCCGGCATAGAATCGTGGACGTGGAAATCGGCATCTCCCCCGGCTTCTTCCCCGCCGAGCTATGGGCACCGGTCTGCGACGCGCTCATCGAGCAACTCGCCCGCACCTCCGCTGATGGCGCATAGCCCGCGATGACCACACGCAAGTCCGGCGCCAGCCGACCACGCCGCAAAGCCCCTACACAGCGGCGTACCCCACCACCGCCCGCCAGCATCCGCAGCGGCATCCGACCCGCCGTCGACCCCGACAACGTTCGCCTCGCCAGGGGGACCGGCAGCACGGGGCGAGGCGGCGGAACCGGCGGCGGCTTCTGGCACATATTCGTCGGTGATACCCGAGCCGGCAGCGTCTACATCAACGTCATCAACGAGCCGCCGCTCGGCCCGCACGCCAGCATCCAGATCCAGGTGAACCAGAGCTGGCAAGGTCGAGGGGTCGGCCGCGTCGCCTATCGCCTCGCCAGCGAGGCCAGCGACCACGACATCGTCTACGCCCACATGCGCAAGTCCAACCTCGCATCCCGGGCCGCCGCGACCCACGCTGGCTACACGCCCATCCATGACGAGACCGTTCGTCAGCTCATCATGATCTGGAAACGACCCACTCGACGGCGATGACCGGCTGGCTCGACCTGCCCTGGGCCGACTTGCCGGCCAGCGTCCGCGTCGATGTCCTGGGGATCCTGGCCTACCGCAAGCCCGCCATCCGCATCCCGCTTGGTGACCACACCGTGGCCGAGCGCGTCGCCGCAGTGATCACAGAGGTCGGTTGGTCGCACGCCAGCGACGAGGAGTACCTGGTCGCGGCACCGCTCCCGGAGGTCGCCTTACACATCCTTGACGTCGACCGCAGGACCGAGCACCACACACTGGAACTGGGCCTGCTCCTCGGATATCCGCTGTGCTGCGCCCGAGCCGCAGCAACCGCTGGCGAGGAAGACATTGATCGCCTCGCCGCACGTCTCGGTGCGAACTGCGACCGCGCAGGGGCCCCACAACTCGATCCGCGCGATTACCCTTCGGGAATTGCCCTGGTGTCATACATTGCATGCTCACCGCGATGCCCGAGTGCCCTGCGGGACGCACGAGCGGCAATCGGCTGTATCGACACAGCAATCCCGGAAGTGGACATGTCGACAGAACCTTGGCGGACGTGGGGTCAAGCCGCCAGAACGCTGCGAACCAGAACAACTGGCGGTGCATCCTGATCCGCCCATCAGCGACCTCGTGCTGGCCCCGGTCCGCCGACGCCGGATCGACCAGATCGCCATCGTCGACGGTACCCTGACCCGGCCTAAGACCATCGGGCTGGCGTCCCACCAACTCGGACGCACTCGCGCCTTGGCTCGCCGGGTGGCGTCGGGCTCGGGCAGCGGCCGTGCGGCGTTCGACCGGGCCGGAGCCCTACCGGGCTGAGCCCTTACCAGGCCGAGGACGCCGGTTGGGACGGATCGGGCCGGCGGCTCGGAAGCAGGCAGGTCGGTGCCGCGAATCGTGCTGACGGTGACGTTCGGCCCGGACGGCCGGCTGCTCGCCTCGGCCAGCTCGGACGGTGCCGTCCGGCTGTGGGACGTCACCGGTGGTGGTGATCCGGCCCCGGTCGGACGCCCGCTCGTCGGCTTCCGCGGCTATGCCTACAGCGCCGCCTTCAGCCCGGACGGACGCACCCTGGCTGCCGCGAGCGCGGACAGCCACGATGGGTCTGCGCGACGTCCGGCGTGCCCATCAGCCGGGAGGACTGGCACCGTTACCTGCCGGGTGTCCTGTATCCGCCGCCATGCGGCTGACGCGGCCTTGTCGGGCGGCTTCGACCAACATCCGGTCCGCGAGCAGGTGTCATGGTCGAGGACCGAGGAGAAGAGCGAACAGACCCACCGCCGCCAAGGAGGTCGAACCGGCTGCCGGATCAGAAGTTCGGTCCTTGGGAAGCACTTCACGATCAAGGCCGTGAACAGTCGACCGGCACCTTTCGTGCGGCAGTCGATGACGTTGTCGTCGCACCGACCGTGGTGCACGGCGGGCGCTTGGCAGCGACATCATGCGAAGCATCCCGACTGGGGGCGAATCCGCCAGATCAACGTCGCCCTTCGCCGTGGCCCGCCGCTGGCTTGCGCCCTGCGAGACCGCTTCACCGGTCAATGATCAGGACAAGGTGACCCGATCATGGTTGGCCGGCGGGCAAGGACACCTCATCGTGGGAACGTCAGTCTTCACCCTTGTGCTACATACCGGCGGCGGTCATTATTGTTTCGGTCCAAGGCGGAAGATCGGTCCAGCTCCGTGGGATTTGCGAGTGCAACCGTTCACAAGTGTCGGGATCCTGACACCTGCGAGTGGCCTAAGGTCGCCTTATCTTACGGAATTGTTTCAGCACGTCGATCAGGCGCCCTTGGCTGTGCAGGTCGGGGCACGGCGCGACGGGGAGGTGTCCAGCGATTGAGAAGATTGTGGCTAACACTCTCGATCGGACAGCCACGAGTATCGTGATGTGATCACGGGCTTCGATCGATGAACCGATCGCTCAGATGTCCCGGTTGCTTGCGATCCAATCGCATGCGTCTTCGCGTCATGATTCACATCTTCTTCTGAAACCCGTTAATGGTCGGAGCATGCCGGCGGCGTGGCTGGAGTCTCCTCGGTCGCTTGTTCTAGCTAGTTCGGTGCTGGTCTCGCGCGGCAGTTGCGGCGTCGCGGCGGCTGGTGACGAAAAACCGTGCAGGTAAGGCGGCTTCCACCTGCCCGCATCTGCTCTCACATTGCGCTGCGCCGTGTGCACACAGGAGAAAAAGATGAGTGGAATCGTTGGCTGGGTCGACTTTCAACAGGACGTCAGCACCCGCCCGGACATTCTGGAGACGATGACCGCGACCCTGCGACATCGGGGCCCGGACAGCTCCGAGGTGTGGCTGTCACCGCACGCCGGCCTCGGGATCCGAGTTTCGGCCGCCGGCGCGACGCAGGAGGGCGAGCACTTGGCCCGAACGAGGATCGGCGACGCCACGGTGGCCCTCGCCGTGGCCGGGCCGATCTACAACCCTCAGGAACTGCGTCGGGAGATCGGGTCGGCCCACGGCCCGTCCCGGTCCGGGGCGACCGTCGCCGACCTGCTGCTCCAGGCATACCTGCGCTGGGGTGAGCGGTTCGTCGAGCGGCTCGACGGCATGTTCGCCATCGCCGTCTGGGACGGTCGCGACCGGCAGTTGTTGCTGGCACGCGACCGGATCGGGCTCAAGCCGCTCTATGTCCACGCCTACTCCGGAGGGGTGTTGTTCGCCTCCGAGCCGAAGGGCGTCCTGGCGCACCCTCGGTTCACCGCCCGACTCGATCTGACCATGCTGCCGATCGTCCTCCAGCCGCGTCTCGCCATGGCCGGGGAGACCCCTCTAGCGGGCCTGCGGGAACTGGCCCCGGCCGAGATCGTGACCTACGGCGTGGAGGGTGCGTCCAGCCGGCGCTACTGGCAGCTAACCAGCGCCCCGCACCACGACTCCTTCGACAAGACCGCATCACACCTGCGTGAACTCCTGGAGGACGCCGTCGGGCGGCAGCTCGGCACGGACGCCGCGGGCGGTGCGATGCTCTCCGGCGGGGTCGACTCCACCTCCGTGGTCGCGCTGGCTGCACACCTGCTGCGCCGTTCTGGGAGGCAACTCGACACCTACTGTGTGGAGTTCGCCAGCGATCCCTCCCACTTCACCCCCACCGAATTGCGCCCGGACGTGGACGCCCCGTACGCCGCAGCGGCGGCGAGGTTCATCGGCACCCGACACCACACCCTGACCGCAAGCGTGGAAGACCTGCTGGCCGCCATTCCGGCCACCCGTCGCGCCCGGGACCTGCCCGGGTGGGGGCAGTTCGACGCCTCGATGTATCTCATCTTCGGACAGATGCGTGAGCGCACCGCGGTCGCCCTGACCGGGGAGGCAGCGGACGAGTTCCTCGGCGGCTACCCGTACTTCTTCAAGCAGGACCGTCTCCAGCGCCCCACGTTCCCGTGGATCGGCGACGGGCCCCGGCTGGTCGACTACCTGTCACCGGAGTTGCGGGAGGTCGTCCGACCCGAGCAGGACGAGCGTGACCGTTACCACGAACTGCTCGCCCGGGTCCCCGTGCTGCCCGGAGAGGAGCCGACGGAGGCTCGGATGCGCGAGGTCTTCTACCTCGGCATGTGCGGGCCACTCGCGGTGATCCTCGACCGCAAGGAGCGCATGAGCATGGCCCACGGCCTGGAGATCCGCGTCCCGTTCTGCGACCACCGGATCGTCGAGTATCTGTGGAACGTGCCCTGGTCGATGAAGTCGGCCGGTGGGGTTAAGGGACTGCTCAAGGCGGCCATGGCCGACCTGCTCCCGCCCGAGACCGTGAGCCGACGCAAGAGCGCCTATCCGCACCTGCACAGCCCGCAGTACGACCAGTCACTGATCCGCGAGGCCGCCTGGATCGCAAACGACCCGGCGTCCGAGATCGGCTGGATGTTCGACACGCCCCAGCTCAACGATCTCATCGGACAGATCGCCGCGGGCCGGCTTCGCTCCGAACTACCGGGCGGCGCCAGTCCCGCCCACCTGCTCATCCAGCTTGTCGAGATGCGGGCCTGGGTCGAGGCCAATGACGTGGCGGTCCGATGACCACCGGGTCGCACCCGCTACCACCCGTTCCCCGCGTGTGAGCCATCCGAAAGGAAAGTAGGGCGAACTATGCTCGAACTGGTCCCCCTCTCCCAGGGCGTCGGCACCGAGGTACGCCGGATCGACGTCACCGCCGACATCTCCGACCGCGACTTCGAACGCATCCACCAGGCGTGGATGGACACGGCGGTGCTGCTCTTCCGCGACCAGAAGATGACCCCGGAGCAACACATCGCCTTCACCCGACGGTTCGGCGAGGTGTTCTGTTACACCCGCTCGCAGTTCAACGACATCGAGCACCCGGAAATCTTGCTTCTGTCCAACCTCACCCGCGACGGCAAGCCGATTGGCTCGGCCTACAGCGGACGGGTCTGGCACACCGACGGGCACTACCTCACGTCCCCGCCGGTCGGTTCGATGCTCTACGCCATCGAGGTGCCGCCAGTGGGCGGCGACACCTGGTACGCCAACATGTACGCCGCCTACGCCGCCCTTCCCCAGCGGGTCAAGGAACGCATCGAGGACCTGCGGGTGGTGATCAGCCGGGTGCAGTCGCGGCCGTACAACTACCCGGACCGGCCCGCCCCCACCGAACAGGAGCGTGCCGAGTGGGTCGACGTGTCCCACCCGGTGGTCCGCCGGCACGAGGTCAGCGGGCGGAAAGCCCTCTACGTCGGCGGGAACGTGCCGTGGCGGATCGAGGGTATGCCCGAAGACGAGAGCGCACCGCTGGTCACATTCCTCCAGGAGTTCGCCGTGCAGCCCCGGTTCACGTACTGCCATCGGTGGCGGCCGGGGGACATCGTGCTCTGGGACAACCGTAGCGCCATGCACCGGGCCACGCACTATGACCACGTGGCGCACCGCCGGCTGCTGCACCGCACCACCATCGCCAGCAGCCGCCCGGCGGTCGTGGCCTGATCATGACAATGTACGACTACATCGTGGTGGGTGCCGGCGCGGCCGGTTGCGTGCTGGCCGGCCGGCTCACCGAGGACCGCTCGGTCAGGGTGCTGCTGCTGGAGTCCGGTCTGGAGCGGCGCAGCCCGCTGTTGTCCATCCCGGCAGCCGAGACGATCCTGATGGGCAACCCGAAGTACGACTGGTGCTTCGACACCGAGGCCGACCCGACCCTGGACGGGAGGGTGCTGCGGATCCCTCGGGGCCGGCTGCTCGGCGGCTCCAACGCCATCAACGGCATGATTTTCGTTCGGGGCCAGCGGCAGGACTACGACGACTGGGCTGCCCTGGGCAACCCTGGCTGGTCGTGGGCCGGCGTGCTGCCGTACTTCCGCAGCATGGAACGGGCCTGGGAAATCGACGGGGAAAGCCGAGGGCGCGGCGGACCGATCGCGGTGAGCCTGCCCCGCGACCGCGACGAACTCTGCGACGCGTTCCTCACCGCCGCGGTGAAGGCCGGCTACCCGGAGAACCCGGACTACAACTCCGGCGACCAGGAGGGCTTCGGCTACTACCAGGTCAACCACGAGGGCGGCCGACGATCCTCGGCGTTGGGCGGCTACCTCCAACCGGCTCGCCGTCGTCCGAACCTCACCGTGCTGACCGGCGCGCACGTCGATCAGGTCCGCTTCGACGGCTCCCGCTGCGTCGGTGTGCGATACCGGCACGGCGGCGTCGCCCGGGAGGCGACCTGCGGCCGCGAGGTGATCCTCAGCGCCGGGACGGTGCAGTCGCCACAACTGCTGGAACTCTCCGGCGTCGGCTCGGCCGAGGTGCTGAAGCGGGTCGGCGTTCCGGTGGTGCACCACCTGCCCGGGGTGGGCGAGAACTTCCGCGACCACTTCGCCGCCCGGCTGCGCTGGCGGGTCCGCAAGCCGATCACCTTCAACGAACGCTCCAGGGGACTGCGGCTCGCCGGTGAGGTGCTGCGCTACCTCTCCACCCGACGCGGGCTGCTCAGTCTCCCGATCGCCCTGGGGCACGGCTTCATCCGCACCAGCGACAGCCTGGACCGGCCGGACGTCCAGTTCCACTTCGCCCCGGCAAGCTATGGCGAGGGCAAGACCCGGCGGCTGGACACCCGGCCCGGGATGACCCTGGGGGTATACCCGCTGCGACCGGAGTCGAGCGGGTCCATCCACATCCGCTCCGCGGACCCGGGGCAGCCCCCGACCATCCGCCCCCGCTTCCTGGACACCGATCACGACCGGGCGACGCTGGTGGCGGGCATGCGGATCGCCCGGCGGATCGTGGAGAGCGCGCCGCTCGACGAGTACCGCGAGTTCGAGACGCAGCCCGGCGCCGACGTCCGCACCGACGACGAGCTGCTCTCCTACGCCCGCGCGAAGGGCGACACGTCCTACCATCCGGTCGGCACCTGCCGGATGGGAAGCGACCCGATGGCGGTGGTCGACGAGCGGCTGCGGGTGCGCGGGCTGCACGGGCTGCGGGTGATCGACGCGTCGGTGATGCCCACCATGGTCTCGGGCAACACCAACGCGGCCAGCATGATGATCGGCGAGAAGGGTGCGGCGCTGGTCCGGGAGGACCAACGCGCCGGGACCACGCCGTGAGCGCTACCCGGTCGCCCCGCGACCAGTCCGCCAGGACACTTGACCCGGCGGCCTTCGTGGTGGAACCCGGCGACCCCGATGATGCCGACGTGGCGGCCCTGTTGCTCCAATCCGAGGAATACTCGCACTCGCTGTATCCGGCGGAGAGCGTGCACACACTGCCGGTGGGCGAACTGCGTAGATCCGGGGTCCGGTTTCTCGTCGCCCGTGACGCGGCCGGCGGCGAGCTGCTCGGCTGCGGCGCAGTGGTCCGGGTCGACGACACGTACGCCGAGCTGAAGCGGATGTTCGTACATCCCGGGGCGCGTCGTCGGGGCGTCGCGACGGTGCTGCTCACCGCCCTCGAGTCGTGGGCGCGTCGCGCCGGGACGCCCGTGGTCCGGCTGGAAACCGGGGTCAGCCAGCCGGAGGCGGTGAGCTTGTACCGCCGGTTCGGCTACGTGCGGAGGGAACGCTTCGGCGGATACCCCGACGACCCGCTCAGCATCTTCATGGAGAAGTCCCTCGACGGGCGATCTGCGACATGGGAACAGGAGTCTGCGATGGACACGATGCCGCAGCGGGTGCTGGTGCTGGTCGACGGCTACTCGTCCGGGGCCCAGTTGCCGGGGGTGCTGCGGGAGCGCGGTTGGCGGTGCGTGCACGTGCAGAGCACCCCCGACCTCGCACCGTACTTCCTGCGAACCTTCGACGCGGCCGACTACCTCGACCGGTTCACCTATACGGGTGACGTCGACGCGCTCGTGGCCGGCCTGGCCCGGCACCGTCCGTCGGCGGTGCTGCCCGGCGCGGAGAGCGGCGTGGTCGTCGCCGACCTGCTGGCGGCGGCGCTCGGCCTGCCCGGCAACAGCACCGACACCAGCAGGGCCCGCCGGGACAAGTACGAGATGCACAACCGGGTAAGAGCCGCCGGCCTGCGCAGCATGGACCACTTCCTGGCGCGTGACCTGGACAGCCTGGTCGAGTGGGCGTCGGCCGGGGCCTGGCCGGTGGTGCTCAAGCCCACCGACAGCTCCGGCACCGACTCGGTGACGTTCTGCGCCGACCAGGCCGAGTTGGCCGAGACCTTCCGCCGGATGCACGGGACGGTGCACCAGATGGGCGTACGCAACGACGCCGTGCTCGCCCAACGCTTCCTGACCGGGCGGGAGTACTTCATCAACGGCGTCAGCGGCGACGGCCGGCACGTCGTGACGGAGATCTGGCGCACCGACAAGATCCAGGTCCCGGGTGCCGGCTGGATCTACGACCGCAGCGTCCTGTTCGACCCCACTCAGCCGCAGCTAAAGGAGATCGTCGACTACGTACACGGTGTTCTCGATGCCCTCGGCGTACGGTACGGCGCGCACCACACCGAACTGATGGTCGGCCCCGACGGGCCCACCCTGGTCGAGTGCGCCTCCCGTCTCTCCGGCGGCCTGCACCGGGCCGCCGCCGCGCACGCCGTCGGGGCGAGCATGCTCGACCTAGTCGCCGACATCGTCGTCGAGGGTCCCGCCTTCGTGTCCCGCTATGCCGACGAACGGACGGGCCACGCGCACCCGTTGTGGCAGGTGCAGTTCATCTCCGAACAGGAAGGCGTGGTGGTCGAGTCCCACTACGCGCAGTTGCTGGAGACGCTGCGCAGTCGCACCTGGCTACAGCGGGCACCAAAGGTCGGGGACCGGGTCACCCGCACCACCGACCTCTTTTCCAGCCCCGGAATCGTCTTCATGACCCACCCGGACGTCGATGTCCTCGCCGCCGATTACGCCCTCGTCCGTCAGTGGGAGCGGGAGAGACGGCTCTTCACCGTCGCCCAGTGACCCATCCCCCGGGCCAAACCGATGTCGAGAAGGGACACCAGCGTGCCTGACCGCCTTAGCGACCGCTTCGACTATGCCGCGAACCTTGCCCAGGCCGGCAGATACCGCCAGCACCGAGCCGCCTTCTGGCCGCCGACGACCACGTACGACCTGATCCCTGTGGAACTGGCGCGGCACGCGCCCGACCTCGGTCCCGAGTTCCCGGCAGCCCTCGCACAACTGCGTGCCGCGATCGAGGCCGAGTGGGACCATGCCAAGAACCAGGGGATCGCGCAGCGCCGCCGCTTCGCCGTCCCGAACGCCGTAGCGACGGCAATGCGCCGGCTCGCCGGGCACCTGCCGACGGAGACCGATCGGCGGGCCGCCCTGCTTCGGGCCGAGGCCGTCGAGCACGGCTACGAGGACCGGATCCTCAAGGAACTCGCCGGCCTGGAGGAGGAGGTGACCCTCGTGGCCGGTCAGATCTCCACGTGGTATGGCAAGGACCTGCGGGGGCTGCCCACCGCGTTCGCCTGCCGCCGCGACGAGGACCGTCAGGCCGACGTGGCGCGGGCGCTGGAGTTCCTGCCGGAGGTCGCGCCCTACCTGTCCCGGCTGCACGCCGACCTGACCCTGGGCGACCTGCCTGCCTTCGGCGCGTCGGAGCTGTTCTTCATGGCCGGCGAGGGCGACCTACACCCCAAGCACGTCGCATACTTCCTTCCCGAGGACGAGGGGGTGAAGTACTCGCCGTTCAAGAAGACGTACTACTTCACCAACACCCACGCCGCGCTGGTGCGCGGGGCCTCCGGGCCGCTGGCCGACGAGTTCCTCGCCCTCGATGTCGCGTTCGAGCCCGAGGCGGAACGCTTCGCCTCGATCCCCACCCTCGGCGTGCTCAGCCACGAGTTCGGTCACTTCGTGCAGCGACCGGCCACCAGCTTCAAGGATCTCAACGCCGAAGACCGGTGGGCATCGGTGGTGCTACAGGAGGTCGCCGCCGATGTCTTCGGCATCCTGATCCTCGCCGAGGTGTGGGCCGGACGGCTAGGGCTCGCCTCGGCCGACGTGATCGCCTACTACCTGGCCGAGTGCCTGCGCTACGTCAGCCGGGGGCTGGGTCACTTCCCCGACAGCGACGGCATGTACCTGCAATTGTCGTACCTCGTCCAGGTCGGGGCGCTGGAACCCGCCGGTGCCCGGCTGGCCGGCGAGACCAGCGTGGTCGTGGCTGGCCTGCGCTCGCTCGCGCGGGTGCTGGCCGACTTCCTGCTCGCCGGAAACGCCGGCCCCGCCGCCAAGCTGTACCGCGACCACGGGCCGGCCAACGCCGAGGTGCTCGCGCCGCTCGTCGCCGAGTTGCGCGCCCGCCCGGCCCGGTCGGTCGAGTACGGACAACCCCACACCACGAGCGCCACGTCAGCCGGGGAGAGCCGCCAGTGACCATCGACGTCGAGCAGCACCTGGCAAAAGTGCGCGAGTACTACCACGCCCAACGCTCGGTCGACGGGAGTCCCGCGGGCACCATCTACGCCATCTGGGAGCAGGGCAAGGCGTTCAACGACTCGGTCACGCCGTCGACGTACGTGCCCGAGTACCGGTCGCACATGGCCCTGAAACTGCTGTCGCTGACCCCACAGGCCGGTTCGATCTTCTCCCTCGGCTGCGGCAACGGCTTCGTCGAGGGTGACCTGGTGGCCCTGGAGAGGACCGTGCGGGCCATCGACTGCAACGACGAGGCCGTGACCCTGGCCCGCAGGCGGGGCATCGACGCATTCGCGGCCGACTACTTCGACCTGCGGCCGGCCGACGTCGCGGGTACCGACCTGATCTATGCCGACGGGTTCCTCGGACATGTCTTCACAGCCGAGGAGGCCGCCGCGCCCGCGCTGACCAAGCTGGCCGAGTTGGGCCTGCGCTCCGGGACGTACGTGGTCATCTCCAACGACGCCCCGCACGATCCGAAGGCCGACTACGCGCCGCACGAGCGGGTGGCGGGCTTTTGGTTCGTCTCCCGCGACTACCTGAACAATGAGCTCACCCGGTCCGGGTTCGTGCCGGTGGAGAGCTACTACTTTCCCTACCTGCGGCCGGTCAGCGGGTTGCGCAATCGCACCATCTGCATCGCCCGGGTGCCCTGACATGCCACTGCCCGAGGAGTTCGCCGGCCGGCTGCTGCCGCTGCTGCCGGAACTGGTGGCCGGCTACGGCACCCCGTTCCACATCTACGACCAACGCGGGCTGATCGACCAGCACCGGGAGATGGCCACCGCGTTCGGGACGGAACCGTACCGGCAGTACTTCGCCGTGAAGGCGCTGCCCAACCCGGTGGTGCTGAGCACGCTGCTCGCCGAGGGGAGCGGGTTGGACTGCGCCTCACCGGTCGAACTGGAGCTGGCGCAGCGGGTGGGGGCCGTCGCCGACGACGTCGTCTTCACCTCCAACAACACGGCGGTGAGCGAGTACGAGTTGGCGCTCAAGGCGGGCGCGCTGGTCACTTTCGACGACCGCTCCCTGCTCGACAAGGTGGAGCGGCTGCCGGACCTGGTCGCGTTCCGGGTCGCACCGCACGGGACGGCAGCCCGATCCACCCTCATGGGCAGCGCCACCCACTCCAAGTTCGGGGTGCCGGTCGGCGATCTCGCCGACGCCTACCGCGAAGCCCGGCGGCGGGGCGCGCGGCGCTTCGGCATCCACGGAATGATCTGCGCCAACGAGCTTGACCTGGACCGGGCCGTCCGGGCCGCGTCCGACGTGGTCGAGCTGGGCGCATGGCTGGCCGCCGAGGTCGGCGTCGAGCTGGAGTACGTCAACATCGGCGGCGGACTCGGCATCCCCTACCAGCCAGGGGAACGGGCGATCGACTTCCCGGCGTACGCGGCAGCCGTCCTGGCCTCCCGGCGGCGGGCCTTCGGGCGGCGGCGGCCCCGGATCGTCTCCGAGTTCGGCCGCTACGTCACCGGCCCACACGGGGTGCTGGTCACCCGGGTCATCAACCGGTGCCGCAAGGGGCAGGACGTGGTCGGCGTGGACGCCTCCATGGCCGCCCTGATGCGCCCCGGCTACTACGGCGCCTACCACCACATCAGTCTGCCGTTCGCCACCGGCCGGAGGGAGACCCTCGTCGACGTGGTCGGCTCGCTGTGCGAGAACAACGACAAGTTCGGCATCGACCGGATGCTGCCCGACCCGGTGGAGGGGGACATCGCGCTGGTCCACGACACCGGGGCCCACGGGCACGCGATGGGTTTCACGTACAACGGGCGGCTGCGCCCGGCCGAGCTGATGCTGACCACGGCAGGGGAGGTCGTTGAGATCCGCCGGGCGGAAACCTTCGACGACTACCTCGCCACGGCCCGCTGGAACCCCGTTCCGATCATGGAGGTGACCAGATGAGTGACGCACAACGCAGGGCGTACGTCGAGGAGGCATTCGCCCGGCGGGACCGGCTCACGCCGGACGAGATCGCCGCGCTGCGGCCGTACGTCACCGACGGGATGGCCCGGTTGGACCGGGGTGAACTGCGTGCCGCCCGGCCGGTGTCCGGCTCCTGGGTCGTCGACCCGTACGTCAAGCAGTTGATCCTGCTGTCCTTCCTGACCAACCCGAACGCCTTGGCGCGCTCCGGGCCGGGCCGGCCTATGACGTACGACAAGGTGCCGTTGAAGTTCGAGGGCTGGGAGGAGGCCAACTTCGAGAAGGCCCGGTTGCGGGTGGTGCCGGGCGCGGTGGTCCGGTACGGCTCGTTCGTCGCCCCGGGGGCGGTGCTGATGCCGTCGTTCGTCAACGTGGGCGCCTACGTGGGAGCGGGCACCATGGTAGACACCTGGGCCACCATCGGGTCCTGCGCGCAGATCGGTGAGCGCTGCCACATCTCCGGTGGCGCCGGCATCGGCGGGGTGCTCGAACCGATCGGGGACAGCCCGGTCGTGATCGAGGACGACGTGTTCGTCGGCGCCCGCAGCGAGGTGGCCGAGGGGGTGCGGGTGCGCGCCGGCGCGGTCATCGGCATGGGGGTCTACCTGGGGCGGTCCACGCCTGTCGTGGACCGGGCCACCGGGGCGGTGACGTACGGCGAGGTGCCAGAGAACGCCGTGGTGGTGGCCGGGTCCCGGGCCACCACGCAGCAGCCCGGCCTGTCGGTGTACGCCGCCGTCATCGTCAAGTACGCCGACGCGGGAACCCGCAGTAGGACGTCGCTCAACGAACTGGTGCGGGACTGACCCGGTGTCCAGCACCCACAACGCGTTCGACCGGCTGCGGGACCTGCTACGGGACGTGGCGGCACCGGTCGGACTCGACCCGATCCGCCTGCACCTGGGGGAGTCCCGGCTGGTCGCCCCGCCGATCGACACCGCTGTCCTGGCCGGGCTCGACGGATGGAGCCGTTACCCGGAACTCGGCGGCCCGGTCGCGCTCCGGAAGGCATACCAGAGCTGGTTGGGCCGTCGCTTCGGGATCCCGCCGCCGACCATGGCCTCGCGGGCCCCTCTGGCGGTCGAGCCGACCCCGGGCAGCAAGCAGGCATTGGCGGTGCTCATCGCCCAGGCCGTGGGACGGGCGACGGCCGCGGGCGTCACCGATCCGGTGGTGGTGTCGCCCAATCCCGGGTACCCCACCTACCTGGCCGCCACCCTCGCGGCCCGCGCCCGGCCGGTCCTGTACGCCGGCGACGACCTCACCTCCTGCCTCGCGGCAGAAACCGGTCGGGTGGCTGCCGTGATCGTCTGCCATCCCGGCAACCCGCGTGGGGAGACCCGGAACCGTGACCAGTTGCAGCAGCTCGCCGATCTCGCCTGGAAGGCTGGCGCGGCACTGGTGGTAGACGAGTGCTACATCGACCTCTGGCTCGGCACGGCGCCGCCCGGGTTCCTCTCGGTGGCCGTTCACCCGAGTCTGGAGTTCGTGGTCGTGCACACGTTGTCGAAGCGCTCCGGCGCGCCCGGCCTGCGCAGCGGTTTCGTCGTGGGGCACCCAACGACCGTCGCCGCCTACGCCGAGTACAACCGCACCTGCGGGGTGCCGTTGCCCCGGCCGGTCTGCGAGGCCGCCGCGGCGCTCTGGGCCGACGACGCCCACGTGGCCCGGGCTCGGGCCGCCCTGGCCCGCAACTGGGATCGCGCCGACGTGCTGCTCAAGGATGTCCCCGGGTACCGGCGGGCCGAGGCAGGGTTCTTCCTGTGGTTGCCGGTCGCCGACGACACCGAGACAGCGCGCCGGCTCTGGGGCAACCACGCGCTGACGGTGATGCCGGGCCGGTTCCTCGCGGCCGACGACAGCACTGGCGGCAATCCCGGTGTCGGGCACCTCCGAATCGCGCTAGTACATGACGAGAGCCGGACCGAGGCCGCCCTCGCCCGACTTCGGGAGGGCCTGTGACAGCCGGACGGGAGGGCTGCCCCGGCCCGACCGACCGGCCCGGGAGGTCCGACCGGCATCGTCCGCTGGAACCGACCCGGGCGCAGGTCGGCGATTCTCCGGCGGCCATCGCGCAACGGCTGGTCCGCTTCGTCACGACGAACCCGCCCGGTGCGGAGGCCGAGTGCATCGCCTGGATCCGGGACCTGCTCGCCGAGGCGGGGTGGGAGACCCGGCTGCTGGGCGACCCGGCCCGGCCGAACCTGGTGGCCCGGCTACCAGGTCGTGGCCTGGAACCGCCGCTGCTGCTGCACGCTCACGTCGATGTCGTCCCGGTGGCGGGTCAGCCGTGGACCCGTGCCCCGTTCGCCGGGGAGATCGTAGACGGGGAGTTGTGGGGCCGCGGAGCGGTCGACATGAAGGGCCACCTGGCGATGATGCTCTCGGCGCTGCTGCGCATGTCCGACCACGCGGTGACGCCACCCGGTGACATCATTCTCGCCGTGGTGTCCGACGAGGAGACCGGCAGTGACGCCGGGGCCCGCCTGCTGGTCCGCGAGCATCCGCACCTGTTCGCCGGCGTCCGGTACGCGTTGGGCGAGGATGGTGGGGCGGAGCTCGGTCTCGGCGGGCACGCCCGGCTGCACCCTGTGGTGGTGGCCGAGAAGAGGACCTGCTGGGTACGGGTCACCTTCCGTGCTGCGGGCGGTCACGCGTCCCGGGTCGCCGGGCCTGGTTCGAGCGTCCAGCAGCTCAACCGGTTTCTCACCGCCGTCTCCTCCGGCGGACTCGGGGTCGAGATGACCCCGGTGACGCACCGCATGCTGGACGAGTTGGCCCGCGCCCTGCCGCCCGAAGTAGGGGCGCGGATAGCCGCCTTCCACGCCGACCCGGCCGACCCCGACACGCTCGCCGGCCTACCCGAGGTGACCGTCCGATACCTGCGCTCGGTCGTGCAGCACACAGTGAGCGTCACGGTGCTGCGAGGCGGAACCGGCACCAACGTGCATCCCGCCGAGATCACCGTGGAGGTCGACGGGCGGGTGCTGCCGGGGGCATACTCCACCGAGGATTTCCTCACCCAGCTTCGGGCGCGCACCGGCCCCGAGGCCGACCTGGAGCTCTTCGTCGAGGGGGAGATCATGCCCGCTCCCCGGCTGGACATCGGGTACGACCGGTTGGTGGCCACGCTGCGGGCGCACGATCCGGCGGGCACGCCGGTGCCGGTGCTGACCACCGCTTCCACTGACGCCCGGCTCTTCAGCCAGCTCGGCATTCAGTGCTTCGGCTGGTTGCCGCTGCCCTCCGGGGGCGACGGCGGCTACCGCGACCGACTGCACCAGGCGGACGAGCGAATCTCCATCGCGGCGCTGGACTTCGGTGCCGAGTGTTTCTACACCCTCCTGTCCGGACGGAGCGATCCACATGCCCACTGACCCGCAGCCCCGACTGAGCACGGTGCCGACGATCGGTGCCGTGCCCCCTGATGAGTGGGACCGGCTGGCCGCCGGGGCCCAGCTCTACCAGAGTCATGGCTGGCTGCGCTGGGCGGAGGAGTACTTCGCCGAACTGCGCCCCCGCTACGTCCTGGCGCACGATGCAGACGGCGCGCTCCTCGGAGGGGTGGCCACATACCTGATGACCGAGGTGCCCACCCGGTACACCACCTGGTACGACCCCGTACGCATGTTCCTCGCCCCGCACTGCGACCCGGCCGGGGCCGCCGAGCGATGGTTCCCGGTGCTGCTGGTGGGCGGGTGCAGCGGGTACCACGGGGAGCTGCTCGTCGCGTCGCACCTCGACGGCGAGGGCCAGGCGAGGATCGCGCGGGCCCTGCTCGACCGCTGCCGAGACCTTGCCGCCGAACTGGGCGCCCAAACCACCACCTTCATGTACGCGACAAAGCAGACCGCCGAGGACATCTCACGGATCTGGGGTGGTGCCGGGCCGGTCATCGCCACCTCGGCGGAGGCAATCATCCCGCTGGACGGAGCGGCCGACTTCGAGGGCTACCTCGCCCGCTTCCCCAGCGCCCGGCGCAGCAAGCTGCGAAAGGAATTGACGGCCTTCACCGGGTCGGGGTCCCGGCTGGGGCGCTACCGGCTCGTGGACGTGTTGACCGAAGTAACCCCGCTGATGGGTGGTCACCAACGCAAGTTCGGTGCGGACATCTCGGATGAGGAGATCGGTCGCTATCTCCGCCTTCAGGACAAGCATCTCGGCAGCGGCAGCGTGGTCTTCGTGGATGAGCGAGACGGTCGTATCAACGGCTTCACCCTCTGCTATGCCCACGGCGACACCCTCTATTCCCGGGCTGCGGGGCTCGCCCCTGAGGCCGGGCCGTTCGCTTACTTCAACCTGGCTGTCTATGCCCCGATCCGGCACGCGATCGAAGGCGGACTGCGGGCGGTCGCCCTAGGCGCCGGCAGCTACCAGGGCAAGGTACTGCGTGGCGCGGAGGTGCACGGGCTCTGGTCGGCGGTGGTGCCACCCGAGCCGCTGGAGGACGGCTGGCGGGAGGTGCTCGGCCGGCCTTTTCCCCAGGCTGTCGAGGCCGGGTGCGCCTGAGCGGCGAGCCCGGCCCCATGCCTGCAGGCTTCAGCGCCAACGGGCCCGACGGCCGCACCGGCGCGATCAGGTCGTGACCGGGTGCTTCCCCGTGGCCCCGACGACGGCGAAACGGTTCTGCACGCCATACCAGAGAGCGCCGAATGCGACGACGCCCAGGACGGCGCAGACCGCCCAGGCAGCGCGCCCGAAGAGCTGGAACAGGGTGGTGCCGAGCAGCGGACCGAACGCGTAGCCCGCCGACTGCACCGCCGACAGAGCCCCGATGTACCGGCCACGCAGTGGCACCGGGGCGGCCATCGCCGGGTATGCGTTCAGCGACGGCGCGTTGACGATCTCACCGAACGTCCAGATCAGCGCCCCGACCACGAAGATCCAAACACCCCCGGCGAAACCGAACAGGGCTAGGCCGAGCCCGATACACAGGGATCCTGTCGCGATGGCGGTCCTGATCGGCAACCGCTGGACACTGCGGGTCAGGGGCAACTCCACGGCGATGATGATGGCGCCGTTGAGCGCGATGATGATGCCGTAGAGCGACACCGGGTGCCCCTGTGATCCGAGGTGCAGCGGCAGAATCACCTGGTATTGCACTTCCGCGAGGGCGGTGGCGAACATCGCCACCAGTACGGCGAGGTACCGGCGGTCGTGGAACAGCCCTCTGCCGCCGAGCACTTCGCCGACCTGGCCAGGGGCGTCCTGGGATCGTGCCGGGGGTGTACCGGCCTCGCTGGTCGTGGCGGCCTGCTCTGCGGCGGAGCGGTCGCCCGGTCGTCCGGCGGACCGCACGTCGGGTAGCAGGAAGACGGCGACCATCCCGAACACGAGCGCAGTCCCAGCATTGACCAGGAACACGGCGGTGAAAGAGTGGGTCGCCAGCCACGCACCGATCAACGGGCCGAGGGTGGCGCCCACGTTGAGGCCCAGCCGGCTCGCGGCGGTGGTGGTGACGAGGCGGTGCAGCGGGGTCAACTCGGCCAACATCGCGGAGGCGGCCGGGCGGTACGCGGCGGTGAGGATTCCGGCGGCCAGGCTGGTGACGAGCAGCCAGTTGTAGTCCTCTTCGAAGGCGATGGCGGCCACCGCCACGCTGGACAGCAGCGTGGAGGCGATGATGACCTGGCGGGATCCGATCCGGTCCGACAGCAGCCCGCCGGCGAACACCCCGACGATCGAACCCACCCCGTAGAGGGTCAGCACCACTCCCGCCGCGGCGGGGCTGAACCCGAGGCTGGTCAGGTAGAGGATCAGGAAGATCGCGAGGAAGGCGCCCATCCGGTTTACCGCGATGCCCACAAGCAGCACGATCACCGGGCGGGGAAGTGCACGTAGGGTCTGTAGGGTGCCCGGCGGGGCTGCGGATTCTGGTTCGGCCATGGGCGCCGCGTTCCTCTCCATCGGTCGGCACTCCGGCAGTGCCGGTGCCAGTCGGCCGCTTACCGTGCGTATCGACCCGGGTGCATTATAGTGCCGGCCGGCGCGTCGCGAGGCTGTCCTATGTGGAGCCCACAGCCGCCGTGGACCGGCACACCTGATCGGCTCGCGGGAGCGCGCCGGCCCTGGCCGGCAGGGTCAGGGCCGGTGCGTCGCCGGGTAGATCAGTAGTTGCAGACGTCCACGCCCCGGATCCAGTTCGCGTATCCCGTGCAGGTGCAGTAGTGGGCGACGTGCCCTTCCTCGCCGCTGTACGAGATGTAGTTCCACACCAGGTCGCCGTAGATATCCTGACCGGAGTGCTGGCAGATGATGTGCGCCGCGGTGCCGGCCGGCACGGTCTTGATGGGCGTGCAGCTCTGGCTCAGCTGCGCCGCCTTGCTCGGGTGGTAGCAGTCCGCAGGGTCACTGCGGTGTTGCCGATGCTCGCGCTGTACCAGCTCGCCTGCGCCGGCCCCGTGGTGACGGTGAGCAGCGCGGCGGCCAGGGTCGCGGCGGTGGCGGCGCGCCGCAGCCGGCCCTCCCGTCCGGGGCGAGAGGCGCATGCTATCGGTCGATATCAACGTCCGTCACGAGCTGACCAACGAACCCGATCCGAATACGATTCGCCTACTGCCGATGCAGTACTAGCCCGTGTTTCGTAAGTGGGCGTTGGCCGGGTGAGGTCGCGGCGTGGCGGTGATCGATAACTGGAGAGGTCTCCGGTGAGTGGGTTAGCGACCAAGCAAACCTGAATACCGGAGACCTCATGGCCAGACCCAGGCCTGGGTGACCGTCGGAGTGTGCTCGACGACCTTGTCGAGCAGCCGTATGCCGATGGCGTTGTCGGTGACCGACGCCGCTGTCACCACGACCGCGATGACCAGACCGAGGGTGTCCACGGCCAGGCCACGCTTGCGGCCGGACACCTTCTTCCCGACGTCTGGGCTTCCCCCTGAGATGTGGACACCCTGAGACTGGATGTTGGTCCAGAGGAAGGGGTGTCCCCGTTGGGGCGTCCATCGAAGTACACGGAAGAGTTTCGGCGTGACGCGGTTGACCTGGTCCGCTCGTCGGGGCGGCCGATCAATCAGGTGGCCCGTGAGCTGGGGATGAGTCACGAGACGCTGCGGAACTGGGTCCGCGCCGCTGAACGTCGAGCCGGGGCCGCAGCGGCCTCCTCGGGTGGGGACGGGTTGTCGGTGGCGGACAAGGACGCCGAGATCGCCCGGCTGCGGCGTGAGGTCGCGGAGTTGCGGCAGGAGAAGGAGATCCTGCGTAAGGCAGCCGCCTATTTCGCGAAGGAGATGGCTCGGTGACCAGCCGCTTCCGGTTCATCTCCGCCCACCGCGCCGCCTTCGGCGTCAAGCGGCTGTGCCGGGTCCTGGCGGTGTCCCGCTCCGGGTTCTACCGCTGGATCGCGGGTGAGCCGGCCCGGCAGGCTCGCGCCGCCGCCGAGGACGCCCTCGCTGAGCAGATCACCCAGGTTCACGCCGACTCCGGCGGCGCCTACGGCTCCCCGCGGGTGACCGTCGAGCTGCACCACCAGGGCATGCGGGTCAACCGCAAGCGGGTCGAGCGGATCATGCGCCAACGCGACGTGGTGGGCCGACACCTGCGCCGCCGCAAACGCACCACCATGCCGGATCCGACCGCTGTGCCGGTGCCGGACCTGATCGGCCGGGACTTCACCGCCACCGCACCGGATCAGCGGTGGTGCGGCGACATCACCTACCTACGCGTCGGTGGCGGCTGGTTGTATCTGGCCACGGTCATCGACATCGCCACCCGCCGGCTGATCGGCTGGTCGATCAACACCCACATGCGCACCGGCCTGGTCATCGACGCTCTCGACGCCGCGGCCGCCGCCCGCGGCGGCCGGGTCGACGGCGTGATCTTCCACTCCGACAGGGGCGCCCAGTACGGCAGCGGCGACTTCGCCGACGCCTGCCAACGGCACGGCATCCGCCGCTCGACGGGGCGGATCGGCTCGTCGTACGACAACGCCCTGGCCGAAGCCTTCTTCGCCACCCTGAAGCGAGAGTTAGACGTCGACCACCGACGCTGGACATCCGAGACTGATGCCCGCCGCGACGTGTTCCGGTGGATCGCCTTCTACAACCACCGACGCCGCCACTCCGCACTCGGCTACCTCAGCCCCACCGACTACGAACAGAACCTCGCACCGACTACGCTGCATCAGATCGCGGCATAACCCGGTGTCCACATCCCGGGAGGAACCTCAGTGGCGGGCGAAGTCGTGGACGGTCATCCGGAGGGCCTCGCGTAACGCGCGGGTCTCCTGTCCGGTCCACCGGCCGACGACCACCGTCCCGCACCCGCAGTCACCCGTCGCCGCGTGACTGGCCCGGGGGGCGGTCCGGCCAGCGCGTCGCTGGCGTTCCTCGTCCCGCGCCTGCGCCTGCTGGGCGTTGAAGTCCCGTACCAGCGCGGCCATCTGGTCGAACGCGGCCAACAACGCCCCTCGTGCGTCGACCGCCCGGTCGGCGTCCTGCCAGAACCGACGAACGCTGGTGTCCCGGCCGATCTCGGCGTTAGCGACCGAACTACGGGAGTAACAGATGCTTCTGGCGAGCTGCATCTGCGTCAGCCCTCGCTCGACACGCCACGCGGCCAACCGCCGACCGAGGTCCCTACGCGCCTCGGCCACCTGCTGCTGACTGATCAGCCCCGGCAAGCGCAGACCCGACGAACCCCGGCCGTCCATGGCCGACTGCGTCACCCGCACATTCGTCACCGGCACCGCCGAGCCGGAAGCCGACACACCTGGCCAGGGCCAGCCGCAGTTGCCGGTATACCGAGTCCAGGCGCGAGGCAGTCCCTCACCACACCCGACGGTTCGATCATCACTTCGACCGGCGCCGCGAGGACCGCGACAGCGCCGGTCATGTCGTCGCGAGGGACCAGCACCGTGACCGTCTCGGCGTAGATGCTCACGGTCACCCGCACCACCGCCGCTCGGGCCATCATGACCGGACCATCCGCCGCCGCTACCGATACCGGGCGGCCCAGGTCGGCACCGGAAGCCGACAATCTCCTGCCACTTAGTCTGGATTCCTCCGGACTCACCTCAGGGTCCTGGGCGTGTCCCTGGATGATGAAGAACCCGAGGTCGGCGTTGGTCGTCTTACCGAGGATCTCCCGCAGCGCCGTGCGGTACGGCTCGAACGGCCACCGGTGCTCCCCACGCCCCAGCCGGCCAACGTAGCGGGCACCCACAGTACGACAGCACCCCGCGGGCGCGTGGGCGTAGGCGTTGACCGCATCGGCCAACTCCTGCCGGGACACCGGCCGCCCCGACCCCGACGAAGACCGCAACGCCAGCCGCCCCCCGCGAAGCAAGTTGTCAGGCCCCGATTGATGGGCCACGAAGTCCTCTCCCAACTTCAATTTCGCCTGCCGCCTCCATGGGCAACCCGCAGAGCCCGCAAACGGCACGGTCAGGCGCAGGGCCAGGGGAGCTGCCCCACGCGACAGCCACCGATCGGCGTGTCAGCGGGCTGCACTGTTCCTGCCTGCTCAGCCGGCGGGTTCCGGACACGCACGGCCGTCAACCGAAGCCGTCGCCCGAGCAGGGACACCTTCGCCACGGCGCACGTTCCGGCCGGCACGCTGCTCGAAGCTCCCGCCGCAGGAGGGTGAGGCTTCAGGCGCGGATCTGTCGGTACGCCTGATGGTCACGGGACAGCAGGACCCGCGAGTGCCCCTGTCCCAGGGCATCCGATGATCGGCGGAGGTCTAGTGGTCGCGGCCGAGAAGGATGTGCGGATACCCCTTGTTGACCTGCTCACCGAGGGCGACGTCGAGGGAGGCGATGAACTCGTCCAGGCGTTGGGTGGCATCGCCGACGTCGGTGGCCTCCCCCTTGAACTCGAACTCGACGAAGTCACCGGCGTCCACCACGTGATCGAAGACGACCTCGACGTCGGAGAGAGTCCACGCCTGACGGGTCTTGTCGACCGTCACCATGGGGCGGAAATCGAGAGCCGCCAGCAGGAGACGAACCGCCTCGACGTCCCCGACAGGACTCTCGTACTCGTCAGCGTGAGTCTTGACGACGGCGTCGACCGGGTGCCACCGCTTGAAATTGATCGACGCTCCGTGGTCCTCGATGCGGACGCGTAGCCACTCGGAGATCGTGTCGGCAGCGAGGAAGTTCCGGTGCGGCGCGTTGTAGTAGGCGTCGACCTGCCGGGTCGGCTCAGCGGACTTCGCGCCAAGCTCCACGAGCCGGGCCTTGAGGCCCTCGGCGTCGGGCAGGCTGTACTTCTTCTCGACCTCGATGTAGCGCACGGTGTAGTTCCTATCAGTTGGTGTGTGGGCTGGCGTGGAGCACAGCCCGGATCTGGGTGATGTCGTCGGCGTGGAGTGGGTGGTCGAGGCTGGCGATGATGGTGTCGATCTGGCTCTCATTGCGAAAGCCGACGAGTACGGCGGCATCGGGAGCGTGGTGCAGGGCGTACTGCACGCAGAGGCGCGCCATGGCGGCAGGAGTGTGTCCGTACCGGGCGCGGAGGGGTGCGAGTCGGGCGTGTAGCTGCCGGCGGTTTTCCGGGTTGAAGGCCGGGTCGGTGCTGCGGTGGTCACCGACGCTGTACCGCCGCTGATCGGCACTTGTCTCGGTACGTAGCAGGAGGCCCTGTCCGAGGACCTGTTTGATCAGGACGCCGACACCCCTGCGGTGGGCGAATCGGAAGATGTCGGTTTCGTGGTCGGCGTAAAGCGGACTGACCAGGTTGTAGCGGGTGGTGAGCACGTCGGGGCGTACCTGGTCGAACAGGTGCAGCCAACGGCGCGTTTCGGCTGCCTCCGGCCGGTCGGTGGCGGCCCACTCTTCGGCGAACCGGTGTGGTGCGCGCATGCCGACCGCCCGGATGATTCCCTCGTTTCGCCAGGCCCGCATCAAGCTGACGGCGTCCGGCAGGTACCGGTTGTGCGAGCCGAAGTCGCTGCTGTGCAGAAAGTAGATGTCGAGGTGATCGGTGCCGAGGTTGTCCAGGGTGGTGGCGAGCTGGGCACGCATCTGCAGGGGGTGGTAGGCGTGGCGAGCGGTGCCGGTGAAATAGCCGACCTTGCTGGAGATGGTCAAGTTGTGGCGTGCGGTGACTCGGATGAGTTTGCCGAGCAGGCGTTCGGAGTGGCCGAGGCCGTAGACGTCCGCGGTGTCGTAGAGCGTGACGCCGCGTTCGAAGGCGCGCTCGAGCCCGGCGAAGGCAGCGTCGGGATCGACGCCGTCCCAGCCGATCGGGGTGCCCCGGTTGGTGGCTTGGCCGCCGATGGTCCAGCAGCCGGCCCCGATAGCGGAGACCTGCGCGTTGAGGCCGGCGAGGTGGCGGTGTGGCATGGAGATCATGGGTTGTCCGTTCAGGTGCCGCACGGGTCGGCTGCGTTGATCAGCTGCCAGCTGCGGGTGGCGGTCCATCGGTGGTGTTCGTGCCGAAGGATGTCCCGACGGTCGGCGGGCAGGACCGCACCGACCGTGGCGACAACCGGCTCCAGGTCGGTGCGCAGTTGGGTCAGGAGTATGTTGGCCGCCGCCTGGCATCGCACGTCGAGGTCCCGGTGGTCCGTTGCGGTCGGATCGGTGCGGTCGAGTTCGTCGAGCATCGTGCCGAGGAGCCGGTAGGCGGCGTTCTTTAGCAGCCGGCGCAGGTGGCGGACCATGGCGTAGGGCTGACCGGTGAGGATCTTCTCCAGGGACTTAAGGGTGTAGTCCAGGGCGAAGTTCCGGTCGATCCACAGCTGGGAGCGGTGGGCGAGCACGCCGATGCGCCAGTCGGCGTAGCGGGCCTCGACTCGTCCCATCGACGGGTCCGCCGCTCCGGTGAGTCTGGCTGCTTCGGCGCGGCGGGTGTAGGCGGCGCCGATCAGGCATTCCATGCCGACGAGCATGTAGCTGATGCCGGTGTAGAAGGGGCGGCCGGTGGTGTGGGCGGCGACCCACCGCTCGTCACGAACCCCGTCGATGATCTCGGCGACGCTCAGGTCGAGCTGTGGCCGCAGCAGCAGGTCGGTGCGGCCCTGGAAGGCGTACGTCTGCCGTAGCTCGGCTGCGGTCATCAGCTGGTCGAAGGTGATGTAGGTGAATCGTGGTGGCACGCCCAGCGCGGTGAGAGTGCGGATGGCCAGGGCGTTCTGCTCGCCGGTGGTCTCCTTGTTGAAGCGCTCCAGGATCGAGGTCACCCCGGACTCCACCCCGAACAGGCAGCGGCGCAGGTTCCGGTCGACCAGACCGCGCCACAGGTGGCCGCGTTCGAGGTGCCAGGTACGATCCCGGTCGGGACGGACCACCTGATCGACCCGGCAACTCGTCTCCCAGGTGAACCCCGTTTGGGCGAGCGTGTCCGCTACCTGCAGGGCCCTGGTGGCCGCGTCGTCACCGCGTCCGATGAACTCCTCGTCGACCAGATAGATCGTCTTGTTCAGGTTCGGGTGCCGGTCGAACACCGCCCTCATTTGGCGCAGGAGCCAGGGCAGCGCATCGGGCTGCGCCCCGGACCACTGCCCCTTGTGTCCCCGCGGGCAGAAGGAGCAGTAGTTGGTGCAGCCTCGCGACGACTCCAGCTGCGCCACGCCGCCGTGCGCGAAGGTGTGATCGAGTAGATCGAGTTCCGGCCACATGTCGGTCTGCGACCGGTTCGCCACAGTCGCGGTCCGGCGGGAACGGCTGATCGGCATCAGGAGGCGGGCCTGCGAGGTGTCCCGGAAACCGATACCTCGGATCTGCCCGATTTGAAGGTCACCGTGCCAATGGGCCAGTACGTCGGTGATCGTCGGTTCCCCCGCGCCCCGGCAGATGAGCAGGTTCGGATAGCGGTCCAGCAGGATCCGCTCGTTGCGGGCGGTCAGCGAGCCGCCGGCGACCACCAGCGGCGGCCGGTCGAGCGAAGCAACGGCATCCAGCAGTCTGGTGGCCAGGTCATGCTGGCCGAAGGTCACCGACACACCGAGTATCTCCACACCCTCGCGGACCCGGGCGACGATGTCGTCCAATCCGGTGCCGAGCTGCATATCCATCAGCTCGACCTGCCCGATCAGGGTGGACCGCGCTGCCCGGGCCAGGTCGGAAATCGCCAGCGGGAACCGAGGAAGTGGGAAGTGCTCCGGGTGGTACAGCGACGCGAGCAACAGCCGTGGTCGCAGCAACCGCCGCTGTCCCTCGGCGGTGATCCGTGCGGTGGACAGCCAGCTGTCCTGGTCGGCGACATGTAGGTGGCCGACGGTCCAGTTGGGCCACACACGGCTGCGATGTGGCTGCCCGGAGAGGTCTGCCGCCGTCCACGATCCTGACGGTTGCAGGATGAGAACCAGCCGACGATCGAGCGTTCCGGTCACCACCACCGTTCTCTCCTCCCCGACCGCCGAGGTCAGCGCGGCACGCACGGCATTCGGATCCTCCAACGGCACTTCCATCAACGGCCCGCCACGTGGGGGTATCGAGCCAGTGGCGTGCGCGTACGCGTACAGCAGCCGATCGTGGGCGGACGGGGGCAGGTCACGCATCGAACACCTCCGTGACGAGCAGAGCTTTGCGGGTGTGGGCGTGTGCCACCGCCCGCGCGAGACAGCAACGGGAAGAAGGGCTACGAGATGTGGGGACAGAGCCGGAAACGGCCTGCTCAGTGCGAGATGGCAGGAACGAGTCCGGACGGCGCGCCGAGCAAACCCGTCAGGCGCATCGCATCGACGTCGTTCAGTTCGATAAACGTAGAAGCGCCCGGCGATCAGGGCGGACGGTCTTGCTAACGATGCATTTGCTCAACCGGCACCTCCGGACGTCTTATCCAGGCGATCATGCGGACGTGCCAGGCGGCGAGGTCGATGCACAGCCCAAGCCGGTACGCGTCCTGGACGGCCTCGTTGAGCATCACGACAAGGTAGAGCGCCAGGGACACCCGACATCCTTCGTACTCGCGCAGCAAGCGGAGCCGGGCCGGCGAGCAGGGCCACTCGGCACCGCAGGCTCGGCACCGCCACAACGGGCGCATCGGCAGGTGCGGGCGGGGCTGTTCGACACGCGTCACCACCGACCGCCCCGCCCGCGCCACTCCTGCGCCAACGTCGGACAACCGGCCCGGCCCACCCCCAACGAGTCGGGAGTGGCGTCCTCCGCCAACCGATGATCATCCTGGATCCCTGTGGCCATCGGTCCCATCGCCCGGGCCGGCGACGCGGATCCTGTCGCCGACCGCTGAGCTGCCCGCACACCACCCTCACCTCGGCGGGGACGGGCACCCAGCGGGGTCGCGTGAGGGGTGCAGTGGCGGCGATGCCGGCCGTGTGATCGCCCGGCCCCACCGGGTGCAATCGCTTCGCGCCCGAGCAGAAAGCGCCAGCCCCGGCGCAGCATCTGGGTTGCCGTAGACAGACCCTGCATCCGCCACCGCGAGTTGAGCGGATCCGGGGCCGGCATCGGAAACCGACCATCGGGCTGGACGGTGTGGGATGAGACATACAAGGTCATGACCAGTTCTCCAGGAACCCGGCCGCAGTTGTGGTGGTCGAGGGCGGTGGCAGCGTGCGGATGGCGGGCACGCGCACCTGGACGACGATGCCGGTGCCGCCCGGAGCAGCAGGGCCAGCCTTGAGCCAGGTCGTAGCACCGGTCACGGGGCCTCCCCCGACTCCCGGGTCCTGCGTTCTTCGCGGATTCCTGCTGGAGGTTGCTCTGCGTGCAGGCATGCTCCTACCCCTGTTCCGACAGGCACCGAGAGGGTGGCACGGTGTCGCGGCTCTGGGAGCACGTCCGCCCCCGTGCCGCACCCACCTCGGGCCGGTACGTCGACCGGTGTTGACTCCGGTCGGGACACGGGCGGCTCGGTCTGGCTATCCAGGTTTCAGGACTTCGCCCGGACCGTTCCGCCTACGCGTTTCCTGGGGTCCACGATCGCTTCGTGGCGGGCGGGAAGATAGACCCAGCGTGGCAGGCCACGGTGGACCTCATCGTGTCTGAGCACGACCGCCCGCGATTCGGCGAACGGCGAGAGTATTCGGCGGGCTGGGTTCAGAGAATCTGCCACCGACGGATCTCTGCGCCGTCGTCGATAAGGCCCGCGATCCGATGACGCACCTCCTCGGCGGCATCGGTCCCGGGACGGGACTTGCGGGCGTTGGTCGCGATCATCTGCAATTCGCGGAGCTGGCACAGCTCGTCGAATCGGGGCCAGGAGGTAACATCCCAGCCGTAGGCGGCGGTGAAGTCGGCGAAGGCCGCCCAGCCGGGAGGGTCGAACCGGCGGCAGTGAACAGCGACTGTCGCGATGTCCCACTCCCGGGGCCCGAGGACGGCACCGTCCCAGTCAGCCAGCACAGGCGTGCCATCGAAGCGCCGAAGCGCGTTGCGGATCTGCGGGTCGGACTGGATAAGGCTCGGACCGTGGGGAAACCGCATCGCCTCCCAGCCAGCCGCTAGCACCTCGAGCCGGTCCATCAGCAGATCCTGCTCCTTGCCGTTCAGGATCTCGGAGCGGGCGACGGACCGGGCGATGCCGTTGATCGGTTGCAGGATCGGCAGCGGTATCGGCGGGGCGGGCAGGGCGTGCAGGTCACGGAGAAGTGTTCCGAGTTCGGCGACGGTGATCGGGCGGTGGTCGGCAGGGTCCAGTCGCTGCCAGACCGTGACGGCGTGACCGCTCACCCGCAACGGCTGTGCCAGGCCCGGATGCAACTCCACCGTGGGAAACCGTCGAGCGGCCAGCCAGTCCACCACGGCTACCACCGCCCGCACCCGTTCGATGCCAAGGTCACCGGGGGCGATCTTGATCACCACGTCACGGACGGCGTAGACGGCGTTGGTGTGGTGCCGGAGCAGGGCCGCCTCCGATTCTGGGTAACCCAGACGACGACACACCTCGGCGAGCACCGGTCGGGTGCGCGCCTCGACGAACATGGGGCTCCTAGGGACCGAGTGCAGCGGCTGCGCTCCCCAGCCTACGGGCGCGCTCGCGGCACACCTGCACGTAGTCCGTCAACGCGGCCACCTCACCGCGCCGGTTGCTACCAGGGATCGCCGACACCACATCGATTGCCCTGGTCAGGACGATTTCCGTCCGCTGCATCTCGGGCAGGTCCGCGATAGCCTCGCGTGCCGTCGCTGCCGCTTCGGCCGCCCGCCGGTCATGGGCAAGACACATCGACCTGTCCAGGGCGATGAGCGCCGCGTCGATCGGTACCGCTGGAGCCGCCCCGTACAGCCGCAACGCCTCGTCCTGGACCCGGTACGCCTCCGTCGTGTCGCCGAGCCACGTGTGCGTCCCGGAGAGGTACAGCAGCAGCCGCTTCGCCGGAAACCTGAACGCCACGTCGGTGTCCTCGTCGCCGGCCTGGTCGAACATCCGGCGTGCCTGGTCGATGGCCGCCCGCGCCTGCCCGGTGGCACCGACCCGAGCCAGAGCCCGAGCCCGGCCCGCCGCCGCCAAGGCACCTGACGGTGAGGCTGTCGAGGTCACCGCCAGTGCCTCCTCAGCGACAGCGACGGTCTGACGCGGATCTCCGAAGTAGTAGGGCAGCATCGCCGCCTGGGCCCGCACCAGCACCCTCAACCACGCCTGTCCACTGTCATCCGCCGCATGGATCGCCGTGCGGTACCACCGTCGGGCCTCGCCCACATCCCCCAGCCGCATCAGCGCATCGGCACACATCGTCGCCAACAGCGCCGCCACCCCCGACAATCGGGCCTGGACCACCGCCGGCTGACGCCGACGCGACAAGACCTGAACCTCCCGGCAGTCAGCGGCCAACAGCGACAACACCACCTGGGGCGAAGCAGACGGGTACACCCGCATGTGCTCGCCGGCCGACTCCTCGATCAGATCCAGCTGCCGCGGAGCGACGCTCGCCGACGCCAAGGCCTCGTCCAGTTCCAGCCGGAGCCGAGCAAGACTGCTCACCTCGACGCTTGTCCCCTCACCCGCCAACGGCCGCTCCGCCCCGACGCCCACACCGGTCGCGTGGCTGCGATCCTGCACCGCGTCCGCGTCGTCGGTCCGGCCAAGCCCCATCGCCGGACGCGGAATACTCAGACCGACCGCGATCCGTTCCAGGACCTCGTAGGCCGTGACCTGCCGGACGCCCTTGGCGATCTCCGCAGCACGGTTAGGTGAAACGCCGACAAGAGCCGCGATCCTGCCATAGGACACACCGCGAGCATGAAGAAACCGGAAGGCGGCGGTCACGTCTCGCCGCTGCAGGAACTCGCCGATCGGCCGACCGTTCCAGACTCCCGAACTCCACCACTCGGGATCTACCTGCACGCCCACGACCACCCCGCCAGGACGACCAATCCATCGATCAGCAGCTCAGCGCATCAGCCCTGTGACGGCAAGTCAACATGCAGGCCGGCGCCGACGAACATCCACCACAGGATTGAGGCACGCCGCCCCGCCCGGAACCCCCACGGTGGGCCCTCACGGTGGCCAGACCCGGGCGCGATCACTCGTACGGACACCACCAGGCGTCATCACCAGCACAAGACGAGCCGCACCAAGGAGCCCGTACGACCGACAGCCTCCACGACAAGGCCACCAGTCCACCGGAAGCCGCAACGGTCCAACGGCTCCCGAGCACCCACCGAGACACCGCACCACCGACAGAAACGCCAAAAGGCTCCGACCCAGGGTGAAACCCCAGGTCAGAGCCTTTTCGGTGGTGCGCCGCCAGGGACTCGAACCCCGAACCCGCGGATTAAGAGTCCGCTGCTCTGCCAGTTGAGCTAGCGGCGCTCGTTGGCAACGGAGAGAACACTAGCACGGGCCATGAGCGGGGTTCCAATCCGATACCCGGCTCCATCCTTCGGGCGAGCTTAACGGGCAAAAGCTCGCACATCCCCCCGACGGCGCACGTCCGGGATCGAGCCGGTGGCCGGCATGGGGCACGATGTCCGCCAGGCACGCGAGAACAGAGGTGGGGATGGGCAGGTTCACGCGGGGCAGGGCGATGGCGGGCGCTCTCGTCCTGGCGGCGTCGCTGGCTCTGGCCGGTTGCGGCGGCGACCAGAAGAAGGAAGTCGAGTTCGTCGGCGGCACCGTGGCTTCGCCGAGCGCCGAGGCGGCAACCCCGGCGCAGTCAGGCGGCGCGTCGCCGTCGGCGTCGACGGCGGACGGCCTGACGGTCAGCCCGGCGGACGGGGCGAAGGGCAGACCGGTCAGCACCGAGATCAACGCCGACCTCCCGGGTGGCGGAAAGGTCTCCTCGGTCACCCTCACCACGGGTGACGGCAAGCAGGTCGACGGAAAGATGCGTCTGGACGGCAGCTCCTGGGTGCCGTCGTCGGCCCTGAAGTACAACACCAAATACAAGGCCACGGTGACCGGCACCGGCGCGGACGGCCAGCCCCGGCAGGGGGTGAGCACGTTCACCACGATGGCCAAGCCGAGGTCGATGATCGGCTCCGGCCTGTACCTCTTCGACGACCGGACGTACGGCGTGGCCATGCCGGTGGTGGCCGAGTTCAGCCCGGGTATCCCGAAGAAGGACCGGGCGGCCGTCCAGAAGCGGATGTTCGTCAAGACCGATCCGCCGCAGCCGGGGGCCTGGCACTGGGTCTCCAACGGCACCCAGGCGTACTACCGGGCGCCTGAGTACTGGCAGCCGGGGACGACGTTGAGCGTCCGGATCGCGCTGGCCGGGATTCCGCTGAGCAACGGCCGGTACGGCAACGTGGACCGGTCGGCCACCGCCAAGATCGGGCGGGCCTTCGAGATGAAGGTGGACAACGCCACCAAGCAGATGGAGGTCTTCCAGGGCGGGCAGTTGATCAAGACGCTGCCGGTCAGCCTGGGCAAGAAGAGCACCCCGTCGTCGAGCGGCACCATGGTGGTGATGGAGAAGAAGGAGAAGACCGTCTTCGACACCATGGACGAACCGGACCCGGCCAACCAGTACCGCACCGAGATCGATTTCGCCCAGCGGCTGACCTGGGGCGGCGAGTACATTCACGCGGCACCGTGGTCCGAGGGGGTGCAGGGCCGCCGGAACGTCTCGCACGGCTGCGTCAACGTGTCGATGGCGATGGGCCGGTGGCTCTTCTCCCAGACGAAGGTGGGCGACCCGATCACGGTCAAGGGCACCCCGCGCAAGCTCGAACCGGGCAACGGGTGGACGGCATGGAGCCTGACCTGGGCGGATTTCGTCAAGGGCAGCGCGGTGCCGGTGCCGCACGGCGGCTCGGGTCCACTGGTCTGACCTCCGGTCCGGGTCGGTGCGCCGTGCCGACCCGGACCGGCACGGGCCGATGACCCAGCGTGGTCGCGCCCCGCTCGGCGGCGTGTTTCAGTTCACCGTTCGCAACCGATGGGCGTGCCGCCGCGTCTGTGAGGGACGATGGGGACATCGGGGACCACGACTGTGAGGGAATCATGCGAGTTGTCCAGGACCACCTGACCGGGCGTACCGGTCGACGCCGGGTGCTCGCGGCGGGGGTCCTCGCCGCGGCGCTGGCCCTCACCTCCGCCTGCACCGGCTCGGGCGGCGACAAGCCGTCGAGTTGGCAGGGCGGCGGCGAGCAGGCCGCGCCGAAGGCCAGCGCGACGATCACCGAGCCGAAGGCCGACGCCACCGACGTCCCGGCCTCCACCGGCATCGTCTTCACCGCCAAGGACGCGAAGGACACCACCGTCGCGCTCACCGACGACGCCGGCAAGGCCGTCGAGGGGAAGCTCGCCGCGGACGGCGCGAGCTGGCTGCCCGACGGTGCGCTGGAGTACGGGAAGAAGTACACCGCCACCGTCACGGCGACCGGTGAGGACGGCAAGCCGGCCACGGCCACCAGCGCCTTCACGGTGATGGCCAAGCCGGACAAGCAGGTGCGGGTGACGAGTTTCCTCGGCGACAACCAGGTGGTCGGCGTGGGCATGCCGCTGATCGTGAAGTTCGGTCGGGCCGTCCCGGAGGACTACCGCGACGACGTGCAGCGCCGGATGACGGTCACCAGCACCCCGGCGCAGGAGGGCGTCTGGCACTGGGTCAGCCCCACCGAGGTCCGCTACCGGCCCAAGGAGTTCTGGCAGCCGGGCACGACGGTTTCGTACCGGGTGCGGGCCGGTGGGCTGCCGATGGGCGACGGCTGGTACGGCCGGTCCGACCTGACCGTGGACGTCAAGATCGGCCCGTCGGTGGTGATGCAGGTCGACAACAAGACCAAGCGGATGACCGTCACCAAGGACGGCAAGGTGGTCAAGACCATCCTGGTCAGCCTGGGCAAGAAGAGCACCCCCTCGTCCAGCGGCACGATGGTGGTGATCGAGAAGCTGCGCAAGACGGTCTTCGACACCATGGAGGAGCTGGGCCCGGAGGAGGGCTACCGCACCAAGATCGACTACGCCCAGCGGCTCACCTGGGGTGGCGAGTTCATCCACGCCGCCCCCTGGTCGGAGGGGCAGCAGGGCACCACGAACGTCTCGCACGGCTGCGTGAACGTGTCGATGAAGGACGGTGCCTGGCTGTTCGCCAACACCAAGATCGGTGACCCGATCACCGTCAAGGGCACCGAGCGCAAGCTCCAGAACGGCAACGGCTGGACCGACTGGAACATGAGCTGGGACGAGTACGTCAAGGGCAGCGCCCTGCCGTACGACCCGGACGCCGGGCAGCCGGACGCCGGGAACACGCCGACGCCGAGCGCCGAGCCGACGTCCTGACCCCTGAGGCAGACCGCACGGACCCGGCCCCCGCCACCAGGCGGGGGCCGGGTCCGTGCGTAGGGCAGCCGAACCCGGGGCGACTCCAGACCCGGAAACGACTCAGGCCCCCTCGCGTGAGGGGGCCTGCGGTGGAGAACATCCACCAACCGGGTGACTGATGGGAATTGAACCCACGACAACCGGGACCACAACCCGGTGCTCTGCCAACTGAGCTACAGCCACCATGCCGTCCGCGTCGGTTTCCCGGGCGGGTGCGGACTAATAATAGCCACACCCGGGCAGGGCCCGTCCAGCGGGTTGCGCCCATCGGCGGGCACCTGCCTAGAGCTGCGCGGCGATCGCCTTCGCCGTCTCGACGTCCGGGCCGGGCAGCGGCACGAACAGGGTGCGCCGGTAGTACTCCAGCTCGCGGATGCTCTCCCGGATGTCGGCCAGTGCCCGGTGCGCCAGCCCCTTGCGCGGCTGGCCGAAGTACACCCGGGGGTACCAGCGCCGGCACAGCTCCTTGATCGACGACACGTCGATCATGCGGTAGTGCAGGTGGGCGTCGAGCCGGGTCATGTCCCGGGCGATGAAGCCCCGGTCGGTGGCGATCGAGTTGCCGCACAGCGGCGCGGTACGCGGGTCCTTCACGTGGCTGGTCACGTACTCCAGGACCAGGTCCTCGGCCTCGGCGAGGGTGACCGTGGAGCGGCGCACCTCCTCGGTGAGACCCGACTTGGCGTGCATGGTGCGGACGATCTCCGGCATCGCCTCCAGGGCCGCCTCGTCGGCGTGGATGACCACGTCCACACCCTCCCCCAGCACGTTGAGGTCGGGGTCGGTGACCAGTGCGGCCACCTCGATCAGCTTGTCGCTGCCGAGGTCGAGCCCGGTCATCTCACAGTCGATCCAGACGAGAAGGTCAGCCACCGGAACAGACTACGCGCAGCCCAGGTGCCCGCGCCTCGGCACCGTCGCGGGGTGGGACCGCTAGGGTTTCCCCGTGCCCGCCGAATCCGTCGCGTCCCCCGTCACCGCCCCGGAGGACCAGCGAAGTCGTACGGTCCGCCGGGTCGTCACGGTGTTGGCGCTGGCGGCCGTGCTGCCGGCGCTCTACCTGCCGGGCCTGGTGCACGACTTCTTCGACCTGAAGATCTACATGCGGGCGATGGACTGGTGGGCGTCCGGGCACCCGCTCTACGACTACGTGCAGCCCGACCGGGTGCAGGGTGAGCTGTACTTCACGTACCCGCCGTTCAGCGCCCTGCTGCTGCGGCCGTTCGGGGTGCTGCCGCTGGGCCTGACCATCGTCATCTTCACGGCGTTGACCTGCGTCGCCGTCGTGGTCACCACCCGCTGGCTGGTGGGCCCGGTGATCGCCCGGCACGGTCTGCACCGGACGTACGCGCTCACCGTGGCGGTGCTGCTGGTCTTCGCGGTGGAGAGCACCAGGGAGACGATCACCTTCGGTCAGATCAACATGCTGCTGGTGGTGCTGATCCTGGCCGACCTGCTGTTCGCCGTGCCGCAGGCACGGCGCTGGGCCGGGGTGGGTGTCGGGCTGGCCACGGCGCTCAAGCTGTTCCCGGGCATCTTCATCGTCTACCTGCTGGTGACCCGGCGGTGGCGGGCGGCGGCGGTGGCGAGTGTCACGGCGGCGACGGCGACGCTGCTGGCCGCTGCGGTGGCCCCCCGCGACTCGTGGCGATTCTGGACCCACGAGTTGTGGGCCACCGACCGGGTGGGGCGCACCGACTACACGGGCAACCAGTCGCTGTTCGGCCTGCTCAGCCGGATCGACGCACCGCAGGAGCCGAACCGGCTGCTCTGGCTGGTGCTGGTCGTGGCGATCCTCGGGTACGGGTTGTGGCGGGCGGCCCGCGCCGCCGGGTCCGGTGACTGGCTGACCGGCCTCACCCTCACCGGGCTGGTCGGCGGGCTGGTCAGCCCGATCACCTGGACCCACCACATCTACTGGTTCATCCCGGCGGTGGTGGTGCTGGTGGACGCGGCGCTCGACGCCGACCCGCAGACCCCGGCGGGGGCGCGCCACCGACGACGGCTACTCACCCTCGCCACCGGCACCGGCCTGGTGATCGTCTACGGGGTGGTCTCGTTCTACGACTGGGGGGTGGCGCCGGCCCGCACGGACAACCCCTGGGAGTTCCTGCTGCGCAACGCGTACGTGCTGCTGGCGCTGCTGTTGCTCGTGCTGCTGCCGGTCCGGCGGCAGCGGGCGCGGGAGCCCGTGCCGACCGCCGTCCGGCAGCACCAATAGGACATATATTCCCTTGTCCGATCTTTGGCGCTAATCTTGTTTTAGTCGGTCACGACTCACGGCACACCGATCCCCCGGTGAGACGGCCCTCCGCGTCGGCAGCGCGGAGGGCCGTCACCGCGTCCGGGCCCGTCCGGCGTCGACGTCACCGCACGACGCGACCGGCCCGCCGGACGGGTCCGACGGGCCGGTGCGGGTGGTACGGGTCAGGACTTCGGCGTCGGCTCCCGCCGGGTCCGGGCGAAGGCCAGGCCGCCGAGGGCCAGCCCACCGAGCCCGGCCAGCAGACCGGCGACGCCCAGCACGACCGCCGTCGAACCCGAGTCGTCGTCATCGTCGTCGTCCTTCGCGGCCGACGCGCCCGCCGGCGGGGCCGCCGAGGGGGACCCGGCCGCCGCCGTCAGGGTCAGCACCGGCGCCGGGTTCTCCGGCTCCTCCGCACCCGGCATGGGCTCCTCGATCCAGCGCGACACGTTGCCGTCGGAGTAGGTCTGGAGCGTCTTGAGGACCATCCTGTCCACCTGCGGCAGCGGACCCAGCGAGACCGGGAACTCCTGGAACTCGCCAGGCTTGACGCCACCGCCGGCGGCGGCCGTCCAGGTGAGCTTCGACACCGCCTCGGTGAGCTGGCTGCCGTGCACCTCGATCGGCGGGTCCACCTTGCGCTTCTCCACCGCCACCGTCCACCCCGGCACCGGCATCGTGGAGACCGAGCCGACCGGGGCGTTGTCCGGCAGGTTCACCTCGATCTTGACGGTGGAGGCGGTGTCGCTCTCGTTGGGCACCCGGATGGCGAACCGGCCGTAGCTGCCCTGGGTCGCCTCCTTCGGGTTGACCGTGACGTGCGCCGCGGCCGGCCCGGCGAAGCCGAGCACCGTGGCGGTGACGGCGGCGAGGGTGAGCGCGGCGGCGGATGCGGAGCGCCGGAGACGGATCATCGGGGACGGACCCTTCTTTACTTGATCGGCACGGTGGCGGTCACCGTGGCCTGGTCGATGTCGGACGTACGGACCGTGAAGCGCAGTTGCCACTCACCCGCCGACGGGAAGCTGAACTCCCCGGTCGCGTGGTTGTCGGTGAGCTTGAGCAGCGGGATGTCGATCGGTTCGACGCCGGCCGAGGGCAGCGCGGCCGTGGCCTTCCACTCCACCACCGGCTGCGGCCGGTTGTCCGGCGTGTACGCGTACAGGTGCATCGAGTTGTTGCCCCGCTCGGCCGGGTCCAGCTCCACCTGGAGCGAGTAGATCGGGCTGGTCAGCGTCGTCGAGTAGTAGCCGGCGTCGGCACCGGAACCCCCGTCGACGGTGGTCCGGGCCGGCGGGGTCTGCACCAGGGTCGCCGTCACCCCCAGGATCACCGCGGTGATCGCCAACTCCACCCAGACCGCGCGCCGCACCGGCAGCGGCCGGGCCGCCGCCGTCCGTCGGCGCACCAACTGCCGGGAGTACGCGGCCACGGCCACCACCAGCGCGAACAGCCCGATCTTGGCGAGCAGCAGCCGGCCGTACGTGGTGCCGGTGAGCGCCTCGACGCTGGCCACCTCGATCAGCCCCTGCACGACGCCGGCCAGCAGCAACGCCGCCACCGCCAGCGCCGCCCAGCGGGACCAGATCGGCAGGATCGCCCCCAGTTCCCGCTCGTCGGCCCGGCGCAGCAGGAACCCGGCCAGCATCACCAGGCCGCCCAGCCAGACCGCCATGCTGCCCAGGTGCACCGCGTCGACGAGGACCGACACCGCCGGGGCCGGGGAGGCCGCCGGGTGCCCGGCCAGCGGCCAGGTGAACAGCCCGGCCACCCCGAGCCCGGTCAGGATGATCCCGTCGGTACGCCCCACCGGCCCCCTGGTCAGCGGCCGGAGCAGGAACACCGCCGCCGCGAGCAGGCCCAGCCGGATCAGGTGCGCGGTGCCGTAGCCGCTGCCCAGCACCTCGGACAGGCCCTCCCCGGTGACGTCGAACAACCCCCCACCTGCGGTGTACGGCACCTGCATCCACACCTCGGCCACCGTCGCGACGGCCAGCAGCCCCACGCCGGACCAGAGCAGCCGGGCTGGCCCCCGCCGGGACAGCCGCAGCGGCCAGAGGGCGGCCAGCACCAGCGCCGGACCCACCACCAGCAGCAGGCCCGCGTACCCCAGGTACTTGGTCACCTTCACGCCCACGCCGACCACCGGGTCGGCCCGGCTGTCCGAGCCGGCGTCGGTCGGCGGCGTCGACGGAGCCCCCACCGAGTAGGTGAACGCCCCGGACACCGGGTGGCTGTCGGCGGAGATCACCCGGTAGCTGACCAGGTAGGTGCCCTGCGGGCCGGCCGGGTCCACCCCGATCGTCACCACCGACCCCTCGAACCGGGGCTCACCCCGGTCGGCGCGGGAGCCGTCCGGCGCGATGACACGTACCTTGTCGGGCACCTTGCGGACCGACTCGCTGAACGTCAGCACCACCTCTGACGGGGCGGTCGGCACCACGGACGAGGCCACCGGGCTGCTGCTGGAGAGCACGGCGTGGGCGCTCGCCGGCCCGGCCGGGGCGAGCAGCAGGGCGACGAGGGTGACCAGCAGGCCGGCGGCGGCCCCCAGCCGGGCCAGCCGGCGACGATCGACTGCGTTCATCCCGCCATGCTCGCTGACCGCGGCCCGGTACGCCCACCCGGCCACCCCGCGACGGCACGGGGCGTCCACGGCGGCCGGGGCGCCTGCCGCAGGTGGTGGGGCGTCATGAGCAGGTAGTCGTACGGCAGCGGGAAAAAGTTCCCGGCGTGAGCGGGACCATGGAAAGGGCCGAACGACCCTGCCCGCCCCCGCCACGCCGCGTAGCCTGGCTTGTCGTGATCCCCGCTCACCGCGACCCCTCCGCCACCGGCCGTAGCGGGCCACCGCCCGGCCCCGACCGGCACCCGGTGCCCCGGCCGGCGACCCGGCGACCGGTCACCCCGGGGAACCCGAGGCCCGGGCGGGACGACCAATGAGGGTGACCACCACACGCAGCCCGGCCGGCCGCTGGCCGCTCGTCCGCCCCTGGCTCGGTGTCGCCGCCCGGCTCGGCCTGGCCGCCGTCTGGCTGTACGCCGGCGCGACGAAGGTCGGTGACCTCGCCGCGTCCGGCCGGGCCGTCAACGCGTACCAGGTGATGCCCTACGAGGTGGCGACGGCGGTCGGGGCCGCGCTGCCGTTCGTGGAACTGGCGCTGGGCCTGCTGCTGCTCGCCGGGCTGGCGACCCGGCTGAGCGCCGGGATCTCCGCCGCGCTGCTGGTGGTCTTCGTCGCCGGCATCGCCTCGGCCTGGGCGCGCGGCCTGGCCATCGACTGCGGGTGCTTCGGCAGCGGCGGACAACTCGCCGCCGGCCAGTCCCCGAGCTACCTCCCGGAGATCCTCCGGGACCTGGGATTCCTGGCCCTGGCCGGATTCCTGCTGATCTGGCCCCGCACCCCGTTCTCGGTGGACGGCTGGCTCGCGGGCGACCCATCCGTGGAGGACGACGATGAGCAGTCGTAAGGGACGCAACCAGGCCGCGCGGGTGGTCCGCGAACAGATCGCCCGGGAGAAGCGCCGCAAGCGGACCCTCTGGACCTCCGTCGGGGCGGTGGTGGTGCTGGTCATCGCCGGGCTGATCGGGTGGAGCGTCTACTCCAGCCAGAAGTCGGACACCTTCACCGCCCCGCCCGGCGCGAACGACGCCGGCACCGGCGTCGTGCTCGGCACCGGCCCGGTCACCATCGACCTCTACGAGGACTACCTCTGCCCGGCCTGCAAGCAGTTCCAGCAGACCAGCGGGGAGACCATCAACCAGCTGGTCAGCTCCGGCAAGGCGAAGGTGGTCTTCCACCCGGTCGCCTACCTCAACCGGTTCTCCACCACCGAATACTCCACCCGCTCCTCGGCCGCGTCCGGCTGCGCGGCCAAGGGCGGCAAGTTCAAGGAGTTCACCGACGCGCTGTTCGCCCAGCAGCCGGCGGAGGGCAGCGCCGGGCTGAGCAACGACCAACTGATCGACATCGGCGCGGGCGTCGGGCTGAACAGGGACGACTTCGGCTCCTGCGTCAGGGACGGCACGTACACGGCGTGGACCGAGCACGTCACCGACGACGCCAGCAAGGCCGGGGTCACCGGCACCCCGACCATCAAGGTGAACGGCACCGCCGTGGAGGACCGCAGCCCGGCGGGCATCACCGCCGCCGTGGAGGCGGCCGGCAGGTGAACCAGGCACCCCTGCGGCGGGCCGTCCTGCTGGTCACCGCCGTACTGCTCGGCCTCCTCGGCTGCGCCGCGCCGGCGTACGCGCACGGGGCGGACGCCCCCGACGGCACCGACTACCGCACCACGGTGACCGGGATCACCCCCGCCCGGCCGGGGCTGACCGCGCGGGCCGTCGAGGCGGGCGCCCGGCTGGAACTGGTCAACCACTCCGACCGGGACGTCGAGGTGATCGGCTACTCCGGGGAGCCGTACCTGCGCGTCGGGCCGGGCGGGGTGTACGAGAACGTCCGCTCCCCCGCCACGTACCTCAACCGCACCCTCGCCGGGGACACCGCGCTGCCCGCCACCGCCGACCCGGCCGCCGCCCCGCAGTGGCGACGGATCGGCGACGACCGGCGGGTCCGCTGGCACGACCAGCGGGCCCTGTGGCGGGAGTCCGGGGTGCCCGCCCCGGTGGCCGCCGACCCGAACCGGGAACACCGGGTCCGGGAGTGGAGCGTCGCGTTGCGCGACGGCGACGAACCGGTGGAGCTGCGCGGCACCCTCGACTGGGTGCCGCCACCTGACCCGTACCCCTGGTGGGTGGCCGTCACCCTCGGCGCGCTGCTGGTCGGCGCGGCGGGGCTGCTGCCGGCCGGGACCCGGGCGTTACGCGGCGTCGGCGCGGTGCTCGCCCTCGGCGGGGCCGCCGCCGTCACCCTCGTGCTCGGCCGCGAGTGGGACGCCGGGGCGCAGGGCGTCGGCGGACTGCTGCTCGGGCTGGCCGCCGGGCAGCTCTGGCCGCTGCTGACCGGGCTGGGCGCGGTGGCCGCCGGCGGGTGGGCGCTGGCCCGCCGGCCCGCCGCCGACTTCGTGCTCGCGCTGGCCGGGGCGTGTCTGGCCCTCTTCGTCGGGGTCGCCAACCTGACCGTGCTGTCCCGCGCCGTCGCCCCGGTGCCCTGGTCGGGCGGCACCGCGCGGGTGCTGCTGACCGTGGTGCTGGTCGCCGGGGTGGGTGCGGTCGCCGCCGGCCTGCTCCGGCTGCACGCCGCCGCCCGCGCCGCCGCGCCCCGGCCCGCCGCCGAGCCGGCCCGGACCTGACCCGCCACCGGACGTGGCCCGGCGAACGGTGTCCCCGGTCGTCAGCCGATCGGTCGGGGGTGGAAGCCGTAGGGCAGTTCGAGGCGGTGGCGGGAGAGCAGGTCGGCGTCGGCGAGCAGGTCGACGGTGGGCGCGTCGGCGACGATCCGGCCCGCGTCCAGGATGACCGCCCGCTCACACAGCTCCGCCGCGTAGGGCAGGTCGTGGGTGACCATCAGCAGCGTCACCGGCAGGGCACGCAGGATCCCGGCCAGCTCCCGGCGGGCCGCCGGGTCCAGGTTGGACGACGGCTCGTCGAGGACCAGGATCTCCGGGCGCATCGCCAGCACGGTGGCCACCGCCACCCGACGCCGCTGCCCGAACGACAGGTGGTGCGGGGCGCGGTCCCGGTGCTCGGCCATCCCCACCGCGGTCAACGCCTCGTCCACCCGGGCGGCCAACTCGGCACCGCGCAGGCCCAGGTTAGCCGGGCCGAACGCCACGTCCTCGGCGACCGTGGGCAGGAAGAGCTGGTCGTCGGGGTCCTGGAAGACGACACCCACCCGGCGGCGGATCTCGGCCAGGGTGTCCCGGTCCCGGGACACCGCCAGCCCGCCCACGCTCACCGACCCCCCGGTCGGGGTGAGGATGCCGTTGAGGTGCAGCACCAGCGTGGTCTTGCCCGCGCCGTTCGGGCCGAGCAGGGCCACCCGCCCACCGCGCGGCACGGCCAGGTCCACCCCGGCCAGGGCGACGTGACCGTCCGGGTAGGCGTACCGGAGGCCACGGACGTCCAGGGAGACAGCGTCAGGCACGCCCCCGATCATGTCAGGACGACGGCGGCGGCGGCGATCGCCACCGCCGCCAGCGGCACGGTCGCCGCCGACACCCACTGCCCGGCGGTCGCCGCCCCGGCCCCCTGCCAGACCGCCGGCATCCGCCCGGTGTACCCCCGGGAGAGCATCGCCAGGTAGACCCGCTCACCCCGCTCGAAGGCCCGCAGGAACAGCGCGCCCACCCCGGCGGCGAACCCGCGCAACTGCCACAGGAACCGCGGGTCGTCACCCCGGGAGATCCGGGCCACCCGCATCCGGCGGGCCTCGCCGACCAGCACGTCGAGGTAGCGCAGCATGAACGTGGCGATCTGGGTGACGATCTGCGGGCAGCGCAGCCGGTCCAGGCCGACGATCAGGTCCCGGGTGGTGGTCGTGGCGGCCAGCAGCAGCGACGCGAGCACCCCCAGGGTGCCCTTGGCGACGATGTTCCACGCCCCGTGCAGACCGTCCACCGACAGGCTCAACCCGGCGAAGTCGGTACGCGGGCCCGCCCCGAGGAACGGCAGGGCGACCGCGAACAGCACGAACGGCACCTCGATCGTGGCGCGCAGCAGCAGCCAGCGCGGGCCGACCCGGGCCAGCGCGGCGACCACGGCGACCAGCAGGGCGTACCCGCCGAAGGCCCAGAACGCCTCGCGCGGGGTGGCCACCACCGCCACGGTGAACAGCACCATCGCGGCGATCTTCACCTCGGGCGCCAGCCGGTGCACCGGGGAGGGGGTGTCCCGGTAGAGCACGTGCGCGTGTCCGGCACCCATGTCGTACCGCCCGGTCAGCCGGCGGTGCCGGCGGACTGCCGGTCGCCGGTGTGCCGCCCGTCGGCCGGGGACTGCCCGGTGCCGGATGCGTCGGCCGGGAACCGGCCGCCGGTGTCGGGGGCGTCGGCCGGGCCACGACGGCGCAGCAGCCAGAACACGCCACCGCCGACGGCGAAGGTGAGCAGCACGCCGGCCACCCCGGACAGGCCGGTGGAGAGGAAGCCGTTGTCCACGCCCCGGATGCCGTAGTCGGCCAACGGGCTGTCGGCCAACTCGTGGTCCTTCGCCTGCTGGGCCGGGCAGGAACCGCCGGTGATCTCGTCGTCGGCGTTGACCGTGCAGCCCTTGAGCAGCGACGAGTCCAGACCGTCGGGGTGCGACGAGGCGTAGTTGCTGACCACCCCGGCCAGCACCAGGGCGACCAGCAGGCCGGCCGCCACGAAACCCCAGGAACGCTTCCTCACCGGGCACCTCCGACAGCCGGAACGGGGGCCGGCGCGGTCGCCGGTTTCAACGCGCGCAACGCGTACACCAGATCGGGTCGGACCTTGGCCACGGTGGCGACCGTGGTCGCGGTGATCAGCCCCTCGCCGATGCCGATCAGCAGGTGGACGCCGGCCATCGTGCCGGCCAGGCCGGTCAGGTTGCCGCCCAGGTCGGTGGTGCCGCCCAGCCAGTACTGCACGACGAACCCCTGGGCGGCGACGACCACGCTGACCAGCGCCGAGACGAACGCGGTCACGGCCAGGCCGGTGGGGGTGCGGGGCAGCACCCGCAGCAGGCCGGCGATCAGCAGGTATGCCGCCGCGGTGCCGAGCAGCGCCATGTTGGTGATGTTCAGGCCGAGCATCGCGACGCCGCCGTCGCCGAAGACCAGGGCCTGCACGATCAGCACCACCGAGACGCAGAGCGCGCCGACCCAGGGGCCGACCAGCAGGGCGGCGAGCGCGCCACCGAGCAGGTGACCGGAGACCCCGGCCGTGAAGATCGGGAAGTTGAGCATCTGCACGGCGAAGATGAACGCGGCGACCAGGCCGGCCATCGGCGCGAGCCGGTCGTCCAGGTCACGCCGGCCGCGCAGCACGCAGAAGGTCAGGGCCGCCAGCGCGACGGCGGCGAAGATCCCCGCGACCGGACCGTTGATGATGCCGTTCGAGATGTGCATCGCCAGGGTTTCCACGTGACCTCCAGTTGGCCGGCGGGCCCAGCCTATTTCCCGGCGCGGGTTGTTGCCAAGATGCGGCAACAAGGCAGGGGTGTTGTTCACCGCCGGGCCACCGTCGGTCCCCCACGGGCCGCCGTACCGCACGCAGCGGGAACGCCGGGGCGTGGCGCGCGCCGCACCGGGCGGGGCCGTGCGGCGGGGGAACGTCCCGGGTGTCCCGGCGGGGAGCGGCCGGGGTGTCGTAGCCCGGCGGTAGGGTCGTCGCCATGACCGCGCCCGACCGGCTCGCCCCCGGCGACCCCGCACCCGACTTCACCCTCCCCACCGACACCGGGGAGACGCTCTCCCTGGCCGCGCTGCGCGGTCGCCGGGTCATCCTGTACGCCTACCCGGCCGCGATGACGCCCGGCTGCACCAAGCAGGCCTGTGACTTCCGGGACTCGCTCGCCTCGCTCCAGGCCGCCGGTTACGAGGTGGTCGGCATCTCCCCCGACCAGCCCGCCAAGCTGGCGAAGTTCCGCGAGCGCGACGCCATCACCTTCCCGCTGGTCGCCGACGTCGACAGGGCGGTGCTCACCGCGTACGGGGCCTTCGGCGAGAAGCAGTCCTACGGCCGTACGGTGACCGGGGTGATCAGGTCCACCTTCGTCATCGACCCGGACGGGAAGATCGAGCACGCGTTCTACAACGTCAAGGCCACCGGCCACGTCGCCAAGCTGCGCCGCGACCTCGGTCTCGACTGAAAGCGTCACACCCCGCCGCTACTTTCCGCGCATGACCCGATACAGGTACACCCCTGAGATGCTCGCCCAGGCGGCGGCGCAGTCCCGCAGCGTCGCCGACGTCCTGCGCGTTCTCGGGGTGCGGTTCAGCGGTGGTTCGCACGCGCATACCAGTCGTCAGCTCCACCGGTTGGGCATCGACACGTCCCACTTCACCCGCCGGTCGGTCGGGGTCGGCCACCGAACCTGCGCCTGCTCTGCCCGAACTGCCACAGCCACACCCCGACCCACGCCGGACGCCACCGGTCCGGCGTCGGGGCCCGCCCGACCGGCGCGGTGCCCGGCGTCGCCGTCCCGCTCCGACCGCGCGACGGCCCGACGCACCAGCGGACCGTCATCCGGTACGCGCTGAACCGCCCCGATCTGGGGCCACGGAAACTCGCCGCGTTCATCCGCGAGGCGACCGGCGACGCCTGCGTCGTCAGTCACGGGACGGTATCGAACATCCTGCGCCGGGCCGGGCTCTCCACCGTTTCCGCGCGACGCTCTAAACTCTGACCCGAGCGGGAGTGGCGGAATGGCAGACGCGGTAGGTTTAGGTCCTATTGTCCGAAAGGACGTGGGGGTTCAAGTCCCCCCTCCCGCACCACACGGCCCTGTCGGGAGGGTCACGATCGCGGGCGTACGACGCGCCGGCGCAGCAGGATCGGCAGGGTGAGCCTGCGTTTCGTCCTCGACCCCGACCTCACCCCCGCGCTGCGGGAGCAGATCGTCGACCTCTGGGTCGACGTCACCAACGCCGGCGGTGCGGTCGGCTTCGTCGCCCCGGTCACCACCGCCGACGTGCTCCCTCTCGCCGAGACGACCTTCGCCGCCGTCACCGACGGTCCGGACCGGATGCTGGTCGGCTACGCGGGTGACCGACCGGTCGCGGTGCTGTTCCTCGCCGACAACCGGTTCGGGTTGAAGGCACACTGGGGCATCCTCAAGCGGGTGATGGTGCACCCGGCCACCCAGGGGCGCGGCCACGGGCAGGCCCTGATGCGGGAGGCCGCCCGGCGCGCGCCCGAGCTGGGTTGGCGGGCGCTGCACGTGACGGTGCGCGGCGGGCTGGGCCTGGAGCAGTTCTACGACCGGCTCGGTTACCGCGAGGTGGGCCGGCTGCCTGGCGCGCTGCGGGTGGCGGCCGACGACGACCGCGACGAGATCCTCATGTGGCGGGACCTGGACACCCCGGCCTGACCGTCCGCCGCGCGACCGACGCGAGGCCGACCCGGCGGAAGACCGGTCCTCCACGCGTCGATCCCGGTGCGGGACCGGTGGCAGTCAGCTCCGGGACGCGCAGTCGACCGGCCGGCCCGCGTCCGGCTGCGCCGCTGCGGCGAGCGCGGGTGGGGCGCTGACCTGCGGTGCGCCGGGTGAGCCGGTGGGGGCGACCGTCGACGGGCTGGCGGTGGCCCGGGTCGGGGTGACGCCGGGGCTCGGGGAGGACGGCCGGCTGGTCGGGTTCTTCCGCGCGGCGGGGGCGCTGCCGCCGTACATCGTCACGGTGCTGCGCTGGACCCGGCCGGGGGACATGGTGACGCCGGTGGCGGTGACGCGGTGGCCGTACACGTCGGTGACCCGGACGGTGTACGGGCCGGGACCGGCACCGGAGTCGATCTGCCAGTAGTTGTAGTCCTGCCGGGCGGCGGTACGCCAGGTGCCGGAGCCCTGCCGTACCTCGACGGCGCGCAGCGGGTTGCCGTGCCCGGCGACCAGCACGGCGAACCAGTACCGTGACGCGCCCTCCTTGATCCGGAAGGTGAGCGGGCCGGACAGCGGCGGGTCGACCGCCGCGCGGTACCTGACGTCGACGATGCCCTGCACCGGGTCGGCGATCCGGGCGAACGCCTCCCGGGAGAGGTCCACGTGCCCGGGGGCGCACTCCGGGCACTGGTCCATGATCAGGACCCGGACGGTGCCCCGGGGGCCGGTGACGTCGAGGTACCCGCCGCAGGCCGCGCCGGCGCTGTACTCGCCGGGGCCGAGCGCCACGTACATCCGGTCGGCCGGGGCGGACGGGTAGGAGCAGTTCCCGCCGGCCCCCTTCGAGTCGTAGAAGGTGGCCTTTCCCTTGTGGACCGTACTCCCGGTGGGTGGAGCCGCCAGTGGCAGCGGCCCGGCGGCGACCGGCCCGACGCCGGCCAGCCCGATCGGCGGGGCGGCGCAGGCGGGAGCGGCGCCGGAGCGCAACGCGAGGCTCAGCCCGAGCACGGTGGCGAGCGCGGCGACGCCACCGGCGGCCAGCCAGCGGCGACGTCCGCCACCCCGGGCACGGCGACGCCCCGGCCCGGGACGCCCGGCGGGGGCCCGGCCGCCCGGCCCGGGGTCGGGTTCCTGGGACACGCTGCCGTCGGTCACGCCGACCGATGCTGCCGCAGCGGGCGACCCGGGGACAAGCGGGCTAAGCGAAAGCTAAGCCGGTCAGCCGATCCGGTCGCGGTGGAGTCCCGACGCGATCACGGTGAGCGACCGCAGCGGCTCGGCGGTCTCCGGCCGGGTGCGCAGCAGGTCCTCCAGGCGGACCCGCCAGCGGCCGGCTTCGACGGCGGCGGCGTCGGGCGTGGTGCGGGCCCACGGCTGGAGCCGCCACCTGGTGTCCCGGAGGGCGCCGGCGTGCTCGGGGCCGAGCAGCGCGCCGACCTCGGTGCACAACCAGTCGAAGAGCCGCTCGTCGGGGACGGCCGCGACGATCAGGCGGGCCATGTCCCAGGCCACGCGGGGGTGGTGGAGAACCTGCATGCCGGCTCCTTCGTCGATGGTGGTGGTTCGGCAATCATCGATCCGCGACCGGCCCGGGGGCAACACCCGGCCGGCGGAGTACGGCTCGGCCGGCCGGTGCCGCCGCTGCGGCGGCGGGTCCGCGGCCGGCCCGGGTCACCGTCGGTCGGGCCTCACCAGGCGACGCCGATGCCGTCGGGCGGTGGCCTGTTCGTAGGTGTAGTTGTGGTGCTCCCGGGAGGTGGCCAGCCAGCGGGCCGAGGTGTGCAGCACCTTCGCGTCGTACCTGGCGACCCGGCCGAGCCGCCCGGGAAGGCGACCACCGGTGCCAGCGGGGTGCGGGCGATGGCCCGGCGCAGTCTCGTCGCATCCACCGCGCGGTTCTGCCAGCCGCAGCTGACGGGCGGCTGAACGTCCAGCGTACGGCGGCTTTTCGGGCCTCGGGCCGTCGGGCGTACGCGGGCTGCCGTGCCCGGGTGACGGCTCAGTAACATGCGGCCATGCCAGCAGGTGAGAACATTTCGGACTCCGCCCCGACCCCGTCCGTCGCCGGCCCGAGGTCGGCACCGAGGCGTCGGCGGGGCTGGCGGATCGCGCTGGTGGCGCTGCTGGCGCTGGCCCTGCTGGGGGCGGGCGGCGTCGGCGCGGGCGCGCTCTACCTGCGCTCGGTCGAGAAGGACGTCGAGCGGGTGGACGCCTTCACCGGGGTGCCGACGGAGAACCGGCCGCCGGTGGTGGCCCGGGACGCGATGAACATCATGATCCTGGGCAGCGACTCCCGGGACCCGGAGCGGACCGAGGGGTCACGCACCGACACGATCATCCTGGCCCACCTGCCGAAGGACCGGAGGAGCGCCCAACTCGTCTCGATCCCCCGGGACACCTGGGTCCGCGTACCCCGGTCGGCGTACGGCAGACACGGCGGCCGGACCGCGAAGATCAACGCGGCGTACGCCTGGGGTGGGATTCCGCTGATGGTGCAGACCGTCGAGGAGTTCACCCGGGTCCACGTCGACCACGTGGCGGTGGTCGACTTCGCCGGCTTCCAGGAGATCATCGACGCCCTGGGCGGGGTGGACATCACCGTCGACCACCGGTTCACCTCGATCCACCCGCCGCTGCGCACCTTCCCCGCCGGCCGGCAGACGATGGACGGAGCCACGGCGCTCGACTACTCCCGCCAGCGCAAGCAGTTCCCGGACGGCGACTTCGCCCGCATCCGGCACCAGCAGCAGGTGATCCGGGCGATCCTCGACAAGGCGGCCGGCGGTGGCATCCTCACCAACCCCGGAAAGCTCAACGACTTCGTCCGGGCCGCCTCGGCCTCGGTCTCCGTCGACCGGGACATGTCGCTGCTGGACCTGGCGACCGAGCTGCGCGGCCTGCGGGGCGGCAACCTCACCTTCGTCACCAGCCCGTCGCGGGGCACCGGGCGGGTGGGCACCGAGAGCGTGGTGTTCGCCGACGAGCGGAAGGTCGAGGCGTTCTACGACGCGGTCCGCCGGGACGCCACCGCCGAGATCGTCCGCGCCGCCCGCTGAGCCCGGCGTCGCCGCCGGCCGGGAAGCCGCTGCCTGCCTCGCGACAGGAAGCCGCTGCTTGCCTCTGAAATTTTTCATGCATAGAGTCACGGCATGAATGACGGAGCCGTCGCCGCGCCACCGGACCGGCTGCTCGACCTGTTCCACGGGGTCCGGCTCACCCCCACCCAGCGGCGCATCGCGCACTGCCTGGTGCAGCACGCCGCCACCGTGGCCTACCTGTCGGCGGCCGAGGTGGCCGAGCTGGCCGGGGTCAGCCAGCCGTCGGTGACCCGGTTCGCCGTGGCGCTCGGCCACGACGGCTACCCGGCGTTGCGCCGCCGGCTGCGCGAGCTGACCGCCGGCCCCGACGGCCGCGCCGACGACGGCAACGAACTGCAACTCGCGGTACGCGCCGAGATGGCGAACCTGGACCGGCTGGCGGGCGAACTGGCCGACCGGGAGAAGATCGCCACCGCCGGTCGGCTGCTCGCGGCGAGCCGCCCGCTGCCGGTGCTCGGCCTGCGGGCCGCCGCGCCGCTGGCCGCCTACTTCGCCTACTTCGCCGCCAAGGTGCTGCCCGACGTCCGGGTCCTCGACGACGGTGGCAGCCTGCTCACCGACCGGCTCGAACAGGCCGCCTCGGCCGGGGCGGACGCGTTGCTCGCCTTCGTGCTGCCCCGCTACCCCCGGGAGACCCTCGACGCGCTGCGCGCGGCCCGCGACGCCGGCCTCACCGTCGTCGCGATCACCGACTCCCCGGTCAGCCCCGCCACCGAGTACGCCGAACTGGTGCTCCCCGCCGCCGTCGGCACCGACCTCGTCTTCGACCTGCACACCGCCCCGATGACCCTGGCCATGGTGGTGCTCCAGGCGATCTGCGACGCCGCCCCGATCCAGACCCAGCGCCGCCTGGAGGCGTTCGAGTCGTCCGCCGCCCGTCGTCAGTTGTTCCTCGGCTGAGAGGAGTACGCCATGCACCAGCCCGTCCGTGCCGCCCGTGGCACCACCCGTACCGCGCAGGGGTGGCCGCAGGAGGCCGCCCTGCGGATGCTGATGAACAACCTCGACCCGGAGGTGGCCGAACGCCCCGACGACCTGGTGGTCTACGGCGGCACCGGGAAGGCCGCCCGGGACTGGCCGTCGTACCACGCGCTGGTGCGCACCCTCACCGGGCTGCGCGACGACGAGACGCTGCTGGTGCAGTCGGGCCGCCCGGTCGGGGTGCTACGGACCCACGAGTGGGCACCCCGGGTGCTGCTGGCCAACTCCAACCTGGTCGGCGACTGGGCCACCTGGCCCGAGTTCCGCCGCCTGGAATCCCTCGGCCTGACCATGTACGGGCAGATGACCGCCGGCTCGTGGATCTACATCGGCACCCAGGGCATCCTCCAGGGCACCTACGAGACGTTCGCCGCCGTCGCCGCGAAGTGCTTCGGCGGCAGCCTCGCCGGAACGCTGACCCTCACCGCCGGCTGCGGCGGGATGGGCGGGGCGCAACCCCTCGCGGTCACCATGAACGACGGGGTCTGCCTGATCGTGGACGTCGACCGGACCCGGCTCGACCGGCGGGTGCACGACCGCTACCTCGACGAGGTCGCCGACTCGCTCGACGACGCCGTCGCCCGGGTGCTGGCCGCCAAGCGGGACCGGCGGGCGCTGAGCGTCGGCGTGGTCGGCAACGCCGCCACCGTCTTCCCCGAACTGAGACGCCGGGGCGTCGCCGTCGACGTGGTCACCGACCAGACCAGCGCGCACGACCCGCTGTCGTACCTGCCGGAGGGGGTGGAGTTGGCCGACGCCCGGGACTACGCGGCGGCCAAGCCGGCCGAGTTCACCGACCGGGCGCGGGCGTCGATGGCCAAGCACGTCGAGGCGATGGTGGGCTTCCTCGACGCGGGCGCGGAGGTGTTCGACTACGGCAACTCGATCCGGGGCGAGGCGCAGCTCGGCGGGTACGCGCGCGCGTTCGACTTCCCCGGTTTCGTGCCCGCGTACATCAGGCCGCTGTTCTGCGAGGGCAGGGGGCCGTTCCGCTGGGCGGCGCTCTCCGGCGACCCGGCCGACATCGCCGCCACCGACCGGGCCGTGCTCGACCTGTTCCCCGAGAACGAGTCGCTGGCCCGGTGGATGCGGATGGCCGGCGAACGGGTCGCCTTCCAGGGGCTGCCGGCCCGGATCTGCTGGCTGGGCTACGGCGAGCGGGACGTCGCCGGGGTGCGGTTCAACGACATGGTCGCCGCAGGGGAACTGTCCGCGCCTGTCGTGATCGGCCGGGACCACCTGGACTGCGGCAGCGTCGCCAGCCCGTACCGGGAGACCGAGGCGATGGCCGACGGCTCCGACGCGATCGCCGACTGGCCGCTGCTCAACGCACTGGTCAACACGGCCAGCGGCGCGTCCTGGGTGTCGATCCACCACGGCGGTGGGGTGGGCATCGGCCGGTCGCTGCACGCCGGTCAGGTCTGCGTGGCCGACGGCACCGCGCTGGCCGGGCAGAAGATCGAACGGGTGCTCACCAACGACCCGGCGATGGGGGTCATCCGCCACGTCGACGCCGGCTACGACACCGCCCGCGACGTCGCCGCCCGCACCGACGTGCGCATCCCCATGGCGGAAGACCGGTGAGCGCGAGGAGCGCAGCGCAGCGGAGCCCCGCAGTCGCGAACGAAGGGGAAACCGCGTGAGCCGCGGGACCGGCCGGTTCCGGGAGTTGTGGGACGAGATCGCGCCGATCGGCCGGGACGCCGGCAGCGGCGGCTATCTGCGGTACGCGCTGACCGCGCCGGAGCTGCGGCTGCGGGAGTGGTTCCGGGCGCAGGCCGACCTGCGGGGCATGCCGGTCAGCGGGGACGGCAACGGCAACCTGTTCGCCTGGTGGGGCGACCCGGACAGCGGCGGGCCGGCCGGCGTCGGGGCGGTGCTCACCGGCAGCCACTTCGACTCGGTGCCGCACGGCGGGGCGTACGACGGGCCGTTGGGCATCGTCAGCGCGTTCCTCGCCGTGGACGAGCTGCGGGCCGCAGGCGTCACCCCGGTCCGGCCGGTGGTGGTGGCCGCGTTCGTCGAGGAGGAGGGGGCCCGGTTCGGCGTACCGTGCCTGGGGTCGAGGCTGCTCACCGGCGAGATCGACGCCGACCGCGCGGCCGGGCTGCGCGACGCGGCCGGGGTGAGCTTCGCCGAGGCGCTGGGCCAGCGGCCGGCGGGTGCCGACCCGGCGCTGCTCGGCCGGTTCGCCGCCTTCGTGGAGCTGCACGTCGAGCAGGGGCGGGCGCTTGTCGACGCCGACGCGCCGGTCGCGGTGGCGAGCGCCATCTGGCCGCACGGCCGGTGGCGCTTCGAGCTGCGCGGCGAGGGCAACCATGCCGGTACGACCCGGATGGCCGACCGCCGCGACCCGATGCTCACCTTCGCGTTCACCGTGCTCGCGGCGAACAAGGAGGCCCGGCTGCGCGACGCGCACGCCACCGTCGCCCGGGTGGCGGTGGAACCGAACGCCACCAACGCGATCCCGTCGACGGTGACCGGCTGGCTGGACGCCCGCGCCGCCGCGCCGGAGACCCTGGACGGCCTCGTCGAGGCGGTCCGGGCCAAGGCCGCCGAACGGGCCCGCCGCGACGGCACCGAGCTGACCGTGACCCGGGAGTCGGCCACCCCGCTGGTCACCTTCGACGGTGGGCTGGCCGACCGGCTGGCGGGGCTGCTCGCCGCGCCGGTGCTGCCCACCGGGGCCGGCCACGACGCCGGGGTGCTCGCCGCCCACCTGCCCACCGCGATGCTGTTCGTGCGCAACCCGACCGGGGTGTCGCACTCCCCCGCCGAGTCGGCCACCGACGCCGACTGCGCGGCCGGGGTGGTCGCGCTGGCCCGGGTGCTGGAGGAGCTGGCATGCCACTGACCCGTTGGCTGGCCGAGCAGGCGTGGCTACCCGACCGTGCCGCGCCGACCCCGGACGTGCTGATCGAGGCCGAGGACGGCCGGTTCACCGCCGTCACCCCGCTGGCCCGGGGCGACGCGCCGCACACCGGGGTGGAGGTGCTCGCCGAGGCGGTACGGCTGCCCGGCCTCACCCTGCCCGGCCTGGCCAACGCCCACTCGCACGCCTTCCACCGGGCGTTGCGCGGGCGCACCCACGGCGGGCGGGGTGACTTCTGGAGCTGGCGGGAGGAGATGTACGCCGTCGCCGGCCGGCTCGACCCCGACTCGTACCTGGCGCTGGCCCGGGCCGCGTACGCCGAGATGGCGCTGGCCGGGGTGACCTGCGTCGGCGAGTTCCACTACCTGCACCACGGCCCCGACGGCCGGCCGTACGACGACCCGAACGCGATGGGCGCGGCGCTGGTCGAGGCGGCGGCGCAGGCAGGCATCCGGATCACCCTGCTGGACGCCTGCTACCTGACCGCCTCGGTGACCGGGGATCCGCTGGCCGGGGTGCAGCGGCGCTTCGGCGACGGGGACGCGCGGCGCTGGGCGGACCGGGTCGACGGGTTCCGCCCGGCCGGGGGGCACGCGCTGCGCGGGGCGGCGGTGCACTCGGTCCGCGCGGTGCCGGCGGAGCAGCTCGCCACCGTCGCCGGGTGGGCGTACCGGCAGGGTGCGCCGCTGCACGTGCACCTGTCGGAGCAACCGGCCGAGAACGACGCCTGCCGGGCGGCGCACGGGCGTACCCCGACCGGGCTGCTCGCCGAACGCGGGGTGCTCGGGCCGGACGTCACGGCCGTGCACGCCACCCACCCGACCGGTGCCGACCTGGCCCTGCTGGCCGAGCACCGGACCGGCGTGTGCCTGTGCCCCACGACGGAACGGGACCTGGCCGACGGGATCGGGCCGGCCCGGCTGATGGCCGACGCCGGCATCCCGCTGAGCCTGGGCAGCGACAGTCACGCCGTGGTCGACCTGTTCGAGGAGGCCCGCGCGGTGGAGCTGGACGAGCGGCTGCGTACCAGGCGGCGCGGACACTTCACCGCCGCCGCGCTGCGTGACGCGGCCACCGTCACCGGGCACGCCGCGCTGGGCTGGGCCGACGCCGGGCGGATCGCCGTCGGGGAACGCGCCGACCTGGTGACCGTACGGCTGGACAGCCCGCGTACCGCCGGGGTGCCGCCGGTGGCGGTGTTCTTCGCGGCCACCGCCGCCGACGTCGACCAGGTGGTGGTCGACGGGCGGCAGGTGGTGCGCGACGGCCGGCACCTGACCGTGGACGTGCCGGCGGAGCTGAGCGCGGCGGTCACGGCGGTGACCGGTGACTAGCCGCACCGGGCCGAAGCCGGGCGGGACGCGGCGGTCGGCGGCGGGAGGTGTGTCGTGAGCAGTCTGCTGGTCGACGACATCGGCGAGCTGGTCACCAACGTGCCGAGCCCCGGCGGCGGGCCGCTGGGCCTGCGGCGGGGGGTGGCCCTGTTGGTGGAGGCGGGTCGGGTCGTCTGGATCGGGCCAACCCGGTACGCCCCGGCCGCCGACCGGCGGATCGACGCCGGGGGCGGCGCGGTGCTGCCCGGGTTCGTGGACAGCCACGCCCACCTGGTGTTCGCCGGGGACCGGGCGGCCGAGTTCGCGGCCCGGATGGCCGGTGAGCCGTACACCGGGGGTGGCATCCGGACCACGGTCGGCGCGACCCGCGCGGCCTCCGACGACGACCTGCGGGACACCGTGCGCCGGCTGCGCGACGAGGCCATGCGGCAGGGCACCACCACCATGGAGATCAAGAGCGGGTACGGCCTGACCGTCGCCGACGAGGCCCGCTCGCTGCGGATCGCCGCCGAGGTGACCGTCGAGACCACCTTCCTCGGCGCGCACGTCGTTCCCGCCGAGTACGCGGGCCGCCCCGACGACTACGTGGGGCTGGTCTGCGGGCCGATGCTCACCGCCGCCACGCCGTACGCCCGCTGGGTGGACGTGTTCTGCGAGCGGGGCGCGTTCGACGCCGACCACGCGCGGGCCATCCTCACCGTCGGGCAGGCCGCCGGTCTGGGGCTGCGGTTGCATGCCAACCAGCTCGGCCCGGGGCCGGGGGTGCGGCTCGGGGTGGAGTTGGGCGCGGCCAGCGTCGACCACTGCACCCACCTGTCCGACGCCGACGTCGACGCGCTGGCCGGTTCGGCCACCGCCGACGATCCGACGGTGGCGACCCTGCTGCCGGGGGCCGAGTTCTCCACCCGGTCGCCGTACCCGGACGCCCGGCGGCTGCTCGACGCGGGGGTGACCGTGGCGCTGGCCACGGACTGCAACCCCGGGTCGTCGTACACCTCGTCGATGCCGTTCTGCGTCGCGCTGGCCGTCCGCGAGATGCGGATGACCCCGGCGGAGGCGGTGTGGGCCGCGACGGCCGGCGGCGCGCGGGCGTTGCGCCGCACCGACGTCGGGGTGCTGCGCCCCGGGGCGCGGGCCGACCTGATGATCCTCGACGCCCCGTCCCACCTGCACCTGGCCTACCGGCCGGGTGTTCCCCTGATCCGCCAGGTTCTGCACAACGGAGTGCCGCAATGTCGACTGTGACCGTCCAGCCCACCGGAATCACCCCCGCCGACGTGCTCGCCGTGGCGCGCGGCGACGCCCGGGTCGTCCTCGCCCCGGCGGCCGTCGAGGCGATGGCCGCCAGCCGCCGCATCGTGGACGGCATCGAGGCCGCCGGCCGCCCGGTGTACGGCGTCTCCACCGGCTTCGGGGCGTTGGCGAACACGTTCGTCGCCCCGCAACGCCGGGCCGAGTTGCAGCACGCGCTGATCCGCTCGCACGCCGCCGGGATCGGCGCGCCGATGCCCCGCGAGGTGGTCCGGGCGATGATGCTGCTGCGGGTCCGCTCGCTGGCGCTGGGCCGCTCCGGGGTCCGGCCGCTGGTCGCGCAGGCGCTCGTCGACCTGCTCAACGCCGACGTCACCCCGTGGGTGCCGGAGCACGGGTCGCTCGGCGCGTCAGGTGACCTGGCTCCGCTGGCGCACTGCGCACTGGTGCTGCTCGGCGAGGGGTGGGTGCTCGGCCCGACCGGCGAGCGGGTCGACGCCGCCGACGCGCTGCGCTCGGCCGGGCTGGCCCCGGTGGCGTTGGCCGCCAAGGAGGGGCTGGCGCTGATCAACGGCACCGACGGCATGCTCGGCATGCTGCTGCTGGCCGTCGCGGACGCCCGGCACCTGTTCGCCATGGCCGACGTGACCGCCGCGCTGGCCATCGAGGCGATGCTCGGCTCGGAACGGCCGTTCCTGCCGGAGCTGCACGCCATCCGGCCGCACCCCGGGCAGGCCGCGTCGGCGGCGAACATCCACCGGCTGCTCCAGGACTCCCGGGTGATGGACTCGCACCGCGACGACCTGGCGCACGCCGTGCAGGACGCGTACTCGATGCGGTGCGCCCCGCAGGTGGCCGGTGCGGCCCGGGACACCCTCGACTTCGTCGCGACGGTGGCCGACCGGGAGCTGGTGTCGGTGGTGGACAACCCGGTGGTGCTGCCGGACGGCCGGGTCGAGTCGACAGGCAACTTCCACGGTGCCCCGCTCGGCTTCGCCGCCGACTACCTGGCGATCGCCGCCGCCGAGGTGGGGGCGATCGCCGAACGTCGGGTGGACCGGCTGCTCGACGTGACCCGCAACCGGGACCTGCCGGCGTTCCTGTCCCCCGACGCCGGGGTGAACTCCGGGCTGATGATCGCCCAGTACACGGCCGCCGGGATCGTCGCGGAGAACCGCCGGCTGGCCGCGCCCGCTTCGGTCGACTCGCTGCCCACCAGCGGCATGCAGGAGGACCACGTCTCGATGGGCTGGGCGGGGGCCAAGAAACTGCGCACCGTGCTGGACAACCTGACCAGCCTGCTCGCCGTGGAGCTGCTCGCGGCCGTCCGGGGGCTCCAGTTGCGCGCCCCGCTGACGCCGTCGCCCGCCGGCCGGGCCGCGCTGGACGCGCTCGGCCCGGCGGCCGGCCGGCCCGGCCCGGACGTCTTCCTCGCCCCGGTGCTGGCGGCGGCCCGGTCGGTGCTCGCCGGCCCGGACCTGCGGGCCGCCATCGAACGCGAGGTCGGCCCGCTGCGCTGACCGCCGTGGCGTCCACACCGGACACCGCCGCCCGTCCCCATCCGGGGACGGGCGGCCGGGTCAGCTGGCGGGGAGCACCTTGGCGGCGAGCTTCGCCAACTCGCGCAACGCCTTGCCCCGGTGGCTGATCGCGTCCTTCTCCTGGGGGGTCAGCTCCGCGTTGGTCCGCTCCTGGCCGTCGCCCACGAAGATCGGGTCGTACCCGAAGCCGCCCTCGCCGCGCGGGGCGCGCAGCAGCCGGCCGGGCTGGCGGCCGTCGACCAGGTGTTCCTTGCCGCCGGGCAGCACCAGCGCCACGGTGCAGACGAACGACGCCCCCCGGTGCTCATCGGGCAGGTCGGCGATCTGGTCCAGCACCAGCTGGAGGTTGGCCCGGTCGTCGCCGTGCCGGCCGGCCCAGCGGGCGCTGAACACCCCGGGCATGCCGTTGAGCGCGTCGACGGCGATGCCGGAGTCGTCGGCGATGGTGGGCAGGTTGGTACGCCGACAGCCCTCCCGCGCCTTGATCAGGGCGTTCTCGCCGAAGGTGAGACCGGTCTCGGGCAGCTCCGGGTACTCCTCGACGTCGTCGAGACCGAGCAGGGCGATCCGGTGCGCGCCGAGCGCGCCGTCGAGGATGCGCTGCAACTCCACCAGCTTCTTGCGGTTACGGGTGGCGAGCAGGACCTTGTTCATGATGCGAGAGCCTTCCGCTGCGCCTCGGCCAGTTCCAGACAACCCAACGACGCGACGTCCAGCAACGCGTCGAGCTGCGTCCGGGAGAAGACGCCGTCCTCGCCCGTGCCCTGCACCTCCACGAAGTCGCCCTCGCCGGTGCAGACGACGTTCATGTCCACCTCGGCGGCGACGTCCTCCACGTAGCAGAGGTCGAGCAGGGGTTCCCCGCCGACGATGCCGACGCTGACCGCGGCCACCGACCGGTGCATCACCTTCTCCGGCTTACCGGCCAGCGACTTACGGCCGGCAAGCCAGCTCACCGCGTCGTAGAGGGCCACGTACGCGCCGGTGATCGAGGCGGTACGGGTGCCGCCGTCGGCCTGGAGCACGTCGCAGTCGAGCACGATCGAGTTCTCGCCGAGCGCCTTGAGGTCGACGCAGGCGCGCAGGCTGCGGCCGATCAGCCGGGAGATCTCGTGGGTCCGCCCACCGATCTTGCCGCGCACGCTCTCCCGGTCGGAGCGGGTGTTGGTGGCCCGGGGCAGCATCGCGTACTCGGCGGTGACCCAGCCGAGCCCGGAGCCCTTGCGCCAGCGGGGCACACCCTCGGTGACGCTGGCGGTGCAGAGCACCCGGGTGCCGCCGAACTCGACGAGCACCGAGCCCTCCGGGTGGGTGCTCCAGCCCCGGGTCAACGTCACCGGTCGGAGTTGGTCGGGCCGCCGCCCGTCAGGTCGTGCCATCCCTGCACCCTATGCGGTCGCATGATCGGCGCATGGCCGGGTGCCCGGGTGGGCTCAGACGTCGTAGCTGGCACCGGCCCGCACCACTTCCAGCGGCCCGGTGAACGCCCCGGACGCCGAGGCGACCGTGTGTGACTCGCTGCCCCAGGCCGCCACCAGGTGGGTCAGCAGCAGCCGGCCCACCCCCGCCTTGGTGGCCGTCTCGCCCGCCTCCCGGCCGGTCAGGTGCAGATCCGGTGGATTGTCCACCCCGTCGAGGTAGCTGGCCTCGCAGAGGAAGACGTCGGCGTCCTGGGCGAGCCGCAGCAGCGCGTCGCAGGGGGCGGTGTCCGAGGAGTAGCAGAGCACCCGGCCCTCGTGCTCCAACCGCACCCCGTACGTCTCGATCGGATGGTTGACCCGGTCGACGGTGACGGTGAACGGGCCGATCGGGAAGGTGCCCGGCTGGAGGCCGTAGAACTGGTAGACGTCCTCCACGCTGCTGTCGTCCTGGCCGTAGGCGGTGGCGAGCCGGTCCGGGGCGCCCGGTGGCGCGTACACCGGCAGCGGCGGGTAGGGGCCGTCCGGGGCGTACCGCCGGACCACCACGTACGACGCGGCGTCGAGGATGTGGTCGCAGTGCAGGTGGGTGAGGAGGATGGCGTCCGGGGCGTGCAGGCCGGCGTACCGCTGGAGGGTGGACAGCGAGCCCGGCCCGAAGTCGACCAGCAGCCGGAAACCCTGCGCCTCGATCAGGTAGGCCGAACAGGGGGATTCGGGGCCGGGGAAGCTTCCCGCACAGCCCAGGACGGTCAGCCGCATCCGGTCGCCCCACCATTACGGTACGTAGTCGACACGCCGGGGTCAGCACCGATTATGATCTCTACCGACGCGTACGCCACGGTGCGCAGCCTACGCGCAGCGACGGCAGGGCAAGAATCATCTTCTTGAAGTTGTCACCAACGTGACACCCGCGGGGGCCGGCCAACCCTCCGCCGACCGGCCCCGCGCCGGGTCAGGCCCAGAGCTGCCCCTCCAGGGAGCTCTCGGCGTCGGCGAGGGTGCCGCCGTACGCCCCGGTGGAGAGGTACTTCCAACCGCCGTCGCAGACCACGAAGGCGACGTCGGCCCGTCGGCCGTCCCGGACCGCCTCGTGTGCCACCGACAGGGCGGCGTGCAGGATCGCCCCGGTGGAGAACCCGGCGAAGATCCCCTCCACCTCCACCAACTGCCGGGTACGCAGCACCGCGTCCCGGGTGCCGACGGAGAAGCGCCTGGTGAGCACCGCCGCGTCGTACAACTCCGGGACGTAACCCTCGTCGATGTTGCGCAGGCCGTAGACGAGTTCGCCGTAGCGCGGCTCGGCGGCCACCACCTGGATGCCCTCGACCTTCTCCCGCAGGAACCGCCCGGTGCCCATCAGGGTGCCGGTGGTGCCCAGGCCCGCCACGAAGTGCGTGATGGTGGGCAGGTCGTGCAGCAGTTCCGGGCCGGTGGTCTCGTAGTGGGCGCGGGCGTTGGCCTCGTTGCCGTACTGGTAGAGCATCACCCAGTCCGGGTGGTCGACCGCGATCTGCTTCGCGGTGGCGACCGCCTGGTTCGAGCCGCCCGCCGCCGGCGAGAAGATGATCTCCGCGCCATACATCCGGAGCAGCTGGACCCGCTCGGTGGAGACGTTCTCCGGCATCACGCAGACCAGCCGGTAGCCGCGCAGCTTGGCCACCATGGCCAGCGAGATGCCGGTGTTGCCGCTGGTCGGCTCCAGGATGGTGTCCCCGGGCCGGAGCCGGCCGGCCTGCTCCGCCGCGCGGACCATGAACAGGGCCGCGCGGTCCTTGATGCTGCCGGTCGGGTTCCGGTCCTCCAGCTTGGCCCACAGCCGCACCGGCGGTGCCCCGTCGGGCACCGTCGGCGAGAGCCGGGGCAACCCCACCAGGGGGGTGCCGCCGCAGGCGTCGAGCAGGCTGTCGTACCGCGCCATGACGCCCGCTCTCAGCGGGGGGCGACGGCCGCGCGCCGGGCGGCCACCGCCGCGGTGGCCGCCCGGTGCTGGCTGATCGCCGCCGCGGCGGCGAAGCCGAACGCCCCACCGGCGACGGCCGGCAGGACGGTGACGCTGTCGCCGTCGTTGAGCTTGGCGTCCAGCGCGCCCAGGAAACGGACGTCCTCGTCGTTGACGTAGACGTTGACGAAGCGGTGCAGCGCACCGGCGTCGGTGACCAGCCGGGCCTTCAGGCCGGCGTGCCGGGTGTCCAGGTCGGTGAGCAGGTCGCCCAGGGTGTCCCCGGCGCCCTCGACGACCTTCGCGCCGCCGGTGTAGCTGCGCAGGATGGTGGGGATGCGAACCTCGATGGCCATGACGTACTCCTTGGTCGGGTGTGCCTCGGTGCCGGACGGAACAGGGTGTGCGGAGCTGGAGGTCAGCTGCCGGAACACTCGTAGTCGACCGTCGCCGGGCTCTGCCCGAACATGTAGGACTGGACCGCGTGCGGGTCCACCCCGGCGTCCACGATCCGCACCGGCTCCTCGGTCACCACACCGTCGACGATCCGGAAGGAGCGGATCTCCTCGGTGTCCGGTTCGCGGGTGGAGACCAGCAGGTAGTGCGCGCCCGGCTCACCGGCGAAGGCGACGTCCGTGCGGGACGGGTACGCCTCGGTGGCGGTGTGCGAGTGGTAGATGACCACCGGTTCCTCGTCGCGGTCGTCCATCTCCCGCCAGACCCGCAGGTGCTCCATCGAGTCGAACTCGTAGAAGGTCATCGAGCGGGCCGCGTTGTCCATCGGGATGTGCCGGGTCGGGGTGTCGCCGCCCACGGGTCCGGCGACCACCCCACACGCCTCGTCCGGGTGGTCCCGGCGCGCGTGGGCGACGATCGCGTCGACGATCGACCGGTCGATGCTCAGCACGTCGCCCAGCCTAGCGCCCACCCGCCGGGCCCGGCGAGGCGGTGACCGTCACAGTTCAGTCGATCATGGCGTTGAGCAGGGATTCCTGGAGATAACCCAGATAGGCGTAGACCGACAGTTGGAACACCCGTGACGAGGTGGGGTCGTCGGCGACCGCGTCGTCGAGCTCCTCGCCCAGGTCGGTGCCGTCCCTGATCTCCAGCCGGACGCCCATCGCCAGCCGGGCGTCGTTGAGCGCCCGCAGCCACGCCTCGGCCGCCTCGGCGTCCAGCCGCACCTCGCCACCGGCCGACTCGGGCAGCGCGGCCAGCACCGCGCCCGCCTGGTCGATCTTGGCGGTCTTCAGGTCGCCCTCGGTGTACCGGCGGAACTCCGCCGTGCCGGCCGGATCGTCCGGGTAGGCGTCGGGGAAGAGCCGCCCGACGACCGGGTCGGTGTGGTCGAAGCCGTCGGTCAGCAGGCCGACCACCTCGGTGGCGACCTTGCGCAGCACCCGGACCTCGTCGACGGCGAAGGTCGCCACGTAACAGCCGCCCTGGCGACGGAACATGCTCACCGCGTCGACCTCCATCGCCACCGCCGGACCCGCAAACCCGGCTCACTCCGCACGTTCACGCTCACGACCGGTCCACCGTCGCCCAGAGGCCGTAGGCGTGCAACTGCGACGCGTCGTGCTCCATCCGCTCCCGGGCGCCGCTGGAGACCACCGCCCGGCCCTTGTGGTGCACGTCCAGCATCAGCTTCTCGGCCTTCTCCCGGCTGTAACCGAACAGCTTCTGAAAGACCCAGGTCACGTACGTCATGAGGTTGACCGGGTCGTCCCAGACGATCGTCACCCACTGCCGGTCCTCGACCGGCACCTCGTCGGTGTCCGGCGTCTCGACCGGGGCAACCTGTGGAGCGGCCATGCCCCCCATCGTGCCACCGGAAGTGGCGATCCGATGAACCGGAACGCCGGGGCAGCGGGGATCACCCTCCCGAGCTGCGGAAACCGGGCGGAGTACGGACACGGCGGGGATACGCACCGGGACGCTCGGTTCAGGCGAGCAGGATGCCGTGGTCGAGGGCGTCGGTGAGGACCGCGTCGAGCGCGAGCCGGAACGCCTCGAACCGCCGTGACACCTCCCGGGACAACTCCAGCTCGACCTCGCGCAGCGCCCGCTGCGCCCAGGACCGGGCGGCGTTCGGATCGTCGTTGCCGGGGCTGCGCCAGTGCTGCCAGCACCCGCCGGACAGGGCGACCCCGATCCGGGGCAGCACCTCGGTCCGGGGCGCGCCGGGATGACCGAGCAGGGCGTCCAGCGCCCCGGCCCCGGGCAGCACCGCCACCCCGGCGGTGCCGGTGACCAGGAGCACCCGGTCCAGTTCCTGACCGGACGGATGGTCGGTCAGCCCCCACCGCACGGCCGCGCGGATGCGCTGGCGTACCCCCTCGGCCAGCGGAGCGCCGAAGATCCGGGCGGTGGCCCCGTCGAGGATCTCCCGCACGGCCCGGTCCTGCTGCTCGGTCGCGAGCAGGGAGAGCGCCTCCAGTTCCCGGTCGAGCAGTTGCGGCAGGCCCGCGCAACCGACCCCGAAGACGATCTCCTGGACGGTCCGCAGGTGGATGTTGGCCAGTTCGAGCGCGAGCTGCTGACGGATGCCTCGGGCGCAGAGGCGGCTCTGCCGTTCCAACCGGTCGGCCCAGTCGTCGCCAGGTGGTTCGGGTGCCACCGGCACCCGCCCGTGCGCGCCGGGCGGCACGGGCGGCCGGGAACTCGCCCGGCGCAGCCCCTCGATGGCCGACCAGCCGACCAGCGCCCGGCGCAGGGCCGGGTGCTCGGCCCGGTGCACGGGATACCAGTTGGCCTCGGCCAGCCCCGGCACCGCGGCCAGCAGCGTGGCCCGGTGCGCCGCGACGGTCACCGCCACCGGGTCGACCGGGCCGCCGGCCGGGGGCGCGTCGGGCGGCGACGGGAGGACCACCCCGGTGTCGTCGGTCGCGGCCGGGTCCGACGCCGCCCAGCCGCCCGCGCCGGGGGTCACCACGAAGAAGACCCGCACCCGGGTACGTGCCACCTCGGCGAGCAGTTGCAGGTCGGCGGCGGTGAAGGTCTGGTCGGCGCCGATCACGAACAGCAGCGCGCCGGACCGGACGACCGCGTCGAGCAGGACCCGGCCGCCGGCCACGCCGAGGGTGTCGGTGTCCGGTGCGTCGACCACGGCGAAGTGCCGCAGCAGCGGTTCCGGCAGGCTCAGTTCGACCCGCCGTGGCGCGCGGGCCAGCGCCGGACCGGCGGCGGCCTGGTCGGCGCCGTAGGAGTGCGGCTGCCGGTAGCCGGGCACGTACGCCGCCCGGGTCGCCACCCGGGCGTGCCGGACCAGCAGGCAGCTGCCCGCCGGGGTGACGAGCATGCCGGAGGAGACCCCGAGCAGCGCGGCGAGCACCTCGCGGCGGGCCGCCCCGGCGGGACCGGCGGCCACCACGGCGAGCGGCTCGTCGGGGTCGGCCTCGGCGGCCCGCGGGTGGGCCGGGAGCGGACCCCGGGGCGGCAGCCCGACGGGGTCGGGATGGTCGGACGGGTCGTCGGTCATGTCGACCCCGGGGAGTGGACCGGGCTTCATTCGGCCTCCGCTCGACGCGGGCAACTGAGTGCACCCGCGGTAGGACGTCCGATCGGTGACGATGGGCTGCGGGAAGGTTACGGGCCGCACCGGGTTCCACCGGAACATCTCGGATACTCAGCAGTAACTGCGACATTACTCAACTTCACAGCGTGACCGGGTGTCTCCGGACCGATTTACATCGATATGCTGCTCGGATGAGTCGGTGGAGTTTCGTCGGCCGAACGGATGAACTCAACCGTCTGTTGGCAGCGGTGCACGAGGGCCAGGGGCACGGGCTCTTCTTCAGCGGCAGCGCGGGCGTCGGCAAGAGCCGGTTGCTCCGCGAGGCGGTGGCCGCGCTACCTCCCGAGCGGTACGCGCTGTCGTTCGTCGCGGCCAGCACGGCCACCGCGGCGCTGCCCTTCGGAGGGCTCGCCCCGGTGCTGCCGGCCGAGCACCCACCCGGGCTCTCCCCCGCCGGGGTGCTGCGCTGGGGCGTCGACGTGCTCCAGGAGCAGGCGGCCGGGCGGCGCATCGTGCTCGCCATCGACGACGCCCACCTGCTCGACCCGCCCTCGGCGGCGCTGGTCCACCTGCTCGCCCGCGCCGAGAACACCACCGTGCTGGGCACCCTGCGCAGCGGCGAGCAGATCCCGCTGCCGATCCGAGCACTGTGGACCGACGACCTGGTCGCGCACGCCGAGCTGGCCCCGCTCGGCCCGGGTGAGACCACCGGCCTGCTCACCGCCCTGCTGGACGGACCGGTCGACGCCGGCTCCGCCGAGCGGCTGTTCCGGCTCTCCGCCGGCAACCCGCTGCTGCTGCGGGAGCTGGTGCTGGCCGCCAACACCGGGGGTGAACTGGTCCGCACCTACGGGATGTGGCGGTGGACCGGGCGGCTGGAGCTGGCCCCCAGCCTCACCGACCTCATCGACACCCGGATCGGCCAGTTGGACCCCGCGGTCCGCGCGGTGGTCGAACTGGTCGCCTTTGGTGAACCGCTCGGCCTGCGCCTGCTCGACCGGGCCGCCGACCCGGCCGCCGTGGAGGTCGCCGAGGAACGCGGGCTGATCACCGTCGTGCCCGACGACCGGCGGATGGACGTCCGGCTCGCCCACCCGCTGTACGGCGAGGTGATCCGCCGTCGCTGCCCGGTCAGCCGGACCCGCCGCCTCCAGGCCCAACTCGCCGAGCAGGTGGAGTCGGTCGGGGCGCGCCGCCGGGGCGACCTGCTCCGGGTGGCGGTGTGGCGGCTCGACTCCGGCACCGCCCAGGACCCGGCCCTGCTGCTGCACGCGGCCGTCCAGGCGTTCTCCAGGTACGACGTGCCGTTGGCCACCCGGCTGGCCCGGGCCGCGCTCGACGCCGACGGCGGCTACGACGCCGCCGAACTGCTCGCCACCATCCTGATGTTCGGTGACCGGCCGGCCGAGGCGGTCGGGGTGCTCGACGCGGTGGCCGACGACATCGCCTGCGAGGAACGCCGCAGCCGCTGGCTCACCGTACGCGGGATGGTCAGCTACTGGGGGCTCAGCGAACGATCCACCGTGGACACCATCGCGGCGGCCGGGCACGCCCTGACCGACCCCGGGCACCAGGCCCGGGTGCGCGCCTTCGAGGCGATCATGCGGCTGCACGGTCTGGAGGTCGACACCGCGCTGCGGCTCGGCCGCTCGGTCCTGGACCGGCCGGCGGCCAGCGTCGCCGCCCGGGAGCTGGCCCGGTGCACCATCGCCCACGCCGACGCGGTGCGCGGCCGGCTCCGGGCCAGCGCCACGGCGATCGGCCGGGTGCAGGCGGAGGCGGCGAACTGGCGGGCCGACATGCCGTACCTGCAACTGGCCATGGAACTGGCCCGGGGCACCCGGCTGGCGCTCTCCGGGGACCTGGCCGGCATCGACGCCATCGTGGCCGACGAGTTCGCCGACCAGGCCGGCGCCGGGGACTTCCGGCTCGGCACCGGCTACCTGTCCATCCTCCAGGCGTACGCGGCGCGGCTGCGCGGTCGTGGCGACGATGCGCTCAAGGCCAGCCTCGGCGCGTGCGCGGTGCTCGCCACCAGCCGGGTCTTCGCAGGACTGGCGCACGCCGAGCGGGCGCAGGCGGCGGTGCTGCGCGGCGACCCGGCCACCGCCGCCGAGGCGATGGCCGAGGCCGACCGGACCCAGGCCCCCGGCATGGCCGTGCTCCAACCGTGGCTGGAGCAGGCCAGGGCCGCGGTGCTGGCCGCCGGGGGCGACCTGGCCGGGGCGGCACGGCACCTCGGCGCGCTGGTCGACAGGTTGCGCGCCGACGGGTTCGCCGGCCACGAGGTGCTGGTGCTGCACGACCTGGTCCGGCTCGGCCGGGCCACCGCCCCGGTCGGGCCGACCTGCACCGACGGCAGCCAGCGTACGGTGGCGCAGCGGTTGACCGAACTCTCCGAGACCGTCGACGGGGCGCTGACCCCGCTGCTCGCCCGGTACGCACGGGCCGCCGCCGCACGCGACGGGGAGGCCCTGCTGGAGGTGGCGGACGGCCTCACGAAGCTCGACCTGACGGTCTGGGCGGTCGACGCCACGGCGACCGCGCTGCACGGGTGGCGACGGGACAGGTCGACGTCGGCCGCCGCCGCGCACGAACGGCTCGCCGCCCTGCTCACCCGCTGCGACCAGATCCGAACCCCGGCGCTGGACGCCTTACGGCCCATGCTCAGCGGCCGGGAGCTGGAGATCGCCGTACTCGCCGCCGCCGGGGTGACCAGCCGGGCCATCGCGGGCCGGCTGTTCCTGTCGCCCCGGACTGTGGAGAACCATCTCCAGCGGGTCTACAGCAAGCTCGGCATCACCGGCCGGGCCGAGTTGGGTGCCGCGCTGCGGGCGATCCCGGGCCACGGCGACGGTCCGACCGGCTGAACTCTAGGCTGGGCAGGTGAGCCACCTTCGCCCCGCGCTGCTGACCGACCACTACGAGCTGACCATGGTCAGTGCCGCCCTGCGCGACGGCACCGCCGACCGCCGGTGCACCTTCGAGGTGTTCAGCCGACGCCTGCCCGCCGGACGCCGGTACGGGGTGGTCGCGGGGACCGGCCGCCTGATCGACATGGTCAGGGAGTTCCGGTTCGCCCCGGAGGAGGTCGAGTTCCTGCTCCGCACCGGGGTGGTGGACGAGCCCGCCGCCCGCTGGCTGGCCGACTACCGCTTCACCGGCGACATCGACGGGTACGCCGAGGGCGAGCTGTTCTTCCCCGGCTCCCCGATCCTCACCATCTCCGGCGGCTTCGCCGAGTGCGTGGTGCTGGAGACGCTGGTGCTGTCGGTGCTCAACCACGACTGCGCGGTGGCCGCGGCGGCCGCCCGGATGGTCACCGCGGCCCGGGGCCGGGCCCTGATCGAGATGGGTTCCCGGCGGGCCCACGAGGAGGCGGCGGTGGCCGCCGCGCGGGCGGCGTACCTGGCCGGGTTCCGGTTCACCTCCAACCTCGCCGCCGGCCGGCGCTACGGCATCCCCACCGCCGGGACCGCCGCGCACGCGTTCACCCTGCTGCACGACGACGAGCGGACGGCGTTCGCCTCGCAGGTCGCCACGCTGGGTCGGGACACCACGCTGCTGGTCGACACGTACGACATCAGTCAGGGCATCCGGACCGCCATCGAGGTGGCCGGGCCACAGCTGAGGGCGGTCCGGATCGACTCCGGCGACCTCGCGGTCATCGCCCAGCAGTCCCGGGAACTACTCGACTCGCTCGGCGCCACCGAAACGAAGATCATCGTCTCGGGGGATCTCGACGAGTACGCCATCGCCGCGCTCGCCGCCGAACCTGTCGACATGTACGGCGCGGGCACCGCCGTGGTCACCGGCTCCGGCGCGCCCACCGCCAGCCTCGTCTACAAGCTGGTCGAGGTGGACGGGCGGCCGGTGGTCAAGCGTTCCGAGAACAAGGCCACCATCGGGGGCCGGAAGGTCGCGGTACGCCGGCACAAGCCCACCGGCACCGCCACCGAGGAGATCGTGGTCTCGCAGGGCGTGCCGGACCGGCAGGCCAACGACCGGCTGCTCCAGCACTCGTACGTGGTCGACGGCGAACCTGTGGACCTGCCCACCATCGCCGAGTCCCGGGAGCACCTGCGCCAGTGCCTGATCTCGATCCCGTGGGAGGGGTTGAAGCTCTCCGCAGGTGATCCGGCGATCCCGGTCACGGTCGTCCCGGCCGGTTGAGCCGTCGGGGCAGACTGGGTCGTGCCGCAGGTGGGGTCACCGGCGGCGAGCGGAAGGAAGGGCACCGATGGCCAACGCGCTGATCATCGTGGACGTGCAGAACGACTTCTGTGAGGGCGGTTCCCTCGCCGTCACCGGGGGTGCGGGCGTCGCCGCCGGCATCTCGGGTCTGCTGGCCGGGGAGCCCCGGCGGTGGGACCACGTGGTCGCCACCAAGGACTACCACGTCGACCCGGGGGCGCACTTCGGCGACCCGCCGGACTACGTCGAGTCGTGGCCCCGGCACTGCGTGGTCGGCACCCCGGGCAGCGAGTTCCACCCCGACCTGGTGACCGACCGGGTCGAGGCGGTCTTCCACAAGGGCGAGCACGCCGCCGCGTACTCCGGGTTCGAGGGGCACGCCGACGACGGCGAGTGCCTGGCCGACTGGCTGCGCCGGCACGACGTGGACCGGGTCGACGTGGTCGGCATCGCCACCGACCACTGCGTACGGGCCACCGCCCTGGACGCCGCCCGGGAGGGCTTCGCCACCACCGTGCTGCTCGACCTGACGGCGGCGGTCGCGCCGGCGACGCTGGACGTGGCGCTGCGGGCGATGGACGGTGCCGGGGTGACCCTGCGCGGGGAGCCGGTGATCAGCGCCGCATGAGCCGGTAATCGCTTGCCGATGTCGTACCCCCGGTTCAGGATGACCGCCGGAGGTACGGAGCATCATGACGTTGACGCCTTACCGGCAGGCCCTGGCCCAACCCGGCCTGCGGGCCCTGCTGCTGGTGGCGGTGCTGGCCCGCATCCCGCTCACCGCGACGGGGGTGACGCTCACCTTCTACGTGGTGCTGGAGCTGGGCCGGGGTTACGGTGCCGCCGGCCTGGTCGGTGCCGCGTCGGTCGCCGGCACGGCCATCGGCTCGCCCCTGCTCGGCCGGCTGGTCGACAGGCGTGGTCTGCGCCCGGTGGTCGCCGTGACCACCGTCGTCGAGGCGGCCTTCTGGGTGAGCGCCCCGACGTTGAGCCTGCCGCTGCTGCTGCCCGCCGCGTTCGTGGCCGGGCTGTTCGCGCTGCCGGTCTTCTCGGTCGTCAGGCAGTCGATCGCCGCGCTGGTGCCGGCCCAGCGCCGCCGCCCCGCGTACGCGCTGGACTCGATGTCGATGGAGCTGTCCTTCATGATCGGGCCGGCGCTGGCCGTGGCGCTGGCCACCGCCGTCTCGCCCCGGGTCACGCTCTGGGCGGTCGGCGCGGGCATCGTCGGCGCGGGCATCGTCCTGTGGCTGCTCGACCCGCCTACGCGCGGCGTCGACGAGCCGGTCGGCCCACAGCCCCGGGTGCCCCGGCGGCAGTGGCTGACCAGCCGCCTGCTCGCGGTGTTCGCGGTGAGCGCCGCCGCGACCCTGGTGCTCGGCGGCACCGACGTGGCGGTGGTGGCGGTGCTGCGGGCCGGCGGCGAGGTCGGCTGGACCGGCGCGGTGCTCACCGCCTGGGCGGTCGCCTCGCTGATCGGCGGCTTCGCGTACGGGGCCGTCCGTCGCTCCTTCTCCCCGCTGGCCCTGGCCGCCCTGCTCAGCCTCTGCACCATTCCGGTCGGGTTGGGCGGCGGCCACTGGTGGCTGCTCTGCCTGACCCTGCTCCCGGCCGGCGCGCTCTGCGCCCCCACCATCGCCGCCACCGCCGACGCGGTCAGCCGGCTCGCCCCCGCCGGGGTACGCGGTGAGGCGATGGGCCTGCACGGCTCCGCCACCACGGTCGGCATCGCGCTCGGCGCTCCACTGGCCGGAGCGGTGATCGACGCCTCGGTGCCGCTCTGGGGCTTCGTGGTCACCGGGGCGGTGGGGCTGCTGGTGACCCTGGCGGTGCTGCCCGTGGTACTGCCCCGCCGCCGCCCACCCGCGACCGCCGCCACCGAGCCGGCGGTCACCCCCGCCACCAGCGATCCCGCCGTCGACCTGACCCCCGCCACCCCCTGACACCGCCCTCCCCGGACCGCCCGGTCCCGGCGGCCCGTCCCGCCGGCCCGGCCGGCGGCCTGGCCGCCCAGCGCGGCAGCCCAGCGGTCGGCTCGACGGCCCGGGGCCCAGCGGTCCAGCCCTGGCGGTTCAGCGGTCCGGCGTTGCGGCTCGACGGCTCGACGGCTCGACGGCTCGACGGCTCGACGGCTCGACGGCTCGACGGCTGCATATCCCTCGGTGGAGTGATATGCCACAGAGTCATATTTATGCCGCTGTGTCATGAGCCCTTCGGCGGCATGTCACGTCCCGACCGGCACGGTCCGTTGCCGCCGGCGTCGTCGACACCCGGCAGCGCGGCGGAAGGTCGGCGGCGCGTGCCCCCGCCGCGCGGTCATCGGTCGCCGCCCGGCAAGGGTCGGCGGCACGGATTGGGTCGGTGACGCGGGAAGGGTCAGCAGCGCGGGAAGGGCCAGCAGCGCGGGAAGGGTCAGCAGCGCGGGACGCCGCCGGGTGATCGTCGGTCGCCGCCCGCAGCGGGACCGGCAGACGGACGGGACCGCCGAAGCGGACGGCACCCAGCGGAGAATGCTGCCCGGTTGGCGAGCACTCCGGGCGGGTGATCACCCGCATGCTGGGCCACCGCAGCGGATGGCCGGCAGCGGATGGCCGGCGGAAGATGCGGCCTCGACGCGCTGACCGGGCACGTCGGTTCCGGAAGGGCCACCGGGTCGACCCCGAACGGTCCGGGAAAGCCGACGGGCGTCGTACCCGGGTGGGTACGACGCCCGTCGGCGGTGTCGGTGTGGTGGTCAGCGCTGGTCGAGGTTCCCGGCGGTGTCCTCCCGGTAGCTGGCGCCGCCGTTGACCTCGCTGGTCAGTGGCTTGGCACCACCCTCCGGCGGGCCGGCGAGGCTCTGCCCGGCGGCCAGCTCGGGGAACTTCGCGTCGAACGCCGGGCGTTCGGAACGGATGCGGGGCATCCGGTCGAAGTTACGCAGCGGCGGCGGGGAGCTGGTCGCCCACTCCAGCGAGTTGCCGTGGCCCCACGGGTCGTCCACCTCGACGACCGGCCCGGTCTTGTACGACTTCCAGCAGTTCCAGATGAACGGCAGGGTCGAGATACCGGTGATGAACGCGCCGATCGTGGAGATCATGTTGAGCGTGGTGAAGCCGTCGCTGGGCAGGTAGTCGGCATACCGGCGGGGCATGCCCTCGGCACCGAGCCAGTGCTGCACCAGGAAGGTGGTGTGGAAGCCGATCATCGTGAGCCAGAAGTGAATCTTGCCCAGGCGCTCGTCGAGCATCCGGCCGAACATCTTCGGGAACCAGAAGTAGATGCCGCCGAAGACGGCGAACACGATGGTGCCGAAGAGCACGTAGTGGAAGTGCGCCACGACGAAGTAGTTGTCGTGCAGGTGGAAGTCGAGCGGCGGGCTCGCCAGCAGCACCCCGGTCAGACCACCGAAGAGGAAGGTCACCAGGAAGCCGATGGCGAACAGCATCGGCGTCTCGAAGGTGATCTGGCCCCGCCACATGGTGCCGATCCAGTTGAAGAACTTCATGCCGGTCGGCACGGCGATCAGGTAGCTGAGGAAGCTGAAGAACGGCAGCAGCACCTGGCCGGTGGCGAACATGTGGTGCGCCCAGACGCTCATCGACAGGGCGGCGATGGCGATGGTGGCGGCGACGAGACCCTTGTAGCCGAAGATCGGCTTGCGGGAGAAGACCGGGATGATCTCGGTGATGATGCCGAAGAACGGCAGCGCGATGATGTACACCTCGGGGTGGCCGAAGAACCAGAAGAGGTGCTGCCACAGCATCGGGCCGCCGGTGGCCGGGTCGTAGACGTGCGCGCCGAGCAGCCGGTCCGCGGCCAGCGCGAAGAGCGCGGCGGCCAGCAGCGGGAAGACCAGGATCGCCAGCAGGCTGGTGACCAGCATGTTCCACGTGAAGATCGGCATCCGGAACATGGTCATGCCGGGGGCGCGCAGGGTCAGGATCGTGGTGATCAGGTTGACCGCGCCGAGGATGGTGCCCAGACCCGAGATGGCCAGGCCGACGACCCACATGTTCGCGCCGACGCCTGGCGAGTGCTCGATGCTGCTCAGCGGGGTGTAGGCGGTCCAGCCGAAGTCGGCGGCGCCACCCGGGCTGATGAAACCGGCGGTCGCCATCGTGCCGCCGAACAGGTACAGCCAGTAGGCGAAGGCGTTCAGCCGGGGGAACGAGACGTCGGGGGCGCCGATCTGCAACGGCACGACGTAGTTGGCGAACGCGAACACGATAGGCGTCGCGAAGAACAGCAGCATGATCGTGCCGTGCATGGTGAACAGCTGGTTGTACTGCTCCGGCGACAGGAACTGCATGCCCGGCCGCGCCAGCTCGGCTCGCATGATCAGGGCCATCAGGCCACCGATCATGAAGAACACGAACGCGGTGACCATGTACATGATCCCGATCTGCTTCGCGTCCGTGGTGCGCAGCAGCCGCGCGATGGCCGACCCCTTGACCGGCTCTCGGACCGGCCATGGCCGGGTCACGACCGGCTTGGGTGCGACGGTGGTCACGAATGGCCTCCGGTTCTCGGTTGTCCCGCTCGGCACGCCTCGTCAGCTGCGGGCCGTCATCCGAAAGGATGTTAGTCCCCGGCAGGTGGCAGCACCGCTCGGGGTGCTCTGGCACCATGTCCGGTCACCCGTGGCACCTACAGCGGGCCGACCAGGAGGCGGTAGTGCTCGCCGAAGATCCGCCCGCCCCGCCCGCGCAGCAGAGGGTCGCGCAGCGCCGGCGGCACGTCCCGGGTGCGGTTGCGGTCGCGGGTCCGGTCCCGCACCCATCGGGTACGCGGACGACGGCGGCTCTCGTACGCGACCAGGGCCGCCTCGACGCTGCCGGCGGCGCGGAGCGACTCGGCGAGGACCACCGCGTCCTCCAGCGCCATCGCGATCCCCTGGGACAGGGTGGGTGCGGTGGCGTGCGCGGCGTCGCCGACCAGTAGCACCCGGCCCCGGTGCCAGCGGCCCAACTCGACCTCGTCGGTGAGCCCGACCTGCACGTCGCGCCAGGCGGCCAGCACCGCCGGGACCGGGCCGCCGTAGTCGCCGAACAGTTCGTGCAGCCGGGCGACCGGGTCGGCCGGGGCGACGGCGCCGGCCTCGTCGGCATAGCAGTAGAGCCGACCGGCGCCCAGCGGCACCACGAGGAAGCTGGCCCGCCGGCCGAGCAGCGCCGTCCAGTCGGCCACGTCCGGGCCGTCGCGCACCACGCCCCGGTAGACCACCTGGCCGGCGGGGCGGGGCGGACCGCCGAGCGCGGCCAGGGAACGGACCGCCGAGCGGGGGCCGTCGGCACCGATCACCAGGTCGTACTCGCCGCCGGTGCCGTCGGTGAAGGTGACCGCGACCCCGGCCGGCAGCAGTTCGACGGTGCTCACCTCGGCCCCGTGCCGGACGGCGCCCCCGGCCCCGCTGAGCAGCACCTGGTAGAGGTCGCGGCGGGGCAGCGCCCGGCACTCCCCCACCTCGGCCCAGAGCGTGTCGAGGTCCACCTCGCAGAGCGGGTCGCCGGCGGCGTCGAGGAAGCGTTGGCGGTGGATCACCTGCCCGAGCGGGCGGACCGGTCCGTCGAGGTCGAGCCGGCGCAGCGCACGGGCGGCGTTGCCGGGCAGGTAGAGGCCGGTGTCGGCCAGTTCGTTCGGGGGGAGTTTCTCGGTGACGTCCGGCCGGAAGCCGGCCAACCGCAGGGCCCGGGCGACGGCCAGACCGGCGATGCCCGCGCCGACGACGAGGATGCGCAGGGGGAAGCCACGCATGGTGGTGTACGCCTCCGGAGGGGATCGGTACGCGGTGAAGGCAAGACACTACTCCGCGCGATCGACGCACACCAGAGTCGATGATCCCCACCCGACCGCTCCGAACTGGACAGAAAGTTGTCCAGCCAGCTGAACGAGGTTCGATCGAAGAATACCCATCGGCCGGATGTCGTCCGTCTCACTACAGTGACGGCGTGACGACGGACGAGTCATACCGCTCGGTCAAGTCGGCGGGGCGGGCGTTGGACGTGCTGGAGGCGCTCGCCACCCCGGACGGCCCCCGCTCACCGGTGGAGCTGAGCCGGGCCCTGGGCATCCCCAAGAGCAGCCTGCACGCCATCCTGCGGACCCTGCTGGACCGTGAGTGGGTGGCCGCCGACCCGACCGGCACCCGGTTCTCGGTGGGGTTGCGGGCGCTGGAGGTGGGCGCGACGTTCCTGGCCGGCGCGGACCTCGCCGCCCTGTACGAGGTGACCCTGGACCGACTGGCCGAGTGTTCCGGGGAGACGGTGCAGCTCTACCGGCTCGACCGGGGCGCGGTGGTGCTGCTGGCGCGGCGGGACTCGGCGCACGTCGTCAGGCCGGTCTGCGCGGTGGGTCGCCGGCTGCCCGCGCACGCCACCGCGGCCGGCAAGGCGCTGCTCGCCGCGCGGTCCGACGAGGAGGTCGACCGGCTGTTGCAGTGGCCACTGCCGGCGGTCACCGGGCGGACGGTCACCACACCGGAGGCGCTCCGCACCGAGCTGGCCGCGGTGCGGCGGCGGGGCTGGGCCGAGGAGTGGGAGGAGTGCAGTCCGGGGCTGGCCGCGGTGGCGGTGGCCGTACCGCTGCGGGAGCCGACGGTGGACGCGATCTCGGTGGCCGCGCCGGTGGACCGGCTGGGGCCGGAGGCGCGGACGCGGCTGGCGGCGGTGCTGCGGGAGGCGGTGGCGCAGATCCGGATGGCGCGCACGCTCTTCGCACCCAACCTGTAGAACGCGGTTCACGTACGTGGACGAGATCGGCAGCCGACTTAACCGGTTCAGTTGCATCACAGTTTCAAGTATGTAAATGTGTTTGCGACCGTGGGAGCGCTCCCGGTCAGGTCCGAGACACCTCCGGCGTCCGCGCCGCAGCCAAGGAGCATCATGAAGCGTCCATTGCGGGCCCTCGCCGCCGCCGGCCTCCTGGCCGTCGGCACGATCGTGGCCGTCGCCGTCGGCGGCACCGCCTCCGCCGACACCCAGATCTGCGAGCAGTACGGCTCGACCGTCATCGGCGGCAAGTACGTGGTGCAGAACAACCGCTGGGGCACCACCGCCCAACAGTGCATCAACGTGACCGGCAGCGGGTTCAGCATCACCAGCCAGCAGGGTTCCGCGCCGACCAACGGCGCGCCGGTGTCGTACCCGTCGATCTTCGTCGGCTGCCACTACACCAACTGCTCGCCGGGCACCAACCTGCCCGCCCAGGTGAAGTCGATCAGCAGCGCGCCCGGCAGCATCTCCTTCAACTACGTCGGCGGCGCGATCTACGACGCCGCCTACGACATCTGGCTCGACCCGTCGCCCAAGCGGGACGGGGTCAACGCGATGGAGATCATGATCTGGTTCAACCGGCAGGGCAGCATCCAGCCGATCGGCTCGCCGGTGGGCAACACGAACATCGCGGGCCGCAGCTGGGAGGTGTGGCGCGGCAACAACGGCGGCAACAACGTCATCTCGTACGTCGCGCCGTCGGCCATCGGGTCCATGAGCTTCAACGTGCTGGACTTCATCGCCGACACCCGCAACCGTGGGGCGATCACCAACGACTGGTACCTGACCAGCATCCAGGCCGGTTTCGAGCCCTGGCAGGGCGGCGCCGGGCTGGCCGTCACCAGCTTCTCCCAGACCGTCAACACCGGTGGCACCCCGCCGCCCACCACCGCCCCGCCGACCACGCCGCCGGCCAACGGCGGCGGCTGCGCGGTGAAGTACACGTCCAACTCGTGGAACAACGGGTTCACCGCCGACGTGACGATCACCAACCGGGGCTCCAGCGCCATCAACGGCTGGACGCTGACCTACAACCTGCCCAACGGGCAGCAGGTCACCAGTTCCTGGAACGCCACCGTCACCCAGAGCGGGTCCACGGTGACCGCGCGCAACGCCTCGCACAACGCCAGCATCTCCCCCGGTGGCACCGCCAGCTTCGGCTACCAGGGCTCGCTGAACGGGACGTACTCGACGCCGACCAGCTTCTCGCTCAACGGCGTCGCCTGCTCCCGCGCCTGACCCCACACCACCCACCACCACGCGGGGGCGTGGCCGGCAGGTCACGCCCCCGCGAACCGTCCGGGTGCCGGGCTCAACCGCCCAGGGCGTCGATGTCGCGCATCTCCTCGGCGGTGAGCGAGAAGTCGAAGATGTCGACGTTGGCGCGGATGCGTTCCGGGGTCACCGACTTGGGGATCACCACGATCTCGTGGTCGACGTGCCACCGCAGCACCACCTGCGCCGGGGAGACATCGTGCGCGGCGGCGATCCGGGTCAGCACCGGCTCGGCCAGGTCGCTGGTCTTGAACGGGCTGTAGCCCTCCAGCACGATCCCCCGGTCCCGGTGCTCGGCGTGCCGCTGCCGGTCGTACAGCGACGGGCTCCACCTGATCTGGTTGACCGCCGGGTTCTCCTCGGTCGCCTGGATCAGCTCGTCGAGCTGGGCGGTGGCGTAGTTGCTCACCCCCACCGCCCGGGTGAGGTTCGCGTCCCGGGCGGCCAGCAGCTCACGCCAGACCGGGATGCTGTCCGACGGCGACGACGGCGGCCAGTGGATCAACCAGAGGTCGACATGGTCGGTGCCCAGCGCCCGCAGGCTCGCCTCGATCGTCTCCCGTTCCCGGCCGACCCGGTCCGGCGGCAGCTTGGTGGTGATGAAGACGTCCTCGCGGCGCAGCCCGCTCTCCCGCACCGCCCGGCCCACCTCCTCCTCGTTGCCGTACATGGTGGCGGTGTCGATGTGCCGGTAGCCGGCGTCCAACGCGGCCAGCACGGCGTCGTAGCCGGCCCGGCCGGTCGCCTGCCAGGTGCCGAAGCCGAGCAGCGGCATCCGGACGTCGCCGGGGAGACCGACGGTGGGTTGGTCGAGGTCCATGCCGACGGTTCTACCCGTGATCGGCGTGGGCATGCCGGGCGAGCGGCGAACCCGGGCCGATTGCCGGAGAATGCCGGTGTGCCGAGCACCGACCGGGCCGACGGCGAGGAGCATCGTGTACCTGACCCACCTGGAGTGTCCCCGTTGCGGCCGGGAGCACGACGCCCACCGGCTTACCAACCTGTGTGGCTGCGGGTCACCGCTGCTGGCCCGCTACGACCTGGCGGCGGTGGCCGCCGCCGTGACGCCCGAACGGTTCGGGCTGCGCCCGGCCGACCTGTGGCGCTACCGGGAACTGCTGCCGGTCGCCGACGAGCGGCACGTCACCACGTTGGGTGAGGGCTGGACGCCGCTGTGGCGCGCGCCGGCGTACGGCCACGAGATCGGCGTCGCCGACCTGATCGTCAAGGACGAGGGGCTCACCCCGACCGGGTCGTTCAAGGCCCGGGGCGCCGCCGTCGGCGTGAGCCGGGCCCGCGAGTTGGGCGTTCGACGGTTCGCCATGCCCACCAACGGCAACGCCGGAGCGGCCTGGGCGACGTACGCGGCGCGGGCCGGGATGGCCGCGACCGTCGTGATGCCGCTGGACGCCCCGACCATCTGCCGCCGCGAGTGCGTGGCCGCCGGCGCCGACCTGCTCCTGGTGGACGGGTTGATCAGCGACGCCGGACGCCGGGTGGCCGAGCTGGTGGCCGACGCGGACGGGGCGGTCTTCGACGCCGGCACGCTGCGCGAGCCCTACCGGCTGGAGGGCAAGAAGACGATGGGGTACGAGATCGTCGAGCAGCTCGGCTGGCAGGTGCCCGACGTGATCATCTATCCCACCGGTGGCGGGGTGGGCCTGATCGGCATCCACAAGGCCCTGCACGAGCTGCGCGAACTCGGCTGGGTGAGCGACCGGCTGCCCCGGCTGGTGGCGGTGCAGTCGACGGGCTGCGCGCCGATCGTCCGGGCGTTCGCCGCCGGTGAGGAGCGGGCCCGCCCCTGGACCGACGCGCGCACCGTGGCGTTCGGGATCACCGTGCCGGCCCCGCTCGGCGACGAACTGGTCCTGACCGCGCTGCGGGAGAGCGGCGGAACGGCGGTCGCCGTCGACGACGCGGAGATCCTCACCGACCTGCGGGAGTTCGCCGCCCGGGAGGGGCTGCTGCTCTGCCCCGAGGGGGCGGCCTGCCTCACCGCCGCCCGGCACCTGCGGGCCGGGGGCTGGATCCGCCCCGACGAGCGGGTGGTGGTGCTGAACACGGGGTCGGGGTTGAAGTATCCGGAGACGGTGGACGTCTCCGCCGTACCCGTGGGCTGACCGCCGCACCGGCGTCCCCCGGTGGCGGGGCGCCGGTGCGGCGGCTGCGGGTCAGGACGTCGGCGGTTCGTCCTCGCCGGCGGCCTCCGCCGCGTCGGCCTCCTCCTTGGTGTGGTGCACCACCTGGTCGGCGTGCTCCGGCGGGCCGTAGACGGTGTAGAGGACCAGCGGGTTGGGCCCGGTGTTGACGAAGTTGTGCTTCGTCCCGGCCGGCACCACCACCAGGTCGCCCTGGGCGACGTCCCGGGTCTCCCCGCCGACCCGGGCCTCGGCGGTGCCGCTGACGAAGGTCAGGATCTGGTCGATCCCGTCGTGGACCTCCTCACCGATCTCCCCGCCCGGCGGAATGGTCATGATCACCAACTGGGTCTTCTCGCCGGTCCAGAGCACCCGGCGGAAGTCCGGGCTCTTCTGGGCGACCGTCGCGATCGTGAAATGCTCCATGTCCCGCTCATACCCGCAACGACAACGGATCACGCCGCGTCGGGGGGATGCCGCGTCGTGCAGATGGGGCAATTCCCGGCCCCGGGCAGGTTTGCGCGCCGCCGGATCGGGCATCGAGCACCCCAGACCGGCGCGGGGCACCGCACCGGTCGCACCAGGTCCCCGCTGGCGTACCGCCGGAATGGCTGCGGTGGTGGGAGACGGTCGGAGCGCGGCGACGGACGGCCGGTGTGCCGTACGGCGCCGTGCGCCCGTATCCGCCGGCCTCAGGCCAGGACCGCCAGGTGGAACGGACGGTCCGAGACGCTGCCGTCGGTGGCGAACGTCTTGACGAACACCCCGTTCGGGATTCCCGTCCGACCGACCACGCTGATCCCGCCGGGCGGCGCGAGCCCGGCGCTGCCGGCCAACCCGATCGTGCCCACGTAGCCGGCGTAACTCACGTCCTGGTCGAAGACGACCTGGTACATGCCGGGGGCGAGCCGGGTGGCCGACGCCGCGCCGAGCCCTCGGGCCAGGGTGCCGTTGGCGTGCACCACGGCGTAGAGCATCCGGGCCGAGGCGGGCAGGCCCACCCGCCGGTCACCGGCCAGTTGGGCATCGGCCATGGCCAGGTCGTTGCGGCAGGGTACGGGCTGGTTGACCGGACGACGCCGGGAACCGGTGCTGGACATCGTGGTGCTCCTGCCTGCCGGCCACCTGCGGGCCGGGAGCGATGGGGGGATGGCGATCCGCGCCGACCGAGCGGATCCGTACCTCGAAAATATGTCGGTTACACCTTTTGCGACCACCCGCCCAACTGTCCTTTACCTGACATCCAGCTACCCTGAGCTGCGAAAATGTTTCCGCGCGTGATCCGTCGCCGCCGACGGCGGTGGCGGCACCGGCCCGACGAACGGACGCCGGACCGGCCGACCGCGCCGGTCGACGGCCGGGGTCCCCGCCCGGGGCTAGCCTGCTGGGGTGGCCCGCCTGCTGCTCGTCGAGGACGACCTGACCATCCGCACCCCGCTGGTCCGGGCGCTGCGCGACCGGGGGCACGCGGTGGCCGCCGCGTCGACCGCGATGCAAGGGCTGCGGCACACCCTCGACGACCGGCCCGACCTCGTCGTGCTCGACCTCGGCCTGCCCGACCTCGACGGTGGCGAACTGCTGCGGATGCTGCGCGCGGTCAGCGCCGTGCCGGTGATCGTGGCCACCGCCCGGGACGACGAACGGGAGATCGTCCGGCTGCTCGACGCCGGTGCGGACGACTACCTGGTCAAGCCGTTCACCGCCGCCCAGCTCGACGCCCGGGTCCGGGCGGTGCTGCGCCGGGGCGGGGCCGAGCGGCCCGACGGCGGGCCCGTGCTGGTGGTCGGCGGGCTGCGCATCGATCCGCGCGCCCGCCAGGTCACCCTGGACGGCACACCGGTGGAGCTGACCCCGCGCGAGTTCGACCTGCTGCACCACCTCGCCGGCCGCCCCGGCACGGTGGTGACCAAACGGGAACTGCTCACCGAGGTCTGGCAGATCCCCTACGGCGGGGCGGACAAGACCGTCGACGTGCACCTGTCCTGGCTGCGCCGCAAGCTCGGGGAGAGCGCCCAGCAACCCCGCTACCTGCACACCGTACGCGGCGTCGGGGTGCGGCTCGCCGCGCCCGGGGCGTAGCGGTGGCGCACGTGCCGGCGGCGTCGACCGGCCCGGCCGGCGGGCGGCGTCGCGGCCCGCCGGCACCCGTCGAGGACGGTGCCGGGTTCGCCCGCCCGCATCGGGGCGGTGAGCACCGGCGGGGCCGCTGACCTGGTCACTCCTGCTCGGTGAACCCGAACTGCACCACGCCCTCGTCGTCGACGGAGGCGTCGACCGAGCTGTCGTTGAGCAGTTCGGCGGCCTCGGCGTCGAGGAAGATGCGCGCCCCCTCGGTGTCGACCACCTGGTCGCCCTGCGCCGGCACGGGCACCAGTTCGATGGTGAGCGCGCCGGCCTCGGTGTCGGCGGCGATCCGCAGCCCACCGTCCTGGGCGACGTCCTGCTGGGCCGCGAGGTCACGGATCACGAGCACGGCGTTGTCGGTCATGGTGAGCATGATGGGACTCCTTGGGAGTTGTCGGGCGGAACGTGGCGCGACGACAGATGCGCGCCCCCTGCGGCGGGCCGGTGCCCGCCGGGCGGTTCCGGGGGCGCCGCCACGCGGCCCTCTCCCCCACCGTGCCCCCTGACCAGGGGTTCGTCAAATAGACGAGCCGGCACTTCCGCGCCGAACCCGACGCCCCCGACCCGGCCGCGCCGGACCCGACCTGACCGCACCGGCGGACCACCGACCCGGGCCACCAGCCACGGAAGAAAATCTACGGCGTCGAGCCTTGCCCGACGGAAACCTTCGTGACAGCGTCGTCGCATGCATCGTCGTCTCTTCCCCCGGACGCTGGCGCTGGTGGCGCTGGTCGCCACCGTGGCCGCCGCCGGTGCGCTGCCGGCGACCGCCGAGTCACCCACACCGGCGGCCACCCGGCTGCACGCCACCATCGACGCCGTCCTCGCCGACCCACTGCTCGCCGGGGCGCAGGCCGGGGTGGTCGTGGTGGACACCACCACCGGCCGGACCCTCTACGACCGCAACGGCGACCGCCGCCTGGTGCCCGCCTCCAACACCAAGCTGTTGACCTCGACGGCGGCCCTGGCGCTGCTCGGCCCCGGGCACCGGTTCGGCACCGACGTGCTCACCGACGGCCGCCGCCGGGCCGGGCTCGTCTCCGGCAACCTCTACCTGCGCGGCGGGGGCGACCCGACGATGCTGGCCGCCGACTACGACGCGCTGGCCGCCCAGGTCGCCGAGAGCGGGGTACGGATGGTGACCGGCAACCTGGTCGCCGACGACAGCCGCTACGACGCCACCCGGCTCGGCCCGGAGTGGGCCTGGGACGACGAGTCGTACTACTACGCCGCGCAGGTCTCCGCGCTGACCCTCGCACCGGACACCGACTACGACGCGGGCACGGTGATCGTGCGGGCCGCCCCGGCGGGCAGGGCCGGGGCGCGACCGGTGGTCACCATGACTCCGCCCAACGGCTACCTGCGGATCGACAACCGGGCCGAGACGGTGGCCGACGGCGAGACGACGCTGTCGTTCGAGCGGACGCACGGCGGCAACACCATCGTGGTCACCGGCCGGATCGCGGCCGGCGCGGCGGCGGTCGACGACTGGATGACCGTCTGGGAGCCCACCGGCTACGCCGCCGCCGTCTTCCGGGACGCGCTGCGCCGGCACGGGGTGCGGGTGCTCGGGCGTACGGTGCCCGGCCGGGCCACCCCGACGGACGCCACCCCGGTGGCCCGGCACGACTCGATGACCCTGGCCGAGCTGCTGGTGCCCTTCCTCAAACTGTCCAACAACGGGCACGCCGAGGTGCTGACCAAGGAGATCGGCCGGGTCATCTCCGGGTCGGGAAGCTGGCCGGTCGGGCTGGCCGCGATCAGCGAGTACGTCGCCGACACCGGAGTGGACACCGGCGTCCTGCGTCAGCTCGACGGCTCGGGGTTGTCCCGGCGCAACCTGATCCCGGCCGGCGAGTTCGTCGCGCTGCTCGCCGCCGTCCGCCGGGAACCCTGGTTCGACACCTGGTACGCGGCCCTGCCGGTCGCCGGCAACCCCGACCGCCTCGTCGGTGGCACCCTGCGCAGCCGGATGCGCGGCACCCCGGCGGCGGACAACGTGCGCGCCAAGACCGGCAGCCTGACCGGGGTGTCGGGCCTCTCCGGCTACGCCACCGACGCCGACGGCCGGCTGCTCGCCTTCTCGGTGGTGTTCAACAACTACCTGACCTCGTCGGTCAAGGGGCTGGAGGATCAGATCGCCATCGCGCTGGCCAGCTACCGCGAGGGGGACGGCGGGTCGGCGCGGGTCACCCCGCCGGTGGCCCCGGAGACGCCCCGGGCGCCCGAGGGCCGGGAGTGTTCCTGGGTCAAGCCGATCGTCTGCTGAGCCGGCCGGCCCGGTCAGCGCCGGTGCAGCACCACCACCGGGATCTCCCGGTCGGTCTTGCTCTGGTACTCGTCGTAGGCGGGCCAGATGGCGGTCATCGTCGGCCACGTCCGGGCCCGTTCGGCCGGCTCGGCGGTGCGTGCCCGCACGCCGAACGTCTCCGGGCCCACCTGCACCTCCGCCTCGGGGTCGTCGAGCAGGTTGAGGTACCAGGAGGGGTGCTGGGGCGCGCCGCCCTGGGAGGCGACGATCAGGTAGTCGTCGCCGTCCCGGCCGTAGATCAGGGCGGTACGGCGCAGTTTGCCGCTGCGCCGGCCCCGGGTGGTCAGCAGCAGGGTGAACACGCCCGGCTGCCACTCGTGCCCCTCCGCGCCGTCGGTGGCGACGTACCGGCGGATGTGGTCGGCGACCCAGCCCTCGGGGCTGTCCAGCACCTGTTCGTCGGTCGGCATCGGCGTCTCCGGGTGGCTCGTGGGCATCGACCCGGACACGCTATCCCGACACAAACCCCGAAAACGGGCGAATAACTCAACGCACCGCTGCCGCCTGAAGGTTCACGTTGCCGCAGCTGTTGCGGAACGCCCCCGCGACGGTCCAGCGGATCAGCAGCTTCTCGCCCTTCGGCACCCGAAACTTGATCACGAACTGGGCGGTGTGCGTGGTGTGCGGGTCCTCCAGCCGCAGGGTGCGGGTCGACCCGCCGGTGGACAACCGTACGTCCAGCCGCCCCTGGGCCATCCAGATCCCGGCGAACAGGTGCACCGTACGCGGTTCGCCGTCGCCCGCCACGGACAGCGCGAACCCGTTGCCGGCTCCGCAGACGAACACGCCGACGCCGGTGGCGGAGACGGCCGGCACCGGGGCCCCGTCGCGCCACCCGAACAGCTCGGGATTGGTGTCGTACCGGTCGCGTGCGCCCCGGCCGCCCTCGTCCCGGATCTCGCCGGTGCCGCCGCCCTTGCGGACCAGGGTCTCCGGCCGGTTGAGCCCCCAGTGCACCCAGTCCCGGGTGCCCAGCGCGGTCAGGTCCACCTCGGCGGGCACGTCGGCCCGGGAGACGCTCAGCGTCGGCGCGGCCGGCGACGAGGACGCCGCCGGGGTGACCGTCGGCGTCGGCGGCTCGCTCGGCGGCGGGGTGCGCTCCCGGGGCTGCAGGCCGGGCGTGGCGATCCCGGCCTCGGCCGACACGCCCACCCCCGCCGCCCCGGTCGGATAACCGGCCGGGGTCGGCGCGCCGGCCGGCAGCACCAGGTCGGGCTCCGGCGGGTCCGAATCCGGGCCCAGATAGGTCACCAGCACCGCGAGGCAGGCCAGGGCGGCCACCGCCTCGATCGCCCAACGGCGACGTTGCCGACGGCGGGCCTCCCGCCGCTGCGCGCTGCGCGTCGTCGGGCCCGGCCCGATCCGCCAGGTCTCTTGGTCGTTCACGCGTGTCCCACTCCCCAGCCCGACGCCCGCGACCGGTCGGGGAGGGGGGTTCGGTCGCGGCGTGAGCGTTCTCACGTTTTCATTTCAGGGCCGGGATGCGCCATATGCCAGCGGGTGGGCGTTTCCAGTTTGTTACCGACTGATCCCGATGGAAAGTTTCCTGCCCATTGACAAAGCGCAGCTCAGGGCCACAACGACGGGGAGATCGACAGGTGGCGGGCCATCAGCGGATCTCGAAACCCAACGCCTGCGCCAGCACCATCGCCTGCTCCGGGTCGATCACCGCGCCGGCCCGCTCGACCGCCGTCGGATCGAGCCCGGTCAGGTCGCTGCCCCGCAGGTCGGCCCCGGTGACCCGGGCCGCGCGCAGTTGGGCGGCCGAGAGGTCCACCCGGGCCAGGGTCGCGCCGCCCAGGTCCGCCCCGGACAGGTCGGCCTCCCGCATCCGTACGTCGCTGAACTGCGCGCCCCGCAGGTCGGCGCCGGGCAACCCGACGAACGACCAGTCCCCGCCCGACACCCGCAGCGGACGCAGCGCGCACTGGTCGAACGTGCTGCCGATCAGCTTGCACCCGGTGAACTCGGCCTCGAACAGGTTGCACCGGCGGAACCCGCAGCGGACGAAGGCCGAGTCGGTGTGCCGGGAGGCGTTGAACGACACCCCGCCGAAGTCGCACCCGGTGAACGAGGCGCCCCGGCTCACCGCCTCGGTCAGGTCGACGTCGGTGAAGACGCAGCGCACGAAGTGCCTGTCGGTCAACTCCTCGGCGTACCAGTCGGTGTGGCGGAACGTCTCGTCCTCGATGGTCTGCGGCACCGCCCCACCCTAGGTGCGAGCACCGACACCGCCGCCGCACCTTCCGTCCGGCGCGTACCGGCTAGTAGGTTCGGCGGGTGAGCGTGGCACCCAGCAGCGACCCGGCCCGCACCGGCTTCGACCCGGCCCGGCTGGCCCGCATCGACGAACACTTCGGCAGGTACGTCGACGACGGCCGGCTCGCCGGCTGGCAGGTCGTGGTCACCCGCCGTGGCGAGGTCGCGCACTCCTCGGTGTACGGGCTGCGCGACGTGGAGGCGGGCACCCCGGTCGAGCCGGACACCATCTGGCGGATCTACTCGATGACGAAGCCGATCACCTCGGTCGCGGCGATGATGCTGTGGGAGGAGGGGCGGTTCGAGCTGACCGACCCGATCAGCCGCTGGCTGCCGGAGTTCGCCGACGTCCGGGTCTTCGACAAGGGGTCGGCGCTCAAGCCGTACACGGTGCCGGCGGTCGAGCCGATCCGGGTGTGGCACCTGCTCACCCACACCGCCGGGCTGACCTACGGGTTCGCGCAGACCTCGGTGGTCGACGCGCTCTACCGGGCCGCCGGCTACGACCTCGGCGTCCCGCCGGGGCTCGACCTGGCCGGGGCCAGCGTCGGGATGGCGAAGCTGCCGCTGCTGTTCCAGCCCGGCACCGGCTGGAACTACGGGGTCTCCACCGACGTGCTGGGCCGGCTGATCGAGGTGGTCTCCGGGCAGAGCCTGGCCGACCTCCTCACCGAGCGGGTCCTCGCCCCGCTGGGCATGACCGACACCCGGTTCTGGGTCGACCCGGCCGACGCCAAACGGCTCGCCGCCCTCTACACCCCGCACCCGGGCACCGGCCAGGCGCTCCGAGCCGACCAGCTCGGGGCCGCCGCGCTGACCCGCCCGCAGTGCTTCTCCGGCGGGGGTGGGCTGGTCTCCACCGCCGCCGACTACCACCGGTTCACCCAGCTGCTGCTGCGCGGCGGCGAGCTGGACGGCGTACGACTGCTCGGGCCCCGCACGGTGCGCTACATGACCCGCAACCACCTGCCCGGTGGCGGCGACCTGGCGTCGCTTCAGCCCCAGGGGTTCGCCGAGACGGTGCTGGACGGCATCGGCTTCGGCCTGGGCTTCGCCGTGGTGCAGGACCCGGTCCCGGCCAAGGTGCCGAGCAGCGTCGGCGAGTACTACTGGGGCGGGCTGGCCAGCACCGCGTTCTGGGTCGACCCGGCCGAGGAAATCACCGCGCTGCTGTTCACCCAGCTGATGCCGTCGAGCACCTACCCGCTGCGGTCCCAGCTCCGCCAGCTCGTCTACGCCGCCCTGGTCGGCTGAGCCGACGGGCCGCCACCACCGGGGTGACGGCCCGATCGCGGCTCAGAGCAGGTGCTGGACGCGGGTTGCCCGCACGGTCGCCGGGCCGCCGGGCGACAGGCCGGAGACGAGGTACGCCCGGACGGTGCCGTCCGGGCGGACGGCCCACAGGTCGGGGACGCCGTCGGCGTTGATGTCGGCCACCGAGATCGTGGTGACGGTCGTGGCGGTGTTCCAGTTGCTGGCGACGTGGTACTGGGTGTGGGTCAGCGAGCCGGTGCCGTCACCGTTGTCGACCAGGGTGACCCCGGTCCAGAGGAAGAGGTCGCCGGTGGCCGCGTTGCGCAGGTACATCGCCACCCCGGTGGCCGTCTCGGTGCTGGCGATGGTCCAGTTCTGCCAGTCCGTGCCCCCGGTCGGCGTGGCGTCGGCCAACACGACCCGGAAGAGATAGCCGCCGGGCACCCCGAGGTTGGGGTGGTAGACCAGCCGGTGACCGTTGACGGCGTCGCCGGTGACCGAGATCAGATCCGGGTACTCCGGGTCGACGCCATCGGCCCCGTAGGCGTTGACCACCTGCAGCGGCGCGTTACCGTCGTCGTCGACGAGTTGCCCGCTGTCGACGGACATCTGGTTGCCGCTGAGGTTCGGGTTGAGCATGGTGCCGTCGCCGGCGCCCCGGATGATGCTGGCCGTCCCGGCAGCGGCGCCGCCCGGGTAGTAGGCGAGGAAGTCCTGCTGGTGGGTGCCGAAGAAGCGCCCCGTGATCACCTGCGCCCCGTCGAACTCGGTGGGCGAGTTGGTGCCGCCGACGCCGTTGCCGAGCAACCCGATGTTGCCGGCCGGCGTGTGCACCCGGCCGGTGCCGACGCCGGTGCGGCGGGACGTCAGGCCGGTCGCGGACCAGACACCGGAGCCGAGGCCGGCGGTGCCGCCGACGGTGACCAGGTCCGGCACGCCGTCGCCGTCGAGGTCCCGGTCGACCGGGCCGGTGACCGCCGACGTCGGATGCCGGTCGGCCGGGGCGGCCAGGGCGGGCGCGGCCGGCACGGTCGCGGCGAGGGCGAGGGCCGCCGGAGCGCTCCAGGCGAGCAACCGGCGTGGTACGGAAAGAACGGCCATGGTGTCTCCCCCGTGGTCAATGGATCAAGGTCGACCCGACCGTAGTCGATGTCCGCAACGTGTGCCCACACCGGCCGGATCGTCCGTTACACCACCGCGACGGCGACCCGCTGCCTAGCCTGGACGGCATGGGCAACGTGGTGGTGTACGGCGCCGGGGGCACCGCAGGCTCACGGATCGCCACCGAGGCGGCCGGTCGTGGGCACCGGGTCACCGCGGCGGTCCGTCGCCCGGAGGCGGTCACCTGGCTGCCGGCCGGGGTGCACGTGGTGACCGGGGACGTGACCTCGACGCGCAGCGTCGCCGAGCTGGCCCCGGAGGCCGACGTGATCGTGGTGGCGGTCGGCGGCGGTGAGCGGGCGCTGTGGCGTACGGCGGCGGAGAACCTGGTCACCGTCCTGCGGGACCTGCCCGACCCGCCCCGGGTGATCCACGTCGGCGGCGGGGCGACCCTGCTGACGGAACGGGACACCCCCTTCCTCGACGAGCCGGACTTCCCCGACGGGTACCGGGAGCCGGCGCTCGGGCAGGCCGACGCCCTGGCCCTGTACCGTTCCTCGGCCGACGGGGTGACCTGGACGTACGTCTCGCCGCCGCCTGTGGAGTTCCATCCCGGCGAGCGGACCGGCCGGTACCGCACCGGCACCGAGCACCCGGTCACCGACGAGCGGGGCCGCTCGGTGCTCAGCTACGAGGACCTGGCGGTGGCGATCGTGGACGAGATCGAGGAGCCCCGCTTCGAGAACATGCGGTTCACAGCGGCGTACTGAACCGGGCGTCGACGAAACGGCAGCCGTCGTCGCACCGGAGGGGTCGTCGTACCGGAGGGGTCGTCGTACCGGAGGGGTCAGTCGGCGAGGCGGGCGGGGAAGCCGCCGGTGGCGATCGGGCCCCAGCCCTCGACGGTGATCCGGATCAGCGACTTGCCCTGCGCCACCATGGCCGCCCGGTACTCGTCCCAGTCCGGGTGCTCCCCCGCGATGCTGCGGAAGTACTCCACCAGCGGGTCCAGCGCCTCGGGCAGGTCGAGCACCTCGGCCACGCCGTCGACCTGCACCCACGGGCCGTCCCAGTCGTCGGAGAGCACGCAGACGGAGACCCGGGGGTCACGGCGGATGTTGGTGACCTTGGCCCGTTCCGGGTAGGTGGAGATCACCAGGCGTCCGGCGGCGTCCACGCCGCAGGCGACCGGGGAGGACTGTGGCCGGCCGTCGGCGCGGGTGGTCATCAGCAGGACCCGGTGCCGGGGCCTGACGAAGTCGAGCAGGGCGTCCCGGTCGACCCGGGTGTTGGTTGCGACGCTGCGTGCCATTCCCCGGTTCTACCAGGCCCACCGGGCGTCAGCCGGACCGGCCGCCGACCCGGCCCGGTTGGGCGGGGACCCGGGGCCGGGCGGCGGGCCGCCAGGCGCGGCCGTTGGCGTAGATCACCCGGAAGCCGAGGTACGCCGCGAGCGGCGCCCAGTGCGCCGAACCCATCCGCAGCTCGGCGGCGTTGTGCCGCTGGCCGTTGGCGAGCACGTCGAGCAGCACCGTCTCGAAGGCGGCCGACTCGACCCAGTCGACCTCGCGGGTGAAGCCGCAGATCAGGGCCGCGCCGGTGACGTCGAGGAAGTCCCGCAGGGTGGCGTCCGAGGCGCGCAGCACCGAGCAGCTGCCGAAGTAGAGCCGCCGCCCCTCGCCCCGGCCGGCCATCCGCTCGGCGACGTCGGACAGCTCGACGGAGTCCCAGTCGGTGAGGCAGAGCCGGCTGGGTTCGCCGTGCATGGCGAAGAAGCCGACCCGGTGGTCGGCGTACTGCTTGAGCAGCCACCGGTCGAGGAAGTAGAACAGCTCGTCGCGGGTGGCGGCGTCCTTGTGGATGTAGCGGATGCGGCCGAGCCGTTCGAGCAGGTCGAGGGTGGGCAGCACGGACCCGCGCTCGTTGAGGTCGCGGTGCCACTGCCCCTCGACACAGAAGACCCCGCCCCGCGCCACGTCCCACCTCCCCGTTCCGGCCGGGACGACGTTACCGGGTCCGGGTCACGGACCCCCATCACCCTCGGTGCCCGGCTGATCCGTTTCGGGGCACTTCACCGGTGTCGGAATTGGCGTCCCTCCCGTCACCGGCTGATACCTCCTGACCGAATCGCCATTCATCGCCGTTCACAGGCAATACCCAGCTATCGCCGACTGCGAGGATTATTCCTTTTTATTGCCGCGAATCGGCCAGATAGCTGTCAGGGTGGAAGTTGCAGGACGTCCCGGGCGATGCCCTGTTCACCACCCCATTCACTTCCAATCGGGAGGACTTCTGTGCGCCAGAACACTGTGAAGCGGGCACTCGTCGCGTTCGCCCTGGCTCTGCCAGGAGCCGCGATCGCCACGGTGGCCGCCGCGCCAGCGGCCCATGCCGACGGCTGCTACACCTGGAAACGCGACCTGTACCAGGGGCGCTCCGGAGACGACGTCCGCCAGTTGCAGATCCGGGTGGCCGGCTGGTCGGGGCGCGGGGAAATTGTCCGGATCGACGGGGACTTCGGCCCCGAGACCGCCGCCGCGGTCAAGCGCTTCCAGACCGCGTACGGGCTGCGCAGCGACGGCATCGCCGGCAAGCAGACCTTCAGCAAGCTCTACCAGTTGCAGGACAACGACTGCACGCCCGCCCACTTCAGCTACCGGGAGCTGGACGGCGGCTGCGGCAAGGGCGGCTGGAGCGGCGGTCCGCTCTCCGCCACCGACACCAAGGCCAACGCGGTACGCACCATGTGGAAACTGGAGGCGCTGCGGCGTGGCCTCGGCGACAAGCCGCTCAACGTCACCAGCGGCTTCCGGGACTCCAGCTGCAACAAGCAGGTCGGCGGGGCGTCGGACAGCCAGCACCTCTACGGCAACGCCGCCGACGTGACCTCGCAGCACAAGTCGCTCTGCGAGATCGCCCGCGCCTCCCGTGACCACGGGTTCAGCGGCATCTACGGCCCCGGCTACCCCGGGCACGACGACCACGTCCACGTGGACTCCCGGCGGGAGAACAACCGGGACAACTCGACGAACCGCACCAGCTGGGCCGCTCCGGACTGCGGCGTCAGCCGCTGACCGGCGCAACGGCCGACGCCGGCCCGGCCCCACGGGATCACCAGGGCCGGGCCGGCGTCGGGGCACCGGGGCCGGGCGCTCAGCTCGCCCGGGGCCAGCGCGGCGCGGCGACGGGGGGCGTCACCGGCCGGCCGGGAACACCGGGACGCACGCCCGGCCGCATCCCCGTCGCAGCGGGCCGCGCCCCGGGCGCAACCGGCCGGCCGGCCTGGCCACGGGCCGGGTAGCCGGCCGCCGGGGCGGTCCGCGCCGGAGCCGCGCCCGGCCGGGGCGTGGTGTAGGTGAACGGGAAGGGCACGTGCACGAACGGGTTGCCGTGTCGGATCAGCGCGTCGATCTGACGCTCGTTCAACCCGTGGTTCTCCAGCACCCGCCGCCCCCAGCGGTGCAGCCGACACGGGTACGACGCGCCGTCGTTGCGGCACAGCGGCCCGTTGGGCCATTCCTCGGCGGCGTGCACCACGACCGCTCGCACCGCGAGCCGGACGTCCTCGGGTGTCAACGAGGCGGGCACCGGCACCTCGCCCAGAACCTGATCGATGGGGTCCGTCGACTGCTCACCAACTCGCACGGCAGGCCTCCCGCAACTCGGCAGCGACTGCGGCTGAATCGCCGCAACGCATCCTCGCGCAGTGGTACGGACGGTGACCGGCGGCGGTTCAATCTTCCCAGGCGTGCCGCCCGAGGATCTCCCGGACGCCGGCAGGGCTCAACTGCGAACCCCGTCAGACCAGGCCCGCGTCGTGGACCAGCAGCGCCACCTGGACCCGGTTGTTCAGCGCCAGCTTGGTCAGCAGCCGGGACACGTACGCCTTCACCGTCGCCACGCTCATGAACAGCTCCGCCGAGATCTCCGCGTTGGTCCGGCCGTGCCCGAGCGCCACCGCGACCTCGTGTTCCCGCTCGGTGAGCCCGGCCAGCAGCCGCAGCGCCCGGTCCCGACGCCGGTCCGGACCCGGCGTGGGCCCCACGGTCAGGTGGCTGATCAACTGCCTGGTCACCGTCGGCGACAGGGTCGCCTCACCGGCGGCCACCCGCAGCACCGCCCGGACGATCTCGGCGGGCGGGGTGTCCTTGAGCAGGAAACCGCCGGCCCCGGCCCGCAGCGCCCGCAGCACCTGCTCGTCGGCGTCGAAGGTGGTCAGCACCAGCACCTCCGGCGGGTCCGGCAGCGCCCGCAGCGCCTCGGTGGCGACCAGCCCGTCGACCCGGGGCATCCGGATGTCCATCAGCACCACGTCCGGCGTACACCTGGCGACGGCGGCGGGCACCTCGTCGCCGTCGGCGGCCTCGCCCACCACCCGGACGTCCGGCACGCCACCGAGGATCATCGACAGCCCGGCGCGGACCAGCGGGTCGTCGTCGACGATCAACACCCGCACCGGGGCGGTGTCGCCGTCCGTCGTGCCGGTCACCGGGCACCGCCGGGCGGCCGGTCGGCCGGTCGGCTCATGCCGGCCACGGCAGCCGGGCCGCCAGCCGGAAGTCCCCTGTCGCCCCGTCCCGGCCGTGGGTCAGCCGGCCACCGGCCAGGGTGACCCGCTCGGCGATGCCGACCAGCCCGGTGCCGGCGCCCGGCAGGGCCGGCACGGAGGTGCCCACCGGCCACGGGTTGCGGATCTCCACCGCCAGCTCCCGCCCTGGGCCGCCGGTCAGCCGGACGCCGACCGTCGTGTCGGGGGCGTGCTTGCGCGCGTTGGTCAGCCCCTCCTGCACGATCCGGTACGCGCTGCGCCCCACCGCCGTCGGCACCCGCGACGGTTCGGCGACCTCGTCGACCAGGGTGACCCGGACGCCGGCGGCCCGGGACTCGGCGATCAGCGCGGGCACGTCGGCGAGGGTGGGCTGGGGGCGTTCCGGAGCGGCGTCGCCGCCGGCGGTGTCGGCCCGGAGCACCCCGATCACCTCGCGCAGGTCCTGGAGTGCGGCGTGGGCGCTGCCCCGGATCACCCCGGCCGCCCGCGCCACCTCCTGCGGCGGCGCGTCCGGGCGGAACTCCAACGCCCCGGCGTGCAGGCTGAGCAGTGAGATCCGGTGGGCCAGCACGTCGTGCATCTCCCGGGCGATCCGGGTGCGTTCGAGCTGGCGGGCCTGTTCGACGCGGAGCTGCTGCTCGGCCTCGGCCCGATGGGCCCGGTCCCGCAGCGACAGCACCAACTGCCGACGGGCCCGGACGAACAGCGCCCACGCCACCACGATCCCGACGAACATCGCCGTCCAGGCCACCGTGGGCCAGTAGGGCAGCGTGGGGTCGGGGCGCACGACGGTGTAGAGCGGAATGACCGCCAGGTGGAAGCCGACCAGCGCCGCGCCGATCGGCAGCGGCCGGTGGACCAGCACGGTGAACACCACGACCAGCAGCGCCAGCCCGGCGGTCACCGAGAACAGCGCCAGCGGCAGGCCGGCCACGGCCAGCCCGACCGGCCAGCGCCGGCGCAGCCACAGCGCCGCGCAGTAGCTCAGGCCCGCCGCCAGGTCCACCCCGACCAGCCAGGACGGCCCGGCGTTGTGGGCGAACTGCGGGTCGGGCGACACCGCGTCGGCGAACGCCAGCAGCGCCCACCCGACGGCGAGCAGGAACGCCACCGTGTCGACCAGCCAGTCCCGGGGCGTCCGCCGGGCCGCCCTCGCCTCGGGCGTCAGCGCCCCCGGCAGCAGCCAGGGGTGATCGGGTACGACGGCAGCGCTCACCCACCCATGCTAGAAAGCCGAAAGGCGTCGCGGACACCAACCAAAGTCGAGGTCTGCGGGTAGACCGAGGTAGGGACTGCTCTCGACGGTCGGCCGCAGCGCCCGGCCGGGTGACTGGGACAGGCTCGACGGCATGATCGCAGTCGACCACCTCACCAAACGGTACGGCCCGCATCCCGCCGTCGACGACGTCTCGTTCCGCTGCGAAGCGGGCACGGTGACCGGTTTCCTCGGCCCGAACGGGGCGGGCAAGTCCACCACCATGCGGATGCTCTGCGGGCTGACCCGCCCGACCTCCGGCACCGCCACCGTCGCCGGTCAGCCCTACCGCGAGCTGCCCAACCCGGGCCGCGAGGTGGGTGTGCTGCTGGACGCCTCCGCGCAGCACGTCGGACGCAGCGGGCGGGAGACGTTGTTCCTGGCCGCCCGGACCATGGGCGTGGACGCCGACCGCGTGCCCGCCGTGCTCGACCGGGTGGGCCTGAACCCGGTGGCGGCGAAGCGACGGGTCGGGGCGTACTCGCTGGGGATGCGGCAACGGCTCGGCCTGGCGCTGGCGCTGCTGGGCGAGCCCCGGGTGCTGGTCCTCGACGAGCCGGCCAACGGCCTGGACCCGGAGGGGATCTTCTGGATGCGCGGCCTGCTGCGCGACTTCGCCGACCGGGGCGGCACGGTGCTGCTCTCCTCCCACCTGCTGCGGGAGGTGGAGGCGGTCGCCGACCGGCTGGTGGTGATCGGCGGCGGCCGGGTGGTCGCCCAGGGCGGCAAGGACGAACTGCTGGCCGGGGCCGGCACCCTGGTCCGGGCCCGCGACCCGCACGCCCTGCGGCTCACCCTCGACCGGGCCGGGCTGGACGCCACCGCCGGCGCCGACGGCGGGTGCGTGGTCCGCGCCGAACCCGACGCCGTCGGGCAGGCCGCCGCCGATGCCGGACTGGTCCTGACGGAGCTGCGGCCGGCCGGCGGCGGTGGCCTGGAACAGCTCTTCCTCACCCTGACCGCCGGCGCGAGCACCAAGGAGGCCGTGCAGTGACCACCATGACGACCATTCCCCCCGCCACCGTCCGGCCCGTCGTGACCGGGCCGTCCCTGACCCGGCTGGTCGGGGTGGAGCTGCGCAAGCTCGGCGACACCCGGGCCGGCCGTTGGCTGCTGGCCTCGATCGGGCTGATCGCCGCCGCGATCGTCGCGCTGCAACTGCGTTTCGTCGACGACGCCGCGCAGACCTTCACCAACTTCTTCACCGCCTCGCTGGCGCCGGTGGCGCTGCTGCTGCCGGTGCTGGGCATCCTGTCGATCACCGCCGAGTGGTCCCAGCGCACCGCGCTGACCACGTTCGCCCTGGTGCCGCGCCGGGAACGGGTGATCGTCGCCAAGCTCGCCGCCGTGCTGCTCGCCGCGTTGGCGTCGGTGCTGGTGAGCCTGGCCGTCGCCGCCGTCGGCACCCTGCTCTCGGGGGTCACCGGCGGGGCGGGGAGCTGGGACTTCGACCCGACGGTGGCCGGGCACGCCGCCGTGTTCCAGTCGATCAACGTGCTGATCGGCGCGGGGTTCGGCTTGCTGCTGCTCAACACCCCGCTGGCGATCGTCACCTCGCTGCTGCTGCCGACCGTGTGGGGCATCCTGTCCGCGATGATCGCGGCGCTGCACGGCCCGGCCCGCTGGCTGGACACCTCGATCACCATGGAGCCGCTGCTCGGCCCGGACATGACCGCCGGGCAGTGGGGTCGGCTCGGGGTGTCCCTGCTGGTCTGGGTGGTCGCGCCGCTCGCCGTCGGGATGGTGCGCACGTTGCGGCGTGAGGTGCACTGACGATGCGGGCGCGGGGGCCGGACGCCGCGACCAGGGTCGGTGGTGACGTCGGGGAACTGGTGGTGCTGTGGGTCGGCTTCCCGCTGCTGGGCGTCGCCGTGGGCGGGCTGCTGCCGCTGGTCGCGGACTGGGTGGCGGGGCTGCCCTGGGCTCCGGTGCAGGGGTGGTTCGAGCTGGTCGCCGGGCTGCCGTACCGGCGGGCGCTGGCCGGGGGCGTGACGCTCGGGGCGCTGGCCGGCCTGTTCGTCGCCCACGTCGGCACCCGGGAACGGTTGATCGTCACGGTGGACCGGGGCGGGGTGCGGTGGCGTCGTGACGGCGTCGACCGCGAGCTGCCCCGGCGGGCCGTCACCGCCGTCTTCGTCGACGGCGGGGAGCTGGTGCTGCTCGGCCCGGCCGGTGCGGAGCTGGCCCGGGAACGCTCCGACCTGAGCCGGCGGCGGCTGCGGGACGCCTTCGACGGGCACGGGTGGCCGTGGCGGGACGCCGACCCGCACCGGGACGCGTACCGGCGGTGGGTGGAGGGGTTGCCCGACCTGCCGCCGGGGACGGACCCGCTGCTGCGCGCCCGGCAACGGGCCGTCGACGCCGACCGGGCGCGCGACGTCCGGGAGCTGCGCGGGGAGCTGGCCCGGCTCGGGGTGGTCGTCCGGGACGAGGGCGGACGGCAGTACTGGCGGCCGGGTGGGCAGACCACGCCGCAGTCGTAGCCCGGGGTGCCCGGTCCGGCCACCCGACGCCTCGGGGTTCGAGCGTGACCGGACCGTCGCCGATTGTGCATCCGCCGCCCAGGGAGTATCAACCTAGGTGGATGCATTCCCGGCGGAAGGGGACGACGATGGCCTCCACAGTCGACAGTGGCGGGATCTTCCGCCGCAAGCCGGTCGAGGAGATCGCCGACGACACCGACCGGGGGTTGTCCCGCTCGCTGGGGTTGTGGCAGCTCACCGCGATCGGCGTCGGCGGCATCATCGGCGCCGGCATCTTCGCCCTGGCCGGGGCGGTCGCCAACGAGACGGCCGGGCCGGCCGTGCTGGTGTCGTTCCTGATCGCCGGGCTGGCCAGCGCGGCGGCGGCGCTGTCGTACGCCGAGTTCGCCGGCATGATCCCCAAGGCCGGCTCGGCGTACACCTACGGCTACGCGGTGCTCGGTGAGGCGGTGGGCTGGTTCATCGGCTGGGACCTGCTGCTGGAGTACACCGCGATCGTGGCGGTGGTGGCGATCGGCATCTCCGGTTACTTCGGTTTCCTCGTCGGGCAGCTCGGCGTCGACCTGCCGGCCTGGATGCTGGGTGCCCCGGGCACCGGCGACGGGCACGTGGTGGACCTGTTCGCCGTGCTGCTCTGCCTGCTGATCGCCTTCCTGCTGACGCTGGGCATCCGGACCGCCGCCCGGTTCGAGACGGTCGTGGTCGGGGTGAAGGTGGCCGTGGTGCTGCTGGTGATCGTGGTCGGCTTCTTCCACGTCCGCACCGCCAACTACTCGCCGTTCTTCCCGTTCGGGCTCGGCGGGGCGTTCACCGGGGCGGCCACCGTCTTCTTCGCCGTCTTCGGTTACGACGCGATGAGCACCGCCGCCGAGGAGTCCCGCGACGCCCGTCGGCACATGCCGAAGGCGATCGTCTGGTCGCTGGTCATCTCGATGGTGCTGTACGTGCTGGCCACGCTGGTGCTCACCGGGATGCAGAACTACCGGGACATCGACCCGGAGAGCGGCTTCTCCTCCGCGTTCGCCTCGGTCGGGCTCTCGGGCCTGGCCAGCGTCATCGCCGTCGGGGCGATCATCGGCATCCTGACCGTGATGTTCACCTTCATGCTCGGGGTGACCCGGGTGTGGTTCTCGATGAGCCGCGACGGCCTGCTGCCGGCCTGGTTCGCCAAGGTGCACCCGGTGCGCCGGGTGCCCACCCGGGTCACCTGGATCGTCGGGGTGGCCTCGGCGGTGATCGCCGGTCTCCTGCCGATCCGGCAGGCCGCCGAGCTGACCAACATCGGCATCCTGCTCGCCTTCGTGGTGGTCTGCGTCGCGGTGATCGTGCTGCGCTACCGCAGCCCGGACACCCCGCGCACGTTCCGGCTGCCCGGGATGCCTGTGGTGCCGGCGCTCGGGGTGGTCTTCTCGGTCTGGCTGATCAGCTTCCTCGACCACGTCACCTGGCTGCGGTTCGCCGCCTGGTTCCTGCTCGGCGGGCTGATCTACGCGTGCTACGGGTACCGGCGCTCGGCGCTGGCCGGGCGCGCCGACCCACCTGCCGACCAGTCCGGGCGGTGACCGGGCCGCCCCGGTACGCCTGCCGTCCGGGCCAGCAGCAGCGTGGTGCCGAGGCCGGCGGCCAGGCCGGCCAGCGAGGGGAGCACGTCCGCGTCGCCACCGCCGACCGGGCTGTTGCCGGCCAACGCGGTCAACGGCGCGCCCGGTGAGAGGGCCGCGCTGACCAGCAGCGCGACGTGCCACAGCGCGAGCGGGGCGAGCAGGGCCACCGGGCCGACCACCGGGTAGCGCCGCGCCGGCAGGGCGGGCCGGGTCAGCAGCGTCACCCCCAGCAGCAGGACCGCGCCGAGCAGCGCCGCCGGCACGAGCCGGCCGGCCGGCCCGACGAGCCGGACCAGCGGCAGGCCGATCCCGCCTGCCACGGCCAGACCCGCCGCCGTCGCGAGCCGACGCCGGCCCCGGGCGGGGGCGGCGGCCACCGCGCCGGTCACGGTCACCGCCAGCAGGAGCAGGGCGGTGACCAGGGCTGCCGGGTCGAGTGCCGGTTCCCGGCCGGTCGGCGACCGGGTCAGCACGGCGGCCAGCGCCAGCACCGCCGCGACCCCGGCCACCCCGGCCAGGACTGCCCGGTCGCGGCCGGCCACGCCGACCGTCCGGTGCGGGCCCGCCGGACCGACGGTCCGGTCCGGGCCCGCCACTGCTGCCGCGCCGGCCAGGCCCACTCCGCCGGGCGCGTCTCCCGGGCCGGTCCCGTCCGCCCGGCGAGGACCGTCCACACCTGTCGCGCCGTCCCGGCGTACGGCGGACGCGACGGTGATGCCGACGGCCAGCCAGCCGGCGACGGCGAGCAGCGCGGTCGCGCCGGGGCCGGTGGGGTCGGCCCGGTCGACGGCGACGTCGACGGCCAGCGCGCCACCGCCGAGCAGCACGGCCGGCACCAGCCACGAGCGGCGGCCCGCACCCGCCAGCACCAACCCGGACGCGACTGCCAACAGCGCCATGAAGCGCAGGTCACGGGCCCAGTAGGTGGATGCCTCGGGGAGCCGCTCCGACCACGGGCCGGCCGGTTCGGTGAGCGGTTGCCACACGGTCATGCCGACCGCCCAGAGCGGCACGGCCAGGGCGGCGAGCCCGGTGCCGACGGCGGCGAGCCGGCCGCCCGATCGCGGAGCGTGACCGGTCGGGATGGGCATCATGGATGGTCAGACGCCATCCGGGCGGCTACGGTTCCCCCTCTGGGGAGGTGCCGTCGGTGTACGTCGTGTCCGTGATCAACTACAAGGGCGGGGTGGGCAAGACCACCGTGACCGCGAACCTCGGGGCCGAGCTGGCGAACCGGGGGATGAAGGTGCTGCTGATCGACCTCGATCCGCAGACCAGCCTGACGTTCAGCTTCTACGACCCGGAGGACTGGCGGGAACGGCTGCGCGACGGCCGCACCGTGAAACGCTGGTACGACGGCCTGCGCGGGGACACCCCGGCGGTGACGCTGGGTGAGCTGGTGGTCTCCCCCGGCCCGGCCAACGCCCACCTGACCGGGGCCGGCCGGCTGGACCTGATCGCCTCGCACCTCGGCCTGGCCGACATCGACCTAGCGCTGGCCCGGGGCGTGGCCGACGGGGAGGACTACGACCGGGAGCTGTTCCGGGTCCGTGGCGCGCTGGCCGAAGGGCTGCACGACGCGGCCCTCGACGGCTACGACCTGGTGCTGATCGACTGCCCGCCGAACTTCAACGTGGTCACCCAGTCCGCCGTCATCGCCAGCGACCACCTGCTCATCCCGGCGAAGGCCGACTACCTGTCCACACTGGGCATCGACCACCTCTGCGGCAGCGTCCGGGAACTGGTGGACCGGTACAACGCCGACGCCCGCCGGTTCGCCACCAGCCGCCGGCACCACAAGGTCGCCCCGGACGTGGCCGGGGTGGTCTTCACCATGATCCAGTTGACCGCGCAGCGGCCGATCGCCGCCCACCAGGGCTACCTGGACCAGGTACGGGCACTCGGGCTGCCGGTCTTCCCCACCGCGCTGCGGGAGAACGTCACCCTGTTCGCCGGGAACACCCCGCGCGGCGTGCCGGTGGTGCTGCGGCACCGGGTCACCGCGCCGGTGGTGCAGGAGGAGCTGCGGCAGATCACCACCGAGTTCATCGCCCACCTGCAACCCCGCGAGGTGACGGTGTGAGCGGTCCGGAGTCGACGGGGGACGTCGCGGTCGGCGTCCTGGCCCGGGTGGGCGAACTGCTGGCCGGGCTGTCGGCCGCCGACGTCGCCGCGCTGGCCGACGGGCGGGCCCGGCTGGTCGTCGCCCCGGTGACGCCGCCCCGGGACGTTCCGGACCGGCCGGTCGGGCCGACGACGTCCGCCCCGTCGGGCGTCGACCTGGCCGCCGCCTCGGCCACGTTGGACACCTTCGTCCATCGGCGAGACGGCACGGCGTACCTGACGCCCTGGGCGATGCGGGACCTGCGCGCGTTGGCCGCCGGGCTCGGCCTGCGCGGGGTGGCCGGCCTACGCAAGGCGGAACTGGTGGAACGGCTGGTCGACCGGACGATCGGGTTCCGGGCCGCCTCCGCCGCCGTCCGCGCCCGCTGAGCCGGCCCCGGCCCGACCGCCCCTGGCCGGGGCACCGGGCGTCGGCGGTCGACGCGGCGTCGGCCCGCAGCCGGGGCGAGCCGGCCTGACCGGTCCGGGCCTGCTCGTCCGTCCGGACGGAGCCGTCGGTCTCGATCTTGTGCGGCACCGGGCCGGTGGATACGCTCCCGCGGCCGTATCCACCCGAGAAAGGACCGCCGTGACCGCTCCTGTCACCACCCAGAAGTCCTGGGTCGTCGCCCTGCTGCTCTGCTTCTTCATCGGTGTGCTCGGCGCGCACCGGTTCTACACCGGCAAGGTCGGCACCGGCGTGCTCCAGCTGATCACCATCGGCGGGTTCGGCATCTGGGCGTTCATCGATCTGATCATGATCCTGGTCGGCGCGTTCCGCGACAAGCAGGGCCAGCCGCTGGTCAAGTGAGGCGACGGGCCGGGACCGTGCGGTCCCGGCCCGACCGGCGTCCGTCGCGGCCCGGTGCGCGCCGCGACGGGAATTCACCTCGGCGACCTCCCGCCGGGCGGGTTCCGGCCGATAACATCGCCGGACATGGATATGAAGAGCAGCATCCGCCCGCGAACCGGGCGGCTGGTCACCGTGCTCACCGCCGCCGTCACCCTGGCGGTCCCGGTGGCGGTGGCCGCGACGTCGGCGTCGGCGGCAGCCACGTCGACCGTGGCGCAGGCCCTCGCCACCCAGGACGGCCGGACCGCCACGGTCACCGGGTACGTCATCGGCCAGCCGACCGCCACCAGCACGGTGCTCACCTCCGGCTACACCGCCGACACCGCCATCGCCCTGGCCGACACGGCCACCGAGACCGGCACCAGCCGGATGCTCTACGTCCAGATCACCGCCGACTACCGCGGCACGTTCGGGCTGCTGACCAACCCGTCGTTGCGCGGCCGGCAGGTGACCGCCACCGGGACCCTCACCGCGTACTTCAGTCACGGTGGGTTGAAGAGCCCGACCGCGATGAGCCTCGGCGGCGGCAGCACCCCGACGCCGCCCACCACCGCCTCCCCCACCCCGGTGCCGACCGGCTCCACCGGGCCGTACGACTCGACGTACTACGCGAACGCGATGGGCAAGACCGGCGGCGCGCTGCGCACGTCCCTGCACGCCATCATCAAGACCCAGACGAAGCTCAGCTACGACCAGGTGTGGGAGGCGTTGAAGGACACCGACCAGGACCCGGCGAACGCCAACAACGTGATCCTGCTCTACAGCGGACGGTCGCAGAGCAAGAGCAGCAACGGCGGCGGGGCCAACGACTGGAACCGGGAGCACGTCTGGGCCAAGTCGCACGGTGACTTCGGCACCGCCACCGGGCCGGGCACCGACGTGCACCACCTGCGCCCCGAGGACGTCACGGTCAACTCCACCCGCGGCAACAAGGACTTCGACACCGGCGGCAGCGCGGTCGCCGAGGCCCCGGGCAGCTACAGCGACGCCGACTCGTTCGAGCCCCGCGACGCGGTCAAGGGCGACGTCGCCCGCATGATCATGTACATGGCGATCCGGTACGAGGGCGACGACGGCTGGCCGAACCTGGAGATGAACAACTCGGTCAGCAACGGCTCCGCGCCCTACCTGGGCCGGCTGCCGGTGCTGCTCCAGTGGCACCGCCAGGACCCGCCCGACGCCTTCGAGCAGCGCCGCAACCAGCGCATCTACGAGCGCTGGCAGGGCAACCGCAACCCGTTCGTCGACCACCCGGAGTGGGCCACCGCGATCTGGGGCTGAACGGGCCGCTTGTCGCAGATCACCCCGGTCGGGCGGTGAGGAAACCGCCCGACCGGGTAACCCACGGGCATGTCCAACACCGTTCCCGACATCAGCCTCAACGACGGCAACACCATCCCGCAGCTCGGCTTCGGGGTCTACCAGATCGAGCCGAAGGACACCGCCGAGGCCGTCGGCAGGGCGCTGGAGATCGGCTACCGGCACATCGACACCGCCGAGATGTACGGCAACGAGGCGGAGGTCGGTGCGGCGGTCCGCGCCTCCGGGCTGGACCGGGGCGAGGTCTTCGTGACCAGCAAGCTGAACAACGGCTTCCACCGCCCGCAGGACGCCCGCCGGGCGTTCGAGTCGACGCTGTCCGCGCTGAAGATGGACTACGTCGACCTGTTCCTCATCCACTGGCCGCTGCCCACCCGCTACGACGGCGACTTCGTCTCCACCTGGAAGACCCTTGAGGAGTTCCAGCGCGACGGCCGGGCCCGCTCGATCGGCGTGTCGAACTTCCAGGTGCCGCACCTGGAGCGGCTGGCTGCCGAGGCCGACGTGGTGCCGGCGGTCAACCAGATCGAGGTGCACCCGTACCTCACCAACGAGCAGGTGCGCGCGTACGGCAGTGAGCACGACATCCTCACCGAGGCGTGGTCCCCGATCGCCCAGGGCCGGGTGCTCGACGACCCGACGATCGTCGACGTCGCCGAGCAGGTGGGCCGCACCCCCGCCCAGGTGGTGCTGCGCTGGCACGTGCAGCGTGGCGACATCGTCTTCCCGAAGTCGACCACCCCGAAGCGGATCGAGGAGAACTTCCAGCTCTTCGACTTCACCCTGAACGACACGGCGATGGAGCGGATCAGCGGGCTGGACCGGGGCGAGGCCGGCCGGACCGGCCCGAACCCGGACGAGTTCGACTACATCCCCGCCTGAGCGGGCGCGGTTCAGCCGGCGATCCGCTCGCCGAGACGGCGGAAGACCTCGCGGGTCGGCGAGCCGGGCGCGGCGGTGTAGACGATCAACCGCTGGTCGCTCTCCGGCACCAGCAGCACCCGGCACTCGAACTCCAGCGGTCCCAGCTCGGGGTGGGCCACCCGTTTGACCACCGGGCGGCGGGTGGCCACGTCGTGTTCGGCCCACAGGGCGGCGAACCTCGGCGAGACGCCGAGCAACTCGGTGACCAGCTCGGCCAGCTCCCGGTCGCCGGGGTAACGCCCGTAGGCGGCGCGCAGGTCGGCCACCGAGTCGCGGGCGAAGCGCAACGTCTCCGCGTCGGTCCAGGGCACGGACGCCTCCTGCCGGAACCACCACCGGATCATGTTGCGGTCGTCGGGCGGCAGGTCGCCCACGAAGTGCCTGGCCAGCCGGTTCCAGGCCAACACGTCGTACCTGGCGTCCGCCAGGTACGCCGGGGTCTCCGTCATCGCGTCGATCAGGTGCCGAATTCCCGGCGCCACCACCGCGCTGGGGCCGGCCACCGGTGGCGGCCCCTGACCGGCCAGCCGGAACAGGTACTCCCGTTCGTCACGGCCGAGCAGCAGCGCGCGGGCCAACGCGGCCAGCACCTGCCCCGACGGGTGTGCTCCCCGGCCCTGCTCCAACCGGACGTAGTAGTCGACGGAGATGCCGGCGAGTTGGGCGACCTCCTGCCGGCGCAGGCCAGGCGTGCGGCGGCGTACTCCCTCGGGGAGGCCGACCTCGACGGGACGTAACCGGGCGCGGCGGCTGCGCAGGAAGGTGGCCAGTTCGGCGCGGCGCGACGTCATGCGTCCAGCTTGCCGCAGCGTGGGGCACGCAGGGTGGTACCGCCGGTACCAGGCTGCGCCGACCCCTCCCGCGCCCGGCGTGGAGCCGGCACGCTCGACACCATGACGACGACGCCACTCGCCCTGGTCACCGGGGGCAACAGGGGAATCGGGTACGCCACCGCGCGGCAACTCGCCGCGCGGGGGATGACGGTGCTGGTCGGGGCACGGGACGCCGACCGGGGCGCGGCGGCGGTGGCCGCGCTGCGCGACGGCGGGGCGGACGCCCGTCCGCTGCCGCTGGAGGTGACCGACCCGGTGTCGGTGGCCGCCGCGGCGGAGCAGGTGGAGCAGGAGTACGGCCGGCTCGACGTGCTCGTCAACAACGCCGGCATCGTGCGGGCCGACGGGATGGCGCGGCCCAGCGAGACCACCCTGACCACCCTGCGCGAGGTGTTCGAGACGAACGTCTTCGCGGTGGTCACGGTGACCAACGCGTTCCTGCCGCTGCTGCTGCGCGCCCCGGCCGGTCGGATCGTCAACGTCTCCAGCGAGGTCGGCTCGATCACCGCGATGACCGACCCGGAGAGTTCCGTGTGGCCGTTGACCTCGGTGCCGTACCCGTCGTCGAAAGCCGCGCTGAACATGGTCACCGCGATGTACGCCAAGGAGCTGCGGGACACCCCGGTCAGGGTGAACGCGGCGAATCCGGGCTACTGCGCGACCGACTTCAACGGCCACTGCGGGTACCGCAGCGCCGAGCAGGGCGCCGAGGTGAGCGTGCGGCTGGCGACGCTGCCGGCGGACGGGCCGACCGGGCAGCTCTGGGGGCATCTCGCCGCCGACGACTCGTACGGGGTGCTGCCCTGGTGACCGGCGTCCGCCCTCCGCGGGGCCGCCGCGCGTCCTCGATGGTCGGCGGTGCCGTGGGGTGAGGTGGATGCTGTCGAGCTGACGACGCGAACGAATCATCGGTTCTGTCATTGATGAGCGTGTATGGCGCTCCGTACCATCCGGGGTATGCGTGCCCGTCGTGTCACCGCCACCGCCGCTGCTGCCGTGCTCGTCAGCCTGGTCGCGGTCAGCGCCGCCCGCGCCGACGACACCCCGGCGCTGACCACCCCCGGCGCACCCGTGGTGGTCGCCAACGACCCGCACCGGCTCAGCCTGACCTGGACCCCGTCGACGTGGAAGGGCGAACCGGGCGGCCCGATCACCTACGACGTGCGCTCGCCGATCGGGCCGAACGCCTACCGGGGCCTGGGCAGCACGCAGACCAACGCCGTCACCCTGACCGACCTCGCCCCGGGCACCGACTACCGGATCGCGCTCCAGGCGTACGCCGTCGGCGGCTACTCCGACACCTCGGCGGTCACCGCCGTGCGCACCGCGTACGGGCGGGCGAAGGTCGACTACCTCAACCTCGACTGGGCGCCCACCGACAACCAGGCCCAGTTCCGCCTCGACGTCACCAACACCGGCAGCCGGCCGCTGGACCTGACCACCGTACGGGTCCGCTACCACCTGCGCTTCGAGAACGGCAACGCCGCCCTGACCACCGAGTGCGACTGGGCGACGCTCGGCTGCGACCACATCCGGCGTACCCTCCAGTATTTTCCGCCGCCCGCGCCGCCGCCCGGCCCGACGCCGACGCCGACCGTCTACCCGGTGCCCGGGACCCCCTTCCCCGGCTGGGTGGAGCTGACCTTCGACACCGGCGTGCTGGCCCCCGGCGCGTCCTCCGGGCCGATCCAGCTCCGGCTGCACCGGCCCAACTGGACCACGATCGACGAACGCGACGACCCGAGCTGGCAGGCGGCCACCGGCGCGTGGACCCCCAACAGCCGGATCACCCTCGACGTCGACGGGGTCCGCGAGTACGGCGACACCTGGGGCTGACCGCCGTCAGGCGTGGGCTTCCCCGGCGACGGCACGCTGGGCCGCGACGATCGTGTCGACCGGCAGGCCCAGGCCGCAGAGCACGGCGGCCAGGTAGTCCAGCACCCGCCAGTGCTGCTCGTCGGTCAGCCCGAGCCGCCGCCACGCCCCACCGGCCGCCCGCCCACCGGGGCTGGAGCCGGGGCCGCCGAGGGCTGAGGCCAGTTGGGCGGTCAGGCGGCCGGCCAGCCGGGGCCGGTCCAGCCCGATCAGGTACGGCGCCAGCTCGGCGTCCGCCGCGACCAGGCGCAGCCAGCGGATCACCACCGCGCGTACCCCGGCCGGCCCGAGCCAGTCGAACGCGCTCCGGGGGCAGGTGACCAGTTCCGTCGTCCGCACACCCTTCAGTACGGACCGCCGCGTACCCGCAGTTCACCGTCCCGTCGACGGGCGGTGCCCCGCGAGGAACGTCATGGTGGTCTGGTTGGCGGCCCAGCCGTCGGGGAACTTCACCGGCACGTCCAGGTGCACCGACTCCGTCGACGGGTGGGCGTCCAGCAGCTCACCGATGCCGGCGCGGGCCACCACGACGCAGGCGTGCCGGTGCCGGGAGGTCAGCACGCACAGCCGGCCCGACTCCAGGTGGAAGTTCGTCGCGTCCCGCCGGCCGGACAGCGGGTGCAGCACGACCGTCACGTCGTACTCGCGGCCCTGGAGCCGGTTGGCGGTGTCCACCGTGACGTCCGCCCCGGCCGGGCCGAGGTGGGCGCGGATCGCGGCGACCTGGTCGCGGTGCGCCGCGCCGACGGCGATCCGGTCGGCGGTCACCGGCGCGCCGTCCGGCGCGTGCTCGGAGACCGCGACCGCGCCCCGGGCCAGCACCCGCAGGGCGAGCGCGGCGCACGCCGCCGCAGCCTCCGCATCGGTACGCAGGGTGTGCCGGGCCGGCAGCTCGTGCAACGCCCAGCCGGTGCCGGCGGCCAGCTCCACCGCCGCGTCGAACGCGTCGCCCGGCCCCGGCCGGGTCAGCGTCAACGCCCGGTCGGCCGGGCCGGTGCCGGCGCGGAAGCCGGTGAACGGGTAGAACGCCGCCGCGACCACCGGGGCCGCCGACGCCGGCAGCCGCCAGGACACCGGCAGCCGGTGCACCGGCAACTCCGGGTTGTGCCGCAGCAGCACCGCCACCGCCGCCTGCATCGGGTCCCAGCTCAGGCCCGTCCAGCGCAGCGTCTCGACGGTGGAGAACGGGTCGAGCTGCCCGGGATCGCCCACGAACAGCGCCCGCTCGAACCGCCCGGCCACCCGCAACAGGGCGTCCGAACGCATCTGGTACGCCTCGTCGACGATCGCCCACGGCCACCGGCCCTCGGTGACCGTGGCCCACTTCGCCGCCGTACCGATGGTGACGGCCGGGTCGCCCAGATCGGCGACCTTCGACGCGACCCGGACCGTGTCGTGCCCCAGGACCCGCTCCGACGGCCGGTAGTCGGTCGCCGACAGCCGGCCGACACGCAGCTCGGGGGCCCTGGTGGCGAGCCGGTCGATGAGGTCGTCGACCTGCTCGTTGGTCTGCGCCACGATCATCAGCGGCTCGCAGGCGGCGGCCAGCTCGACGGCGGCCCGCACCACGAGGGTCGACTTTCCGGCACCGGGCGGGGAGTCGACCACCACGCCCCGGTGGTCGCCTGCGCGCAGGTCGGCCAGGACGGCCGCGACGACCCGTTCCGCCTCGACGGCGGGCGGCACCTCAAGCCCGAGCATCGACCTCTCCTCCCCAGCGCTCCCGGCACACTACCGGCCTGCGCCGACAGGACGTCCACGTCACACCCGACTGGTACGACAGCACCACCGGGAAGGGGTACGAATGATCGTCCTGAGCGACGGTGACCTGCTCACCGCCGACGTCGAAGCACTAGTCAACGCCGTCAACACCGTGGGGGTGATGGGCAAGGGGATCGCCCTCCAGTTCAAGCACGCCCACCCCGCCAACTACGCCGCCTACCGGGCCGCCTGCGCGGCGAACGACGTGCGGCCGGGCCGGATGTTCGTGGTCGACTCCGGCCGGCCCGGCCGCCACCGCTATGTCATCAACTTCCCGACCAAGGGGAACTGGCGGGCAAGCGCGAAGCTGCCCGACATCGAGTCGGGCCTGTCCGACCTCGCCCGGGTCGTCCGGGAACGGCAGATCCGCTCGGTGGCGGTGCCCGCCCTCGGCTGCGGTGCCGGCGGACTCGACTGGGAGGTCGTCCAGCCGATGATCGCGCGGGCGTTCGGTGACCTGCCCGACGTGCGGGTGCTGGTGTTCCCCCCGGAAGGCGCTGTTGGTCGGTCTTGAGCCCTGCGCCCGACACGCATTCATGATGAGTGCTCCTCTGCTCCTGACGTTCAGGTGGACCAGCGGACAGCGCATCGGGCTGACGTGGCGGGACACCTGATCGCGAACCCTGTCGGGCAGCTCTTCCCAGGGCTGACGGCGTGGCATGTGGCATTGCGTGCGGGACCTGCACGGCAGGTGTGAGCCGGACACCGGTCGTCGCGGGCGACCGGTTCGCCGGGCCGCTACGCCAGAATTCTGCTCGCCGCAGAGGTCGGTATCCCTCGCCTGGTGAACGCCAGGTAGACAGCGACGAAAGCCATCAGCATCAACGACACGGCGAGCGAGACGAGGGCGGCGACGGCGGGAATCTTCGGATCGTGAAACAGCACGACGAACGCGTAGACCTGGAAACCCGTCAGAGCAACGATGCCCGACCATGCGTCCAGTGATCTCATCGTCCGGTGCAGGCGATTGACTCCGGGGTGCTCGCCGACATCGAGTCGTACCGCGCTGGCATGGGTCGACATCGGTCCGTTCCAGGGGCTGAGCAACGGTACAAGCCCGGAATCCTGCCAACCCGGCAGGTACCGCGCCACTACTTCGCCGAAGACGCGACGATAGAACAGGGAGATTCGCAGGAGGGTCACCGCCCGAAGCACCGTGAACATCACGGCAATCGGAATGGCGACCCGCACGGGCGAAATGTCCTGGACCTTCACCCCCAGCAACTCCACCTCCAGCAGTTTGCCGTAGGTGAGGACGACGAATACCAGCCCGAGGCCGGCTCCCCGCGCCAGCGCCCGGCTGGCACTGCGCCCCTGATCCTCCTGGATCTGCAGCAGACGGGACAGGAAGAAACGGACGTCCTCCTTGTCGTTTCCGCCCTCAAGAAGCTTGCTAGCCCGTTGCTCGATCGTGAGGTCATCCACAGCAATGGATGGTATCGAGCGCCGACAAAGGTGTATTCGCGGAGGCGAGGGTATTGCTCGGCTCGGATCGTTTTCCCCACGTGCCGTCGCGGCGTACGTGCTGCGTGGTCACACCGACAAACGACCACGGCTGACGATCCAGCCACCCACGCCGTCGGGAGGACCCGTTAACCTCCACCGTCATGGACGAGCTTGAGGCGGGGATCTACGAGCATCTGGTCACCCACCAGTTCTCGGCACGCCTCAATTCCCTGGACCCCGCCCAGGTCCAGCACCACCCCCTCGACCCCGCCGACTCCCACCAGCCCCTCACCCGTCACCTCGCCGCCCTGATCAGCCGGGCCCTGCAAGCCGTTCCGAACGGCGACGACAAGCTCCGCCACCAGATCGAGCTGACCAACCGGATCGTCGAGGCCGTCGCCACCCTCAGCCCCGCCGCGACCGACCGGCACGACCAGATCGCCGACGCCCGCAACCTCCTGCACGCCATCGCCGCCCCGCCCACACCCCCGGCCCAGCCGACCTTCCCGCAGCGCCCCACCACCCCGCTGTCCACCGGTGCGCTACTCGTCAACGGCAAGCACCAGCCGCGCATCGGCCACGAGGTCAACCACGAGATGGCGTCGGCGCAGAGCGTGGACCTGCTCTGCGCGTTCATCAAGTGGTACGGCCTGCGCGTCGTGGAACCCGCCATCCGCGAGCTGATCCAGCGCGGTGGCAAGCTGCGCGTCATCACCACCACCTACCTGGGCGCGACCGACCAACGCGCCCTCGACCGGCTCGCCGAACTCGGGGCCGACGTCAAAGTCTCCTACGAGACCCGCACCACCCGGCTACACGCCAAGGCGTGGCTGTTCCGCCGCGGCAACGGCCTGACCACCGCGTACGTCGGTTCGAGCAATCTGTCGAAAGCCGCGCTGGTCGACGGGGTGGAGTGGAACGTCCGGATCTCGAACGTCGAGCAGCCGCACGTCATCGACACCTTCACGGCCACGTTCGAGGACTACTGGAACGACCCGGCGTTCGAGACCTACGACGCCGGACGGGACGCCGAGCGGCTGCGCCACGCCCTCAGCGGGGAACGGCGCGAGGACGCACCGACACAGATCGCCAACCTGGACGTGCGGCCGTACCCGTACCAGGCGGAGATCCTGGCCGACCTGGACGCCGAGCGGCAGGTGCACGGCCGGCACCGCAACCTGGTGGTGATGGCGACCGGTACCGGCAAGACGGTCGTCGCCGCCCTGGACTACCGGCGGCTGCACCGCGCCGGGCAGGTCGACTCGCTGCTGTTCGTCGCCCACCGGGAGCAGATCCTGCGGCAGAGCCTGTCGACGTTCCGGCAGGTCATGGGCGACGGTAGCTTCGGCGAAACCCTGGTGGCCGGCCAGGTGCCGAAAGACTGGACGCACGTCTTCGCCTCCATCCAGTCGCTCCAACGCCGGGAGATCGACCCGCAGGCGTACGACATGGTGATCGTCGACGAGTTCCACCACGCGGAAGCAGCGACGTACGCCCGGTTGTTGGAGCGGCTGGCACCGCGCGTACTGCTGGGGCTCACCGCGACGCCCGACCGGGCCGACGGCGGCGACGTGCGGCGGTGGTTCGACGGACGCGCGGCCGTGGAGCTGCACCTGTGGGAGGCATTGGAGCGGCAACTACTCGCGCCGTTCCAGTACTTCGGGGTGCACGACGACACGGACCTGTCGCACCTGCGGTGGCGGCGCGGCCAGGGGTACGATCTGGCGGATCTGGACGGGGTTTACACCGGTGACGACGCACGGGCGCGGATCATTCTGAAGGCCGTGCGGGACACCGTGGACACCGGTCGGATGCGGGCGATCGGGTTCTGCGTGGGTATCGGGCACGCCGAGTTCATGGCGGACTGGTTCACCCGGCACGGGGTGCCGTCGGCGGCGGTGACCTCGCGGGCGGACCGCGCGGAGCGCGACCGGTTGCTGCGGGAGTTCAAGGCCGGGAAGCTGCGGGTGCTGTTCACGGTCGACCTGTTCAACGAGGGTGTCGACCTGCCGATGGTCGACACGATCCTGATGCTGCGGCCCACCGAGAGCGCCACGATCTTCCTGCAACAGCTCGGCCGTGGGCTGCGCCTCGACGACGACAAGCCGTGCCTGACCGTGCTCGACTTCATCGGTGGGCAGCACGCCAACTTCCGGTTCGACCTGCGGTGGCGGGCGCTGACCGGGGTCAGCCGGAGGGCCGTCAGCGCCGCCGTGGAGCAGGACTTCCCGTCGCTGCCCAGCGGCTGCCACGTGCAGCTCGACCGGGTCGCCAAGGAGATCGTGCTCGCCAACCTGCGCACGGCGCTGCCCACGTCGAAGAAGGGCCTGCTGGCGGAGCTGCGGCAACTCGGCGACGTCGGCCTCGCCGAGTTCCTGCGGGAGACCGGCCTGGAGGTGGAGGACATCTACCGGTCGGCGTCGACCGGCGGGTGGGCCGGGCTGCGGCGGCTCGCCGGCCTCGACACCTCGGCCCCCGGCCCGGCCGACCGCGAGTTGGGCCGGGCGATCGGCCGGATGCTGCACCTCGACGACGTCGACCGGCTCGACCTGCTGGCCCGGGTCGCCGCCGGTTCATCGCCGCCCGACGGGCGGCTGTGGCACATGCTGCACTTCGATCTGTGGGGGCCGCAGGTGCCGCTGGCCGCCCGGGAGGAACGACTCAACCAGCTGTGGGCGGAGCAGTCCCGCTGCACCGAGTTGCGCCAGGTCGCCGAGGTGCTGCGGGACCGCATCCACCGGGTCACCGCGCCGGTCGGCGTGCTGCGGGTGCACGCCCGGTACAGCCGCAACGAGGCGTGCGCGGCGTTCGGCATTACCAACCCCGGGTCGCTGCGGGAAGGGGTGAAGTGGTTGGCGGCCGAGCAGGCGGACCTGTTCTTCGTCACCCTGGTCAAGTCGGAGCAGCACTACTCCCCCACCACCATGTACGCCGACCGGGCCATCACCGAGCGGCTGTTCCAGTGGGAGTCACAGAGCACCACGTCGGCGTCCTCGGCAACCGGGCAGCGGTACGTCCACCACGCGGCCCGGGGTTCGACGGTGCACCTGTTCGTCCGGGAGACCCGGGTGCCGGACCGGGACCTGGGCGCGCCGGCCTACCTGTACGCCGGGCCGATGACCTACCGGCAGCACAGCGGCGATCGGCCGATGCGGATCGTGTGGGAGTTGGCGACCCCGCTACCCGCCGACCTGTATGCGGCGGCCCGCACCATCGCCGCATGACCTTCTCTCAGGAGGTGCTGGCCCGCCTCACCTCCCTGCGACTGCACCAGCAGCACGGCCGTCGTGCGCCACACAAGCCGCTCCTCGTGCTTTTGGCCCTCGGTCAACTCACCCACACCGGCACCAGTGAGCTGCCCTGGTCACACGCACAGGAGCGGTTGAGTGACCTCATCGCCGAGTTCGGCCCGCCGTCGAGAACGAGCCGGGCGCAGAGCGCCGCATACCCGTTCACCCGCCTTCGCACCGATGGTGTGTGGACGTTGGACCGGGACGTACCGATGGACCTCACCGGTCCTCTGGCAACCCACGACGTGGCCGGGCGGTTCGACAGCGCCACCGAGTCGGCACTGCGACGGAGCCCCGAGCTGCTGCGGAGGGTGGCCCGTACGCTGGTGGAGCGGAATTTCCCGGCCACTGTCGCGCCGGACGTGCTGACCGCCGTCGGCCTGGACCCCGTTGACGTGCTCCAGGCCTCCGGGGTCGCGTCTCTGCCAGGCCGTAGACGTGACGCCGGCTGGCGGCGGGCGGTGTTGCAGGCGTGGGATCGGCAGTGCGCCTTCTGCGGGTACGACGGGCAGCTCGGCAACGCCAGTGTCGGGGTGGAGGCAGCACATGTGCGCTGGTTCGCCTTCGACGGCCCGGACGAGCCGGACAATGGACTGGCGCTGTGCGTGCTGCACCACAAGCTGTTCGACTTTGGTGTACTCGGGCTCGACGCGGATCTGCATATCCAAGTCTCCGCCGCCTTCACTGCCCGGACGCCGGTCGGCCGCGCCACCTACGAACTGCACGGCCGGGAGTTGCGTCCGCGCCCCGGCACTCTGGTACCGGCCGCTACACACGTCACCTGGCATCGTCGGGAGGTGTTCAAAGGCAAGCCGCTGTCGGTGTGAGGAGAAGTCAGATCGCGGAGCGAACGTGTGCTGTCTGAGGCTGCTCACGCGGCGCGTAGGTCGGCGGGGGGGGATGCTCTCCGGTTCTCGTGCGGCGAGCCGGGCAGACATCCAGGGGCGACAGTGGAACAATCCCCGGATCGGTCAAGACGAACACGCCGGGGGTCCCGTGAGCTTCGACTTTCTCATGACCGACCATCCGGCCTGGCATGCGGAGGGTCATCGTACGTCCCGTATCCTGACCCTCGACACAGGCGCTGCCTGGATCATCGAGGTCCGGGGCCAGCAGGTGACTACGACCCACGTGCACGGCGAACAGACCCCACCGCCCCTGGATGTCTTCTCGCTCCCGGCGGCACCCCGTCCGCAGGCGGAACCCATCCACGCTCCGTTGGTTCGAATGGGATCGGTGGCACGCCTTCGTAACCCCAGTCTATGGGAAGCGCTCGCAACGGCAATCATCCGGCAGGTGATCCGCGCGGGACAGGCCCGCAGGCTGTACCGGGACTTCTGCAGCCGCTTCGGCGACGTGATCGCACCATCCGGCGAGACGGACTTTCACACTTTTCCATCCGCCACACGTGTGCTAACCCTGAGCGATGACGAATTCGCCGAGAGTGGCATGTCGTTCAAGCGCAGACCACTTCGACACGCCGCCACCGCATTCCTCAACCACGGGCGCTCCTGGGCGGAGCTGTCACCGTCGGTCCTGGTCAAGGAACTCCAGACCGTTTCTGGCATTGGCCCGTGGAGCGCCGGTGCCACTGTCGCCGACTGGAGCAACGACTGGGCTCTCTACCCCTATGCCGACCTCGCTGTCCGCACCTGGGCGCGACACGCGAACCCCCACCACCGCTGGGCCGCTGACGAGCCGGCCTTCGCGCGACAATGGCGGCGGTTGACCGGTGAGCACCTGGCCACGTACACCCTCCTCACGCTTGCCTACGGCACGCAACAGGCCGGAACTGTCTGACCATCTCATTCTCGGCGTCGCCCCCGGCACACCGATCGATCTCCTGCTGGTCAACGCCCCACTGCGGGACTACACACTCCGTCCTCGGGTCAACGACTTCACGTTGCCGGTGCTCGGGATGGGCTACCTCGCGACTTACGCCGCAGCACAGGGTTTCACCGTCGGCGTCCTGGATGGTGAATCCCTCGGCCTCGGCATCGACCACATCCAGACGGTCGTCAATGAGGTCGCGCCCCGCTGGGTGGGTTTCAATCTGCTGGCACCGACCTACCGCCTGAGTGCCCGGATCGCCGCCGGGCTCGATCCGACGATCCAGATCATGGTCGGTGGGCATCAGGCGAAGGCGATGCCGCAGGCCGTGATCGAAGACCCCCGGTTCGCCCGGCTGGAAGCGCTGGTCGTCGGCGAAGGGGAAACCCGGGTGGCGGAACTCCTCGAAGATCGCCGTCACCGGGTGCGGTTGCCGGGGGTGATGTGGCGAGATCCCGTGCTGGGCACGCCGGTCACGGGCGGCATTCCGGGGACTGCGTGGCACCTGGCTCCCGACATCAATGCCCTACCGTTCGTCGACCGCCGGTTCTTCGCCGCCGACCCCTACCGGTCAGAATCTGGACCGCTTGAGGCAGCCATGGTGGGTGCCCGTGGTTGCCCGTACGACTGTTCGTTCTGCGGGGCAGCTGTCAGCGCCAACCCGGACGTCACCATCCGCACCCGCGAACCGGCCAACATCATCACCGAAATGGACGAGCTGCATGCCCGTTACGGCGTGACAGCTTTCCGATTCGTCGACGACCTCTTCCTCGGCCACGAACGCTTCATCCGGCGATGCATGGCCGCGTTCTGCGAGGTGGGCATCGGCGGCCGGTACGTCTGGGACGCCACTGGGCGCATCAACATCCTTGCCCGTGCCGACGATGCCCTGCTGGAGCAACTTGCCAGCAATGGCTGTCGCGAGGTGGCCCTGGGCATCGAGTCTGGTAGTGAGCGTCTCCTGGGACACATCGGCAAGCGGATCAGACCGGACCTGACGCGGGAGGTGGTCCGCCGCCTCACTCGCCTGGGTATCAGCGTGAAGGGCTACTTCATCCTCGGCCTGCCCACCGAGACGTACGACGAACTGGAAGCGACCGTCCGGCACGTCCACGAACTGTGGGACCTCACCGAGAACACGCCCGGAGGATTCCGCGCGAGTGTCTTTGAGTTCCGGCCCTATCCGGGCACGCCCGAGTGGCACCGGCTGATGGCGACCGGCCGGTACGACCCGGCTGATCTTCTCGCCTACACGGCAGTGGACCTGACCGACGACGGACTGGATGAAGCGATGCGCGCCCGCGACGAATTCAACTTCTCGGTCAATCTCCAGTTCGGGGAGGTCGAGTTGTCCCACGTCCGACGCCGGCTTGTCGAGCTGGCCCGCACCCAACATGACCGGTCGACGACGCGATGACCGGCCGATTCATCGTTCTTGAGGGCCCGAGCGGTGTCGGCAAGACGACCGCTGCCGCGTTGCTCGCCCGCCTCCTGACCGCTGACGGGTGGGAGGTCCACCAGACCAAGGAACCGAGCCACACCGTGCTGGGTGAGACAGCACGGCACGGCACGGACGACTACCGTGGTCTGACGCTCGCCTGTCTGGTGACCGCCGACCGCTACCACCATCTGGAGACCGAGATCCGTCCGGCGCTCGCCGCAGGGAAGGCGGTCATCTGTGATCGCTACCTGGCCACCTCGCTGGTGTTGCAACGGCTCGACGGTGTGGACGGTGACTTCATCTGGGCCCTCAACCAGCACGTCGATCGTCCGGATCTCACCATCATCCTCACCGGCGACCCGGCCCGTTCCCGAGCCAGAGCCGCCGCTCGCGGCATCCACAGCCGGTTCCACCGAGGTGGTCCGGAAGCGGGGCGGCAGGAACGTGAACGCTACGACCAGGTGGCGGTGGAGCTGGCGAAGGCGGGTTTTCCCGTTCACCGGCACGACGTCGGCGAGCAGAACCCCGAAGAGGTGGCAGCCGAACTGCTGCAACAAGTCAGGGAGCTGCTCGCCACAGCCGGCACTCAGCCACCGGCCGGCAATGCCGAGCGCAGCAGCGAATCGTAGGTCTCGGTGCTGCGCACCAACTCCACGCCGAGACTGCGGGCGAACCGGTCCAGTTCCTGCTGGACCTCGGTCGCCGACCGGTCACCGCCGATCATCGTCTCGATCTCGAAGAACGTGCCAAGGCCGTCGACCTCGTCGAGACAGAGCTGCATGTCGTCGATCCGGGCCGTGCGTCGGGCTTTCACGATCCGGGTGGTCGGATAGAACCCCATAACGAGGATCGCCGCGTGCATCGGCTCCCGATCCAGGACTTCAGTCTCGTGTTCCGCGCAGGCCAGTTCGTTCTCCAGCGGTCTCTTCACGCAGAAGGTGTGCCGGCCGTTCTCGGTACGCAATCGGGCGAACGCCGCGCCCGCCTTGCTCTGCCCATAGGTCCAACCGTTGGCCGCGTACGCCTGGTCGTCCTGGCGGATCGGCGCGGAGAAGACGGCACCCCGGGCAGTCAGGGCCCGGATCAGCTCCATCGGCTCGACCACCCGGTACTTGACCTCGATCTCCCGCAAAACGGTGGCCATCGCATCTCCATGAACCCGGTTGGTCTCGTACCGGATCACCCAATCACAGCGCCCACCGGCTGAACGAGCGACACCCTGACCGGACGCTTCCTTCTTCGGTGCCGATCAGCGCGCCCCGATCCCCAACTCCTCGACGCGCTGCCACAGCGGCGTCAGCGCCGCCTCCGGGTCGCGGCTGAACACGCTCCCACGGATCCGTACGAACACGCAGTTGCCGACCCGTTCCAGCACCGCCTGCCGGCGCATGTCGCTCTCCCACTGCTCCGGCCCATGGTAGGCGTCCCCGTCGCACTCGATCGCCAGCCGCCGCCCGTCCGGCGCGGGCAGTACGAAGTCGATCCGGTACGAGCCGATCCGGAACTGCGGCAGTGGCCGCAGCCCCCGGCGCAGCATGCGTCGCAGCACCTCGCGTTCGAAGTCGCTGTCGCAGCGCCGTTCCAGGTCGTCGTACGCCTCCTCGGCGGTGGTGACGTTCTGGCAGTAGCGCAGCAGCAGGCCCCGGGCGTCGTCGGGGCGCAGATCGTCGGGTTGCACGGAGTGAAACACCCAGAGCTGGTCGCGGGCCCGGGAGGCGGCGACGTTGACCCGGCGGTGATGGTCGCGCTTGGTGAAGGCGGCGACCGGGCCCTGGTGCGGGGAGACGACCGTCGACACCAGCACCACGTCGCGTTCGTCGCCCTGGAAGGTGTAGGAGTCGCCGACGCGCAGCCGGCGGCGTTCCATCTCCTCCGCGCCGATCTCCTCACGCAGCCGGGCCAGCAGGTAGAGGGCCTGCCCGCTGGTGCTGAGCAGACTGACCACGCCGACGCTGCGGCCCGCGTACGCCGGGTCGGCGACGATCGCGGCGACCCGGGCGACGAGCGCTTCGGCCTCGGCGACGTTGACGTCGCCGTAGCCGGGCAGCTCCTGGCGGACGCCTTCGGGCACGTGCACGGCGACGACCGGGTCGCCGATGCCGGCGGGCCGGTCGGTGCGCAGCGGTTCGATCTCGCCGCCGTAGTAGGTGTCGCTGGAGAAACCGATGATCGCCGGTACGGACCGGAAATGCTCGGTGAGCAGGATGCGTTCGGGCGAGCGGCGGACCGCGTGGTCGTAGAGGCTGCTCTCCGGGTCGAAGTGCTCGGCCGACGGCACGTCGACGAGGTGGGAGTTGATCAGGCCGGTGACGCTGCCGACGAAGGAGAGCTGCGGGCCGATCTGCTGGTCGTCGCCGACCACGACGGCCCGTTCGGCGAGGGTGAGGACGGGCAGGGCGAACAGGTCAGCCTGGGACGCCTCGTCGACGATGACCACGTCGAACCGCGCCCCGCCGGCGAACTGTTCGATGGCCCGGTCGACGGACATCACCCACACGGGCACGGCGTCCACGGCGGCGGTCATCGCCTTCTGGGCGTGGGCCTGCCACTGGGCGGCGTTCTTCCCCGTCCCCTTGCCGATCTTGCGCAGGGCGGTGGTCCAGTCGGCGAGGGCGGCCCGCCGCCGGTCGTCCAGCGCCAGCGACACCTCCAGCCAGGCGGAGGCGACCACGAGTTCCCGGGTGAGCTGGCGGATGCGTTCCCGGGTGCGGTCGACGCGCCGGCCCAGGGCCACCGGGTCGACGCTGCCGACGACCTGGTCGAACCAGGTCTGCGTGCGCCGCCACCGCCACCGGTCGAGGCAGTCCGCGCCGGTGCCGTGCAGGGCGACGGCGGCGCCGTCCTCAAGCTGGGCGGTCCAGTCCGGGGCGACGGGCCGCAGCCGCCCGGTGAGCTGGGCGAAGCGTTGCGCCTCGGGGCGCAGGGCGGCGAGCCGGCGCACCTCGTCGAGCAGGGCGTCCCAGCCGTCGAGGTCGCCCTGGTAGCTGTGGTCGAGCAGCCGCCACAGGTCGCTGGCGTCGACACCGGACATGCCGCGTTGGAGCAGCGCGTCGAGCCGGTGCTCCTCGGCCACCAGCTCGTCGTGGACGAACACCGCCGTGGCCCGGCCCAGCAGGGTGATCAGCGCGGTCAGCCGACGTACGTCGACTGTGTGTTCGGCGCGCGGCAGCACCCGGCGGACGGTGCGCAGCAGCGTCGGCCAGCGCCGTCGGTCCCAGTCCAGGGCGGTGGCGGCGGCGGTGAGCAGCCGGCCCGTCCAGTACTCCGGTTCGTCGCCGACCTCGGCGGGCAGGCCGAGCGGCGCGCGCCACTCCGCCCACCGGGTGGCCAGGGCCTGCCGCAGCCGACGCCGGGTGACGTACGCGACGACGATGTCGACGTCGTCGGCGTTGCGCAGCACCTCGCCGTCGATCCGGCAGTCGGTGGCGATCCGGGCCAGGGTGCCCTGGAAGAGCTTGTTGACGCCCTTGCCGGCGGCGAAGCGTTGCCGCAGCTCGTCGAGCAGCGCCAGCAGCCGGCGCGGTTCGGTCAGGTGCAGCTCGGCGACGGTGACCTCGTGCCCGGCGATGACCCGGGCGGCGGCGGCCAGGTCGGCGAGCGCCTGTTGGCTGGCGGCGACGTGGTCCTCCCACCGGATCCGCCAGTTCGCGTCGGCCTGCACCAGCGCGCCGAGGCGGTCGGTCCACGCGCCCTCCCGCTCGGTGAGCAGGGTCAACGCCTCCCGTAGCTGCCCGCCGAGCTCCTCCAGGGCGGGCTGCCCGACGGCGCGTACCTCGGCGACCAGCACCCCGGCGTCGGCGAGCCGGTCCAGTTCGTGCCGGGTCGCGGCCAGCTCCCGGCGGTCGTCCCGGATCGCCTCGGCGGTCGGCAGGTCGGCCGCCGTCGGCAGCTCCCGCAACGCCTGCGCCCGGTCGGACCGCCGGGTACGCCGGGCGATGTCGAGCAGGTCGCTGAACTCCTCCCCGGTCAGCGGGGCGTCCAGCTCGGGGGCGAGCGGGTCGGGGATGTCGCCGTACCGGTCGGCCCGTTCGCGCAGCCACCCACCGACGTCGCCGGGGGACAGCCGGACGCCGTCGATCTCGTACCTGGCGGATTCGTGTTCGGCGAGCGCGCGCAGGCCGGCCAGGGCGAGCCCCAGGTCCCGCTCCGCCTCCTCCAGTTGCCGGCGCAGCCGGTCGACCCGCTGCTGTTCGGCGCGACGGTCCAGGGTGGCGCCCCGGTCGGAGAGTTCCCGGGCGGCGAGCTGGAGCTGCACGAGCTGGTCGGCGGAGCGGCCGAGCACGGCCAGGCAGAGCGGTTGGATCTCCGGCGGCAGGCCGTCGCGCAGCACCCGCAGCGGGTCCTCCTTCTGCGCGACGACGAGCACCCGTTTGCCGTGCGCCATCAGGTGGCAGATCAGGTTGCGGATGGTGTGCGTCTTGCCGGTGCCGGGCGGCCCCTGCACCGCGACGTTGCGGTGCTGGGCGAGCCTGCGGGCGATGGACTCCTGCGCCTCGTTGGTGGGCAGCGGCATGAGCAGCCGCTCCCCCAGCGGCTGCCAGCGCTGCGGCTGGTCCTGCGGCATCTCCAGCCGGCTCGGCTCGTGGGCGAGGATGGCGGCGAGCGCGCCGATGCCCGTGGTGTCGCCGGCGAGCAGCCGGGCCCTCAGCTCCTCCAGGAAGCGGCGCAGCATCCGCTGCCGGGGCCGGACGAACAACACCCCGGTGTCGTGCACGTACGGGCCGGTGGGGGCGGGGGCGTCGGCGTCGCGCAGCACCGGGTCGTTGCCGAGGCGGCGCAGCGCCCGCTCGAAGAACTCCCGCCTGTCGAACTCCGCCCAGACGTCGAGGTCGAGCTGCCCGCCGGACCCGGCCAGGGCCAGCAGTTGCCGCAGGTAGCGTTCGTCGAGGCCGGTCAGCGGGTCGGTCTGCAGCCGGGCCGGCCCCTGCGGCACCACCCGCACGACCGACCGGTCGGGGTCGTACTCGACGGCGACCGGGGTCACCACCAGCGGATACCGCACCCGGTGACCGGCGACCTCGGTGCCGATGACGCCGTGGCCCCAGACGAGTTCGTGGCTGGCGGCGGTCATGTCGACCCGGTGCATCAGGTCGAACAGGGCGCGGTGCAGCCGGCGTACCCGGTCGGTGCGGTCGGCCTGCTCGGCCCAGGGCCGCCAGTCCTGCTCCCGCCACTGCTCGAAGCGGGGCCGCAGCCGCGCGATGGTCTTCTCGTCGCCGGTGAGCCTCGGCTCGGCCGGGTAGGGCGGGGGGTCGGCGAGGTGCGCGACGAACTCGACGGGGGTCTTCAGCCGCCGGGGTGCCGCCGGCAGGCCGACCTGGAGCCAGCTCACCCCGTCGGCCGAGACGCCCACCTGGCAGTCGGGGTGGTCGGGCAGGTCGTGCTGCCAGAACACGTCGGCGGTGGGCACCGTCCGGGCCGGCTTCTCCAGTTGGGCACGCACGGCCATCAGGTAGTCGACCAGCGCGGTGGTGCGCTCCAGGATCAGCGCGGGCGATTCGATGTCGGACGTGGCGCGGGAGAGCATGCGGCACCTTTGCTGGCTGTGGCGGTCCCCGGCACCCTACCGGCGAATTCCTCCCGGACGGGACCTCCGGTCGGCATTCTTCACCTCCGGCGGCGGTCAGCCGGGTTCGGCGCCCGCCCGCGCCAGGTTCTCCGGCACGTCGTCGGTGTGCTAGGCCCGCCCGGACGGCTCGATGCCGGCGAGGAACGCAGCTTCCGCCCCTCGTCGTCGGCGGCGAGCAGGGCCGGGGTGGCGGGGTCGTCGGCCAGCAGCCGCAGGACGGTCACCTCGACGTCGTACGCGGCGCGGGCCCCGGCGACGACGGCCGCCGCGTCCTGCCACCAGGGCACCGGCACGTCGAAGTCGGGTGGCGCGCCGAGCGTCCGGCCGGTGGCGTCGACCAGGACGAGGCGGACGGTGTGGGACAGGCCCGGACGGTCACGGTGGCCCCGAGCCGACCAGCGCGATCCCGGGACGCCGCCCGCGACGAGGTGTGGCGGCGGGGGCGCGTCCTCGCCACGGAACCCGTCTTCGTCGGCACCACCGACGGCGAGCCCGTCCGGCTCATCCACGACGTCGAGGTCCACCGCGACGTCGTCGGGTAGGCCTTCGCCGGACGGTCAGCGGACCGGGTCGTGGGTGCCCCGCGGGACGCCCGGCCGGCAGCGGCGCAACCGGTCCGCCGCCATCCGGCCACCGACGGCCAGGCCGTGCCGCTCGACGGCGGCCAGCCCGTACGCGCTGCATGTCGGGGTGTAACGGCACTGGCCCGGCCAACGGTGCGACAGCCACCGCCGGTAACCGAGGATCGCCGCCCGGCCCACCCGGTCCGCCACCGGCGCGCGGCTCACCCGGGCCGCTCCCGCGCCGAGGGTGAGCAGCAGGGAGAACAGCCCGAAGTCGCAGCAGGGCAGGCCGTCACAGCCGTCGCAGTCGGCGTCGCACCAGTCGCGCTTCTTCTTGTGCTGCTTACGCTTGACATGGATCACGCCGTACATGATGCGACGGTCGCGCCAGCCCTGCCGGCCAGGGCTTCCCTGCCGGTGGTGGGCCGAAGTGGCGGCGTCAACCGGGGCCGGACACCACTACTTCGCCCCAACCGCGAGGAACACCCCAGGGGTCAGCGGTGGACGGTGCGACGGACGCCGTCGTGGCCGGCGCAGGGCTTCGGCCGGCCGCCGGTCAGGCTGACCGCGCCGTCGCGGCACAGCACCAGGTAGCCGCGACCGGCCCAGAACTGCGGTACGCAGTCGAACCAGTCGCAGACCCGGTGGTCGGGTTCCCGCACGGGTTCGCCGCCGCAGTAGTCGTACCCCATCGGGTTGGCCGGGGCCCCGCAGCGCCGCTCCCGCACCACGGACGGCGACGGCGACGGCTGCGGCGGCCCGGTGCGCGGCGGGGTGACGCCCGGCCCGGGCGCGGCGGTGGCCGCCGACGCCACCTCGGGGGTGACCGGCGGATCGGACTCGACGAGCACCGCCGGCACCGCCAGGGTCAGCGCGGCGGCCACCGCGACGGTCCGCCGACCACCGGGGAGGCGGGCACCGAGCCGGGCCTGCGCGGGGGTGGCGATCGCCGGCCGGAACGGCGCGCTCTCGGCGTGGGTGGCGATCAGCTCGTCGAGCTGGGCGAGGACGGCGGGCCGCTGCTCGATGGCGTCGGCGAAGGCCAGGGTGAGCACGAACCGGAACTCGGCCGCCGCCCCCGGCGGCAGCAACACGCCGGAGGTCTGCCGCCGGTCCAGGACCTGGATCAGGGTGACCGGGGCCGCCGGGTCGTGCAGCAGCCCGGTCATCCTCCCGTACGCCCAGTCGCGCCGGCCACGCCCGCCGACCAGGACCAGCCGACGGTTGGTGACCACCGCGATCCCGGCGTCGGTGGCCCGGACCCCGTCGGGCAGCCGGTGGCGCAGCGGCCCCGGTTCCGCCTCGACGACCAGGTCGGGGGCGGGCAGCACAGCGGTGTGCCGGACCTCGACCAGTTGCGCGCCGGGCATCGTCCAGAGGACCGCCTCGCCGGGGGTCAACGCCAACGGCAGGCCGACCCCGGCCGCCGCGGTGCCCCGCAGGCCGACGGCGAGGACCCGCAGCCGCCGCAGTTCGTCGTCGCGGCGTCGCCAGGCCCGCTCGACGGTGCGGTAGGCCCGCCGCCGTCGTTCGTTCTGCTGCCGTGCCCAGGTGTAGCGCCAGGTGGAACCCGTCGAATCAGTCATCGCCACGCCGATCCCTCCGCCGTGCGAGCCACCAACCGGGGTGTTCACCCGGCTCAACGGCAGCGACGAGACCAACGGACCCGGCATTACGGATTTACCACCCGATCGGGGGATGGATTTCACCCGACTGTCGCCCTCCGCACGTCCGGTCCACCTTCCGGCCCGACGCCGTGCGGGGTGGTGCCGGCGTGGGTAACGTCAGCCGCAGCCGGGCCGCGACGCCCGCACCGCCGACGCGAAGGGGGACCCGTGACCGGTCCGGACCAGCGCCGCCGCGTGGTGCTCGGCGTCGACATCGGCACCACCAGCACCAAGACCGTGGCCTACGACACCGACGGCCACCAGCTCGCCAGCCACTCCGTCGGCTACCCCCTCGACGAGCCCCACCCCGGCTACGCCGAGCAGGACCCCCGGCTCATCGTCGACGCGGTGGTGGAGACCGTCCGCACGGTCGTCACCGAACTGGGCGACGGCATCGCCGGCCTGTCGTTCAGCACCGCGATGCACAGCCTGATCGGCCTCGACCCGGACGGCGTGCCGCTCACCCCGTCGGTGACCTGGGCCGACTCCCGGGCCAGCAGCCAGGCAGAACGGCTGCGCGCCGCCCCGTGGGGGCTGGCCCTGCACCGGCGCACCGGCACCCCCGTGCACCCGATGGCCCCACTGCCGAAAATCCTCTGGTACGCCGAGCAGGAACCGACGCTGCACGGGCGGGTCGCCCACTGGGTCGGCATCAAGGACTACGTGCTGCTGCGGCTGACCGACGCGCTGGTCACCGACCACTCGGTCGCCTCGGCCACCGGCCTGATGGACATCCACCAGCTCGCCTGGGACGCCCAGGCGCTGCGCATCGCCGGGATCAGCGAGGAGCAGCTCCCCCGGCTCGTCGCCACCACCACCGTGCTGCCGGGGCTGACCGCCCGCGCCGCCACCGCCACCGGCCTGCCCGCCGACACCCCGGTCGTGGTCGGCGCGGGCGACGGCCCCCTGGCCAATCTGGGCCTCGGCGCGGTACGCCCCGGCGTCGTCGCCTGCTCGATCGGCACCTCCGGGGCGATGCGGGTGGCCGTCGAACGTCCCGCCGTCGACCCGCTCGGCGGGGTGTTCTGCTACGCGCTCACCGAGGACCGGTGGGTCGTCGGCGGGGCGATCAACAACGGCGGGATCGTGCTCCAGTGGGCCGGCGACGCCCTCGCCCCCGAGTTCGGCGAGCACGGCGAGGAGGAACTGCTCGCGCTGGCCGCCACCGCCCCGGTCGGCTCCGGCGGGCTGATCATGCTGCCGTACCTGCTCAGCGAGCGTGCCCCGCACTGGAGCGCGCTGCCGCGCGGGGCGTACGTCGGGCTGGCCCACGGGCACCGCCGCGAGCATCTCGTCCGGGCCGCGTTGGAGGGGGTGTGCCAGCAGCTCGCCCTGGTCCTGGCGTCGGTCCGGGCGGCCGGCAACGAGGTCCGCGAGGTGCGGGCCAGCGGCGGCTTCGCCCGTAGCCCACTGTGGCGGCAGATGCTCGCCGACGCGCTCGGCATGCCGGTGCGGTTCCCCGCCGGCCACGAGGGGTCCAGCTTCGGCGCGGCGCTGCTCGGCATGCAGGCCCTCGGCCTGATCGACTCCATCGACGTCGCCGCCGACCTGGTCCGCATCGACGAGACGGTACGCCCCGAACCGGCCTCCGCCGCCACCTACGCCGCCCTGCTCCCCCTGCACGCCGAACTGTACGACGCGCTGGTGCCCACCTTCGCGTCGCTGCGCCGACTGGCCCCCGGCCTGCCGGCGCAGCCACCACCCACCCCCGCACCCATGTGACCGCCCGCCCCACGTCGGGTCGGACCCCGTCCGAAGGTCGTGATCGCCGTGCTCACCCTCCTCGCCGCACCTGCGGAACCGGCCACCAACGCCGGTGACACCCAACTCGTCGTGGCCGCCCTGCTGGGCATCGCCGCGGTCGTGCTGCTCATCGCCTGGGGCAGGGTGCACCCCTTCCTGGCGTTGATCCTCGGCGCGGCGGTGCTCGGCGTGGTCGCCGCCATGGCCCCGGACAGGATGATCGAGTCGTTCAGTGCCGGGGTCGGCTCCACGGTCGGCGGGGTGGGTCTGCTGATCGCCCTCGGCGCGATGATCGGCGGTCTGCTCGCCGAGTCGGGCGGGGCGGACGGCATCGTCAACCGGGTCGTCGGGCGGGTCTCCGGGACCACCCTGCCCTGGGCCATGGCCGGGGTCGCCGCGCTGATCGGCCTGCCGCTGTTCTTCGAGGTCGGCGTGGTGCTGCTGGTGCCGATCGTGCTGCTGGTCTCGCTGCGCACCGACGTCCCGCTGATGAAGGTCGGCATTCCGGCGCTGGCCGGCCTGTCGGTGCTGCACGGCCTCGTCCCGCCGCATCCCGGCCCGCTGGTGGCGATCTCCTCCCTCGACGCCGACCTGGGGCTCACCCTCGGGCTGGGCCTGATCATCGCCATCCCCACCGTGATCGTCGCCGGCCCGGTGTTCGGCAACGTCATAGCCCGGTACGTGCCGGCCACCGCCCCGGCCGCGCTGCTGCCCACCCGGCAGCCGGCCACCACCGGCGGTGGCCGGCGCGGACCGGGCAGCCCCGCCGCTCCCGCCGCCGGCCGCGACCGGGAGCCCGCCGGCCGGAACACCGGACGGGGACCGGCCGGCGACGACGACCTGCTCACCGACGACGACCTGGTCAACCCGGGCACCGGCCGGCCGGGCGCGCCGGTCGACGACAGCGGCACCGAGACGGCCCGGCGTACCCCCGGGTTCTGGCCGGCGGTGCTCACCGTGCTGCTGCCGGTGGTGCTGATGCTGCTGCGCGCGGTCGGCGAACTGACCCTGGCCGAGGGCACCGTCGCCCGGCAGGCCCTCGACATCGCCGGCGCGCCGATCGTGGCCCTGCTGGCCGGGGTGATCGTCGCCATGTTCACCCTCGGCTACCAGGCCGGGTTCAGCCGCAGCCAGGTCTCCTCGGTGCTCGGCGGCTCGCTGCCACCGATCGCCGGCATCCTGCTCATCGTCGCCGCCGGTGGCGGCTTCAAGCAGGTGCTGGTGGACGCCGGGGTGGGCGACCTGGTCGCCGACGCGGCCAAGGACGCGAACCTCTCGCCGCTGCTGCTGGGCTGGCTGGTCGCCGTCGGCATCCGGGTCGCCACCGGCTCGGCGACGGTCGCCACGATCACCGCCGCCGGCATCGTCGCCCCGCTGGCGGCCACCCTGGACCGTCCCGAGGTGGCGCTGCTGGCGCTTGCCGTCGGCTGCGGTTCGCTGTTCTTCTCGCACGTCAACGACGCCGGCTTCTGGCTGGTCAAGGAGTACTTCGGGCTGACCGTGGGGCAGACGATCAAGAGCTGGTCGGTGCTGGAGACGATCATCTCGGTGGTCGGCTTCGCCGGCGTGCTCCTCCTCGACCTGCTCCTGTGACGCCCCCGCGCCGCCCGGTCGGGTCGGGTCGGCGTTGATCAACTCAATGTCGCCGCAAGAGCGGTATCCGAGCGCGTCGACACCGCAGTTGAGGCGATGTTGCGAGCCGGGCCCGCCGGGCGGCCGGGCAGGCGGGCCCGGCGGAAAGGGCGTCAGGCGCCGGGGATGTTGCGGGGCGGGTCCTCGCCGATCAGGCCCGCCGCCGGCTTGTCCGCCGACACGGGCAGGCCGAAGTCCGCGTACGTCAGGTCGAGCGCCGAGACCTTGCCCGCCCCGCCTGACAACTCGATCCGGTAGTGGACCAACCGTCCCTGCGCGTCCAGGGTCGCCGTGAACGGCACCGCGGCGGCCCGGTCCCCGAGCACCCCGCCCACCCCGTCGCCGAGCACCCCGGTGCTGCGCCGCAGGTCCAGGGTCCCGGCGTAGGCCCGTTCGCCTGTCGCGCGCACCTCGGTGGCCGCGCCGAGCGTGCTGGCCAGCCGGGTGTTGTCCAGCCCGGTCCGCTTCGCGGCAGCCGCCTCGGCGGTGCCCAGGTGCCACCAGGTACGCCCGTCCCAGACCGGCACCCGCCGGTCCGGGGCGGTCACCTTCACGTACACGTCGGTGCCGGTGGCGAGCCGCTCGATGACCACCTTGCCGTTCGCCACGGCCAGCGTCGTCGTCTCCAGCCCGCGCCGGCCCCTCGGGTCCCAGACCAGGGTGGTGACGTCACCGCCCGTGCCGCCGTCACCGAGGGTCAGCCGGTAGGGCTGCTGGTCGACCCGCTGCGCGGCGGCGGCCAGCACGGCGGCCGGCGTGGTCGGGGCCGGTCCGGTCGTGGACGACCCGGCGGCGGGGGTCGGTGCCGCACCGCCGTCGTCCGAGGTGCAACCGGCCGCCGTCACCAGCGCGACGAGTGCGGCGGTGGCGGCGGCCAGCTTCGGGTGCTTCACGACGGTCTCCCCGGGTGGCGCGCCCGCCGGCCGAGCCGATCGACGCTGGTGACAGAGCGGTCGCGCCAGCCTAGCCCGACCGCCCGCCGCCGACCGGACACCCCTGTCCGGCCCGGCCACCCCCGACCGGCCGCCGCCGACCGGCCCGGCACCGACCGGCCTGCCGCCGACCGGCCCGGCGACGGGTGGACACCGGGACCACGGCCGGAACCAGGCGCGCGCCCACGCCCGGAACGACGGGCCGGGGCCGGTCAGGGGGCCTCGACGGCGGAGATGCGGTAGCGATGCACCTCCGCGCCCCGGATCGCGGCGACCTGCTCCTGTTCCGGGCCGCCGGCTCCCCGGAACGCCAGCAGTTCGTCGTCGGACTCCCAGCGTTCGTACACGTTGATCCGGCCCGGCTCGACCAGGTCGGCGCCGATGGCGAAGTCGACGCAGCCGGGCGCCGAGCGGGCCTGCCGGACCACCTCCACGCAGGAGGCCAGGTAGGCGTCCCGCTCGGCGGGATCGACGTAGAGACTTCCGGCGACGATGAACATGGGCGACCTCCGGTGGGTGGGCGGGACGAACCCCCATCCTCACCCACCGCAGGCGGCAACGCTCAGGCCCGGCTGATCGCGTTGGCGTGGATCGCCTCGGCCAGGTACTCCGCCAGCCCCGGCGCGATCGTCTCGTAGTAGGCGGTGAACCGGGGATCGGCCAGGTACATGTCGGCCAGCCCGGTGTGCACCTCGTACGAACAGTCGTAGAACCAGCGGACGATGAGCTGCCGGTGCTCCTCGGCCAGCGCCATCGCCTCCGCCGAGTCGGCAGGCGTCCCGGCGGTCGACGCCGCCACGATCCGCCGGCTCCAGTCGTCCTGCTCCGCCTTGTGGCGCAGCCAGTCCTCCTTCGAGTAGCTCGCCGCCCGCCGGGTCGACACCCGGTACGCCTCGGTGTCGCCCCAGCGCTGCCGCGCCTCGTCGGCGTGCTCCTCCGGATCGACGTCACCGAAGACCTCGAACCGTTCCTGCGGGGTCAGACTGATCCCCATCCGTCTCGCCTCCATCGCGATCTCGATCGCGGCGACCATCTCCCGGAGCTTCCCGATCCGCCCGCTCAGCAGGTCGTGCTGCCGGCGCAGGTGCGCCGCCGGGTCGGCATCCGGGTCGTCGAGGATCACCGCGATCTCCTCCAGCGGAAACCCCAGCTCCCGGTAGAAGCGGATGTGCTGCAACCGCTCCAGGTCCGCGTCGTCGTAGCGGCGGTAGCCGGCCGGCGTCCGGCCGCTCGGCGAGAGCAGCCCGATCCCGTCGTAGTGGTGCAGCGTCCGGACCGTCACCCGGGCCGCCTTCGCCACCTGACCCACCGTGTACGCCATGGTTTCCTCCCTTCCGGCACCAAGGCTCCGGCCTGCCGCGACGTGAGGGTCAAGCCCGATTCTGCGCCGGTTCCCCGGCCGGGGCGGCACGACGGCCCGGGTGGGCGGCGGGAGCGGGGCGTCAGCGCGGGGCGGCGAGGGCGTGCAGGGCGGACAGGCCGCCCGGACGGCCGTACCGGTAGCCCTGGCCGTGGACGCAGCCGATCGCGGTGACCGCCGCGTGCTGCCCCTCGGTCTCCACCCCCTCGGCCACCACCGCCAGGTCGAACGCCCCGGCCAGCCGGGTGACCATCTCCACCGTGGCGTACGCCCGCGCGTCGGTGTCGAGCCGGGCCACGAACGACCTGTCGATCTTGAGTTCGGTGGCCGGGATGCGGTGCAGGTAGCTCAACGACGAGTAGCCGGTGCCGAAGTCGTCGATGGCGATACGGATGCCCAGCTCACGGAGTTGGGCGAGCCGTTCCAGCACCGACTCGCTGCCGTCGATGAGCGCCGACTCGGTCAGTTCCAGGGTGAGCGCGCGGGGGGCCAGGCCGGCGGAGGCGGTGGCCGCCGTGACGGTGGCGATCAGATCGGGACGGCGCAGGTGCGCGGCGGCGATGTTGACCGCCACGGTCGCCTCGGGCACCCGGGCCCGCCAGGTCGCGGCGGCCCGGCACGCCTCGTGGATCACCCACCTGTCGATCGGCACGATCAGCCCGGTCTCCTCGGCCAGCGGCAGGAACGCCGCCGGGGCGAGCAGGCCGAGCCGGGGGTGCCGCCAACGCACCAGCGCCTCGGCGCTGCGGACCGCGCCGGTGGCGAGGTCGACGATCGGCTGGTACTCCAGGTGCAGCTGCCGCTCGTCGACGGCCCGCCGCAGGTCGGCGATCAGCTCGGCCCGGGTCACCGCCGACTCCCGCAGCGCCGGCGTGCAGGTACGGTACGCGGACTTCCCGGCGGCCTTCGCCGCGTACATCGCGATGTCGGCGTCACGCAGCAGGTCGGTGTGGGAGGCGTGCTGCGGGCCGAACTCGGCGATGCCGATGCTGGCCGACGGGTGGACGCCGCCGTCCTCCTCGCCCGCCGACGGTTGCAGGGCGGCGAGCAGCCGCTCGGCGAGCCGTTCCGGCACGACCGTCCGGTCCCCGGCGACCAGCACGGCGAACTCGTCCCCGCCGAGCCGGGCGACGGTGCCGTCGCCGCCGACGGCGGCACTCATCCGCAGCGCGATGCTGGTCAGCAGGGTGTCGCCGGTGGCGTGCCCGAACCGGTCGTTGACCTGCTTGAAGCCGTCCAGGTCGAGGAGCAGGACGGCCACCGGCGGCCCCTCGCGCAGCGCCTGACGGAGCCGCCGGTTGAACATCAGCCGGTTCGGCAGGCCGGTGAGCTGGTCGACGTAGGCGAGTTGACGCAGCCGGGCCACCAACCGCAGGTTCTCGTTGGCGGCCAGCCCCTGCCGCAGGGCGAGCACCCCGAGCAGCGCCATCATGCCGCCGAAGACCAGCGGCGGGGTCTGCCCGGTGGGGCGGCGGGCCAGCACCACCGCGATGATCGCCCCGCCGACCGGCAGGTACGGCAGCGCCACCCGCCACCAGGACGGGAGCGGGGACTCGCCGGTGTCCTCGGCCCCCTCGCAGGTCGGCGGCGGCGGTCGGGTGGTGGCAATGCCGATCAGCAGGTAGCTCAGCGGCCAGCAGACGTCGATCGGGTGCCCGGGGGTGTAGCTGCCGTGCGCGACCAGCGAGACGTAGACCGCGTCCGCGCCGGCCCGGGTGACCAGGCCCGCCCCGATCAGGGTCAGCGGCGGCCACATCGAGCGGGCCGGGCCGGCCACCGCGACCAGGATGGTCAGCTGCATCAGGTCGATCATCGGGTAGAGCAGGCCGAGGGTACGCAGCGGATCGTCGAGGTCGGCGGCGGCGACGTCGCGGAACACCACCACCCAGCCGATCGGGAGCAGGGCCAGCCCGACGATCACCCCGTCCAGCACGGTGCGGGCCCGGCCCACCGCGCTGCGCGGCGCGGTCAGCGCGGCCAGCAGCGCGGCCGTGCCGGTGACGATGCCTGCGGTGAAGACCACCCCGATCAGCGGGGTGTGCGGCAGTTCGTCGGCGCGCAGCCGGTCCACCGTCCACAGCAGCCGGCCGGCGGCGGCGAGACCCATGGTGAGGGCGAGCAGCGCCCAGAACCGGCGCAGCGGGGCGGGGTGCCGGCGCATCGTGCGGACGCAGGCGAAACTGGCCCAGCTCGCCACGGCGGTGGCGGTGACGTCACTGACCAGGGCCGCCCTGGGCAGCGCGGCGAGCAGCCAGACCAACTCCAGCACGACGGCCACCGCGGCGACGACCGCGCCCAACCGGGGGAGGGTCAGCGGTCGGGTCGGCGCGCCGGAGACGGCGTCCTGGGATAGCACGGTGATCGCTCCGGCTCTCTCTCCAACGCGCACCTCGACCGTCGGACGGCCCACGGACGGCGAACCATCGAAGCCTAGCCAGCCGGGCGGGTCGCCGCCACACTCACCGGGTCGGCTATCCGACCACTGAGGACACGACATCGGCCGGGTCGAAGGTCGGGGGTCCCCCGTGCGTCCACGGTGTCTCCTCGGCGGTGGGGAACGTTCCGACAGGCAGGTACGCCTCCGACAGGGTGGTCAGGCAGAGCCGCTCCCCCACCTGCGGCACGCTGCCCGGCGGCGCGGTCAGCCCCCGGCCCATCCCGCCCGACAGCTCCAGCACCACCTCGGTCCGGCCGTCCGCCGCCGGGGTCACGAAGACCACCTTCGCCTTCTGCGCGGGCCGCGCCGTTGACCACAGGGTCGCCCCGACCGGCATCCGCACCGGCTCGGTGGTCACCACCTGGATTCGTGGCCGCAGCACCGGCCGCTTGCCGCTGTCGTCCACCCGGCCCGGGTCGGCCAGGGTCACGTCGGCGACGAACGCCTCCCCGGCCAGCCGGTGCTCGGCCATCACCAGCGGATCGTCGTAGGCGCGCTGCACGGCGTAGCTGGTCGCGGCGCGTTCCAGCCGGTGCAGCCGGACCGCCGCCGCGACCGCGCCGTCGTGCCGGGGCTGCGGCCCGCCGTCGGCGTCGAGGTGCTCGGCGTAGCCGGTGAAGGCGTCCCGGTCGCCGGCCCAGCGGCCCGCCACCCGCGCACCGGGCGGCAGCCCGCCGAGCAACCCCAGGCCGCGCCACATCAGCTCCCAGGTGGGCGCGAGCTGCCCGCGCAGCAACCGCACCAGCTCCGCGTACGCCTCGTCGCGGGCGGCCTGATCGTCGTCGGCCGCCGCCCAGGCCGCCATCACCGGGGCGAGCGCCACGTTGTCGAACTCCGGGTCGGTGGCCGGGCCCGCCGGCGGGCACACCCCCGGGTCCTCGGCCCGCGCGGCGGCCTCGACACCCGTCGAGCCGGCCGGCGGGTCGATCCAGCCGAGCAGCGCCGGCAGGTGCTGGTCCTCCACCACGCTCTGCCCGGTCGCCCAGTGCAGGGTCAACGCGTCGGTCATCGCCAGCAGCGCCGACGAGCCGGGCTGCTCGGCCCGTTCGGCGAAGAACGTCAGCCAGCGGCCGAGCAGCGGCACGGCCGGGTGCACCGGGTGTTCGCCGTCCGGCCGACGGAACCGGGTGGAGCGGCCCAGCAACCGCAGGAAGGTGATCCCCGCCGGGTTCGGCACCCACAGCTGCGGGGCGTCGGCGTACCGGTGGCGCACGTCGCGGCCCCGGTCCACGGCCACCGCCTCCGAGACGCCCCGGAAACCGTCCAGCCAGGGCAGCACGGTCCCGGCCAGCTCGGTGACGAAGCGGAACCGCTGGTCCCGGTTGCGGGGCTGCGGCACGATCAGCAGCCGGGCGTCGTCGGGGGCGGTGCCGACCAGCGCGGCGAGCGGGGCGTGCGCCTCACCGGCCATCGCCAGCGGCACCAGCACCAGCGGGCGCTGCGCCAGGTGCAGGTGCCGGACGGTGGCGACCGGCTGGGCCACCCCGGCGGCGAGCGCCTGCGCCTTCGCCAGCGCGCGCAGCGTACTCATGCCGGATGCCCGGCGAGGGCGTCGGCGCGCAGCCGGGCGGCGGCCCGCAGCAGCGCGGCGGCCTCCTCCCGCTCCGGGTCGGCGGCCCGCTCGCCGGTCGCCAGGGCCAGCACCTCGGCCACCTCGGCGATGCCGCCGAGAGCCTCCCGCACCGGTCGGCCCAGCGCCCCGGTCTGCCCGCGCGCCTCGTCCCGGCAGAAGTACGCCAGCTCGCAGCCGGCCAGGCAGTCCGGCGCGTACCGGGCCGGCACGGTACGCAACGCGGCGGTCAGCGTCACCGGGTCGACGGCCGGGTCGACGGTGAACCCGGCCGGCACGGCGGTGAGCAGGTCGTCCAGCCGGGCCATCCGGTCCAGTTGGCGACGCAGCACCAGCAGTTGCTTGCGGACGTCGATCAGGCTGGCCATCGGCTGGTTGGCGAAGTCCCGTGGGCAGACCAGCACCACGTCGTGCGACACCGACTCCGGGTCCCGTCCGGCGGCGGCGAGCAGGTCGCGCAGCGCCAGCACGTAGACGGCCGACTGGACGGCGGCGGCGGACACCTTCGCCGGATCGGCCTGCCCGTCGATCACCGGAAACGACTTGATCTCCACGACGTGGAACCGGCCACCGAGCCGGGCGGCGACCAGGTCCGGTTCCAGGTGCACCCGTTGGCCGGCCACGTCCAGGCCGAGCAGCGGATGGTCGAACAGCGCCGCGTCCGGCCCGGTGGCGGTCAGCGCCGCCCGCGAGCGTTCCCGCCGGTCGGGCAGGTCGTCCGCCCCGCCCAGGTCCGTCCAGCTCGCCCGCTGCGGCACCGGTACGCCCAGCCGCTGCGCGACCAGCCGCAGCAGCTCCGCCCCGCCGTCGGCCTTGACCTGCGCCTCGAAGGCGTTGCCCCGGGTGATCGCGAACCGGGACTGGCCGAACCGGGACGGGAAGCCGACCCGCTCGGCGAGCGCCGTCTTGTCCACCCCGGCCCCGTCCAGCACGGCCCGCCGGGCGCAGCCGGGGTTGCCGGTGAGCGCGGCGATCGTCCGGGCGTTGTGCCGTTTCGGAGGCACGTCGCCCCGGATCGCGGCCAGGCGTTGTGCGGTGCTCGTCACGACAGGCCACGATAGCGGCCCCGACCGACCCCGGCCGGCAGCCGACGCCCGCTCCCGGTGCCCGCGGGGCGGGTGGATCAGCGCTCGGCGGACCGGTTCCAGGGCGAACGGGGCGAACGGGCACCGGCGGACGGCCGGTGGCTGCGGCGCGCCTGGCGACGACCGGGGGTGCAGGACGGGCGGGCGGCGGTGTGCACAGGCGCGGGCGGCGGGCCCGGCGGGCGGCCGATCAGCCAGCAGAGGAAACGGGCCACGGTCAGCCGACCGGGAGGCGACGGGCCTCGTCGGCGTCGACGACGGACTCGGCCCCGCAGAACGAGCACTGCCGCACGTACCTCGACCGGATCGGGATCAGCGGAACGAAGAAGAGGGTGAACTTCGTCGACCTGCGGCTGATCACCTGCGCGGCCTGGTTGCCGCAGTACCGGCAGACGGCGGTCACCACCCCCGACCGGGTGACCCTGGTACGGAGTCCGAAGATGAGGAACATCGCCCGGCAGTACCCAGCCCGACGCCCCGGGAACCCCCGGTAGGGGAACTCCGCCCGCCGCACCGCGACGGGCGGCACCCGCTACCCGACGTCCTGTCGGGCTGACGACGTCGACGGGTCAGCGGACGACGAGAGCCGCACCACGGTGGCGCGGCTCTCGTCGGTTCGGTGCGGTCAGGGCGTCCAGTTCGGCCGCAACGGGTAGCCGTTGACGCCGTCCGGGCCGTTGCGGGTGGCCAGCACCTGGTGCAGTTGGATGCCGTTGCGTTCGAAGGCCAACCGCGACCCGGCCATGTAGAGGCCCCAGACCCGGGCGGTGCCCCGGCCCACCTCGTCGACGCAGAAGTCCCAGTTCGCCACGAGGTTGCGGCACCAGGCGGCAAGCGTCAGCGCGTAGTGCTGCCGCAGGTTCTCCTCGTGGTGCACCTCGAACCCGGCGTCGTGCACCTCGCTGATCAGGCGGCCCGGCCCGGCAAGCTCACCGTCGGGGAAGACGTACCTGTCGATGAACGCGCCGGAGCGGTGCGGGGCCCGGTTGTCGGCCCGGGTGATGCAGTGGTTGAGCAGCCGACCGCCGGGACGCAGCCGCTCCCGCAGCGCCCGGAAGTAGGCCGGATAGTTGCGTACTCCGATGTGCTCGGTCAGCCCGATCGAGGAGATCGCGTCGAACTGCTCCCGCGGGGCGTCGCGGTAGTCGAGGTGACGCACCTCGGCCAGCCCGGTCAGTCCCTCCCGCGCGATGGCCTCCTGCGCCCACTGCGCCTGCGCCCGGGACAGGGTCACCCCGATCGCCTTGACGCCGTACTCGCGGGCCGCGTGCCGGACCATGCCGCCCCAGCCGCAGCCGACGTCGAGCAGACGCATCCCCGGCTGGAGCGCCAGCTTGCCGGCGACCAGGTCGTACTTGGCCGACTGGGCCTGCTCCAGGGTGTCGGTCGGGCTGTGGTAGACCGCGCAGGTGTACGTCATCGAATCGCCGAGCACCTTTTCGTAGAAGGCGTTCGACACGTCGTAGTGGTGCGAGATGGCGGTGCTGTCCCGGCTGCGGGAGTGCCGCAGCCCGCCCATCACCCGCCGCCAGCGGGGCAGCGCCTCCTGCGGCGGGGCCGGCGGGGGCCGCAGCCGCTCCCAGCCGAGCCCGCGTACCAGGGCCAGCCCCTCGGCCAGCGAGGGGATACGCAGCCGCAGGTCCTGGAGCACCCGCAGGGCCTCGTACGGGTCGCCGGGGTGCACCCCGCCGAGCCCGAGGTCGCCGCTGACGTAGGCCCGCGCCATGCCCAGGTCGCCCGGGGCGGTGAGCAGGTAGGACAGTCCCCGCTCGGAGCGGATGTGGAGGGTGATCCCGGCGTCGGCCGGGCCGATCGCGCTGCCGTCGTAGCCGGTGATGCGGACCGGCAGGTCATGCGTGGTGACCGCGCGGACGACGTCGGCGACGGTCGGCGCCCGCCGACCCCCCGCCGGCGGGCTGGCCGGGGCGCTCGCCGCCCCCTGTTCTCGGTCGGTCAGGCTCATTTTCGTGCAACCGCCTTCTCGTAGAGTCCGGTGAGCCGATGGTCCGGGTCGTAGCGGTCCTTCACGGCACGCCAGGTCTCCCCGCCGTAGAGCCGGTCGAAGGCCGCCCGGTCGTAGTACGCGTCGGAGTAGAGCGACTTGTGTCCGCCGAACTCCGACACCATCCGCTCGATGGAGCGGTTCACCTCGCCGTCCGCGGCACCCTCCGCGATCGGCACACTGCCCCAGAAGCCGATGTTGACGTACGTCTGGCCGGGGTGCAGCGGATACAACGGCCAGGCGCGGGCGGAGCCGGGGCCGTCGGGCTCGCGCAGCCGCAACGGGCACAGCCAGACCGGCGTCATCCCCACGTTGCGGTCGAACCAGCGCAGGAAGTCGGCCGTGCCGTCCAGCGGGATCTCGACGTCCTGCACGACCCGTTCCCGGGCCGGCCGGCCGCGCCACCGGTCCACCCGGGCAGCCACCTGGTAGCGGTGTTCCAGCCGGACCAGCCGGTGGTAGACGTCGCTGCGCCGCCAGCGGGCCGGCCAGAGCCGGCGTACCACCGGGTGCTGCACCCCGAACGCGGCCGAGCACCAGAACCAGTCGGTGTCCCACCGCCACAGGTAGTCGTGGCCACTGAGGGTGTCGCGCACCCGGCGGCGCAGCGAGCGGTAGTAGATGTCCTGGCCGGTGTAGTCGCTGGGCCGCTCGGGCTCGTCGGTGAACGAGCCGAGCACCAGGTAGGACTCACCGGGGCTGAACATGACGCCGTCCATCGCGTCGACCGGCCGGCCCTCCCACTCGCCCTTGGCGACCACGTCGGCGACGGCGGCGGTCAGCTCCTCCAGCCGGGTGAACCGGATGTTGCGCAGGGCCACCGCCCGCCCGACCGGCTGGAGTTCGATGCGCAGCCGGGTGGCGTACCCCAGGCTGCCCAGCGAGTTGGGGAAGGCGGCGAACAGTTCGGCGTCCGGGCCGTCGGGGCGGGCGGTGACGATCTCCCCCGCGCCGGTGAGGACGTCCAGCTCGATGACCGACTCGTGCGGGAGCCCGTTGCGGAACGACGTCGACTCGATGCCCAGCCCGGTGACCGCGCCGCCCAGGGTGATCGTGCGCAGCTGCGGCACGACCAGCGGCATCAGCCCGTGCGGGAGGGTCGCGTCGACCAGGTCCTCGTAGGTGCACATGCCCTGCACGTCGGCGGTGCGGGCCACCGGGTCGACCGACAGGACCCCGTCCAGGCCGCTGACGTCGAGGCCGGGGGTGCCGGTGGCCGACCGGGGGCGGAACAGGTTGGAGGTGCGTTTGGCCAGCCGTACGGGGTGCCCGGGGGGCACGGCGGCGTACGACCGTCGCAACGCGTCCACCGCCAGCTCATGATCACGCAACGCGCGCATGAGATCACCTTACGCGCGAAGCGCCGTTCCGGGGGACCGCACCCCTGACCGTTTCGGATCAGCAGGCAACCGCTGCGGCGGCGGTGTCGCCGGCCTGGTCGACCGGGCCGGCGGCACCCGTCCGGCACCGGCGGACGGACGGTCGACGAGGGGCCCGCGCCCCTGGCCCGCCGGGGGCGTAGCGTGGTGACATGCCGAAAGCCGTGTGGAACGACCAGGTCGTGGCCGAGAGCGACGACACCGTCCTGGTGGAGGGCAACCACTACTTCCCCCGAAGCACCCTGCGCGACGACCTGATCACCGAGTCGGCGACGCACACGGTCTGCCCCTGGAAGGGCACCGCCTCCTACTACTCCCTCACCGACGGCGAGCACACGAGCGCCGACGCCGTCTGGTACTACCCCGACCCGAAACCCGAGGCGGAGCAGGTCCGCGACCGGGTGGCGTTCTGGAAGGACGTCCGGGTCGTCGACTGATCCCACCGGCCCGCGGGCCGACTGGCCGTCGGCCCGCCCGGTGGGTCACCATGCAGCCATGGCCGTCCCCGACCCGCACCACGATCCGTCCGGCACCGTGTACGGGGCCCGCCGGGCCGCCCGCCCCGGGCTGCCCGCCGATCCGCTGATGCGGTTCGCGCTGGCCGCCGGCCTGGCCGGCGTACTGCTGGGGGTCTTCTTCGCCACCGGCGTGCTCGGCGGCGGCGACGGCCGGGTGCCGGTGGTGCCGGCCGCAGCGCCGACCCCGGCCGCGTCGACCCCGCCCGCAGAGACGACCGGCCCGCCGGCCGCGACCACCTCCCCGCCCAGCCCGACCCCGCCGCCCACCACCCCGGCCACGGTCACCGGACCTGTCGTGTTGCGGGCGGTCACCTCCGGCCTCTGTGTCGGCACCGACGGCGCGGGCGAGACGGCCACCGCCGAACTGGCCGTCTGCACCGGCGGCGCGGAACAGCAGTGGGTCGCCAACCCGGTCGCGCCCGACCTGGTGACGCTCACCAACGCCGGGCACGGGCAGTGCCTCGACGTCGACGGCGGCAGCGGCGACGACGGCGCGCGGCTCCAGCAGTTCGGCTGCCACGGCCAGGCCAACCAGCAGTGGCGGCTGACCCCGGTCGGCACCGGGCCGGTCCTGCTCGTCGGCGTCGGGTCCGGCAAGTGCGCGCAGGTCCGCGACGACGGCACGGCGGCCGGCGACGACCTGGTGCAGGCCACCTGCACCGCCGCCGCCGGCCAACAGTGGACCCTCGGCTGAGCGCGGCCGGCCGGCGGCGGCCGGCCCGCGCCGGTCAGCCCCGGTAGCTCCAGGCGCCGGCGGGCCGGGCCGGCGTCGGGACCGGCACCGGCGCCGCGCGGCGGCGCAGCAGCAGCGACAGCAGCCCGGCGCCGATGGAGAGCGCACCGGCCGCGTACCAGGCCGGCGCGTAGTCGCCGAGCCGGTCGCGGACCAGGCCGGCGCCCGTCGCCGCGATCGCCGCCCCAAACTGGTGCGCGGCGAAGACCCAGCCGAAGACCACCGCCGCCGAGGCGCCGAAGTACTCCCGGCACAGCGCCACCGTCGGCGGCACGGTCGCCACCCAGTCCAGTCCGTAGAAGACGACGAAGACCAACATGCTCGGCCCGGTGCCACCGGTGAACAGGGCGGGCAGCAGCAACAGCGACAGTCCGCGCAGCCCGTAGTAGCCGGCCAGCAGCAGCCGGCTGTCCATCCGGTCGGTGAGCCAGCCCGAGGCGACGACCCCGACGATGTCGAAGAGGCCGACCAGGGCGAGCAGGCCCGCCGCCGTGGTCTGCGGCATGCCGTGGTCGTGCGCGGCCGGCACGAAGTGGGTACCGACCAGGCCGTTGGTGGTCGCCCCGCAGATCGCGAAGCCCCCCGCGAGCAGCCAGAACGGCCGGGTCCGGGCGGCGGCGGTGAACGCGGCCACCGCCCGCGCGGCGGCCCCGCCGGCCGCCGGCGGCCGGGGCGTCACCTCGGCCGCGCCGTAGGCGGGCAGACCGAGATCCGCCGGGTGTTCCCGCAGCCACCGGGCCACCAGCGGGACGACCGCGAGCGCCGCACCGGCCACCACCAGCGCGGCCGTACGCCAGCCGTGGTCCCGGACCAGCACCGCGAGCAGCAGCAGGAAGACCAGCTGACCGGCGGCCCCACCGGCGGTGAGCACCCCGGTGACCAGCCCCCGGCGGTGTACGAACCAGCGCCCGGTAACGGTGGCGACGAAGGCCAGCGCCATCGAGCCGGTGCCCAGCCCGACCAGGACGCCCCAGCAGAGGATGAGCTGCCAGCTCGCCGTCATGAAGACGGTCAGGCCGCTGCCGAGCGCCACCAGCGCCAGCGCGCCGGCCACCACCCGACGGATGCCGAAGCGGTCCATCAGGGCGGCGGCGAACGGTGCGGTCAGGCCGTAGAGCAGCAGGTTGACCGAGACGGCGGCGGAGATGGTGGCCAGCGGCCAACGGAACTCGGCGTGCAGCGGGTGCAGCAGCACCGACGGGGTGGCGCGGAAGCCGGCCGCGCCGACCAGCGCGACGAAGGCGACGGCGGCCACGGTCCAGGCCGGGTGGAGACGACGGGCTCGGGTCACGCTCCGAGTCTCGGGTACGCCCCGGCCGGCGACGAGTGGCCGGAAAGCCATGGTGCGCAATAATCGGGCCATGACCATCAGGCCGCACCGGATCGGCGTGCTCGCCCTCGACGGCGTGGTCGGCCTCGACCTGGGCACCCCGGCCCAGGTCTTCGGGGCCGCCCGCACCCCCGACCGGCACCCGCTCTACGCCGTCGACACCTGCACCCCCGACGGCGGCCCGGTCCGCAGCTCCGCCGGTTTCCGGATCCTCCCCGACCACGGGCTCGACCTGCTGGCCACCGTCGACACGGTGGTGGTGCCCGGCCTGCACGGCGGCCCGCCGATGACCGACGGCACGATCGACCCGGCGGTCACCGGCGCGCTGCGCGACGCCCACCAGCGGGGCGCGCGGATCATGTCGATCTGCACGGGCGCGTTCGCGCTGGCCGCCGCCGGGCTGCTCGACGGGCACCGGGCCACCACCCACTGGGCGCACGCCGACCGGTTCCGCCTGCTGTACCCGCAGGTCGACCTCGACCCGGACGTGCTGTTCATCGACTCCGGCCTGGTGCTCACCTCGGCCGGGGTGGCCGCCGGGATCGACCTGTGCCTGCACGTCGTCCGTGGCGACCACGGCAGCGAGGTCGCCAACCGGGCGGCCCGGCGGTGCGTGGTGCCGCCCTGGCGCGACGGCGGCCAGGCCCAGTACATCGAACGGCCCGTGCCGCGCAGCCCGGCCAGCGGCACCGCGGCTACCCGGGAGTGGGCCCGGCAGCGGCTGCACGAGCCGGTCGCCCTGCGGGAACTGGCCGCCCACGCCCGGATGAGCGTACGCACCTTCACCAGGCACTTCCGCTCGGAGACCGGGCTGAGCCCGGCGCAGTGGCTGCTCCAGCAGCGCACCGACCACGCCCGGCTGCTCCTGGAGACCACCGACCTGGCCGTCGACCAGGTGGCCCGGCGGGCGGGCTTCGGCACCACCGCCGCCCTGCGCCAACACCTGAACACCCGGATCGGCGTCTCCCCCTCGGCCTACCGACGCACCTTCCGCCGCACCCCCGCCGCCGGGCCGTCCGGTCCCGCCGCCGGGCCGCCCGGGGTGGAGTCAGGCGGGCTGCGGCTGGTCGCGGAGCATCCGTAGCTGCGCCAGGTGCCGGGGCAGATGCACCCGGGCATGCAGGTCGAGGGTGCGGGACCAGGGCAGCGGCTCGTCGACGACCAGGTCGAAACCCTCCCGCAGGTGCGTCTCGACAGGGGTGTCGGCGGCCGGGCCGAGCCGGTCCACCAGGCCGCAGAGCCGGCCGCTGGTGGCACGCAGCAGGGTGGCCAGGCCGGACAGCCCGCCACACTGCGCGACCAGGCCGTCCAACTCGGGCCGGTGCACCCCGGTCAGGTCGTAGTAGGCGAACGGCGTCCCGGCCAGCACCGCCTCGGTCGCCTCGCTCATCAGCTCGTCGTTGGCGATCAGGTGCGCCACGATCCGCTCCGCGTCCCACCCGCCCGGCGGGGCCGGCCGGAACCCGCCCGCCTCGACCTCGGCGAGCAGGCTCCGGTAGACCCCGCGCAGCTCCACGTCCCCAGTCAACCCCGTACCACCGGGGCGGGTGGACGGTTGTGCCGCCCGGATCACCCGGACGGGCGGCCCGGTCAGCGGGCGGAGGCGCGCCGGGACCGCAGGTAGTCGGAGACCACGTACTCGCCCAGGTCACCCAGGTCGGGAGTGAACAGGCGACCCCGGGAACGGCGGGCCACCGCGTCCATGAACCGGCGCAGGCCCGGGTCCTCACCGAGCAGGAAGAGGTTGAGCGTGACCCCGGCCCGGGCCAGCCGGTCCACCTCGCGGACGGTGGCCCGGACCGTCTCCGGCAGCGGCGGCCAGTGGAAGTACGCCTCACCGTCGTCCGGGTCGAGGTGGGCGGTCGGCTCGCCGTCGGTGACCACCAGCACCACCGGCTCGGCCCCCGGATGACGACGCAGGTGCCGGCGGGCCAGCCGCAGCGCGTGCTGGAGGTTGGTGCCCTGCCGCAGGTCCGGCTCGACCGCCGCCAGCTCCTGCTGGGTCAACGGCACCGCCTCCAGACCGAAACCGACGATCTGCAACGCGTCCTGCGGGAACCGGGTCGCCATCAGGTGCGACAGGGCCAGCGCCGTCTGCTTCATCGGCCCCCACCGCCCCTGCGACACCATCGAGTACGACAGGTCCACGCAGAGCGCCACCGCCGCCGACGCCCGCCGTTCCGTCTCCACCACCTCGAAGTCCTCGACGGCGAGTTGCAGCGGCACGGTGGGGCCGGCCCGGCGTACCGCCCGGGTGAGGGTGCGCACCACGTCCAGGGGCTGCTCGTCGCCGTACTCCCACTGCCGGGACGCCCCGCTGACCTCGCCGGCCGCCCCGGCCGTACGCAGGTCGTGCTGGCCGCGCGGGCCGGCGGTGAGGTCGGCGAAGACCCGGCGCAGCGCGGTGCCGGCGAGTCGGCGCAGCGCCTTCGGGCTGAGCGTCAACCCGTCGGCGTCCCGGCTCACCCAGCCCTGCCGGCGCAGCTCCCGTTCCAGCTCCCGCAACCGGCGTACGTCGTCGGCGGCGTCGCGGCCCAGCGTCCGGGCGACCGCGTCGACGTCCACGTCGTCCAGGGTCGCCCCCGGGTGGTCCTGGTCGAGGGAGTCGAGCAGCTCGTCCAGCTCGGCGATCTCGTCCAGCGCCCCGGTCGCCTCGCCGTAGCCGAGCGGCTGGTCGCCCCGGACCCGCTCGCCGCGCTGCCAGTTCAGGTCGGGGCGCAGCGCGCGCAGGTGGGCGTCGAGGGCGGACAGCTCACCGGCGAGCCGGTCACCGAGCGACTGCCGCATCAGCCCGGCCAGCTCCTCACGCTGCCGGTCGGACAGCGACCGCATCAGCCGCTCCCCCGCCGCCGCCCGGCGGGCCAGCACGTCGACGAGTTCGTCGACGGTGCGCGGCTGCTCCGGGAAGAACTCGCCGTGCCGGCGCATGAACTCGGCGAACGCGTCGGTGGTGTCCTCCGCGCGGGCGTGCCGGGCCAGCAGGTCGTTGAGGTCCCGCATCATCGCGGCGAGCTGCGCCTGCACGGCCGGGTCACCGGCGGCCCGCGCCGCGTCCCGCAGCCCGGCGAACCGCTGCTCCAGCACCTCGCCGCGCAGCCCGTCGAGAATCCGCTGGTACGCCTGCCGGGCCTCGTCGCTGGTCCACCGGTACCCGGCCAGCTCCTGCACCGCGCGGGCGGTGGAGCGGGGCAGGTTGTCCAGCACCGTCTCGGCGAACCGGGCGTCGTCGTCGGTACGCCCGCGCAGCGCGTCCCGTTCCGCCGCGAGGGCCTGGTCGAGCAGCGCCCGGGACCGGGTCACCGCCCCGTCCAGGTCGCCCCGGCGCAGCGCCTCCCGGCGCAGCCGGCGGGCCCGGGCGGCCAGGTCGTCCAGGCCGCCCCGGTTGTTCGGGCCCCGGCGCAGCAGGTCGCGCAGCGCCTCCCGCAGGCTGCCGCCGGCCAGCACCTCCCCGCCGACGGAGTCCACGGCGGCACGCACGTCGTACGGCGGGGCGAGCGGGTCGGGGCCGCCCTGCCACTGGCCGTACCGGAACCGGTTGCCGGCCATGCTCAGCTCCGACCGCCGTAGACGGTACGACCGGACTCGGTGACGTCCTTGCCGAGCCGGCGGGTCAGGTGCAGCCCCTCCAGCACGAACTCGACCCCGGCGGCGGCCTGCTCCGGGGTGGGCGCGTCGCCGAGCCCCAGCCGGTCCAGCGCCTTGGCCAGCCCGGGCACGGTGCCGACCTGGCGCAGCAGTTCCGCCGAGGAGACCAGCTCACCGGTCTCGATCACCGCCCCCTCGGCGACCAGCGCGGTGAACCCGGACAGGTCCAGTCCGGCCAGCCGGGCCCGGAACGTCTCGGCGGTCGCGGTGCGCAGCAGGTGGGCGAGGACCTCGATCTCCCGCCCCTCCTCGCCGCTCTCGAACTCGACCTTGCCGCGCAACGTCGAGGTCACCGACACCGCGTCGCCGACCCGGGCGACCGGCGCCTCCTGCCGTACCGTGGCGTCGCCGTCGGCAGGCGCGGCGCCGGCGGGTCCCGCGAGCAGGCCGGCGCGGCGCAACGCGGCGGCGGCGACGGTCTCGGCGGCGGCGATGGCGAACCGGGCGGAGACCCCGGAGCGCGGGTCCACCGACGACGACTCGCGCACCGCGCGGGCGAACCGGGCGAGCACCTCCAGCACGTGCTCAGGCACCTCGGCGACCAGGTCGGCCTCCTGCCGGATCAGCGCCAGCTCCAGCTCCAGGTCGACCGGGTAGTGGGTGCGGACCTCCGCGCCGAACCGGTCCTTGAGCGGGGTGATGATCCGGCCCCGGTTGGTGTAGTCCTCCGGGTTGGCGCTGGCCACCAGGAACAGGTCCAACGGCAGGCGGAGCTGGTAGCCCCGCACCTGGATGTCCCGCTCCTCCAGCACGTTGAGCAACGCGACCTGGATGCGCTCGGCCAGGTCGGGCAGCTCGTTGACGGCGAAGATCCCCCGGTTGGTGCGTGGCACCAGCCCGAAGTGGATGGTCTCCGGGTCGCCGAGGGTACGCCCCTGGGCCAGCCGGATCGGGTCGACGTCACCGATCAGGTCACCGACGCTGGTGTCCGGGGTGGCCAACTTCTCGCCGTACCGCATCGAGCGGTGCAGCCAGCCGACCGGCAGGTCGTCGCCGGCCTCGGCGACCAACGCGCGGGAGGCCGGGGTCAGCGGGTGCAGCGGGTGCTCGTTGAGCACCGAGCCGGGCAGCACCGGGGTCCACTCGTCGAGCAGCGCCACCAGCGAGCGGATGAGTCGGGTCTTGCCCTGGCCGCGTTCGCCGAGCAGCACCATGTCGTGGCCGGCGAGCAACGCCCGCTCGACCTCGGGCAGCACGCTGTCGTCGTAGCCGACGATGCCGGGGAAACGGTCCTCGCCGGAACGCATCCGGGCCAGGAGGTTGTGGCGGAGTTCCTGCTTGACGGTCTGGTACCGGTGTCCGGCGGCGCGCAGCGCGCCGAGGGTGCCCGGCAGGTCGGCGGGCGGGACCGGGAGAGCCTGGTTGGGCGCAGTCACCCGACCCACGCTAGCGCGCTCGGGTGGCCGGCGGTCCACCCCGTGGGGGATCGATGCCGGGAACCCTCCCGGCCCCGACGGGGCTGGCCCGCGCGGATCACGGCGCTTCGCGCCGCCGTCGAACGCGGCCGTCAGCGGTGGTCGGCGACGTACCGCTGCGGGTCCTTGTCGGCGAAGCGCAGGTTGCGGCCGGACCTGTGCTCGCCGTAGAAGGTCAGCCAGCGGGCGCCCAGCTCGGCCCGCAGCTCGACGGAGGCGTGGCGGCGGAAGTCCGGCAGCGCCTCGTCCTCCTCCTCGGCAAGGTGTTCGCTGTTCTCCCGTCGGGCCTGCCACACCGCCGCCCACCACTCGTCGGAGCCGACCGGATGCCGCTTCGACTCGGCGATCGCGTCGCGGATCTTGTTGTGGTCACCGATCGCGTCGGCGGTCTCGTCCTCGCCGTCGTCGCCGTGCCGGACCAGGTGCGGGTAGAGGATCGCCTCCTCCGCCTCGGCGTGGACGTCCAGGTGCAGGGCGAGCGCATCCCAGACCGCGAGCAGTTCGGCCTCGTCGCGGGCGTCGTCCAGGCGGGCGAAACCGCGCCGGAAGGCGGCGTGGTCGTCCAGGATCAGCGCGGTGATGTCGTCCATGATCGGTTCACTTCCCCCAGGTCGGGCGGCGGGTGGCGCTGCCCGAAGGTACCCCGGCCGACCGGACGGCATACCCGTCTTGCCGGGCCGACCCCGGAGCCGACCCGCCCCGGGCTGCCCGGCACCCGGCCGGCGGCGTCCCCGGCCGCACTAGGGTCGAGATCATGACCTACCTCGCCGCGGACGACCGCTACGACCAGATGACCTACCGCCGCAGCGGGCGCAGCGGCCTGCGGCTGCCCGCCCTCTCGCTCGGGCTGTGGCACAACTTCGGGCCGGACCGCCCGTTCGACAGGCAGCGGGACATCGTCCGCCGGGCGTTCGACCTCGGCATCACCCACTTCGACCTGGCCAACAACTACGGCCCGCCGCCCGGCGCGGCGGAGGAGACGTTCGGCCGGCTGCTCGCCACCGACCTGAAGCCGTACCGGGACGAGCTGGTCGTGTCCAGCAAGGCCGGCTACCTGATGTGGCCCGGGCCGTACGGCGAGTGGGGTTCCCGCAAGTACCTGATCTCCTCGCTGGACCAGTCGCTGCGCCGGATGGGGCTGGATCACGTCGACATCTTCTACTCCCACCGCTTCGACCCGGAAACCCCGCTGGAGGAGACCATGGGGGCGCTGGACTCAGTCGTCCGGTCCGGCCGGGCGCTCTACGTCGGCGTCTCCAACTACGACGCGGAGCAGACCGCGCGGGCCGCCGCGATCCTGCGTGACCTGGGCACCCCGCTGCTGATCAACCAGCCGTCGTACTCGATGGTCAACCGCTGGACCGAGGACGACGGGCTGCTCGACACGCTGGCCGAGGTCGGCGCGGGCTGCATCGCGTACAGCCCGCTGGCCCAGGGGCTGCTCACCGACCGTTACCTCGACGGCATCCCGGCCGACTCCCGGGTCCGCACCAGCGTCTTCCTCGACGAGAGCGACGTGACCGACGAGAAGCTCGCCACCGTCCGGGGCCTCGCCGGGGTCGCCGAGCGGCGGGGACAGACGCTCGCCCAGCTCGCCCTGGCCTGGGCGCTGCGCGACCCCCGGATGACCAGCCTGATCATCGGGGCGAGCAGCGTGGCCCAGTTGGAGGGCAACGTCGCCGCCCTGGCCCACCTCGACCTGACCCCCGACGACCTCACCGAGATCGACCGCCTCCTCCCCTGACCGGGCCCGGCCGTCGAATCAGGGCTGTTGGCTCGGAGTTGCGGTATCCGGGCCGGGTGATGCCGCTGTTGGGCCGATGTCGTGTCGATCTTGCGAGAGCGTCGATCTGGCGGGGCGGGGCGGTCCGGCGCGGGTCACCAGACGCGGCGGCGGCCGGCCCGGTGGTTGCGGACGCCGCAGGGACGGCCGGGTGGGACGGGTGCCGGGCGGCGCAGCCGGATCGCCACCACCGCCACCAGCAGCACGGTCACCACCACCGCCGCGCCCACCACCAACCGCAGGTTGCCGCCGCCGACCTGGGTCACCGACGCCACCGGTACGCCGGCCTCCCCGGCCGGTCCGGCGGACCCGACGCCGGCCGGCGTCGCCCCGGCGGAGGCGGCCCGGTCCGGGCCGACGTCGGTCGTACCGTCGGTCGGCTCGGTGGCGGCCGGACCGGTGGCGGCCGGGGTCGGGTCGGCCGGGGTGGCCGCCGGCACACCGCCCGCCGGGCGGAACAGCACGTCGGAGCAGGAGTAGTAGGTGTCCGGGGTATCGGAGTTCTGCCACACCGTGTAGATCAGGTGCCGCCCGGTCAACCCGGCGGGCAGCCGCCCCGGGATCTGGTACGACCCGTCCCGCAGCGGCGGGTCGGTCACCGACAGGAACGGGATCGTGTCGAGATCCGCCCAGCGCAGGGGCGTCCGCGGGTCGTACCCGGAGCGGGTCGTGTAGAGCCGGAAGGTGCCCCTGTGCGGGATGGTGCCCCGGTAGCGGAACGTGTACCTCGCCCCGGCGGTCAGCTCGGTCGCCGGCCAGTCCGCCCGCGCCAGGTCCAGCCCCCGGTAGGCCGACAGCCCGCCGCTGCACAGCTCGCCGTCCGGGATGCGCTGGCGGTCGCGGCCGTTGACGCCGTACACCCGGATGTTGTCCCACTCGCGCACCGCCGCGCCCGCCGACACCGCCGCCAGGCAGGCGGGCGTCGAGACGTGCGGCCCCTGCGGGCCGCAGGCCGCCGAGCGGCTCAACGGGCTGGTCGGTGCGCCGTGCGCGGCGGCAGGAGCCGCGTCGAGCAGCACGGTCACCGCCACGACCGCGAGGGCGGCGAACGTTGCGCGTACGGTCATCTGGTCGACCTCCCGCCCTTGGTACGGACGCGGGCGGGCAAAGGTTCGACGGTACGGCGTGCGGGCCGGCGGCGGAGGGGCGGTTGATCTGTCGATCTACAGTGACCGCACTTCCCGCATCAAGGAGCGTGCGTGTCCAAGCCGGAACCGACCTCAGACTCCCCCGGGGGCCGCCCGCCGCCGCCCGGACCCCCGCCCGTCGGCGGGATGCCGTACCTGTTGACGGTGCCCGCCCGGGAAGGGCTGCCACCGGCGATCAGGTGGCCCGGTCAGGAGGGTGAACCCGGCTGGGCCATCCCGGTCCAGGTCCCGGACGGCACCCTCGGCTACGCGCTCTTCCTGCCCCTGGTGCCGACGACCGACGACACCGCGCCCGGTGGCGCCTGCCCGGCCGCAGCGGTCCTCCCGGCCGGCCCGGGTGACGACCGTCCGACCGGCACGGCCACCACCCCACCACCGCTGACCACGACCGGCCCGGCGGCAGCCGCCGAGGGTGCACCGGCCGCCACGACACCGGCCGCACCGGCGACAGCCGACGCGGTGGCCGGCCCGACGGCGGCCGAGGCCGCACCGGCCGACCCGACGGCGGCCGGCGGACCGGCGGCCGGCGGGTCCAGCCGGCCGGCGGGCGTGCCGGCACCGCGCACCGCGGCGGCCTCGGCGGACCACGCGCCGACCCCGACCGGCCAGCCCACCCCGCTCCCGGCCGCCGCCCCGGCGACGCCCGGCCCACAGTTCGGCCCGGGTCGGCCCGTACCAGCGGGCCAGCAACCGCCTCCCGCCCCCGGCCGGCCGGGGCCCGCCGGGTTCGGTGCGGGCGGCCGGCCGGCGCAGTGGGGTGCGGCGCCCGCGTCCTGGGCCCCGACCCCGACCCCGCCGTCGTTCCTGAGCACCAGGTGGCCCGGTCCCCGACCCGCCACCGGCTGGGCGGTGCCGGCGGCGGTGCTGGCCGGGGCGTTGGGCGTGGCGTTCTTCGTCCCGCTGACCCGCACCGGCATCGGCTGGTTCCTCGGCTGGCTGGTCCTCACCGTCGGGGTGGTCGCGGCCGTCCGACGCAACGCCGACGCGCTGAACCGCACCGACAGGCTGATCCGGGGCGGCTGGGCGGTGGCCGCGCTGGCGCTGCTGGCCGTGCCGGCCTTCCGTAACGCCTGGTGGCTGGTGACCTTCTGCGTCCTCGGGGCGCTGGGCTGCGCGACGCTGGCGATCGTGGGCGGCAGACAGGTCCGCTCCATCCTGTTCAGCCTGGTCGCGGCCCCGTTGGCGGCGCTGCGCGGGCTGCCCTGGGTACGCCGGCACGTGACTGCCACCGACGGCGGGCAGTTGGTGCCCCGGGTCGTCGGGTCGGTCGTCGCCACCGCCGTGGTGGTGCTCGTCTTCGGGCTGCTGCTGTCCTCCGCCGACGCCGCGTTCGACCAGGTGCTCGGCGCGGTCGTGCCCGAGGTCAACGTCGGCACGGTGGTCCGCTGGCTCTTCCTGGCCGCCGTCGGTGGGTCGATCGCGGTCGCCGCCACGTACACCCTGGCCGCACCGCCGGACCTGTCGACCGTCGACCGCGAGGGTCGGCGGCGGCTGGGCATGCTGGAGTGGGCCCCGGCCATCGCCGCCCTGACGCTGCTCTTCGTCGGTTTCGTCGCGGTGCAGTTCACCGTGCTCTTCGGCGGTCAGCGGCACGTCCTGCGCACGGCCGGGCTGAGCTACGCCGAGTACGCGCGCAGCGGGTTCTGGCAGCTGACCGTGGTGACCCTGCTGACCGTGGCCGTGCTGGGCGGGGTCAGCCGCTGGGCGCGCCGCGAGACCCGGGCCGAACGGGTCCTGCTGCGGGCCCTGCTCGGGCTGCTCAGCGCGCTCAGCGTGGTGATCGTGGTGTCCGCGCTGTCCCGGATGTACACCTACCAGAAGGTCTACAGCTTCACCGGGGAACGGATCTTCGTGATGGCGTTCGAACTGCTGCTCGGCGCGGTCTTCCTGATGATCCTGGCGGCGGGCGTACGGTGGCGGGGCCGCTGGATTCCCGGCGCCACCGTCGGGCTGGCCGTGGTGATGCTGCTCAGCCTGGCCGTGCTCAACCCGGAGGACTACGCGGCCCGCCGCAACATCGCCAGGTACGAGCAGTCCGGCAAGATCGACGCCTGGTACCTGCGGGCGCTCTCCGCCGACGCCACCCCCGCCCTGGCCGACCTGCCGGACCCGATCCGCCGCTGCGCCCTGAGCTGGATCGACGACGACCTCGCCGAGCCCGACCCGTGGTACGCCTGGAACCTCGGCCGGAGCCGGGCCCGTGCGGAGTTGAAGCGGCTGGGTCCGCGCGCGGGCGGCGGGCGGAAGGACTGCTTGGCCGCCGACCAGTTCGACCTGCCGAAGACCCGGCGCACCCCGCGCTGACCTCCCTGCGCCGCCCGGCCCCCGGTCTCCGGCCGGGGGCCGGACCGGTCTCGCTGCCCGGACCGGTTGCCTGCCGGGGCCGGGCAGCGGCGTCAGGGTGGCAGGCGGCGATCCCACCCCCGGCGGGCAACCCCCGGTGCCGGACCCCGCGTGGCTATCTCGACAAGGGGATCGGAGGCCCGGTTGGGTGATCGCGACACGGCGTTCGCGGCGTACTTCGCGGCGCGCTCGGAGGCGATGCGCGGCACCGCGTAGCTGCTCTGCGGCGACTGGCACCGGGCCGAGGACCTGGTGCAGACCGCGTTCACGAAGCTCTACCTGGTCTGGAACCGGTATCCCGGCACGAGGTGCTCGACGCCTACGTGCGCCAGATCCTAGGGCGGACCTTCCTCGACGAGCGGCGGCGCGGCTGGTGGCGGCGGGAGCGGGTGGGTGGCGAGCAGACCGACCGGCCGACACCGCCGGACTCGCCGGAGAACCGGCTGGTGCTGCTCCAGGCGCTGGACGCCGTGCCACCGCGCCAGCGGGCCGTGCTGGTGCTCCGGTACTGGGAGGACAAGTCCGTCGACGAGGCCGCAGCGGTGCTCGGCTGCTCCACCGGGACGGAGACCACCCTCATGGTCAACGGACAGCCCCGACGGCTCGACCTTCCTGCCCTCGTCAGCGAGCTACGCGACGCCATCCACCCGGACGAGCAGGTCTGGGCCGCGATGACCCAGGGCGACCCCACCGACTTCAACATCGGCCTCGACGCCGACAACCAGCCCATCTGGTTCGACTACGACACCGCAGGCCTCAACGCCCCGCGGACCTGAGCGACCTCGACTCACCTCAACCCTGCTCAAATTCAAATATTCGCTACTCATGCGATCTTCGGACTGCCTTCACGAGGCACCGCGATCAACGCGGCAACGATCTTATTTTACACCTAGACCAATAGCGAATGACGGCGCAATACAATACTCCAACAGTCAATTGTTATTTTCGTTTTCAGAGTCATTCCTCCCGCCAGCCTTTTTGGCTGCCTCCCAGACAACCCAATGAAGCATTTGGTCGCGATCGACCGCAGCGGCATTTGATAGGCGTCGAAAATTCTCAATAGGCACATCGAGCCGAGAAAAGCATAGCTCGAACCGTTCAGCGCCAGACGCTCTTGTGGGGTCCTTAACCGCAACCACAACGCACATCCAGCTCGGCGCAGGAGACGACTCCCAAAGGTAGGGAAAAAGAAAGTAGCGCCATTCCTCCCGAATCCCGAGACCTTCACCCTTACGACTAAATCCGCAGCTCCTGGCAACGTCGACGAGAACAGAAATCTCTAGGGAAGACGCCGCCTTGGCAATCCGGGGAACAGGCCAGCCGAAGCGCGACCTGACCAGGCCACTGGGCCACAGCCTACCAATCATGGCCACGCCCTCGAGGCAGCTCTGCGATCAACCGAATCAAATCGTCACCGCACAACCAAGAATTCGGTATCGGGCGTAATTCCGCCAAAAAATGGATCATTCATCCTCCTGAGAGCCTCCCCGACTCTATGGTTTCCATTCACAACCTCACGCCCCTCGAGCACTACACTACCCCCCAGCTCATTCGGATTGTTGATCGAATCAATCAACTGCTGATCAGACATCCCTCGAGTCCGCGAAATCTTGATTGGATCTCCATAGTCAGGAAGGTCAACTCCTTCCAGTTCACGGAGTTTGACCGGCGTGCGGCTTGCCCGCATGGCCTCGTCGGCCAATTCCGCAGAGGAAGGCTTCTTGCTGAAGAGCTTACCGAAGAATCCGCCCCCTCCTGAAGGGCAGTTGTGTACTAGGACCGGGGTATCGCCAGCGACCACATAGTACGTGTGGAGGGTGTCGACGGTGAGGTTGTGTACCACCTCGGTTTGGGTGCGGTGGTGTGTGGCCGCTACGGCTGCTGGTCGGTGGTCGGCGGTCTCGAAGGTGTAGCCCGGTTTGAGGTCCTTGGCTTCGCGCCATTGCTGCTGGTCAGCCACCCAGAAGGGGTGCCCGGCGGTGGCGGTGATCGTCTCGGCACGGCTGCCCTGGGGGCCGTCCACGGTGACGGTGATGTCGACGAGTTGCTTGGTGCCGCTACCGACGATCAGAGCGGTGACTACTCGCGGTGCGGTCCGCGCCGTGGTGGGGTCGGTGGCCAGGACCCTGTCGCCGAGCTTCACGTCACGGATGGGCTTGTGGCTGCCATCGGCCATCAGGACCTTCGTGTCGCCGGTGAAGCTGTTGCCGGGGCCGAGGCAGCCGCTGCTCCGGCCCATGAGCCCACGTCCGATGGTGCGCGCCTCACCAAGACCTGCGCCGACGGCCTTACCGCCGGCTGCTCTCATTCCCCCGCCCAGAGCGCGGAGCCCTGCACCGAGGGCCGCGCCCCCGACAGCCCCGGCAGCCCCGCCAGCGGCGCCGAATAGCCCACCGAGCGCGGTTTCGCCGGCGAGATCCCATCCGCGCTTGCCGTTCATGTATCCGGTGACGGCGGAGCCGACCGCTCCGGCCAGGGCACCACAGGCGACGGCACCGACACCGGTCCAGCCGATGGCGGCCCCGCAGCCGATGCCGACGACCGCACCGACGGCGATGCCGGCGATCTCAGCGGCGTGGTCCTCGACGAACTGGGTCGCCTTGTCCCACATCTCGTTGGCGCCCTCGACGAGTGGGGCAAGGCGCTGAGCTGCTTCGAGGAACAGTTTCTGCCGGAATTTGTCAGGGTCACGGATGGCTTGCTGCGTGACGGCGACGACACTTGCCATGACCTTGATGCCGCCGGACACCAACTTGGCTCCCGCCAGCAGCGGCTTGGTGAGGGCGGCGACGACCGGCAGCTTGGTGAACTTGATCGCCTGCCGGACAGCGGCCTTCGCGGCGTTGGTTACCGCCTTCTTGGCTTCGTATATTCGTTGCGCTGCGGCTCGGGCTTGTTCTTTGGCCCAGTTGGTGGCATTGGTACGGAGGTTGGTGACGCCCTCCTTGATGTTGCGGTAGGTGTTTCCAACGGCGGTCTTGGCCTTGTTGTAGAGCCTGGTGGCACCGTTGTAGAGCATCTGCCCGAATGACCTGAGGGCGGAGATTCCCTGGTTCCAGAGTCGGGCACCCTGGTTCCATGCCCATGAGGCGGCGCTGCTGACGAAGTTCGTGGCGGCGTGGTAACCGTTGCTGACCGAGCGGGCGGCCCGCTTGAGCCACTTGGGCCAGTGACCGTCAGGGTCGTCGAAGTCCAGGGGCGCGCCGGCGGCGTAGGCGTACCGGTTCGCGAGGATGGAGTCACCGCTGGTGTAGTCGACACTGTCGCGGGAGGTGAAGGTGCCGGTTCCCGGCTCGTACCACCGGGCACCCATATCGACCTGACCGGTTTGTGGGTCGGTCCAGTCACCCTGGAAGCCGAGGTTGCCGGTGTCTCCGGTGCTGGTGATCTTCTTGCCGAACGGGTCGTACGAGGTGGAGTCGTTCAGCGTGGTCAGGCTGGTGTTGGCGGGATCGAACGCGGCGACGACGTCGCCGTGGGCGTCGGTGAGTGAGAGCTGCTCGTCCGAGCCCTGCCCGGTGGCCAGCAGTTCGTCCACGGGACCGCGGGCAAAGTACTCGACGCCATCGGCGACGACGTCGTCGCCGAGACCGGCATAGGTGAAGTTGGTACCGGTACGGGACACCACCCGGTCCAGGCCGTCGTACTGGTATGTCTGGGTAATGGCGTTGGTGAGACGGTCGAAGGCGTCGAAGGCGTACTGCTCGCTGAGGCCGGAGCTGGTGCGCGACCGGAGGGTGCCGCGCGGTGAATAGGTATAGGTGTAGTCCCCGTCGGTGAGCAGCCGGTTGCGTGCGTCGTAGGTGGCGGTCTTGCTGCCGGCGCGAATCCGGTTGCCGCTGGCATCCCAGGCGTAGGTGATGGTGCCCGCCGGGCTGGTCCAGCCGGTGAGCCTGCCGGCTTTGTCGTAGGTGTAGGTATTGTTGCCGGCGCCAGCGGTGCCGGTGGTGTCCTTGCTGGTCAGATGCCCGTTCAGGTCGAAGCCGTAGGCGACGGAGGCGACGACGGCGTTGGCGGCGTTCTTCAGAGTGTCGCTGTTGACCCGGCCCAGATCGTCGTAGCCGAAGGTACGGATGCGCCCGGCGCCGTAGTCGATCGTCTTCACCTCGCCTGCGGCGTCGTACGTCAGGTTCTGACGTTGTTCGGTGATCGAGTCGGCGAGGGAGGTGAGGCGGCCCTTGACGTAGCCGAAGGTGGCGGTGCCGGTGACGTCGGTCCTGGTGGTCATCTGCCCGTCGTCGTCGTAGCCGAAGGTCGCAGCACCAGAGGGGCCGGAGGTCGACAGCACCGCACCGCGGTCGTTGTAGGTGTAGGTGTTCGTGCCGGTGGGCGCGCTGACACTGGTGAGTCTGCCGGCCTTGTCGTAGCCGAGGCTGCGGGCGGCGGTGGGGGACTCCCCGCCGGAGCCGGTCTCGGCGGTGAGTCGTCCGGCGGCGTCGTAGGTGCGCTGACGGCTGGTCTCACCGGGGGCGCTGATGCGGGTGGCGCGGCCTTCGGCGTCGTAGCCCACGGTCCAGGTGCGGTCGGGGGTGGTGGGATGGCTGCTCGTGGCTGGCTCGATGGCCGACTCTGGCAGGCCGAGAGTGTTGAAGGTGTAGATGGTGGCGTTGCCGCGTCCGTCGGTGTAGCGGGTGCGGTTACCCGACGCGTCGTACCCGAAACTGGTGGTGACCGATTCGGTGTCGGTTACTGGTTCGATCTGCCTGACCAGGCGGTTCACGGCGTCGTACTCGTAGGTGGTGACGACGTTGTAGGGGTCCTTCGAGGAGACCATGTTGCCGGCCTCGTCGTACCCGTACCTCTGGGTACGCAGCACGTCCCCGTCGGCGTTGAGATTGGCGTCGCTCGTCAGGTTGCCGAACAGGTCGTAGCTGGCACGGGTGGTGCGCCCCAGCCCGTCGGAAACACGGACCTTCCGCCCGAAGTAGTCGTATCCGAAGTGGGTGACCGCGCCGTTCGGGGCAGTGGTGCGAATGAGGTCGCCGACGGAGTCGTAGGTGTTGCTCGTGACCGCGCCGGTCGGTGACGTGATGGAGGTGAGGTTCGCGGCGTCGTCGTAGCCCAGCTTGGTGACGAGGTTCCGGTTGACCGGATACCGCTCGACGCGGGTCTGGGTCGTCTGGCGGTCGAGGTCGTCGTAGGTGGACTGAACCTGTGCCCCGGTGGGGCCGGTGACCGTCAGTGTCTCGCCGGTGCGCGTGTAGGTGTAGCGGGTCACCGCTCGGTCGTCGTTGGTGCTGTCGGGCTCGTCCTGGGTGATGAGCCGGTTGAGCTGGTCGTAGCTGAAGCGAGTGGTGCCGCTGGGGTCGATCCGTTCGATGACGTTGCCCAGGCCGTCGTACGTCGTTTGGGTACTCGGGATGAGGGTTTCCGTGACACCCGGGGGCAGATAGGTGGGCGCGACTGCTTTGACCGGGCGACCCAGGTTGTCGTATTCGGTGCGGGAGATCTGGCCACGCGGATCTCTTGTGGCGGTCGCCTCGCCGAAGGCGTTGTAGCCGATCGCGGTGTCAGGTCTGGCCGTGACGGGCGTCTGGCCGTTGCTCTCGATGGCGACTGCCGGACCGGTCGCTCCCACCTGCTGGCCGACTTCGTCGTACCGGTAGGTGGTGGTGAACGCCGACTTGTCCGCGCCGGTCACGTTCCCACGCGGATCGGTGGCGGAGGTACGCAGGCCACGTTGGTCATAGGTGTAGCTGGTGAGCCGGGTCCGCGATCCGTCACCGATGATCTTCTCGGTAAGCAGGTTTCCCGCATCGTCGTAGGTGTAGTCGACGGTTTCCGTGACACCGAGCAGGACGAACCAGGGAAGGTTGGACGTCTTCCCGGTGCGGGTGGTCCGGGTGGTGTTGCCATTGCCGTCGTAGGTGAAGGTGTTCGTCCGGGCGAGCCCTCCCGGATCCACGACGGTGCTGGTGAGCTTTCCGGCGCGGTCGTAGGCGTGTTGGGTGACCTGGGTACCGTTCGCCTCCGCCTTCCGCGTCAGATGGCCGGCCCCGTCGTAGGTGTTCTCCTCGACGACGTAGTCGCGCTTGCTGCCGTCGGGGTTGTGGAAGTCCTTCAGGGTGACCTTCTGCAACAGGTCGTCCCGGTAGTACTGGTACTCCAGCCGACGACCCATGGCGTCGGTGTCACTGGCGAGCCTGCCGGCGAAGTCGTAGATGTAGCGGTGCAGGACCAGGTAGTCGCCGGTGCCGGTGCCCGGTGCCCCTTCCGGGTCACTACGCCAGTCTCTCAGCCGCACCTCGGCAACCTTGTTCTGTGCGGTGTACGCCCAGTCGTACCGGTTGCCGTTGGCGTCGACCATGGACGTGCGGTTGCCGAAACGGTCGTAGCCGTAGCTGGTTTCCTTGCCCTCCGCATCGACCACCAGGACGGGCCGGTTGTACTCGTCGTACTCCGTCGTGCTGACCCGGTCCGGATCGCCGCCCAGCACGTCCGAGGTGGTGACCTTGACGACGTTGCCGTCCGGGTCGTAGTCGTTGGTGACGCGGGCCTGGTGGCGGACTCCGGAAATGACGTCCGTGGTCGCAGGCGCGGTGATGGTCGTGACTCGTGACTGGCTGTCGTAGGTGTAGCTGGTGATGACGCCTGCGGGGTAGCTGTCCGAGACGATCTTCTCGGTGAGCCGCCGTCCGAGCGCGTCATAGGTGTAGGTCGTCACCAGACCGGAGGGCTCGGTCACCTGAGCAAGGTCACCATTGCTGTAGTACACGTTCATGGTGATCTTGCCGCGGCCGTCGGTGCTGGCTTTCAGGAGCCCGGCGGGCTGGGATCCGCCGCTGTACCCGAATTCCAGACCGTCGGTGTACGTGTGGCTGACGACGCTGCCGTCGGGGTTGGTCTGCGCCATCAACTGGCCGTTGGGGTGGTAGGTGAACGACGTACGGTACGTGTTGTCGGTGGGGCCGCTCGACCGCCCGTCCCGGGACTCGATCGCGAGGTCAGCCCGCGGGTCGAACGGGTTGGTGATGCTGGTCGAGTACGTGTAGTAGCTCGTCTGGCACTGGTCGAGGGTGCGGCAGCTCTTCCTCGATGCAAGGTGCCCCTTGTCGTCGTAGGTCATCTCCACCGAGTCGCCGTCCTCGTTGGTGACCTTGCTCTGATATCCGTCCTCGTCGTAGGAGTAGGACCGGACCGCCATTCCCTCGGTGGGATGGCGGATGAAGATGGGACCGCCCGAGGAATCCGGGATTATGGTGCAGAAGGCCGGGTCGTTCGGGTCGGGTTGCGTACAGACCTGGGTGGGGGGCGAGGTGGGCGGGGTGGTGGGCTCCCCTGGCAGGTCCTCCGCACGAGTGTCCCGGCCCAGCGGCGTGCCGGAGCGCAACAGCCGCCCGGCGAGGGCGTCGTACTCGTACAGGTACGGTCGATTGGCCGGGTCGAGAACCTGGATGCTGCGCCGCAGATCGGTGTCGCCGCCGTAGATGGCAGGTTGCCCGACCTTCCAGGTGCCGCCGTTGTCGTCGGTGTACTCCTTGACCCGGTCGGTGGCGGTGTCGTACTCGACCTGACTGGCGATCCGGCCGCTGGGCAGTGTCACCTTCGTCAGCTGCTGGGCAGCCGGCTTGGCATAGCGGAAGTGCGCCGACGCGGTTTGCGAGCCGAGCGGGTGGGAGTAGATCGCCACCTCGTCGATCACCCCGGCGAAGTACCGCTGGGCGGTGCCGCCCCAGCTAGGCCACGAGGTGGGAGACGTCGCCGTCGCAGCACCGATCTGGTTGAACGTCAGTGACGAGTGCTCGATGGTCTGCCCGGCACGATCTGCGACCTTGACACCGTCGAGGTACATCGTCTGCGTTGTCCCCATCGCCGACAGCACGACGTGGTGCCACTTGTTGTCATTGACGGGGTACACCGACGTGACAGGAGCGATACTGCCGCCGGCGAACTGTCCGCGTAGCCGTCCGTCAGTACCCGTGTAGAGCACCGGCACGCCGCTGGTCGCGGTCGCACCGACAGCTGCGTCCTGATATCCCAGAAGCGGACCGCCGGTCTGGGTAAGACCGATCTTGAACCAGAGCTCCACCGCGGCGTCCCGGCTCTTCTTGAGCGATCCCTTCGGAAGCTCGACGTGCGAGGACACGCCGTTGAACGCCGCCGCGGTATTGCCGGTGCCCTCGATGACCCCGGGCTGCGCCAGAGTCGCGTTCTTGTAGGTCCCGGCGTCCTTACCGAGGTTGATCGCGATGTCGCTACCCGCGCCGGTGCCCTGCTCCTCGCCGAGACGGTAGTACGAGTCGGGACGGGCATCGAGTACTGCGGAGCGGTAGTGCGACCCTGCGGCGTAGTCGTAGCTCGTGCACGCCGAGGTCGGAGAGCACACCTTCGTCAGGAGGTCACCGTTGTACTCGTAGGACCAGACAAGCGCGGCACCGTTCACCACATCGGTCTTGACCGTGGTGATGTGCGCACCGGTCCAGGTGAAGTACAGCGCTCGTCCTGCGGTGTTGCTCGCGCTGTTTGACACCTGCGCCTTGGTCAGCTTGCCGGCCAGGTCGTAGCTGAGCACGACCGACCGGGCCGAGATGTCGGTGATCTTCGTTAGTCTTCCGCCCAGGGAGAATTGGTAGGTGGTACCTGAGCGGTCCCGAAGTGTCCAACTGGTGCTGTCGACGGTGAGCTGCGCGACCCGGCCGGACGGTGCGGCAAAGGTGCCGTCCGGGTTCTTTCCGAAGCGCACCTCCTGCCCATCGGGATAGCGGACCACCACATTGCCCGACCCGTCGTCGTCCGACGCCAGTTTCATGTCGTACCTGCTGGACCACCCCGCACCGAACACCGCCGAGGGTCGCGGGTCCAAGCTGTTGTAGGTACGCAGCAGGTTCAGTTCGGGGCCCACCGTCACCACCGTCGCGTCGACAGCCGAGGTGGTGAAGTTGCCGTACTGCGCGTCGAATTCCCGGCCCTGCTCCGCATCGGGAGACCCCGCGATGCGGGAGATCAGGTCAGGCTGCGGCACCGAGGTCAGAAGCACGGAGTCCGCCGACATGACCTCGTTGGCGCCATCCTTGACGAACGTGCGCCACAGGTAGCTCTTGCTCCATGACAACCGGCCGGCCGGCACCACCCACGAGGGATTCGCGCCGTAGCCCGAGTTCGTGCAGTTCGTCGCCGTCCCCGCATCGGTACGGTCGCAGATCTCGAATTTGAACGACAGCGTTGCTCCGGGGGCGGCGTCGGAATCGACGGCCCGTGCCCAGAGCAGTGGAGTCAGCGTCGGCGCCTGATAGCCGTTGCCCGGATAGAGTTCCTGCACCACTGGCGGAACGTCGAACACCTGAAGCACGATCCGACCCGGTGGCACCTGGTGGTCGGTGAAGACCGCACCGCCGGTACGCACCATCGTGAAATCCAGGAAGTACGTGCCGGGCGGCAGGGCTTTGATGGTCGCATCCAGCGTCACCTTCGCCCCGCGGGCGATGGTGGTCGACAGATTCGCGGCGCGCTGCTGGACCACCGCGGCGCCGGTCTCCGCGTTGTACGCACGGTAGGCCAGATAGTAGTTGCCGGGCGACCATGATTCGGCGCTGAGGTTGGTAGCAGTGATCTTGACCTTGCCGTCCTGGTTCCGCAACACCGGCGGCTCGGGAGTCGGCTTCGGGATGGAGTACGCCGCATTGAAGGGCGAGTGCGTCACGTAGAGCTTCGGCGCGTTGGCGGTGCTGGTTCCAGCAAACTTCTTCCAGGCCGAGGCATCGGTCGTCGAAGCACGAAGCGAGAGCCCGTAGTTGGCCTGCTGGCCATTCACCCACCGTTGCACCAGGTCCCTGCCGGCCTTACCCAGGTCGAACATCTCGCCAGCGGCCGGACACGCGGACTGCGACTGCCCCAGCCCGATGTACCCGTGGGCAAACGACCGGCTCGCCAGCACACCGCCTACGGAAGGGCCCGGATACGAGTAGCCCGTACCGGCCGACCACGACTCGGTCACCGGGTGCACGGTCACCTGACGCGATTTGCATGATGCGGCGTCAAAGTTGACCACAGACAGGGCAACACCGTGGATCGTGTGGTTCTGCAGTTGGCCAACCAGGCCACCGAACTTCAGATAGGCGGCGGCGTTGGACCCGCCCGAGCGGCCTACCAGCAGGTCCTGCCCACCGACGGTCGACGATCCCCCGTGCACGTACATGCTGCTGTCGGCACCCACGCCACTGACCGGCGGACCCACCGTCGGATCCACCTCAACCGGGAATCTCCGGTCCGGGCTCCGCAACCAGTCGCTGTCTAGCGTGACCTTCAACGCGGTTCGCCCATTCGACGTGACCAGCTCGTAGGCAACACCTGCCGACGTTGCCGGCCCACGCGATTCGCTGCCCGCATCCAGCATGTAGCCAGGAGGAATAACCGCGCGCCGACCACCAGCCCGGTCGTTCAGCTCCACCTGCCCATCAACGAGCTTCGCCGTCAACCCGCGGAGCTTCAGGGGGAAGACGAACGATGTCGGTGCCTTGGCCGAATGCAGGACGATGGTCTCCTTGACGCCCCCTGCCCTCGGTGCAAGGCGGACGTCAACGCCTGGCTGCACCTGGGAGTAGGTGACAGAGTCCGCATCCGCGAGCCCGACGCTGCGTGCCCCGTCAGCCAGGCCGTAGGAGAACTCCTCCTCTGCCGAGAAGGTCAGCTTCACCAGTTCGCTGTCGTCAGCCCGTCCCGCCAACTTGAGGACGACCGAGTCGGCAACGTTGCGCCACCCGCTTCCACCCGCGTCGGGCGTGAGCCGAGTGTCGATGGGTGCCCAGCTACCATCCGACTTGCGGTAGTTCAAGGCGTCTGTCGACAGCTCGGTGGTCTGCGTACCGTCGGCGTTGTCGTAGACCCGCTTCGTCTCCGAACGCTCACCGAGGCGCTCACGGCTGGTCGCCCTGTCGTATCCCTCGGCATCCGCCACCGGTGCCGCACCGACCGATGCCCTGTTCCGGCCAGGAGCCGGCTGCTGCTTGAACCTGTGCAGCGGGTACTGCCCCCGCAGGGACTTCGGCAGTTCCCGGTTACCCCGCCCACGGCCTATCGGCGGGGACGTATCCGACGCCGATCCCCACCGCTGTGAGGGAGCAGCCGTGGCCGCCCCGCCGTTCTGCGATCCCCCTCGTTCGGAGGCTGCGGTGGACAACCCACTCGCGCCGCTGCCACCCAGATTCACGACCAGGAGGCAGGCCAGAGACATCGAAACTGCCATCCGCACTGAAGTCGATCGCATAAACGCCCCGCGCCGCCTTGAATGGGCCATCGGTTCAAAAAGCATGAACATCGCCAATCATTTAGGCGGACGAAGAGCAGCGAATGAATGTCGGAAGCGAGGATTCACCGGTAACTGTGCCGCGCTTCCGCTCGGACAGCGCTTGCAGAGGTCCCAGCACGAACCCGGACAGGCGGGATGCCGTCGCCGGCCGGTTCGGCGCACCAACGGGCCCGAGACCGCAGCCAGCAATCCACAACAGCCCCCGTGATCGGTCTGAGAGATCACGGGGAACTTACAGACCCCGGGATGCACCTGGGAAGCATCGTCACAAGTTGATGCCACAAAACATGTCAAAGCAGGACAGAAAGTCACGTCAGGTAACTGTGAGCAATGGCTTCATTGCTGAAAGCAGTACACGGGAGCCGGCGCGACCCAACAGGCCCCAACGAACCCCCACCGGCGGCGACGAGAAAGTGATCAACTCCAACCGGACCGGGGCGTCACTCACTCGCCGCCCCCACCAGGCCAACCTTGACGGGCGATCAACCAAATCAACTCGACGGCTCGATGCAGACACGGCAACCCAGATCACTCCGAGTGATCACATGGTGACATTCAGCGCACCTATGCCCCGTTTTGTGGCATCAACTTGTAACTACGCTTCCCATTCACGCCCCGGGATCTGTAAGTTCTTCGTGGTCTTTCGGAGCTAACACGGGGGCCGTTGTGGATTGCTGTCTGAAGTCTTCCGCTCGCTGGCGGGCAAGCTCCGACGCGAGCAGGCAACACGACTGAATCGGCTCCGCCTCTTCTAGCTATCGGGCCGATCTATTTTCCCACCTTCGACTTCGATGGCTGAAAACCGCCGAAGCAAGTGTGTCGGCGTCAGCGGTCAGCGGATCGACGTCCAATGGAAACCCTCAACAGCCGGCCTGCGCCGGTCAACCTTCTGCCGTTGGACCTACAGGGGAGTGATCATCCTGCCACTCAGCAACCACGCTGCCCACATGCGAGGACGGAATGACTGATTCGGGAAAGCTGAAGACCAGGGCTCGATTGCTTTTGGCCTACCTATTAGCGCCGATCTTGATCATTACTACTGCCATTACTCAGGGTCCGCGCCCGGCATTGGCGGACGCAGCAGGCAAGGGCGGTGATTTCGTAGCGACAAACGGTGTGTTGTTGGATACCCGCACGGGCGTGGGTGGTGCGGCCGGCACGCGAGCAGCTGGTTCCGAGACGAAGGTGACCGTACTCGGAGTCGGCGGCATTCCTGCCAACGGGGTCCGCGCACTGCTGGTTGACGTCACGGCCATCAATCCAACGGCGAACACTTTCCTGACGGTTTACCCGGATGGATCCGACCGGCCGACCGCTTCCACGATCAATGCTTCCGCAGGTCAGGTGCTGTCGAATTCCGCGATTGTGGTCACCGTCGGCGCCAACGGCAAGGTCGTGATCTACAACCATTCAGGGAACACCCATGTCAAGCTGGACGTCCAAGGCTACTTCACCAGTAGTACGGGTACTACGGGTGGGGGCCTGGTTTCCCTGCCGCACACCAAGTTGATCGATACCCGCAGCGGCCTCGGGACGACCACCGGCACGATCGCGGGCAACAGCAGCCGGACCGTGACCTTGACTGGAAGTGTCGTGCCTGCCGGCGCTTCGGCAGCGGTCATCGATGTGATCGTGACTGGCGCCGCAGCACTTGGTTGGCTTTCGGTGGCACCCGAGAACGACGCCACAGCGGCCAACGCGATCGACTATCCGGCGGGCACCACGTCCATGGGCATGATCGTGAAGTTGCCCGCCAATGGCAAGGTTGTGTTGGCGAACAAGGGTAGTGGCGCCGTACACGCTGTCGTGACCGTACAGGCATACTTCACTGCCACGCCCACGACGGGCGCAGGGTTACGTACGGTGGCAGCGAGCCGATTGCTGGATACCAGGACGGTCGGCGGCGGCCTCCCGGTGGCAGCAAACGGTACGGTCGATGTAGCCGTTGGTGGGGCATTCGGCTTGCCAACGAGGGATATCGCAGCAGTAGCCCTGAACCTGACCGCAGTGAGCCCAGCCAGCAGCGGTTTCTTGACGGTATGGCCGGTCGATGGAACTACGAGTGTGGCGTCGACGACGAACTTCACTACCGGTCAACTCGCCCGGTCGAGCTTTGCCGTCAGCAAGCTTGGCACCGAGGGTAAGATCAGAGTCAAGAACAACAGCTCAGGGACGCTGCATATTCTGGTCGACCTGCAGGGCTGGTTCGCCGACCCGATACCAATCCAGCCGGTGACACCCTTTACTCGGACATCGGCCGTTCAGCAGTCACCCAACGGCACCACTCTGGGCCTGTTGTTCTACGGGTACACCGACAACTTGGGGCGCATGCGCCGCGGTACGGCATCCCCCGAGACACCCAATATCATCGCGTGGGAAACCCCGGAGAGCAGCGAGGCTTTCACAGGCCGACCCACGCTGAGCGAACTCTCCGACAAGAGAATTCAGGCAGCGGTGCAGAGCATCGACGGCAGCACCTGGAAGAGCACCCGGATCGACACTACCTTGCCTTCCTGGGAGAGTGCGCGGAACATCGGTGGCTCGATGGCGGGTCCTCCGAGCGCACTGACCATGGGAAATGGGACCAATGTGGTCTTCGCCGTCGACATCGACGGACGGCTGTGGACGTACCGCCAGGAAGGGGCAGCACCTCTCTGGAAGAGTCTCGGCGACGCCGACCTAACCGGTACAGTTTCCGTAGTCAAGGACGGTGAGGATGCCCGACTGGTGGCGGTCAGCACCACCGGCACGGTAAAGACAGCCCTGTATTTCGCCGATGGCGCGCTGTCGAGCTGGACTGATCTGGGTGGTACTGCAGAGGGGATACCGGCGGCGTTGCTCTCGACCGCGCATCGCCTGCGCATCGTGATCCGTAACGCCGGCGGTCACATCTCGACCAAGTTCCAGGACCTGGACGGCACCTGGCCTACAACCTGGCAACAGGTGGGAAGCCTCACTGCCATCGGATCACCCGACACCATTCTGGACCCACCGTCCGGCCGTACCGCCATCGCCGTTCGCCGAACTGACAACACGCTGTATCACATCTTCGAAACGGCACCGGGATCGTCGAGCTGGGGTCAGTGGCAGCCATTGAACCCGGACCCCGACAGAGCCGAAAATGCAGCGACCGATCCGACCATGACCGCAGTGACCGGACCCGATGGAACGTCCTACGTCATCATCTTCCGGAACACCGACGACCTGATCCAGGTGTACAGCCGTCAACTGTCGCCTCAGCGCGTCGGGGGATCGTCAGACGAGAGATTCGTTCGCAGCTCAGCTCCAGCGCCCAGGCCCTGAACCGGTCCTTCTCGCATGGCGAGTCCTGGCGCATCCTGAGCAGTAGAGCGCTACAGGAGGGCGGGACAGGCCCCTGAGGGGCCCGTCCCGCCCATGGGCCGCATCGGCGCGACCCGGTCAGCCGGTCAGCTCGGCTCCCCCGACAGGGAGGTCCGTCGCTGCGACGCCATGACCAGGGAGTAGACGTGCTCGCGGAGTTCACCGAAGAGCGGGGTCTGCTTGGTCGCGATCTGGTCGCGGGGCCGGTCGAGGGTGACCGGCAGATCCGCCACGACGACTGAGGGGCCCTGGGACAGGACGACCACCCGGTCGGACAGGTACACGGCCTCGTCGATGTCGTGGGTCACGAACAGCACCGTCGTACCGGTCTCCGCCCAGACCTTGAGCAGCAGGTCCTCCAGGCTGGCCCGGGTCTGGGCGTCCACCGAGGCGAACGGCTCGTCCATGATCAGCATTTCCGGCCGGACGGCGAGCCCCCGGGCGATGGCGACCCGCTGCTGCATGCCGCCGGAGAGCTGCCACGGGTGCAACCCGGCGGCGTGGGCCAGGCCCACCATCTCCAGCGACTCCTGTACCCGCTGCCGGATCTCGGTGCGGGGCAGGCCCCGGTCCCGCAACGGGAGGGCGACGTTCTTCTCGACCGTCAACCAGGGGAACAGCGAGCGGCTGTAGTCCTGGAAGACGACCGCCACGCCGTCGCGGGGGCCGGACATGCGTTCCCCCCGGAACATGACCGCGCCGCCGGAGATGGGCAGGAGCCCGGCGATGCACATCATCAGGGTGGTCTTGCCGCAGCCGGAGGGCCCCACCACCGACACGAACTGGCCGGCGTGGACGGCGAACTCGATGCTGCGTACGGCGGGCACGTCGCCCTTGCGGGACCGGTAGGACTTGCTCAACTCCTGCACGTCGAGCACGGGGGTGTCGAGGGCGGCACCGGGCTGGTGCGGTCGGGTCGTCACGGGGTTCATCCGAGGCTCCTACGTGGTGTCGGTCAGTGGCTTTCCGCGCTGTCGGGGCGCACGTTGCGGTGCCACCGCAGCAGCACCCGCTCGACCAGGGCGAAGACGGCGTTGAAAAGGATGCCCAGCAGCGCCAGCAGGACGATCGCCGACCACAGCTGCGGGAACTGGAACAGCCGCTGCTGGCTCACGATGTAGAAGCCGAGGCCGGCGGTGGCGGCGTACAGCTCGGAGATCACCATCAGGACCAGCGCGATCCCGATGCTGATCCGCATGCCGGCGAAGATGGCGGGGCTTGCGCCGGGCAGCAGGACCCGCAGGAAGTAGCGCCGCCGGGTCAGTCGCAGGCTCCGGGCGGCGGTGACCACCGTACGGTCGATGCCCCGGACGCCGTCGTAGGTGTTGATCAGGATCGGCCAGAGGCAGCCCAGCGCGATGAGGAAGACGTTCATCCCGCTGGTGATGCCGAACAGCACGATGGCGATGGGCAGCAGGGCGGTGACGGGCACCGACATGCCCAGCCGGATCAGCGGGTTGAAGAACGCTCCGGCCGGCCGCCACACCCCGATCAGGATGCCGAGGCCGACGCCGAGCACCGTCGCCGCGCCGTAGCCCAGGCCGAGCCGGACGAGACTCGGCAGGACGTCGGCCCGGAACTGGGAACTGAGGAACAGCGACGACGGCGAGGCGGACAGCCAGGTGTCGACGAACGCCCCGAAGATCTGCGAGACAGGCGGAACGAACAGGGAGCCCACCATCCGGGCGGCGACCTCCCACACCGCCAGCAGCAGGGCGAGCAGCCACAGCGACCGTACTCCGCGTCCCACCGCCAGCGCCGACGTGACCACCGGCCGGCTCAGCCCCTGCCCGCTCATCGTCCACCCTCCCGCTGTGCCTGGCCCCACGGCACCACCAGGCGTTCGACCAGGTTGAAGCCGTAGTAGAGGGCCATCCCGAGCAGGCCGACGAGCAGGATGCCCGCGTAGACGAAGTCGGGTCGCTGCGCCTGCTGGTACGTGGTGATCACCGTTCCCACCCCGTTGGTGGCGCCGAGCAGTTCGGCGGAGAGCACCACGATGAGCGCCGTCGAGCTGGCCACCCGCAGCCCGGTGGCGATGGACGGGGCCGCCGACGGCAGCACCACCCGGGTCAGCAACCGGGTACGCGTCCAGCCCATGCTCCGCCCCGTGGCCAGCATCAGCGGTTCGGTGTCGCGGACGCCGTACATCGAGTTGAGCAGGATCGGCCAGAAGATCGCGTAGATCGCCAGGGACACCTTCATCTGGGTGCCCAGGCCGAACATCAGGATGGCGATCGGCAGGAACGCCGAGGAGGGGATCGACCGGCCGGCGTGCACCACCGAGGACGACGGCCGGTAGAGGGCGGAGAAGTAGCCCAGGGTCAGCCCCAGCGGGATGCCGACGGCGCTGGCGACGAGCATGGCGAGCAGCCACGCCCACAGGGTCTGCGCCACCTCGGTCAGGAACGTCGCGTCGACGAGCAGTTCGCCGGCGCGTTGCAGGGTGTCGGCGGGGTACGGCAGGGAGTCCACCGAGACCGCCCCGGTCCGGACCACCAGGTCCCACAGCACGAACATGGTCACCACGCCCGCCACTCCCAGCACCCAGTCGGGTGTGGGGCCCCACCGGCGGGCCGCGACGGGCCCGCCGGTGGGCCGGGCGTCCGCCTCGACCTGATCAATCACGTGGACGTCCGACGCCATGTCACGTCCTCTCCCCTCATGGTGGCCCGCCTACCGCGGGACAGGACAGGTCAGGACCGCGCGAAGTCGGTGACGAAGGGCCCCAGGTCGGGCTTCTTCGGGAGCATCTTCAGGTCGACCATCTGCTGGGCCATCCGGTCCAGCGCGGCGACGTCGACGGCGGCTTCGAGGGCGTTCTGCGGTTGGGCGGCGAGGGTCTCCGCCGGCACCTTCTGGCACTCGGAGAGCAGCCGGAACGCCTCGTCGGTGTTGGCCGGATCACTGAGCTGCTGGGCGGTCTCGGTGATCGCCTCGTGGAAGCGCTTGGCGGCGTCGCCCTTGCCGACGAAGCTCTTGGCGGCGATGTAGGTCGCGATATAGATCTTGTCGCTGCTGGCGAAGGGGTCGGCCAGGCTGCGCACGTTGTCGTTGTTGTTGCCCAGCAACGAGTAGCCCAGTTGGGCGGCGTCGACCCGTCCACTGAGCACGGCGGGAACCTGCTCGGCGAAGGGCAGCGCCACGAAGCTGACGCTCTCCGGCTCGACCCCGTTGGCCTTCAGCCAGCTCGCGGTCACGATCTGGTTGATGCCGTTGATCTCGTTGACCGCGATCTTCTTGCCGGCGAGGTCGGCAGCCGTCTTGATCGGCGAGTCCTTGCCGACGAAGACGCCCTGCGCGGGCTTGGCCGGCGGCAGCGCGTTGACGTTCACCCCGGACACCATCTGGATCGGGAAGCCGGTGTTGTAGGCGTTGATCGCGGTGTAGCCGTTGACGTAGCCGAAGTCGGCCGCGCCGGACAGGACCGCGGCGACCGCTGCCGAGCCGCCCCCGGAGCGGACCAGTTCGACGTCGAGGCGGTGCTTGCCGTAGACGCCCTTCCCGATCGCCCAGGTGTTCCAGATTTCGCAGCCGAACGTCGTGACGGAGACCTTCGTGGTGCCGTCCGCGTTGTCCGCAGCGCCTTCGGCGCCCCCGCAGGCGCTCGTGAAGAGCAGCGCGGCGAGGGCGACCATCGCACCGGTACGTCGTGTGTTCATCGTGATGCTCCTAGGTGCTTCGCGCGTGCCCCCGACGTCGTCCGCCGCCGACTCCGGCGGTGGCGGGGGTGAGGGCGTTCGGTGGATACGAAGGGACGGCTCCGCCGCGACGGACACGGCCGCCTGGCTGCTGCGGCGCGGGTCCGACGCGAACTGCATCGACTTGGTGATGGTGCTGAATGCCTGAACTGCCAGATTGGGAGGGATCAATCAGGGCCGCGAGAACCGCAGACGGCGTCACGGCATGGCCGGGCAACGCTGGTCACGGCCGGTTCGGGCGGTCGGGCTGCACCCCAGCAGCACCCTGACGCCTCGCCGACTTGCAGCGAAGGTACGGGGCACGAAAACCCCTGTCAAGATGCGGAATGTTATCTCGCATTGCGTCGAGGCGACAGGTGCCGGCGTGCTGGCCGACACGGCGAACGAGCAGGTCGGCGGGCAGGTAACGATACGTCTCCCCTGGTTGACCGGGCCGGCAACGGCGGCTAGCTTCTCCACCAGATGCCATCGGCCCCCGGGAGTGGACATGAGCGTGGAAGAGCCCGTCGCGGCCGTTCCCGCCATCACCCGCGCGCCGATCGGCCACTGGAAGGGCCCGGAGTTCCCCGCCATCCGCCCCGGCACCGGCGCGGGCAAGGCGCTCGTCCCGTTCTGATCGGCAACTCCGCGCCCCGGCGCACCCTGCCCAGATCCGGCCACACCGGCCGCGTCGGCCGCTCCTGTCCACACCGTGGCGGAGCCGCCCGTCGGCGGTGACCCCAGCACCCCGGAAACTGCGGCAGCCCGTCGCCCGTACCCGTGACGGCCCCTCCGCCGTCGCGGTCGGCCCCGGCGCAGGAGGCCCGCCCACCCCCCGCGACCCCAGCCGGGCAGGTGGGCCGGCCCCCGCACCCCAGCGCGCGGGTGGCCGCCCCGGTACGGGCGGAGTCAGGACGACAGCCCACCCCGCGTCACCGCCCGCGCCGGGGTGGGCCGAGGTCGCCAGCCCCCGCCGTCGTCTCAGGCTGCCCAGGCCCGATCGGTGTCGCCGGTCGGGACCGGATACGGAAAAGCGGCCCGGTCGATGCTCGACCAGGCCGCTGACCTGTTGCTTCAAGGGTGGAGCCGAGGGGACTCGAACCCCTGACCCCCACACTGCCAGTGTGGTGCGCTACCAGCTGCGCCACGGCCCCTTGCGGTCGTCCCCGGTCGCCCGGGCACGGGGAGAACTATACACACGCGGCCGAGCATGGTCATCTCGCGGGGGTCCCCGGCGGATCAGTTCAACGCCACGTCCGGCGGGAAGTGCGCGACCGCCGCCATCATGCCGCCCTGCCGGCGCAGCACCATCGGCCAGAGGTCGTCCGGGCGGTCGACGAAGGCGTCACCGGGCAGCGCGTCGAGCACGAACCAGGAGCCGTCCTCGATCTCCTGCTCCAGTTGCCCGGACCCCCAGCCGGAGTAGCCGGCGAAGACCCGGATGCCGCCGATGCTGTCGCGCATCCGCTCCGGGTCGGAGGACAGGTCGACGGTGCCGACCGCGCCGGAGATCGGCTGGAAGCCCTTCAACCGGCGCATCGGATGACGCATCCGGGCCAGGCAGATCGCCGACTCCGGCTGCACCGGGCCACCCTCGAAGAGCACCGCCGGGTGCCTCGCGAGATCGCTCCACTCGCCGAGGACGTCCGCGACGGCCACCTCGGTGGCCCGGTTGAGCACCACCCCGAGCGCCCCGTTGGCCTCGTGGGCGACCAGCAGCACCACCGTTCGATCGAAGTTCGGGTCCTTGAGGGCCGGCGTCGCGACCAGCAGCCGCCCGGTCATCGACTCCACGGCACGACCGCTGATCGCCGGTCCCTCCCCCTGCGTCTCGGACATCGTCAGCCGCGCACCGGGTCCGACAACCGGGCACCACCGACCATCTGTGCTCTCACCGCCATGCCTGGCACCATAGCCTGCACCCGGTGCGGTGGCTAAGGTCTGACCGACAGGTGATCGAGGGCGGTCGAGGGAGGATCGATGGGTCCGACGGCGGACATCGCGGTGATTGGCGGTTCGGGGCTGTACGCGCTCCTCGACGACGCCACGGAACACCAGGTCGACACCCCCTACGGCACCCCCTCGGACGTGCTCACCATCGCCACCGTGGGCGGCCGGTCGGTGGCCTTCCTACCCCGGCACGGGCGTGATCACCGCCACCCCCCGCACCTGATTCCGTACCGGGCGAACCTGTGGGCACTGCGCACGTTGGGAGTACGCCAGGTGCTCGCCCCCTGTGCCGTCGGCGGGCTTCGCCCCGAGTTGGGTCCCGGCACGTTCGTGGTGCCCGACCAGCTCATCGACCGCACCAGCGGCCGGGTGCAGACCTACTACGACCGGGGCGCGGTGCACGTGGCGTTAGGCGACCCGTACTGCCCGGTGGGGCGGCGTACCCTGCTCGGCGCGGCGGCCGGGCGCGACGTGCCGGCGGTCGACGGCGGCACGGTGGTGGTGGTCGAGGGGCCCCGCTTCTCCACCCGTGCGGAATCCCGCTGGTACGCCGCGATGGGCGGCACGGTGGTCAACATGACAGGTCACCCGGAGGCGGTGCTCGCCCGCGAACTGGCCCTCTGCTACACCTCCATCGCCCTGGTCACCGACCTGGACGCCGGGGTGGAGGCGGGCGACTCGGTCACCCAGGAGGAGGTGTTCCGGGTCTTCGGCGAGAACACCGACCGGCTGCGCGGCGTACTGCTGGATGCGGTTGCCGCCCTGCCCACCGACCGCGACTGCCCCTGCGGGCACGCGCTGGACGGCATCAGCACCCCGTTCCCCCTGCCCTGACCTGTCGCCGTACGGCTGGCGCGACGCGCCCCCGACAGACCCCCGGACAGGGCAATCGCCGGCAAAGCGCGCGGAGCGCCGGCTGCCGACCGATAGATTCGGCAGGTCAGGGGTCCGGTCCCGGCGGACGCCGTACCGGCCGGGGACACGGAGGCGGAGGGCGATGGCGACCGTCCGGGAGACCACCTACGACCTGCTCCGCGCCCTCGGCCTGACCACGGTCTTCGGCAACCCCGGCTCGACCGAGGAGCCGTTCCTCCAGGACTTTCCGGCCGACTTCCACTACGTGCACGCCCTGCACGAGGCGTCGGCGGTCGCCATGGCCGACGGGTACGCCCAGGCCACCGGCAGGCCGGCGCACGTCAACCTGCACACCGCCCCGGGCACCGGCAACGGCATGGGCAACCTGGTCACCGCCTGGCACAACCGGACGCCGCTGATCGTCTCCGCCGGGCAGCAGAGCCGGGAGATGCTGCTGACGGAGCCCCGGCTGACCAACCGGCACCCCACCGAACTGCCCCAGCCGTACGTGAAGTGGAGCCACGAGCCGGTGCGGGCGCAGGACGTCCCGGCGGCGTTCATGCGGGCGTACGCCACGGCGGCGCAACCACCGAGCGGCCCGGTCTACCTCTCCCTGCCGTTGGACGACTGGCACCAGCCGGCGGACCCGCCGCCGCAGGTGCGGACGGTGGCCACCCGGTTCGCCCCCGACCCGCGTCGGCTGCGGGAGTTCGCCGCGCTGCTCGCCGCCGCCCATAACCCGGTGCTGGTGCTCGGCGCGGCGGTGGACCGGGCCGCCGCCTGGCCGGTGGCGGCGGCGGTGGCCGAACGGCTCGCCGCGCCGGTCTGGTCCGCGCCGGCGCCGGAGCGGGCCGCGTTCCCGGAGCACCACCCGCACTACCGGGGGGTGCTGCCGTACGCGATCGCCCCGCTGGCCGAGAAGCTCACCGGACACGACGTGGTGCTGGTGGTCGGCGCGCCGGTGTTCCGCTACTACCCGCACGTGCCCGGCGACCACCTGCCGCCCGGGGCCCGGCTGCTGCACGTCACCGACGACGCGGACGAGGCGGCGCGGGCCCCGGTGGGCGACAGCCTGCTCGGTGACGCCGGGCTGACCCTGGCCGCGCTGCTGGACCTGCTGCCGGCGGCCGACCGGCCGACGCCGCCACCCCGCCCGACGCCGGAGCCGCCAGGCACCGGCGACCCGCCCGACGCGGATGCGCTCTTCGCCGCGCTGGCCGCCTGCTGGCCCGCCGACGGGGTGCTGGTGCAGGAGTCACCGTCGAACCTGGCCGCGCTGCGGCGTCGGCTCCCGGTGACCCGTCCGGCGTCGTACTTCACCATGGCCAGCGGCGGGCTCGGCTACGGGCTGCCCGCCGCCGTGGGCATCGCCCTCGCCGAGCGGGACACCGGGCGGGGCCGGCCGGTGGTCGCGGTGATCGGGGACGGTTCCTTCCACTACTCCGTACAGGCGTTGTGGACCGCCGCGCGGCTGCGACTGCCGGTGGTCGTGCTGGTCCCGGTGAACCAGCAGTACGCCATCCTCAAGGCGTTCGCCGAACTGAAGTCCACCCCCGGAGTGCCCGGACTGGACCTGCCCGGCCTGGACCTCACCGCCATCGCCCGGGGCTACGGCTGCGCCACCCGCGTCGTCGACGCGCTGCCCGACCTGGCCGACGCGCTCACCGAGGCGCTTCGTGCCGACGGCCCCACGGTTCTCCCCACCCCGATCAGCACCACCATCCCCACCCTCCTCTGACACCCCTCCCGCCCCCGTCGCCCCGCCGGGCGACGTTCGGACGGGGAGCCGAGTGTGGGGACGGCCGGGCGGGTCAGTGGGTGGTGAGGGTGAGCACCCGGCCGGTGGCGACGTCGAGCACCGGACGTTTCCCGAGCGGGGCCGACAACGTCACGGTGACCGGTTTGAGCACCGCCAGCTCGATGCACTCCCCGCTGCCCCGGGCCACCCCGCCGCCTACCACCACCACGTCGTCGCTCTCCCGCACCAGGGCGCTGGGTCCGCTGTCGCAGGCACCCATGCCGACCGTGTACGTCAACCGGGCGCCGTCGACCCGCCGGAGTTGGTCGGCACCGGCCACCCCGCCCGGCAGAGGCCGGTTCGGGACGGCGGGACCGGGTACGGCGGTGACCGCCCGGGGCGCCACCGCCAGGCGGGCCACCGGGCTGGTCAGCTCCGCCACGGTGAAGATCCAGGCGGGTACGGCGGCGACCCCCCGGCTGGTGCGCACCTCGGCGGTGCCGAGGGTGACCCCGGTGACCGTGAGCGGGATGCAGGCAGCCTGGGTGGAGACCGGATCGTCCGGCCGGGTGCCGGCGGTGGGTTCGGCGGGCCGTGGTTCCCGGGGTCGCCCCTCGCACGGCGGCGGGTCCCCCTGGTCCAGCTGCCGGTACGCCTCGGCGGCGCTGATCAGCGGGACGGTGAGGGCACCGTCGGGGAACCGGATCGCCCTGTCGGCGGGTACGTCGGTCGGCAGGTCGATCTGGTCCCGGTACCAGCCGGCGCGGAAGGCCGCCTCGGTGTCGGCGTCGAAGCCGGGCTGGCCGGTGAGCACCGTGGCGTCCTGCAACGGCAGGTAGCCGCTCGACCACTCGGGGCCGGGCCGCCACGCCCCGGCGACCTCGGCGGCCCGCTCGTCGAACGCCTCCCGCTGCCGCCCCGGATCACCCCCGACCGCCCCACCGTCCACCGCGCTGCCGGGCACCGCGCCACCGGGTACCGACCCGGCTGCCGCACACCCACCCACCGCCACCAGAAGCCCCAGCCCCCACGTCAGCCCTACGAGTCGCCGCATTCCCCTGAGACGCCCACCCACCCCTCCCGGTTCCCTCCCCTCCCAGTTCCCTCCCCTCCCGACGCCTCACTGCCGGGCTCCGCCCTGTTGATCAAGAGGTTCAGGTCACGTTGATCTCCGACGTTGACGCAAACCTCTTGATCAACGGGGCGCGGCGAGGCGCGGCAAGGGCGGGACCGGGCGAGGCGGGACCGGGCGAGGCGAAAGCGGGGCGGGACCGGGCGGGAGCGGGATGGCGGGGCGGGGAAGGGTGGGACCGGGGGGGGGAGACAGTGATGCGCCCCGGTCCGTGGGGACCGGGGCGCATATCGAGGTGGTGGAGGTGCCGGGAATCGAACCCGGGTCCTTCGCCGGTTTGTCAGGGCTTCTCCGAGCGCAGCTCGCTGTGCCTCTACTCGGCCCCACCGCTCACGCGAGCAAGTTGGTGTGACGGGCCCAGTCGCTGATTGATCTCGCCGCACGGACCCCGCGACCGGGTCCGATTGGCCAGCCTTCTAGCTGATGCCGGCTAACTGGGTCGAAGGCGCTCCCAGGCCGACAGACTCACTACTCGCCTCAGGCGGCGAGAGCGAAGTCAGCGCGATTGTTCTTGGCGCTTATTGGTTTCCGACGACCGATTCTCGAGACGACGTCGGCTTCCTCGGCTCGCTTCCCCTGTCGCTGCGTACGAAGTCGAAACCAGTCACCCCCTCGACGGGCCGCCGGATGTGGCGGCACTGTCCAGACTAACGCCTGCCGCAACGGGTTTCATCCCGAGCCCCGGCCCGGCGTGCCGAGCCGGACAGACGGGACGAATCAGTCGTCCATCCCCTTGCCGCGGCGACCGGACACGCGGGCGATCTCCCGGTCGGCGTCCCGCTTGGCGAGGTCCTGCCGCTTGTCGTACGACTTCTTGCCCTTGGCCAGGGCGATCTCCACCTTGGCCCAGCCGTCGGAGAAGTAGACCTGCAACGGGACCATGGTCAGGCCGCCCTCGCGGGTCTTGCCGATCAACTTGTCGATCTCCAACCGCTTGAGCAGCAGCTTGCGGGTACGCCGGGGCTCGTGGTTGGTCCAGGTGCCCTGGGTGTACTCCGGGATGTGCATGCCGTGCAGGAACAGCTCGCCGTCGCGTTCCTGGGCAAAGGCGTCGACCAGCGACGCCCGCCCGGCACGCAGCGACTTGACCTCGGTGCCGGTCAACGCCATGCCCGCCTCGTACGTGTCGAGGATGGCGTAGTCGTGGCGGGCCTTCCGGTTGGAGGCGACCACCTTGCGACCCTTTTCCCGTGGCATCCGGCGCCACCCCCTTCCACTACGCACACCGACCACCCGGCCGGTGAGCGGGGATCATGCTACCCGAATGACAAGGACCCTCCCGCGCCGTTTCTTCCCGGCGCAGGAGGGTCCTCACGGAGAGCCCTGCGGTGACTAGACCCGCAGGTAGAAGCGGAGCGTGACCCAGGCGGTGGCGGCGCTGATCAGGCCACCGACACCGGCCATCAGCGGGAACATCAGGAAGATGTCCGACCACTGAACCGGCGAGAGCAGCCCCTCCAGCGCCTTCAACGAGCCGCTGAACAGCAGTTGCTTCGCCCCGATCAGCGCGATCAGGCCCAGCACCGAGCCGATCAGGCCGGCGACCACCGCCTCCAGCACGAACGGCGCCTGGATGAACCAGTTCGACGCGCCGACCAGCTTCATGACCGCGACCTCACGCCGCTTGCTGTACGCGGCCACCTGGATGGTGTTCGCGACCAGCAGCAGCGCGGCGATCGCCATCACCACGGCGGCGGCCAGCGCGATGTTCTGGATCGCGGTGAGCACGTTGAAGATCTTGTCCAGCAGGCGGCTCTGGTCGACGATCACGTCGACGCCCTCGGTGCCCTGGTACTGGTCGTAGATGTTCTTGTACTGCTCCGGGTTGACCAGCTTCAGCCGGAACGACTCGGGGAGCAGGTCCGGCTTCACGGCATTCACCAGGTCGGGCGCGTCCTGGTACATCTCCTTGAAGGTCTTGTACGCCTCGTCCTTGTTGACGTAGAGGACCTCCTTGACCAGGGGGTCGCTCTTCAGCTTGGCGTCGAGGTCGGTGCGCTGCTGCTCGGTGACGTCGGTCTTCAGGAAGATCGAGACTTCGACGTTCTTGTAGTAGAGGTCCTTCATGTCGCCGACCTGCTTGTACATCAGGCCACTGGCGCCGAGCATGGTCAGCGAGACCGCCATCGTGATGATCATCGCGACGGTCATGGTGACGTTGCGCCACAGTCCGACCAGTACCTCGGACAGGACGTACTTCATCCGCATCGGGTGTTCCTCCGGCTCTCCGGCGTGAGGTGTTCGTCGTCAGGTCGTACGGCAGGGGTGGAGCGCCGGCTCACCCGTAGACGCCGCGGGCCTGGTCGCGCACGATGCGGCCGCTTTCGATCTCGACGACGCGACGGCGCATCTGGTTCACGATGTTGGAGTCGTGTGTGACCATCACGACGGTCGTGCCGGTGCGGTTGATCCGGTCCAGCAGGCGCATGATCTCGATCGAGGTGTCCGGGTCCAGGTTTCCGGTCGGCTCGTCCGCCAGCAGGATCAGCGGTCGGTTCACGAACGCCCGCGCCACCGCGACCCGCTGCTGCTCGCCACCCGACAGCTCGTGCGGGTACCGGTGCTCCTTGCCACCGAGGCCGACCAGCTCCAACACCTCGGGCACGACCCGGCGGGCCACCGCCTTGGTCTTGCCGATCACCTCCAGGGCGAACGCCACGTTCTCGTAGGCGGTGCGGTTCGGCAGCAGCCGGAAGTCCTGGAAGACGCAGCCGATGGAACGCCGGAAGTGGGGTCGCTTCCAGGAGCGCATCGACGTGACGTCCTTGCCGTTGACGATGACCCGGCCCTTGTTGGGGGCGACCTCGTGCAGCAGCATCTTGATGATCGTGGACTTGCCGGAGCCGGATGGCCCGATGAAGAAGACGAACTCGCCCTTCTCGATCGAGACGGACACGTTGTCGAGCGAAGGCCGGGACGCCTTCGGGTACGTCTTCGTCACTTGCTCAAGCTGAATCACGGGTGGTGAGTCTACGCGGTGTAACCGCAGAGCCAAGTGGCACGCCCCGCCGATACGGGGCGCGTCATCGATTCGCCCGGTCAACCCGGAATCGACGACGCGCCCCGTTCACGATCGATCACGCAGCGTCGTTGGCGAGCTGCTGCTGCTTGCGCCAGCGGATACCGGCTTCGATGAAGCTGTCCAGCTCACCGTCGAAGACCGAGGACGGATTGCCGGTCTCCTGCTCGGTTCGCAGATCCTTCACCATCTGATAAGGATGCAGGACGTACGAGCGCATCTGGTCGCCCCAGGAGCTGGTGCTGCCGGTCTTCAGGCCGGCCAGCTTCGCCTCCTCCTCCTGCCGCTTGCGCTCCAGCAGCCGGGACTGGAGCACCCGCATCGCGGAGGCCTTGTTCTGGAGCTGGGACTTCTCGTTCTGGCAGGTCACCACGATGCCGGTGGGGATGTGGGTGAGCCGCACCGCCGAGTCGGTGGTGTTGACGCTCTGCCCGCCCGGCCCGGAGGACCGGTAGACGTCCACCCGGACCTCGTTCTCCGGGATGTCGATGTGGTCGGTCTGCTCGGTGACCGGCAGCACCTCGACCCCGGCGAAGCTGGTCTGCCGGCGGCCCTGGTTGTCGAACGGGCTGATCCGGACCAGCCGGTGGGTGCCCGACTCGACGCTGAGCGTGCCGTAGGCGTACGGCACCTTGACGGTGAAGGTGGCGGACTTGAGGCCGGCCTCCTCGGCGTACGAGGTCTCGTAGACCTCCGTCGGGTAACCGTGCCGCTCGGCCCAGCGCAGGTACATCCGCAGCAGCATCTCGGCGAAGTCGGCCGCGTCCACCCCACCGGCGCCCGCCCGGATGGCGACCAGCGCCTCCCGGGAGTCGTACTCGCCGGAGAGCAGGGTGCGGACCTCCATCTCCTGGATGGCCTTGGTGAGCGTGGCGATCTCGGACTCGACCTCGCCCAGCGCCCCGGAGTCGGCCTCGTCCTCGGCCAGTTCCAGCAGCACCCGGGCGTCGTCGAGCCCGGACCGCAGGCTGCCCAGCTTGCTGATCTCGCCGTTGACGTACGACAACTGCGAGGTCACCTGCTGTGCCTTGGCCTGGTCGTCCCAGAGATCCGGCGCGGACGCCTGCTCCTCCAGCCGGGCCTTCTCCTCCCGCAGACGGTCGAGGTCGAGCACCGACTCGATGTTGCGCAGGGTCGCGTCGAGTTCCTTGAGCTGTTCGGCGTAATCGGCAGCGGTCACGACAGACAAGCGTACTGTGCGTGCGGCGGTCCGCTCACGTCACACCACCTACCAGGGCGGATGATCAGCCGACCGGGGCGGTCTTGAGCCAGGACAGCGCGGCCTTGTGGTAGGCGACGGCGAACTCCAGCGCGCTGGCGTCGTACTCGTCGCCTTCCTTCTTGGCGGTCTTGACCTGTTCGCGGACGTACGCGAGGGCCTCGGTGTGGTATTCGTTCGCCGAGGTGTAGAGGTTCTTGAGCTGGCTGGCCGAGTGCAGGTTGCCGAACGCGATCCGTAGGGCGATCGGGTTGCGGATGGTGTCCCGACCGGGATTCTCCGCCAGCCAGCGGGAGAAGGTCCGCTTGCCGGCCGCGGTTATCGCGTAGGGTTGACTCATCCGCGGCCCGGGCTTGCCCAGCCGCACGAAACCACGCTCAGCCAGCACCGGCAACTCACGGTAGACCTGGCTGCGTGTCATCGACCAGTACGGCGCCAGTCGGCGCTCAGCGGCGGCCATCAGCTGGCCACCTGTCATCGGCCCCTCGTGCAACAGACCCAGCAGGGCCGCCGCGGTGGGGTTGACTCCGGAATCCGCCATGCCGTCTAAGCTGCCACTTTGCCGTCCCGGCGTCCAGGATTTCCGGATTTGCCACCCGGGAGGATTTCCAATGTGCACTGTCGGCCGACGACAGTGCTCCCAGGACCACCCCCGACCGCCGCCCCGGACCGGACCGCCGGGGGTGCGCCGGCCCGTCGCCGGGCCGGCCGGGCCCGGCCGGCGGGGACGTCGTCGCACGCCACCGCCGGCCGTCGCCGGTTCAGCCCATGTGCGGGTACGTGTGGTCGGTCGGCGGCACGAACGTCTCCTTGATGGTCCGGGGGGACATCCAGCGGACCAGGTTGTGCCACGAGCCGGCCTTGTCGTTGGTGCCGCTGGCCCGGGCGCCGCCGAACGGCTGTTGCCCGACCACCGCCCCGGTCGGCTTGTCGTTGACGTAGAAGTTGCCGGCCGCGTACCGCATCTTCTCGGCCACCGCGTCGATCACCCGGCGGTCGGTGGCGAAGACCGACCCGGTCAGCGCGTACGGGGCGATCGACTCGGCCTGGGCGACCACGTCGTCGAACCGGGCGTCGTCGAAGACGTGCACGCCGAGGATCGGCCCGAAGTACTCGGTGGTGAACGTCTCGTGGGCCGGGTCGGCGCACTCGAACAGGGTCGGCCTGACGAACCACCCGACCGAGTCGTCGGCGGTGCCCCCGGCCAGCACCCGGCAGCTGTCGTCCCCGCCGATCAGCTCCAGCGCGGCGGTGTGCCTGTCGAACGCCCGGGCGTCGATCACCGCGCCGCCGAAGTTGCCGAAATCGGTCACGTCGCCGTACGTCAACGCGTCGGCGGTGGCAGCCAGCCGGTCCCGCAGCCCGCCCTCCCACAGCGACCGGGGCACGTACGCCCGCGAGGCGGCCGAGCACTTCTGGCCCTGGTACTCGTAGGCGCCCCGGATCAGCGCGGTGTGCAGGGCGTCGACGTCGGCGCTGGCGTGCGCGACGACGAAGTCCTTGCCGCCCGTCTCGCCGACCAGCCGGGGGTAGCCCCGGTAGGAGGCGATGTTCTCGCCGACCGTGCGCCACAGCTGCTGGAAGACCTTCGTGGAGCCGGTGAAGTGGATGCCGGCCAGGTCCGGGTCGGCGAGCACCACGTCGGAGACCTCCTCGCCCCGCCCGGTGACCATGTTGATCACGCCGGGGGGCAGGCCGGCCGCCTCGAACAGCCGCATGGTGAAGTGCGCCGCGAACTGCTGGGTGGGGCCCGGCTTCCAGACCACGGTGTTGCCGAGCAGGGCCGGCGCGGACGGCAGGTTGCCGGCGATCGCGGTGAAGTTGAACGGGGTCACCGCGTAGACGAAGCCCTCCAGCGGGCGGTGGTCGAACCGGTTCCACACCCCCGGCGACGAGTTCGGCTGGGCGGCCAGCAACTCCCGGGCGAAGTGCACGTTGAACCGGAGAAAGTCGATGAACTCGCAGGCCGCGTCGATCTCAGCCTGGACGGCGGTCTTGGACTGGCCGAGCATGGTGGCCGCGTTGAGGGTGTCCCGCCACGGGCCGGCCAGCAGCTCGGCGGCGCGCAGGAAGACCGCGGCCCGCTCCTCGAACGGCAGCGCCCGCCACGTCGGCGCGGCGTCCTTGGCGGCCCGCACGGCGGCGCGGGCGTCGTCGTGGGTGGCATGCCCGGTGACCCCGAGCACGTGCGCGTGCCGGTGCGGTTGGACCACGTCGATCGGGTCGCCGCCGGCCATCCGCTGCTCACCGGCGATGGTCATCGGCAGGTCGATCCGGTCGGCGGCCAGCTCGGTCAGCCGCCGCTTCAGCCGCTCGGCGTCGGCGCTGCCCGGCTCGTAGGTGCGTACCGGCTCGTTGCGCGGCTCGGGTACGGAGAACACGGCGTCCATCACAGGCTCCTGGGCGATCTCGACAGCGGCGGCGAAATCGGACCCGCAGGCACCGACCGGACGGCCGGACGCCGGACACCGCGCGGGGAAGCTGTTCGCGGCGGCGGGACCTCCGGCGATTCTCCCACGCCCGGCTCGCGGGGCTCACGCCCCGCCCGCCCCACACCGTGGATCACGAGGCAGCCACCCCCTGTCCGGTGACGATTCCCCAATGAAAGCGCGATCCGGACGAAGAAAAGCAGGACGGGCCGCACCCGACCGGTCGGGTCGGCCGCCGCCGGCACGCCCCGGCGGTACCGCGCCCCGGGGGCGGCCGGGAGCCCTCCACGCCCAGCCCGGGACGGTCCGCCCCGTCCGCGTACGCTGGTTCGCGCGAGTTCGCGAGGGACGCGAGTTCGCGAGGGAGAGGCCCGTCCCGGTGCCGGGGTGGCGCGGTGTCGAAGGGGAGACGATGAGCAACCAGCCCGGCAGCTCGACGGCCGAGTCCATCGACCGGTCGCCGGAGCAGCCGGCCGGGCGCACCGGGTACGCCCCGGGCACGCCCGTGCTGGCGGTGCTCGCCCTCGGCTGGCTGGCGGCGATGCTCTGGTCCACCCGGGAGGCGATCCACTCGGCGGCGGTCGGCCTCACCGCGATCACGCTGTCCGCGTTCGCCCTGCCCGGGGTGATCTCCGCCGCCCTGGTCGCCGGGGCTGCCGTCGCGCTGGCCGCGAGCGAGCTGACCGCGCGCCGGCTCGGTGACCGGGCCGCGCTGCGCTTCGCGGCGGCGATCGGGGCCGGCATGCTGGTCGGGCTGGGCACCGCGCTGGCGATCAACCTGACGTACGCCGACAACGCCACCACCAACACCATCGCCGGCACCAGCGCGGCGGCGGCCATCATCGGTGGGGCGCTCGCCGGGGCGCGTACCCCGGCCCCGGTCGGCGCGGTGGTCACCGCCACCCTCGGCACGCTGCTGTTCGTGGTGCTGTTCAGCCAGGCCCGGGACCCGCTGTTCGGCCTGTTCGGGGCCGACGACTCCCAGGCGTCGCTGGTCGGCGCCGCGAAGTGGGTCTCCCGCACCGAGTCGCTGCTCGGCGGGCTGGTGGCCGGGCTGCTCGCCTTCGGCTACCTCACCTGGGCCCGCCGCCGGGCCGTCCGGCACGCCCCCGACGCCACGGCCCCGCGCTGGCCCGCCTACCTGCTCGCCGGGGCCGGGCCCGGCCTGCTCCTGCTGCTCACCGAGGTGATCATCCGGATCGGCGGGCGGACCCTGCTGGACCTGGCGGGCGCGCTGAGCGAGGCGGACGCGGTGGCCCAGACGAGCATGGGCACCTCGCGGATCGACAACGGCATCTGGGTGCTCTTCGTGGGCGCGTTGACCACAGTCGTCCTCTTCGGTCGCACCCTCGGCCCGGCTCCGCGCGACGACGACCCGGAGGACCCCGCCGGGGACTGACCCGGCCCGGTCAGGACGCGGTACGCAGCAGCAACTCCCACTCGGACGGGTCGTACCACTCCAGCTCGTGGTCCTCGGCCCCGTCGACAGTGAACTGGGCGTCCGGGTCACCGGCGAGCGCCTCCACCACCACGTCCACGGCGGCGGCCACGTCCCCGACCGCCTCGGCCCCGTCCACGTGCAGCGCGGCCACCGCCGACGCCGGCAGCGGCCCGTCGAGGTCCACCACGCTGGAGCCCAACTCGCCGTCACCCCGGCCGACCGCCCCGGCGGGCAGGTCCACCGACACCACCACCCGGCGGCGGGGCGCGTCGGCGTCCTCCCGCAGCAGTTGCAGGGCGTCCTGGGCGGCCCGGGTGAAGGCGACGTACTCCAACTCCTCCTCGTCGCCCTCGGCGTACCACTCGCGCAGCCCGGGGGTGACCGCGTGGCCGCCGCTGGCCGGCAGCCCCTGTTCCCGCAGCAGGGCCAGCATCGGCACGGTCGCCGGCACGTACACCCGGACCAGCTCGTCGCCCACCGTCGTCTCCCCTGGTCGTCTCCGCTCACCGGGACGGCGGGTGGCCGCCCTGAACGCCGATCATGCCGTACGTCCAGACCGTCATACACCGCGCACCGCCCCGGGGGAAGCCGCCGCACCCGTCAACGTGCGGGTGCTGGGCGGGGAAGGCTGTCGGTGGCAAACTGGGCCGAACGACGCCAAGCCGAGAGGTTTCCGTGGAGCCGAGGTTTCTCCTGCTCTCCGACGTGGCCGCCGAGCTGAACGTGTCGGACTCGCAGGTCTACCACATGGTACGCAGCGGCGAGCTGCCCGCCATCAAGATCGGCGGACGGGGACAGTGGCGGGTCGAGCGGGCCCGGCTGGAGGAGTACATCCAGCTCAAGTACACCGAAACCGCCGAGTGGGTACGCGGCAACCCGCTCACCGACCGCGACCCGGAGTGACCGCGCCGTCCCGCTGAGCCATTGACCCTGGGCGTTGCCGTGCCCGACAATCGACGCTGTCGGAAGCAAACGAAGGCAAACACAGAAAATCAGGGGGCACCGATGGCCGACTCCCGTCGTCCGGGGCCGACCCGACCGCCGATCCGGTTACGGCCGGCCCCCGTCGCCGAGCCGCCCTACGTCGACGAGGTGCCGGATCTCTGGCCCCGGCCACCCGGACAGCTCGCCCTCGACCTGTTCGGCACGGGTCGGTCCGCCGTCGGCCGACCGACCGGCCGCCGCCCCGACCCCCGGGCCCGCCCCGGGCACCCGTCGGCCCCACCCCTGCCGCCGCCCGCCACCACCACCCCGGAGGCGACCCGGGCCGCCCACCGCTTCGTCGGCACCTGCCTGGAGATCCTCAACGGCTACCGGCCACCCGGCCAGATCCGGGCCCTGGTCGAGCCGGGGCACACCGTCGAGGTGACCGAGCAGCTCGCCCGCGCCGCCGCCCGCACCCCGCCGGTCCGCCGACGCTCCACCCGGCCCGCAGTCCACCTGCGCCGGCTGCGGGTGTGCCAGCCGCGCCCGGCGGCGGTCGAGGTGGCCGCCGTGGTCACCGGCGGCGGTCGGAGTTGGGCGATGGCGCTGCGCCTCGAACACCACCGCGGCAACTGGCTCTGCACCACCCTCCAGGTCATCTGACCCACCCGGGCGCCGCCCCACCCGGCCGCGGTGATCAAGAGGTTTGCGTCATCTTTGAAGATCGAACTGACGCAAATCTCTTGATCACCGGGCAGAGGCGGGGGCAGAGGCGGGGAGGCGGGACGGGAACGGGGACGCCCTCCCGCTCGACAGAGCGGGAGGGCGTCCCCGGATCAGGCTGGGGTGTGGGTCAGGCGCCGCCGTTGGGGGCGCCGTGGCAGCGCTTGTACTTGCGGCCGGAGCCGCACGGGCAGGGGGCGTTGCGGGACGGGCCACCCTCGGCCGCCCGGTCGACCGGGCCGGCGTTCCGCCGGGCGGTGCCGGCCGCGGCGGCCTGACCGCTCGCCCCGGCGGCAGCCGGCCGACGCGATCCACCGGCGGCCGGGCGGGCCTGCGACGGAGCCTGCGGCTGCCCGCCCCCGATGCCGAGCGCCGGGGCGGACGGCTCGGGCTCGGGCCGTTCCACGGCCACCGCGCCCGCGCCCGCCTCACCGTCGATCGTGGGGGCGGAGTATTGCAGCCCCTGCTGCTGCGGCGCCCGGTTGAGGCCCTTGGCCCGGATCTCGACCGGCTTCTCCAGCAGCTGGACCTCCTCGGCCTCCGGCTCCGGCTCCTGGACCTGCACCTCCAGGTTGTAGAGGAAGCCGACCGTCTCCTCCTTGATGCCCTCCATCATGGTGGCGAACATGTCGAAGCCCTCGCGCTGGTACTCGATGACCGGGTCGCGCTGGGCGTACGCCCGCAGGCTGATGCCCTCCTGGAGGTAGTCCATCTCGTAGAGGTGCTCGCGCCACTTGCGGTCGATGACCTGGAGCAGCACCATCCGCTCCAACTGGCGGGTGGCCTCCTCGCCGAGGCTCTCCTCCCGCCGGTCGTACGCGGCGTTCGCGTCCTCCCGGAGGCGGGCGAGCAGGAAGTCCTGGTCGAGGCCGGCCCGGGAGCCGACCTCCTCCTCCAGTTCCTCGATGGTGACGCCCACCGGGTAGAGCTGCTTGAGGCTGGCCCAGAGCTGGTCGAGATCCCAGTCCTCGGCGTAGCCGTCGCTGGTGGCACCCACCACGTACGCGCCGACGGTGTCGTCGATCATGTTGCGGACCTGGTCGGAGAGGTCCTCGCCGTTGAGCACCCGCAGCCGCTCGGCGTAGATCACCTGGCGCTGCTTGTTGAGCACCTCGTCGTACTTGAGGACGTTCTTGCGGATCTCGGCGTTCTGGCCCTCGATCTGGGCCTGGGCGTTCTTGATCTGCCGGGTGACCATCTTCGACTCGATGGGCACGTCCTCCGGGATGTTGAACCGCTCCATCACCGCCTCGACCGCGCCGGCCCGGAACCGCTTCATCAGCTCGTCCTGGAGCGACAGGTAGAACCGGGACTCGCCCGGGTCACCCTGCCGGCCGGCCCGACCGCGCAGCTGGTTGTCGATCCGGCGGGACTCGTGCCGCTCGGTGCCGAGCACGTAGAGCCCACCGGCGGCGGCGACCTCCTCGGCCTCCGCCTCGCACGCCTGCTTCCAGGTGGGCAGGACCTCCTCCATCGCCTTGGCGTACTCCTCCTCCTGCTCGGCCGGGTCGAGGCCGCGCTGGCGCAGCTCGCTGGCGGCGAGGAACTCGGCGTTGCCGCCGAGCAGGATGTCGGTGCCGCGGCCGGCCATGTTGGTGGCGACGGTGACCGCGCCCTTGCGGCCGGCCTGGGCGACGATCTCGGCCTCGCGGGCGTGGAACTTCGCGTTCAGCACGGAGTGCGGGATGCCCCGGCGGCGCAGCAGCGTGGACAGGATCTCGGAGTTCTCCACCGAGACCGTGCCGACCAGCACCGGCTGGCCGGCCTGGTGCCGCTCGGCGATGTCCTCGATGACCGCGTTGAACTTGGCCTTCTCGGTCTTGTAGATGACGTCGGCCTTGTCCTGCCGGACCATCGGCCGGTGCGTCGGGATGGTCACCACGCCGACCTTGTAGACCTTGTTGAACTCGCCCGCCTCGGTCTGCGCCGTACCGGTCATGCCGGAGAGCTTCTCGTAGAGGCGGAAGTAGTTCTGGAGGGTGATGGTGGCCAGGGTCTGGTTCTCCTGCTTGATCTCCACCCCCTCCTTGGCCTCGATCGCCTGGTGCATGCCCTCGTTGTAGCGGCGGCCGTGCAGGATGCGACCGGTGAACTCGTCGACGATCAGGACCTCGCCGTCGCTGACGATGTAGTCCTTGTCGCGCTTGTAGAGCTCCTTGGCCTTGATCGCGTTGTTGAGGTAGCCGACCAGCGGGGTGTTCACCGACTCGTAGAGGTTGTCGATGCCGAGCCGGTCCTCCACCTTGGCCACGCCGCGCTCGGTGACCGCGATGGTGCGCTTGGCGTAGTCGACCTCGTAGTCGCCCTCGCCGTCCTTGCCGGCCTGGAGCCGGCCGACGACGCTGGCGAACTCGCCGTACCAGCGGGCGGAGTGCTCGGCGGGGCCGGAGATGATCAGCGGGGTGCGGGCCTCGTCGATCAGGATCGAGTCGACCTCGTCGACCACGGCGAAGTTGTGCCCGCGCTGGACCAGCTCGTCCCGGGACCAGGCCATGTTGTCGCGCAGGTAGTCGAAACCGAACTCGTTGTTGGTGCCGTAGGTGATGTCGCACTCGTACGCGGCGCGGTGCTCGGTGGCCGGCCGGTTGGGCAGCACCACGCCGACGGTCAGGCCGAGGAACTCGTGCACCTGGCCCATCCAGGCGGCGTCGCGCTGGGCCAGGTAGTCGTTGACCGTGACCACGTGCACGCCCTTGCCGGACAGCGCGTTGAGGTAGACGGCCATGACCGAGGTCAGCGTCTTGCCCTCACCGGTCTTCATCTCGGCGATGTTGCCGAAGTGCAGCGCCGCGCCACCCATCACCTGGACGTCGTACGGCCGCTGGCCGAGCACCCGGGCGGCCGCCTCGCGCACCGTGGCGAACGCCTCGGGCAGCAGGTCATCGAGGGTCTCACCGTCGGCGAGCCGCTCCCGGTACTGGTCGGTCAGTGACCGCAGCTCGTCGTCGGTGAGGTTGACGTAGTCGTCCTCGATCGAGTTGACGGCGGCGGCGATGGCCTTCAGCCGGCGCACCATGCGGCCCTCGCCCGCGCGGAGGACCTTTTCCAGAATCGACACGGATCAACGCTCCCCTAGACAGTCTCGAACCATCGTAGGCGCTCAGTCGGCGCGATGGTCACTGGTGGCGGCGGTCCGACCCGACCAAACCGACATAACACTCGGCTCAACCCGCCGCCCGGCGGTTATCCGGTTACGCCCACCGCGAACGATCCGGCACGATGACTCGGATGGAGCCTGTGGAGATCATCGAGGACGGCCTGCTGCTGCGTCCGTGGCTCGCCTCGGACGCGGACGACGTGCACCGGGCTTGCCAGGACCCGGACATCCAGCGCTGGACCACCGTACCGCGTCCGTACCGGCCTGAACACGCCCACGGCTTCGTCACCGAGGTGAGCGCCCGCGCGTGGGCCGACGGCAGCGGGGCGCCGTTCGCGGTCTGCGACGCCGCCACCGGCGAGCTGCTCGGCTCCTGCGGTCTGGTCGCGATCGACCGGGCCCTCGACTCCGGCGAGATCGGCTACTGGACCGCCCCGTGGGCCCGGGGCCGGGGGGTCACCGTACGGGCCACCCGGGCGGTCGCCCGCTGGGCCTTCGACGTGTTGCCGCTGCGCCGGCTGATCTGGCAGGCCGAGGTCGGCAACCACTTCTCCCGGCTGGTCGCCCTGCGCGCCGGTTTCCAGATCTCCGGTGAGCTGCGGCTCGCCCGTCCCGCCGGGAACGGCCGGGTCGAGGGCTGGATCGGTTCGCTGCTGCCCGGGGAGGTGCCGGCCGTCGGCGCGGACGGTCCCGCCGGGCGGGGCACCCTGGAAGCCCGCCGGGCCGCCGTGTTCGGCCGGCCCCAGCCCGTCCTGTTCGCCACCGCCGGTGACGTCGAACTCCGGCTGCGGCCGATGGAGGAACGTGACCTGGACGGGGTGGTCGTCACCTGCCAGGACCCGGACACCGTCAGGTGGACCGGGGTGCCGCACCCCTACCGGCGCACCGACGCCGAGGGCTACCTGGCCTACGGCGGGCTGGCCTGGGCGTGGGGCAGCAGCGCGTGTTTCGTGCTGGCCGACCCGGACGACGCCTTCGCCGGCACCGTCGACCTGCGGCTGAACCCCGTCGACCCGCTGCTCGCCGAGGTCGGCTTCATGACCGCGCCGCACGCCCGGGGCCGGGGCTGGATGCCGGCCGCGCTCGGCGCGCTCGCCGCCTGGGGCGTCACCGGCCTCGACCTGACCCGGGTCGAGTGGAAGGCCCATGTCGGCAACACCGCCTCCCGCCGGGCCGCCGAGAAGGCCGGTTTCACCGTCGAGGGCACCCTGCGGGGCGGGGTGCCGCAGCGGGGTCAACGCGTCGACGCCTGGGTCGGCGCGCTGCTCGCCGAAGACCTGACGTGACCCCGCACGCCGGTGGATCGGGGAGGGCGCTCCAGCGGTGTGGCGGGCCGGCGGGGCCGCGTACGCGATAGTCGACTCTGCCACCGACCGGCCGATCGGTGGCGTCGGCCTGAGCCAGGTGGTGCCGGGGCGGGGGCAGGCGGAGCTGGGCTACTGGGTGGCGCCGCAGGCCCGGCGGCGGGGTGTCGCCACCGTCGCCACCCGGGCCCTGGCGGCTGCCGCGTTCCGGGCCGGGCTGATCCGGCTGGAGCTGCTCGTCCAGGCCGAGAACCCGGCCAGCCAGCGGGTCGCGGTGGCCGCCGGCTTCCACCCCACGGGGGTACGCCGCTCCGCCGGCCTGGCCGCGACGGCAGCCCGTACGACCTGCTCGCCTGGGTACGCCTGGCCGGCGACCCGCCCGGCCCGACGTACGCTGCCGGACCTGCCCGACGGCCGGCTCACCGACCCGGTGGTGACCCTGCGCCGGCTCGCCCCCGCCGAGGCGCTGCACCGGTTGCACAGCCGCCCCGAGGTGGTGGCGACCCGGGTCCGTCCGGTCGCCCCGACGAGGGCGGACATCGTCCTCTGGTCCCTCCGCACCGACCTCCGCCCCCTCCTTCCGCGGTGATCAAGAGGTTCGCGTCAACCGGATCTTCGACGTTGACGCGAACCTCTTGATCGACACCGCCGGGCGGGCCGGGCGGGCGGGACAGAGGGGGCGGGGGTGGCGAGACGGGCGGGTGGGTCAGGTGTCGAGGGAGATGATGCCGTAGTCGTAGGCGTGGCGACGGTAGACGACGCTCGGGCGGCCCGACTCCTTGTCGTGGAACAGGTAGAAGTCGTGGCCGACGAGTTCCATCTGGAACAGGGCGTCGTCGACGGTCATCGGGTCGGCCGGGTGCACCTTGGCCCGCGCGATGTGCCAGGGCTGGTCGTCGTGCTCCTCCGGACGCTCCTCGACGGCGGTGGCCGTGCCACCGGCGGACACGCCCGCGTCGTCCAGGCCGGCCACCGGCAGACCGGCGGTGGCGGCGGCGACGGAGATCGGCGCGTGCCGGCCCCGGTGTACGCGGCGGCGGTCGGCCGCCCGGCGCAGTCGGGTGTCCAGCTTGGCGATCGCGGCGTCCAGCGCGCTGTAGAAGTCGTTCGTGCAGGCCTCGGCCCGGATCACCGGGCCCCGGGAGACACAGGTGATCTCCACTCGCTGGCAGGTGTCGGACTGCCGGGGATTGCGTTCGTGGAACAGCTCCACATCGACCCGGATGAGCTTGTGATCGTAGCGTTCGATTTTCGCGAGTTTCTCCGCTACGTGTACCCGGTAATGGTCCGGCACTTCGACGTTTCGACCCTTGACCACGATGTCCACGTGACCTCCCTTTTCCGGATGGTCGGCTGATCTTCGAATCCGGCCGCGCGACCTCGGGAGGGCCCCTGGGAGCGTCGACCGGTCAGGTACGGCTACGCCTCCTTTCACCGTCGGGGGCGGGTGGGAAACCTTCCTACCCCCGACACGAAAACGCTAACTCCTGTACGCCCGACAGTCACCCCCGGTTCCGGGAAACCCTCAGAGAATTAACAGCAACCAACACCATGGGGTGAAACAGAAACACGAAGCGTCACCAATGCCGCCGTTTTTGCGTTGCACCCAGCACGGCCGCTCCGTATGGCGTCATTCCCGCCGCGCGCAAGGTCCGACTCACCGCCGCCAGGGTCGCCCCGGTGGTCAGGATGTCGTCGAGCACCACCACCGCCCGGCCACCGGCACCCCGCCCGGCCCAGCCCGACCGCACCCGGAACGCCGACTCCGCCGCCGCGGCCCGCCCCGCCCGGTCCAGCTCCACCGAATCCGGCCGGGGCAGCGCCCGCACCGGCACCGCCGTCCGCACGTCCCAGCCGGCCCGCCGCAACCGGGTCGCCGCGTGCCGGGCCAACCGGGTCAGGTGGTCGCCGTAGCGTGCCCGGGCCGCCGCCGCCCGGTCCGGCACCGGCACCAGCAGCACCGGCCGGGCCTCACCCACCGAGGCCGCCACCACCTCCGCCAGCAACCCGCCCAACGGCCGGGCCAACCCGTGCCGGCCCCGTTCCTTGTACGCCAGCAGCGCCTCCCGCAGCGGCCCCGCGTACGGGCCGAGGGCGTGGCACGGGGGCAGGTCGGGCGGGGCCGGGGTGGGGCGCGCCGGCACCGGGCGCAGCGCGGCGAGCCGGCGTACGCACTGCGGGCAGCAGCCCTGCCGCAGGCGCGCGTCCCGCCGGCCGCACCCCGCGCACCCGGTCGGGAAGACCAGATCGGTCAGGTCGGCCCAGAGCCCGCCCACGTCCCGCACCGCCGGCTCAGAACACGAAGAACGGCGCGGTCGGACTGCCCGCCCGGCCACCGGCGGACGGGGGCGGCACGTCCAGCACCTGCTCGCTCCGGATCGTCTCGGCCGACGGCGAGCGGTAGCGGTAGGCGACCCCGTTGGCCTCGTACATCATCATCACCGTCGGCAGCACGTACGTCGGGTTGGCCGGGTACACCGCCAGGTGGGTCACCCGGGCGCCCACGTCGGTGACCAGCGCGGCCTGCTGCGCCCCGTCCACGCCCACCTCGTACACGGCGGAACGGTTGGTGGAGCCGGCCACGGCCAGGGTGTTCTCCTGCGCCCAGTCCACCGCCGACAGGTCGGTCAGGGTGGTGGCGACCTGCCGTACCGGCCCGAGCGAGACCACCCCGCCGTCGAGGCTCGCCGCGCTGAGACAGAGTCGACCGCCGACGATCAACGCGATCCGGTGCCCGTCCAGCGAGGCGGCCACCGCGCTGACCGGGCCCGCCACGCCCACCGGCACCGGCACCATCCGGGCCCGGTCGTCGAACCGGTAGAGCCGCCCGTCGGCCACCACCAGCCCGTACGGCTGGGCCGCGCCGAGCGGGCGCAGCCAGACCGGCCGGCCGATCGCCGCGAAGGTCTGCGCCCCCGGGGTCAGCACCTGAACCGGCGCGACACCCGACCCGGTGACCAGCCGCTGCCGGCCGCCCGGGGCCGTGGTGACCAGGGCGGCGAGGGTCTTCTCTTCGGCGGCCCGCCGCACGGCGGCCGAGACGACGTCGTGGTTGTCCTCGGTGCGGATCGGCACGGTGCCGATCGCCTCGGCCTCGAAGGCGAGCGGATGGATCGCTCCGGCGTAGACGGTGAACCGCTGCGGCCCCTCGGAGAGCGGGTAGACCGGGTTGGCGAGGCGGTGCGCGGCGAGGTCGTCGATGGTCACCCGGGACTGGTTGCGGGTGGTGAGCTGGAGCGGCCCGTCCAGGTCGGACAGCGACCAGGCCAGCTGGATGCCGAGCTTCTCCAGCTTGCGCCGGTCGTCGCCGGGCAGGTCGAGGTTGACCTCCCACCGCCCGTCGGTCTTGACCGCGTTGTTGATCAGGGCGGTGCGGTCCGGCAGGCCGCTCACCCCCTGCCGCAGCCACTCCGACGGCCCGGCGATCAGCCACTTGACCGCCTCGCTGACCAGCCGCTCGGACGGCACGGCGAGCGGCAGGTAGCGCTGGTCGGCGACCAGCCGGGTGGCGTCGGAGTTCCAGAAGTAGACCGTACGGGTCTGGTAGTACTGCCGCAGGGACAGCGTGTCCAGCAGCAGCACGCTGGGCGGATCGGTGACGTAGTAGCCGCCGTCGGCGGTGCCCTCCTGGCCCGGCTCGGCGGAGCCGCGCAGCGAGAACTGGTATTCCGTGTCGGTCACCACCGGCGGGCCGAGCACCCCGTTGGCCCGCAGCACCCCCACCTGCTGCACCGGGACCCGCACGGTGAGCAGCCCACTGGCGTTCTCGGTGATCACCGGCTTCTCGGTCAGCCGGACCACGTTGATCGCGACCTCGCTGCCCTGCTTCTCGGCGAGCCGGTTGCGGTCCTCCCGGGCGATGAACTGCTTGACCCGGGCGTACGCCCGCTCGGGCTCGCCGGCCGCGGCGGCCAGGAAGTTACGGACGAACAGTTCCCGGTCGACGCCGCTGGCCGTGCGGGTGGGGGGTTCACCCCTACCGAAGCTGGACGCGCCCGCCGACACGGCCGGCCCGGAGCCGTCGACCTGCACGTCGGTGTGGTCGGGGATGCCGCAGCCGGCGACAGCCGCCAGCAGCGCGGCGCAGAGCAGCCCGGCCAGGGCCCGCAGCCGGCTCACGACCGGGCCTGGGCGCGCTCGTCGGTGCCGGCCGGCCCGGGGCCGATCGCCAGCACACCCCCGCCGGCCGGACCGATGGCCAGCAGGTCGCCGTCGCGGGGGCCGCCGAAGGGCAGGGTGGCGTCAGCGGGCACCAGCCGCAGCGGTGAGGTGGTGAGCCGGTCCCCGGAGCGGACCGGCAGGGTGAGCCGGAACTGGGCGCCCTGCCCGGGCGCGCCCCACGCCTCCAGCCAGCCGCCGTGCAGCCGGGCGTCCTCCAGGCTGATCGACAGGCCCAGCCCCGTACCGCCGGTCTGCCGGGCCCGGGACGGGTCGGCCCGCCAGAACCGGTTGAAGACCAGCTTCTCCTCGCCCGGTTTGAGCCCGACACCGTGGTCGCGGACGGTGACCGCGACGGCGGTCCGGTCGACGCCGAGGGTGATCACCACCGGCTTCGCCTCGCCGTGCTCCACCGCGTTGCCGACCAGGTTGCGCAGCACCCGCTCGACCCGGCGCGGGTCCACCTCGGCGATCACCGGGGTGGTCGGCACGGCCAGCTCGATGGTGACGCCGACCCGTTCGGCCAGCCCGGCGAGGCGGTCGGCGACCCGGTGCACCACCGGCACCAGGTCGGTCGGCTCGGAGTCGAGCATGGCGAAGCCGGCGTCGAAGCGGCTGATCTCCAGCAGGTCGGTGAGCAGTTCCTCGAACCGGTCCAGCTCCGCCTGGAGCAGCTCGGCGCTGCGCGCCACCGCCGGGTCGAACTCGTCGCGCTCGGCGAAGATCAGGTCGGCGGCCATCCGGACGGTGGTCAGCGGGGTCCGCAGCTCGTGCGACACGTCGGAGGTGAACCGGCGTTGCAGGCGGGACATCTCCTCCAGGCGGAGGATCTGCCGTTGCAGGTTGGTCGCCATCTGGTTGAACGAGGCGGCGAGCAGGGCGAGGTCGTCCTCGCCGTCGACCACCATCCGCTGGTCGAGCAGGCCGGCGGAGAGCCGTTGGGCGGTCCGCGCGGCGACCCGGACCGGGGTCACCACCAGCCGGGTGACCAGGGCGGCGAGCAGGCCCAGCAGCAGCACCAGGGCCACCCCGGTGGCCAGCACGGTGGCCCGCGCGTCGGCCGCGGTGGCGTCCTGCCGGTTGAGCGGGACGAGGTAGTACAGCTCCAGCTGGCCGAAGCGGGTCGGCACCGGGGAGCCGTAGACCAGGTACTTCGTCTGCTCGCCGGTGAGTCGTCCGGTGCGGATCTGGTGGGCCACCTTGCCGTCGGCGACGGCGGCCCGCAGCTCCCGGCTGACCAGCGGGCGGACGTCCATCGCCGGTGAGGTGCGGGTCTCGATGATGCCCGCGTAGTTGTCGGCGGTGATCGCGACCACCACCCCGCTGGTCTGCTGCGGGTCGCCCCCGGCCAGGTAGTTGACCGTGCCCTCGATGGTGTCCTGGAGCTGCGCCTCCTGCGGCTGGCTGTAGAGGAAGAACTGCTTGGCCGAGTAGTCGCTGCCGTTGCGCAGCCGCAGCAGCACGTCGGTCTCGGCGTTGTCGAGCAGGATGTTGGTGATCTTGTCAGCGATGAGGTAGGCGAAGCCGCCGACCAGCAGGCTGGACACCACCAGGGTGATGGTCACCACCCGGACCTGCAACGACCGTCGCCAGGTCTGGCGCAGGCCGGCGGTCACCCGCAGCGCGCGGCCCACCAGCACGCGACGCAGCGCCCGCGCGGCGGGACGCCAGCCGGCGGTGTGCTCGGGGGTGGGGTCGGGTGCACTGGTCACGGTGCAGCCCAGGCTATCCGGTACCCGCCTTGTAGCCCACGCCCCGCACGGTCAGGATGATTTCCGGCCGCTCCGGGTCCGGCTCGATCTTGGCGCGCAGCCGCTGCACGTGCACGTTGACCAGCCGGGTGTCCGCCGCGTGCCGGTAGCCCCAGACCTGCTCCAGCAGGACCTCCCGGGTGAAGACCTGACGCGGCTTGCGGGCGAGCGCGACCAGCAGGTCGAACTCCAGCGGCGTCAGCTTCACCTCCTCGCCGTCGCGGCTGACGGTGTGCGCCGGCACGTCGATGGTGATCTGGTTGCCGGGCGGGCCGATGGTCAGCATCTCCGGCGCGACGTCCTCGCCCCGGCGCAGCCGGGCCCGCATCCGGGCCACCAACTCCTTGGGCTTGAACGGCTTGACCACGTAGTCGTCGGCGCCGGACTCCAGGCCGAGCACCACGTCGACGGTGTCGCTCTTGGCGGTCAGCATGACGATCGGCACGCCCGACTCGCCGCGGATCGCCCGCGCCACGTCGATACCGCTCATTCCGGGCAGCATCAGGTCGAGCAGCACGATGTCGGGGCGACTGTCCCGGAACGCGGCCAACGCCCGTTCCCCGTCGGCGACGAAGGAGGGCAGGAAACCCTCGCTGCGCAGGACGATGCCGAGCATCTCGGCGAGCGCGGGGTCGTCGTCGACCACCAGTACCCGGGCTCTCATGGGGTTTATGTTTCCATCCCCGTTCAGTTGGTGGGATCGGCGTCTGGATGGCACGGTACTGCCGGGAGAGGTGCCACCGCACGTCCCACGCGCGATATCTCCCCCGATGACCGCATCGCGTGGGCCGCCCGGTGGGTCCACCCGGCCGGTCGTGCCGTGTCACCATGATCCCCGGGCAGGTCGCCGCCCGCCAGCCACCATCCGCAGGAGTACGCGTGCCCGACGTCGGCCCGACCGCCGTGCTCCCCCGGCGTCCGCTCACCGTCGGCGAACTGCTCGACTCCGCCGTCCTGCTGCTGCGCGCCGGGGGCCGGGTGCTGATCCCGCTGGGCGTCCTGCTCGCCGCCGGTGAACAACTGCTGCTGTACCCGCTGCGCCGGCTCGCCGACGCGCTGCCCCCGGTGTGGTGGAGCGACAGCGGGGCGTTCCCGCTGTGGTGGCAACTGCTCGCGGTGGGCGCCGCCGCCGAGGCGGTGATCGTCCTGCTGCTCGGCAACCCGGCCGCGCGGGCCGCCGGCGCGGCGCTGCTCGGCCGCCGGGCCGGGGTGGCGGAACTGCTGCGCCCGGCCGGTGCCCGCTGGGGCGTCACCCTGCTACTCGCCCCGGTGGTGGGCCTGCTGATGCTGATCGCGGCGCTGCTCGGCCCGGCCTGGCTGGTCGGCTACGGGCTGCTCGGCTCGGTCGCCTCGGCGGTGGTGCTGGACCGGGTGCCCGGGTTGTCGGCGGTGCCCCGGGCGGCCCGCGTCGCGGCACGTGGCCGCGCCGCCGCCGTCCGGCTGCTGGGCTACCTCGGCTGGTGGGTGCTGCGGGTCGGGCTGGCCCTCGGCCTCTTCTTCGGCGTCGAGTCGCTGCAGCTGGTCGACCTGGCGGACCCGGGCGTGCGGGTCGCCGCCGCCATGCTCGCCTTCGGCGCGGTGAACAGCGTCGCCTACCCCGCCCTGGCCTGCCTGGACGCGGTGATCCACCTGGACGCCCGGATGCGCACCGAGGGGCTGGACATCCAGCTCGCCCGTACCCCCGCCGGGCTCGTCGCGGCCGGCCTGCCGGCGGTCGACAGGTGAGCCGGTGGTGGACGGAGGCCGTCGCCGCGCTCGGCGACGTGCTGCCGCTGCCGCTGGCGGCGCTGCTGGTGGTGCTGCTGGCCGGGGTGGTCGCGCTCGCCTGGTACCACTTCCCGGCCTGGGTGCCCCGCCGGCTGCCCCGGCTGCGGCTGCCCCGCCTCCGGTTGCCCCGGTGGCGGTTGCCCCGGTGGCGGTTGCCCCGGTGGCGACGCCGCCGGGCCGACGGGCCGGTCACGGTGGCGCTGCCCCGCCCCCGCAGCGCCGACGACGGCCTGCCCGCCGACGCCGCGCGTTCCCTGGCCGACCGGCTGGCGGCCGAGGGCCGGTACGCCGAGGCCGTCCGGGAGCGGCTACGCGCCATGGTCCGCCGGCTGGTCGCGGTCGGCGCGGTGGCCCCCCGGGCCGGGATGACCGTCACCGAGCTGACCGACGCGGCGGCCCGCGCCCGGCCCCCGGTCGACCCGCCGTTGCGCGCCGCCGGGGCCATCTTCGCCGAGCTGTGGTACGCCCAGCGCCCGGCCGCCGCCGACCACGACCGGCGGATGCGGGAACTCGCCGACGACCTGGACCGGGCGCTCGCCACTCCACCGCCGGACGGGGGCACACCGTGACCGGCCCCGCCACCCCGACGGCCGCCGGCCCGGCACCGGCGGGCCCCGGCGGACCGCCGCCGGCCCGGCGGCGGCGACGCCGGCACCGGGTGATCGTGCCGTTGGCGCTGGCCGCCGCCCTGCTCGCCGGCACGATCGGCGCCCACGCCCTGGACCAGCCCGACCCGGGCGACCCCGGCTTCCTCTCCCCGGTCGCCACCGACGACGACGGGGGCAGCCGCCTCGCCGACGCGCTGCGCGCCCAGGGCGTCACCGTCGCGCGGGAGACCGACCTGCTGCCCGCCCTGCTCGGCCTCGACCGCGGCCCAGCCACCCTCTTCGTCCCGGCGGCGGAGCTGCTGCACCCGGACACCCTCGGCGCGCTGGGTGAGCTGCCGGCCGGCCGGCGGCTGGTCCTCGTCGACCCGTCCCGCCGGGTGCTCGAATCCGCCGGCCTGCCGCTGGTGCCGACCGACCGCCGGTGGGCCGCCCGGGCGGTCGACCCGGCGGCCGGCGGCCGGCCCTGTGCGGTGCCCGAGGCGACCCGGGCCGGGGTCGCCGCCGCCGGGCTCCAGCGGTACGCCGCCGCGCCCGCAACGGCGACCGCCCTCGACAGTTGCTACGCCGGCGGCCTGGTCCGGCTGCCCGGCCGGGCCGAGGTGGTGGTGATCGGCGCCAGCGACCCGTTCCGCAACGACCGGATCGCCGAACACGGCAACGAGGCGCTCGGCACCGGCCTGCTCGGCGTCCACGGCCGGGTGGTCTGGCTGGACCTGGCCGGCCCGGCGCCGGCCCCCACGTTCGGCCGGCCCGGCGGCACCGGCGAGCCCGCCTGGTCACCCACCCCCGGCGGCTCCACCGGATACGACGGCGACGGCACCGGCGAACAGGGCGCGGGTGGCCCCGGCACCACCACCGGCGACGGCGACGGCGACGGTTCGGGTGACGCCCCCGACTCGGCCGGCCCCCCGCCACCTGACGACCATCCGCTGTTGGACGCCTTCCCGCCCTGGTTCTGGGCGCTGCTGCTCCAGCTCGCCCTGGTCGCCCTGGTGATGGTGCTCTGGCGGGCCCGCCGGCTCGGCCCGCCGGTGACCGAGCCGCTGCCGGTCGAGGTCCGCTCCGCCGAGACCGTGTTCGGCCGGGCCCGGCTCTACCAGCGGGCCCGCGCCCGGGGCCCGGCCGCCGCGACCCTGCGGACCGCCGCGTTGGGGCGGTTGCGGGGCCGGCTCGACCTGCCCGCGACGCTCGGGCCGGCGGAGGTGGCGGCCCGGGTGGCCGGGCCGGCCGGCGGCACCCCGGAGCAGCTCCACGAGCTGCTCTTCGGCGCGGCCCCGCAGACCGACGCCGAACTGCTGGAGCTGGCCCGGTCGCTGGATCGGCTGACCCGTACCGTGGCGGCAGCACCAGGCCGTCCGACCGAAGGAGACCCCCGGTGACCCGACCCGCCACCACCGCCGAGCCCACGGTCGGCCCGGACGACGCCCGGGCCGCCCTGCACCGGCTGCGCACCGAGGTGGCCAAGGCGGTCGTCGGTCAGGACTCGGTGGTCACCGGCCTGGTGATCGCGTTGCTCTGCCGGGGTCACGTCCTGCTGGAGGGGGTGCCCGGGGTGGCGAAGACGTTGCTGATCCGTACCGTCGCCACCGCCCTGGACCTGGACTCCAAGCGGGTCCAGTTCACCCCCGACCTGATGCCCGGCGACGTCACCGGTTCGTTGATCTTCGATCCGCGTACCGCCGCGTTCACCTTCCGGGAGGGGCCGGTCTTCACCAACCTGCTACTCGCCGACGAGATCAACCGGACGCCGCCGAAGACCCAGTCGGCGCTGCTGGAGGTGATGGAGGAGCGCCAGGTGTCGGTCGAGGGCGCCCGCCGGCCGCTGCCGGACCCGTTCATCGTGGCCGCCACCCAGAACCCCGTCGAGTACGAGGGCACCTACCCGCTGCCCGAGGCACAGCTCGACCGGTTCCTACTCAAGCTGACCGTGCCGCTGCCCAACCGGGACGAGGAACTGGGGGTGCTGCGCGCCCACCACGCCGGTTTCGACCCGCGTGACCTCGGCGCGGCCGGCGTACGCCCGGTGGCCGACGCCGCCGACCTGGCCGCCGCGCGGGAGGCCGTCGGCCGGGTGCACGTGGCCGAGCCGGTGCTCGGCTACATCGTGGACCTGTGCCGGGCCACCCGGACCACCCCCGCCCTGGAGCTGGGCGCGTCGCCCCGGGGGGCCACCGGGCTGCTCAGCACGGCGAAGGCGTGGGCCTGGCTGGCCGGCCGCGACCACGTCACCCCCGACGACGTGAAGGCCACCGCCCGTCCGACGCTGCGGCACCGGCTGCGGCTGCGCCCCGAGGTGGAGCTGGAGGGGGTCGGGGTCGACGCGGTGCTGGACACGGTGCTGGCCACCGTGCCGACCCCGCGATGACCTGGCGGGCGGCCGTCCTGCTGCTGGCGGGCGTGCCCACCCTGCCGTTCTGGCCGGACCCGGTGCCCGCCGTCGCCGTGATGACCGCCGTCGTGCTGCTGCTCACCGCCGTGGACTGGGCGCTCGCCGCCCCGCTGCACGGGCTCACCGTCGACCGTGAGGGCGACCGGGCCGTCCGGCTCGGCCAGCCCGCGACCGTCACGCTGCGCCTGACCAACACCTCCGGCCGTACGCTGCGCGCCCAGGTGCGCGACGGGTGGGTGCCGTCCGCGGGGGCCCGTCCGGACGTACCGCCGGACCGGGTGTCCCGGGTCGGGCCGGGCGGGGTGCTGGTGCTGCCCAACCGGCTCATCCCCACCCGGCGCGGTGACCGGCCGGCGGTGACGGTGACGGTGCGTTCGCTCGGGCCGCTCGGGTTGGCGTTCCGGCAGCGGGCCGGGCGTCCCGCCGCCCCCGGCTGGACGCTGCGCGTGCTGCCCCGGTTCGACTCCCGTCGGCACCTGCCGGAGAAGCTGTCCCGGCTGCGGGTCATCGACGGCACCCAGGTCACCCGGGGCCGGGGCCAGGGCACCGAGTTCGACACCCTGCGCGAGTACGTCGTCGGCGACGACGTCCGCTCCATCGACTGGCGGGCCAGCGCACGCCGCTCCGACGTGCTGGTCCGCACCTGGCGGCCGGAACGCGACAGGCGGTTGGTGTGCGTGCTGGACACCGGCCGCACCTCGGCGGTACGCGTCGGTGACGTACCCCGGCTGGACGCCGCCATCGACGCGGCGTTGCTGCTGACCGCGCTGGCCGCCCGGGCCGGCGACCGGGTCGAGCTGCTGGCCGCCGACGCCACGATCCGGGCCACGGTCACCGGCACCGGGCGGCGGGACCTGCTGCACCGGCTGGTCGACGCGCTCGCGCCGGTGCACCCGGCGCTGGTGGAGACCGACTTCGACCTGATCGTCGCGGAGATCCTGCGGCGGCACCGACGGCGCAGCCTGGTGGTGCTCCTGACCGCGCTGGAGCCGGGGGCGCTCGCCGAGGGCCTGCTGCCGGTGCTGCCCCGGCTGGCCGCCCGGCACCGGGTGGTGGTGGCGGCCGTGCACGACCCGGTGCTCACCGCGCTGACCACCGCCCCGCCGGTACGCCCCGGGGACGCCTACGCCGCCGCTGCGGGCTGGCGGGCCATCGCCGAGCGGGACCGGGTCCGCGCCGCCCTCGGCCGGTACGGCGTGACCGTGGTGGACGCCCCGGCGGACCGGCTCGCCCCCGCCCTGGCCGACACCTACCTACGGCTCAAGGCCCTCGGTCAGCTCTGACCGGACAGGTCAGTCGGGTGGACGGGAGGTGGGCTGCCAGGCGCGGGCCGGGTCGGTCGTCGGCCAGAGTTCGGCCAGCCAGGGGTCGGTGCGCTCGGCAGGTGCCCGCTCGGCGGCGACGGCCCGCCGGCCGAGCAGCACCACGTAGGCGAAGAAACCCAGCCAGACCGTCGCGCCGACGCCGACCCGCAACGCCACCGGCACCGGTGCCGGGGTGACGAACGCCTCCAGCAGCGCGGAGACCCCGAACAGTCCGACCAGCCCCACCGCGACCAGGATCGCCGACCGGCCCGCCTCGGCGACCGACCGGCCCCGGCCCAGGTGCTCCGGTGGCGAGATCCACGCCCAGGCGGTACGCAGCCCGACCCCGGCGGCCACGAAGACCCCGGTCAGCTCCAGCAGCCCGTGCGGGGTGATCAGTCCGAAGAAGACGTCGGAGCGGCCGTAGGAGACCATCACCCCGCCCACCACCCCGATGTTCAGCGCGTTCTGCCACAGCAGGTAGAGCACCGGCACGACGAGCACCCCCGCGGCGAGGCACTGGGCGGCGATCCAGGCGTTGTGGGTCCACAGGTGGAAGGCGAAGGTCGGCGCGGAGAACTCGGTGTAGTAACCGGCGAATCCGGAGTCGACCAGGTCGGCGGCGGCGTCCGGGCCGATGAACGCGGCGGCGGTGCCCGGGTTGCCGGCGACATACCAGATGAGGAAGCCGCTGAGCAGGCTGAACCCGGTCGCCACCGCGCACCACCACGGCCAGGCCCGGTAGACCGCGGCGGGGAACCCGACGGTGAGGAACCGCCCGACGGCCGACCAGGAGGCCCGTTGCCGGCCGGTGATCCGGGCCCGCGCCCGCAGCACGAGCTGGGAGAGCCGGCTGACCAGGGCCGGATCGGGTGCCCGGCTGCGCAGCGCCGACAGGTGGGTGGCGGTGCGCTGGTAGAGGACGATCATCTCGTCGATCTCGTCGACGTCGAGCCGGCGACGGTCGCAGAACAGCTCCAGCCGTCGCCACTCGTGGCCGTGCTCGGCGACGTACGCGTCGAGATCCACTGGTCCTCCCCCGTCCCGCGACCATAGTGTTCACTGTCCGGGTGAGCGCGCAACCACCGGTGCCGGCCGGCACCGTCCCGCCCGGCGTCGACCCGGCGGGACGCTGGGCGGACGCGGGGCTGGTCAGCGGCGAGGCCGTCGCGCTGGACGTCCGGGCGGCACGGCTCGGCTCACGGGTGCTGGCGCTGCTGATCGACATCGTCGGTCAACTGTTCTGCGCGGCGTTGCTCGCCCTGACGCTGACCCCGCTGGTGCTGATCCTGCTTCCCGAACAGGTGGTGGACCGGGCCCTGACCGGCGCGTTGGAGACCCTCGGCCTGGTGCTGGTGGTGGTCGGCTACCCGGTGCTGTGGGAACGCCTCAACCACGGCCGGACGCCCGGCAAGCTCGCGGTGGGGCTGCGGGTGGTCAGCGCCGACGGCGGCCCGGTGCAGTGGCGTCAGTCGCTGACCCGGGCGCTGGTCGGGGCGGCCGTGGAGTGGCCGGGGCTGGTGCTGCCGCTGCTGAGCTGGGTGGCCGGGGCGACGGTGATGCTGACCGACCCGCGTGGCCGACGGCTGGGTGACCTGGTGGCCGGCACGATGGTGGTGCACACCCGCACCACGCACCCCTGGCGGCCGGCCCCGGGGATCGTCGCGCCGCTGGCCGGCTGGGCCGCCACCCTGGACCTGACCCGGCTGGACGACGCGCTGGCCCTGGCGGTGCGGCAGTACCTGACCCGGGGGCAGCAGATCGTCGAGCCGTACCGCGGCCGGCTGGCCCGGGAGCTGTGGGGCGAGGTGGCGGCGGTGACCGCCCCGACGCCGCCGCCCGGCGTACCGGAGCCGTTGCTGTTGGCGGCGGTGCTTGCCGAACGCAACAGGCGAGGCTCGCTGCGGCTGCGCCACCAGCGGGCGCTCACCGCCTCCCTCTGGCCCGACCCGGCCCCGGCCGCCCCCGCCGTCGGCCCGCCGGCCCCGGCCGGGGTACGACCGGCCGGGCCGGTGCTCCGGTCGGCGTCGCCGGACCGCCCGGCCTGACCGGTACGCCGGTCAGCCGAACAGGGCGCGGCCCCACCAGTCGGCGGCGTCGCGGACCCCGGGCGGGCAGGCGAACAGGCCGCTGGAGACGTGCCTGAGGTATTCGTTCATCGCGTCGTTGCGGGCGAGGCGGGTCTGGATCGGCACGAACTGCCGGCGCGGGTCCCGCTGGTAGGCCATGAAGAACAGCCCGGCGTCGAGCCGACCCAACCCGTCCGAGCCGTCGACGTAGTTGTAGCCGCGGCGCAGCAGGCGGGCGCCGTCGTTCAGGGTGGGGTGGGCGAGGCGCACGTGCGAGTCCACGGCGATCACCGGCTCGCCGTCGTCGCCCTTCGCGGCGAGGTCCGGCTCGTCGAACTCGTCCCGGCGGCCCAGCGGCGCGCCGCTGCCCTTGGTCCGGCCGACGATCTGCTCCTGCTCGGCAAGCGAACTGCGGTCCCACGTCTCGATCTGCATCCGGATCTTGCGGGTGACCAGGTAGGACCCACCGGTCATCCAGTCCGCGCCGTCCTCCGGCTGGGCCCAGAGCTGCTCGCGGAGCAGCCCGGCGTCCTCGGCCTTGAGGTTGGCGGTGCCGTCCTTGAAACCGAAGAGGTTACGCGGGGTCGCCTGGTCCCGCGACGTCGACGAGGTACGCCCGAAGCCGAGCTGCGACCAGCGGACGCCGACCACCCCCATCCCGATCCGGGCCAGGTTGCGGATGGCGTGCACCGCCACCTGCGGATCGTTCGCGCACGCCTGCACGCACAGGTCGCCGCCGGAGATCTCGGGGCGCAGCGCGTCCCCGGCGAAGTGCGGCAGGTCGACCAGCGCGGCGGGCCGGCGGCCGGCGATGCCGAACCGGTCCCGGCCCTGCGCGTCGCGGAACAGGGTCGCGCCGAAGCCGACGGTCAGGGTGAGTTGCGACGGGGGCAGGCCCAGCGCCTCGCCGGTGTCGTCCGGCGGGGCCTCCGGCATGCCGCCGACCGCGCCGATCACCCCGGCGTCCTTCCCGCAGGTCATCCGGGCGGCGGCGGCCGTCCACTCCTGGAGCATCGCGACCAGCCGGTCCCGGTCCTTGGTGATCACGTCGAAGGCGACGAAGTGCAGCCGATCCTGGGCCGGGGTGGTGATCCCGGCCTGGTGCTCACCGTGGAACGGCACCGCACCGGCGGCCCCGTCGTACGCGGCGGCCCGGTCGCCGTCGCGGACCAGCGCGTCCGCTCCGGCGGCGACCCCGGCCACCCCGGCGACCCCGACCCCGGCGAGGGTGATCGCCCGCCGCCGGGACAGCCGGCGGCGGCCCCGTCCGGCGGTGCTGCTCTGCTCGCTCATCGACTCTCCTGGGAGGGACCGACCGCCGTGCGACGGCCGTGCTGACCAGTCGTCACCGGGCGACGGCGGCGGCGACCTTGCTGACCGGCTCGGCGAGAGCGTTGATGCTGTCCGACAGTTCCTTGAGGTCGGTCTTGCTCAGCTGGGTGTGCAGCTTCCAGCCGTCGCCGTCGCGGTGCTTGCCGAGCGCCGCCTCCACGTTGGCGAACTCCTTGTCGAGCTGGGTGACCAGCTCCGGGGCGCGCTGCTCCAGCGCCGGCCGCAGTGCGGCGACGGCAGCCTTGGAGCCCTCCAGGTTGGCGTTGAAGTCCCAGAGGTCGGTGTGCGAGTACCGCTCCTCCTCGCCGGTGATCTTGCCGCTGGCCACCTCGTCGAGCAGGGCCTTGGCCCCGTTGGCGAGTTGGAGCGGGGTGAGCTTCTCGGCGTTGGCGCGGCTCACGATCTCCTTGACGTCGACGAGCAGCCGGTCGGCGACCGGGCCGTCCTTGCTGATGTCGCCGGTGGTCCAGAGGTCCTTCTCGATCCGGTGGAAGCCGGTGAACTCCATGCCCTCCTCGATGACCTCCTCCCGGCCGTCGATCTTCGGGTCGAGGTCGCCGAAGCTCTCCGCGACCGGCTCGATCCGCTCCCAGTAGGTGCGGGCCACCGGGTACAGGGCCTTGGCCTTCGGCACGTCGCCGGCCTTGACGGCGGTGACGAACTCCTCGGTCTTGGTCAGCAGGGCGGCGGTCTGGCTGGTCACGTACCGCTGGTAGCTGGCGGTGGCCTGGGTCAGCGCGGCGTCCGGGGCCACGGTCGCGGCGGTGCCGCTCACCTTCAGCGCGCCCCGGATGCCCCGGCCGATCATGCCGGGCTTGCAGGCCGTCTCGTACGTCCCCGCGGGCAGTTCCACCCGCAGTTCCCGGCTGAGCCCCGGCGCGATGTTCTCCACCTCGCCCATCACCCGGTCACCGGCGGCGTAGACGTAGAACTCGTTGACCTTGCTGCCGGAGTTGGTCACGGTGAAGGTCGCCTGGCCGGCCTCCAGTTCGGTGACGTCGACCTCGCACACGCTGTCGGTGGCCTTCACCTTGACCGTGTTGCCGGCGCCGGCGTCCCGCTGGTCGTCCTTGCCACCGCAGGCGGTGACACCGGTGACGGCGAGCGCGCCGACGGCGGCGAGCACCAGGAAACGGGTGGTACGCATCGTTGCTTGTCTCCTTGGAGAGGGCGGTGGATCAGACGCGCCGCGACCCGGCCGCCGGTCGCACGGCGGCGGGGCCGCCCTGCTCGGCGGGGGCGTCGGCCTCGGTGGTGGGGGCGACCTCAGTGGTGGGGGCACCCTCGGTGGTGGCCGTGGGGCCGGCGGGGGCCGGGGTGGGCCCCGCCGGGGCGGCCGGTCGGCGCAGGAACAGCACCAGCACCGGCACCGCGTACGCCACCCAGGCGACCGTCTCCAGCACGCTCGGCGCGGCGGTGACGTTGAACATCCCGGCGAGCAGGGCGGCGTACCAGGTGCCGGGGTCGAGCACGCCGGTGATGTCGAAGGCCAGGTCGTTGAGGCCGGGCAGCACCCCGGCCTCCTGGAAGTCGTGCACGCCGTACTTGAGGATGCCGGCGGCGACCAGGATCAACAGCGCGCCCGTCCAGGTGAAGAACGTCGACAGGTTGATCCGCAGGGCGCTGCGGTAGAGCAGGAAGCCGATCCCGACGGCGGTGGCGATGCCGCCGATCAGGGCCAGCAGCGGCCCGGACCCGGTGCCGCCGGTCGCGCTCTGCGCCGCCGAGTAGAAGATCAGCGCGGTTTCCAGGCCCTCCCGGACCACCGCGAGGAAGGCCATCCCGGCCACCGCGAGCGAACCGACGGCGAGCGCCTCGCTCAGCTTGCCGCGCAGCTCACCGGCGATCGTCCGGGCGGCCCGGCGCATCCAGAAGATCATCCAGGTCACGAAGACCACGGCGGCGACCGAGGTGACCGCCTCGAACAGTTCCCGGTCCTCGGAGCGGGCCAGCAGCGAGGTCGAGGTGTACTCGATCAGCCAGCCGAACAGGACCGAGAGCGCCACGGCGAGCCCGACGCCGGCCCACACCTGCGGCAGCCGGTCCCGACGCTGCGACTTGACCAGAAAGGCGACCAGGATGCTGACGACGAGCGTCGCCTCCAGGCCCTCCCGCAGGCCGATCAGGTACGTGGCGAACATCGGTGCTCCGTGTCGTGGTCAGACTCGCCTGAGGCAACTTAGGGCAGCCATACCTTCCTCCTGATCGGGGGTCCCGTCAAGTCGTTCTTGACAGCTCCACCCTGGTCGGAAGGGTCGGTTCACCCCGGTCGGAAGGGTCGGTTCACCCTGGTCGGAAGGGTCGGCCCGGACCCGTCGCCAGGGGGTGCCGACCCGCCGCCCGACGTGGCAGGATTCGACGTACCCCCAGGACAGGACGCCCCGTGGACGACTCGCCCCGCAGCCCCACCCTCCGCCCCGCGAACGCCCCCGCACCAGGGGTTTGCGGCCCGTGTGGGCCACGCCACCGTCGGCCGGGACGGCACCGGTGAGGGGCTTCGGCCCGTGGCTGGCCGTTCTCGCGGTGGTGATCGTGCTCAGTGTCCTGCGGCTGCGCCCGTTGGCCGTGGCCGTCTCCCTGGCCTGGCTCGCCTGGTGCGTGTGGACCTGGGTCAGGCCGACCCGCCGTGGCCCCGGCACGCCCTGACCCCACCGGCCGGGCACGCCCTGGCCCGGCCGGCCCCGGCACTTCCCGGCCCGGCTCCGGCCCGGCCCGAAAACGGGTGAGGGGGCCGGCCACGTGGTGGCCGGCCCCCTCGTCTGTCCGGGGTGCTCAGTAGCGGTAGTGCTCCGGCTTGAACGGGCCCTCGGGCGAGACGCCCAGGTAGGCGGCCTGCTCCTTGGTCAGCTCGGTCAGCCGGGCACCGAGCGCGTCCAGGTGCAGCCGGGCGACCTTCTCGTCCAGGTGCTTGGGCAGCACGTAGACGCCGACCGGGTACTCGTCGGTCTTGGTGTACAGCTCGATCTGGGCGATCGTCTGGTTGGCGAACGAGTTCGACATCACGAAGCTCGGGTGGCCGGTGGCGTTGCCCAGGTTCAGCAGGCGACCCTCGGAGAGCACGATGATCGCGTGGCCGTCGTCGAAGCGCCACACGTCGACCTGCGGCTTGATGTTCTCCCGGGTGACGTCCGAGCGCCTCGCCAGGCCGGCCATGTCGATCTCGTTGTCGAAGTGGCCGATGTTGCCGACGATGGCCTGGTGCTTCATCCGGGCCATGTGCTCGTTGGTGATGACGTCGAAGCAGCCGGTCGCGGTGATGAAGATGTCGGCCTGCTCGACCACGTCCTCCAGGGTGGCGACCTGGTAGCCGTCCATCGCCGCCTGGAGCGCGCAGATCGGGTCGACCTCGGTGACCACGACCCGGGCGCCCTGGCCGCGCAGCGACTCGGCGCAGCCCTTGCCCACGTCGCCGTAGCCGAGCACGACGGCCATCTTGCCGCCGATCAGCACGTCGGTGGCCCGGTTGATGCCGTCGATCAGCGAGTGCCGACAGCCGTACTTGTTGTCGAACTTGCTCTTGGTCACCGAGTCGTTGACGTTGATGGCCGGGAAGAGCAGGGTGCCGGCCCGGTGCATCTCGTAGAGCCGGTGCACGCCGGTGGTGGTCTCCTCGGTGACGCCCTTGATGCCGGCGGCGATCCGGGTCCAGCGCTGGTTGTCCTCGGCGAGGCTGCGGTGCAGCACCTGGAGGATGACCGCATACTCCTCGGAGTCGGCGGACTCGACCGCCGGGACGGCCCCGGCCTTCTCGAACTCGACGCCCTTGTGCACCAGCAGGGTGGCGTCACCGCCGTCGTCGAGGATCATGTTCGGGCCCTGTCCGTCCGGCCAGGCGAGCACCTGCTCGGTGCACCACCAGTACTCCTCCAGGCTCTCGCCCTTCCAGGCGTAGACCGGGACGCCGGACGGAGCCTCCGGGGTGCCCTCGGGGCCGACCACGATCGCCGCGGCGGCGTGGTCCTGGGTGGAGAAGATGTTGCAGGACGCCCAGCGGACCTGCGCGCCGAGGGCGACCAGCGTCTCGATCAGGACGGCGGTCTGGATGGTCATGTGCAGCGAACCGGTGATCCGGGCGCCGGCGAGGGGCTGGGCGTCGGCGAATTCGCGGCGGATCGCCATCAGGCCGGGCATCTCGTGCTCGGCGAGGCGGATCTCCTTGCGCCCGAACTCGGCGAGCGACAGATCCGCCACCTTGTAGTCGCCCTCGGCGAGGGTGCTCGGCCGGGCGCCGCTGTGCGACGCCGGGAGGGTGCTGGTCATGAAGGCTCCTGTCGAACGATGGCTGCGCGACCATCCACCTTACGCCCGCCCCCTCGCGGCGCGGTGCGGGCCGCCTCAAGACAGCGCACGGGGCGGTCGGCGTGGGACGAAACCTTCGTCCACCTGCCGGCCACCCCGTGCATCCCCCCGGTTTGGTTACCCCCGCGCGCCGCCGGACCTTCGTCGCGACAACGCTGCGTACTCATGAGATTACCGTGCGACACGGATCGGTCAAGCAATTCGGGAAAGTCGGACTTGCGGCGTGGCGCAGATCGCGGTGCGCGGTGACCGTCAGCGTCCGCACGTGGCGACGAACGCCGCGCCCGTACCGGAGAGGACCAGCGCCGCACCGGCGGCCGTGCCCACGGCGGCCTGCCCCGCACCGAGCATCACCGCGCCCACCCCGTCGTCCACCCCGACCTTGCCGTGGTGGCAGAACACCACCCGGGGACCGGGCAGCGGCAGCCGGACCTCCGGCCCGGACGCGTCCACCGTCACCCGGTGCAGCGCGAAGTCGTCCACCGGCACCGGCCAGCAGACCACCCCGGGAATCACCGGCCGGGCGACGAGCACCGGATCGTCCAGCACCTCGAACCGCAGCACCCGCAGCAACTCGTCGACGTCCACATGCTTCGGGGTGAGCCCGCCGCGCAGCACGTTGTCGCTGGCCGCCATGATCTCCACGCCGGTGCCGCTCAGGTAGGCGTGCAGGTTGCCGGCAGGCATCCAGATCGCCTCCCCCGGCGTCAGCCGCACGTGGTGCAGCAGCAGCGCCACCAGCACCCCCGGATCGGCCGGGTAGCGGGTCGCCAGGTCCCGGGCCAACTCTGCGTCCGGCCCGGTGGCGTCCGCCGCGCGCACCGCCTCGACCAGCCCGGCACGGTCGGCGTCCGGCCAGCTCAGCAGCGCGCGTACGGCCTCCCGCAGCCCCGTCGGCCCGGCCCGCAGCGCGGCCACCACAGGCGACAGCTCTGGTACGCCGAACCCGGCCAACGCCGTCGCCGACACCTGCGGGTCCCGGAACCCGCAGAGCGCGTCGAACGACGTCAACGCGACAAGCAACTCCGGCTTGTGGTACGGGTCGACGTAGTTGCGCGGCCCCCGCGCCCGCCCCGCCACCCCGTCGACCCACCCGTCGCCGGCCGGCCCGTCAGCCGGCCCGGCCTCGGCCTGCTCGGCGGCGTACCCGGCGCGGGCCTGCTCGGCGTCGGGGTGGGCCTGGAGGCTCAACGGGGCCTCCGCGGCGAGCACCTTCAACAGGAACGGCAGCCGGGTGCCGAACCGGCCGACCACCTCCTCGCCGAGCCAGTGGTCCGGCTCGGCGACCAGCAGGTCGGTCAGGCTGACCCGCTCGCCGTCCCGGTCGACCATCGCCGGCCCGCCCGGATGGGCGCCCAGCCACAGCTCCGCCTCCGGGCCGTCGGTCGGCACCGGTCGCCCCTGCAACTCGGCGAGCGCCGAGCGGGACCCCCAGGCGTAGTCGCGGATCGACCCGTGCAGCAGTTCCACGGTCAGCCTCCGGCCCGCCCGGCCACCTCACTCGACCCACCCGACGCCGGAGCCGCGGCGGTCGGCGCGGCCGTGCCGGTGCCCGCCCGCTCGGCGGCGACGCTGTAGATGTCCGGCTCCAGATAGATCACCCGGGCGATCGGCACGGCCGCGCGGATGCGCGCCTCGACCGCGTTGATGCCCCGGGCCAGTTCCTCGGCGCTCTCCCAGGCCGGCACGCCGATCTTCGCGGCCACCATCAGCTCCTCCGGGCCGAGGTAGAGCGTCTTCATGTGGATGATCCGCTCGACCTCGGGGCCGTCGGTGACGGCCCGCTCGATCGTCGCCACCTCGCCCGGGTCGGCACCCTCGCCGAGCAGCAGGCTCTTCGTCTCGATCGCCAGCACGACCGCGATGATCACCAGCAGGACGCCGATCATCGCGGTGCCCGCGGCGTCCCACATGCCGTTGCCGGTGGCCAGCGTCATCCCCACGCCGAACAGCGCGAGCACCAGGCCGACCAGTGCGCCGAAGTCCTCCAGCAGCACGACCGGCAGCTCCGGCGCCTTGGCCCGACGGATGAAGTTCACCCAGGACTGGCTGCCCCGGGTGTGGTTCGACTCCTTGATCGCCGTACGGAAGGAGAACCCCTCCATCACGATCGCGGCCAGCAGCACCGTCACCGGCACCCACTGCCACGAGGTGATCGGGTGCGGGTCGGCCGCCTTGTGCCACGCCTCGTACAGCGCGAACAGGCCACCGAGGCTGAACAGCACGATCGACACGATGAACGCGTAAATGTAGCGCTCCCGGCCGTACCCGAAGGGGTGCTGCGGGGTGGCCGCCCGCTTGGCCCGCTTGCCGCCGAGCAGCAGCAGCGCCTGGTTGCCCGAGTCGGCCACCGAGTGGATCGACTCCGCCAGCATCGACGACGAACTGGTCAGCAGGAAGGCGATGAACTTGGTGATGGCGATACCGACGTTCGCCAGCAGGGCGGCGATGATCGCCTTGGTACCGCCGTTCGCGCTCACTGGTTCGACAGCTCCTTCATCTCGGTGACGGCCGGAACGGCCATCGGGTCCAGCCCATGGGCCAGGGCCAGATAGATCGACGCGAAGTCGGGCACCGCGACGAGGGAGGCGAGCCGTTCCAGCGCGGAGCCGCCCTCGGCGGTGACCACGTCGCAGCGCACCCCGCGCCGCTCCGCGAGGGTCTGCACCGCGTCGGCGCGACGCTCCTCGACGGCCAGCGGCTCGTCGGTGTCGTCGTCGGCGTTGAGGCCGCCGTCGCGCAGCAGCACCAGCCGCAGCCGGGTCGGATCGGGCTCGACCTCGTCGGGGTCGGCGAAGATGTCCCGCGTCGACTCCACCAGGCCGCCGAAGACACCGTCGAGCAGGCCGACCCGGCCCCGGCCGGCCTCACCAAGCGCCCCGGTCACCACCGGGTACCGGGCGTTGGCCGACAGCGTGTCGCCGAAGCGGCGGGCCGCCACGGTGGCCAGCGGGGACGAGCCCCAGACGATCGGAATCGACCCGGCCAGCCCGAGGGCCAGCGACTTCGCCGGGTTGACGAAGGACTCGGCGGTCGACCGGCACCGGTCGGCGTCGGCGTCCAGCCGGGCCGCCGTCTCGGCCAGATCCGCCTCGTTGACCTTCACCAGGCCGAGCGTACGGGCGGCGAGCAGAACCGGCACGGTGAGCGCCCAGAGGCTGGCCCGGGCCGGGGCACGACGGGGCACCGGGATGAACGGCGCGCGGGCCCGTTCGGCCACCGACTGCAACTGCGAGTCGGGCGCGCCCACCGCGACCAGCCGGGCACCCCGACGGTGCGCTGCCTCGGCGGCGCCCAACGCCTCCGGGCTACGGCCGGACGCGCTGACCGCGATCACCACGTCGGCCGCACCGACCCAGCCGGGCACCCCGGCGCTGCGGTGCGGGATCACCGGCACCGGGCAGCGCGGCCCGGCGACCGTGGCCAGCACGTCGCCGGTCCGCCCGGCGGTGCCGATGCCGGCGATGACGACCGCACGCGGGCGGCCCTCGTCCTCCAGCAGCGCCAGGTTGGCCTCGGCGGCCAGCGCGGCGGACTCCCGCACCTGGGCCCCCGCCGAGGCGGTGAAGCGCAGCATGCCGCCCGGGTCGTGGGCGGCGACCGCGTCCGGGTCGTCCAGGATCGACTCGTCGGCCACCCGCCGGCCGCTGACGCCGGCCGTTCCGTCCATCACCGCTGCGCCTCCGGCCCGCCACGAGCCTCGTCCAGCAGCAGCACCGGCACGTCGTCGCGCACCTCGAAGATGCGACCGCACTGCGTGCAGGTGAGGGTCTGGGCCTGAGCGTCGTAGTCCAGCGGTGCGTGGTGTGTGTCCGGGCAGGCGAGGATTTCGAGCAACTGCGGGTCCAGGGCCACGGCGCGGCTCCTTCCACGTGTGTGGTCTGTGCCGGTGGGCGGTGCCGACCGGCGGAGGGGATCTTATCGGCGAACCCGCTCCAGCACCTCGTCGCGCAGCGAGGTCATCCGCTCCTCGGTCGGGCCCTCGACGTTGAGCCGCAGCAGCGGCTCGGTGTTGGACGCGCGCAGGTTGAACCACGCGCCGTCGGGGAACCGCAGGGTGAGACCGTCCAGTTCGTCGGCCTCCGCCTGCGGGTACGCCGCCCGCACCGCCGCGACCCGGGCGGCCTGGTCGGTGACCGTGGAGTTGATCTCGCCGGAGGCGACGTACCGCTCGTAGACGCTGGCCAGCAGGGACAGCGGCTGGGACTGCTCGCCCAGCGCGGCCAGGGTGTGCATGGCGGCGAGCATGCCGGTGTCGGCGAACCAGAAGTCCCGGAAGTAGTAGTGCGCGGAGTGCTCCCCGCCGAAGATCGCGTTGGTCCGGGCCATCTCGGCCTTGATGAAGGAGTGCCCCACCCGGGCCACCACCGGCACGCCCCCGTGCTCGCGGATGATCTCCGGCACGGCCCGGGAGGTGATCAGGTTGTGGATCACCGTGGACCCCGGGTGCTTGGCCAGCTCGCGGGCGGCGACCAGGGCGGTGATCGCCGACGGGGAGACCGGCTCGCCCCGCTCGTCGATCACGAAGCACCGGTCGGCGTCGCCGTCGAAGGCCAGGCCGAGGTCGGCGGAGTGGGTCACCACGGCCCGCTGGAGGTCGACCAGGTTCCTCGGGTCGAGCGGGTTGGCCTCGTGGTTGGGGAAGGTGCCGTCCAGCTCGAAGTAGAGCGGCACGATCTCCAGCGGCAGGGCCGGCAACGCCGCGTCGCCGAGCACGCTCGGCACCGTGTAGCCGCCCATCCCGTTGCCGGCGTCCACCACCACCTTGAGCGGACGGATGGTCGACAGGTCGACCAGTTTGCGCAGGTGGGCCGCGTAGTCGGGGAGGAGGTCACGCCTGTCGACCGGGGCCGGCGAGGCGGCGGCGGGCCGGGTGCCGGCGTCCAGCAGCGCCTGGGCCTGGGCCCGGATGTCGGCCAGGCCGCTGTCCTGGCCGATCGGCCGGGCCCCGGAACGGCACATCTTGATGCCGTTGTACTGCGCCGGGTTGTGACTGGCGGTGAACATCGCCCCGGGCAGGCCGAGCGCGCCGGAGGCGTAGTAGAGCATGTCGGTGGAGGCGAGCCCCAGCTCGATCACGGCCCGCCCCTCGGCCCGCACGCCGTCGGCGAAGGCGGCGGCCAGCCCCGGGCCGGTGGCCCGCATGTCGTGCGCGATCAGCACGGCCCCGCGCGGCTCGCCCGAATCGTCGAGCACCCGGGTGAGGGCGGCACCGAGGGCTTCGGCGACCCGCTCGTCCCACTGGTCGGGCACCGTCCCACGGACGTCGTACGCCTTCACGATCTGGGACAGGTCAGACACCGGTTTCAGCTCCTCGACAGGGGTCGTCAACGACCCTGAGCGTATCGGAGCGGTGGCGTCCGTCCCCTCCTAGCCGGGGAGGTCGGGCATGATCGTCGTCGCTTCGCCGCCGGTGGCGGGCGGTGACGCCGGCCGGCCCGGTGCGGGCGGGGCGGAGACCGGCGGGGTCGACGCGGGCGGCGCGGAGACCGGACCGCCCTGGACGGGCGGGGCGGAGGCCGGGCGGCTGCCGTACACCCCGCCGGCCGGGCGCGGGGTGGGCGTCACCGTCGGGTAGGCGGCCGGTGCCCCGTACAGGCCACCCGGGCGGGCGGGCGCGGGCGGCTGCGGCTGCCCGTACACCTGGCCGGCGGGGGCCGGGGCCCCCGCCGCACCCCCGGAGCGGTAGGTGGTCGGGCCGGGGTTACGGGGTTGCGGCAGGACCGGCAGGTCGACCGGGTCGGCGGCCCGGCCCGGGTCGACCGCGGCCCGGTCGGCGCGAGACCGGAAGATCAGCAGGGCGATGAGCCCGGCGCCCAGGATCACCAGGGCGATGCCGGCAAACATGGTCATGGATCCTCCGGAGGTCTCTGCGGCGGCGGTGCCGGCCGGGCCGGCCGCCGGGGCGGCGAGCGCGGCCCCGGCGGTCGCCGTCGTCGGCGCGGGCGTGGTCGCGTCGGGCGTCGGGGTGGGGGTGGGCTTCCTGGTGGGGGTGGAACTCGGCGTCGGGGAGCCGGCGGCCCGTCCGCCGACCCGGGACGTGTCGGCGCCCCGGCCGATCAGCCGGCCGACCGCGGTCGTCGCCTCACCGACCACGTCCAGCCGGCCCCCCGGCGTCCCGGCGAGGAAAGCCACCCGATAGCGGACGGTGCTGCCCTTCCCCCTGCACAACGGTGGACCCGCCGACGGGGTACGGGAGACCTGGAGCACGCCGCCGCCACCGGAGACGGGCACAGTGGACCATCGCCCCCCGACGTTCACCTCTACCCGCACCTGGTCCGCGCCAACCCCGGCCAGGCTCAGCCCCAACCCGGTCCGCAGCAGCACGCACCCGTCGGTGCGTTTGCGCACCTCGATCGAGACCCCGCCCGGGGAACCACCGGCGGAGAAGCTGCCCGAGGCCCGCACCCGCACCCGGTCCTCGTCCGCGTGGGCGGGGAGCGCGCCGGCCGCCACCAGGGCACCGAGCAGCGCACCGACGGTCACCACCCGCGCCACCTGCCGACGCACGGACATCTCCCACCCCCTCCGCCCCGGCGGGGGCCGCCGGCCAGGTTACTACCAGCGCGACAGGGCACCCGGTGACAGAGCGCCCCGCATGTGGGCAGCATTACCCCTCGACCCGACCCGTCCGGCTCCGGCCGGCCCGCGTCCCCTCAGCCGGCGGCGCGGGCCGGGCCGGTGGCAGCGGCGAGGGTCTCGCGGCAGAGCCGGTCGGCGGTACGGGTGGTCTCCGGCAGCCGGTACCGCGGGGTCAACGCGAGCACCTGCGCGACGGCGTTGTCCAGTCCCATCCGGTGCCCGACGCTGACGAAAACCGGCTTCACCCCGTCCCGGGTACGCAGCACCCGACCGACCACCTCACCGGCGTCGACCAGACCGGCGGTGTCCCCCCGGCGCGGGCCGGGCCCGGTCCACTCGCCGACCAGCGGGGTCTTGCCCACGCCGATCGCGGGGAGCCCGGTCACCACGCCCAGGTGGCAGGCCAATCCGAAGCGGCGCGGATGGGCCACCCCGTGCCCGTCGCAGACCAGCAGCTCGGGGCGGGTGGTCAGCCGGTCCAGGGCGGCCAGCAGGGCGGGCAGCTCACGGAAGGCGAACAGCCCCGGCACGTACCCGAACGCGGGCCGGCCCACGCTGACCGCGTGGTCCACCACCGTCAGGGTCGCGGTGTCGAGCACGGTCACCGCAGCGGCGAGCAGGTCGCCGTCAGGCGCGTACGCCACGTCGAGGCCGGCGACCGTCGCGGGCCGGCGGGGACCCGGCCCGACCAGGTCCACCCGGGGCCGCAACCGGTCCTGCACGGCCACCGCCTCGGCGACCGTCAACCCCGGCGACCCGGCGTCCCCGCGCTCCGGCCGCTCGGCGGTCTCAGCCGGGCTCACCGTCGCGCCCACCCTCCTTCTTCCTGTCGAAGGCACCGAAGGCGATGGCGAAAGCGACACCGATGGAGATCCCGAACGCCACACCGACGGCGTCCCGGAACATCATCAGCCCGATGACGATGCCGATGGCCATGCCCGACACCCAGGCGGTCGTCTGACGCTTCTTGGCAGCGGGGTCAGTCATCGCCCCAGCCTAATCGGCCACCGCCGGTCAGGCGCTACAGCGGCATCCCGGTCAGCACCAGCACCCGCGGCTCGGTGTAGTCGTCCATCGCCGCGCGGACCCCCTCCCGGCCGACTCCGCTGCCCTTGACGCCCCCGTACGGCATCTGGTCGGCCCGGTACGACGGCACGTCGCCGATGATCACGCCGCCCACCTCCAGCACCCGGGCGGCGGTGAACGCCACGTCGAGCCGGTGGGTGAACACCCCGGCCTGCAACCCGTACGCCGAGTCGTTGACGGCGGCGAACGCGGCGTCGTCGCTCCCCACCGGGGACACCACGAGCACCGGCCCGAAGACTTCCTCCGCGCAGACCTTCGCCGACGGCGGCACCCCGGTCAGCACGGTGGGTGGGTAGCTGGCGCCGTCGCGGCGGCCCCCGACCTCGACAGTGGCCCCGGCGGCGACGGCCTCGTCGACCCACGTCTCGACCCGGCGGGCCGCCTCGACGGAGACCAGCGGCCCGACGTCGGTGGACTCGGCGGTCGGGTCGCCGGTGCGCAGCGCCCGCACGGCGGCGACCAGCCGGGACAGGAAGGCGGCGTGGCGTCGCTCGTGCACGAGGACCCGTTGCACGGCGATGCAGGACTGCCCGGCCTGGTAGTTGCCGAAGGTGGCGATCCGTCGGGCGGCGAAGTCCAGGTCGTCGTCGGACGACCAGTCGGCGCAGACCACCGCCGCCGCGTTGCCGCCGAGTTCCAGGGTGACGTGTTTCTGGGGCACCCGGCCACGGATCTGCGCGCCGACCGGCCCGGAGCCGGTGAACGACACCACCGGCAGCCGGGGGTCGTCGACCAGGGCGGCGGTGCGGTCGTTGGGCAGCGGCAGCACCGACACCATGCCGGCCGGCAGGTCCGTGCCGGCCAGGATCTCGCCGAGCAGCAGCGCGGACAGCGGTGTCGCCGGGGCCGGCTTCACGACGATCGGCGCACCGACCGCGAGGGCCGGGGCGACCTTGTGGGCCACCAGGTTGAGCGGGAAGTTGAACGGGGTGATGCCGAGCACCGGCCCCCGGGGCGCCCGCCGGACCAGGGCGATCCGGCCGGTCGCGGCGGGGTCGGTGTCGAGCCGCTGCAACTCGCCGGAGAACCGCCTGGCCTCCTCGGCCGCCCAGCGGAACGTGGACACCGCGCGGCCCACCTCGGCCCGCGCCCAGGTGACGGGCTTGCCGTTCTCGGCGGTGATCAGGTCGGCCACCTCGTCCGCCCGTGCGGCGAGTTCCCGGGACACGTGGTCCAGGGCCGCCGCCCGGACGTACGCGGGCAGGGCCGCGGCCTGCGCCGCCACCCCTGCCGCCGCGGCGACGGCGGCCTCGACCTGGTCGGGCGTGGCCCAACTGGTACGCCCCACCGCCCGACCGTCGTACGGGTGGGTGACGGTCACCTGGTCGTCGCCGTGCACGGCCCGACCGGCGACCCAGAACGCTCTCGGCTCCACGTCGGCAGCGTAGACGACGGGCAGTCGCACGGAAACAGTCGCCCAAGGCCTTGTCTGCCGCGAATTCAGTAGCCAAGATGGCAGTCATACTGCGATTACGCCCGCTGACTCCACTCCCAGCCACCCCTGGAGAGACCTCACCATGAGCGACCAGCAGCAGCTACGCAACTTCGTCGACGGCGCGTACGTCGACCCGGTGGACGGCGGTCACGCCGACCTGATCGACCCCTGCACCGGTGACGTCTTCGCCCAGGCTCCCGTCTCCGGCCCGGCGGACGTGGACGCGGCGATGCGGGCCGCCGCCACCGCCTTCGAGACCTGGCGGGACGCCACCCCGGCCGAACGGCAGCGGGCGCTGTTGAAGCTCGCCGACGCGGTGGAGTCCCGGGCGGCCGAGCTGGTCGACGCGGAGGTGCGCAACACCGGCAAGCCGCGCCAGCTCACCGCCGAAGAGGAGCTGCCCCCGGCGGTGGACCAGTTCCGCTTCTTCGCCGGGGCGGCCCGGCTGCTGGAGGGCCGCTCGGCCGGGGAGTACCTGGCGGGGCACACGTCGTACGTGCGGCGCGAGCCGATCGGCGTCTGCGCGCAGGTCACCCCGTGGAACTACCCGCTGATGATGGCGGTGTGGAAGATCGCCCCGGCGTTGGCGGCCGGCAACACGGTGGTGTTGAAGCCGTCGGACACCACGCCGGTGTCGACGCTGCTGCTGGCCGAGATCGCCGCCGAGTTCCTCCCGCCGGGGGTGTTCAACGTGGTCTGCGGCGACCGGGACACCGGCCGTACCCTGGTGGCGCACCCGACCCCGCAGCTGGTGTCGATCACCGGCTCGACCCGGGCGGGCATGGAGGTCGCCTCGGCCGCCGCGCCGGACCTCAAGCGGACCCACCTGGAGCTGGGCGGCAAGGCCCCGGTGGTGGTCTTCGACGACGCGGACGTCGCGGCGGCGGCCGAGGCGATCGCGACGGGCGGCTACTTCAACGCCGGCCAGGACTGCACCGCCGCGACCCGGGTGCTGGCCGGGCCCGGCGTGCACGACGACTTCGTCGCGGCCCTCACCGAGCAGGCCCGCAACACGCGCACCGGCGCCCCGGACGACGCCGACGTGCTCTACGGCCCGCTGAACAACGCCAACCAGCTCGCCCGGGTCAGCGGCTTCGTCGACCGGCTGCCCGACCACGCCGACCTGCACACCGGTGGTACGCGGGTGGGCGGGCGCGGCTACTTCTACTCCCCCACCGTGGTATCCGGGGTACGCCAGGCCGACGAGATCATCCAGCAGGAGGTGTTCGGCCCGGTCATCACCGTGCAGCGGTTCACCGACGAGGACGAGGCGGTGCGCTGGGCCAACGGCGTCGACTACGGCCTGTCCGCCTCGGTCTGGACCCGTGACCACGGCCGGGCGATGCGGATGACCCGCCGGCTCGACTTCGGCTGCGTCTGGGTGAACACCCACATCCCGTTCGTCTCGGAGATGCCGCACGGCGGCTTCAAGCACTCCGGCCACGGCAAGGACCTGTCGGTCTACAGCCTGGAGGACTACACCCGGATCAAGCACGTCATGCACCACATCGAGGGCTGATCCCGTGAGCGCGAGGAGCGAGCCGGGTCTGCGAGCCCCGCAGTCGCGAACAGAGGACAGCCCCGTGAGCGCGAGGAGTGAGCCGGGTCTGCGAGCCCCGCAGTCGCGAACAGAAGGCGGCCCAGCGGCTGCCAGCGCGGAGCTGCACCGGCGGCGGGGTGCCGCCGTGGCCCGGGGGGTCGGCAGCGTCATCGACTCGTACGTGGACACCGCCAGCGGCGGCACGGTCGTCGACGTCGACGGGCGGGAGTGGATCGACTTCGCCGCCGGCATCGCCGTCACCAGCGTCGGCAACGCCGCCCCACGCGTCGTCGAGGCGGTACGGGCCCAGGTCGAACGGTTCACCCACACCTGCTTCATGGTCGCGCCGTACGAGTCGTACGTGGCGGTCTGCGAGCAGCTCAACACGCTGACCCCGGGCACCTTCGCGAAGCGGTCGGCGCTGTTCAACTCGGGTGCCGAGGCGGTGGAGAACGCGGTGAAGATCGCCAGGCACGCCACCGGACGGCAGGCGGTGGTGGTCTTCGAGCACGCCTACCACGGCCGGACCAACCTGACCATGGCGTTGACCGCGAAGAACATGCCGTACAAGCACCGGTTCGGGCCGTTCGCCGGGGAGATCCACCGGGTGCCGATGTCGTACCCGCTGCGCGACGGCGGGCTGTCCGGGGCGCAGGCGGCGGCGCGGGCGCTGGACCTGGTGGACAAGCAGGTCGGGGCGGAGAACGTGGCCGCGCTGCTGATCGAGCCGATCCAGGGCGAGGGCGGGTTCGTCGTACCGGCGGCGGGTTTCCTGCCGGCGCTGCGCGCGTGGGCGACGGCGGCCGGGGCGGTGTTCGTCGCCGACGAGATCCAGACCGGCTTCTGCCGCACCGGCGACTGGTTCGCCTGCGACCACGAGGGCGTGGTGCCGGATCTGGTCACCCTGGCCAAGGGCATCGCCGGCGGGTTGCCGCTGGCGGCGGTGACCGGCCGGGCGGAGCTGATGGACGCGGTGCACGTCGGCGGCCTCGGCGGCACCTACGGCGGCAACCCGATCGCCTGCGCGGCGGCCCTGGCCAGCATCGCGACGATGCGGGAGCTGGACCTGGCCGCCGCCGCACGGCGGATCGGGTCGGTGCTCGCCGGCCGGCTGCGGGCCGTCGCCGCCCGCGACCCCCGGATCGCCGAGGTACGCGGCCGGGGCGCGATGCTGGCCGTGGAGCTGGTCCGGCCGGGCGGCCTGGTCCCCGACCCGGCCGCCGCCGGCGCCGTCTCGGCAGCCTGCCACGCCGCCGGCCTGCTCACCCTCACCTGCGGCACCTACGGCAACGTGCTGCGGTTCCTGCCGCCGCTGGTGATCTCCGACGCCGAGTTGGCCCGTGGGCTGGACATCCTGGATGCCGCGTTCGGCTGACGTCCGGGCCTCTGACGTCCAGGCCTCTGACGTCCAGGCCTCTGACGTCCAGGCCTCTGACGTCCAGGCCTCCGGCCGCCGCCGGGTGACCGGGGTGCGCTCAGCGCACCAGCTCGACGACGTTGCGCCGGATCACGTTCTTGCCGGGCTCCCGGACCAGTTCCATCGCGGCGGCGTTGAGCAGCACGCAACTGCCCGACGGCCCGCTCACCGACACCGTCGCCACCTTCCCGTTGTCCAGGTTCGTCACCCGCAACCGGGTACCCACCGGAAACCGGTCACTCGTCGCGGCGGGCGCACCGCCCTCGGCGGAGAAGGTGACCGGGCCGCTGCACGCGGTGGGCCCGGCCGCCACGCCTGTCGCCGGTGGCGTCGGCCGCTGGGTGACCGGGGGCTGGGCGGCACCGGGCCGGGTCTCGCCGGGAGCCGGGGCGGCCGGCGCGTCGGCACCGACCCGCTCGACCACGTGGCGTCGGATCACGTTCTTGCCGGGCTCCCGCAGCAGCTCCATCGCGGCGGCGTTGAGCAGCACGCAACTGCCCGACGGCCCGCTCACCGACACCGTCGCCACCTTCCCGTTGTCCAGGTTCGTCACCCGCAACCGGGTACCCACCGGAAACCGGTCACTCGTCGCGGCGGGCGCACCGCCCTCGGCGGAGAAGGTGACCGAGCCGGAGCAGAGGCTCGGCCGGACGGGCGTGGTGTCGGCGAACCCGAACCCGGTCCCCACCGCGACCACCGCCGTGGCTACCACCGCCACCCCCGCCGCCAGTACGTGCTTGCGCTGCACCTTCACCACGTCTCCCGTCGTCGCCGTCACCTGCACCCGCTGGTACGTCCCAAACCCACCCCCCGTTCAACCCAACCCACCGCCATCCCGCACCTCCGCCGTCGATCAAGGAGTTATGGTGGCCTTTCCAACCCTTTTATGCTGATTTCCGCCCGCCACAACTCCATGATCGACAAGTCGGGGGTGGGTGGGTGGGGGTGGGTGGAGGGGGGTGGGGTGGGTGGGTCAGGGGCGGAGGAGGGCGGCTATCTGGGTGGTGATGAGGGAGGGGCGGTGGTAGAGGTCGCGGGCGGTGAAGTGGCGCATGCGCCAGCCGTGGGTCGCCAGCCAGTTCATCCGGGCACGGTCGTGGTCGAGACGGTCGCGGTCGAGATGGGACAGGCCGTCGTACTCGATGCCGACCCGTGATCGTCGGTATCCGAGGTCCAGGCGGTAGCGTCGGAAACCCTCGTCGTCCGTCACCCAGATCTGTGGTTCCGGTGCCGGCAGCCCACCGTCGATCAGGACGAGCCGGAGTTGACTCTCCTGCCGACACTCCGACCTGGGGTCGGCGAGCCGCACCAGTTGCCGCGCCTGGTCGACGCCCCGCAACCGCGCGTGTCGGGCAAGCTCGGCAGTCAACTCCTCGGGGCGACAGGCTCCCACCCGCAGGCACAGGTCGAGAAGTGGCAGTGCGTCCAGCCGGGCGACCGTCCGGGCCAGGTCCACCGCGCACCGGTCCGCAGGTGCGCACGGCAGACCGGCCAGCAGGACCGGATCCGGTACGGCGAGCACCGCCTGATGCACCACGACACCCCGGATCTGCGGCACCTTCCCACCGGCCGGCACGATCACGTGGAGATCCCCGCTGGGTACGGCACCGAACCCGTGCAGTTGAGCACCCGAATGGAAGCCGACGACCGCCCCCTCCGGAAGCCGGTGCAGGAGCGCCCGCCATCGGGCACCCCGCTCACCCACCGCCCCACCGACACCCCTCGGACGCCGCCCGTCCCCCGCCGACCAGCCCCTCCCCAGCCCACCGAAGTCCCCTGCCCCACCAGAGTCCCCCGCCCCACCGACCCGACCCGGCCCACCGACCTCCCCCGGCCCGTAGACACCCCGCGACCAGCGGCGCAGTTCCCCCTTACCGACCGCCCGCCGAACCCCCTCCCGACTCCATCCCGCCGCCAACAACTCCGGGTACCGAATCAGCCGCCCCGCCACACTCACCCACCCTGCCCACCACCCCGCCTCCCCACCACCCCCTGTGGACAACCCCCACCCCCACCCCCATCCACAACCCCACCCACCCACCCTCCCCACCCCACCCCACACCGCCCACCCCCGCCCCCACCGTCGATCATGGAATTGTGGTGCGCCGCAAAAGTTACGAAGACTCACCAACCGCCCACCACAACTCCATGATCGACGGGCAGGGCGATGATCGCGGGCACCGGGCAGGGCGGCCGGGGCCGTGGGCAGAGCGGTGGGCGCGAGCCCCGGGCGGGGCCGTGGGCGAGGGCGGGCGGCCGGGGGCGGGCGGCCAGGCCACGGGCGGGGCGGTGGCCGGGGCCACGGGCGGGGCGGTGGGCGCGAGCCGGGCGGGGGGTGGGGTGGGGGGTGGGGTGGGGTGGGGTGGGCGGTGGGTCAGCGCTCTTCCATTGCCCAGGGGGAGCCGTAGGCGGTGAGCAGGTCGAGGAACGGGCGCGGTGGCAGCGCCTCCGGGCCGAGCACCCCGACCCCGGACCAGCCGCCGGTGGCGAGCAACTCCAACGCCACCACCGGGTTGACCGCGGTCTGCCAGACCACCGCCTGGTGGCCGTACTCCCGCATGGACCATTCGTTGTCGACGACGTGGTAGAGGTAGACCTTCCGGCGCCGGCCGTCGACGCCGGTGCCGGTGACGTACGTGCCGGCGCAGGTCTTGCCGCGCATCCGGTCGCCGAGGGTGGCCGGGTCGGGCAGGCTGGCGGCGACGACGTCGCGGGGTGAGACCTGCACGCCGCGCACCGACACCGGGGTGGTCGAGTCGAGACCGACCTTGTGCAGTGCCCGGAGCACCTCGATGAACTCGTCGCCGAGGCCGTACTTGAAGGTGACCCGCCGGGCCCTGACCCAGCGCGGGATCAGCAGCACCTCCTCGTGCTCGACGTTGACGCACTCGACCGGGCCGATGCCGGCCGGGAAGTCGAAGACCTCCGGTTCGCTGAACGGTTCGGTGGTGAACCAGCCCCGGTCCCGCTCCCAGATCACCGGCGGGTTGAGGCACTCCTCGATGGTGGTCCAGATGGAGAACGACGGGGCGAAGTCGTAGCCGTCGACGGTGAGGTTCGCGCCGTCGCGGATGCCGATCTCGTCGATGTCGGCGAACAGTTCGTCGGCGGCGTACCGGGCGAACACGTCGGACAGGCCCGGTTCGACGCCGATCCCGCACAGCGCCAGCCGACCGGCGTCCGCCCAGGTGGTGGCGGCGGCGAACTGCGCGTCACCGAGCTTCACCCCGGTCTCGGCGTACGGTCGGGCCGGGTGCGGGTGGGACAGCGACATCGCCATGTCCAGGTAGTCCGCCCCGGCGGCGAACGCCCCGGCGAAGATCGGCATGACGAACCGCGGGTCGACGGCGTTGAGCACGTGGGTGATCCGGTGTTCCCGGCAGAGCGCGGCGACCGCGTCCGCCGAGGAGGCGTCGACCCGGGCGGCGACGAACCGGTCGCCGTGCCCGGCGACGGCCCGCTCGGCCCGGACCGGGTCGTAGTCGGCGACGACGACGGTGTCGAAGAAGGAACGACGGGCGGCGACGGCGACGGCGGCGGAGCCGACCCCGCCGGCACCGACGAGCAGGATACGCATCAGGAATCGAACCCCAAACCAGGACGATCGGGCGTACGGAGCCGGTACCGACGCCGGTCGTCGTGCGCGTCGGCGCGGGCCGGCGACCGGTGGGTGAGGTTGATGTCGGCGGCCGGACGGGCAGGGTCGGGGCGGTGGTGCGCGTACCGGCCGGGCGTCGCCTCGACGAGCGCCCGGCCGGTACGCGGGAGGATCACGACGGGCCTGTCGCCCGTCGACCGGGCGCGTCGGCGACCGGGAGCGCGGCCCGTCGGCCCCGTCGACCGCGCAGCGTGCTCAGCCCGACGAGCAGCAGGGCGATGCCGAACATCGCCGTTCCGATCACGTTGACCTGCGGTGGGATGCCGCGCTGGGCGGCGCCCCAGACGTACGTGGGGAAGGTGACGGTGGTGCCGGCGTTGAAGTTCGTCACGATGAAGTCGTCGAAGCTGAGCGAGAAGGCCAGCAGGGCGGCGGCGACGATGCCGGGCAGCACCAGGGGCAGGGTGATCCGCCGGAACGTCTGCCACTCGCTGGCGTAGAGGTCCATCGCGGCCTCCTCCAGCCGCCGGTCCATCCCGGCGAGTCGGGCCTTGACCGTCACCACCACGAACGACACGCAGAACATCACGTGCGCGATGACGACGGTCCAGAAGCCCTGCGGCACCCCGGCGGAGACGAACAGGGCGAGCAGCGAGGTGCCCAGCACCAGTTCCGGCGTCGCCATCGGCAGGAAGATCAGCAGGTTGATCCCGCCGCGCCCCCGGAACCGGTGCCGGACCAGGGCGAACGCCATCAGCGTGCCGATCACCGTGGACCCGACGGTGGCGAGGAAACCGATCTGCACGCTGCGGACCACCGCGTCGCACATCTCGGGGGTGGCGCAGGGCTGCCGCCAGTTGTCCAGGGTGAACTCGTTGAAGTCGTACGACAGCCGGCTCGACGGACGGTTGAGGGAGAGGCCGGCGACCACGGCGATCGGCAGGAACAGGTAGCCGAGCACCAGCAGGGCGACGATCATCACCCACCGGTCGGCCAACCACCGCGACACCCTCATGGGAGCCTGCCCTGCGCGACTGCGGGGCTCCGCTGCGTTGCACTCCTCGCGCTCACAGGACATCCTCCGTGCCGGCTCTGCGCAGGTAGCCGAAGACCACCGCGAGGATCGCCGCCATCAGCAGGAAGGACAGGGCGGCGCCCTGCGGGTAGTCCAGCCGGACGAGGAACGCCGAGTCGACGACGTTGCCGATCATGTACTCGTTGGGGGTGCCGAGGAGTTCGGCGTTGATGTAGTCGCCGGTGGCCGGGATGAAGAACAGCAGCGTGCCGGCGATCAAGCCGGGCATCGACAGCGGCAGGGTGACCGTGCGGAAGGCGTGCAGCGGGCCCGCGTACAGGTCGCCGGCCGCCTCCAGCAGCCGCCGGTCGAGCCGCTCCAGGCTCGCGTACAGCGGCAGCACCAGGAACGGCAGGAAGTTGTACGTCAACCCGAGCACCACCGCGACGGGGGTGGCGAGCAGCCGCCCGTCCGGGCCGAGCAGGTGGACGTCGCGCAGCAGCCCGACCAGCGCGCCGTTGTCCGACAGGATGGTCTTCCAGGCCAGGGTGCGCACCAGGAAACTGGTGAACATCGGGGCGACCACGCAGACCAGCAGCAGGTTCTTCCACCGGCCGGCCTTCTGGGCGATCGCGTACGCCAGCGGGTAGCCCAGCAGCAGGGCCAGCACCAGTGCCGCCCCGGCGTAGCCGAACGACCTGGCGAACTGCGGCGCGTACGCCTGCAACGCCTCCGGATAGTTGCCGAACGCCCAGGTCAGCGCGTACCCGGTGGAGAGCGAACCGGTCGGGTCGTAGAGGCTGGCGGCGGCGAGCTGCACCAGCGGCACGACGAAGAACAGCACCAGCCAGGCCGCCCCCGGCAACAGCAGCAGGTACGGCAGCAGCCGGTGCCGGCCCTGGCGCGGCGGTGCCGCCCCCGATGCGCTCCCCCCGCCGCCGAGCTGCGCCAGGGCGGTCACGACGGCACCTTGACCGGTTCGTCGAGCAGCGGGGTGGTGCGGTCGTCCTGGCCCGGCTCGCGGGGCAGCAGGAAGGCGTGCCGGGGGTCCCAGTGCGCCACCACCGACGCGCCGACCTGGTGCTGCCGGCCGACGCCGCTGTTCGCCGCGAACGCGGACAGTTCACTGCCCCAACCGGTACGCACCAGGTACTGCGTGCTCACCCCCACGTACGACGCGTCGGTGATCACCCCCGGCACGTGCTGGTGGCCGGCCGGCACCTCGTCGACGGCCTCGGCCAGGTGCAGCTTCTCGGGGCGTACCCCCAGGTAGACCGCACCCCGGTCGACGCGGGCGCGGTCGACGGGCACCGAGAGGCGCGCGCCGTGCGCGGTGACCGGCACCGCGGACCCGGCCGGGCCGGCGGCCTCGGCGGCGAGCAGGTTGGACTGGCCGAGGAAGTTCGCCACGAACGCGGTCGCCGGGTACTCGTAGAGTTCGGCGGGCGCGCCGAGCTGCTCGATCCGCCCGGCGTTCATCACCGCGACCGTGTCGGCCATCGTCATGGCCTCCTCCTGGTCGTGGGTGACGTGCACGAAGGTGATGCCGACCTCGGTCTGGATGCGTTTCAGCTCGATCTGCATCTGCCGGCGCAGCTTCAGGTCGAGCGCGCCGAGCGGTTCGTCGAGCAGCAGCACCTGCGGGTGGTTGATCAGGGCGCGGGCCAGTGCGACCCGCTGCTGCTGGCCGCCGGAGAGCTGCGCGGGGCGACGCCTGCCGAACCCGTCGAGCTGGACCAGCGACAGCATCTGCCGGACCTGGCCGTCGACCTTGCGGATGCCCCGCCGCCGCAGCCCGAAGGCCACGTTCTCGGCGACGTCCAGGTGCGGGAAGAGCGCGTAGCTCTGGAAGACCGTGTTGACCGGCCGCCGGTACGGCCGCAGCCGGCTGATGTCCCGGTCGCCCAGCAGCACCCGCCCGGCGGTGGGCTCCTCCAGCCCGGCGATCATCCGCAGGGTGGTCGTCTTGCCGCAGCCGGACGCCCCGAGCAGGGCGAAGAAGGACCCCTGCGGGACGGTCAGGGTGAGGTCGTCGACGGCGGTGAAGATGCCGTACCGTTTGGTCAGGTCGACCAGCCGCAGGTCACCGGTGGCTGCCTCGTTCGCCATCCCGCTCACGCCCCGATGACCTGCTGGAACCTGGACTCGTACTCCTTCTCCTGTTTCTCGTCCAGGGCCATGAAGACCTTGGACTTCGCCAGCAGGGCGTCGTCCGGGAAGATCAGCGGGTTGGCGGCCAGTTCCGGGTCGATCTTCTCCATCTCGGCCTGGGCGCCCTCGACCGGGCAGATGTAGTTGACGTACGCGGCGAGCTTCGCCGCCACCGCCGGCTGGTAGTAGTGGTCGATCAGCGCTTCCGCGTTGGCCCGGTGGGTGGCCCTGTTCGGCACCAGCATGTTGTCGCTGAACAGCATCACCCCCGAGTCCGGCGCGACGAACCTGATTCTGGGGTTGTCGCCCGCCAGCTGGATCACGTCGCCGGACCAGCCGACACACGCGGCGATGTCGCCCTTGGCCAGGTCGGGGGCGTAGTCGTTGCCGGTGAACCGGCGGATGTGCTTCGACTCGACGGCCTTACGCAGCTTGGCGAGGGCGTCGTCGAACTGGGCGGCGGTGAAGTTCGACGGGTCGTGCCCGTTGGCTTGGAGCAGCAGGCCCATGGTGTCCCGCATCTCCGACAGGGCGGTCACCCTGCCCTTGAGGTCCGAGCGGGTGAGCAGTTCGTCGATGGTGCGGATCTCCCCGGTGACGCTGCCGTTGTAGGCCAGCCCGGCGAGGCCGGACTGCCACGGGATCGCGGCCCGGTTCTCCTGGTCGAAGGAGCGCCCGCGCAGCGACGGCAGCAGGTTGGCAGCCACGTTCGGCAACTTGGCCGGGTCGAGCTTCTGGATCCAGCCGAGCCGGATCATCCGGGCGGCCATCCAGTCGGTCAGGACGATGATGTCCCGCCCGGTGCTCTGACAGCCGGCCAACTGGTTCTGCACCTTGCCGAAGAACTCGTTGTTGTCGTTGATGTCCTCGGTGTAGGTCACCTGGATGCCGCTGGCGGCGACGAACGCGTCGAGGCTGGGGCGTTTGGCGGCGTCCTTGTCGTCCACGTCCATGTACTGCGGCCAGTTGGAGAAGGCGAGGGTCTTCTCCGTGGCGGACAGGTCGTCGCTCGTGCAGCCGGCTTCGGTCTGGGTCGCCGCCTTGGTGCCGCAACCGGTGAGGCTGCCGCCCGTGGCGAGCAGGGCGGCCGATCCGAGGGTGCCGGTGAGCAGTCCACGCCGGGTGAGGGGCCGGAGGGGAGTACGCATGTGACGACTCCTAGGGGGTCGTCCGTCGGCGGCGGGGACGGGGTGCGGCGCCGGCGGGAGGGTCGGGTGCCTGAGACGACTGATCCTGGCATGAGGTCACCGCCCTCACAAGGGATTCCGTTGCTGGAATAGGCTGTGACGACGAATTACGCCAGACTGCGCGGGCGACACCAAGCCCGACGGGGGGAAACGGACATGGGGAGCGGACGATGACGATCCGGCAGCAGGAGCACGGCACCGGCGGGCGACGCGTCGCGGTGCGTGAGGGGGCCAGCCACGCGCGGTTGGACGACGTGGCGAAGCAGATCATCGAGCAGTTGCAGGAGGACGGCCGCCGACCGTACGCGACGATCGGCAAGGCGGTCGGGCTCTCCGAGGCGGCGGTCCGCCAGCGGGTGCAGCGGCTGCTCGACGCCGGGGTGATGCAGATCGTCGCGGTGACCGACCCGCTCCAGCTCGGCTTCCCCCGCCAGGCCATGATCGGCCTGCGTACCGACGGCGACCTGGAGGCCGTCGCCGACCGGCTGGCCGAGTTCGACGAGATCGACTACGTGGTGATCACCGCCGGCTCGTTCGACCTGCTCGCCGAGGTGGTCTGCCGCAACGACGCCCACCTGCTGGAGATCCTGCAACGGCTGCGCTCGGTGCCCGGGGTGCTCGCCACCGAGGCGTTCGTCTACCTCAAGCTCCACAAACAGACCTACAGCTGGGGTACGGCCTGAGCCCCGTCCCTCGATCCACTCCTGGGAGCCGAAGTGGCGGCATTCCCACACCCGGACCCCGCCACGGGGTCGACATTGAGTCGATCATGCCGCCCGCCCCGGTCAGGCCACCCGCCACCCAGTGAGTACGAAATCCGTTGCCCTCGGATCTCACTCGCACTGAATCCGTTGCACCCAACATGAGTTGGGCTTGCATTTCGCGGCGAGGCTGTGGGATAACCGAGGGCAGAGCGGCCGGTTCCCCCTCCTGACCGGCCCGAGACCCGATGGGGCTGACAATGGCCGACGCCACCGACCACCTCTGGATGCACTTCACCCGGATGGCCAGCTACTCCGGCGGGGAGGTGCCGACCATCGTGCGCGGCGAGGGCGCGTACGTCTGGGACGCGCAGGGCCGCCGCTACCTGGACGGGCTCGCCGGGCTGTTCGTCGTCAACGCCGGGCACGGGCGCACCGAACTGGCCAGGGCCGCCGCGAAGCAGGCCGGCGAGCTGGCGTACTTCCCGCTGTGGTCGTACGCCCACCCGAAGGCCGTCGAGCTGGCCGAGAAGATCGCCTCGCTGACGCCCGGCGACCTCAACCGGGTCTTCTTCACCACCGGCGGCTCGGACGCCGTCGAGGCGGCGTGGAAGCTGGCCCGCGCCTACTTCAAGCGCACCGGCAGGCCGACCAAGCACAAGGTGGTCAGCCGGTACCTCGCCTACCACGGCACCTCGATGGGCGCGCTGTCGATCACCGGCCTGCCCGGCATCAAGAGCGACTTCGAGCCGTTGGTGCCCGGCGGGGTCAAGGTGCCGAACACCAACTTCTACCGGGCCCCCGAGCACGGCGACTCGCCCGAGGCGTTCGGTGCCTGGGCCGCCGACGAGATCCGCCGGGCCATCGAACGGGAGGGGCCGGACACCGTGGCGGCGGTGTTCCTGGAGCCGTTGCAGAACTCCGGCGGCTGCTTCCCGCCGCCGCCCGGCTACTTCCAGCGGGTACGCGAGATCTGCGACGCATACGACGTGCTGCTCGTCAGCGACGAGGTGATCTGTGCCTGGGGGCGGCTCGGCGAGTACTTCGGCGCCACCCGGTACGGCTACCGGCCCGACATCGTCACCACCGCCAAGGGCATCACCTCCGGCTACGCCCCGCTGGGCGCGATGATCGCCAGCGACCGGTTGATGGAGCCGTTCCTCACCGAGACCGGCATGTTCGCCCACGGGGTGACCTTCGGGGGCCACCCGGTGTCCTGCGCGGTGGCCCTGGCCAACCTGGAGTTGTTCGCCCGGGAGGACCTGGTCGGCCACGTCCGGGCCAACGAGGGCGCCTTCCGGACCACCCTGGAGAAGCTCACCGACCTGCCGATCGTCGGCGACGTCCGGGGCGACGGCTACTTCTACGGCATCGAGCTGGTCAAGGACAAGGCGACGAAGGCCACCTTCGACGAGGCCGAGTCGGAGCGGCTGCTGCTCGGCTTCCTGTCCTCGGCGCTGTTCGCGGCCGGGCTCTACTGCCGGGCCGACGACCGGGGTGACCCGGTGGTCCAGCTCGCCCCGCCGCTGATCGCCGGGCAGGAGCAGTTCGACGAGATGGAGCAGATCCTGCGCGCCGTCCTCACCGAGGCGTGGTCCCGCCTGTAGACCACCGACGCCCTCCCCCGGAGCCGCACGTGCGCTACCAGGAACTGTCCCACTGGCTGTCCACGGTGGACGAGCCGTTGACCCCGCGTCCGGCGTTGCCCGGCGACACCGACGCCGACGTGGTGGTCGTCGGCGCCGGCTACACCGGGCTGTGGACGGCGTACTACCTCGCCCGCGCCGATCCGACGCTGCGGATCGTCGTGCTGGAGGCCGAGATCGCCGGGTACGGCGCGTCCGGGCGCAACGGCGGCTGGTGCTCGGCGCTGTTCCCCACCGCGCTGCCGGCGCTGGCCCGTCGGCACGGCCCGGCGTCGGCGCTGGCGATGCAGCGGGCCATGCACGGCACCGTCGCCGAGGTCGGCCGGGTGGCCGCCGCCGAGGGCATCGACTGCGACTGGCGGCACGGCGGGACGGTGCTGCTGGCCCGCACCGACGTGCAGCTCGGCCGGGCCCGGGCCGCCGTCGCCGAGGCCCGGGAACACGGGCTCGACCCCGACGACCTGGTGCTGCTCGACGCCGCCGGGGCCGCCGCCCGGTGCGCCGCCGAGGGGGTACGCGGCGGCACGTACACCCCGCACTGCGCCGCCGTGCACCCGGCGAAACTGGTCCGGGGCCTGGCCCGCGCGGTGTGCCGGCTCGGGGTGCGCCTGCACGAGCGTTCCCCGGTCACCGCGATCCGGCCCGGCGCGGTGGTCACCCCGCACGGCACGGTACGGGCGGAGGTGGTCGTACGGGCCACCGAGGCGTACACCCCGGCGCTGCCCGGCCATCGGCGCACCGTCGCCCCGGTGTACTCGCTGATGGTGGTGACCGCGCCGCTGCCCCCACGTACGTGGGAGCGGATCGGGCTGGCCGACCGGGAGACCTTCTCCGACTACCGGCACCTCATCGTGTACGGCCAGCGCACGGCCGACGGGAGGCTCGCCTTCGGCGGGCGGGGTGCGCCGTACCATTTCGGCTCCCGGGTCTCCCCCGGGTACGACCGGGAGCCCCGGGTCTTCGCCGCGCTGCGCCGGACGCTTGGGGAGCTCTTTGCGGTGCTCGGGCCGGACGTGCCGGTCGAGCAGGCCTGGGGCGGCCCGCTCGGGGTGGCCCGGGACTGGTCCGCCTCGGTCGGGCTGGACAGGTCGACCGGGCTGGCCTGGGCCGGCGGCTACGTCGGCGACGGGGTGGGGACGAGCAACCTGGCCGGCCGTACCCTCGCCGACCTGGTCCGGGGCGTGGAGTCGGAGTTGACCGCCCTGCCGTGGGTGGGCCACCGCTCTCCCCGCTGGGAGCCGGAACCACTGCGCTGGCTGGCGATCAACGCCGGCCTCCGGGTGATGTCCTCGGCCGACGGGGTCGAACGCCGCACCGGCCGTCCCGCCCGCCGCGCCACCGCCCTCTCCCCCCTCCTGGGCCACTGACCCCACCCGGCCTCCCCTCCCCACCCGCTCACCCACCGCTGACGCCCCGGTGATCAAGAGGTTTGCGTCATAGTCGATCTTCAGACTGACGCAAACCTCTTGATCACCGGGGAAAGCGGGAGGCGGGGCGGGGGACAGCGGGGGTCAGTGGTTGGGGGGGATCACGCGGAGGTGGCCGCGGCGGCCGGTGGGAGGGGTCTGGGGGTTGGGGTGGTGGGGGTCGTGGTCGTCCTGGGGCGGGCGGGGGGCGACCGGGCGGGCCGCCTCGCGGACGGCTTCGGCCAGGGCGACCAGGTCGTCGGTGGTGGGCGGCGGCGGTTCGAACTCGCCCTCGTGCCGGACGACGTCCCAGCCCCGGGGGGCGGTCAGGCTCCGCGCGTGCTGCTCACACAGGTCGTACGTGTGCGGCTCGGCGAACGCCGCCAGCGGGCCCACCACCGCCGTCGACTCGTTGTAGACATAGGTCAATGTGGCGACCGCTTGCCGGGGGCAGCCGTTACGGGAGCAGCGCCGTGGTGACCTCACGTGCGGCAGGGTATCCCCATTACCGGGTCCGGCGCACCGGTTCGCTTTGCGACACGCCCGTCACCGTGATCACAATTCGCACCTGGTGCTCCCGCCGCGCCCGTCGACGCGCGCCGCCACGGGCCGGGGCGGGCCCAGGGCTACCCTTTGGCTCATGACGAGCCCGGAACACCGCCGCCCCGGCTCCGGCCGGCGCAACCACCGCGACCGCCACGGACGTGGCCTGCGCGGGCGGCTGGTGCCGGCGACCGTGCCGCTGGCCCGGACCAAGGCCGAGATCTTCGACGACCTGGTGCTGGACACGGTGGAGACGCTGGAGCGCCGGTTCGCCAAGGAACTGGCCGGCGTCGAGTTCGCCGTCGAGGACGTCCCCCCGGACCTGAACGTCTACGACTCCGACGTACTGGAGGACGGCGAGGTGCCGCTCGCCCGGCTGCTGCCCGGCCGGCCGGGCCGGCAGGAGGTGCCGCCCCGGATCGTGCTCTACCGCCGGCCGCTGGAGTTCCGCGCGATGGACCGTGAGGACCTGGCCGACCTGGTGCATGACGTGATCATCGAGCAGGTGGCGAACCTGCTCGGGGTCGACCCGGACGAACTGGCCTGACCTGCTCCCCGGACCACCCCACCGGCGGACCGGCGGTCGGCCGCTCCCCCGTGGACCCGACCGGTCGTCCCTCATGGAGGTGGCCGGCACCCCCGGCCATATCGGCCCGACGTCGGTCACCCCCGCGACCTCCGTCGGGCGTGAGCCGGGCGGCCCCCACCGCCCCGGCCCGACCCGTCGACTCAGGCGGCCCGCCGCTTGAGCTTGCGCCGCTCCCGCTCGGAGAGCCCACCCCAGATCCCGAACCGCTCGTCGTGCCCGAGAGCGTATTCGAGGCATTCCGTCTTGACCTCGCACCGCGAACAGATCCGCTTCGCCTCGCGGGTCGAGCCGCCCTTCTCGGGAAAGAACGCTTCCGGATCGGTCTGCGAGCACAGTGCCCGCTCCTGCCACTCCGGCGCGTTTCCGAGCAGGTCGGCCACCTCAAGCTGGCCGTCCATCAGATGCCTCCTTGTCGCGCACCGACGTCACCGCCGCTGCAACCCCCCACGCGAAAGGCGTGCTTGTCCGTCCGGTCCCTATTTGTTGCGTTCCGCGCGAACAACCCCATCGAAATTACACGCGTGTAATGCGTGCGCCGTCAAGCCGAACTTGATAATGGAGTCGTCCTCCCGACACGCCGCCGGACGGTCACCGGACCACCCGGCCCTCGCAACCTGCCCTATCGATTCAGACCCCGGGCGAGTAACGCCCTCTCCGGCGAGTTGCCCCAGATTTCTGCCGTGGCGTCGCCGCCCCGGACGACACCCGGGAACGCCGCCGGACGCTCCGTCCGACCGTCTCGTCAAGATCATGAGCATGGTGGGGGACAGGTTAACGCGGTTGGCCCCGGACCGCCCGTCCGGCCGGAAATGACGACAGCGCCCCGTCCACAATGTGGACGGGGCGCTCGGGTCGGTACGCCTGTCGCGGCGCTCAGGTCGACCAGGGTGGGCTGCTCGGCCAGACGAATTCGGCAATCGCCCCGCCGGTGACGGAGATCGTTCCGGCGGGCGTCTCCTCGTCCCACCAGACGGTATAGAGACCCGCCGTCAGATCCGGGTAGACGGCACTGTGGAACACCCCGTCCCGGACGATCCGCTCCCGGACGGCCGAGTGCGTCCGCACCGCGCCGTCCTGGTCGCTCCGACTGATCTCGATCTCCCGACCGTGTAGGTCACGCCCCGTGTAGATGATCAGGGCACCCGTCTCCCCGCCAACGTCGAGCATCACCGTGCCGCTCTCCGTCGGCCCGTACCGGTGATGGTGGTGGTGTCCGTTCACGCCGTGCTCCGTCCGCTCAGGAGTCCGCCGCGGGCGGGTTGTTGAACCCGTCGTACGGCGTGCCGAGGAAGGGGAAGTCCCGCAGGAACGGCGCGGTCACGTCGGCGGCGCTCAACCCCGGGGTCACCGCGCCGGCCGCCGCGTCCGGCTTGAACTTCTTGTCCACCAGCGGCACGGTCACCCCGGCCACCGCCCGCAGCGCGATGCTCACCACGTCGTCGACGACCCGGCGGCCGTTGGGGAAACCGGCCAGGTCCCCACCGAGCAGACCGAACTGGTTCGGCTTGCTGCTCGGCCTGATCGCGGTGTTCAACCGCAGCATGTCGGCCTGCACGTCACCGGTGAGGTTGGTGAAGCCGTCGATCAACCCGGACGGGATACCGGTCAGCAGGATGGCGAGCAGGTCGGCCCGGGGCTTCTTGGACCTGTTCAGCGCGTCCAGGTTCGGGAACACCCCCGGGTAGAGCACCGGCAGCAGCGCCGCCAGTTCCGGCTGCTCGACGAACCTGGCGAAACGCTTGTCCTCGGTCGGCGGCAGCGTGTTCCACAGGTCCTTCTTGGACATCGGCACGATGACCTCGTTGAACAGCGGGTTGCCCAGCCGGGACACCTGGGTCCACGGGCCGACCGCCGCGTCCGCCGCGACCCTGTCGCCGAGCACCCTCACCTGCTGCCGGGAGGCAGTCGTCCACACCCCGATCGTCGAGGCCCGGTCACCCACGCCGTACCGGTTGGCCCGGCGGCGCACCCTGCCCAGCGGCACCTGCACCGCGATGCTGTGCACGTTCATCCGGTCCACCGCGTTGACCGGCTCACCCTCCGCCTTGAACAGCTTCTTGCCGGCCACGTGCAACTGCTGGAACGGCCGCAGCGTGCCCAGATCGAAGATCGCGCCCAGGTCGACGAAGAAGCCGTCCGCGCGCTGCCCGGCGAACACCTTCTCCCCCGTCGACAGCTTGAACGTCGCCTGCCGGACCAGGTCGTTGTACCTGGGGATGGAGAGCGGCCCGACGTTGCACGGCGGGCAGGGCAGCTTGTGCGCAAGCACGTGCTCCTTGCCGTCGGTCACCCGGGTCAGCCTGTAGAACTGCCGCCGGTTCCAGTTCTTGCTGTCCAGCGAGTCGATCGGGCCGGTGTTGTAGAGAAAACTGTTCTGGTTCGTGATCTCGGTACGGAATTCGAACCGGTAGGTCACGTCGGGATGGCCGTCACCGTCGTTGTCGATATGGATCTCGTACCGCACGTCGTCGCCGAACTCGAAGAAGTTCGGGCCGCCCGAGGGGAGCTGCAACGGCACGTAGTTGGCGATCAACGTCACCGAGTCGGACCGGTCGGGGCTGACGAAGGCGTAGAGGTCGGAACTGTCGGCGACCGGGTCCTTGCTTATTTCCGGCGCTTCGCGGTGGGACGACATGGCGGACCAACCTTTGCGGGATCATGAGGAATCAGGGCATGACGAACCGGGCGCGGGAGCCTGCGCCTGGCGGTGAAGGGGAAGGGACGCGGCCGGTCGACGCCGCGCGGCGGAAGCGGACGGGTCAGGCCACCCGCTGACAACGGTCGGGGCGGTCCGCCCGGACGGCGGACAGGTCAGCCGCGCCCGGCGGCACGACGCAACCGGTCGGCCAGTCCCCGGTCGCGTACCTCGATGCGGGACGAACCGACGAAGACGTCCATCGTCCCGGACCTGGCGTCCCGCAGGTGGACCACGATCGGGCCGTCCGCGCCGGCCGCCGCCGGGGAGTTCTGCGCCACCGACACACCGGTGACCGTCAGGGCCGCCGCACCCAGCGTGGCGCTCGCCGCGGCGGTCAGTGTCTGCCGGCGGGTCAGTCGCGGCCAGGAACGCTTCCGCACTTCACTCGTCATGGGGAACCTTTCCTCCGGCGGCGCGTGAGCGCGCGCGGTGTGGAGCGCGAGGTTGCCGGCGGCGGCCCTCGCCTCAACCGCCGCCGGCGAACACTGGTACGGCCCGCACGCGCGAAAGGTTCGATGTCAACGCGACGGATGACCGTACGCGGTCGTCCGTTTCCGGGCCGGTCGTCCGGCGGCGGCGGCGATCGCCCGCAACTGCTCCTCGGTACGCGCCGACCCGTTGCCCGAACCCGCCATCCGGGAGATCGTCTCCTCCATCAGGGTGCCGCCCAGGTCGTTGCAGCCGCCCCGCAACATCGCCACCGTGCCCTCGTCGCCGAGCTTCACCCACGAACACTGGATGTTGTCGATCCGACCGTGCAGCAGCAGCCGGGACATCGCGTGCACCACCCGGTTCTCCCGCCAGGTCGGGCCGGGCCGGGCGATGCCGGCCAGGTAGATCGGCGCGTTGGTGTGCACGAACGGCAGCGCCACGAACTCGGTGAACCCGCCGGTGCGGTCCTGCACGCCGGCCAGCACCCGGAAGTGGGCCAGCCACTGCCCGGGGTGGTCGACGTGCCCGTACATCATCGTGGAGCTGGAGCGGATGCCCAGCTCGTGGGCGGTGGAGACCACCTCGACCCAGGCGGCGGCCGGCAGTTTGCCCTTGGTGAGCACCCAGCGCACGTCGTCGTCGAGGATCTCGGCGGCGGTGCCCGGGATGGTGTCCAGGCCGGCCTCGCGCAGCATCGACAGCCACTCCCGCACCGGCACGCCCGCCTTGGCGGCGGCGGTGACGATCTCCATCGGCGAGAAGGCGTGCACGTGCATGCCGGGCACCCGGGCCTTGATCGCCCGGACGATGTCGGCGTACCCGGTCACCGGAAGTTTCGGGTCGATGCCGCCCTGGAGGCAGACCTCGCCCGCGCCGGCCGCCCACGCCTCCTCGGCCCGGTCGGCCACCTGCTCCACCGACAGCCGGAACGCGTCGGCGTCCCGCTCCCGCTGGGCGAACGCGCAGAACCGGCAACCCACGTAGCAGACGTTGCTGAAGTTGATGTTGCGGTTGACCACGTAGGTGACGTCCTCGCCGACGGTGTCCCGCCGCACGTCGTCGGCGAGCCGGCACAGCTCGTCCAGGGCCGGGCCGTCCGCGCCGAACAGCGCCAGCGCCGCGTCGGCGTGCCGGGGCTCCAACAACGCCGCCGGATCGTCGGCCGCCAGCCGCAGCCCCGCCCGCAGGTCACCGTCGGCACCCGCCGTCGGTGCGGCCGACGCGGCCGGGTTCACCTTGCCGGCGACCTCCGCCCAGTCGCCGTAGACGCTGTCGAAGTCGCCCCGTCTGTCGTCGGTCCGGCCGGCGGTGTCGATGGTGGCGTGCAGATCCACCCGGCCGCCACCGAAGACCTCCTCCGGCTCCTGCCACGGACGGCCCACCGGCCGGGCCGCCTCGACGGCCAGCCCGGTCGCCGGGTCGGCGAGCGCGCCGACGTGCGGCGACAGCCGGGGATCGAGCCACGGGTCGCCCGCCCGGACGTACTCCGGGTAGATCGTCAGCCGCTCGCGCAGGGTGAAGCCGGACTTCTCGGTCTGCCGGGCCAGCTCGTCGAGCTGCGGCCAGGGCCGCTCCGGGTTGACGTGGTCCGGGGTGAGCGGGGAGACGCCGCCCCAGTCGTCGATGCCGGCCCGCAGCAGCAGGTCGTACTCGTCCTCGATCAGGTTGGGCGGGGCCTGCAGCCGGGCCTTCGGGCCGAGCAGCAGCCGGGCCACCGCCACGGTGGCCGCCAGGTCGTGCAGCTCGGCGTCGGGCAGGCCGCCCATCGCCGTGTCCGGCTTGGCCCGGAAGTTCTGCACGATCACCTCCTGGAGGTGGCCGTACTCCCGGTGCGCCCGGCGGATCGCGAACAGCGCGTCGACCCGCTCGGCAGGCGTCTCGCCGATGCCGATCAGGATGCCGGTGGTGAACGGCACCCCCACCCGGCCGGCGTCGTCGAGCACCCGCAGCCGCACCGCCGGCTCCTTGTCGGGCGAGCCGAAGTGCGGGCCACCCGGCTCCGACCAGAGCCGGGTGGCGGTGGTCTCCAGCATCATCCCCATGCTCGGCGCGACCGGCTTGAGTCGTTGCAGCTCAGACCAGGAGAGCACCCCCGGGTTGAGGTGCGGCAACAGGCCGGTCTCCTCCAGCACCGCCACCGCGCAGGCCCGCAGGTAGTCCACCGTGGAGTCGTAGCCCCGCTCGTCCAGCCAGGCGCGGGCCGCCGGCCAACGCTCCTCCGGCCGGTCACCGAGGGTGAACAGGGCCTCCTTACAGCCCAGCGCCGCGCCCTGCCGGGCGATCGCCAGCACCTCGTCGGTCTCCAGGAAGGCCGCCGGCAGCCGGTGCGGCACCGTGGCGAAGGTGCAGTAGTGGCACCGGTCCCGGCACAGCCGGGTCAACGGAATGAAGACCTTCTTCGAGTACGTCACCACGCCCGGCCGCCCGGCGTCGCGCAGCCCGGCGTCCCGGACCTCCCCGGCGATCCGGAGCAGCTCGTCCAGCTCGGGGCCGCGCGCGGTCAGCAGCGCGCTGGCCTCGTCGACGTCGAGCGCCCGCCCGGTGGCGGCCCGGCGCAGCGCCCGACGTACAGCCGCCGGGGTCGGGCCGGAATCGGTGCGGTCAACCATCCGCCCAGCCTAGGCGCTTCCGGTGGCGATCCGGCAGGCACGCGAGGCGGGTGTGACATCTTCCCGCCCGGCGCGGTGCCGGCCGGGTCGGCACCGCGCGCCGCAGCGCGTCGACCGACCCGGCCGGGTGGCTCAGTGCGGCGTGTTGGGGTCGTCGTGGCGGAAGGTCCGGGTGCGGTCGCCGTCGGTGTCCGCCGGACCGGTGGTCGGCTCGCCCGGCTGCCGCGGGATCGCCTGGGTCGGGTCGGCCGACGGGGGCTGCCCGAACGGCGGGGCCACCGGCGGCCCGAACTGCGGCGCACCGAACGACGGGCCCGGCTGCGGGGCGCCGAACGGCGGAGCCGACTGGGGCGCGCCGAACGGCGGAGCCGACTGGGGCGCGCCGAACGGCGGAGCCGACTGGGGCGCGCCGAACGGCGGAGCCGACTGGGGCGCGCCGAACGGCGGAGCCGACTGGGGCGCGCCGAACGGCGGAGCCGACTGCGGCGCGGCACCGGCCGGCGGGGCCGACTGCGGGGCACCGAACGGCGGAGCTGACTGCGGCGTACCGAACGGCGGAGCCGACTGCGGCGGGGCGAAGCCGGGCTGGCCGTACTGCCCGGCACCGGGCTGACCCGGGTAGCCGGCACCCGGGTAACCGCCCTGCGGCTGCCCCCAGCCCGGCTGGGGCTGCCCGTAGACGCCGGGCTGCGGCTTCGGCTTCGGCACGTGGTAGAGGGTGCGCCAGATCCGGTAGACCACGAAGGCGGCCACCCCGAACAGCGCGAACCAGGCGGCCCGGGTCAGCATGCCGAGCAGGGCGTCCAGCACCTCCGCCTCGGCCAGCCGGCCGACCAGCCAGATCAGGAAGGTCAACACGCCGAACAGGGCGGCGAAGGCGTACTCGCCGATGGCGATCTGGGTGAACTGCCGGGCCCGGCCGGAGACCGGCGAGAGGTGGGTGACCAGCAGCACGGCCAGCAGCGGCAGCACCGTCGACTCGACGCCGACGAAGGCGAAGAACTCGCTCCCCGCCCGCCCCGAGAAGGTGCTGTAGTCCGATGTCGGCACGAGCAGCCGGACGAACCCGACGAAGAGCAGCACGGCGTTCGCGCCGAGCAGGACGAGCGCGGCGAGTTCGCGCAGGGGTGCGGTGATCTGGCGGGCCTGCGACGCGTCGTGCGACGCGGGCTCGGCGGGGCTGGTCACGAACTCTCCCTCGGGGCGAAACGGACAGAGGCCGACGTGAGCCTAGTCTCCCGGGCCGCCCGGCGGCGGGACACGTCCCGTACGGGAGGATGGACGGCATGCGCATCGTGGTTCTGACCGGCGGGATCGGGGGCGCCCGATTCCTGCTCGGCGTCCGGGCGTACGCCCGCGAGGTGGGCGCCGAGGTGACCGCCGTGGTCAACGTCGGCGACGACCTCTACCTGCACGGCCTCAAGGTCTGCCCCGATCTGGACAGCGTCCTCTACACCCTCGGCGGGGGCGCCGACCCCGAACGCGGGTGGGGGCGGGTCGGCGAGAGCTGGACGATCAGGCAGGAGCTGGCCGCGTACGGGGCCGAGCCGGGCTGGTTCAACCTGGGTGACAAGGACGTCGCCACCCACCTGGTGCGCACCACCATGATCAACGCTGGCTATCCGTTGTCGCAGGTCACCGAGGCGCTGGCCGCACGCTGGCAGCCAGGCGTACGGCTGCTGCCGGCCACCGACGACCGGCTGGAGACGCACGCGGTGGTCGACCTGGACGGCGACCGGCGGGCCATCCACTTCCAGGAGTGGTGGGTCCGGTACCGGGCGGGCGTGCCCACCGACCGGTTCGTCTTCGTCGGCGCGGACAGCGCCAAACCGGCCCCCGGGGTGACCGAGGCGCTGGCCGCCGCCGACGTGGTGCTGGTCGCGCCCAGCAACCCGGTGGTGAGCGTCGCGCCGGTGCTGGCGGTCCCCGGGCTGCGCGACGCGGTCGCCACCGGCCCCGCCCCGGTCGTCGGGGTGTCCCCGATCATCGGCGGCGCACCGGTACGCGGGATGGCCGACCGCTGCCTGGAGGTCCTCGACGTCGAGTGCAGCGCGGCCGGGGTGGGCCGGCTCTACGGCGGGCGCAGCGAGGGCGGCCTGCTCGACGGCTGGCTGGTCGCGCCCGAGGACGACGGGGTGACGGTGCCCGGGGTGACCGTCCGCGCGGTTCCGCTGCGGATGACCGACGAGACGGCGACCACGGCGATGGTCCGGGCCGCGATGGAGCTGGTGTGAGACTGGAGATCCTGCCGGTGCACGGCATCGGCGACGTGACCGAGGGCGACGACCTGGCGGTGCTGATCGGCACGGCCGCGCCGTGGCTGCGCGACGGCGACGTCCTGGTGGTCACCAGCAAGATCGTGTCGAAGGCGGAGGGCCGGCTGGTGGACGTGCCGGCCGACGGGCCGGAACGGCTCGCCGCCCGGGACGAGGTGCTCGCCGCCGAAACCGCCCGGGTGGTGGCGACCCGGGGGGCGACCCGGATCGTGCAGACCCACCACGGCTTCGTGATGGCCTCCGCCGGGATCGACGCGTCGAACGTCGACAAGACCCGGCTGGTGCTGCTCCCGGTCGACCCGGACGCGTCCGCCCGGGCGCTGCGCGCCGCCCTGCGGGACCGCTACCGGCTCGACGTCGCGGTGATCGTCAGCGACACGATGGGCCGGCCCTGGCGCAACGGGCTGACCGACGTGGCGCTCGGGGTCGCCGGGATGGCCGCGATCCGGGACCACCGGGGCGAGGTCGACCCGTACGGCAACGAGCTGCAACTGACCCAGATGGCGGTGGTCGACGAACTGGCCGGCGCGGGTGAACTGATCAAGGGCAAGTGCGACCAGGTGCCGGTGGCGGTGGTCCGCGGCTACCTGCCCGCGACGTCATCGCCGGCCGACGGTGTCCGGGAGCGCCCGCCGGCCGACGGCGACGGCGTGGGCCCTCGGTCGGCCGAGGGCGACGGCCGGGACGACCGGCCGGCGGTCCGACTGGTCGACGACGGCGTCGGAGCCGCCGCCCTGGTGCGGGAGAGCGCGCTGGACCTGTTCTCGCTCGGCACCGCCGAGGCGACGGCGGCCGGCCTGCGGGCCGCCGCGACCCTCGCCGACGGACCCGGCGCGACACCCGCCGACCCCGCCGCCGTCGACCGGGCCATCGCCGCCGTGGCGACGGTCGTCGCCCCCGGCACCATCTTCACCCACGTCACCGACGACGAGGCACGCGCCGGCCTCGCCGCCACCGTCGACGGATGGCCGGCCGGGGCCACCGGACTGGTGCTCGGCGCGGCACCCACCCCGGTCGACCAGCCCGATCTGGTGCGCTTCGGTGCCGACCTGCACCGGCTGCGGATCGCGCTGGCCGCCGAGGGCGTCCCGTCCACCCTGCTGCCACCGCCGACGGGCAGCATCGCCAGCGCCTGCCTGGCTCTCTGACCGGCCGGGCCGACCCGTCGGGCCGGCCGCCCGACGGCCGGGCCGGCGGTGATCGGGCCGACGGCCGATGGCCCGGCGGTGATCGACACACGGTCACCGACGTTGCGGTATCCGCTCCACGGGACACCGCAACTTCCGCACCATTGAGCCGCCCCGCCGCCCCGCCGCCCCGCCGCCCCGCAGGGTCAGGCGTCGAGCATGGCCCGACCGAGCGGGGTCAGGGTGTGTAGGACCGTGTTGCGGTCCCGCCGGCTGACCAGCAGGCCGGCGTTGCGCAGCACGGCGGTGTGCTGGCTGGCCGCAGCGGCCGAGATGTGCAGCCGGCGGGCCACCTCGCCCGTGGTCGCGCCGTCGTCGCTGGCTTCGAGCACCGCCGCGCGGGTGCGGCCCAGCAGCGCCGCCAGCGCCTCCCGGCCGCCGCCCCCGGCGGGCCGGCCGCCCTCCCCCGGTGGCGGGTCCAACCCGCCGAGCCGGTCGGCCGGGTAGACCAGCACCGGCGGCAGCGCCGGGTCGAGCAGCGCGACCGGGGTACGCGCGCAGAAGAACGACGGCACCAGCAGCAGCCCCCGACCGTCCAGGTGCAACTCCCGCCGGTTCGGATAGTCCACGACCTGGAGCACGCCGGAATCCCAGCGCATGCCCGGCCGCAGGCTCGCCAGCAGCCCCTCCGCGCCACCGTCGAGCAGCGCCCGGGCCCGGACCGCGCGGTCGGCCTCCACGGCTGCCCTGATCCGACCCCAGTACGGGTCGATCGCCACCGACCGGTACTGCGTCATCGACTCGGTCAGGTGGCGCAGCACCTCCGGCTCGCCCCGGGCGAGCGCGGCGGCCGACGACGGCAGCGGGTTCGTCTCGGCCAGCAGGTTCAGATCGCGGCGCAGCAGCTCGGTCGGGGTGGACCGGACGGCGTCCAGGCCCGCCTCGAAACCGCCGAGGCTCTGGTAGGGGGTGAGGAAGTCGGGGAAGTAGCCCCGGGGCGGGTTCAGCGCGAACAGCAGCCGGAACTGGTCGGCTGCGGTGTCCCGGCGCAACCCGGCGGCGACCCCCTGACGCCAGCGCGCCATCAGCGGGTCGCGGGTCCGCCCCTGAAGCAGGTGCAGGCTGAGGACCAGCTCCCAGACCGGGTCGGCGGCGGGGGCGACCCGGGTCCGGAGGATGTCCTCCCGGGAGAAGTGGATGGTCAGCATGGAGCGCTCCTGGGGCGGGGCAGGGGGAGGCCCGCCGACCCACTGAACTGTACCGGGCGGCACTTATCTCCACTTTTAAGCGTGGACTGAAAGACCTCGACGCCCGTCCCGCCGGTTGGCATGCTCCTACTGCCCGGTACGACACGCGGGGTTCTTCTCGCTGCCGGTCGGGCGGGTCGGGGTCCACCGAAGGTGGCGCCCGGGAGGCACTACGAGGGTCTGCGGCCCTGGTTCCGCAGAGGTGTCACCCGGGCCCCACCGCCCCTGTGGCGGGTGGGGTCAGCCGATCCAGAGCGCCACCCGGTGGTCCTCGTCGGTGACGTAGAAGCTGCGTCCGTCCATCTCGGCCACCCCCTCGACGTGCCGGAACGGTGCCAGCTCGGCCACCACCTCGCCGGCGATCCGGCCGTCGTCGGTCGGCTCCCACCGGAACCGGACGTGCCGCGAGGTGACCTCGCCGCCGGTGGGGTGGTCGTCCAGCAGCACCGATCCCTTGCCCAGCGCGTCGATCGAGCCGACCACCGCCGCGTACCCGCCGTCGGCGGTCGGGGTGACCGCGCGGAAGCCGACAAGCGCACCGGGCGGGGTCACCCCGGTCAGCACGTACGCGCGGCCGGCACGCGGCCAGCCGCCGCCCGGGGTGAACATCTCCGGCACCCCGGCCAGCTCGACCAGGACCGGTTCCCCGTCCACGGTCACCGGGAAACGCAACCCGAGCAGCACCGTCCCCGCCGGGGTGAACGCCGCCGCCTCCACGTTCAGCGGCAGGTCGTCGTCGGCCAGCCGGCGTACCCAGGACTTGGCCCGCGCGGTGCCCCGGGCCACCGTCTCGCCGATGAACCGCTGGCGCACCCGCGCACCCGGCGGCAACGGGGTGAACGCCGCCTTCACCAGCACGTCGTTGACCGCCCGGTGCACCCGGAACCGGTTGCGGACCACCTGCACCGGCAGCGTCCCGGTGGCCGCGTCGTCCTCGCGGAAGCGGGCCACGAACGCCCGGCGGGGGCGCAGCGGGCCGGCCTTGGACCCGAAGTGCGACCCGAAGACGTACACCCAGCCGTCGTGTGCGGCAAGCGCCTCGCCGTCCTCGGTGCGGCCGTTCTCGACCCCGGCGTCGGCCTGCACGTGGTGGGCGACCCACTCGCCGTCGGTACGTTCCAGCAGCAGGGCCAGACAGTGCTCCACAGGCCCCTCGTCGAGCACCGTCCAGAAACCACGTACGGCGTCGTGCGCCCGCAGCAGCGACCGGGAGCGGACCGGCAACAGGTCGCTGGCCTCGTTGCCGGCGACCACGAACTCCAGAAGTCTCAGGCTCACCGCGCCAGGGTACGGAGCGCGCGCTCGTAGAGTGTCGGAATGCCCGACGCCTTCCCCACCGTCCCCGCCCGTCCCCCGGCCGCCGCGACCACCCCGCCCCACCCCGCCGGGCCGCCAGGTGCCGGCGGGAACGTGGCGCTGCACGCGGACGCGGTGGCGGTGCTGACCGGATGGACGCCGACCGGGCCGGCCGCCGCCGGGGCCCGGGACCGCACCCTCGACCTGCTCGCCGACGGCCCGGTCGCGCTGACCCGCCACCACCTGCCGGGTCACCTCACCGCGAGCGCGCTGATCCTGGACGCCGCCGGGGAACGGGTGCTGCTCTGCCTGCACGGAAAGCTGCACCGCTGGGTGCAGTTGGGCGGGCACTGCGAACCGGGTGACGCGACGCTGGCCGGGGCGGCACTACGCGAGGCCACCGAGGAGTCCGGCATTCCCGGGCTGGTCATCCACCCCGTACCGATCGACGTGGACATCCACCAGGTGCGCTGCCAGGGCGGTTCGCTGCACCACGACGTCCGGTTCGCGGCCTTCGCCCCGCCGGGCGCGGTCGAGCAGGTCAGCGACGAGTCGGAGGCGCTCGGCTGGTTCCCCACCGGCCGGCTCCCGGAGCCGCTCGCCGGCGGGACCGCCAAGCTCGTCGCGCCGGCCCTGGCCGTCCACGCCCGCCGGCCCCGCTGACCGCGCTCCGGCCCCGCCCGCGGTCGGGCCGCCCGGCGGTCGGAGCGTGCCGCCGCCGGGCGGGGGTCGGGCCGTCCGGTGGTTCAGACCAGGCCGTCCTCGCCCCGGGCCTTCAGCTCGTCGACCAGGGCCTTGACGTCCTGCGCCCGGTCACGCGGGCACACCAGCACCGCGTCGGGGGTGTCCACCACGATCAGGTCACGGACCCCGAGGGCGGCCACCAGCCGACCCGACTGCGGCACCACCACCAGGTCGTGGGCGTCGTGCAACAGCACCCCCGGCTTGGCGTCGGCCCCCAGCACCACGTTGCCGTCCGGGTCTGCCGGCAGCACCTCGCCGAGGGTGTGGAAGTCGCCGACGTCGTTCCAGCCGAAGTCGCCAGGCACCGTGGCGACCCGGCCGGCGGTGGCCGCGCCCTCCATCACCGCGTAGTCGACGGAGATCTTCGGCAGTGTCGGCCAGACCGTGCCGAGGACGTCGTCCTGCTCGGGGCCGCCCCAGGCCGCCGCGATCGCGGTCACCCCGGCGTGCAGGTCCGGCTGCTGGCGGGCCAGCTCGGCGAGGAAGACGTCCACCCGCCAGACGAACATGCTGGCGTTCCAGAGGTGCCGACCCGAGCGCAGGTACGCCTCGGCGACCGGCGCGGCCGGCTTCTCCTTGAACTCGGTCACCGGGCGCAGCGGCCCGTCACCGGTCGGCTCCCCGGTCTCCAGGTAGCCGTAGCCGGTCTCGGCCCGGGTCGGGGTGATCCCCACCGTCATCAGCAGACCCTGCTCGGCCCCCTGGACCGCCGCCCGGACGGTCCGCACCCAGGCGGCCGGGTCCCGGATCAGGTGGTCGGCGGCGAACGAGCCCATCACCGCCGACCCGTCGCGTCGGGCGATCACCGCCGCCGCCAGCGCGATCGCCGCGCAGGAGTCCCGGGGGGACGGCTCCACCAGGATGTTCTCCTCGGGCACCCCACGCAGTTGCCGGGCCACCGCCGCCGCGTGGGCGACGCCGGTGACCACCAGGACACGCTCCGGTGTGGTCAGCGGCGTCAGCCGGTCGACGGTCGCCTGGAGCAGCGACGCGTCGGTGCCGGTGAGCGGGTGGAGGAACTTGGGGTGCCCCGCGCGGGACAGCGGCCACAACCTCGTGCCGCTGCCACCCGCCGGGATGACGGCGTAGAGCATCAGCACATCATGCCCGAACCGTCCCAGGTCGGATGGCGGCTCGGCCGTACCGTCAGGGACCACTCAGGAACGGGCCCGGCTCCACGCGGCGATGTGCACCTCGGCGCTGGACGCCCAGGTGAACTCCTTGGCCCGGTCGAAGCCCGCCTTGGCCAGCGACAACCGGCGCTGCTCGTCGTCGAGCAGGGCGGCCAGGTCGGTGGCGATCTGGTCCGCGTCCTCGCTGGTGTAGGCGACCGCGTCGCCGCCCACCTCGGGCAGCGACAGCCGGGGCGTGGTGAGCACCGGCGCGGCGCAGGCCATCGCCTCCAGGATCGGCAGACCGAACCCCTCACCGTACGACGGGTAGGCGGCGACCAGCGCGCCGCCGAGGAATCCGGGCAGGTCGGCGTAGCGCAGGTAGCCGGGGCGTAGCAGCCGCAGGTGCGAGGGGACCTCGGCCACCGCGCGGTCGATGTCGTCGTCGTGCCCCTGGCCGCCGGCGACCACCAGGGCCGGCGGGTCCGCCCGGTCGGCCACCGCCCGCGCCCAACCCCGGATCAGATTGGGTACGTTCTTGCGCGGCTCCTTGGCCCCGAGGAAGGCGACGTAGCTGCTGCCGCCGAGCCCGAGCCGGGCCCGTACCCGGGCCTTCTCCTCCTCGCCCGGGGCGTGGAAGGCCTGCTGGTCGACCCCGTGGTAGGCCACGTCGATCCGGGTCGGGTCGGCGTCGAGCAGCCGGATCAACTCGTCGCGGGTGGCCTTGCTCGGCACGATCACCCGGTTGGCCCGGCGCAGCGACGTCTTGATCGCGCTGCGGAAGAACGTCCGGCGGGACTTGTCGTAGTGCTCCGGCTCGGTGAAGAACGTCGCATCGTGCACGGTCACCGTGACCGGGCAGCCGGCCCGCAGCGGGCAGGTGTAGAACGGCGAGTGCAGCACCTCGGCACCGACCTGCTGGGCGAGCAGCGGCAGGCCGGTCTGCTCCCAGGCGAGCCGGGCCGGGCGGTGGGCGACGGCGGCCGGGGCGGGGATCACCTCGGCCCCGGGCAGCATCCGGGCGTAGCGCTCCAGGTCGGTGCGGAGGCTCACCACGACCAGGTCGACCGTCTGACCGCACACTGTGCCCAGGGCGCCGAGCAGGCCATCGACGTATCTACCGACGCCGCCTCGGTCGGCGGGGACACTCGTGGCGTCGATGAGCACGCGGGGCGGGCGACCGGCGGTCACGGGGCGACTCCTTGCAGTGGCGGGTCTGTGGGGAACAACACTCCGGGCAAGCCTACGCCGGAGCGCGGCGCGGACGCTGACTCCGACCCGACCGTACGCCGACTTGTCATCGCCATCGGATACGGACGGCAGGGGCGTATCGTTCGCGCCGATGGCCGACAACATTGCCCGGGTGTTCGCCGCCGCGATCGCGGCCGACCCCGCCCGCCCCCTGCTGACCTGGTACGACGACGCCACCGGCGAACGCACCGAACTCTCCGGCGCGACCCTGGCGAACTGGGTGGCCAAGACCGCCAACCTGCTCGTCGACGAGCTGGCCCTGAGCCGCGGCGATTCGGCCGGGGTGCTGCTGCCGCCGCACTGGCAGACCGCCGCGGTGCTGCTCGGCTGCTGGTCCGCCGGGTTGACGGTGCGTGACGAGCCGGCTGCCGTGGACGTGCTCTTCGCCGCCGCCGACCGGGTGGCCGAGGTGGACGCCTGGCCGGCCGGCGACCGCTACGCGCTGGCGCTCGCCCCGTTCGCCGCCCCGCTGCGCGAGGTCCCCGCCGGGTTCGCCGACTACGTGGTCGAGGTACGCACCCAGGGTGACCACTTCACGCCGTCCACCCAGGGCGATCCGGCCGAGGCGGACCTGCTGGCCGAGGCGGAGGCCCGCGCCACGGCCCTCGGCATCTCCCCCGGCGACCGGCTGCTCGTCGACGCGGCGGTCCACCCCGACCCGCGCGACTGGCTGCTCGCCCCGCTGCTGCGGGGGGCGACGGTCGTGCTGACCGGCAACGCCGACCGCTCCCGTCTCCCCACCCGCGCCGAAACCGAACGCACCACCCACACCCTGCCCTGACTCCCCCTCCCCCGCCCTCCCCTCCGACGCTGAGTCGATCATGGAGTAATGGTGGGAGAAAATTAGCCTTTCGCCCCTTTTGCGGGGCACCACAACTCCATGATCGACGGGGCGGGGCGGGGCGGGGCGGGGCGGGGCGGGGCGGGGCGGGGCGGGTTACGGGGCGGGGCGGGTTTGGGCGAAGGTGGCGAAGGCGGTCAGGGACTCGGGGTTGGCAAGGGCGCCCTTCGCGGCGGCCGACTCGACCGGGGTGCCGGTGAGGATCTTCTTGACCGGAACCTCCAGCTTCTTGGACGACAGGGTGCGGGGCACCGCCCTGACCTGGTGGATCTCGTCGGGGATGTGCCGGGGCGACAGCGCGGTACGCAACTCCCGGGCGATCTTCCTACGCAGCGCGTCGTCGAGTTCCAGACCCTCGGCGAGCACCACGAACAGCAGCAGCTCCCCCGCGCCGCCCTCGTCGTCCTCCAGGTGCACCACGACCGAGTCGACCACCTCGTCGAGGCCCTCCACCACCGAGTAGAACTCGGCCGTGCCGAGCCGTACGCCGCCCCGGTTGAGGGTGGCGTCGGAGCGGCCGGTGATCACGCAGCCGCCCCGCTCGTTGATGGTGATCCAGTCACCGTGCCGCCACACACCGGGATAGACGTCGAAGTACGCCTCGGCGTAGCGGCTGCCGTCCGGGTCGTTCCAGAACCCCACCGGCATGCTCGGCATCGGCGCGGTGATCACCAACTCGCCCAGTTCGCCGAGGACCGGGGTGCCGTCGGACGAGCGGGCCTCCACCTTCGCCCCGAGCGCCCGGCAGGTGATCTCGCCGGCGTGCACCGGCAGCAGCGGCACCCCGCCGACGAAACCGGTGCAGACGTCCGTCCCACCGGACAGGGACTGGAGCTGGAGGTCGGTGCCGACCGTGTCGTACACCCAGGTGAAGCCCTCGGCGGGCAGCGGCGCGCCGGTGGAGCCGACCCCGCGCAGCGCGGACAGGTCGGCGACGTCCCTCGGCACCAGGCCGGCCTTGCGGCAGGCCAGCAGAAACGGCGCGGACGTACCGAAGTAGGTGGTGCCGGTCTCCTCGGCCAACCGCCACAGCGCACCCAGGTCGGGGTGGCCGGGGTTGCCGTCGAACAGCACGATCGTCGCCCCGACGGCCGGCCCGGAGACCAGGAAGTTCCACATCATCCAGCCGGTGGTGGTGAACCAGAAGAACCTGTCGGCCGGGCCGAGATCGTGGTGCAGGGCCAGCATCTTGAGGTGTTCCAGCAGGATGCCGCCGTGGCCGTGCACGATCGGCTTCGGCAGCCCGGTGGTGCCCGATGAGTAGAGCACGTAGAGCGGGTGGTCGAACGGGACCGGGGTGAAGGTCAACGGCTCGTCGGTCTCCGCCGCCAGCTCGGCCCAGCTCAGACCATCCTGCGGTACGTCGGCGGAGCCGGTCGGGTGCAGGTAGGGCACGTGGACGGTGTGGGTCAGCGACGGCAGGGCGGCCCGGATGGCGGCCACCTCGGCCCGCCTGTCGACCGGCTTGTCGCCGTACCGGTAGCCGTCCACGGCCACCAGGACCTTCGGGGCGATCTGCTGCCAGCGGTCGACGACACTACGGGTGCCGAACTCCGGGGCGCAGGACGAGAAGATCGCCCCGAGGCTGCTGGTCGCCAGCAACAGCACGTACGTCTCGGGGACGTTGGGCGCGTACGCGGCCACCCGGTCCCCGGCGACGACGCCGAGCCGGCGCAGCCCGGCCGCCACCCGGCGGACCTGCTCCCGCAGCTCGGCGGCGGTCAGGGTGACCGGCGGGCGGGTCTGGGAGTGCGCGACCACCACCGGATCGTCGTCGGCCCGGCCGGGCATCCGCAGCACGTTCTCGGCGTAGTTGAGCGTCGCGCCGGGGAACCACCTGGCACCGGGCATCGCCGCCTCGCCCAGGGTCGCCGTCGGCGGGGTGTGCGCCACCACCGCGAAGTAGTCCCAGATCGAACGCCAGAAGGCGTCCAGGTCGGTGACCGACCACTGCCACAGCGCGTCGTAGTCGGCGAAGTCCAACCCCCGGTGCTCCCGCAGCCACCGCAGGTAGCCCCCGATCCGGGACCGCTCGCGTACGTCCACCGGCGGCGTCCACAGCACGTCACCCACCGCTCCACCCTCCCTGAGGCCCCACACGGCACTGTGTCCGGCCATGCCGCCATCTTGCCTACCTCGCAGCGCCATCATCCACACCGGGACCCGACACGGAAACGTGCCCCGCGCACACAATCCGTCCCCACCTGCACACACAGCCCTCCACCCCAGGGGCCGGCCTCGGGCTGGAGGCCGGGCTCGGCCGGGCTGAACTGGGCGTGGGCCAGGCCGGGGCTGGGGCTGGGGCTGGGGGCCAGGGCGCAGCCTGGGACTGGGGCTAAGCCGGGCCCGAGGCCACAGCCGGGCTCGCTCGGCCGGGCTCGGTGATCAAGAGATTCGAGTCAGCTCTCAGCCTGAAGTTGACGCAAACCTCTTGATCACCGACCCACTCCCCGGTGATCAAGAGGTTTGCGTCAGTCTCGCGCCGCACACTGACGCAAACCTCTTGATCACCGGGGCGAAAGCGGGCGGGGCGAAAGCATGCGGGGTCAGGAAGCGGGCGGGGTCAGGAGGCGCGGTGGGCTTGGATGGCGCGGCGTTTGGCGAGGCGGTGGGCGCGGCGGATCTCGGCCTCCTTGTAGCGGCGTTCGTCCTCGGCGGTCTCCGTGAGCACCGGACGGACCGCCCGGGGCGCGCCGCTCACGTCCACCCCCACGAACACCAGGTACGCGGTGGCCACCCGGACCGGTTCGTCCTCGGCCGAGTCCCACCGCTCGGCGACCACCTTCACGCCCACCTCCATCGAGGTGTTGCCGGTCCAGTTGACCTGGGCGTGGGCGTGTACCAGATCGCCCACCCGGACGGGTTCGGAGAAGACGATCTCGTCGATCGAGGCGGTCACCGCCGTACCGCCGCTGTGCCGGGCCGCCGCCGCTCCGGCCACGTCGTCGACGAACTTCATCAACACCCCACCGTGCACGGTCCCGTACAGATTGACATCGACGGCGGTCATGATGCGACTCAGCGTGACCCGGGAGTACGACGTCGGCTTGCCGGCGGGGGTGGTGGGGTGCTCGGTCATGGCAGAAACGGTACGGTGCGCCAATGCGACATCTCTGGAGCTTCCTCGCCGGGTTGGTGGTGGCGCCCGTCACGTGGGTGTTGATCACTCTCGGGCAGGACGGGTCGGGCCGGACCGTGGACCGCTGGGTGGAGATCGGCACGTACAACACGGCCAACCTGATCGAGCCGGCCGTCTACCTCGGCGTCGCCGGCATCCTGCTCGGCCTGGTCGGCACGCTGCGCACCTCGCCGGTCGGCCCGCTCGTCGCCGGGCTGCTGCTGGTCACCCCGTACGTCGGGATGTTCATCGCACCGTTCACCGTGCTCGACCGGATCCCGAGCGACTGGAAGGTGCTCGGTGACCCGCTGCCGCTGCGCCAGCCGGTGCAGGACGGCACTCTGTTCCTGATCGGCCTGCTGCTGCTGATGGCCGTGTTCAGCGCCCAGCGGTGGCGGCGCTGGCCGCAGCCGGCGACCGGCGCGGAACCGGCCCCGGCCCCGGCCGACGACGCCCCGCCGCCGCCCGGTTTCGCCGCGAGCGACTGGCCGCCGCCCCCGCCGGCCCGCAGCGAGCCGGACACCGCCCCGCTCACCCTGGGCTACCCCGATCTGGACACCCCGACCGAGCCGCTGCCCCGGCGGACCAGCAGCGAGTCGCCGTGGTCCGCGCCGCCGCGCTACGGCGCGAAGCCGGAGAGCAGCACCGACAACCGTTGACCGGCACGGGGTGGGCCGGTCGACCGGCCCACCCCACACGGATCGGGCGGCGGCACCGCCGTCGTCCAGCCGCAGCCCCGGATGAGCCGACACGAGCCCGGAGGCAGCCGGCACGAGCCCGGATGGGCCGAGACGAGCCCGGATGAGCTGAGACAGGACCGGGTGTGCCGGCACGAGCCCGGATGAGCCGGCACGAGCCCGGAGCGGCAGACGAGGGACCGGAGCGGCCGACACCGGGCCGGGCGTGGTCAGTTCTTGAGGAGTTGGCGGGCCATGACGATGCGTTGGACCTGGTTGGTGCCTTCGTAGATTTGGGTGATCTTGGCGTCGCGCATCATGCGTTCGACGGGGTAGTCGCGGGTGTAGCCGTAGCCGCCGAGCAACTGCACCGCGTCGGTGGTGATCTCTATGGCGGCGTCGGAGGCGAAGCACTTGGCCGCGGCGCCGAAGTAGGTCAGGTCGGCGTCACCGCGTTCGGACTTCCCGGCCGCCGTGTACGTCAACTGCCGGGCGGCTTCGAGTTTCATGCCCATGTCGGCGAGCATGAACTGCACCCCCTGGAACTCGGCGACCGGTTTGCCGAACTGTTGGCGTTCCTGGACGTAGCCCTTGGCGTAGTCGAGGGCGCCCTGGGCGATCCCGACGGCCTGGGCGGCGATGGTGACCCGGGTGTGGTCCAAGGTCCGCATCGCCGTGCCGAACCCGGTCCCCGGCTCCCCGATGATCCGGTCGGCCGGAATCCGCACGTTGTCGAAGTACACCTCGCGGGTGGGGGAGCCCTTGATGCCGAGTTTCTTCTCGGGTGCGCCGAAGCTGACCCCGGGGTCGGACTTCTCCACCACGAACGCGGAGATGCCCCGGGAGCGGGCCGCCGGGTCGGTGACGGCGAACACGGTGTAGAACTCCGAGACTCCGGCGTTGGTGATCCACCGTTTCACGCCGTTGAGGACCCAGTGGTCCCCGTCGCGGACGGCCCGGGTGGTCATCGACGCCGCGTCGCTGCCGGCCTCGGGCTCGGACAGGCAGTACGAGAACATCGCCTCCCCCGCCGCCACCGGCGTCAGGTACCGCCGCTTCAACTCCTCCGACCCGGCCAGCAGCAACGGCATCGTGCCCAGCTTGTTCACCGCCGGGATCAGCGACGACGAGGCGCAGGCGCGGGCCACCTCCTCGATGACGATCGCGGTGGCCAGAGCGTCCGCACCCGCGCCGCCGTACTCCACGGGGACGTGCGGGGCGTGGAAATCGGCGGCACGCAACGCCTCGTACGACGACCTGGGAAACTCCCCCGTCTCGTCGGCCTCGGCCGCGTACGGGGCCACCTTGGCGGCACAGACCTCACGGACCGCCTCACGGACCGCGTCATGCTCCTCGGGCAACCGGTAGACGTCGAACGTCTGATCTGCGGCCATGTCGGCCCTCCCCTTTCACCGCTATCATGCGCAGTCTGTGTGCCGTCTTCAGGCCGCCGACTGCCGCAGACTGAAGGATAGCCATCGTGGCCCCCCACCACGTTACCGGCCGGTAGGATCGTGCCGGGCAGGCGCCGACAGCGCACAACTACGCTGACCGAACGACAGGTTTTCCATCGGTGCCCGGCCAGGCGCCGCAGCCGATTGCGACGCAGTGAAGCGCCGCCAGTGCGAGCGGAGAAGACAGGCGTGACGATCCCGTACCCGAACATCCAGCCGGCGCCGACCATCTCCCCGGTGACGCCCCCCTCGGGTGCGCCGCGTCCCCGGGTGACCTTCCTGGGCACCGGCTACCTCGGCGCGACGTACGCCATCTGCTACGCAGAACTCGGCTACGAGGTGCTCGGCTACGACGTCGACGCCGACAAGATCGCCAAGCTGAACGCGGGCGAGGTGCCGATCCACGAACCGGGCCTCGACGAGCTGCTGCGGCGTAACCTGGCCGCCGGCCGGCTGCGGTTCTCGACCGACATCGCCGAGACCGCCGACTTCGGCGACGTGCACTTCATCTGCGTCGGCACCCCCCAGCGGGCCGACGGCATGGGCGCCGACCTGTCGTACGTCGAGGCGTCGGTGACCGCCCTGGCCCAGCAGCTCACCCGCAAGGCGCTGATCGTCGGCAAGTCCACCGTGCCGGTCGGCACCGCCGAGTGGGTGGAACAGCTCGTCGGCAAGCACACCCCGACCGACCTGGCCGTCGAGGTGGCCTGGAGCCCCGAGTTCCTCCAGGAGGGCTTCGCCGTCGACGACGTGCTGCGCCCCAACCGGATCGTGGTCGGCGTCAAGACCGAGTGGGCCAACGCCATGCTCTACGCCGCCCACAAGGGCGTCTTCGACCTGGCCGCCACCGAGGACCGGGAGGTCCCCCTGGTGGTCACCGACTTCGCCACCGCCGAACTGGTCAAGGTCGCCGCGAACGCCTTCCTCGCCACCAAGATCTCCTTCATCAACGCGATGGCCGAGGTCTGCGAGGCCAGCGGCGGCGACGTCACCCAGCTCGCCCGCGCCATCGGCTACGACCCCCGGATCGGCAACCGGTTCCTCCAGGCCGGACTCGGCTTCGGCGGCGCGTGCCTGCCCAAGGACATCCGCGCCTTCCAGGCCCGCGCCCAGGAGCTGGGCGCCGGTGAGGCGCTGCGCTTCCTGCACGAGGTCGACCTGATCAACCTGCGTCGCCGTACCCGGGTCCTCCAGCTCGCCTCCGACCTGCTCGGCCGCCGCTCCGGCCCGGCCGGCCCGGACTTCTCCGGCACCCGGATCGCGGTGCTCGGCGCGACCTTCAAACCCAACACCGACGACGTCCGCGACGCCCCGGCCCTCGCCGTCGCCGCACTGCTCGCCAAGGCCGGGGCCGACGTGCACGTGTACGACCCCCAGGGCACCGAGAACGCCCGCCGGATCGCCCCCGAGCTGGTCTACGAGTCCAGCATGAACGACGCCGTCTCCGGGGCCGACCTGGTCTGCGTACTCACCGAGTGGGCGGACTTCCGCAACGCCGATCCGGTCGCCCTCGGCGAGCTGGCCGCCGGCCGTCGGGTCGTCGACGGCCGCAACTGCCTCGACGCGGCACTGTGGACGCAGGCCGGCTGGGATTACCGGGGCATGGGCCGCCCCTGACGACACCGCGACGCGCCGGCGTGGGAGGTGATCCTTCCCGCGCCGGCGCGTTTTTGTACCCCTAACGGAGCGGCAGGTGTCGAAATCCACGCCCGCTCAGGGCATGCTGCGTGGGGGCGGCGTCCACAGTGCGTCCGGCCGGGTGGAGGGATGTCGTGGAGAGCTTCCAGTGCTCCTCGTGCGGGCGGCAGATCAAGCCGGCGGCCCGCTGCCCCAACTGCGGGGCCGAGCAACCGCAGTGGCGCGAACACCTCGCCGAGATCGAACGCTCCATCGCCGAGATGAAGGCCCGCGACGCCGAGATCGCGCGGGAGCAACGGCAGATCGCCGCCAAGATGCAGGCCGCCCTCTTCCAGCGGGACATCCTCGCCCACGCCGGTGAGGAACGCATCAAGCAGGCCACCAGGCCGCGCCGGGTGCTGCGCCGCAAGGCGGACCGGCGACCGCCCACCGCCACCACCGGGGCACCGCCCCGGGTGCCCCGGCAGGGCACCGCCGCCGGACCGGCCGGCCCCGACGAACCACCGCTCCCACCGCCGTACCGGACCGCCACCTGGCTGGGCGCGGACAACCCGGAACACCCCGCCGAGGCCTCGTCCCGGGAGGTGCAGAACATCCCGCTCGGGCTGGGCGCGCTGGTGCTGGCCGTGGCCGCGGTGGTCTTCGCCGCCGTCGCGACCAGCTCGATGGACGCCCTCGCCCGGCTCGGCATCCTGCTGGTCGCCACCGTCCTGCTGCTGCTCGCCCCGCCGGTGCTGGCCCGGCGGGGGCTGACCTCCACCGCCGAGACGATCGCCACGGTCGGCCTGCTGCTGGTGCCGCTGGCCGGGTACGCGCTGTGGGCCGTGGACCGGATCGGCGCGTCCGGGGCCGTCTTCTCCGGCGTGATCTTCGCGCTGACCACCGGCGTCGCCCTCGCCTACACCCTGGGCACCGGCCTGCGGGCACCCCGGTTCGCGGCGGTGCTGGCCGCCCAACCCGTGGTGCCGCTGCTCGTCTACGGGTGGATCAGCGGCCCGAGCGGCTGGGCGGTGGTGCTCACCGTGGTGGCCGTGCTCGACCTCGCGCTGGTCCGCTCCGGCATCATGCGGGAACGGCAGGCCCCGCCGGAGTCCACCGCCGACCGGCCCGCCGGGCCGCCCCGGCAGCGGGTCGCCCCGGACGGCCGGCCGGAGGCGGCACCCGAGGAGTCGGGCGAGGTGCTCGACGGCACGGCGGCCACCCCGGCCGGCGCCCCCCGGCCGGTGCCGTGGCTGCCCCAGATGACCTGGCTGCTGCACGGGGTGGCGGTGGCCCTCGCCCTGGCGTACGCGGTCACCGCGCTGCTGCGGGCGCAGACCGTACCCGCGGCCACCGCCGCCGGCGCGGCGCTGCTGCTGGCGGCGACGGTGGGCCTGGCCGGCACCCTGCTGCTGCGCCGCCCACCGTTGCCCGACGTGGGCGCGGGCCTCCTCACCCTGGCCGTGATCGGCGCGCTGGGCCGGATCGCCTCGGTGGCCTTCCCGGGCCGGGCGCTGCTGCTGATCGCCGCGGTCATCACGCTGACCGGACTGGCCGTGCGGGCCGTACCGGAAGCCGCCCGGCGGGGGCCGCAGCTCGCCTCCGCCGCGGCGCTGACCGTCAGCGGCCTGGTGGTGGCCGGCGGCGCGCTGCGGGCGGGGCTGGCACCGGTCGAGGCAGCGCTGCCCGCCTGGCGGGCCGACCTGGCCGCGTTCCCCGGGGAGGTGGCGGCGGCAGCCGGCCCGGCCGCCGGGCAGCTCGCCGCCAGCGCCCTGCTGCTCACCATCGCGGCGGTGCTCGCCCTGCCGCCGGAGATCCGCCGCGAGTTCGCGGTGGTCGGCGCGGGACTGACCGCGCTGGCGGTGCCCGCCTCGCTGGGTCTGGGCTGGGCGACGGCCCCCTGGCCGATGGTGCTGGCGGCGGTCGCGATCGGCGTCGCCGGGCTCTGGGCCGACACCACCCGGGCGGCCGTGGTGCACGCCGGCGCCGCCACCGTGGTCGGGTTCCTCGGGGCCGGTGCCGCGCTGAGCCGACCGGCACTGACCGCCGCCGCCCTGGCGGTGCTGATGCTGGCGGGTGTACTGGTGGCGCTCGCGCCCCGGGTCCGGATCGCCCCGGCCGCCGCCGACGTCCTCTCCGGCTGGGCGGCCGGCGGCGCGGCGTTCGCGCTGCCCGGCGCGGTCGCCGCGTTCGTCGCGGCCACCGAACCGTCCGGGCCGGTGCTCACCCCGGCGGTGCTCCGGGAGCTGACGGTGCCGATTCTGGCGGCGGGTTTCCTCGCCGTCTGCGTCACCCTCGGCTACGCGGCGATGATGCAGGTGTCGCAGCGGCACCTGAGCCTGCCGCACGCCGTGGGCACCGGGCTGGGCGCGCTGGCGGTGATCGGGGCCGCCTTCTTCGCCCCGGGCCGCACGGCCGCCGACGCCTGGCTCGGCGGGCTGGTGCTGATCGCCACCGTACTGCTGCTCTTCGCCGGCCGGATCGACGCGCGTCGCCCTTCGGATCTGGCGTTCGACGGTGCCGACCTGGCCGCCGCCGCCGTCACCACGGCGCTGATCGCCACCCTGGCCCGGATCACCGCCGTGATCTCCCCCGGCGGGCAGCTCGCGGTCGCCGCCGTGCTGGTGCTGGCGGTCGCCGTCGCCGCGCGGGCGATGCCCGAGGAGTGGCGTCGTGGGCCGGTGCTCGGCATCGCCGTCGGCGCCGCCCTGATCGGCGTGCTGGCCGGCTGGTCGGCGCTGCGCGGCGGGGTGGGCGTGCTGGCCATCCCGGGCCCGATCTGGGCCGGTGACCTCACCGGTTGGCCGGCCGCGCCGACCGGCGGCTCCACCTGGCAGGCCCCTGTCGCGCTGGCGCTGCTCGCGCTGGCCGCCGCGATCCTGCTCCCCACCCCCTGGAAGTATGACGTGGCCGGGATCGGTGTGGTGCTGGCCACCGTCGGCGTCCCGGCCGCCTTCGACCTGCCGTGGTGGTCCCCCGTCCTGGTGGGGCTGACCGTCGCCACCGTCTTCGGCACGGCGGCGGTGGCCTCCGCCGACCCGCGTGCCGGGCTGTCCCGGGCGACCGTGGCCGGGGTGGTCGCGCTGCACGCCGCCGGGGCCGGGTTGGTGCGGCCGTGGACCACCGCGCTCGCCCTGGGCGGCATCGCGCTGATCGGCCTGATCGTGGCGGCGACGGCCCGTTCCCTGGCCCCCTCGCTGGTCGAGGACGTCGAAACCGAGGGAATGCCGCCGCACCTGGTGCAGATCGGCGGGGCGGCGACGGCTGCCGCGCTGCTCGCGCTCCCCGGCGCGGTGGCCGCGCTGGCCGCCGAGTTCGGCCACGGGGCGCAGGTGGTGCTGACCGCCGCGCTGGCCGCGTCCAGCTTCGGGCTCGCTGCGGTGGCCGCCGTCCGCCGGCAGGTCCCGCAGTATCTGCCGTACGCGAGCGCGGCGGTCGCCGCCGGGGCGACCGTCAGCGCCGTGGCCGCCATCTTCGTCGACCTCCCGTCCGGGGTGTTCGCCGCTGCGGCGGCGCTGCTCGGGGTCCTCGCCGAACTGGTTCGGGCGGCGACCGTGCCACCGGTCGGGTCCGCCCAGCCGACGCGCCGCTGGGCGGTCCTGCTGGACGGTGCGCTACGCCGGCTGCCTGACGACGGTACGCAGCGACGCTGGCGGATCGACCCCGCCGCCGGGGCGCTGGCCGCCGCGGCCGTGCCCACCGTGCTGGCTCTGCTGTCCCTCGCGCCGCTGCTGTTCGTGGCGCTGGTCGAGCCGCACCGGATGCTCGCCCACGTCTGGCAGGGGCCGCCGCCGCAGTTGCGGACCCCGCCACCGGAGCTGGTGGACCCGACGCACGTGCTCACCGCGCTGCTGCTCACCGGCACCGCCGCGCTGGCCGCCACCGGTCTGGCCGGTGGCCGCCGGTCCCGGGCGGTACCGGTGGTGCTGCCCGGTCTCGCGGTGACGCTGTTGATCACCCCGATCGCGTTGGGCATGGCGTGGCCGCAGAACGCCCTGGCCGCCCTCGCCGTCTTCACCATCTCGATGCTGGGGCTCGCGTTGACCCCGCCGCCCCCGCTGGCCGAGCGGGCCCGGTCGCTGCGGCTGGCCCGGGTGCTGGTCTTCCTCATCGGGCTGGCCGGTGGCGGTGCGGGGCTCGCCGGCAGCCTGGCCAGCCGGGGGTTGACGCTGTTCACCCTGGGTGGCGCGGTCGGCGTCGGGGTGGTCGCCGCGCTCTTCGGCACCACCGGGCGGGCCCGCATCCTCGGCTGGCTGTTCGCCTCGCTGATGGCGCAACTGTTCGTGCTCACCGCCGGTCTGGTGGCCGGCTTCCCGGCCGTCTGGTCGGCCTTCGGGGTGCTCGCGGTGGGCGCGGCGTTGCAGGTCTTCGCCGCGACGCTGCCCCGGCTGCGGCGACCCGAGGCGTACCGGGAGGCCGCCACGGTCGAGTGGAGCGGGTACGCCGCCGCGCTCATCGCCCTGGCGTTGGCGTTCGACTCGCCCCGGCACATCGCCGCCCTGCTCGCCGCCTGGGGTGCCGTGCTGGGGGTGGCCGCCATCCGACCGGGGCGGCGACCGGTGGAACGCCGCATCCTGTTCTGGGGGGTGGTCGCCTGCGAGATCGTCGCCTGGTGGATCATGATGCGGGTCGCCGACGTGGCGCTGCCCGAGGCGTACACGCTGCCGTTCGCGGCGCTCGCCCTGCTGGTCGGCATCCTCGAACTACGCGACCGCCCCGACCTGTCGAGCTGGGTGGCGTACGGCCCGGCGCTGATCGCGGCGTTCGTGCCGACGCTGGCGATCGTCCTGGCCACCGACTCCAGCATGCTGCGCCAGGTGCTGCTGCTGCTCGGCGCGGTCGCGGTGCTGGTGTACGGCTCGACCAGCCGACAGCAGGCCCCGGTCATCGTGGGCGCGGCGGTGACCGCGGTCGCGGCGGTGCACGCCCTGTTCAGCCTCGGCCCGTGGCTGGTGCTCATCCCGGTCGGCCTGGTGCTGCTGGTGCTCGGGGCGAGCAACGAACGCCGCCGCCGCGCCCAGGACCGGCTCCAGACCGCCCTGCGTTCCATGAGATGAGTCGGAGGGTCACGGCAGGGTCGGACGTGGTCCGGTCGAGTGAGCCCGGGTGGTCGTGGGCGGGCACGACCTGGCCGGGTGGTCGTGGGCGAGTGCATCCCGGCCAGGGGCGGACCGGGCGGTCGCGCCCCGGCCGGGGCGGCCCAAGGCCGGCCACGGCGATCGACTCGCTTGAGGCGATGGTGCGGTAACGACGCGCCCGGATGCCGCATCATCGCCCGCGTTGCGCGGACAGTCCTCCGCGCGGGCAGCTCCGCCTCGCGGTCAGCCCCGCCCCAAGGTCAGGTCAGGGAGGCGCGGAGGGCGGCGTCCTTCTCGGCGACCAGGTCCTCCAGGTCGGCCTGGAAGGCGGTCATCCGGGCGCGCAGGGCCGGGTCGGTCGCGGCCAGGATGCGGACCGCGAGCAGGCCGGCGTTGCGGGCGTTGCCGATCGACACGGTGGCCACCGGGATGCCCGCCGGCATCTGCACGATGGACAGCAGCGAGTCCATCCCGTCCAGGTGCTTCAGCGGCACCGGCACACCGATCACCGGCAGCGGGGTGACCGAGGCGACCATGCCGGGCAGCGCGGCGGCCCCGCCCGCCCCGGCGATGATGACCTTGAGTCCCCGGTCGGCGGCGTCCCGGCCGTACTCGATCATCTTGACCGGGGTGCGGTGCGCGGAGATCACCGCCACCTCGTACGGGACGTCGAACTCGTCCAGGGTGTCGGCGGCGGCCCTCATCACCGGCCAGTCCGAGTCGCTGCCCATGATCAGCCCGACGGTGCTCACCCGTGCCCCTCCCGCAGCCAACGGGCGGCCCGCGCCGCCCGCGCCCGTACGTCGTCCAGGTCATTGCCGAGCACCGTGACGTGCCCGATCTTGCGGCCGGGGCGGGCCTGCTTGCCGTACAGGTGGACCCGGGCGCCCGGTTCGGCGGCGAAGAGGTGGTGCAGCCGCTCGTCGAGGGAGATCCCGCCCGGCTCGCCGCCGAGCACGTTCGCCATCACCACCACCGGGGCGGCGAGCGAGGTGTCACCCATCGGGTAGTCGAGCACCGCCCGCAGGTGCTGCTCGAACTGGGAGGTCCGGGCCCCCTCGATGGTCCAGTGCCCGGAGTTGTGCGGGCGCATCGCCAGCTCGTTGACGACCAGCCCGGCGTCGGTCTGGAACAGCTCCACCGCCAGCAGGCCGACCACGCCGAGCGCGGTGGCCAGGTCGATGGCGAGCTGCTGGGCGGCGACGGCCGACTCCTCCGCCAGGTCGGGCGCGGGGGCGAGCACCTCGACGCAGATCCCGTCCCGCTGCACGGTCTCCACCACCGGATAGACGGCGACCTGCCCGAACGGCGAGCGGGCCACCTGCACCGCCAACTCCCGGCGCAGCGGCACCCGCTCCTCGACGAGCAGCGTGGTGCCCCCGGCGAGCAGGGTGGCGGCCAGGTCGGCGGCCTGCCCGGCGTCGTCGACCAGCCACACGCCGCGCCCGTCGTAGCCGCCCCGGGCCGCCTTGAGCACCACCGGCCAGCCGTGCTCCGCGCCGAAGGCGAGCAGGTCCGCCGGGTCGTCCACCGGCCGCCAGGCCGGGTTGGGGGCGCCCAGCGCGCCGAGCCGCTCCCGCATCACCCGCTTGTCCTGGGCGTGCAGCAACGCGTCGGCGGGCGGGAACAGCTTCACGCCCTCGGCGGCGAGGGTGCGGATGTGCTCGGTCGGGACGTGCTCGTGGTCGAAGGTGACCACGTCGCAGCCCTTGGCGAAGGTACGCAGCGCGGCGACGTCGGTGTGGTCGCCGTACTGCACGTCGGCGGCGACGAGCGCGGCGCCGTCGTCGGGGGCGAGCGCCAGCACACGCAGTGACTGGCCGAGGGCGATGGCGGCCTGGTGGGTCATCCGGGCCAGTTGGCCGCCACCCACCATGCCGACGACGGGCAGACCGGTACGGGAGTCCATAGCGCCGCCAGCCTAACCGGGCCGACCCGCCGGCCGACCCGAGGGCCACCCCGGCCCGCGGGTCGGCGTCCGCCGGGGCCGGGCCGGCTCAGCCGAGCTGGGCGACCAGGTCGTCGACCGAGGTCACCGGCCGCTGGCAGACGAACCCCCGGCAGACGTACGCGGTGGGCCGCCCGTCGACCAGCGGCCGGTCGGCGAGCAGCGGCACGCCGGGCTGGTCGGGCCGGCCGGCGACCACCACCGCGCCGGGTGGGGCGTGCCGGTGCGCGGCGGCGACCAGCGGGTCCCCGGCCGGGTCGTCGGTGACCACCGCGATCTCGTACGGCCCGGACAGCAGCGCCTCCCCGGTGGTGGCCGCGTACCCGGTGAACCGGGCGTGCCGGCCGACGATCGGCGCGACCGTGGACAGGGCCGCCTCGGCCGCCTCCCGGTAGCGGGTCTCCCCGCTCAACGCCGCGTACGCGGTCAGCGCCGCCGCGATCGCCGACCGGCCCGACGGGGTGGCGTTGTCGGTCGGGTCGGCCGGCCGGGCGACCAGCCGTTCGGCGTCGTCGGCGGTGTCGTAGAACCCGCCGTCTCCGGCGGCGAACCGGGCCAGCGCGACGTCGAGCAGGCCACCGGCCAGTTCCAGCCAGCGTCCCTCGCCGGTGAGCTGGTGCAGCGCGCAGAACGCCTCGGCGACGCAGCCGTAGTCCTCCAGCACGCCGGCCGGTTCGCCGACGACGCCGTCGCGGGAGGCCCGCCGCAGCCGGCCGTCGACCAGGTGCACGCGGGCCAGGTGCTCGGCGGTCTCCCGCAGCGTCCCGTCGGCGACGATGGCGATCCCGTCCATCAGGTTGGCGTCCTCGTCGGCGGAGGTCACCCGGATCGCGACGACCTGGAGGAACTCGACGAGCGCGGTGATCGCCAGGCCGTTCCAGGCGGCCACCACCTTGTCGTCGCGGGCCGGTTGGGGCCGGGTGTCCCGGGCGGCCAGCAGCCGGCCCACCACGCTGCGCCAGCGGTCCCGGATCTCCGGGTCGGCGTCGTCGACGTCCCGGGCCAGCCGCAGCACGCTGGTGCCGGCGGTGCCGTGCCCGGCGGCGTCCGCGTGTGACCCGGCGGCCGGGTGGGGTTCGAAGGTGCCGACCTCGGTGACGTCGAACAGGTCGGCGGCCCAGCGGCCGTCGTCCTCGCCGAGCGCCGCGACGAGTTGCGTCGGGGTCCAGACGTAGGTGAGGCCCTCCACCCCGTCGGTGTCGGCGTCGAGCGCGGAGGCGAACCCGCCACCGGGGCGGTGCAGTTCGTCGGCGAGGAACCGGGCGGTGTCCCGGGCCACCCGGCGGGCCAGCCGGTCGCCGGTGAGCCGCCACAGCTGGGTGTAGACCCGCAGCAGCAGGGCGTTGTCGTAGAGCATCTTCTCGAAGTGCGGCACCGTCCAGTTGGCGTCCACCGAGTAGCGGGCGAACCCGCCGGCGAGCTGGTCGTGCAGGCCGCCCCGGGCCATCGCCTCGGCGGTGTGCCTGACGATCTCCAGGCTGCGCGCCGAGCCGGTCCGCCGGTGGTGCCGGAGCAGGAAGAGCAGGTTCATGTGCGGGGGGAACTTCGGCGCGCCCCCGAAGCCGGCGTCGGTTTCGTCGTACTCGGCGGCGAGCTGGTCGGCGGCGGCGTCGAGCAGGTCGGCGGTGAGCGGGGCGGTGGGGCCGCCGACGGCCTGGGCGCCGCCGATCGCCTCGACCACCGCGGCGCCCTGCCGCAGCACGGCCTCCCGCTGTTCCCGCCATGCGGTGCCGACCGACTCCAGCAGCCGGACGAAGTTGGGTCTCGGGAAGTAGGTGCCGCAGAAGAACGGGGTGCCGTCGGGGGTGGCGAAGACCGTCATCGGCCACCCGCCCTGGCCGGTCATCGCCTGGGTGGCGGTCATGTAGACGGCGTCGACGTCGGGGCGCTCCTCACGGTCCACCTTGATCGCCACGAACCCGGCGTTGACCAGCGCGCCCACCGTGTCGTCCTCGAACGACTCGTGGGCCATCACGTGGCACCAGTGACAGGCGGCGTAGCCGACCGAGATGAGCACCGGGACGTCGCGCCGTCGGGCCTCGGCGAACGCCTCGTCGCACCACGGCCACCAGTCGACCGGGTTGTCGGCGTGCTGGAGCAGGTACGGCGAGGTGGCCTGGGCGAGTCGGTTCACCCGACGACCCTATCCACCCCCGGGCGCACCCGCCGGGGCCACCGTCCCGCCGAAACCGGGCCTTCCCTCGTTCACATTCATCGTCTTTGATCTGTGCGGGTGCGGTGACCGGCACCGCCCTGCGAGGAGGTACCCATGCGCGGTTCCCGTCTCCTGTCGGCGCTCACGTCGGTCGCGGTGGTCGCGGCGGTGTTCAGCACCGCCGCCCCCGCCTCGGCCGCGGTGGACCCCGCCACCCGGGTCTCGGCGACCACCGTGGTCGGTACGCACAACGCGTACGAGCGCGGGACGTACACCTATCTGGCGCAGGCGCTCGACGCCCGCCCCGGCCTGATCGAGCTGGACGTCTGGCCGGACATCATCACCAGGCAGTGGCGGGTCAGCCACTCCAACCCGCTGGGCAACGACAACAACTGCGTCGCGGCCACCACCCCCGCGCAGCTCTACACCGGCACCCGCAACAAGAACCTGGAGAACTGCCTGGACAACATCCGGCTCTGGTTCGACGCCCACCCCGACGCCGGACCGCTCCAGCTCAAACTGGAGTTGAAGACCGGCTTCAGCAGCCGTACCGGGCAGGGGCCGGTGCAGCTCGACGCCGTGCTCGCCGCCCGGCTCGGCAGCCGGGTGTTCCGCCCCGCCGACCTGCGCGGCGGGTACCCCACCCTGGATGCCGCCGCCCGCGCGAACGCCTGGCCGACCCGGGGGCAGCTCGCCGGGAAGGTGATCGTGGAGCTGATCCCCGGCACCGTCGAGGAGGGCAACCCCACCGACACCCTGTGGACCGACATCGAATACGCCCAGCACCTCGTCGGCCTGGCGGCGGCCGGCACCCTCGGTCAGGCGCAGGCGTTCCCGGCGGTGCACCGGGCCCAGTCCGGCGACCCGCGCACCAGGTACGCCGACACCGGCCTGCGCCCGTGGTTCGTGCTGTTCGACGGTGACGCCAGCGCGTACGTCACCGGCGGCATCGACACCTCCTGGTACGACACCAACCACTACCTGCTGGTGATGACCGACGCGCAGAACGTCCCCCCGGCGGTCGGCAACACCGACCCGACGGCCGCCCGCGCCCGCCTCGCCCAGCTCGCCGCCGCCCACGCCAGCGTCGCCTCCGCCGACTGGGCGGCGATGCCGGCGGTGGTCGGCGAGGTGGTCGCCCGGGGTTGACCGGGCGATTCTGCGCTGTGTCGCCGATGTGGCGGTGTCCCTTCACCGGGATGCCGCTACATCGGCGTCACTGAGTCGATCCCACTCGACGGGGACCGGCGCTCGCCCGGTCAGGAGGCGCCGTCGGCGCGCAGCGGAAAGACGTTCGACTCGGCGGAGTCGCGCAGCGAGCCGAGCACCGCGCCGATCTTGTCGGCGGGCATCGGCTTGAAGAAGTGGTAGCCCTGGGCGGCGGTGCAGCCCAACGCCACCAGCGCGGCCCGCTGCTCGGCCGTCTCCACCCCCTCGGCGACCACCCGCAACCCCAGCTCGTGGGCGAGCCCCACGGTGGCCCGGACGATCGCCGCCGCCTCCGGCGAGTCGGCCATCCGGATCACGAAGGAGCGGTCCACCTTCAGCTCGTCCACTGCGATCCGGGTCACGAACGACAGCGACGAGAAGCCGGTGCCGAAGTCGTCGACGGCCAGCTGGACGCCCATCGTGCGCAGGGTCGCCAGCACCTCGTCGATCACCTCCAGCTCGCTCATCACCACCGTCTCGGTGATCTCCAGGACCAGCCTGTGCGGCGGCACCTGGTGCCGGCGCAGCGCGTCGGCGATCTCCGCCGGCAGCCGGGGGTCGAGCAGGCTGCGCGCCGAGAGGTTCACCGAGATGGGCACGTCCAGCCCGTCCCGGGCCCACCCGGCGGCCACCGAGAGCGCCTTGTCCAGCACGTACCTGGTGAACGTGCCGAGCTGTTCGCTGTTCTCCACCGGACGGATGAAGTCGGCCGGGCCGAGCCAGCCCCGCCGGGGGTGCTGCCAGCGGATGAGCGCCTCCACCCCGGTCGGCGCTCCGGTGGCCAGGTCGACCGCCGGTTGCAGGGCCAGCACCAGCTGGTCGTCGGCCTGCAACGCCTCCCGCAGCTCGGCCAGCAGGGCCAGCTGGTCGGTGCTGGCGGCGTCCCGGGTGCTGTCGTACGCGGCGACGCTGCCGCCGCCCTCCTTCGCCTGGTACATGGCGATGTCGGCCCGGCGCAGCAGCTCGGTCAGGTCGGCGGTGCCCGCCCCGGCCACCACCACCCCCACCGAGACCTCCACCGACATCCGTACCCCGGCCACCTCGGTCGGCGCGGCCAGCCGCTCGGCGATCTCCCGGGCCTGCCGCAGCGCGTACGCCATCGGGGCGGCCCGGTCGCCGATCACCGGGACCGACGTCAGCAGCAGCGCGAACTCGTCGCCGCCGAGCCGGGCGAGCAGGTCACCGGGGCGGGCCAGGGTGCCCAGCCGGTTGCCGGTGAGCCGCAGCAACTGGTCACCGGCGGCGTGCCCGAGGGTGTCGTTGACCTCTTTGAACTGGTCGATGTCGAGCAGCAGCAGGGCCACCGGGCGGTCATGGGCGAGCTGCCGCAACGCCTGGTCGCCCTTGCTCAGCATGGCCGTACGGTTGACCAGCCCGGTCAACGCGTCGTGCACCGCGTCGTACGACGAGCGGGCACTGACCAGTCGCAGCTCCCGGTGGGTGGCCGCGTCGTGCAGGGCGGCGGCCAGGGCGTCGGAGTAGGCCGCCAGCGCGTCCCGTTCCCGGTCGTCAGGCGGCCCGGAGACGGGGAACCGGACCCGGATCTGCCCGACCTGGATGTCGCCAACGGCCAGCGGCCGGACGAGTTCGTGGGCGTCCGGGGCCGCGCCGGCCGGCGGCCCGGCCTCCCGGTCGCGTACCCGGCCCGAGGAGTCCCCCCGGTAGCGCCGCCACCGGCCGTCGCCCCGGGCCACGTCGACGTCGACCAGTTCCGCGCCGAACAGGGCCAGCGCGCCGGTCACCGCGGCGGTGGCCACCCCGCGCTCGTCGAGCTGGTTGAGGGCGGCGGTGGCCTCGGCGAACGCGCGCCAGGTGCGTTGTTCCTGGTCGGCGCGCAGCCGGTGCCGGTAGGTCTGCTGGAGCAGCCAGAGCAGCGGCGGGAGCAGCAACAGCCAGCGCGGATCGACCTCCAGCAACGCCACCACGACCAGTCCGACCATCACGTTGCCGACGAACATGAGCACCTTGCCGCGCAGCGCGACGAGCAGTGCCGGGCCGACCGCCACACCGTGCCGCAGGGCCAGGGTGGCCCCGCCCAGCCCGGCGGTGGTGAGCAGGTAGGTGACCGCACCGGCGACGAGGGCGGGCACGAGCGTCGGGGTGGGGCCGGCCAGGAACGGCTCACCCAGCGCGGTGGCGACGACGACGGCGAGCGCGGTGGCCGCGGTCAGCGAGGCGGCGATCCGGACCAGCTCCACCGGGGGACGGCGGTCGGCGGCAAGCGACATCACCGTCCAGGCCACGCCGACGCCCAGCAGCGCGGCGGCCGGCAGCCAGCCGGCCGGCGCCAGGTAGAGGCAGACGATCAGGGCGGCCTCGCCCCAGGTGATGCTCACCATGCCGGTGGCGGTGCGGAACCGCAGCCGGGCGAGCTGGGCCAGGGCGAACACGGCGGCGACGATGCCGAACCGGGCGACGGCCGGGAGCGGATCGTCGACCGGCAGGGCGGTGGGCAGGCGCAGGCCGACCAGCGCCGCCACCAGGGCGGTCACCGTCACGGCGAGGGTGAGGACGCGCACCCGCAGCGGGGTCCCCGGCGGCGTCGGCCCGTCGTCGGACGCGCCGGCCCTGCCGGAGGTCACCGCCCGGCTCCGTCCGCGGGGCCGTCGACGGCGCGACGGACGAACGCGGCTACGACGGTCATGGCACCCCCTCCCGCGCACGGCTCAGGGACTTACGTCCCCCGGCGGAAGGCTAAGCCAATCCGGGTGGCCGCAACAGGGGGCGACGACCCGGATCGGCGTGATTCACGCTCCGGTCACCCACTCAGGGCTGCTGGTGGCCGCTGGGCGGGTTCGTACGTGATTCCTGCCCCGTCGTCCCGTCCGACGGACCGGTGGCCGACGAATCGGCCCCGACCGGACCTCCCTGGTGGGGGAACCGCTCGGGCAGCCGGCGCAGCCGGGAGTTCATGTTGCGGATGAGCAGGACGGTGGCGGTGCCGAGGAGCACGATGAGGAAGAGGCCCATCGGCCCGGCCAGGCCGCCCGTGCGGGTGTCACCGAAGTTGTTCTCCGCGAGCACCTGGACAGCGTTCAGCATGGTGTTTTCTCCGATGTGCGGTGGAGTGTCAGCGTAGCCCCGTACCCCGGTCACCCGGCACGGGCGGCTTCGCGTACCCCGGCGAACAGGTCGGATTCCGGCAGCGGGGAGTCGACAGTCGAGCGGACGAGCTGGAAATCCTCCGTCGGCCAGGCGCGCTGCTGCAACTCGATCGGCACGTGGAACCAGAAGCCGTCCGGGTCGACCTGGGTGGCGTGGGCGCGCAGCGCGTCGTCGCGGACCGGGAAGTAGTCGGCGCACTCGACCCGGGTGGTGATCCGGGTGCCCTTGTCCGGCCGCTCGTCCCACCGCTTGAGCCACTCGTCGTACGGCGAGGTGAGGCCGGCGGCCAGCATGCCCTCGTGCAGGGCGGTGATCTTGCCCTTGGAGAAGCCGATGTCGTAGTAGAGCTTCAACGGCTGCCAGGGGGTGCCCAGCTCCGGGTAGCGATCGGGGTCGCCGGCCGCGTCGAACGCCGCCACGCTGACCCGGTGGCACATGATGTGGTCGGGGTGCGGGTAGCCGCCGTCCTCGTCGTAGGTGGTGACGACGTGCGGACGGAACTCCCGCATCAGCTTCACCAGCGGCCCGGCCGCCACCTCGACGTCCTGGAGGGCGAAGCACCCCTCGGGCAGCGGCGGCAGCGGGTCGCCCTCGGGCAGGCCCGAGTCGACGAAGCCCAGCCAGGCCTGCTCGACGCCGAGGATGGCCCGCGCGGCGTCCATCTCGGCCCGCCGGATCTCGCCGATGTTGGCCCACACCTCGGGGCGGTCCAGCTTGGGGTTGAGCACGCTGCCCCGCTCGCCGCCGGTGCAGGTCACGACCAGCACGTCCACCCCCTCGGCGACGTACTTCGCCATGGTGGCGGCGCCCTTGCTGGACTCGTCGTCCGGGTGTGCGTGCACGGCCATGAGACGCAGCTTCTCTGCCAACGTGGGCGCTCCTCGTCTGTGCCCGTCGGCGGCCCGCTCCGGGTCGCTCGCCCGACCTGTCGTGTGACCTGCCGGCGCGGTTGCCGACCTGCCGGGCCGGGCTCGGCCCCGGGCTGGGAAGATGGACCCTGTCATTCTTGCCGATGCCGCCGACAACAACGCCAGGAGATACCCGCCGGTGACCGAGACGCACGCCACAGTTCCCTCGGCCGCGCCGGTGTTCCCGCCCGGCCGGTACGGACGCCGGCGGGAACCCGAGCGCCGCCGCCCCCTGCTGCGCTGGGTGCTGGCGGCGACCCTGATCGCAGGTCTGGTGCTGGCCTCGACGCAGCTCTACCAGCGCTACGGCGACCCGGAGTACAAGCCCGAGGTGATCACCTACGCCGATGTCGACGACACCGGCGTCCGGGTCGACTTCCGGGTGACCGTGCCCGCGGGCGGTGCGGCGGTGTGCCTGGTGCGGGCCCGCTCGCACGCCGGGGCCGAGGTGGGCCACGAGGAGGTCACGGTGACCGCGGCCCCCGGCCAGCGGCACGTCACCACCCGGCACCGGGTCACCACCGCCGAACGCCCGTTCATCGGCGAGGTGGTCCGCTGCCGTCCGGCCGGCTGAGCGACGACGGGACCGGGTCGGGCGGGCCGCCGGACGTCCCCCGACCGAGTGATCGACGACGCCCGGAAGTGCGGGCCACTGGTAGGTTGGTAAGTCACCTGTCAGCCAGCACGCACATCCGAGGAGTACGCCTGTGTCCACCAATGACCACAAGGCGCCCGCCACCTGGCTGTCCCAGGACGCGCACGACCGCCTCCAGGCCGAGCTCGACGAGCTGATCGCCAACCGGCCGGTCATCGCCGCCGAGATCAACGCCCGGCGGGAGGAGGGCGACCTGCGGGAGAACGGTGGCTACCACGCCGCCCGCGAGGAGCAGGGCAAGGCCGAAGGCCGCATCCTCTACCTCAAGGAGCTGCTGCGCACCGCGCAGGTCGGCGAGGCGCCGTCCGCCGACGTGGTGGCGCCGGGCATGGTCGTGACGATCTACTTCGACGACGACGAGGGCGACACCGAGACGTTCCTGCTCGGGTCGCGGGAGATCGCCGCCACCACCGAGCTGACGGTCTACAGCCCGGAGTCGGCGCTCGGCAAGGCCATCCTGGGTGGCCGCCCCGGTCAGGCGTGCACCTACACCGCGCCCAGCGGCGCGGACATCAAGGTGACGATCGTCAGCTTCGAGCCGTTCTCCGGCTGAGCCGCTCCGCCGCCGGGTCCACCGGACCCGGCGGCGTCCTCAGGCACCCGCCGGGGCGTGGCGTCCGGCTCCGGCTCACGCCTCGGCCGTGAGGGCCACCTGGTAACCGCTGGCCCGCAGGGCGCTGATCAGCGTGTCGGAGTGTTCTACGCCCCGGGTCTCCACCGACAGCGCCACCTCCACCTCGCCGAGCCGCAGGTGCGGGTTGGCCCGCTGGTGCTCCACGTCGACCACGTTCGCCCGGTGCTCGGCGATCTCGGTGAGCAGTGAGGCGAGCTGACCGGGCCGGTCCGAGCAGCGGACGGTGACCCGCAGGTAGCGGCCGGCGGCGGCGAGACCGTGCTCGATCACCCGCATCATCAGCAGCGGGTCGATGTTGCCGCCGGAGAGCACCGCCACGGTCGGGGTGCGTACCTGCACCGCCCCGGCGAGCAGCGCGGCCACCCCGACCGCCCCGGCCGGCTCCACCACCTGCTTGCCCCGTTCCAGCAGCATCAGCAGCGCCCGGGAGATGTCCTCCTCGGCGACGGTGACCATCTCGTCGACCAGCTTGCGGACGTGGTTGAAGGTGATCTCGCCGGGCCGGCCGACCGCGATGCCGTCGGCGATCGTGGCGAACGCCGGCAGCCGGACGGGTTCGCCGGCGGCCAGGGAGGGCGGGAACGCGGCGGCGCTGGCCGCCTGGACGCCGACGATCCGCACGTCGGGCCGCAGTGCCTTCGCCGCCACCGCCATCCCGGAGATCAGGCCGCCACCGCCGACCCCCGTGATGATCGTCTCGACCTCGGGGCACTGTTCGAGGATCTCCAACGCGACGGTGCCCTGCCCGGCGATGACGTCCGGATGGTCGAACGGGTGGATGAACACCGCGCCGGTCCGCTCCGCGAAGGTCTGCGCGGCCACCAGCGACTCGTCGACGGTGTTGCCGATCAGCTCGATCCGCGCGCCATACCCCTTGGTGGCGGCCACCTTCGGCAGCGGCGCGTTGACCGGCATGAAGACGGTGGCGTGGGTGCCGACCAGGCCGGCGGCGAGCGCCACCCCCTGGGCATGGTTGCCGGCGCTGGCGGCGACCACGCCCCGCTCCCGCTCCCGCGCCGACAACCGGGAGATCCGCACGTACGCGCCGCGCACCTTGTACGAGCCGGCGCGTTGCAGGTTCTCGCACTTGAGCCACACCGGCCCGGCCAGCGCCGCGCTCAACGGCCGGGACGGCTCCAGCGGGGTGGTCCGGGTGACCCCGGCGAGCAGCTCCCGGGCGGCCCGTACGTCGGCGAGGTCGACCAGTTCCGTCATGCCCCGATCGTGCCACCAGCCCTCGGCCCCACGGCCGGGGAGGGCGTGTCGACCCGGGGATAGCCGGGCGCGTGCCGGGTCCACGGGGCCTGCATCTCGAACTGCCCGGCCACCCCGAGCAGCAGCAGCTCCGAGCCGGGCGGGCCGACCAGTTGCGCGGCGACCGGCAGGCCGTCCGGGCGGCGCCCCACCGGCACCACGATCGACGGCAGGCCGGCGACGTTCCACGGGGCGGCGAACGGGGCGTACCGGATGTTGGTCCGCATGTTCGCCAGCCAGGAACGGCCGGACCAGGCGGCGGCCTCCGGCGGCGGCCCGGCCAGCGCCGGGGTGAGCAGCAGGTCGATCCCGTGGTCGGTGAAGAAGCCGACGGAGCGGTCCCGCCAGGCGGCCCGGTCGGCCTCCCGCACGTACCCTCGGCGTTGCGCCCACTCCCCCAGCGCGACGTGCCGGCGGCTGCGCCGTTGCAGGCCGCGCCGGTCGATGCCGGCGACCCGCACGTCGGCCGCGGCGGCGGCGAGCCAGGTGGCGATGCCCTGGAGGCCGAGCGCGGTCGGGTAGACCGGGTCGGCGGGCACGGTGTCGTGCCCGGCGGCGGCGAGCAGGCGACCGGCGGCGGCCACCGCGTCCCGGTTGGGGGCGTCCGGTGCGACGCCGCGCACGGGGGAACGCAGCGACACGCCGACCCGCAGCCGGGACGGCGGGACGAGGGTGTCGGGGCGTCGCCCGGCGAGCACCTGGAAGCCGACGGCGGCGTCGGCGACGGTGGTGGTGAGCATGCCGTGCTCGGTCAGCCCGAACCAGTCCTCCGCGCCGAGCTGGCACGGGATCACGCCCCGGCCGGGCTTGAGCCCGACCAGGCCGCAGCAGGCGGCCGGGATGCGGATCGAGCCGAGCCCGTCGTTGCCGTGCGCGATCGGCACCAGCCCGGCCGCGACCGCCGCGGCGGCCCCGCCGGAGGACCCCCCGGGGGTGTACCGCAGGTCCCACGGGTTGCGGGTGACGGCGCTCGCGTCGTCGGTGATCGCCCAGAGTCCCAGCTCCGGCATCCGGGTCACCCCGATGATCACCGCGCCCGCGCCGCGCAGCCGGCGCACCACCTCGTGGTCGGCCTCCGCCACTGCGGTACGCGCCGCGACCGACCCGTTCCAGGTGGGCAGGCCGGCGACCGGGGTGTTCTCCTTGACCGCCACCGGCACCCCGGCGAGCGGGAGGTTCGCCAGCTCCTCCTGCTCGTCGACCTTCTCCGCCTCGGTGATCGCCTCGCCGCCCCGGACCACCCGGAACGCGCAGAGGGCGCCGTCGACCCGGCCGACGTGGTCCAGGTGGTCGGCGACGACCTGGGTGGCGGAGACGTCACCCCGGCGTACGCCCCGGGCGATCTGCTTGGCGGTCGCCCCCACCCAGGTCGGCATGATGTCCTGCACGGCCACCTCTTCCCAGCCCGCGGTCAGCCCAGCGCCTGCTCCAGATCGGCGAGCAGGTCGTCGACCGTCTCGATGCCGACAGACAGTCGCACGAGATCGCCGGGAACTTCAAGCGGCGAGCCGGCAGCACTTGCGTGTGTCATCCGGCCCGGGTGCTCGATCAGCGACTCCACCCCGCCGAGCGACTCGGCGAGGACGAACAGTCGAGCCCGGTTGCAGATCTGCACGGCGTGCTCCTCGCCGCCGGCGGCCCGGAAGGAGATCATCCCGCCGAACCGGCGCATCTGCTTGGCGGCCACCTCGTGCCCGGGGTGCGCCGGCAGGCCGGGGTAGATGACCTGGGCGACCCTGGCGTGCCCGTCGAGGAAGGCGGCGATCCGTTCGGCGTTGTCGCAGTGCCGGTCCATCCGCACCCCGAGGGTCTTGATGCCGCGCAGGGTGAGCCAGGCGTCGAACGGGCCGTTGATCGCGCCCATCGCGTTCTGGTGGTAGCGCAGCTCGTCGCCGAGGGTCTGATCGGCGACGACCAACGCGCCACCGACCACGTCGGAGTGCCCGCCGACGTACTTGGTGGTGGAGTGCACCACCACGTCCGCGCCGTGCGCGAGGGGCTGCTGAAGGTACGGCGAGGCGAACGTGTTGTCGACCACCAGCAGCGCCCCGGCCTCGTGCGCGACCCCGGCCAGGGTGGCGATGTCGGCGATGCCGAGCAGCGGGTTCGTCGGCGTCTCCACCCAGACGATCTTCGTCTCGGGGCGAATCGCCGCCCGGACGGCGTCGACGTCGGAGACCTTCGCCGGGGTGTACGTCAGCCCCCACCGCTCGGCGACCCGGGCGAACAGCCGGTACGTGCCGCCGTACGCGTCGTCGGGGATCACCACGTGGTCCCCGGGCGAGCAGACCGTCCGCAGCAGGGTGTCCTCGGCGGCCAGGCCGCTGGCGAAGGCGAGCCCGACCCGGCCCCCCTCCAGCGCGGCCAGGCACTCCTGGAGGGCGTCGCGGGTGGGGTTGCCGGAGCGGCTGTACTCGTAGCCCTGCCGGGGCGCGCCGACGGCGTCCTGGGCGTACGTGCTGGTCTGGTAGATCGGGGGGATCACCGCGCCGGTGCGGGCCTCCGGGTCCTGGCCGGCGTGGATGGCGAGCGTCTCGAAGCCGTGACTCATCCCGCAGACGTTAGTCCGCCGCGCACTCCCGGTCACCGGGAACCTGAACCGGGGGCTCGCCCTGCCCGGACTAGTCGGTCAGCTTGGGGTGGCCCGGCCCGGCTGCCACGATCCAGACGACGCGCTTGTCGGGGTCGGGGCAGCACCAGATCAGACCGCCGCCGTGACCTCGTACTGCCACTGGGCGAGGGTCCTGCCGCCGACCTGGCGAGTGGCGAGGGTGCCCCGCAGGCGATGCTGACGGGCGGAGTTCTCCGGATCGACGGGGCGCTCGGTGAGCACCACCCAGGCTTCCCAGGTGTTGGCCCGAGCCGTCTGACAGCGCTGCTCCCACCCCATGGCCGCCTCGGACGAGGCGAAACGGGCTTCCCAGCCGCCGGGACGGCCGGGCGGCGCGACCCGCTCCCCCCGTTTGGGCGCCACGGTCACGCCTCGGTCGGGCCGGGAACCGGCCCGTGATCGTCAGACAGTGGGGCGGTCAGCTCGTGGACCAGCGCCGGATCGGTGTAGACGGCGGCAGTGGCCTTCCACTCCCGGATCGTCTGGGCCAGGACCGACCACTGCCCGAGATCTGCCGAGATCCTGGCGGCATTGACGAAATCGGACACGAACTGCGGGCGATCCGCTGGGGGAAGCAACTCGATCCACGGGAACTCCTCCGCAAGAGCCTCGACGGCCACGTCTCTCGGGAGATGGGCGAGCGCGTTTCGGAGGGTTCTGGCCGCCGCCACCGCTCCCTCACCCGCCGCGAGAACGCGGTCCTCCCTGGTCAACAGCAAGGCAGCTCCGTCACGACGTCGCACCCGCACGTCGCCGGCATCTGCAAGCGCCGCCACGCTCTTGGGATCGCGCTGCAACTCACTCCACTGCACTTCCCGGGTAGTCACCACGAGACAATTCTGAACTTTTTCAGAAGAGTGTGCAACCCATCGGCCGAGCCAGCGGGCCCGCCCCGGCGGCCAGGCGTCCCGCTGCCGTTGTCGTACGAGGGCTTTAGGCTGCGCGGGTGAGCGGGTGTGTGTTCTGTCAGATCGTGGCCGGGGAGGTGCCGGCGTTCCGGGTGGCCGACGAGCCGGACGGCGTGGCGTTCCTGGACACCCGGCCGGTGTTCAAGGGGCACGTCCTGGTGGTGCCCCGCGCCCACCTGGTCACCCTGACCGACCTGCCGGTGGCCGACCTGCCCGGCTACTTCGGGCTGGTGCAGCGCCTGGCGGCGGCTGTTGAATCCGGTCTGGGGGCCGGCGGGACGTTCGTGGCGATGAACAACCGGGTGTCCCAGTCGGTGGCGCACCTGCACACCCACGTGGTGCCGAGGACCAGGGGCGACGGCCTACGGGGCTTCTTCTGGCCGCGTACCCGCTACGCCGACGACGCCGAGGCAACCTCCTACGCCGATCGGGTCGCCGCCGCCCTGGCCTGAGACCAGCCGACATTCGGCGGGGCCCGGCGGGCGAGAGCCGGGGCCCAGCGGGTAAGGAAGGTGTGCCCGCCGGCGTTGCATGCGGGGAGAGGTACGAGAGGAGTTCCACCGTGTTCCTTCGCCGCATGAAGGCCGAGATGATCAGCCCCGACCAGGCCCTGCCCGGCCGCCCGATCGCGATGCCGATCGGGGACCGGCACGAGGTGCTGGCGTCGTCGCTGAAGGGCCCGTTCCCGGAGGGCGCCCAGGTCGCCGTGTTCGGCATGGGGTGCTTCTGGGGCGCCGAGCGGCTGTTCTGGACCCTGCCGGGGGTGCTCACCACCTCGGCCGGTTACGCGGGCGGCTACACCGCCAACCCCACGTACGAGGAGGTGTGTTCGGGGATGACCGGGCACGCCGAGGTGGTCCAGGTGGTCTACGACCCCGCCGTGATCAGCTACGAGGACCTGCTCAAGGTGTTCTGGGAGAACCACGACCCGACCCAGGGCATGCGCCAGGGCAACGACGTCGGCAGCCAGTACCGCTCGACGATCTACACCACCACCGACGCGCAGTTGGCCACCGCGCAGGCGTCCCGGGACGCGTTCGCGCCGATCGTGGCGCGGGCCGGCAAGGGCGAGATCACCACCGAGATCGCCCCGCTGGGCGACTACTTCTTCGCCGAGGACTACCACCAGCAGTACCTGGCCCCGACGAAGAACCCGAACGGCTACTGCAACCACGGCCCGAACGGGTTGAGCTGCCCGGTCGGGGTGGCCCGCACCGCCGGCTGACCCGCCGACGTCCGGCCGTCGGGCGACCCGCCCGGCGGCCGTTTTCCGGGCCTGCGGTGTTTGTCACATCGTGGGCCCGGGGCGAATCGGGCACCGGCCGGGCCCCGGGCAGGAACGTCGGCCCGCGCGGGGCCGTCACGGTGAGTGGCGCACATCCTAGCAATCCCGTAACACGGCCGACATCAGCTCAACAGGCGAAGTGCAACAACCTCTGGCAGCATTGGCTGGCATGTGCGGACTTGCGGGAGAGTTCCGCCGTGACGGTTCCCGGGCCGACGTGTCGGCGGTGGAACGCATGGCGGCCACGATGAGTGACCGGGGGCCCGACGACAGCGGAGTGTGGTCGCAGGGAGCCACCGCCCTCGGGCACCGCCGCCTCAAGATCATCGACCTCTCCGCCGCCAGCGGGCAACCGATCGTCGACCCGGCCGCCGGTCTCACCGGCGTGTTCAACGGCTGCATCTACAACTACCGCGAGCTGCGCCAGGAGTTGCAGGGCAAGGGGCACCGCTTCTTCTCCTCCGGGGACAGCGAAGTGGTGGTCAAGGCGTACGCCGAGTGGGGGCTCGACTTCGTCGACCACCTGATCGGCATGTTCGCCGTCGCGATCAGCGAACGGGACACCGGCCGGCTGGTGCTGGCCCGGGACCGGCTCGGCATCAAGCCGCTCTACCTGGCCGAGACGCCGGGCGTGGTGCGGTTCGCCAGCACCCTGCCCGCCCTGCTGGCCGGCGGCGGGATCGACACCGGCATCGACCCGGTGGCGCTGGCCCACTACCTCAGCTTCCACAGCATCGTGCCGCCGCCGCGCACCATCCTGCGCGGCGTCGCGAAGCTCCCCCCGGCCACCGTGCGGGTCTACGAGCCGGACGGCCGTACCCACGAACGGGTCTACTGGGACCCGTCGTTCACCCGGGACACCGCGCGCGCCGACTGGTCGGAACGCGACTGGCAGGACGCCCTGCTGGAGTCGCTGACCACCGCGGTACGCCGACGGATGGTCGCCGACGTGCCGGTGGGGGTGCTGCTCTCCGGCGGCCTGGATTCCAGCCTGGTGGTGGCCCTGTTGGCCGGCGAGGGGCAGACCCGGTCCGGGCTGTCCACCTTCTCCATCGGCTTCGACGCCGTCGGCGGGCGCGAGGGCGACGAGTTCGTCTACTCCGACCTGGTGGCGCAGACCTTCGGCACCGACCACCACCAGCTCAAGGTGGCCGCCGGTGACCTGGTGCCGCCGCTGGAGGCGGCGGTGGCCGCGATGAGCGAGCCGATGGTCAGCCACGACTGCGTCGCGTTCTACCTGCTCAGCCAGGAGGTGTCCCGGCACGTCAAGGTGGTCCAGTCCGGCCAGGGCGCGGACGAGATCCTCGGCGGCTACCACTGGTACCCGCCGCTTGCCGGCATCGACCGGGAGCAGGCGCTCGACACGTACGCGCAGGCGTTCTTCGACCGGGACGCGGCCGGACTGGCCCGGGTGCTCAACCCGGCGTGGCTGGCCGACGGCGACCCGGCGCGCGAGTTCGTCGCCGCCCACCTGGGCCGGGCCGGCGCGCAGACCGCCGTCGACGCCGGCCTGCGGATCGACACCCAGATCATGCTCACCGACGACCCGGTGAAGCGGGTCGACAACATGACCATGGCGCACGGCCTGGAGGCCCGGGTGCCGTTCCTCGACCACGAGTTCGTGGAGCTGGCGGCGAGCTGCCCGCCCGAGCTGAAGCTGGCCCAGGGCGGCAAGGGCGTGCTCAAGGAGATCGGCCGCCGGGTCCTGCCGCCCGAGGTGATCGACCGCCCCAAGGGCTACTTCCCGGTGCCTGGCCTGACCCACCTGGAGGGCAAGCTCCTCGACCGGGTCCGCGACGCGCTCACCGCGCCGCAGGCCCGCCGCCGCGACCTGTTCCGTGCCGACTACGTCAATGCGCTGCTCGCCGAACCGAACGTCGAACTGACCCCGTTGAACGGAAACAAACTGTGGCAACTGGGACTTCTGGAAATGTGGCTCCAGAGCCACGGAATCGACTGACCGTGAACGAGACCCTCGCGACCGGCACGGCCCGTACCGACCGGGAGCGGGTGCTCGGCCGCCGCCGGGAACGGATCGGTCCCGGCGGTGACCCGGTCGCCCCGGGGGCCGCCCCGGAGCCGCGCCGGGAGCCGGCCGGGCCGTCCGACGTGGTCCTGGACTGCGGCTGGGGGCGGCTGGTGTTCGGCCAGACCTTCCACGAGCAGGTCGCGGTGGCCCACGTGCTGCGGTCCGAGGCGGCCGGGGCCCGGGACATCTGCATCTACCTGCGGGACCCGCACGTGCTGGTGTCCCGGCTGCCCGACGAGCTGTTCATCGACCCGTCGCTGACCTACCGGCTGCCGCTGGGCGAGCGCCGCCCGGAGGCCACCGAACGGATGGAGATCCCCGGGCTGGTCGTCCGGCCGCTGCGCGACGCCGACGACGCCGACGCCGTGAACCGGATCTACGCCCGCAACGGCATGGTCACCGCGCCGGTGGAGGTGCTCGTCGACAACGCCGGCACCGACCGGTTCCTGCACCTGGTGGCCGAGGCGAGCACCGGGGAGATCGTCGGCACCATCACCGGCGTCGACCACGTGGCGGTCTTCGGCGACCGGGAGAACGGCGCGAGCCTGTGGTGCCTGACCGTGGACTTCAACACCGCCCCGCCCGGCACCGGCCAGGCCCTGCTCACCGAGCTGGCCGACCGGCTCGACGAGCGGGGCCGGGCGTTCGTCGACCTGTCGGTGCTGGCCGAGAACTCCGGCGCGATCCGGCTCTACGAACGGTTGGGCTTCCACCGCACCGGGACGCTCTGCGTCAAGCGGAAGAACCCGATCAACGAACGGCTGTTCCTGCCGTCCGCCCCGGCGGGCTACGACGAGCTGAACCCGTACGCGAAGATCGTCGCCGACGAGGCGATGCGACGCGGCATCCGGGTCGAGGTCACCGACGCGCACTGGGGTGAGCTGCGGCTGACCAACGGCGGCCGGACGATCGTCACCCGCGAGTCGCTGTCCGAGCTGACCTCGGCGGTGGCGATGAGCCGCTGCGACGACAAGCGGGTCACCAGACGCATCCTCACCGAGGCGGGCCTGTCGGTGCCGCGCGGCCGGACCGCCACCGGAGACCCCGACGACCTGGCCTTCCTCACCGACGTCGGCCCGGTGGTGGTCAAGCCGGCCCGGGGCGAGCAGGGCAACGGCATCACCGTCGGGGTACGCACCGCCGAGGCGCTGGCCGCCGCCGTCGAGCTGGCCCGCCGGTTCTGCCCCGACGTGCTGATCGAGGAGCTGCGCGCGGGCGAGGACCTGCGGGTGATCGTGATCGACCACGAGGTGGTGGCCGCCGCCGTCCGCCGGCCGGCGCAGATCACCGGCGACGGGGTGCACGACGTCACCGAGCTGATCGAGCGGCAGAGCCGACGCCGGGCCGCCGCCACCGGTGGCGAATCCCGCATCCCCATCGACGACATGACCCGCGAGGTGGTGGCCGAGGCCGGGCACCGGATGCACGACGTGCTGCCCGAGGGGCAGGTGTTGGCGGTGCGCCGGACGGCCAACCTCCACACCGGTGGCACAATCCACGACGTGACGGCCGAACTGCACCCGGCGATCGCCACTGCCTGCGTGGCGGCGAGCCGGGCCCTGGACATTCCGGTGACCGGGCTGGACCTGTTGGTCCCCGCCCCCGACCAGCCCGAGCACGTGTTCATCGAGGCGAACGAGCGGCCGGGGCTGGCCAACCACGAGCCCCAGCCGACCGCCGAGCGCTTCGTGGACCTGCTCTTCCCGGGCACCCGGGCCCCGCAGCGCCTCTGGAGCCCGGCCGGGCCCGGAGGGGTCGCGTGAGCCTCAAGCCCCTCGACATCGATCTGGACTACCTCCGTCAGGTGCTGGTGGAGCTGCTGGACATCCCCAGCCCGTCGGGGCGTACCGACCACGTGCAGCAGTACGTGGGGGAACGGCTCTCCGCGCTGGGCATCCCGTCCACGCTGACCCGGCGGGGGGCGCTCAGCGCCTGCCTGCCCGGCCCCCGGCAGACCGGGGCCGACCGGGCCATCGTGGTGCATACCGACACCATCGGCGGGATGGTCAAACGGCTGAAGGAGAACGGCCGGCTGGAGCTGAAGACCATCGGCACCCACTCGGCCCGGTTCGCCGAGGGCGCGCACGTACGGATCTTCACCGACGACCTGGACCGGGTGGTCACCGGGCAGGTGCTGCCGTTGAAGGCCAGCGGGCACCGCTACAACGACGACGTCGACCTGCAGGGCGTCGGCTGGGAACACGTCGAGGTCCGGGTCGACGAGCCGGTCGAGGACATCGCCGGCCTGCGGGCGCTCGGCATCGACGCGGGCGACTTCGTGGCGTTCCTGCCCAACCCGATCGTCACCCCGTCCGGCTACGTGAAGTCCCGGCACCTGGACGACAAGGCCGGGGTGGCGGCGGTGCTGACCGCGTTCAAGGCGGTGGTGGACGCCGGCATCACCCCCACCGTCACCGCGCACCTGTTGGTCACCGTCACCGAGGAGATCGGCCACGGGGCCAGCCACGGCCTGGACCCGGACGTCGCCGAGATCGTCTCGGTGGACGCGGCGGTGGTCGCGCCGGGCCAGCAGTCCCGGGAGAACGCGGCGACCCTGGCGATGGGCGACGGGGTCGGCCCGTTCGACTACCACCTGACCCGCAACCTGGCCGCCATCGCCCGGGAACACGGGGTGGACCTGGTGCGCGACGTCTTCGACTACTACCGCTCGGACGTGGCGGCGGCGGTCGAGGCGGGCGCGCACGCCCGGGTGGCGCTGCTCGGTTTCGGGGTGGACGCCACCCACGGTCACGAGCGCACCCACCTCGACGGGCTGCGCCACCTGACCCAACTGCTCTGCCTCTATCTCCAGAGTGATCTGGTCTTCCCCGAGTGGGACGCCGAGCCGGAGGGTGACCTGGCCGACTTTCCGTCGCTGGCGGTGCAGCCGGCGGGCGGGGACGGCCCCCGCGAGGGCCCGATCGGCATCGACTGACCGGCTGGTGGCCGCACTGCCCGAGCAACAGGTGAACGGCGGGCACGACAGCGCGCGTCGCGCCCGCCGTTCACCGAACGCCCCGGCCCCTCACCGTGGCGTCGGTCCGTGCGGTCAGGTCACCGGTTGCGGCGTTCCGCCGCGTCGAGCAGGGCGATCAGCGCCTCGGTCACCCGCAGCACGGCGTCCCGGGCGGCCGGGTCACCGGTGATCCGCTGCCGCGCCCGGTCGGCCAACTGCCCCAGTAGTTCACCGGCGCGGGCCGCGTTCCCGGCGGTGCCGGCCTGCTCGGCCCGCTGGAGCCGGTCCTCCAGCCGGGCCGCCACGTACTCGGTGATCCGGCCGGCGGCGACGTACTCGGTGACGAGGTCACGCAGGTCGGAGTACCAGGCGGGATCGCGGGTGAACGACGCGGGCAGGTAGCCGGCGTCGGCGGCGGCGAGGGTCGCCGCGACGCTGGCGTCCACGTACGACGCGACGGTCGGGTAGCGGGCGGCGACCTGCGCGTCGGTCAACGGCACCGAACTGCCGTCGAGGAAGCAGAAGCCGGGCCCGGTGTTGCTGCCGCTGTTGACCCGCAGCGGCACCTCGTGCTGGGCGAGCCGGATGCCCCCGAGGGCGAGTCCCAGCTCGTCGCGGGCGACGGCCGGCGGGGTCGTCGTGGTCGTCCGGATCGGCGGGGCGCCGGGCGGGGCCACCTGCTGGGCGACCCAGGCGACGGTGTGGTCGTAGACGGCGTTCTGCACCATGTGCTGCGGGACCCGCGACAGCGAGGGCAGCGTGCAGGTCTGCGGTTCGCCCGGGTAGCCGCCCGGGTAGCTGCCGATGTCCCGCTTGCGCAGCGGCCCGTAGTCGGTGATCAGCTTCCAGTCGCCGTGCGACGCGCCGGCGACCTCCCAGGAGCGCAGGACCGGCGAGTCGGCCTGGGCGCGGGCCGCCGCCGGCAGGATGCCACTGGCCACGTCCCCCTCGGAGTTGATCCGGAACACCGGCGTCGTCAGGTCGGTGCGCAGCACCCCGCCGCCACCGTGCAGGACGACCGCGTCGAGCACGTTCGCCGACTGCTGGACGCCGTTGTAGTAGTTGGCGAGGCGGCCGGCCGACTGCGAGTGGCCGGTGGCGATCACGTACTGCGGGGCGGGCAGCTTGCCCAGCGGGTCGACCCCGGTCGGGTTGCGGACCGCCTTCACCGCCTGGCTGAAGATGTCGTACGAGAGGCTGTCGTCGGTGACCGTGCCGCCCACCGTGACGTCCAGCGGGCCGTACCGGCTCGGGCTCCACGCCTTGAGCCCGGTGGCCGAGTGCAGCCCGGCCCGCTGGGCGGAGACCCCGACCCAGGCGTAGCCCGAGCGGATCAGGTGCTCGTGCGACTGGAACCAGTCGACCTCCTGGTCCCACTGGTTGCTGACGTTGTTCCACTCGGCGATCACCACGCCGTTGAACTTCTTGGTGTTGGCCGGCCGGCGGACCACCAGCCGGGTGCCGTACGGCTGGTCGGTGGCGATGGTCGTCGCGTTCTGGGTGCCCTGCACGGCGTACCGGGTGGCGGTGCCGAACAGGAAGAACTCCTCCTCGACGTAGCCGGCGGCGGCCAGGTTGACGTCGGTGGCGAGGAACGGGTAGCCGTGGCCGGGGTCGCCGACCGGGGTGGTCCGGGCGATCGGCCCGGCGACCACCGGGTTCGCCACGTTCGCGCCGGTGGCGGTGGACGGCCGGGTGGTGGCCGGCGCGGCGGCGTCCGCCGGGGCGGCCGGACCGGCGGCGACGGCCAGTGCGCCGACCAGGCCGAGGGTCAGGGATCGTCGGGTGTTCCTGCGGGTGGTGGACGGTACGGGCACGGTTCACCTCACGGGGGAGCGACCGAGGGGACGACTCGGGCGGGCAGCGGCGGGAGGTGGCCACTGTGGGGCAGAGAGTAATGCTCACTTCAGGCGAAAGATAGGCCAGATGAGCACGAACTTTCGCTTCGTTCAGCAAAAGTTGCCCCCGATCTCCCGACCGGCTACCGACGACACCCGGCCGCAGGACCGCGCGAAAAATCACTACCGGCACCCGGGGTGCAGTGGGTAGCGTGGCGGTACACGGGAAAGGAGGTGGTCCAGACTTGTATAGCAATCGGACTCGTGAGGTGGCTGTCCGCTAGCCGCTGTCCTCGACAGTGAACGACCTGCATGATCGTCGAGACCGTGTGGCAGCGGTGCGGCGAATCCACGACAGCCACCCGACCCCCGGGGTGCCGACCCAGTCCAGTCGGCCCGTGCGCGAGCACGGAAGCCCCGGGGGTCGCTTCGTCTCCGGGGAGGCCGGCGGTGTCCATGCGGGAGCTGACGGTGCTCGGCACGGCCAGCCAGACCCCCACCCGGCTGCGCAACCACAACGGCTACGTGCTGCGCTGGGACGACGAGGTGATCCTCTTCGACCCGGGCGAGGGCAGCCAGCGGCAGCTCCTGCACACCGGGACCACCGCCACCGACCTGACCCGGATCTGCGTCACCCACTTCCACGGCGACCACTGCCTCGGCCTGCCCGGCACCATCCAGCGGCTCTCCCTGGACCGGGTGCCGCACCCGGTGGCGGTGCACTTCCCCGCCGGTGGCACGGAATACTTCGCCCGGTTACGGCACGCCAGCAGCTTCCACGAGACCGCCGAACTGGCCGTCGAGCCGATCACCGCCGACGGGCAGCGGATCATCCTGGGCGTCGGCACGTTGGAGGCCCGCCGGCTGCGGCACCCGATCGAGACGTACGGCTACCGGCTGGTCGAGCCGGACGGCTGCCGGATGCTGCCGGAGCGGCTGTCCGCGTACGGCATCGCCGGGCCGGCCGTCGGCGAGCTGCAACGCGCCGGCCACCTGGACGTCGGCGGACGCCGCGTCACCCGGGACGAGGTGAGCGTCGTCCGGCCCGGGCAGCGGTTCGCCTTCGTGATGGACACCGGCCTCTGCGACGGGGTGTACGCCCTCGCCGAGCACGCCGACCTGCTGGTCATCGAGTCGACGTTCCTGGCCTCGGAAGCCGCCCTCGCCGCCGAGGTCGGCCACCTGACCGCCGGCCAGGCCGCCCGGGTCGCCGCCGAGTCCGGGGTACGCACCCTGGTGCTCACCCACTTCTCCCAGCGGTACGCCGACCCGCGCCGCTTCCACGACGAGGCCCGCGAACACTTCACCGGTGAACTGGTGATCGCCGAGGATCTGACCACCGTGCCGGTCCCGCCCCGGCGGGTAGCCTCGGCCGGGTGACCGTCACGCTCCGTCCCGCCGTCGCCGACGACCTGATGCCGGTGGGCGCCCTGCACCAGCGGTCCCGGGTCGCGGCGTACTCGTCGTTCCTGCCACCCGGGGCGTTGGCCGACCCGACGCCCGAGGCGATGGGCAGCTACTGGGTCGAGCGGTGGACGTGGGAACGCGACGAGCACCTGATGACCGTGGCCGAACGGGACGGCCGGCTGGTCGGGTTCAGCTATCTCGGCCCGGACGACGCGGGCGACCCGGCGACCGGCCTGCTCAACGCCATCCACCTCGACCCGGCCGAACGGGGCCGGGGGACCGGCCGGGCGTTGATGGTCGACGCGTTGGACACCATGCGCGCCCGGGGCTGGCGTCGCGGGGTGTTGTGGGTGCTGGAACGCAACCTCGCCGCCCGGCACTTCTACGAGCGCGGCGGCTGGCGGGCGACAGGCGAACGCCGGGAGGAGCGGATCGGGCGCGCCCCCACCGCACAGCTCCGCTACACCCGGCAGCTACCGGACTGAACGGTCGCCCCGGACACTGCGGGCCCCTCCCACCGGAAGGGGCCCGCAGGTGCGTCCGGATCAGTGCGCGCCGAGGTGGGCGAGCAGGTCCTGCCGGGTCAGCACGCCCTTGGGCTTGCCGTCGACCAGCACCAGCGCCGCGTCGGACTTCTCCAGCATGCCCACCGCCTCGCTCACCGGCTGACCGCCGCCGATCATCGGCAGCGGGTCGGCCATGTGCCGTTCGATGGTGTCGTGCAGGTGCGCCTGGCCGGTGAACAGGGCGTCCAGCAGATCCCGTTCGGCGATCGAGCCGGCCACCTCACCGGTCACCACAGGCGGCTCGGCCTTGAGCACCGGGAGCTGGGAGACGCCGTACTCGCGCATGTAGTCGATGGCGTCGCGGACCGTCTCGGTCGGGTGCACGTGCACCAGTTCGGGCAGGCCGCCCGGCTTGCCCGCCAGCGCGTCGGCGACGGTCGGCTCGGTGCCGGAGTGGTCGAGGAAGCCGTACCGGGCCATCCACCGGTCGTTGAAGATCTTGGACAGGTAGCCCTTGCCGCTGTCCGGCAGCAGCACCACGACCACGTCGTCCGGGCCGGCGGCACGGGCCACCTCCAGCGCCGCCACCACGGCCATCCCGCAGGAGCCGCCGACCAGCAGGCCCTCCTCCCGGGCCAGCCGCCGGGTCATCTCGAAGGACGCCTTGTCGGAGACCTCGACGATCTCGTCGGCGATTCCCCTGTCGTACGTCTCGGGCCAGAAGTCCTCACCGACCCCCTCGACCAGGTACGGCCGGCCGGTGCCGCCGGAGTAGACCGAACCCTCCGGGTCCGCCCCGATCACCCTGACCCGTCCCTCGGACGCCTCCTTGAGGTAGCGCCCGATGCCGGAGATGGTGCCACCGGTGCCGACCCCGGCCACGAAGTGGGTGAGCGCGCCCCCGGTCTGCTTCCACAGCTCCGGGCCGGTGGTCTCGTAGTGCGAGCGCGGGTTGGCCGGGTTGCTGTACTGGTCGGGCTTCCACGCGCCGGGGATCTCCCGGGCCAGCCGGTCGGAGACGTTGTAGTACGACCGGGGGTCCTCCGGGGCGACGGCGGTCGGGCAGACCACCACCTCGGCCCCGTACGCCCGCAGCACGTCCTGCTTGTCCTGGCTGACCTTGTCGGGGCAGACGAAGACGCAGTGGTAGCCCTTGAGCTGGGCCACCAGGGCCAGCCCGACACCGGTGTTGCCGCTGGTCGGCTCGACGATGGTGCCACCGGGCCGGAGAATCCCGGCGGCCTCGGCGTCCTCCACCATCCGCAGCGCGATCCGGTCCTTCACCGAGCCGCCCGGGTTGAGGTACTCCACCTTGGCCAGCACGGTCGCCCGGATGCCCGCGGTGACGTTGCGCAGCCGCACCAGCGGGGTGTTACCGATCAGGTCGACGACGTTGTCGTAGTACTGCACCTCGTTGTGCCCTTCGTTGCGGCGCCGGCGACGGCGGCCTGGCAGACGGTCCTTCGTCGCTCAGCGTACGTGCCCTCAGAGCGCCACATGACCGGGGATGACGGAGGCCCGGCGGGCCTCCCACTCCAGGAAACGCTCGGTCTCCGACAGCACGCTGCCGGCCAACCAGGTGACCATGACCGCGTCGTCCACCAGACCGAGGACGGTCAGGAACAGCTCCGGGACCAGGTCGACAGGCGACACGACGTAGACCGTCGCCGCCGTCATCATCGCCAGCCGGAGGCCGCCGTCGTACTCGCCCCGGGCGGTGGCCCGGATCATCCGGGGCAGCGCCGCCAGCCGGGTGCCCAACGACGGACCGCCCCGGGCGCCGGCCGCCAGCGACCGGGCCAGCGCCGTGAAGGCCGCGGTGCGCTTCAATGTCCTACCCATCTCATCCAGCCCCTCTCCACCGACCAGCGTGACTGGCCCGCGCAAGCCGTCGCCACCTGCGGCGGGGCGCTCACGGGTGACCCCGCCACCCGACCAGGTACCCAGAACCGTCGCCGCCCAGCCCGAAAACCGGCCGTCCTGACGGAGGCGGGGTGACGCTGCGGCGCGATAATGTCGCTGTATGGGGGTGGCAGGTTCCGTCGTACCGGTCGGTCCGCGCTGGCACCGCGCCCGGCAGGTGGTCCGGCTGGCGGCGATCGGCACGGGTGCCACCGCGGCGGCCGTCGCCGCGACCGGCGGCGTGCTGCTCGGGCAGGCCCGGCAGGCCCGACGCACCATTCCGATGGCGGAGGCCCCGCCCCCGCGATGCGACGGCGTCTACGGCGCCAAGATCCCCGGCCCGCCGCTGACCATGGTGATCCTCGGTGACTCCTCCGCCGCCAGCTACGGGGCGGCGCGGCGACGCGAGACCCTGGGCGCGCTGCTGGCCACCGGGCTGTCCCGGCGGCTGCACCGGGCCGTACGGGTGCACCGCTTCGCCGTGGTCGGCGCGCTCTCCGCCGGGCTGCGCCCGCAGGTCGAGGCGGCCCTGGACTGCGCACCGGACGTCGCGGTGATCCTGGTCGGCGGCAACGACATCACCAACCGCACGCCGTACCCCGTCGCCGTCCGCCACCTGGTCGACGCGGTCCGCACGCTGCGCGCCGCCGGTTGTGAGGTGGTCGTCGGGACCTGCCCCGACCTGGGGGCGATCCGGCCGATCCAGCCCCCGTTGCGCTGGCTGGCCCGGCGGTGGAGCCGGCAGCTCGCCACCGCCCAGACCGTCGCGGTGGTCGAGGCGGGCGGTTGGACGGTCTCCCTCGGTGACCTGCTCGGCCCCCGGTTCGCCGCCGAGCCGACCCGGATGTTCGCCTGGGACCGGTTCCACCCCTCCGCCGAGGGCTACGCGATGGCCGCCGCCGCGCTCCTGCCGACCGTGCTGTCGGCGCTCGGGAGCGGGGAGCGTCGGCCGACGCTGGCTCCGGGCGAGGGCGTACGGTCGCTCCCCCGGGCCGCCCACGAGGCCGCCCGCAACGCCGGCACGGAGGTCAGCGGCACGCAGGTCCGGGGCCGGGACCACGGCCCGGCCGGTCGCTGGGCGCAGCTGCGGCGGCGGGCATTCTTCGGCGTCGCCCCGGTGCCGCAACCCGGCACCGCCGCCGACTCACCCCAACTGGAGGGACTGGCATGAGCGAGCGCAGCGAGCGAACCACCGGGTGCCGCAGATGCCCCGCCGGGCCGGTCACCACCGCCGTGGGCCCCCGGGCGGTGACACCGTGACGGGCCGCTCCCTCGGCGGCGAGCTGGCCGTACGGCTCGGCAAGGCCGCGGCGGTCTCCCTGGTCGCCGGGACGATCGGTGGTGCGGCGGTGCTGGCCGGTCAGGCGGTGGCGGCCCGTAACCGCGACTACGCCCAGCCGGAGCTGGGGCTGGCGCTGCGGGCCACGGTCGGCCGGGTCGGCGCCCCGCTGCTGCGGCTGGTGCTGCTCGGTGACTCCTCGGCGCTCGGCGTCGGGGTGGCCCGCTTCGACGAGACGGTCGGCGGTCAGCTCGCCCACCTGCTGACCGAGGGGCCGGCCGGGCGGCGGGTGCACCTGTCCAGCGTCGGGGTCTCCGGGTCCCGCTCCACCGACCTGGCGACCCAGGTGGCCCGGGCGCTGCTGGGTGACCGGCCGGACGTCGCGGTGGTGCTGATCGGGGCGAACGACGCCACGGCCATGCGGCGGCCGGCGGAGGCGGCGGCCTACCTCGCCTCGGCGGTGCGCCGGCTGCGGGAGGCCCGGGTCGAGGTCGTCGTCGGCACCTGCCCGGACCTGGGCGCGGTGCGCGCGGTGGCCCCGCCGCTGCGGCAGGTGATCGGCTGGTCGGGCCGGCGGGTCGCGCGGGCGCAGACCGCGGCCGTGTTGGAGGCCGGCGGCACGGTCGTCGACCTGGGCACGGAGACCGGGCCGGTGTTCCGGGCCGACGCCGGGACGCTCTGCCACGACGGCTTCCACCCGTCCGCCGACGGTTACCGGGTCTGGGCGCACGCCCTGTTGCCGGCGGTCGTCGCCGCCGCGAACGTCGCCTCCCGACACTGACCGACGTCGATCACTTTCCGCCTGCTGCGCCGTGTCGCGGCCGGCGGGCGGGTCCGGCCGGCCGGCACGGGTGACATTTCCCGCTGGTCGGCGTCCTTCCGCGTCAAGTTTCCGTCAAGTTAACGTTGGTTCATGCCGATTGAGTCGTCCCGCGACGCCGTCATCGTCGCCACCGCCCGGTCCCCCATCGGCCGCGCGTTCAAGGGTTCCCTGCGTGAGGTCCGCCCGGACGACCTCGCCGCCACCATCGTCCAGGCCGCGCTGGACAAGGTCCCCGGGCTCGACCCCACCACCATCGACGACCTCTACGTCGGGTGCGGGCTGCCCGGCGGCGAGCAGGGCTTCAACCTGGCCCGGGTGGTCGCCACCCTGATGGGCCTGGACGGGCTGCCCGGGGCCACGCTGACCCGCTACTGCGCGTCGTCGTTGCAGACCACCCGGATGGCGATGCACGCGATCCGGGCCGGGGAGGGCGACGTCTTCGTCTCCGCCGGGGTCGAGATGGTCTCCCGGTACGCCCGGGGCAACTCCGACACCCTCCCGCCCGAGGCGCAGGCGCTCGTCGGCGGCGGTTGGGAGAACCCGCGCTTCGCCGGGGCGCAGCAGCGGTCGGCGGCCCGCGCGCAGGGCGACGCCGAGGTGTGGACCGACCCGCGCGAGGCCGGTCAGCTCCCCGACATCTACCTGGCGATGGGGCAGACGGCGGAGAACCTGGCCCAGGTGTACGACATCACCCGGGAGGAGATGGACGCGTTCGGCGTCCGCAGCCAGAACCTCGCCGAGAAGGCCATCGCCGACGGCTTCTGGGCCCGCGAGATCACCCCGGTCACCACCCCCGACGGCAGCGTGGTCGACACCGACGACGGGCCGCGCGCCGGGGTCACCCCGGAGGCGGTGGCCGGGCTGAAACCGGTGTTCCGCCCGGACGGCCGGATCACCGCCGGCAACTGCTGCCCGCTCAACGACGGTGCCGCCGCCGTGGTGGTGATGAGCGCCCAGCGGGCCGACGAGCTGGGGCTGACCCCGCTGGCCCGGATCGTCTCCACCGGCGTCACCGCCCTGTCGCCGGAGATCATGGGCCTCGGCCCGGTCGAGGCGTCCCGGCAGGCGCTGCGTCGGGCCGGGATGACCGTCGACGACGTCGACCTGGTCGAGATCAACGAGGCGTTCGCCGCCCAGGTGATCCCGTCGTACCGGCAGCTCGGCGTCCCGGAGGAGAAGGTCAACGTGATGGGTGGGGCGATCGCCGTCGGCCACCCGTTCGGGATGACCGGTGCCCGGATCACCGGCACCCTGCTCAACGCCCTCCAGTGGCACGACGCGACGATCGGCCTGGAGACCATGTGTGTCGGTGGCGGTCAGGGCATGGCGATGGTGCTCGAACGGCTCAGCTGAGCCCTACAGCGCGCCGCGGGTCGCCGCCACCAGGGCGGCGGCCCCGGCCAGCACCGCCTCGGGCGGGCCGGCGGCCACCAGGTCCGCCGCGACCACCCGGAGCTGGTCGGGCAGCGCCATCGGATGCGCCAACCGGGGTACGTCCCGCCGCGGTCCGCCCTCGGCGTCGGCCGCCAGGTCGGCGATCTCCTGCACCAGCTTGTGCACCAGGTCGGCCCGGGACACGTTGCCGCCCGCGGCGACCGCCGCCCAGCGCGGCTGCTGCCAGTGGCCCACCTGACGGACCAGCGACGTCACCGCCCGGTCCAACTCCGCTGCGCTCATCGTCGGCGAGTCTAGCCACCCCGGCCGCCTGCGGAGACGACGACGCCCGCCGCCGCGGGGTCGCGGCGGCGGGCGTCGGGTGCGAGAACCGTCAGTCGTCGCCCTGGAAGTAGCTGATCAGGCGGAGCATCTCCAGGTAGAGCCAGACCAGGCTCACCACGATGCCGAACGCGGCCGTCCAGGAGTAGCGGGCCGGCAGCCCCATCCGGACGCCGTCCTCGACCTCCTTGAAGCTGAGCACGAAGCTCAGCGAGGCGACCACGATGCAGACCAGGCTGAACCCGATGGCCAGCGGGCTGCCGTCGCGCAGGCCGGTGTTCACGCCGAACAGCGCGAGCACCAGGTTGATCAGCATGACGGCGAACAGGCCGGCCATCACGGCGATCATGCCCTTGACGAACTTGGGGGTGGCCCGGATGACGCGCGCCTTGTAGAGCATCGTCATCACGAAGAAGACGCCGAAGGTGGCGACCACGGCCTGGAGCACGATGCCCTGGTAGGCCGTCTCGTAGACCTTGCTGACCAGGCCGACGAACGCGCCCTCGACGATCGCGTACGCGACGACCAGGGCCGGGTTGGCGACCCGGGAGAACGAGATGATCAGGCCGAGGACCAGGCCGACCATCGCGGCGCCGATCCAGGCGACGCCGAGCACCGAATCCGGCACCACGATCCAGGCGGCGGCGGCGGAGACGCCGAGGATGGCCAGGAGCGCGACGGTCTTGACGACGACGTCGTCGACGGTCATCGTGCCGGACACCGTCGGGGCGACCGGGGAGCCCGGCTGGCCCGGGTACTGCTGTGGAATACCGGGCTGTCCGTAACCGTACGGCCCGGGCTGGGCGTACCCGGCGGAACGCTCCCGCTCGGCCGCCTGGCCGAGCCGGGCGAGCACCGGGTTCGAGGTCTTCACTGTCTCAGGCCTCCCTCAGGGGGTCAGTCGCACGCAAACGTGCCCTTCCAGGGTAAACGGCGGGGCCCGACCGTCGCCGGTCGGGAGGCTGTGGGAAAGCTGAGAGTGTGGTGCCCGGGGCGGGTCTCGAACCCGCACGCCTTGCGGCAGCCGCTTTTAAGGCGGCCGTGTCTGCCGTTCCACCACCCGGGCGGGGGCGCGTCACGTCGATGCGCGACTGTGCAGTCTCACGGTAGCCGTTCCGCGTCGCCCCGGCGTACCCTGTCCGCCCGTGCCGGACGGCGAACGCCTGTCGCCCCCGCCCGGGAGCGGGCGGGGGCGACAGGCGGTTCGTAGCGGCGGTCAGGCCGCCCTGCTGGTGATCGGGATCGGCTGCGACGCCTCGGCGAACTCCTCGCGCGGGTCGTGCAGCTGGCCGAGCGCGACCACCTCACGCTTGAGGAAGAAGGCGAGCGACCAGTCCACCACGACCCGGACCTTGCGGTTGAACGACGGGATCCGGCTCATGTGGTACGTCCGGTGCATGAACCAGGCCGGCCAGCCCTTCATCTTGATGCCGTACACCTGGGCGACGCCCTTGTGCAGGCCGAGGCTGGCGACGCTGCCGGCGTGCTTGTGCTTGTAGTCGACAGGCTCCCGGCCCCGCACCACGAGCGCGATGTTGTCGGCCATCCGGGCGGCCTGCCGCACGGCGTGCTGGGCGCTCGGCGAGCAGTAGTTGCCCGGTTCCTTGGTGAGGTCCGGTACGGCGGCGCAGTCGCCGGCGCTCCACGCCCCCTCCACCACCCGGTCGCCGTCGACGACCTGGAGGGTGGGCAGGCAGGTGACCCGACGCCGCTCGTCGCGGGGGAAGTCGGTGCGGTCCAGCATCGGCGACGGCTTCACGCCGGCCGTCCAGACGATGGTGTCGGAGCGGAAGCTGTCGCCGTCGGAGAGCTTGACCACACCGTCGATGCAGGACTCCAGCCGGGTGTCCAGCCGGATGTCCATGTTCCGCTTCAGCAACTGCTGCACCGTGTACGCGCCCATGTCCCGGTCGACCTCGGGCAGCACCCGCTGGGTCGCCTCGACCAGCACCCAGCGCATGTCGTCCGGCTTCAGCTCGGGGTAGTAGCGCAGCGCGTCCCGGGCCATGTCCTCCATCTCGGCCAACGCCTCGATGCCGGCGTAGCCGCCGCCGACGAAGGTGAAGGTCAACGCGGAGCGGCGGACGTCGGCATCCGGCGTGGCGGCGGCCACGTCGAGCCGGTCCAGCACGTGGTTGCGCAGGTAGATGGCCTCGCCGATGGTCTTGAACCCGATCCCGTGCTCGTGCAGGCCGGGGATCGGCAGGGTGCGGGACACCGAGCCGGGGGCCACCACCACGTGGTCGTAGGCGATCTCCCGGGGCGGGCCGGAGATCGGCTGCACCACGGCGGTCCTGCGGCTGTGGTCGATCCGGGTCACCGTGCCCGCGACGACCTTGCACCGCCGCAGCTCGCGCCGCAGCGGCACCACGGAGTGCCGGGGAGAGATGTTGCCGGCCGCCGCCTCGGGCAGGAACGGCTGGTACGTCATGTGCGGCTGCGGGTCGACCACGACGACCTCGGCCTCACGGGAGCTCAGCTTCTTGGACAGGCGCAGAGCGGCGTACAGGCCCACGTGCCCGGCACCCACGACAAGGATCCGCTTCGGATTCACGTCATCCATCTTTCCCCGGGCGGCTCCGGTAATACCCCGCGAGACCCCCATCTGTGACGGAGCACAACACCTGTGAGCTGCACAACGTCGCGCTATCTGCGACGCAGCAGCCAGCCCAGCAACCCGGTCAGACCCACCGCCACCAGCAGCCCCACCACGGTGGCGACCTGGAAACCGTCATCCGGGCCGAGTTGCCCCGAGCGGGTCAGCAGCACCCCGATCACCGCCGACGCCAGCACCACCGCGGCGGCCCGGGTGAGCCAGCGCAGCACGACGTCCGGGTCGATCGCCCCGTCGTAGGGCAGCACGGCCAGCAGGGCGCAGAGGGTGTGTCCGAGGTAGAGCAGGGTCGCCACCGCCAGCAACCGCCACAACGTGATCGGCCGGTCGTAACCGGCCGACGCGAACACCCAACCGCCCATCGTGACCAGCGCGGCGAAGGTCGGCCAGATCCGGCGCGGAGCCACCGCCGGCAGCAGGGCCACCACCGTCAGCGCGAGCAGCGACCGGGCCTGGAACAGCTCCACCGGGTACGCCAGCAGCAGCCCGGCCAACACCACCAGGAAGACCAGACCACGCACCAGCAACGGCAGCAGGGCGACCCGGCGCACCGCCGTGCGCGCCGCCCGGACCCGTTCCCGGGCCGCGTCGACCGGGCTCACCGGCCACCCACCCGGGGTGCGGTCGCCAACCGGGCGACGTCGCGCAGCACCTGATCCAGGCTGCCCGCGCCCGCCCACCCCACCACCGGCACGCCGTGCTCCCGCAGTTGCGTGATCATCGTGTCCCGGTCCAGCCGCCACAACCGGTACGCCACCGGCGCCCAGCCCCGGTCACCGGGCGGGGCGAGATCGGTCGGCAGGGTGTCCACCGCCACCACGAACCGGCCGCCCCGGGCCAGCCGGGCCAGCATCTGCGCGGACCGCTCGTCGAGCAGCGGGGTGAGCACCACCACCAGCGCGTCGGCGGAGAGCACCTGCGGGCCGAAGACCTGGTCGTACGGCTCGTGCGGGGAGGACTCGGCGTGCACGTCGAGCAGCCACTCCAGCACGGTCAGGTACTGCCGGCGTCCGGTGGCGGGACGCAGCCGACGGGCCGCCGGACCGTACTCCAGCAGGGCCACCCGGTCGCCCCGGTGCAGGTAGTGCTCGGCGATCGCGGCGGCGGCCCGGACCGTGGTGTCCAACACGGACGCCGCCCCGGCGACCCCGCCGGACCGCCCCGCCTCGGCCAGCACGTCGAGCAGGACGACCACCTCGGCGTCCCGGTCGGACAGGGTCGACGCCACGTGCAACTGCCGGGTCCGCAGCGACACCCGCCAGTCGATCCGGCGCAACCGGTCCCCCGGCCCGAAGACGCGTACCCCGGCCAGTTCGCCGCCCTCCCCCGGCCGCCGCGAGTGGTGCGCGCCGACCAGCCCGGCGGCCCGGGGCATCGCCTCCACCGCCTCGAACGGTTCGGTCTTCGGGTACACCCGCATCCGCACCGGTTCGGCGAGCACCGCGCGGGAGACCAGCAGCCCGTCGGCGGCGGCGGCGCGGGCACCGGCCGGCCCGATCGGGTGCCGCCCCCAACGCAGCGCGGTGCCGGTCAGTTCCAGGTCGACGGCGGTGCCCCGGGACAGCGCGGCGACGAACGGGCGGTCGGCCCCGCCGGCGCGGCTGACGTCCAGGCCGATCCCGCCGAAGCCGGCCCGGCGCACCGACAGCCACGGCGAGATCCGGGTCCGGACCACCACCACGTCGTACGGCACGGTGTCCGGGTTGCCCACCACCACCGCGCCGGCCAGTTCGCCCCCCTCGACCAGTTGGGCGTCCCCGGCGGTGATCTCCAACTGCGGGACGGCGGTGGGCCGGCGGCGCAGCGCGTACGCGGTGCCGAGCGCGAACGGGGTCGCCAGCACGACCAGGTCGACCCGGCCGAGCAGCACCCCGGCGATCAGCAGCAGCCCGGTGAGCAGCACCGCCCGGCCGAGCGCCCAGGTGGGCGACCAGCCCGGCGTCGGCTCCTGACGGTCAGGCACGACGATCAGCGCCCGGCCTGGCCGGCCGCGTAACTGGGCAGCGCGCCGCTGGCCGGGGCCGGGGTCTGCTCCAGCACCTCGCCGACCACGAACGACGGGTCGACCCGGCGCAGCCACATCTCCGGACGCAACGTGATCCGGTGCGCCAACGCCGGGGCCGCCACCTCCTTGACGTCCTCCGGCACCACGTAGTCGCGGCCGGCGAGGACGGCCCGGACCCGGGCCAGCAGCAGCAGCGCCAGCGAACCCCGGGGGGACGCCCCGACCAGCACCGACGGGTGTTCCCGGGTGGCCGCGGTGAGGTCCACTATGTACTTGCCGACGGAGTCCTCGACCACCACGTCCTCCAGCGCGGCCTGCATCGCCCGCAGGGTGCCGGCGTCGACCACCGGCTCGATCTGCGCCTCCTCGCGACGGCGGTCCATCCGGCGACGCAGCACCTCCCACTCCTCGTCGCGCTGCGGGTAGCCGAACGACACCCGCAGCAGGAACCGGTCGAGCTGCGCCTCCGGCAGCGGGTACGTCCCCTCGTACTCGATGGGGTTGGCGGTGGCCAGGACGTGGAACGGCTCGTCGAGCCGGTAGGTGACGCCCTCGACGGAGACCTGCTTCTCCTGCATCGCCTCCAGCAGCGCCGACTGGGTCTTCGGCGGCGTCCGGTTGATCTCGTCGGCGAGCAGCAGGTTGGTGAAGAGCGGGCCGGCCCGGAAGGAGAAGTCGCCGCTGCGCTGGTCGTAGAGGAACGAGCCGGTGACGTCGGCGGGCAGCAGGTCGGGGGTGAACTGGAGTCGGCGGAAGTCCAGCCCGAGGGCCTGGGCGAAGGACCGCGCGGTCAGCGTCTTGCCCAGCCCCGGCAGGTCCTCCAGCAGCACGTGCCCGCCGGCCAGGATGCCGGCGAGCACCAGTTCCAGGGCCTCCCGCTTGCCCACCACGACCGTGCCGACCGCGTCCAGCACCGCCCGCGCCAGGTGGCCGACCTCCGTGGCGGGAATGCTGCGGTCCACGTCGTTCATCAGATCTTCTCCAGTTCGGCGACGATCGCCGCGAGGTCGCGCGGCGACGGGGGACGGCGGGAGGGGGTGTCGAGGAAACTCCACAGCGGCTCCCCGAGCAGGGCCCGGGCCCGGGTCGGGTCGGATTCCCGGGTCAGGCCGTGGCGTTGGCGCAGCCGCTCGTCGGCCAACTCGCCGAGGCGGGGCAGGATGCGGTCGGTGAACCGTTCCTGGTTGCCCGAGGACCAGTCCAGCGGGCGTTCCCAGCCGTTGATGGCGGCCCGCAGCGCGTCCCGGGCCGCCCAGTTGTAGGTGCCCGGCTCCTCGCCGGCGGGGGCGCGGGCACCGCCCCGGGGCGGGGGCGGCGGGGCCAGCGCGGCGGTGACCCGGCGGACGACGAGCACCGCCAGCACCCCGGCCACCACGATGCCGAGCGACAGTCGCAGGCCTACCGCGCGCAGCCCGACCAGGACCACGGCGGTCACCCCGGCGGCGGTCAGCAGCAGCCGGAACGCCTGCCGGGCGTGTCCACCCCGGGTCCGGCCGGTGCGGGGCGGCGGTTCCTCCTCGAAGGAGAACAGGTCGTCCAGGCCTGTCGACTCGCTCATCCCGGCACCTCACCGGGTGCGGTGCGGCGGGCGGTCACGCCGGCACCTGCGGGTCGGCCAGGGCGGTGAGTTCGCCGCGCAGCCGGCGCAGCGCCCCCCGGGCCTGGTCCCGCATCCGGGCGTCGACGGCCCGGGTGGCGTAGCGGGCCTCGCGGTAGACGTGGGCGAAGCCGTCCAGCACGTCGGCGCTGGCGATGGCGGGCACCCCGGCCGCCGGGTCGCCGCGCAGCAGCCGGGTCACCAGGTCGGTCGGGGTGTCCCCGGTCCGCCGTGGCACGCCGGCCTCGGTGGCGGCCTCCTCCAGCCGTACCCAGCAGGCGATGACTGCGGTACGCGGGTCGGTGTCGGCGTCGTCCAGTTCCTCCAGGCCGGCGTCGAGCGCGGCCACCACCTCCCGCGCGGTGCCCTCGGCGGTACGCCGGGCCCGCGCCACGGGGACCGCCCGGGTGGTCCGGCGCAGCGCGCCGCGCAGCAGGGTGAAGGCCAGGTAGCCCAGGGCGGCCAGGATCGCCGTGGCGAGCAGCACGATCGCCGCCGTGGCGATCCACTGCGGGACGCTCGGCCGGGTCTGCGCGGCCTCGGTACGCGGCTCGACCGGGATCGACCGGGCCGGTTCGGCGGAGGGGTAGTCCGGCACGTAGGGGATGTTGTCGGCGGCCGGCGGGATGCGACTGGCCCCGATCGACGAGTGCCCGGCGGCGAGCGCGGCGGCGAGCAGCAGCAGCGTCACCAGGGCGACGGGCCACCATCTGCGCAGTACGCCGAGGTCCATCGCCACCGCCCCACGCTGCTCAGTCCGCCCCCGCGAGCTGTTTCGCCCGGGCGAACACATCGTCCAGCATCTGTGTGGTCAACCGCCCGGTGAAGGTGTTCTGCTGGCTGACGTGGTAGCAACCGAGCAGATCGGGAACGGCCGACCCGGACCAGTGTGCCCCATGGCCGAAGACCGGTCGCGGGCTGGGCGGCCGGACGCCGTACACCTGGCGTAGCACCGGCCACCACGCGGCCCAGGCGAACGCGCCCAGGGCGACGACCACCCGCAGGGTGGGTCGGATCAGCGACACCTCCCGGTGCACCCAGGGGGCGCAGGTGTCCCGCTCGGCCGGGGTGGGCTTGTTGTCCGGCGGGGCGCAGCGCACGGCGGCGAAGATCCGGACGCCGGTGAGGGTGAGGCCGTCGTCGGCGGCGACGCTGGTGGGCTGGTTGGCCAGCCCGGCGCGGTGCAGGGCGGCGAAGAGCACGTCGCCGGAGCGGTCGCCGGTGAAGACCCGTCCGGTCCGGTTGCCGCCGTGCGCGGCCGGGGCCAGGCCGAGGATGCCCATCCGGGCGTCGGACACCGGGCCGGGTGGGGTGGCCGGTGGGCCCGCGCCGCCGCGCCCGGTGCGGTTGTCAGGCGCGCCGAAGCCGGGCACCGGGCGGCCCCAGTAGTCCTGGTCGCGGAACGCGGCCCGTTTCGTCCGGGCGACCTCCTCCCGCCAGTCGACCAGGCGCGGGCAGGCGAAACAGTCGCTGACCGCGGCGTCGAGGTCGGCCAGGTCGGTCGCCCGCGCGGCGCGGGCGACCACCTCGGCGGGGGTACGGGACTCAGCCAAGCTTGGCCCGGAACAGTTCGAGGGTGCGGGCCCAGGCGGTGGCGGCGGCCCGCTGGTCGAAGTTCTCCGGCCGGTCCTCGTTGAAGAACGCGTGCGCGGTGCCCGGGTAGTCGTACGTCTGGCAGGTGCCCCCGGCGTTCTCGACGGCCCGACGCACCGTCTGTACGCCGTCGGCGGCGGACAGCCCGTCGGCCTCGGAGCAGTGCACGACCGCCGCCTTGCCCGCGTAGTCGGCCCACTCGGTGGGCATCCCGTCCCACGGCAGCCGGGGGTAGAAGGCGGCGGTGGCGACGATCCGCTCGGCCCGGGTGGCCGCCCACAACGCCAGGCTGGCCCCGGCGCAGAAGCCGGCGCAGCCCACCTTGCCGGTCACCTCGGCCCGGCCGGCGAGGTACTCCGCCGCCACGGCGATGTCGGCCGCCGCCTCGTCCATCTGGACGCTGTTGAGCATCTGCCGGGGCTCGCTCGGCTTGCTGGCGGGCTGGCCGTGCCGGAAGTCGGGGGCCAGCGCGACGAAGCCGGCGTCGGCGAACCTGTCCACCACCGAACGGATGTGCGGGACGAGACCCCACCAGTCCTGGATGACGATGACCGCCGGGCTGGCCGTGCCGCTGGACGGTATCGCGAGATACCCTTCGCCGGTCCCCGCGTCGCGGCGGTAACGCACCATCTCGCCCATCGGCCCGTCCTCCTGTCGGTCAGTCATCGTTGGCTGGTCGCAGGGCGTTCCTACGTGTCGGTAGCCTGCCACGCCGTACGCGTGCCGGGAAGATGCCGGAACAGTGGCATATACCTCGCGGTTACCTGACGGTGGCGTGCAACACGCCGACGGCGGCGCGGGATTGCCGCGCCGCCGTCGGCGGATCGTCGTCCGGTCGGGCCGTCCGTGCCCGGCCCTGCCCGCTCGGGCCTTCTTGGTCAGACCTTCTCGCTCAGGCCTTCTTGGTCAGGCAGAGCAGGTAGCCCTTGCCGCCCGGGGCGATGTTGTAGAAGACGTAGCCGTCCTCACCCTCCTTGATGTACTGCTCGCACGCCTTGCCGGTCTTGGCCTGCGCCTCGGTCTGCTCCTCCACCCGGCCGACCACGTTGTAGACGGCCTCGGTCGAGGTGCACGTGACCACCTTGGCGTCGCTCACCGACTTCTCCTGCGTGCCGGTCACCTCCGGCAGTTCGGCGATGCAGTCGCCGGCCTTCGCCTCGGCCGTCTCGTCGGGGTTGAGGAGGTTGCCGATGGCACTGGCGACGCCGAACTTCAGCGCCGCGATCACCAGGAAGGCGACGATCGCGCCGATGATGCCGAGCGCCTTCTTCGCGCCGCCACCCTTCGGCTCCTCCGGCTGCGCGGCGGGGACCGGGGTGACCGGTTCGGGCTGGGCCACCTGCTCGGCCTGCGGCGCGGGGGACGATGCGACCTGCTCTGACACTGAATTTCCTTCCGAGGGGTGAATGAGCAGACGACAACGTAGCGACGAAGATCAGCGTGTGCTGCCCCGCTCCCATCGTCCGTTCAGCCATTTCCCAGGAACGACAGGTCAACCGGTGGTGGTGGGCGCGGGCGTGACCGCCGGGGCGGACACCGACGGCGACGCCGCCGGCACCGATCCGGTAGGTGCGGGGGTGTCCGACACGGTGGCCGTCGGCACCACCGCCGGCCCGGTCGGCGACGGTGACCCGCCGGAGCCGGGCGGCAGCGGGGCGACGGCCGGCGGGCGCGGCCGGAACGGCGCCTGCTGCGGGCAGTACGGGTAGCCGCGCTGCACCGGGTTGACGTCGGGCAGGGCGGGATCGTCGCAGGTCGGCCAGCCCAGCCGGATCGGGGTGCCGTTCTGGTCGAAGAGCCGGGCGTTCTCCACCAACCGCCCCTCGCTGTCGTAGACGTAGACGTCCTGCACCTCGTCGTACGGGTTGTCCACCGAGGTCGACTCGTAGCCGTAGTCGTAACCGGAACGGGCGTGGTCGTCCACGTTCGCCACCGCGCCGATCGCGAACATCGCCAGCACCGCCGAACTGGCGTGCAACGCCCAGCGCCGCCACGATCGCAGCTCGGGGGAGCGCCGACCCAACCAGACGGAGCCGTAGAGCAGGCCGACGAACATCAGCAGGCCGACGAACCCGTTGCCGTCGAGCCGGGGCAGCAGACCGAGCGGACCGTGGGTGCTGATTCCGGTGACCAGCATCGCGGCCAGGTAGGCGCGGGCCACCCACCACGCCGGGCGCAGCAGCCGCAGGAACTCTCCCGCCGTGGCGTGGCCGAACACGGGGCCGAACCGGGCGTCGAGCCGGTCGATCCGGGCGCGGGCCCGCCCCAGCACGGTGGCGATCCGCTGTTCCAGGACCCGCCGGCCGGCCGCCGGGTCACCCGCCCCGGCGGCGGCGCGCAGCTCAGCCGCGTACGCCTCGGGGGTGCCGAGCCGGTCGACCAGCGAACCGTCGGTCTCGGCGGCGACCTCGGCGAGGTGTTCCGGAAGATCCTCGGTCAGCTCCTCGCGGACCTGCGGTGGCAGATCGGCCAGCGCGGCCCGCACCCGCTCGACGTAGTCAGTTATCTCCTGCCCAGTGACGGTCATGCCGCCATCCCCCGATCGTCGAGCAGCTGGTCCATCGTCGTGGCGAACGCGCGCCAGGTCTTGCCGGAGCGGGTGAGCTGGTCACGGCCGGCGGCGTTGAGCGCGTAGTACTTGCGGTGCGGGCCGGCCTCGCTCGGCACGACGTAGGTGGTGAGTAGGCCGGCGGCGAAGAGCCGACGCAGGGTGCCGTAGACCGAGGCGTCGCCGACCTCGTCCAGGCCGGCCTCGCGGAGCCGGCGGAGGATGTCGTAGCCGTAGCCGTCGGCATCCCGCAGCACGGCCAGCACGGCCAGATCGAGCACACCCTTGAGCAGTTGTGTGGTGTCCACGCACTCCACGCTACTGTGCAATGCGCACTACCGTCAACAACGCAACACCAAGCCCCGACTCCCGCCCTGCCCGTCGATCACCCCACCCCCGCCCCGGTGATCAAGAGGTTTACGTCATCCGTCGGGCGGAAGCTGACGCAAACTTCTTGATCACGGGGCCGCGAGGGTGAGGCGGAGGCGGCGGGCGGGCCCCACCGGCACCGTCAGACGGGTTGCTGGCTCCAGGCGATGCCGTCGAGGATGTCGTGTTCGGAGGCGACCACCGCGGCCATCCCGGCCCGCTCCATGATCACCTTGAGCACCAGCGCGCCCGCCCCGATCACGTCCGCCCGGCCCGGGTGCATCACCGGGATCGCCAACCGCTGCGCGGCGCTCTTCCCCAGCAGGTCGGCGGTCACTCCGGCCACCCGCTCGTACGGCACCCGGGCGTGGTGGATGCGCTCGGGGTCGTACTCCTGGAGGTCCTGGGCGATGGCGACGACGGTGGTGACCGAACCGGCGAGCCCGACCAGCGTGGCGGCCTCCCGGCCGGGGACGACGGCGAGCGCCCGGTCGACGGCGGCGGCGATGTCGGCCTGCGCGGCGGCGACCTCGTCGGCGGTCGGCGGGTCACCGTGCAGGTGCCGTTCGGTCATCCGGACGCAGCCGATGTCGACCGAGATCGTCGCCTGCACCCCGCCGTCGCGGGTGCCCACCACGAACTCGGTCGAGCCGCCGCCGATGTCGACCACCAGGTACGGCGGCTCCGCGTCGGCGGGCAGCCCGCGGACCGCGCCGGTGAACGACAGCCGGGCCTCCTCGTCGCCGCTGACCACCTCGGGCGCGACCCCGAGGGTCTGCTCGACCATGGCCCGGAAGTCGGCCGCGTTGCTGGCGTCCCGGGACGCCGAGGTGGCGCACATCCGCACCCGGTCGACGTCCAGCTTGTCGATCTCGGCGGCGTACCCGGCCAGCGCCACCCGGGTCCGTTCGATCGCCTCCGGGGCCAGCCGGCCGGTCCGGTCGACGCCCTGACCCAGCCGGACGATCTCCATCCGGCGGGCCAGGTCGACAAGCGGGGCCTGCGGCCCGGCCGACGGGTCGGGCAGGTCGGCGACCAGCAGCCGGATGGAGTTGGTCCCGCAGTCGATGGCGGCCACACGCGTCGTCACGGCTGCAACCCTACGGCAGCCGCCGGCCGCCCACGGCAGCACCGACCGCGCACGCACAGCCGCCGACCGGCACCGACGGGCGGGGGTCACCGACGCCGGGCCAGCCGCCGCAGCAGCAGCCACGGCACCCAGGCCAGCACGGCGAGCAGCACCAGCAGGGTCACCAGCGGCGTCCGCCACCACGGGTCCACCGTCGCCGGTGGCGGGTCGGCGGGTGCGGAGACCCACGGGCGGGCGGTCTTCGACCAGGCCAGGAAGGCGTCACCGATCGGGAGCAGGCCGAAGGCGTACCGCCGGGTGTGCGGGGTGTCCAACGGAAAGCCGACCAGTTCGCCGTAGTTGGCAAGCGCCCCGGCCAGCGCGTCGTCGCCCTGCACCTGGGCCGCGCCGAGGGTCACCACGGTGGCGGAGAAGCTCACCCCGAGCGGCAGCGGCCCCGAGTCGACGTCCCCCGGGCCGTCCAGACCGCGCGGGTACTCCCGCACGGCCGGGCCGAGCCCCAGCGGCGACACCACGAACCCGGTGCGGAAGCGCAGGTACTGCTCGCGGGCGAAGGTCGGGTCGATCTCCGGCAGGAACCGCTGGACGACGCTCTGCGAGGTGCCCCGGGCCACCTCGGCCGGCGCGCCGGTGCCCGGGTCGACCCGGTGCGGCAGCAGGCCGGTACGCGGGTCGAGCCGCTGGCGTACCCCGTCCAGCCAGCGTGCCGTGGTCCGGTCGAACCGGGGCGGCAGCAGGTGGTCGTGCAGCCGCAGCGAGGCCACCGCCACCGTCGAGTCGACAGGCCACGCCTGCCCCGGATAGGCGGTGAGGTACGGCGTGGCCGAGGCGTCGAACGCGGCGGCCAGCGCGGCCGACGCCTCGGCGAACCGGCGTACCTCGGTCGGGTCCCGCCCCGACGCCGGTTGCAGGGCGAGCACCCCGCCGCGCAGCCAGTTCGTCCAGCCGGCGTGGAAGACGCCGTACGCCGGGGTCAGGTCGGGGCTGAACGGGGCCGTGCCGGCCGGGGACTCCAGCCGGGCCAGCGCCCACCGGGCCTCCCGCAGCGCCCCGTCGCGCCCCTGCGGTGGTTGCCGCAGGCCGGTCTCCACCCGGGCCAGCCCGTACAGCGCGTGGGCGAAGAACCAGCCCTCCGGGAACGTCGCCTGGGCGTCCTCGCCGGCACCGTCGTCCAGTTCGGCCCGCAGGTAGTCGAGTTGCCTGTCCACCCCGGGCGGCTGGCGGTCGACGCCACCGGTGGCCGGTGCGATCAGCCGGGCCACGCCGACCAGCGCGAACAGGGTCACCAGGGCGGCGGGCAGGGCAACCAACCGGCGCAGGATCGTCACCCGACCCAGGGTGCCGGGCCGGGTCAAGACACCGGACCCGCCGACCGGGCTAGAGGCGCAGCAGCATCCGGGTGTTGCCCAGCGTGTTCGGCTTGACCCGTTCCAGGTCGAGGAACTCGGCGACGCCCTCGTCGTAGGAGCGCAGCAGCTGCTCGTAGACGGGCTGCGGCACCGGGGCACCGTCGATCTCGGTGAACCCGAACGCGCCGAAGAACGCCGTCTCGAAGGTGAGCACGAAGATCCGGGCGATGCCCAGTTCCCGGGCGGCGTCGATCAGCTCGGTGACGATCCGGTGCCCGAGCCGCCGCCCCCGGCAGGCCGGGTCGACGGCCACGGTACGGATCTCGGCGAGGTCCTCCCACATCACGTGCAGCGCGCCGCAGCCGACCACCCGCCCGTCGCCGGTCACCGCGACCCGGAACTCCTGCACGTCCTCGTAGAGGGTGACGGTGGCCTTGCTGAGCAGCCGCCGGTCGTCGGTGTAGGTGTCGACCAGCCGGCGGATGCCGCGTACGTCGCCGGTGCGGGCCCGGCGGACCACGATCTCGTCGGTCATCGCACCCAGGGCGTCGGCACGTCCACGCAGGGCCCGGCCGCCCACCACTTCTCCACCAGGGCGAGCGTCTCGTCGCCGAACGGGTTGACCCCCGGGCCGGCACCGAGCGCGTGGCCCAGGTGCACGTGCAGGCACTTCACCCGGCCGGGCATCCCACCTGCGGAGATGCCGGCGATCTCCGGCACCTCGCCGATCGCGGCCCGGCGGGCCAGGTAGTCCTCGTGCGCGGCCCGGTACCTGTCGGCCAACTCCGGGTCCTCGGCGAGCCGCTCGGCCATCTCCTTCATCAGCCCGGCCGACTCCAGCCGGCTGCACGCCGCCGTCGCCCGGGGGCAGGTGAGATAGAACAGCGTCGGGAAGGGGGTGCCGTCGGCGAGCCGGGGGGTGGTCTCGACCACGTCGGGCAGGCCGCACGGGCAGCGGTGGGCCACCGCCCGGGTGCCCCGGGGCGGGCGTCCGAGCTGCGCGGCCACCGCGGCCAGGTCGGCCTCGGTGGCCGGCTGGTGCTCCGGCGGGGGTACGGAGTCCGCCGCCGGCTCCTGCGGTGGTACGACAGTCACGGTGCCCATCTCTCGTTCGGTACGCGGGTGCTGCTCACTGGTCGGCGGCTTCGCCGTTCGCCGCCCGGACGCTCGACCACAGGGTGTCGTACCAGGGGGCGGGGGCCTTGGGTGCGGCCGGCGGCCGGCCGCCGTTGGCGTCGCGGGCCGCTCCGTCGGCGTCGTTGAGCACGATCACCGGGGTCTCGCCCGGGGCCACCATGTAGAACCGTTCCCGCGCCTTGATCTTGATGTATTCGGGGTCCTGCCACTTCGCCGCCTGGGCGGACAACTCGGCGATCTCCTCGCGCTGGGCGGCCTGGCTGGCCTCCATCCGCTCGATGTCCACCTGCTGGTCGAGGTAGACCCGGACCGGGTAGGTGTATGCCAGGGCGAGCGCGAGCAGCACCGCGAACAGGACGGTGGCCCGCCCGGTGAACCGTCGGGGGTGGGGTGCGGCGAGCCGCCGGATGGTGCCGCCGGCCGCCGTCCGGCGGGCCGCCGCCGGGCGGTTCGCCGACCGGACACCGTCGACGCCGCGCGAGCGGGCGGCGGTGGTCCGCGTCTCGGCGCGGACCCCGCCGTCGCGCAGCGGCGTGCGGGCGCCCCGGGCCCCGCCCGGCCGACCGGTCGGCCGGCGGGCCGGGCGTTGGCCACCCGGTGTGCGGCGCTGCTGCATCGTCACACCCCTCCCCCCGAGGTTCGCCCGGGTCAGGCCGAACGGTAACGCGGGAACGCGCCGACGCCGGCGTACCGCGCCGCGTCGCCCAACTCCTCCTCGATCCGCAGGAGCTGGTTGTACTTGGCGACCCGGTCGGACCGGGCCGGCGCACCGGTCTTGATCTGGCCGCAGCCGGTGGCGACGGCCAGGTCGGCGATGGTGGTGTCCTCGGTCTCGCCGGAGCGGTGGCTCATCATGCACTTGAAGCCGGCCCGGTGGGCCAGGTCCACGGCGTCCAGGGTCTCGGTCAGCGAACCGATCTGGTTGACCTTGACGAGCACCGCGTTGGCGGCCTTCTCGGTGATGCCCCGGGCGATGCGCTGCGGGTTGGTGACGAACAGGTCGTCGCCGACGATCTGGATCCGGTCGCCGACGGCGGCGGTCAGGGTGGCCCAGCCGCTCCAGTCGTCCTCGGCCAGCGGGTCCTCGATGGAGACGATCGGGTAGTCGCCGATGAGCTTGGTGTAGTAGTTGCTCATCTCCTCGGCGCTCTTGGCCGCGCTCTCGAACGTGTAGGTGCCGTTGTCGAAGAACTCGGTGGCGGCGACGTCGAGGGCGAAGACGATGTCGGTGCCGAGCCGGTAGCCGGCCTTCTCGACCGCCTCGGCGATCAGGTCCAGGGCGGCGGCGTTGCTGGGCAGGTTGGGGGCGAAGCCGCCCTCGTCGCCCAGGCCGGTGGAGAGGTCCTTCTTCTTGAGCACCGACTTCAGCGCGTGGTAGACCTCGGCCCCGGAGCGCAGCGCCTCGCGGAAGCTGGACGCCCCGATCGGCGCGATCATGAACTCCTGCACGTCGACGTTCGAGTCGGCGTGTGCCCCACCGTTGAGGATGTTCATCATCGGCACCGGCAGCAGGTGGGCGTTGGGGCCGCCCAGGTAGCGGAACAGGCTCAGCTCGGCGCTGCCGGCCGCGGCCTTGGCCACCGCCAGCGAGACCCCGAGGATCGCGTTCGCGCCCAGCTCACCCTTGTTGTCGGAGCCGTCGAGGTCGAGCATCTTCTGGTCGATCAGCCGCTGCTCGCTGGCCTCGTAGCCGATGAGCTGGTCGACGATCTTGTCCTCGATGTTGGCGACCGCGTTTTCGACGCCCTTGCCCAGGTAGCGGCCCTTGTCACCGTCGCGCAGTTCGACCGCTTCGAAGGCGCCGGTGGAGGCGCCGGAGGGTACGGCGGCGCGGGCGATCGTGCCGTCGTCCAGCCCTACCTCGACCTCGACCGTGGGGTTGCCCCGCGAGTCGAGAATCTCCCGGGCGACGATTCCCTCGATGGTTGCCACTGAGTCGCTCCTCGTTCGTGTGTGCGAATCCGGTTCGGGCCGCGACGGTGCGGCTGAGGCAGGTGTGTTGAACGCAGCGTATCGGGCGGCGTCGGGCCGCACGGCGTCCGGGGACACGTAGCCCACCCCTAATCGGTACGCCGGGACGGACATTCCCGGATTCTCACCCCTGAACCGGCAACCGGTTTGCGCCGGGTGGACCCGATCGACCACGCTGGTCGCCATGCCCGCCGTCTCGACCACCCTCCGCGTGCTCGCCGTGTCGGTCATCGCGTCGCTCACCGTCACCGGCTGTCAGACCCTCGACGACGCCGGACGCACCCTCGGCCGCGCCGATCTGATCAACGATCTCGCCACCCGACTCGACGAGTCGCTGGTACGGACCTGGACCGCCGAGTACCGGCTCGCCGGTGGCCGCAACTTCACCATCGCCCAGACGAAGGAGCCGGCCCGTTCCGCGTACACCTGGACCGCCGGCAAGATCACCGTCTCCGAGCAGGCCATCACCAGGTGCGGGACCGCTGCCGGGCGGACCACCTGCACTGTCGAACCGCCGGTGCTGATGTCCGGCAAGGCCGCCGTGCCGCTGTTCGCCGAGGCCCGCAAGGCCGGCCTGGTCACCCCGCCGGCGGTGATCGGCCTGCTCACCGAGGCCGCCCTCGACCCGGCGGCCCAGGTCAAGCAGACCGACACCACGATCACCGGGCACCACGCCACCTGTGTCGAGGTCCGGCGGGCCGCCGGGAACTTCGACACCTGCGTCACCAGCGAGGGTGTGCTCGGCAGCTTCACCGGGGTCCTCGACGGCCAACCCGTCGAACTGACCCTGGACCGCTACACCGACTCGGTGACACCGACAGCGTTCGACCTGCCCGCCGGCGCCGGGGTGACCGACCGCCGGCCGGCGACGTCGTGACCGTCCCCCCACCCGCAGACCCCACCCCCGCCGTCGACCCGTCGCCCACCCCCGGCGACCTGGGGCTGCTGGTGGCCGGCCACCGGCTCCTCACCACCCCCGACGGGGGCCTGCCCCGGGTCGGGGAGCTGCCGGCCGGGACCGGTTGGGTGCCGGTGGGCACCCTCGACGGGGTGCCCGCCTGGGCGGCGGCACCGGACGGGGCGACCCGGCCGGCCGGGCGCTGGCGCAGTTGGCGGGCGCTCGCCGCCGAGCTGCCCGAACCGCTCGCCACGCTCGCCGGGCGGGCGGTGGCCGTGGTCACCTTCCGGCGTACCCACCGCTGGTGCGGGGCCTGCCGGGCGGAGCTGGCCGACGTGCCCGGCGAGACGGCCCGGCGCTGCCCCGCCTGCGACCTGTACGTGCCGCTGCGGCTCTCCCCGGCGGTGCTGGCGGCGATCACCCGCCCCGGCCCGGCCGGTGGCCCCACCGAGCTGCTGCTGGTGCGGCACGCGTCCGGCCCGACCGGGTTGTGGGCGCTGGTCGCCGGCTTCGTGGAGGCCGGCGAGTCGTTGGAGACGGCGGTCCGCCGCGAGGTCACCGAGGAGGTCGGGCTGACCCTCGGCAGCGTCGACTACTTCGGCAGCCAGCCCTGGGCGATCTCCGGGCCGGGGGTGCTGCTCGCCGGCTTCTTCGCCACCGCCGCCGACCCCACCGCCGAGCCGGAGGTGGACGGGCGGGAGCTGGTGCGGGCCCGCTGGTTCCCGGTGGACGCGCTGCCGGCCGAGCTGCCACCGGCGTACTCGATCTCCCGCTGGCTGGTCGACGCGGTCGCCGCCCGGGGCTGAACCCGGCCGACTCAGACGCCGAGCAGGGTACGCAGGTGGCGCGGGGGCGGGCAGTCGTGGGCGAGCATCGCGTCGTGCCACAGGCGTAGCGGCACCCCGGCCGGGCGGGCGGCGGCGATGTCGGCCATCTCGCTGTAGCCGACGAAGTACGTGGAGAGCTGGGTCGAGGTGAGCAGCGCCCGCCGCCACTTGCCGGCCGCCTCGCCCTCCTCCTGGAAGCCGCGTCCGGTCATCAGCGCCAACGCGTCCGCCTCGGTCATCTGGTCACAGTGGACCAGCTGGTCGAGCAGGGCGTTGATGGTCATCCGGAGCTGCATCTTGAGCTGCTGGAGGCGGACCGGCAGGCCACCGTAGCCGAGCCCGGCCATCAGCTCCTCGGTGTAGACCGCCCAGCCCTCGATGAACACCCCCGACTCGGTCAGCGCCCGGACCCGGGTGGGGCCAGCGTACCGGCGGGCGTGGGCGAGCTGGAGGAAGTGTCCCGGCATCGCCTCGTGCACGGTCAGGTTGCGGATCATGTGGTCGTTGTACTCGCGGTAGAACGAGTCGACCCGGTGCGCCGGCCAGTCCGCCGGGGTGGGCGCGATGCAGTAGAAGGTGGGCAGGTCGGCCGGCTCCAGCGGGCCGGGCGAGTCGCAGTAGGCCACCGCGACGCCCCGGGCGAACTCCGGCATCTCCTGGATCACGCACGGGTCGTCGACCAGGCTGACCAGGTCGTGCGCCCGGACGAAGTCGACGGCCTCGTCGAGGGTGACCGCGGCGAGGTCCACGATGGAGTGGTCGTCGGGGTGCTCGGCGGCGAGCAGGTCCAGCGCCCGGCGTACCGTCTCGTCGTCGGCCGGGCCACCGACCAGCTCGACGGCGGCGGCGCGGATCTCGGCGGTGACCCGGTCCAGGTTGGCCCAGGCGCGGCGCTGCACCTCGGCCGCGCCCAGCTCGGTGTCGAGGGTGTGCCAGAGCCGGGCCTCCCAGCGGCGGCCCAGCCGGGGGTCACGGCCCGGCCCGGCGTCGGCCGCCAGCCCGGCGCGCAGCCAGCCGACGAACTCGTCGAGCGCGGCGATCGCCGCCGTCGACGCCGGCTGCACCGCGCCGGCCAGCGCGGGGGCCTGGGCGAGCAGCAGCGGCACCTCGTCGCGGATCAGCGCGGCGCTGCCGGCGAACTGCCCGACCGCCGTCTCGGCGTGCACCCGGGGCATGTCCCGCAGCGTCGCCCGCGCGGTCGCCAACGCGTCGGGTACGGCGGTCAGCCGCCCGACCAGGTGGGTCAGGCGCTCCTCCACCGGCGCGTACGGGCGGGCGAGCAGGGCGTGCAGCAGCGGGCCGGGGTTGTGCGCCAGCGGGTCCCACTCGAAGGCCCGGATCTCGCTCAGCTCGAACAGTTCCCGGTCGACCCGGGCGCTGAGGAGCGCGTGGTCGACCTGCTCCTCGACGTCGAGCGAATCCGCGTCGACCTCGGCGAGCGCGTCGGCGGCCTCCTTCAGCATCGCCCGGTCCGCGTCGACCGCCTCGGCGGAGAGGTCGGGCAGCCGGTCGTCGTACCGGTGGTCACCGGCGGAGGTGGCGAGCCCGGGGCGGCTCTCCAGCAGGGCGTCGACGATCCGCTCGGCGAGGGGCACGAAGGAGGACATCCGCCGACCCTACCCACCTTCCGCGTAGCCCGGAGCGGTCAAGCCCCGATCAGACTGGACCGCTCCACCGCGTTCTACGCCCGGTGGGCCGCCCATGCGTCGGTCCAGGCCGCGAGATCGTGCACCCAGCGCTCGGTGCCCTGGCGTGACTTGGCAGCCCACTTCGAGGCGTTCATCGCTGCGAAGTCGTCCACGACCACGCGGTCAGCTCCGGCCCAGGCGGGAAACTGGGCCAGCCAGTCCTCCGCCTGCGCCGGGGTGTGGTCGTTGCCGATCAACCATGGGACGAGCAATGCCAGCTCGACCCACGGTGCCGCCTTGGTCGCGTACGCCCAGTCGACGATCCGAAGTCCGGCCGACGTCAGGATCAGGTTGGCCGGGTTCAGGTCGGAGTGCACGAGGGAATCGCCGTCCATCGCCGGGTGCGCGAAGCCGAGCCGCCCCTGCGGAGTGAACAGCGGCACGCCCGGGGCTGGGGTCTCCTGAAGTTCCTTCACCGTCACGGCGAACGCATCGAGATCACGGCTACCGGGCGACAGGTCGGGGTGGGGGCCGTCAAGGCGTTCGGCCCCCACCACCAACCAGCCGTCGAACTCGAAGTCCCACAGAATCGCGGGCGGATACCTGCCGATGACTTTGGTTACCGCCAGTTCGTGGCGCAGTGACCGGACGCCCAGGCCGGAGGAGGCGGCCTTGACGAAGACCGTGCCGGTTGAGCCGACGACGGTCGACGCGATCTCCGCGTGGTCACCAGTCGGAGCCGGGTACACGCCGACTATGCCGCCGACTCGGTCGGCAACTGCCGCCCCCACGGCTTCGGGCAGGGCGGACCACTCACTGCGCATGTTTCCCTCTCGCCGTTACCTGCCGCTGAAGTCCGGCTCCCCGGGCGGGCAGCACGATTCCGCCTCACCGTGCCAGAACTCCATGTCGACCCGGTACCCGGTGGCGTGCAGCGCCGTGAGCGTGAAGGTGACGGCGGTACCGTCCATCATCCCCTCGGTCCGGCTGGGGATGTGGTGGACGAAACCCCCGGCGATCTGCTCGCAGGCGGCGGCGTAGGGCACGGTGTGCTGCAACACGGAATGCCACACCGCGTCGACCGGGAGGGTCGGCACGACACGGCCGACCGACCCGTCCGGCAGCGGCATCCCGAAGTCAGGGTTGCCGACGTTGTCGGCGTGCGCCTTGAGGAACACGCAGAACTGCTCGACGGCCCGCTCCGCGTAGGCGCGGGTGACGTGCCGGTCGGCGGCGAAGTAGTCGACCAGTTTGCCGAACACCTCCGACGTGACGAGGGTTCGGGGATCGAGCGCGGTCGTGTTCGTGGTCGGTTCCTTGGCAGTGACAGTCATGACTTCTCCTTGCACCTGTGCAGTCAGCGGTGCTGGTTCGCACCGTGTGCGGGGTCAGTGCCCGCGTTCCTGGCCATCGGCGAAGCGATCATGAAGTACGGGTGACTCGCGGCGAGGCTGCTGCGGAGGTCCCCTCACCCTCGGCATGGCCCTCATCCTCGGGCCCTCGCCCAGGCGACGAAGCGGTCTGCCATGTCCGGACGCCGGTCGGGGTTGAGCTGGGTGAGCTGGCTCGTCGCCTCCTGCATCAGGGTGCCGAGGTAGACAAGCAGGGCGGTCCGGTTCTCCCGATACTCGGTGAGCAACGCGAGCTTGGCCGGCTGGCAGGGCCACTCCCTGCCGCAGTTGCGGCAACGCCACAGCGGGCGCATGGCGACGTGCGGGACGGGCGGGCGGACCACCGCCATCACCGCACTGTCGCGGCGCTGGTACGCGCCTCGTCGTCGGTCAGGTCCAGGAACCACAGGAACCGCTTGACGATCTCGTGCGGCTCCGGCCCCTCCGCATCGTTCTTGCCGGTCACCAGCAGCCCCCGTTCGCGCGCCACTCCCCAGCCAAGGTCATCAGGGGCTGCTCGGAGGTCCACACCGAGGGAACCAACATGGTGGGCTGGTAAGCCCAGAGCGGGCGGACCGACCCGATCGCCCGGCAGGGCGGAGTCTTCCTGGCCATCCACCGCCTGATCATGCGGATCATCTCGACCTCCCTTGGAATTGGAAGGGGGCCGCTCCCGCCCCCCGGACGGGAGCGGCCCCACCGCGAAGCCAGCCCCAACACCGTCCCGTTCGAGCCGGCCCGCCTAAGTGACAGTCTTGTAAGGACGTAGCTACTGTCGGAAGACATAGAGGCTGGTCGCGGCGAGGGTCTGGGAGTCCCGGCGGAGGGCTGGCGCACGTCTGGCGATCTTGACGGATATCTGGAGGAGCCTTGGAAGATGAACGGACTGCGGACCTGATTCGCGCCCAGCTCCGCCGACAGCGGGCCCTGGCAGGATGGAACCAGGAGGAGCTGGGGAGGCGGACGAACTACTCGGCGTCGACCATCTCGGCCGTCGAGACCGGCACCCGTGCGATGGACTTGCCCTTCGCCACCAGGGCGGACGAGGTGCTGGAGACTGGCGGCCTGTTCGTGTCCCTGCTGGGGATGGCCGCACGGAACCGCCAGCCCTCGTGGTTCAAGCCGTGGCTGGAGGCTGAGCGCTTCGCCCAGCAACTCCGCTACTTCAACCCGACGCTGGTCCCGGGTCTGCTCCAGACCGCCAACTACGCCCGCGCGGTTCTGCGCTTCGACGACACCAGGCCGGAGGACGAGGTCGAAGAGCAGGTCGGCTTCCGCATGGAGCGGCAAGAGATCCTGACCAAGGCCCGTCCGCCGCAGGTCGTTGCGGTGATCGATGAGTCCGCCCTCCGACGCCGCGATGCGATCATGGGCGAACAGCTCGCGCACCTGCTGAAGATGGCCGAGCTGCCACACATCCACGTCCACGTCATCCCGGCCGACGCCGGCCTGCACGTCGGGCTGTCCGGCCCGCTGGCCCTGGCGAGATCGGCGGACGGCAACTGGGTGGGGCATCTGGAGAACCAGCTTGCGGGGCTTGTCGTCGATGGCGAGGATGGGATGGCTACTCTTCTGGCGAGATGGGAGATCGTGAGGGGCGTCGCCCTCCCGCAAGCCCTGTCAGTCGCCCTGGTGAAGGAAGTCGAGAGCCAACATGGACCTCAGTAACGCTCAGTGGAAGAAGTCGACCCGCAGCGGAACGAGCGGGGGCGACTGCATCGAGGTGGCCGACAACCTGCCCGGCATCGTGGCCGTCCGCGACAGCAAGGACCCGTCCGGCCCGGCCCTAGCCTTCGAGCCCGCGAACTGGCAGGCGTTCGTCGGCCTCGCCAAGCAGTCCTGACGCAACGCCAAGCGGCCCCTCAGCCATCGCGCTGAGGGGCCGCCCCGTGTGCGATGCGTTCTCAGCAGACGCCGCCCCGCCCCTGCCTCGCGTCCAGGAGACCGGTGATCACGAGGTTCGCGGCATGGATGCGGGCGAGCCCGACGCAAGCCTCTCGATCAACTTGACGGGGTGGGGCTCGGCGGGGCTTCGGCGGTGCGGAGGGCGGTGGCGTGAGTCAGGGTGGCGCGGCGGAGCGCGGCCTCCGGGTCCAGGCCGGCCCGGCGGGCCTCGGCGACCAGGGCCAGCAGGGTGGCACCGAGGCGGGACTCCGGGTCGGGCCCGGCGTCGGAGGGTGGGAGCGGAGCGGTCAGGCCGGCCCGGCCGGCCCGGTCCAGGATCTTGGCGGCCAGGGCCAGGGCGGGCTGACTCAGCGCGATGCCGTCGAGCACCGACGCGCGGGCCTTCTCGGCCTGCTTGATCCGCTCCCAGTTCGCCTCGATCTCGGCGAGCGAACCCGCCTCGGCACCGGAGAACACGTGCGGGTTGCGGCGGACCATCTTGTCGACCAGGGTGCCGGCCACGTCGTCGACGCTCCACCGCTCGTCCTCGGGCAGGTTCTCCGCGAGGCGGGCGTGCAGCAGCACCTGAAGCAGCACGTCGCCCAGTTCCTCGCGCAGCGCGTCGGTGTCGCCGTCGCTGATCGCGTCGTACGCCTCGTAGCACTCCTCGATCAGGAAACCGGCGAGGCTACGGTGGGTCTGCGCCCGCTTCCACGGGTCACCGCCCGGCGAGGCGAGCCGGTCCATCACCTCGACCGCGTCGAGCAGCCGGGCCCCCGGCGGGTCCCACGAGCCGTACATCAGCTCCAGCTCGGCCAGCCCCGGCTGCCGGGCCAGCCGCAGCCCCACCTCCCGGGCCAGGGACTCGTCGCCGGTCGGGCCGGCCAGCCAGACCGCCGTACCGTGCGCCGCCGCCGCGTCGAGCAACGCGTCGCCCGCCCCGCCGGACACGACGGTGACCTCGACGCCGGCCGCGCGTACCGCAGTGACCTGGGCGCCCGGTGCGCCGGTCAGCACCGGCGCGGAGCGCAGCGTGTCCCAGGCGGCGGCGGTCAGCAGACCGGCGGGCAACCGGGGCGAGGTGACCAGCAGGACGATCCGGTCGGACATGCTCAGGAGGCCGCCGGCCCCTGATCCGGGGTCGGGCTGGCGACCGGCTCGGGCGTCGACACGTCGGTCACCGGGCCGCTCGCGTCGATGTACGGCAGCGCGTAGAAGACCAGCTCCTGACCCTTGTTGACCCAGGCGGGAACGCCGAGCGGCCGGTACCGGGGGTTGACCTCGACGTCGACCTTGTCGGCCTGCTCGCCCAGCGCGGCGCTCAACGCCGAGGAACTGCGGACGAAGCCGCCGTCGCCGAAGAGCTGCCGCACCTGCGCCACCGACAGCCCCCGGTCGATGCCGCCGGTCTTCTCGATCGCGTGGTAGACCGCCATCACCGACTCGTCGCTCAGGTCGGCCGGCGGCAACTGCTGGCTGAGCACGACGAACAGGTCGGCCCACTCGCCCCACAGCTTCGCGAACTCCGCCTGCGGCGGCATCTGGAGCTGCTGGGCCAACTGGTCCGGGGTGATCTGGTCGGGGACCTGGAGGTTCTTCTCGGCCGCGACCCGCTTGCCCAGGTCGATGCTGACCAGCAGGTTGACCACGTCCTGCCGGGTCAGCCCGGCCCGCAACTGCTCCGGGCCGGGGGTCTGACCGGACTGGGCCGCGCTCTGCCGCACCGCCTCGGCGTACCTCGTCTGCGCGTCGGTGTAGATCGCGTCCACCCGGGCCACCGAGTAGCGACTGTCGCCGATGTATGCGGCCACATCCGGAGATGCCTTGCCGCAGGCGGTGAGGGAGAGGACACCCAGGGCCGCGACGCTGGCGGCGGCGATGAGACGGCGTGCACGCATGACGGTCACTCTCTCATGCCTGCCTGTGTACGGTGACGCCGCCCACCGTGCGCTGCGGCCCCCCGCCCGACGCCCCGGGCCGCGCTGCGCACCGGGCGGGCGACGGACCGCTCATCCCCGCGCCCCCGCCAACGCGGCCGGTTCACCGAGGACGTCGGCGAGGAGTTGGGCGCACCACTGGAGCAGCGCCTGGTCGCGCAGCGGCTCGCCGCCGACCCGGCGGGTGCTCGGCCGGGGCACGCTGACCTGGTCGGTGGCCTGCTTGTAGACCGAGTCCGGGTGGTAGCGCTTGAGCCGCAACTGCTTCGAGTCGGGCAGCGGCAGCGGGCCGAACCGGAGGTGCCTGCCCTGCATGCTGACGTCGGTCAGGCCGTACCGGCGGGCCAGCAGCCGGAACCGGGCCACCGCGACCAGGTTCTGCACCGGGGCGGGCGGCTCGCCGTACCGGTCGGTCATCTCGGCCACCACCTCGCGCAGCCGCTCGTCGTCGCGCGCCTCGGCGAGCTTGCGGTACATCTCCAGCCGCAGCCGTTCCACGCCGACGTAGTCGTGCGGCAGGTGGGCGTCGATCGGGAGGTCGATCTTGACGTCGGTCGCCAGGTCGTCGGACTCGGTGCTCTCCCCCTTGAACGCCGACACCGCCTCGCCGACCATCCGGACGTACAGGTCGAATCCGACGCCCTCGATGTGCCCGGACTGTTCGCCGCCGAGCAGGTTGCCGGCACCCCGGATCTCCAGGTCCTTCATCGCCACGTACATGCCCGCGCCCAGCTCGGTGTGCTGCGCGATGGTGGCCAGCCGCTCGTGCGCGTGCTCGGTGAGCGGCTTCTCCGGCGGGTAGAGGAAGTACGCGTACGCCCGCTCCCGGCCCCGGCCCACCCGGCCCCGGATCTGGTGCAGCTGGGCCAGGCCGAGCAGGTCGGCCCGCTCCACGATCAGCGTGTTGGCGTTCGGGATGTCGATGCCGGACTCGACGATGGTGGTGCAGACCAGGACGTCGAACTCCTTCTCCCAGAAGCCGACCATCACCTTCTCCAGGGACTCCTCGCCCATCTGCCCGTGCGCCACCGCCACCCGCGCCTCGGGCACCAGCTCGCGCAGCCTCCGGGCGGTCCGGTCGATCGACTCGACCCGGTTGTGCAGGTAGAAGACCTGCCCGTCGCGGAGCAGCTCCCGGTGGATCGACGCGGCCACCTGCCGGTCGTCGTACGCCCCGACGAAGGTCAGCACCGGATGCCGCTCCTCCGGCGGAGTGGCGATGGTCGACATCTCGCGGATGCCGGTGATCGCCATCTCCAGCGTCCGCGGGATCGGGGTGGCCGACATGCTCAGTACGTCGACCGAGGCGCGCAGCGTCTTGAGGTGCTCCTTGTGCTCGACGCCGAACCGCTGCTCCTCGTCGATGATCACCATGCCGAGGGACTTGAACCGGGTGGCCGTCTGGAGCAGCCGGTGGGTGCCGATGACGATGTCGACGGTGCCGTCGGCGACCATCTCCAGCGTCCGTTCGCTCTCCTTGGCCGTTTGGAACCGGGAGAGCTGGCGGATGGTCACCGGGAACTGGTTCATCCGTTCGGCGAACGTGTTGTAGTGCTGCTGCACCAGCAACGTCGTCGGTACCAGCACCGCCACCTGCTTGCCGTCCTGCACCGCCTTGAACGCCGCCCGGACGGCGATCTCGGTCTTGCCGTAGCCGACGTCGCCGCAGATCAGCCGGTCCATCGGAACGGTCTGCTCCATGTCCCGCTTGACCTCCTCGATGGCGGCCATCTGGTCGGGCGTCTCCTGCCACGGGAAGGCGTCCTCCAGTTCCCGCTGCCACGGGGAGTCCGGGGCGAACGCGTGCCCCTTGGACGCCTTGCGGGCGGCGTAGAGCTGGATGAGCTGGGCGGCGATCTCGCGGACCGCCTTGCGGGCGCGGGCCTTGGACTTCTGCCAGTCCGAGCCGCCCATCTTGTGCAGGGTGGGCTGCTCGCCGCCGACGTAGCGGGAAAGCTGGTCGAGCTGGTCGGTGGGGACGAACAGCCGGTCGCCGGGCTGGCCGCGCTTGCTGGCCGCGTACTCGATGACGAGGTATTCCCGGGACGCGCCGTTGACGGTGCGCTGCACCAGCTCGACGTACCGGCCGATGCCGTGCTGCTCGTGCACGACGAAGTCGCCGGCCTTCAGCTCCAGCGGGTCGATGGTGTTGCGCCGCCGGCTCGGCATCCGACGCATGTCCCGGGTGGTGGCCCCCCGGCCGCCGGTGACGTCGTTGCCGGTGAGCAGCACGAACCTCGACGCCTCGTCGACGAAGCCGGCGGTCAGGCAGCCGCAGGAGACCAGCACCTCGCCGGGGGCGGGCGCGGCGGGCACCTGCTCGGTGAGCCGGGCGCCCAACCCGGCGTCGCGGAGCACCTCGACGGCCCGCTGGGCGGGACCGTGCCCCTCGAAGACCAGCGCCACCGACCAGCCCTCGCCGGTCCAGCGCTTCAGGTCGTCGACCAGCCGGTCGGTCTCACCGTGGTAGAGCGGGGCCGGCTGGGCGGCCAGGCTCACCGCGATCGCGTCGTCGGGGGTCACGTCCGCCCCGGTCGGCACGTCCTCCCAGGGCTGCCGGGCCGGTGCGGCGGCGTCCGCCTCGACCAGCCCGAACGGGGCGAGGGTCCACCAGGGCTGGCGCAGGGCGCGGGCTGCGGCGCGTACCTCGGCCAGGGACTTGAAGGCGGCGGCGCCGAGGTCGACCGGGGCCTGGCCACCGACGGCGGCCGCGGCCCAGCTCGCCTGGAGGAACTCCGCCGAGGTACGCACCAGGTCGTGCGCCCGGGTGCGGATCCGCTCCGGATCGCAGAGCAGCACGTGGGTGCCGGCCGGCATGGTGTCCACCAGCAGTTCCAGGCTGTCGCTGCCGATCAGCGCCGGGGCCAGCGACTCCATCCCCTCGACCGGGATGCCCTCGGCGAGCTTGTCGAGGATCTCGGCCAGCTCCGGGTGTTCCCCGGCGAGCGCGGCGGCCCGCCGGCGCACCGCCGGGGTCAGCAGCAGTTCCCGGCACGGCGGGGCCCACAGCTGCGGTACGCCTTCGATGGTGCGCTGGTCGGCGACGGCGAAGGTGCGGATCTCCTCCACCTCGTCGCCCCAGAACTCGACCCGGGACGGGTGCTCGTCGGTGGGCGGGAAGACGTCCAGGATGCCGCCGCGTACCGCGAACTCGCCGCGCTTGGTGACCAGGTCGACCCGGGCGTACGCCAGGTCGGTGAGCCGGCGGGCGACCTCCTCCAGGTCGGCCTCCGCACCGGCGGCGAGCTGCACCGGTTCCAGGTCGCCGAGGCCCTTGAGCTGCGGTTGCAGCAGCGAGCGGACGGGTGCCACCACCACCCGCAGCGGCCCGGCGTCGGCGTCGGCCCGGACGGTGTGCGGGCCCGGCGCGTCCGGGTGGGCGAGGCGGCGCAGCACGGCCAGCCGACGGCCGACGGTGTCGGAACGGGGCGAGAGCCGCTCGTGCGGCAGCGTCTCCCAGGACGGGAAGACGGCGACCTGACCGGCCGGGAGCAGGCTGCCCAGCGCGGCGGCCAGGTCGTCGGCCTCCCGGCTGGTGGCGGTCACGGCCAGCACCGGCCGGCCCGCCCCACCGACCGCCGGGTCGGCGGCGACGGCGGCCACGGCGAACGGGCGCAGCGCGGTCGGGGCGGTCAGGTCCAGCCCGTCGACCTGGGCGGCACCGGAGCGCGCCAGGTCACGCGCCCGGGTCAGCCCGGGGTCGGCCAGGGCGGCGGAGAAGAGTCCGGTGAGCATCAGTGATCACTTCCAGGGAGTCGACGCGCACGACTGCTGCCCCTCGTCCGGCCGGACGGGGGGTGCACGCCGACCAGCCTATCCCCGCCCACCGCCGCACACGCCCGCTCCCCGCCCGGCCGGGCCGGCCTCAAGATCATCGCAATGTCGCGGAGGTAGCGGTGTCCACGGGCGGGGATACCGCTACGTCCGCGACATTGCGGCCTACCGCCCGTCTCCACCGGTTTTCACCCGACAAAACCCCACAGCTCAGGCATTACCGGCCATAGGCTGAGCCGGTGGACGAGGAGCCGCGGACCCGGGACTGGCTGCCCCGCACGGCGGCGCTGCTGGTCGGCACGCTGGCGCTGGCCACCGCCTTCATCGCGGCCTACGTCGGCGCGCTGCACCAGCCGCACCCCCGGGACGTGCCGGTCGGCGTGGTGACCGGCGACCGACGCGCCGAGTCGCTGCTGACCGCCGTACGGGCCCGCACCGACGCCGTCGAGCCCGTCGGGTACGCCGACCCGGGCGCGGCCGACGACGCCCTCACCGCCCGCCAGGTGTACGCCGTGCTCACCTCCGCCCCCGACGGCACGCTCACCCTGGCCACCGCCAGCGCCTCCGCCCCGGCCGCCACCGAACTGGTCACCGGGATCCTCACCCCGGCCGCCCGGCAGGCCGAGGTGCCGCTCACCGTCACCGACCAGGTGCCCGTCTCCCCCGACGACCCGCGTGGCCTGGTGCCGTTCTACCTGGCCGTCGGGCTGGTGCTCGGCGGCTACCTGGCCTCGACCGCGCTCGGCGTCTCGCTCGGCACCGCCCCGCGCGGGCTGCGCCGGGCCGGGCTGCGGATCGGTTCGCTGGCCGTGCACGCGGTGCTGCTCGGGACCATCGGGGCGGTGCTGGTCGGCCCGGTCCTCGACGTCTGGGACCACGACCTGGTCACCGTGGCGGCGGTCGGGATGCTCACCGTCTTCACCGCCGCGATGGTCGCCGCCGCCGTGCAGGGCTGGCTGGGTCTGCTCGGCACCGGGCTGGTGATCCTGCTGCTGGTGGTGCTCGGCAACCCCGGCTCGGGCGGCATCTACGCCCCCGAGTTCCTGCCCGCCGCGCTGCGCGGCATGCACCGCTGGAACGTCCCCGGCCTCGCCACCGACCTACTCAAATCGGCCGTCTACTTCGACTGGCGGTCGGCCCGCTGGCCGCTGGCCGGGCTGCTGGTCTGGACCGTCCTGGGGCTGTCCGGCCTGCTCACCGCCGCCCTGTTCCGGGGACGCCGGGCCGGTCGGGCACGGGTCGGGGGCGGCGCGCGGTGATCGTGGGGAAGGTGACACACCGAACCCCTTCCTACCGGACCGGGCCGCGCAGATACCATCCAGGGAGTCGGACAGCGCTGTCCTTCGTACTCACGTAAGGAGCGCACGGTGACCGACCAGCATGATCACGACGGGCCCGACGCCGCACTGCGGGCCGACATCCGTCGGCTCGGCACCCTGCTCGGCCAGACCCTCGCCCGGCAGGAGGGTCGACCGCTGCTCGACCTGGTCGAGGAGATCCGCGCCCAGGTCCGCTCCGACGCACCCGCCGCCGCGCAGCGCCTCGGCGGGCTGGACGTGACCACCGGCACCAAGCTGGCCCGCGCCTTCTCCACCTACTTCCACCTGGCCAACATCACCGAGCAGGTGCACCGGGCCCGCGACCTGCGCCGCCGCCGGGCGATCCAGGGCGGCTGGCTGGACCAGGCGGCCAAGATGATCGCCGAGCGCGGGGTGCCGGCCGAGGAGATCGCCGCCGCCGCCCGCCGCCTCGCGGTACGCCCGGTCTTCACCGCCCACCCCACCGAGGCGGCCCGCCGGTCGATCCTGTCCAAGCTGCGCGCCATCGCCGACGAGCTGGACGCCGAGACCGCCAACGCCATCCTCTACGGCGCCAGCGACGAGGCCCCGGCCAACCGTCGCCTCGCCGAACTGCTCGACCTGATGTGGCAGACCGACGAGCTGCGCCTCGACCGGCCCGACCCGACCGACGAGGCCCGCAACGCCATCTACTACCTGCGCGACCTGTACGCCGAGGCCGCCCCGCAGGTGCTCGACGACCTGGCCGACACGCTGCGCACCCTCGGCGTGGAGACCTCGCCGACGTCGCGCCCGCTGACCTTCGGCACCTGGATCGGCGGCGACCGGGACGGCAACCCGTTCGTCACCCCCGTGGTCACCCGGGAGGTGCTGCGCATCCAGCACGAGCACGGCATCACCGCCACCGAGGCGGCGATGGAGCACCTGGTCAACGAGGTCTCCGTCTCCCGCCGGCTGCGCGCCGTGTCGCTGGACCTGTCGGCCAGCCTCGCCGCCGACCTGGACGCGCTGCCCGAGGTGGCCCCCCGGTTCCGCCGGGTCAACGCCGAGGAGCCCTACCGGCTCAAGGCCCGCTGCGTGAAGGCGAAGCTGGCCAACACCCGGGAGCGGCTGCGCGCCGGCACCCCGCACGTGCCGGGCCGGGACTACCAGGGCTCCGGCGAGCTGATCGCCGACCTGGAGCTGCTGCGCGCCTCGCTGGCCCGCAACTCCGGGCAGCTCACCGCCGTCGGCCGGCTCGCCTCGACCATCCGTACCGTCTCCGCGTTCGGCCTGCACCTGGCCACCATGGACGTCCGGGAACACGCCGAGAAGCACCACGAGGTACTCACCCAGCTCTACGCGGCGGTCGGCGAGGTGTCGGACTACCCGGCGCTGACCCGGCTCGAACGCACCAAGCTGCTCGCCGACGAGCTGACCGGCCGCCGGCCGCTGTCCGCCCTGGACACCCCGTTGACCGAGGCGGCGCGCAAGACGTTCGACGTGTTCGGGACCATCCGCGAGGCGCAGGACCGGTTCGGCGGCGAGGTCATCGAGTCGTACATCATCTCGATGACCCTCGGCGTGGACGACGTGCTTGCGGCGGTGGTGCTGGCCCGGGAGGCCGGCCTGGTCGACGTGCACACCGGGCGGGCCCGGATCGGCTTCGTCCCGCTGCTGGAGACCCCGGCCGAGCTGAACGCCGGCGGCGAGATGCTCAACGAACTGCTCTCCCTGCCGGCCTACCGGGCGCTGGTCGCGGCCCGGGGCGACGTGCAGGAGGTGATGCTGGGCTACTCCGACTCCAACAAGGAGGCCGGCATCACCACCAGCCAGTGGTCCATCCACCGGGCCCAGCGGGCGCTGCGGGACGTGGCCGCCCAGCACGGCGTGCACCTGCGGTTGTTCCACGGCCGGGGCGGCACCGTCGGGCGCGGCGGCGGCCCCACCCACGAGGCGATCCTGGCCCAGCCGTACGGCACCCTGGACGGCGCGATCAAGGTGACCGAGCAGGGTGAGGTCATCTCCGACAAGTACACCCTGCCGGCGCTGGCCCGGGAGAACCTGGAGCTGACCGTGGCCGCGGTGCTCCAGGCGACGCTGCTGCACACCGCCCCCCGGCAGCCCGCCGAGCAGTTGGAACGCTGGGACGCGGCGATGGACGTGGTCTCCGAGTCGGCCTTCCGGTCGTACCGGGGACTGGTGGAGGACCCGGACCTGCCGGCGTACTTCTGGGCGTCCACGCCGACGGAACTGCTCGGCGCGTTGAACATCGGCTCCCGGCCGGCGAAGCGGCCGAACACCGGGGCCGGGCTGGGCGGCCTGCGGGCCATCCCGTGGGTGTTCGGCTGGACGCAGACCCGGCAGATCGTGCCCGGCTGGTTCGGGGTCGGCTCCGGCCTCGCCGCCGCCCGCGCGGCCGGCCTGGCGGACGTGCTGGCCGAGATGCACCGCAACTGGCACTTCTTCCGCACGTTCCTGTCGAACGTGGAGATGATGCTGACCAAGACCGACCTCAGCATCGCCCGCCGGTACGTCGAGACGCTGGTCCCCGAGGAGTTGCACCCGATCTTCGACAAGATCCAGCAGGAGTACGAGCTGACCAAGCAGGAGGTGCTGGCGGTCACCTCGTCGCCGGCCCTGCTGGAGAACTCGCCTGTGCTCCAGCGCACCCTGGCGGTGCGTGACACCTACCTGGAGCCGCTGCACCACCTCCAGGTGGCGCTGCTGCGGCAGTACCGGGACTCCGGTGCCGCCGGCCGGGCGGTCATCACCGCGCCTGGCGGCCGACGCGCCCCCAGCGACGGTACGGCCCTGGAACGCGCCCTGCTCACCACGGTCAACGGCATCGCCGCCGGGATGCGCAACACCGGCTGACGGACGCCACCCCTGCCGCCGCCCCGGCGGTGGCAGGGGTCGGCCGGGCCGGGAACCGCACCCGTACGGGCGGGTTGCCGGCCGGCCGGCGGCACCGGATCAGAAGTCGCCGCCCCCGAAGTCACCACCGCCGAAGTCGCCCCCACCGAAGTCACCACCGCCGAACCCGCCGCCACCGAAGTCACCACCGCCGAAGTCACCGGCGGTACCGAAATCGCCCCCGGCGGTGCCGAAGTCGCCGCCGAAGTCCGCGCCATCGCCGAAACCCTCCTGGTAGCCGGCGTCGTAACCCGGATCGGCGAAAGCCGGCGAGAAGAGCGCGTCGGCGATCAGCATCCCGCCGACCACACCGACGCCCGCCCCCAGCGCGGTCTTCCACCACGGCGTCGAGTACCAGCCGGCCGGCACCGGCCGCCCCTGGTAACGCCCGCCCGGGTAGTAGTACGGGGTGTCCCGGCCGGGCTGCGGGCCGGCCCTGAACGTCTGCCCCTGCACGTCCACCTGACGCTCCCGGGTGATCTCCCCGGCCCCCTGCGCGGCGGCCAGCGGGGGCAGTTCCGGGCCCGGGTCCAGGCCGAGCGCCACCCGGGCCGCCCGCGCGTAGGCGAGCCCCTCCAACGCGGTCTCCCGGGCCAGCCGGAACTGGTGCACCGTACGGGCCTGCTCCAGCTGGCTGCCCGCCGCGTTGTACCGCTCACCGGCGTCGACAAGCGCCTGGCGTACCGCCGGGTCGTCGCCGTGCAGGTTCATCACCTGGCCGCCGAGGCGTTCGTACCAGCGTTGGGCGTCGGCGCGCACGTCGGCGAGGCTGCGCGCCTCCCGGGCCGCCTTCTCCCGCCGCCACCAGACGAAACCACCGGCCAGCATGGCGACCAGGATGAGCACGAGCAGAAATTCCATTCTCCGAACGTACCCGGGGGCGTCGAGTCGTACCCGTTTGGCAAGCTCTGGTGATGGACTTCTCGACGCTGGCCGTGGTGGTGGTGTGCCTCGCCGCCGGCGGGGCGGTCGGCTGGTACGCCGCCCGCTCCCGGTCGGCCACCGAGATCGCCCGGCTGGAGGCCACCCTCGCCGCCACCCGGGAGGGCGAGGGCCGGCTGGAACAGTCGATGCGGGCGCTGAGCTACGAGGCGACCGCCCAGTCACAGGAGGCGGTGGCCCGCGCGGTGGCCCCGCTGCACGACACCCTGCGCCGCTACGAGCAACGGGTCGGCGAGCTGGAACGCGACCGCGTCGACGCCTACGCCGAGCTGCGCGAACAGGTCCGTTCCATGGGTGCCGTCTCCGGTGAGCTGCGCACCGAGACCAAGCAGTTGGTCGCCGCGCTGCGCGCCCCGCAGGTACGCGGACGCTGGGGCGAGCACCAGCTCCGCCGGATCGTCGAGGCGGCCGGCATGCTGGAGCACTGCGACTTCAGCGAGCAGGTCACCGCCGCCACCGACCACCAGGGGGTCCGCCCCGACCTGGTGGTCCGGCTGCACGGCGGGCGGACGGTGGTGGTGGACGCCAAGGCGCCCTTCGACGCCTACCTGACGGCGATGGAGGCACGCGACGAACGCGGCCGGGACACCCACCTCGACAGGCACGCCAAGCACCTGCGCGGGCACGTCGACGCGCTGGCCGCCAAGACCTACTGGGCCGCGTTCGACGACAGCCCGGAGTTCGTGGTGCTGTTCGTGCCGGCCGACCCGTTCCTGGACGTGGCGTTGCAGCGCGACCCGACGCTGCTGGAACACGCGTTCGCCCGCAACGTGGTGCTCGCCACCCCGGCCACCCTGGTCGCGCTGCTGCGTACGGTGGCGTACTCGTGGCGGCAGGAGGCGTTGGCCCGCAACGCGGTGGCGGTGCACGCGCTCGCCCGCGAGCTGTACGGCCGGCTGTCCACCCTGGGCGATCACGTCGGCAGGCTCGGCAGTTCGCTCGGCGGCGCGGTGACGGCGTACAACCGGGCGGTCGGTTCGCTGGAGGCCCGGGTCCTGGTCAGCGCGCGCAAACTGGCCGAGCTGGGCGTCTCCGACCAGGAGTTGGCCGTCCCGGCCCAGGTCGAGCTGGCCCCCCGCCAACCCCAGGCCCCCGAACTCCTCGACGACCGCCCCTGACCGGGCCGGGCGGGCGGCGGCGGGCGCAATGTCGGCTCAATGGCGGTATCGGAACGGCCGGATACCGCCAAGTCGGCGAAAGTGCGGACCCGGCGGGCCCCGGACGGGCGCGGGCGGCCAGGCAGGCGGGTAGGAGGATGGTCAGGAGCGGCGGGCGGATTCCACCAGGAACGGGACGCCCTGCTGACAGGTGCTCATCAGGTCGGGTTGGGCCCGGCCGGTGACGGTGACCCGGGCTCCCTTCACGAGCACGTCTTTCGGGCCGCCGACCAGTTGGTGACCGTCGAGCAGCAGGCAGCCCGGCTCGATCCCCGCCTCGACGGTGCCGGTCAGCTCAGTCGCGCCCGGACCGGGCGGTAGCCGTGGGCCGCCGGGTGGCGGCTTCAGTCCGCCGGGCGGCACCGAACCGGCGGGCGGCGTCGAACCGGCGGACGGGGCCACCGAGGCTGGCGACGCCGACGGTGGCGCGGTGTCCGACGCGGTGGCCGTGGGCGTCGGGGTGGCCGTGGGCGTCGGGGAACTGGTCGGCGTGGCCGGCGGGCCGGTGACGTCGGCACCGTCACCACAGCCGGCGAGCGCCATACCGGCGGCCAGCAGCACGACGACCGCCATCCGAGGAGTTCTCATACCCACTGGGACGCGCTCCACCCGTGATCCGTTCCGTCCGCCGGGAACCCGCCGACGACGGACGCCGATGTCGGCAGGCCATTGACGGACACGCCGACGCCGGTCCCGGTCGGCGCACCGCCCCCGTGCCGGGTCAGCGCGGCGAGGACGATCCCCGCCCGCCCCGGCCCGGGGTCAGCCGCCTGCGGCGGCCTTCATGTCGCGCTTGAGTTCCTGCGGCAGCGAGAAGGTCAGCCGCTCGTTGGCGGTGACCACCTCGTCGACGTCGGTGAAGCCCCGCGCGGCCAGGTGGGCCAGCACCTCGTGGACCAGTTCGTCGGGCACGCTCGCGCCGGAGGTCAGCCCCACCGTCCGCGCGTCGGCCAGCCAGGCGTCGTCGATCTCGTGGGCGAAGTCGACCAGGTGCCCGGCGCGGGCCCCGGCGTCCAGGGCCACCTCGACCAGGCGTACCGAGTTGGACGAGTTACGCGAGCCGACCACGATCACCACGTCGCAGTCGGGGGCGATCTCCTTGACCACGTGCTGCCGGTTGGAGGTGGCGTAGCAGATGTCGTCGCTGGGCGGCGACTGGAGCAGCGGCAGCCGGGTCTTGAGCCGGGCCACCGTCTCCAGCGTCTCGTCCACCGACAGCGTGGTCTGGGAGAGCCAGACGACCTTGTTCGGGTCGCGCACGGTGATCCGGTCGACGTCGTCGGGGCCGTCGACGAGCTGGATGTGGGCGGGGGCCTCCCCGGCGGTGCCGATGACCTCCTCGTGCCCCTCGTGCCCGATCAGCAGGATGTCGTAGTCCTCGGCGGCGAACCGCTTGGCCTCTTGGTGCACCTTGGTCACCAGCGGGCAGGTCGCGTCGATCGCCCGCAACGACCGGGCCCTGGCCTGCTCGTAGACCTCGGGGGCGACGCCGTGCGCGGAGAAGATGACGGTGGCGCCCTCGGGCACCTCCTCGTTCTCCTCCACGAAGATCGCGCCCTGCGCCTCCAGGGTCTGCACCACGTGCTTGTTGTGCACGATCTGCTTGCGGACGTAGATCGGCGCACCGTAGAGCTTCAACGCCTCCTCGACGGTCTGCACCGCCCGGTCCACCCCGGCGCAGTAGCCGCGGGGCTTGGCCAGGAGCACGCGCTTGCCGGTCTTGGGGGTCGCCTCAGCCTCGGTCACCCGCCCATCGTACGTGTCGACATCGCCACCGGCAGGAGCTGCGACCCGTACCACAGCGGGGGTACGGGTCGTGGCGGGCGGCCCGGCAGCGTCGGGTCGTCGGGGGCGGACCGTAGGGTGGGCGGGTGACCGACGCCCCCCGCAGCACCCCCGAGGAACCCTGGCCGGTCCGGGTGGTCAGCCAGAAGGTCGGCGCGTGGATCGCCAAGCTCGGCTGGGTCTGGGTCGACGGCCAGGTGGCGCAGATCAGCCGCCGCCCGGGGGCGGGCACGGTCTTCCTCACCCTGCGTGACCCGTCGGCCGACCTCAGCCTCACCGTCACCACCAACCGGGACGTCCTCGACTCGGGTGCGCCGGAGCTGCGCGAGGGGGCCCGGGTGGTGCTGCACGCCAAGCCGGAGTTCTACGCCGCGCGGGGCACGCTGAGCCTGCGCGCCGACGAGATCCGCCAGGTGGGGCTCGGTGAGCTGCTGGCCCGGCTGGAGAAGCTCAAGAAGCTGCTCGCCGCCGAGGGGCTGTTCGACCGGGCTCGCAAGCGCCGGCCGCCGTTCCTGCCGCAGCGGATCGGCCTGGTGACCGGCCGGGCGTCCGCCGCCGAGCGGGACGTGTTGACCAATGCCAGGCGGCGCTGGCCGGCGGTGGAGTTCCGCACGGTCAACGTGGCGGTGCAGGGGCCGGGGGCGGTGTCGCAGATCGTCGACGCGCTGCGGGTCCTCGACGCCGACGAGAGCATCGACGTGATCATCCTGGCCCGGGGTGGCGGCGGCATCGAGGATCTGCTGCCCTTCTCCGACGAGGCGCTGTGCCGGGCGGTCTTCGCCTGCCGTACCCCGGTGGTGAGCGCGATCGGCCACGAGACGGACGCCCCGCTGGTCGACTACGTGGCCGACGTCCGCGCCTCCACCCCGACGGACGCCGCCAAGCGGGTCGTGCCCGACCTGGCCGACGAGGTACGGCTGATCGGCCAGGCCCGCTCCCGGCTGGAGCGGGCGGTCCGCAACCTGGTCGACCGGGAGTCGCACCGGCTGACCCTGCTGCGGTCCCGGCCGGTGCTGGCCCGGCCGCAGGTGATGGTCGAGCAGCGGGCGGCCGAGGTGTCCGCGTTGCGGGACCGGGCGGGGCGCAGCCTCGACCACCGGCTCGACGCGGCCACCACCGACCTGCGGCACACCCTGGCCCGGCTGCGGGCGCTCTCCCCCGCCGCCACCCTCGACCGGGGCTACGCCATCGTGCAGCGGGCCGACGGGCACGTGGTCCGGGCGGCCGGCGAGGTGGCCGGCGGCGACCCGCTGCGGATACGCCTCGCCGAGGGCGAGCTGGCCGCGACCGTCGAGCGATGAGGAGGACGAGATGAGCGACCGGAAACCCGACGAGCAGCTCAGCTACGAGCAGGCCCGGGCCGAGTTGGCCCAGGTGGTGGAGCGGTTGGAGGCCGGCGGCACGTCGCTGGAGGAGTCGCTGGCGCTGTGGGAGCGCGGCGAGCGGCTCGCCGCCGCCTGCCAACGCTCCCTCGACGGTGCCCGCGCCCGGATCGACGCCGCCCGGCCGGCCGCCGACGCCTGACCCGGGTCAGCTGACCAGGCGGATGCGGACCCGGCGGTTCTGCTTGCCCTTGCTCTCCACCTTGACCACCTGGATCCGCCCGACCTGCCCGATGGACGCGACGTGGGTGCCGCCGTCGGCCTGCACGTCGAGCCCCTCGATGTCGACGATCCGGACCTCCTGCTCGTCCGGCGGGATGAGGTTGGTCTGGGTGCGGACGATGTCCGGGATGGCCAGCGCCTCGTCGCGGGGCAGCACCCGGACGGAGACCCGCCGGTCGGTGGCCAACTCCTTGTTGACCGCCTCTTCGAGCAGGCCCTTGAAGCCCTCGGGGGGCTGCGGCAGGTTGAAGTCCATCCGGGCCTCGCCCGGCTCCATGTTGCCGCCGGTCACCAGCGCGCCGAAGTCGCGGAACACCACGCCGCAGAGCACGTGCAGCCCGGAGTGGGTGCGCATCAGGGTGAACCGGCGCTCGTCCTCGATCGCGCCCCGGACCTCGGTGCCGACCGGCGGCACCGGGTCGCCCTCGGCGGGGATCAGGTAGAGGTCGTCACCCTTGTGCGTGCCGACGATCCGGGTCTGCACCCCCTGCCACAACAGCACCCCGTGGTCCGGCGGCTGGCCGCCGCCACCGGGGTAGAAGGCGGATCGGTCCAGCACGATGCCGCGTTCGGGATCGACGTGCACGACTCGGCAGGTCCACTCGCGCAGGGACGGGTCGGCGAGGTCGAGACGTTCGGTGCGTCCGTGGTGGGAGATGCCCATGGGGGCGCAGCGTACTACCGATCGTCGCGCACCGTGAGACTAGCCACGCCCGGCCTCGGCCCAGTAGCCGGCCAGCCGCTTGACCACCTCGACCAGCTCTCCCTCGTCGAGGGTGAAGGGCAGGCGGACGTGGTCCAGGTAGGAGCGTGCCCCCACGGCGAAGTGCGAGCCGAGCATCAACTGCATGCCGTGGTGCTGGGCGACGTGGTTGAGCTGTTGCAGCGGCCGGGGGGTGGCGCACCAGACGCTGAGCCCACCGTGGGGTGACTCGTGCCGCCACTGCGGCAGGTGTTCGGCGAGGGCGGCGAGCAGGGTGTCGCGGCGGCCGAGCAGTTCCCGCTGCCGTTCGAGGCGGATCTGCGGCAGGTCGTCGAGGAGTTCGGCGGCGAGCAGTTGGGTGGGCAGCGGGCAGCCCAGGTCGTACATGGCCCGTAGGTGCACGATCCGTTGCAGCTCGCGGCGGGGGCCGATCAGCCAGCCGATCCGCAGCCCCGGCCAGCAGACCTTGCTGAGGCTGCCCACGGTGTAGATCTGCGCGCCGGGGGCGTACGCGCCGATCGGGGGTGGCGGGAGCGGGCCGTCGATCCGGGTGTCGGCGAGGGTGAGGTCCTCCACCAGCGGCACCCCGTACCGGCGGGCGATGGAGGCCAGGGCCGCACGCCGACGCTCGGTCATCGTCCACCCGGTCGGGTTGTGGTATGTCGGGATGACATAGATGAACGAGGGTTCGTACCGGCGGACGGCCGCCTCGACCGCCTGCGGGTCGGCGCCCTCCCGCTCGATCGGCACGACGACCAGCCGCAACCCGGCGGTCCGCAGCGACGCCAGCACGGTGGGGCAGGTCAACTCCTCGACCAGCACGGTGTCGCCCCGCCGGGTCAGCACCCCCGCCAGCAGGGACAGCGCCTGGGTCGCGCCGTTGGTGACGATCACCTCCTCGGCGGCCGTGACCCGGCCGTCGGTGGTCAGCTTGCCGGCGATCCGGTCCCGCAGCGCGGGGTAGCCGGCCGGCTCGTACACCCGGCCGGGCAGCGCGGCGGCGGCCAGGGCGGGCAGCCGGGCCATCGCCGTCATCAGCCACGGGCCGGGCGGGGGCGACGGGACCGTCAGGTCGACGGTACGCACCCGGTCGCGGACGACGTCGGCGATGAAGCCGCTCGCCGCCGCACCGTAGTCGGCGGGGGGCGCGACGGCGGGTTGGGCGTGCGCCACCCGGGTCCCGCTGCCCTGGAGGCTGACCAGCCAGCCCTCGTCCTTGAGCAGGCTGTACGCCTGGGCGATGGTCGTCCGGCTGACGGCCAGCGCCACGGCGAGCCGGCGTTCCGGGGGCAGTTCGCTGCCCGGGGGCAGCGATCCGAGCCGGATCAGCAGTCGCAGCTGCTCGGCCAGGCCACGGTAGAGCCGGATCTGGTCGTCCTTCCACGCACCGAGCTGAGCGGCCAACTCTTCCGCGTTCATGCTCTCCCCCCAATGGACTGAGGATTGGCTATTTCCCTCAGCCACTGACTTGAGCAATATTCCATCGTCACGTTAGCGGGGGGCTGTGACTACGATCTGGCATCGCACCTGCCCGCTCTGCGGCCAGGTCCGCTTCCGAGGCGTGACGCCGCACCGAGTGTCACCTCACTCGAGCCGCCGAAGGAGACGGTTCCAAGCAGAACGGGGAGCGGGAGCCGCATGGAGTCGTCGTTGCACGCAACCGCGGGCTCGAACGGCACGGGGCAGCGCGTACCGGCCCCCCGCGCCGCGTCCGGACCGGCCACTCCCCCGGGCGGCACACCGCCGCCGGCCGACCCGGCGGCGACCGAGGCCCTGGGGCCGCTGCTGCGGCAGGAGGTCGTCCGCCTCGTCGAGGCCGAGGCGTCCTCGGCGGTCACCCAGACACTGTTGACCCCGCAACGGCTGCGCGCCATCTGTGAACTCGCCACGGAGGACCTGCTGGCGCTGGCCCGCCGGGACCCGGCCGCCGGCGAGTCGTGGCAGTACGTCTGGGACAGCTACGTCGCCTACCGGGCGACCCTCGCCTACCGGGTGGCGCACGCCGTCCACCGGGCCGGGGACACCCCGCTGGGCCCGGACGTCCGACTCGCCGTGGCCCGCCGGGTCTCCGAGGCCGCCAAGGTCCGCACCGGCGTGGAGATCCACCCGGCCGCCAGCATCGGGCGACGACTGATCATCGACCACGGGCTCGGCACGGTGATCGGCGAGACCGCCGAGATCGGCGACGACGCGTACATCCTCCAGGGGGTCGTGCTCGGCGCGCGGGGTATCGCCGACAACCCCAGCGGCCGGCGGCACCCCCGGCTCGGCGACCGGGTCGAGGTCGGCGCGTTCGCCCGCATCCTCGGCGCGGTGACGGTCGGCGACGACGTGCTGATCGGTCCCGGGATCATCGTCACCACCGACGTGCCGAGCCACCGCCGGGTCCGGCTGCTCAACCAGTACCAGGGCACCTCCGGCGAGTGCAACGTCCGGGTCTTCGGCGTCGTGCCGGTCTGCGAGGGCGTGGTCGAGGTACACGGCACCGGCCTCGCCTCGATCGAGGTCGACCTGGTGACCAGCACCGGCCAGCACCGGCCGGTGCTGGTCCTGGAGCGTGACGACCGGCGGGTCCGGTGCGCGGTGAACCGTCCCGGCACCGACGAGCGGCTCCGGATCATCGACACCTGCGGGAACGAGACGGTCCTCTACAACCTCCAGCAACTCTGGCGGGCGCTCGACGAGTTCGGCTTCGCGTGACCAGGAGATGACATGACGAACCACCCCGGCGCCCGCGCCGGCCGCTGGCAGCTCGGGCTGCTCTACCTGCTGGTGTGCCTGATCTGGGGCACCACCTGGTACGGCATGAAGATGAGTGTGGAGACGCTGCCGCCGATCACCGCGGCCGGGTTGCGCTTCCTGGTGGCCTTCCCGTTCCTGCTCGCCGTCTGCCTCGCCGCGCCGGGGGTGTCGCTGCTGCCGCCGCCGGGCCGGCGCTGGGTGGTGCCGTTCATCGCGGTGGTCTACATCGCCGTCCCGTACGCGCTGATCAACTACGGCGAGCAGCACATCAGCTCCGGCCTGGCGGCGTTGATCTTCTCGTCGGTCGTGGTCTTCCTGCTGCTCTTCTCGGTGCTGATCTCGCGGATCTCGGTGAGCTGGACGCAGTGGGCAGGCGTGGTGGTCGGGCTCGGCTGCCTGGTCGGCATCGTCCAGCTGACCGCCGGGATCAGCGCCCGGGGCGTGCTGGCACCCGCCGCCGTGCTGCTCGCCGCGGTGATGCACGCCCTGACGTACGCGGTGATGGCCCGCTACGGCGGCACCGTGCACGTGCTCACCCAGGAGACCCTGCCGATCGGGCTCGGCGCGGTGGGGCTGGTGGTGCTCGGGGCGTTCGTCGAGCGGCCCGACCTGGGCGCGATCTCCGGCCGCTCGCTGACCGGCGTGCTCTACCTCGGCCTGGTCGGCTCGGTGATCGGCTTCGCCGCCTACTTCTACCTGCTCCAGCACGTCGACGCGGTCCTGGTGTCGTACGTCTTCGTGCTCTTCCCGGTGGTGGCGCTGTTCGGGTCGGCGCTGCTGGAGAACGCCACGCTGCCGGCCCTGGCGGTGGCCCTCGCGGTGGTCATGCTCGCCGCGTTCGGGCTGACCAAGAAGGCCAGCGGGGGCGGGTCGGCGACGACGCCCGCGCCGGTGACCCCGGACGACGGGGCGACCCTCGACGGGTCCACCCTCGGCACGATCTACGAGCACGCCCGGGTCGCCTACCCGGGCGAGGCGTGCGGTTTCGTGCACGCCAGCGGGCGGGTGCACGCGGCCCGCAACACGGCCGACGAGATGCACCGTAAGGACCCGGTCCGGTTCCCGCGCACCGCCACCACCGGCTACGTGCTGGCCCCGGCCGACCTGACGTACCTGGAGGACAACCTCGACGTGGACGACCCGGTGGTGGTGCTCTACCACTCGCACCCCAACGGGCGGGCCTACTTCAGCGACGAGGACCGGCGCAACGCCCTGGTCGACGGGGTGCCGCTCTATCCGACGCTGGAGCAGTTGGTGGTCGGCATCGACGACACCGGCGTCCGGGAGGCCCGGTTGTTCCGGTGCGTCGACGGTGAGTACACCGAGCTGCGCTTCCTGACCGGCCCGGACCGGCGGACGGCGGAGGTGGGCTGAGATGGGCATCAGTGACTCGATCCTGGACACCGTGGGGGGCACCCCGCTGGTGCGGCTCAGCCGGCTCACCGCCGACCTGCCCGGGGAGATCCTGCTCAAGCTGGAGCTGAACAACCCGGGCGGCAGCCACAAGATGCGCATCGCGTTGAACATGATCCGGGCGGCGGAGCGGGAGGGTCTGCTCAAGCCGGGCTCCGGGCAGACCATCCTGGAGCCGACCGGGGGCAACACCGGGATGGGGATCGCGATCGCCGCCGCGGTGCTCGGCTACCGGGTGGTGCTGGTCATCCCGGACAACTACAGCGAGTCGAAGCGTCGCCTGCTGGCCAGTTTCGGGGTGGAGGTCCGGCTCTCGGACAGCACCCGGGGCAACAACTCGCACGGTGAGCTGGCCACCGAGATCCAGTTCGAGCACCCCGAGTACGTGATGCTCAACCAGGCCGCCAACCCGGCCAACCCGGAGATCCACCGGCTGACCACCGTCCGCGAGATCATCGCCGACCTGGACGGCACCCGGGTGGACGCCTACGTGGCAGGCATCGGCACCGGCGGTCACCTGACCGGTGTCGGCGAGGTGCTCCGGCAGCACCAGGGCGGGCTGCGCATCCTCGGCGTGCAGCCGGAGGGGTGCGACATGTTCGCCGACGTGTTCGTCCCGCACCGCATCCAGGGGCTGTCCATCGGCATGATCCCACCGGTGCTCAACACCGGGATCATCGACGAGATGGTCACGGTGAGCGAGGCGGACGCGATCGACGGGATGCGCCGGCTGATGGAGTCCGAGGGAATCGGCGCGGGACCGTCGACCGGCGCGAACATCGCCGTGTGCCGCCGGCTGCTGGCCGCGTCGCCCGAGCCGCTGACGCTGCTGACGGTGGCCTACGACCGGGTCAACGACTACCTGGAAATGCTCTGAGCCGGTGCTGACCGCAGCGCGCGGCCCGGGGCGGACACGACGACGGCGGGGCGGCCCGGGGGCGGCCCCGCCGTCGGTGCACCGGCTCAGCTGAACAGGTTGTAGAACTCCTGCGGCGCCTCGACCACCTGGTCGGCGGCGGGCTTCTGGGCGGCGGTGGCGTTGCCGTAGTCCGAGTAGGTGATCTTGATGTCCTGCGCGACGCTCTGGCCGGCCGCCGGGATCCGGACCACCAGTTCACTGAGCCGGCCCTGCGGGTCCAGCTTGGCGGTGAACGGCACCGACTGCGCCTGCGCGCCCAGCGCGCTGATCACCGTCTGGTCGACGGAACCGGCCTCGGCGGCCTTCGACACGTCCAGGGTGCCGGCGTAGCTGCCCTCGCCGGTCTGCCGGACCTCGGTGATGCCCTGGGTCAGCACGGCGCTGCCGGCCGGGTCGACCTTGTCGAAGTCGAACCCGAGGGACTTGTTGCCCTTGATCCGGGTCTGGTCGAGGTGCTGGTACTTGCCGAGGTTGAGCTTCTGCGCCCCCGGGATGCTGCCGGCGGACCTGCCGCCCAGGTCGAGCTTGACCCAGCTGTCCGGCTTGGCGTGGATCAGGTCCAGGTTCATCATCAGGTCCGACGACGCGTCACCGATGCTCAGCTTCATCTGGGCGCTCTGGCTGGGCTGGTGCACCTGTCCCTCGGCGGTCGACCCCACCCCGCTCATGGTGAACCGGAAGTTGCCGTTGCGGATCTCGTTGGTGGAGTTCAGCAGGGCCTGCTTGGCCTCGGAGGTGCCGGGCGAGGCGCTGCCCGGGGCGACGCTGCCGGAGACCGACGGGGACGCCGAGGTCCCCGCCTCGCCGGTGCCGGAGTTGTTACAGGCGGCCAGGCCGGGGGTGAGCAGCGCTGCGGCGAAGACCGCCGTACTGAAACGTCGAATGGTCACGTCAGGTTCTCCAGTCGGGTCGTCCGGCCCCCGGCGGGCACCGGAGGCGTGCCGGCGCGGGCGTGACACTTCCCGCGGGGCGCACGGTCCCCGCCCGGTCGGACCGGCCCGGGGTCGCGTCCCTTCTGTTCCCGGACGTCGCCTTCCGCAATCCCCCCGGCCCGGTCCACCCGTGCCGCCGCCGGTCAGCGCAGCGCGCCGGCCAGCTCACGCAGCTCGTTGTCGCGGGCGTCGCCCACCACGATCACCGTACGGTTCGGTTCGAGCAGCACCAGGGCCTGCTCGTTGCCCCGCCCGGTGTACCGCTGCCAGTTCGCCCCGCCCAGGTCGGCCGGCCCCTGCGGCTGCCCCTCGGCGGTCAGCTCGGCGGGGATCAGCCGCTCCGGCGGCACGGTGCTCTGCACCAGCTGGGCGCCCCGCCCCTCCGGGGTGAGATACCCCACCCGCAGGGTCGCGCCGCCGTCGACGGTACGGAAGCTGGCGCTCACCGTACGCCAGCCGTCGCCGAGCCCGGTCGGCTCGGCGACCGGGAAGACGTTCGCGGCGCGGGCCTGCTCGTAGGCGGGGGCGGCGTCGACCGTGGTGGGCTGCTCGCCGCCGAGGAAGCCCCGGTAGAAGGCGAGCAGCAGGGCGATCGGCACCAGCAGCACCAGCAGCGACAGGGCCATGTCCCTGGGCGAACGCTCGGAACGGGGCCGCTCCGGACGCCCGGGACGCGCCGTCGCCGCCCGGTCCGACGCCCCGTCCCCGGCGACCAGCGCCGGCTCGGGCACCCCGGCGACGAGCCCCGGCTCCGGGCCGCCGCCGGCGACGAGGGCTGGCTCGGGCTCGCCGCCGGCCGGCGTACCCGCGTCGCCGCCGGGGGCGGACCCGGTGGGCGCGTCGTCGGCGGCCGGGGGCACCCGCGGCCGGCCGGCCGGCGGGGTCGGGTCGGCGGGTACGCGGTCGGCAGGCTGGGCGGCTTCCACCGGCCCATTCTCGCAGCCGCCCGGTGGGGCGATCCCGGCCACCATCGCCCCGCCCCGTCCCCGGACCTGGCATCGTGTGAGGATCAGCGACACAGCCGGCAGGGGGCGACCTGCGTCCCGCCGGCCCACCCCGCACCGTCGCGAGGAGGAAGCCGCCATGACGAACACCAGGACGCGGGTCCCACAGGATCTCGACCGTAACCTCGCCCTCGACCTGGTCCGGGTCACCGAGGCCGCGGCGATGGCCGCCGGCCGGTGGGTCGGCCGGGGCGACAAGGAGGGTGGCGACGGGGCAGCCGTCGACGCCATGCGCAAGCTGATCAACTCGATCCAGATGCGCGGCGTCGTGGTGATCGGCGAGGGCGAGAAGGACAACGCGCCGATGCTGTTCAACGGCGAACAGGTGGGCGACGGCACCGGCCCCGAGGTGGACGTGGCGGTGGACCCGGTCGACGGCACCACGCTGATGAGCAAGGGCATGCCGAACGCGCTCGCCGTGCTGGCCGTCTCGGAACGCGGGGCGATGTTCGACCCGAGCGCCGTCTTCTACATGGAGAAGCTGGCCGTCGGCCCGGAGTACGCCGACGTGGTGGACATCGAGGCCGGCCCGGCGGAGAACATCCGCCGGATCGCCAAGGTCAAGGGCACCGAGGTCGCCGAGGTCACCGTCTGCGTGCTGGACCGGTCCCGGCACGACGACCTGGTCGGGCAGATCCGGCGCACCGGTGCGGGCATCCGGTTCATCTCCGACGGCGACATCGCCGGGTCGATCGCCGCCGCCCGGGGCGAGTCGGGCGTCGACGTGCTGATGGGCATCGGCGGCACCCCGGAGGGAATCATCTCGGCGTGCGCGCTCAAGTGCATGGGCGGGGCGATGCAGGCCAAGCTCTGGCCGCAGGACGCGCAGGAGCGGGAGAAGGCGCTCGCCGCCGGGCACGACCTGGACCGGGTGCTCGGCACCGACGACCTGGTCACCGGGGACAACTGCTTCTTCGTGGCGACCGGGGTGACCTCCGGTGACCTGCTGCGCGGGGTGCGGTACCAGGCCGGTGGGGCGTACACCCAGTCGATCGTGATGCGGTCCAAGAGCGGCACGATCCGGGTGATCGACTCGTACCACCGGTTGGAGAAGCTGGCCCTCTACTCGGCGGTGGACTTCGACGGCAGGCCCCTGGCAGAGCAGGAGTGACCGCGACCGACACGGCGGTTCTCCCCGTCCTGCCCGCCGCCCGTCGGATCGCCGGGATCGGGCTGGCGACCGCCGCCGGGGTCGGGGTGGCCGTCCAGTCCCGGATCAACGGCGAGCTTGGTGTACGTCTGGCCGACGGCATCGCCGCCGCGGTGGTCTCCTTCGGCCTGGGGCTGGTGGTGCTGCTGGTGCTGGTCCCGGCCCTGCCCGGGGGGCGGCGCGGGCTGGCCGACCTGCGCGGGGCGCTGCGGTCCGGGGCGCTGCGCCCCTGGCAGTTGCTGGGCGGGGTGTGCGGGGCGTTCCTGGTCGCCACCCAGGGGCTCACCATCGGGGCGCTCGGCGTGGCGGTGTTCACCGTGGCGGTCGTCGCCGGGCAGTCGGCCAGCAGCCTGGCGGTGGACCGGGCGGGCATCGGGCCGGGCGGGCGGCAGCCGGTGACCCTCTCCCGGCTGGCCGGTGCGGTGCTGACCGTGCTGGCCGTGCTGCTGGCGGTCGGTGACCGGCTCGGCGACCCGGGCACCCTGGCGCTGGCCCTGCTGCCGTTGCTGGCCGGGTTGGGGCTGGCCTGGCAGCAGGCGGTCAACGGGCTGGTCCGGGCGGCGTCGAACAGTGCGCTCGTCGCCACCGGAGTCAACTTCACCGTCGGTACGGTGGCCCTGCTGGTCACCTTCGGTGTGGACCTGGCGGTCCGGGGTGCTCCCGGTGGCGCGCTGCCGACCGAGCCGTGGCTCTATCTGGGCGGCCCGATCGGCATCGTCTTCATCACGGTCGCGGCGGCGATCGTCCGGTTCACCGGGGTCCTGCTGCTGGGGCTGGCCACCATCGCCGGGCAGGTCGTGGGGGCCGTCGTGCTGGACGTGGTGCTGCCGACGTCGGCGTCGCACCCGGGCCCGGCCACCCTGGCCGGCGCGCTGCTGACCCTGGTCGCGGTGCTGGTGGCGGCGCTGGGCCCGGCACCGCGCCGCTGACCCGACCGGGCCGTCCGCACGGGCGGACCGCCGGTGGCCCGGGGCGCGGTCAGTGGGCCGCACCCGCCGGGGTGGGCGTCCCGGGGGTGGTGGTGAGGGTCCGGACGGTGGCGGTCAGCGCCTCGTCCAGCGGGGTCGGGGTGATGCCGAGGACGGCGGTGGCCCGGGTCGAGTCCATCACGAACGGCCTGGCGAACTGGTGCGCGGTCTCCCGCAGCTCGCGGGCGAACGGGTCGGTCAGCCCGCCGAGCCAGAGCAGCGGGTAGGGCATCCGGGCCAGCTTCGGCGGCGGGGCGTCGGCCAACTCGGCCGCCCGGACGGCCAGCTCACGGACGCTGGTCGGCGGGTCGCTCGGCACGTGCCAGGCGTGTCCCCAGGCCCGCTCGTCGGTCGCGGCGGCGACCAGGGTACGCACCACGTCCCCGACGTACGTCCAGGTGTGCGGGGCGTCCCAGTTCACCGGCAGGAGGACCCGCTGGCCGGCGAGCACCTTCGGCAGCACCAGCGGCAGCAGGGAGTTGCCCTCGGCACCGAGGTAGTCCGAGCCGCGTACCTCGGTGGTCCGGGCCCGGCCGGCGCGGTGGGCGGCGAGCGCCTCGGTCCACATCCGGTTGCGGACCCGTCCCTTGGTGCCGGTGGCGGCGAGCGGGGTGTCCTCGGTCATCGGCGCGTCGACAGGTCCGTAGCCGTAGAGGCAGCCGACGGCGGCGAGCACCGCGCCGGTGCGCTCGGCGGTGGTGAGCAGCGCGTCGGCCAGCGGCGGCCAGTCGGTGGCCCACCGGTGGTAGGCGGGGTTGGCGCAGTTGTAGAGCGCGACCGCCCCGTCGGTGAGGGCGGTCAGCCGGTCGGTGTCGGCGGCGTCGGCGGCGATCCGCTCGATCGCCGGGTCGACGGGGCCGGTGCCCCGCCGGGTGACGAGCCGGACCTGCTCGCCCCGCCCGGCGAGGTGGTGTGCGGTGGCGGTGCCGACCGGGCCGGCACCGACGATCACGTGCAGCGACATGGGAGAACCTTTCGAAGCAGTAGACTGAATCGAGAGCACTGCTCTCGTTGAGCTGCGTCCAGCATGACCGGACCGACCCGCAGAGTCAAGAGCAGTGCTCTCTATTTTGATTGGCGCTCTGAAGCGTGGCAGAGTAGCCGTATGCCGGCTTCCTCGATCCGCGCCCGGGTCCGTGCCGAGATGATCGACGAGATCAAGGCGGTGGCCCGCCGCCACCTCGCCAGCGACGGGGCCGACCTGTCACTGCGGGCGGTCGCCCGGGACATGGGAATGGTCTCGTCCGCGATCTACCGCTACTTCCCCAGCCGGGACGACCTGCTCACCGCGCTGATCATCGAGGCGTACCAGGCGCTCGGCGACGCGGTGGAGGCCGCCGACACCGCCGTCGCCCGGGCCGACCTGCGCGGACGCTGGCACGCCGCCTGCCGGGCCGCCCGCACCTGGGCGCTGGCCCACCCCGCCGAGTACGCCCTGCTCTACGGCAGCCCGGTGCCCGGGTACGCCGCCCCCGTCGACACCGTGCTCCCCGCGCAGCGCCCGCCGCTGACCCTGCTCGGCATCCTCCGCGACGGGGTGGCCACCGGCCGGATCACCCCGCCCGACGACGACCTGCCCGAGCCGGTCCGGGCCGACCTGGCCGAGATCGCCGCCGGCCTCTTCCCCGGACTGCCCGAGGCCCTGCTCGCCCGGGGCATGGCCGGCTGGACCCAGCTCTTCGGGCTGATCAGCTTCGACCTCTTCGGCCGCCTCGACCCGGTCGTCCCGCACCGGGACGCCTACTTCGACCACCAGACCGCCCTGATGGCCGACCTCGTCGGCCTGCCCTGACCCGGCTCGCCGGGCCACCACCCCGGGCCGGGGTCACACCGCAGCCCGGCCGCGCGCAGCGGACCGGCCGGGGCGGCGCGCGGTGGCCATCGCGCTGTCCACCACGACGTGCCGGCGGTCCAGCCGCAACCCCCACTCGGCCAGCGGCCCCGGGTCGGCGGTGAAGCCGAGCGCCGCGGTCGCCCGCTCAGGGCGTCAGGGTGGACTCCACCCGGTACTCCCGGTACGGGTCGTACGGGCGGCGACGCCGGAACAGGATCGCCGCGACCACCCCGCCGAGCAGCCCGAACAGGTGCCCCTGCCAGGAGATCCGCTCGTCGGTGGGGAGGATGCCGAGCAGTTGCCAGCCGTAGAGCAGGCCGACCAGCAGCACCACCCCGAAGTTCCACCAGCTCCGCTCGACGACACCCCGGGTGAACAGCAGGCCCAGGTAGCCGAAGATGACCCCGCTCGCCCCGACGACCACCGAGTTGGGCGAGCCGGTGAACCAGACGCCGAGCCCGCTGACCAGGATGATGACCAGGGTGGACCAGAGGAACCGGCGGGCGCCGGCGGCCAGCACGAAGGTGCCGAGCAGGATCAGCGGGATGCTGTTGCTGTAGAGGTGGTCGAAGCCGTGGTGCAGGAACGGCGAGAAGAACACCCCGTCGAGCCCCTGGATGCGCTGCGGGATGATCCCGGCCGCCACGTCGAGCCCGAAGCCGAGCCCCTGGTCGAGGGCCTCGATGAGGAAGAGGAACGGCACCACCGCGCACATGGCGACGAAGGCCCGGCCGAGCGACGCGTAGAACGCCTCGGTGCCGAACCGGTCGGGGTCGCCGCCCGTCGGGTGCAGGGTCACCCCACCATGGCTATCAGCATTCTTCGCCAACCGCCACCCCGGGTCCCGCGCCACCGGGGGTACGACGACGGCGGGGCGGGTGGTCGCCCACCCGCCCCGCCCGTCCCGGTCGTCGCTCAGTACCAGCCGGAACTCTGGCTCTTGGCCCAGGCGCCGCACGGGTTGTCGTACCGGCCCTCGATGTAGCCGAGCCCCCACTTGATCTGGGTGGCCGGGTTGGTCCGCCAGTCGCTGGCGACCGAGCTCATCTTGCTGCCCGGCACCGCCTGCGGGATGCCGTACGCGCCGGACGAGGAGTTGCTGGCCTTGGGGTTCCAGCCGCTCTCCTTGGTCCAGAGCTTGTCCAGGCAGGGCATCTGGTCGATCTTGAAGCCCTCCTTGAGGAGCATCGCGCAGCCGGTCTTGCGGTGTCCGCTGTACGAGTTACACGAGGCGGGGATCGGGCCGGCGAAGGGCTTGATCTTCCCGTCCTCCTCCTTGGCCTTGGCCTCGGCCTCGCGCTCCTTCTTCCGCGACGCGGCGGCAGCCTCGGCGGCCTTGGCCCGCTGGGCGGCTTCCTTGGCCGCCGCGGCGGCCCGCAGCTTCGCCTGGTACTCGGCGGCCCGCTGCTTGGCGGACTCCCGCCGGTGGTCGGCCTGCCGGTCACGCTGGTAGTCGTACTCGGCCTGGTCGACCTGGAGGCCGACCTGTGCGGTCAGGCCCTGTTGCTGGGTTTCCCGGTCTTCGCCCAGATAGAAACCGCCGGCAACGCCCACGGAGAGCAGTGCGACGGCGGCCGTACGGGCACCGAACCGGCTCCACAGCCGACTCACGAAGTGTCCCTTCGTCGGGGGCAAGGACGCGGCGCGGACCGGCCGTCGACGGCGCGGTCGTGCCACGAGCGCCCCGACCTGAGCCGGTCGCCACCGACGCACCGGCAGGGGGGTGACTGCCCGCCCCTGGAAGGGGACGAACGGTCACCAACACCCCCACCGGGACGTGGGCGCTCGTGGGACACCATCGCGCACGGTGAGGCTGATGGGAAACCCACCGGCAAATTTGTGACCTGCGCCACAAAGTGAATGCGGACGATGGGGGGCGGACCCCGGCCCCCGCGACGGTCAGCCTGGGATGTCCTCCAGCAGATCCGTCACCATCGCCGCGATCGGGGACCGCTCGGACCGGTTCAACGTGACGTGTGCGAAGAGCGGGTGACCCTTCAACGCCTCGATCACCGCCGTCACCCCGTCGTGCCGCCCGACCCGCAGGTTGTCCCGCTGGGCGACGTCATGGGTGAGCACCACCCGCGAGCCCTGCCCGATCCGGGACAGCACGGTGAGCAACACGCCCCGCTCCAACGACTGGGCCTCGTCGACGATGACGAACGCGTCGTGCAGGCTCCGGCCCCGGATGTGGGTCAGCGGGAGGACCTCCAGGATGCCCCGCGACGTGACCTCCTCCAGCACGTTCTCGTGCACCACCGCCCCGAGGGTGTCGAACACGGCCTGCGCCCAGGGCGACATCTTCTCCGACTCGGACCCGGGCAGGTAGCCCAACTCCTGCCCGCCGACGGCGTAGAGCGGGCGGAAGACCACCACCTTCTTGTGCCGGCGGCGCTCCATCACCGCCTCCAGCCCGGCGCACAGCGCCAGCGCCGACTTGCCGGTGCCGGCCCGGCCGCCCAGCGACACGATCCCGATCGACTCGTCGAGGAGCAGGTCCAGCGCGATCCGCTGCTCGGCCGAGCGGCCGTGCACGCCGAACGCCTCCCGGTCGCCCCGCACCAGCCGGACGGTCTTGTCGGGCAGCACCCGCCCCAGCGCCGACCCCCTGGTGGAGTGCAGCACCAGGCCGGTGTGGCAGGACAGGCCGGCGGCGGCGTCCAGGTCGAGGCAGTCCCCGGCGTAGAGCCGGCCGATCTCGTCCTCGCCCAGCTCCAGCTCGGCCATCCCGGTCCAGGTCGGGTCGCTGGCCTGGCCGTGCCGGTACTCGTCGGCCCGCAGCCCCACCGAGGCGGCCTTGACCCGCAGCGGCATGTCCTTGCTGACCAGCGTCACCTCCCGCCCCTCGGCGGCCAGGTTCAGCGCCACCGACAGGATGCGCGCGTCGTTGGACTCGTTGCGGAACCCGGGGGGCAGGACGCCGTCGTCCGAGTGGTTCAGCTCCACGGTGAGCGTGCCGCCGGACTCGTTGGCGGGCACCGGATGATCCAGTCGACCGTGCCGGACCCGCAACTCGTCGAGCATGCGCAGGGACTGGCGGGCGAACCAGCCCAGCTCCGGGTGGTGTCGTTTGCCCTCCAGCTCCGAGATCACCACGAGCGGCAGGACCACCTCGTGCTCGGCGAAGCGGTGGAAGGCCGCCGGGTCGGACAGGAGCACCGACGTGTCCAGAACGAACACCTGGCCGGCTGGGCCGGGCTCCTCGGGGCCGGGCGGGGCGGCGGCCGCCGGACGGCGGCTCCGGGTGGCTCGGCGGGTCGTGGCAGTCGCGGCCGGGATCTGGTCGACACCGGCGGGCGTACGGCGAGTCGTCACAGGCCTGCTCCGACGGACGGGCATCCGCCATCCGCGTTCCGCCTCCTCCGGTGCCCGGTGACACGGGGTCGGATGCGGAACCCCGTGCGCGAGGTCGCAGATCCGGACGGCCGGCTGACCCGGGAAAACCCCGGGTCATGCCTAGACGCTAGCGGCGCCGGGCCGCCTCGGCTAGAGGGCGACGAGGATCTCCCCCGCACCGGGTGCGACCCGTCCGGCGGGCGGCGCGGACCGGCCGGGATGCCGCCCCCTGCGCGCATCCCGGCCGGTGGAGCCGCGTCACCTGTCGAGGCGGCCGGTGTCGGCTCCGCGGGTTCAGCCGGGCCGGCGGACCAGGGTGCCGGTCGGGTGCCGACCGGCGACCGGGCCGGGCGGGCTGGCGAACGAGGAGCCGGTGTACGTGGTGCCCTGACGGACCGCGGGGGTGGGACGCCACGCGGCATTGGCCGGCACGGCCGGGGCGGTGAGCGCCGAGGCGAGCACGGCCTGGGCGTCGCGCCGCCTGCGGTTCCAGGCGCCCCGGTCCCCGTCGAAGTAGCCCTGCCGGTAACCGAAGCGGTACCCGATCCGGTAGCTGAGCTGACCGTGCAAGCGGCCGGCGGCGTAGCTGGCCGCCCCGAGGACGAGGACGAGGGACAGGGCGAGCAGGGGGCTCATCGGGCGGCTCCGGTGGGCCGCGTCGGCCGGGTCACCGGTCCTCCGGCTCGGCCGGGCTCGGGTCGACGACCAGGAGCCGTTCCAGGTCCTCGGTGCTGACCTCCTCGACCAGTTCGACGCTGATCCGGCAGCCGTCCAGGACGACCTCGGCCATCGAGGAGCGGCGGATCTCGCCGCCGGCGTCGTAGACCCGGACGCTCATCTCCGGACAGCCGAGATGGGTCCGCCAGGCGTTCCACTCGTCGCGGTCGCCGACACTCAGTGACAGGTAGCGGCAACCCCGGGCGAGGTAGAGCCGCCAGGGCGCGCTCAGGCCGGCGGCGACCCCCTCCGCGATCAGGCCGAAGGCCTGGGCACGGGTCGCGAGTTCGGTCACCGGCTCCCCCTCGCACCGGGAGCGTGACGCATGTGAGCACTGATCGTCTCAAGCACGTGACACACCGTAGATTGTCCCATGAGCGTGACAGTATCAGCTTTTCGTCCGGTTCCCGGCCGCCTCGCTCGGCGGTATTATGCCCAGGTGAGACCGCTTCGTGCCGACTCCTGAGCGGGCCCGGCCAGCACGGTGAACACGTCTCATGTGCGTGACAAAGATCCGCCCCGGGCAGCCCGGACGGGCGCTGCGGTCGTACGGTTTCGGGGTGACCGAGACCGCCCCCGCCCGGAAGATCGCATTCGCCACCTTCGTTCGTCGGGCGCTCGACGACGCCCGGGCGATGCGCGCCTGGACCGGCACCGAGGTCTCCCGCCGCACCGGCGTCTCCCGCCAGACGATCAACAGGTGGGTCCGCGGCGACTGGGCCAGCGACCCGGAGGCCGAACGGGTGGTGGCGTTCTGTGAGGGGCTGGGCCTCAACCCGGCCGCCGCCTTCGCCGCCCTCGGCTGGGACCGCGCCGCCACCCCCCGGGGCGCCCCCGGCGCTCCGCCGATGGACCCGGACGTCGAGGCGCTGCTGCGCCGGCTGGTCGACCCCGCCGTGTCGGACGCGGAGAAGTTCCACATCCGGGAAACCATTCGTTACCTCGCATACCGCCCCACTCTCCCGCTCGATGTCCGAAAGGGCGGAGAGCAGGCCGGGTAGTTCCTCAGATGGCGAAAGAACGCCTGAGCAGACCCGATCGTTTCGCTCCGGGGCGGCAACGGGCACGCTAGCGTCCCTATTCGTACTGCTTGGGCTCGTCGTCGGCGGGGGGACGGGACAAGGCCGAACTCAGCCCTGCGGGACAGAAGGAGGGGTCTGTCCATGGCCCTGAAGTGGTGGGCAGTCGTGGTCGCGGCGGTCTCCCTGACCGCGTGCGTGACCGCGAACCTGGTGGCCGGCGTGGGCGGGAGCGGGCAGATCCCGCTGGTGTTCAACCTCTTCGCCCTGACCGTCTCGGGCACCGCCGTCGTCCTGGCGGTGGTCGCCGAACTGCACGACCGGCTCGACGACCGGGTCAGCGCGCTCACCGAGTTCCTGGTGGCGCGGCTCAACGAGATCGAGACCCGCACCGGCGACCGGAACACCGGTTTCGTCGAGGGTTACCTGCTCAACCAGGGCCGGGAAGCCACAGTGGTGCCGTTGGGACGGCGGGGGCGGGGAGCCGCCGAACGCTGAGGAGCACCTACGACCACGCACCCCGGCGGTGTCAAGAAGCCACTCCGAAGCCACGAATCAGCCACCGCCCCCGGGGTACGCTGTCGCGCGTGCCGCCGTTGAATCTGGGTAACCAGCAGCCACCGACCCCGCTGGATGCTGAGCACGCCTGGCGTACCACCGCCGAGCGGGCCGCCGACACCGTCCTCTTCTTCGACTTCGACGGCACCCTCGCGCCGGTCGACGACGACCCCACCGCGGTGCGCCCCGCGCCCAAGGTGCTCACCGCACTGGAGGCGCTGGCCCCGGTGGTGCAGCGGGTGGCGATCGTCTCCGCCCGTCCCGTCGACTTCCTCCGTGACCACCTCGGCGGCCTCGCCGGGATCGACCTCTACGGACTGTACGGTCTGGAGCACAGCCACTCCGGCGGCGAGACCGTCACCGAACCCGCCGCGCTGCCCTGGGTGCCCACCATGGCCGAACTGGCCGACCGGGCCCGCGCCGAGCTGCCCGCCGGCGCGCTGGTGGAGTTCAAGCGGCTGAGCGTGGCCCTGCACTGGCGTACCGCGCAGCAGCTCGGCCCGGCGGTCGAGCAGTGGGGGCGGACGCAGGCCGAGCGGCTCGGGCTGCGGGTGCAGGCCGGCCGGATGGTGCTGGAACTCAAGCCTCCCGTCGACCGGGACAAGGGTCTGGTCATCGGCGAGGTGGTCCGGGACGCCGGCGGCGCGTGGTATTTCGGCGACGACGTCTCCGACATCAAGGCGTTCGCGGCGCTGCGCGCCCGGTCGGCCGCCGACCCGGGGTTCCTCGGCATCTGCGTGGCGGTGGCCAACCCGGAGACCGGCCGGGAGGTCGCCGAGGCCGCCGACCTCACCATCGACTCCCCCGCCGCGCTGGGCGACTTCCTCACCCGGGCGGTGCACCACCTGACCTGAGCGCGGGCGTCGGCCGGACGCGTCGGCGGGTCAGGTGCCGTAGCGGCGTTGCCGGGTGCCGTAGGAGCGTAGGGCGCGCAGGAAGTCGACCCGCCTGAAATCGGGCCAGTTCAGCTCGCAGAAGTAGAATTCCGAGTGCGCCGACTGCCAGAGCATGAAACCGGACAGGCGCTGTTCGCCGCTGGTCCGGATGATCAGATCCGGGTCGGGCAGGCCCCTGGTGTAGAGGTGCTCGGAGATGTGGTCGACGTCCAGCGTGCCGGCCAGTTCCTCGATGGTGCCGCCCTTGGCCGCGTGCTCCACCAGCAGCGACCGTACCGCGTCGGTGATCTCGCGCCGGCCGCCGTAGCCGACGGCGATGTTGACCTGCGCGCCGCCGGTGCGTTCCCGGGTGCGCTCCTCGGCGGCCTTGAGCGCCTGGGCGTGCTGGGTGGGCAGCACGTCGAGCGCGCCGACCATCCGCAGCCGCCAGGGGTTGCCCTCCTCGGCCAGCTCGGTGCTGAGATCCTCGATGATCTGCAGCAGCGGGTCCAGCTCCTCCGCCGGCCGGGACAGGTTGTCGGTGGAGAGCAGCCAGAGTGTGACGTGGCCGACGCCGGCCGCGTCGCACCAGCGCAGCAGCTCCTTGATCCGCTCGGCGCCCATCCGGTGCCCGTCGTTCGGATCGACGAAGCCCATCTCCCGCGCCCACCGGCGGTTGCCGTCGCACATCACGCCGACGTGCCGGGGCACCGGTCGACCCGCGAGCCTGGCCGTCAGCCGGCGCTCGTAGACGGAGTAGAGAAGTTTCCGCAGAGTCATCACCTTGCAGCGTAGCGACCCACACCGAACATCAGCGCCTCGGTGGCGCACTCCGTGCGTGATCAAGAGAAATACGTCGCCGACGGGCCGTCCACTGACCGGAACCTCTTGATCACCGGTGCGGCGAGGGGCGAGGGGCGGGGCGAGGGGTCACCGGGGCGGCGGGGGTGGGGCGCGGTGCAGGGCGTAGAGGGCCAGGGTGGCCGCCGCCACCAGGGGTGCGCCGTCGCGGATCAGGCCGTCCAGGCCGAGCAGCCACCAGCACAGCGGCAGGTTCACCGCGAGCACGCCGAGGGTGATCGTCACCAGCAGGCGGCGGGCCCACCGCCTGCCGCGCAGCAGGAACGCCGTACAGAACAGCACCAGGTAGCTGACCACGATGCCGGCGGCGAACCAGGCCAGCACCACCGGTACGACGGCGAGCCGACCGTCCAGCACCGCGCCGCCGGCCACCAGCGCCGGCACCAGCATCAGCGGGCTGTACGTGAAGGCGGCCACCCGGCTGGTCAGCAGCCAGCCGGTGACCTCGGGGCGTTTCGGGGCGACCTCCCGCCAGCCGATCGTGCCGCCCTCGACGACCAGGCCCCGGCGGTGGCGCACCAGGTGCCCGGCGACCGCGTCGCAACGGTAGAGCAGCACGACCACGGCGACGCAGAGCGCCGTCAGCACGGCGAAGCCGACCAGTCCGGGCAGCGGCGGGACACCCTGCCGGGGCACCACCAGCCGGCCGACCGCGAACACGGTGGTCACGGCGAGGATCAACCCGAACGGCTTCGCGCCGGCCCGTCCCCGGTTCACCTGCCCGATCAGCACCAGGAAACCCAGCGACCGCAGCATCGCCCAGCCGGTGCGTACCGCCAGGCCGAACTCCTGCTCCGGGGCGTACCACCAGTTGAGCAGCTCGACCGCGACGGTGGCGGCGGCGGTCGAGGCGAGCAGGGTGGTCAGCGCCCGGACGGCGGACGGCCGCCGGACCGGTGGGGTCACGGCGGCCGTCCTCATGGTTTCCGGTCTTGCCCGCTACGGGCGGGCGGCACACCTGCTACCGGGGCTGCTCCGCGTCGAGCCGGGCGCGCAGCGCGTCCAGCTCCGACCAGAGGACGGCCGGCAGCTTGTCACCGAACTTCTCGAACCACTCGGTGACCAGCGGCAGCTCGTCGCGCCACTCCTGCGGGTCGACCTTCAGGGCGATCCGGACGTCCTCCGGGGTCATGTCGAGCCCCTCGACGTCCAGCGCGTCGGCGGTCGGGACCATGCCGATCGGGGTCTCGACCGCGTCGGCGGTGCCCTCGATCCGCTCGACGACCCACTTGAGCACCCGCGAGTTCTCGCCGAAGCCGGGCCAGAGGAAGTTGCCCTCGGCGTCCTTGCGGAACCAGTTCACGTAATAGATCTTGGGCAGCTTGGCGGCGTCGCCGTCGACGCCCTTGCCCATCTCGATCCAGTGGTTGAAGTAGTCACCGGCGTGGTAGCCGATGAACGGCAGCATCGCCATCGGGTCGCGACGCACCACGCCGACCGCGCCGGAGGCGGCGGCGGTGGTCTCCGAGGACAGCGTCGCCCCCAGGTACACCCCGTGCACCCAGTCGCGGGCCTCGGTGACCAGCGGGATGGTGTCCCGGCGGCGGCCACCGAACAGGATCGCGTCGATCGGCACGCCGTTCGGGTCGAAGTAGTCGTCGGCCAGGATCGGGCACTGGGTGATCGGGGTGCAGAACCGGCTGTTCGCGTGGGAGGAGAGGTTCTCGCTCTCCGGCGTCCAGTCGTTACCCTTCCAGTCGATCAGGTGGGCCGGCGGCTCACCCATGCCCTCCCACCAGATGTCGCCGTCGTCGGTCAGGGCGACGTTGGTGAAGATCGAGTTGCCCCGGTCCAGCGTCCGCATCGCGTTGGCGTTGGTCTTCCAGTCGGTGCCCGGGGCGACGCCGAACAGGCCGTACTCCGGGTTGACCGCGTAGAGGCGGCCGTCCGGGCCGAACCGCATCCAGGCGATGTCGTCGCCGATCGTCTCGACCTTCCAGCCGGGGATGGTCGGCTCCAGCATGGCCAGGTTGGTCTTGCCACAGGCGGACGGGAACGCGCCCGCCACGTGGTAGACCTTCCCCTCCGGGGAAGTGATCTTGAGGATCAGCATGTGCTCGGCGAGCCAGCCCTCGTCGCGCCCCATGACGCTGGCGATCCGCAGCGAGTAGCACTTCTTGCCGAGCAGCGAGTTGCCGCCGTACCCGGAGCCGAAGGACCAGATCTCCCGGGTCTCCGGGAAGTGCGAGATGTACTTCGTCTCGTTGCACGGCCAGGCGACGTCGGACTGGCCGGGGGCGAGCGGGGCGCCGATGGAGTGCAGCGCGTGCACGAAGTCGGCGTCGTCACCCATCGCGTCGAGCACGCTCGCGCCCATCCGGGTCATGATCCGCATCGAGGCGACCACGTACGGGCTGTCGGTGATCTCGACACCGAACATCGGGTTCTCGGCCTCGACCGGGCCCATGCAGAAGGGGATGACGTACATCGTCCGGCCGCGCATCGCGCCCCGGTAGAGCTCGGTCATCGTCCGCTTCATCTCGGCCGGCGCCATCCAGTTGTTGGTGGGGCCGGCGTCCGCCTCGTCCACGGAACAGATGAAGGTGCGCTCCTCGACCCGGGCGACGTCCGTGGGGTCGGTGCGGGAGTAGAAGGAGTTCGGCTTCTTCTCCGGGTTCAACCGGACGAGGGTGCCGTTGTCGACGAGTTCGTCGGTGAGACGCCGCCACTCCTCGTCGGACCCGTCCACCCAGACCACCCGGTCGGGGGTGGTGAGTTCCGCGATCTCCCGGACCCAGGCGAGCAGCCTGGGGTGGGTCGTGGGGGCCTGATCGATCCCCCGCACAGTAGCCGGAGCAACCATGACTCATCTCCTTGTGGTCGACGCTGACCGATTTATGGGATGCACGAGTCTCGGCGGACGCGGGCCGCGTCGCCTTCGTGGAAACCTGGGATTGGCCTCAGCGTAAACCGGGCGGACCCGCGAGTCAGTGGGACTGGTTGTGAAGAACTGCACAAGGTACGGCCCGGCTGCGGTAACACGAGCTGATACCCGCTTTCACGCGCACTTTCACGCAAATCCTTCGACGAACTGTCGGTGGGCGCGGGAACGGCCCACGGACAACGAAGGAACGGGCGGCGGCCCGGGCCGGCCCACCGCGCGGCGGCGGGTCGCCGGTGGTGCCCCGTCCGCGACGCCGGTTACCGGTACGCTCGCGAGGTGGCCGCGACGATGACCGGGGACCAGCCGGGTGCCCCGCAGACCCGCCCGGGTCTGGTCCGTTCGTTGCTGGACCGGTTCGGCCACCTCCTGCGCGAGTTGAGCAAGTTCGCCACCGTGGGCGGGGTGGCCTTCCTGGTCGACTTCGCGCTGTTCAACTACCTCACGCTGGGGCGTGGTGTCGAACCGGTGACCGCGCGGGTCGTCTCCACGGTGATCGCGGCGACCGTCGCGTTCGTGGGCAACCGGTTCTGGACCTGGCGGCACCGGGTCCGTTCCAACCCGGCCCGCGAGTACGCGCTGTTCTTCTTCTTCAACGCGGTCGGCCTGGGCATCGCGGTGGCCTGCCTGGCGGGCAGCCGCTACGGGCTGGGCAGCATCTGGCCCGGCGTGTTCCGTACCCCGCTGGCCGACAACATCGCCAGCTACGTGGTGGGCACCGCGCTCGGCACGCTGTTCCGGTTCTGGTCGTACCGACGGTTCGTCTTCGTCGAAGCGGGAACTCCCGCCGTCACGGAGGCGACCAGCGACCCGTCGTCCGGGTCGTGACCGGTCGTCCACCCCGTCCAGCCGGAGTTCCCGGCACCGTCCTCAGCCCTAAGGTGTTGCGCATGCGTCTTGTCCGTCTGCTGCCCGAGCGCTGGCAGAAGTTCATCCGCGAGGCGCTCAAATTCGGCATCGTCGGGGGCGTCAACACCGTCATCAATTACGCGGTGTTCAACGCCCTGGCACTCACCGTTTTCGTCGACGGTCAACTGAAGGCGACGGTCATCGCCACCATCGTGGCGACCATCACGTCGTATCTGATGAATCGTCACTGGACGTACCGGGACCGGCCGAAAGCGGCGCTTCAGCGCGAATACGCCCTGTTTTTCCTGTTCAACGGTGCCGGTCTGATCATCGAACTCGGTGTCCTCGCCGCCGCCAAGTACGGCCTGGGGTTCAACAGCCTGCTCGCGCTCAACGTGGCCAAGACAGGCGGTGTGCTGCTCGCCACCCTGTTCCGGTTCTGGTCCTACCGGACGTTCGTCTTCCAGCCCGTCCCCAAGCACGCCGAGGAGACCTGGCACTCCATCAAGCGGGACGAGTGGGACACCATGGCCGAGCTGGACCCGGTCGCCGAACTTGCCGAATCGGTGAGCGAGCTGGAAGAGGCCCAGAGCCAGGCCGAGGACCGCACGACCCCGGTGGCCGGGACCCCGGCCCCGACCGTCGAACCGGTGTTCAAGCAGGGCCGGGGCGGCACCCTCGGCCCGGCCGTCGCCGGCGGCGACCTGGACGCGGAGCTGGCCGCCGAGCTGCACGCCGGCACCACCCCCCGCACGCCGCGCCCCTGACCGGCCCGGGGCCGGCGGCCGGTTCACGCGACGATCAGCCGCTGGTGTCCCGCAACGGCTTGCCCTCCCGCATGTCGGCCAGGATGTCGCGCATCTCCCCGTCGCCCAGCGTGTGCTTGTCGTGCTGCGCCTCCACCAGTTCGTAGAGGGTGGTCTGCACCCGGTCGACCCGGGGCACGTCGACGAGCACCGACTGCCCCCGCTCGCCGGCCGACTCGATGGTGAGCGTGCCGCAACCCAGCAGCCGTTCGGTGAACCGCTGGGTCATCGAGTGGTCGTTGATCCGGGCCAGCGGCAGGTCCCGCCGGTGCCGGGAGAAGACACCCTCCTGGAGCAGCACCCGCTCGTTGGTGAACAGGTAGTGCGTGCTGCGCCAGACCAGGAACGGCCACAACCCCAGCCAGAGCACCGCGATCAGGAACAGACCGGCGACCACGGCGAGCACGAGCGCGCCACCGTCGCCGTCGGGCAGCAGGAGCCAGCCCGCCACCACCGCCGCGACACCGAGGACCAGCACCAGGATCGGCCGTAGCAGCGCCTTCCAGTGCGGGTGCAGGTGCAGGACGACGTGCTCGTCCTCGGTGAGCACGTCTTCGGGGAACGCCACGGGAACCTCCTCGGCGACAATCGGACGCGCTGACCGTAACCGGTCGGGGCGACCCACCGGATCAGCCGGGCGGGCGGCAGTGCACCCCGCGCACGAACCGACCGCGGGCCGCCCGGTCACCGCAGGTGCAGCACGTCCCCGGCCGCCAGCCGACGCTCACCGGCGGCGGTGTCGACGAGCAGGTGCCCGTCGGGGTCCACCCCGGTGGCGAGCCCGGTCAGGTCGGTGCCGTCGGGCAGCAGCACCCGCACCCGGCGGCCCACCGTGACGCAGGAGGCCAGGTACGCCGCCCGCAGGCCGCACGCGTCGGCGTCCCCGCCGGCCAGCCGCCACCTGTCGTACCAGTCGGCGAGGGCGCGCAGCAGGGCCCGCAGCAGCGGGTCCCGGTCGGTGGCGGTGGCACCGGCCAGTTGCAGCGACGTCGCCGGCAGCCCGGTCGGGTTCGCCGGCAGCTCGTCGGCGCGCAACGTCACGTTCAGCCCGATGCCGAGCACGATCGCGGGTGGCTCCGCCGCGCCGCCGGCCGGCACCGCCTCGGCCAGGATGCCTGCGCACTTGGCGTCCCCGATCAGCAGATCGTTGGGCCACTTCAGACCGGCGTCCAGTTCGGCCAGCCGGGAGACCGCCTCGACCAGCGCGACACCGGCGAGCAGCGGCAGCCAGCCGTACCCGGTGGGGGCGGCCGGCGGCCAGTCGCGGTCGGTGACGGCCTCGCCGGGCCGCAGCAGCACGCTCGTCGCGAGACCCGCCCGGGGCGGTGACTGCCAGGCCCGACCACGTCGGCCCCGGCCGGCGGTCTGCCGCTCGGCCACCACGACCAGACCCTCCGGCTCACCGGCCCGCGCGGCGTCGGCCGCGTCGGCGTTGGTCGAGCCGGTCTCCGGCCGCAGGTCCAGCCGCCGCCAGGGGCCCAGCGGCGCGGTCAACGCCCGGGACAACCGCGCCGCCGACAGCGGCGGTCGGTCCAGATCGGTGTACGGCGAACCCGGCATCCCGCCAGCCTACGGGCCGGCCCGACACCGCCGCCCGGCCCGCCTCCGGCGCAGGCCACTGAGGCGTACTGCACAGCGGCGTCGGCCTGAACCATCGTTATATTCCCAGGGTGACTACCGAGACCGGGACCAACATCCACAGCACCGCGGGCAAGCTGGCGGACCTGGAGCGCCGGGTCGACGAGGCGGTGCACGCGGGTGCACGCGGCGTCGAGAAGCAGCACGCGCGGGGCAAGAAGACCGCCCGGGAGCGGATCGACATGCTCCTCGACGAGGGCTCCTTCGTCGAGTTGGACGAGTTCGCCAGGCACCGGTCCACCAACTTCGGGCTGGACCGCACCCGCCCGTACGGCGACGGGGTGGTCACCGGCTACGGCACCGTCGACGGCCGGCAGGTCTGTGTCTTCGCGCAGGACTTCACGGTCTTCGGCGGCTCCCTCGGCGAGGTCTTCGGCGAGAAGATCGTCAAGGTGATGGACCTGGCCATGAAGATCGGCTGCCCGGTGGTCGGGATCAACGACTCCGGCGGGGCACGCATCCAGGAGGGCGTCGTCTCGCTCGGCCTCTACGGCGAGATCTTCTTCCGCAACGTCCGGGCCAGCGGGGTCATCCCGCAGATCTCCCTGATCATGGGCCCGTGCGCGGGGGGCGCGGTCTACTCCCCGGCGGTCACCGACTTCACCGTGATGGTCGACCGCACCTCGCACATGTTCATCACCGGGCCGGACGTCATCAAGACGGTCACCGGCGAGGACGTGGCGATGGAGGAACTGGGCGGCGCGCGTACCCACAACACCCGCAGCGGCAACGCGCACTACCTCGCCACCGACGAGGACGACGCCGTCGACTACGTCAAGGCGCTGCTGTCCTACCTGCCGTCGAACAACCTCGACGAGCCGGTGGTCCTCGACGCGCCGGCCGACCTCGACGTCACCGACGCCGACCGGGAACTCGACACGCTGATCCCCGACTCGGCCAACCAGCCGTACGACATGCACCGGGTCATCGCGCACGTCCTCGACGACGGCGAGTTCCTGGAGGTGCAGCCGCTCTACGCGCAGAACATCGTGGTCGGCTACGGCCGGGTCGAGGGCCGCCCCGTCGGGGTGGTCGCCAACCAGCCGATGCACTTCGCCGGCACCCTGGACCTCGCCGCCTCCGAGAAGGCCGCCCGGTTCGTGCGCACCTGCGACGCGTTCAACATCCCGGTGCTGACCTTCGTGGACGTTCCCGGGTTCCTGCCCGGCACCGGCCAGGAGTGGGACGGCATCATCCGCCGGGGCGCGAAGCTCATCTACGCGTACGCCGAGGCCACCGTCCCGAAGGTCACCGTGATCACCCGCAAGGCGTACGGCGGCGCGTACGACGTGATGGGCTCCAAGCACCTCGGGGCGGACCTGAACTTCGCCTGGCCGACGGCACAGATCGCGGTGATGGGCGCGCAGGGCGCGGTGAACGTCCTCTACCGGCAGGAACTGGCCGCCGCCGAGGATCCGGCCGCCGTCCGCGCCGAGCGGATCGCCGAGTACGAGGACACCCTGGCCAACCCGTACGTCGCCGCCGAACGCGGGTACGTCGACGCGGTGATCCCGCCGCACCAGACCCGGACCCAGATCGTCCGGGCGCTGCGGGTGCTGCGGACCAAGCGGGAGACGTTGCCGCCGAAGAAGCACGGCAACATCCCGCTGTAGCCGCACCGGCGCGGCCCGCCCGCCGCGGCGGTGGCGTGCCGGATGGCGAGCCCCGGCGGGGCCGGCCGGGGTCCACCCAGACCGGTCAGCAGGGGACGTCGGTGGCCGGGCAGAGACGCTTCGCGGCGGTCCCGCCCAGCGCGAGCAGGTCGGCCTGGCTCATCCCCGGCCCGGTGCCGTCGGCCCGGTCAGCGACCGTGTCCGGGGCGGGCACCACCACGGTGACCAGGTCGCCGACCCGCACCACCAGGGTGGTCTCGATGCTCGCCGCCGCGCCGACCGGTTTCCCACCGGTCTGCGCCAGGGGCTGCGACGCGACGTGCCGCAGCAGCACCGCCTGGTCACCGGCGAAGTCCCGAGCCGCCGGCTCCCAGCGGTGCTCCTGCTCGGTGGCCACCGGCTGCCGGTCGCCGGTGAGGGTGGACGCGTCGAGGGTCCACTCGGCGCAGGCGTTGAGCAGCCTGTCGATCTCGCCGAACAGCCACCGCCCCCGGGACAGCTCGATGCGGTAGACGTCCTGGCTGAGCACGGGCGTGGCCGGCTGGCCGGTCCGGGTCGTCGGGCGGAGCAGGGTCTGCGACCGGGAGGCGCGGGACACCGACAGTTGGGCGTCGACGTCGCGTTCCCGCCCGCACGATTCGAGTAGCGGATCGACCCGGACGGTCTCCCCGAGGCCGGTGTCGCCGAGCCGCTCGCCGGTCTTCGTGGGCAGGTCGGCGGGGGTCAGCAGGGCGTCGAGGGGGATCTCCGTCCGAACCGGGGCCGACGCGGGAGCGGACCCGGGTGCCGCGACCGGGGCGGTGGGCGTCGCCGGCCCGGTGGGCCGTTCCCGTGCCGCCACGGCGGCACCGGCCAGCACGACGAGCACCGTCACCGTCGACAGCACGGCCGTACGACGGCTGCGACGGCGGGCGCGGGCCCGCAGCTCCGCCGGCTCGGGCCAGCGGACCTCGCGCAGGTCCCGGTGCAGCCGGTCGACGAAGGTCAGCTCCTCACTCATCGGACCTCCTCCAGGTCGCCACCGGCGAGCAGCCCGGCGAGCGCGGCACGCCCCCGGGAGAGCCGGGCCTTGACCGTGCCCACCGGGGCCGCGGTCTCCCGGGCCACCTCGGCCACGGGCATGCCGAGCAGGTAGTAGAGGGCGAGCGCGGTGCGCTGCTCCTCGGGTAGTTGCCGCAGGGCGGCGACCACCTCCAAGGTTTCGGTGCCGGGGCCGGGCACGCTCTCGGTGGTCACCCCGTGCCGCAGGTAGGCGCGGGCCCGGCTACGCAGGCTGCGCCACCTGCTCACCGCGATCCGGGAGGCCACCACGCGTACCCAGGCTTCCGGGTCGTCGTAGCCGCTCACCGTCGACCAGCGTTGCCAGGCCCGGATGTACGCCTCCTGCACGGCGTCCTGCGCCTCGGCCAGGTTGCCGGTGAGCGCGTAGACGAAGCCGAGCAGGCGTTGCCGGCTGCCCCGGTAGAACTCGTCGAAGCCGTCGACGTCCGGCACCTGGTTACCTCCCCCGTGGCGGTCGCCTGTGACACGCGCGGCGCGCCCCGGTGGGTTGCGTGCTCAGCCGATCATTCCGCCCGGTCGAGCAGGTCGGCACCGCCCGGGTGACGGCCCACGTGCAACATCCCCGGGTACGGGTGGCCGCTGGCGATCACCACGCCCGGGTCGAGGTGGGTGGCCGGCCTCCCCCAGCAGTGCGCCGATGGTGCCGCCGACCGCGCCCGCCCCGATGACCGGGTATCGCATCCGGCCGATTCTGCCCGCATCCGCCCAGGTAGGCGACCCGACGTCGGGGTGCCACCGGTCACCCCGGGCCTGGCCCGCCCGCCCCGGTCCGAGCGGGATGCCCGTCGCGGGTCAGAGCGGGATGCCGGCCTCGGCGAGCAACGGGCCGACGAGCAGGACCGCGCCGACGGCGAGGGCGAGCAGGTTGACGACCCCGAAGAGGAGCACCCAGAGCAGCGCCGGGAGGGGCGTCAGGTGGGCCAACTGGTCCGCGTCGGACTCGGGCATCCGGCCCCGGCTGCGCAGCCGTTGCAGCTCGAAGACCGGCCGGACGCCGCCGAACAGCAGGAACCAGACCGAGGTCCAGGCGAACACGGCCTGCACCTGCGCGGTGGCGTACCAGGAGACGACGAGCACCACCCCGCCGGTGACCAGTAGGGACAGCACCCCGAAGACGTTGCGGACGAGCAGCAGCATGGCGAGCAGCAGCGCGACCGCGACCCAGAGCAGCAGGGTGATCCGGTTGCCGCCGAGCAGCCAGGCGCCGCCCAGGCCGACCAGGGACGGCGCGACGTACCCGGCGAGCAGGGTGAGGATCATGCCGGGGCCGGTGGGGTGGCCGGCGCTGAGGGTGAGGCCGGAGGTGTCCGAGTGCAGCCGGATGCCATGCAGCCGCCGTCCGGTCAGCAGCGCCGCCAGGGCGTGACCGCCCTCGTGGGCGATGGTCACCGCGTTGCGGGCGACCCGCCAGGACGACCGGACCGCGACGACCACCAGCGCGGCCACGGCGGTGAGCACCACCAGCAGGGGCGGCGGGTCGGGTTGGGCGCTGAACAGCCGGTCCCAGAGGTCGCCCAGCCCGTCGATCGACACCATGGCCGGGGAGCCTACCCGGCCGGATCGTGTCGCTCGACGGTCGTCGCCTCGTATCCCGTGAGACTGACCGGGCGGCGAGGGCACGGTGGTCGAGGCCGGTGCGGTCGCGCTGGGTCTGCGAGATCGTCCACTTGGGCCGAAGGCCGGCGAGACGCCGACCCTGGCCGAACCGTTCCGGTGGCAGCTCGACCCGGCCGCGCTGCGTGAGCCGGCCCGCTGCGTGGTACCGCCTCCGGCCTGCCCTGACCGGTTCGGATCACCGTACGCCGACTCGACCGTTGTCGGTGAAAGTTTCCTTAAGCCCCCTTGCGATCAAGGGCAGGAATCTCCAAAGATTGGCGTCAATCGATTGGCGTCCCTGGAGGAATCCATGACCCGTACCAGAGTGTCGTTGCGCCGGCTGTTCGCCGCCGGTCTCACCGTGGCCGCCACCGCGGCCGCGGCCCTCGTCGTCACGGCCGGACCCGCGGCCGCCGCCACCACCGCCGGCGTCGACGTCTCCCACTACCAGGGCTCCATCAACTGGACCAGTGTCCGCAACGCCGGGATCGAGTTCGCCTACATCAAGGCCACCGAGGGTTCGAGCTACAAGGACCCGAACTTCAACGCCAACTACGTCAACGCGTACAACGCCGGGGTGATCCGGGGCGCCTACCACTTCGCCCGGCCGAACATCTCCTCCGGTGCCACCCAGGCCGGCTACCTCGCCAGCAACGGCGGGGCCTGGTCGGCGGACAGCCGCACCCTCCCGGCCGCGCTCGACGTCGAAGCCAACCCGTACAGCGGCGGCACCTGCTACGGGCTGTCCACCACCGGGATGCGCAACTGGATCCAGGACTTCCTCAACACCTACCGCTCCCGCACCGGCCGGTACGCGGTCATCTACACCACCACGAGTTGGTGGAACCAGTGCACCGGCAGTTGGACCGGCCCGTGGGCCAACCACCCGCTCTGGCTGGCCCGCTGGGCGAGCGCGCCGGGCACCCTGCCCGCAGGCGCCCCGGTCTGGAGCTTCTGGCAGTACACCAGCAGCGGCAGCGTCTCCGGGATCAGCGGCAACGTCGACCGCAACTACTGGAACGGCGACCGCTCCCGGCTGATCGCGCTGGCGAACAACACCTGATCACCCCCGGACACGGCTCGGCGGCAGCGGGACCGGTCATCACCGTACGGTCGATGGCTGGTCCGGCTGCCGCCGTCGCGCTCGACGACCCCGCCGGGTCAGGCGCTCTTCCGGCTGGTCAACGGCATGGCCACGGCATCCGTGGCGGTGGGCGTCACGGTCCGGCGGCTCAGCCGCCAGGCGGCGACCCCGGCGGCTGCGACCGTCACGACGGCGATCGACACGACCAGCGCGGCCACGCCGACGCTGAGCAGCAGCAGGACGACATCGCCGAGGGCGACGAGCATCCACAGTGCCAGTCTCGGCCGGGCGTCCCTGCGTCGGTAACTCATCTCGCTACCTCCTTCCGTCGTCCCGGGAGAGATACCCCGTACGACGCAAGGTCATGCGAAACGATTTCATCCCCGGCGGGAATCCCCCGGGATCAGTCCTTCCGGTCCGGCACGAACCTGCTGGTGATCAGGGCGAAGTTGTCCAGGTTGGCGTTCCAGTCCTTCGCCGCGACCTCCCACCGGATCGCGTAGCCCCGGTTGGTGGCGGTGACGAAGCCCCGGTTGCGGACGTGGATGCGGGTGTTGTCCCGGGTTTCCAGCCAGTCCCAGTCGGCGCAGGTGCGGTAGCCGCCGCACGCCTTGATGTCGAGGTACTGGTAGTTGCTGACATAGTTGCGGCGACTCGGTTCCTGGGCCTTCCAGTCGGCGACCGCGTCCTTCTTCGGACTGGACGTCCACTGGATGAACAGCTCCCGCACCCCGTTCGGCTCGGTGATGACGACCGCATCGGAACGGACGCTGCGCCGCCAACCCTTCGGCACCGGGACTTTGAACGTCGGCCCCTGGTACATCTCCCAACCCTCAGGCAGCGCGTTCGGGTCGGTGGAGGGGGTGGCCGACGGCGTCGGGCTGGGCGCGGCGCTGGTCGGGGGCGGGGGTGCCGGAGCCGACGTGGGGGCGGCGGAGGACGCGGCGGCGCTCGTCGGGTCGGTGGCCTGCGGGATACCGCCGTTTTCCGGGTCGTCGGAGCGGGTGAGCAGCGGGACGGCCAGCGCCAACCCCACCAGCAGCACCGCGACCAGCGCGCCGATCAGCAGGTTACGACGCTTGTGGTCCGGCGGCGTCCCGTCGTACACCGGGACGGAGGCGACCCCGGCGGACCCGGCGGGCGGGCTGACCGGCGCATCCAGCACGGCGGTGGGGTTGGCCGGCGGGGGCGGGTCGGCCCGGCCGGCGCGGACCGGCGGGGTGATCTTGCTGGTCGGTGCGGCGGCCGCTGCGACCGCCTCGCCTGTCGACACGGCGTCCTTGGCGGTCGGCGGATCGGCGGCCGGATCGGCCGGGCCGTTCGGTGCGGCGTCGGCCCCGGCCGGCGGGGTGACCTTCGTGGTGGGCCCGGCGTCCACCCCTGCCGGCACCGTCGCGGTGGCGTCCGCACCCACGGCCGACGCCCCGGTGACGACGGTCGGCTCCGCTGCGCCACCCGTCGCGGTGGCACCGCCCGCCGTGGCCCGCGCGGCGGCGCTGTCGGTCGCGGCGACGCTGTCCGACGCCGTCTTCGCGGCTGCCGCCTGCGCCGCTGCGGTGCCGGCTCCCGCTGCGGCGGCCAGCGACGACGAGGTCCTCGCGCCGGTTGCGCCCTGCGCCGGGCGAGGTGCCGGCACCACCGGGGTACGCGGCTCACGGGGACCGTTCGGCCCCGGCCGGCGTACCCCGTCGAGCAGGGAGATGCCCCTGGCCCGCTTGCCGGCGGCCCGACGCAGCATGCGCTCGGCGACGTCGGCGGTGATCCGCTCGGCCGGGTCCTTGCGGAGCAGGCCGGTCAGCACCGGCTTCAACGGGCCGGCATTCTTGGCCGGCGGCAGCGGCTCGGTGGCCAGCGCGGCCAGGGTGCCGATCGCCGACGGCCGGGCGTACGGGGACTTACCCTCCACCGCCGCGTAGAGCGTCGCCCCCAACGACCAGAGGTCCGCCTCCGGCCCGGCGGTGCCGTCCCGGGCCCGCTCCGGCGCGATGTACGCGGGCGAACCGAGCACCATGCCGGTGCGGGTGACGTTCGGGTCGCCGGGGATGGTGGCCAGTCCGAAATCGGTCAGCACCACCCGGCCGTCGGTGCCGAGCAGCACGTTGCCCGGTTTGACGTCCCGGTGCATGACACCGGCCTTGTGGGCGGCCTTCAACGCGCCCAGCACGCCCAGGCCGATCTCCACCGCGCGGGCCGGCGGCACCGGGCCGTCCTCGGCGAGGGTGTCCTGCAACGACTTCGACGCCACGTACTCCATGACGATCCACGGGTCGCCGTCAGTGCGCAGCACGTCGAAGATGCGGACCACGTTGACGTGGTTGAGCCGGGCGATCGCCCGCGCCTCACGCAGCGACCGCTCCCGCATCTCGCGGCGCTCGTCGTCGGTCAGGCTGGGCGGCGGGACGAGTTCCTTGATGGCGACGTCCCGGTGCAGCACCTCGTCACGGGCCTTCCAGACCCGGCCCATGCCGCCCTGACCGAGCGGCGAGAGTAGCCGGTACCGGTCAGCGACGAGTTGGGAAGGTACGTCAGACATCGGTGAGACGGTACCCGGCCGCACCAACGCGTACACCGCCGGCACGCCACTGTGCGACATGGGTCAACTTGTCGGCGCGTACCCTGGCGTCATGTCTGCCGAAGAGCCGCTGTTCCGGGTCGTCCGGGGGGTCCCGACCGCCGAGGAACTAGCCGCGCTGGTGGGTGCGATCGCGCTCCGTTCCCGGCCGGCCGACCCGCCCCCGCCGGTGGCGGCGTCCGCGTGGGCCCGCAGCGCCCGCCCGGTAGGCGCGACCCCCGCGCCCGGTCGCGACGCCTGGCGCGCCTCCGGCCTGCCCCGCTGACGCTCTATCCCCTGCGGGTACGCGCAGCCGCCCCCGCTGCTCGGCTCCGGTGCGCACAGTCGGCCCCCGAGTCGCTCGGGGCTGCCGAGATCGACGCCTTGCCACTAATCTCACTCTGGGAGACGGCGTCGTGACAGTCGGGAGGACCAGTGATCCCAGAGGAGGGCCGCCCAGCTTCCGGGGTGGGTGACTACGGCGGCATCGAGGCCGACATCCGACAGCTGCGGGAGTTCGCCGACCGGCTCCAGAACGAGGTCGAACGGAACTACACGCCGCACCTGCGTCACATCGCCGACGACATGACCGCCGCCGTGCCCAACCCGTGCGACGCCTTCGTCGAGCTGGTGCACTTCCTCCAGGCACACTGGGAGACCCAGCAGGCCACCTCCGACCTGGTGCACGGGCTCGCCGGCAACACCGGCCGGCTGGCCGCCGCCGCACACCGGATCGCCACCGACTACCAGGGGTCCGACGCGTTCGCCGACGCCCGGGTGGCCGACGTCGAACGCGCCCTGCACGACCCGCAGATCGCCGCGTCCACCCCGCTCACCGATCGTTCCTCGTGGACGGCCCCCGAACCCAACAGCCCGGAGAACCCGGGCCCGGTGGTGCTGCCGTGATCGAACGGGGCAGCGGTCGGACGTCCGGCCTCACCGACTGGCAACTGATGGACGTGCTCAGCATGTGGGCGTGCCTCCAGGACCAGGAGACGCCGGGGCACTGGAAGCACGTCGCGGGATGGCGCAAGGTCTGTGAACTCGCCCAGAACCACCTGCGGCAACTCCGGCAGTACCGCGCCGGCCTAGCCGAGGCGTGGCCGCCGGCCACGAACGCCGCCGCCAGGACGTACCTCGGAGAACTGGACGAGCTGATCAGCAAGGTGCAACGCACGCACGACACGGCAGCCGCCAACCACGACGCCCTCGCCGCCGTCGCCCGCGCCATCGACAGCACCAGACCTGAACTCAAGCGGATACGTGACGACTACGCCGAGAAGCTCGCCCGCAAGCGCGGGTACGAGGCGACGCTGGCCGACCCCAGGGCGGCGGCCGGCAGTCGCGTGGTGGACCCGCCGGTGACCGACGCGGACCTGGAACGGCTCAATGTACGGGCACGGGGGTTGATGTTCGGGCTCAGCGGCGAACTCCAACAAGCCCAAGCCATGCTCCAAAAACCCCCCGTTGCTCGACCTGTTCGAAAGGTTGACGATGAAGTACACGCGAGTAGCCTAGATGGCCAATCGGGACCCCTCATTCCTCCGATCATTCCCGCACCCATCAACCCTACAACAGAGGCTGATCGTTTATCATCAAGCAGGCGACCCACTCCCCCTTTGGCAACACCCAGCGCTGGACCAATCCTGGGTGGGGCCGGCGTAACAAGCAGCTCTCAATTGAGCAATACAGTCCTACCCGGCGCCAGCTCGACAGCGCCATCTATCAGCAACATGGGCCCTCAAATAAGTGGACCCTCCATGCTGCCCCCACAACCCCCACCTCAGATTCGCGGACCCGGAATACCCACAATCTCCCACCCAAAAGGAAGGCTGCCTTCCGCACTTCCTCAACCGACAATGCCCAACGGATTGATCGGCACTCCCCCTAGCATCAATTCAGGGCCACCGGGTAGTGCAGCCGCAACTAGACGCGTGAATCCGATCGGCGGCGTGATCGGGGGAGGGTCTGCCGGCACCGCCCCAACCGGTGCAGCCGGCACTAGGCCCGGCATCGGCCGCACCGCTCAATCGAGCGGACTCCACGGCCTACCGCCATTCGGAGGGGCACCCAATTTTGGAACGCATGCCGGTCCGGGCACCCACGAAAGCCGACCCGATCGACATAGCCCCAGCGAAGCGCGGTCACGGAACTGGGATAAGGACAATCCATGGGAGACCGATGAGGGGGTTGACCCGATCGTACTACCACCCGAAGACGAGGGGCCGATCGACCCTGGACCAGTAATCGGCTTCAGTCGATGATGCGAAAAGCTCACTATCTCGCGGTAACCTTCACAGCAATTGCGGGATTAGCCACTCCACCGCAAAGCTACACAGCCGCCGATCACCATCGCAAGGAACAATGGCACCTTTCATATCTAAAAACTGCCACGGCACAAGAAATAAGTCAGGGCTCCGGAGTCGTGGTCGCAGTTCCAGATAGCGGTGTTGATCGTCACCCCGACCTCGCCAGGAATATTCTGCCCGGGATGGATATAATTCCCGGCGGTAGCGGCGACGGGAGGAGCGACCGGGATGGCCATGGCACGGGAATGGCGGGCCTGATAGCCGCTCACGGCCGCGATAACAGCCACGGCATCATTGGAATCGCACCGAAAGCGAAGATACTCCCGATATTCTACTCACCACCCCACAAGGACGGAGACATCGATAATCTAGCCGCAGCAATCGAGTATGCGACGGCGAAGCACGCGGACATCATTAGCATCTCCGGCGTGGCGTCGATAAGCGCCCGCCTCCAACAGGCCGTTAGGGCTGCGCTCGACGCAGACATCATCGTCGTTGCCGCTGCGGGAAATCAGCCCAATTCATCAGCGGTTGAGTACCCAGCCAGCGAACGCCGAGTTTTGGCAGTCGGGGGAATTGGGCGCGACGGTAAGCATGCACCAATTTCTGTGAGTGGGCCGGAGATTGATGTTGTCGCTCCGGCGGTGGACATCTACAGCACCAGCATCAACGGCAAGTACCGCAAGGGCACTGGGACGTCCGATGCCACCGCCATCGTGGCTGGGGCGGCGGCGCTGGTCCGCTCGAAGTTCCCCTACCTCCCCGCCGCCGAGGTCGTCCACCGGCTCACCGCGACCGCTGTCGACAAGGGGCCACCCGGCCGGGACGACCAGTACGGCTATGGCGTCATCGACCTGGTGGCCGCGCTCACCGCCGACGTACCCCCGCTTGGTTTCGAGGGTGCGACGGCGACCCCGCCGGGCGGCGCGACGAGTGCCGCCGCCCAGCCTGCCGACGACGACGGCGGTGTAACCGTGCGGGGGTGGGTCACGTTGGGGGTGATCGTGGCGGCCGGCGGTGGGTTCGTGGTGTGGCGTCGGCGTCGACGTGCCGACGACCCGCCGCCGAGAATCAGCCGGTAGCGTCGGCCCCGTGTCGAACTCTCTGCCGCTCCGTCTCGTGCTCGCCTCGCAGAGCCCCGCCCGCCGCAAGTTGCTCCAGGCTGCCGGGATCGAACCCGACGTGCTGGTCAGCGGTGTCGACGAATCCCTGGTGGTTGCGGAACGGGCCGAGGATCTGTGCCTGGAGTTGGCCCGGCGCAAGTCGCGGGCCGTCGCCGACCGGCTGCGTTCCACTCCGGACGAGCGGACGCTCGTGTTGGGCTGTGACTCGGTGCTCGCGTTCGACGGTGAGATCCTCGGCAAGCCGGCGGACGCCGCCGACGCGACCCGCCGTTGGGAGCGGATGCGCGGACGCAGCGGGGTGCTGCACACCGGCCACTACCTGGTCGACGTGGGGCACGAATCGCGGGTCGGGGCGGTGGCCTCGACGGTCGTGCACTTCGCCGACGTCACCGATGCGGAGATCGCGGCGTACGTGGCCACGGGCGAGCCGTTGGCGGTGGCCGGCGCGTTCACCATCGACGGGTTGGGTGGGGCGTTCCTGACCGGGATCGAGGGTGATCCGGGCACGGTGGTCGGGTTGTCGTTGCCGCTGCTCCGTCGGCTCCTGCACGATCTGGGGCTGAGCATCACGGACCTGTGGACGAAGGTCGCGCCGGGAGCCCAGGAGGTCGAGTCGCTCGGCTAACGTCCGGTCATGACCACGAAGCCGTTGCCGCTGACGCCGGAACTACAGGCCTACATCGTCGCCCACGGTTCTCCGCCTGACGAGATCATCCGTGACCTGGCGGAGGAGACCCGGGCGGTGCTGCCGGCGCACGCCGAGATGCAGGTGGCGCCGGAGCAGGCGGCCTTCCTCACCTTCCTGACCCGGTTGCTGGGCGTACGGCAGGCTGTCGAGGTGGGCACGTTCACCGGGCTGTCGTCGCTGGCGATCGCCCGGGGGCTGCCCGAGGACGGCCGGTTGACCTGCTTCGACATCTCGGAGGAGTTCACCGGCATCGCGCGGTCGTACTGGCAGCGGGCGGGGGTGGCCGACCGGATCGAGTTGCGGATCGGCCCGGCCGCCGAGACGCTGCGGGAGCTGCCGCACGAGCGTCACCTGGACTTCGCCTTCATCGACGCCGACAAGGTCGGCTATCCGGTGTACTGGGCGGAGCTGGTGCCCCGGATGCGGGCCGGCGGGGTGATCGCGGTCGACAACACGCTGCGCGCCGGCCGGGTGCTCGCCCCGCGCGACGAGGCCGACCGGGCGATCGCCGCCTTCAACGACGAGGTGCTTGCCGACGTACGCGTCGACGCGGTGCTGCTGCCTCTCGCCGACGGCGTCACCCTCGCCCGGGTGCGCTGACGGGCACCGACGCCAAGGTCACCTCAAGTGCGCCGATGTAGCGGTGTCGGCGAGCGTCGACACCGCTACATCGGCGACTATTGAGCCGAGCCGGTTGCCGTGGCGACCGCCCCTCAGCGGGCGATCAGCGGACGCTGCGGGCGAACTGGCGGGCCGCCCAGAAGACGCCCGCGGCGGCGAGCACCGCGATGATGGCCAGCCCCTGCCACACCTTGTCGTTGGCGAGGTCGCCGGCGAACAGCGCCCGGGTGCCGTCGACCGCCCAGGAGAACGGGTTCCACTCGGCGACCCCCTGGAGCCAGCCGGGGGCGAAGGTGAGCGGCAGCAGGATGCCGGAGAGCAGCAGCACGGGCTGGGCCACGGTGTTCATCAGCGGGGCGAGCGCGTCCTCGCTCTTGACCTTGAGTGCGACGCCGTACGAGACGGCCGAGGTCATCAGTGCGATCAGGGCCAGCATCAGGTACGCCAGGAGCAGGTCCCCGATGAAGACCCGCAGGTCGAACAGGAGCGCCAGCAGGGTGATGATGACCGCCTGCACGATCAGCGAGACGACGTCGCGCAGGGAGCGGCCGAGCAGCAGGGCGAGCCGGCTGATCGGGGTGACCCGGGATCGCTCGATGACCCCGGCGCGCAGCTCGGCGATCAGGCCGAAGCCCTGGAACAGCCCGCCGAAGATGGCAAGCAGCACCAGCAGACCGGGTACGAAGATCTTGTACGCGGCGGCCTGGGTGGGCGCGTTCAGCGCCGGCTTGAGCAGCGGGGCGAAGAGCAGCAGGTACATCACCGGCTGGAAGACGCCGACGAAGACCCAGACCGGATTGCGCAGCAGCAGTTGGAGTTGGCGTTGGAAGATCAGCCAGGTGTCGCGGGCGAATTTCATCCGTGGTCTCCGGTGTCTCAGGACTCGCGCAGCGAGCGGCCGGTCTTGGTGAGGAAGACGTCGTCGAGGCTGGGACGGTGCAGCTCGATGGAACTCATGACCAGCCCGGCGTGGTCGAGCCGGCGCAGGATCTGCGGGATGGCGGTGGCGCCCTCGTCGACGTAGAGGCGCAACCCGCCCTCGTCGACGGTCTCCAGCTTGTTGAGGTACTCCTCGCCGTCGAGCAGCTGGGCGGCCTGCGGGGAGCTCGCCACGTCCAGGCCGACCAGCACGACGTCGCCGGAGATCTCCCGCTTCAGCTCGGCCGGGGTGCCCTCGGCGACCACCTCGCCGTGGTCCATGATCGCGATCCGGTCGCAGAGCGCGTCGGCCTCGTCGAGGTAGTGGGTGGTGATGAAGACCGTCATCCCCTCGGTACGCAGCCGGCGGATCTCGTCCCACATGTGCGCGCGGCTCTGCGGGTCGAGGCCGGTGGTCGGCTCGTCCAGGAAGACGATCTTCGGCTCGTGGATGATGCCGAGGGCGATCTCCACCCGTCGCCGCTGGCCGCCGGAGTAGGTCTTGCACTTGCGGTCGGCGTACTCGGTGAGCTGGAAGGCCTCCAGGGCGCGGACGGCGCGACGGTGCGCGTCGGCCTTGCCGATGCCGTACATCCGGGCGTGCAGGACGAGTTCCTCGCGGGCGGTGCACTCGTCCCAGGTGCTGCCGCCCTGGGCGACGTAGCCGATCCGGCGGCGCACCTCGGCCGGGTCCTTGCGCAGGTCGGCGCCGGCGATGGTGGCCTCACCGCCGTCCGGCTCGATGAGCGTGGCGAGCATCCGCAGGGTGGTGGTCTTGCCGGCGCCGTTGGGGCCGAGGAAGCCGAAGATCTCTCCCGCCGGGACCTGGAGGTTCACCCCCCGGACGGCGTCGACCGTTTTCGTCTCCCGACCCTGCCGGGAGCGGAACGACTTCCGCAGCCCCCTGGTCTCGATCATCTCTGCTCCTGGTCGTCCGGGCCGGGTGGTGCCGGCCGTCGTCTGCCCCCGTGACGCCATGTGGCGCGCTCCCGCCAACGGGCCGGAAGCAGGCTAACGCGATATAGCTCTTTTAGTCAACTTTGATTATTGCTTTTCTTGTCACGCGGCGGACCGCCGTCGGCCGTGCCGCGCGGCCGACCGCCATCGGTCCAGCCGGACCAGCCCTCCGTCCCCGTCACCCCAGCAGGCAGGTACGACACCCCCGCCTCGATCCGCTCGGCGATCCGTCCGCACCACGCCATCTCCGCCTCGGCCCGGGCCAGCCACAGCTCGAACATCCAGGTCACGTGCACCGGCCTGCTGTTGCGCATCCAGTCGGAGTCCAACGAGGCACGCATCGACTCGACACCGGCGCGCAGCAGGTTCGCCCGGTTGCGCAGCGCCGCCGCCGCCTCCTCGCGGGGCATCGCCGGCAGGAACGAGAAGGCCGCCGTGAACGGGTCGGGCACCTCGTGCAGCTGCCACCACTGCGCCCGCAGCAACGTCTCGAACTCCTCGTCCCCCTTGGGCGTCACCTCGTACGTGGTGCGCGCCGGACGGGCACCCACCTGCTCGGTGGCGACCGTCCGTAACAGTCCCTCCTCGGTCAGCTTGCGCAACGCGTGATAGATCGAGCCGGGCTGCACGTTCGCCCACTTGTCGGCACTCCAGCTCAACAGCTCGCGGCGTACGTCGTAGCCGTGCACGGGCTGCATCCACCGGACCAGCCCCAGGATCATCAACCGAGTCGCAGACACGGCACAAGCGTAATAACCAAGTTTGACTAGTCGACCGGGCCCACAGTGCGACATCCCACACTGAGTGATCGTTAGGGGGTCTCCGGGCTGCCGATACACTCCCCAGGCAACGACCCCGGGAGGAGCACCAGGTGCGCAAGGTACTCATCGCGAACCGTGGCGAGATCGCCGTCCGTGTCGTCCGGGCCTGTCGCGACGCGGGTCTGGGCAGCGTCGCCGTCTACGCCGACTCCGACCGGGACGCCCTGCACGCCACCCTCGCCGACGAGGCGTACGCCCTCGGTGGTGACACCGCCGCCGACAGCTACCTGCGGATCGACAAGCTGATCGAGGTGGCCCGGCGGGCCGGCGCGGACGCCGTACACCCCGGTTACGGCTTCCTCTCCGAGAACGCCGACTTCGCCCAGGCCGTGCTGGACGCGGGCCTGACCTGGATCGGCCCGACCCCGCAGGCGATTCGCGACCTCGGTGACAAGGTCACCGCCCGGCACATCGCCCAGCGGGCCGGCGCGCCCCTGGTCCCCGGCACCGCCGATCCGGTCGCCGACGCCGACGAGGTGACCGCCTTCGCCGTCGAACACGGCCTGCCGGTCGCCATCAAGGCCGCCTTCGGCGGCGGCGGGCGGGGCCTCAAGGTGGCCCGCGCCCTGGAGGAGATCCCGCACCTGTTCGAGTCGGCCACCCGGGAGGCGGTCGCCGCGTTCGGTCGCGGCGAGTGCTTCGTCGAGCGCTACCTCGACCAGCCCCGGCACGTCGAGGCACAGGTCCTGGCCGACCGGCACGGCAACGTCATCGTCGTCGGCACCAGGGACTGCTCCCTGCAACGACGGCACCAGAAGCTGGTGGAGGAGGCCCCCGCGCCGTTCCTCACCGACGCCCAGCGCCGCCAGATCCACGACAGCGCCAAGGCGATCTGCCGGGAGGCCGGCTACCACGGCGCGGGCACGGTGGAATACCTGGTCGGCGCGGACGGCACCATCTCCTTCCTGGAGGTCAACACCCGGCTCCAGGTGGAGCACCCGGTCACCGAGGAGACCGCCGGCGTCGACCTGGTCCGCGAGCAGTTCCGGATCGCCGACGGCGAGAAACTGCGGTTCACCGGGGACCCGACCCCGCGCGGGCACGCCATCGAGTTCCGGATCAACGGCGAGGACCCCGGCCGCAACTTCCTCCCCGCCCCCGGCACCATCACCGCGCTGCGCCTGCCCACCGGCCCCGGCGTCCGGGTCGACACCGGGGTGAGCGCGGGCGACGTGATCGGCGGCAACTTCGACTCGCTGCTGGCCAAGGTGATCGTCACCGGCGAGACCCGCGCCGAGGCGATCGAGCGGGCCCGCCGGGTGCTCGACGAGATGGTCGTCGAAGGGATGGCCACCGCGCTGCCGTTCCACCGCCTCGTCGTACGGGACCCGGCGTTCACCACCGAGCCGTTCACCGTGCACACCCGGTGGATCGAGACCGAGTTCGACAACACCGTCCCGGCGTTCACCCCGACCGCCGGCCCCGCCGAGGAGTCTGCGGCGCGCGAGACCGTCGTGGTCGAGGTGGGCGGCAAGCGGCTGGAGGTCACCCTCCCCGCCGGCCTCACCAGGGGTACGACCACCGCCGCCCCCGCCGCCCGCAGGCCGGCCCGTCGCGGCGGCGGCACCGGCACGGCTACGGCGGTCAGCGGCGACGCGCTCACCTCCCCCATGCAGGGCACCATCGTCAAGATCGCCGTCGCGGACGGGGACACCGTCGCCGAGGGGGACCTGGTCGTCGTCCTGGAGGCGATGAAGATGGAGCAGCCGTTGCACGCCCACCGGGCGGGCACGGTCGCCGGGCTGGCCGCCGAGGTCGGCGCGGTGCTCACCGCCGGCGCGACGATCTGCACCATCTCCTGAGCCGTACGCCCGCAGGGGCAGGGTGGTGTGAGCCACCGACTACGGCGGGACGGGCCGGAAGCGGGAATGATGACCGGGTGAGGTTCCTTCATGGCGCGGTGCCCGCGCACGACCTGACCTACAACGACGTCTTCATGGCCCCGGCCCGGTCCGAGGTGGGTTCGCGGCTCGACGTCGACCTGTCCACCGGTGACGGCACCGGCACCACCATCCCGCTGGTGGTGGCGAACATGACGGCGGTGGCCGGCCGCCGGATGGCCGAGACGGTGGCCCGGCGCGGAGCGATCGCGGTCATCCCGCAGGACATCCCGATCGAGGTGGTCGCCACCGTGGTCGAATGGGTCAAGCAGCGGCACCTGGTGCACGACACCCCGATCACGCTGGGCCCCACCGACACCGTCGGCGACGCCATCCACCTGCTGCCCAAGAAGTCGCACGGCGCGGTGGTGGTGGTCGACGAGGCCGGCCGCCCGGTGGGGGTGGTCACCGAGGCGGACACCCACGAGGTGGACCGGTTCGCCCAGCTCCAACACGTGATGTCGACCGAACTGCACACCGTGCCGGCCGACGCCGACCCGCGTACCGGATTCGAGCGGCTCAACGCGGGACGGCGGCGACTGGCCCCGGTGGTCGACGGCGACGGCCGCCTGGTCGGGGTGCTCACCCGGCAGGGCGCGCTGCGCGCCACCCTCTACAAGCCGGCCGTCGACGACCGGGGACGGCTACGTATCGCGGCGGCCGTCGGTATCAACGGTGACGTCACCGGCAAGGCCGAGGCGCTGCTCGCGGCGGGGGTGGACACCCTGGTGGTGGACACCGCGCACGGGCACCAGGAACGGATGATGTCCGCGCTGCGGGCGGTCCGCAAGCTCGACCCCCCGGTCCCGGTGGCGGCCGGCAACGTGGTCACCGCCGAGGGGGTACGCGACCTGGTCGAGGCGGGCGCGGACATCGTCAAGGTCGGGGTGGGTCCGGGGGCGATGTGCACCACCCGGATGATGACCGGGGTCGGCCGGCCGCAGTTCTCCGCCGTGCTGGACTGCGCGGCGGCGGCCCGGGCCCTCGGCCGGCACGTCTGGGCCGACGGCGGGGTACGCCACCCCCGGGACGTGGCGCTGGCGCTGGCCGCCGGGGCGTCCAACGTGATGGTGGGCTCCTGGTTCGCCGGCACCTACGAGTCGCCGGGCGACCTCTACACCGAGCCGGACGGGCGACGCTACAAGGAGAGCTTCGGGATGGCCTCGTCGCGGGCGGTCAGCGCCCGGACCGCCGAGGACAGCGCCTTCGACCGGGCCCGCAAGGCGATCTTCGAGGAGGGCATCTCCACCGCCCGGATGTACCTGGACCCGGCCCGCCCCGGCGTCGAGGATCTGATCGACGAGATCGTCTCCGGCGTACGCAGCGCCTGCACCTACGCCGGCGCCCGCACCCTGGACGAGTTCCACGAGCGCGCCCTCGTCGGGGTCCAGAGTCACGCCGGCTACACCGAAGGCATGCCCCTCCCCACCAGCTGGTAACTCCTCCCTCTGTCCGCCTTCCCTGCGCCCGCCCCGCCCCCGTGCCCTGCCTCTGTCCCCATCCCTGCCCCCGCCCCGCCTCGGTGATCAAGAGGTTTACGTCATCCGCGCCCCGCCAGCTGACCTTTCCTCTTGATCACCGCCGTAGCCAGCCCGGGGACGTCGGTGATCAAGAGGTTCGCGTCAGATCACCGCTCTGATCTGACGCGAACCTCTTGATCACCGGGGCGAGGCGGGGAGCAGGCGAGGCGGAGAGCGAGGCGAGGCGAGGCGAGGGGCGGGGGCGAGACGCGGAGGGGGAGGGAGGTGGGCGGGAAGATCGGTGGGGGTCAGAGTCGGGGGAAGAGGCGGCGGATGACGGTGCGGGCGGCGGTGCGGGGGTCGGACTCGACGTCGGGGGGTAGCGCGCCGGAGAGCCAGAGGGTGGCGAAGCCGTGCACGATCGACCAGGCGGCCAGCGCGTCCGTGCGCGCCTCGCCCGGCTCGGCCCGGTCCGGCGGTAGCGTCGCCACGCCGCTGTGCAGCGCCGCGCCGGCCCGTTCCCGGGCGGCCCGGACCTCGGGGGCGTCGGCCCGGTAGAGGTCGGGTCGGAACATCACCTCGAAGTGCGCCCGGTGGCGGACGGCGAAGTCCACGTACGCCACGCCCACGTCGAGCAGGTCGTCGCCGGCTGCGGTCAGGGCGGCGGCGAGCAGGTCGAACCCCTCGACGGCGAGCGCGGTGAGCAGCCCCGCCTTGTCGCCGAAGTGGTGGGTCGGGGCGGCGTGGGAGACGCCGGTACGGCGGGCGAGGTCGCGCAGGCTCAGGGCCGCCGGCCCGGCTTCCTCGATCGCCGTCACCGCCGCCGCGAGCAGGACGCGGGGCAGGTCGCCGTGGTGGTAGGGCCGGGTGACGGTCATGACACCAGGATAACTTTGCATTGACAAGAAGACCATCGGCGATCAAATCTTGTCAGGATAAAGATTTGCGCCGAGGAGGTATTCGTGGTTCCGTTTATCGCCCTGATCGTCGGCACCGCCGTCGCACGCCTGGCCGGACTGGCCGGCGTGGACGCGCTCGACGGCTGGCACCCCGCACTCCGCGTCGGGCTGGCACTACTGTTCATCATGACCGGTTCAGCCCATTTCGTCCCACCCCGTCGGGAGGACCTGATCGCCATGGTCCCGCCCCGACTGCCCCGCCCCGGCACGCTGGTCACGGTCACCGGGGTGTTGGAGTTGGCCGGCGCGGCCGGGTTGCTGATCCCGGCCACCGCCCGTCCGACCGCCGCCGGGCTGGCGCTGCTGCTGGTGGCGATGTTCCCCGCGAACGTCTCGGCGGCCCGGCGACGCCTGACCCTGGCGGGCCGCCCGGTCACCCCGCTCGGCACGCGTACGGCGATGCAGATCGTGTACGTCGGCACCGCCCTGACCGTTCTGTTTGGCCCCTGACGGTTTGGGGGCTAACATACTCAGCGTGCAGAGGGAACCACTTGTCGTCTTTCCCGCCGTGCTCCGTGACGTGCCGCTCGGGCGGCTGCTGTCGGTCGCCGGCCACCTCGTCGACCAGCACTGGGGTCGTTACCTTGCCGAACACCACGGCCTGACCCCGGCCGGGATGCGGGTGCTGTTCACCCTGAACCACCTCGACGACGCCACCCACCGGGACGTCGCCGACCGCTGCTTCGTCCGGCCGGCCACCCTCACCGGGATCGTCGACACCCTCGAACGGGACGGCTTCGTCGAGCGTCGCCGCGACGACGCCGACCGGCGCAGCGTACGACTGGCGCTGACCGACAAGGGACGGGAACACACCCGCACCCTGGTCGACCGGATGCGCACCGACACCCCGCTCACCTCCGTCGACGCCGACCCGGCCCGACGCGAGGTGATCCGGGATTTCCTGATCGAGGTCATCACGACCATGTCCGACGGGGAGGACAAGAGGTTGTCAACACAGCGCCAGGAAACGACCGACCACCCGAGGCCCGGGAGCCATCCGTGCTGATCAGCCTGCTGCGCCGCTACCTGCGGCCCTACCACCGGCCGCTGGGCGCGGTGGTGCTGCTCCAGTTCGTCGGCACGATGGCCTCGCTCTACCTGCCGAGCCTCAACGCCGACATCATCGACCTAGGGGTGGCCCGGGGCGACACCGACTACATCATCCGTACCGGCGGTTGGATGCTGCTGGTCAGCCTGGTCCAGATCGCCTGCGCGGTGACGGCTGTCTACTTCGGCGCACGGACCGCGATGGCCTTCGGCCGGGACGTCCGCGCGGCGATCTTCGGGCAGGTCAACCGGTTCTCCGCCCGCGAGGTGGCCCGCTTCGGCGCGCCCTCGCTGATCACCCGCAACACCAACGACGTGCAACAGGTGCAGATGCTCGTGCTGATGAGCTGCACCATGCTGGTCGCCGCGCCGATCATGAGCGTCGGCGGGGTGGTGATGGCGCTGCGGGAGGACATCGGCCTGTCCTGGCTGATGCTGGTCAGCGTGCCGGTGCTCGCCGTCGCGCTCGGCCTGGTCATCCGCCAGATGGTGCCCGGGTTCCGGCTCATGCAGACCCGCATCGACACGGTCAACCGGGTGCTCCGCGAGCAGATCACCGGCATCCGGGTGGTCCGGGCGTTCGTCCGCGAGCCGTACGAGACGCAGCGGTTCGGGGTGGCCAACGCCGACCTGACCGCCACCGCCCTGCGGGTCGGCCGGCTGATGGCGCTGATCTTCCCGGTGGTGATGCTGGTGCTCAACGTCTCCAGCGTCGCCGTGCTGTGGTTCGGCGCCCAACGGGTCGACTCCGGGCAGATCCAGATCGGCGCGCTGACCGCCTTCCTGGCGTACCTGATGCAGATCCTGATGGCCGTCATGATGGCCACCTTCATGCTGATGATGGTGCCGCGCGCGGCGGTCTGCGCCGAACGCGTCACCGAGGTGCTGGACACCGAGTCCTCGGTGGTCCCGGCAGCCAACCCGGTCACCCGGGTCGACGGCCACGGGGAGCTGGAACTGCGCGGCGTCGCCTTCCAGTACCCGGGGGCCAGCGCGCCGGTGCTGCACGACATCTCTTTCCGGGCCACCCCGGGGCGGACCACCGCCGTGATCGGGTCGACCGGCGCCGGCAAGACCACCCTGCTGACCCTGATCCCCCGGCTGGTCGACCCGACCGCCGGCACGGTGCTGGTCGACGGGGTCGACGTCCGCGAGCTGGCCCCGGAGGAGCTGTGGCGGCGGATCGGCCTGGTGCCGCAGAAGCCGTACCTGTTCACCGGCACGGTGGCGAGCAACCTGCGCTACGGCAACCCCGACGCCACCGACGAGGAACTGTGGACGGCGTTGGAGATCGCCCAGGCCCGCGACTTCGTGGCCCAGATGCCCGGCGGCCTGGACGCGGCGATCGCGCAGGGCGGCACGAACGTCTCCGGTGGGCAGCGGCAACGCCTCGCCATCGCGCGGGCGCTCGTCCGTAAGCCGGAGATCTACCTGTTCGACGACTCGTTCTCGGCGCTCGACCTGGGCACCGACGCCCGGTTGCGAGCCGCGCTGCGGCCGGTCACCGCCGACGCGGCCGTGGTGATCGTGGCCCAGCGGGTCTCCACGATCGTCGACGCCGACCAGATCATCGTGTTGGAGGACGGAGGCGTGGTCGGGATGGGCCGACACGACGAGCTGCTCGACAGCTGCCCGACGTACGCCGAGATCGTGGCGTCGCAGCAGACGGCGGGGGTGCCGGCATGACCGCCGTACCCGAGCAGAAGAAGGCCCCGGAGGCGACCACGCCGGAGCGGCTGCCGGCGGCCGGCCGGCGCGGTGGTGGGCCGCCGTGGATGAGCGCCGGCATGCCGGCGGAGAAGTCGATGAACTTCGGGCCGTCGGCCCGCCGGCTGCTCGGCCGGCTGCGACCGCACCGGGTGACGTTGACCGGCATCATCGCCCTGGCGGTGACCAGCGTCGGGTTCAGCGTGATCGGGCCGAAGATCCTCGGCCACGCCACCGACATCATCTTCGCCGGGGTGATCGGCCGGCAGCTTCCCCCAGGTGCCACCGTCGACCAGGCGGTGTCCGGGATGCGGGCCGCCGGCAACGACAACCTCGCCGATATGGTCGCCCGGATGGACGTGGTCCCCGGGGTGGGCATCGACTTCGACGCCCTCGGCCGGACGCTGCTGTTCGCCCTCGGCCTGTACGTGGCCGCCAGCCTGCTGATGTGGTGGCAGGGCTGGCTGCTCAACGGGGTCGTACAGGCCACCGTGCTGCGGCTGCGTGCCGAGGTGGAGGAGAAACTCAACCGGCTGCCGCTGCCCTACTTCGACCGACAGCCGCGCGGTGAGCTGCTCAGCCGGGTCACCAACGACATCGACAACATCTCGCAGACCCTGTCGCAGACGCTGAGCCAACTGCTCACCTCGCTGCTGACCGTGGTCGGCGTGCTGGCGATGATGTTCTGGATCTCGCCGCTGCTGGCGCTGGTCGCGCTCGTCGCGGTGCCGCTGTCGGTGATCGTGACGCAGCAGATCGCCAAGCGGTCGCAGCAGAAGTTCATCGCCCAGTGGACCCACACCGGTGAGCTGAACGGCCAGATCGAGGAGGCGTTCACCGGCCACGAACTGGTCAAGGTCTTCGGTCGCTCGCCGGAGGTGGAGGCCACCTTCCACGCCAAGAACGAGCAACTGTTCCGGGCCAGCTTCGGTGCCCAGTTCATCTCCGGGATCATCATGCCGGCGATGATGTTCGTCGGGAACCTCAGCTACGTGGCGATCGCGGTGGTCGGTGGACTGCGGGTGGCCTCCGGGGCGATGAGCCTCGGTGACGTGCAGGCATTCATCCAGTACTCGCGGCAGTTCACCCAGCCGCTGACCCAGGTCGCCTCGATGGCGAACCTGCTCCAGTCCGGGGTGGCCTCCGCCGAGCGGGTGTTCGCCGTGCTCGACGCCGACGAGCAGAGCCCCGACCCGGCCACCCCGGCCCGGGTCGACGTACCGCACGGCCGGGTCGAGTTCGAGAACATCTCCTTCCGGTACGACCCGGACACCCCGCTGATCGACGACCTGTCCCTGGTCGCCGAACCCGGTCACACCGTGGCCATCGTCGGCCCGACCGGCGCCGGCAAGACCACACTGGTCAACCTGGTGATGCGCTTCTACGAGCTGGACTCCGGGCGGATCACCCTCGACGGGGTGGACATCACCACGCTGCGCCGCGACGACCTGCGCGGCCGGATCGGCATGGTGCTCCAGGACACCTGGCTGTTCGGCGGCACCATCCGGGACAACATCGCCTACGGCCGGCCGGACGCCACCGAGGAGGAGATCCTCGCCGCCGCGCGGGCCACCTTCGTGGACCGGTTCGTCCGTAGCCTCCCCGACGGGTACGACACCGTCATCGACGAGGAGGGCAGCAACGTCAGCGCCGGTGAGAAGCAGCTCATCACCATCGCGCGGGCGTTCCTGGCGGAGCCGTCGCTGCTGATCCTCGACGAGGCGACCAGCTCGGTGGACACCCGTACCGAGGTGCTGCTGCAACGGGCGATGGCGGCGCTGCGGTCGGACCGGACCAGCTTCGTCATCGCCCACCGGCTGTCCACCATCCGCGACGCCCACCTCATCCTGATGATGGAGAACGGGCGGATCGTCGAGCAGGGCACCCACCAGCAACTGCTCGCCGCGCGGGGCGCGTACCACCGGCTCTACCAGGCACAGTTCGCCGCGGCGGTGGTCGACGACGAGGTCGCGCCGGCAGCGGCGGCACCGGCCCGGGGCTGAGTGACGGACCGGTGCGGGGGCCGGGGGCATCGTCCCCCGGCCCTCGCACCGTCAGTCGGCCGGGAGCAGCTCCGCCGAGCGGGCCGCCACCACCGCGCCGATCAGCCGCACCGCGTCCGCCGCCGGCATCGGGTCGAGGCTGCGGCCGTCGCGCAGCCGCAGGGCGACCGTGTCGTCGGCCGCCTCCCGGGCCCCGACCACCCCGACGTACGGCACCCGGCGGTGGGTCGCGTCGCGGACCCGGGAACCCAGCGAACCGCCCGCGTCCACCGCCACCCGCAGGCCGGCGTCGACCGCCCGCCGGGCCAACCGGTCCACCGCGTCGGCCTGCCCGGCGTCGACCGGCAGGAGCAGCAGCTGCACCGGGGCGTACCAGGGCGGGAAGGCACCCTGGTGCGCCTCGATCAGGTAGGCGAACAGCCGCTCCATGCTCCCGACCAGGCTGCGGTGCACCAGCACCGGCCGTTGCTGGGCACCTGCCGCATCGGTGTACGACAGGTCGAACTTCTCCGGCTTGTCGAAGTCGAGCTGCACGGTGGAGATGGTGGACTCCCGGCCGGCCGCGTCGACCACCTGGATGTCGATCTTCGGGCCGTAGAACGCGGCCTCGCCGGGGGCCTCCACGTGGTCCACGCCGTCGAGGGCGGCCCGGAGCAGCTCCTCGGCGCGCGCCCAGGACGCGTCGTCCCCGACGTACCTCGCGCCCGGCCCGCGCAGCGACAACCGGAACCCGGCCGGGCGGACGCCGAGCGCGGCGTGCGCCTGGCGGATCAGCCGCAGGATCTCCCGAACCTCGTCGCCGACCTGGTCGAGGGTGCAGAAGTTGTGCGCGTCGTTGAGCGAGATCGCCCGCACCCGGGCCAGGCCGCCGAGCACCCCGGACCGCTCCGCCCGGTACATTCCGCCCAGCTCGCCGACCCGTAGCGGCAGCTCCCGGTAGGAGCGGCCCCGGGCCCGGTAGACCAGCGCGTGGTGCGGGCAGAGCGCCGGCCGGAGCAGCAACTCGTCGTCGCCCAGCCGCATCGGCGGGAACATCTCGTCGGCGAAGTGACCGAGGTGCCCGGACAGGGCGAACAGCTCGCGCCTGCCCAGCGGTGGCGAGTACACGTGCTGGTAGCCGGCCCGACGCTCCAACTCGCGGACGTACTCCTCGACGGCGTGCCGGGCCGCCGCGCCGGCCGGCAGCCAGATCGGCAGCCCGGCGCCCGCCAGCGGGTCGGAGACGAACAGGTCCAGTTCGCGGCCGAGCCTACGGTGGTCGATCATGTCGCGCTCCTTGATCGGGTACGAGCCGGAGGCGACCGTGCCCGGAACGCCACGAGGCCCCGGGCGGATCGCCCGGGGCCTCGTCGACGGAAGACGTCAGTGCGGCACGCCGGGATCTCCCGGCGTCGTGGTCACCACGGCACTGCGCATGCCGTCACCGTACGACCTCCGCTACGCCGGGGCGACCGCATTTTCTCCGGCCGGCGCCGACCAAGCAGCAAGCGGCCGCGCTCTCCCTGGTGGAGGGCGGGGCCGCGGTGCGTCCGGGGTCAGGTCACGCCGAGGCTGATGGGCTTCCCCAGGTCGACCTCGTCGAACTGGACCTTGTCACGACGGGACACCTGCACCCCGTAGATGCCCTTGCCGCTGGGCACTCCAGAGATCGTGAAGGGGAACAGGCAGGAGGTGGCCCGGGTAGCGTCGGTCGGGTCGATGACGGGCTGCCCGACGTCCAGCTTGCCGACGGCGAGGTGCACACCGGCAGCGTCGGTGATGATGACCCGGGTGCCGCGCGCGATGTCGTCGTGGCCGCCCACGCCCGCACAGATTCGGTTCTTCTCGGACCAGGTGAAGGTCGACTGCTCCAGGGTGAAGGTGCCGCGCACGAGCAGGGGCGGGGGCAGCGGGGCACGGCTGGTCGCGGCAGGCGTGGGTGCGGCGGTCGGCTCGGGGTCGCCGCCGCAGCCGGCCAGCAGGAGCACGGCGGCGGTGAGCGCGGTGAGGTGGCGGGGGGTCATGCCGGGCACCGTATCGGCGGCCGGCAACGGGGCAGGGTGATCGTCGGGGAGTCTGACGGTGGGGGCCGGGTGGCCGGCCCTCGTTCCGGTCAGCTGACAAGGGGGAGGGTCGCCGGCACGGGACCTGCCGGCGACCCTCGGCGGCCCACTCGTCAGGAACGGGGGACCTGACGGTGTGGGGGCCGCGCGTACCCAACGGTACGCCGACGCCCTCCGCTTCGCCGACCCCCTCCCGCCGGCCGCGCTGGGCGGCAGCCGCCGTGCGGCGGGCGGCGCACCACCCTGGTATGCGCAGCCACGCGGTCACCGACGGTGGCTGTGTCACCGCTTCAGCGGCATCCCGCCATTCCGATACCGCTACATCGGCCCATGTGGGCCACGACCGGCGTCCGACCCGGGCCAGGGGTCATTCGAGTTCGTGGAGCATGAGCTGGCGGGCGGCCTCGGTGATCGAACCGGACAGGCTCGGGTAGATCGTGATGGTCTGGGCCAGTTCGTTGACGGTGAGGTTGTTCTCGATCGCCATGGTGATCGGCAGGATCAGCTCACTGGCCTTGGGGGCCACCACCACGCCGCCGACCACCTGGCCGGTGGACGGGCGGCAGAACAACTTGACGAACCCGTCGGCCAGGTCGTCCATCTTGGCGCGGGCGTTGCCGGTCAGCGGCAGCATCACCTGACGGGCCAGGGTACGGCCGGCGTCCGCCTCGTCCTGGGAGACGCCGACGGTGGCCAACTCCGGATCGGTGAAGACGTTCGCGGCGACGGTACGCAGCCGCAGTGGCCGGACCGCCTCGCCGAGGGCGTGCCACATCGCGATCCGGCCCTGCATGGCGGCCACGCTGGCCAGCGGCAGGACCCCGGTGCAGTCGCCGGCGGCGTAGATGCCGGGGACGTTGGTACGCGACACCCGGTCGACGGTGACGTAACCGCCCTTGGCCAGCTCGACGCCGTACTCGGCGAGGCCGAGGTCGGCGGTGTTCGGGATGGAGCCGACGGCGATCAGGGCGTGCGAACCGGTCACCACCCGACCGTCGGAGAGGACCACCTCGACGCCGTCGCCGACGCGTCGGACCGCGTCCGCCCGGGAGTTGTTGAGGATGGTCATGCCCCGGCTGCGGAAGACGTGCTCGATGGCCATCGCCGCGTCGGCGTCCTCGTGCGGCATCACCCGGTCCCGGCTGGACACCAGGGTCACCTCGACCCCCATCGCCAGGTAGGCGCTGGCGAACTCGGCCCCGGTGACGCCGGAACCCACCACGATCAGGTGGGCGGGCAGCTCGGGCAGGTCGTACACCTGCCGCCAGGTGAGGATGCGCTCCCCGTCGGGCAGCGCGGTGGGGAGCTGACGCGGGGTGGCACCGGTGGCCACCAGCACGGTGGAGGCATCGATCGTGTACTCCCCGCCACCGTCGGCGGGGGTGACGACGACCCGATGGGTGTGACCGAGAGTGTCCTCGCCGATCCGGGCGGTACCCGCGACGAAGGTCACACCCGCCTTGATCAGTTTGGTGTGGATGTCGGCGGACTGGGCCAGGGCGAGCCGCTTCACCCGCGCGTGCACGGCCCGCGCGTCGACCGTGACCGCCTCCAGCCCGTCGGAGTGGATGCCGAACTCCTCGGTGTCCCGGTAGCCGGTCACCACCTCCGAGCTGGCGATGAAGGTCTTCGACGGGACGCAGTCGGAGAGCACGCAGGCCCCCCCGGCGCCCTCGGCCTCCACCACGGTGACGTCGGCGTCCAGCTGGGCGGCGACCAGGGCCGCCTCGTAGCCGGCCGGCCCCCCGCCGATGATCACGATGTGGCTCACAGCCCTCGCCCTTCCTCGGTGCTCACAGTGACTTTCTTCTCCCGAACCCGTCCGACACGCACTGTCGTATTCTCCCCCACCCGTCCGCCGGGCTATCGTCATCGCCGTGCGTCACTACGCGGCCTACGGCTCAAACCTGGACCCCGCCCGGATGCGGGCCTACTGCCCGCATTCGCCCATGGTGGGCGTCGGCTGGCTGGAGGGGTGGCGGCTGACCTTCGCCGGTGAGGACGTGATCGGCTGGGAGGGGTCCGTCAGCACCGTGGTCGAGTCCCCGGGCGACCGGGTCTTCGTGGCGCTGTACGACATCGACCCGTACGACGCCGCCCAGCTCGACGAGTTGGAGGGCGTCACCGCCGGCACGTACCGCAAGCTCACCGTGCGGGTCTCGACGCTGGACGGGGACGTGACCGCCTGGGTGTACGTCTTCGACGGCTACGAGGGTGGCCTGCCGACCGCCTGGTACCTGTCGGAGATCGCCAACGCCGCCGAGAAGGCGGGCGCGCCCGACGACTACGTCTCCGAGCTGCGGTCCCGCCCCACCGGCACCGCCTCGGCGTAACGCGTATCGCACCGGTCCAGTGTGCTCCCGGCGGCGGGGCCACCCGACGGCGACCCCGGCGGGCGTCACCCTGCACACACCGGGCCGGCCGACGGCAGCCGCCCCGCACCGGGGGCGGTCCGCTCAGGCGGCGGGCACGCTCCGCTCGTACAGGTCGATCCAGCGGGTCTCGCGCAGCCCGACCGCGCGGTAGAGGGTGACCGGGGTGGTCGGGTTGGCCAGGTCGAAGCCGAGCCCGGCGTGGCCCCGACCCTTGGCCGCGTACACCGCGAACGCCCGCCGCAGCAGCGCCGCCCCCACCCCGCGCCGCCGGTACGCGGGCAGCACCGACAGCGTGCGCACCCAGCCCATGTCCTGGTCCAGTGCCTGGTCCGACGAGTTGAGCGCGCCGGCCGGCTCGCCGTCGACCTCGGCGAGGAACCACTCGTCCCAGACCCGCCCACCGTCGGTGAGCCGGTCCCGCCAGCCCTCGAACCCGGCCGGCTCGTAGTCCGGGGTGTCCCGGAAGGCGGTGTCGTGGATGTGGTGGAACAGCCGCAGGTCGGCCTCGTCACCGGCCCGCAGTGGCCGGACGGTCACCCCGGGCGGGGGTGGCGGCTCGGCGGGCAGGTCGGCCAGCGACCGGCTCATCCGCACGTACCGTTTGGCCCGGGTGAACCCGGCGGCGGTCAGCTCGCCGGCCCAGCGGGTCTCCGGCGCGCAGACGGCGGCGCGGACGGTCAGCGCGGGCCGGCCCCGCTCGGTGGCACGTTCGGCGACCCGGTGCAGCATCCGGTCGAGCAGCACGGCACGCAGCTCCGTCGCGCGGTCCGGGTCGACGAAGACGTCGACGTGTTCGCGGCCCACCCCGGTCGGGTTGTCGACCAGGCTCCAGCCGACCACCTGCCGGCCAGGATCGGTCAGCAGCCAGGAGTCGCGCTGCGGGTCGAAGAACGGCGCGGTCAGCGCGGCCCGGACGTCGTCGGCGTCGAAGTCGGGGTGGCCGATGGCGAACGTGTCGGCGGCGTGCACCACGGCGAGCAGCGCGGGCACGTCGTCGAGGGTGGGACGGCGGGCGGTCCAGCCGGCGGGGAGCGTCACGCCGCAGATCCTGGCAGCCCGCCCGCCGCCCCGCCGCCGATTTTCCGGGCCACCGGCCCGGTCACGCCGGTCCGGGACCGGGCGCCGGCTCAGCGCGCCGGCGGGCCCCTCGGACCGGGCCCGGTGGGCGGGTCAGCCGTCCGCGTCGGCGCGCAGCCGGGCCCGCACGTCGGTGAGCAACTCGATCAGCTCCCGGCCCTCGGCCGGGCGCAGCGCCCGGAAGCCGGCCGAGACCAACCGGTCGGTCACCGCCTCGGCCCAGAGTCGACGCCGCACCAGTGGCCCGACCGGCGGGTACGGCGGGGACCACCCGCACGCCGCCGCCCCGGCCTCCCCCTCCGGCCCGGCCAGCACCGCCTCCAGCGGGGTCATCCCGGCGGCCCGCACGGCGAGCAGGTAGGCCCCGGTGAAGTGTTCCCGCAGCAGCAGGAGGGCCACGGCGGCCCGGGCGCCCTCGGCGTGCGCGGGCAGCGGCATCGCCCGCCAGGCGGCGAACAGCGGCATGCCCGTCGCGTCGGCCGCGGCCACCACCCGTTCCAGCAGGGCGGTCAGCCGGGGTGTGCCGGGCAGGTCGTCGAGATGCTGGGCGCCCCACCGGCAGCACTCGGTCAGGTGGGCGGTGGCCACCTCCAGCGGCCGGACCACCCGGACGGCGGTGTCCCATCCGTCGGCGACCGCCTCCGGGGCGAGGAAGCCGAGCGCCGCCACCACCGTCTCGGCCCGGATGTCGCCCAGCGCGCCGGCCCGCCCGGTGACATAGAACGCCCAGCCCGGGATGCCCATCGTCCTGGCCCGGCGCAGGGTCCCCGGGCAACGGCTGAACAACTCCCCCAGCTCCAGCACGGCGGGTTTGCTCCCGGCGGCCACCTGTTCCGGCGTCATCCCGCACGCCCGCGACACGCATTCATCGCGTTCAGTCTGCCTCCTCACCGCCCGCCGTGGGGTCCGCCTCCTCGGCGTCCACCGCCTCGATCGCGCCCTCGACCTCACCGGTGCGGCGACGGGCCGCGGTGAGCGTCCGCTCGGCCGCCCGGCGGGCCAGTTTCGCCCGGCTCAGCTCCTGTTCGGCGACGGCCCGACGGCGCTCCAGTTCGGCCAGTTCACCCTCGATCCGGTCGAGCGCCGCGGCGCTGTCCCGCTCGGCCGTCGTCGTGCCGTCCAGGTCCCGTTCGGCCCGCCGCTGGGCGGCCCGCGCCGCCGCCAGTTCCCGGTCCAGGGCCCGGCGGTGCTTGGCCTGTTCGGCCCGGGCGGCCCGCGCCGCCACCTGCGCGTCCCGGGCCCGGCGCGCCCCGCCCCGGTCGGCCTCCCGCTGCGGTACGCCGCCCGCCGCCCGGGCACCGGCACGCTCCGCCCCGCCGCCGGCAGCCGCCTCCCCGCCGCCGGTGACCAGTCGGAGCTGTGGGCGGGGCACCTCGCCGAAGCCGGAGTGGTGCACCGCCTTCAGCAGCCGTCCGGTGCGGACCTGCTCGGCGACCGCAGTGTCGGCGAGCGCCGCGTGCAGGGTGGCCTCGACCTCGGCCAGCGGGAGCCGGGCGGCGGGCGGCGCGTCGGGAAGGTCAGCGGCGATCCGGCGTACCTCGGTGACCAGGGCGGCGACCAGTTCCCGCCGCTGGGCGGAGAGTTCCCGCAGCCGGGGGCCCCTGAGGTCACGCTGGGCGGTGCGCAGCGCCTCGGCCAGCGGCCCGAGATCGGCGACCAGGTCGGGACGGTCCAGGGCGAGGAGGTTCACCAGCCAGGCCGCCACCGTGGGCCGTTTCCAGCCGGCGATCCGCCGGGCGGTGGCCGGGTCACCGGCTTGGCGGGCCTCGGCGACGGCGGCGTCCCGGGCGGCGACGAACCGGTCGGGCGGGGTGCGGTAGAGCTGCCGGGCCAGCTCGGACTCGTCGACGGCCACGGGTCAGGCGTCGATCCGGCTGCCCGGCTCCAGCCGCTGGTAGTCGGTCCGGGACAGCGCCGTGTACTGCCTGTCGAGCACGCCGTAGCCGTTGTCGTTGAGCAGCGCGTCGTGCAGGGCGTACGCCCGGCGCGGGGCGACCGCCCGGATGAAGTCGACCACCTCGGAGAACTTCGACCAGGGCGCGTGGATCGGGGCGAAGAGCGTCTGCACCTCGACGTCGGTGGGGACGTGCAGCGCGTCGCCGGGGTGGTAGACCGTGCCGTCGAACAGGTAACCGACGTTCTCCACCACCGGGATGTCGGGGTGGATGACGGCGTGCCGGCCGCCGACGGCGCGGACCGGGATGCCGGCGACGGTGAACGTGTCGCCCGGGGCGACCGGGGTGAGCGCCTGCGCCGCGTCGCCGAGGACCGCGCCGAGGGCGGCCGGCCCGTACACCGGGAGCGGTTCCCGGTCCAGCCGGCGGGTGAGCGCGGCCACGTCGAGGTGGTCGGGATGTTCGTGGGTGACCAGCACCGCGTCCGCCCCGTCCAGCGCCGCCGCCTCGCTGAACACGCCGGGGTCGACGACCAGCACCGCCCCGTCGCGTTCGATGCGGAGGCAGGAGTGCGTGTACTTGGTGAGCCGCATCGTGACTCCTCGAATATCGAATCGTGATGTCCTCAGCGCAGTCTGCCGGAACCGGGGCGGCCGTGCGCCGCGTCCGAGCTATCGCCCCGGAACCGGGGGACGGACGACGACGGGAGCGGGGATGACACTGAGGACGGCGAGAGCCGGGGCGCGGGCCCTGGCGGCGATGGGGTTGGCGGCGCTGCTGCTGGCCGGGTGCGGGGCGAACGACCGGGGCGGCGATTCGGCCGGCTCGGCGCCGGCCGAGAAGGCACCGGTCCAGGGGGCACCGGGCGGCGCGGCACCGGACCGGGACGCGGCGGCGGGGCAGGCCGGCACGGGCGCCCCTGACCTACGGGTCGACCAGCGGGCGATCATCTACACCGGAACGATGCGGGTGCAGGTGGACGACGTCGAGGCGGCGGCCCGGCGGGCGGTGGAGGCGGTCACCGCCAGCGGCGGGTTCGTCGGTGGGGACCAGCGGCGCAGCGTCTCGGCGTCCGCGCAGGCGGAACTGGAGCTGCGGGTGCCGGCGGCGAAGTTCACCGCGCTCGTCGACGAGCTGGCCACCTACGGGCGGCAGCAGCGCCGCGAGATCCGTACCCAGGACGTCACCGAGGAGACGGTCGACCTGGACGCCCGGATCATCACCCAGCGGGCCCGGGTGGACAGTGCCCGCCGGCTGCTGGCGCGGGCCGACACGGTGCCCGAGCTGGTCTCCCTGGAGAACGAGGTGAGCCGCCGGGAGGCGGATCTGGCCTCGCTGGAGGCGAAGAAGCGTCGGCTGGCCGACCTGACCGCGCTCTCCACGGTCACGGTGACCTTCGTCGGCCGGGACGCCTCGACGGCCGACGACGAGCAGGAGGAGGACCGGACCGGTTTCATGGTGGGCCTGCGCGGCGGCTGGACCGTCTTCCTCGCCTCGATGGGCGTGCTGCTCACCGTGCTGGGGGCGTTGCTGCCCTGGCTGCTGCTCATCGGGCTGCCCGTGACGGTGGCCGTGGTGCTGCTGCGTCGGCGACGCCGCCAGCGGCGGCCCGCGCCGCCGACGGGACCGGTCGGCGGGGGCCACCCGCCGGTGGGACCGGGCGGCGGCGGGGGCCACCCGCCGGTGCCTAGCGGACCGCCGCCAGTGCCCGCAACGCGGTCTGCACCATGAGCCGCACCCCGACCGGGATGGCCCGCTCGTCGACGTCGAACGACGCGCGGTGCAGGTCGACGGTGGGGCCACCGACCCGGCCGACGCCGAGCCGGGCCAGCGCGCCGGGGACGTGTTCGAGATACCAGGAGAAGTCCTCGCCGCCCATGCTCTGCGGGGTCTCCGCGATCCCCTCCGGGCCGAGCGCGGCGGCGGTGGCGGCGGTGAGGATGCCGATGGCGCGGGCGTCGTTGCTGACCGGCGGCCGGCCGCGCAGGTATTCCAGGTCGACGGTGGCGCCGGTGGGCGCGAGGACGTCCCGGACGACCTGAGCGACGATCTGGGGGGCCCGCTCCCAGGTGTCGCGGTCCATCACCCGCAGGGTGCCGGCCGCACACGCCTCGGACGGGATGACGTTGTACCGGGTGCCGGCCGAGGCGTGGCCGAACACCAGCAGCAGCCCGCTGTTGGCCGGCACCCGGCGGTTGACCAGGGACGGAACCTCGGTGACCAGGCGGCCGAGCGCGTCGACCAGGTCGACGGTCAGGTGCGGGCGGGCGGTGTGCCCGCCGGGCCCGGTGAGTTTCACGGTGACGTTGTCGGCCGCCGCGGTGATCGGGCCGACCCGCAGCCCCACCTTCCCCACCGGCTGGTTGGGGTCGCAGTGCAGGGCGAAGATCTGGACGACGTCCTCCAGCCCACCGGCCTCGATGACCTCCAGCGAGCCGCAGGGCAGGATCTCCTCGGCCGGCTGGAAGATGAGCCGGACCCGGCCGTCGAGCTGGCCGGCGTCGGCGAGCTGGGCCAGCATCATGCCGACGCCGAGCAGCACCGCGGTGTGCACGTCGTGGCCGCAGGCGTGGCAGACCCCCTCCACGGTGGACCGGTAGGGGACGTCCTTGGGGTCGGTCAGCGGCAACGCGTCGATGTCGGCGCGGAGCGCGACGACCGGGCCGTCCGGCCGCCCGTCGATGTCGCAGATCACCCCGTTGCCCTTGGGCAGCAGTCGGGGGTGCAACCCGGCGAGGGTGAGTTCCCGGGCGATCAGCGCCGCCGTCTCGAACTCCTCCCCGGACAGTTCCGGGTGGGAGTGGAGGTGGCGGCGGGTGGCGATCAGACCGGGTACCCGCAGCGCGAGCAGGTGATCCAGATCGTGGGGCAGGGGCTGGGACCCGGACGGCGCCTCCGGCCAGGACGACGCCAGCTGGCTGCCGTTCGGCAGCGTCAACGCACTCGTCACGTCGAATTCTCGATCACTAGAAATGGATGGATCTTCGGGGAGGACAGCAGACAGCCTAGACCTCCGATGGTGACGCTGCGCAACCTCGTTATGGTAGCGATCAGAGCGCACAGCGTCACGTAAGCCCTGGTGGGAGGGCTCGAATATCTGCGGGACAGCAGGTAGATCGCGGTCGGACGCCGTCATCTGCCCCCCACCTCCTACAACGCGTAACCGATTGGGCGGTCGCGAAATCGGCGTCGATCCGGGGCCGTCGTATCCGAATTGTCGCATTGGTCGCACCGGTTGGCCGCCCGTCCGACAATTAGCCGACGCCCCTGGGTGAGCAGCCGATCCCCGACGGTGACACGCCGCCTCCGGGCACGCCCGGACATGCTGTCCGTCCCGTTCACCCCTTCGGGTTTACCCAGGAACCACGCATCGCACGCCCCGACCACGCGGACCGCCCGCGATCCGGGCGATCCGACCGGCACACCACCGCCAGGTTGTCACCGACGGTAGCCCCACCCACCTCGCCCGGCGACCCCTAGCGGCCCCGACCGGACGACGACGGCGCCCCCTGCCGGCAGCGGACCACCGGCGGAGGTCGCCGTCCGGGTCAGCGTCGGGGGTCGGACCGTCCGCCGGGCCACGGGCAGCGCACCGACCGGGACCGCAGCAGTCGGCCCGAAGATCAGAAGCGGTCGCTCGGACGGTACGTCCCCCAGACCTGGCGCAGCGTGCCGCAGACCTCGCCCACCGTGGCGCGGGCCCGCAGCGCCTCCTTCATCGGGTAGAGCACGTTCTCGTCGCCCTCGGCGGCGGCCCGCAGCTCGGCCAGGGCCCGTTCGACCGTCGCGCCGTCCCGCTCGGCCCGTAGCCGGGCCAGCCGCTCCGCCTGGGTCGCCTCGATCGTCGGGTCCACCCGCAGCGGCTCGTACGGCTCCTCGGTGTCGATCTGGAAGCGGTTCAGCCCGACCACGACCCGCTCCCCCGCGTCGATCTGCTGGGCGAACCGGTACGCCGACTGCTCGATCTCCCGCTTCTGGAACCCGGCCTCGATCGCGTCCACCGCCGAACCGTGGTCGAAGACCCGGTCCATCAGGTCGTTGACCGCCGCCTCGATCTCGGCGGTCATCGCCTCCACCACGTACGACCCGGCGAACGGGTCGACGGTGGCGGTCAGGTCCGTCTCGTACGCCAGCACCTGCTGGGTGCGCAGCGCCAGCCGGGCGGCCTTCTCGGTGGGCAGCGCGATCGCCTCGTCGAAGCTGTTGGTGTGCAGCGACTGGGTGCCGCCGAGCACCGCGGCGAGCCCCTGGACCGCCACCCGGACCAGGTTCACCTCGGGCTGCTGGGCGGTGAGCTGCACCCCCGCCGTCTGGGTGTGGAACCGCAGCATCATCGACTTCGGGTCCTTCGCGCCGAAGTCGTCGCGCAGCAGCCGGGCCCAGATCCGCCTGGCGGCCCGGAACTTCGCGACCTCCTCCAGCAGGGTGGTGCGGGCCACGAAGAAGAACGACAGCCGGGGGGCGAAGTCGTCCACCGCCAGCCCGGCGGCCAGTGCGGCCCGGACGTACTCCACCCCGTTGGCCAGGGTGAACGCGATCTCCTGCGCGGGCGTCGCACCGGCCTCCGCCATGTGGTAGCCGGAGATGGAGATGGTGTTCCACTTCGGCACCTCCTTGCGGCAGTACGCGAAGGTGTCGGCGACCAGCCGCAGCGACGGTTTCGGCGGGAAGATGTACGTCCCCCGGGCGATGTACTCCTTGAGGATGTCGTTCTGGATGGTGCCGTTGAGCGCCGAGCCGGACAGGCCGTTCTCCTCGGCGACGAGCTGGTAGAGCAGCAGCAGCACCGAGCCGGGCGCGTTGATGGTCATCGAGGTGGAGACCTTGTCCAGCGGGATGCCGTCGAAGAGCAGCCGCATGTCCTCGATGGAGTCGATCGCCACCCCGACCTTGCCCACCTCGCCGTGCGCGATGGCGTCGTCGGAGTCGTACCCCATCTGGGTGGGCAGGTCGAAGGCGACCGACAGGCCCATGGTGCCGGCCTTCAGCAGCTGGTGGTAGCGCGCGTTGGACTCCGTGGCGGTGCCGAAGCCGGCGTACTGCCGCATCGTCCACGGCCGGGAGGTGTACATCGTCGGGTAGACCCCCCGGGCGTACGGGTAACGACCCGGCTCGCCCAGGCGGGAGTCCAGCTCCGGGGGGAGGTCCGTGGCCGTGTACACACCCTTGATGGGGAACCCCGACTCGCTCGCCCGCGCTTCACTCATCCACGGATGGTAGGACGCGGGGGCCCGTCGGTGGGGTGAGGGATGGCGCACATCTCGGTTCGGCATCGGTCGACGGGAGGTGAACGGCCAGGTACACACCGTTCGGCCCGGCGGTGGGTACGGTCGGATAGCACAAAGGTCCGCCGCGTCGGGTTTCGCATCGGGCGTCGGAACCAGCAAGATAGAGAGGTTGTGTCCCAGCCCCCTCGACTTTCCCGGTGGCTTTTCCTGTGACTCAGATCCCGACGTGGAGCGGCGGACCAGTGAGTCCCCCCAACGGACGCGCAGCACCCGGCACCACCATCGGCGGCCGGTACGAGTTGCGCTCCTCGGTGGGCAACGGCGGCATGGGCACGGTCTGGCGCGCGACAGACACCCTGCTGCGACGTGACGTGGCGGTCAAGGAGGTCGTCCTGCCGCCGGGGCTGGCCCCCAGCGACCGGGACGCGATGTACGAACGCACCCTGCGCGAGGCCCGCGCCGCCGCCGCGATCCAGCACCCGGCCGTGGTCCAGGTGTACGACGTGGTCACCGAGGGTGGCCGGCCGTGGATCGTGATGGAGCTGCTGGACGCCCGCAGCCTCGCCGACATGGTGATCGAGGACGGCCCGGTGGCCGGGCGCGCGGTCGCCAAGATCGGCATCGCGCTGCTCGGCGCGCTGGAGGTGGCGCACGCCAACGGGGTGCTGCACCGCGACGTCAAGCCGGCGAACGTGCTGATCTGCACCGACGGCCGCTGCGTGCTGACCGACTTCGGGGTGGCCCGGATGCCCACCGACGTCCAGCTCACCACCCCCGGGATGGTGCTCGGCTCGCCGCACTTCATCTCCCCCGAGCGCGCCATGGGGCAGGATTTCGGCCCGCCCAGCGACCTGTTCTCGCTCGGCGTGACCCTCTACACGGCGGTCGAGGGGCGTCCCCCCTTCGACAAGGGCGACCCGATCGAGACCATGCACGCGGTGGTCGAGGACCCGCCGGCCACCCCGCAGCGCAGCGGCCCGCTGACCCGGGTGCTGATGGGCCTGCTGGAGAAGGACCCGGCCCGCCGGCTCGACGTGCACACCGCGCGGGCGATGCTGCGCGAACTCCTCGCCGGCCCGCTGACCAGCACGGCGACGGCGGTCAACTCGATCACCGACCCGTACTCGGTGGTGCCGGTGCAGCGTCCGTCGGGGCCGCCGGCCATCGCCGCACCGCCGGCCGAGCCGAAGCCGAGCGGGCAGATCGGCGGCCGGGCGATGCTGGCCGCCGGTGAGTCGCTGACCGACCGGCTGGCGAAGCTGCGCCGGGGCGAACGCCCCGAGCCGGTTGTGGCCTCCTCCGCCGCTCTCGACGACACCAGCGCCGACGCGCTCGCCGGCCCGCTGCACACCCCGACCGGCGCGATGCCCCCGCCGACCGGGCCCACCGCCGGCGCGTTGCCGACCGGCCCGACCGCCGGGACGTACGGCAGGGCCGAGGCCACCCAGCGGATCACCCCGGACGCCACCCAACGGATCGGCACGGGCGCTCCGGAGGCCACCCAGCGCATCGGTGGCGGCACCGCCGACGCGACCCAGCGGATCGGCACGGGCACCCCGGCCGGCCGGTCCGGCTACGGGGCGGCGGAGCCGACCCAGGCCATCTACGGCGGCGGCGGGAACGCCGAGCCGACCCAGGCGGTGTACGGCGGGCAGTGGTCCATCCCCGGCACCGGCCAGTCGTGGACGTCGCCGCCCCCGCCGCCGGGCGGGGCCGACGGTGGCGCGCTCGGCCGGGCGAAGGGTGCGGGCGGTCGCCTGGTCGGCACGGTGAAGGGCTGGCCGCGCAAGCTCCAGCTCGCGGCGGCCGGCGGCCTGGCCGTGGTGCTGCTGATCGGCGCGGTGGCGCTGTTCAGCAGCGGCGACCCGGAGTCGACCCCACCCCCGCAGGCCGGCCCGAGCACACCGGCTGCCGGTGGTGGCGAGCTGCCGCCGATGCAGGAGCACAGCGCCCGGGGCATCCGGGTGAACGTGCCGAAGGGCTGGCAGCGGGCGACCGGCGGGGTCTACATCGACTACGTCGACCCGCAGGACAAGGGCCGCAAGGTGCGCATCCTCACCGAGAAGTTCGGCGGCTCGTCGAGCCGGTGGGCCGAGGTGGCGGAGAACGGGCTGCGGAACCGGACGAGTTCCTGTGCCAAGCCCTACGAGCAGTTGGCGATGGGCGAGAAGGACCTGGCGGGCAAGTCGGCCGCCGAGTTCGAGTACACCTGCGGGGACGGCGGCGACAAGCGGCACGGGGTGTGGCGCGGGGTGGTGCACGAGGGAAAGGTCTACTCGTTCTACCTCACCGCCAACGACGCCAGGTTCGCCGAGAGCAAGCCGATCTTCGACGAGATGGTCAAGTCGTTCCAGCTCACCGGGTCGAGCTGAGCCGGGTCGCGGGGCGGGCCGGTCCGGCCCGCCCGGCGGGGTGATCCGGGTCGACCGGACCCGGTGATCCGCCGCCGTGCTATCAAGGTGCGATGGCGGCGGAAACCATTGACCTCGACCGGATTCGCGACCAGGCTCGACGCTGGCTCGACGACGACCCCGACCCGGCCAGCCGGGACGAGCTGCGGGCCGTGCTCGACCGGCTGCCGGCCAGCGCGCCGGAGCTGGCCGACCGGTTCGCCGGCCCGCTGACCTTCGGCACGGCCGGGCTGCGCGGCCCGCTGCGCGCCGGGCCGAACGGCATGAACCTCGCGGTGGTCACCCGGGCGGCGGCCGGGCTGGTCGGCTGGCTCGCCGCCGAGGGCGGCGAGGGTCCGCTGGTCATCGGGTACGACGCCCGGCACGGTTCCCGCGAGTTCGCCGAGCGCACCGCCCAGGTCGCCACCGGCGCGGGCCGGCCGGCGCTGCTGCTGCCCCGGCCGCTGCCCACCCCCGTGCTGGCGTACGCGGTGCGCAAGCTCGGCGGGGTGGCCGGGGTGATGGTGACGGCCAGCCACAACCCGCCGCAGGACAACGGCTACAAGGTCTACCTGGGTGCCCAGCTCGGTGGGGCGCTCGGCGCGGGGGCGCAGATCGTGCCGCCGGCCGACGCTGGCATCGAGGCGGCCATCCGGGCGGTCGGCCCGCTGGCGCAGGTGCCGCTGGGCCCACCCGGCCAGGTGCTCGGCGACGACCTGGTCGCCGCGTACGTGGAGCGGGCCGTCGCGGTGATCGCCCCGGGCGGGCCGCGTGACCTGCGGGTGGCGTACACCCCGCTGCACGGGGTGGGGGCGGCGGTGCTGACCGCGGCCTTCGCCCGGGCGGGTTTCCCGACCCCGGGGGTGGTGCCCGACCAGGCAGAACCGGACCCGGCCTTCCCCACCGTCAGTTTCCCCAACCCCGAGGAGCCCGGCGCGGTGGACCGGTTGGTCGCCCTCGCCGACGCCACCGACGCCGACCTGGCGATCGCCAACGACCCGGACGCCGACCGCTGCGCGGTGGTGGTCCGCGAGCCGGCCGGCACCGGGACGGGGTGGCGGATGTTGCGCGGGGACGAGGTGGGGGTGCTGCTCGCCGACCACCTGATGCGGCGCGGCGTCGACGGCCTGTACGCGACCACGATCGTGTCGTCGTCCCTGCTCCGGGCGATGTGCACGGCCCGGGGCCGGGCGTACGACGAGACGTTGACCGGGTTCAAGTGGATCGTCCGGGCGGGGGGCGGGACGCCGCCGCTGGCGTACGGCTACGAGGAGGCGCTCGGCTACTGCGTGGCCCCCGACCACGTACGCGACAAGGACGGCATCACCGCCGCGCTGACCGTCGCCGAGCTGGCCGCCGGGCTGAAGGCGCAGGGGCGCACCCTGACCGACCGGCTGGACGAGTTGGCCGCCGAGTTCGGCGTGCACCACACCGACCAGTTGTCGGTCCGGGTGGACGACCTGCGGATCATCGCCGACGCGATGACCCGGGTCCGGGCGGCCACCCCGACCACGCTGCTCGGTGCGCCGGTCACCGGGGCGCAGGATCTGCTGCCCGACGCCGACGTGGTGATCCTGCGGACCGCCGCCGCCCGGGTGGTCATCCGTCCCTCGGGCACCGAGCCGAAGCTCAAGGCGTACCTGGAGGTGGTGGAGCCGGTCGCGGAGGGCGACGTGCCGGCGGCCCGGACCCGCGCGGCGGCGGCGCTGACCACGCTGCGCGCCGAGGTCGCCACCGCCCTCGGCATCTGACCTCACTGTGCAATGTCGCTGATGTGGCGGTATCCCCGGCCTCGGATACCGCCACATCAGCGACATTGCTACCCCACCCGCCGAGGGCGGGCCGGGTCAGCCCACGGCGCGCTTGCCGAGCGCCTGGTCGACGGCCTGCCCGAGGGCGGTGACCACCAGGGCCACCGACGGGCGGACCACCGACTCCTCCAGGCTGATCGTGCCGGAGAACCCGGCCCCGCCCGCGATCTCCTCCAGCCGACGCCTGGCGTCCTGCGCGGCGCTGCCGGTCAGGCCGAGCGCCGGTTCCATCCGCAGCACCGCCACCAGGGTGGCCAGCGCCGCCGTCCGCTCGTCGGGAAGCTGCTCGCCGGCCAGCGCCTCGGCCAGCCGCCGCCGGCTGTCCTGCTCCACCGACGGGTCGGTGGTCGGGTAGCGGTGCACCACGATGAAGTCCAGCTCGGTCTCCTCGACGTCGCGCACCACGCCCCGCTCGACGAGGTCGCCGAGGATGCGGTCACGCAGGCCGTGCCGCAGCCGCTGCACCCAGGATGAGGGGCTGTGCGGGGTGTCGGCGGCCATCCGGCCCAGCACCCCGTCCAGGATCGGTTCGCCGACCGGCGTCGGATCGGTCACCGCCAGGTTCCCATCGACGTACGCGATCCGGCCGGCAAGGGCCAGCTCGACCAGGACGGCGGCGGCCATCCCCAGGTCGAGGCTGATCCGGGGCATGGTCGCCTTGCCGGTCTCATCGTCATACGCGAGGAGCAACAACTCCTCCGCCAGCGCAACACCAGTCATGGCCCGAGACGGTAGCGCCTGAACGCACCCCGCGCTCACCGACTCGCTCTGGGTGGGAAGGCAACCCCGCCGGCCGGTCCGACCGCTCGCCCGTGACCTGCCGGCCGCCCACCTGCCCACGCCGACCGTAGCGGCGGTGGGCAGGTCAGAAGCGGGGCATTCCGCCGAACTGGCGGTCACCGGCGTCGCCGAGACCGGGAACGATGAACATGTTGTCGTTCAGCCCCTCGTCGATCGACGCGGTGACCAGCCGCAGCGGCAGCCCCGACCGCTCCAGCCGAGCGATGCCGACCGGCGCGGCGAGCACGCAGAGCACGGTGATGTCGGTGCAGCCCCGGTCGGCGAGCAGCCGGCAGCAGTGCTCCAGCGAACCGCCGGTGGCCAGCATCGGGTCGAGCACCAGCACCGGCAGGCCGGCCAGCTCCCGGGGCAGCGACTCCATGTACGCACGCGGCTCGTACGTCTCCTCGTCGCGGGCCAGGCCGACGAAGCCCATCGACGACTCCGGCAGCAGCCCGAGCGCCGCGTCGGCCATCCCGAGGCCGGCCCGCAGCACCGGCACCAGCAGCGGCGGGTTCGCCAGCCGGGTCCCCTCGGCACCGGTGACCGGGGTCTGCACCGGGTACTTCTCGACGGGGAAGGTGCGCGCGGCCTCGTACACCAGCATGGTGGTGAGTTCGTGCAGCGCGGCCCGGAACGACGACGAGTCGGTCCGGGCGTCCCGCATGGCGGTCAGCCGGGACTGGGCGAGCGGGTGGTCAATGACGTGTACGTCCACGATCGCTCAACCTACCGGTCCCGGTCGGCCGGCAGTACGGGGTGCGCGGCGGGCGGCGACGTCGCTCACCCCCGGCCCGGCGGGCCGGGCCGGTCACCCGGGACACTGTGACCCGGATCACCCGACTCGCGGCTGCGTAGTATTCGGGTCATGACGGCGACAACGACGTCGGCCCGGTCGGACCTGTCCGAGCTGGGGCGATCCGAGACCGCGTTGCGGACCTTCCTGCACGGCCTGCCCGGGGTGGACCAGGTCGGCGCGGAGCAGCGGGCGGCACAGCTCGGCACCCGCTCGATCAAGACCACCGCCAAGGCGCAGGCGATCGACCTGGCCATCCGGATGGTCGACCTGACCACCCTGGAGGGGGCCGACACCCCGGGCAAGGTCCGCGCCCTGGCCGCCAAGGCGCTGCGCCCGGACCCGGCCGACCCGACCTGCCCACACGTCGGCGCGGTCTGCGTCTACCCGGCGATGGTGCCGCACGTGGCCGAGGTGCTGCGCGGCAGCGCCGTGCACCTGGCCAGCGTGGCGACCGCGTTCCCGTCCGGGCAGGCGCCGCTGGACGTCAAGCTCGCCGACACCCGGGCGGCAGTCGCCGCCGGGGCCGACGAGATCGACATGGTGATCAACCGGGGCGCGTTCCTGGCCGGCCGCTACGCCGAGGTCTACGACGAGATCAAGGCCGTCAAGGAAGCCTGCGGCTCTGCTGATGGCGGTCGCCCGGGGCGACCGGCAGCCCACCTCAAGGTGATCCTGGAGACCGGCGAGCTGGCCACCTACGACAACGTCCGGCGGGCCTCCTGGTTGGCGATGCTGGCCGGCGGCGACTTCATCAAGACGTCCACCGGCAAGGTCCCGGTCGCCGCGACCCTGCCGGTGACCCTGGTGATGCTGGAGGCGGTCCGCGACTTCCGGGCCGCCACCGGCCGGCAGGTCGGCGTCAAGCCGGCCGGCGGGATCAAGAACACCAAGGACGCGATCAAGTACCTGGTGATGGTCAACGAGACCGTCGGCGGCGACTGGCTGAGCCCCGACTGGTTCCGGTTCGGCGCGTCCAGCCTGCTCAACGACCTGCTCATGCAGCGCACCAAGCTGACGACCGGCACCTACTCCGGTCCCGACTACTTCACCCTGGACTGAGCATGATGTTCGAATACGCCCCTGCGCCCGAGTCGCGCGCGATCGTCGACATCAGGTCGTCCTACGGGCTGTTCATCGACGGCGAGTTCGTCGACGGCGAGAACCTCGACAAGACGGTCAACCCGGCCACCGAGGAGGTGCTCGCCGAGGTCACCTGGGCCGGCACGCAGGACGTCGACCGGGCGGTCCGCGCCGCCCGCAAGGCGTACGACAAGGTGTGGGGTCCGATGCCGGGCCGGGACCGGGCCAAGTACCTGTACCGGATCGCCCGGATCATCCAGGAACGCTCCCGCGAGCTGGCGGTGCTGGAGTCGCTGGACAACGGCAAGCCGATCCGGGAGTCCCGGGACGTCGACCTGCCGCTGGTCGCCGCGCACTTCTTCTACTACGCCGGCTGGGCCGACAAGCTCCCGTACGCCGGCTTCGGCGCGAACCCACGACCGCTCGGGGTGGCCGCGCAGGTCATCCCGTGGAACTTCCCGCTGCTCATGCTCGCCTGGAAGGTCGCGCCCGCGCTCGCCGCCGGCAACACGGTGGTGCTCAAGCCCGCCGAGACCACCCCGCTGACCGCGCTGCTGTTCGCCGAGATCTGCCAGCAGGCCGACCTGCCGGCCGGCGTGGTCAACATCGTCACCGGCGCCGGCGACACCGGCCGGGCGCTGGTGGAACACCCGGGTGCGGACAAGGTCGCGTTCACCGGCTCCACCGAGGTCGGCAAGGCCATCGCCAGGTCGGTGGCCGGCACCGGCAAGAAGGTCACCCTGGAGCTGGGCGGCAAGGCCGCCAACATCGTCTACGACGATGCGCCGGTCGACCAGGCCGTCGAGGGGATCGTCAACGGCATCTTCTTCAACCAGGGTCACGTCTGCTGCGCCGGCTCCCGGCTGCTGGTCCAGGAGAACGTCGCCGAGCAGGTGCTCGACGCGCTCAAGCGGCGGATGGCGCTGCTGCGCGTCGGCGACCCGCTGGACAAGAACACCGACGTCGGGGCGATCAACTCGGCCGCCCAGCTCGCCCGCATCCGCGAGCTGTCCGACGCCGGGGCGGCCGAGGGCGCGCAGCGTTGGTCGCCGCCGTGCGAGCTGCCCGACCGGGGGTTCTGGTTCGCGCCGACCATCTTCACCGGCGTCACCCAGGCCCACCGGGTGGCCCGCGAGGAGATCTTCGGCCCGGTGCTGTCCGTGCTGACCTTCCGCACCCCGGCCGAGGCCGTCGAGAAGGCCAACAACACGCCGTACGGGCTGTCGGCCGGGATCTGGACCGACAAGGGCTCGCGCATCCTGTGGACCGCCGACCGGCTGCGCGCCGGGGTGGTCTGGGCCAACACGTTCAACAAGTTCGACCCGACCTCGCCGTTCGGCGGTTACAAGGAGTCGGGCTACGGCCGCGAGGGTGGCCGGCACGGGCTGGAGGCGTACCTCAATGTCTGAGCGGGTCGCGGTACGCAAGACGTACAAGCTCTTCATCGGCGGGAAGTTCCCGCGCAGCGAGTCGGGACGGTCGTATCTCGTGCAGTCCTCGAACGTGTCACTGGCCTCCCGCAAGGACGCGCGGGACGCGGTGGTCGCCGCCCGCGCCGCCGTCAAGGGCTGGGCCGGGGCGACCGCGTACAACCGGGGTCAGATCCTCTACCGCGTCGCCGAGATGCTGGAGGGCCGCCGCGACCAGTTCGTCGCGCTCGGCGTCCCGGCCGACGAGGTGGACGCGGCCATCGACCGCTGGGTCTGGTACGCCGGCTGGGCCGACAAGCTCCCCCAGGTGTACGGCGGCGCGAACCCCGTCGCCGGCCCCTACTTCAACCTGTCCGCGCCCGAGCCGACCGGGGTGGTGGCCGTGGTGGCCCCCGAGTCCCCGGCGCTGCTCGGCCTGGTCAGCGTGATCGCCCCGGCGATCGTCACCGGCAACACGGTGGTGGTGGCGGCCTCCCCGTCGGCCCCGCTTCCGGCGGTGACCCTGGCCGAGGTGCTGGCCACCTCGGACCTGCCAGGCGGGGTGGTCAACCTGCTCACCGGCCGGATCACCGAGACCGCGCCGACGCTGGCCGCGCACCTGGACGTCAACGCGATCGACCTGGCCGGGGTGACCGATTCCGAACTGGCGGCCGACCTGGAGGCCAGGGCCGCGGAGAACCTCAAGCGGGTGCTCCGGCCGGCCCCGGCCGACCACGACTGGACGGGCGACCCGGGCCTGGGCCGGATGACCGCGCTGCTGGAGACCAAGACGGTCTGGCACCCCAAGGGGGTGTGACCGGCCCGGTCCCGGGTCCCGGTTCAGCGGCCCACCGCCAGCGCGACGACCGGACGGTCGAACGTGATCGGGGCGGGAGCCGCGCCGGGGGCCGCGTTGATCCGGTGGACGGTGCGGGAGTGGTCCCCCGCCTGGCACCCCAGGTAGAAGACGGACTCGCTGTCCCGGGCCCAGGACACCGGGTAGCCGGTGCAGTAGTTGGCCGGCGTCAGGCTCCACAGCCGGACGCCGGCCGGCGAGTAGCCGTACACCCGTCCGTTGTCAGTGCCGAACGCGATCGTCGCGCCGTCCGGCGACCAAGCGGCGGGGCTGAAGCCCTCGTCGCGTCCCCCGCTGTAGAGGGTCTTCTTCCCGCTGCCGTTGGTGGCGCTGGTGTAGAGCGTCGCCGGCTGGGTGGCGGTGGTCACCGCCCACCTGTCGCTGGTCGGGTTCCACGACGGTGGCCCGTCCCACCGGTTGGCGCTGACCCGGGTGGGGGTGCCGCCACCGGCGGGGACCACGTAGATGCCGTCCGACGGGCAGGTGTAGTTCCCGAAGCTGCTGCTCCGGGAGAAGCTGACGCTCGCGCCGTTCGGCGACCACACCGGGAACGTGTCGAAGGTGTCGATGCCTGTGCACTTCGGGTCCTGGAAGGTGAGCTGGCGGTCCTGCCCGGTCGACACGTTACGGACGAAGAGGGGCCTGCCCCGGCCGGAGAAGGTCCGCTGGATGACGACCTCGGTGCCGCCCGGGTTGACCGCCAGACCCGTCACCCCGCCGGAGAAGGTGCCACCGATCTGCCGCCGGCCGCCGCCCCGGTCGTCGGTCTGCACCAGGCGCAGCGTGGTGTAGCAGTCGCTGCTCACGCACTCCACCGCGTAGAGATGCTGCGGCCAGGGGGCGTGGGCGAGGGTCCGGCGGTAACGCAGGATCGACGGATTGCTCTGGTCGAAGCCGAGCGAGGGCAGGGCGATGCCCGCGCCGGCGTCCAGGCCACCGGTCAACGTCCACCACGGTTCGGCCGCCGGATTCGCCGACAGGCCGACCGCGACGTCCGCCGTCAGGTACGGGCCGGCCACCCCGTACAGGAAGAGTTCGAGCCGGGGACCCACCCGCGCGGCCACCGACGCGCCCCCGGACGGGGTGGGTGCCGTGTAGGTGAAGCTGCTGCTGGTCCGGGCGATCGGCCGCAGACCACCGGCGGCGGACCAGGACAGCCCCAGCGTGCCCTCGGCGTGCTGGCTGGCCCCGGCGGTGACCTGCGCGCTGACGGTGCCCTCGGCCGACAGGTAGAACTGCACCTGCGGGGTGACCACCACCGGCACCGGCCCGATGCTGAACGTGACAGGCGCGAAGCGGATCGGCGCGGGCAGCAGCGGCACCGGGCCGAGGTGGCAGCCGCTCGCCGCCTTCGCGGTGGCGGTCAGCGCGGCGTCCTGGGAGAGGGTGCCGGTGAACGTCACCGACTGCACCGAGAACCAGCCCCACTCGACCGAGAGGTCGACCGACGGGCTGACGCCGACGCTCCCCACCACCGCGACCGACCCGCCCCCGGAGCAGCTCACCGTCCGGTTGATGCCCTGTCCCACCGGGCTGGTCGCCTCCCGGCCGGCGAGCCTCCGCCGCAACCGGTCCGGGGTCAGGGCGGCCGGCCCCGCCCCGGCCGGCGTGCCGGCGGCGACCACGTCGTCGGCGGACAACGGCGCGGACACCGCGAAGTGTCCGGCCCCGAACGCCTCCTGCAACGTCGCCGGTTCGGTGGTCAGCACCCGGTTGCCCTGGGCGTCGGTGGCCGTGTCGACGACCCTGACCAGCAGTCCCTCCGGGGTCGTCGGGCCGACCCCGGCGGACAGCACCTCACCGGGTCGCGGCGTCGTCGCCGTCGGGGCCAGCACCACCTGACGGTCGCCCCCGGGCGGGCCGGTCACCGCGCGGACGTCACCGGCGTCCACCTGACGGGTGCTGCTGGGCACCGCCGTGTCGCCGAGGAAGTAGCCGACCACGTCCACGACGACGTGGGTGACGCCGGCCGAGTTGTGCACCAGCGTGCCGCCGTCGACACCGAGCGGGGCGACGGAGAGGTTGGGCACCACCGCGCCCGGGGTGAAGTTGAGGTCCGAGGCGGTGGGGCGGGCGGTGACTGACGGGTAGACGGTGAGGAAACCGGCGCTGGTCGGCTGGACCGCCGTGACGTTGGCGATCATCCCGGTGGGGGGGCAGCGCGGCGGTGGCCGCCGGAAGGCCGGCCCGGCCCGCCACGGCCACCGGCAGCGAGGCGCCTCCGGCGACCGGCGCCTTCGGGGCACCCAGGCCGGCCCGGGTGTCGACGATCCGGGTCGGCGGGACGCTGGCCAGGTAGGCCCCGCCGACGGACGGGTCCGACCCGTCGCTGAACCAGCCGGTGACGTCGACGACCAACGGCGTCGAGCCGGCCCGGTTGTAGAAGCTCACCCTGCCGTCGACCCCGACGGGCACGATCACCCGGTTGGCGAGGACCTGCCGCGCCACGAAGTTCAGCGTCGAGGCGGTCGGTCGGGGCTGCCCCGCGGGGTAGGCCGTGACGAAACCGGCGGCGTCGGCACCGGCCACTGTGGTGTTGAGCACCACCGCGGACACCCCGGAGGCGGGCACCCCGCCGGCTCCGGTGACCTGGACGTCGAGCTGCCCGTCCGGGCCGGGGGTGACGCCGCCGAGGCCGGTGCGGGTGTCGACCAGGCGAGCGGGGGCCAGGCCGTGGAACAGGCCGGCGGCGGGTGAGGCCGTGCCGGCCGTGGAGAACCAGCCGGCGACGTCGGCCACCAGTTGCGTCGGGGCGGACGAGTAGAGCACGACGGTGCCGTCCGCACCGACCGGCACCACGACCAGGTTGGCGACCGTCTGCCCCCGGGCGTAGTTGACGTTCGAGGCCGTCGGCCGGGCCGTCCCGCCCGGGTACGCCGTGACGAAGCCACCCCCGGCCGGGGCGGTGACCGTGACGTTCAACGCCACCGCCGCTGCTCCCGTACCGGGGACGCCGCCGCGGCCGGCCACGGTCAGGGTCACCTGCCGGGTGGCACCGGCCGGTGCGCCCAGCCCGGAGCGGGTGTCCAGCAGCCGGGCCGGGGGCACGGCGACCAGGGAACCGCCGGGGGCGGCCACGGTGACCGGGCCGCCCGCCCGGGTGGGGGGCGACGCGTCCGCCCCGGCCAGGGCGGCCACCTCGGCGACGTACCCGGTGTTGGGGCGGACGCCGGCGAGCACCGCGTGGTCCGCGTCGGCGGGGAGGTCGAGGGAGAGGCCGGCGGGAACCGTGCTCACCCGGTAGCCGGTGATGCCCGTCCGGTCCTCCGGGGGTGTCCAGTCCACCCGCAGGGCCAGCCCGTCGGCCACGGCCGTCACGGCGACCGGGCCTGGCGGGGTCCCGGCCGCGGACGCCGGCACGGTCGGGAACGTCCCGGCGACCGTCGCGGCGAGGACGACCGTCAGTCGACGAACGTGAGCCCTCATTAGGTGCCTCCTTCACAGACTGGTGATCGTCTACCAGTCCGGGTCGGACCCCCGACAGTGGATGGTCCGGCAACGGACAGCGCCGGGTCGGATCCGGTCCGAACGGCCCCGGTCGGCCTCGATCGGCGGGTGCCCGCACCGGCCCGAGGGGCCACCCGCTCCCGCCCGACGGCGACGGGGCCGCCCCGACCGGCGCGACCCCGTCGGCCCGGGGACAGCCGCCGGACCGCGACGGTCGACGGCCGGGCCGGCACGGTCGCCGTGGCCCCGCGGTCGCCGTGGTTGCGCGGTCGCCGTGGTTGCGCGGTCGCCGTGGTTGCGCGGTCGCCGTGGTCGGCCCGCGATATCCGGGGCCGGTCCCGCATGATCATCGGGCTGCCACATGATCGCCGGGGTGGGACCGGGCGGCGGAGCGGTGCGGTCGGCCGCCGGGTGGTCCGACAACCGGTCGTACTACCGGGGGTAGGATTGCCCGGTGACTCGGTTGGGCGATCTTGAGCGGGCGGTGATGGACGTGCTCTGGGACGGGATCCCGGGCACGTCGGACGGGGTGACCGTGCGCGAGGTCGCCGAGGCGCTGGACGGGCGCGAGTTGGCGTACACGACGGTGATGACGGTGCTGGACCGGCTCGCCGGCAAGGGCATGGTGCAGCGCGAACGCGAGGGGCGGGCCTGGCGCTACCGGGCCGCCGCCAGCCGCGAGGCGCACATCGCCCAGCTCATGCTCGACGCCCTCGACCTCGGTGGCAGCCGGGACGCCGCGCTGGTGCGTTTCGCCCGCTCGGTGACCGGCACCGAGGCCGAGGTGCTGCGGGCGGCGCTCGGCGCGGAGGCGGGGCTGACCGGCCCCACACCGGCCGGACCCGACGCCGGGTCGACCGGGGCCGGACTGACCGACCGGGTCGGGGACCCGCGCGCCGGTCGACCCAGGGCCGTCGACGAGGCCACGGACCGGTAGGGCGACCGCCGTGGCGTACGCCGTGCACTTCGCCGGGACGGTCCTGGCCTGCTGGCTGACCGCCCAGGTGCTGGCCCGCGCCACCTGGACGTGGCGGGCCCCCCGGGTCGCGATCGTCTGCTGGCAGGCGGTCGGGTTGGCGCTCGGCCTGTCCGCGATGGGCCTGCCGATGGCGTTGGGGCTGACCGCGTACGACCGGCCGACAGGCGGGGCGCTGCTGGCCCTCGCCGACGACCTGGCCCACGGCACGCTGCCGGCCGGGGTGACCGCCGTCCACCTGGGCCTGGTGGGGGTGGGCTTCGGCATCGGCGCGGTGCTGCTCGGCACCACCGCCCGCAGCGTGCACTCCACGGTGCGGGCCCAGCGTCGGCACCGGGACCTGCTCACCCTGGTCGCCCGCCGGGACCCGGCGATCCCCGGCGCGCTGGTGCTCGACCATCCCGGTGCCGCCGCGTACTGCCTGCCCGGGGTGCGGCCCCGGGTGGTGGTCAGTGCCGGCACCCTCAGCCTGCTGGACCGGGCCGAGTTGGCGGCGGTGCTCGCCCACGAGCGGGCGCACGCGCAGGAGCGGCACGACCTGGTGCTGTTGCCGTTCACGGCGCTGCGCCGGGCGCTGCCGTGGTTCCGCTGGGTCGGCGCCGCCCACGAGCGGGTGGCCCTGCTGGTCGAGATGCGCGCCGACGACAAGGCCCGTGAGCTGCACGCCGAGGCTCCGCTGGCGGGGGCGCTGCGCCGGTTCGCCGCCGCCGGGCACCGGATCGCCCCGGCCGGCACGCTCGGTCTCGGTGACCGGGACCTCGACGTCCGGGTGCAGCGGCTGCTGGTCGCCGACCGGCCGCCCCGGGTGCTCGGGGCCGCCGCGCTGGCGGTGACGACCACCCTGGCCGCCCTGCCGATCTCGCTGTTCCTGAGCTGACGCCCCGCGTACCGGACGGCAGTTCCGCACGCGTCTATACGTAGCCATGCTACGTATAGCATCGCTGGTGGTGGCGCTGGTCGGGGCGCTGCTGGCGGCCCGCGCGGCGCTGCGCCGGGGTCGGCCCGGGGTGGCCCTGGCCGCCACCGGCGCGGCCCTCGCGCTACCGGTGGCCCTCGTCGGCGCGGCCCGCTGGCCGGCCGTGCTGGTCTCCACGGTCGACCCGGCGGCCACCGTGACCGTCACCGAGGCGGCGGCCGGCGGGTCGACGCTACGGCTGCCGGGCTGGCTGCTGCTGCCCCTCCTGCCGGCCCTACTAGGCTTCCAGGCAATGTGCTGGTGGGTGTTCCGGGGACGGACCGACGGCAGGGCACCGGTGTACCGGTGAACCGCCGTCCCTTCGACCCGCGTCTGCTGCGCCGGGTCCCCGCGGCCCGGCGCGACCTCGCCGTGCTCGCGGCCCTCGGCGGGCTCACCGCGCTGCTGGTCGTCGCACAGGCCACCGCGCTGGCCACGGTGCTCGCCGCCGGCATCGACGGCCGGCTGGACACCGGCGCGCTGGCCGGCTTCGTCGCCGCCGTCGGCGGCCGGGCCCTGGTCACCTGGGGGCAGGGCACCGTCGCCGCGCGGGCCGCCGCCACCGTCAAGGCGACGCTCCGCGCCGACCTGCTCGCCGCCGTCGGCCGGCACGGGCCCGGGTGGGTCGCCGGCCAGCGGGCCGGGCAGCTCGCCACCCTCACCGGGCGCGGCCTCGACGCCCTGGACGCCTACTTCACCGGCTACCTCCCCCAGCTCGTGCTCAGCGTCACCGTGCCCGCCGCCGTACTGGCCCGGCTCGTCTTCGCCGACTGGAGTTCGGCCCTGATCATCGTGCTGACCATCCCGCTGATCCCGGTCTTCGGCGCGCTGCTCGGCTGGCAGGCCCAGGCCGCCACCGAACGGCAGTGGCGGCGGCTGTCGATGCTCGGCGGGCACTTCCTCGACATGGTCGCCGGGCTGCCCACCCTGCGCGCGTTCGGGCGGGCCGGGGCGCAGACCGGCGTGGTCCGCCGGATGGCCGACGGGCACCGCGTCGCCACCATGAAGACGCTGCGGATCGCCTTCCTCTCCGCGCTGGTGCTGGAGCTGGTCGCCACCCTGTCGGTGGCGCTGGTCGCGGTGCCGGTCGGCATCCGGCTGCTCGACGGCGGGATCACCCTGGCCACCGCGCTGCTGGTGCTGCTGCTCACCCCGGAGGCGTACCTGCCGCTGCGGGCGGCCGGCAGCCGGTTCCACGCCAGCATGGAGGGGCTGACGGCGCTGGACGAGGCACTGACCGTCTCCGCCGTACCGGCAGGTGGTGCCCCGGCGGCCACCGGCCGCGCCCGGACACCGACCGGTGACGGCGAGATCGTCTTCTCCGGCGTCACCGTCGCCTACGAGCGGACCACCGCCCTGCGGGACGTCACGCTCACCATCCGGCCCGGCGAACGGATCGCCGTCGTCGGGCCGAGCGGCGCCGGCAAGAGCACCCTGCTCGGCCTGCTGCTCGGCTTCGTCACCCCGACCGCCGGCCGGATCACCGTGGCCGGCACCGACCTGGCCGAGGTCGACCTTGAGCAGTGGCGTCGGCAGATCGCCTGGGTGCCGCAGCGGGCCCACCTGTTCGCCGCCTCACTGGCCGACAACATCCGGCTCGGCGCACCCGACACCCCCGACGCCGACGTGGCGCGCGCGGTCGCCGACGCGGCGCTGGACGAGGTGGTGACGGCCCTGCCCGACGGGCTGGGCACCCTGCTCGGCGAGCGCGGCCACGGGCTGTCCAGCGGCCAGCGGCAGCGGGTCGCCCTGGCCCGTGCCTTCCTCCGGGACGCCCCGCTGGTGCTGCTCGACGAGCCGACGGCCCGGCTCGACACGGCGAGCGAGACGATCGTCCTGGACGCGACCCGGCGGCTGGTCGCCGGGCGTACCGCCCTGCTGGTGGCACACCGGCCGGCCCTGCTGGCGGACGCCGACCGGGTGCTGCACGTCGACGCCGGCCGGGTCACCGAACTGACCCCGACCGCGGAGGCCGGCCGGTGAGCGCCCGCCCGGCCGCCCCTGCCCCCGGGGCGGGAGGCCCGACCATGCGCACCGGACCCGCCCCTGTCGCGCGACCCGAGCGGGTGGTGCTGCGGCTGGCCCGGCCGTACCTGGGCCGGCTGGTCGGGGCCGGGCTGCTCGCGTCGGCCACCGAACTCGCCGGCCTGGCCCTGATGGCCACCGCCACCTGGCTGCTGATCAGCGCCGCCGGCCAGCCACCGCTGGACCGGCTCACCGTCGCCATCGTCGCCGTCCGGGCGCTGGCGATCAGCCGGGGGGTGCTGCGCTACACCGAACGGCTCGCCGGTCACGACGCCGTGCTCCGCATGATCACCGACGTCCGGGCCCGGGTCTTCGCCAGCCTCGCCGCCCGTCGGGGGCCTGCCGGCCAGCGCAGCGGGGACGCCCTGAGCCGGCTGGTCTCCGACGTCGAGGCGGTCCAGGACCTGCTGCTGCGGGTGCTCGTGCCCGGGGCGGCGGCCGCCCTGGTCGGGGTGCTGGCCGTCGGCGGGGCCGCGCTGGTCTCGCTGCCCGCCGCCGGGGTGCTCGCGGTCGGGCTGCTGGTCGCCGGGGTGGCGCTGCCGGTGCTGGCCACCGCGCTGACGCGCCGGGCCGCCGACGAGGTCGCGCCGCTGCGCGGCGCGCTCGCCACCGACGCCGTCGACCTCACCCACGGTGCCGCCGACCTGGCCGCCTTCGGTGCCACCGACCAGGCGCTGCGGGCCGCGACCCGACGCGCCGACCGGTTGGCCCGGCTGGAGCGCCGGCTCGCCGCGACCGGGTTCGCGGTGGACGCGGCCGGGGTGCTGGTGGCCGGGCTGACCGCCGCCGGGGTGGTGCTCGCCGCGCTCCGCGCCGACGTGTCCGGGGTGCTGGTGGGGGTGCTCGCCGTCGGCACCCTCGCCGCGGTCGAGATCGCGTTGGCACTGGTCGGCGCGGCACGTCAGCACACCCAGCTCCGCGCCGGCCTGGCCCGGGTGGCCGGCCTGCTCGACGAGACCCCCGACGGTGACCCCGGGGACGGGCCCGATCGGCGGCGACCGACGCCGGAGCCCGGCACCGCGGCGGCGGACGCGGCCACGACGGGTCTCGACGTGCGGTTCGACGGGGTCGTCGTCCGGTACCGGGAGGGTGCCGCGCCGGCGCTGGCCGGGTTCGACCTCGACCTGCCCGCCGGACGCCGGATCGCGGTGGTCGGGCCGAGCGGGGCGGGCAAGAGCACCCTGGCCGCCGTCCTCACCGGATCGGTACGACCCGACGCCGGCCGGGTCACCCTCGCCGGCCGGGACGTCTCGGCGTACCCGCCCGGGGAGCTGCCCCGGGCGGTCGGTGGCCTACTCGCCGAGGCGTACGTCTTCCACGCCTCGGTCCGGGAGAACCTGCTGCTCGGCCGGCCGGACGCGGACGAGGCGGAGCTGGTCGACGCGACCCGCGCCGCCGGCCTGCTGGACTGGGTACGGGCGCAGCCGGACGGCTGGGACACCGTGGTCGGCGAGGAGGGCGGTCAGCTCTCCGGCGGGCAGCGGCAGCGGCTCGCGCTGGCCCGGGCGCTGCTCGCCGCGCCCGGCGTCCTGGTGCTGGACGAGCCGACCGAGGGGCTCGACCCGGTCGCCGCCGACGCGGTGCTCGCCGCGACGCTGGCGGCCACCCCCGCCGGACGCTCGGTGCTGGTGATCACTCACCGGCTCAGCGGCCTGGCCGGCCTGGACGAGATCCTGGTGCTCGACGCCGGGCGGGTCGTCCAGCGGGGACGGCACACCGACCTGGTCGCCACCCCCGGCTGGTACCGGGACCAGTGGCTGCTCCAGGCGGCCGCCGAGCGCGGCTACCTGGCCCTGACGCCCTGACCCGTCGCGCCGGCCCGGGCCGGCACCGCCGCCCGGCTTCCAGGTGCTCGCCGCTCCGATGGACGGGATCTGGCTGGTCGTGGCCGGGGTGGCGCCGGTGGCCCTGCTGGGCGGGCGCTGGGCGGCCCGGCGGGGCCGGACCGCCCCGCCCGTCGAACGGCTGCTCGGGTTCGGGCTGGCCGGCACGCTGCTCGTCGGCGCGGTCGCCGGGGTGGCGCTGTTCGCCTGGTCGGTCGGGCGGTAGGACGCGGCCCTGACCTGGCTGCCGTTGACCACCCGCCCGGCTGCGGACCGCGGCACCGGGTCGGGCCGTCGGACGCGGACCGGGCGGGGTCAGGCCGGGGCGGGGGGTGGGGTTGCGGGGTCGAGGAACCGGCCGACGGTCGCGCTGAACTCGCGCCAGCCGGCCCGTTCACCGGCCAGCGACGCCCGTGCCGGAGTCGGTGAGCCGGTAGGTGCGCCGCTCCCGACCGTTGACGGTGCTCCACGAGCTGGCCACGTGACCGGCCCGCTCCAGCCGACGCAACGCGGGATAGATGGTGCCGGTCGGCAGGTCGAGCTGCCCGTCGCTGCGGGCGCGCAGGGCCTCGATGACGGCGTAGCCGTGCAGTTCGCCCTGCTCCAGCACGGCCAGGAGCAGGGCGTCCAGGTGACCGTGCAGCGCCTGAGCCCTCATGTGTAGCTACGCTACTTGTCAACCCGCCGGACCGCCGACCGGACGCGGGCCCCGGACGCCGTCGGGGTGCGGGTTCGCAGTGCCGTCGAGGTGCGGGTTCGCGGTGCCGCCGGGGTGCGGGGTCCGCCGACGCAGGGACGCCCATTAGGGTATGTGCCCAGAGTCACTCGGCGACCGCGAGGCCGCCGGGTGGGCAAACCCGACGCACACGGAGGTCAGCGTGGTCCGCCAGTCGCCCCAACGGCCCGACGCCGACGAACCCGAGCTCGCCGACACCGATGGGCCGGCCGGCCCCGACGTGGAGCCCGGCCCGGTCGACCGCTCGCTCTGGGACGAGCTGAACATCGATCCGGTCGAGATCGCCCTGCCCGCCGGCACCGGCTTCACGCTCCGGGCGTACCGGCCGGCGCGTGAGCTGACCCCGACGGACGTCGTCGAGCGCGACGAGGACGACCCCTTCCTGGCCCGGCGTCAGGTCGTCGAGGCCGAGGACGACGACGAGGTGGTCATCCTCGACGAGGAGTTCGCCGCCCTCGCGGCGGAGGACGACGAGGCGGACGCCAAGGCCGGGGGCGACGGCAAGCGGACCGACCGCAAGCGCGACACCGCCGACGCGGACACCGACACCGTCGACCCGGACGCCGATGCCGACGCCACCGACGACGACACGGACGCGGACACCAAGGGCGACGAGGAAGCCGACGCCGAGGGCGACGAGGAGGTGCCGGTCTTCCTGAGCCACAAGGGCCGGCTGCTGCTGTTCAAGACGCCCGAGTCGTTGGTCAGCTTCGTGCGCTCCGGCGCGCCTAACGACATGGCTCAACTGGACGGTTGGAATGAACTGTCCGAACGGGTGGAGCCCGCCGACATCGCCCCGCGCGACGAGGACACCTACGAGCTCGACCTGGTCGTGGAGAACCTGCGCGGCGGGCACGACACGTGGGACCCCACCCTGCTCATCGAGGCCGGTGAGGTCGCCCGCGACCTGTCGTACGCGCTGCGGCTACCCGCCGTGCTGGACATGCTCTCGGCCGGTTCCAGCCTGGACGACCTCGACGAGGCGCTGCGCGCTTCTGTCAACGGCGGAGTCGGTGGTTTTCTCGGCCGTAGGCGGCTGAAAAAAATCGGGGCCCAGACCGCAAGCTTGGGGTGGCGCACCATTGTCGGCAAGATCTCTGCCGTCGTGGACTGGCGCGACTGACCCCGAGCGGGGAGCATCATTGGCTGGCAGTGAATAGACCGGTGTCCCGGGAGGAGGACGACGCCTTGGCGCTCGTGCGCGTGTACTGCGGTCTGGCCTCGGCAGATCCGGCCGACCGACCGGCCTCGGCCGGATCGACGCTGACGTCCGCCGTGGTCGACGACGCAGGCCGTCTGCTGCATGTCCACGAGATCAGCGACGACGCGGCCGGCTACGCCCGGCTCGTCACGCTGTTCGTGGAGCGGTCGGGCGGGCCGAGCGGCGTGGCGATCGCCGCCGACAGCGACGACCACGCGGTCACCTCACTGCTGGGCGCGGCCGGCCGTCCACTCGCGATCGCCGACGACGACTCGGTCGACGACTTCGCCGAACGGTTCGCCGACGACGACTCCCTGGAGGAGATGCAGTCCGCGCCAGCCGAGCGGCGGGCGGTGGGCCTGGCCCGCGCCCTCCAGGCCGGCGCGCTCTCCGCGGTCACCCTGCCGACCCCCCGGGACCTGGCCGGTTTCAAGCAGGTCCTCGCCGCCCACGCCGCCCTGTCCGGCGGCCGGCACTCCGCCGCCGTGGCCCTGCGCGAGGTGCTCCGCGAGCTCTACCCGGCGGCCCTGCGGGCCTACCCGGACCCGGCCGAGCCGGTGGCCCTGGCCGTCCTCGACGCGTTGCCCGAGCCGAACATGCTCACCGGCACGTCGGCCCGGGGCCGGGACATGTCGGTGGCCGCCGAGGCGGTCACCGCACGGCTCACCGCCGACGGCGTCGCCGAGGCCGGCGAGATCGAGGCGGCGGTCACCGCGCTGCGGGTGGCCATCTCCGAGACCCCGCGCCGGGCCGCCGTCAACCGGGCGCTCACCTCCGCCGTCGCCGAGACCGTCCGGCAGTCGGTCGCCGCGGTACGCGCCTGCGACGCCGGCTGCGAAGCCCTGGTGGGCGCGCTCGCCACCCGGGTCAGCGCCCCGAGCCCGTTGCCCGGTCGCCGGGCCGCCGCCAGGCGCGGCGAGCAGGTCGCCGAGCTGACCGGGATCAGCGGCACCGGCCCCGGGCTGCGTCCGGTCCGGCCCGCCGAGCCGACGCCGCCGGTACCGACAGGTCGCCGTAGCCGCCCCGAGCCGGTCCCCGGCAGCAGCATGCCGGCCGCACCCCGGCCGCTCGGCCCGCCGCCTGTGGCACCCGCCCCGATCACCCCACCGCCGGTGGCCCCGGCACCTGTCACCCCCGCCGCCGCGGCCGGCCTGCCGACCTCGGTGCCGCCTGCGCGTACCGACCCGGGGATGCCGGCGGTCCGGCGCGGCTCGGACGCGCCGACCACCATGATCCCGCCGATCCGTCGCGGGGTGGACGCCCCGACGAACCGGCCGGTCTCGGCCCCACCGCCGCCTCCGCCGGGGATCACCCCGATCGCTCCGGCGCAGCGCGGCACCGTGCCACCCGCCGAGGCGGGTGAGCCGTTCCGGCCGACGCTGACCACCGCCGCGATCAACAACGCCCGCGCCGAGCGGCAACGCACCGTGATCCCGCCCCGACCGAAGACCACCGGCGCGCTCTCCACCCCCACCGGCGGATTCAGCGCCACCGACCTGAACGTCCCGGTGCCGGTCAGCCGGCCCGAGCCGGAGCAGCCCACCGCCCCGCCCGGGTCGCGGGCGAACTGGCCGCTGGTCAACAACCCGGAGGACCCGTCCGACAGCTCCGCCAACAACCCGGTGGTGCCGGCGTACGGCGAGCGGGCTGGGCGGTCCGCCGACGCCCCCACCGACGCCGGTACCGGCCGTCGCATCACCCCGCCCTGGCTCGCCGACGACCTGCCGCAGGAGCCGCCGATGTTGCGGCTGGTGGAGCCGCCGCCGCTGGCCGACCGGGCCCTGCGGGACGGGCTGGACTCCCCCGCCGACCCGCACCTGGACACCCCGCCGCTGCGGCTGGTGGACCGGGACGAGGCCGGCCGGGCCGGGCGACCCCACCGGGCCGAGCGGGCGGAGCAGTTGGAGCGCCCCAGCCGGGCCGAGCGGCCGGGTCGGCTGGACCGTCCCACCGACCGCCCCGAACGGACGGAGCGGCCGGAGTTGCTCGACCGGGTCGAGCGGCAGGCACGCGGCGAACGGCCGGGACTGGAGCGGCGACCGGAACCGGTCGAGCGCCGTCCCGCGCCGATGGAGCACCGGCCGCCGCCGGTCTCCGACGAGGGCGACGGCGACCTGCTGATCTTCGCGCAGGCCAAGTCGGCCTGGTTCGTCGGGCACGGCGACGAGAGCGACCTGCAGTGGTCGTCCACTGCGGACACCGGTTGGCAGGCGGCCGAGAAGGTGGCGCAGCCGGCCGTCGGCGCGGAAACCTCCGCCGGGCTGCCCAAGCGGGTCCCGCAGGCCAACCTGGTGCCCGGTTCCCCGCTGCGCGAGGAGCGTCCGCTGCGGATCGTCCGGGACGCGGCGAGCCTCGCCGAGAACACCACAGGCTACTTCCGTGGTTGGCGTCGCGGCCAGGAGATCGGCGGTTTCGCCGTCGGCGGCCGGCCCGGCCGGGAGGCGGCCGGCGGCTGGGACTTCAGCCGGGACCCGACCGAGCGGGATGACGACCGGGAGTACGAGTTCCGCTCCGCCGGCTACCGCTCCTGACACTCTGACGGCTCACCGCTGGCCCGACCGGTTCGTCCGGCCGGGCCAGCGCCGTCGTGCGGGCCGGACCACACCCGGCCCTACCCGGGCACCATCTCCGGCCGTCGCCGCGCCCAGCGGCCCGCAGAGCCGGCGCACCGGGACAGTCTCTTCCCACGCCGGGCGGGCACGGCCGCCGGAGACGTCATCCCGTCGGTGCGCGGCAGTGGAAGGCCACCGAACTGCTCCCGGCGTACCGGGTCGGGAAACGCGTACGCGCCCGGTCACGGCCGGAGCCGCCACCGGGCGCGTACGGAGTCGGTCAGGCCGGCGCGACCGCGCGGGAACGACGCATGGTCAGCACGTACTCGACCAGCGAGATCAGCACGTGCTTGGTCGACTCCCGGTTACGGGCGTCGCAGGCGACCACCGGCACGTCGGTCGAGATCGCCAGCGCGTCCCGGACGTCCTGCGGGTCGTGGTACTGCATCCCGTCGAAGCAGTTGATCGCCACCAGGTACGGCAGCCGCCGGTGCTCGAAGAAGTCGATAGCCGCGAAGCAGTCGGCCAGCCGGCGGGTGTCGACCAGCACCACGGCACCGATGGCACCCCGGACCAGTTCGTCCCACATGAACCAGAACCGCGTCTGACCGGGCGTACCGAACAGGTACAGGATCAGATCCCGGTCGATCGAGATACGGCCGAAGTCCATCGCCACCGTGGTCGTCGTCTTGCCCGGCACCTGCCGGGTGTCGTCGACGCCCACGCCGGCGGAGGTCATGATGGCCTCGGTGGTCAACGGCGTGATCTCCGAGACCGAGCCGACCAGCGTCGTCTTGCCGACGCCGAACCCACCGGCGATAACGATCTTCGCCGACGTCACGCGCCCGTTCGGGGCAGGCGGCCGCTGCGACATGTCAGAGCCTGCGAAGTCCACTCAGCACCCTCTCCAGCAGTTCAGTGCCCACCGCGTCGTCCGAGTCGTCCAAGATGGTCGGCTCGTGGACCGCGACCAGGCCGTCCGTCGCCATGTCGGCGATGAGCACCCGGGCCACGCCGAGCGGAAGCTGCATCCGCGCCGCGATCTCGGCGAGCGACTGCACACGTCCGTCACACAGCGCGGCGATGTACTGGTGCTCCCGGCCCTGACCGCCGTTGCCACCGGCAGCAGCGCGACCGCGCACCGTCGTCTCGACGAGCGCCTCCAGGGCGATGTCGAGCCGGGGACGGGTACGACCGCGGGTCACGGCGTACGGCCGGACCAACGCACCTGTCGGTTCGTCACGATCGACCATGTCGCCGCTCACCTCCTTCGTCCCCGGCACCGGCTCTCACCCGGTGGAACCCGTCGTTCTTGTCGTCCCAGGCCGACCAGGTGGTCAGCCCGGTCAGCCCATCATCCCGACAGCCGTCCGGGCCTGCGGCGTGAGCGCGTCGCCGACCCGGTCGACCAGCAGCGCCATCTCGTACCCGACCTGACCGACGTCGCAGCTGCGCGCGGCCAGGACGGCGAACGACGACCCGTCCGAGATGGACATCAGGAACAGAAAACCGTTGTCCATCTCGACGACGGTCTGCAACACCGCGCCGCCCTCGAAGCAGCGGGCCGCGCCCTGGGTCAGGCTGACCAGGCCGGACGCGATCGCGGCCAGCTGGTCGGCCCGGTCCCGGGGCAGGTCACGCGACGAAGCGAGGAGCAGGCCGTCGGCGGAGACCGCGACCGCGTGCGCGACACCCGGCACCCGGTCGGCGAAGTTGGCCAGCAGCCAACCCAGATCCTGCGTACTTGTCATCCTTCTTGCTCCTTCTGCCCGCTCCCGCCCGCCGGGCCGAAGCCAGACGACGAGGATTGCTGCCCGCCCGGAGTCGCGTCCGGGTTGGTGGGGTTGTCCGAGGTGGTCCGGCCGCGTTGCACACCTCGATGGTAGGCCGAGAGCAGACCCCTGACCGCCTCCGGCGTCCGCCGCTGCACCGACGTGGTCGGCTTCTCGATCGCTCCCGGCACGAGCTGCGCCATCGGCGTCCGCTTCGGCAGGCCGGTCTGGGTGGTGCCGGCCACCGGTGCCTCGGTCGCGGCCACCGCCGCCCGCCAGCCTTCGTCGGCGGCGGTCTGCCAGCCAGCGGGCGGTGCGGTGGGACGTCGGTTCGCCGGGCCGTCGCCGCGACCGGGGAACCCGCCGCCGTTCACTGTCGACCCGTTGTCACGCGGCACGCCCCCGGCCGGCGCAGTGTCTGCCATCGGTGCGCTACCTGTCGTCCCTGATGCGGTGTACTGGGCCGGGTGACCGGCGGTGTCGACGGCCGCGTGGGTGGCCGTCGTGCCGTTGGCCGCCTGCTTGACGCCGGCCGCGTCCTCGGGGCCGGGCTTACGGGTACGGAACCAGGCCGACTCCAGCTCCCGGAAGATCGGCAGCTCCATCGTCTCGTCCGCGTACCGCTGCTGGGGAACCTGCTGGGGTGCCGACGGCCGGTTGACAGGCGTCGTCTGGGCGGCCCGAACCGGCGGCGCGGGCTGCCGCGTGACCGGCGCTGCCGGCTCGGAGCGGGGCACCCGGGGCAGCTCGGTGGTCATGTCCAGCGCGGCGGCGAGCCGCTCCGGGACCGGCGGGGTGGCCGTGTCCCGGTCGGGGTTCGCCACCGGCGGCCAGGCCGGCGGGGCGGCGGCGCTCGGCGCGGCCCCGCCCGAGGTGGGCCGCGACGGCAGCGGACCGGTGGGCGGCCCGGAGACCGGCGCGGACGGGCCCGGCTGACCGGCGTACGGGGACGCCGACACCGGGTAGCCCGGTGCGGGCTGACCCGACACCGGGTAGCCGTAGCTCGGCTGACCGGAGACGGGCTGACCGGACACCGGCTGACCGGACACCGGGTAACCGGAGACCGGCTGGCCCGAGACGGGCTGGCCGGACACGGGCGCGACCGGGTACGCGGGCGGCAGCGGCGGGGCCGACACCGGCGGCACCGGCGGGGAGCTGTACGGCCGGGCCTCGGGGCTGCTCGGCAGCTGGCGCGGGATGACCGGCTGCTGGCCGGTGCTGTCCGGGTCGTCGGTGCTCCGCCGCTGCGGCAGCGGGTCGGTCGCCTGCCCGTTGGTGGCACGCGGGTTGAAGCCGTCGCCACCGTTGATCCCGCTGGCGCCGGTGAGGTCGGACCAGGCGGGCATCCCGCGCCCGCCGTTGGCGGGGACGCCGGAGCCGTTGCGCGGTGCCGGGTCGAAGGGTCGCCCACCGAGGGTGACCTGGTTGCCGGACTCGCCCGTCCGGGCCGGCGGCTGGCCGTTGCCGAGGGCGGGAAGCGCGCCGAAGGTCGACGGGGCACCGGCACCGCCGAAGGTCGACGGGGCACCGGAGCCACCGAAGGCCCCGGCGGCACCACCGAACGCCGGGGCGGCCCCGCCGCCGAACTGCGGACCGGCGGCCGGCAGCCCCGGCGTGCCGGGGGCCCGGCCGCTGAGCGCCCGGGGCACCAGCACCGACGTGGGCAGGACGACCTCGGCCACGGTGCCTCGGTCGGTGCCGGGACGCAGCTCGACCTTGACCCCGTGCCGGGACGCCAGCCGGGCCACCACGACCAGGCCCATCATCCGGGAGACGGCCACGTCCACCTGGGGTGGCGTGGCGAGCCGCTCGTTGAGGTCGGCCAACTGCTCGGCGCTGATGCCGATGCCCCGGTCCTCGACGTAGAGCGACGCGCGGTCGCCGACCCGACGGGCCTCGACCATCACCTGGGAGTCAGGCGGGGAGAACGCGGTCGCGTTGTCGAACAGCTCGGCGACCAGGTGCACCAGGTCGTTGACCGCGTGCGCGGAGACCTCGATGTCCCGGTCGATGACCCCGAACTCGATCCGGGTGTAGTGCTCGACCTCGGACTGGGCGGCGCGCAGCACGTCGATCAGGGCGGCCGGTTCGCGCTGCACACGGGTCGAGTCGGCACCGGCGAGGACCAGCAGGTTCTCGTCGTTGCGGCGCATCCGGGTGGCCAGGTGGTCGAGCTGGAACAACTCGGCCAGGCGGTCCGGGTCCTCCTCGCCGCGCTCCAGCCGGTCGAGGTGACCGATCAGCCTGTCGACCAGGATCTGCGAGCGGCGGGCGAGGTTGACGAACATCGTCGCGACCGAGGAGCGGAGCGCGGCCTGCTCGGCGGCCGTCCGGACGGCCTCCAGGTGGACGGCGTTGAACGCCTCGGTCACCTGGCCGAACTCGTCGCGGCTGCGGACCGGCAGCGGCTCGGCGATCTGGTTGGCCAGTTGGGCCGGCGACTGCTGGCCGGTGAACTGCGGGTCCCGCAACCGGGCCACCGCCTGCGGCAGCCCGAACTGGGCGATGGACAGGGCGCCCTGGCGCAGGTCACGCAGGGAGCGGGCCATCGACCGGGCGACCAGGTAGGCGAAGAGGATCGCCAGCAGCAGCATGCTCAGCAGCAGGCCGGTCTCCAGGAAGACCTGACGCTGCACGTCGGAGCGCAGCTCGTCGGCCTTGGCCACCACGTCGCTGTCGAGGCGCACCTCGACGGCCCGGTTGAGCTGGGCGTACGCGACCATGGCCGCGTCCCACTGGTCGGTGCTGAAGGTGAGGCCGTCGAGCTTGTCGCTGTTGAGCGCGCTGACCTGGCCGGCGTAGATGTCGGCCTGCCGCCGGTCGGAGCCGGAGACGGTCTGGTCCTGGAACTCGCGCTCGGCGCGGCTCGCCACGGCTTGGAAGCTCTGCAGGGCCTGCTGCTCACCGGTGTTGCTGGAGATGTACAGCTCGCGCAGGGCCGGGGTGTACGCCTTCTGGAGCAGCACCTGGTGCACCGCGATCCGGCGGACGGAGGCGTACTCCTTGGCGCGGGCCATCGCGGCGGCGGCGCGCATCTGGTCGCTGAGGTCGTTGTCGCCGGCGAGCTGGGTGGCCGAGTCACGGATGGTGATCAGATTGTTGATCAGGCCGGTGTACCTGCTGACCGCCTCGCTGAGCCGCAGCTTGCCGTTGTAGACCTGGCTGCGGATGCCGGGCATCTCGGTCAGGTCGCTGTCGATCCGGTCGAGCTGCGTCTCCAGGGTGGCCGGCAGGCCCTCGATCTCGGCACGCTGCTGCGAGTACGGCACCTTGGACTGGTCGACCCGCTGGTTGACCCGGTTGTACGCCTCCTGGTATTGGGCGCGGGCCTGCCCCTTGGGTGAGCCGAGCAGGAGGACGGCGTTGGTGCGCTCGTCCTGGAGGGTGTTGACGAGGTCACCCGAGTAACCCACCAGGTTGGCCAGGTCACCGGCCCGGTTGGCGTTGTTGAGCGTCTGCAGGTGGTCCACCAGTCCGCTGGTGCCCACGACGACCGTGGCGATGGTCGGCACGATCATGATCAGCCCGAGCTTGGACCAGATCGGCATGTCGCGGAGCCGGCCGGCCGGCCGACGCAGACGCGACAGGAAGGAGTTCGCCGTCGTTGGCCGTTTGCTCACGTCACCGCCCTCGCGATTACAGCGTCTCCGCGTTGCCACGGGCAACGCCCAGCAGCCGACCCGGCGGGTCGGACCTCCGAGATTCCATCACGCCTCCCCTGAAAGAGAAAGCCCAGGTTGTCGGTCACCGGAGGTGTGATGAGATGTTGATGCAATTTGATCGCAATCCGTCTTTCCGGAGTTACCCAAAGTAATGGAATATCGCCACCGCGTCGTGCTCCTCGCCGGCCCCTCCGGGTCTGGAAAGTCGTACATAGCGCAACGAACAGGCCTTCCCGTGCTCTGCCTGGACGACTTCTACAAGAACGGTGATGACCCTACGTTGCCGCGACAGAACGGACTGGTCGACTGGGACGCGCCCGAGTCGTGGGACGCGGGAACGGCGGTGGAGACAATTGCCCGACTGGCCCAGCAGGGCCGGGCCGATGTGCCGGTCTATGCGATCGGCGCCGATCGACGGGTGGCCACCCGGCCATTCGAGGTGACCGGATCGCCACTCTTCATCGCCGAAGGGATTTTCGCCGCCGAGATCGTCGCGGAATGTCGCCGTCGGGGACTGCTCGCCGGGGCGTACGCGCTACGCCGGCCGCGCGGGGCGACCTTCGTCCGGCGGCTGGCCCGGGACCTGTCCGAACAGCGCAAGGCGCCGAAGGTGTTGGTCCGGCGCGGGCTGGCGCTGCTGCGCACCGAACCGGCGGTGCTGCGGCGGCAGACCGGCCTCGGCGCCGAGGCGGCCCACGCACGGGAATTCCTGCGCCGGGTGGCCGACCTGGTCGCCGGCCACCCGCACCGCTGAGTCAGCCGATCAGCTTCGCGTACGCCGGCTTGATCACCTCGTCGATGATCGCCAACCGCTCGTCGAACGGGATGAAGGCGCTCTTCATCGCGTTGACCGTGAACCACTGGAGTTCCTTCCAGCCGTAGCCGAAGTTCTCCACCAGCAGCGCCATCTCGCGCGACATCGAGGTGCCGCTCATCAGCCGGTTGTCGGTGTTCACCGTCACCCGGAACCGCAGCTCCCGCAGCAGCCCGATCGGGTGGTCGGCGATCGACGCCACCGCCCCGGTCTGCACGTTCGACGACGGGCACAGCTCCAGCGGGATGCGCTTGTCCCGCACGTACGCTGCCAGCCGGCCGAGCGTCGGCACCGGGCCCGGGGTGATGTCGTCCACGATCCGCACCCCGTGGCCGAGCCGGTCCGCCCCGCACCACTGGATCGCCTGCCAGATCGACGGCAGCCCGAACGCCTCACCGGCGTGGATGGTGAAGTGGAAGTTCTCCCGCTGGAGGTACTCGAAGGCGTCCAGGTGACGGGTGGGCGGGAAGCCGGCCTCGGCGCCGGCGATGTCGAAGCCCACCACCCCGGCGTCACGGTGCCGGACGGCCAGCTCGGCGATCTCCTGCGACCGGGCGGCGTGCCGCATCGCGGTGAGCAGGGTGCCGACCCGGATCGGGTTGCCCGCCCCGGCGGCCTCCGCGCTGCCCTCCACGAAACCGGCGACGACCGCCTCGACCACCTCGTCCAACGTGAGGTTCTGCTCCAGGTGCTGCTCGGGGGCGAACCGGACCTCGGCGTACACCACGCCGTCGGCGGCCAGGTCGAGCGCGCACTCCCGGGCCACCCGACGCAGCGCCGGGGCGGTCTGCATGACCGCGACGGTGTGCGCGAACGTCTCCAGGTAGCGCTCCAGCGAACCGGAGTGCGCCGCCTCCGCGAACCACCGGCCGAGCGTGTCGGGATCGGTGCTCGGCAGCTCGTGCCCCACCTCGGCGGCCAGCTCGACGACCGTCGCCGGCCGCAGGCCGCCGTCGAGGTGATCGTGCAGCAGCGCCTTCGGGACCTTGACGATGTCCTCGTATCGGATTGCGACCATCCCCCGACCCTAGTCACGCCCGCCGACCGCCCGCGATCAGGCTCGCGCGCCCGGCCCGGCCCAGCCGGGCTCGGCCGTCGGGCGTCGGCGCGCAACGTCGCCGATACGGCGGTGTCCGCGCGAACTGATGCCGCTACCTCGCCCCGCCTGCGTCGGGCAGGACTCTCGGGCGGCACGCCTGCGCCGGGCAGGCATACCGTCGGCCCGGTCGGGGGTGCGCCGTAGGCTGCTGCGGGTGACCGCGCCGCACCCGTTCGAGCAGCCCGTCGACGCGACGCACCCGCAGATCGTCGCCCGGCTGCGCTGCCCGGTCTGCGCCCAGCCGCTGGCCGCCGCCACCGACACCCGCGCCCTGCGCTGCCCCCGCCGGCACAGCTTCGACCTGGCCCGCCAGGGGTACGTCACCCTGCTCGCCGGCCGCGCCCCACACCTCGGGGACACCGCCGAGATGGTCGCCGCCCGGGCCGACTTCCTGGCCGCCGGGCACTACGACGTGATCTCCTCCGCCCTGGCCGAGGCGGCGACATCCGCCCTGGCGACACCGACCGGCCCCGCCGGGGCGGACGGGCCGGAACGGGCGGGCTTCGGGGCGTACCCGCTGGTGGTGGAGGCCGGGGCGGGCACCGGCCGGCACCTCGCGGCGGTGCTTTCGGCGTGGCCGGACGCCGTCGGCCTGGCCCTGGACGTCGCCAAGCCGGCGCTGCGCCGCGCCGCCCGCGCCCACCCGCGCGCCGCCGCCGCGCTCGCCGACACCTGGCAGCGGTTGCCGCTGGCCGACCGGTCGGTCGCCGTGCTGCTCGACGTCTTCGCCCCGCGCAACGGCGAGGAGTTCCACCGGGTGCTGCATCCGGCCGGGGTGCTGCTGGTGGTCACCCCCACCGACGCCCACCTCGCCGAACTGGTCGACGTGCTCGGGCTGCTGCAGGTCGACCCGGCCAAGGCCGACCGGGTCGCCGACAGCCTCGCCGGGCGGTTCACGCCGGCGCACACCGCCGTGCACACCGCCCGGCTCACCCTCGACCGGGCCGAGGTCGGCACCCTGGTCGGGATGGGGCCGAGCGCCTGGCACACCGACCCGGCGCGGCTCGCCGCCGCGATCGCCGCGCTGCCCACCCCGGTCACGGTGACCGCGTCGGTACGCCTGACCACCTGGCGTCCCCGCTGACCACGACGTGACGGGACACGGGAGGGCGACGCCACCGCGGGCGCGGGAACAATCAGGTGGAGAGGTCGACCTCTTCCCAGCCGGGCGGCTCGTCGTGGTAGGGGCCGCGCAGCACCACCGCCCACTCCAACGCCCACCGGCGCTGGCCGATCGCGTTCGCGTCCACCAGGCCGGGCAGCCGGTGCCCGGACTTCTCCACCTCCAGGTACGCCCAGTCCAGGCAGTAGTGCAGGTCGAGCAGGGCGGCGGCGTCCGCCGGGTGCTGCGGGGCGGCCAGGATGCGGGCCTGCCACTGGTCGAAGGTCTCCCCCCCGGCCAGGTACGGCATCCGCTCCACCAGCCGCTCGTCCACCGGGACGGTCGGGTCGAGCTGCTTGCTCAGACCCAGCACCCAGGACAGTGAGAACAGCGCGTCGTGGTGCAGGACGAAGGAACGGTGGTCGCCCTTGCCCCCCACCACGAACTGCCACTCGGGCGGGGTGACCATGTCGACCAGGTGGGATTCGAGCAGCCAGCTCATCGCCGTCTGCGCCGGCATCCCGAAGCACCGGGCCAGGATCAGGTGCAGCACCGCGATGCGCGCCTCGATCTCCCCCGTAGGCCGCAGTTCGATCTCGTCGCCCGGCTCCCAGACCAGGGGAAACTGGGCCGGCGGCAGGGGCAGACGCAGCCGGGACAACTCGTCGAGGCTCGCCTCGCGGACCTCGCGGGGATCGGGCGCGGCTACCAGCACGATCGGATTCCCTGTCTGCTCACGCGGCGTCACCGCCGTTCGGCCCCCCTTGACCAGGGAGGATAGCGTTCCGTCGCGGCCGGCACCATGCCGGCCGGCCCCGTCGACCGGTGCTGCCGGCGCTCAGCCGATCCGCTCGACGACCAGCGGAGACGTCGACGGCGCGGTGGCCGACACCCGGACCGCCAGGGCCGCCTCGGCGCGCGCCGCAGGCAGCCGTACCGCGTCGTCGGCGCGCAGTTCGTACAGCGGTTCGCCGACCCGGACCGGGTCGCCGGGCCGCTTGTGCAGCACCACCCCGGCGGCGGCGCTGACCGGGTCCTCCTTGCGGGCCCGCCCCGCGCCGAGCCGCCACGCGGCCACCCCTATCGCGTACGCGTCGACGGACTCGACGAAGCCGTCGGTGTCGGCGCGGACCACCTCGACCTCGTTGGCGGTGGGCAGCTTGGCGTCCGGGTCGCCGCCCTGGGCGCGGATCATCGTGCGCCAGGCGTCCATCGCCCGCCCGTCGCGCAGCGCGGCGGCCGGGTCGGCGTCGGGCAGGCCGGCCGCGTCGAGCATCTCCCGGGCCAGCGCCAGGGTCAGCTCCACCACGTCGGCCGGGCCGCCGCCGGCGAGCACCTGCACCGACTCGGCCACCTCGACGGCGTTGCCGACGGTCAGGCCGAGCGGGGTGGACATGTCGGTGAGCAGGGCGACCGTGCGCACTCCGTGGGCGTCGCCGAGCGCCACCATCGTCCGGGCCAGTTCGCGGGCGTCGGCCACGGTCTTCATGAACGCCCCGGAGCCGACCTTGACGTCGAGGACCAGCGCCCCGGTACCCTCGGCGATCTTCTTGCTCATGATCGAGCTGGCGATCAGCGGGATCGCCTCGACGGTGCCGGTGACGTCGCGCAGCGCGTACAGCTTGCGGTCGGCCGGGGCGAGCGCGGCACCGGCCGCGCAGATCACCGCGCCGACGTCGCGGAGCTGGGCGATGAACTCGTCGTTGCTCAGCGCCGCCCGCCAGCCGGGGATCGACTCCAGCTTGTCGAGGGTGCCGCCGGTGTGCCCGAGCCCCCGGCCGGAGAGCTGCGGGACCGCGCCGCCGCAGGCCGCGACCAGCGGGGTGAGCGGCAGGGTGATCTTGTCGCCGACGCCGCCGGTGGAGTGCTTGTCGACCGTCGGCCGGTGCACCGCCGACAGGTCCAGCCGCTCGCCGCTGGCGATCATCGCGGCGGTCCACCTGGCGATCTCCGGCACCGACATGCCGCGCAGCAGGATCGCCATGGCCAGTGCCGACATCTGCTCGTCGGCCACCAGCCCCCGGGTGTACGCGTCGACCACCCAGTCGATCTGGCCGTCGCTGAGCACACCCCCGTCCCGCTTGGCCCGGATGACGTCGACCGCGGTAAAAGCACTCACCGTTGAGTTCCCTCTGAAGTCGTTGCAGTGACCGGCACGAGGGCCGGACGGGTCAGGAGGCGGCCCAGCGGGCCGGGATCTCCAGCGGCGGCTCGCCCTCGCCGGCCCAGAAGATGGTGCCCTCCGCGTCCACCACCACGACCCGGGGCGTCCGGGCCAGCCCCCAGGTGATCGCCTCCGCCGGGTCGCCCCAGCTCGGGCCCTCCTCCAGCACCCCGGGCCCGGCCTCGTCGCTGTCGCCCGCCGACCGTTCCCAGTACGCCGTCCAGATCTGCTGCCCGGCGGAGAGGTCCGGGTGCACGAAGACGGTCCCCCGCCCCCGCCAGGCGGCCAACCGGTCCGGCACCACGGGCACCGGGTTCTCGCCGACGACCGCCTCGATGTCGGCCACGTCGAAGGCGTGCGGCAGCAGCTCCGCCATCCGCAGCGGGCCGGTCCTCGACTCGACGAGGCACTCCGGGCCGCCGTTCTCCCAGAGCAGTTGCCGGCACCTCCCGCACGGCATCAGCGGCTCCCCGGTGGCGTCGACGCAGGACATCGCGACCAGCCGGCCGCCGCCGGTGGCGTGCAGCGCCGAGACGACCCCGCACTCGGCGCACAGGGTCACCCCGTAGCCGGCGTTCTCCACGTTGCAGCCGACCACCACCCGGCCGTCGTCGACCAGGGCCGCCGCGCCGACCGGGAACTTCGAGTACGGCACGTAGGCGTGCCGCATGACCTCGGTCGCGGCGGCCCGCAGGCGCTCCCAGTCGATCTCGCTCATCCCCTCATTCTGCCCAGGTCACCCCACCCGGATGCGGGAAGGGTGCCGGTCGGCTGCCCGTCGTGTCCGCCGGGGACGCCGGGGACGGTGCGGGCCCGGCAGGGGGGTTCCCCGCCGGGCCCCTGCCGGGGCGTCGTTCAGCCCTTGACGTACGGCTTGCCGTCGGCGGCGGGTGCCCGGACCCGACCGACCAGCCCGGCCACCGCCAGGATGGTCGCCAGGTAGGGCAGCATCGCCAGGAACTGGTTGGGGATGCTGCTGCCGATCGCCCCGAGGTAGGTGGCGAGCTGGTCGGCGAAGCCGAAGAACAGCGCGGCGAGCAGCGCGCCTGTCGGGCTCCACCGGCCGAAGATCAGCGCGGCCAGGGCGATGAAGCCCTTACCGCCGATCATGTTCTTGGTGAAGCTGTAGAGCGCCAGCGTGTACGACGCGCCGCCGATGCCGGCCACCACGCCGGCCAGCAGCACGTTGCGGTACCGCAGGCCCAGCACCTTGACCCCGAGGGTGTCGGCGGCGGTCGGATGCTCACCCACCGACCGGGTCCGCAGGCCCCACCGGGTACGGAACAGCGCGAGGTGGATGACCAGCACCAGCAGCAGGCCGAGATAGAGGAAGATGTTGCCGCGGAACAGCGCCGGACCGAGCAGCGGGATGTCCTTCAGCAGCGGGATCTCCCAGTTGCCGAACCGTGGCGCGCTGTTGTACCTGTCCGCGTCGGTCTGCATCAGCCGCTCGTAGAGGAAGCCGGTGACGCCTACCGCCAGCAGGTTGAGCACCACCCCCATCACGACCTGGTCGACCAGGTAGCGGATGGCGAAGACGGCGAGCAGCAGCGAGATGAACGCGCCACCGACCGCCGCCGCCACCAGGCCCACCCAGACGTTGCCGCTGAGGCTGCCGAAGAGCGCGCCGCTGAACGCGCCCATCAGCAACTGCCCCTCGATCGCGACGTTGACCACGCCGGACCGCTCGCAGAGCACCCCGGCCAGCGCACCGAAGATCAACGGCAGGGCCAGGACGAAGGTGCCCCGGACGATGTTGACCATCGGCATGAAGTTGCGGCCCTCGGGAGCCGCGGAGACCTGCCAGCACAGGAAGCTCAGCACGAAGGCGACCAGCCCGACCCCGAGGACCAGGGTGAACCAGCGCTTCGGGACCCCGGCCAGCAGCGCGCCGCCGGCCCCGGCGGCGACGACCCCGAACAGGATCGCACCGAGGGTGCCCTGGATCTCCAGCGCCGCGCCGCCCTCGGTCTCGCTGAGGGTGAACCGGGCCTGCTGGCCGGTGGCCAGCGCCCCGAACAGCACGGTGGCGAGCACGCCCAGCGCCAGCAGGACCGCGCCGACCTTGCGGGGACGGGTCCAGAAACCCTCGTCGACCGCGGCCACGGCGACGTCGGGAACAGCGGTGGTGGACATGCCTCACCAGCCCTTCGCGAGGCTCGTCTGCAACCGGGCGGCACGGGCGGCCCGGAGCTGGAAGATCGCCTTCACCAGGGCCGGCGCGGCGATGAAGATGACGATCAGCGCCTGGAGCACGGTGACCAGCTCCAGCGAGATCCCGGAGTACGACTGCATCCGGTTCCCACCGGCCTGGAGCGCGCCGAACAGCAGCGCGGCCAGCAGCACACCCCACGGCTTCACCCGGCCGAGCAGCGCCACCAGGATGCCGTCGAAGCCGATCTGCGCGACCACCAGCGGGGTGAGCGCGTTCGCGGTGGAACCCAGCACCATCTGGCTGCCGCCGAGGCCGGCGAGCATCCCGGCGATCACCATCACCAGCACGTACGTCTTGGTGACGCTGATGCCGGCGGTCCGCGCCGCGTCCGGGTTGGCCCCGACGGCCCGCAGCTCGAAGCCGAGCGTCGACCGGTTGAGCAGCCAGGCGATCGCCCAGGTGGCGAGCACCGCGAGCAGGATGCCGGCGTGCACCCGCAGGTTGTCGCCGAGCAGCCGGGGCAGGGCGGCCGAGGAGTCGACCGGGCGGCTGATCGCGTCCGCCCGGTCCGGGTTCTGCACGCCGTTCTGCACGATGATCCAGGACAGGAAGTAGACGGCGACGTAGTTGAGCATGATCGTGTTGATCACCTCGTGCGCGCCGGTCCTGGCCTTGAGGATGCCGGGGACGAAACCCCACACCGCGCCGCCGGCCGCACCGGCGATCAACGCGACGACCAGGTGCACCACCGGCGGCAGCGGCAACGCGAAGCCGGCCACGGCGGCCAGGACCACGCCCATCGTCGCCTGGCCCTGGGCACCGATGTTGAACAGGCCGCCCCGGAAGGCGAGCGCCACCGACAGGCCGGTGAACACCAGCGGCGCGGTGTAGGTGAGGGTCTCCGAGATCGGGCTGAGCGCGGCGGTGAAGCCGGACGCCTCCGGGTCGAAGACCGCACCCTTGAACAGGTTGGCGTACGCCTCGCTGACCACCGTCCAGCTCGCGTTCAGGGCGTCGGTCGGGCGGGCCGTGACGTAGCCGTAGGTGGCCAGCACGTCCGGGTCCGACACGATGATCAGGACCGCGCCGACCAGCATCGCCAGCACCAGGGCGAGGACGGTGACGGTCACCGTGTTGGCGGCCCAGAGGTTGTCCAGGAAGAGCCGGCCCAGCGTGGGGCGGGGGCCCGGCGCGGGCTGCTTGGGTGAGGTCATCGTGGCGCCCCGGTCGGCCTTGCCGGTTCCGGCCAGCTCCGCCTCGGTCGCCGGTTCCTTGTCCGGGGAGCCGGACACCGGGTGGGGGTTGCTCATGCCTCGTCCTCGTTACCAGGGCTCTCGGGGGCCGGTGCCGCGCCGCCGGCCGTACCGTCGGTGGCCCCGGCCGGGTCGCCCGCCGGAGGCGTCCCGGGGGCGTCGGGGGTGATGCCGGCCATCAGCAGGCCGATCTCCTCGCGCGGGGTGTCCGGGCCGACGATGCCGATGATCCGGCCCCGGTACATCACCGCGATCCGGTCGGCGAGGCCGATCACCTCGTCCAACTCGCTGGAGACGACCATGACGGCGGTGCCGACGTCGCGCTCGCGGATGACCCGACCGTGGATGAACTCGATCGAGCCGACGTCCACGCCCCGGGTGGGCTGGGCGGCGATGAAGAGCTTCAGCGGCCGGGACAGCTCCCGGGCCACGATCACCTTCTGCTGGTTGCCGCCGGACAGGGTGCCCACCGCCGCGTCCGCCGACGGGGTACGCACGTCGAACTGCTCGATCCGCTCCTTCGCCGAGGCGGCGATCGCCTCCGGCCGCAGCGCCAGGCCCCTACCGAACGGCGGCCGGTCGTAGATGTCGAGGACCAGGTTCTCGGCGACGCTGAACTCCTTGACCAGGCCGTCGACGCTGCGGTCCTCGGGGACGTAGCCGACGCCGGCGCGGAGCACCTTCTTGGTGGACCAGCCGTGGATCGGCTCGCCGTCGAGGGTCACCGTGCCGGCGAGCGTCGGGCGCAGCCCCATGATCGCCTCGATCAGCTCGGTCTGCCCGTTGCCCTGCACGCCGGCCACGCCGAGCACCTCACCGGCGCGTACGGTCAGGTCGACGCCGTCCACCGCGCGGACCTGCCGGTCGTCGTCGACGACCAGGCCGGCGACCTCCAGGATCGGCCGGCCCGGGGTGGCGGGCTGCTTGTCGACGGTGAGCCGGACGTCGCGGCCGACCATCAGCGCGGCCAACTCGTCCCGGCTCGCCTCGGGGGAGGCGGTGCCGACAGTCCGGCCGCGCCGGATCACGGTAATCCGGTCGGCGATGGCCTTGACCTCGCCGAGCTTGTGGGTGATGAAGACGATCGACTTGCCGGCCGCCTTGAGCGACCGCATGACCGTGAGCAGTTCCTCGGTCTCCTGCGGGGTGAGCACGGCGGTCGGCTCGTCGAGGATCAGCAGGTCGACGTCGCGGGTGAGCGCCTTGACGATCTCGACCCGCTGCTGGATGCCGACCGGCAGGTCCTCGATCACCGCGTCCGGGTCGACCCGCAGGTTGTACCGCGCGGAGACCTCGGCCACCTCGCGGCGGGCCCGCCGCCGGTCGAGGAAGCCGACGATGCCGCCCCGGACCTGCTCCGCGCCGAGCATGATGTTCTCGGCCACGGTGAAGACCGGCACCAGCATGAAGTGCTGGTGCACCATGCCGATCCCGGCCCGGATCGCGTCCGAGGGGCCCTTCAGTCGCAGCGGCTTTCCGTCGACCAGGATCTCGCCCCCGTCGGGCTGGTAGAGCCCGTAGAGCACGTTCATCAGGGTCGACTTGCCGGCGCCGTTCTCGCCGAGCAGGGCGTGGATCTCTCCAGGCTCCACCGTCAGGTCGATGTGATCGTTGGCGACCAGATCACCGAACCGCTTGGTGATGCCGCGCAGTTCGAGTCTCAGCGCAACCTCCTGGGGTGCGAGCGATGGTGCAGCCTAGCTGCCGGTCGGCCGGTCACCGGGGTGCCGGCCGACCGGTGCGCGGACCGGCCGCCCCGACGCCGTGGGTTGCCCACGTACGCCGGGACGGCCGGTCGTCATGCCTGGTGCCCGCCGGCCGCCGCTGCCGATGATCCCATCGCCGCGGCCGGCACGGCGGTCACTTGGTCGGCTGGGCCTTCGAGGTGACCGTGATGGTGCCGGCGGCGATGTCCGCCTTGAGCTTCTCGACCTCGGCCTTGAGGTCCGCCGGGACCTTGCTGTCGAAGTCGTGGTACGGGGCGATCGACACGCCGTTGTTGGCGAGGTTGCCGACGAAGCCCGGGGTGGCGGCGAGCTTCTCGCCACCGGCGGCCTTGAGCACGGCGTCCTTGACGGCGTCCGGGATGTTCTTGACCACGGTGGTCAGCAGCGCCGCGCAGTCCGGGGTGCTCTCGCAGCCGTCGACGTCGACCCAGACGACCGAGTACTTGCCGCCCGATGCCTTCGCCGCGGCGGTGGTGCCGAGGCCCGCGCCGCCGGCGACCGGCATGACGATGTCCGCGCCCTGGGCGACCAGCGCGTCGGAGACCTTCTTGCCCTCGTCCTGCTTGGCGAAGTCGTTGGTGAAGGAGCCCTTCTGGGTCTCCTTGTTCCAGCCGAGCACCTGGACGTTCTTGCTCTTGGTCTTGTTGTAGTACGCCACGCCGTCGGCGAAGCCGTCCATGAAGATGGTCACCGGCGGGATCGGCAGGCCGCCGTAGGTGCCGACCTTGCCGCTCTTGCTCATCCCGGCGGCCAGGTAGCCGGCCTGGAAGGCGGCCTGGGCGGTGTCGAACTGCATCGGGTAGACGTTCGCCGTGGCCGGGTTCGCGTCCACGATGCCGAACTGCTGGTTCGGGTTCGCGGCGGCGATCTTCTTGGTGGCGTCGGACATCAGGCCACCGACGGCCAGGATGAAGTCGCACTTCTGGTTGACGTACCCGGTCAGGTTGACCTCGTAGTCCGCCTCGGCCTTCGACGCGACGTACTTGATGTCGATGTTGCCGTTGGCCTTCCTGGCCTCCTCCAGGCCCTTCCAGGCGGAGGTGTTGAACGACTTGTCGTCGATGCCGCCGACGTCGGTCACCATGCAGGCGCTGTACTTCTTGTCGCCGCTGCCACCGGCGTCGTTGTCGTCGTCCGGGGCCTCACCACACGCGGCAGCACCCAGCACGAGCCCACCCGCCGCGATGGCAGAGGCGATCCGCATCCCACGCACAGAGCGCAAGACGTCTCCTTCCATTGCTCACCGCCTCGTGCGGTGGCAGCCCTTAAACCGACAGGCGTTGTGCCGCCGGCATCCCACGTTACGGACGGGAGCGTAGCCCCGCGTCCACCCACCGGCCGCCAATCGTGCACGACTGTTGAACGCTCGTTATCCCGGCGTAACCCTGGGGTGGGGCACATCACTCAACGTGCCGGCGTCGACCGGTCCGGTGTCACGAACATCCGTTTCCGGCGACCTCCGCCGGGCTACCGCCAGAACACCGCCACAGCGGCCGTGACCAGGGTCAACCCGATGATCGCCAGGAAGTGGCCACGGGCCACCTGCGCCCGCTTCCGGGAGAAGAAGACCATGACGAAGATGAGCAGGGCCAGCACCAACTTGGTAACAAGCTTCGCGGGGGCCGGCTCGTCCCCGTCGCGCAGCGGCGCGGACAGGCCCACGCCGGTCAGCAACTGGATCACCGAGCCCCAGAGCATGGCCGCGTTGATCCGCAGCCGACCGCTGACGTACTGGGCGACCGCACCGCCGAGCAGCAGCGCGAACCCGATCAGATGGACGTAGAGAAGGACCAGTCGGAGAGCTTCCACGCCGGCCATCCTCCCCCATCAACGACAGTTTGTAGTAGGTGCCCCGCCGGCTGAGTTCAATCCGTGATCTCGCCGCTCCCGCCGGCCGACGTCCCGGGCCGACACGCCACCCGTCAGAGCCGCCAGACCTGGAAGGTCGGGCCGTCGCCGGGCAGGGTGATCCCGCCGTCGGCGGCGGGCCGCAGGGCCGGGGCACCGCCGTGGAGGTTCTCCCCCGCCGGGCCGACGCCGGTGCTCCCGGTGGTCGGCAGCCCGGTCAGCCGCACCGGCGGGCCGGCCGCCCGGCGGGCCAGCACCAGCACCGCGCCGGTGGTCGCCTCGCGCAGGAAGACAAGCGTGTCGGCGTCGGCGTACACCCAGCGCAGGCCGCCGTGCCGCAGCTCCGGGGTGTCCCGGCGCAGCGCCAGCAGCGCCCGGTAGGTGGCGAAGGTGCCGGCGTCGCGTCGCTGCGGGCGGTCCCACGGCATCGGGGTACGCGAGCCCTCGCCGTTACCGCCGGTCAGCCCCCACTCGTCACCGGCGAAGACGACCGGGGTGCCGGGCAGGGTGGCGAGCAGGCCGGCGGCCACCTCCTGCCGGGCCGCGTTCCCGACCACGGTACGGATGCGGGCCGAGTCGTGCGAGCCGAGCAGCTGCCACGAGTGGACGTACGACCGCCAGGAGACCAGCGACCGGAAGCTGTCCATGGTGGCGAGCACCGCGTGCGCGTCCCGCCGCCGCACCCCGCCCGGCGTGCCGAGGAAGTTCGGCAGCGGCGTGCGGCCTTCGGCGTCCCCGGGCTCGGCGCGCAGCCAGGACCAGACCGGGTCGGTGAAGCCGACGTAGTTCATCGTGCCGTGCCAGCCGTCACGGTCCAGGTCACCGGTGTGGTCGTGGCCGTGCTCGGCGAGCAGCAGCCCGTCGGCGCGGGTCTGCGCGACCACCTCCCGCAGCAGCCGCGCCACCTCGTGGGTGTACGCGTCCGCGCCGCGCCGGCCGGTCATGTTGGCCACGTCGACCCGCCAGCCGTCCAGCCCGTACGGCGGGCGCAACCAGCGGCGCAGCAGCGAGTCCGGGTCGGTGGCGAAGCGGCGGCGCAGCTCGGCGCTGCCCCAGTTCAGCTTGGGCAGCGACCGCACCCCGTTCCACGACTCGTAGGTCGACGCCCCGCCGGCGGCCACGTCGAAGTAGTACATCTCCCGCTCCGGGGCGTCGGCGTCGGCCAGGGCGCGGGTGAACCACTCGTGCGCGTCGCCTGTGTGGTTGCTGGTGATGTCGCCGATCAGCCGCCAGCCCCGGGCCCGGACGGCGTCGGCCAGCCGGACCAGCGCCGCGTCCCCGCCGAGCAGCGGGTCGACGCTGTCGAAGCCGGCGGCGTCGTAGCGGTGGTTGGAGCGGGCCGGGAAGATCGGTGTCAGGTAGACGGTGTTGACGCCGAGCCGGTCCAGGTGGTCGAGGCGTTCGGTGACGCCGTCCAGGTCGCCGCCGTAGAACTGGCGGGGGGTCTGCGGGCCGTACCCGATGACCGGGGTGTCCCAGTCGCAGGGGACGGCCCAGTCTGGCGGGGTGCGCCCGTCGGCGGCGGCGGACCTGGCGAACCGGTCGGGGAAGATCTGGTAGATCAGCGCGTCCCGGGCCCAGGCCGGCGGTGGGGCATGGCTGACCAGCTTGAAGTCGCCGTGGTCGGGCACGTCGTGGTCGACCTGGCCGGCGGCGTTGAGCCAGCGGTAGCCGGTCGCCCCGGTGAGCATGAAACGGTAGTTGCTGACCGGGTTGCGGACCTCGACGTCGGCCCGCCACCACACGTCGTGGCCGTCCCGGCGGTCGACGGTGGCCTCGACGAAGCGCGGCTCACCGTCGCCTGTGGTCCGGACGTGCACCTGCCTGACGTCGGCGTCGACGGGTACCCGGACGAAGACCGGCACCCGCTGCCCGAGGGCGGGTTCCTGCTCGGGCACGTACAGCGCCGAGCCGTCGTGGTGCGGTGACAGGGACATGGGGGTGACCTTCCGATTCATCCCTTGACGGCCCCGGCGGTGAGGCCGGAGACGATGTAGCGCTGAAGGAGCTGGAATACCAGCACGGTGGGGACCGCGGTGAGCAGGGTGCCCGCCGCGAAGATGCCGAAGTTGTTGTTCCGCTCTCCCGCCACCAGGCCGAACATGCCTACCGCCAGGGTCTTGGACCCGGTGTCGGTGAGGAACACGTTGGCGATCATGAACTCGTTGATCGTGCCGATGAACGACAGCAGCGCGGTCACCGCCAGGATCGGCGCCACCAGCGGCAGCATGATCCGGAAGAAGACCTGGGCGTGGCTGGCACCGTCCATCGTGGCCGACTCGTCCAGTTCGCGGGGCAGGGTGTCGAAGAACCCCTTCATCAGCCAGGTGTTCATGCCCAGCGCACCGCCCAGGTAGAGCAGGAACAGGCCCCACGGGGTGTTGAAGCCGATCGACGGCCACAGGTCGGTGACCCGGGTGAAGATCAGGAAGATCGCCACGATCGCCAGGAACTGCGGGAACATCTGGATCAGCAGCAGGGTGAGCAGCCCGAACCGCCGCCCCGAGAAGCGCATCCGGGAGAACGCGTACGCCGCCAGCGAGGACAGGAAGATCGACACGAAGCTCGCCCCGCCCGCGATGAGCAGCGAGTTGAGGAACCAGCGGCCGAACTCCGTCCGCTCGAACAGGTCGCCGAAGTTCGTGAGCGACGCCCCGGTGGGCAGCAGTTCGGTCGACGAGAGGGTGCCGAGCGGGTTGAGCGCGGCGGAGAGCACGAACAGGATCGGGAAGAGGCTGAACGCCACCGCCAGCACGCCGACCACGTGCCGCCAGCCGACCTGGGTGAACCACCGGCCCGGACGCCGGCCGCCGCGTACCGCGGCACCCGGCCGACCGGTACGCGAGCCGGCGGCGTCCGACCGGACGGCGGGCGCGGCGGGGGCCGGCGGGCCGGCAGGGTGGGGACGGGTCGTCACGAGTACACCTCCTCCTGCTGGCGGGTGCGCCGGAAGCTGATCGCCGAGACCGTTGCCACGATCGCGAAAATGAAGATCGACACTGCGGCGGCCAGCCCGAACTCGGCGCCCTGCGCGCCAAAGGCCAGCCGGTAGGTGTACGTGATCAGCAGGTCGGTGGCCCCGTTGGTCGGGTTGTCCGGCGCGAACGGGCCACCCTCGGTGGTCAACCAGATCGCGTTGATGTTGTTGAAGTTGTACGCGAACGACGCGATCAGCAGCGGCGAGAGCGCGACCAGCAGCAGCGGCAGGGTGACCGCCCGGAACGACTGCCAGGGCGACGCGCCGTCGACCGAGGTGGCCTCGGTCAGCTCCTTCGGGATCGCCTGGAGCGCGCCCGTGGCCACCAGGAACATGTACGGGTACCCGAGCCAGAGCTGCACCAGCAGCACCGCCAGCCGGGCCGACCAGGCCTCGCCGAACCAGTCGACGCCGAGCCCGAACAGGTTGTTGACCAGGCCGAAGTCGGTGTTGAACATGTCCCGCCAGACCAGCAGCATGGCGAACGACGGCATCGCGTACGGCAGGATCAGCAAGACCCGGTAGAGGTTGGTGCCCCGCATCCGGGGCGAGTGCAGGGCCAGCGCGACCGCCATGCCGAGTCCGAAGGTGAACCCGGTGGAGCCGATCGCGAAGGCGAAGTTCCACAGCAGGGTGCCGAAGAACGGGCCGGAGATGTTCGGGTCGGTGAGCACCCGGGCGAAGTTCTTCAGCCCCACCCCGACCTGCCAGCCCTGGGCGAGCCGCTCGCCGTCGGCGGCGACGAACGCGCCGGCGTCCGGGTCGGCCGTCCAGGTCTTGCCGGTCTCACCGTCGGTGATGCAGTCGCAGCCCCGGTCGTACGCCCGGACGGCCCTGCCCTCGTAGGCGCGGGACAGGCCGTTGGAGCGCACCGCGCCCCCGGGGGTCGGCACCACCAGGGCGGTGATCTCCTCGCTGCGGACGCTTGCCTGGCCGACGGTGAGCACGGTGTAGCCCTTGGCGGCGGTGACCCGGCCGCTGCCGGCGACGGTCACGTCGGCGGCGTCGAGCGGGCGCAGCCCGGCGGCGTCCCCGGCGGAGACCCGGCCGGTCGCCGGGTCGGTGACCAGGAAGACCAGCGGGCCGGTGGCCGGGTCGCCCGTGGTGGCGATGGCGAGGGCGTACTCGGCGGAGCCGGGGACCTGCTTGACCGAGGAACTCTCGATGGCGACGACCGCGTCGGCCTTGGCGCCCCGGTGGCCGTCGCCGAAGTTCGTGAACGCGGTGCTCGCGGTGTAGAGCACGGGGAAGACCTGGAAGGCGATCAGGAAGATCGTTCCTGGCACCAGGTACTTGGCGGGGATGTGCCGGCGGGTCAGGTAGAGGTAGCACAGGCCGACGGTGGTGGCCGCCAGGACGGCGAGACCGCCCCAGAGCCGGGCGGCGACGAGCGGGAAGGCCGCCCAGATCGCGATCCCGGCCACCAGGCCGAGCAGGACCACCTTGACGGCGAGGCCGGTCGCGGTGATCGGCGCGTGCTGGCGCGCGGTACGGGAGGTGTCCGGGGGCCCGGAGCGCGCGGGCCCCCGGCCCGGGGCCTGCGGGGCAGGTCCCGGGCCGGACAGCGTGCTCATTACTTGATCTGACCCGAGATCGTCTTGCCGGCGGCGGTGACGGTCTTCGCCGGGTCGGCACCGCCGATGACGGCGGCCTCGGCCTTGCCGAACGGGTCCCAGATGGCGGCCATGGCCGGGATCGCCGGCAGCACCTGGCCGTCCTTGCCCGCCTCGGAGAACTTGGCCAGATCCGGGTCGGTGCCCTTGACCTGGTCGAACGCGGCGGTCAGCGCCGGCGGGCGGGGCTCGGCCTGGTAGAGCGCCACGGACAGTTCGGGGGTGGTGACGTAGTTGGTGACGAACTCCTGGGCCAGCGCCTTGTTCTTGCCCTTGGCGGCGACGTAGAACGCCTGGACGCCGACGAACGGTTGGGCCGGCTTGCCACCGGCGAAGCCGGGGACGGGGGAGATGTCGTAGGAGATGTTCGCCTTCTTGGCGTCGGCGATCGCCCACGGGCCGGAGACCAGGAAGGCGCACTTCTTACCGGTGAAGGTGGCGATCGAGTTCTCACCGGTGATGGAGCGCTTGAGCGCGCCGTCGCCCTTCTCGCCGAGCTTGCCGATCTTCGTGAACGCCTCGATCGACTCCGGCTTGCCCACGCCCAGGTCCTTCGGGTCGTAGTCGCCGTTGGCGGCGGTGCCGAAGAGGTAGCCGCCGGCCGAGGTGTACAGCGGGTAGATGTGGTACGCATCGCCGTTCTGTCCGGACTGGAGGCAGAGGATCTCGCTGGCCTTCTTCTCGGCCTTGAGCCTCTTGCCGGTGGCGACCAGGTCCTCGATCGTCTTCGGCGCCTCGGGGGCCAGTGCGGTGTTGCGGATCAGCGCGACGTTCTCGGTGGCGTAGGGGACGCCGTAGAGCTGGCCGTTGAAGGTGACCGCCTTGATCGCGGTCTCGTTGAAGCCGGACTTCTGCTCGGCGGCGAGCTGCACCGGGTCGATGGCCCCGTTCTGCACGAGGTTGCCGATCCAGTCGTGCGCGCCGACCACCACGTCCGGGCCGCTGCCCTGCTGGGAGGCGGTGACGAAGTTGGTCTGGAGGTCCTTGGAGACGGCCTGCACCTCGACGGTGACCCCGTTCTCCTGGCCGAACTTCTCGGCGAACGGCTTGAGCGCCGCGGTCCGCTTGTCGTCCGCCCAGATGACGAGCTTGCCGCTCGCGGCCGGGGAGGTGGCCTTGGCGGCCGGTTCGTCCTTGCTGTTGTCGCCGCCGCAACCCGACGCGGCGAGCGCCAGGCCGAGAACGGTGACCACACCCGCGGTACGGATGCGCATCGGTACTCCTGTCGTCATGGCGGGTCGCCGGGGGACGGGCGACCACACCGTGGAAACGCTGAAAGTTCTTGCCAACCGACGCCGGGCAGGCCGCGTCGCTGCTGTCGCGTGTTGCCGGGACGTTAGCAAGAGGTTGCAGGCAATGGAAGGGCTTGCAGAGGTGTACGCAAGAACTTGCCCGTGAGCTACAGTGCCGCCATGCGCGCTCGACTGTCCGACATCGCCCAACAGGCCGAAGTCAGCGAGGCCACGGTGTCGCGGGTGCTCAACGACCGCCCCGGCGTGGCCCCGGAGACCCGGCAGGCCGTACTGACCGCCCTCGACGTGCTCGGCTACGAGCGTCCGGCCCGGCTGCGCAAGCGCAGCGCCGGCCTGGTCGGGCTGGTGGTGCCGGAGCTGGACAACCCGATCTTCCCGGCGTTCGCCCAGGTCATCGAGTCGACGCTGGCGCAGAGCGGGTTCACCCCGGTGCTGTGCACCCAGACCCCGGGCGGGGTCACCGAGGACGAGTACGTGGAGATGCTGCTCGACAGGCAGGTCTCCGGCATCGTCTTCGTCTCCGGCCTGCACGCCGACACGGCGGCCAACCACGACCGGTACCGCGCGCTGATCGCCAGGCCGCTGCCGGTCGTCATGATCAACGGATACGCCCCCGGCATCGCCGCGCCCTTCGTCTCCTGCGACGACCGGGAGGCCACCGAGCTGGCCGTGGCGCACCTGGTCGCGCTCGGGCACCGGCAGATCGGGCTGATCACCGGGCCGGACCGGTTCGTGCCCGTGCAACGCCGGGTGGCCGGCTTCCGGGCCGCGATGACCCGGCTCGGCTCCACCGGCGACGAGTTGGACGCGCTCGCCGAGCTGTCGCTGTTCGGCGTCGAGGGCGGCGAGGCCGCCGCCGGCCGGCTGATCGAACGCGGGGTCACCGGGATCGTCTGCGGCTCCGACCTGATGGCGCTCGGCGCGGTCCGGGCCGCCCGCCAGCGCGGCATGTCCGTCCCGGGCGACCTGTCGGTGGTCGGCTACGACGACTCACCGCTGATGGCCTTCACCGACCCACCGCTGACCACCATGCGGCAGCCGGTGGCCGCGATGGCGGTGGCCGCCGTCCGGGCCCTGGTCGACGAGATCAACGGGCACGCCGCGCCGCACTCGGAGTACCTGTTCCGCCCGGAGCTGGTGGTACGCGGGTCGACCGCCGTGGTACGCCCCGCAGGCGCCGGCCGGCAACGCCCGGCGCCGCCCGCCCTCGCCGTCCCCGCCTGAACCCCCGCCGCCTGCCGGCCCGCGCTCCCCGTCGACCGGGTCCCGCCTCCCGGTGGAGGGGACGCGCCAGTTGACGACCCGCCCTGGCCACCGGTGACGGACGTCATTTCTTGCGCAAGGCATGCTTGACTCTTGCAGCATCTTGCCGGCATTCTCTCCACACCCGCGTCCGTCACCCACCGCCGCACGGGTACCGCCGTCCCGCCACAGAACGGGGATCTCCGCCCATGACCGCCACCGACCCCACGCCGCTGGCCTCCGACGACGACTGGTGGCGCGCCGCGGTCGTCTACCAGGTGTACGTCCGCAGCTTCGCCGACTCCGACGGCGACGGTGTGGGCGATCTCGGGGGCATCCGGCAGCGGCTGCCCTACCTGCGCGACCTCGGGGTGGACGCGCTCTGGCTCACCCCGTTCTACACCTCGCCGCAGATCGACGCCGGCTACGACGTGGCCGACTACCGCGACGTCGACCCGCTCTTCGGCGACCTCGCCGACTTCGACGCCATGATCACCGACGCGCACGCGCTGGGCCTGCGGATCATCGTGGACCTGGTGCCCAACCACACCTCCAGCGCGCACCCCTGGTTCACCGCCGCCCTCGCCGCCGGCCCCGGCTCCCCCGAGCGGGAGCGTTACCTGTTCGCCGACGGCCGGGGCGTCGACGGCGAACTGCCCCCCAACGACTGGGAGAGCATCTTCGGCGGCCCCGCCTGGACCCGGCTGCCGGACGGCCAGTGGTACCTGCACCTGTTCGACCCGGCCCAGCCCGACCTGAACTGGCGGCACCCGCAGGTACGCGCCGAATTCGAGGACGTGCTGCGGTTCTGGCTCGACCGGGGCGTCGACGGGTTCCGCATCGACGTGGCCCACGGGATGATCAAGGCCGAGGGGCTGCCGGACGTCGGCTTCAGCTCGATGACCACCGGCCGCCGTCAGTCGGAGCTGCTCGGCAAGGGCCGGCTGCCCTACTTCGACCAGGACGAGGTGCACGACATCTACCGCGCCTGGCGGCCCATCCTGGACAGCTACCCCGGCGGCCGGATGGCGGTGGCCGAGGCGTGGGCGGAGACCCCGCAGCGGCTCGCCCGCTACATCGGCCCGGACGAACTGCACCAGGCGTTCAGCTTCGACTTCCTCGACGCCACCTGGTCGGCCGACTCGTTCCGCAAGGTGATCGACACCGCGCTGGCCGAGTCGACGATCGTCGGTGCGCCGACCACCTGGGTGCTGTCCAACCACGACCGGCAGCGGCACGTCACCCGGTACGGCGACGGCGAGGTCGGCCTGCGCCGGGCCCGTGCCGCCGCCCTGCTGATGCTGGCCCTGCCCGGCTCCACCTACCTCTACCAGGGCGAGGAACTGGGCCTGCCGGAGGTGCTGGACCTGCCCGACGCGCTCCGGCAGGACCCGGCGTTCCTGCGTACCGGGGAGAGCCGCGACGGCTGCCGGGTGCCGATCCCGTGGGGCGGCGAGCTGCCCCCGTACGGCTTCGGGCCGGAGAGCAGCGAGCTGAGCTGGCTGCCGGCCCCGGCCACCTGGCGGGCCCTCTCGGTGGCCGCCCAGACCGGGACGCCCGGCTCGACGCTGGAGCTGTACCGGGCCGCGCTGCGGGTCCGGCGCACGCACCCGGCGCTGTCGGCCACCGCCGGTCCGGTGGTCTGGCAGGAGGCCGGGCCCGGGGTGCTGGCGTTCCGCCGCGACGCCGACGACGCCGCGTTGACCTGCGTGGTCAACCTCAGCGGCGCCCCGGTCCGGATCGACGGGTACGGCCGACCCCTGGTGGCCAGCGCCGACCTCACCGAGCAGGACGCCGGACACGTCCTGCCGGTGGACGCAGCCGCGTGGTTCGAACGGCGCTGAGCCGGGTAACCCGCCTTTGACCTGGTCGTCCGTTGTGCCCCGCGCCGACGGGCGGCTGGGCTGCCGACCCCTTGTGGTGGGGGGTGAAGGTGGCACCGGCGTTCCGGGAGGTCCGCTTCCCGGACGCCGGTGCGCCACCGCGTACCGGCATCGCCGACCGGTCAACGCCCGCGCAGCAGCCCCGCGATCCGCCCGAAGCCCGCCCGCACCTGCGCCTCGGTCGGTACGGGCGGCGGCTGCGGCAGGTCGGCCCGGGTGACCGCCGCGTCCTCCTGCTCGTCGAGGACGTCCTGCTCGTCGAGGACGTCCTGCTCGTCGAGGACGTCGTCGAAGTCGCCGTAGAGGTCGGCCGCCTCGATCCGGGCCTCCTCGTCGGCGGCGGCGAGCTGCGACGCGGCGATCTCCTGGCGGATCTCCCCGGGCGACAGCGCCGGCACCAGCGGTTCGACCACCGCCATGAACTGTTCGTCGGCCACCACCGCCTCGGCCAGGGCCAGCGCGTGCGGTCGCTCGTAGGGTCCGCAGACCACGGGTTCCCACTCGGCCGGATCGGCGAGCGGGCCGAACGTGATGATCCAGGGCAGGGTGAGCAGCGGCGAGTCGTCCGGCAGGTCCAGCGTCACGAGTGCGCCCACCGGCTCATCATGGTCGTTCCGGCCGGCGCATTGGGCGGCATTTGCCCCATTCATCTTTTCCGACGACTGCCGCCATCCCGGAAACGGCGCGGGCCGGGCCGGAAGCGGGTGCGGGCTCAGGCCGGGGGTGACCCGCCCAGCGCGGCGCGGACCAGCGCCAACGCCCGCTCCGGCGGCACGCCCAACCGGGTCGCCTCCTCGGCGTAGCGGGCCGCCGCCCGCTGCAACCGGTCGACCGCGTCGTCCCGCCCGGGGGCGACGAAGCTGCCGTGCCGCCCCCGGGTCTGCACCAGCCCGGCCGACTCCAGCTCCCGGTAGGCGCGGGCCACCGTGTTCACCGCCAACCCCAGCTCGGCGGCGAACTGCCGGACCGGGGCCAGCCGGGTGCCGACCGCCAGCCGGCCATCGCCGATCATCGCGGCGAGCTGCGCCCGCACCTGCTCGTACGGGGGCACCGGGGAGCTCGGATCGATCTCGACAGGCATCAGCCCGCCCCTCCCGGCGTACCCGGATCGGTTTCGGTGTCGACGTCGGCCTCGACGTTGACCTGCCGCATCACCGCCCCCTCCGACAGGTCGACCACCCGGCCGTGCCGGCTGGTGGCGGCCAGCGCCGCGCCGAAGAGCACCAACTGGTTGAGCAGGTAGAGGTAGAGCAGCACGGCCACCGCGCCGGCCACCACGGCGTACGCCGGATTCCGCTCGGTGCGCACGATGTAGAACCGGCCGACCGTGTTGAGCAGGGTGATCCCGACCGCGACCAGCAGCACCACCGGGCGCAGTCGGCGGCGGCTCATCCGCAGCCGGGGCACCGCCACCAGCAGCGCCGTCGCCAGCACCGCGTTGACCAGCACGCTGAGCACCGCGCTGATGGTGGTCAGTCCCACCGAGCCGGTGGCCCGCAGCAGGAACCGCAGCACCGACTCCAACGCGTCCACCGCCGCCACCGAGATGCCCAGCATGACGAAGACCAGCAGCAGCACACCCAGGTCCACCAGCCGGCGGACCACCAGGTTGCCCGGCTGCTGGTTGAAGCCGTACATCAGCCGCTGCGACGACCGGATCGCCTCCACCCAGCCGATCCCGGTGAAGAACAGGATGACCAGGCCCACCACCCCGACCGCGTTGCTGCTCTCGGCGATCTGCTGCGGGTCGAGGAAGGGCAGGTTGTCCCGCAGGAACTCCGCCACCGCGTCGGAGACCTCGTCGTTGTCCTCCAGGATCGCCCCGAACACCGAGTACGCGACCAGGGCGAGGGCGAACACGGCGAAGAAGCCGTAGTAGGCGATGGCGGCGGCCAACCGCCCGCCCAGCACCTCGCCGTAGAGGTCCACCGCCCGCCAGAGGTGGTCGAGCCGGGGCCACCGGTGCCGGGCCACGGTGAACCGGCGGTCGATACCGGCCGTCCACCGGCCCCACGCGTCCACCACGTCATCCTCGCCGATCTGTCGTCACCGGTGCCGGCCAACCGGCGGTCGGCGGGAGCGGGTGCCGGCCACCAGCGTGCCACCGGCGGGCGGGGTGCCGCACCGGGGGCCCCTCCGAGCGGCCACGGAACGGGTCAGCCGCCGAGCCGGAAGTCCCGGCGCGGCTGCCACCGGGTCTCACCGCTGTGCGAGAAGAGGGTGAAGCCCTCCACCTCGAACATCGCCGAGAAGTCGGCGAGATCCTCGTACGCCCGGTCCAGCGCCTCCGGGGCGACGTCCTGCGCCACGGTGACGTGCGGGTGGTACGGGAAGCGCAGTTCCCGGTGCAGGTGCGGGGCGGCGCTGATGGCGGCGGCGAGCAGCTCGCACTCGCTGATCCCGGCCGCGACCGCGACGAAGACCACCTGGGTCACCGGCCGGAACGTGCCGGTGCCCCGCAGGTGCAGGGTGAACGGCAGGTGGGCGGCGGCCACCTCGGCCAGGTGCGCCTCGACCGACTCCAGCGCGGCCAGCGGGATCTCGGTCGGACCGAGCAGGGTCACGTGCGCCGGGACGACCTGTGGGTCACCCGTCTGCATCCGGCGTCGGGTGAGCAGCCCGCCCCACGGCTCCGGGATGTCCACCGCGATCCCGATCTGGATGGTGTCGCCGGCCGCCGGTACCCCGTCGCTGCGATCCACGCTCCGCGCCACCCCTCCGGCCATCGTCTCGACCCGTACCGCCGACCCGCCCACCGTTACGCCACGGGGGCCGACGCCAGGAACCCGACCCGCTCGTACGCTGTGCGCAGCGTCGGCACGGTGACCGCGCGGGCCTTCTCCACCCCGTCGGCGAGCAGCTTGTCGAGCTGCGCGGGGTCGTCGAGGTAGGCCCGGGTGCGTTCCTGGATCGGGGTGACGAACTCGCGGACCACCTCGCCCAGCTCCTTCTTGAGATCGCCGTAGCCCCGGCCCGCGTACGCGGCCACCAGGTCGTCGATGCTCCGGCCGGACAGGGCGGAGTGGATGGTGAGCAGGTTGGACACCCCGGGCTTGGTCTCGGTGTCGAAGACGATCTCCCGGCCGGTGTCGGTGACCGCCGAGCGGATCTTCTTGGCCGAGCGGGCCGGATCCTCCAGCAGGTCGATGATGCCGGCCGGGGAGGACGACGACTTCGACATCTTCGCCGTCGGCTCCTGGAGGTCGGTGATCTTGGCAGTGTCCTTCACGATGTGCGGGGCGGGCACCGTGAAGGTCGGCCCGAACAGCGAGTTGAACCGCTGGGCCAGATCCCGGGAGAGCTCCAGGTGCTGCCGCTGGTCCTCGCCGACCGGCACCGCGTCGGCCTGGTAGAGCAGGATGTCGGCGGCCTGGAGGATCGGGTACGTGAACAGGCCGACGCTGGAACGTTCGCTGCCCTGCTTCTGCGACTTGTCCTTGAACTGGGTCATCCGGCTCGCCTCACCGAACCCGGTGATGCAGCCCAGCACCCACGCCAATTGCGCGTGCTCGGGCACCTGCGACTGGACGAACAGGGCACTGCGCTCCGGGTCGATGCCGACCGCGAGCAACTGCGCGGCGGCCACCCGGGTGCGCTGGCGCAGCACCGCCGGATCGTGCCCGGCGGTGATCGCGTGCAGGTCGACCACGCAGTAGAACGCCTCGTGGGTGTCCTGCAACGCCACCCAGTGCCGCACCGCGCCCAGGTAGTTGCCGAGGTGGAACGAATCGGCCGTCGGCTGGATGCCGGAGAAGACGCGGGGGCGGGCGGGAGCGTCGGACATGCCGGCAATTCTGTCAGCAACCCCCGGCGTCCGTCATGACGGGCCGGCGGGTCGACTCGCCGCCGGTTCCGCCGGGGCGGTGACCTCGCCCACCGGCGTCCGCGTCGCCGCTACGTCGACAGGTGTCGCGGCGGTGGCCCCCCGGCGCGGCTCCGGCAGGCGGGCGGCGGAGACCGCGACCCGGGACACCCGACGGCCGTCGAGGGCGAGCACCCGCAACAGCCACCCGTCGGCAGGGGACGGATCGTCTCCCGAGGTGACCGGGACCTCGTCGCCGGCCACCGGGAGCCGGCCGAGCGCCGCCATCACGTACCCGCCGACCGTCTCGTACGGGCCGGCGGGCAGCGGCACCCCGGTCCGCTCGGCGAAGTCGGCCAGGTTGAGCCGACCGTCGACCACGGCGGGCAGGCCGGCCGACGCCGGCTCGGGTGGGCCGGCGTACTCGTCGTGGATCTCCCCGACCAGTTCCTCGATCAGGTCCTCGCAGGTCACGATGCCGGCGGTGCCACCGTACTCGTCGACCACCACGGCGAGGTGGTGGCCCTCGCGGCGCATCTCGGTCAGCGCGGCGAGCACCCGCTTGCTGCCGGGCAGCCGCTTGACCTCCCGGCTCAGCCGGCCCACCGTGGTCGCCGGGTCCAGGTCGGGGCGCATCAGCACGTCCCGCAGGTGGACGAAGCCGACCACGTCGTCGTGGGTGCCGTCGACCACCGGGTACCGGGTGTGCGGGTCGATCCGGACGAGGCGCTCGGCCTCGGCGAGTGTCAGCCCGGCGGCGAGGAAGACCACCTCGGTGCGGGGCATCATCACCTCGCGCACCAGGCTGGCCCCGGCGACGAGCACCTCGTCGATGATCCGCCGTTCGTCCGGGTCGAGGACGGTGTTCGCGGCGACCAGGTCACGCAGCTCGTGCTCGCTGATCCGTTCCCGGCCGGCGGTGGGGCTGGCCCCGAGCAGGTCGGTGACGAGCCGGGTGGCGCCGTCGGCGGCCCGGACGACCAGCCGCGCGATACTGCGCGCCACCGGCCCGGGTACGCGTCGGCTCCGCCCCGGCGCGCGTCTCCGGGGCCCGGGACCACCCGCCTCCCGCATGGAAGTGATGGTAGGGCCGGTGGACCGGGCCGGTGGGCAATGTGCGGATCTGTTCAATCATGAAGGTTCATGATGGGATGGGGGCGACCCCCATGACGCACAGCGCGGCGACAGGGCCCGGCCGTAGGGTGATCACGAACGGCCGCAGCGGGCGCGGCCAGGCAGGAGGACCGACGTGAAACTGCTCGTCACCGGCGGTGCCGGCTACATCGGCAGCGTGGTGACCCGGATGCTGCTCGACGCCGGCCACCGGGTGACCGTCCTGGACGACCTGCGCACCGGGCACCGGGCGGCACTCGCCCCCGACGCCACCCACGTCGAGCTGCCCGTGCACGAGGCCGCCCGGGTGCTCACCCCCGACGCCGGCTTCGACGGGGTGCTGCACTTCGCCGCGCTGATCGCCGCCGGCGAGTCGATGGTCCACCCCGAGCGGTACTGGCACGCCAACACGGTCAGCTCGATCGCGCTGATCGACGCCGTCCGGGCCGCCCGGGTGCCCCGCCTGGTCTTCTCCTCCACCGCCGCCGTCTACGGCAACCCGGTCGAGCTGCCCATCCCGGAAACCGCCGTCAAGGCCCCCACCAACACGTACGGCGCCACCAAGCTCGCCGTCGACCTGGTGCTCACCTCCGAGGCGACCGCACACGACCTGGCCGCCGTGTCGCTGCGCTACTTCAACGTCGCCGGGGCGTACCTGCGCGACGGCCTCGCCATCGGCGAACGGCACGACCCGGAGACCCACCTCATCCCCATCGCCCTCGACGTTGCCGCCGGCCGCCGGGAGAAGCTCCAGCTCTTCGGCGACGACTACCCCACCGTCGACGGCACCTGCGTGCGCGACTACATCCACGTGGAGGACCTGGCCCGCGCCCACCTGTTGGCGCTCACCGCCGCCGTGCCCGGCCGGCACCGCATCTACAACCTCGGCAACGGCAGCGGCTTCACCAACCGGCAGGTCGTCGACGTGGTCCGCGAGGTCACCGGCCAGCCGGTGCCGGTCGAGACCGCCCCCCGGCGCGAGGGCGACCCGGCCGAACTCGTCGCCTCCTCGGCGCTGGCCCGCCAGGAACTGGGCTGGATGCCCGAGAAGGCCACCCTCACCGACATGGTCGGCGACGCCTGGGCGTTCTACCGCGCGCACGTGCTGGAGCAGTCGTGACGGGCCGGCCCGACGTCGCCGACCGCGCCACCGCCGGCTTCTCCTGCGGGTACGACGCGACGCCCGCCGGACGCTGGGCGGCACCCGGACGGGTCAACCTGATCGGCGAGCACACCGACTACAACGACGGGTTCGTGCTCCCCTTCGCCCTGCCGCTGCGTACCGTGGTCGCCGCCGACCCGCAGCCCGGCGAACGCTGGACGGTCCGCTCGGAGATCGCCGACCGGCCCGTCGACTTCGGGGCCGCCGAGGCCGACTCCCCCGGTCGGGTCACCGGCTGGGGCGGCTACGTCGCCGGGGTGGTCTGGGCCCTGCGCGGGGCCGGGTACGCCGTCCCCGGCGCCCGGCTGGCCATCGCCTCGGACGTGCCGCTCGGCTCCGGGCTCTCCTCCTCGGCGGCCCTGGAGGCGGCGGTGCTCGCCGCCCTGGCCGACCTGGGCGGGCTGGACCTGCCCGCCGAGCGCCGGCCCCGGCTGGCCCAGCGCGCCGAGAACGGCTACGTCGGTGCGCCGACCGGCATCATGGACCAGTCGGCGGTGATCCGCTGCCGCGCCGGCCACGCCCTGTTCCTCGACTGCCGGGACGAATCCGTCGACCACGTCCCGTTCGACCTCGACGCCGCCGGCCTGGCCATCCTGGTGATCGACAGTCGCGCACCGCACCGGCACGCCGACGGCGAGTACGCCTCCCGCCGCGCCGCCTGCGAACGGGCCGCCGACCTGCTCGACGTGCCCGCCCTGCGCGACGTGCCGGTCGCCGACCTCGACGCCGCGCTGGGCCGGCTGCCCGACGACGAGACCCGACGCCGGGTCCGGCACGTGGTCACCGAGAACCAGCGGGTGCTCGACACCGTCGCCCTGCTGCGCGCCGGCCGGGTCGCCGGGATCGGGCCGCTGCTGACCGCCTCGCACGCCTCCATGCGGGACGACTTCGCGATCACCGTCCCCGAGGTCGACACCGCCGTCGAGGCGGCGCTCGCGGCCGGCGCGCTCGGTGCCCGGATGACCGGTGGCGGCTTCGGCGGCTGCGTGCTCGCCCTGGTCGAGGCGGCGGCTGCGGAACCGGTGGCGGCAGCCGTCCGGGCCGCCTACGCCGACCGCGGCTTCGCCGCCCCCGACGCCCGCACCGTCCTCCCCGCCCCCGGCGCCACCCGCCTCCCCTGACCTGTCCCCTGCCGCTCCGGTCCCGCCCCGCGCCCGGTCCCGCCCCGCCCCGCCCCGCCCCGTCGGCTCTCGGTGATCAAGAGGCTTGCGTCACCCCGCCAGCGGAACCTGACCCGAACCTCTTGATCAGGAAGCCACGGCGGGACGGCCGGGCTCGTCGGCGTGCCGGGGCGCGGCGGCAGCGGGAGGGAGCGGGTGGGTGGGTCAGGCGGTGTCGACGATCATGCCGGCGGCCACGGTTCGGTTGGTGGCCTCGTCGATGACGATGAAGCCGCCCGTGGTGCGGTTGCGGCGGTACTCGTCGGCCAGCAGCGGCACGGTGGTCCGCAGCCGGACCCGGCCGATCTCGTTGAGTCGCAGTTCGCTTGCGGTTTCGTCCCGGTGCAGCGTGTTGACGTCGAGCCGGTAGTACAGACCGCGCACGATCGTCCGCGCCGAACGCGTGGTGTGCTTGATGGTGTACTTGCCGCCGACCTGGAGCGGGCGGGTCTCGTCCATCCAGCAGACCATCGCCTCGATGTCCTGCGAGACGGTCGGGGCGTTGTTCGGCCGGCAGATCATGTCGCCGCGCGAGATGTCGATTTCGTCGTCGAGGCGGACGGTGACCGACATCGGGGGGAACGCCTCGTCGACCGGGCCGTCGGCGGTGTCGATGGCGGCGATGCGGCTGGTGAACCCCGAGGGCAGGACCATCACCTCGTCGCCGGGCTTGAGCACCCCGGAGGCGACCTGACCAGCGTAGCCCCGGTAGTCGGTGACCGTGGTGGACTGCGGGCGGATCACGTACTGCACCGGGAACCGGACGTCGACCAGGTTGCGGTCCGAGGCGATGTGCACGTGCTCCAGATGGTGCAGCAACGACGGACCCTCGTACCACGGCATGTTCTCCGACCGGGCGGCGATGTTGTCGCCCTGGAGCGCCGACACCGGGATCACCGCGAGGTCGGGCACGTCGAGTTTCGCCGCGAAGGCGGTGAACTCGTCGGCGATGCGTTCGAAGACCTCCTGGGAGAAGTCGACCAGGTCCATCTTGTTGACGCACAGCACCAGGTGCGGCACCCGCAACAGCGAGCACAGGAACGCGTGCCGCCGCGACTGCTCCACCAACCCCTTACGCGCATCCACCAGGATCAACGCCAGGTCGGCCGTGGACGCGCCGGTGACCATGTTGCGGGTGTACTGGGTGTGCCCGGGGGTGTCGGCGATGATGAACTTGCGCCGGGGCGTGGCGAAGTACCGGTACGCCACGTCGATCGTGATGCCCTGCTCCCGCTCGGCCCGCAGACCGTCGGTGAGCAACGCCAGATTGGTGTACTCGTCACCCCGGGCCGCGCTGACCGCCTCCACCGCCGCCAACTGGTCGGTGAACAACGACTTCGTGTCGTACAGCAACCGACCGATCAGCGTCGACTTACCGTCGTCCACACTCCCCGCCGTGGCGAACCGCAGCAGATCCATCGGCCGGGCCTCGACCTCGGGCGACACCGTCTCGGCGCTCATCAGAAGTAGCCCTCCCGCTTGCGGTCCTCCATCGCGGCCTCGCTGACCCGGTCGTCGCCCCGGGTCGCCCCCCGCTCGGTGATCCGCGTCGCGGCCACCTCGTCGATCACCTTCTCCACCGTGTCCGCGTCCGAACGCACCGCCGCCGTGCACGAGGCGTCACCCACCGTCCGGTACCGCACCCGGGCCTTGAACCGCTGCTCACCGGCCCGGGGGGTGAAGAACTCGTTGACGGCGTAGAGCATGCCGTCGCGTTCGACGACCTCCCGGTCGTGCGCGTAGTAGATCGACGGCAACGGCACCCGCTCCCGGGCGATGTAATGCCAGATGTCCAACTCGGTCCAGTTCGACAACGGAAACACCCGGATCGACTCACCCGGATGATGCCGACCGTTGTACAACGACCACAACTCCGGCCGCTGGTTCTTCGGATCCCACTGCCCGAACTCGTCCCGGAACGAGAACACCCGCTCCTTCGCCCGCGCCTTCTCCTCGTCCCGCCGCGCCCCACCGAACAACGCATCGAACCGGTGCTTCTCCACCGCGTCCAACAACACAGGCGTCTGGATCCGGTTCCGCATCCCGTCGGCCGACTCGCGGACCGTCCCGGCCGCCAGGGCGTCGGGCACGCTCGCCACGACGAGGTGCAGGCCCAGCTCGGCGACCCGCTGGTCGCGGTAGTCGAGCACCTCCGGGAAGTTGTGCCCGGTGTCGACGTGCATCACCGGGAACGGGATGTTGGCCGGGGCGAACGCCTTCTGCGCCAGCCGCAACATCACGATCGAGTCCTTGCCACCGGAGAAGAGCAGCACCGGCCGCTCCATCTCGGCGACCACCTCACGCATCACGAAGATGCTCTCCGCCTCCAACTCGTCGAGGTGGGAGACCTGGTAGAAGCGGCCGGGGGCGGTCATGCCACGGGCTCGATCGGCGCGGATCCGTACATGGATTCCAGACCTTTCCGGTCGGACAAATCAAAAACAGCGCTCAGGCTACCCGGAATGCCTCTGCAGCGCTGCAAGCAACCGGCTGGCGAGATCCTTGCGGCAGACCAGCAGGTCAGGCAGGCGCGGATCCGCCTCGTTGTATCTCAGCGCAGAACCGTCGATTCGGGAAGCGTGCAGCCCGGTGGCCGTCGCCACAGCGACCGGTGCCGCCGAGTCCCACTCGTACTGGCCGCCCGCGTGGATGTAGGCGTCCACGTCACCTGTCACCACCGCCGCGATCTTCGCCCCCGCCGATCCCATCGGCACCAAACTGGCGCCCACGTCCTCGGCCAACGCGGTCAGGAACGCCGGCGGCCGGCTCCGGCTCGCCGCCAACCGCAGCGTACGGTCACCCGAGGTGGCCGCCTCCACCGTCATCGGCGGGTACGCCGGCGGATAGTCCGTACCCAGCACCCGGTGCTGCGCCGGCAACCCCACCGCCCCCGCCACCAGCCCGTGCGGCGTCGGCGCGTTACGCGCCCAGAGCGCCACGTGCACCGCCCAGTCGGCGCGGCCCTCCTCGGAGAACTCCCGGGTGCCGTCCAACGGGTCGATGATCCACACCCGGTCGGCGGTCAGCCGGGAGACGCCACCCGCGGTGCCCACCAGCCGCGACCCCTCGTCCTCCTCGGAGAGGACCGCGTCACCCGGCCGCCACTTCGCCAGCTCGCTGCGGATCAGGTCGTGCGAGACCTTGTCCCCGGCCGACTTCAACGCCGCCGCGTCCGCGAACCCCTTCTCGGCGCGCAGCCCCAGCAGGGCCTGCCCGGCCCGGTCCGCCAACCAGCGGGCGAACGCGCCGTCGATCATCGGAGGACTGCCCACGAACTCGCTCCCGTCGCCTACCACGGCCCGCGCGCGGTCGCGCCACGCCAGAACGCGCAGACTACCGCCAACGCGAACGCGCCACGCGTACGCCCCCGCGCCTCAGGCCCCGTGGTACGCGTTCTGGGTCGGCTCGACCCCCTTGGTGACCACCGACTCCACCACGTCAGCGGCCCGGTCCACCAGAAACTCCAACTCCTTGCGCTCCGCGGTGCCGAAATCCGACAGCACGAAATCCGCCGGGTCCTGCCGCCCCGGCGGCCTGCCGATGCCGAACCGCACCCGCACGTAGTCCTTCGTCCCCAGCGACTTCGACATCGACCGCAGACCGTTGTGCCCGCCCTCGCCGCCGCCCAGCTTCACCCGCACCTGCCCGTACGGGATGTCCAGCTCGTCGTGCACCGCGATCACCCGGTCGGCCGGGATCTTGTGGAACTGCGCCAGCGCGGCCACCGGCCCACCCGAGAGGTTCATGTACGTCTGCGGCTTGAGCAGCACCAGCTTCGGCCCACCGAAACCGATCCGCCCCTCGGCGACGTCCGCCACCACCCGCTTGTACCGCCCGAACCGCCCACCCAGCCGTACGGCGAGCAACTCGGCGACCATGAAGCCGACGTTGTGCCGGTTCCCGGCGTACTCCCGACCCGGGTTGCCCAGGCCGACCACCAGCCACGGCCCCGTCTCGTCCGTCACGTCCCGTACCTCCCGCTCGCCGTCTGCGCGCCGCCGCTGCCCCGATACGCCGGCAGGCGCCCCCGCGACGGGAGCGCCTGCCGTGAACGGTACGACCGGTCAGGCCTCGGTCTTCGCCTCGGTGCTCTCCTCGCCCTCGGCGGCCGGAGTCTCGGCGCCCTCGGCGGTCTCCGCACCCTCGGCGGCCTCCTCGCCCTCCGTCGCCGGGGTCTCGACCTCCGGCAGGGTGGCCTCCAGCTGCTCGGCGGTCGGGGCGGCGGTCACCGAGGCGACCGTCTGCTCCGCGTCGGCGGCAAGCTCCACACCCGCGGGCAGCTCGACGTCGGCGGCGGTGACCTGGCTGCCGGCCTCCAGGCCCTCGATCGACGCCTCCAGGTGGTCCGGCACCTTCGTGGCGTCGGCGGTCACCGACAGGGTGTCGTGGTCGTGCACGATCAGGGTGTCCCGCGCGGCCTCACCGGTCAGCTGGACCGGAACCTCGACGGTGACCTTCTCGCCCCGACGGACCAGCAGCAGGTCCACGTGCTCGAAGCTGTCCCGGATCGGGTCACGCTGGATCGCCTTCGGCAGCGCCAGCACCTGCGTGCCGTCGCTGACCTCGATCGCGAAGAGCTGGTTGGCACCGCCCTTACGGATCGCGGCGGCGAACTCCCGCGCCGGGAGCGCGATGTGCTTGGGCTTCTCGCCGTGACCGTACAGCACGGCGGGCACCTTGCCGGCCCGACGGGTACGACGGGCACCACCCTTGCCGAACTCCGTACGGGGCTCGGCGCTGATCTTTACCTCGGACACGGGGAAACTCCTGATGCTAACGCTACGGCGGCTTGTCGTCTGGCGGTGCTGGGGCGAGGGGCTCGCTTGGGGCTCATGCGTCATGAACGACTGCCCGGAGCACCGCGTCGATGACGGTGCCTCCGTGCGGCGCTCGATCAGCGGCCCGCCGGGCACCCTCGCCGTGGCAACCGCACCAGTCTACCCGAGGTCTTTCCGCGCCTTGCGGCAGTCCCCGTCCTGCGCCGTCGCCCCGCGCGTCGGACCGGGCGACGCCGGGCCGGTCGCACCGACCGGCCGGCGCGCGGGCGTCAGCTCAGGCCGCCGAAGAGGGTGGTCACCGACCCGTCGTCGAAGACCTCCCGGATCGCCCGCGCCAGCAACGGCGCGATCGACAACACGGTGAGCTTGTCCAACTGCTTCTCCGGCGGCAGCGGCAGCGTGTTCGTCACCACCACCTCGGTGATCGGGCTGTTCTTCAACCGCTCGGTCGCCGGGTCGGACAGCAGGGCGTGGGTGGAGGCCACCACGATCTCCGCCGCACCGGACTCCTTGAGGATGTCCGCCGCCTTGGTGATCGTCCCACCCGTGTCGATCATGTCGTCGACGATCAGACAGACCCGGCCCTCGACCTCACCGACCACCCGGTTCGCCACCACCTGGTTGGGCTTCAACGGGTCGCGGGTCTTGTGGATGAACGCCAACGGGCAGCCACCGAGACGGTCCGTCCACCGCTCCGCCACCCGTACCCGTCCCGAGTCCGGGGCCACCACCGTCATCGGCCGGCCGGCGAACTTGTGCTCCACGTACTCGGCGAGGATGTCCATCGCGAACAGGTGGTCCACCGGGCCGTCGAAGAAGCCCTGGATCTGCGCGGTGTGCAGGTCGACGGTGAGGATCCGGTTCGCCCCGGCCGTCTTGAGCAGGTCGGCCACCAGCCGCGCCGAGATCGGCTCCCGACCGCGGTGCTTCTTGTCCTGCCGGGAGTACGGGTAGAACGGCAGGACCACGGTGATCCGCTTCGCCGAACCCCGCTTCAGCGCGTCGATCATGATCAGGGTCTCCATGACCCAGGTGTTGACCCCGTGCGTGACGGACTGCACCACGAAGGCGTCCGAACCACGCACCGAGTCCCGGAACCGTACGAAGATCTCACCGTTGGCGAACTCGTACGCGTCGGAAGGGGTCGGCGCTACACCGAGCACCTCACCGATCTCCTTGGCCAACTCCGGAAAGCCACGTCCGGAAAAGAGCATCAGGCTCTTGCGGTTTTCGGCGACGATGCTGCCCATGGGCCCGTCTGCTCCCGTTGGTCGGTGGTGCCCGGCGGCGGTGGGCCGGGGCTATTCGGTTGCAGTATGCCCCGACCACGGCGACCCTCACACCGTCTCGGCACCCCCGTGGATTGCCTCACCTTCCCTTGCCGACACCGGCCCACCCGACGCATCCTCACCAGCCGCCCGGGCCTGCTCGGCGGCCCGCGCGGAGACCGTGCCCGGCCGGTTACGCAGCACCCACCCCTCGATGTTGCGCTGCGGCGCCCGGGTCACCCCCAACGCCCCCGGCGGCACGTCCTGACTCAACGCGCTGCCCGCCGCCACGTACGCCCCCGCGCCCACCTCGACCGGCGCGATCAGGTTCGTGTCGCAGCCGACGAACGCACCGTCGCCGACCACCGTGCGGTGCTTGTTCACCCCGTCGTAGTTCACGAAGATCGTCGCCGCGCCGATGTTCGCCTTCGCGCCGATCGTCGCGTCCCCCACGTACGACAGGTGCGGCACCTTCGCACCCGGCCCGACCTCGGAGTTCTTCACCTCGACGAACGTGCCCACCTTCGCCCTCTCGGCCAGCCGCGCCGCCGGCCGCAGGTAGGCGTACGGGCCGACGCTCGCCCCCGGGCCCACCTCGGCGCCGGTGGCGTGGCTGCGCAGCACGGTCGCCGCCGGCCCCACCACTGTGTCGATCAACGTGACGTCCGGCCCGACCACCGCCCCGGCCCCCACCACCGTGGCTCCCCGCAACTGGGTGTTCTGGTCGAGCACCGCGTCCCGTTCGACGGTGGCGGTCACGTCGATCCAGGTGGTCGCCGGGTCCAGGATCGTCACCCCGGTCCGCATCCACGCCTCGTTGACCCGGTCGCGCAGCAGCCCGCGCAGCCCGGCCAACTCCACCCGGTCGTTGCAGCCCAACGTCTCGACGTGGTCGGCGGCCACGTGCACACCCACCGGCTCGCCGGCCGAGACGAGCAGCCCGAAGACGTCGGTGAGGTACTCCTCGCCCTGGTCGTTGTCGGTGGAGAGCTTGCCCAACGCGGCCCGCAGCCGGGCCAGGTCGAAGGCGTAGATGCCGGCGTTGATCTCCCGCAGCGCCCGCTGGGCGGGGGTCGCGTCACGCTCCTCGACGATCTGCTCCAGCCGGCCGGCGGCGTCCCGGACGATCCGCCCCAGCCCGGTCGGGTCGGGCACCTCGGCGGCGAGCACCGTGGCCGCCGCGCCCTCACCCTCGTGCGCCGCGACCAGCGCGTCCACCGTCTCGGCACGCAGCAGCGGCACGTCCCCGTTGATCACCACGACGGTGCCGGTGGCGTCCGGCACCGCGTCCAGCGCGATCCGTACGGCGTGCCCGGTGCCGAGCTGCTCGGCCTGGAGCACGGCGGTGGCGTCCGGGGCGACCTCGGCCAGGTGGGCGCGGACCTGCTCGGCCCCGTGCCCGACCACCACCACGGTCCGGTCCGCGCGCAGCGGCCCGGCCGCGGCCAGCACGTGACCGAGCAGCGTCCGGCCGAGCAGTGGGTGCAACACCTTGGGCAGCGCCGACTTCATCCGCTTACCCTCCCCGGCGGCGAGCACGACGACGGTACGGCGGTGGGGCTGGGACACGGGTGGGCTCCCGTCGGGGAAGGCGACAGTCTCGCCGCCATGCTAGCCAGACTTCGGGGGCACTTCGTCCCTTACCCCGATCAGGGAGGAGGTGACGGACGGCTCGGCCGCCAGGGTTCGAACCTGAAACACGGGTACCAAAGACCCGGGTGTTGCCAATTACACCACGGCCGAATGTGACGCAAGACAGCTTAGCGCCTCCCTCGGCCGGCCCCCACCCCTATGTGATCTCCCCGGTGAGTGCCGCGACGACACCCTCGATCTTCCAGTACAGCTCCCGGCTTCTCGGCACGTCGACCACCAGGCAGCCGTGGTAATTCTCGCCGGTGTTGTGCCGCGTCGTCGGCTGGTGGCGCTTGAGGGTGGGCCGCCGGAACCGGTCCGGTGGCAGATCCAGCGTCTCGGCCCACCAACGCTGCGCTGCCGCCGCATCGGCCGACTCGTGGATGCTCACCCGGTAGGTGGGCACGTCCCGTTCGACCCCGCAGGCGGCGAGGAAGCGCAGGAACAGCCGGAGCAGCCCGGCATCGGTGTTGACGAACTGCACATGGTCGTGACGTCGCCAGGGCTTGGACTTGGTGCCCTCGCACCAGTAGAGGGCCGCGCCGAGCAGCAGCACCTCGCGGTCGGCGAGTCGCCCCACCGTCTCCCGCATCCGGCTGTGCACCTCGGCCTGCGCGGTGTCACGTGTCGCGCGGTGCGTCGCCCACCGGTCGTCGTTCATCGCCTTGGCCCGCGCCCGTCGTCGCGCCCTCCTCGTCCGGGTCGAGGGGGAGGTGGCGTACCCAGAGGTAGGCGGTGGACTTCGCGACGCCCAACCGGGCCGCGATGTCGCCGACCGAACGGCCCTCGCCGCGCAGCGCCACCGCCGCCGCGCGCAGGTCGTCGCGGGCGGCGGGGCTTCGGGTGCGGGCCGGAGGTGCACCGTCGCGGAGCCGGCGCACCTCCGCCGCTGTCGGATCGGTCATGGTCGGCAGGTTAGGACACCCGTATGACAGCGTACTCATTCACGTGCGCCACTGTGGACGGACCGCGGGTTACGGTGACGTAGGCGTATCCGATCGCTGCGAGGTGCCGTGTCGAGCACCCGCCGGCCCGAAGCCGCCCACCCAGGGTCCCCAGTCGCGGGGCATCCTGATCGCCCTCCGTTCGCGATGCGGCCGGGCGACCGGAGCGGGCCGGCGCGGTGCACGACGTGCGGTGGCCACGGCCGCAACGGGTGGCGGCGAAGCGGGTGCGGGAGCCGTTGCCGCGCTGAACCCGGCGGTGCCCCGGGGCGTCACCTGGCAGGATGGCCGGGTGACCGAGACAGACGGGCACGACCGGAGCATTCCACGACAGGGCGTCACCGAGCGCCGGCGAGGTGACGAGATGGCGCAGCCCCCGGGTGGGGAGAACACCGGCACACGACGGGCGGTGCCGGCGGCGGGCGCGAAGCCGGCGGCGCGGGTACGGATGTCGGCCGCGCAGCGGCGCGAGCAGTTGATCGCGATCGGCCGGCAGGTGTTCGCCGAGAAGGGGTTCGACGCGACCTCGATCGAGGAGGTGGCGGCGCGGGCCCGGGTCTCCAAGCCGGTGGTCTACGAGCACTTCGGCGGCAAGGAGGGCCTGTACGCGGTGGTCGTCGACCGGGAGGTGCGGGCACTGCTGGACCGGATCGCCACGGCGTTGACGGCCGGTCACCCGCGGGAGTTGCTGGAGCAGGCGGCGCTGGCGCTGCTGGGCTACATCGAGGAGGAGACCAGCGGGTTCCGGGTGCTGGTGCGGGAGTCGCCGTTGATGTCGGCGGCCGGCAACTTCAGCAGCGTGATGAACGACGTGGCGCACCAGGTGGAGCACATCCTGGGGGCCGAGTTCTCCAGCCGGGGTTACGACCCGAAGCTGGCCGAGCTGTACTCGCAGGCGCTGGTGGGGATGGTGGCGTTGACCGGGCGCTGGTGGTTGGAGGTCCGTCAGCCGCGTAAGGAGACGGTGGCGGCGCACCTGGTGAACCTGGCCTGGAACGGGTTGTCGCACCTGGAGGCCCGGCCGGGTCTGATCACCGGACGGCCGGGTGGCTGAGCGACGGGTCAGCGGGCCGGGTGGAGCCGGTCGGCGCGTTCCTGGGCGGCGTGCTCGTCGGTGCCGATCTTGTCGTACAGGCCGGTGGCGAGGAGCAGCAGGCCGAACAGCAGCGAGACGATCACCGTCGACATCGAGAAGTTGAGGAAGTTGGCGCGGGTCTGGAGCACGCTCATCATCGCGATGCCGGTGACCATGAATACCACCCCGGCGGTGAGGTTCATGACGTGCCCGAGATTGCCGCGCCGGGACGCCCCGATGATCAGGACGACCCCGAAGACGACCGACACCAGCGAGAACGCCAGGTTGGTCCGTAGGCCCAGGGCCCAGTGGCCGCCTCGGGCGAACAGCGGCTCACCCCAGGTCTGTACGACGCCGAGCACGCCGAACACCAGGATGTAGAGGCCGACGAGGCCGGCGAAGACCCGGTACAGCGGGCGGGCCGGGTGGTTGACCGGAAAGTGCGCCATGGCCCCTCCCTGCGCGGACGACGTGTCGGGACGATTGTCTCCCGTCGCGCCGTCGGGCGTCGGAGAAACGCCAGGTCGCGCCGTATCCCGGCCCGCGCGCCGCGGAGCGGGTCAGAGCACCAGGCGGGCCTTCTGCCAGGCCTCCTTCTCGTCCTCGGTGCCGACCTTGCCGTACATGCCGACCATCAGCAGGACGAGGCTGAGGGTCATCAGCACGATCACCGTGAGGATGCTGAAGTTGGCGACGTTGGCGTCGGTCTGGAGGAAGGCCAGGCCGGCGAGGCTGATCACCATCAGGGTGTAGGCCAGCCACTGGTTGATCGCCACGTCGAGGTTGCGGCCGATCACCGTGCCGACCAGGATGACCACCCCGAACAGCACGGACAGCAGCGAGAACCCGAGGTTGGTGCCCTGGCCGAGGACCTTGGTGTCGTCCTGGGCGAAGACGTCGTTGCCGGCGCTGGCGATGACGCCGAGCACGCCGAAGACCACGAGGTAGAGACCGATGAGCCCGCCGATCGCCCGGTAGACCGGCCGCGCGGGGTGGTTGACGGGGGTGTGGGCCATGACTGTGTCTCCAACGCCGTTCGGGTGAGGGTCGCCGACGATTGTCCCGTACGGCGGGGTGTGACGCCGCACACGGGGTCGTCCCTGGTCCTACAGGGGCGGGATCTCGTCGGCGAGGGTCAGCCAGGTCTCCTCGGTCCGCTCGCGTTCGGCGCGTACCTCCTTGAGCTGCGCGTCGAGGTCGGCGACCCGGGCGTAGTCGGTGGCGTGCGTGGCGAGCTGGTCGAGGAGGGTGGCCTCCTTCTGGTCGAGCTTGCCGATCTGCCGTTCCAGTCGGGTCAGCTCCTTGCGGGCCTGCCGGGCCTCGGCGGCGGACATGCCGACCCCGGCGGGGGCGTCGGGGGTGGGGGCGGGGCCGGTCGCCGTCCGGGCGGAGCCGGGGCCGGCGGCGCGGGCGAGGTATTCGTCGACCCCGCCGGGCAGGTGCACCAGCCGGCCGTCGCCGAACATCCCGTACGCGGCGTCGGTGACCCGTTCGATCAGGTACCGGTCGTGGCTGGCCACGATGATCGTGCCGGGCCAGGAGTCGAGCAGGTCCTCCAGGGCGGCGAGGGTGTCGGTGTCCAGGTCGTTGGTGGGCTCGTCGAACAGCAGCACGTTGGGTTCTCCGGCGAGCAGCCGGAGCATCTGCAACCGGCGGCGTTCCCCACCGGAGAGGTCGCCGACCGGGGTCCAGAGCCGCCGGTCGTCGAAGCCGAACACCTCGGCGAGCTGGGCGGCGGAGATCTCCCGGTCGCCGAGCTGCACCCGCCGGGCGACCTCCTCGACGGCCTCCAGGACGCGCAGGTGGCCGGGGAGTTCGGCGAGTTCCTGGGAGAGGAACGCGGGCTTGACGGTGGAGCCGGTGTGGAACCGGCCGCCGTCGGGGCGGGTGATGCCGGCGAGCATCCGCAGCAGGGTGGTCTTGCCGGCGCCGTTGCGCCCGAGGACGGCGATCCGGTCGCCGGGGCCGACCTGCCAGGTGGTGTCGTGCAGGATCTCCTTGGGGCCGGCGTGCAGCCGGACGTGCTCCAGGTCGTACACCTGCTTGCCGAGCCGGGCGGTCGCCATCCGCTGCAACGACATGGTGTCGCGCGGCGGCGGCACGTCGTCGATGAGCGCGTTGGCCGCGTCGATGCGGAACTTCGGCTTGGAGGTGCGGGCGGGCGGGCCGCGCCGCAGCCAGGCGATCTCCTTACGGAGCAGGTTCTGCCGGCGGGCCTCGGTGGCGGCGGCGACCCGTTCCCGTTCGGCGCGGGCCAGCGTCCAGGCGGCGAAGCCGCCCTCGTAGGCCCGGACGGTCTGGTCGGCGACCTCCCAGGTGGTGGTGCAGACCGCGTCGAGGAACCACCGGTCGTGGGTGACCACGACGAGCGCGCCCCGGCGGCCGACGAGGTGCCGGGCGAGCCAGTCGACGCCGCCGACGTCGAGGTGGTTGGTGGGTTCGTCGAGGATGAGCAGGTCGGATTCGCGGACCAGCAGGGCGGCCAACGCCACCCGGCGGCGCTCGCCGCCGGACATCGGGCCGACCGGCTGGTCGAGGCCGAGGTGGGGCATGCCGAGGCCGTCGAGGATCGCGCGGACCCCGGCGTCGCCGGCCCACTCGTGTTCGGCGCCCATCCCCTCGGCGAGCCAGGCGGTGCCGAGCACCACGTCCCGCACGGTGGCCTCGGGGGCCAGGGTGAGGGCCTGCGGCAGCCAGAGCACCCGCAGGTCGCGGCGGTGGGTGACCCGGCCGTCGTCGGGGTCCTCCTGCTTGGTGAGCATCCGCAGCAGGGTGGACTTGCCGGCGCCGTTGAGGCCGACCACGCCGATCCGGTCGGCGTCGTCGAGGCCGAGGGAGACGTCGGTGAGCAGCGGCCCGGCGGCGCCGTACCCCTTGGACACCCGGTCCAGGTTGACGATGTTGGCCACGGTCCCACCTTTCATGATCAAGGCGTCCCGGTGCCGGCGGGCACCTCGGGACGCCTGGGGCAAGGGTACGCGGACACCCGCGCCGCCCCACCCGCCCGTGCCGGAACCGGGGCCGGGCCGCCTCGAACAGCAGGTCGGGGCACGGTGATCAACTCATCGGGACTGATGTTGCGGGTTGCCGGTCGTCGGACACCGCAACACCGGCCCACGCGAGTCGATCTCGCCCTCCGGGGCGCGGGATCAGCCGACGCGGGCGCCGGGCACGGGTCCGTGCGCGACCCGGGTCTCCCGGCACACCCCGGCGGTCTGCACCTCGGCGGCGATCCGCTGCGCGTCGGTGGCGTCGCGGGCGAGGAAGACGCAGGTCGGGCCGGAGCCGGAGACGATGCCGGCGAGCGCCCCGGCGGCCTCCCCCGCCTTCAACGTGTCGGCCAGGGCCGGGCGCATCGACAGGGCGGCGTCCTGGAGGTCGTTGCCGAGGCAGCCGGCGAGCACCAGGGGGTCGCGTTGGCGCAGCGCGCCGAGCAGGCCGTCGGTGCTGCCCAGCGGGGTGCCGGCGGTGCCGGCGGCACGCAGCCGGTCGAGTTCCCGGTAGGCGGCGGGGGTGGACAGGCCACCGTCGGCGACGGCCACCACCCAGTGCCAGGAGGTGGGGCGGGCCAGCACCGGGCTGACCGCCTCGCCCCGGCCGGTGCCCAGCGCGGTGCCGCCGTGGATCAGGAACGGCACGTCGGAGCCGAGGTCGGCGGCGATCCCGGCCAGTTCGTCGCGGGACAGCCCGGTGCCCCACAGGGCGTCGCAGGCGACCAGCGCGGCGGCGGCGTCGGCGCTTCCCCCGGCCAGCCCACCGGCGAGCGGGATCTGCTTGCGCAGGTGCAGCCGGGCGTGCGGCAGCACCCCGGCGTAGCCGGCGAGGGCGTGTGCGGCGCGGATGGCCAGGTTGGAGTCGTCCAGGGCCAGCTCGCCGGTGCCCTCGCCCTCCATGGTCAGGGTGAGGGTGTCGCCCCGGCGGGCGGTCAGCTCGTCGTAGATCGAGATCGCGTGGTAGACGGTGTTCAGCTCGTGGTACCCGTCCCGGCGCAGCGGACCCACCCCGAGGTGCAGGTTGACCTTCGCGGGGACCCGGACCCGCACCGGGCCGCTGCTGCCCCGGCGCTGGTCGTCATCGTCGTCCGGTCGCCAGGCCTCGGTCACCGGGTGACGTCCCACCGGCACGGGCGGATGTCGAACGGCATCTCCACGGTCAGCTCCTCGGCGGCGTCGGCGGCCGGCGGCGTACCGGCCGGCAACCAGGTCGTACGCGCAGGTGCGGCGTGTCCCTCGGCGGGCACGGCGTCAGCCTACTGTGCGGTGGTGGCGACGGTCGGAGCCGACGCGGCGATCGCGGCGAACTGCTCGACGGTGAGTGACTCCCCGCGTGCGCCGGGGTCGACCCCGGCGGCGGTGAGCGCCGCGGCGGCCCGGTCGGGGCCACCCGCCCAGCCCGCCAGCGCGGCCCGCAACGTCTTGCGGCGCTGGGCGAAGGCGGCGTCGACGACGGCGAAGACGGCCTGCCGGGGCACGTCGTCGCGGGGTGGTTCGCGGCGGGTGAAGGCGACCAGTCCGGAGTCGACGTTCGGCACCGGCCAGAACACGTTCGGTGGCACCCGGCCGGCGGCGCGGGAGCGGGCGTACCAGGCGAGCTTGACCGACGGGATGCCGTACACCTTGGAGCCGGGGCCGGCGACCAGCCGGTCGGCGACCTCCTTCTGCACCATCACCAGACCGTGCCGCAGGGTGGGCAGTTCGGCGAGCAGGTGCAGCACCACGGGGACGGCCACGTTGTAGGGCAGGTTCGCCACCAGCGCGGTGGGCGGCGGGTCGGCCAGGGCGGCGGCGGTGATCCGCAGCGCGTCGGCCCGGTGCACGGTGAGCCGGGCGGCGTCCGGGCCGGCGTGGGTGGCAGCGGTCTGCGGCAGCGCGTCGGCCAGCACCTGGTCGATCTCCACCGCGTGCAGGTGCGCGGCGGCCGGTAGCAGGGCCAGGGTGAGCGAGCCGAGGCCGGGGCCGACCTCCAGCGCCACGTCGTCGGGGGTGAGCCCGGCGGCGGTGACGATCCGGCGGACGGTGTTCGGGTCGTGCACGAAGTTCTGGCCGAGCTTCTTGGTCGGGTTGACGCCGAGGCGCGCGGCGAGTTCCCGGATCTCCGCCGGGCCGAGCAGGCCGGTCACGCCCCGAAGCGTAGTCGCGGGTCGCGGGCCGGTCACCACGGCCCGAAGACCCGCTCGCCGGTGGCGGAGATGGCGGCGCACAGCTCGTCGAGGTCGGCCCCGGTGGTCTCGGCCAGCGACCGGACCGTCAACGGGATCAGGTACGACGCGTTGGGCCGGCCCCGGTGCGGCATCGGGGTCAGGTAGGGCGCGTCGGTCTCGACGAGGAGCTGGTCGATCGGGGTGAGCGCGGCGGCCTCGCGCAGCGCGGCGGCGCTGCCGAAGGTGACCGTGCCGGCGAAGCTGAGCAGGTGGCCCCGGCGGACGCACTCGCGGGCGAAGTCGGCGTCGCCGGAGAAGCAGTGCAGCACCACCGTGTCGGGGGCCCCCTCGTCGTCGAGGATGCGCAGCACGTCGGCGTGGGCGTCCCGGTCGTGGATGACCAGGGCCTTGCCGTACCGCTTGGCGATGGCGATGTGGGCCCGGAAGCTCTCCTCCTGGGCGGCCCGGCCGTCGTCGCCGGTGCGGAAGAAGTCCATCCCGGTCTCGCCGACGCCCCGGACCCGGTCCCGGGCGGCGAGCGTCTCGATCTCGCGCAGCGCGGCGTCCAGGTCGGCCAGCCGGGGTGCCTCGTTGGGGTGCAGCGCCACGGTGGCGAGCACCGCCGGGTACCGGTCGGCGACGTCGGCACCCCAGCGGGACGAGTCGACGTCCACGCCGACCTGCACGAGGCGGTCCACGCCGACGGTGGCGGCCACCTCGATCGCGGCGGCCACCGGGTCGGCGGCGTCGCCCCCGCCGGGCACCCCGGCCTCGCTGACGGTGATGTCGAGGTGGGTGTGGCTGTCCAGCACGGGGCGGGGCAGCGGCGGCGGGGCGGGCGGGAACTCGCCGGCCCGGCGGGCGGCACGCTGCTTGCGGGATTCGGTCCGTTCGGTCATCGCGGCCAGCATCACACACCGGGGGTGGCCGGTGGCACCGACCCGCAGCCGGCCCGCGCGGGCCGGGAGTGTTCCCGGGCGGCCACCGGATGTTCACCGGGGCGGAACCTGGCCGGCCTAGCCTCGCCGGGGTGAGCGTCACCGACCGGGCCAGCGGCGCGGCCTCCGGGCGGACCGCGTTGCGCGTGACGTACGGCGGGGTGGTCCACCCGGCGGAGAAGTTGGCCCGGGGCGCGGCCTACGAGCTGTTCAGCGCCGAGGCGGCACCCGGTTTCGAGTGGGCGCCCCGGCCGGGCGTCAGCTGGCCGTGGCGGCGGTTCGTGCACGTGACCGAGGTCACCGAGGTGAGCGGGGGCGCCGCGCCGGTCGAGGAGCCGGAGGCGGCGCTGCTGATGCCGGTGCACCGGGACCGGGGCTGGTCGTACGTGCACCAGCTCAGCCAGCAGCCGACGGCGGCCGGCGATCCGACGCTGACCGCGGTGCGCGCCTCGGCGGTGCTGCGGCGGGGCACCCGGATGGTCAAGGTGCTCTCCGCCCGGCAGCTCGCCGGGTACGTGCGGGGGTGGCTGCCGCACGGGTTCTGCTACCGCGAGCACGACGTGGCGCACCTGCGCACGCCTGCCGCGTTGGCGGTGCTGCGCGGCGACGGCACCAACGGCGACGGCACCGACGTCGGGTACGCGCTGCGGTGGCGGGTCGCCGACCCGGGCGACTACGACGTGCCGGTCGGCGGGGCGCACCGGGGCCTGCTGGAGCTGCCGCCCCGGGACCGGCTCGGCCCGCCGGTGCTGGGTACGGGGTTCGTGCCGAGTTCGGCGCAGTTGATCCCGGAGTTCGTCACCCGGGACTTCGCCGACCTGCCGATGCCCGCCAACGCCAGCCTGCTGGCGTACACCGCCGACGGGGCCGAGGTGGTGCTCTACAGCTACCAGGCGGAGCAGCGGGGCTGGCTGCGGATGGTGGGGCCGCAGTGGCGGCACCTGCTGGCCGCGGTGCCGGGGCTCTCCCCCGACCAGGAGTACGTGCCGACCGGCGAGGTGCCGCGCTCGACGCAGCTGGTCGGCGGGTTGGCCGGCGGCGAGTATGAGGCGGTGGCGGACCTGCCGGGCGGTTTCCGGGTGCTGGCGATGACCCGGGCGGCCCGCTATCCGGTGGAGTCGGTGGGCCGGCGGCTGCGGCACGCCCGGTGGCGGGGCGTGGCGTGCCTGGTTCTCCGGGAGGAGGCCGGCTGGCTGCGGTTGCGCCTGCGGCGGCCCGATCCGGACGCGGTGCTCGACACCGGGGCACAGTGCCACGAACGGGGCGTGTACGAGACGTGGGCGCCGACCGCCGAGGTGACCGACGACCGGGTGGTGGACCTGCCGTACGCGCTGTGAAGGCATGACGGTGGCCGGCCGGGGAAAGCGCGGGGCGTCCGACACCGACGGATCAGGAGAAGAGCATGCCCTTCATCACCGTGGGTACGGAGAACTCCGCCCCCATCGACCTGTACTACGAGGATCACGGGCAGGGTCAGCCGATCGTGTTGATCCACGGCTTCCCGTTCAACGGGGCGACCTGGGAGAAGATGTCGGGTCCGCTGCTCGCGGCGGGGTACCGGGTGATCACCTACGACCGGCGGGGTTTCGGCAGTTCGGCCCAGCCGGCCACGGGCTACGACTACGACACCTTCGCCGCCGACCTCGACGTGCTGATGACCGAGTTGGACCTGCGCAACGCGATCCTGGTGGGCCACTCGATGGGCACCGGTGAGGTGACCCGCTACCTCGGCACGTACGGGTCGAGCCGGGTGGACCGGGCGGTGCTGATGGCGCCGCTGGCGCCGTACCTGTTGCAGACGAAGGACAACCCGGAGGGCGTCGAGAAGAGCCTCTTCGAGGGGTTCCAACAGGCGATCCTCGCGGACCGGTTCGCCTACCTGACCCAGTTCTGCGACACGTTCTTCAACTACTCGGAGAACAGGGGCCGGTGGGTCAGCGAGGAGGCGTACCGGGCGCACTGGCAGATCGGCGCGCAGGCGTCGGCGAAGGGCACCCACGACTCGGTGGACGCCTGGCAGACCGACTTCCGGGGCGACGTGCCGAACCTGGACGTCCCGGTGCTGATCATCCAGGGCGACAAGGACAACGTGCTGCCGTTCCCGAAGACGGGCCAGCGGCTGGCGTCGATGCTGCCCAACGGCACGCTGGTCACCCTGGAGGGGGCGCCGCACGGTATCCCGTGGACGCACCCGACCGAGGTGAACCGGGCGCTGATGGAGTTCATCGGCGCGCCGGCGATGGCCCGCGCCTGACGTACCGCGGAACGCGGCCCCGGGGGGTTCCCCCGGGGCCGCCCCGTCGGGTGCCGGCCGGTCAGCTCTCCAGCCGGGCGAGTTCCTCGTCGACGATGGACGGGTCGAGCTTGCGGAAGACCGGCTTCGGCGCGGCGAGCGGCCGGCCGGCCGGCAGCGGTACGGACTCCCAGCGCGCGCCGACGGTGTAGTCCCCGGTGAGCACCGGGTAGCCGGGCCCGCCGTCGAGGTCGTCGACCTCTTCGAGGACCGGCATCGGGGCGTGCACGCCGGTGCCGCCGAGCAACTCGTGGATCTGCTGCGCGGAGTGCGGCAGGAACGGGGTGAGCAGGGTGTTGGCGTCGCTGACCACCTGGAGGGCGACGTGCAGGATGGTGCCCATCCGGGGCTTGTCCGCCTCGGCCTTGAGCTTCCAGGGCGCCTGCTCGGACAGGTATCTGTTGGCCTCGGCGACGACCTTCATCGCTTCGCCGATGGCCTGCTTCTGCCGGTGCCGGGCGATCAGGTCGCCCACCGTGGCGAAGCCGGCGCGGGCCACCGCGAGCAGCGCCTCGTCGGCCTCGGTGAGCCCGGCCGGGTCGACAGGTGGGATCGCGCCGAAGTTCTTCGCCGCCATGGAGACCGACCGGTTGACCAGGTTGCCCCAGCCGGCGACGAGTTCGTCGTTGTTGCGGCGGAGGAACTCGGCCCAGGTGAAGTCGGTGTCGTTGCTCTCCGGGCCGGCGACGGCGATGAAGTAGCGCAGCGCGTCGGCGTCGTAGCGTTCCAGGAAGTCCCGGACGTAGATGACGACCTTGCGGGAGGAGGAGAACTTGCGTCCCTCCATGGTGAGGTACTCGCTGGAGACGACCTCGGTGGGCAGGTTGAGCCGGCCGAGGTCGCCGGGCTGGCCGTCGCGGCTGCCCGCCCCGGAGTAGCCGCCGAGCAGGGCCGGCCAGATCACCGAGTGGAAGACGATGTTGTCCTTGCCCATGAAGTAGTAGCCCGGGGAGTCCTTGCCCTCCCCGTCGGCCGACCACCACCTGCGCCACGCTTCCGGGTCGCCGGTGCGTCGGGCCCACTCGATGGACGCGGAGAGGTAGCCGATCACCGCGTCGAACCAGACGTAGATCCGCTTGTCGCCGCGGTCCCGCCAGCCGTCCAGCGGGATCGGCACGCCCCATTCGAGGTCCCGGGTGATGGCCCGGGGCTGGAGGTCGTCGAGCAGGTTGCGGGAGAACCGCAGCACGTTGGGCCGCCAGCCCTCGCGGGTGTCGAGCCACTGGCGCAGCGCGTCGGCGAGGGCGGGCAGGTCGAGGAAGAAGTGCTCGGTCTCCACGAACTCCGGCGTCTCGCCGTTGATCCTGGACTTGGGGTTGATCAGGTCGATCGGGTCGAGCTGGTTGCCGCAGTTGTCACACTGGTCACCCCGGGCGCTGTCGTAGCCGCAGATCGGGCAGGTGCCCTCGATGTAGCGGTCGGGCAGGGTCCGACCGGTGGACGGGGAGATCGCCCCGGTGGTGACCTTGGGGACGATGTAGCCGTTGCGGTGCAGCCCGGTGAACAACTCCTGCACCACCGCGTAGTGGTTGCGGGTGGTGGTGCGGGTGAACAGGTCGTACGACAGCCCCAGCGCCAGCAGGTCCTCGGCGATCACCCGGTTGTACCGGTCGGCCAGCTCGCGCGGGGTGACCCCCTCGGCGTCGGCCTGCACCTGGATCGGGGTGCCGTGCTCGTCGGTGCCGGAGACCATGAGCACGTCGTGACCGGCCATCCGCATGTACCGGGCGAAGACGTCGGAGGGTACGCCGAAGCCGGACACGTGGCCGATGTGGCGCGGACCGTTGGCGTAGGGCCAGGCGACCGCGGCGAGAACGTGACTCATGACCAGCAAGCCTAGTGACCCCGGTCGGCGGCCGGCGAACCAATGGGGTCACCGCGCCACACCGACGCCGAATCGCCGTTCGTGGGAATTGCCCACCGACACGCGGAGTCAGCTCACCGACACCGACCGCCACCCGGTGTCCAATGGCTGACGTGACGGGCAGACGATCGGGGCACGACGAGTCGGCGGCGGGCACCCGGCGACCACCGCGCCCCGGCCCCGGGGACGGCCAGGTGGCGCGCGGTTCGGCCGTCGCGCCGCAGCCACGCCCCGGTCCCGGTCCGGACGCCGCGACCGTGGAGGTCGAGCCGACCACCGGCGCTCCGGTCGACGCGGTGCCCCGACGGGTGCCGGTCCGCCAGCCGCGGACCCTTCGGCGGGACGGCGAGAAGCCTGACGACGACGGGTTCTTCTGGGCGCCCATCGAGCAGGTGCACTGGGACGGCACCCCGCTGCGCAAGGAGCCGAAGCAGCGGTTGCGGGCCCGACGCCGACGTCGCCCCGCCCGCGCCCCCGCCGCCCCGGACCCGATCCGGGGGCTCGCCGTGCTGCTGGCGTTGAGCCTGGTCGCGGCATTCTTCGCCTGGGTGAGCGCGGGGCCGCTCTGGCTGGCCGTCGGGCACTCCACGGCGGGGACGGTGGTGGTCACCGACTGCTCGGGCGGTGGGCTGACCCAGCGCTGCCGGGGCATCTTCACCGCCGACGACGACCGGTTCCGCACCCACGGGGTACGGGTCAGCGGGGTGCCGGCCGAACGGACCGCCGCCGGCTCGGTCCTGCCGGCGCGGGTGACCGGGCCGGACGCGGACACCGCGTACGCCGACACCGGGGTGGGCCGGCACCTGCGGTGGTTGCTCGGCCTGCTGGCGGTGGTCGGCTGCGCGGCGGGGATCGTCAGGTGGACCGGGGCGACCCGGTTGGCCGACCCCCGGCAGCGCCGCTGGGCGACAGGCGGCGGCTGCGCCGGGCCGGTGCTGATCACCCTGGGTTTCCTGGCCTCCACCTGGTGAGCGCCGGCCCCGCTCAGCGGTGCACGACCGCGTAGACGTCCCGGCGGCGCAGCCCGTACCCGGTGGCGACGTCGCTGATCGCGTCCCGGCGGGACATGCCGGCGGCCTCCCGGTCGGCCACCCGGGCCCGCAGGGTGTCGTCGTCGGGGCGTTCGGCGGGTGTCTGCGGCGCTCCCGCGACGACGAGGGTGATCTCGCCGCGTGGCTCCTCCCGGGCGGCCCAGTCGGCCAGTTCGCCGAGCGGCCGACGGACGACCTCCTCGTAGGTCTTGGTCAGCTCCCGGCACAGGGCGGCCGGCCGGTCGGCGTCGAACGCGGCGGCCAGGTCGGTCAGCGCGGCGGCGATCCGGTGCGGGGCCTCGAAGAAGACGAGGGTGCGGGGTTCCGTGGCGAGGGCCCGCAGCCGGGCCCGCCGGCCGCCGGGCGAGCGGGGCAGGAAGCCCTCGAAGCAGAACCGGTCGCAGGGCAGCCCGGACAGGGCCAGGGCGGTGGTGACGGCGCTCGGGCCGGGCGCGGCGGTGACCGGCACCCCGGCGTCGAGGGCGGCGGTGACCAGCCGGTACCCGGGGTCGGAGACGCTGGGCATGCCGCCGTCGGTGACCAGCGCGACCCGGTGGCCGGCGCGGAGCACGTCGACCAGTTCCGAGGTACGCCGTTCCTCGTTGCCCTCGAAGTAGGAGACGATCCGTCCCTCGACGGTGACGTCGAGGTCGCGGGCGAGCCGGGCGAGCCGACGGGTGTCCTCGGCGGCGACCACGTCGGCGGTGGCGAGGACGTCACGCAGCCGGGCGGACGCGTCGGCGGGGTTGCCCAGCGGCGCGCCGAGCAGAATCAGGCGCCCGATATCGGACATTTCACCCACGTGACGCGCTCCTTCATCGATACTCGTACCAATCTCGGGGACGATGGGCGCCACCGGGCACCTTCGCAGCCTACGATCGCCGGGTGACGAGTGCGTCGACAGCACAGAGTGCGAGCGCGGACCGGACCGACCCGGAGGCACCACCTCCCGAGGGCGGAGGGGGCGGCGTGCCGGCGATCGTCAGGCGACGACTCGCCACCGTCGAGTCCCGGCTCGACGTGAACTCGTGGATCGCCACCGCCGTCGTGGTGACGATCGCCGCCGTCCTGCGGCTGCTCGGGCTGAGCAGCCCCAAGGGCAAGATCTTCGACGAGATCTACTACGCCCGCGACGGCTACGGCCTGATCGACAAGGGCGTCGAGTGGAACTACAAGGACAACGGCCCGTCGTACGTGGTCCACCCGCCGCTGGGCAAGTGGCTGATCGGGCTCGGCGAGTGGGCCTTCGGCTACCAGGACGCGGAAACCAACATCTCCGTGCCGGGCCACCTGATGACCACCGCCCCGGAGTTCGGCTGGCGGGTCGCCTCGGCGGTGGCCGGCATCCTCACGGTGCTGATGATCACCCGCATCGCCCGTCGGCTGTTCCGCTCCACCACGCTCGGCTGCGCCGCCGGCCTGCTGCTCGCCCTGGACGGCTTCCACCTGGTGCTCTCCCGCACCGCGCTGCTCGACATCTTCCTGCCGCTGTTCGTCCTGGCCGCCTTCGGCGCGCTGGTGCTCGACCGGGACGCCAGGCGACGGCGCTGGGCCCGCGCGCTGGACGCCGGCCTCGACCCGACCGCACCCGGCCGGGCCGGTCGCCCCGCCGGTGGCTGGCGGAACTGGCCCTGGTGGCGGCTGCTCGCCGGGGTGCTGCTCGGGTGCGCGTGCGCGGTGAAGTGGAGCGGGATCTGGTTCGTCCCGGCCTTCGGGCTGCTGGCCCTGCTCTGGGAGGTCGGCCTACGCCGGTCGGTAGGGGTCCGCCGGCCGTGGCGCGACGCGCTCCTGGACGAGCTGCCCTGGCTGGTGCTCGCCGGGCTGCTGGCGGTCGGCACCTACCTGGCCACCTGGTCGGGGTGGCTGCTCTCCGACGAGGGCTACTACCGGCTCGCGTCCAGGTATCCGAACGTGCCGGGGCTCAGCGACACCCCGGTCATCGGCGCGCTGACCAACCTGTTCCAGTACCACAAGGCGGCGTTCGAATTCCATACCGGCCTGGAGACCGCGCACAAGTACCAGTCGTGGCCCTGGCAGTGGTTGCTGCTCGGCCGGCCGGTGGCGTTCCACTGGTCCGGCGACGGCGCGTGCGGCGCGCCGACCTGCGCGTCGGAGATCCTGCTGCTGGGCACGCCGCTGCTCTGGTGGTCGTTCCTGCCGGCCCTGGTCGCCACGCTCTGGCTCGGCGTGGCCCGGCGCGACTGGCGGGCCGGGGCGTTCCTGGTGGCCGTGGCCGCCGGCCTGCTGCCCTGGTTCTGGTACGCCCTCGACGGCCGCACGATGTTCTCCTTCTACGCCGCCCCGGCGCTGCCGTTCCTGGTGCTGAGCGTGGTGTACGTGCTCGGCGCGATCGCCACCCCCACGGTCGGGGAGCGGGTCGTCCCGGCCGGTCGGGCCGGCCCCGGCAACGCCCCGGACGGCACGGCGCGCGACGGCACGGCACCGGACGGCAGCACACCGGACACCGGCGAGCCGGCCGACCCGAAGGCCACCGTGGTCGTCGCGGAGGCCGACACTGCGGCGGCGGAGCAGCTGGCCGACCGGCGACTGGTCGGCGGGGTCATCGTCGGCGCGTACGTGCTGCTGGTGGCGCTCTGCTTCGCCTACTTCTACCCGATCTTCGTGGGCAACATCCTGCCGTACGACGACTGGTCCGCCCGGATGTGGCTGGACGGCCGCTGGATCTGACCGGCCCCGCAAGCCTCTGCCCGCCCCACCGTCCCTCCCGCCCGGGTCCCGAGCCCGACGGCAGGAGCCGGTGGGGCGGGCGTCTTTATGGGCACCTTCCACCCCCGCCCGCCGGGGCTCCCCAGTGGACGTGACGCGGGTTGCGGGAGTGCTCCGGGGCCGGGGGCACGGGGAGCAGGAGCGACGCCGGCACGGGCTTACAGCGGGCCGCGCTGACGGGGGCGGAGGCCCGACCGTGGGCGGTGGGCATCGACGACGCCGGGAGGTGTCCCACGAGTGTGCCGGGACAGAAGGGCGCGCCCCGATCGCCTGCCACGGGGGAAGCGGGCGATTGGGGCGCGCAAGGAGAGCTTAACCACGTTGTGCCACCGGCACAACGGGTCGACTTGGGTCAGATTTCCGACCGATGCGTCGCGCGGCAAATGGTTTACATATAGCATCTAACGGACGGTCATCGGCCTGGGCCCGGGCGACCGCCCGCGCTCCCGCCGCCCCACCCGGCCCGCCGGGCGTGGAATCCCGTCGCCGAGACTCGCGCCGCGCACCCCGCTGAATCTCCACTATGGATCTCACTACACTTCGCCCGGTGATCAACACGAGACGACGATCGACGGCCGTCCTGATCGGAGTGTTGGCGGCGACCACGCTGACCGGCCCCGCACCCGCCCGCGCCGAAGGCGAGGAGCCCACCGAGCCGCCCAAGGTCGAGCTGGTGCTCGACGTCAGCGGATCGATGCGGGCCAACGACATCGACGGACGCAGCCGGATCTCCGTCGCCCAGCAGGCGTTCAACGAGGTGGTCGACGCGCTGCCCGAGGAGACCCAGCTCGGCATCCGGGTGCTCGGCGCGACCTACCGGGGCAAGGACAAGAAGCAGGGCTGCCTGGACACCCAGCAGATCGTCCCGGTCGGGCCGGTGGACCGGACGGCGGCCAAGGCGGCCGTGGCGACGCTGCGCCCGACCGGCTTCACCCCGGTCGGGCTGGCTCTGCGGTCCGCCGCCAGGGACCTCGGCACCGGCACGACCGCCCGCCGGATCGTGCTGATCACCGACGGCGAGGACACCTGCGCCCCGCCCGACCCGTGCGAGGTGGCCCGGGAACTGGCCGCCCAGGGCACCAAGCTGGTGGTCGACACGCTCGGCCTGGCCCCGGACGAGAAGGTCCGCCGGCAGCTGCTCTGCATCGCCACCGCCACCGGCGGCACCTACACGGCGGCGCAGAGCGCCGACGAGCTGACCGGCCGGATCAAGCAGCTCGTCGAACGGGCGAAGGACACCTACACCGCCGCCCCGACCGTCGTCGCCGGCCGGGGCGCATGCGCCGACGCGCCACTACTCGCCCCAGGCGTCTACGCCGACCGGGAGTCGTTCTCCGAGCACCGGTGGTACCGGGTGCCCGTCCGGCCGGGGCAGGAGTTGCGGGCGTCGGTCAGCGTGGCGTTGGACCGTCCGGTGAACCCCGACCACGCGGTGCTGCTGCGGGCCACCGCCACCGACGGGCGGGAACTGGTCCGGGGCGTCGACGCCGGCAGCGGCCGTACCGACGTGGTGTCGGCGGGGCTGCGCTGGTCGCAGACGGAGGACGGGACGTCGCCCAGCCCGTCGGCGACCGACGCGCCCGTTCCGGCCACCACGGTGTGCCTGGTGGTCAGCAACGCCTTCGCGCCGCGTCCGGGGACCCGGGCCGAGCCGGGCATGCCGGTCGAGCTGACCATCGACGTGGTCGCCTCGTCACCCGCACCGGCCGCGCCGGACCTGGGGCGCGGCTGGGTGCTGCTGCTCCTGCTCACCCTGGCCGGCCTGGTCACCGGCCTGGTCGTCGGACTGCTCACCCGCTGGTGGGTGGCGACGTGGAGGACGAACTGATGCGTACCCCGATCATCCGGGGCGGCGCGGCGCTGGCCGCCGTCGGCCTGACCCTGCTCGCCGCACCGGCCCCGGCCACGGCCGCGCCCACCCCCTCCCCCGGTGCCACCCCGGTCACCCGGGCCGGTACGTCGTTCCTGACCGCCACCGGCATCACGGCCGGCCAACCGGTCCGGGTCGACGCCTCCACAGGCGACTTCCTGTACTGGTCGTTCCCCGCCTCGGCCGGGCAACGGCACGAGATCACCGCGACGGTGTCGTTGCCCCGGGCCCGCACCGGCGCGTCCACCTGGACGGTGGAGGTGTTCGACGGGCTACGCCGCCGGCAGGCGTGCACGGCCGGGGCACAGACCCCGACGGTGGCCGCCTCGGCGGACAGCGTGGCGCTGGGCTGCACGCTGCGGCAGGTGCGCTCCTGGGCGGAGCCGTGGTCGGCCGACCCGCTGCCGGGCACCTACTACATCCGGCTGTCGGTGACCGACCTGCCCGAACCCGACCTGGGTCAGCCGGTCGACGTCGAACTGCTGCTCGCAGCCGACGGCGAGGGTTCCCGCGACGACGGCCAGCTGAAGGCGCCGCTGGTGCCGAACACCCGGGCCGGTGCGGTGCTGACCGGCGACCCGGCGGCGGAGCCCGCCGAGGCCGACGACGACTGGTTCGACGGCGACTGGCTGCCCGCGCTCGGCTCACGCTGGGCGTGGAGCACCGTCGGTGGCGCGCTCGCCGCCGTCGCCGGGGTGGTCGGTTTCGCGCTGACCCACCGGCCCCGCCGCCCCTGACCCACCCGGTGCCCGGTCCCGTCGGGCGTGGCCGCCGCCGCGCCGGAGGGGACCGGGCCGCCGCGGGACCCTGCGGTGTCGCCCGGTTGCGGTACGTTCACCAGCCATGGCCGTTGGTCCGCGCACCGCGCGGACCGCGTGGTCGTACCGGAAAGGGGTGGGTTGATGCGTGACCTGCTACCGGCGGCCGTCTCGGTGGCGGTCGCCGGGACCGCCGACTGGGTCGGTGAGCTGCTGCCGGAGGAACGGGCCGGGCTGGGCGAGCGGGCGGTGCAGAGCCGGCGGCGGGACTTCACCGCCGGTCGGGTCTGCGCCCGACGGGCGATGACCGCTCTCGGCCTGCCGGCCACACCGGTCCCCGCCGCGCCGAACCGGGCACCGGTCTGGCCGGCCGGGCTGATCGGCACCATCACCCACACCCGGGACTACTGTGCCGCCGCGGTCGCCCGCCGCGCCGACCTGCGCGCCGTCGGCATGGACGCCGAACGGCAACGCGACCTCAACCCGGGGGTACGCCGGATGATCCTGCGCCCCGAGGAGGAGGACCGGCTGGCCCGGCTCCCCGGCGGGGTGAACTGGCCGATCGTGGTGTTCAGCGCCAAGGAGACCGTCTACAAGGTCTGGCATCCGGTGGTGGGCTCCTGGCTGGACTTCCTGGACGCCACAGTCGACCTGGACCCGGACGCGGGGGTCTTCACCGCCCGGATCGACCCGGCCCGGGTGTCGGCGGCCACCGTGGCGGACCCGCCCACCGTGGTCACCGGCCGGTTCGCGGTCGAGGACGACCTCGTCCGCACCGCCGCCGTGCTGCACCTGCCCTGACCCGTTGCCGCCACCCAGCTTCCCCGAGTGCCGACCGTCGAACGAGGAGTACGGTGAACCAGCCCCAGCCCCCCTACGGGCCGCAGGACCCGCACCAGCCGCCCCCCGGGGCTCCGCCGCCGTTCCCGACGGCACCCGGGCAGCACTACCCGGTCGACCCGACCGCCCCGCCGCCCCCGGTCCCCGACCCGCCCTACTCCGACCCGTACGCCCCGCCGTCGCCGTACGCGCCGCCGCCGGTGTCGGGGGCACCGCAGCCGTCGTACCCGCCGCCCACGTCGGGTCAGCCCTACCCGTCGTACGAGCCCGGGGGTGCGCCGCCGGTGTCCGGCGCGGGCTACCCGCCGGTGCCGGGTGGGGGATATCCGCCGCCCGGTGGGGGCTATCCGCCACCGCCCGGCGGGCCCGGCTATCCGCTGGGTCCGGCGAAGTCGGGCGGTTCGTCGAGCAGGAACGTCTGGATCGTCATCGGCCTCGTGGTCGCCCTGGTGGTGCTGCTCTGCTGCGGCGGCATCATCGCCCTGGCGGTCGCCGGCGGCAGGCAGGCCGACGAGGCGTCCCGGGAGTTCGAGCCTTCGCTGCCCACCCCCGGTGTCACGGCGGCACCGGGGCTGCCCGGTGACCCGCCGTCGGCGGCGCCGTCGTCCACGGACGAGGCGTTCAACCTCAGGGCGGGTCAGACGCTGGTGATCAGCGACGACGACGGCACCATCGAGATCACCGTCCGCAGCTTCAGCACCTCGACCAAGGGCTGCCGCTCGTTCGCGCCGCCGCCGAACAAGGGCTTCTACCTGATCGCCGACGTCACCGCCACGGTGACCAAGGGGACCTCGTCGATCAACCCGTTCTACTTCCAGTGGGTGGCCGACGACGGGACCACGGTGAACGGCCTGGCCGGCGCGTTCTCCGGCTGCGGCGGCGACTTGCTCGACTCGGGCAGCGGCATCCCGGCCGGCAGCAAGCGTTCCGGTTCGGTGGTGTTCGACGTGGCCGACAAGAACGGCGTGGTCGAGTACCAGCACAAGTTCAAGGCGGCCGGCTCCTGGAAGCCCTGACCTCCCGGGTTCCCCGACGGGCCGGTCCCCTGCCGGGGGTCGGCCCGTTCTCCGTGACGCGAGGACGGGGCGCGTCCCGCCCGCCGGCGGCGGGGGCCGGGATCGCTGCCGTGCCTTGAATCGGGCCGGACACCGGCGGATGCTTGATGAATCGACCTTCAGCGATCGATTTGGAGGTGGGGGATGCGTCGTCTCTCGCTTGTCGCCCTGGCCCTGACCGTCGCCCTGCTGCCGGCGACCCCGGCCGCCGCGCACCCCGGTGTCGACCACCCGGCCGCCGCCCCACCCGGAGGCGGTGAACCGGCCCGCGTCGGCGTCACCGGCCCGACGGTCGCGTCGGGGTTGGCGCAGGTGCGGACGGCCGGCACCGCCTGGGGTCCGGACCCGACGACCGGGCGGCTGACGCTCACCGTCGACGACACCGTCGCACCGGACCAGCTACGCGCGCTGCGCGCCCTCGCCGCGCGGGCCGACGCCGACCTGCGTCGCGAGCCCGGCCGGCTGCGCCTCCTCATCGCCGGCGGGGAAGGCATCTACGGCGGCGGCGCCCGCTGCTCCCTCGGCGCGAACGTGCACAGCGGCAGCACCTACTACTTCCTCACCGCCGGGCACTGCACCGCCGCCGCGACCACCTGGTACGCCGACAGCGGCCAGACGAGCGTGCTGGGCACCCGTACCGGCAGCAGCTTCCCGGTCAACGACTACGGCCTGGTCCGCTACACCGGGCGGGTCAGCCACCCGAGCGCCATCTACACCTATCCCGGCCTGCTCACCGTCAAGGGTGTCGGCACCGCGTACGTCGGGCAGGCGGTCTGCCGCAGCGGTGCCACCACAGGCGTGCGGTGCGGCACCGTCACCGCCCTCAACCAGACCGTCAACTATGCCGAGGGCAGCGTCACCGGGCTGATCCGCACCAACATCTGCGCCGAGCCGGGTGACAGCGGCGGCCCGCTCTACGTCGCCGCGACCGGGTTGATCATCGGCATCCTCTCCGGCGGCAGCGGCAACTGCACCAGTGGAGGCACCTCCTACTACCAGCCGATCGCCGAGATCCTCGCCGCCTACGGCGTCACCCTCCCCTGAGCGGCCCCGTCGCCACGGACGCCGCCCCCGGGCTCACGATCAAGGGCGGGTCTCCCGCTCGGGAGACCCGCCCTTGATCTGAACTTCCTGGTGGAGCTGAGGGGATTCGAACCCCTGACCCCCTCGATGCGAACGAGGTGCGCTACCGGACTGCGCCACAGCCCCTCCGCCGGCGGACCGGCTTCGGTCCCACCCGGCTTTCACCGGGCGGGCCGGCGCCAAGACTAACAGCCCACCCGCCTCCCGGGCGAATCACCCCTCCCGCTGCGCAGGCCACCCGTTCGCCGACGGTCCGCCCGCACGGGTGAGCCCACGTTGCGGTATCCGGCCGCCCGGAACCCGCTACCTCGACACAAAGGAGTCGATCATCCGGGCGGGAGGGCCGGAGGGCCGGGCGGGTCGATCACCGGGGCGGGTCAGCGGGGGTCGCGGCCGGACTGGTAGGGGCGTCCGCGCAGGCCACCGGAGCGGCGGTAGGATACCGAGCCGCCGCCGCTGGCCGCCGCCGGCAGGTCGGTCGGCCGGTCCAGGCCCATCGCGGTACGGCGGACCGCCTCGCGTTGCGCGGCCAGGCGGCGCTGCGCCTCCCGGCGGGCCGCCGCCCGACGGGCCTGTTCCCGGCGCACCTCGGCCTGCCGGGCGGCCAGCCAGGCGGCCTCCCGGGCGCGCAGCCGCCGCCGACGCCGCTCGGCCAGCGCCCGCCGCCGCAGGTGTACGACGTACACCAGGAGCAGGCCGGCGGTGACCGAGAAACTGATCCAGAAGCCGGGGCTGACCACGATCACGCCCACCAGCTCGACGAAGTTGAGCAGCAGCAGCGCGGCGAGCACCCGACGCCGCCGGTAGACGGCCGGGGTGTGGTGCCGGGGCGGGCGGCGGCGGGCCTGCCGGGCGGCGGGCGGCACGGCCCGCAGGCGACCCGGACGGCGACCGGCGGGCGGGGCGGCGCGGCGGGCCGGGGCCGGCGGCGCGGAGACGGGGACGCCGAGGTTCCCGGTGGCGGCGTCCTCGGCCAGGGTGACGACGAGCGCCCGGGGCTGGTTGACCGGCCGTCGCCCGGGGACAGTACGACGCCGCCGGCGGCGCTGGAGCACCCGCGCCGTCGACTGCGCCCGCTCCGCCACCAGCCGCTCGGTGGCGTCGTACCGGCGGACCAGCGCCGGCGCGAGGGCGAGCAGGCCGGCGGCGGCGAGGACGGCGAGGAGCACCGAGGTCGGCACCCTCACCCCTCCCGTCACCGAATTCGGGGCAACCGCCGGTCGACAGCAGGATCTTCCCCGAAGTCTCGCTCTGGGCGCAGATCCTGCGGCCAGGCAGCGCTTGCCGCAGCTTGCAGTTACTTGAGGTTACGGGCCACCGACCGGGATGCCGACACGCCGCGCCGCATCCCGTGCGTGGGACGACTCACCCGGCGTCGTGACGCATCCGGTGCCAGCGGGCCAGCAGACCGCCCTCGGCGGCCACCTCCTCGCTGGTCATCGCGTATCCGATGTGGTCACGCCAGGCACCGTCGATGTGCATGTAGCGCACGTGGTACGCCTCCTCGCGGAAGCCCAGCTTCTCCACCACCCGCCGGGACGGCTTGTTCTCCGGCCGGATGTTCACCTCCACCCGGTGCAGCCCACCCGGGCCGAAGGCGTGGTCGACGGCGAGCGCCATCGCGGTGGGGATCACCCCGCGCCCGGCCACCCGGGAGTCCACCCAATAGCCGACGTACCCGGAGCAGAACGCCCGCCGGACGATGCTGCCCACGTTCAGGTGTCCCACCAGCCGCTCCTGGCCGTCCTCACGCAGGCAGACCGCGAACGGCATCCCCTCACCGGTACGCGCCGAGCGCCGCTGGTCGGCGTGCACGTAGCGGAACGCGGCGGGCGAGTTCGTCTCGTCCCAGCTGCCGGGCAGGTGCGACTCCCAGGGCGCCAGCCAGGCCCGGTTCGCCCGACGCACCGCCGACCAGGCGCCGGCGTCGGAACGTCGGTACGGCCGCAGCACCACCGGACCGTCCATCAGCACCACAGGCCACCCCGGTGCCCGCCCGAACCAGCTCACCGCGCCGCCCTCCCGTCCGCGCCCGGGGCGTCGACGCGCCCGGACCGGCTCACCGCCGCCGGTCCAGCAGCAGCACGTCCACGGTGGAGCCGGCCGCCGCGGTGGTCACCCGCTCGCCGAGCACCATCAGGCCGTTCGCCTCGGCCAGCCCGGACAGGGTGTACGGGCCACCGCTGAGCGGCTGCACCGTGTAGCCCCCGCCGCGCCGCTCGGCCACGTGCGCGGGCCGGAACTCCCGCAGCCCGCCGGGCGACGAGATGGTCTCCAGCAGGTGCGCCCGCACGCTCGGCCGGAACACCGGCTCCGCGCCGGCCAGCAGCTGGATCGCCGGCCGGGCCAGCACCTCGAAACCGATCAACGCCGCGCCGGGCTCACCGGGAAGACACACCACCGGCACCTCCTCGGCGCCGACGGTACCGAACCCGAGGGCCGTGCCGGGGTACAGCGCCACGTCGGTGAACGTCACCGGCCCGGCCCGGCCGCCCTCCCGGCGGGAGAGTATCCGCCGGACCATGTCGCCGGGGCCGGTGCCGGTGCCGCCCGTGGTGATGATCAGATCGGCCCGCAGGGTCTGGTCCTCCAACAGGCCGCGCAGCCCCTCTGGGTCGTCGTCGCAGATCCCCACCCGGTACGCCAACGCGCCCACCTCGGCGGCGGCGGCGGTCAACGCGTGCGAGTTGGCGTCCACCACCTGACCCGGCTGGCTGCCCCGGCCCACGTCGACCAGTTCGTCCCCGGTGGCCACGATGACCACCCGGGGGCTGGGCCGCACCACCACGTGCCCGATGCCGGTGGCGGCGAACACGGCCACCAGCGCCGGGGCGACGTACGTGCCGGCCCGGGCGAGGACGGTGCCGGCGGGCAGTTCCTCACCGGCGCGGCGGACGCCGTACCCACGCTTGGGGGTTCGGAAGATCTCCACCGCGGCCATGCCCTGGTCGGTCCACTCCACCGGCACCACCACGTCGGCGGCAATCGGCATGGGCGCACCGGCGGCCACCGAGAAGCACGAGCCGGGGGTGAGCCGGACCGGCCGCCAGCTCGCCGCCCCGAGGTCACCGACCACGTTGAGGCGTACCGGACGGCCCGGCCCCGGGGAGGGGACCGGGCCGTACCCGACGAGGTCCTCCCAGCGCGCGGCGTACCCGTCCACCGCCGCCTGGTCGAAGGCGGGGAACGAGTGCGGGGCGACGACGTCGGAGGCGAGGACGTTGCCGTACGCCTGGGTGAGGTCGAGGTCGAGCGGAGGCAGCGCGCGCAACCTGCGCAGCACGCTGCCCAGGTAGTCGGCGAGCGGCGTCAACTCGTTCGCGGCCGCCTCGGCGTCGGCCGTCGAGGTCATGTACCGGAGCCGCCCGCCGCGTCGCGTACGCCGTCGAGGACCGCCCCCGTGACCGTCTCGTCGCCGTTGTTGACGAACTCGGTCAGCCAGGCGCGGAACTCGACGCCGAGATCCTCCCGTTCGGCGGCGATCTGCACGACTGTCTGGAGGTAGCCCAGCGGCATACCGGTGTCGTAGCGGGTGCCCCGGTAGACGATCGCGTGCACCGGCACCCCCTCGCTGCGGAGCAGTTCCATCGCGTCGGTCAGCTGGATCTCCCCGCCGCTGCCCGGTTCGGTACGCCGGATCGCGTCGAAGATGCGCCCCGGCAGGACGTACCGGCCGAGGACGGCCAGGTTGCTCGGGGCGTCCTCCGGCCGGGGCTTCTCCACCATGCCGGTGACCCTGACGACCTCGCCGATGTCGGTCAGCTCGGCCTCGGCCGGCTCCACCGAGGCGATGCCGTACCGCTTGGTCTCGGCCGGGTCGACCTCGAAGAAGGCCAGCACCACCCCGCCGGTACGGGCCTGGAGTTCCAACATGGCCGGTAGCAGCGGCTCGGACGGCTTGACGAACTCGTCGCCGAGGAGCACCGCGAAGGGCTGGTCGCCGACGTGCGACTCGGCGTACCCGACGGCGTGGCCGAGACCGAGCTGTTCCGGCTGGCGGCAGGTGTAGATCTCGGCCAGTTCGCTGGGACGCCTGACCGCGGCGAGCCGGTCCGCGTCCCCCTTGGCCTCCAGCCGGGCCTCCAGGTCGGGACGACGGTCGAAGTGGTCGACCATCGACGTCTTGCCCCGCCCGGTGATCAGCAGCACGTCACCGATGCCGGCCTGGGCGGCCTCCTCGACGATGTACTGGAGCACCGGTCGGTCGATCACCGGTAGCAGCTCCTTGGGCACCGCCTTCGTGGCCGGCAGGAACCGGGTGGCCAGGCCGGCGGCCGGGATCACGGCCTTGACCGCGCGGACGCGACCGGTCGCGGCGGTCGTTGAGGGGTTCGCTGAGTGCTCCGACATGCCGCGAGACTATCGGCCACGGCTCTGCCGCGGCGGGTGAGGACCGGAAGACGCGCCGCCCGGCTGCGTCACACCGGGAGCGCCGACGGCGTGCCGACCTGTCGACCCGTCGGCCGGCAGGTCGTCGGCGGGACTCCGGTCGGGGGGCGGCCGGTGGGTGGGCGGCCGGTCGACGGGGGACGGACCGGAGGGCGGCCCGGCGCGGGGCAGGCCGTCGTCCGGGCTGGTCGCCCCCGCCGGCACGGCGATCCCGACGGCCGTACCGTCCCCGGGCGGGGCCGGGCGGGGCCGGGCGGTCGCCACCCGGTACCCGTCGCGGCCGGCGCCCTTGGCCGCGTACAACGCCTCGTCGGCGGCGTCCAGCACCTCCGCGCCGGTGCTGGCGTGATCGGGATAGACGGCGATGCCGATGGAGACCGACACCGCGATCGTCGTCGGGACCCCCGCGTGACCGGGCACCACGACCGGGGTTTCCCGCACCGCCGCGCCCAACCGCTCGGCCACGGTCTCCGCGCCCCGGGCGTCGGTCTCCGGCAGCAGCACCACGAACTCCTCGCCGCCCTGCCGGAAGGCGAGGTCCACCTCGCGGATCTCGCCGCGCACCCGGCGGGCGAACTCGGCGAGCACCGCGTCCCCGGCGGCGTGGCCGTAACTGTCGTTGACGGTCTTGAAGCGGTCCAGGTCGAGGACGAGGATGCTGAGCATCCGGCCGAACCGGCTGGCCCGCTCCACCTCCCGACGCAACGACTCACGCAGGTAGCGGTAGTTCCACAGCCCGGTCAACGGGTCGGTCAGCGACAACCGCTGCGCCTCCTCGTGCACCCGGACGTTCTCCACCGCCACCGCCGCGTGCCCGGCGAAGGTCCGCAGGGTGGCCAGGTCGTCGTCGTCGAACTCGTCGCCACCCAGCCGGTCGTAGAGGACCAGCACGCCGACCGCCGGGTCCCGACCGGTGGCGTCCCCGCCGGGTGCGGTGAACGGCACCGCCACGTACGTCTCGCACCACGGTTCGCCGGGCGGCGTCGCCCCGGGCGGCATCCGGCCCCGCTGCGGTTCCCCGGTGGCGGCGACCGCACCGACCACCCCCGCGCCGACCGGCACCCGAAGCTCCTCCGGTTCGGTGCCCGCCGGGCAGCGCCCGGCCAGCCCCTCGGCGCACTGCCCGACGAGCGTCGCCGTGTCGTCGTACAGCAGCACCGCCCCGGCCCGCGCCCCGGTCGCCGCGATGGCGCTGTGCAGGATCACCCGCAGGATGCGTTGCAGGTCATGGGTGCTGGCCAGGGTGTCCCCGAGCACTCCGAGATGCCCGCGCAGCTGGTCCCGGCTGCTGGTCAGCGCGGTCACGTACCCGGCGGTCTCCCGGATCATCCGGTTGAACGCGGCGGCGAGCCGGCCGATCTCGTCCCGGCTGCGCACCGGCACCCGGGCGGTCAGGTCGCCCCGGGCCACCCGGTCCACCGCCGCGGCCAACTCCACCAGCGGCCGGGTGGTGACCCGGGCCAGCCGCCACGCGGTCAGCACCGCCAGCACGGCGGCCAGCAGCACCGCACCCACCAGCGCCGCCGGCAGACCCGACGGCCGTTCACCGGCGACGGAGAGCACCAGCGGCAGCGGCTGCCCGGGGGCCGGCCCGAGCCGCCGCACGTACCGGCCGTCGGGGGTCGCGGTGACCCGGTCGCCGTCGAGGCCTGCGGCGGCGGCGAGCACCGCCTCGCGTACCCGACGGGTCTCGGTGGTGTGGGTGATCCGGTCGGGGCCGTCGGCGTCGTCGAGCAGGGTGACCGCGACGCCGGTCGTGGCGGCCAGCCGGGACACGAACGCCGGGTCGACCACCTCGGCGGCGGCCACCGTGCCCAGTGGCGTGCCGGTCGGGTCCCGCAGGTCCACCCGGGCGCTCAGCGCCCGCACCGGCCCGCCGGTCCGGGCCGTCCCCGTGCAGTCCCGCCAGGGGGTCGCCGGTCCACCCGGGGTGGCGTACGTGGTGCCGCCGGCCACGTCGGTGACCAGCACGGCGGCGGCCAGACCCCGGCTGACCACCTGGCCGGCCGCGCCCGCCCGGGTCGCAAGGTCGGGGCGCAGGGCCACCGCGTCGGCGGCGGCCCGCAACTGCTGGCAGAGCGCGTCGATCGAGGTACGCACGGCGGACGCGGCCAGGCCGAGGCGCTCGGCGGACCGGCTGCGGTCCACCGTCGACAGCGTGGTGCCGACGAACACCGCGCCGAGCAGCACCGGGCCGAGCACCACCGCGAGGAAGGCCGCCGTCAACCGCCCGCGTAGCGTCAACGCTGTCCCCCCGGAAGTTCCAGGCCCGTTCCTGCGATGCTGACACAGAGCGACCGTTTTGACAGCGTTGCGTCAGGAGTGTTGCGTGCCCGATTTTTCTGATGGAGCGGAAGTCGCCCACGCGGCCAAACGCGAGGCACGCACCGCGCTGCTCGCCCGCCGTCGGGCGCTCACCGCACCCCGGCGGGCCGCCGCCGCGACGCGCGTCCAGGCCGAACTGACCGCGCTGGTACGCCGGCTGCGGCCGACCCGGATGACCGGGTACGTGCCGGTCGGCTCCGAGCCGGGCGGCCCCGACCTGCCCGACGCGCTCCGGGCCGCCCTGCCGGCCGGGGCCGACCTGCTGCTGCCGGTGCTCCGCGACGACCTCGACCTGGACTGGGCCCCGTACGCCGGGCCGGGCACCCTGGTCGCCGCCGGCCGAGGCATGCGCGAGCCGGACGGTCCCCGGCTCGGCCGGACGGCGATCGTCGGGGCGACCCTGGTGGTGGTGCCCGCGCTGGCGGTGGACCGGCGCGGCCTTCGGCTGGGCCGGGGTGGCGGCTCCTACGACCGGGCCCTGGCCCGGGTGCCGGCGGCCACCCTGACCATGGCGCTGCTGCACGACGGCGAACTGCTCCCGGCGCTGCCCGCCCAGCCGCACGACCGGCCGGTGGGTGCCGCGCTCACCCCGTCGGACGGGCTGCTCACGCTTCCACTGCCCGCCTCCGTCGATCATGCGATGGGTTGATGCTGGGGTGCGGTTGATGCTGGGGTGCGGTTGATGCTGGGGTGCGGTTGATGCTGTGGTCCGGCTCGATGTCGTGGCCTGCGGTGGGGGTGCGGGTCGCGCCTGGCGGGTCCGGCGGCGGGGACGCCCGGTGGACGGATCACGATCACGTCCGCTGGACGAACCCGGGTCCGATGACGCACCATTGGCACTCGAATACGTCGAGTGCCAACCGGCCGTACCAGATCCGGAGGAGAACGTGCCCACGTACCAGTACGCCTGCACCGCGTGCGGCCACCAGCTCGAGGCGGTGCAGTCGTTCTCCGACGAGCCGCTGACCGAGTGCCCCGCGTGCGAGGGGCGGCTGCGCAAGGTCTTCAACTCGGTCGGGGTCGTGTTCAAGGGCTCCGGCTTCTACCGCACCGACTCCCGCGCCTCCGGCAGCGAGGGCAAGAGCGGCGCGGCGAAGCCGGCGAAGTCGGAGGGCTCCTCGTCCGGCGGAGACTCCTCCGGTTCCGGCTCGTCGTCCGGCTCGGGCTCGTCGTCCGGCTCGGGCGGGTCCTCGGCGTCCGGCTCGTCGTCCTCCGGCACCGGCTCGTCCAGCTCCAGCTCCAGCTCGTCCAGCCCCACCAAGTCCCCCGCCACCAGCACCTCCTCCTGACCCTCCCCACCGCCCACCTCCGCACCCCCGCCCCCGCCCACCCGCCAGCCCGGGTTGATCAAGAGATTCAGGTCAAGTGGATCTCTGCGGATGACGCAAACCTCTTGATCACCGGGGTGGACCCGGGAGCGGGCGGGCGGATGGGGTTTTCCACAGGGCGAGCCGTTGTCCACAGGCTGTGGACAACGGCTCGTGAGGTGTGTGGTTTCCACCTAGCCTGCTGAGCCGGGATGTCACCACGGCATCCCGGCGGACAGCGGAGGTGGGTCATGGCGGCCAGGGGCACGGACGGTGACGGCTCGCTACGACCGTTCCGCTGGCCGCGCCGACCGGCTGGGGCGACCCTGCTGCGCGCGGTACTGGTCGCCGTTCTGCTGGGGCTGGCGGTGATCGTCCTGGACGTCCCGGACGGCTGTGCCCCCGGCGCTGCCCCGACCGTGGTGTCCCCGGTCGCGGCAGAAATCTCCGACGTGGGACGCCCCGTCGGCTCACGGTGGCCTGCCGGTGTGAAGGAACCTGCCAGCGCAGCGGGAGCTGCCGATTCGGCAGGGCCCGCCGGCACGACGCTAGGCGCGATCGGCTGCCCCGCCGCACCGACCGGTGCAGCCGACGGTTCTGCCACTGCGGGCCGGCCCGCCCCCGCCACCTCCCACGGACGTACGGGTGCTGCCGGTCCGCACGGGCAGGACGACGACCGGTCTGCACCGGCCGATCGTGGTCGAGCCACCGACGCGGACGCTCCGCTTGCGCTGCCACTACCGAGCGGCTTCGTCGGAGTGCCCGTACGTCTGGCCGAGCCGGCTGCCCTCGCGGTCCTGCGCCCCGGCGCGCGGGTCGACCTGCTCGTGCTACCGGCGGGACGGAACGCCGGTGAGACGGTCCTGCTGGCAGCCGACGCGCTGGTGCTCGACGTGGTGGGTCGGGACGCTGTCGACGGCTCGTCCGCGCTCTACCTGGCGGTCCGGCCCGACCAGGCGCAGCGCTCCGTCGGCCAGCCGGAGGGCAGCCGCTTCAGCGTCGTCATCCGGGGGTGATCCGCTCTTCGGGGCCGAGGTTGCGGTATCACCTACCCCGGAAACCGCGACATCGCCGCCAATGAGCGGATCTTGCCGGAGGCCATGCCCGGTCGGGCGGACCCGGGTGGTCAGCTCCAGTGCGGGGGGCGTTCGGCGAGCAACCAGTCGTCGTTGCCGCCCCGGCGCTCACCCCAACCGAAGTCGGTGTCGTCGGAGGTCTGCTCGGGCAGCACCACGAAGTCGTCGCTGAGGTCGACCGTGCGGTCGTCGTCGCCGGGCACGCCATGCCCGGCCGGGTCCTCGGGGCTCACGATCGGCAACACTACCCCGCGCCGGCCCCGCCCCGGCGCACCACCGAACGGCACCCACCCGGACCGCGGCAGAACGGCCCGGACGCCACCCGGGCGGGCCAGACCACCAGGCGGGACATGAGCCGCCAGGCCGGAGACGAGGTTACGAGACCGGAGACGAGGCGACCGGGTCAGTAACGGGGGGCCACCGGACTGGAGGTGGGGCCGCCGGAGCAGGGATGAGGCCGACCGCACCGCCACCAACTCGCGGGGTGGACCGGTCGAAGATCGCCGCGTCGGACCGGCTGACGGGCTCGTCGCGTTGGTAGCGTCGGACGGCGTGACGACGCCCAGCGGTGCCAGCCCCGAGGACGAGTACTGGCGACGCCCACCCACCCAGCCCCCCACCCCCTCCGGACCGACGCCCCCGTCGAGCGGCGCGGATACGGCGGAACAGACGGACGCCGCCCCGCCGCCCGCTTCCTCCCAGTCCCACCCGCCCGTCCCGGACCGGTCGGGTGCGCCGGCGCGCGCCGACGCGACTTCCCCCACCCCGACCGCAGCAGAACGCGGTTCGGCAGCCGGCCGGACCGAAGCCGGCACGGAAGGTTACGCCGGGCCGCCGCCGACCACGCCCCCGCCGCCGGGCTGGCGTCCCCCCGTACACCTGGCGGCGCTCCCGGCCCGCACCCTGCCGGCGCAGGACATGGAGGCGATGGACGCCGCGGAGCAGCAGGCGCAACGGATCACCTGGAGCGTCGGCGCGGTGGTCGGGGTCGTGCTGCTGGTGCTGCTCTGCCTGCTCTGCTCCCGGGCGCTGTTCTGACCGCCGCCGGACGGTGGGGCAGACCCGACGCCACCAGCGAGGGACGAGACCCCCGACGACCCGGCCGGGTCACCGGTCAGAAGGTGTTACTCCACACCGAGGCGGCGCCGCTGTCCCCGGTGAGATAGACGTAGACCAGGGCGAAGACGGCCAGCACCACGGTGATCGCGGTCAGGGCCCAGGTCGTCCAGGCGGGCAGGTCCGGGGTACGCACCCGGTTGCTGGTCACGGCCAGCAGCAGCAACGCCGCCACGGCCAGGCCGACGGTGAACCATTGCAGCGTCTCGCCGTACTCGGAGTGCTCGTGGATCTTGGCGAGCAGTTCGGGCGAGTAGCCCTTCGCCCGCAGCGCCGCCTCGAACGCCTCCCCCGACTCGGTCGCCACCCAGGCGAGGACCGGGGTGACCACGGCCAGGACGGCCACCGCCCAGTCGAGGCGGGGCCGCCAGCGGGGCATCAGCCCGTACGCGCTGGCGAGCAGCGCGAGCAGCGGCACGAAGACCACCACGGCGTGGACCACCAGGACGTGACCGGGCAGACCGTTGATCTCCTTGAACACCGACACCTCCGAGCCTGGAATGCGGGTTGCGGCAGACAGCGTACGTCGCGACCTGCCCCGTAGGCGTACACGCGGCGGGGGCCGATCCGGTTCACCGCCTGCCGCCGCCCCCTCGGCCCACCTCCCGACGGCCGGCGGCACGACGCCGGGCGTGGCACTGTTGACGGGTGGACACCGACGATCTCGGCCTGTTCGGTCCCGGTTCGGTCACCTGGAAGGTGCACGACGAGCCGATCCTGATCGTCGCCGGCCTGCGTTCCCTCTACCTCCAGGCCCTGCACCCCCGGGCGATGGCCGGGGTGGCCCAGAACAGCAACTACCGGTCGGACGCCTGGGGCCGGCTGGTCCGCACCGGCACGTACGTCGACACGGTCGTCTACGGCACCACCGCCGAGGCCGAGCGGGCCGGTCGACGGTTGCGGGCCCTGCACGGCCGGCTGCGCGCCACCGACCTGTTCACCGGCGAGCAGTTCCGGATCGACGAGCCGGATCTGCTGCGCTGGGTGCACGTCACCGAGGTCGAGTCGTTCGTAAGCACCGCCCGCCGGGCCGGCCTGCCGCTGACCGATGGGGAGGTCGACGGGTACTACGCCGAGCAGCGGCGGGCCGCCGCGCTGGTGGGGTTGGACCCGGCCGGGGTGCCGGGCAGCGCCGCCGAGGTGGCCGACTACTACCGGGCGGTCCGGCCCGAGCTGCGGATGACGAAGGAGGCGGCGGAGACCGCCCTGTTCCTGACCGCCCCGCCGATTCCGTGGAAGCTCAGCCGACCGGCCCGTCTGGGGCTGAGCCTGGGGCCGCCACGCTGGGCGTACTTCGGGGTGGCCGGCACGGCGCTCGGACTGCTGCCGCCGTGGGCGCTGCGGCTCTACGGCGGCCTGGGGCTGCCCACCACCGCACTGTCGGCCGACCTGAGCGTCCGGACGCTGCGGCTGGCCCTGACGGCGCTGCCCCGCAACTGGCGGGAGAGCCCGCTCCAGCAGGCGGCGAAGGACCGTGTCGCCCGCCTCACCGCCGCCGCCTGACCACTCCGGACGGTCAGACCCACCCGGGCGCGGGGAGGCCTGTCAGTCGGCCACCGGAGCGGCGGGACGGTCGATCGCCGACCACGGCTCACGGCCGGGGGTCTGCGCGCCGACCGGGCAGGTACGGCGGTAGTCGCACCAGCCGCAGCGGGGCCCGGCCACGGCGGGGAACGCCTCGTCCGGGTCGGCCCCGTCGGTGACCGCCCGTTCGGCGGCCATGATGTCCCGGGCGGTGTCCTCGGCGCGGCTGAGCTGCCGGGCCAGTGACTCCTCGCTGTGGTCGTGCCCGGCGACGGTGCCCGTCGGCAGGTGGTGCAGCTCCACCCGCCGGCAGGGTCGGCGGAACGTCCGGGCGGCGGCGTACGCGTAGAGGGCCAGTGCCTGCGAGCCGCGTGCGTCGTCGGCGTCCAGCCCGCTACGGCCGGTCTTGTAGTCGACGATGACCAGTTCGGGGCCGTCCGGGCCGGGGCGGGAGTCGATCCGGTCGGCCCGCCCGTTGAAGGCCAGCACGGCGGTCTTCACGGCGACCACCCGTTCCACGCCCAGCGGGTCGTCGCCGGGGTCGAGGGTCGCGACGTAGCCCTCCAGCCACCCCAGCGCCCGCTGGTAGGCCGCTCGTTCCTGCTCGTCGTCGCGGTAGCCCTCGCGGACCCAGGTGCCCTTGAGCAGGGCGGGCAGCGCCTCGGGACGCCGCCGGTCGGTGGGCAGCGCATACCAGTTCTTCAGGGCGGTGTGCACGCTCGCGCCGAGCGAGTTGTGCGCCCACGGCGGGCCCTTCGGCGGGGCGGGCCGGTCCAGGTAGGCGTAGCGGTAGCGGCGGGGGCAGTCGGCGTACGCGCCGAGTTTGCTGGGTGTGCAGGTGAAGAGCCGTTCGGGCATGCCGGCGAAGCCGAGTTGCTCGGGTTGACCGGAGCGGGGCCGGGGGGTGCCGGCGGAGGAGGCTCGTCGCACCCCTGTGATCCTGCCAGCCCGGTACGACAGCCCGACGGCGGCACGACGGCGGATCAGCCCATGTTCACGTACTGGGTGACGAAGGCGGCCACCGCGTCGGCGATGAGCTGCACGGCTATGGCGGCCAGCAGCAGGCCGGCGATCCGGGTCAGCACCTCGATGCCGCCCGGTCGGAGGATCTTGACAATGCCGCCGGAGAACCGCAGCACGACCCAGACCGCCAACATCACCGCGACGATCGCGGCGGCGATCGCCGAGACCTGCCCGACGCCGTCGGCCTGCTGCACGAAGAGCATGGTCGCCACGATCGCGCCGGGCCCGGCCAGCAGCGGGGTGCCCAGCGGCACCAGGGCGATGTTGGAGGTGACCTGCTGGCTGGGGTCGTCGGCCTTGCCGGTGAGCAGTTCCAGCGCGACCAGGATCAGCAGCAGCCCACCGGCGGCCTGCAACGCCGGCAGGTCGACGTGCAGGTAGGCGAGGAGGGTCTGGCCGGCGACGGCGAAGACCACGATGACGCCGAGCGCCAGCGCGACCGCCTGCCAGGCGGCCCGGTTGCGGTCACGGGCCGGCAGCGGGCCGGTCAGGGCGAGGAAGATCGGCATCATGCCCGGCGGGTCGACGATGACCAGCAGGGTCACGAAGACCTCACCGAAGAGCTTGAGATCCACCGGACGAGGGTAGCGGTGCCGCTGGCAGGCGAAACGCGGATCACCCGGAAGCGACGCCTGTCACTCCGGAGGCCGCCGCGACGATCCGCTCGTACGCCTCCACGGCGGTGGTGTGTGCGCCCAGCCGGACGGTCTTGTGGCTGCCGTGGAAGTCCGACGAGCCGGTGACCAGCAGGCCCAGGTCGGTGGCGAGCCGCCGGACGTACGCCGCCTCTTCGGGGGTGTGGTCCTCGTGGTCGGCCTCCAGGCCGGCCAACCCCGCCTCGGCCAGGTCGGCGATCAGCGAGTCGGGGACGATCCGCCCCCGCCGGCTGGCCCGGGGGTGAGCGAACACCGGCACGCCGCCGGCCGCCCGGACCAGGGCGACGGCCCGGAACACGTCGATGTCCTCCTTGGGCAGCCGGTACCGCTGCCCCAGCCACTCGCGGCCGAACGCCTCGGTGGTGGTGGCGACCAGGCCGGCCCGGATCAGCGCGGCGGCGATGTGCGGGCGACCGACGGTGCCTCCGTCGGCGGCGGCCATGATCTCGGGCCAGCTCACGTCGATCCCGTCGGCGCGCAGCAGTTCGACGATCCGTTCCCCGCGCACCTCCCGGGCCTGCCGTACCCGGGCCAGCTCGGCGACCAGTTCGGGATGCTCCGGGTCGAACAGGTACGCCAGCAGGTGCAGCGGGAGCGCCGGTTCCGCGCCCTGCCAGCGGCAGGACAGTTCCGCGCCCCGGACGAGGCTGAGCCCGGCCGGCAACGCGTCGACCGCCGTCGTCCACCCTGCGGTGGTGTCGTGGTCGGTGATCGCCACCACGTCCAACCCGGCGTCGGCGGCGGCCCGGACCAGTTCGGCCGGGCCCAGCGTGCCGTCGCTGGCGGTGGAGTGGGCGTGCAGGTCGATCAACGGGCGCGCGGGCATGAGCCCGACGCTACCCGGGCAGGTCATCCCGGATCGGTGCCGGTCACCAGCACCGGCCGGACGCCGTCGCCGACCCCGGCGACCGGGGTCGAGGCGGCCCCCACCCCCGCCAGCGCCTCGACGGGACGCAGCCGGGCCACCGCGCCGTTCCGGTCGACGTACGCCGCCGTCCGGGTGTCCGTCCAGGTCACTGCGCCGTCGATCACCGGGCCGGCGGTCCGCGACGGCGGGGCGGTGCCGGCCAGGTCGACCAGGACCGCGCCGTCCACCCCGGCGAGCGTTGCGTTGACCAGCAGCCAGCGCCCGTCGGGGGAGACCGCACCCCGGCCGTCGGCGGCGGGCGTCGGCGCGCACCGGGTGGTGGCCGGGGTCAGGTCGGGGTCGAGCACGGCCAGGCAGCTCCGGGCCTCGGCGCGTACCCGGGCGACCAGCCGGCCGTCCGGCCTGCTCCCGTAGACGTCGAGGACGTCCGGGGCGACGGGCCCGGGTGATCCGCCCGGGGTCGGCCGCCACCACCGGTGGCCACCTGCGGAGGCGGCCCGCAGCAGCACCCGGTCGCCGACGAACCGGACCGGCACCGCGTCGGTGGGCGGTCCGGTCACGAGGGCGACGAGCTGACCGGCGACGATCCCGGCGGCGAAGAGCCGGCCGTCGTCGCGCCAGGTCACCTGTCGGCCGTCGGGCGACAGGGCGATCTCGTCCGCCCCGGCGAGCAACGCCCGGGGCTCACCGCCGGCGGGCACCACCCAGAGGGTACGGCCGGCCGCGGTGACCGCCCCGGTCAGCAGCCACCCGCCGTGTTCGGGCAGCCGTTGCGCGCGTTCGACCGGCCCGACGCCCAGGTCGTACCGCTGACCGGCGACGGTGACGAGGGTGCCGGCGACGATCAGGTCGACCCCGCCGTCGGTGGACGGCTGCGGTGGGGCGGGCGCGACCGGCCCGGCGGACAGGCTGGCCACGCCGCGCGGGTCGCCGAGCACGACGGTCGGTGTGGTGGGGCGGTGCGGCTGCTCGCCGAGCTGGGTCATCCCCCCGGTGACCAGGGCGGTCGCCACGCCGGCCAAAGCAAGCCCGGCGACGGTACGCCGTCGTCGCGCCCGACGGGCCCGCCCGAGCGCCGTTCCGGCCGGGTCGACGGGCAGCCGGTGCGGCACGGCGACCCGCTGGGCGAGGGTCTCCCGGAGCGCCTGCTCCAGCGGCTCGTCGGGGGGCACGGCGAATGGACGCTCGGGGGCGCCGGTCTGGTTGTCCGCCCGGGGTGAGGAGGGTTTCATCGGGTCTCCGCAGCGAGCGCGGTGGTCGGGTTGGGTCGGGTGCCCGCGCCGACCGGCTGGGCCGTCGCCGGGCCGTCGCCGGGCCCGGCCGACGCCGCTCCCGGTGGGAGGGCTCCGGCCCGGGTGGGCGGTCCACCGGCGGGGGTGAGGGCGGGCGGCGTGTCGGTGCGGTCGGGCAGCGCCCCGGCGTGCTCCGCAGCGGGCGGCCTGGTCGCCTCCGCCGACGGGCCGGCACGTCGGGCGGCCCCCCGGCCCCCACCGGCCGGGGCCCGGCCCGGCGGGGGTGTCCGGGCTCCGCCGGTGGTCCGGTCGGGCGACGGCGTACGGGCGGCGAGGAAGGGCCGGGCGGTGGTGGCCGGGCGGGCAGGCGGGGCGGGGCGGCCGGTCGGGTTGGCGGCGAGGTCGTGCAGCCCTTCGGCGGCGAGCCGGCGGCGCAGGGTGTTCAGGGCGCGTGACGTCTGGCTCTTCACCGTGCCCGGGGAGATCTCCAGCAGGGCCGCCGTCTGGGCCTCCGACAGGTCCTCGTAGTAGCGCAGCACCAGCACCGCCCGCTGCCGGGCCGGCAACGTGCGCAGGTGCCGCCAGAGGGCGTCCCGGTCGAGTTGCTGCTCGATCTCGTCCACCCCGGCCCGCTCGGGCAGCACCTCGGTGGGGCGCTCACCGTGCCACCGACGCCGCCACCAACTGGTGGACGTGTTGACCATCACCCGCCGGGCGTACGGCTCGACCGCCTCGATCCCGCCCAACCGCCGCCAGGCCAGGTACGTCTTGGTCAGCGCGGTCTGGAGCAGGTCCTCGGCGGTGGCCCAGTCCCCGGCGAGCAGGTACGCGGTACGCAGCAGGGCGCCGGAGCGCGCCGCGACGAAGTCGCGGAACTCGTCCTCCAGCGGATCCCGGTCGGCCACCGCTCACCTCCGCACCCCGTCCTGCCTGGCAGGCTGTCACGCCGGACAGGGTCCGGTCGACGGCGAAAGGTGGGCAGTCCGCCCGACGTACGGACGAAAACGTTCAGGCGCCGTCGTCGGCCTTCGCCTCGTCGGCCTCCTTGCCCAACCGGGCCTCGACCGCCTGCGGCTCGTACATCTCCTCGACGACCCGCAGGTAGAGCTCGTTCGGGTTGGGCAGGTTCTTGATCTCCCGCAGCGCCTGCTCCTGGCCGGCGGACTCCAGCACGAAGGTGCCGTAGTTGAGGGCCCGGCCGGTGGGGGTCTGCTCGTACTTCATGTCGGTGACCCGGGCCAGCGGCATCATGGCGACCTTGCGGGTGACGATGCCGTTGACCACCATGACCCGCTTGTTGGTCAGGATGAACCGGTCGTACCACCAGTCGGCGACCTTCCACGCGACCCAGCCCATCACCGCGAACCAGAGCAGCACGGCGATGGTGGTGAGGGCGCCGACGTCCTGCCCGGCGAGGAAGCCGGAGAGGTAGCCGAGGACGAAGGTGGCCGCCACGCCGACGACGATCGGGGTGCCGAGGTGGATCCAGTGCCGCTTCCACTCGCCCCGGTAGCGCTCGGTGGGGAAGAGGTAGCGGGCGACCAGGGAGCTGGGCTCGTCCTCCAGGGGCAGCACCCGGCGGGGTGTCATGCCCTGGGCGTCGGACCGCAGACCGGCCAGCTCCTCTTCGGAGATGACCGGCTGTTGGTAGCCCGCCTCCGGATCACGGACCCAGGTCCGTCCCTGACCGCCGAATCCCGGGGCGTCGCCGTAGCCGGCGTCGTCCGAGAAGGACGGTCCGCCGGTGGGCCCCGCCCCGGACCCGTAGACCGGCCCGTCGTCGGGTCGGTACCTCGGGATCGGCTCGGTGTCCCGCTCCCGGCGGTCCCGGCCGGGATCGTCCGGGTCGAACGGGGGTCCGGAGGGGCTGCCCATCGGTGGTTAAGCGACGAGGCTCGTGAAGAAGTCGCCGAAGCCCTGGGCGATGTCCACGATGCCACCGCCGAGCGACTTGAAGACGTCCGCTGCCGAGTTTGGCCGGTAGGCAACGAAGAAGATCAAGAATGCGATACCGGCCCAGGTGAGGACCTTCTTGACCATAGCGGGCCATCCTCTCGCGCGGCGCCGGGTCCGTTTACCGCAGCGGCACCCAGAGTATCAGCATGATGCCGTAGCGTGAATATCTGCGTCCCATCTCCGACTCCCCCGGAGGGCCGTCAAGCCCCTCCGTGCAGGTACGGGGACGGAGCGCCGTACACGAGCTCGGGCGGAGTCCACTCGGTGAGGTCGTGCAGGACGACATCTTCCGCGAGGAGGTGACCCGCGCTCGCCGGCCAGGCTATCGCATGGAGCCACATTCCCCGAGCCTCACCGGCGTACGCGCTTCGATCCGTTGCCGAATTGATTAACCACAGTGGAGTCGGATGACCCCCGACCCTGATCCGCGCCGGCTCGACATGTTCGGGATGACCAGGACCGGGACCGGGCCCGGCCAGCACCTCGGTCAACTCTGGACCGGGGTCCGGGCCGGCCACCCCGGCGAACCGGGTACCCAGCCCCACCCCCGGCTCCTCGGCCACCAGGACCAGTTCGGCAGGTCCGCCCCCGAGCGGCGCCGGCCCGGCGCACGCGACGGCCGTGGCCCGGACGCCACCGGCCTCGTCGCCGGCCCAGGCCACCCCGGTCACCGTCCACCCCGACGGCAACGGCCACGGGCACCACAGCGGCAGCGCGGGCCGCTGCGGGTCGCTCTCGGCCGCCACCCGGCCCACCACGCTCGCCACGATGTCGGCGTCGATGTGTTCGGGCACGTGCAGCGGGGCGACCGGTCCGCACCTGACGCACCGCGACTCACCGTGCATCAGGTCCGGTGGGCGCACCTGACCCGCACACCTCGGACAACTCACCACGACACTCACATCCCCACCGTGGCCCGGCGACGCTCCCCCGTCAAGCCGCCGCCACGGACGTGCCACCCCTTTCCCCACCTCAGCGCCCGTGCGGCGATTTTCTGCGGTCGGCCTGCGCCCCGGGATGCCGGTCCGGCGCGGGTCGGGCGGAAAGGGTCAGGCGGGCGGGGCGGCGGCGTGGGCGCGTACCCAGGCGTGCATGGCGATGCCGCTGGCCACCCCGGCGTTGATCGACCGGGTCGAGCCGTACTGGGCGATCGAGAAGAGCTGGTCGCAGGCGGTGCGGGCGGCGGCGGACAGCCCCGGCCCCTCCTGGCCGAAGAGCAGCACGCAGCGCCGGGGCAGGGTGGTGGTCTCCAACGGCCGGGAACCGGGCAGGTTGTCGATGCCGACCACCGGCAGCTCCCGCCCGGCGGCCCAGCCGACGAACTCCTCGATGGTCGGATGGTGCCGGACGTGCTGGTACCGGTCGGTGACCATGGCGCCCCGGCGGTTCCACCGGCGCAGCCCGACGATGTGCACCTCGGCGGCGAGGAAGGCGTTGGCGTTGCGGACCACCGTGCCGATGTTGAAGTCGTGCTGCCAGTTCTCGATGGCCACGTGGAAGTCGTGCCGCCGGGCGTCCAGATCGGCCACGACGGCCTCCCGCCGCCAGTAGCGGTAGCGGTCCACCACGTTGCGCCGGTCGCCGGCGGCGAGCAACTCCGGGTCGTAGCGCGGGTCGTCGGGCGGGTCGCCCGGCCACGGTCCGACACCCACGTCGAGCTGGTCCTCGGTCACGGTTCCAAGAGGGTACGGCCGCCGCCGCGACCCCCGTACGCCACCCCGACCGGCGTCGTCCGGGGCGTCCCTCCGGGTCTGCCGGACCGCGCCGCCCTCACCGCCCGCGCAGGCCCAACGCGTCGCCGAGGCGTTCCAGGAACCGCCTGTCGGTGGGGTCGGGGGCACCGGTCCGGCAGACCCGGACCGCCACCGACTCCACCCACTGCCGGTACGCGGCGGAGTCCGCGGGGTCGGCCCGTCGGCGCAGCACCCGGACGGCGGCCCGGCAGGCCGGTGGCAGGTCCGCCGGGCCGGTGGGGCCGCCGACCGGAGCGGTCGCGCCGTCGTGCCGGGCGTAGATCGCGGCGACCACGGCGCGGACGAGGTCACTGTCGGAGGCCCGGCCGGCGGCGAGGGCGTCCAGCCCGACGAGGCCGGCGGTGACGTCCCGGGGCGGGCGACCGGGGCCGGACGAGGCGGCGGCCACCAGCACCCGACCGGGCAGGGTGGTGAGCAGTTCCCACTCGGTGGCGGAGTAGACGGCGGTGGTCAGCGGTGCGGCACGCCGTCCGGCAGAGGGCGGCTCTCCGGCGAGGGAGTGGCTCATCAGGACCTCCGCCGTCAGCATAAGCCCGCCGGACGGGTGACGGGCGCGTCCCGACGCGATCCGCGCCGACCGGCCGCCGGTGTCGCGGTCCGGGTGCCCACGGGTCGCCGTCGGCGGGCGGCGGTGACTGCGGCTCGACACGCCTTACCGCTGGTTAAGGAGTCACCGGACGGCGGGTGACAGGGAAATGTCACTCCCGGACCCACCCGGGGGGGGAGACGCAATGAGCGGCGGGGCCCTCCCCGGCACCCGCCGCCCACGCTCTGATGTCGAAGATTCTGCCCCACCACGACGATGAACGAACAGAGACGGAGGTCACATTTATCTTTTCGTAACAATACCGAGAGTCACTAATGATCAACGAGAGAGCGATCTCCGCAGGTGAAGTCGTACCTTGTCAGGCGACGAGTTGACGCATGTTGGCTGCTCCTGGCGGCGATCTCCCTGGAAACGCTCCCATCACGGGCCGTCACGCAAATGCGTCATGCAAGTGCAGTCCGCATGCGCGCATCGACAGATGCAGCTCGATGAGCATGATCGGGGCTTGGGGACGGGCCGGTTTCGGCGTGCCCCACCCGGGAATTTGCCGGGGTACCACCTGGTTCTACGGGACGGAAAACGCAATCCGCGCTGATCGGAGAGTCCAATGGCAACCGTTGAGCTGACCACGGCCAACTTCGACGAGGTGACCGAGAGCAGCGGCATCGTGCTGGTCGACTTCTGGGCCGAGTGGTGTGGCCCGTGCAAGCGGTTCGGCCCGGTCTACGAGCGCTCGTCGGAGAAGCACCCCGACATCACCTTCGGCAAGGTCGACACCGAGGCGCAGCAGGAGCTGGGTGCCAAGTTCGACATCCGCTCGATCCCCACGATCATGGCGATCCGGGACGGCGTGATCGTCTTCGCCCAGCCCGGCGCGCTGCCCGAGTCGGCCCTGGAGAACCTGATCGAGCAGGTCCAGGCCCTGGACATGGACGACGTCCGCAAGCAGCTCGCCAACCACCAGCACTGACCACCCGCGCCGGCGGTCGGACCCCACGGTCCGGCCGCCGGCGTTTCACTTGCGCCACGCTCGCACACATGTTCGAATGAACGGCATGCGCTGGGACCACCTCTCCGCTCCCCCGGACGAGGAGCGTCCCGACCGGGCAGCGCCAGCGACGCCACCCCTGCCGCTGGCGCTGCCCGGAGCGGTCACCCGCACGTTCGACACTCCCGACTTCGCCGGCATGACCTTCTACGAGGTGCAGGCCAAGTCGATCATCAACCGGGTGCCGGGCGGGTCGCAGGTGCCGTTCAGCTGGACGATCAACCCGTACCGGGGCTGCACGCACGCCTGCGTCTACTGCTTCGCCCGCAACTCGCACACCTACCTCGACCTCGACGCGGGTGCGGACTTCGACCGCAAGGTGATCGTCAAGGTCAACGCCGGGGACCTGGTCCGCCGTGAGCTGGCCGCTCCGCGCTGGCGGGGCGCGGCCATCGCGATGGGCACCAACGTCGACTGCTACCAGCGGGCCGAGGGCCGCTACCGGCTGCTGCCGCCGATCATCACGGCGCTGCGGGACTTCGCCAACCCGTTCTCGATCCTCACCAAGGGCACCCTGATCCTGCGTGACCTGCCGCTGTTGCGCCAGGCCGCCGAGGTCACCCGGGTCAGCCTGTCGTTCTCGGTGGCCTTCGTCGACGAGGCCCTGTGGCGGGCGGTGGAGCCGGGCACCCCGAGCCCGCGCCGCCGGCTCGACGCGGTCCGTCGGCTCACCGACGCCGGCTTCGAGGTGGGGGTGCTGATGGCGCCGATCCTGCCCGGCCTCTGCGACGACGACGCGTCGATCGACACCACCCTCGCCGCCATCGCCGCCGCCGGTGCCGTCAGCGTCACCCCGCTGGCCCTGCACCTGCGTCCCGGCGCCCGCCAGTGGTACGCGCACTGGCTGGGCCGGGAGTTCCCGCACCTGGTCCCCCGCTACCGCGAGCTGTACCGGTCCGGGGCCTACCCGCCGCAGGCGTACCAGCGGGAGCTGACCGCCCGGGTGCGGATCGCGGCCCGCCGACACGGCCTGCACCGGGGCGAGCCCGGCGACACCCGTCGCGTGCCGGCCCCACCACCCGAACCCGCACCCGAACAGCTCGCGCTGCTGTGAGCGGGCCGCTCGGGCCGGTGACTGCCGGAACCACCGCACCCCGGTCCCCCACGCCGGTCCCGGCAGCAGGGCCGGCCCCGCCCGCCCGGAACCGGGCTAGGCTCGGCGGATGCGGACCGCCCAGCAACTCCTCACCGACTCCGCCGTGATCGCCGTCGTGGGCGCGTCCCGCGACCCGGGCAAGGCCGCGCACCGGGTGCCGGCGCAGATGCAGCGGTACGGCTGGCGGATCATTCCGGTCAACCCGACCGTGGACGAGTTGTTCGGTGAGCGGGCCTACCCGTCGCTCGCCGACATTCCGCACCCGGTCGACCTGGTGGACGTCTTCCGCCCGGCCCGGGACGCCGTCGAGGTGGTACGCCAGGCGGCGGCGATCGGCGCGCCGGCGGTCTGGCTCCAGCTCGGCATCGTCTCCGCCGAGGCGCGGCGGATCGCCGAGGCGGCCGGCATGGACTACGTCGAGGACCGGTGCCTGATCGTCGAGCGGGCCGCCGCCGGCCTATCCCGGCTGCCCTGACCGGTCCCCGGCCCGCCCCGACGAGGTGACCCGCCGTCAACCTGGTGAAAAGCCGCACCGCCTGCCGGTAGCGTCCGCCGGAGAGAGGCCACTGACCTGCGGCGGAGGGCGGGCACCGTGAGTACGCCACCGGGGGAGCCGGAGCAGCCACCGTCACCGTACGAGCCGCCCCATCGTCCGCCCGACGAGCCGGCCACCGCGCCCGTCCCGCCGGACGGACCGTGGAGCCCGACGGAGCCCGAGCCGTCGGCGTGGGCCCAACCACCCGAGCCGTCACCCTGGGCGCAGCCGTCCGAGCCGTCGGCCCAGGCCCGGCCGCCGGAGCCGGGTCGGACCGGTGAGTCCCCGCACGGCGGCCAGCCGGGCGGCTCGACCCCGCCGCCCGGGTCGCCCGGCTGGACCCGGCCGCCGTCGGGCGAGCAACAGGCGGTCACACCGCCGGGCGGGCCACCGTGGGAGCAGCCGCAACCGTGGGGGCAGCCGCCGCCGGGCGACCAGCAGTGGGGCTACCCGCCCCCCGGGCCGTACCCACCACCGGGTGTCGGCGGGACCAACGTGATGGCGATCCTGTCCCTGGTATTCGCCTTCGTCTTCGCCCCGGCCGGCATCGTCCTCGGCCACCTGGCGAAGCGGCAGATCGGCCGTACCGGCGAGGAAGGCGACCAGCTCGCCACCTGGGGGCTGGTCCTCAGCTACGCGTTCACCGCGATCGGGGTCCTCGTCTGCTGCGGCTGGCTCGCCCTCGTCGTGGTGGCAGGCGTCGGCAGCAGCAGCGGCACCGGCTACTGATCAGCGGAACTGCGCCTCGCGGACGCTGTTGCCACCGTCCACCACCAGCATCTGCCCGGTGATGTACGACGCCGCGGGCGAGCAGAGGAAGCTGATCGCGGCGGCCACCTCGTCGGGGGTGCCGGGGCGGCCTACCGGGGTGCCGAGCCCCTGCCTGATCTCCGCCACCGTGGAGGCCGCCGTGTAGATGGTGCCCGGGGCCACCGCGTTCACCGTCACCCCGTCGGCGATCATCTCCATCGCCAGGGCCCGGGTCAGCCCGACCACCCCCGCCTTGGCCGCCGCGTACGCCGCCTCGGTGGGCAGGGCGTTGACCGGCCCGGCGGTCGCCGAGAGGTTGACGATCCGCCCCCAGCCCCGCTCGGCCATCCCGCTGATGAAGGCCCGGCTGCACAGGAACGCGGTGGTCAGGTTCCGGTCGATCTCGCCGCGCCACTCCTCGTAGCTGAGCTGGGCCACCGGGCGGAGCACCTCGGGGCTGGCCCGGCTGGCCAGGCCGGCGTTGTTGACCAGCACCTCGACGTCACCGAGCTGCTCGGCGACCGCGTCGGCCAGCGCGCCGACCTCGGACTCGTCGGTCAGGTCGGCGACGAAACCGGTCACGCCCAGCTCACCGGCCCGCTCGTGGATGCGCCTGGTGGTGGAGACGATCGCCACCCGGGCGCCCAGGTCGGCCAGTCGGCGGGCGGTGGCGTACCCGATGCCGTCGGCGCTGCCCGCGCCGGTGACCAGGGCGACCCGGCCGTCCAGGCGCATGGTCACCGGGTCCGGCAGCGGCACCGGTTCGTCCTGGCCGGGCTGGCTGCCAGCGGTGGTGGCGCGGGTGCGCCGGGCCAGGCCGGGGCGGCTCACGTCCCGCCTCGGTCGGCTGCCGGATCGGTCGGCCCCACGCGCGTCGATAGCCATGCCGGCATCCTGCCCGCTCGACCGGACGGGGGCAACGAGCCACCACGGGGCCGACCTCGCCACTGTGCGGTCCTGGCTACCCTGACGGCGCACCTACATGCGACGGAGAAGATCAGATGACCTATCCCCCGCCCTCCGACGGCTGGTCGGACCCGGCCTGGTCGGCCCAGCAGCCCGACCCGACACTTCAGGCCAGTGGCCCGCCGATCTCGGCCCCACCGGTCGGCAAGGACCCGTACGCCCCGGCCGACCCGTACGCGGGCGCGCCGTACATCCCCGCCCAGGCCGCCCCGGTCGACCCGTACGCCGCCGCTGCCGCCTACCCGCAGCCCGGCTACCCGCAGCCGATGGGGTACGCCGGTTACGGCGGTTACCAGCCTCCGCCGCCGCAGAACGGCCTCGCCATCGCCTCGATGATCGTCTCGATCATCGGCGCGATCGGGCTGTGCGGTTACGGGCTCGGCGGCTACATCGGCCTCATCGGCGCGATCCTCGGCCACGTGGCCCAGCGGCAGATCCGGGAGCGGGGGGAGGGCGGTGCCGGCTTCGCCACCGCCGGCATCGTCATCGGGTGGATCTCCACCGTCGTCGCGGTGCTGGCCACCATCGCCATGGTGGTCTTCTTCGTCTGGCTGGCCAACCAGGAGTCGACGACCGGCTACGGCACCTCGTACTGAGCGGTGGGGCCGCCCCGGGCACCCTGGGCGGCCCACCCGGTCGCCCGCACGTCACGAGGAACCCGACGACCCCCGTGGACGTGGTGACGCCACGGTAACCTCGTGTCGTGACCGGGGTGGATGGACCTGTGGAAGACGTCACCGGGCGGCGGACCGTGGTGGTGACCGGGGCCAGTTCGGGCATCGGCCTGGCCGCCGCGGTGGCGCTGGCCCGGCGCGGCGACCGGGTGGCGCTGGTCGGCCGGGACCCGGCCCGCCTCCAGGCCGCCGGTGACCGGGTACGCGAGGCGTCCGGCGAACGCCCCGAACTCTTCCGCGCCGACTTCGCCGTGCTCGACGACGTACGCGGGCTCGCCGAGCGGCTGCGGGCGGCGTACGACCGGATCGACGTGCTGGCCAACAACGCCGGGGCGATCGTGTTGCAGCCGCTCACCACGGTCGACGGGTTCGAGCTGTCGATCCAGGCCAACCACCTCGCCCCGTTCCTGCTGAGCAACCTGCTGGCCGACCGGGTCGGCCGGCTGGTGGTGACCGCCTCCGGCGCGCACCGCAGCGGGACCCTCGACCCGGACGACCTCAACGCCGCGCTGCGCCGCTACCGGCCGATGCGCGCGTACGGCACCAGCAAGCAGGCCAACATCCTGTTCGCCGCCGAGGCCGCCCGGCGCTGGCCCGACGTGCCGGCGTACTCGTTCCACCCGGGGGTGGTGCGGACCCGGTTCGGCGCGGACAGCCGGCTGGTCGCCCTCGGCATGCGGGTGATGCCGTTCCGCAGCCCGGAGAAGGGCGCGGAGACGCTCGTCTGGCTGGCCAACCAGCCGGCGTCCCGGCTGGTCGACGGCGGCTACTACGCCGACCGGCGACTGCGCCGGCCCTGGCCGCGAGCCGCCGACCCGGCGCTGGCCGCGCGCCTCTGGACCGCCAGCGCCGCCGCCGTCGGCATCACCGCCTGAGCCGTCGGGGCCGGCAGGCGTCACTCGACGACGTGGACCGGGACGGTGGTGACCACCACGCCGGGCAGGGCGCGTAGGGCCCGGCGCAGCCGTTGGCCGGTACGGCTGTGCAGCAGGCGGTGCCACGGCCGACGCAGCACCACCTCCGGCACCACCACGGTCAGCACCAGTTCTGGCGCGGCGGCGTGCAGCGCCTCCAGGTAGTGCGCCAGCGGCCCGACCACCGCCCGGTACGGCGAGACGATCGTCTCCAGCCGGACGTGGTCCCCCCAGGCCCGCCACTGCTCCCGGAACCGGTCCGCCTCGGCGTCCTCCGGGGCGAGGTGCACCGCCAGCGTCGGCCGGCCCAGCGACACCGCGTACGCCAGGGCGCGCATCGAGGCGCGGTTGAGGCGTACCACCGGGACCACCACCAGGTGGCGCAGGTCCTGCGGCACCTCCTCGCCCTCGACGGGCCGGCCCGCCGGTGCGCCGGGTGGCCCGGCGGCGGGCCGGGACGAGCCGGCGGCGGGCCCGGGCACCGCAGGCGGCGGGGCCTGGTCCGGAGGGCGCAGGGCCAGGGCGGCGTGCAGGGTGCGGTAGTGCCGGTGGATCCGGTCGAAGAGCAGCACCAGCAGCGGTACGGCGACCACCACCACCCAGGCGCCCTCGGTGAACTTCGCCACCGCCGCGGTGAGCAGCACCAGACCGGACAGGGCGGCACCCACCCCGTTGACCAGCGCCCGCCGTCGCCAGCCGTCGCCCCGGTGCCGCCGCCAGTGCACCACCATGCCGCTCTGCGACAGGGTGAAGGCGAGGAACACCCCCACCGCATACAACGGGATCAGCTTCTCGGTGTGCCCGCCGAACGCCACGAACACGACGACCGCCGTCCCGGCCAGCACGACCAGGCCGTTGCCGAAGGCCAGCCGGTCGCCCAGGTGCAGGAAGCGGCGGGGGGCGTGACCGGCGCGGGCCATGAAGAACAGCAGCCGGGGGAAGTCGTTGAACGCGGTGTTCGCGGCCAGCAGCAGGATCAGCGCGGTGGTCACCTGGACGACGGCGTACCACGGGCCGGTGGGGAAGGTGAGCCGGGCGAGCTGGGACAGCAGCGTCTGGCCGGGGCGGGGCACCAGGCCGGCCAGGTGGATCAGCAGGGTCAGCCCGGCGAACAGGACCACCAGCATCGCCACCATCCAGGCCAGCGTGGTGCGCGCGTTGCGCCACTCCGGCGTACGGAACGCCGGCACCGCGTTGGAGACCGCCTCGATGCCGGTCATCGACACCGCACCGGAGGCGAACGCCCGCAGCACCAGCAGCAGCCCCAGCCCCTCCGTCGCCGGCACCACCGGCGGGGCCACCGGCGCGAAGCCCCGGCCCGCCGCCCGCAGGTAGCCGACGACGAGCAACCCCAGCACCGCGGCCACGAACGCGTACGTCGGGAGGACGAACAGGTTGCCGGCGGCGCGTACCCCGCGCAGGTTGCCGGCGAGCAGCAGCAGGATCACCAGCACCCCGAGCGGCACGGCGAACGGCGTCAGCCCCGGCAGCGCCGAGGTGATCGCGTGCACGCCAGCGGCGATCGACACCGACACGGTCAGCACGTAGTCGAGCATCAGCCCGGCGGCGGCGGTCAGCCCCGCGCCGACCCCCAGGTTGTCCCCCGCCACCAGGTACGACCCGGCCCCGTGCGAGTACGCCGGGATGGTCTGCCGGTACGAGATCCCGACGGCGACCATCAGCAGCACCAGCCCGGCCGACAGGGGCAGCGCCAGGCCCAGCGCCCCGCTGCCGGCGAGCACCAGCACGGTCAGCAACGCCTCCGGCCCGTACGCGACCGAGCTGAGCAGGTCGGAGGAGAGCACCGGCAGCGCCACCAGTTTGCGCATCCGCTCGTGCAGCACGGCCGCGCTGGCCAACGGCGGGCCGAGGAGCACCCGGCGGGCCCGGCCCAGCCGCCGGCCGAGGGGGGAGTCCGGTTGGTTGGCCGGTTCGGCGGCGACGAGCCCGTCCCGCCCGGCCGGTGCCCCCGGTGCCGGCCGGAACAGCGCGATCGGGGCCAGCCGGCTGAACCGGCCCGGGGTGGGGCGGTTCCGGTAGCGGCCCAGGGTCGGATCGACAGGCAGGGCGGGCGGCACGCCGACCCGCCAGTGCGCGCCCACCCGGCGCAGGGTGTCCACCTCGGCCGGCGTAAGCGGCGGGAACTCGGCCGACGGGGTGACCACGGTGCCGCCGCGGTCGTCGTCCGCGCTGCGCCCCGCCATCGCCCCACCTCCCCCCGCACTCTCACGTGCGAACGGGACCCGTGCCCGCCGTTCGGGCGGAATCGCGACGAACGGGCCCCCGGCGGGCGACCGGGCCGGGCGGACGGGCAGCCGGTCAGGGTGCCGGTGGGGCGGTGTCGGCGGGCAGCGCGGCCGGGGTGGCACGCCGGCCCGTACGGGCCCCGCCGAGCACCACCACGACCACCCCGGCGAGCAGCAGCGCCAACCCGGGCAGCGCGTGCGGGCGGGGCAACTGCCCCAGCCAGGCCCAGGCGATCAGCGCCGCACCGGGGGCCTCCAGCAGGATCAGCACGCTGATCGTGGTCGCCGACACCCGGCGCAGCGCGTGGTTGAACATCGAGTGGCCGAGCAGTTGGGCCCCCACCACCAGCCCGCCGACCGCCACCCAGGTGCTGGTGCCCCAGCCGTGCAGCCGTACCCCGGTGACCAGGCAGACCAGCAGCAGGATCGCCGCGCACACCCCGTAGCAGATGGTGGTGTAGGTGGTGGTGCTGATGGTGGCGCGGGCGCGTTCACCGAACGCGGTGTAGACCGCGGCGAACATCCCGCCGACCACCGCGAGCAGGTCACCGGCGAAGGCCCGGCCGGAGACCCCGACGTCCGTGCCGGTCGCCAGCACCGCGCCGGCCACCGCCACCCCGATGCCGACCCAGACGGGGTACGACAACCGCCGGCCCTGCCACCTGGCGATCAGCCCCTGCCAGACCGGTTGGGTGGCGCCCAGCGCGGTGGCCGCCGCGACCGAGGTGAGCTGGGCGCTCGGCATCCAGGTGGCGAAGTGCGCGGCCAGCGCCACCCCGGACAGCACGCAGTACCAGCCCTCCCGGCGGCCCGCCCCCACGGTCAGGGCACGCAGTTCGGCCCGGCGGCGGGCCAGCGTGAACGGGGCGAGCACGGTGACCGCGAGCAGGTTCCGCCAGCACGCCACGGCCAGCGCCGGTGCCGCCGCGAAGGCGATCAGCGGGGCCGACGACGAGACCGACGCGACGGCGAGCACGAGGACGCCCACGGTGAGCGGGTCGACGGGCGGACGCGACGGCGGTGCGGCGGAGGACACGGTGCGTCATCCTCACACGGGCGGCGGCGGCCGGGTGGACGCCGGGCGGCGGGTCGGCGCTGCCCGGGCGGCGACGGCGGGGCGCCGGTCAGCGGTGTCCGGCGGCGACGGCCGGTGGGTCAGCGGCGGCGGACCCGGTGCAGGCGGAACGGCTTGCGGGTGGCCCGGACCACGGCCGCGCCCCGGGGCTCGGCGGCCAGCGAGGTGTCCGGCAGGGCGTCCCCGGCGTCCGGCGGGCCGTCCGGGGCGAGCCGGGTCAGCGCGCAGCCGTCGGCCGCCCAGCGGGCCACCAGGTCGGCGGTCGGGCCGGAGGCGTTGAGCCGCTTCGCCGCGACCAGCGGCGCGGAGGTCTCCCACTCCGGGCTGCCCGGGGCCAGCCGGGTCACCCGCGCCGGCCAGGTCACGATGCGTCCGCCGTGGTCGCCGCGCAGGGTCACCCGGGCGGTGGCGGCGTCGGCAAGCCCCGGCGCGGTCTGCTCCCCCGGCCCGCTGACCACGAACAACGACCCCTCCAGGGGTACGCACCACAGCGCGACCGCCGGCCCGTCACCGACCCCCACCCAGGCCACGGCGGCCTTCTTGATCGCCTCGTCGACCAGTGGCGTCGACCGGGAGGCGTCCACCTCGTCCGTCACACCGGCATCCTCTCGCAGTTCCCACCCGGTCGGCACCCGACCGCCACCGCCGGCCCGGACGGTGACGGCGGTGACCCGTCACCCGACGAACGGCGGGACCAGGATCTCGCCCCGGGCGACCGGCATCACCTGACCGGTCACCGTCGTGCCGACCGCCGTCCCGTCCTCGGCGGTCACCGTGCAGGCCAGGGCGGACGGGCGGCCGATCTCCGCGCCCTGCCGGACGGCGTACCCGCTGCGGCCGGCACCGGGGAGCAGGCCGCTGGCGACCAGCCACACCCCCAGTCCGAGGGCGGCCGAGCCGGTGGCCGGGTCCTCGGGCACGCCGAGCCCCGGCACGAAGACCCGGGCGTGGGCGGTACGCGTGTCGGCGTCCCAGGAGAAGACGCTGACGTGCTCCACGCCGTACCGCTGGGCGGCCACCGTGTTGACCCGGGCGCGGGCCACCGCGTCGGGGTGCACCGGCAGGTAGGGGAACTCCAGCCCGCAGCCGGCCACCCGGGGGGCCGGGCCGGCGTGGTCGGCTGCGGTGAGCCCGGCCATCTCCAGCAACGGTTCCGGGTCGAGTTCCGGCCCGAGGGTGGGGGTGCCGCCGGTCAGGGTGGCACCGGTCGCGGTCACCTCGATCGGCAGCACCCCGGCGTGGCACTCCTGGCTGACCGACCCTTCGGGGAACAGGCCACGGCGGCTGGCGGTGACCGCCGCGCCGACGCTGGGGTGACCGGCGAAGGGCAACTCCCCGGTCGGGGTGAAGATCCGGGCCCGGTAGGTGGCGCCCACCTGGGTCGGCGGCAGCACGAACACCGTCTCCGACAGGTTGAACTCCATCGCCAGCATCTGCATCTGCTCGGTGGCCAGCGCTTCGGCGCCGAACACCACGGCCAGGGGGTTGCCGGCGAACGGGCGGTCGGTGAAGACGTCCACGATCTCGTAGGCCAGGGTCGACATGGTGATAAACATTAGGCGCTTAGGCTGGTGGCCGTGAGCACGCCGAACCGGGTCTACATCGCTCGACTCGCCGGAGTCGCCGTCTTCGACCCGAACGGCGACCAGGTGGGGCGGGTCCGCGACGCGGTCGCCCGGATCCGGCCGACCCAGCGTCCGCCCGAGGTGGTGGGTCTGGTGGCCGAGATGCCGATGCGCCGCCGGATCTTCCTGTCCATCAACCGGATCACCTCCATCGACGCCGACGCGGTGGTCCTCGGCAGCGGCACCCTCAACCTGCGCCGCTTCTCCAAACGCCCCAACGAGTTGCTCGTCCTCCAGGAGCTGCTGGACCGGCGGGTGCAGCTCGACCCGGGCGGCCAGCCCGGCGCGGTGGTGGACGTGGCGATGGAGCGCAGCCGGGGCGGCGAGTGGTCGTTGTCCCGGGTCGCCGTCCGCGAGCAGACCAGCAGGTTGACCCGCCGTGGCCACCTGCACCAGGTGGACTGGGACCGGGTACGCGGGCTGAGCGGCATCGCCGACAACCGGGGTACGGCCAACCTGCTGGCCGTGCTGGAGGACATGCGCCCCGCCGACCTGGCCAACGCGCTGCAGGATCTGCCCGACGCCCGGCGCAACGAGGTCGCGGCGGCCCTCGACGACGAACGGCTCGCCGACGTGCTCGGCGAGCTGCCCGAACGCGACCAGGTGGAGATCCTCGCCGCGCTGGACCGGGAACGGGCCGCCGACGTGCTGGAGGAGATGGACCCGGACGACGCCGCCGACCTGCTCAACGAGCTGCCCCCGCCGGAACAGGACGTGCTGCTCGACCTGATGGAGCCGGACGAGGCCGACCCGGTCCGTCAGCTGCTCAAGTACACCTCCGGTACGGCGGGCAGCGTGATGACCTCCGAGCCGGTGATCCTGCCGCCGGACGCCACGGTCGCCGAGGCGCTGGCCCGGATCAGGGAGGAGCAGCTCTCCCCGGCGATCGCCGCGCAGGTCTTCGTGACCCGTGCCCCGATGACCACGCCGACCGGCCGTTACCTGGGCATCGTGCACTTCCAGCGGCTGCTGCGCGAACCCCCGGCCGACCTGCTCGGCGGGGTGGTGATCAACGACATCGACCCGCTGCGGCCGACCACCCCGCTGCCGGAGATAACCCGTCGGATGGCCACCTACGACCTGGTCGCGATGCCTGTGGTCGACCGGAACAACCGGCTGGTGGGCGCGGTCACCGTCGACGACGTGCTCGACCACTCGCTGCCCCGGGACTGGCGGGACCGCGACGCCGTGTCCACCCCGGGCGCGGACGAGTCGACGGAACTGCCCACCGCGCCGGTAGGCGGTGACACCGATGGCTGACCAGCGGCGGACGGAGCGGCTGGACCAGCCGCGCGAGCCCCGGGGCGTCAAGCTGCCCCGGTTCGACCCGGAGGCGTTCGGCCGCTGGTCGGAGGGGATCGCCCGGGGCATGGGCACGGCGAACTTCATCGTCTACATGACGGTGGTGATCGCGCTGTGGTTCGGCTGGAACACCCTGGCCCCGGCGGACCTGCGCTTCGACCCGTACACGTTCACGTTCCTGACCCTGGTGCTGTCGTTGCAGGCGTCGTACGCGGCCCCGCTGATCCTGCTCGCGCAGAACCGGCAGACCGACCGGGACCGGGTGGCGCTGGAGGAGGACCGGCGCCGGGCGACCATGCAGAAGGCGGACACCGAGTACCTGGCCCGGGAGGTGGCCGCGCTGCGGATCGCCCTGGGTGAGGTGGCGACCCGGGACTTCCTCCGCTCGGAGCTGGCCCGGCTGGCCGAGGAGCTGGACGCGGCGGCGCAGCGGCGGCAGAAGCGGGAGTTGCGGCAGCCGGAACGGCCGCGCGTCGAGGGCCGGCCCGGGAGCGAACCGCCGCTCGACGAGCCGCGCGACGATCTGGACGGCGACTACGCCCGCGACGGTCACCGCCCGGAGGGCTGAACGGGCCGGGTTCTCGTACCCTATTGCCCGACTTTGTCCGGTAGGGCGGGGCGGCCCCGGCCGGTCGATCGATTCCCTCACACCCGGCCCCGCTGTTGGCGGACGCCCCGGCCGCCCGACGTAGCATTGCCCGCATGTCAGCTCCCGTCAGCACCCTCTCCGACGCGATCCAGGCCGCGCTGGCCACCGTCAACGATCCGGAGATCCGTCGGCCCATCACCGACCTCGGCATGGTCCGCTCCGCCGAGATCGGCGAGGACGGCGTGGTCCGGGTCGGGCTGCTGCTCACCGTGGCCGGCTGTCCGCTGAAGGACAAGCTGCGCGGGGACATCACCGCCGCCGTCGGCGCGGTGCCCGGGGTGAGCGGCGTGGAGATCGAGTTCGGGGTGATGAGCCCGGAGCAGCGGCAGGAGTTGCAGGGCAAGCTGCGCGGCGGGGCCGCCACCGACGAGCCGGTGATCCCGTTCGCCCAGCCGGGCTCCCGTACCCGGGTCTACGCGGTGGCCAGCGGCAAGGGCGGCGTCGGCAAGTCCAGCGTCACGGTCAACCTGGCCGCCGCGCTGGCCGCCCGGGGCCTGTCCGTCGGCGTGGTCGACGCCGACATCTACGGCCACTCGGTGCCCCGGATGCTCGGCGCGGAGGGCAAGCCGACCCGGGTGGAAGACATGATCATGCCGCCGCAGGCGAACGGCGTGAAGGTCATCTCGATCGGCATGTTCACCCCGGGCAACGCGGCCGTGGTGTGGCGCGGCCCGATGCTGCACCGGGCGTTGCAGCAGTTCCTCGGCGACGTCTACTGGGGTGAGCTGGACGTCCTTCTGCTCGACCTGCCCCCGGGCACCGGCGACATCGCCATCTCGGTCGCCCAACTGCTGCCCAACGCCGAGATCCTGGTGGTGACCACCCCGCAGGCGGCGGCGGCCGAGGTCGCCGAGCGGGCCGGCGCGATCTCGTTGCAGACCCACCAGCGGATCGTCGGCGTCATCGAGAACATGTCCTGGCTGGAGCTGCCGGACGGGTCCCGGATGGAGGTCTTCGGCTCCGGTGGCGGCGCGGCGGTGGCCGAGTCGTTGAGCCGGACGATCGGCGCGCAGGTGCCGCTGCTGGGCCAGATCCCGATGGACGGCCGGGTCCGTGAGGGCGGCGACGCCGGCACCCCGATCGTGCTGGCCGCACCGGACGCGCCCGCCGCGAAGGCGCTGCACCAGGTGGCCGACCGGCTGGCGGTACGCCGCGAGTCGCTGCTCGGCAAGTCGCTGGGCCTCAAGCCCGCCGGCCGCTGACCTCCGGGCCCGCGCCACGGGCCTGGTCCACTCACGTGAGCTGATGATGCGGTGTCCCCTGCCGGGGATACCGCCATTGGCGTGCCCAGCGGGGATCAGACCGGCCGGGCCGCCACTCAGGTGGCGTCGTCGTAGCTGGGGCGGGGGGCCGGGGCCGGCGTGGCGGCGGTGCTCGTCGCGGTGCTCTTGCGGGCGGCGGCGCGCGGGTCGATCCGGTCGGCGACGCCCTTGAGCTCCTCGTGCACCCCGGTGACGTCCGCCCGCAGGTCGTCGTAGACGCCCTGGAGGGGCTTGCGGATCGCCTGCTCGTCCTCCTCGCTGAGCAGGTGCTTGCGGATGAACGCCTTCGGGTGGAGGTCCTCCAGCTGGATGTCGGTGCCCAGCTCACGACTCAGGTCGCCGGTCGCGTTGCGGGCCATCGCGCGCAGGTTGCGCACCATCCGCAGGCCGTCGCTGATGACGTTGGGCAGCCGGTCCCCGAAGATCAGCAGTGCCAGGAGCAGCAGGACGCCGATCTCCCACCAGTTCAGGTTGTCGAGCACCGCGGGGCCTCCTCGTCACGTCGACCCAAGCCTACGCACGTCAGGGCCCGGTCCGGGAGGGGGTGAACGGCCCTCACTTGGCGTCCGCGGCGAGCGTCACCGAGGCGTTCTGCCGGGTCGAGCCGCGCCGGTACTCCACCGTCACCACCGACCCGGGGGCGAACTTGCGGACCAGGGCGATCAGGTCGGTCGGATCGTTGATCGGCCGACCGTTGAGCCGGAGCACGACGTCCCCCGTCCGTAGCCCCGCCCCGGCGGCCGGACCGGCCGGTTCCACGGCCGCCAGGCGGACCCCGACGCCGGCCCGGGTGGCCGTGCCGGTCCCGGCGACCTGGGCCCCGATCACGGTACGCCGGGCCTTGCCCGTGCCGATGATGTCCTGGGTGATCCGTTTCGCCTGGTTGATCGGGATGGCGAAGGCGAGCCCGATGTTCCCCGCCTCCTGCCCCTCCGCCACCAGCGACTTGATCGTCGAGTTCACCCCGATCACCCGGCCGGCGGAGTCGACGAGCGGGCCACCCGAGTTGCCGTGGTTGACCGCCGCGTCGGTCTGGATCGCCGCGTAGTAGCGGACCGGGCCGCCCGGCTCCCCCGCCTGCATGGTGCGGTCCAACGCGCTGATGATGCCGGCGGTGACCGTGTTCGCCAGGGACAGCGGCGAACCGATGGCCAGCACCGGGTCCCCCACCGCGAGCGTGTCCGAGTCGCCGAACTCGATCGGCCGCAGCCCCGTGCGGTTCACCTTGATCACCGCGATGTCCGACTCCGGGTCCTGGCCGACCACCGTCGCCGGGGAGCTGCTGCCGTCGTTGAAGGTCACCGACGCCCGGCCGGTGCCGTCGGCGACCACGTGGTCGTTGGTGACCACGTAGCCGTCGGTGCTGACGATGAACCCGGACCCCTCGCTGGTGCCGGCCGGGCCGGCCACCCGGATCGTCACCACGCTGGGCAGGACCCGGCCGGCGACCCCGGCCAGCGAGTCCGGGCGACGCTGGGCCAGCGCGGGACCCTCGGCCGGGCCGGCCCCCAGGGTGACCCCGCCGCCGACCCCGCCGCGCACCGCGAAGGCGTACCCGAGGGCGCCACCCAGGGTGCCGGCGAGCAACGCCACGATCAGCGGGACGAGCAGCAGTTGGCGCAGCCGTGGCCGGCCTGGCGCATCCGGGTCGGTGACCGGCTCCGGCGCGGCACCGGTGGCCGGCACGCTCGGCAGCACGACCGCCGCCGGGGCGTACGGGTCCCGCCACGGGTCGGCGAGCGCGTCGGACCACCAGGGTGAAGCCGACCCGCCGTACGGCGTCGTCGGGGCCGTCTGCGGCGGACCGGGCGGCGGCCCCGCCGAACCCGGAGTCCCGCCGGGCGCTCGCCAGTCCCAGCCGTCGGTCACGTCGGTGCCTCCCAGTCGTCCCCCGGCGCCCCGGACCACGACCGGGGGTGGCGGTCACGGCGCAGGGGGCACCCCATCCAGGATTGCACGGATGCGCCGGGCGGAGTCAGCTCTTCTCCGCCCGCACCCGCCCACCGCCCGGCCCCGCGCCACCCGGACCGGTGCCGTGCCCCGCCCATCGCCGCCGGCCGCCGCGTCGCCCGGACCGTCACGGGTGGACTCGCGGCTGCGCCGAAGGAGCCTCGCCTCTAGGCTCATAGCGCCCACCCGCTCCCCGCACCATCACCACCGCCCGGAGGTGTCCCATCGCCACGGTCGCCAGTTCCGGCAGCCCGACCGCGCAGTCGTTGCAGTTCGCCGAGTCGTACGTCGGAGAGGACATCGTGCTGGCCACCGCCCGGAGCCTCGCCCGGGAGGTCGGCCTCGACGCGGTCACCCCCGGCGCCGGGTCGGCGCTGCGTCTGCTCGCCGCCGCCGGCAACGCCCGCGCGGTGGTGGAGATCGGCACCGGCACCGGGGTCAGCGGCGTGTGGCTGCTGCGCGGGATGCGCGCCGACGGGGTGCTCACCACCATCGACGTCGAGGTCGAGCACCAGCGGATCGCCAGGCGGATCTTCGTCGAGGCGGGTTTCCCGTCCGGCCGTACCCGGATCATCACCGGCCGCGCGCTGGACGTGCTGCCCCGGCTCGCGGACGGCGCGTACGACCTGATCTTCGTCGACGGTGAGACGACAGGCTCCGCCGCGTACGTCGACGCGGCCCTGCGGCTGCTGCGCCCGGGTGGGGTGCTCGCCCTCAACGGCGGGTTCGCCGGTGGCCGGATCGGTGACCCGGCCGCCCGGGACGCCGAGACGGTGACCATGCGGGAGACGGTCAAGGCGATCCGGGAGGCCGAGCAGTGGATTCCGGCCCTGCTCCCGGTCGGCCACGGCCTGCTGGCCGCGGTCAAGTGCTGATCACCGGGCGCTGACGGCGACCGGGTGCCGGCCGCGCCGAGGCGCGGGACGGGCACCCGGCCCGGCGGCGGCTCAGTCCAGCGTCGCCAGCCAGCGCAGCAGGCCCCGCACGCCCCAGCCGGTCGCGCCCCGGGTCAGCTCCGCCTCGTCGCCGTCGGCCCAGGACGGCGCGGACATGTCGACGTGCAGCCAGCGGTCCCGCAGCTCGCCGGTGAACTCGCGCAGGTAGAGCGCGGCCATCACCGAGCCGGCCCCCCGGTCCGGGGAGCTGTGCCGGTCGGCCAGGTCGCTGCCGAGGTGTTCGAGGTAGTCGGCGGGCAGCGGCATCCGCCAGGCCGCCTCGCCCGCGTCGTCCACCGCGGCCAGCACGGCGGCGGCCAACTCGTCGTTGTCGCTGTACAGCGCGCCGGTCCGCTTGCCCAGCGCCACCGCGTTCGCGCCGGTCAGGGTGGCCAGGTCGATCAGCAGGTCGGGGCGGAGTTCCCGGGCCGCGTAGCCGAGCGCGTCGGCGAGCACCAGCCGCCCCTCGGCGTCGGAGTTGGTGGTCTCGCTTGTCGTCCCGTCGTAGTGCCGGATGATGTCGCCGGGGCGGAACGCCGACCCGCTGACCATGTTCTCGGCCAGCGGGGTCAGGGCGGTGACCCGGACGGGCAGCCGCAGCGCCGCCGCGCCGAGGGTGGCCGCGACCACCGCCGCCGCACCGGCCATGTCCTTGCGCATCAGCTTCATCGCCGGCACCGGCTTGATCGAGATGCCGCCGGTGTCGAAGGTGATCCCCTTGCCGACCAGGACGACGTGCTGCCGGGCGTCGGCGGGCCGCCAGTCCAGCTCGACCAGGCGGGGGCCGCTGGCCGAGCCGGCGCCGACGGCGAGGATGCCCCCGAAGCCCTCGTCCGCCAGCTCCTGCGGCCCGCGTACCCGCAGGTGCAGGTCGGGGTGGTCGGCGGCGGCGTCGGCGACCTGGGTGGCGAACCACTGCGGGGTCTTCACCGCCGAGGGGGTGTTGGTCAGGTCCCGGGCGAGGCGGGTCATCGCGGCGGTGGTGCGGGCCGTCCCGACGGCCTCGGTGTACGCCTGCGGCGTGGTGGTCAGCAGGGTCACCCCGGCCAGCGCGGGCGTCGTCCCCGCCCCGGTCAGCCGGAACCGGTACGAGGCGAGCAGCAGCCCCTCGACGACGGCCCGGACGACCCCGGCGGACGCGTCGACCGGCATCGCCAACGTGACATGTGTCTCAGCTACGGCGGCACGGGCCAGGGCGGCACCGGCCGTCCGCCAGGCCCGTTCCCCGCCGTCGCCCACGCCGAGCAGCAGCAGCCGGGCCGGGGAACCGCCGGGGCGCAGCTGGGTCAGCGTCTCGCCCGCCCGCCCGGTCAGCCGGGTGACCGGCAGTAGCGCCCGTGCCTGCGCCCGCACCTCGTCGGTGGGCGGCGACGCGGTGGCGACCAGCGCCGGTGCGGCGTCGTCCGGGTCGGTGGCGGCGCGGACGGGCAGGACGAGGACGTCCGACCCGTCGGGGGCGGCGGCGAGACTGATGGCGAGCACGCTGGACCGTACCTCCGGGAAAAGTTGGCGGTGCGGGACCTCGGCGACCCGCTGGGGACAGACGAGGTCCCTGAGTCACCGGCGGTGCCGGTGACTCAGGGACCAGGGACCTTCCGCGCGGCACCGCGCGGAGTGTCGGCCGATCAGCCGGCAGCCGCCTTCAGCGCGTCACCGAGTGCGTTGGCCTCGTCGGGAGTCATCTCGACGACGAGCCGGCCACCGCCCTCCAGCGGGACCCGCATGACGATGCCCCGACCCTCCTTGGTGACTTCCAGCGGACCGTCGCCCGTCCGCGGCTTCATCGCCGCCATGTTGTCTCCCCTCAGACCTAAACATCAGGGTCGGTGTACTGCCCCACAGCCACTTCGTGATGACCACCCGCAAGGTACGCGGGGGCGTCGACCACGATTTTCCCTGATGAACACCGCCGGACCCAAACCGGAGCAGCATTGATGTAACAGCATCTAGCTTATCTTGAGAAGGCCTGTCACAATGTGCGGTCATGCAGGCACGGTCGGCACTCTTCGACCTGTACGGCGACCATCTCCGCACGCGAGGTGGGCGCGCACCGGTCGCCGCCCTGGTGAAGTTGCTGGCCCCGCTCGGCGTCGCCCCGCCGGCCGTCCGGACCGCCGTGTCCCGGATGGTGCGCCAGGGCTGGCTGGAACCGCTGCGGCTCGCCTCCGGCCCCGGGTACTCGATCACACCGAAGGCGGTCCGCCGGCTCGACGAGGCCGCCGCCCGGATCTACCGCACCGGCCGGATCACCTGGGACGGGCGTTTCGACCTGCTCGTCCTGTCCACCCCGACCGCCAGGCGCGACCGGCAGCGGCTCGCCGCCAACCTCAGCTTCCTCGGCTACGGCACCCTCGACGAGCACACCTGGGTGGCGACCCGGGCCAGCGAGGACGTCGACCTGCTGCTGGAGGAGGCCGGGGTGCGCTACGAGCGGTTCACCGCCGCGCACGCCGCCGGCACCCCCGGGGCGATGGGCGTCGTCCGCCGCGCCTGGGACCTCGGCGAGATCGGGCACGCGTACGAACGGTTCGTCGCCGAGCAGCGCGCCCAACTCGCCGGGGTGACCGTACGCAGTGGCGACGAGGAGGCGTACGCGGCCCGGTTCCGGCTGGTGCACGCGTGGCGTACCTTCCTGTTCCAGGACCCTCAACTCCCTCCGGCACTGCTCCCCGAACGCTGGCCCGGCACCGCCGCCGCCAGCTTCTTCGACAGGCACGCCGCCCGGCTCCGGCCGGCCGCCGACCGGTACGTCGAGCAGTGCCTCGACGCCGGCAACCGGGTCCCCCGACAGAAGGGCCGTTAGAGACGTGACCGAGCCGCTGCTCGTCGACCGCACCGATGGTGTGGTCACCCTGACCATGAACCGCCCCACCGCGATGAACGCGCTCGACGTGGCGCTCAAGGAGGCGCTGCGGGACGCGCTGGCCGCGCTGGAGACCGACAGGTCCTGCCGGGCGGTGGTGCTGGCCGGGTCGGGTGGCTCGTTCAGCGCCGGCCAGGACCTGCGGGAGCACGTGCAGGTCCTGGAGTCGCCGGGCCGGGACCCGCTGGACACCGTGCGGGCGCACTACAACCCGATCGCCGCCCGGCTGGCCAACCTGCCCAAGCCGGTGGTCGCCGCCGTCCGGGGCATGGCCGCCGGGGCGGGCGCCTCGCTGGCGTACCTGGCCGACTTTCGGATCGGCGGGCCGAAGACGAAGTTCCTGATGGCGTTCGCCGGGGTGGGCCTCGCCGCCGACACCGGGGCGTCCTGGACGCTGCCCCGGCTGGTCGGCCACGCGAGGGCCGTCGAGCTGCTGATGCTCGCCGAGCCGGTCGCCGCCGACGAGGCGTACCGGCTCGGCCTGCTCACCCGGCTGGTCGACGACGACGAGCAGGTGCTGCCCACCGCGCACGAGCTGGCCGCCCGGCTCGCCGCCGGCCCGACCGTCGCGTACGGGGCGATCAAGCGGCAGCTCTCCATCGCCGACGCGGGCACCCTCGCCGACGCCCTCGCCGCCGAGGCGCAGGCGCAGTCGATCTGCGGGGGCACCGCCGACCACCGGGCCGCCACCATCGCCTTCGTCAACAAGCAGAAGCCGGTCTTCCAGGGCAACTGAGCCGGGTGGGCCGGCCGTGCGGGCGCGCGACGACATGCCGGCCGTCAGCGGGCCACGTACCCGCCGTCGATGGGCACCGTATGGCCGGTGATCCAGGCCGCGTCGTCGGAGCAGAGGAAGAGCACCACGCCGGCCACGTCGTCCGGGCTGGGGATGCCGGGTTTCGGGTTGAACGACTCCATCCGGGCCCGCATCTCCGCCGGGTCGGGCGCGCTGTCGATGAAATGCCGCACCAGCGGGGTCATCACCACCGTGGGGGCGACCGCGTTGACCCGGATGTTGCGGGCCGCGTACTCCACCGCCGCCGACCGGGTCAGCCCGACGATGCCGGCCTTGGTGAACGTGTACGGGGAGATGTTCTCCTGCGCCGCCAGGCCGGTGGTGGACGAGGTGTTGACGATCGCGCCCCCGCCGCCGCGCAGCATCGCCTCGATGCCGTACTTGAGCACGTGGAACACGCCGTCGCCGTTGATCCGGCGGACCTTCCGCCAGTTCTCGACGTCCATCTCGTGCAGGGGTTGCTGCCGGCCGTCGATACCGGCGTTGTTGAAGATCAGGTCGATCCGGCCGTAGCGCCGCACCGCGTCGGCGACGCCCTGCTCCACCGCGTCGGCGTCACCGGTGTCGACGGTGACCGCAAGGGCGTCGGGCAGGTCGGCGGCGAGGTGCTCGGCACCCTCGGTGTCGATGTCGGCGACCACGACCCGGGCCCCCTCGGCGGCGAACCGCCGGGCGGTGGCCTCGCCGAGCCCGGAGGCGCCACCGGTGACGAATGCGACCTTGTCCTGGAACCGCATCGGCCCTCCTCGACCGGCCGACCGCGCGCCGGCACCGGTGCGCCCATACCCGGTCGGCGGGCGGCTAGTCGTCCTCCTCCGGGTCCTGGTTGGCCTCGACGCCCAGCACGAACGCCTGCATGGCCAGCTCGTCGCCGCTGGGCGAGACGAAGGCGGGCAGCTCGGCCGGGCCCAACTCCTGCACGTACGACCAGAAGAGCCGGACCGCCTCGGCCCGCGACTCGGCCTCGATCGGCAGGTCGAGGCTGACCAGCCAGGTCCGGCGCGACGGCGGCGGACCGAGCCGGTCGACAAGCTCGCGGTAGGTGCCCGGGTCGAGCGGGGTGACCGGGCCGGCGACGGCGACCTGCCCGGCCGGCACCGGCGCGTCGAACGACCGCCTGGTGTAGGTCACCAGCAGCGCCCGCCCGTCGGTGCGGGCCACCCGGCCCAGCGCCACCAGCCGGGGCGGCCCGTCGGCCAGCACCGCCACCCGGTCGCCGGGGCGGGGGGCGGGCCCACCGGGCGGGACGGCCAGTTCCAGGGTGTCGTGGTGGACGAGGCGTTCGGCGTCGTGCCGCCCGGCCGGGAGCAGCACCGCCCAGGCGTCGCCGCCCGGCCCGCCGTCGACGTCCGTCGGGCCGGTGCTGCGGTGGTCGGTCACGGTCATGACCCCATCCCATCACGGGCCACCGTGGCACCGGCGTGGCAGCCCGCGAGATGGTCGTCGACCATGCCGGTGGCCTGCATCAGCGCGTACGCCGTGGTGGGGCCGACGAAGCGGAAGCCCTGCTTCTTGAGCGCCTTGGCCAGCGCGACGGACTCCGGGGTCGACGCCGGCACCTCGGCGAACGACCCGGGCCGGGCCGGCCGGGGCGGCGGCGCGTACGACCAGAGCAGGGTGGAGAGCCCGTCGGGCAGGGTCAGCGCGGCGCGGGCGTTGGCGATCGCCGCCTCGATCTTGGCGCGGTTGCGGACGATGCCCGCGTCGGCGAGCAGCCGGGCCACGTCCGGGTCGCCGAACGCGGCGACCCGCTCGATCCGGAAGTCGGCGAAGGCGAGCCGGAACGCCTGCCGTTTGCGCAGGATGGTCAGCCAGGACAGCCCGGACTGGAACGCCTCCAGGGTGAGCCGTTCGTAGAGGGCGTCGTCGCCGCGCAGCGGGCGGCCCCACTCGGTGTCGTGGTAGATCGCGTAGTCCGGGGTGCTCGCCCCCCAGGCGCAGCGGGGCAGGCCGTCGGGGCCGGTCACCAGGTCAGTCACCCGTCACACGCTAGGCCAGGGGCCTGACATGCGGCGTCGGGGCCGGGGTGCCGCGCCCCGGCCGGCCGCGCTCGGGGTGTCAGGGCGTGGACGGGCGGGGCAGCCGGCCGGACTCGACCAGGCGGGCGAAGCGTTTCAGGGCGAGCGTCAGGCTGGCCTTGGAACCCGGCCAGAGCAGCGGCCAGGCGACCCGGCCGGCCGTGCCGCCGGGCAGGTGGAACCACTCGTGCCAGACCACCTGGGTGCGGTCGTCGGCCAGCGGGGTGCAGCGCAGCACCCCCGGGCCGCGCAGGAGCTTGCCGCAGTGCACCACGCCCACCTCGTACGGGGCGTCGACCCGGACCACCCGCATCTCGTCGCGCAGCGCCGCCGGGCCGAGCGCGGTGACCGCCTCGACGAGGCTGCCCTCACCGCCGTCGCCCTCGACCACCCGGACCCGGGTCAGCGGAATCCAGTCGGACTGGCCCTCCCAGTCGGTGAGCGCGGCGAAGACCCGCTCGGCGGGGGCGTCGACGATCACCGTGGCGGTGAACTCGCCGGCACCGGGCTGGGCCGCCTCGTCGGCCAACCCGCCGCCGGCCGGATCGGGTCCGGTCACACCGGCTCCGGGCGGACCACCGCGCCGCCGGGACGGTCGGCGTCGGTCTCCCCGGCCGGCTCCCCCGCCCGGTCGTCCCCGGCGCGGCCGTCGGTCGGGGTGGCGTCGCCGGTGGCGGCAGCCGGCGGGCCGGCGTCGGCGGACGGGCGGACACCTTCGGCCGCCGGCTCCGTCGGCGCGGCCCCGCTGGCCGGCCCGTCCGGGTCGGCGGGGGCGTCGGCGGGCGTCGGGGAGGCGTCGGTCGCGGTGCGCGCGGCTTCCTCCCGGGTACGGCGCAGCGCGTCGGCGTCGGCGGTACGGCCCTCCCGCAGCGCGGCGATCTCGGCCTCCAACACCCCGATCAGCTCGGTCTTGTACCCGATGTCGTAGCCGGCCCGGCGCATCGCCTGGTCGACCTGGTCCATCCGGTAGCCGCGCAGGGCGGTGTCGAAGCGCAGCGCGCCGACGTCCGACTCCCGCAGCGGGCGGCCACCCGGCAGCGGGACGGCTCTGCCGTCGGGCTCGGCGGGCGCGAGGCCGTCCCGACCCGAGATCAGCACCGTCACGCCGAACACGACCGCCGCCACGGTCAACGCGACGACCAGAATGAGCAGAGTCTGACCCATGGAGAGATCGTGGCACGGGGACACCCTCCGGAGCGACCCCAACCACCATCATCGTCACCGATCTTCTGGCCGGAACGGCCCGGCGACGGGCCGGGTCGCCGGGGTCGTACCGCCCCGGGGGCGGGTCGGGCGACCGGATAGCGTCGGCGTCGGCCGGGTCGTCCGGCCGGTGACCTGCGGGAGGCGGAATTGGCCGGGGCGCTGCGACTCGGGGGGCGGACCTTCGCCCCGGGGCAGCCGGTGGTGATGGCGATCGTCAACCGGACGCCGGACTCGTTCTTCGACCGGGGTGCGACCTTCGCCCAGGACAGCGCCCTGCGCGCGGTGGAGCGGGCGGTCACCGAGGGCGCGGAGATCATCGACATCGGCGGGGTGAAGGCCGGGCCGGGCGACGAGGTCGACGTGGCCGAGGAGATCCGCCGGACGGTGGACACCATCGCCGCCGTCCGGGCCGCGTTCCCCGAGGTGGTCATCTCGATCGACACCTGGCGGGCCGAGGTGGCCGTCGAGGCGGTGGCAGCCGGCGCGGACCTGCTCAACGACACCTGGTCCGGGGCCGATCCGGCGCTCGCCCGGGTGGCCGCCGAGACCGGCGTCGGGCTGGTCTGCTCCCACGCCGGCGGGCTGACGCCCCGGACCCGGCCGCACCGGGCCGCCTTCACCGACGTGGTCGCCGACGTGGTCGCGACGGTGACCGGGCTCGCCGAACGGGCGGTGTCCCTGGGGGTACGCCCCGACGGCATCCTGGTCGACCCGGCGCACGACTTCGGCAAGAACACCAGGCACTCGTTGGAGATCACCCGCCGGTTGGCCGAACTGGCCGGCACCGGCTGGCCGCTGCTGGTGGCGTTGTCGAACAAGGACTTCATCGGAGAGACGCTGGACCTGCCGGTGCCGGAGCGGTTGGAGGGCACCCTGGCCGCGACGGCGGTGTCGGCCTGGCTCGGCGCGCGGGTGTTCCGCGCCCACCAGGTGCTGCCCACCCGGCGGGTGCTGGACATGGTGGCCTCGATCCGGGGCGACCGGCCGCCGACGCTCACCCGCCGCGGCCTGGCCTGACTGTCGCCGGGTGGCCCGGCCCGGCCGGCGGTGACCGGTCAGGCCCGGCCCGGCCGGTGCGGTGGTCAGGTCCAGTTCAGGATGCGTTTGCGCCAGGCGTAGAGGATGCCGAGGGCGACCACGGCCACGAAGACGCCCATCTCGGCGACCGTCACCGCGCCGAACCCGGGCCGGTCGAAGACCATCGCCCAGGGGAACAGGAAGACCGCCTCGACGGCGAAGAGCACGTAGAGGTACGCGTACACGTAGTAGCGGATCTGCATCTGCGCCCAGTCGCCGCCGACGGGGTCGAGGCCGCACTCGTACCCGGTCCGCTTGCCTACCGGGTCGGCCGGCCGGCCGGGACGTAACACCCGGTTGGCCGAGAACGCCGTGACGAAGAAGAGGGCGGCAGCGAGCAGCAGCAGCCCGAGCGTCGCGTACGAGCCCAGGTAACCGGTCACGGTGGCTGAGCCTACCGGGCGGCGGGCCGCACCGGACGAGGCGAGGGCGGCCCGGCCGGCACCGAACATTTTCCGCTGGTACTAGTGCCCCACCGCAACTGTTACCGAATAATGAACTCTCACCCAGAGTCACGGAGGTCAGATGCCCGGCGTGGACGCGCGCACCGTCCGGCGGTCCCTCGCCCGGCGTACCCCCGCTCTGGCCGTGGCGACCCTGGCGGCCGGGCTGGCGGTCGCGCTCGGGGTGACACCGGGCCTGGCGGCCTCACCCACGGTGACCCGTGCGGTGACCGACCCGACCGACGCCGGGACCCCCGGCGGCGACCCGACCGACTCGACCACGCCCCCGGTCGAGCCGACGGCCACCGGGGCGGACCCGACCGGCGCGCCGCCGACGCTGCCGCCGGACCCGGAGCCGACCACCGCCGCGCCGGAGCCGACCGGCACCCCACCGCCGACCACCGCACCCGCGCCGACGGCCACCACCGTGCCGACCGCCCGGCCGCCGCTGCCCGGCCGACCCACCCGCCCCGGCCAGCCGGGCGGCGACCGGATCGGGGTCCGGGTGGGCACCGGGGACGTGACCCTCGACGACGGTTACTGGGCAGCCGACGGCACGGTCACCGCGCTGCGGGTCACCGTCACCAACACCGGGTCCGTGCCGGCGCGGCTCCGGCTGGCCTACACGCTGCCGGCCGGGCTCACCGACGCCGGGACGCCGGGCTGCGGGGCCACCGGCGACGGAGGATGGCACTGCGGCGAATGGGCCACCGCGCCGGGCGACCAGTTCAGCAGCATGATCCGGGTACGGGTCAGCGGCACCGCCTGGCAGCGGATGCCCCTCAGCGGCGCGGTACGGGTCACCGCGACCGGCCCGGACGGCGGCACCGCGCAGGACGACCAGGGGTTCGCGGTGCTCTTCCCGCCCGGCCCGCCGGTGCCCGGGATACTGCTCGACGCCGACGAGGTGGCCTTCGACATCAGCGGCGGGCCCACCGTGCTGACCGCCCACCTGGGCAACACCGGCCGGGTGCCGGCGGCCGGACGGGTCGAGGTGACCCTGCCGGAGGGGGTGAGCGTGCTGGACCCGCCGGCCGGCTGTGCGCCGCTGGCCCCGACGCGCACCCGCTGCGACCTCGGCGTGCTGCCGGCGGGGCGGACGCAGACGCTCCGGTTCACGGTCGCCGCCACCCCGGACGCCCAGCGCGAGGCCCCGCTGGCCGGGGCGCTGACCGGCTGGTTGGACCCGGAGAGCGGGCCGGCCCGGCAGGTCCAGATGAGCTTCCGGATCACCGCCGCCGCGGCGCTGTCCACCCCGCCGGCGGGCGTCCCCGCGCCGACCGGTTCGCAGGGGTTGATCGCGGCGCAGGGCGGGACGGTCGCGCTGAGCGGGATGTCCTCCGCGCAGCGGACCGCGCTCGCGCTGATCACGGTCTCCGTCCTGCTGGTGGTGCTGGCCCTCGTGCTGGCGACCGGCGCGCTGCGTCGGCGCTCGGCCGAGGTGGCGGGGGACCCACCGCCCGGCCGGCCGACCTGACCTGCCGGCGGTCGGGGCGGGTGGAGGGGGCCGTCCGGACGGTCGCGGTGATATCGATTACGGCGTGCATGACAAAACACCGCATAGCCGTACAGATTTCGCCGATCCGGTTCCCAGGTGTCGGACCTCCACCAAGGATGCCCTAAGCCCGGGACGTAGGCTCGGAGGTGAGAGATGACAGCGGTCCGGCCCGCCACGGGCGGACCGGGCGCAGCGGCGCATCAGGGAGGTCGCGTGGCCGGGCAAGGCGAGGTCACCATCATGTGCAGCCGCACGCGCGGCGGGGCCGAGCGAAGCGAGGTGCAGGCGTGACCAAGCAGATCCGTCAGTTGGACCGGGTGGTGATCCGGTTTGCTGGTGACTCGGGTGATGGGATGCAGTTGACGGGGGACAGGTTCACCTCGGAGACGGCGCAGTTGGGTAATGATATTTCGACGTTGCCGAATTTCCCGGCGGAGATTCGGGCGCCTGCGGGGACGTTGCCGGGGGTGTCGAGTTTCCAGGTGCATTTCGCGGATTACGATATTTTGACGCCGGGGGACGCGCCGAACGTGTTGGTGGCGATGAATCCGGCGGCGTTGAAGGCGAATCTGGGTGATCTGCGTCGGGGTGCGGACATCATCGTGAACACCGACGAGTTCACGCGTCGGAACCTGGTGAAGGTCGGGTATGCGGTGAGCCCGTTGGAGGACGGGTCGTTGGACGGGTTCGTGGTGCATCCGGTGGCGTTGACGTCGATGACGGTGGGCGCGTTGGCGGAGTTGGCGGTGTCGAAGAAGGACGCCGAGCGGGCGAAGAACATGTTCGCTCTGGGGTTGTTGTCGTGGATGTACTCCCGCCCGTACGAGTCGACGCTACGGTTTTTGGAGCGGAAGTTCGTCAAGCGTCCGGATCTGGTGGCGGCGAACATCGCGGCGTTCAAGGCGGGCTGGAACTACGGCGAGACCACCGACAGTTTCTCGGTGCGGTACGAGGTGAAACCGGCGAGGATGGTGCCGGGCACCTACCGCAACATCACCGGTAACGCCGCTTTGTCGTTGGGGTTGGTCGCGGCGGGGGTGCGGTCGGGCCTGCCGGTGTTCCTCGGCGCGTACCCGATCACCCCGGCGTCGGACATCCTGCACGAGTTGTCGAAACACAAGCGGCTCGGTGTGGTCACGATGCAGGCCGAAGACGAGATCGCCGCGGTCGGCGCCGCGCTGGGCGCCTCCTACGGCGGCGCCCTGGGGGTGACCACGACCAGCGGCCCGGGTGTGGCGTTGAAGTCCGAGACGATCTCCCTGGCCGTCGCCCTGGAGTTGCCGTTGGTGATCGTGGACGTGCAACGCGCCGGCCCGTCCACGGGCCTGCCCACGAAAACCGAACAGGCCGACCTGAACATGGCCCTACACGGCCGCCACGGCGAGGCGCCGGTCGCGGTGATCGCCGCGAAGTCACCGTCGGACTGTTTCCACGCCGCCCTCGAAGCCGCCCGGATCGCCCTGACCTACCGCACCCCGGTGATCCTGCTGTCGGACAACTACGTCGCCAACGGCTCCGAACCCTGGCTGCTGCCCGCCGTCGACGACCTGCCCGACCTACGCGTCGAGTTCGCCACCACACCCAACGGCGACGACGGCGTCACGTTCCTGCCCTACCTCCGCGACCCCGACACCCTGGCCCGCCCCTGGGCCGTCCCCGGCACCCCCGGCCTGGAACACCGCATCGGCGGCCTGGAGAAAGCCGACAAGACCGGCGACATCTCCTACGACCCGGCCAACCACGACTACATGGTCCGCACCCGCGCCGCCCGCATCCAGGCCATCACCGTGCCCGACATCGACGTCGACGACCCCGACGGCACCGCCCGGACCCTCGTGCTCGGCTGGGGCTCCACCTACGGCCCGATCGGCGCCGCCTGCCGCACCCTGCGCCACCGCGGCCACCCCATCGCCCAAGCCCACCTACGCCACCTCAACCCCCTACCCGCCAACCTCGGCGACGTCCTCGCCGCCTACGACCGCGTCGTCATCCCCGAGATGAACCTCGGCCAACTCGCCCAGGTCATCCGCGCCCGCTACCTGACCGACGCGATCACCTACAACCAGGTCCGCGGCCTACCCTTCACCGCCGCCGAACTGGAGACGATGCTGGAAGAGGTCTGCAAAAATGCCTGAACCCGTCGCCGTGAAACTCACCACCAAAGACTTCAAATCCGACCAGGAAGTCCGCTGGTGCCCCGGCTGCGGCGACTACGCCATCCTCGCCGCCGTCCAACAATTCATGCCCGAACTGAACATCGGCCGCGAGAACACCGTCTTCATCTCCGGCATCGGCTGCTCATCCCGCTTCCCCTACTACATGAACACCTACGGGATGCACTCCATCCACGGCCGCGCCCCCGCCATCGCCACCGGACTGTCCATCACCCGCCCCGACCTGTCCGTCTGGGTCGTCACCGGCGACGGCGACGCCCTGTCCATCGGCGGCAACCACCTCATCCACGCCCTACGCCGCAACGTCAACCTCAAAATCCTGCTCTTCAACAACCGCATCTACGGCCTCACCAAAGGCCAATACTCCCCACCAGCGAAACCGGCAAAATCACCAAATCCACCCCCGCCGGCTCCGCCGACGCCCCCTTCAACCCGTTGTCGTTGGCACTAGGCGCCGAAGCCACCTTCGTCGCCCGCACCATCGACTCCGACCGCAAACACCTCCAAACCATCCTCCGCGCCGCCGCCGAACACCACGGCACCGCCTTCGTCGAGATCTACCAAAACTGCAACATCTTCAACGACGGCGCCTTCGACCAACTCAAACAACCCGACACCCGCGACGACTACCTCATCCCCCTCGAACACGGCCAACCCATCACCTTCGGCCGCAACAAACAACACTGCCTCGTCCACCCACCCCACAGCTTCAACCTCGAAATCCGCGACACCACCACCACCCCCCCGGAAGACATCCTCATCCACGACACCACCACCACCGACCCCACCTACGCCTTCGCCCTCACCCGCCTCCCCCAACACGACCACCGCCACACCCCCATCGGCATCCTCCGCCAAACCCAACGCCCCACCTACGACACCACCATCAACCACCAAATCACCACCGCCAAAAACACCACCACCGACACCCCCGAACAACAACTCACCACCCTCCTCCACACCGGCGACACCTGGACGATCGGCTAGTCGACCGGCCGGTGCGACGTGGCCGTGTCCCGGGGTCGGGGCACGGCCACGTCGGCGTCGGCGGGACCGCCGGATGGCGGTACGGAGGCGCGGGAGGCGCTACGGGTCGGTCAGGAGGGGGTGGCGGTGGCGGTCGGGCGGTCGTCGCGGACGTGCACCAGCATGTCGCCGGTCTCGATCACCGCGCCGGCCCGGTCGGCCAGGGTGACCACCTTGCCCCGCCGTACCAGGGCGATGACCAGGGACTCCAGCTCGCGGGGGGACTTGCCGACCTCGTGCCGCTCGGCGGAACGCATCGCCAGCGCCATGCCCTGCCCGGGGGTGAGCAGGTCCTCCACCACGTCGATCAGGGGCGGTGCGGAGGTCGAGAGGCCGAGCAGCCGACCTGCGGTCGCCGACGACACGATCACGTGGTGCGCGCCGCTCTGCCGCAGCAGCGGGGCGTTCTCGGCCTCCCGTACGGCGGCGATGATGCGTACCTGACCGGCGGTGAGCTGCCTGGTGGTCAGCGCCACCAGCACCGAGGCGTCGTCGCTGTCGGTGGCGATGATGACCGCCTTGGCGTTGCGGACGTGCGCCTCCTCCAGCACCGACGAGCGGGTGGCGGAACCCTCGATCGCGACCAGTCCGGCCGAGGTGGCCTGCCGCAGCGCCGTCCCGCTGCGCTCCACCACCACGATCCGGGACTTGTCCAGCCCGTTCTCCAGCAGGGCGGAGACCGCGCTGCGGCCCTTGGTGCCGTAGCCGCAGATGATGACGTGGTCCTTCACGGTTCTCCTCCACCGCCCCAGCCGACGGCCGGTCCGGTACTGCTCGGTCAGGACTTCCAGGGTGGTGCCGACCAGGATGATCAGGAAGATCACCCGGGCCGGGGTGATGAACAGGACGTTCACCAACCGGGCGGACTGGTCGTACGGGGTGATGTCGCCGTACCCGGTGGTGGAGAGGGTGACCACCGCGTAGTAGAAGCAGTCGAGCAGGGTCAGCCCGTTCTCGTCCACGTCGCGGTAGCCGCCACGGTCCAGGTAGACCACCGCGACGGTGAGCAGGACCAGGCCCAGGGCGGCGGCCAGGCGGAGACTCAAGGCGCTGAGCGGACCCCGCCGCTGCGCCGGGAAATGGATCACGGTCGGTCCTGCTCCCCCTGGGTCGCCTGCACGAGCACAACATAGCGGTTGGCAGGCGGACCGACCGGCCGGGTCGCCGACCCTACCAGCGGTGAACGCCCCCTCACCGCTGCCGCGGGCGGTGCCGGGCCCGGGAAACCGGCATGATGGGAGGGTCCCGGGAGACCGGCCACGAGGAGGCCCGCATGTCGCTGCTGCGTCGGGTGATCGGTGGCGTGCTGCGCCGGGTACGCCTGCGCCAGGGCCGCACCCTGCGCGAGGTGGCCGCCGCGGCCGGAGTGTCCCTGCCCTATCTCTCCGAGGTCGAGCGCGGGCGCAAGGAAGCCTCCTCCGAGGTGCTGGCGGCGATCTGCCGGGCGCTCGGGATCAACCTGTCCGACCTGCTCGAAGAGGCCCGCGACGAGCTACGCCGGGTCGAGCGTCGGGTGCCCGTGCCACCGGGCGGTGGCCTGGCCCGGCTGGACCGGGTGCCGGCCGCCCGCCGCGACGGCACCGCCGCCCACCTGGCGGCCGGTCGGCCCACCATCGGCTTCGGCCGCCCCGTCACGGGGTTCGGCCGCCCGGTCGCCGGCCGGCCCGCGACCCTCGGCGGCGGCACCGGGTCGATCCCCGGCGGCATGTTGTCGACCCGTGGCGGCGGCATGCCGTCGACCGTCGGGGGACGCGCGATCGGGTTCGCGGTGACGACGGTCGCCACGCCCGCCCGGGGGGCCGCCGTGGCGTCGACCGCCCGCCCCGCTGCGCGTACCGCCGGGGTGCCGGCGCGGCGGTGGACCCGGACGGGCCGGCGGCGGCTGCCGGTCGGGTAGGCCGGCCCGGTTCTGCCGAGGGCGGATCTGCCGGGGGCAGAAAGGCTGGGGCGGTGACCACCCGACGGCGCAGGCTGGACCCGCCGGTTCCCGGGGCGGAGCGAGGTCGCCCGCCGGCGACGCGGAGGGTGGTCACCATGATCGGGTACGACGTGCGGATGCTGGACGGCGGGCAGCCGGCCTTCGGCGACCAGGTCTTCGAGCGGCTGCTGCGGGAACGCATCATCTTCCTCGGCACCGAGGTCACCGACGCCTCGGCCAACCAGATCTGCGCACAGATCCTGCTGCTCGCCGCCGAGGACAGCGAGCGGGACATCTACCTCTACATCAACTCGCCAGGTGGTTCGGTCAGCGCCGGCATGGCCGTCTACGACACCATGCGGTACGTCCGCAACGACGTGGCCACCCTGGCGTTGGGGCTGGCCGGCTCGATGGGGCAGTTCCTGCTCTGCGCGGGGGCGGCCGGCAAGCGGTTCGCCCTGCCGCACGCGCGGATCATGATGCACCAGCCGTCCGGGGGGATGGGGGGCACCGCCGCCGACATCACCATCCAGGCGGAGAACATGCTGCACGTGAAGCGGACCATGCAGGAGCTGATCGCCCGGCACAGCGGGCGCACCCTCGACGAGATCCAGGCCGACTGGGACCGGGACCGGTGGTTCACCGCCGAGCAGGCCCGGGAGTACGGCCTGATCGACGAGGTGCTCACCCGGGTCGACCAGCTTCCCGGCTGACCACGTCTGGCCCGGGGCACCGCCGGCCCGGGTCGCGCACGTGCCGGCGGCTGGCGGCGGGTGCCGCCGGCCGCCGTCCGCGCGTCGGGTCGGGGCCCCCGGCGGAGGTCCGCCGGGAACCCCGCGCGCTGCCGCTAGCCCGCCGGGGCGGGTGGCCGTGGAGCCGACGGCGTCCACAGCCGTCGGACCCGCCCCCTCGCTCGGGTCCGACACCCGCCGGCCGTACCGGGACGGACGCTCGTCGATGCGGGAGAGCGTAAGCGGTACCGGAGTTCCCGTGCGGGCGAATACGGCGGAGCGCATTTCCCACAAATATCGTTACATCGGCGCGGCTCATCGGCCACCGCTGCCGCGAAGCGGGGCCGCGGGACCCCGCTCGCCGCCACCGTGATGCGCACCTGCCCGGGGCCGGGTGCCAGGTCGGTCAGGTCGTCGAGGACGAGGTTGGTGGGGGACCGCCGGTCAGGGGCAGGGCCCGGCGGTGAGGTGGTCGGTGAGCGCGGTGAACTGCGCCCGGGTCAGGTACGACGGGTTGGCCGCCTGCGGCTGGCGGAACACCTCCAGCCCGGCCAGCCGGGGGTCGGCGCGCAGGCGGTCCCGGTGCAGCCGGCGGGGTCCGGGCAGCACGGTCAGGTCCAGCGGCACCGTCCAGGGTGACCCGGGCTCCCCGCCGGGCACCGGCTCACCGGTGAGCCGGCCGATCCCCCAGACGCCGTACGGCAACCGCCCCCGGCTGCCGCTGGCCCAGAACACCACGGGCTGACCGGCCCGCATCAGCCGGGCCCGGTAGCCGGGGCGGACGCACCAGCCCGTCACCCGGGGGTCGCGGGCGAACCGGCCGGCGAGGTCGACCAGGTCGGCGTTGCCCTTGATCAGCCAGGCGCCCAGGTCGTCGTGGGTCACCCGCCGCCCGTCGGCGCGTCCCTCCGTCACGTCGGGTCCTCCTCGACAGTCAGATCAGCCCCTCCCGGACCGCGTACGCTACCGCGTGCGTACGGTTGCGCAGCTGGAACCGGCTGGTGATGTCGTGCAGCACGTTCTTGACGGTCCGCTCCGAGTAGCTCAACCGGGTCGCCACCTCCCGGGTGTCCATCCCGTCCGCCACCAGCCGCAGGATCTCGCTCTCCCGCACCGAGAGCCCGTTGACGTCGATGCCGCGCGGGGCGAGCACCGTCTGCTGGAGCCGGGTCACCTGCTTGACCAGCAGCCCGAGCACCTCCGGGGGCATCGCCGCGCCACCGGAGGCGGTGCTGACCACGAGCTGGGCCAGCCGGTGGCCTGTCGCCTCGGTGCGCGAGGCGAGGGCGCGTACCCCCAGCTCCACGGCGGGGATCAGCGCCGAGTCCGACTCGACGGCGGCGACCAGCACGAACCGTCGGCAGCCCAGCCGGCGTACGGCCCGGAGCACGTCGAGCGTGTCCCGGTCGAGGGTGTCGGCGGCGACCACGCCGACGGTCTCGGCGGTGATCATCTGCGCGGGCACGACCTCGATCTCGGCCCGGCCCCGCAACGCCGCGGTGATCCCGGCCGTGGAGATCGGATCGGGGGTACGGATATAGGTCTGGGCACGTCCGTTCATGGCGGTTCCTTAGCTTCCGGGCTGAGTCGAGCGTCAGCCGCCAGGCTGCCGTTCAGCAGGGGGACAGATCGGTGGTCCGGAGGCCGGTGCCGGGCGGTTCCGTGACCGGGTGCAAGTCGCTTCGCCGAGGTGGACACCGGCCAGCGGTGGTGGCGGTGTCCGTCGTCCACGGTAGAGACGGCGGCCGGCCGCGCACTGGAGGCCGACTGGACGCCATCGCATCGACATCCTTGCCAACCAGCAACGTTTTGAGCTGCCCAAATACACGACCGTCCAAAAGTGAGCCACGGGAGCACCGGCAGAACCGGCAGAACCGTTGCCCCGACGGGCGACCGCTGCTGCCCGATCGGCAGGTTTCGCCGGTGTGTCACCCGGTGAATGAGTGTCGAAGATCATGGTCATCCGACCGGTCAACCGGCAGAATCATGTGCTGGCCGCGCTGGTGGGAAGGACGCGCAGCCATGACAGGGAGGCCCGTTGATGGCCGACAGCGGTGGTGAGATCCGACGACGACGACTGGGTGCCGGGTTGACCCAGGAGCAGTTGGCCGAACGGGCAGGAATCAGTGTCCGGGCGGTGCGCGACATCGAACAGGGCCGGGTCCGCAACCCGCGCGCCGAATCCCTCCGGCGCATCGCCGACGCCGTCGGGCTGCCCCACCTCAAGCCGCCCGGCCCCGCACCACCCGCCGCGTCGGCACCCACCCTCCGCATCGACGTGCTCGGCCCGCTGCGCATCCAGATCGGGGCCGAACCGGTCGCGCTCGGCGCGAACCGGCAACGGATGCTGCTCGGCCTGCTCGCCCTGCACCCGGACACGATCGTGTCCCGCCACGAGATCGTCGACGTGCTCTGGGGCCACGACCCGCCGGACAGCTGCCTCAACCTCGTGCACACCTATGTCGCCCGGCTGCGCCGGGTGCTGGACCGGCCCGGGAACACCGGCACCACCATCACCCACGTCGGCGGCGGCTACCGGCTCAGGGTCGAACCCACCCAGCTCGACCTGAGCGAGTTCGCCACCGTGATCGAACGCGCCGAGGGCAGCGTCGCCGGCGACCTGGCCAGCCTGGACCGGCTGGCCGGCGCACTGGCGCTGTGGCGCGGGCCGGTCCTGGCCGACGCGGCGCCGAGCCTGGCCCAGCACCCGACCGCCGCCGCCCTGAACCGACGCCGCATCGCCACCGCCGTCACCTACGCGACGCTCGCCGTCGACCTGGGACTGCCCGACCGGGCGGTCCGGGAGCTGCACGCGGTGGCCCGCCACGAACCCCTGCACGAACAGGTGCACGCCCGGCTCATGCTCGCCCTCGCCGCCTGCGGCCAGCAGGCCCGGGCGCTGACGCTGCACCGCAAGCTGCGGGACCGCCTCGCCGAGCAGCTCGGCGTGGAACCCGGCCCGGAACTGCGCGAGGCGCAGCTGCGCATCCTGCGTCAGGATCTGCCCCGGGTGGTCGCCCGCCCGGCCGCCGGTGACGCCCCGGCCGTACGCCCCGGGGCCGCACCGCACCGGCCCGAGGGAGCGCCGCCGGCCCGCCCGCCCAGCCACCGCCCGCCGGCACAGCTACCCCCCGACGTCGCCTACTTCACCGGGCGCGGCACCCAGATGGCCGCGCTCGACGCGCTGCTCACCGGGGAGACGGCGGCCCGGGGGCCGGTGGTCATCTCCGCCATCACCGGGATGGCCGGGGTCGGCAAGACCGCCCTGGCGGTGCACTGGGCCCACCGGGTCCGTCGGCACTTCCCCGACGGGCAGCTCTACGTCAACCTGCGCGGCTACTCGACGGCCAGCCCGGTACGCGAGGAGGAGGCCCTGGCCGGGTTCCTGCACGCGCTCGGGGTGCCGGCCGAGCAGGTGCCCGTCGACGCCGGGCAGGCCGCCGCGCTGCTGCGTACCATGCTGGACGGCCGCCGGATGCTGGTGGTGCTGGACAACGCCGCCAGCGCCGACCAGGTGCGCCCGCTGCTGCCGGGCAGCGCCGGCTGCCTCGCGTTGATCACCAGCCGGGACCGGCTCAGCGGGCTCGTCGCTGTCGACGGCGCACGCCGCATCGACCTCGACGTGCTCACCGCCGCCGAGGCCAGCACCCTGCTCACCCGGATCATCCCGACCGAACGGGTCGCCCGCGCCACCGAGATCGCCGAGCTGGCGACGGTCTGCGCCCGGCTGCCGCTGGCCCTGCGGATCGCCGCCGCCAACCTGATCGACCAGCCGGACCAGTCGATCAGCGCGCACACCGCCCGGCTGACCGCCGGCAACCAGCTCGCCGGCCTGCGCATCGAGGGCGACGACCAGGCGGCCGTCCGGGCGGCGTTCGACCTGTCGTACGCCGCCCTGCCCGCCCCGGCGCGGCGGCTGTTCCGGCTGCTGGGCACGGCACCGGGGACGGACGTCACGGTGGCCGCCGCCGCCGCGCTGGCCGGGATCGACGAGCCGACGGCCTCCCGCGAGCTGGACCGGCTCGCCGCCGCGCACCTCGTCGGGCAGGTGGCACCCGGCCGGTACGCCTTCCACGACCTGCTGCGGCTCTACGCCGGGGAACGGGCCACCGCCGAGGACCCCGGGCCGGAGCTGCGGGCCGCCACGCAGCGCCTCTACGGCTGGTACCGCCAGCGCACCGACGCCGCCGCCGTCGCCGTCTACCCGCACCTGGTGCGGTTGCCGCCCGACGGGACCGGACCGGCGGCCGGGACGTCGCCGTTCCCCACCTCCGCCGGGGCGATGGCCTGGCTGGAGGAGGAGCACACCAACCTGATGCGGGTGATCGCGCACGCCGCCGAGAACAACGCCGACCCGGCCGCCTGGCGGATCCCGGACTCGCTGCGCGGCTACTTCCAGTTCCGTCCGCACAGCGACGGCCTGGTCGCCGCCACCAGCGCGCTGCGCGCCGCGCAGCAGGCCGGCGACCATGCCGGCGAGGCCGCGAGCCGGCTCGGGCTGGCCAGCCTGCACCTGCGTCGCGGCGAGTACGGGGTGGGCCTGTCCCACGCCACCGCGATGATCGACGCGGCGCACCGGGCGGCCTGGCCGGAGGGCCTGGCGGCGGCGTACGGCACCTGCGGGCTGGTGCACCTGCGGGCCGGCCGGCTGGCCGAGGGGGCCGAGCTGACCCGGCTCGCGGTGAGCATCCACGAACGTCTCGGCGGCCCGGAACGGCTCAGCACCAGCCTCGGCAACCTCGGGGTGATCTACCGCGACATGGGACGGCTCCGCGAGGCCGCCGAGGTGTTCCGGCAGGCGTTGGCGTTGACCCGCAGCACCGGGATGTGGATGAGCACCGGGATCAGCCTGAGCAACCTGGGCGAGGTGCAGCACGCCCTCGGCCAGCACGACGAGGCTCTCGACCACCTGCGGGAGGCGCTGGAGCTGAGCCGGCGCACCGGCTACCGGCCGACCGAGACGGAGAGTCTGCGCCGGCTGGCGGCGCTACGCGCGCAGACCGGTGACCTGGGCCCGGCGACCGAGCTGGCGAACGCCGCGCTGGCCCTCGCCGACCTGATCGGCGATCCCGCCCAGCAGGCCGCCGCCCGCAACGTGCTGGGCGCGATCCACCTACGCAACGGTGATCCGGCCGCGACCACCGAACACCGGTGGGCGCTCGAACTCGCCCGCGCCGGCGGGGCCCGGGGTGAGGAGGTCGAGGCGCTCATCGGACTGGCCGAGGTGCACCGGGACACCGATCCGACGGAGGCGGTCACGCTCGCCCGGCAGGCCCGCGCGGTGGCCCGCGCCGCCGGCTACCGGGTCTGGGAGGGGCACGCGCTGATGGTGGCGGCCGAGGCGCTGCGGGCCACCGGCCCGGCGACCGCCGCCCGCACCGCCGAGGAGGCGTTGGCGACCCACCGGGAGACCGGTCACCTGCTCGGCCAGGTCCGCGCGTTGCGGCTGCTGGTGGCGCTCGGCGCGGACGGTGGCGTCGACGCGGCCCAGCAGGCGACGTACCGACGGGAGATCGCCGAGTTGTCCCGACGGCTGCGGCCCGCCCGCGACGAGGACCTGCCGGTCAGCCCGTCACGGTGAACCGGCGGCGGCTCTCGTCGTCCAGCGGGGTCAGGGTCGGCCGGCCGGCCGCGTCCACGTCGAACGCCAGCCGGCCCTCGACCGGGACGGTGTCGTCCCGGTACGAGACGTGCCAGCCGATCCGTAGTCGCGGCGGGTGGTCGTCGCCGCCCGGTTCCCAGTCGGGGCTGAGGACCAGCCGCGTCCACGCGCCGGTGCTGTTGCGCACGGCGTCCGGGCCGGGCCCGCCGTCGGTGCCGGACACCAGGAGCGCGACCTGCCGCAGGCCGGTGTGCCGTCGCCCCCGGTGCCACAGCACCGGCCACGCCTCCCGGTTCGCCGTCGGGTCGTCGCCGTAGTAGGCGTCGACGTGCGCGTCGTCGTCCTCGGGGGGCCGGTGGACGCTGCCACGGTCGACCCCGGCCGGGGCGACCAGGAACCGGTGCATGGTGAACCGGAGCCCCAGCAACAGCCGGACGCCACCGGCCCGGCCCGGCCCCCGGTCGGCCCGGTAGGCGAGCAGCAACGCGCCGGGTTCCGGGGCCGCCGCGTCCAGCATCGCCGTCCGCTGTTCGCCGGCCGCGTCACGGACCGTCAGCGTCTGCGGGCCGTCCAGCCCGTCGAAGCCGGTCACCACGACGGTGTCGTCGGCGTACGGCGTCAGCCGGGGCGCGGCCAGCTCGGCCGGGGCGGCGGTGAGCCCGGTCGCGTGCCACACCGGGCGGGCCCCGCCGGGTCGCCGGGCGTCCGCCGGGGGCACCGGCGGCCGGTCGTGCACCCCGGCGTCGACAGGTGTGACGAGGAAGTGGGTCCGGGTCGCCAGGGACCGGTCGGCCACCTCGAACAGCCCGTCGCTGTGCACCAGGAACGACCCCACCTCGTCGTGTTCCGGGGTCAGCGGCACCCCGTCGACAGTGGTCCGCTCGTGGTGCACCCGGTAGCCGACCCGGACCGCCGGCATCGTCCCGTGGCCGGCCTCCAGCCGGGCGGTGAAGACCAGCGAACCCACCTCGTTGAACTTGTTGAACGGGTTGCGACCGCCCGTGACGGCGTGCGGCGACACGCTCAGGTCGGCGACGCCCCAGCAGGGGAAGGACACCAGCGCGGCCTGCCGGGACGACGCCGGGCCGGCCCCGACGTCGGCGGCCACGTAGTCGAAGGTGGTGAACCGGACCAGCAGGTCCACGCAGACCCGCTTCGGGCCGGTCGGACCGCCCCGCCGACGCAGGTAGCGCAGCCAGTACGAGTGCCGCCGCCGCTGGTCGCCCCGAACCATCCCGGTGCCGGCGAGGTAGGGCTGCGCCGGGGTGACCAGGTCCCGCAGCGTCGCCTGCTCGGGGAAACCCGCGCCGCCGAACCCGGTCACCGTGAAGGCGTCACCCACCGGCGGGTCGGGCCGGTAGCCGACCAGCCGCATCCGACTCGGCACGGTGTCCTCCTCAGTTCGTCACGGTCAGGTGCCGGAAGGTCTGCTCGTCGCCGAAGCGGACCAGTGGCCCGCCGGAGGCGTCCACGGTGATCAGGAACGCGCCGCCGAGCGGGGTGCCGGGGCCCGTGGCCGGGGCCACCGCCACCTCCGACCAGCGGACGAGCAGGCCCGGCACGTCGCCGTCCGGGCCGTCGTACCACTCGGGGACGAACCGCAGCCGCGAGCCGACCGCCCCGGGCGGGGTGGGGTCGGCGTCGTCGGGCAGCGGGCGCAGTGACACGTCGGCGAACCCGGGGTGCCGGCGGCCGTGGTGGAAGACCACGGCGTCGGCGAACTCGTTCGACTCGACCAGGTACGAGCAGGTGAGCAGGCGCAACGCGAGGCGGGCCCGGACCCGCCCGGCCCTCGGGCCCTCGGCCGGGTCGCCGGGCCGGGCGTACTCCACGATCATCCCGTCGTCCCGGGTGTCGACGCCCATCGACGCGCGGTGCCAGCGCGGATGCCCGTCGTGCCACACCTCGATCTGCGGCGGGCCGGCCACCCGCTCGAATCCCTGCACCTCGACCGCGCCCCGGCGGGCCCGGCCGGTCAGCACCCGCATCGCGGTCACCGGCGGCGGGACGGTGACGCCTGTCGCCCGGTAGACGGTGAGGCTGCGGGTGGGCGGCGGGTCGGCCCCGACCAGCGGTCGCCCGTGCACCGCGCCGCTGACCGGGACCAGCCGCCACGAGGACGGTCCGGACGCCGGTTCCAGCGTGATCCCGCCGTCGCTGTGCACGGTCAGCGCCCCGGTCTCCTGGTGACCGGGGGCGACCGCCGGACCGAGCACCTGGTTCTCCGCGTGCCGGACCCGGTACCCGACCCGGATCGCCGGCACCGGGGCCCCGGCGCCGGCGGCGGGGGCGAGCACCATCGTCGGCTCGAAGACGAGGTGGCCGGGGTCGTTGAACTTGTTGAACGGGTTCCGGCCGCCGGCCCCGGTGTCCCGTAGCGAGATACTGAGGTTCTCGATCCCCCACAGGCCCGGCAGCGGTGCCGCCGAACGGGGCGAGTACCGGTCGGTGCGGGGGCGGGGCTGGTAGGGGAAGGTGTCGAACCGGACCAGGAACTCCGCCGCGACCAGCTTGCGGCCCGCCGGCCCCCGGTAGCGGTAGCGCAGCCAGTAGCAGTGCCGGTGGGTCCGGGCGCCCCGGTCCAGCCACACCGCGCCGTCGAACTCGCCGGGCCACAGGTCGTCGGCGAGGAACTCCCCGACCGGCAGGCAGGCGTCCCGGAAGCCGGTCACGGCGAACCGGTTGCCGGACAGTTCCTCCGGCTCGTACTCGATGCTGGTCACGAGGTGACGTCCCTGCTCGACCGGTCGACGGGGCCCGGGCGCGACGATGGCCGGTCGGTCCATCGGGCCCGCCGGTGGCGGGCCGGGAGCCGCTGGCGGCGCGCTCCCGGCCCGGCACCGGTCGGGTCACACCAGGTCGTACTCGCGGGCCAGGTACTGGAACCTCTCGACGGTCAGCACCGTGGCCAGGACCCGCTGGTCGGCCACGGAGAGATCGTCCACCTCGTCGTCGACCACCCGGTCGAGCACCTCCCGGGCGGCGTCCGGGTCGAGGTCGACGAGCGGCTCCGGCGTCGGCCCGACCGGCTCGACCTGGTCGTCCGACCCGACCTGATCGGCCGGTTCCGACTGCCCGGTGGGGTACGCCGACCCGTCCGGCCCGTGGTCCTGCCGCCCGTAGCCGTCCTGGTCGTGGTCCTGCTGGTCGTAGCCGTGCTGGTCGTAGGCCGACCCGTCGTGGTCCTGCTGCCCGTAGTCGTGCCCGGCCTGGTCCTGCCCGGCCTGGTCGTAGCCGGCCTGGTCGTAGCCGTCGTGGGCGGCGGCCTGGTGGGCGGCGGCGATCCAGTTCTGGGTCACCGAGTCGATCACCCGGGCCATCTCCGTCGCCGGCTCCCCCAGCTCGTCGACGGCGAAGATCTGCACCGGTGGGTAGGAGCTGGCGTGGTGGTAGACGCTGTCGTAGAAGTCGGCCAGCCAGCCGTTGCGCTGGTACCACCCGGGGTCGCCCCAGCCCTGCCCGAGCAGGTCCGGCACCTGCTCCCAGCCGGCCTCCGGCTGCTCGGCGAGGATGCCGTGCGCGCTGACCGCCGCCCAGCTCAGATAGGCGTACGCGTCGTCGAGGCCGGTCGGGCCGGTGGTGTCGAAGGTCTCTGGATAGTTCATCGGTCGTCTCCCGCTCAGCCCGTGACGGTGAAGTACTTGTTGCTGTCGGCGTCGAGCAGGCGGAGCACCGGGCTGCCGGACGGGTCGATCCCGAGGCGGAACTGCCCCCTGTTGCTGTGCTGGCGGGACCGCCCGTCGGCACCGGCGTGTTCGGCCGTCCAGTCGATGCGTAGCTGCACCCCGACCTGCCCCGGCACCTCCTCGACGTACGGCCCGAAGAACAGCGTCGACTCCTCGTGGTGCCGGTTCTTGACCGCGTCGACGTCGTACTGCCGGCCCTTCTCGCCGACCACCACCGGATCGCCGCGCCCCACCTCCAGCACCCGCAGCGAGACGTTGCGGAAGGCGGTGTAACGCACCCCACCCACGTAGACGATCTGCCGGTGGCCGTGGTCGGGCGCGGTGACGTACGGGACCATGGTGAACCGCAGCAGCAGCAACGCTTTGATCTTGGTGCGGACCTTCCGGCCCAGCACCGCGCCGTCGCGGACGTACTCCAGCCGCAGCGACGCCTCGTGGCCCTCGCCGTCGGCCGCCGTGGCGACCACAGGCGGTTGACCGTCGTTGACGACGGTGACCGTGTTCGGGCCGTCCATCCGCTCGAAGCCGATCACCGTCATGCCCTTGTGCTCGTGCGGGTCGAGCATCCGGCCACCGTGGTCGATCCCACCCAGCTCGATGCGTTGGGCCCTGAGCACGCCGGTCGTGACCGGCTGGCCGTCCTCGTCGTCCGGCCCGACCCGGGTCGGGCGGTCGTGCACGCTGCCGCTGAGCGGGGTGATCCGGAAGTGCTTCTCGGTCCGCCCCTCCCCCGGGTTGATCTCGAAGCTGCCGTTGCTGTGCACCAGGAACGCGCCGACGTCGTTGTGGCTCAACCCGAGGGGCGCGCCCAGCAGGTTCTTCGCCTGGTGCTGCACCCGGTAGTTGATCCGCAGGTGGGGCATGCCGTCGTTGACGGCGGCCACGTCGAAGGTCAGGCTGCCGGACTCGTTGAACTTGTTGAACGGGTTGCGCCCCCGGCCCGTCGCCATCAGCGACACGCTCAGGTCGGTGATCCCCCAGATCGGGTAGTCGCGCAGGATCGCCCGCTCCTGCGCGGTCGGGCCACCCTCGCCGTCCTTCGGGACGTAGTCGAAGGTCGTGAAGCGCACCAACAGCTCCACGCAGACCCGCTTCTTGTCGGTGACCCCGATGCCCCGGCGCAGGTAGCGCAGCCAGTAGACGTGCTGCCGGGACTGGCCGCCCTGGACCATGACGAGTTGGCCGTGGGCGATCGGCACCGGTGAGACCAACTGGTTCAGCGGCACCTCGGTCCGGAACCCGGCGTTGCTGAACCCGTTGACCTGGAACACCCCGTCCGTCAGGCCCTTGGCCTGCCCCTGCGCGAACCCGATCATGTTCGCGGTGGTGTTCAGGGCGATGGCGACTTCTGTCACGGATACACCTCCGACGTGGGACCGTCGGGCCGGTCGGCCGACGGTGGTGGTGGTTGTCGGGTGCCGCCGCCGGGGCCCGGTGCCCCGACGTCACCCGCTGCCCGGCGACCGTTCACTCCCGGGCGAAGAACTCGAACTCGCTGACCGTGACGTCGGTGCCCTTCTCGGCCCGGTGCACGTCGGTGACCTGGATCTGCACGGTGGTGACCCCGTCGGCCCCGTCGAGGCTCAACGTCTGGGGCTCCCCGGTGTCCTCGACGGTGAGGGTGTCCGAGCGGTTGGTGGAGTAGACCAGGTGCAGGGTCATCGGCCGGTGGGTCGCGGTGTAGTCCTCGGCCGTGCCGGCGGTCACGATCAGCCGCTCCAGGTCGACCTTCGCCGCGAAGCGCAGGGTGACCGTCGGCGGTTTCTCCCTGTCCCAGCGCACCTGCCAGTGCGTGTTGCGGTACTGGTCGACGCTCAGCTCCGGCCCGTGGTCGCGGACCGACGCGCCGCCTGTCACCTCCACCGGCCGGACCGCCACGAACCGGGGGTTGATCTTCCGGTCGGCCCAGTCCCGCGCCCCGGTCACCGGCCCGGAGACCGCCCCGTTGATCCGCTCCCGCAGCGGCGGATAGACCAGGTACGCCACCCCGATCGCGAAGAGCAGCACCGCGGCGACCGCGTTCGACCGCTGGTAGATGGCGTGCAGCACGCCACCGACCCCACCCGGCCGGCCGCCGCCGGGCGCGCCCGGACGGGTCCCGGCCGCGGTGACCCGGGGGCCACGGCGCGGCAGCAGGCGCTGCCACCAGCGTCGACGCACCACCTGGGCGGTCCGCAGCGAGTCGCCGCACCGGCTACAGAACCGGCGGGTCGGCGCGTTGCCCTCGCCGCACTCGCCGCAGATGAGGTCACCTGGTTGCCGTCGCCGGGTGGCCGCCTTCGCGCCGACGGTGGCCACCCGGGGCCGGACCGCCTGCGGGCTGACCTCCTCGGGCTCGACGGTCGCGGCGGCGGTGGCCCGGGAGCCGACCCGCCCGCCGGTGGCCGGCGCGCCGGGCAGCACGGAGTCGACCGACCCGTCGGCGGCGACCAGGGCGCTGGTGTGCGGCGCGGCGCGCGTGTCGCGCCGGGGCGGGGACACCGGATTCCTCGGGGCGGTCGGCAGCTTCGCCCCGGCCACCCCCGGCGGCGGGGGCGGCAGCCGGCGCGGCGACCCGCTCGGGGCGGTGTCCGGCGGACCCGCGGGGGTGCCGTCGGCCGGCGACGACCCGCCGTCGGCCGCCCCGTCCGCCTCGGACGGGCCGGGCCGGGCACCCGGTGGCACGGTGCGGGCCGCCCGGTCCGGCAGCCGGGCCGCCGGCACCCCCGGCGGCGGCGGTGGCAGCCGGCGCGGCGGCGTCGACACCGCCGCCGGACCGCCGTCCGGTGCGGCCGACGCAACGGCGGCGGAGGACCCGGCCGGCGACGTCCCCGGCGGCGCGGACCGTGCCCCGGGAGCGCCGATCCCCGGCGGGCCGGACCGGACGCCCGGCGGGCCGGACCCCGGCGGACCCGGCCGCGACCCGGGCGGACCGGACCGGGTCCCCGGCGGCGTCGTCCCCGGCGGACCGGGACGCACGCCGGGCGGCACGGCACCGGGCGGGCCCGGGCGCGTCCCCGGCGGGCCCATCCCGGGCGGACCCGGGCGCGTCCCCGGCAGACCCACCCCGGGCGGACCCGGGCGCACCCCGGGCGGGCCGGGACGCAGACCCGGAGGGCCGCCGGGCAGGCCGGCCGCTCCCCGGCCCGTGCCGTCGCCGACCCGCACCACACCCTCGTTGACCGGCGAACCGCCCGGTGCGGGCGCGATCACCCCGGCGATACGTTGCAGCAGCGTGGGCTTCTGCCGAAGCTCCTGCTCCGCCTCCTGGACCGTCTCGACCGGGATCTTCGGCACGGTCTTCTCGCCGGTCCACTCCAGGAAACTGCCGCAGGAACCGCAGAACGTGTCCGCGTCACCGTTGTGGTTGCCGCACTCACGACAGATGATCACGGTGGAGCACCTCCAGGGTCGTCGTCACGTGCGCCGGTACGACCGCGCGGCACAGCTCGTCGAGGGCGTGCCGGGCCACCGCCGCCGGGTCGTCCACCCGCACCCGGACGTGCACCCGGGCCGGTGGCAGCGGGTCCGGCAGCGGCTCCGGGCGGGTCGACCAGGACACCCCGGTCGAGTCGAGGACCTCCACCTCGCCCCCGGTGGCCAGTTCCAGGGCCATCCGCAGCCCGGCGACCGTCCCGCGCAGCCGGTGCGCGGCGACCGCGCCGGCCACCATCGCGCGCTGCCGCTCCACCGGCCAGTTCTCGTCGAGCTGCGCGCCGACCCAGTGGCCGAGCCAGAGCAGGAAGTCCGGCGGGGTCAGCTCCGGGTCCAGGTACGCGTCGAGACAGTCGAGGGTGGACACCACAGGCGCGAGCACCTCGTCCAGCCCCTCGGTCCAGCGCACCAGCAGGTCGTCCTCCTGCAACAGGGCGGGCAGGAAACCGGCGATCGGGTACGGCATCACCACGTCGACCAGGCCGCGCATCAGTGCTCCTCCACCCGGAGCTGGTGGTCGAAGGAGAAGACCAGGCTGTCCGGCTCCAGGTCGATCCGGCCGGCCTCGGTGCCCCGCTCACCTGTCACCGGGTTCGCGGTGAACAGCCGCAGGTCCTCCACCAGTTCCACCCCGCGTACCCGCTGCAACACGGCGAAGAGTTCCCCGGCCTGCACCGGACGCCCGAACGGCCAGCCCCGACCGTCCGGGCCACCGCCGGCCAGCGGGCTGAGGAAGCCGTACAGGGCGGCCAGGCCCTCCTCGCGGACCCGCTCGACGACCACCCGGGGCCGGGCGACGACCCGGGCCACCACTGTCACGCCCCGGTAGCGGGGCGGCTCGACGACCACCCGGGTGCCGATCAGCCGCGTGGCGTCCAGCCGCCCGGCCACCCGGGCGAGGCTCGACTCGGCCGGGATCAGGTCCTCCAGCCGCAGCCGCCCGTCCTCGGCGGGCGCGGCCGGCACCACCAGCAGCCGCGCCACCGGCGGGCCGTCCCCGTTGCTCGGCACGCAGCGGACCCGGGCCAGTTCCGGGGCGGCCTCCCGGGCCAGCACCTCGTGGTCCTCGGCGGTCACCGCGCGACTGCGGCTGCGCAGGGTCAGCGGGCCCCGGCGACGCGCCTCGTCCAACGTCTCGCCGTCCACGCCGCCGCTGGCCGGGTGCCGGTTCTCCACCCCGGCGACGTACGGGATCGAGGTGCGCAGGGCGGTCACCGCGCCGACGCCGACGTTGCCCCGGCTGCCGCCGCCGACCGCGTACCGGCGCAGCCGCAGCCGACCGCCCCGGGGTGGCACCGCGCCGTAGCGGCGCAACATCCCGTCGGGTTGCCGGACCGCCGGGCCGAGGACCACCTCGCCGGCCACCCCGTCGAGCAGGAAGTGCCGGTCCTCGGGGCCGCTGCCGGCGAAGTGCTCGACCGGCGACCACCGCTGCCAGCCGTCGTCGGAACTGACCTCCAGCACCGGGTCACCGAAGCCGGCCAGCACCGGCCGGCGGGTCAGCGCGAACCGTTGACCGGGCACCCCCTCGGAGTCGCCGAGTTCCTCGTCGTCCACCAGGTCGGCGTGCACCGCCTCGGTGGTGCCGCCGACGGTGTTCGCGGCCAGCCCGAGGACCACCGGGGAGGCGCTGTAGCCGGGCTGCCCCTCCTGCGGGGTCACCACCCGGGCTCGCAGCCAACCGGCCAGCACCCCGTCGACCAGGCTGGTCTGGTGTCCGGCGGGCACGTGCAGCAGGATCGCGCCGGGCCGGTTCAGCGCCCCGGTCTCGTCCAGCCCGACCTCGCAGCCGAGCCAGCCGTCGGCACCGCGCGCCTCCCAGCGCAGCGGCGGGTGCAGCGGGTTGACCCCGACGCCGTCGACGCGTCCCTCGAACTCCAGCCGCACCGCGCAGCCGCCGACCGCCCGGTCCAGCCCGATCAGCAGTTCGTCGCCGGGCTGCGGCACCGGGGAGAACGCGGCCACCGGGCCGCCCAGTTCCAGGGCACCGGTCTGGTCGGTGATCCCGCCGGCGGTCCGGACCCGCAGGTGGGTCAGCGCGCAGGGCGGCACGGCGAGATCGGCGAGGGTGGCGAAGACCAGGGGGTCCCCGCCGTCGCCGACGGTCACCGCCCGCGTCCCCGCCGGCACGACCTGGGTGGCGCGAGCCGGGGTGGACAGCCAGAAGGTCAGCGTGGTCCGGGCGGCCGTGGGCGGCACCAGGCGTACCCCGATCAGCTCCAGGAACTTCACGTAGAGCCGGTCGGGCACCCGGTTGAGCCGGTAGATGAGCTGGTCGGTCAGCGACGCGAACGTCTCGATCAGGGTGATCCCCGGGTCGGCCGGGTGCAGGTCCGTCCACTCCGGGCAGCGGTCGGCGATCAACCGGCGGGCGTCACCGACCAGGTCGTCGAAGCCCCGGTCGTCGAGGTCGGGGGCGGGCAGCGCCATCAGCCGAGCACCCCCGTACCGGTCAGTTCCCGGTCGCCGGGCAGGGTCCGCAGGTTGAGCCCGAGGGTGCCGGGCTCGTCGGTGTCGCGTACCCGGTAGCGGATCTCGATGTGCAGCAGCCCGTCGCCGCCGGCCGGGTCCTCGATGACGGTGACGTCGTCGATCTCGGCCCGGGTCTCCCAGCGTTCCAGGGCGGCCCGCACCTCCACCGCCACCGCCCGCCGGGTCTGCCCGGTGACCGGCTCGAAGACGAAGTCCCGCAGCCGGGAGCCGAACTCCGGCCGCATCGGGCGCTCGCCCGGGTAGGTCGCCAGGATCACGCACATCGCCTGCTCCAGCAGGGCGGTGCCACTGATCGTGGCCAGTCGACCGTTGGGCTGCACCCGCAGCGGAAAGGCACACCCGGTGCCGATGACGTCGGCCTGCATGGCACTCCTCAGTTGAGCTGGATGGGTTTGCCCTTGATGGCGGTCGACGCGGTGCCGCTGATGTTGACCTGCGTACCGCTGATGTCGACCGTCTTGCCCTTGAGCTTCAGGCTGGTGCCGCCGTCGAGGGTGAGGCTGCCGCCCGGCCCGGCCTTGATCTCGACGGCGGTCTGTCCGGTGCACTCGATCAGCAACTTGCCGGGTTTGTCGGGCGCACAGCGCAGGGTCACCGTGCCGGCCACCTGGTCCATCGCCAGCGAGAGCTTGTCGCCCCGGGTGCCGAGCACCACGTCGGCGGCGGTCGGCTGCCCCTTGCCGCCGGGCGGCACCTCGTCGTGGAAGACCAGCCGGCTGCCCGACGGCGACAGCAGGCCGCGCCGGATCACCGAACTGGTCTGCCCCACCGACTTCACCCCGCTCGCCCCCGGTTTCGTCGACGACGACTGGCCGCCGTCCAGGCCGTAGCCGGTGTGCCGGCTGGGCAGGCTGCCGAGCACGTACGGGCGGCGTACGTCGCCGAACTCGAAGGCGACGAGCACCTGGTCACCCGGCTCCGGCACGAAGAACGCGCCACCGCTCGGGCCGGCGAAGAGCTGCCCCACCGGCGCCCAGTCGGTCTCGTGGTCCGGCGACAGCCAGGGCAGCGCCAGGGTGACCCGGCCCAGGTTCTGCGGGTCCTTGACGTTGCTGACCACCCCGCAGACCACCCCGTCGATCCGGGCCGGACCGCCCGGGTCACCGCCGCCGCCGACGTTCGCCAGTCCGAGCAGCGAACGGTCCTGCGTCCCGCCGACGGTGAACTCGGTGCGGTAGCCCTCCTCGGCCTCGTCGAAGACGTGCCGGGCGGCGCTGAGCGTCCAGGTGCCGGCGAACGGTGCGGGCACCCCGTCCACCCTGACGGCCTTGCCGGCGACCAGCCGGGCGTCGCCCAGCGCCTCCCCCTCCGCCTCGGCGAACCCGCCACCGATGCTGGCGGCGAGCCCCTTCGCGACCTGGGTGACCGCGCCGTCGGCCCGGCCGGGCACGGGCAGTCCCCGGCCGACCAGGACGTGCGCGCGGGGTCCGGGGGCCGGCCCGACGTCACCGACCGCGCTGTTACCGGCCCGTGGCGGTGCCGCCGCGCCCCGGGGGACGAACGTGTCGGCGGCGGCGGTCGGCGTCCGGCCGGAAAGGCTCACCCCGTCGGCGGTGGTCGCGGTACGGCTCGCCACCGCCGTCGCCGCGACCGGGTCCCAGGCGCGCACCTCGACCTCGGGGGCGAGGTTGCCGGCGCTGACCCGGGGCAGGAAGCGGCGCAGATTGCCCCGGAAGGTCAACGGCAGCGGGCTGCCGGCCCGGCGGGCGGTGGCCGCCCGCCGGAAGTGGAACCGGTCCCCGTCGGCGCCGATCTCGTAGCCGATCTCCCGGGCGCGGGCGCTGAGGAACTCCCAGTCGGTCTGGGCCACCTGGGACAGGTGGGCCAGCCGGCCGGTGGTGGCGTCGATCGTGCCGACCGACAGTTTCGCGGCGGTCGCCACCTGGCGGGCGACGTCGGCATCCGACTGGTTGAGGAAGGTACGGGTCCGCCGCACCCGGTGCAGCCGGTGGTCGTGGGTGTAGCCGCGCACCACCACGTGGGCGCTGAGGTCCACGAAGTGCCCCTCCACGGCGGTCACCTCGCCGCTGATCAGCCGGTGCTCGGCCGAGCCGTCCCCGGTCGGGCCGAAGACCTGCACGGCGGTGCCCAGCTCCAGCCCGGCCGTGCGCAGCACGCTGCCGTCGAGGTCGGCGAAGGTCAGCTCGAACATGTCAGGCAGGGCGGCCTGGGTGTCCACCACCACCCGTACCAGTTGGTCGGCGGCGGCCGTCGGCAGCGCCCGGCCGGCGGTGCCGACGGTGACCCGGGGGCGCAGGGTCGCCGTGCCCCAGAGCAGGCCGTGCCGGTCGATCGCGGTCATCGTCTCGCCCCCACTACCGCCGCGCCCCGACGGACGCGCCCCTGGCCTGCGCCCGCATCGGGTCGTCCAGCCCGCTGGCCAGCGCCCGCTGCCGCCACTGCGCCGGGTCGGTCCGCACCGACCGGGTGGGCACGGGGCCGCCCCGCTTGGGGAAGATCTCCCCCTCGATGACGATCAGGTCCAGGGTGGCCTGGGCCCGCACCGGCTGCCCCTCACCGTCGAACCGGGTCAGGTTGACGTTCAGGGTGCTCAGGTTGACCGCCATCGACAGCTTTCCCCAGGTGAACGTCAGCCGGGGCAGCTCGATGCTGGACGCGGTGCGGCTCTGCTCGTCGACGCTCGGCGGGCCGGAGAAGGCGATCAGCTTCTGCACGTCCTGGGCCACCCCGGCACCGACCAGCAGCACCTCGCCCGCCATCACCCGCAACGCGGTGTCGGAGGTGAGTTCCACGCCCCGACCCCGGCCGACGAGCTGACTGGCCCGGGAGGATCGGGTGATGCCCATCTTGGCCGGGTTGTAGGAGAACGTGACCCGACCGAGCGTCGGCGACGACAGGGTGGCCGTCTCCGCCTTGGCCTGGAGGTCGGGGAAGAACCCCTCGTGCACCAGCTCCAGCCGTTCCACCGCGACCTGGTTGCTGTCCGAGGAGAGGTCCGGACCCGTCCACGACGACGGCCGTACACCGTAGAGCAGCCAGCTGGTGGCCGGTTCCCCGTCGGCGTCGAGCAGGGTGATCCGGGCGGTGGTGCGGGTGTCGTCGCCGGTGCCGTCCTGCCACGAGCGCAGCACCCCGACCAGCCACTGTTGCAGTTGCGCGGAACTCTCCCGGTGCACCGCCCGTTCCAGCACGATCGGGGCGTAGCTGACCTCGCCGGGCAGGTGGTACTGGCCGACGTAGTCCCCGGTCACCCGGACCACCTCGGGCCGGAAGTCGGCCCGCAGGCCCCGGCAGGAACGCCACAGCCCGATCTGGACGTCACCGATGGTGACCTGGAAACGCATCGCCAGGCCGAGCTTGAGGGTCCGTCGGACCCCCGGCCCGTCCCGGAACATCTGGAGCAGGCCGCCGGAGGCGAGCCCCTGCGCGGTCTGGCTCGGGTCGCCCAGCATCCCGCCGAGCTGCCCTGCGGAGACGGCGGCCATCAGAGCGAGAACTTCACGTCGTCGTGCAGGAATCCGGTGTGCGCCAGTTCCAGCGTCTCGACCGCCACCCCGCTGTGGCTCGGGTCGAGTTCCGACACCGACCAGCCGACCGGGAAGAAGTGCTTCAGGTCCCAGCCGACGATCTTCAGGCCGACGCTGTCGACGAGCTGGATCGTGCCGCTGAGCGGTCGGTACCGGTTGGCCTGCTGGCAGAGCCACTCCTGGACGACCTGCGAGTCGAAGCAGACCGCCCGGCTGAGCCTGATCCGGCTGTAGGTCGGCTCACCCACGTACGTGAAGACGTCGTTGCTGTCCCCGGCCCGGTACTCGCAGACCTGCCAGGTCACCCCCAGCCCGGAGACCCGGGACCAGGAGCCGAGGTTGTACCGCTCGTCGTCGATGACCACGAGGTACCTGTGGTTGACGCCGGTGACCTCGAAGAAGCCGCCCATCAAGCGGGCCGCGGTGGAAAGACCGCCTGCCATCGTTTCGCCCTCCTCGTCGCCTCGTCCTGGCCCCGCGTCCGTGCGGTCGTGCCACCTGCCGTGCCTCGTGTCACCTGTCGTGCCTCGTGCCGCCCGGCGTGCTCAGCGGAACTGGGTCAGCCGTCCGCTGCGTTCCCGGTCGACCAGCAGTTCCTGCCGCAGCCGTCCGCGTAACCGCCCGTAGAGGCGGCCGGCCAGTTCCTCCAGGTCGTCGGGGTTCTCCAGGTCGACCGGCCGGCCCGGCGACCGGTCCTGCCCCCGGTCGGCGTCCCGGTCCGGCCGGGCCGCCGTCGCCCGTCCCCGGTCGGCCACCGTGCGCAGCTCGGCCCGGAGCCGCTCCACCGCGTCGCGTACCTCGGCGATCCGGCCCGCCCTCCGGTCGATCGCGGGTGCCGCCGTCGCGGCGGCCACCTCGGCCCGCAGGGCGTCCGGTGGCGGCCCGGCCGGCGGGGCGGCGGCCGGATCCTGCTGCTGGTCGAGTTCGCCCCGCACCAGCGCCCGCAGGTCGTCGAGGGTGGCCGCCGGTGCGTCCATCGACGCCCGCTGGAGCGGGTGGGCGGCGGCCGGCGGGCCAGTCGGCGCGGCCGGCGGTACGCCCCCCGCACCGGGCCTCGCCCGCCAGGTCAGCCCGCCACCGGGGGTGGTCCCCCAGGTGCCGGCGGCAGCCGGCGGTGTCGGCGCGGCACCCCCGCCGGCCGGCGGCGCGACGGGTGGCAGTGGACCTCCGACACCCGGCCCGCCACCGTCGCCGAAGGCGCGCTCGGCGGCGAGCGCCCGCGCCTCCAGGTCCCGGCCGACGCCTGTCGACTCGGCCGGCGGTGCCGTCCCGAACGCCCGCTGCTGCACCACGTGGGCCAGTTCGTGGGCGAGCAGCGCGCGGGCGGGCGGCGCGTCCAGCGGCCCGGCCGACGCCGGCAGCAGCACCTCGCCGCCCCGGGTCGCCGCCCGCGCCCCGGCCTGCTGCACCGCCTCCGTGGCCGCCGCGCCGCGCCACACCGGCACCGCCGCGACGTCCACGCCGTACTGGTGCCGGAAGCCGTCCACCAGTGCGGCCGGCACCTGCTCCGGCAGCTCGGGGTCACCCATCGGAGTGGTCGGCGGTCCCGCGCGGTGCGTCAGCGGCCCGCTCCGGTCCACCGTGGTCGGCGTCGGACCCGGCCGTCCGTCCGCCACCACCGGCACAGCGGGCACGACCCCGATGGGGTACGCCGGGACCTGCGCGTCGCTGGGTGGCACGGCCGGCGGCCGGTCGACCCACCCGGCCGACGGTACGGGCGGGTGCGGGACGCCGGACGGCACCGCTTCCGCCTGTCCCGGGCCGGCCGACGGCTCCTGACCGGCCCGGCCGTGATCCCGGTCCACTCCGGGCGCAGGCCCGGCCGGCGGGGACTGCTCCGGACGCCGGGTGAGGAAGAAGGACGACGGCGGGGACACCGGCTCGGGGCGGTACGTGTCACGCCCCGCCGCCGGACCGGGCCGACCATCCCCGGTGTCGTGCGCCGCCGCCGGACCCGGCCGATCGTCCGCGATGTCGCGCCCCGCCGTCGAACCCGGCCGGTCGTCCGCGATGTCGCGGCCCGCCGGGCCTGGCCGGCTCTCCGAGATCGGCCGTTGGTCGGGGTCTTCGACCGGCCGGTTCTCGGACACCGGCCGCTCGGCGGGGTCCGTGCCCCGGGTCGGTGCCGTGACGCCCGCGTCAGGCGAGGTCACGCCACCCGGAGTCCATCCGGCCGGCTGCGTCCGTTGTGCCGGGAAGGGCACCGATCCGCCCACGGCACCGGCCTCGTCGAGCGTCCCGTCCTGGTGGCCCGTCGGCCCGGTCGCCTGCGCCGGGTGCTCCGGACGGTTCTGCCCGACGCCCGCCGAGCCGTCCCGCCGACGGTCGGCGGGGACGCCCCGGTCGCTGCCGGTGGCATCGTCCGGGTAGACCCGGCTATCCGGGTCGGCCTGGTCCTGCGTGGCAGACCCGGCTTCCCGGGCGGCGGACCCGACGAGCCCCGTCACGGCAGCGGTGGGCGGGGCGGTCGTGCCACCCGGGTCGACTGGTCCCTGTTCCGCAGGGGACGCCGGCTCCGGACCCGATCGGGTGGTCCTCGGGCGGGCGGTGCGGCCCCGACGTCCGGCGAAGGCCACCTCGACCGGGCGCACCTCACCGGCCGACGGCGGAGCCCCCTCCGGGTCGCTCCGACCGTCGTGACCCGGGCCGGCGGTGGCCGCACGCAGGCCGGTGTCCGGCTGCGCCGGCCGGGCACGCCCGCCGCCGGCCGACGCTCGGGACTCCTCGGCTGCCCGGGTGGCCTCCGCCGCCAGGTAGGCGACCTCGAATCCCGGCGGCGGCCAGACCTGCGCGGTGGGCAGGCCGGCGGCGGCGAACTGCGCTGCGGTCCGGGCCGCTGCGGCATCCGCCCCGGCACCGTCGGATCGCCAGGCGGACGTTCGTCCCTGCGGATTCTCCGGCCCGCCCGGCGGACCCGATGCCGGGAAGGCAGCCGCTCCCCCGGGCCTGCCCACCGCCCCGCCCGGGCCACGTTGCACGGCCGGGCCCTGGTCCACGGCCGGACCACCGGCCACGTTCGGACCCGCGCCCGGCACCGGACCGCTGTCCCCAGCCGGACCCGGGACCGCCCGCGGCACCACCGCCGACCCGTGGCCGAGGGCCGGACCGTGGTCGGAAGCCAGGCCATGATCGAGGGCCGGACCGTGGCCGGGAATCAGGCCATGATCGAGGGCCGAACCGTTGCCGGGAGTCAGAGCGTGGTTCGGTGCCGGGTCCGGCATCGCGGTCGGGCCGTGCAGGTCGGTCGGGGCGCGAGACGCAGTCGGGTCCGGTGCCCGGGGCACGGCCTGCAACGGCCGGTCCGGCTCGCGGACGGCTCCCGGCGCGAGGCCGCCCCACCAGGTCGGATCGGCGGGCGACGGCATCCCGTTCGCCGGGCCGGCAGCCGGTTGCGGGACGCCCGAAACGTGGCCGCCCGAACGTGGAAACCACGACGCGTCGTTGCCCGTCGGCGGTGTCTGGTACGCCACCGGACCGACAGGCCGCACGTCACCCGACCCGGCTGCCGCCGCCCGGACCGGAGCGGAAGGCGTCCACCCGGTCGGAGCGGAAGGCGTCCACCCGACCGGACCGGTCGGCGGGCGGCGGGTCGCAGCGGTGTCGTACCGGATCGGGGTCGGGTCGGTGACCGCAGCCGGGCCGGCGAACGGGCGGACCTGGTGAGCGGCGGTGGTCGGGGGCAGCGACGGACCCGGCGTGGCCGTCCCCGGCGGTGGGATGGTCACCATCGCCGAGGCGGGTGCCACCGTCAGCAGGGGCAGGCCCGGCAGGACCGGGTACCCGTCGGCGGGCACCGGCGACGCGACCGGAACCGGCGCGACCGGCACAGCCGGCGGTGCCCCGACCGTCCGGCGGCGACGCGGCCAGAACTGCTGTCCGGGCCGTAACGACCAGGCCATGCCCACCTCCTTCAGGTTCCGGTACGGGTGTGCGGCGTCGCGCTGCCGGGCGGGTCAGGATTCGGCAGGTCGGCCGCCGGCCAGGTCCACCGCGAAGCGCCCCCCACAGCGGGGGCAGGCCACCTCGGCCCCGGTGTGCCCCTGCTGGTTGATCCGCCGGTAGAGGTCCTGGAGGAAGGCCAGGTCGGAGGCGAAGAGGTGCTCGATCACGTCGACGTCGACGGCCTGCACCCCGCCGATGCGGGTGACCGTCCGGGCGAGCAGCAGCACGGTGAGGAACGCCGGATTCTGGCGTACCCGGGGATCGCCCTGGGGGGTGATCTCGTCGCGGGCGGTGGCCAGCCGCATGGTGCCCTCGCGGTGCACCCCGCCCCGGTCGTCGACCAGCCCGCGCGGCAGCACGAACGGGTACTCGGTCCGCAGGCCCGCCGCCGGTCCGGCGGTGGGCTCGGCGAGGCTAGATCCGCGCATTGAAGTCGAACAGGTCGTCGCACATCAGCGTGACCGTCTGGTAGACGATGTCGGTGGCCCCGGCCTTGACCCCGCTGACCTCCACCCGCGACGGCCAGGCGTTGGTCATCATGTACGTCAGCCGGGCGTCGCCGTTGAGGTCGTCACCGGGGCCGTAGAGCTTCAACGCGCAGTCCCGGTAGGCGTCGTACATCATGTTGCGCACCTTCTGGTGCCAGAGCCACAGGTCGCCGTTGAGGTCGAGGCCCCGCTTGAGGGTGACCGTCGGCGGCTTGGTGCGACCGAAGTGCCGGGAGAAGATCGGCCCGGTCGTGCCGGCGGCCATGTACTCCGCGTTCTCCACCTCGCTGCTGATCCCGACCAGTTCGGCGAAGTTGATCGCCGACATGCCCGGCACCTCCAGCCGGAAGACGGCGGCACTGATGATCTGGGTGTTCTGCTTCGGGTCCTGGGTACCCTGACCGGCCATGCTCGTTTCTCCTGGTCTCGTCGTCGCTCAGGTCGGGTGCTCGCCGCCGGGGCCGGTCAGTCGCCGGAGCCCTGGGAGAGCTGGGAGAGTCGGAACACCACGAACTCGGCCGGCTTGACCGGGGCGATGCCGATGTCGACGGTGAGGATGCCCGCGTCGAGGTTCTCCGGCGGGTTGTTCTCGGCGTCGCACTTGACGAAGAACGCCTCGGACCAGGTGTCGCCCATCAGCGCGCCGCTGCGCCAGACCCGGCGCAGGAACATCGTGATGACCCGGCGCACCGCGTCCCAGAGGCGCGGGTCGTTGGGCTCGAAGACCACCCAGTTGGTGCCGAGCAGGATCGACTTCTCGATCCAGTTGAACAGCCGCCGGACGTTGAGGTAACGCCACTCGGCGTCGCTGGACAGGGTGCGCGCGCCCCAGATCCGGATGCCCTGCCCGGGGAAGGCCCGGATGCAGTTGACCCCGATCGGGTTGAGCTGGTCGTGTTCGCCCTTGGTCAGCCCGCTCTCCAGGGCGAGCGCGCCCCGGATGATCTCGTTGGCGGGTGCCTTGTGGACGCCCCGGGTGTCGTCGTTGCGGGCCCACACGCCCGCGACGTGCCCGCTGGGCGGCATGAAGACCGCCCGGCCCTGCGCCGGGTCCATCACCTTGACCCAGGGCCAGTAGAGGGTCGCGTACTTGGAGTCGTAGCCGGCGACGTCCATCCGCCACTCCTTGAGGCGCTGCGGGTGCAGGCCAGGCGGCGGGTCGAGGATGGCCACCCGGTCACCCATCAGTTCGCAGTGCGCGATCATCGCCAACTGGACGGCCTTGAACGCCTCGTCGTCGATGGCTCCCCTCTGGTGGGCGGCGGCCAGGTCGGGGACGCAGAGCATGGTGATGTCCTCGATCGCCTCCAGCCCGGCGAAGCCGGTCCGGTCGCTGACGTCACCGACGTAGTCCTCGGCGCGTACCCGCAGGTCGCCGGTGCCGGTCGTGGTGGCCGGCAGCGCGGGCGCGGCGAGGGTGATCTCGGTGCCGCGTCGGGGCGGGGCGAGGGTCGCGCCCTTCGCCTCCTCGATCTGGATCAGCTTGGACTGCTGGCGGACGGCGGTGACCACGTTGCCCGCGCCACGCTTGGTGGTCAGGTTGTCCAGCGTCTCGACCGGCTTGCCGGCCTGCTTGACGACGAGCTTGAACGCGTCGTCGCCGCCCTCGGAGGCGTCGGCGACCTCCACCGAGAGGTCCTGGCCGGGCGGGCCGGGCAGGGCCGCCCGGACGGTGAAGGAGAGCCGGCCGTTGTCGCCGGCCGCCGGTACGGCCGCAGCCGCGTACGACTCACCGGCGGCGGGGCCGTCAGCGGAGTCGGCGTCGGCACCACCACCCACCCGGACCACGTACGCGGAGCCGCCCCCGTTGAGGAAGTAGCCGTAGACCGACAGCGGCAGGAAGCTGCCCGCCACGAAACCACCGAAGGTGCGGGTGTACTGCGTCCAGTTCGTGATCAGCGTGGGCTCGTCGACGGGCCCCTTCTCGGCGAAGCCGACGAACGCGGCGACGGCCGTCCCGACCGCCTCGATCGGCCTCGACCCGGAGGAAACCTCCTCCACGTAGACGCCCGGCGACAGATACGTCGGCATCGAACCTCCTGTACGACTGTGTGATGGGGCCGAGCCTGCCAACGCCGACCGGTCGTCAGGGCTGCCCGCCGGGACGCCGCCGGGGTAGGCACCGCTGCCCCCAAGGGCAACCGATCCGCCCCGACGGCCTGCCCGGCCGCCGCCCGCAGTCCCGTTCGGGCAGCCGGCAGGGTGGACGGATGATCTGGGATGTCGACCTGTCGGTCCGGGCCTGGTTGGGCCACTACCTGCCGGCGGACGTGCCTGTCGTCTTCGACCCGCCGGACCGGTGCGCGCAGCGTGCCGACGGTGACCTGGTCTCGGCGTTCCTGCTGGACGTCGAGGAGGACTCCGCGGGCGTCTCGGCGACCTGGGACGAGCTGCGCGACGCCGACGGCCAGCTCGTGGGTCGTCGGCCGCCGGGCCGCCGGTACCGGTTCAGCTACCTGTTGACCGCCTGGGCCGCCGACACCGAGCGGGAGCACCGGCTGCTGGGTGACCTGCTGGTCGGCTGCGCGAGCTGTACCGCCCTGCCGTCGGGGTTCCTCACCGGTGCGGTCGCCCGCGCCAACCAGCCGGTGGTGGTGCGCAGCGCGCCCCGCCGGGAGGGGGACACCGGTTCCGCCTGGGTGGGGTACGGCGGGACCGCCCGGACCGGGCTGCACCTGCAACTGCTCGTGCCGTTCGTGCCGGAGACGCAGACCGACCTGGCTCCGCCCCCGCGCGAGGTCAGCGTCAACAGCGGTGGTGGCCGGCCCGCCGGTCCCGGTGCGGTGGCGGGCCGGCGGCCGAGGGGCGGGATCAGCGAGCCACGCTGACGGCCCGCTGCCCGATCCGGCGTTCCGCTGCCCGTTCAGGTAGCCACGGCTGCCCCTTGGTGTTCCTCGTTCGTGGTTCTGCCGGCTCCGCCCGCGCGGCGAGACTGCCCCGCATGAGTGTCGCTGTGGGACTTGTCGAGACCGACCTCACCGTCGCCGCGGGCGGCACGGTCGGCTGCACCGTCCGGGTGCGTAACACCGCCGCCGTCGTCGACCAGTTCACCCTGGACGTGGTCGGCGACGCCGCACCGTGGGCCGAGGTCGAGCCGGCGACGATGAACCTGCTGCCCGGCACCGAGCAGGAGGCGCGGGTGACGTTCACGCCGCCGCGTGCGGCGACCGTGCCGGCCGGCGGCGTCGACTTCGGGGTACGGGTCCGGGGGCGGGAGAATCCCGAGGGTTCGGTGGTGGAGGAGGGCACCGTCACCGTGCAGCCCTTCGTGGAGCTGGCGACGGAGCTGGTGCCGCGTACCTCCCGGGCGCGGCGCGCCGCCCGGCACCAGTTGGTGATCGACAACACCGGCAACGTCGAGACCACGGTCGAGGTGCTGCCCGCCGACCCCGACCGGTTGCTGACGTTCCGGGTGCTGCCTGCCGCGCCGGTGCTGCGGCCGGGTACTGCCACGTTCGTGAAGCTGCGGGTACGCCCCCGGCGGCGGTTCCTGCTCGGCCCGGACCGCAACCTGCCGTTCCAGGTGGCGGTGACCCGTCCCGACGCCGAACCGATCACCAGCGACGGCCTGCTGGTGCAGCGGTCCGTCCTGCCGGCCTGGTCGCCCCGGGTGGTGCTGGTGGCAGCCGCGGTGGCGGTGGCCCTGGTGGGGCTCTGGTTCGCGGTGCTCAAGCCCACCGTGCAGTCGACCGCCAAGGAGGCCGCCCAGGTGGAGACCAAGGAGTTGTCCCAGGAGGTCGCCGAGGTGAAGACCCAGGCCAGTGAGGCGGCGCAGACCGCCGAGAAGGCCGAGAAGGTGGCCAACGTCGCGGCCGGCGTCAGTCCGAAACCGAGCGCGTCACCGAGCCCGACGACCGACACCGGAAAGGGCAACGGCAACGGGCCGGGCGGCCAGGCCGGGACGCTTGACAACGCCGACCCGGAGACCGCCGCCGACTTCCGGGTGGCGACCAGCGCGTCGCCGACCACCGCCAACGAGTTCACCCTCTCCACCTACCGGCCGGCCGAGAAGAAGGTGCTCTGGGTGACCGACATCGTGTTGCAGAACCCGCACGGCGACGCCGGTCTGCTCCAGGTGCGGCGGGGCGACACGGTGCTGCTGGAGACCGGCCTGAACAACTTCCGGGACCTGGACTACCACTTCGTCCAGCCGCTGCGGTTCTCCGCCGGCCAGCCGGTGACGGTCGCGGTGAAATGCGCGAACCCGGGCACCACGGCGTGCACCCCGGCCGCCTACTTCGCCGGTCAACTCGTGCCGGTCGCGCCCACCCCGAGCCCCTCCCCGAGCCGATGAGCGACCCGCACCCCGCCGCCCGGCAGACCCCGGGCACGCGCCCCGCCGCCCGGCAGACCCCGGGACCGCACCGCGCCGCCCGGCACGCCCCCGCCCCGCATCCCGTCGACCCGGACGGCACCGTCGACCCGGCGGAGACCGTCCACCCGGAGCCGGTCCGCGCGGCGGTCCGCTCCCGCGACCCGATCTCCCAGGCCGGGGTGACGGCCCAACTCGGCACCGTCGGGGCGGACGAACCCGCCGGCGCGCGGCCGGTCGTGGTGGCCGGCCCCGACGACGCCCCGGACATCCTGGTGATCGTCGCCGACACGGTGGACGGGTGGCTGCTGGCCCAGCTCGACGCCCTGACCGGGCGGCCGTCCCCCCGACCGGTGCTGGTGGTGGGGCAGCTCGACGACACCGCCGGCCTCCAGGCGATCGAGGCGGGCGGCCTGAGCCTGGTACGCCGTTCGGAGAGCACCGCCACCCTGCTGCGCGAGGTGGTCCGGGCCGCCGCCCGGGGCGAGGCGCGGCTCCCCACCGACCTGCTCAGCTCGCTGCTGACCCGGGTCGGTCGGGCGCAGCGGCAGGTGTTGGCGCCCCGGGGGTTGACCATCCTACCGCTGTCCCCGCGCCAGCTCGCCGTGCTCCGGATGATCGCCGCCGGGGCGGACATCGCGACGATCGCCCGGGAACTGTCGTACTCGGAACGCAGCATCAAGAACATCGTGCACGAGATCACCACCCAGCTCGGTGTCCGTAACCGCACCCAGGCGGTCGCGCACGCCATCCGCGAGGGGCTGATCTGATCCCGTCCCGTCGGTCCAGGGGAGGTCGTGGTCGTGGGCGTACCCGCGGCGAAGCTCGGTGACAAGGTGGTCGGCACCGACACGCACATCGTCATGGTGCCCTCACCGACCGGGCCGGTGCCGACACCCACCCCGATGCCCTTCGCCGGAACGATCGCCAACGGGTGCAGCACCGACGTGCTGATCGAGGGCAAGCCGGCCGCCGTCGTCGGTAGCGTCGCGGTGAACGCCCCGCCGCACGTGCCGACCGGTGGGCCGTTCCAGAACCCGCCGAACAACCAGGGCACGATCATCGCCGGCAGCCCGCTGGTGCTGATCAACGGCAAGCCGGCGGCCCGGCACGGCGACAAGGTCAACACCTGCAACGATCCCGCGCCGCTGCCGGCCGGCAGCATCGTCGCCACCGGTCAGGTGCTGGTCGGCTGACCGGGCCGCGCGCCACCCGGGGGGCGGCCCGGGTCCAAGTCCGGGCGCCGGGTGCGGTCCGGGGCGCCCTGGCGGGTGGGCCGGTCAGCGGCGGCTGGTGAAGGGCCCCGGCTGGGCGGTCGCCGACTGCACCAGGAACGTGCCGCTTGTCACCTGGCCGACCGCCGGCACCGAGGCGAGCGCGGCCCGGGGGCCGGCGAGACCCTCCTCGAAGACCACCATCGGCACCGCGAACCGGCCGGACGCGTCGGCGACAGCCGTCACCGCGCCGGTGCCGTCGACCCAGGTGACCAGCACCTCGGCACCCGCCGGGAAGCCCTGGCCGAGCGCGGTGACCACCTGGCCGGGACGGCCGACACCCGGGTTGAACTGCAACGTCGGGCTGCGGCCAGAGACGCTCAGGGCCAGCGACTGGGCGGCGACCCCGCCGGTGTCGGTGGCGCTGGCGAGGCTGAGCACCGACGTGGCCGTGCCGATCGCCCGGGGGGTGGCGGTGAGCGCCATCGTGCAGGACCGGGCGACGGCCAGCACCCCGGCGCAGGTGGAGCCGGTGACCGCGAAGACCGCCGGGAGGGGTTGTTCGGCGAGGGCGGCGGCCACGGTCAGCGGGTAGTCGCCGGTGTTGGTGAGGGTCACCGTCCGGGCCGCCGAGGGCACCCCGAGCGGGGCCTCGCCGAGGTCGAGCGTGGCGGCGTCGGAGTGCAGCACCGGTACGTCGGGTGCCGCGCCGCTGACGGTCACGGTCAGGCGCTCCGGCTCGCCCTGCACGATGCCGTCCACGGACACGTCGAGCCGGCAGACGTACTCCCCGTTGCGGGCTGCGGGGTCGACCGCGACGGAGACGGTGAGGTCGACGGTGCCGCCGCTGTCGACGGTCTGCTCCGCCGGGGTGACGGAGGCCGTGAGCTGCGGGTCGCAGTCGGTGACGTGGGCGGCGACGGTGCTCTGGATGGCGCGGACGCCGGCCAGGATGGCGTTGGAGACCTCGGACGGGCCGGCGGCGTTGAGCAGCACGCCCCCGGTCCGCCTGGTGATCTCGGTGAACTGTCCGGACTGGTCGAGGGAGTAGCTGCCCGGGTTGCCGACGTCCACGGCCACCACCCGGACACCCCGGGTGGTCAACGCCCCGATGGTGCCGGCGAGGTCGTGGCCGACGCTCGGGTCGTGCGACGGCGCGTCCCCGAAGATCACCACAATCGGGCTGCTCTCGGCCCGCAGGGTCACCGCTCCGGTGGCGACGGCGTGCAGGGCGTTCAGCCCGGCCTCCGGGTCGTCGCCACCACCCTCGGCGGTCCAGACGTTCACCGCGTCCTGCACCTCGGACGGCACGGCGGTCAGGTCCCGGTTGAGCCGGAAGACGAACTCGTCGCCCTCGTCCCGGAACTCGGCGACTGCGAACCGGGCGTCGGGCTGCACGCCGCTGATGTCCTCGACGATCCGCTTCGCGTTGACCCGGACGTCGTTCAGCGCCGCCTGCATGCTGCCGGTCGTGTCGGCGAGCAGCACCACGTCGGGGCGGGGCGGGATGGTCGCGGTGGTCACCGTGCGGGTGACCACCGCCGAGCCGCCGGGGGTCAGCCCGAGGGTCGTCCCGGCCGGTTCGCCGACCAGGGGGGCGACGCCGTCACCCACGCTGATCCGCAACGCCGGGCCGCCTGCCGGTCGCGGTGCCGCGAACAACTCGGCGTACGCGGCCGGCGGTGCACCGGCCACCAGGAGTGCCACCACAGCGAACGCCGACGCGGCGCGCAGGGAACGGGACGCTGACGCTGCCATGGTGGACAGTGAACGCGGCCCGACCGGGTCGACCGCGACCGTGCGGGAAGTTCTGCGGGCAGTCCCGCCTGCCCGTTCGGGCACCGCCCCGGCACCCCCGCCGGCTGTCACCCTACTGCGGGCGGGCCGACAGCACCCGGACGTCAAGCCCGCCGGAGCAGCGCCGGACGACCGCCGCCACGCTCTGCTCGTGGCTGGTCTTCACCGGGTCGACGGTGAAGTACGCCTTGCGGCCCCGGCCGTGGCGCACCACGTAGCTCTCGGCCGTGCCGCCGGCCCACGGGTCCCCGAACGTCTTGAGCACGTTGTAGATCGGGGTGTCCATATCGCTCTCGTCGGTGTAGAACATGACCAGGTCCTTGAACTGCACGTAGTGCGCGTACGCCCCCTCGTCGGTCAGGGTGGCGATGATCCCGGTGTTGTGCGCGTTGAGGGCCGAGTCGATCGTCACCGTGATGAAGACGTACTGCGGGAAGACGTGGATGGTCACCCGGTCGTCCCGGTACATGCGGGGGATCCGGTTCATCGCCGTCCCGATCAGGGTGGCGAGTTCGTCCACGTCCACCCCCCACCGGCTGACGAGAGCCTGGGTCTGCGCCCAGGAGTAGTGGCCGGTGAGGTTGGAGTTGGCCTCCGGGTTCAGGGTGAAGGCCACCCCGATCCTGAACTCGCCGTGCTGCCACCCCGGCGCGTCCTCCCCCTCCACCAGCGGCTCCGCGAACCGGACCGACGTCTCCGGGCCGGGGGCCACCACCAGGTCGTCGTCGGACGCGATGTGGCCGAACGCCCGGTCGTACCCGGAGTGGTCGAAGCTCTCCTCCTCGCTCTCCTCCTCCTTGCCCCGGCCCTGGTGCCGGAGCGCCTCCTCGGCGAGGGCCTGGCAGGAGGTCACGAAGGCGGGCATCACCTCGGGGACGGACAGCGCCATGACGGCGGCCTGCTGCACCTCCTCCCGCCAGAGCGCGAACAGTTGCTCGTCGTCGCGCAGCAGCTCGGCCAGCGTGGCGAAGTCGTCGTCGTCCCGGAGTTCGACAGGCACGTCCGGGTACCGCCGGGCGGTCTCCGCCAGCGCGGTGCCCATCGCCCAGTCGTCCCACGGCCGGGGCAGTTGACGCTCGAACGTGTCGAGCGTCGCCCGCACGTCGTCGCCGTGCCGGTAGGTGACCAGCAGGTACTCCAGGCTGCGGATCAGGTCGTGGCGGTCCGGGTGCGTCTGCTCGATCCACCGGCCGAACATCCGGGTGCCGTAGTCGCCGTCGAGGACGGTGGCGAACTCGACAAGCTGGAAGTAGTCCGGGCTCTGCGTGGCATCGTCCCAGTAGTTCTCTTGCCAGGTCATGACCGCTCTTTTCGGATCGGCGACAGTCGACCCGGCCACCCTGCCCGGACCCCGGCCGCCGCGGTATGCGGCCACCGGCCGCCTTCGGGGCAGTCCCCCCTGCCCCCGCGGGCAAGCCGCCGGGGACCGGCGCGGCGGTGGGTCGGCGGCGCGCGGACGGCGGCCCGCTCACGTCGGCCGGCACGCCGTCGGTGACCGCGGCGAGTTCCCCGGTGCCCGGTGCCGGCAGGTCGGCACGAAGCCGGGCACCGTCGCGGTACGGTGCCGGCGCATCCATCGACGTAGGCGAAGGTCAACGGCCAGCCTGACGCATGAGCATCACCACCGTGGCCCGCCAACAGGCCGCGCCGCCATCAACAGCCGCTTGATCGCCCGAGTCGAGCGGGCCGTGCGTACGGCCAGCCGCCAGTAATGGCAACGCCGTCCGTCTCCTTCCTCCCGTCACCCGGCAACCTCAGCCGGGTGGCACCTCGGGGCCCAGCCCCAAGGCGGCGCGGACCGCCGCCGGGGCGTTCACCAGGCCGGCACCGGCCGCACCACAGTCGGTCGCAGGCCCGGTCACAGGCGTCGCCGTGGAGTTCAGCAGCGCCCGGGTCCGGGGCAGGTCGCCGATCAGCGCCGGGGCCGCCGACCACATCAGCGCCACCACCCCCGCCACCTGCGGTGCCGCCATCGACGTTCCCGACATCTCGCCGTACCCGCCGCCTGGCAACGCCGAACGGATCCGGGCGCCCGGTGCGACCAGGTCCGGCTTGGCACCGGGCCCCCGGCTGGAAAACGCCGCCACCGCACCCACGTGGTCGGTCGCGCCGACGGTGACCACGTCCGGGTACGGTCCCGGCGGTAGATCCACCGTCGCGCAGCCGGGCCCGCCGTTGCCGGCCGAGGCGACCACGAACGTCCCGGCGACAGCGAACGCGGCGGTGGCTGGGACGAACGTGGCGAGGTCGCAACCTTCGACCGCCGGGCAGTTCCACGAGTTGGTCAGTACCTGCGGACCACGGCCAGGCCGCCCGTCCGCGACCGGGTCGCCGCCGACCGGGAACGGCGCCATCATGAACTGCAGGCAGTCCAGGTAGCGGGCCGGGCTGCTCAGGTTGCGGTCCATGTTCACGCAACCGACCCACTGGGCGTCCGGCGCCACCCCGATGCCGCCACCTACCGCCGAGCCGAGCGTGTGGGTGCCGTGGCCGCTGTGATCGACCGGTGCCCGGGTGCCGTTCCACGGATCCAGCCAGGAGTCACCGCCGCCCCGAAAGTTCGCGGACAGCGCCGGATGGGTGCCGTCCACCCCGCTGTCGGAGGCGCCGATGACCACTCCGGCGCCCCGGACCCCCATCTCGGACCAGACCCGGTCAGCCCCGATCGCCGTGATGTTCCAGCCGTCGCCGGGCACCGGGTCGGCCGGGCCGCCGTCGGTGTCGACCGGCAGGGGCAGGGGCCGCAGGTGCGGGCTGAGCAGCACCCGGCCGACATCGGCTCGACGTTCCAGCCAGGGCCGCAGCCACGGACCAGCGTCCACCTCCAGCGCATTGATCAGATAATATCGGGTGTAGTCGATCCCGAGACGGTCCAGATCGTGGCGTAGACCGGCCTGGGTACGTTCGGCCTGCCTCACCAGCCGGTCGTGCACCTCGCTGGCCCGCGCGTCCCGGCCGGACGGGCCGATCCGCGAAGTATCGATATCGGACAGGTTGGCCTGGTCGGCGAGGATCACGAACAGCCGGTCGCCGTGGAACCCCGGCTGCCCGGCGCCGACGTACACCACCATGCCGACCAGCAGCAGCGCTGCCGCGTACCCTCGCCCGGGAATCATGAAGCGGAAGAGCACGCCAGCGGTGACCGCGATCGCGGCCGTCCCCACCCCGGCGATCGCGGTCCAGATCGGCACGTCCCGGCCGGTCAGCATCACGGTGACCTCCTCCGGACCGACGAACGCCAGCGGCCCGAGCACGCCGAACCCGGCCAGCACCCCGACCGCCACCCGGCCCCGCATCCGGGCGACCGCGAACCCGGCCGGTGCCAGCGCGAGCACCGCCAGGTTCGAACCTGGCTGACCAACACCGGCGGCGATCAGAACCAGACCGACACCGAGAACCAAGCCGTTCCCGGGGTACGCCGGGGCGAGCACCGCCGCGGCCAGCCACCCGACCGCGCCCGCCGCGATCACCGCAAGCGCCGTCTCGACGGGTCCGCCGAGCGCGCCCACCCACAGCCAGGGCAGCAGCAGCCCCACCCCGGCGACGATCCCGGCCGGAACGGTCCGGTGCTCGGCCGGCCGGCGGTTCCGCGCGATGAGCACGCCCAGCGCGGCCAGCACGGCGAGGACCGACAGATAGAGCTCGTGCTCGGGAATCGGCACGAACCGGGCCGTGCCGAGCAGCAGACCACCCGCTGCGGCCCACACCCAGACCCGGGCCACCGCGTCCCGTCCGCGGACCGCGAGCAGCACGGACGGCATCGCGGCCAGCACCGCGCCGAGCGCACCGTACGCGACCGCGGTCCCGCCGCCGGGCTGCTCCCCGGCCGTCTTGACCGTGTCCTGTCCGGCCTGCCACGCAAGCCACTGCGCCGTCACACTGATCGCGACCGCCCACACCCCGGCCCCGACCACCCGCCACGACTTCACCATCCGCGGAAGGTACAACATGGGTGGCTCACGTCGGCGCTGGCGGCGGTGACGATGACGGCGAGGAGCAGGGGCGAGGGTGCCGGTGATGATGCCCCGTTTGCGGCCGGTGAGTTGGTGGTTGAGTGCGGTGACGATGCCTTCTTGGCGTCGTTCTTTTCGCTGGGAGCTACGGGCGGCCCGGGGAGCCGAATGGCTCGTTTCCCGCCGGGCCTGACCAGGGGAGCTGACCCAGGGGGAAAGGGCGAGGTCAGGTGGTGGGTAGCCCGTCGATGATCGTGGAGAACGCCCACCGCAGGCGCTGCTGGCCGGTGCCGGAGAAGATCTCCTCCCGGACGCGGACCAGGTGTGGGTAGGTGTCCGCTTGCGCCTCGGCCACCGCGAGAACGAGGTCTTCTTGCTCGCCGTCGGACTCGGCGGACTCGGCGCGGCCGCTCTGTTCGGCGGCGGTCGCGGTGGCGTGCTGCAGGAGGAGGTCGACGCCCCATGCGGCCTGCCTGGCCGGTAGGCCGCCGGCGAGGAGTAGCCCGACGATCGTGTCGAGCAGGCGGAGGTAGTGGGGACCGGACGGGCGTAGCGTCAGCGCCGACCGGGCCAGGCTGGGCTGGGCGAACAGCAGCTCGGTGTAGGAGGACAGCACGCCGATCAACTGCTCCCGCCAGTCGCCCGGCCGCGGCGAGCCGTCCAGGTCCAGCCCGGCGACCAGGTCGTCGAGCATCGCCCCGTGCAGCTCGGCGGTGTTGCGTACGTAGACGTACAAGGACGCGGGGCCGGTGTCGAGTTCCGCGGCGAGCCGCCGCATCGTCAGCCGCTCCAGCCCCTCCTCCCGCATGATGCGCAACGCGACCGCCACCACGCCTTCGCGGCTCAACGCCGGCTTGGCGGGGCGGTCGCGGCGACTGACGGGAACACGGCGAGGACTCATAACGAGATCGTAGCGAACACGTTCGCGATTCGAGCGGCCTGTGAAATGACGAACATGTTCGTCATGTTCCTTGCTCGTAACGAACGCGTTCGTCACAGTGAAGGCATGACCTCAACCACCGCACCCACCGGTGCTCCCGCGGCTGGTTCCACGATGTCGACCAAGGCCATCTGGTTGACCCTGATCGTCATCCTCATCGCCGACGCGCTCGACCTGATCGACGCCACCATCACCAACGTCGCGGCCCCCAGCATCGTGCGCGACATCGGCGGGGGCGAAGCGCTGGTCAAATGGCTAGGCGCCTCCTACGCTCTCGCTCTGGGCTCTCTGCTGGTGCTCGGCGGGCGGATCGGTGACCGGTTCGGCCAGCGCCGCACCTTCCTGATCGGCATGACCGGCTTCGTCGCCGCCTCGGCGCTCGCCGGACTTGCGCCCGGCCCGGCAGTCCTGGTCACCGCCCGACTCATCCAAGGCGCCTTCGGTGCGTTGCTGATCCCGCAGGGCATGGCCATCATGACCCGGACCTTCCCCCGCGAAACCCTCACCAAGGCGTTCGGCGCGTTCGGCCCGATGCTGGCCATCTTCGGCGTGGGCGGCCCGATCCTGGCCGGCTTCCTCATCGACGCGAACCTGTTCGGCCTCGGCTGGCGTCCGGTCTTCCTGATCAACGTCCTCGTCGGCGGCCTCGGGCTGCTGCTAGCCGTCAAGACCCTGCCTCACGTCGCTCCCGACCCTACGACCCGCATCGACTGGACCGCCGCCGCGCTGCTGAGCGGCACCATGCTCACCCTGCTCTACGGGCTGATCGAGGGCTCCAGTGCGGGCTGGACCATCGTCCCGGTCAGCTGCATCGCCGCCGCGCTCGTGCTGTTCACCGCTTTCACACACCGTCAGCGCACCTCGGCCAGCCCGCTGATCAAGCCGAGTCTGCTGCGCAACCGCGGTTTCGCCTCCGGCCTGGTCCTCGGCCTGCTGGTATTCGCCGCGTTCAACGGCCTGACGTACGTGATCTCCCTGTTCTTCCAGTACGGCCTGCACTACACACCCACCCACACCTCGCTGAGCCTGCTCCCGCTGACGATCGGCATCATCATCGGCTCCGGCACCTGCATGGCACTGATCGCCAAACTCGGCCGCGTCCTCGTGCTCGCCGGCCTGCTCGTCACCGCCCTGGGCGCCGGTCTGTTCCTCGCCGCCGTCAACCACTACGGACTGCACACCAACGGCTGGCTCCTCGCTTCGATCACCCTCGTCATCGGCATCGGTGCCGGCATCTGCTTCGGCTCGATCTTCGACACCGCCCTCGGCGACATCGATCACGACGAAGCCGGCGCCGCCAGCGGCTCGCTCAGCGCCGTACAGCAGCTCGCCGCCGGCGTCGGCTCGGCCGTCGTCACCACCGTCTACTTCCACACCCTCGGCGGCGGCCAGGCCCACGCGATGATCACCAGCCTGGTCACCGTGCTCGGCCTGTGCCTGCTCTGCCTCGCTGCCGTGCCACTGCTGCCCAAGCGAGCCGCCGACCTCGAGCACCACTGACCGCACCCTCACCGATCTTAGACAGCCCAGAGACGCCTTGACACTCCCGGAAGATCAGCGGCGGTGACGGGACTGCACAAACAACGGCGGATATCGATCGTGAGGAGATACGCCACGATGACGACCGAGCCGAGTGCCGCGCAGGAGCCCGTGACCGGGCTGGGTAGGGACTGCGAAGTTGGGTTTTCGCCACACTCCCCGTGGTTGGCCGGATGCGTCACCACACCGTCCAGCCGCACCTCCTCGGGGCGTATCAGTGCGGTGGTTGCCGACGGTGAGGCCGCGGAGGATTCCACGGAATCCGTCACGATGGTGGTGCCCCTTCAGGGGAGTGCGGCGAGGCGGGCCTGGGGCTTTGGTCGGCTTCGGGGCCGCCTCGCGCTTGTCGGTCGGTCAGGTCAGGTGCTTCATGACGCGGTCGGGTGCGACCTGGGCATGCGCGAGGGCGGCGCGCAGGTCACCGAGTGCCTGCTTGAGGGTGGCCGGATCTCGCGGACTGGGCAACGCGACAACGAAGGTGCCTCGCCCCTGAACCGGTTCGAGCAGCCCGTCATCGACCAGCACACGCTGGGCCTGACGGATGGTGTTCAGCCCCGCGACGTTGTACTCCTCCTGCATCTCGCTGATCCCGGGCAGTGCTGGGCCGACCGGCCATTCACCGTCGGCGAGCCGGATCAGCGCCGGGATGGTCGCCGCAGCCGTGGACGCGGCGGTGACATGCCGGGCGACCGAAGGCCGGGACGGTGCTGCGTTCCGATCGTGGGGGTGAGTTCACCGGGTCGCTGACCGTGCGGGCGTGTGCCCGGCACGAGCTGCGGCGTTCCACGGGGCGAGGCCCGGATCTGCTGGGACAACAGCCCGGCCGGGTCGTTCTGGTCGACGTTCGAGCACGAGGACTACTACCGTCACACGTACGCCACCCGGACTGAACCTGCTGCTGCGGTTGACACCTGGGCCTGGCGGTTACCACCATGAGCGCCGCCACACGACACTCGGGATGTTGTCACCAATCCGGTACGAGCAGTCCCTGACAGGCACAGCGAATGCTGCTTGAAGACCTGTCCACTGTTCGGGGAACCTCAGAAGGGCTCAAGATCATTGCACGTACTCTGCACGGACGGCTGCAAACGGCGGCCCAGGGTGGCATCCGGCTGCACAGGTCGACCGATCGACGCGGTGACGTATCCGCTGGTCAGATGGAGTTTTGCTGATCTTCGAGGTGCCCCCGGCGGGGCATGTCACAGAACTGCAAATGGTCGCTGCCCCCGTCGTCGGCGGGGGCGGCGTCGTTTGTGCTGGTGTGGTGGTGGGTGGCGGGGCGGGGGCCGTCTGCCGTGGCGCGGGTTAGGCGGGCCAGGTGTGGGGCGGCGTGTTGGCTGACGGTGGCTCGGAACACGACCTGGTTGGTGCGGACGTCGTGGTGGATCTGAACGGCGAAGGCGTCCAGGAGGCGACGGAGACGGTCCGTGGGTAGCAGGCTGAGTTTGACTTCCATCTCGGGAAGGGCGGCGAGGATGTCGGCGCTGCCGGGGTCAGCCGGCATGGCTTCTTCGAGGTGGGCGAGTTCGGCGGTCTTGATCTCGCGGTCACGGTCGAGATGGGCTCGGCGTTCGGAGATTTCGGCGAAGACGGTGCCGTCGGGGTCGTCGTTCTCCTCGATGACCCGTAGGAGGCGTCGGCGGCGGGTGGTGATGTCGTCCAGGGTCCGCCGCAGTACCGCGATTTGTCGCCGTTGTTCGTCGGCTGCCTGTTGGGCGGTGATGTCGAGGCTGCGTTCGGCGAGTCGTACCCGGTCGGGGCCAAGGACGTAGGTGTTGAAGAACCGGTCGGCGAAGTCGAGTAGGACGTCTTCGGTCACCGAGATCATGCTCGGGTGTCCTTCGGGGATGGTCCTCTCTCGGGGTTGGCAGGAGTAGTAGGTGTATCCGGTGACGGTGCGGCCGAACATGCGTCGCTGGCACGGGGCGCACCAGACGTAGGAGCGCAGCGCGTAGACCCGTTTGGTCTGTCGGTGCCGGTTGGGGGTTCCGTGGTGGGCGTCGGCACGTGATCGTTCTCGGGATCGGCTCACGTTCTGTGCGGCGAGGAACGTCTCGATCGGCACGATGCCCGGGTGGGTGGGCTGGGCGGAGACGATCCACTGCTCGCGGGGGTTGACCTTGCCGGGGTGCAGTTTGTCTTTGGTCGAGCGCCGGTTCCAGACCATGTGGCCGGTGTACTTGGGGTTGACGAGGATCTCGCGGACGGCCGAGCCGGTCCATCGTCCGACCGCGCGGGCGGGGTCGACGGGTTGTGGGGGCGGGTAGCGGTCGAGGTCGGTGTTGAGCCGTTCGGCGATGGCCCGGTAGGACAGCTTCTCGTCGATGCGCCAGGCGTAGATCTGCTCGACCACCGGCCCCCGGTCGGGGTCGATCTTTAGCTTGGTCTTGTGCTTGCCTTCCGCCCGCTTGGCGGGGACCGGGTGTTTGTGCTTCTCGGCGAGGTAGCCGTATGGAGGCTTGCCGACGTTCCAGCCCTGGGTGGTGTGTTCCTCGAAGCCGTCCCACGACTTCTCCAGCATTTCGATCATGTACCACTCGGCCACGCCCTGCTTGGTGCGGCGCAGGAGGATCTGGGCGGCGCGTTTGCGGCTGTTCGACTGCATGACCGGCTCGTCGGCGGCCAGCAGAGGCACCCCGGCGAGTTCGAGATCGTGTTCGATTTTGGTGCCCTGGTGGGTCCAGCGGGCGATGCGGTCGATCGACTCGCAGATGACGACATCGAAGCGGCGATCGGGTGAGGTGGCCTCGTCGAGCATGTCGGCGAGGCCGCCGTCTCGTTGCACGGCGATGTCGAACTTTTGCCACGCGGTGCCCCGGCCACGCTGGCTGAGCTCCTTACGGGAGGATTCCACGTCCCAGAACCACGCCACGATGACCATGTTGGGCAGCAGAGCCCGCTCGGAGTTGGTCAACTGCCGGGGGATCGACAGCGTGGGGTCCTGCTGCTCCTCGGTCGAGGTACGCCCGAGAAACGCGACCCGTATCGTCCGCTTCGGGGCAGCGGTGGCGGGTGGGCGGAGCCAGTCGGGCAGGGTGCTCGTCACCGGTGGCCTCCATCGCGGATGAGTTGGGTCAGCACCTCGATGTAGTCGACGCTGCGCAGTCGCCAGGGCATGACCGGCAGCCGGTCACCGTCACGGATCTCGGGGGCGTGGAGGAACTCGATGCCGGCGACCGCGAACGCACGTAGCAGCGCGGTCCTTGTCAACGTGTTGCAGGACAGGCGGTGGACGTCGGTGCTGATCACGAAGTCGAACCGGCGTTCTGGCCGGACCGCCTCGGTGAGCAGGTCATCCAGACTACCGTCACGGCTGATCTCCCGCTCGTGGTCGAGAAAAAGGGTGGCGGGTAGCCGCCAGTAGTCGGGCCGGTTGCCCAGGTCGGAGAACACCGCCGTGATCGCGCCGTCGGGCAGCACCGAGACGCACTGCTGGTACTGACCGCCGAGCACGAGGGCCGCCGTGGCGAGGTCGCTGGCCTCGGCGGTCCGGCCGTAGAACGCCACACGCGGGAGCACTGTCGTGCGGTGGATGTTCATGCCTCGGCCAGGGTGCCGGTAGTGGGGTCAACGGCCCCCGGTGGGCAGATAGCGGCGGTGACTGCCCCATCGTTCGGCGCGATGGCCGGTGTGACGTGGGGGCCGTAGACGACGATGTGCCCGGTGTCGTCGCGGGTGACGGTGGCGTACATGACGCGCGTGCCTCCTGCGGTCAGTTGGTGTCTGGTCAGGCCATGGGCCGACCGCCGGTGCTGCCGGTCGACCCGTGGACGTCGATCACCGCTCAACTCCGTGAAGGGATCAAGACCGCCCCGAGGGCAACACCGGACACGGCACACCGAGTGGCCCGGAGGGCGACCGGTCAGGCGGGCTCGGCGTGGTGCTGCTGGTCGTGAAGCCAGGTCAGCACGTCGAGGATCACCTCGGCTTGCAGCACGGCCAGCCGCCGACCGGCCTCACCATCGAGCACGGTGACGTCGAACCGCACCTCCGGCGCATCACCGCGGGCAATCGTGCCCTCTGCCGACTTCCACTCACCGCGAGCCGAAGACTCGCCACCGGGCGGGGTCGACACCCCGCGATGTCTGCCGTCGTCCGCCTCCGGGGCGGACGGTCCGTGCCCGTCCGGTACTCCCGGATCGGGGGTGCGGGGGGCATGGATAGGGGGAAGGAGTAAACCGGCCGTTGCCGGCTGGGGCCGGCCTCCGGGGGTGGTGGAGCTGGGCTTCGGCATGGGCGTGTGGGCCACGTCCGCCGACAAGCGCTGACACTAAGGGATTACAAATTCGGGCCTCGGATTGGAAACCGCGAGCAACTCGGCATCGCCGCCGACGCCCGGTTGAACAAGATCCTCAACGGGTTGAACACACAGGTCAGGCTCGTGAGGTGCCGGCTTCAGGCGGCACGGGAGCGGTGTGGAACGCCGATGTGATCAGTGAAAGATTGCACAGAATCTTCACCCACTTGAACAAGATCACCTTTTGCTCGAACGTGCGACCTGGCTGAGCGCCTCGGGCCGTGGACGAGATCGCCAGGTGGTGCGGTGCGCCGACACGACCCGTCCGCCAACCCCGTCCGCCGTCCCGGGCGATCGGCGACCTCTTCTCCGCGCCTCGTACTGCGAGGCCGTCCGCACCAACCAGTGCGACCCCGCCGTCCCCGTCCGCCGTCCGCGCCGGACGGCTTTCGTCCCCGCCGCCTACTCACCCTGTCCGACCGTCCCCATCGCAGCGCGCTCGTCCCATGGAGAGGTGACCAGCGGTAAGCCCAAGCCCGAATCCTCGGCGCCCGCTGAGCTTGCATCGGTCGAGCCGATTGGCCGCGAGACACGTGCTGTTCAGGGGTGAGGGTTCTAACGAGAGGTCTAACGAGTGATCCAATGAGGAACGAAACGACCACGAACAGCCGGGTGAGAACGCCCCCTTCAGTACGTCGTACAAGCACGTCAACGGGGGTAAGGAGGGCCGATGGACCGGAACCGACTGATAAGAAATATCCCTTCTACCCGCACATCTGTCACCGGCAGTCTCCCGCCTGGCGGCGTCTGTCGTGGCCACCGAACTCGGCCGACCCACCCCCCGAGAACGTCCCCTGCTCGGCGCACTTCCAGCGGCCGAACTGCGGGATGCCCGTGCGCGCCTATGCCTCGGATCCCGTCCCGGTCAGCTCGTGACCGTCGCCGTCGGTCGCCGACGCGAACCATGAAGTCGGGGCAGCACCCACCGTGGCTGACGCGGTGCGGCGTACTCCTGAAGCACCCGGTCGACGGCGTGGCAGACGCCCATACTTGATGATCGTGGTGCCGGCCAATTGGCGTCCGGAGCACGGCTCAACCTCACCGCACGTCACACACTCTCCGGATGGTCGGACCGTCAGGTGGCGTTCAAGTTCTGCCTGGGCTCGTTCGACCTCTTCCAGTGCCACGCTGGCCAGATAGGTCGTGCTCACCACGGCCCCGACGATGGTGTAACGCCCAATGCGCGTATCCGCACGAGTGCCGGACGAGGGCTTGGGCCAAGCGGCGTGCCGTCTACCCGTAGCGCCAGACCATCCCCGTTCGACGGCCCATGGCCGTGCATCCAGACCTGGTCACCGACACGGGTGACGGGTGGAGTCAGATCACTGCGTCCGCGCACGTGGTCCTGCTCCCCGATCTCGATCACGTCGTCTAGCTATTACGGAGCCGGCCAGGTCGAGCGCTACGGAAAGTGGATCAATCGCCGTAGCCGGCAGGCAGCCCTGGTCTAACCCGCTCGCCTTTATCAACGGGCGTAGCGTCCCTTGGCGTTCGGCCGTGACAGCCGGGTGGTTGATGAGGTCGCGTGCAGCGTTGGCGTCCTCGTCGTGGATCACATCTGCCACCAGCTGTTGGGTCAGGCTGTCTACGACATCGATTGGCAAGCCCACCGAGAGGTCCAGGGCCGTCAGTCCGAGGCGAACGCGAAACACTGCGAGCCCAGGAGCTCTCGGTACGGCTGACACTCGATCGATGAGCTCAGCGTGGTCGACGGCGACCGTCCCCACGGCCAACTCCTGCCAGGTCTTGAGGAGCCCATGCACCGCTTGCTCCCACGGCGGTTCGATCTTGGTGGCCGCGAGGAGAGCCGCTGCTGACGGCCACTCGTCTTGCAGGAGATGGGCGACGATCGCGACTTGCCGTCCATCGAGGAGGGTCGGTCCGATCCCGTCGTATCGGCGCACATGGGTTACGGCTTCGTCCCACCGTCCGGCGAGGGTGAGGGCGCGGGTTCCGTCGGAGAGCAGGGTGCCGCGCAGCCAACTGATGATCTGATTGAGTTCTTCGGGATCGGCGGGAAGTTGTCGAGGATGTATTTCCAGGTCGTCCAGATGAGCGGGAGTGCCGCCGACGATGGCCGCGTACAGATCGGTGAGTAGGCGGTACGCACCGTCGCCGTCGCCTTCACGAATGCGCAGGCGAGCGAGGTTGACGACTGGTTCGAGAGCGAAGCGGGCCGCGTAGCCGTTCAGCGGGGCTTGGTTGAGGTAGAGGCTTGCGTGGCGTATGCACCAGGCGCGGGCAAGGTTGGGGTCTCCACAGTCGGAGGCGACGAGGGCCGCCCCGTTGAATACCATGGACGCCTTGTCCGGGTCGCTCTCGCAGTGTGCGGTTTCGGCGAGCCTGACGAGCCGGTCGACCCGAGCGTCCAGTGGTTTGGCGGGCGGTCGTTTGCGGGCGACGAGAGGGAAGCGGGCCGCGATGGTGGCTGCACGAGACGGAGTCATGGTGTCCTCATCCGCTGCGGAAGGGCCGCATGTGGGCAACGAGGTGCGTTCAGGTCGTACGTGACGGCTCAGCTGAGCTCGTCCACCGGGGCGGGACAGGACACCGCCCCGGCCTGGATGCGGTCAGAAGGAGATCGTGAGGGTGGTGTCGGATCGGCTGATGTCGCCGTGGTCGGCGGGCCGGGTTCCTGCGCGGTGGGCGGTGACGGTGGGCTGGTTGGGGCGGTTCGCCTCGTCCCATTGGTCGAGCAGGTTGGTCAGCTCGGTAGCGAGTGTGGTGGCATCCGGGCCGTGGGCGATTGCGCCGAGTTCGTGGTGGCCGTCGCCGGTTTCTTGGAAGGCGAGGTAGGCGATGGTGCCGCCGTGGTAGATGGCGGCACCGGCCCATCGGTAGGCGGGGGTGACCAGTCCGCTGGTGCGGGCGGTATCACCGACGCCGAGGCGGCCGAACGGCCTGCTGGCGTGCACGAGGAGCCACAGGTCGAGGTGGCCGATGGGGTCCGCGTCGCTGATCTGGATGCCGGTCCAGCGTTCGAGACGGGGGTGACTGAGGGCGTCGGCGAGGGCGACGCGGTCGGGTTGGTCGGTGGCGTCGAGTTTGAGGACGACGTCGGTGTCGAGGCGTACGTGGTGGTCGGTGTGTTCGGTGCTGCCGCGCATGGGTACGAATCCGCAGACCAGCGGCGTCGTGGTGCTGACGAGCTGGTGAGGGCTGGTGCGGTCGAAGGCGAAGCATCGGGTCAGGCCGCTTTCGTGTACGCGCAGGGGTACGACGATGCGGCCGTGGTCGGCGAGTTGTTCCCACCAGGCGGCGGAGATGTCCCAGGCTCCGGCGGCGACGATGATCCGGTCGTAGGGCGCGTGGTCGGGGTCGCCGAGGGCTCCGTCGCCGCAGATCACCTTCACGGTGTCGTAGCCGGCGCGGTCGAGGCCGGCGCGGGCGCCGTCGGCGAGGTCCTGGTCGAGTTCGATGGTGACGACTGTGCCGCCGGGGCTGGTCAGTTCGGCGAGTAGGGCGGCGTTGATGCCGGTGGCCGCGCCGATCTCCAGGACGCGGTGGCCGGGTTGTGGGGCGAGTTGTTCGAGCATGTCCGCGACGAGGCTGGGGCTCGACGCGGACGACAACGCGGCACCGCTGGGGTCTCGTTTGGTGACGATGTGGCGGCGGGTGTAGACGGTTTCCAGGTCGACGCCGGGGAGGAACTGCTCGCGGGGGACCGCACGGAATGCGTGCGCGACGGCGGCGGATCGGATGTGGCCGCGCTGTTCGAGCGTGCTGGCGAGTTGTTCGCGCAGCGTCGCGGCGCTCGACGGTCCCGGTGCGGTGGGGGAAGTGTTCACTGCGTTGACCCTACTTCCGATCTTGGCAGCGGGTTTATAGCCGGATGGGGTGTCGAACTGGTGGTGGAAGGTGACGGTCACTGCCGCCGTCGCGATTAGCCAGGTGTCAACGGCGGAGATGCCGAGCCGGTTGAACAGGAACAGGAGGTGGTGGGTCAGTACCTCGCGTAGGTCGCGGGTCAGCGTGCCGTGCCGGTCGAGGAACCCGAGGTTCGCGCCTGCCTGCTCGTGGGCTTTCGGCCATTGCGGGGTGACGGCCAGTGGGCTTGCGGCAGTGTCGTCGGCTGCGGTGATCAGGCGCTGCACCGCCGCGATGAGCCGTGGGCTCGGTGTGGGGGCGTTCGGCTGGTGCCGGCGGGAGGCGAGAAGCCGCCAGACGTCGCCCTGCTCGGAGAACTCCAGTCCGGCGGCGCGCATGAGCCGGGTGGCGAGCAGGACGCCGAGCTCGCGCCGATGGGTGCCGCCGGCGGTGGCGAGATGGCCGAGGATGTGGCGGCTGTCGGTGTGGAAGAGGGTGTGGGCGATCGTCATGGCCTGGTCCCCGCCGAAGGCGTACGCCTCGGGCCGGTAGACGGGCTCGGTGACACCGCGGATGCGGTCGTCGTCGATGATGGCGGCGAGGAGGGCGTAGAACTGGGCGAGCCGGTCGCCGGGCAGAAGCCGTAGCCGCCACGTCTCGCTCTTACGAATGAACCAGAAGGCGGTGATCGCCCGGTGGTCTTCCGCAGCGGTGAGCTCGGGGGCGAGCCGTGCTGCGGCGTAATCCTCAGCGGTCTGCCAGTCCGAGAAGGTCAGGTTGAGCTGGCGCCATCGGCTCACTGGTGCCACGTCTGGTGGCTCGGTGTCGCGTTCGGAATCGAGATCCACGACGCTCTCCTTGTCTAGTTGATCAGTAGGCTGGTGGCCCAGGGGATGTCGGTGCCGGTCGCGACGGTGTGCAGGGTGAGGGCGATTCCGGCGGGGCCGGTGATCAAGCCGGATCGTGCCGGGGTGGTGTCCGTGGCGTGCTGGATCAGCAGGCGCATGAGGTGGGGTAGGTGCGTGTGCAGGCTGGTGGTGCGGGCGTCGGCGGCGGCGTACCAGGCCGTAGCGGCAAGTCCTGCCCACCCGTGACACAGCGACGGATCGACGATCCGGCCGAGTTGGCGGGAATCGGCCAGGCAACGGATCAGGGCCTCTTCTGCCGCCTCTTGCCTGGCGGCGTCGTCGAGAGCGATCCCGGCCAACTGCTGGGCGCGGGCGACGCCGGGGGTGCCGTAGCACCAGGACGGCCGCGCCGGCCCGCTCACGGAGGGCCTCCCGGCGCGCAACTCCGCGACGGTGATCTTCTCCGGCCACCACGGTCCCGCAGGGCTCGCCTGCTGCCAGGAGTCGAGCCACGTGCAGATCCGGCGGATCGCCTCCACCTGCCCCGGCACCCGGATGTCCTGCCGCATCGCCAGGGCCAGGAAAGCCAATGGGCCGGCGATGCCGTGCGCCATGCCGCCGTTGGCATGTCCGCCCTGCTCCGGGCCGTCGCGTTCGGCGGGGTCTGCGCTCCACCACCCCGGCGCGAGTCGACCTGCGGCGTCGTCGGTGGGCACCGGCTCGGTGAGTTGGACCAGGTACGCCAGCACCCGCCGGAGCAGAGGTCCGTGCGGGGCGCGGCGCAGCAGGTAGGCTCCCAGGCCGGTCAGCCCGCGTACGAGATCGAACTCCGACAGCGTGGGCCGGGCACCCGCCGCGAGGCGTGCCGTGGCAGCGGCCAGGCGGCGTTCCACCAGGTCATCGAGGGCATGATCAAGCGCGTCCAGCGCTGCCGGGCGGGAGTGCGGCACGGCCATGGTCAGCGCGTGGGTGACAGCGGGTGCGCCGAACCAGAGTCCGGCTCCGCTGCCGCTGTTCAGCGCGTCAGCGGTCGCGCGTCGCAGCCAGGCATGGACCGGTTCCCACCCACCGTGTCCTGTCTGCGCTCGCACCCCGTGCAGGAGTGCCACCCCGGCGGCACCCCGGGACAGCGACTGGGCGTACCAGCGGCTACTGCGTGGCCCGTAGTCGTCCGCCGCGAAATCCGGGGGCGGCGGCTCGGTCAGGGTGTCGGTGATACATGCGGCCACCGCCTCGGCCGCCCGTAGCAACGGTGTCCTCAGCGGTGCTCCGGTCATCGGGATGCTCCTACGGCACGAACCCGGCGACGCACCGCCGCCAGCGCGACATGGCGTGCCAACCGATACGTGAGCTGCTCGGCGTCTTCGTCCGGGCCGAGAGCGCGAACGACATGCAGGTGCATCAGCGACGCGAGCACCGAGGCGGGGGTGAGCGGGCCGGCGACGGCGGACAGCTCGGCGGCGTACCGGATTGCGGCCCTGGCGCGTTCCTGCCATGCATGCTGGATGGGCTCGGGAAGTTCGCTCGGGTCGAGGGTGACCGCTTGGCGCAGCACGTCTTGCTGGATCGTTGCCTGCCCGGTCTGCTCGGGGCGCGTCACCAGCCACTCGCATCCGTCGGTGCGGCTGCCGAGCATCGAGGCGGCCAGGTCGACCATGCTCAGGGCGGTCAGTGCCTGCCGATTGATCCCAGACTCGGGCAGCGCTACCAGCTGTGCCAGGGCTGCGGTGGAGTCGGCGGCGAACAACTTCTCGGCCGCTGCCAGCGCGGGGCCGCAGCCGTAGCGACCGGACTCGGGATGGTAGGTGTCCAGGCTCCAATCGCCGGCAAGGCGCTGCTGTCGGAGCCCGGCGACCCACCGCCCGACCCGTACTGCCGCGTCGCCGTAGTCATCGGTGTGCAGTCGTAGTCGAAGATGCGGGGTGGGGCGTCGCATGCGCACGAACCACCACAGCGGCGGCTCGGGCCAGTCGGCGAACAGCGCGGGCAGCCCCCGCATCACCAGGTCCATCGTCGAAGGGTCGACGGCCACCGAAGCGGACAGCAGGCCACCGACACCAGGTAGGAGTGGCTCGGGGGGAACGGGCGGAGGCCACGCGCCTCGGCCGGTAACCGCAGCCGGCGCGGCAGCGGGCGCAACCGTCGAGGCGACTGGCACGACGATCTCGTGGGCGCGGCCGGAGAGCCAACCGAAGTCCTCCGGACTCGCCGCGTCCACCACGGTTACCGGTCCGGCGCTGGCGTCCAGGTGGGCACGCAGCAGGGCTCGATCCATGGCCTGATCGAGGTGGAGTCGAAGCCTCTGGTCACCGTTGCCGACCTGCACCCATGCCGGCAGCCGCAGCCTCGTCCGCAGCGCCTCCCAGGCGGTCAACCACTCACCATCGCTGGCGTCCGCACCGGGCAGAGCAGTCGGATCGACGCGCCACCGGGCCGCCGCCAGGAGGACGCGCCCGTACCTCAGCGCGGGTCGAAACGGCAAACAGGAAGCCGCACCCCAGTCGAACGGTCTCAGCCGGGCATCCATGGCTCGCGGCAACTCCAGGAGAAACCGGCCGAGCAACGGCATCGTGTGTACAGCGGCGGCATGCGCCACCGTCGGCTCCACCACCCGCCGCCGCGACATCGACACCAACACCAGCCGATCACGGCCGGCGGTCACACCGAGGTCGTCGAGGCCAATCACGTTCTCGGCCACGGGCCGGTGCTCGGCCAGGCTGACCAGCCACGGAAGAACCTGCCGAGAGCTGAGCACGTTCTGAGCGTGCAGCTTGCGCGGCGGGAAGCTCAGCTGCACCGACATGGCCCCGGCCACCGCGACAGGAAGACGGGCGAACTCCCGGCACATCAACTCCCGATCGGCGTAGGGCAGCCCGTCGAGGAAGCGCCCGCTCGTCGCCATCGCCGAGCGGCCCATGCCGGTCAGCGCGACAGTGAACCGTCCTTGTGTCAGCGCCTCCAGCGAGACCGCGCGGACCTCGGCCGAGACGTCGACGTGAGGGCTGGCGGGCCCCGTGACTCGGCTGGGACCGGCGAGCCATTCGATGGCCGCGTCGTCGAGAACCACCTCACGGGCACCGTCGATCACCGTCTGCTGAGCCATTGCGAGCAGGCGCTCGTCACGGCCGGACAGCAGAGCCGCAGGCGCGTCGGCCACGGTGCCGAAGTGTTCGGGGAAGCCCAACCCCACGAGTGGATCTACCAGCCGAGCGAGCGGCACCACTGCCGTCATCCCGTAGCGGTCGACGAACCGGGCACGGTACGCACGCCACTCTGGTCGTCCCGCCGGATCTGGCGTCAGCCGTCGTAGCACCTCCACCGATGCGGCGATCTCGGCGGCGACCTGCTCCGGCATTGCGACCTGATCCGCGAGCTGAAGATCCACCGCGAGCGGCTGGGTGGCCGGTGCCACGCTGCGCATGCGGTCGGCGAGCCCACGAAGGTACGTCGCGCTCCCTGCGCTGGTAACACCGAGACGACCAAGCAGCGAGCGCAGCTCGACCAGAAGGGTTCGCTGTCCCTCAGGATCACCGTCGAACGCCGCATCGAGGGTGTCCAGGACATGCCTGATCGGGTCCGTGCACGTCGATGGGGGTCGGAGAGCGGAGATCAACACGCCGTGGTCCACCAGGCCGGCGACCATCGTGTCAGCGGACGCGCGTGGGAAGCCGGGAAACGCAGCGGCGACCGTGTCGACCAGCTCAGCCCATGGCAACGGGGCAGGGGCGAGTGACACCGCCAGCCGTACCGCTGCGGTGTTCCTCACCGAGGTCGACTCCGTACATGCAGAGGCGTGCGGCCGGCGGGCCACGACGATCCGAGGCCCGTTCACCAGTGCCAGGTTGTTCGCCTGCACGGGCAGACGGCGGCGTACGTCGGGCTCAGCTTCCAGGCGCGCGATCAGGGACGCGAGCCAACTCGCGTCCGGCCGTACCCGGATCGCCGGCTGCCCTGCCGGCACCACCGCAGCCACCATGTCGAACCGCAGAGCCGCCACCCCCGAGAACAACCCGAAGGGCGTCGCACGCCGCTGCGCCCGGACCAGGTACCGCGCCAGCGCCAGCGCCATCCGCCACCCTCGGTCCGGAGCAGCGCTCCCTGTGGCGAGGACCGCTCCTACGCGAGCAGCGAACTCAGGGCTGGCGGCCCAGACAGATTCGGCCAGGCCGACCTTCCGCCACGTCGCTTGCAACCAGTACGCGATACCGGAGGCGTCGCTCCGGTCAGGCCAAGGCGCAGGGCCGTCGGGCCATGAGTGAGCGGCAATGCGGATGGTCGCGGCATCGACCGACCGAAACATGAGGCGTCCTCCTTCCGTTCCGAAGCGCTCCTCCGGGGGACTGGCTGGTTGTGGGGGTGCCGGTTCCGGCAGGCAACGGGGGATCGCCTGCCGGAACCAGCGGGGGTGTTCGGTCAGCAGTCGCTGCCCTTCACGGTGTCGCAGCCGTCGTCCGTGTCGGCCAGCAGAGCGGCGGCGACCGGACCGTTCGTGACGATCTGCACGTCGAGCTCGAACGGGTCGTTGCTGACGGCGAGCAAGCTGTTCATGGGAGCCTCCAATGGGACTGGGATGATGGGTGGGCAGGTAGCCCCCGCAGCTACCAGCACGTTGGCTGGCGGATCGATCCGCCTTCCTGGAACGAAGTCCCAAGAGAACTCGCGTCGTTCGGCCTGCCCGCCGCCACGCCCTCCTTGGCAGTGACAGCGGGCAGGGGCCCCAGGTATGCCGGATGGCGATCAGCGCTCGTGGCGTCCATGCCGCTCCTCCCGCACCTCGGACGTGGGGGTCCGCCGCGAAACTGTCGCCACGTGACCCCACTTCAAGCCGTATACACATCGCTTGTTGTGCTTCCACGATCGCGGTTCTTGCGTAACCCCGGGAACACCGACCAATGGGGAAAGTTAGGGGGAGACTTACCGGTCGTCGTGCCCTTGAACAGGGGTTTCTATGTAGAAAGCATGATCGGCACTAGCGATGATCGGTAAAACAGGCGTTACGCTCTCGCCGCCGGGGTCCAGGCAGGTTGGAGCACCGGGCTATTCGCGTCTCTCGCCGGAGGTATCGGTGATCAGTCCATATGTCCGTCGTCGCCGGCTCGCTACCGAACTCGTGCGACTACGGGAGGAACACGGCTACTCCGCCGAGCGGCTCTGCAAAGAGGCAAAGATCGCCAAGCAGAAACTGAGCCGTTTGGAAAACGCGAGAGTCCGACCAGATCAAGACGAGATCATGCGAATCCTCGACCACTTCCGGGTTGACGAGCAGCGCTGGGAAGAGATCATGGCCATCGCTCGCGAGTCCCAGGAGAACGGCTGGTGGGAGAAGTTCCGCGTCGAGATGGGACCACGGCAGGCCCTCTACGCGGACCTGGAAGCCGGTGCGGAGCACATCGCCGAGTACCACATCACCCTGCTGCCGGGCCTGTTGCAGATCCCGGCGTACACCGAGGTCCGCGCGGTGGCAGATCGTGCTGCCTACCCCCGGAGGTTCACGGTGGAGCGAGCACTGGAAGCCCGAGCTGCCCGGCAACGGGTCCTTGACAGACCCGGCGGACCCACCTACGAGGTGATTATCGATGAGCTCGCGATCCGTCGGCACGCCGCACCGCCGGAGGTCGTCCGCGCGCAGCTTGACCACCTGATCAACGTCGGTCACGAGAAGCAGAAGACCACGATCCGGGTACTGCGGCTGACCGCGCGAATCGCTGGCAACGCGGTACCCCGTTCGTCGTACTTCAGCTACCGATACCCCGACCCGAGCGATCCGGTGGTCGTCGCGGTCGACACCATCACCAGCGACCTCGTCCTCACCGACCCGGACGAGGTTGCCAACTACGCCTCCCTGTACGAGCGCCTGCGTTCCGCGGCCCTCAGCCCCGCCGACAGCCTCGACTTCCTCGCCAGCGTGGCGGAGGAACTGCCCGACTACACCAGGAGATGACCATGCACCCCGAGAAGTTCACCAACTGGCGGAAGTCCAGCCGCTCCGGCGGTGGCGACAACTGCATCGAGGTCACCTTCGCACTCGACGGCACCGTGGGCATGCGGGACTCGAAGGACCGGACGGGACCAGTGCTGGGTTTCACCCGAGGTGAGTGGACGGCATTCACTGACGGCATCCGCGACGGCGAGTTTGACGCACACTGAGCAGCTGTCTCGTCGGCGCGCCCGGGAAGCCGGGCGCGCCGCGCTGACCTCGGAGTGTCACCGCTTGCAGGGGCAGTTCATGCTGGCCGGCGTAGTGCCCTGCCCGCCAATCTCGCGCCGGCTCGGAAGAAGCCGGACCCCGATGCGAGCATGGAGTGAGCCCTTTCCAGGCTGATCTTGCAGCTCGGCGGGTGTGGCGGACCCGATGATCGATGGGCGCGAGGCTCCAGGTAGGACAGCAAATCGACCAAAACCCGATGCCCCGACCGGGCGCCTCGCCATGCTGTCCTACCCCGCCACGATTCCGTTGTCCAACCGGACCCTGAACCACCTTGCCGAACGCATCCGCTCCCACCGAAAGCAGCGCCGATCCCGCTGGCGGCGACTGAACCCAGGCCGGCAGTCGTTACTCGCCCTGGCCCATCTGCGCAACGGCGACACCTACACCCGCCTCGCCGCCGGCTTCGAGATCGGCGTGGCGACTGCCTGGCGCTACGTGCAGGAAGCGATCGCCCTGCTCAGCGCAGCCGCCGAAGAACTCGACACCGCCATGCGGCGCATCCGGCTGCTGGCATACGCGATCCTGGACGGCACCCTGATCCCGATCGACCGCGTCGCCGACCAGAAGCCGTACTACTCCGGCAAGCACAAGCGTCACGGCGTGAACGTACAGGTCATCGCCGATGCAGTCGGTCGACTCGTGTGGGCCTCACCAGCCCTGCCGGGTTCGACCCACGATCTGACCGCCGCCCGGGATCACGGCATCATCGAGACCCTGGCCAGCACGGATGTGATGACCTTCGCGGACAAGGGGTATCAGGGCGCGCGAGGTAGCCTGCGCACACCGTTCAAGCGGCGCCGCTTCCGGCCGAAGCTGTCACGCCGACAGAAGGCCGTGAACCGGGCGCACGCGAAGATCCGTGCTCGCGGTGAACGCGCGATCGCCACACTCAAGACCTGGAAGATCCTGGCCAAGCTGCGCTGCTGCCCACACCGCGCGACCGCGATCGTGCAGGCCATCCTCGTGCTGCACCACGTCGAAGCCAACCGCTACGCAGGATGAAAATGGCTCAGTGGGAGTTGCGCGCTCCTGTCGGCTTTGTTCTCAGCTCAGCGCATCGAGACCAACGTCTGCTCGATGTGTTCGAAGATGTCCGAGTCCGTCTCCTGCTGCCACTCCGGCATGTCTGACCAGTCGGCCACGTAGGAAGCCTTCGGGTTCGGAAAGTGTTTGAAGATCTGCGCAATCCAGCACAGGGCGACGAAGCGTCCTTTCTGTTCACGGGTCAGCTTCGCGGTTGCGCCGTCGGCTGCCTCGATGAACTGGCGGACCTGCTCATACACTGCGGCGGCACTGTCCCGTTCCCAGTCGGGCGTATCATCCCAGGGCGTGACGTAGCCCGGTTTCGGTTCGCCGGGGTAGTGCTTACGGACTCCCGCGATCCACGCCTCCCGGAACACACGCCCTGGTTCTTCGACCTGCACGCTGGTCCTCCCTCTGGTCATGTCAGTTCCCTGCCCCTATCAGGGCATTGATCTGGCTGTTGAGATGCCGCACGTGAGTGTCGGCAAGGAACGGCTGCAAGTGGTGGTGTAGTCGGTTGAGTTTGGAGCCGACCACGCCGGAGCCGCTTTGGCGGGCAGTATCGAGGGCGGCGCTGCCGTAGAGCACGATCTGGTGTACGTCGCTACGGTGAACTCCGACCAAGGCGAGGTCCGTCAGAACGGTTCCGCGTCGTCGCGTGGAGAGGCTCTGCGACAGAGCGCCGGACAGCACAGGTTCGGCCAGGTCTGGGCGCCTCAACTCGACGTAGCAGGCCCCGCGTTCCTCGGCGAGCCGGGAGCCGTCGAAGCGCAACCATCCGCCGTTGTGCACTTGGCCGGGCAGGTGGTTGACCTCTTCGGCTTGGTCGAGCACCTGCCGGCATCCGCTGAGGTCGCCGAGGCCCGCGAGAGCCTGTGCCCGCACAGTGTGTGCCCAGTGCCGGGTCGACAGCGCGCTGTCCCCGTTCTGAGCCAGGCTGGCGGCAACGTCCAGCATCGGTGCGGCGTGCCGGAAGTCACGCTCGTAGACGCTGATGAAGGCGTGACGGATCATCGCGCACGCCCAGAGATCGTAGGCAGCGGCTTCTCGGGCGGCGGTCGCTGCCAGGGTGTAGCAGTGCGCGGCCTCGCTGTACGCGTTCGCGTCGAAGGCGACCTCGCCGGCGAGCTGGAGCAGGTCGGCGGTGACCCCGCAGAGCCTGCGGTGCACGAGTGTCGTGTGGGAGCGACGTAGGTTGGCCGTGAGCGTCGTCAGCTGACGGTTGACCAGCGGTGATACTGCTGCCTTGGACTCGGCCGCGCCGAAGGCCGCCCACAGCTGAGCGTTCAGCCCCTCGTACTCGTCGAGGGTTGCTGGGTCTAGACGCTTGTTCCCGTCACTGGAGGACTCGATGCGCGCCCAGTCGAGCTGGCTGCCCGGGACGGGCGCGGCCAACAGCGCACCTGTCAGGCTCAGCAGGCGTAGCAACTCGCGGCGGTTCATGTCGCCAGTGTCCGTGATCTCCCTGCCTATCAGCGACCCGCCGGCGTGATCATCATCATGGGTAGGCATCGCGCCGAGGGGCATCTGGTGGGCAACGGGATCAGAATGGCGTTGGCCACGGGTGATGTAGAAGCCCAGGTCGGCGTCCCGCGACGCCTTCAGCACCGCACGGAATGCCTCCCGGGTTGTGGGCTTGGGCCAGCGATGTTCTCCTCGCTCAAGCTTCCCGACGTGGTTGGCATCCATGCTGGTTCTCGTACCGTAGGTGTCCCACAGGTAGTTGTTGACCGCCTCGGCGACCTCCTGCCGAGACATCCGTCGGCCTGAACCGCTCGGGGACAGAAGCCGGCGGCGGGCGTCACTGAGCAGGGTGTTGGGGCCATCTGACGCACCCGACTTCGGTGCCAACCCATCACCGCCCGTCGAAAACTCGCTGTCATCCTTACGGGTGGTCCTGCAAGATCGCTGCCACCCTCATCCCTGGCCCGCTCGACCTCGGGCCTCTGTTGCCGAACGAGGCGACCCGACGGGCTGATCTGGCGGAATGCCAGCCCAGCATGCCAGCGTAACTACCTGATCACAAGACGAACTACCAACGGAACGTCAGGCTGACCGCAATCGTCCGGGTGGCCTACTCACCCCTGACTAGCACGGCAGCGCCACCAGGGGTCGGCGACCAAACGGGTCTACTGATCTGGCTCCGCCTAGCGAGCGTTACGGTGAGTCCTGAAGTCGGGCGGAGATCGACGCGCAGTCGTAGCCGAGATGAGGGTGCCGCTCACCGGCAGCTCGATTTGCCATAGATGCGTCTCTGTATGCACTGTTCCTCGGCTTGTCAGCGGCGCTTGCGCTTTCTGTTACGCGTCCGCCTCGGTGGGCGGCGCGCCGGGGGGCGTGGTCGTTGACCGACCGGCTGGAGCTTCATCTCCTTGACGAGCCGGTCGAGCGTGGGGTCGCTTGGCGCGACCGAGCTGAAATAGAAGTTGTCCTCCAGCGAACCGTTCTCTTCGAATATCCAGCCGTAGGCGCGGTCTGCTTGCAACTGATATTGCTTGACTTTGGCGTAAAGCTGCAGTCGTTCCTTGACTGCGGCGACCGAGGTGCCAGTGGGGCGTGTGGCCATGAATACAGTCGCGAAACCCCACATGCCAGCGTAGGCATTCATCGCGTCGTGGTATTTGCCGTCCTTCCGTGTGGCACGGGCGCACGTCTTGATCGTCGACAGTAGGCGTAGCTGCCCTTCGCCGGAAAGCGCGAGAAGGTCGGCTCCGCAGCGGAACCAGCCGGGTTTGCCCGCCGCGCTTAGCCGGTCAATCAGCTCAAGCACCTCGGCCGGCGCATTCATGGATGGTTTGACGGGTTCGTCGCCTCGCGGGAGTTCGTCGCGGTTCATCCATGTAGTCAACTCGATGCAGCAGTCAGTAACCATGGTGCCGACGGCTGACCGTTTATGACGCCTACGTTCGCTTTTCGTCACCGGTGGTGCTGTTGGATGTTCGGCCTTGACCTCATCAGGGTCTTCTTCAACGTAGAGATCTCCTGCAAGAAACATCATGTAGAGGTCGAGTTCATCGAGCGCGCGGTAGTATGTGGTCACTGGGCTGTCGGTGCGCCGTCTCAGGTAGAGCAGAAACTCCGCTGGGCGTTCACCGATCTCGGCGATGACGGCGAGGTCGTGTAGCGACAAAACCAATGGCGGTCGATCCTCAGGGAGGATCCCGGCATGCTGAAGATCGGCGATATTGGTGCCGAGAGGGCCGATGTCGTCGAGCACTACCACCAAGGTCCGCACCTCGCGAATCTTCGACAGGTCAAGCCAGGTGCTTGAATTCTCCCAAATGCCGCGATTTCTCTCGATGAGCTCACGAATGCGTGTTGCCTGACGTGCGCCGTCTCCGAGGGTGGCCTTGAGGTCGTTGTTAAGGCGTCGCACGTCGCCGCGGCGAGCCTGCTCAGCTATCGACTTGCCCTTTACCTCCACGACGACGGCGACGTCGTCGATCAGGAAGAGCGCGTCGCCTTCCACATCCTCGGCGGCTTGACGAGGATTTGCACTATCGGGCCCGACTTGGTCCGCAGAGACACCTGCCTTGGGCGCAAGGTAGTGGTAACTCTCCCGAAAGACAGGACTCCCGAGAATGGTCTCGAGATATCTCCTCGCGAGTTCCTCGCTGATCGGCTGGCGGCCCTTCTGGTCATACCTGCGCACATCAGGCGAGTTGGGCGGAAGTGCGCGCTCGAGAATCCGCCGCAGTACATCCTGTCCGATCTCGTTCGATGTCAACGCGAAATTGTCCTCGCCATCGGACACCAAAGGGCGTGATAGGAATGGGTTGTTCCCCATTAGAAGGTCAAAAACACGCTTTCCAGGGCTTTCCGAGTCGTCGAACTGTTGCGCGAACGAGCTAAGTACTCTCCGCGACGTGGCAATGTCCAATCCCGAGGCGCTGGCGACGTCGGCCGTCGTAATGATTGACCTGTCGGCGGGAAGAAAAATAAACGGTATCATCCCGCTCATGAACTGTTCAATGACCTCGCGAGGTACTTCTTTGGGATCGAGGTGCTGATGCGTCATTAGCAGGTTACCAGTTTCGTCGCGGAGACGGGTCATCCGTTCGGCAGATATCTCATTCATTGCCGATCGTGCCGCCGATACATCGTGGTAGCTGAATCCGAGATGCTTCTGCATGAGTTCACTCGCGGCTGCCGTCTCGAAAAGCCTGCGGTCGTGTTCGTCACGAATATGGTCATATTGCAGGTTCCGGATGTTCAGCACAGCGCCTTGATACTCACTTGCAAGCCGACCGAGCGGCTCATTACGCAGTTGCCCTTCAACCAACTGGCGATAGCTTGCGACCCGGGACAACCTCATGCATCGCTCATGCAGTTCCGAGATCACCTCGTGTGGTCGTGTATCGTTTCGCGGAGTGGGGCCCGGTTTGCGTGATGGTCTCGCCAGTAGGACGGCTGCGATGATCTCCACCGGCAGTGATACACCGCCATGTGGGGCAAAGCGGGGGTCGGGAACGATAGAAAATTCCCGCATCCGCATCAACTCGATGACATCAAAGGCGTCGGCGTCTGCAATCAGGTCAAGGATCGCCGCGACATCCTTCTCAACGTTCTCGTGCAAGATTGCGCGAGCATCAGAAGTGCTCTTGCAGTTACGAAAAGGCAAGAGCTCATTCACCGGATCTCCAAGAGATTCCGGATGGAAATCACCAACGATTTTTCCCACCGGGTGAAAGGCTGACATACCACGCTCCAAGCTCGGGCTTACGAGCATAGAGCACGTCCAACTGTGTTTACGCAACCGGAAGGCGGAGCGAGTTAGGTGTGCGGGCCCTCGATCCTTGATGAGCGATGAGCGTGGATGTACCTATCCGCCGCCAGTCGTGCACGTCGGCCCGACGGTGAGCCGTCACGCCCAGCAAACTACGAGGCCGAGGTGCGCGATGCCGCCGGTGAGCCGGTGGACACCTGGTCGGGACAGGCCGGAAAGGCCAGCAGAGCTGGACGGTGCGCTGGCCGATGCTCGGACCGGCCGACAAAAGGGCCTGGTGTCGTACCCCACCCGTACGCTTCGTGCCCGTGGATCCCGTATCGTCGGAACGGAAGCCGTGGGCCGAGCGTTCCCATACCATCGGCGCTCTGCCGGGCAAGCGCGACAACCTCCTCGCTGTACTCCGCGTCGTCCTCGAAAGCCTTCCCGCCGGCCCCGGCACGCGGGTCAGCCTCGTACGGGCCGACGGGGCGAGTGTCGACGCGGATCTAGAAGAGGTCTGCAAGCGCCAACTGTCCGCCATGGGCATGGTGTCGCGACGTCGGGACGGCGTATGGGTGCCCACGGCGGCGGCCTCGTCATGGCTGGCTGACGAATCCTCCCAGTCGCTTGCGGTGTACCTGCAGGGCCGGGTGAAATTCTTCGGCGAGCTGCTCCAGGCGCTGCCGGAGACCCGCGCGCGGGCTGATCTGCTCGAACAGGCCAAATCTTTCGGCCTGTTCTGGACCAGCCCCGATCAGATCCATCGGCGGATCACCTGGTTCACCGCCCTGGGGCTGGTCGAGCGCTGGGGAAACAGATACGTGCTGACCACTTCCGGCGAAGCGTTCCTCGGCAAGGTCGTCTTGGCGTCTCCCGACGAAGCTGCGAAGACTTCGCCTTTCGCCCAGCTGGACGAGGTCGAGCTGCCGGAGCCAGCTGACTGGGTCGCCCGGCGGGTGCGCGAACTGACTCCCGTGGCCCTGCGTCGGCGCAAGTCGCTTATCGGATACATCCCGCGTGGCCGCAACGCTCGGGGCCGCGACGAAGCGGGCGCCGGTCAGTCGCTCATCGAGTCGGTCAAGGCGGTGTGTGACATCCTCGGCAGCGGTGCCAACGCCGAGGAGTTCTTCGAACGCTGCAATGCCAGGCTCGGAATGAAGAAGAGCTCGTTCAGCTCCACGTTGCACAGCTTCCGGCATCTCGGCGCCATCGACCTCGTCGCGTTCCAACGTTACGGCGTCTCCGCTGAGTTCGCCGGCCTCCTCGAGCTGGGAAACGAGATCGATCTGGTCCGCTATCTGCACACCCGCTACGCGTTCGTTGCCGAGATGCTCGGCCACGCCGATGCCGCGACGTCAGTCGGTGAACTGGTCCGCCTCGCCAAGGAGCAGTACGGACAACCCCTGTCCGACGCTGAGGTGCGGACCCGACTGGGTTTCCTGGGCGACGCAGGCCTAGTCGAGCGGATCGACTGGATGCGATATCGCACCACAGAGTTGGGTCGCTTGCTCGCCGCTGAGCTGCCGTTGTCGGAGCTGCTCGGCGAACGCGTCGATGGAGCGACCGACGAGCAGGCCGTCAACGCCGACGAACCGCCGGCCACTGCGGAGACGCTCGCGGGTCAACTACGCGCATGCGCATACCGTAGCGACGCGAGCGAGGAGTTCGAGGCAGCTGTGGCGACCACGTTCCGCTTCCTCGGGTTCCGCGCGGAGCATCTCGGCGGCAGCGGCCGGACGGACGTGCTGCTGACAGCCGAGCTGGCCGCAACCGAGCGGTACCAAGCCATCGTCGAGGTGAAGTCCTCGGCCACCGGGATGGTCGCGGAAAACAGCATCAAGTTTGACGCGCTCAAGGACCACCAGCGTAAGCACCTCGCCGACTACGGGTTGATCGTCGGTCCCGGCTTCGGCGGCCGCATCCGAGAATGGGCAGTCAACAACGGCTTCACGCTGCTGACCGTCGACGACCTCGCGGCCCTGCTCGGTAGGCATCAGATCAGTCCACTCACCCTAACCGAACTCCGCGTGCTGTTCGAGCGGACCGGTGACGACCTCACCGACATCGAGGAGCAGTACAACGGCGCCGAACGATCCATCGATCTGATCACCCGCCTGATGGATCTGCTGTACAACGAGGCCAACGACGAGGAACCGCTCAAGGGTGGCGCGATCAGCCGGGAGAACATCTCGTATGCGCTCAGGTCAATGAACCCCCGACCCACTAAAGCCGCGATCGACGAGTCTCTCCAACTGTTGACGCACGATCTTGTCCGCGGTGCCTTCCAGGACGGGCCGCACTACCGTCTGGCGGACGCCCCGTCCAATGTCATGCGGCGGCTTGCCGGCCTCGGCATGGCCTTGGGCCGGTTTCAGCGCGTGTGACGCGATTCCGAGCGCTTGACATGTGATCGGTCATGAGCTCGGCGAGGCACACGAGCGCGTCGAGCAATCCCTCCGTTGGCGAACGGGTCTGCCCTCGTTCATGTGGCAGACGCCTGAAGACGCGTGCCAGCCTTGAGGTGTCTCTGATTTCCATGCCCGGCACACTCTCATGCCGCGATCCAGGCGCGTTCGGCGCCCGTACGTCGAGCCAACGACCGATGCCCCGGCCGCTCGGCCGGGGCATCCTTGATCGTCTACTCGAACCCGAAACTGGCTTCCACGATCAGTGACTGACCGGTCGCGTTTCGCGTTTGCAGTTCTGTGACGTGCCCCCGGCAGGATTCGAACCTGCGACACACGGTTACCGAAAGCAACGATCCCAACCTTGTCATTGACTGTCAAAACTAAGCCCTGAGCTGCACAGACACGATCGAGTAATGATCGCTCGTTATCACTTCCTGTCACCCGCCGACAGGGGTTTTCGGGGGGTAAACGGGGGACACGGACAGTATGCCGCCGGGGCCCACTGCCCCCTTGGGCACCAGCGGCACCGGAACGACATATGCCTACTCAATCGCGACTCGCCTACCGATGGGCAGGAGTTCGTGTCCACGGCCCGAGTTGAACCTCAACTACATGATCAGAATAGCCGCCGACCTGCAGTTGACCTGATCATTGAAATTGGTTTGGAAACCGCCATTCACAATCTGCCCGCATTTGCCTCAACCAAGACGCCCCCGAGGCTGGAATTAATGGAGGCGGCCAAGTGCGACGGGAGGCTTCCACCGCACTTGGCCGATGATAGAATTTGGTGCACGGCCATCTCGGCCGACTGCCTTTCTTGCAGCTCCCGCATATTCCTTCGCAACCGCCTCGCGAGCATTGTCGATCTATACTTGTGCCCATGTGCCGGAAGCCGTGGTCTACGGCGACGGGAAGGAATCCAGCAATGTCAGGTCCATCGTTCTGGTGCTGTACAGGCAGCCTGCGGCGATCAGCTCACCGGAGCCGTTGGCAGCACGTACTCCTCAGCCAGTGCCGCCCAATGCAGTACAGCGGGTTGCGACAACGGCACATAGTCGTCGACGAGCCTGAGCTGATGAGCCAGCGCCGCCCAGTCAGCAGGGTCATCCGGTGCCACGTCCCCCCGGCCGCTCACGGCAAGCGCATCCTCGGAAAGGCACCCGGCAATGGTGATCTCGACGTAGCGCGGGTTCCACATCGCCTTACCCGGCGAGCGCGCCCACGCCGGCCCCGTCAGGATCTTCAACGCGGTGCGCTTGGTGGTCTTAGCGGACGCGGGCACGTCGGTAATGCTCGCGAAAACCCTGTTGCCAGGCCCGGCATCGCATTGTCGCCAGATCCCTGCGGCGAAACCCGCAGTTTCGTCGTCCGGCGCTGGGGCGTACCACTGAGGCACCTCGTCGCGACCACCCGCGTTGCGGATCAACACGAGCCTGAGGTCTGGTCCCCACGCGGCGAGCCGCTGCGGTGGATCGTCACCAAAGCCAATCATGTCTCGCACCAGTTCGCCGTTGGTAATCCACGACCACCACCAGCGGAGGTTCTCGGAGTTCGCCAGCAGCATCGTCGGCCGATTACGCAACTGGTACAGCACCGACCGCACCTGCCGCTCCACCACCGACCGCTGGTCGCGCAGCCCCTTTCGGCCTGGTGATCGCACCGCCGTCTTCTTCGGCAGCTCCACCAGGTATCGGCGGTATGGCAACCATTGCTTCTCCTCGTCATGCCACGCCTCGAGGTGGTAGTGCCCGCCCCGCGGCTCCAGCCGCACCGCCACCAGTTCGCGGTGCACGTGCCGAGTGGCGCCGTCGGAACGCCGGTTGGCCATCCACAGCGCGGCGACCTGCGTTCCGTCCGGCACCCCTTGGACGCGGTGGGCGGCCGTGGTGACCGCACCGAGTTGTCGCAGCCCATCCAGCCATGACGACCTCGCGCGGATCAACAGCTCCCGGTCGCCGTCATTCCGCTTGCCGATGAACTGGCTCAGCCGGCCAGAGTCGGCGCAGCCCAGCCGGATGGCTGTTTTCGGGTCGCTGTCTGCGGTGATAAACGCCTCGCGGTCGTGCAGTTCCACGAACACCAGGCCCGCCGTCGTCGCTGGATCGAGGTCGGTCTCGAACACCCCCCTCACTCGCTGGCGGCGTGCGTTGATCGCCTCGGTCACCAGCCGGATCCGCTCGGTTCCGGTCGCCTTCGGCACTGACAACGCCGAGGCCCCTGCACTGTCGAACTTCCGCGCGACGATCCGGATCCTTAGGTTGTCGTCGATGTCCCAGTGCCAGTTTTCCAGGGTCTCCACGTCGGGCTCGGGAAGATCGAAGAGTTCACACATCGCGGAGACCAGCTTGTCGCGGGTGCGTTCGGTCTGCCAGAGCAGATGAACTTCCAACGAGGCACCGTCGAGTGCCGCACCAAGCGCCGCGCGCCTCGCGCGCGCGGCCTCGCGGGCGGCCTCAGCGTATGCGCTCGCCTTGCGTGCCTCGGTCGCCGCGTCGTCCCCTTCGACCTTGGCCCAGCGAGGCTTCGATCGAATCCTGGGCTTGGCGTGGTGGCCGGTGCGTTCGAGATCCGCCACTCTCCTGAACCACGGTCGGAGCCCCAGATCGACCCAGCGGTCGAGCCGCGCTCGTTCGGTGGGGCCGATGCCCGCCTTCACTTCGTGGTCGGTCAGGCCGTTGCTGTGCACGATCGCGGCGGTCAGGCCGTCGACGCCCTCGAGCCACCGGTCAGGATCGGACACGAGTTCGAGCGCGCTGGGGTACGTGCGCACGATGTCGAGTTCTGGCAGCAGCTCGATCGTGCTACCGCTGCGCCACACATGCCGGTTGCCACGTTCGAAGTAGTCGATGAAGTTGTTCGACAGCCTTGGCGTGTGCTCATGACCCGTGGACCACGGTGGCGCGACCGCGAGGTAGGCGCCGACGCCGCGGTTGGCCGGGACATGGAACCGACCTCCGGTCACCCAGCGGCGCACACCGGTGCCGACGTGTAGGCGGAAGCGGGACGTGAACGGCACCGTCTGCACGGTCAGGGTGATAAGGCAGGAGTAGTACCATTGTCTGCCCTTTTTGGTGAACGGCCGGGGCGGCCAGGAGACCAGTTCCGCGCCCTGGTCCCTGGTCACGACCCGGAAGTGCAACTCCTCGTCGCCGTCGCGGTACGGGCGGCGGGCGAGTTCGGCCGCGAGTACCTCCGGCACCAGCTGGTACAGCTGCCGATCCGGCTGAGCAGTTCCTCCCGGCGACAGGCGGGCCGCGGTCAGGTTCACAGTGCTCTCGCTCCACGAAGGCGTGGAGCCGGCGAGCGATGCTTGGACCTTGTAGACCGATTCCTCTAGCTCGGCCTGCCGTTGGGGATCCGGGTCTGGTTTGCGCGGCCCCAGCGTGGCGACCCACGTGTTTACCAGCGCGGCGATGAGGTCGGTGGGCACCTCGTTGGTCGCATACAACAAGGGCGTGCTCGCGTAGGTGGCCGCACCTCGGCCGGTCGCGATCACACCTGGGGCCGCCGCGCGGAGCAGGTTGTTGAGCTGAGCGATGGGCAAGGTCAGCGGTGCGTCCGCTCCGCGCCGTGACAACGCGTACAGAGCGAGTGCCTCTTCCTTCCACTCGTCACTGAACTTGATTGTCCGGAACGTCTTGAGCCAGTCACCCGTGACGGGGTCCGCCTCGTAGGCGGCGACACGGACGAGAGGGTTCACCACGGCTTTCCTCCTGTGGTCGGCTGTTGGAGGCAACGGTCGATCGCCTGCCAGAACGGGTCGTATAAGGCTTTGGTAAGGTCGCGGTCCCGGCGACGGCTTTCGGCGACGTCGTCACCGAGGGAAAGGCATTCGCCGAGCACCTCGTGGATGCTCAGCAGCAGACTGGACTTCGGGGTGTCGTGATCATTGATCATGACTTGCGCCCCCGGCATCGGTTCCTTGCTCAACGCCTCGGCGGTCTTCGGCGCGAAAGCGGCGTCCACGAGCACCACGCGCGCTTCCACACCGCCACGCACGAGACGGCCGATCACTTGCCACATAAGCACGAGGAGATCCCAGGTGAGCGTCGTACGATCGGGATCGCTGAGTCGGCTCCACGCGAGGAACCTGCCGAGGACTCGGAACCACTCCCGGTAGGCACGGGACCGCACGTCCCGGCCCGCCGCACCGATCGTGGCGGCGTCGGACACCCATTTGCCGAACCCGCACTCAAGATCGTCGACGGCTCGGGTGATCCAGTCGTTGATCGCATGTATCGCGAGGCTCAGGTCGTCCGGCCGCGGATTCGGCCTAGCGAGGAAGTAGACGGTACCGATGGCCGCCTCGCCGCAGGCCATGATGTTGTGCCCGCGCTCGAGGGCGAGCAGCGGTGCCACGAGAACTCTAGCCTTCGTATCCGCAAGCCTGTCGACGTCGCCTCTGCGGAGCACTGGTGCTGACGACTCGTCGACGGCTGGGCCCCGCTCGTCGTCGGCGAGAAGTCGGAAGACACGTCCTTTCATCTTGGTGGAGTGCATGGCGTCCGCCACCACTTTGGCCTCCTCATAACTGCCGGTCAGCACCAACAGATGTCGGCGGTGTTCGCTGAGCTCGGCGAGTTCCAGCTCCAGCCGGCTCCGCTGACCTCCGTGGGGCGTTGTGAGGGCGAGTGCCATCGTGCGGAGGATCGCGGGCCGGTCTTCCTGGCGCGAACCGGAGAGTGTCAGAGGCTTGCCCTGATGCCAGACGAACTCGAGGCGAATGCTGCTGTGTTGAGCGATTTGGTTGATCCTTTTCTGCTCCGGCTTAAGGATGAGGCTCACAGGGGTCAGAACGTTATATCGACTCGACTTGCCCGCCCAGCTGCTGCCGGACAGCAGCAGGACGTGCGCGCCCGGCCGTCCGTCCACTTCGGCCAACCGAGGCAACGCGGTGAGCAGGCTCCTGCCCACTCCGCTGCAACGAAAGAACCGCAGTTCACCACTGCGAACTCCACCCTTGTCCGGGCTGTCGACCACGAACTCGAAGCCGAGGACGTTGCCCATGGGAGACTCGGGCACCATCGGCCCGTAGTCGAGCGGCCTGCGGTGTAGCTGGTTGAACCCGAGGTTGAGAGCTGCCTGAACTCGCGGCCACATGCTCGTCATCAACGCGAGTTTCGGCTCCAGCGCCGCCAGCAGGAGAGTGAGCTCGAACTTGTCGGTCAACTCGCCGGGCTGTGGGTACGCGGCGCGGCCGGCGGGTGCCAGCGCCAGTAGGGCATCATGCACGCGTGCACTCGTGGACTTCGATCGGCTGGTGTGCAACAGCTGGTTCGTGAACGCGACCAGCTTGCGCGTTGCGCCCCGAACCTTGTCCTGATCGTCGAACGGGTCCTTCCGGTATTCCTCCAGCACCTGGAGGAGGTCGTTCCGGTGAACCGCGTCTTGATCTGGTTCACCCTCGGCGGGGACAGGGAAGAGCTGCTCGGCCAACCGGCCGTGTAACTTCCACGCGTTGAAGTAGCTCCCGCTCACCCACTTCCGCAACTCCCAACTACTGACCAGCATCGCGTACAGGCGATCTGTGATCGTGGATGCGGTGTTCAGCGCGGTGGTCCAGTTCGCGACATCGCGATTGGACAGCTGTGTGCGTTGTCCGTTGACAAGTTCATTGATCTTGTGCTGGGCCACCTGGTCCAGCCACGATGTGGTCTCCTCGCCCGCAAGCGTGATCGCCGGAGCGAACATCTGGTCGAGCTGCATCTGCACACGGTCCGCCTCATCGATGATAATGAGATCGCTGCGTCGTGCCGCTAGTTCCAGGTATCGCAGGCGTTCGGGGTTCTGAGGCCACGGCACGGACGAGTCGAGCATCGCCTGCGGCGTAGCGACCCATATATCCGCATCCGCGAGCCGTCGTGCTCCATGGTGACGAGGACAGCGCCCCCAAAACGGGCACACGCGGCGGTCTCGAGTGAATGGCGGCAGCTCGCGATCGCGCGGCTTACGCTTGCGCTTCGGGTTCAGCCGAGTGCACGGCGCGTCCGCGTAGGTGAGCGGAGCGTCATCGTCGTCCAGGAGACCACTCACCGCACAGGCCGTACTCAGGTAGTCGAACGCGCCGTCGTCGTGGGTGAGGAGGTTGGGCTGCTCGCGTCCGGCGAGCCTGCGGTGCAGGCGTTGTGCGTGCTGCTCGCGGTTGGATGCACCGATGATCGGTGCGACACCGCAGTCCAGCGACTGGAACAGTTCGACGAGCTTGAGCACCTCGACGACGTCGCCGACAACGATCGAGACACGCATCTTCCTGTGCTTCACGAGGTGGTACGTCAGGACGTCGCGCATCGTGCTCTTGCCCGCGCCAGCGATGCCCAGCAGGTGGGAGATACGGTCGATGCTGAACGACTTCTTGCGTTTGAACCCACCGCTAGACGCCACGAAGAGGCGCACGGTCTTCAGCAAACCCGCCCGGTCCCTGGGCGCATTCCGGTCCATCTCCACGGCAGCTGCGACGAGCGCATCCCAGCTGATCTCGATCGGGCGGCCGCCGCCTGCCAGGGGGCGATTGAGGTCGTGTGACGGGAACGTGTGCACAGGCACGTCGGGGATCTGCACGGTGATCGGGGAGCGTCCGGCGAAAAACCGATAGAAACCTTCGGTGGCGAAGGTGCACGGGCCACCGGCGAACGGCGGGGCGAGACGGAGCGCCGAACGGTACTCGTCCCTGCGATCGGAGGCCGCTGTGACGGCTTGCCGTTGTGCGACATCCGAGCGGGCCGCCCAGACGTAGGCCCTCAGCCCGGATGGGAACTCTTCGTACAGGTCGAGCCCGTCTTCCCAGGCCCTCGACCGGCCGAAGTTCCACAGGGCGTAGCGGGCGACGCGGAGCAATGCCTCTCCGTCTGCGTCGACTAGTCCGCGAGCCTTTGCGAACGGGTACCCGCTGAACAGGGTCCACACGTCGGACACGGCAATGTTGGGGTCGACGGTTTCGGCCAGCAGAAAGCCCAGCTCCATCAGGCAGAGCTGCTCGGCCTCGCTCCGCTTCAACCCGTTCTGTTGCAACTCGGTGAGTACACCGGGGAGCAGCTGAAACACATCACGCACGAGGTTCGCCTCCGTCAGCCTGGTGTTGGTCGCTTGATGCCACGAGTTCGGCCGGTATCAGTTCCGCCGAGCCAGGTCGCCGGTGCCGCTCGAACACCTGGCGGTAATCAGGTCTGCGCTCCATGACGTAGCCGGGAACGGCGACGCAGACACGGCTGGCGTGGTCCGGCGTCCAGTGGCGGAGCCGGCGTGCGAGCAACGCGGGTTCGGCGCTGGTGGACACCACAACGAGCCACAGGTCGTCGGACGGCCAGGTGATGCGCAGGTGGTCGACCGCATCGGGCCTTAACTCGACGTGTGCTCCCGCAGCCAGGCAGGCGTTCCGGATATCGCGTTCCACCCGGCCCGAAGCCGATAACGGATGGCGCAATTCCGCCGGCAGCGCGCGGAGTGCGGTAACCGGCTCCGTCTGCTGCGCGGTGAAGCCGGGGCACACACCGCTCTCGCATCGGCTGGTCTTGTCGGGCAGCGTAACCGCAAGGCACCGGCAGGACGCGCAGCGGACGCACTGCCCGTCGCGCGCATAGGCGTGCGCGACAGGGCCGTACAGAGGCTGAACGCGTTTCCACGTCTCGGAACCACCTGGCGTGGAGTGGACAGCCCTCATGTTCTCCTGGTTCACCACGGGGTGGTCGATCAGGAAGCTGCGGCATCGTTCGTAAATCCCGGGCGACGGGCAGTTGCCCGCCAACTGACGGAGCAACTCGTTGATCGGGCCAACCCCAGACGAAAAGGCGTCACCGGACGCCCATTCGGCACACACGTGCGTGGGTAGGCCGGTCGCCTCGTCGACCAGCACCGCGTCAGGTCCTGTGTAGTCGGACGGGACCGTGATCGGCCACTTAGACAGGTGTGCGCGGCACAGTGCCAGCAGCGCTGGGACGCTCGCGGGCGCTTCAAGGCCCTCCAGAAGGCAAACGGCCGTAATCCGGTCCAGTGCGAGCTGCGCGGCGGGAGGGTAGGGGACTGCGAGGCCCGCGTCTTGGTGAGCCTGCACGGCAAGCACCGCAGTTGCGGTGAGACGAACTAAGTCCAGAGCGTCGTGGTGGGGGGTGGTCACGAGGCCAGCTCCGTTTCAGGTTTGGCTCGGCACCAGCTCGCCACCTCGCAGCGGGTGCAGCGATCACCGGGCCGAGGGAGGAACTCGTCGTCCGCACGCCAGCGAAGGACGAGGTCGCGCACGACCGTCTCGGCATTGCGGCGCACCGACGGCGTGTATGGGTCAATCACGTAAAGGTCGACGCCGGAGGGCCTCAGCACCTCAAGCTCGACCCTGCTGCGGGTACGTGATCCGCCGAGCTCTCCGCGAGCCAACACGAGCACCGCGAGGGCGAGTTGCGGGTACTCCGTCAAGAGTTCGTTCGCCCGGCGGCCGTCCGAGCTGCTCGTCTTCACCTCGCGCCATACCCACGAGTCGTGGTCACGATAAAGCAGATCGGGCTCAACGACGACCAGCACGTTCGCGTTCTGGTCGTCCCACGTCAGCTGCGGCTCGACGCGCACGTCCCGGTCGAATTGCGTGTGCTGCAACGGGCAGACCTCGGCGTGGTGGCGCACGAGGCGCCTCCCGAGACCGATGTCGTCAGGCGAGAGGCCGAAGTCGTCGCCCGTCCAGCGGTCGCCTATCGCGGGTGAGCAGCGGTGGCCCGTACGGTGATGATCGGCGAGCAGGGCGTGCACAGCCCGCCCCCGTTGCGCGGGCCCACCGCGCTCGACCTGCGCGTCCGTGGGAAGCCGGAGCTCACGCAGGTGCGCGCGGGCAGGGCACTCGCGGTACGCTCGTCCACTCGTCACCGACCACTGCCGACGTGGTCGCCCTTCACCGTCCACTCCGAGTAGTCCGGGGGCGCGGGCGAGCGCCGGGCATCTGGTGGCAAAGTCACACTTCACACACGCGCCACCAGGGCGGTACTCCTGGCCTCCTGCTACCTCGGTCAGCGCGGCCCTGCCATGCTTCTCGTACGCCAAGGTCGCGTCGGCCGGTGCGCCGTCGAACAACGTGCACACCCTCCCGTCCTCCACGCTGTAGTTGACGACGCGCACGTGCTCAACAGGTGGACTCCCGGCTTCCTGGTCGGCGCAGGCCAAGACGAACGCCGCGACGGCCACCTCGGCGTCGCTCCTCGTCGATGACCGGGATCGAATGTTGATCATGCGAATCTCGCGCGTGCGGCCGTCCACGGATTGGTAGCAACGGCCCCACGCGCTGATCCGGTACCGGGTTCGCCTGATCTCTCGCTCGTACGTCCACCTCTGCGGCACCAGGCGCAGCGGCGAACGGTTCAGCGGGTGCACTGGGAAAGCCCGGAGGTAGTCGCGTACGGCGTGAGCCGTCCACGTCTTCAGTCCGTCGTGGAGCCGAGCGTTGCGCTCGACGTCATCGAGAGCACCCTCCACCGACCTGAAGCCTCGTTCGACCTGGTCGAGCGCGGTCATGAACGGTCCGAGAGTGAAGTGCTCGAGCTTCTCATAGCGGCGCGGACCGGAACGGAGCCGCAGAGATGGGCGTGCCTTCAACGCTTCGGCCATCGGGCACTTGTATTTTTGCGCCCTGGGCGCGGCGGCCGACACGGCGATCGTGGTGACACGGTCGGCTACCCCTTCGGGCGGGCGCCAGGTGGACATGCTTCTCCTTCGCATAAGTCAGTGGCCAGGTGAAAGAAGGAATAGAGTGCAGCTGGGTCAAACCGTTCGCGACCGCTTCATACTGCGCAAGAAACTGGGCGAGGGAAATGGCGGCCACCTTTTCGAGGCGTTTGACATGAGCCACGGGAACTCCGTGGCCGTGAAGTTCCTGAGCCCTCGAACATTCGAAAGCGAGTCCTATTTCGATGAATTCGTGGAGGATATGGAGCGCGAGGCCGACTTGCTGAAAGAACTCAGCGAGGTGCGTGGCATTCCGGACTGGCTCGATCAGGGAGACCTGGACGGGACCTACTTCATCGCCATGCGGAAGGTCGAGGGAGACACATTAAAGGACTATGCCGAAAAGGGAAACAGCCCGATGGAGGTCTCGACAGCGGTCTCCCTCGTCGCACAGCTGAGCGAAATCCTCGCCGACATTCATGACCTCGGCTATGTCCACCGAGACGTGAAGCCCGAGAACGCCATGATCGACAGTTTCGGTAACGTTCACCTCATCGACCTCGGCTCGATGCTAAAGGTGGGTAAGGCGCCGGAAACTCAGGCCGGGACAAACAGATACGCGGCTCCTGAACAGGTACACTTGTTGCCGGTCGCGACCAGCGCCGACGTGTTTCCTCTCGGCTGCATGCTTGCCGAGATGACAACGCTCGCCCTGCCGTACCCGGAGAATTACCTGATGTTCGCGCACCGCGGCGACCCTCCTCCTGAACCGGCGCTGAGTTCGCTCGCGCCACAGCTCGCGCCCGTCGTCGCGAAAATGGCGGCATGGGATCCGGAACGGCGCCCCCAAGACGGACGGGAGGCGTTCCAGGACCTGCGGCCATTCCTGCCCGCCAAAGGTTCGCCGCAGGACTGCAAGGTGCACGGAGCTGACCCGACCGCCCGCTACCGGGCGAAGCATTAAAAACGAGACGCTAGTTTTCTTCGCGTTGCGTGAAAGGGTCATGCCAATTCCTCCAATCGCCTCGCCACGGCCTCTGCTTCTGGATCACGCAATTCGCGCAGCAACTGCAGGGCGCGAGACAACGTTTGCTGTGCCTCGCGACTGTCGCTGGCCTCGTGCTGGGCGATCGCGAGGCGCTGAAGTGTGCTCGCCTCCCTCTTGCGATACTCCAGCCGGTGGTACAACTCCACAGCCGCCTCGAAATCTCTGATCGCAGCCGTGATGTCGCCCATTGACAGCCGAATTCCAGCCAGACAGTCGAGCGTGTTCGCCTGCCCGTTCTCGTCTGTGGTCGCCTGGAACAGCTCCAGGGCTTCGGTGCAGTTTGCCAGCGCGTCGTCGTACTGGCCCCGGTCGGAGAGGGTGCAGCCGATGCCGTTGAGGACACCGGCTTGGCCCACGACGTTGCCGAGCCGCCGGTAGATTGCCAGCGCCGCGCGGAACCGCTCCTCTGCGTACGCGGGATCGCCGGTCTCGCGGTGCAGGACGGCCAGCCCGTGGCAACCGTGGGCAACTCCGAGCTCGTCGTCGTCGTTTTCGGCGAGGTCGATGACGGTGGCGAGCCTGATCTTCGCGAGATCGAGCTGGCCGAGCCCTCGGTCGGTACCTGCGGTCAGACGCAGGATCATCGCCTGGTCCGCCGGCGTGGCTACAACCTCGGCGGCGCGCAGCGAGATCTGCAGGGTGTACCGGGCGTCGAGGTACCGGTTGCTCCTCCACTGGAACGTCGTCAAGGTCAACGGAAGCAGCCACGCGTAGGTGCGTAGACCGTGCCGGACCGCGTGCTTGATCGCGGCCATGATCACGTCGTACTCCGCCGTGAACCACGCCATGGCCGCGCCAATGCCCTCGGGGGACACGAGCTTGAGCCCGGTGGGTGCAGTGCCGATCCGGAGGTTCCGGCCCGGCACGATCGCCTCGTCGCAGTCCCGAGCGTTGTACATGAGGTGATCCAGCAGTCGCTCGGACGTGAGGCGCCGTTCGGCGTCGCCAGCTTCCGTCGCTCTTTCCTCCGCGTACGCACGCACGAGGTCGTGGATCGCGAACCTGTTGTACGACACTTCCTCGATCAGGTGCGCGGTGCGCAGTTCGTTGAGCGCCTCCGCACCTGCGGTGGCGGATGTCACCAGGTCGATCGCGGCGTCACGGCTGATCGTCGGTCCGGGGTGTACGCCGAGGCGCCAGAAAAGGGCTGCTGCAGGGCCTGACAGCACACCGTGCGAGGTAGCCAGCACGGCGCGCAGATTTAGGTCCGCCTCCTCGTGAACAAAGGTGCTGAGCTTGTCCGTCGCGGACCTCAGCTCGTTCAGCACCTCCCCGAGGGACAGCGCGGGACGAGACAGCAGCCGAGCGGCGATCACAATCACGGCGAACGGCAGGCCGGCGCAGTGGCGAATGACCTCTGCGGCCGCGTCAGGCTCGGCTCGCACTCGTTGCTCGCCGATGATCGACGCGAGCAGCGCGACGCACTCGTCCAAAGGCAGGAGCGCGACAACAATCTGGTTCGCCCCGTATTTGGCAACCAGGCTCACCAGCGCGTTGCGGCTGGTCACCACCGCCGCGCTCGGCCCGGGACCGGGCAGCAGCGGGAGCACCTGTGTCAGGTCACGCGCGTTGTCCAGCACGACCAGAACGGCGCGCTGCGCCAAGGTCGAGCGGTAGGCCGCGCTCAGGCCGTCGAACGTGGGGGTCTGCGGTGGGACGCCGAGCTCGTCGAGGAACCTCGCGAGCACCTGCTCCGCCTTGTGCGGCTCATGCTCGGAGAAGCCCTGCAGGTCGGTGTACAGCACTCCGCCGGAGAAGTGCTCGCGGATGTTGTCCGCGCCGCGGAAGGCGAGCACACTCTTGCCCACGCCCGCGGTGCCCACCAACGCCGCGATCCGACTCGGCCGCTCTCCTACAAGGACCGCGCGCAGGGTTTCGAGATCGGCAGCGCGGCCGATGATGTTCATGCGATGTGCCGGCAGTTGCTGGGGAGCGTAGGACGTGATCGCGTTCACGCCGCGATGCGCGGGCTGGGGACCGCTCTCCAGCTCATCACGTATGGCATCGAGTTCCGACCGCACATGTTCTCTGACCTTCAGCCAGCACTCCTCGAAAGTCGAGCGGAACTTCGCGGTGCTGTCGTTTTGGTAGATGGTACGGAGGAGGAACCTGTAGAACCGCGAGTCGTCCGGCCACTTCTCGATAGCCCGCCAGCATTCTGCGATGGCGTTCGGCACTGCGCCAGCTTCGATCATGGCGTGGAGGTAGCCTTCCCAGGTCCGCTTCCACCTGTTGATCAGTGCCTTACGTTGTTCGCGGAACCACACCTCGTCGAGTGACCGGAGCGGGTCGTCCTTCCACTCTCGAAGCGCCGCGCCCAGGGCGTCAGCTCTATCCTTTGCGGTAGCAGCGACCCCTACCTCCTGCAGGCGGTCCTCGTACCGGAAGAGGTCCACCGCTTCACGGGCGACAGCTATTCGATATGACCCGGAATCGGCGTCCGGAACGACAGCGCGACCAAGCGCGGTGCGCAGGTCCGAGACCTGGCGATGGAGCAACCCCCGATCGGTTCTCACGCCATGCCAAAGGTGTTCCAGGATCGTCCTTTGGCTTGCGCTCTGATCCGGTGACAGGAGGAGAAAGGCCAGGACGGCGACTGCCTTTGGTTTGAGTGCAACGGGTTTGTCGTCCCGAAGCACCGTGACCTGTCCGAGGATCCGGTACTCCACTCGTGTTCCTCTCGTGGCGGTGGCCGGCAGTTCTGCCGGCGCTGTCGAATTTCACTCCGAACGAGGTGCCGATGTCCAGTTCTAGCGCGATCAGATTGCGCTCAGAACTCGGGAAGGGGAAAGAAGCGCGATCGGTGGCACACTTGATCGGGCCATCGGAGCGAGCCGTTCCGCTGTAGCGGAACCGGTGACACCCTATTCCAGGTCGTGTGCTTCGGTGGCGGTCCTACCCCACTACGAAAGGGAAGAATGTTCACCTTCGACTACCGTTCGTCCCGCTGCGTGACGCCGGGGCTCATGTCGTACCCGCCGCGACGGCGTCGACGGCCCCGTCCCCGTCCGCCGCGGCCGGCCGCCCCGTCGTCGAGGTATCCGCTCTCACACAGGGCCACGGCTCGCCGGATGGCCTACCGGGCCATGCGACGCCGTTGACGAGGAGGTGAGGTGAGCCGGGCGGCTCGTGTCTTCGGGCCGCCCCGCTCGCGTGAGAGGAAAACGGTCTCACACCGAGTCACCTCGTGCTCATCTGACGAGCCCGCGCCGGACGCAATAACCATGCGGCTGGTGTTCGACGAGCTGTGCGAGCGCAACGACGTCATGATGATCCTAACGGCGGTCGTGGTCGACGGGACCAGTGCGAAGTGCGGGCTGCGGCCGGCATGGCTGCGGGACGGGTGCCATCGGTGACAGCAGTGGGTTCGGGGCGGTCGCCGTGCCGGGCGGCACCCTGCGGATTTTCGGGGGGCGAATCGAAATTGCATAGATAAGTATCGAAGCCCTGGCCGGCTTTCTGCTGGTCAGGGCCTCGTTCTGGTGCCCCCGGCAGGATTCGAACCTGCGACACACGGTTTAGGAAACCACCCGTCGACAGTAGGCTTCGACTCCACTGACCTGCGGTGACGCGTCAGCCTCAAGCTAGCCCGGCGAAGGCCAGTCCGTGCATGGTCCGTGCATCGGCATATGCGCTGCGGCCTGGCCGAGGACGGCCGGAGGCCGCCCGCAGGGCGGGGCCGCAGCGCGGAAGGGCAAGCCCGTGGTGCCGAGCCCTGGCTTGCAAGGATCGAGACTTCTGTCGGTCAGCGTCGGCGACTGCCGCTGGCCTACTCGTCGTGAAGCCCATCGTCGGCCCTGAACCGTGTCCGCCAGCGGCCTTCGCTGTACGGATGGCTGTGCAGCCAGGGCCGTTGACCTTTCACGCTTGCTGCTGCCGCAGTATCCACCGGGGTTTGAGCCCCTCGTGCCTGTCGATGTGTTCGCACAAGTCGTGCTGTCGATACTCACCAGGCACTCCCTTACCGACGGCCAACCAGAAGGCAGCGGCGTCGCTCAGGTGCCCACTGCCCGTGTACCACGTCAGCCCTGGATTCTCCTCACGCAGTGCCCTCAAGGCCGCCGAAGCTAGACCATGCCTCTGAAGTTTCTCGGCGGTGTACGGCTTGTCTACCCAGGCCCTTCGGCAGTACGGGCAGACGATGTACTCGACGGCAAAGGCGAACTCTCCCCTGAGATTGGCCTGCCTACAGCGCCACCCGAAATACCTGCCGGAAAGGGTGTCTTGCCATGGCATGCCAAGGGAAGGCAACTGGCCCACCGTATATCGCGGCCGCCTGTCGATGCGGCCTCGCGTGAGGTGGTAAAGAGCAGACCGCAGAGGAGTTCGGCCAGAGGATCGACCCACGGAAGTCAACGCCTGCTCCCGAAGTTGCTGCACGTCACGCACGAGATGGTCCGCCACATTGGAATACTAGAGCTGCTGGGCCTGTAGGTCGATGGCGACAACCGTGCGTACGTAGACCTTGACCACTTCGGTGTGAACGCCAGTACGGCGGACCCCGGCCTGCCGTACTGGCGTCCCGTGCCGCCGAGCATCACCGCTTCACCGATCCACCTCAGACTTTGTCGTCAGCCAGCAGCGGTCTCGCTGCTCCTCTCCACCCCTTGCTGACGGCTGGCGGCACGGGCGCGGGACCCAGGTCGGCACGCATTAAGTATCCAGGCCTTCGTTTGCGACCCCCGCTAGCCAGCTAACCTAAACTCTATTCAGGATATCCATGACGCCGGCCGGCTTGATGCTATCAAAACCTTCCGAGCAAGAAACTTAACCAATTGGGTATCGTAGCGAAGCCTCTTGGATTCGCCCCCAAACGGCCACAGGGGAGCATTCAGCTCTGCGGACTCCTTCGCGTGAACTATCCGACATCGTAGATCATATATCCTATCAGCCACCTGGTCAGTCAGCTTCATATGAGTATTTGATAAATTGATAGCACGGACACCGGCAATGCGATCCTTATTGCCAAGCGCCTTCAGTCCGTTGGGATGCCTACTAAAGTAGTCGCGGATAATGTCATCATCCACACACTCTCGCATAACCACTCTTAACTGCTCCCGCTCGGAGAGGTAGCTTTTGCTGCCGCGAGTGAGAGACTCCACAACTTTTCCAAGCGCCGCATCATCAGCGAGATCAAAACGAGGATCCTTTAATGCATTACGCAAACGCCTAACCATGCCGGAAAAATTGTATGCGGGCATGAAGTACTCTACTACTTGGTAGTAGGCGAGATACTCCAGCAAAGGCGAAGAGAAGCCCATCGACCCTGCATACAGGTACTGCGCAACAGGCTCGTGCGGGTAGCGGAGCATCGGGAAGCGCGGGCTTCCACTGGGCTCTTCTCCAACATCCCAATCCTCCTTGACCCAGTCAGCGTCAAATGACCTCTGAAGCTGGCACGACAACCCGATCGACATCTCCAACTCAATGAAGAGGGATGTAGAGACCTCGATAAGTGTTTTGAGTGCAAGTTCCGAGGAATCCGAGTGAAGTCCAGATATCTTCAAGCTCCAGTCATATGCCGCCCCGGACACACCCACCAAAGACGGGTACGACGGAGTTCGCAACTCGATACTCAAAGGGGAAGCTGAATCGCTCATGCGGATACGCTTCGGCTCAACGTAGGCAGGGTATTCGAAGTTAACGTTATCGGCTTCACGAACTTGATCGTGCGTCAGAAACTCAACCGCCGAACGATCCTTTAATCGACTTGCAAGAGAGGTGCGAAGGGTAATGTTGGCGGCGATTTCGCGGCCTTTCCTATCGAAAAACGCGTCGTAATCGCCGAGAAACACCCAATCCTCGAACGTAAAGCACTCCAACACCTTCGCTTTTGGGGCATCTACTCGAACCTGCCTTAACGCCCCAGTGCATGGGAAATTGATTCTCAATCCCAGTGGGCCAACATACTCTCCAGTCCTGGGATCTTTGAATTGGGTAATCCAGGTTTCAAATTCAGCTGTAACCGCCCGGTCGGCAACCCGTTGGAGCGATGCCTCCAGTTGCGGCTTGTGACTATCCTCAGACATTACCAACCTCTTGCACCATCTACGAGTACCGGCACCAGAACCACAACTTGCCGAAGATCGGGGACTAAACTCTCCCTGTGTTGGCGGCAAAGGGACAGGATCTCAGACGCTGCCTATTTCTGCTATCCCGTCTGCCGCCGACCCACCGCAACCGTTCGGCAACTCCATCCCGGAGTCGTCTGGCCCCCGCCGGAGGCGCTCTGACCCCGCGTCCGCCGACCGCCTGCACAGTCCGTGGAGCCGTTCGGCAACTCCCACCTCGGACCAGCCCATCCACCGAATGACGACCCCGAAGCGCTCGGCACCCATTCGACCGGCGGAAGGAGTCACCTCGACCGGGCCGGCGGGCGACCACTCCTCCCGGTTCTTCAAGCCGTCGACCACCTGGCAGTGCAACGCGGGCAGCTCCCTACCCCGCACCCCTCTCCTACCCCGCCCCTCCTTCACCTCCTCTACCGCCCCGGACGCCCGAGCGGCCTCGTGTTCCCTTCGGCAACTCCACCGCGTGCGTCCCCGGTACGGCTTCGAGGGCTCGTCGGGTGGATGCGACCAGCGGTCGGCTTCGTCGTATCGACCTGGTCGAGCCAGGCTCGTCACCGGGTCACTCACTAACCCAGTGATGACGCGCGGGGCGTGGGTTTCGGGCCAGCTGAGCCGCCGCCCCGGCGCTGACCGCGCCGGGGCGGCGGCTCAGTAGGAACTGGTTGCCGCGCCCCGGCCAGCACCGCGCGGAGCGCGCTTGATCATCTGGAGGAAGGCACCCCTCATGGAAAGCGAGTTGTTGACCGTTCCGGAAGTCCTCGCCGTGCTCAACGGAGTGTCGCGGCGAACCTTCTACCGCTGGCGGGAGCTGGGCATCGCCCCGGAGTGCATCAAGCTGCCCAACGGTGAACTGCGGATCGAGCGGCGTGACCTGCGAACCTGGCTGGAACAGCACCGGGAGGCGGCATGAAGTCGCGGGCGGTCAGGGTCTGGGACATCCGCGTCAATCAGGGTGCCGCCAGGAAGAAGACGTACACCGTGCGCTGGATTGTCGGCGGGCGGGAGAAGTCGCGGAACTTCGCCACCCGGGCGCTGGCGGACAACTACCGGTCGGACCTGATGCAGGCGATCAACCGGGGCGAGGCGTTCGACGCTGCCACCGGCCTGCCTGACTCGATGGTGCAGAGCAAGGGCGCGGTGTCGTGGCTGGAGTTCATGCAGTCGTACGTCGATATCAAGTGGCCGGGCGCGGCGGCGAAGTCCCGGGGGAGCATGGTCGATGCGTTGGTGACAGTGGCTCCGGTGCTGGTGGGCGACCAGGCAGGACGGCCCTCGGCAGACCAACTGCGGCGGGTGCTGCGGGATCACCTGCTGCCGCCGGGCCTCCGGGAATCGGAGGTGCCAGCGGACCTGGCACCAGCGTCGCGGTGGTTACGTCGGGCCTCGCTGACGGTGAGCGAGGTGGGCGAGCCGGCCGTCATTCGCACTGCGCTCGACGCCTTGGCGTTGCGCCTCGACGGGCGGCCGGCAGCACCGACGACGGTGCGCCGGAAGCGGTCGGTCTTCTACAACGTGCTTCAGTACGCCGTAGAGCTGGGGGCGTTGGAGTTCAATCCGGTCGACAAGGTCCGGGTACGCGCACAGCGGGCGAAGATCGCCGAATCGGTCGACCGGCGTGTGGTTGTCAACGGCCGTCAGGCCCGGGAGTTGCTGACCGCCGTGTCCTACGACGGCGAGCGGGGCCGGGTCGGTCGCGGTGAGCGCCTGGTGGCGTTCTTCACGTGTCTGTACTTCGCGGCGCTGCGGCCGAGTGAGGCGTTGGCGCTGAGCGAGCAGGACTGTCACCTTCCGGCGACCGGGTGGGGCCGGCTGGTGCTGGTCGACAACCGGCCCCAGGCGGGCAAGCGGTGGACCGACAGCGGCGAGGTGCACGACCGGCGCGGGTTGAAGCACCGGGCGGCGGCGGAGTCTCGGGTAGTGCCGATTCCGCCCGAACTGGTGGGCACGCTGCGGCGGCACGTCGACCGGTTTGGCGTCGCCGACGACGGCCGGCTGTTCCGTAGCGGCAAGGGCAACGTGGTGGCCGCGTCGACGTACTCCCGGGTGTGGAAGGCGGCGCGGAACCTGGCGCTGACTCCTGCGCAGGTGGCGTCGCCACTGGCCGGTCGACCGTACGACCTGCGGCACGCGGCGGTGTCGCTCTGGCTGAACTCCGGTGTGCCAGCGACCGACGTTGCCGCCCGCGCCGGGCACTCCGTTGACGTCCTGCTAAAGGTGTACGCCAAGTGCATCGACGGCCAGGAGGCGACGGTCAACCAGCGGATTGAGGCGGCCCTAGTGCCGTGGCCACGAATGTTCGCGGTGTTGGGTGACACGCCGTCTGGCCTGTCGGCTGGGCGGGGTCGTGGCGGTCAGGCTGTGGCGGTGGCAGAACCCGTTCGCGTTCGGCGGCTCAGTGACCAGGAGGGTCAGCAGCTGCTGAGGATCACTCGTAGAGGTACCGGCTCGCCGATCCGCCTTCGGCGGGCGATGGTCGTGCTCGCCTCGGCCGGCGGGAACACGGTGCAGGCGATCGCCCGTCTCGTGCAGGCCGACGAGGACACGATCCGGCAGGTCATCCACCGGTTCAACGAGATGGGGATGGCCAGCCTGGACCCTCAGTGGGCGGGTGGCCGTCCCCGCCAGATCAGTCCCGATGACGAGGCGTTCATCGTCGAGACGGCCAACACCCGCCCCGAGAAGCTGGGGCGGCCCTTCACCCGGTGGAGTGTCCGCAAACTCGCCGAGCACCTGGGCTCGCATGCCGTTCGGCGGGTCCGGGTGGGGCGGGAGAGGTTGCGGCAGATCCTGCACCGGCATCGGATCACGTTCCAGCGGACGAAGACGTGGAAGGAGTCCACCGACCCCGACCGGGACGTCAAGCTCGCCCGGATCGAGCAGGTGAGCAGCCACTTCCCGCAGCGGGTGTTTGCCTTCGACGAGTTCGGGCCCCTGGTCATCCGCCCGCAGGCCGGCACCGGCTGGGCGCCCGCGGGCCATCCGCACCGGCTACCGGCGAACTACCACAAGCTGCACGGCGTGCGGCAGTTCCACGGCTGCTACTCCGTCGGTGACGACCAACTCTGGGGCGTCGTGCGGCGTCGCAAGAGCGCCGCGAACAGCCTCGCCGCCTTGAAGTCGATCCGCGCCGCCCGCCCGGACGGGGCACCGATCTACGTGATCCTGGACAACCTGTCCGCGCACAAAGGCCGCAAGATCCGCAGATGGGCGGCCCGGAACAAGGTCGAGCTCTGCTTCACCCCGACCTACGCCTCCTGGGCCAACCCGATCGAGGCCCAGTTCGGACCGCTACGCACCTTCGTCATCGCCGGCTCGAACCACCCGAACCACCCGACGCTGACCCGGAAACTGCACGCCTACCTGCGCTGGCGCAACGCCAACGCCCGCCACCCCGACGTCCTGGCCGCCCAACGCCGCGAACGCGCCCGCGTCCGCAGCGAACGCCAACGACGCTGGGGCCAACCCACCACCCGCGCAGCCTGACCCCAACACCGTCAACGTTCGTGGTCACGGCACTAGCTAGGATCTAAACCTCGCAGCGGGCTCAGAAGGATCAATACCGTTCATCCCAACACAGCCTGTAGCCGCAACCTCCAGGTTATGACAGGTCAACAGCTGGCGTATGGGCCTGTCGCTAGAGCTCGAGCAGCGAAGATCCGAAGTTCGCTCTGAGAAGAGTGCCCGCTTTGGCATTAATTCAAGATGACGAGCAGTATCCCTAGATCACGTTGCGTTTCTTGCGAATTGGACGCATGCTAGCCCCATGACAGCCGCAGCCCGCGTCATGGATGAGCAGACGATCCTCCCCGATGCCACCAACAGCGCGGAAGTCGTGGACCTTCTTCAGGTCCTACGCGACCGTGGCCACAACGTGCCCGAGGCGCGAGCGCGCCTGGTAAGCGCAGACGGCACTAGCACCATGCCCCTGCCCGACGGTCTGCACGACATCCTGGTCAAAGCTCTTGAAACCTTGGCCAGCGGATATGCCGTCACTATCGCCCCGCAGCACACAACACTCACTACCCAGCAAGCCGCAGACATGCTCGGCGTATCACGGCCAACCCTCACCAAGCTGCTGGACGAAGGGAAGATCCCGCACGAGCGGCCCAGCAGCCACCGCCGCATCAGGCTAGCCGACGTGCTCAAGTACCAAGAGCAGCGACGGCAGGAGCGGCGGCGTCTACTTCAGAGCATGACGACAGAGAGTCTTGCCATGGGGCTCTATGACTTGCCAGTCAGCGACCTTGAGGAAGGCGTCGACAACAGAACGTGAGGCCAGGGCTTCCGCCGAGCATCCCCACCACCTAGGCTCACTTGGTGCCGTTCTCTGTCCTACTCGATGCGAACGTCCTGGTTCCAAACGCGCTGCGCGACACCCTTCTACGAGTCGCGGAAGCGGACTTCTACCGTCCACTCTGGAGCCAGGACATCCTCGCGGAGACGCGACGGACAATCCTGCGACTGCGTCCCGGCGTCGACTCCGACAAGCTCGACAACATGTTCAGGAGCATGAATGCGGCGTTCAGCGACGCCCAGGTCACAGGCTACGAGCCCCTCGTCGAGGGAATGACGAACGACGCAGGTGACCGACATGTCCTAGCTGCCGCCGTCGCGGGCCGTGCGGACGTCATCGTAACCAACAACGTGAAACACTTTCCTCAGAATGCGGTGGCTCCCCTCCACATCGAAGTATTGAGGCCCGACCAGTTTCTATGCCTACAGTACGATCTGGCCCCGATTCCGGTTGTGGAGATCATCAAGAGGCAGAGCGACGACACGGGCCGCGTACCCGGAATGCCCCGCTTGGACGTCGATGAGCTGCTTGAGTGCCTCAGTAAGGGCGGCGCGCCTAGGTTTGTCGAGCACATCCGAGGGCATCTGGCAGCAGCGAGACACAGACCGCGCGCCCCGAAGGCGCTCACGCCTCACATGGTCGAGGCGAAGCACACACTAGACAGGTCACCCACCCCCGAGCGGGACGACCAGCACCGGCCGCAGAGCTGAGCAAGCAGGCTTCGCGCCCGCCCGCGTCCGCGGGACGCAAGCGGGCTCCCCACGTTCCAAGATCAATCCGTAAACAGTCCGCGAACAGTGACAGACAGCGACTCAGGGTGGCATGCGGCTGCATAGGTGACCATCGACGCGGGAGCATATCCCCAGCTCAGAGCCAGATCTAGCCAATCTTAAGTGCCCCCGGCAGGATTCGAACCTGCGACACACGGTTTAGGAAACCGATGCTCTATCCCCTGAGCTACGAGGGCGCGAGCGCCTAGTCTAGCGACCTGCGGGTTCACCTGGGGTGGCAGGGAGTGGTCCAGGCTCACCCGCAGCACCCGGACCCCCGTTCGCCCAGCCCAGGACCACAGCCCGAGCACACGAACCCCCGTTTGCGACCACGAGCGGCTGCGGTGGCCCGCGTCGGCACCGGGTGACCCGGGTTGGCATCCGCTGGCGAGCACACGTCGCGCACATCATCGAAGATCAACGACGTCCCGTCTGTATACCCACCTTCGGCGTCGCTGCGAAAGGAGCAAGGAGCGCTCACCTCGAGGTCGCTCGCTCCCCGCCGACATACCGACTATGAGGGCCTCCGTCGAGCGTCCGATCATGCCGATGTGCCCGCAAGAACCTCGACCTGCACCCCGATCACTTTCTGGCCACGTTCATGGCGCTCGCGGCTCTGCCGATGTGCGCGGGTCAGTCAGGTCGACTCCCTGTACGACTTAGCGCATTCGACTCGCTCGTAGTAAACGTAGTAACCCGTGGCGACCTTGATGATCAGCCCGCGATGATGGCCGGCGTGAAAGAGGTCTCGGTCGTCGTCGCCCATCACGAGCGCGCGACCCTGCGCGTCGGCGACGTGTTCCTGAAGGTCGACAGCGACCAGGCGCGCATCGATGTCGAAGTCGAGGCGATGCGGCTGGCGCCCGTCCCGACCCCCGAGGTCCTGTGGCGCAGGCCGCCCGTCCTCGCGATCGCCGCCGTCCCCGGCCAGGCACTCGGCTGTCTCGGCGAGCCGTCGCCCGCGTCACCGGCGGCGTGGGCCGCGGCGGGCGCTGCGATCCGGAAGCTGCACGAAGCGCTACCACCGCCGTGGGCAGGCAGGAAGCTCGTCGGGCTGGACGCGGAACTCGATCGCGAATGTGCCTGGCTCGTCGACAGCGGCGTCCTGCCGGCCGACCTGGTCGACCGCAACCGCGATAGCCGAGGCCGCGATTCGGCCGTGGACGCCGGTGTTCATGCACGGCGACCTGCAGATCACCCACATCTTCACCGACGGCGACGAGGTCACCGGCGTGATCGACTGGTCCGAGGCGGCACCCGGCGACGCACTGTTCGACCTCGCCATTCTGACCCTCGGGCACGAGGAACGGCTCGAGGATCTCCTCGCCGGTTACGGTGTCGACGTCGACCGGGACGTGATTCGCGCCTGGTGGTCGCTGCGTAGCCTGCTGGCGTCCCGCTGGCTGATCGAACACGGCTTCGACCCGTCCTTGCCGGGCTGCGAGTTCGACGTACTGAGATCCCGGATGTGAGGCTGCACGAGCCCGACGGCCACGGATGCATCACCGGCTACCGCTAGCCGCCGTGTAACCCCTGTTGATCATTGCCGGCACCCGCCACCAGCGAGCGGTAGTGGGCCAGTTCTGCCTCCAACGCCGCGCCCGCTCGACGGGACGACGCCACATAGTGGCCGACATCAGGAAGAAGCAACACCTTGGGTGCCATGCCGAGAGACGTCAACTCCTCGGCGAGTTTTTTGCACATCATCGGCTTCGGCTACCTCGTCGGCGGTGCCGTGGATGAGCAGCACCGGCCGTTGGATCTCGGCGGCACGGACCGCACCGGCACCCCCACGTAGCCGCATCGCGTGCGCCCGCTGGAACCGGGGCACCGTCCGCGCCCACCGGTCAGGATCCACGATCGCCGACACGGCGGTGGCGGCGGCGAACGGGCCGTCCTGTGCCACCGCGTGCAGAGCGGTGTATCCGCCGGCGCTGGCACCGCGGATGAACACCTGCCCCGGCAACGCCCGCCCCGCCGATAGCAGGTGCACCGCCACAGCAGCGCAGTCGTTGACGTCGTCCAGGCCCCACCGTCCGTAGAGCGACTCCCGGAACGTCCGGCCGTGCCCGGTGCTACCCAGGTAATCGACATCAACGACGGCGAACCCACGACTGGTGAAGAACTGCGCCTGCCAGTCCAGGCGCAGCAGACACGAGGCGGTAGGCCCGGGATGCGCGCGAACGATCACTGGTGCGAGCCAGTCCGCAGTCGAATTCGTCGGCGCATACACCAGGGCAATGACCTCCCGGCCACCGGCCACCCGTACGCGGAGCTCCATCGGCGTGGATACCCGCACGCCGTCGAGCGCGGCATGCTCCGGGCTGGCGAGCACCTCCACCTGAGGGGGATCGATATCAGCCACGTCTACGAGCGCGACCTGCGGGGCTGCGGTCGGCGACGAACCGATCAACGCCACCGTCGTCCCTCGGAGGGCGAGGTACGGCTTGATCGACGTGTACGGCAGGTCGACCGGACGGACAGCACCGCCGGGCTCGATGACGACAAGGCGGTGTCGCGGCCCCTCCTGCACAACCACGACGATCCGACCGTCGTCGAGGAAGCCGTACGACGCGTAGCCCAACTCCCAGGGCTCCGCAGCGCACTCACCCGCGATCGGTGCCACCGCCTCCACCGTGAGACCGTCCCACCGGTAGAGGTTCCACCAACCACCGCGGTCCGACACGAAGTACAACGCTCCGTCGGGTCCCCATCGCGGCTCCACCGCCGATTCCCCCGGACCACCGGCCAGCTTCACGGGATTCTCGACCTCACCGTGCGGCGAATAGGCGGCGGTCCACACCTCGCAGGCATCCCACGGCATGTCGTGCTCGCTCCAAGCGGTCCACGCCAACCGACCCGGGCCCGGCCGAGGCGCGCCGAGAAACCCCGGGGACGAGACCACAGTCCGCATCCGCGGAGCGCCGGTGAGGGGCACCGCCACGAGCTGGTCACCCTGCTCCGACTCCCGCACGGCCAGCAACTCACCGTCACCGATCGTCAGATCACCGAAGCACCCGTGACCGACCAATTCGAGTTCGTCGCCATCCAGGCGCCTCCGGTAAAGGCGATCTCCGCCGACACACCACAACGTTCCCTCGGCGACAACGAACGATCCGCCCCCGTACGCGTGCACTCCGCTGCCGACATCGAAGTTCTTCGGACTGACATCACGCTTGCCATCGCTTGCCCGCCAGCCCGTCACCGTCGTCCCCTGCTCCGCGTCGGGGCGGGTTTCCAACCAATACACGCCGTCGTCACCGGCACGTAGCTGGTCGTAGCTCACCGAGGCGCGGACGGCGTCATCGACCGACACTTCAGCGGTCCTGTCCGCCACCCTCACATGTCCTTCTCGAAGAACTCCCAGCAGGCTGGACTACAGCCGGCTCGCCAACCGGTCGGGGCATCGGCAAGGCTGGCGGCTGATCTTGGCTCTCAGTCGCCACCTACCACTGCCGTCGCAGCGTTGACCGCGTCGGTGATGGCTTGCCCCAGCGGAGTGTTCTGGGTGAGTAGGGCAGCGAGGGTACCGAGGAAGTGGTCACCTGCGCCGGTGGTGTCGATGGCGTGGACGTGTAGTGCGGGGACCAGCTTGGTGTGTTCGGCGGTGCTGTATGCGGCACCGCGAGCGCCTGCGGTTACCACGGCTGCCCGTGGTCCCAGCCCACGAAGCTCCTGAGCCGCGATCGTCGGATCGGCGTGGTGCCGGCCGAGGATCGCGGCGGCCTCGTGTTCGTTGCAGACGAAGAGGTCGAGGGCGGCGAGCACGGCTGACCCGAGCGTGGCGTGCGGTACGAGGTTCCCGATGAGTGTCTCGGCCCGGTGGTGCTGGAGGACAGCGCCGACGGCGTCGGGTGGAAGGTCGAGTTGGGTGAGCACGGTGGGTGCGTGCAGCCGCCGTAGCGTTTCGCGCACCTGGCTGGCGGTGAGTTCTGTGGCGGGAGACAGCGCGAGGACGATGTGGTTCTCGGCGTCGGGGGCGACTTCCACGATCGCCAGGCCGGTCGGCGCCGATGGTATGAGCTGGAAGAACGACACGTCGACGCCCGCGTCGGTGAGGGCGCGTCGCAGGAAGGTGCCCCATTCGTCGGTGCCGGCGTTGGCGACCAGGGCGGTCCGGGCACCTACGCCGGCAGCGGCCCTGGCCTGGTTGAGGCTCTTGCCGCCGGCTGTGGTGGTGGCGGGTGCCGAGGCGAATGTCGTGCGTCCCGGCTGTGGTCGTCGGGGGATCCGGACGGTGATGTCGATGTTGGCTCGGCCGACGACGATCACCTGTGGTGGCGATGGGGACATCTCGGGCTGGTGGTCGGTCATCCGGTGACGGCGACCCGGTCGAGGAGCTCCCGGACCTGCTGGTGCTGGGAGAAGGGCTTGAGCTGCCGAGCCAGGGCGAGAATGTCACGGTGGACGCGTGCTGAGCCGGTCGTGGTGGCCAGGGTCAGCGCTTCGTCGGCGGTGGTCGCGGCCTGCTCCGGTTCGGCGGCGGCCAGGTAGGCGTGTGCTGTCCGGGAGAGGTACATGCCGCGTTCGCGCCGATAGCGGTCAGGCCAGTGGTTGACGGCGGTGGTGAAGCTGGTGATGGCCCGGTGTGGTTGGTTGAGGCGGAGCCATCCCTCGCCCTCCTGGGCGGCCAGGTACGGCGGTGTGCAGAAGGACCCGAGTGCGTGCTCGTCGTCGATGGCCGCACCGGTCGCGACGAGCGTCTGGGCGCGCTCGATCGCGGTCTGGAAGCCGGCGGTGTCGTTGTCGAGGGTGCTGCCGTGTGCTTCCTGCACGGCGGCGAAGGCGTGGACGAGCGGGGGCACGTCGGGGCAGCTGGAGGCGGCGCGGGCCAGTCCGACGACGCGGTCGTCGTCACCGGTGCCGACCATACGTTGCGCCCTGCGTGCCAGCACGTAGGAGCTGAAATCCCGGTCGTCGGCCTCCTGGGCCATGCCGGACGCGCGGTCGAGCCAGCGGTCCCCGGCTGTACGGTCGCCGAGGTCGTCGCTGAGCCAGCCGCCGAACTCGCTCCAACGGGCCTCGGTGCTCAGCAGCCGGTCGCGAAGCTGCCCTCGGGCCTGTCGGCGGAGGGCGGCGATCTGCGTGATCTGCTGCTCGACGGTCGCCAGGATGGTGCGCCCGCCCAGCTTGTCGTCGGCCTGCACCAGGAGGGCGCGGAGTTCGGCGAAGTGGTCCACGACAGCGGGGTCGACGGCTGTCGGGCGGGCCGCTCCAGCAGGGCCGGCAGCTTCAGGGCGGTGAGACCGGCGGCGAGTTCCAGCAGTGTCCGCCGGGTCACCCGGAATGACATCGCCTGCCCGTCGGACATGACCTCAAGGGTAGCCGTGGCGACGCCGTCAGGGTGCTCCTCGTCAGGTGTGAGGGCGATGTTGGCAACAGCCGACAGCGGTGCCGCAGTGCCGGGCATGGTGCCCACGATCGCGTCCGCACCATCGTTCGACGTTGCAGGGTGAGCGCGCGGATCCGCAGCGCCGGCAGCGACCGCTGGCTGCCGCGGACTCGACAGTGGAGCATCGTCATCGATCCCGGTCGGCGGGTTCGGCCGCCTGCATCAGGTGGGTGCGGTCGGATCTCGCTCGACGGGCTGCCCCAGGGGTCGGGAGACTGGCGGTCGTGAGAGCCGAGATGGTGTTCCCGGACGGCGCGTGGCAGGAGGTCAGGTTCGGCCTGTTCGAGCCGACCCTCGACTACAGCGGCAGCGCATGGGATCGGGACGTCCTCGACCCTTGGGTTGCTACCCATTCGTCGGTCCTGGCGGCGTTGCGGCAGGTCGGTGAGCCGAGGATGGCCGCCGTCGCGTTGGCGCACGAGGACCTGTGGACGTTGTACGCGGTGAGCAGGGTGCTGGAGTTGCTGATCCTGCCCAGCCAGCCGCCCGCCACCGATCCCGGCGACCCCACGGACTGGCTTCCGGCTTCGGCGTACCGGCGGTTCGTCGCCGCGATCGGCGGCACGTTCCCAGCCGGGGAAGGGTTCCATCCGTTCCTGCACGAGATCGTCGAGGTCGAACCGGCAGACGATCCGCAGGCACCGCCGGTGCTGGCCGGGCAGTGGTGGCCGAGGTGCCTGGTCGGGTCGCTGCTGCTCATGCGCGGCGGCGTGAGCGTCCGCGCCGGTGCCCACCACCTGGATCCCGCGCTCACCGCGGCCTCGACGTTGTACTGGGCGTGGCGGCGGCGGTACCGGCAGGCGGCCGACCTGTCGCACGGTTGGGGCGGCAACTCGCAGTGGCGTACCGGCTTCCGCCGTGACTACCGACTGCCCGACCGGCTCGTCTACAACGCGGACGCGGCGCTGGACCCGACGCCTCCGCATCCCGGCGGCCCGGACCCGAGCACGGACGCCAACCTGCTGCGGTACCGGTGCAGCACCCTGCTCGACCACGGCGACGACCAGTGGGTCTGGGACAGCCACCACGTCGAACCGACAGCACCCACCGCCACACCGCCTGAGTAAGCGATGGGGATCGCCCTGGCAGGGAGGGTCCCGGCTCAGGTCAGGTGCCGGTCGGGGTGAGTCGTAGTTCGGGGAGGTGTTCGGTGGCAGCGGCGATCACGGTGCGGGCGAGGGCTGCCGGGAGGCCGGCCTGTGCGGCGAGGTCCTCGATGGTCGTGTGTTGTTGGCTGAGGAGGTCGACGGCTTTGCCGAGGAGGGAGGGTTGTTCTCGGGGGCCGAGGTCGCCGGGTTCGGGGTGGCCCCACTGGGCGAGCAGGCTCATGCCGCGTCGGTAGGTGTGGTCCCGGTAGATGCCGAGGTCGTGTCCCCGGTAGACGAGGGCTTTCAGGCTGATGCCCCAGCGGCGTTTCAGTTCGTGCAGCCGGTCGAAGTCCAGCCGGGCGGGAAGCTCGGCGGCCAGGGTGGTGCTGGGGGCGAGGAACTCGGAGGCGAAGGCGGTGGCCTCCCGTTCCAGGAGTTGGCTGCCCGGCTCGGCGTCGTGATGCAGCAGGAGGTGGCCGAGTTCGTGGGCGGCGTCCATCCGGGAGCGGGCCTTGTCGTTCTTGGCCGGGTTGAGGAAGACGAACGGCCGCTGGCCGTACCAGTGTGAGAACGCATCGACCCGTTCGGAGGCGTCCGGCAGGGACAACACGATCACCCCGTGCGCCTCCAGCAGCCGTACCATGTGCGGCACCGGCCCGTCGTCGAGCCCGAACTCGGCACGTGCCGCCGCGGCGACCGTACGGACGTCCTCGGCCCGCGCCGGTTCCGGCCAGTCGAGCTGCGGCAGCCGCAACTCCGGCAGCCGCAACTGCCGACCCACGGCCTCGACGACCCGCCAGGCGACCTCACCGAACGCCTCCGCCTGGTCCCGCTCCGCCTGACTGGTGGCCCGCAGGCTACGGAAGTGCGCCCGCCCCGGCGACGCCGGAGCCGGGACACCGGCGGCGAAGAACTCCACAGGCATCGCCAACGCCAACGCCAACCGCGCCAGCACCGCCGCCGACGGACGGGCCTGCCCCAACTCGTACTGGCTGACCGCCGCCGCCGTCACCCCGACCTGCCGGGCCAACTCGTTCTTCCGCATCCGCCGCCACCTACGCGCCAACCCCAACGCGTGCGGCTCGAACCCCGCCACGGCCACGGTGACCGGCACCGGCGGGCGAACCCCGCCCGTCACGCCCGTCGGCCGGCAACAGCACCGAGGGTACGACCGGCACCGGAGGCGGGCCGCAGCGTCCCGAGCGGCAGCTCCGGCACGGGCAGCTCGTCGTGGCGCTGCACCGGCACCCCGACCGGGTCACCGACGATCGGCAGCGGCGTCCCCACCGTAACGGCGTCACCGAACCACAGCGTCACCTCGAACCACGGCGACCCACCCTCACGGTTGTCACGGGGCAACCCGAGATACGCCGTCGCCTCACCCGTGGCGATGTCACCGGTGTGCGCGACCCGCAGATGCCGCTTCGGGGGCACCACCCCGGCGAAGACCTCCGGGAACTGCTCGGCGTCGTCGAAGGCCAACTGCCCGTCGCGGCTGTTCTCCACCGCCCCACCGAGGCGCGCCTCGCTGCCCTCCCACCGGATCGATTCGATCCCGCCCTGCAACGAGTACAGCCGCACCACGTACCCGGCGCAGAGGATCTCCAGGGAGTTGTCCTCCACCCGCACCCGCACCCCGTCGACCCCGTCGAAGGACGCCTTGCCCAGGTTCGTCAGGTTCCGCCACACCGTGGTGCCGAAGCTCATCGCGTCGTCGCCGAGTTCCGGCTCGTGCCGGTCCGCCGCGCGCCGGTACACCTGCCGGATCAACCCGCCCAGCGGCTCCAGCACGCCCCGCTCGTCCAGCACCGCCACCGCGTCATCCAGCAACCCCATGCCGCAGAATCTAGTCCATACCGCAGTTGATGTTGCGGAAATCAAGCAGCTGACACGCCCGACATCGAACATGGTGCCGCCGACGCGGGCCTCACCGGACGACGCCAGCGACGCGCGCCCGGCAGCCCTTCCCGAGGCGGCTTCGGGTGCGACAGGCCTACTTCTCGTCGGGGTCCTCGATGCGGACGCCCAGTGCACCGGCGAGGGCGTACGACAGGGCGATGAGGTCCTGGTGGGCGAGGATCGCGCCGGTCATGCTGGTCACGCCGCCGATCCCGGTGAGGTCGCAGCGGGCGAAACGGGTGCCGTCCATGCCCGCCTGGGAGAACTGCGCGCCGGTCAGGTCACAGTCGGTGAAGCGGGCGCCGCGCAGGTCCGCGTGCTGGAAGTCGGCCCGGGTCAGGTTGCAGCTCTCGAACGCCACGCTCGCGAAGGTGGTGAACCGCCACGACGACAGGTCCAGTCGGCAGTCCGAAACCGTGACGTCCCGCAGCGCCCCGTTGACCCACTGCAGGCCCGTCATCCGCGCCGTGGACAGCCGTACCCGGAGCATCGACGACCTGTCCGTCCGCAGGTTCGCCAGGTTCGTACCCTCGAACACGCAGTCGGTGAACCGCGCTGCCTCCAGCCGGGTACCGCTGAGGTCGGTGCGGGTGAAACGGCAGCGGGTGAACTCGGCCCCGTCCGCCGACCGCCCGGACAGGTCGAGATCGCCCAGGCCCAGCCGCTCGAACGTCGCCTCGTCGCCGATGGTCAGGTCCCCGGCGGAGGGCAGGTCCGGCGACGCCGGCAGTTTCGGTGCCGCCGGAGCCCGCCACCGGGCGGCACCACGAGCGGACGAACGGGCGACCATGCCGCGCACGCTAGCCGAGCCGGTGGAGACCGCCGACAGCGGCACGCGGACGGGCAGGCGGTTCTGGGCCGGTGCCGGCGGATCTTCTCCGCGACGGCGTCGGCGGCGTCGTGGTGCATCGCCCTGGTGACGCTCTGATACGTGTCACGGGTCAGGGTGGTGGTGGAGTGACCGAGCTGCTCGGAGACGACCTTGATGTCCACCCCGGCGGCCAGGGCGATGGTGGCCGCGCTGTGCCGCAGGTCGTGCAGACGGGTCGGCGGTAGCCCGGCCTGGCGTACGAGCCTGCGGAACCGCTGGGTGACCCCGCTGGGATGCCACGGCCGGCCGTCGGGGCGGACAAAGAACAGGCCGGTGTCGGGCCACGCCTCACCGGCGGCGAGGCGCCACTGGGCGCGGCGGGCCCGGTAGGCGGCGAGAACCCTGACCGTCTCGGCGTCGAGGGCGAGGTCACGGTTACCCGCCCTGCTCTTGGGCTTCTGTCGATCCGGGTCGAACTCGTCTCTGGGCGGGGCGAGGACTACTGGCCCCGGCCGGGCCGGATCCTCACCGCTGCCAGGTCGCACACGTTCGAGCAACTGGGCACGGCCATCGACCTGGCCTTCGCCCCCGCCAACCGGTCATGGCTGGTCTCCGCGCTCTGGGACGATGCCTGAACCTGCGTCGGCGGCCCGACACCACTGATCCACACCCTCGAACGCGACACCGTGGCCAACGCCCGCCAGGTCCGACCGACGAAGACGCGCTGCCACCAGGGTTGGCCCGCGAGTGACGGCTCACGCCCCGAGGGCCGCGGTCACCCTTCGACGACGACTACCCTGCCACTTCTCGGCAGGACGGCAGCTGCTGGTCGGCTTGCCGTAGATCGCTTCCCGTTCGGGCTGCGACCACGACCGCAGGACAGGCTGCCGCCGATCCCTGCGCGCCCAACCGCCGTGGTGGCTCTCCTGGGTAGGGTGGGTGGCTGTCCGCGTCCGGTGGGAGGTAGGTGATGACGGCGCAGCCATCTCGACCGACGTTCGGGCTGGACGACTTCGCGCTGGACGACCGGATGCGGCTGTTCGGCTACGTGACGGCGGAGAACCGGTTCGCCTACCTGTGGCTGCTCCGGGCGTTCGACTCGGCGCGGTCCAGCTACCACGTGGTGCTGCACACCTCCGACGTGGCCGCAGCGCTGGCGGCGTTGCACGACGCGGACGCCGACTGCCCGGATCCGGCGGGGCTGGAGTTGCCGCGGCTGCTCGATGCCCTGGTGGAGTGGGGGGTGCTCGACCGGGGGCAGGACGGTTCCCGGGCCACGACGCTGGCGGAGTACCGCAACCGGCACTCGGTGTACCAGTTCACCGAGGCCGGGTACCGGGCGCACCGCGCGGTGGAGGCGGTGCTGTCGGCGAGCATGGCCGACTCCACGCTGTCCCGGCTGGTCTTCGCCGACCTCCTGGCGGACCTCAACGCGCTCGCCGTAGCCAACGAGGCGGGGGACGCGGAGGAGGTCTACCGCAAGTTCAACCGGCTGGACCGGGCTTTGGCCGACATCGCCGAGCGAGCGGCCCGCTTCTATCACATGCTAGGCGATCTGGGCCGGACCAACGATGTACGGCCGGAGGTGTTCCTCGCGCACAAGGACGCCCTGCTGGCTCACCTGCGGGACTTCCACGACGAGTTGCAGCGGTACACGCCCCGGCTACGCGCGGCGGTGCACGAGGTCGAGACGACCGGTCTGGACCGACCGGGTGCTGGAGGACACGAAGGCCCTCACCGACGGGCCGCTCCGCGGACTCGTCCTCCGTGCCGTCGCCACCTGGCAGCAGGCGGCGCTCCCGGTCGACGGTGAGCGGGAACGGGCGTTGTGGGAATCGGTCGGTCTGGTCCCGGACGACCTCGCCAGCCAGGTGCTGGTGCTCAACGTGCCGGCCACCGGCGGCCTGCTCGGGCGGTGGCTCACCGAGGCCGCGCAGGCCGGCGTGCCGATCCGGGTCACCCTGCACCAACTGCGCCTGGCACCGCTGACGCTGAACTGTGACGAGGTCTACGTCTGCGAGAACCCTGCCGTGCTGCGCGCGGCCACCACCGCGCTCGGAGCCCAGGCCCCACCGCTGATCTGCACCGAAGGGGTGCCCTCGGTCGCCGTCCACACGCTGTTGTGGGCCGCTCAGGGGGCGGTGATCCGATGGCGCAACGACTTCGACTGGACCGGCGTACGACTGACTGCGGCGGCTCTCCAGCGGTATCCGGGCGCGGTCCCGTGGCGGATGACTGCGGCTGACTACCTGCCGGCGGCGGGCACCGGCACAGCACTGCTCGGCACGCCCACTCGGACGCCCTGGGACGAGTCGCTGAGCGAGTCGATGCGGCGTGCCGGCCGAGCGGTGATGGAGGAACGCCTGCTCGACCGGCTCATCGCCGACCTACGGGCGGCCGGAGCCAGATAGCGGCAGGCCGGTGTTGCTCGGTGGATGCCGCATCACCCCAGCCGCCGGCGGACTACCGGCCCCACGGTGACCGGAAGCCCTACGTGGTGGCCGAAACCCTTACCGCGCTGCACGGCCCGACTGAGGCAGGGTGACGCTTCCGCGTCATCTCGACTGGTCCGGGCACGGCGAGTACGACCTGAGCCGGGCGGCCATCGGGCCGGTCCTCCATCCCGACGACGCGGTCGCGAACAAGATGAGCGCCCTCTACGGACGAGCGTTCGCCCAGTCAGTTTCGGCGCGGCACACGCTGGTCTGGGCGTCGAACTGCCGGCAGCCACGCCACGAAGAGACCTACCCAACACGCGGGTGGCCGTGTCCCTGTCAGCGGTCCGCCAACGCCACCCGGGACGTGGTGGGTGCACTTTCCTTCGTGGTCCTTGCGACAGGTCCACGTCTTCGAGAGGGCTCCGGGCGACAGGCGTCACCAACAGAACTTGGACGCGGCAGCACTGGGTACCACCGTCCTGTCTGGACCTGAGGGTGGTGGCACCAAGCGCGCCTATTGGAAGGTTCTGGGTCATGTCAACCACTTCCCCTCCCGCCCTTGACATGAAGCGGATCACCGGGAACGTCGGTGTCGAGATTCGCGGCATCGACCTCGCGACCGACCTCTCGGCAGATACCGTCAGCGCCATCCGAGCCGCAGTGGTCCAGCACAAGGTCGTCTTCTTTCGAGGGCAGCACGGCTTCGACGACGCGTGGCAGGAACGCTTCGCCAGCCGCTTCGGCGCTCTCGCCCCCAGTCACGCCACCCTCAGTGGCTCCGCAGCCTCCCCCGCCATCCTCGAACTGGACTACTCGACCACACAGATTCGCACCGACCTCTGGCACACCGACGCCAGCTACCAACTACGTCCCCCACTCGGAACGATCCTGCGTGCGGTGAAGATGCCCCCGTACGGCGGGGACACGGCGTGGGCCAATACCGCCACGGCCTACCAGAGCATGCCGGAGGAGTTGCGCGCCCTGGCGGACAGCCTCTGGGTCGTCCACACCAACACCGGTGACAACGCCCCCTACGCGCTGAACGGCGAGGACGGTGCGGCCATCCGCGCGCAACGAAAGGAGTACCTCTCCCGGGAGTTCTTCACCAAGCACCCCGTCGTCCAACTCCATCCGGAATCCGGCGAACGGACGCTTCTGCTGGGCCAGTTCTTCCACCGGGTGGTGGGCTGGAGCATCGCAGCTTCCCGAGATGTCTACCGCCTTCTCCAGAGCTACGTCGTCACCCCGGAGAACGTCGTACGCTGGCGCTGGGCCGAAGGCGACGTCGCCTTCTGGGACAACCGCGCGACCCAGCACTATGCGGTCCGCGACTACGGCAGCCAGGGCCGCACGGTGCACAGGATCACCATTGCCGGCGACATCCCGCAGTCCATCTCCGGCACGCGAAGCGAGAGCGTGGGTGGCGACGAGTTCACCGTCGGCATCCACTAGGTGGGGCACGCCGATCCGTGCCGGCAGTCCTGGCGGTGGCAGCGCGCTCTGCTCGATCAGCAAGATCGAGGAGGCCGCCTCCACACACCGCTCGCCCCATCGCAGATCACCGGTCCTCATCCTCCTACATGCAGGCGGAAACCCGTACGGCCGGGAGCCTCCAGGCCGTCCTTCAGCCGTAGTGACGGGATCTCGTAGTCACCGTGGTTCTGCCGCCGGAACGCGATGGGCGCGGTCGTCTCCAGCGTCAGCAGTCGTTCCTTCCACCTTTTCGCGACGTCCTCGAAATCACCGTCGGAGATCCGGTCCGCGCCGTACACCACGAACGGCGGCAGCACCTCCATGCCCGGGTAGTAGAGGATGCCGTGGTGGATCGGGAACAGCAGATCCTCGATCGGGCCGTTGATCCCACGGTCGGTGTAGTGCGACTGCGGGCCGCCGACGGTCACCGAGAGGATCGCCCGCCGGCCGAGCAGCGTTCCCTCACCGTAACGCTCGCCGTAGCGGGTCTCGTCGTGCACGCCGACGCCGTAGGCGAAGTGGAAGGAGAACACCCGGTCCACCCAGCCCTTGAGGATGGCCGGCATCGTGTACCACCACATCGGGAACTGGAAGATCACCGTGTCGGCCCAGAGCAGTTTCTCCTGTTCGGCCGTCACGTCGGGGGTGAGCGCGCCGGCGTCGTACGCCCCGCCCGAACTCGGTACCACCCGCAGCGGGTCCGTGGCGTTCCCGCCGAAGTCGGCCGCGTCCACGACGGCCTTCCAGTTCATCGCGTACAGGTCACTCACCCGCACCTCGTGGCCGGCGGCCTCAAGGGTGGACACCGCGACGTCCTTCAGCGAGCCGTTCAGCGAACGCGGCTCCGGATGGGCGTACACGATGAGCGTCTTCATGGCTGATTCCCTCCGACGACGTCTGTCGCCACCCATGCTCGGCGGCCGGGAGCGCGCCGTTCAGGGGCGCGCGTTCCGTCGGACCGGACTTCCTGGTATTGGCAGGGCCACCCGCGCGCCTGCCGCCGGAGCGATACTTCAGGCCATGGACGATCTCGCGGGCTTCCTGCGTACCAGGCGTTCCCGGGTCGACCCGTCGGTCGCCGGCATCCCGACCGACAGCCGACGCCGCGTCGAGGGGTTGCGTCGCGAAGAGGTCGCCCACCTGTCCGGGGTCAGCGTCGACTACTACGTACGCCTGGAGCAGGGCCGCGCCACCCAGCCGTCGGAACAGGTCCTCGACGCGCTCGCCCGCGTCCTCGGACTCGACGAGACCGAACGCGGTCACCTGCACCGGCTGGCCCGGCAACGCCGCCGTCGCACCAGGTCGCCCAGCGGTCGCCCCCGGGCGGAGCTGCTGCGCGTACTCGACCTGATCGTCGACGCCCCCGCCCTGATCATGGACCACCGGATGGACGTGGTCGCCGGCAACCGCCTCGCGGGACTTCTCTACGGCCGGAGCACGACGGGCCTGAACACCGCCCGGCACATCTTCCTCGATGAAGCCGAGCGGGGCCTCTACGCGGACTGGGAGAAGTGCACCCTCGACGTGGTCGGGCACCTTCGCCTGGCCGCCGGCAAGTACCCCGACGATCCCCGCCTGACCTCGCTCGTCGGCGAACTGTCAATGGGCAGTGAGCGCTTCCGCCGGCTCTGGGCCCGCGCGGACGTGCGCGCCCGCACGCATGGCCGCAAGGCGTACCGGCATCCGCTGGTCGGACTGCTGGAACTGCACCAGGAGAACTTCGCTCTGCCGGACGGATCGGGCATGGAACTGATCGTCCTGGCGGCACCGCCGGAAAGCCCCGCCGAAGACGGGCTGCGCCTGCTGGCCGCACTCAACGACGGTGGGAACCCCCGGCCCCCTGCGGTGGCGGCGCACGCCGTTCGCCGGGTGCGGTCGGAGGCTAACCCGCCCGCAGGGTGAGCAGGGTGATCTCGCTCGGCGCGAAGATCCGGAACGGCGGGCCCCAGAAACCGGTCCCCCGGCTCGTGTAGAGCTGGGTCCGGCCGTGCCGGCTGAGGCCCTGCACGACCGGCTGGTCGAGCCGGACCAGGTAGTGGAACGGCCACATCTGGCCGCCGTGGGTGTGCCCGGACAGTTGCAGATCCACGCCGGCCGCGACCGCGTCGCCGATCTGCTTCGGCTGGTGCGCCAGCAGCAGCACGGGCAGTCGCGGGTCGGTGCCGGCGAGCGCCGCCGCGTGGTCGGCCCGGTGACCGGCGACGCCTGACGAGGCGGCGGTGACGTCGTCGACCCCGGCGACGACGAGCCGGTCGCCACCCCGCTCCACCACGAGGTGCCGGTTGTGCAGGGGCTCCCAGCCGAGGGCCCGCATGTGGTCGACCCAGCCCTGCGCCTGGCCGTAGTACTCGTGGTTGCCCGTCACGTACACCCGGGCCAGCCGGGCCTGCACGGTGCCCAGCGGGGCCGCCTGCGCCCGGCGCTGGTCGACGGTGCCGTCGGCGATGTCGCCGGTGTGGCAGACGATGTCGGGGGTCAGGCCGTTGACCACCTCGATGGTGCGGGCGGACCAGCGGGCCCGGTCGATCGGGCCGTAGTGGGTGTCGGTCAGCAGCACCACCCGGACCCCGTCGAGGCCGGCTCCCAGCCGGTCGACGGTGACGTCCACCCGCCGGACGCGGGGCACCCGCATCGCCTCGGCGTACCCCCAGACGGCCAGGACGACCGCGACGACCGCCGCACCGGCCGCCACGGCCCGGGACCGGACCGGATCGGCGACCCCTGCGGCGGCCAGCGGGAGCCGGGCCACGTTGCCGAGCAGCGCCCAGACGAAGAGGATCCACACCAGGCTGAGCAGGGTGTCCCCCACACGGGCCGCCGCGTCCAGCCGCCGACGGCCGTGCCCGAGATACATCAGTACGGGGAACGCGACGAGCGCGACGACGAACACGGTCGTGCCGGCGGCCTGCACCGGCGCCGGCCACCGCGCCGCCACCGTCAACGTCCACCACGGCAGCCCGAACAGCAAGGCCAGGACCGCGATCAGCGTCGCCCCGGACAGCAGCGGTCGCAGCGACCCTCGCGTCGGCCGCACCTGTACGGCATCGCCAGCAGTCATCGTCGTCCTCCCGTCGGGGCCCGTGCAGCATGACACGCTCCGGGCCGGTTCGCCGACACCCCGATGTTCGTCTCCGACGCGGCGATGAACCTGGTCGCCGTGACCGCCGGGGCCGCACCCGACGGTCATGGGGCCACTTGCCGGTTTGGCTCCCGGCGGGGCGGCAGCGGGGCCTGCCGGACGGCGACGGCCCGGCGCGGAGAGGGTCCTCCGCGCCGGGCCGTCGGGTGCCGGACGGGTCAGTTGGCCGCGCAGGTGGCCGTCGCACCGGGGCCGGTGCCGGTGCCCTGGAAGCCGAAGTTGGTCGACTGCCGGGCGCCGACCTGCCCGTTGTAGCTCACGTTGGTGAACCGGACGGTCCCGCTGGTGCCGCTGGACTGTGCGCTCCAGGTGCTGGTGACGGCGGCACCGCCGGGCAGGCTGATGCTGACGTTCCAGCCGTTGAGGGCGCTGTCACCGGCGGTGACCGTCACGCTCGCCGTGAAGCCGCCGTTCCACTGGTTGACCACCACCGACGCGGTGCAGCCGTTGCCGGCCGGCGGCGGCGTGGTGGGGGGAGCAGTGGTCGGCGGAGCCGTGGTGGGCGGCGGGGTCGTCGGCGGGGCCGTGGTGGGCGGCGCGGTGGTCGGCGGGGTCGTCACCGGCGGGTTGGGTGCGCCGTTGGCCAGGCTGAAGGCCAGGTCCGGCTGGAACGAGCCGGCGGTGTAGCGGCAGCCGTCGGCCTCGCCCGGCGGCTTCACCCAGAGGTACGCGTCGATGTTGTTGTCGCCGGTGTTGGTCGTCGGGTACTGCCCGATGCGGCGGTCGGTGTTGTCGTCGCCGCACCAGTCACCGCTGGCCCCACCGTTGCGGCTGGTGTCGATGACCTGGCGCTTGCCCGAGATGCCCATGCCGTTGAGGGCGGAGATGACGTTCCGGCCGAAGTTCGCCTCGCTGGCGGTGGGGTTGAAGTTCGACACGTTGGTGAAGAAGCCGTCGGCGTACTGCACGCCGGCCGCCCGCAGGCGGTTGGCCGTCTCGTTGGCGCTGTTCCAGGTGGAGTGGCCGCCGTCGAGGTAGACCTTGGCGTTGGGGTTGGCCGCCTTGAGGGTTCGGGTGGCCGTCGAGATCGCCTGGTTACGGGCGTTGATCTCGTTGCTGTTCAGGCAGGTCAGCAGGGCGAGCGAGTCGGTCTCCAGGATGATGATGACCGTCTGGTTGCCCAGCCCCCGGGCGAAGTTCGACACCCAGGTCTGGTACTGGTTGAGGTCGGGTGCGCCGCCGGCGCTGGCCCCGCCGCAGTCCCGGTTGGTGATCTCGTAGATCGAGAGCACCGGGATCTGCCCCGCGGAGTTGGCGGCGCCGACGAACGACGCGGCCTCGGACTGCGCGGTCGACGGGTTGAAGTTGGCGAACCACCGGGCCTGCGGCTGGCTGGCGATCTTGTCGCGGATGACGCCGACCCGCGAGTCGCCGGGGTTGGCGGCGACCCAGCGGACGACGGCCGTGGTCGGGTCGCGGTAGAGCGGTCCGGATATCGTCCCGGCGGAGGCGGTGCCACCGGCGAGGACTACGCCGGCGGCGGTGACGCCCGCGACGGCCGCCACGCTGAAGGCCGCCACCGATCTGCGGCGGAGCGAGGAGAGGGTAGCCACGACGTGTTGCCTCCTGATCACATAGATGTTTCTACATGGGAGCGTTCCCACGACGGTAGCCGAGGCGTGCGCCGCTGCCAAGACGTACGACCCACCCATTAAGACATCGACCGACTTCACCGGCCGGCCGGGCCGGGCGGCAGCGTACCGCCGGTGCGGTTGCCCGACGACGCAAACGGGAGGCGGCGGCACCCGGAAACGGCGACAGCGGCACCGCCGTCGTGCGCGGTGCCGCTGTCGCCGGGGGCGCTCGGCCCCGACCCCTGCCGGGTGCCGACCGCCGGAGTCGACGGTTCCGTTACGGCCGGAGGGCCTGCGCGGCCGGGGTCCAGGTCGACTCGTCCCTGACGTCGGCGACCCTGATCCCCCTGGCGATCTTCTCCAGCTCGGCCAGCGGCAGCCTGTTGCCCAGGCCCATCCCGCTGACCTGGAGGACGACCGAGCCGTCGGCGTTCCAGATGTTGCAGAAGCCGCCACCTGCGGCGTCGTCACCCGGCACCCGCCGGTCCGCGCCGGGGTAGCACTTCGTCACGCCCGGCTCCGGGGACTGGTTCGAGCTGCTGCCCGGCGTGACGAAGATGTGGAAGCCGTCCTTGATGCCGTTCTCGGCCGCGTCGTACGGCGCGGTCAGGCCCGAGGTGGGCGCGGCCGGCCGGGTGTACGTCGCGCCGCCGTAGTCACCGGCGCGGGCCGCGGCGATGCCGCTGAGGCCGGGCATGGCGTGCGTGCCGGACTGCAACGGGCGGTAGCCGCCCGGCACATAGCCCACGGTGAACGGCACCGTGGCCGGCTTCGGCCGGCTGGGCTTCAGGCCGCCGACCAGGCCGCCGAGTTCCTGGAAGCTGGGCGAGGCCACCGAGCTGGAGAACGACGTCACCGCCGCCCAGGCGTCGGGGGCGTACTCCCAGGCGAGCAGCTTGTTGCCCTCGTCGACCGGCTTGCTCGGATCGAGGCCGACCGGCAGGGTCGCCTGCACGGCCCGGTGCCCGGCCACGGTGACCTTCCGGCCGTTCCTGATCCCGGCCGGGTCGAAGACGCCCGGCCGGTACACGGTCAGGTACGCCCACAGGCTGGGCTTGCCCCCGGCGGCCCGCTTCTTGCGCTCGACGGCGTCGCCGCCCGCCTCGACCTCGTCGGCGGTGACCGGCTTGTCGTTCGAGGTGTGACCGTCGGAGTAGACCGAGGCGATCTGGTAGCCGACGGACGCGACGATCGGGTCCTGCACGTGCAGCGTGCCCGCGTCGTACCCCCGGAAGGAGAAGGTGAACGGCGGGGCGTCGGCCCAGCGGGCCTCGGCGGGGGCGGCGGCCGCCGCGCCCACCGGGGGCGGCGCGGCGGTGGTGTCCCGCCCCGCGCCCAGGGTCGGCAACGCGAACGCGCCGGCGACCGCGACCACGACCAGGCCGGCCGCGCCGGCCGAGGCGAACCCGGCCCGGCGACGCCGCTGCGCCCGCCGCCCCGCCGCGACGATGTCGTCGGCGGTACGGGTCATCGGTGGCTCGTGAGCGGTCACCGCGTCCACGAATTCATGCAACTGCACTGGTCCACTCCTCGATCGAATTCCCGGTGAGACTGATGCGTTCGGCGGCGAGCGACTCGCGCAGCTTCGCCAGGCCCCGGAAGACCTGGCTCTTGGCGGTGCCCACCGTGCAGTCGAGGACGCCGGCCGTGTCCTCCAGGCTCAGGCCCAGGTAGTGCCGGAGCACCACGGCGGCCCGCTGCCGGGCCGGTACGGCGTCGAGCGCCGCCCGCAGGCGCATCCGCTCGTCGGTCGCGTCGGCCGGGTCACCCAGCGCGACGTCCGGCATGGCGTCGCCGGACGACCGCTCCCGCCGCCAGGGCCGCCGGGTCTCGTCGACCGCGGCCCGGTAGACCATCGTCTTGACGTAGAGATCGGGCCGTTCCAGCTTCCGCCAGCGGGGATAGAGCTTGACCAGGGCGTTGGCCACGGCGTCCTCGGCCGCGTGCCAGTCGCCGCAGGTCATGTACGCCAACTTGCGTAACGACGCCATCTGCGACGTCACGAACTCGCGGAACGCCTGTTCGTCTTCGGCTCTCACGTCGACTGCCTCCTTGTGCCGGAGGTAGAACGGAGCCACCGGCCCGCGGAGTTGCACGGCCCGGTCAAATAGTTGCCGGACCACGCTGCGGCGCTGCTCGACAGCGGGGACCGACGCCGGGTCGGCTACCTGCTCAAGGACCGGGTCGCCGACGTCGCGTCGGGCACCGACGGCCCCGGCAGGTCCACCACCCGGGTCGCCCAGCGGGCCAGCAGCGCCGGATCGTGGGTGATCAGCAGCACGCCCGCGCGGTGCCGACGCTGGTAGTCGGTGACGACTGCCGCCACGTGGGCCTGGGTGGAGGCGTCGAGCATGGCGGTGGCCTCGTCGCAGAGCAGGTGGTCGGGGCGGTGCACGAGGGCACGGGCCAGGCAGGCGCGTTGCAGCTGCCCGTCGCTGACCGCGTGCGGACGCCGGGTGAGCAGGTCGGGGGTGAGCCCGACCAGGTCGGCCAGTTCGGCCGTCCGGGCGGTCACCTGCCCGACCGGTGTCCCGGTGGCGCGCAACGGTTCGGCGATCAGGTCGGCCAGGCTCAACCGGGGGTCGCTGGCGGCGCGGGGGCTCTGGAACAGGATCGCCACCCGGGTCCGTACGGCGGCGGGCAGCCGGTGCCGGACCCCCGCGACGGGTTCGCCGTCGAGGGTGACCCGGCCGCCGTCCGGGGCGTGCAGGAAGGCCAGCACCCGGGCGAGGGTGGACTTGCCGCTGCCGGAGGGGCCGCGCAGGCCGACCGTCTCCCCGGGGGCGACGTGCAGGTCGACGCGGTCGAGCACGCGCTGCCGGCCGTAGTGGACGGTGACCTGGTGCGCGGCGAGCCCGGCGGGCGGATGGTCGGCCGTGGTCGTCATGCCGCTGCCCCCGGCGTGAGCGGGTGGTGGCAGGCGACCTGCCCGCTGCCGTCGGCCGCCGGGCGGGGCGGGGTGCGGCAGGTGTCGGTGGCCCGGGGGCAGCGCGGGGCGAACGAGCAGCCGTGGGGCAGGTCGGTGAGCATCGGCGGGTGACCGGGCACCGGGGTGAACGCCCGGTCGGGCAGGGCGTCGAGCAGCCCGGCGGTGTAGGGGTGGGCGGGCCTGTCGAACAGGTCCGGGGTGGGCCGGTGTTCGACGACGCGGCTGGCGTACATGACGGCGACGGTGTCGGCGACGCGGCGGGCGGCGGCGAGGTCGTGGGTGATGAGCAGGACGGCGGCCCCGGCGTCGCAGCGGCGGCGCAGCAGGTCCAGGGTGTGCTCCACCAGCGGCCGGTCGAGGCCGGTGGTGGGTTCGTCGGCGAGCAGCAGCGGCGGGTCGGGAGCCAGCGCCAGGGCGGTCGCCAGCCGCTGGGCCATCCCCCCGGACAGCTCGTGCGGGTACCGGTCGAGGTCGGCGGGGTGCAGGCCGACGTCGGCGGCGGCCCGTCCGGCGGCGTCGGCGACGCTGCGGCGGGGGTGCCCGTGGGCGCGCAGGGTCTCCTCCAGCAGCCGCCGGCCGGTGCGCACCGGGGTGAGGGCGGTGGCCGGGCTCTGCGGGACGAGGCCGACGACCCGCCCCCGGACGTGCCGGGCGAGGTGCCGTTCGCCTGCCGCGACCAGGTCGACCGGGGTGCCGTCCGCCTGGTGCAGGTGGGCGTGCCCGGTGATGGTGGCGTTGCGGGGCAGCAGGCCGAGCAGGGCGTGCGCGAGGACGGACTTGCCGCAGCCCGACTCGCCGACCACGGCCAGCAGTTCGCCGGGGTGCAGGGCGAGGCGCAGGTCGGTGACGGCGTGCACGACGGCGTCGGGAAGGCGGAACCGGACGGTCAGCCCGTCGACGGTCAGCAACGCCGGCCGGCGGCCGGCGGCGGTGGGCACGGTGCCGGTCGCGCTCGCGGTCACAGCTGCAACTCCGCCCGTACGCGGGGGTCGAGGCGGTCCCGCCAGCGGCCGGTGAGCACGGCCAGGGCGAGGGTGACGGCGACCAGGGCGAGGCCGGGGACGATGCTGGCCCACCACGCGCCGGTGAGCAGGGACCGCTGGCCGTCGTTGATCATGTTGCCGATGGAGGCGAGGTGCGGCGGCAGGCCCAGGCCGAGGAAGGACAGCGCGGTCTCGTGCCAGACGGCGTGCGGCACCATCAGCGTGGTCGCCAGCGCGAGCCGGGGCAGCACGTGCGGCAGCAGGTGCCGGGTGAGCACCCGGGCGCGGCTCGCCCCGCCGGAGATCGCGGCGTCAACGAACGGGCGGGACCGCAGGCTGAGCAGTTCGGAGCGGACGATGCGGGCGGTGGAGAGCCAGTGCGTCAACGCGATCGAGGCGACGACCGCGCCGAGGCTCGGCCGCAGCATCGCCACGATGAAGATGCCCAGCAGCAGGTGCGGCAGGGCGGCGACGGTGTCGACGACCCGCATCAGCACCCGGTCGACGCGCCCACCGACGCTGCCGGCGACCGCGCCGACGAGACCACCGATGACGGTGGCGACCAGCGCGGCGACCACCCCGACGAGCAGCGAGACGCGCAGCCCGTAGAGGCTGCGCAGGGCCACGTCCCGGCCCAGGTCGTCGGTGCCGGCCAGGTGCGAGGGCGAGGGCGCGAGCCGGGTCCGGGCGAGGTCGACCGCGCTCTGGTCCAGCGGCCAGAGCAGGGGCGCGGCCAGGCAGGCGACGACCGCGACGACGAGCACGGCGGCGGCCACCCCTGCGCCGGCCCGTCCGCCCCGCAGCAGGGTGGACGGCCGGCGCGGCGGCAGGCGTCGGGCGGGTGGTGCGGCCGGTGGTGGGGCGAGGTCAGTCATCGAGGCGTACCCGGGGGTCGGCGGCGGCGTAGCCGAGGTCGGTGGCCAGGTTCGCGGCCAGCACCACCACGGTGGTGGCCAGGGTGGTGGCGGCCAGCAGCGGGAAGTCGGCGCCCAACGCCGCCGCAACGGTGACCGCGCCGAGGCCGGGCAGCGAGTACACGGTCTCCACCAGCACCGCGCCGCCGACGAGTTCGGGCAGGTGGGTGCCGACCAGGGTGAGGAAGGGCAGCAGCGCCGTCCGCAGCGCGTGGCCGAACAGGACGGTACGGCCGGGCAGCCCCCGGGCGCGGGCGGCCAGCACGTGGTCGTCGCGCAGGCTCTCGGCGACGGCATCCCGGACGAACAGCACGAACCACGGCGTCTGGGAGATCGCCAGCACGGTCACCGGCAGCACCAGGTGCCGGGCCACGTCGGCCGGGTCGGTGCCGGTCGCGGTGAGGTCGGTGAGCCCACCGGCGGGCAGCCAGCCCAGGGTGAGGGCGAACACGGCGATCGCGGCGAGCCCGAGCCAGAACACCGGCATCGACTGCACGGCGTACGCGACGGACCGCAGGGCGCGGTCGAAGACACCACCGCGCCGGTACGCGGCGAGGGTGCCCAGCAGCACGCTCGTCAGCAGGACGAGGGCGAGGGCGAGGCCGACGAGCAGCAGGGTCCAGCCGGCGCGGGCGGCCAGCACGGAGGTGACCGGTTCGTGGCGGCTGGTGGACCAGCCGAGGTCGCCGCGCAGCAGGTTGCCCACCCAGCGGGCGTACTGCACCGGCAGCGGGTCGTCGACGCCCCAGTTCGCGCGGAGCTGGTCGAGGTTCTCCTGGCTGGTGGTGAAGGCCGCCGCGCCCGCGTACTGCTGGGCCGGGTCGATCGGGGAGGCCGCGCCGAGGGCGAACATGCCCATGCTGGTCGCGGCGAGCACCGGTACGGCGACCAGCAGCCGGCGGCGGATCATGACCCCGGCCCCGGCGAGCCGTCGACGGCGGACCGGTGGTGGGGCCGGTGCCGTCACGACGTCTTCTCCCAGGTGTGCACGTTCCACCAGATGCTGTTGGCGACGTCGTGCTCGTGCGGCTCGACCCGGGGCGTCACCCCGGTCACGGTGTCGCGCACCACGTAGGTGTGTTGCAGGTAGGTGAGGAACACCCACGGCACGTCGGCGGCGAGCTGCTTCTGGAAGGTGGCGTACGCGGCCCGTCGGGCGGCCGGGTCGGCGGTGTCCCGGCCGGCCTGTAGGGCGGCGTCGACGGTGGCGGACCGGTAGGAGCCGGGGTTGAAGAAGCCCTGCCCGGCGAAGGTCGATCCGAACAGTTTGAACGAGACGAAGTCCGGGTCGTACGGCGTGCCGTACCCCATGACCAGCGCGTCGGTCCCCATCCGGGGGGTGATCGCGTCCCAGGTGAGGCCCTGCGGGGTGACCGCGACGCCGATCTTCCTGGCGTCGGCGGTGACCGCCAGGGCCAGTTCCTTGCGCAGGCTGTCGGTGGCCGGGTACATCAGCGTGAACGCGGCCTGCCGCCCGGCCTTGGCGCGGATGCCGTCCGGGCCGGGGGTCCAGCCGGCGGCGTCGAGGATGGCGGTGGCGGCGGCCCGGTCGGCGGTGGGCCGTCCGGTGACCGACGGCTCGGCGAACTCGGAGGTGGGCGGCACCGGGCCGAACGCCGGCTCCCCCGCCCCGCCGAGCACCCCGGTCACCATGGCCTGCCGGTCCACCGCCGTGCTCAGCGCCCGGCGGACCGCCAGGTCGCCCAGGACGGGGTTGCCCAGGGGCAGCATCACGCCCCGGTAGTCGGCGGTGGGGACCTTGCGCACCTGGTGACCGCGCTGGCCGTCGAATCCGGTCGCCAGCTTCGGCGGCAGTTCGGCCGCGTCGAACTCGCCGGCCCGCATCCGCTGTGCGCGGACGTTGTCGTCGGCGACGAACGCGACCACCACGCCCGGGTTCGCCGGCTTGCCACCCCAGTACCGCTCGTTCGCCGCCAGCACCAGCCGGTCTCCCGGCGTCCAGGACGTCATCCGGTACGGCCCGGTGCCGATCGGCCTGCGGTTGAACTCCGCCCGGTTGACGTCCTGCCCGGCGAACGCCTTCGCCGGCACGATGCCCAGCGCCAGCCGCTGCACGAACGGGGCGTACGGGTGTTTCAGGGTGAAGACCACGGTGGCCGGGTCGGGGGCGGCGACGGAGGCGAGCATGTCGAGGTCGGAGCGGAGCGTCGAGTCGACCTTCGGGTCCAGCACCGCCTGGTAGGTGAAGACGACGTCCTCGGCGGTGAGTGGGCTGCCGTCGTGGAACAGCACCCCCTCGCGCAGGGTGGCCGTGACCGTCCGGCCGTCCGCCGACACCGTCGGCAGTTGCCGCGCCAGGGCGGGCACGAGCTGGTTGCGGGCGTCCCGGGCGACCAGTCCGTCGAAGATCAGTGACGCGCCGTCGGGGCCGTAGTTGAGCACCGGGTTGAGGGTGTCGGGCTCACCCGCCGTGGCCACCACGACCGGGCCGTTCCCGGTGCGGCCGGTCGACGACGGCGTCGGGGAGGCACAGCCGGCGACGACGGCCAGGACGACGCCGAGCAACGCCGGCACGCGTACGGACCGGGACGTGGGGTGCTCCGACGGGATCGCGTCCGTGCGCCTGGGTCCCACCGGCAGCTCCCTCGGGTCGTGGATCGACGCAGGGGCGGGCACTCGGGCCAGCTCGGATCATCGCAGGCCCGGGTACCCGCCACTACTGCCACTATCGCGTAGTTGCCAGATCTTGGCAATAAGCCCCGCCCGGACGGCACGTCCGCGACACCGACCGGACCCGGAACGGACGGCGGGCCCGGAGCCGGGTGGCTCCGGGCCCTTGAGGGCGTCCGCGGTCAGGAGATGGCGCAGGTGACGTTGCCGGGCGGCGGGGTGCCGTTGCCGGTGGCGGTGAACCCGAAGGTGGTCGACCCGTTGGGCGCCAGCGCGCCGTTGTAGTCGGCGTTGCGGACGGTGACGTTGCCTGTGGTGCCGCTGTTGACGCCGTTCCAGACGCTGCTGATCGCCTGGCCGCTGCCCAGGCTCAGGCCCACGGCCCAGCCGGTGATCGCGCCGGAGCTGGTGTTGGCCACGGTGACCTCACCCTGGAAACCGCCGGGCCAGCTGTTGACCGCCTTGTAGGTGGCCGTGCAGCCGCCGGGCCCGCTGGTGGGCGGGGGCGTGGTCGGCGGAGGAGTGGTCGGCGGGGCGGTGGTGGGCGGCGGGGTCGTCGGCGGAGCGGTGGTCGGCGGGGCCGTGGTCGGCGGCGTGGTGGACTGGAACTGGCTGAAGAAGCGCCAGATCTCCCCCGACGTCCAGGTCCGCGAGTCGTTGGGGGTGCCCGACCCGTCGACCGGGCTGGGGGTGTGGTCACCGTCGAACGCGGCCCACTGCACCGGGAAGCCGGAACGGCAGCCCGAGTAGGTGGTGGTGATGTGGGTGAAGCTGTTCAGGGCCGGCTCGCGCGGGCTCTGTGCGGTGCACCCGTTGTTCCGGACGAACGTGTCGCGCAGCGACCGTCCCATCGAGATGTTCAGCACGCTGTCGTGGGTGCCGTGGATGCCGAAGTACGGCACCGGCTGGGTGCCGCCGTTGCAGCCGCTGAGCTGCGCGCCGGACAGCACGGCGACCGCGCGCACGACGGTGGGGCGGGCGCAGGCCACCGCGTAGCTCATCGCGCCGCCGTAGCTCCAGCCCAGCACGAACCGCTGGCTGGTGTCGACGCACAGGTCGTTCTCGACCTGGCGGAGGATGTCGTCGAAGAGGGTCAGGTCCCGGCCGTTGGTGTTGGCCCACCCGGCGTCGATGCCCTGCGGGGCGACGAAGATCGTGCTGTTGTTCGACAGCGGCAGCAGGCCGTAGTAGCCGGCCGAGGAGACGTTCTGCGCCGAGCCGTTCAACCAGTGGAAGCCGACGACCAGCCGGTACTGGCGGTTGCGGTCGTAGCCGTCCGGGATCCGCAGGATGTAGCTGCGGTTCTGGCCGCTGCTGGTGATCGTGCGCGTCCCGTTGCTCAACGTGGGGGCCTTGCCGCAGCCCGCCGTCGCCGCCAGGGTGCCGTTCGTCGCCGCCTCCGCCGTCGCGGAGAGGCCGCCGTTCAGCGCGCCGCCGACGGTCGCCGCGAGCAGGACGGCCGCGGCGGCGATGGTCGGGAGTAGGTGTCTGTGTCTGACCATTGCTTGGCTCCTTGCCATGGGTCTGGTGTCCCGGTGGTGGGTACGCGGAGTCGACCCGGCGGTGCCCGGCGGGGACGGCGGGATGCGGAGAGGGACCCGCACCCGTCTCCTCGCCCGGCGGGGCGACTCGGGTGGGCGGACGCGCCCGTTCGGCGCGGACGGCACGACGGCTCGGTGGAGCGGCCCGGACTTGGTCGTCGACCGGCAGGGCGGCGCGAGGGGTGCCCTCGTGTGCCGCTGCCGACGGACTGGGACGACGGGAAGCGTGCCCTTCGCTCCCGGCCGAAAGATAGCAGGTTATCGATAACATACTCAACCGGACGGGCGCTGCCGGCTGCCGGATCGGGTGTGTCGACGCACCACGACGCGACCTCCGCGCCCCGGCCGATCGACCCGGTGCGCCGGACCCGGTCGACCCGCGACGACCCGCCCACCGCCGCCCCGGCCGCACCGTCCTCACTGGTCAGCAGCCTTGTCGGGGAGCACCGCCAGCGGATCGGCGAGCACCGGACAGACCCTCGACCGACCCTCCGACGACCGGGGGCCTGCCCGCACCGGGACGGGTCGACCGGCCCCGGAACCGACAGCCGTTCTCGAAACTATCGGTCCGCGCAGGTCGCAACTTTCTGGATCTGGCCCGGCCGACGCATGTGACCGTTAACGCCGGCCGGCAGGACGCGGGCGAACCCGCAGCCACCCGCGGCACCCGCCGGTCGGGACGGACGCCCGACCGGCGGCGGGTCCGGCCCGTACGCCGGACCCGCCGCACCGGACCCGCCGCCGACCCGGCTCAGACGCTGGCGAGCGCCTCGGTCGGCGGCAGGGCGGCGGCCCGCATCGACGGATAGACGCCGGCCACCACGCCCACCACCGCCGCGCCGCCCAGCCCGGCCAGCGTCGAGGCGAGCGGGATCACCACCGGCCACTGGTGGTACGCGGCGTAGCCGGCGGTGACGGCCAGCCCGAGCAGCGTCCCGACGATCCCGCCCAGCGACGCCAGGGCCACCGACTCGGTGAGGAACTGGCCACGGATCTGGCCCCGGTGCGCGCCGAGCGCACGGCGCAGGCCGATCTCGGCCCGTCGTTCCAGCACCGAGATGACCATCGTGTTGGCCACCCCGATCCCACCCACCAGCAGCGCCACCGCGGCCAGGGCGAGGAACAGCGACGAGAAGGCGTTCTCGGTGGCGCGCTTCGCGGCCAGCGCGTCGGAGGGGCGGCTGACCAGTACGTCGGCCGGGCTCTGCGGGCTGACCGTCTCGGGCAGCACCGCCCGGACCTGCTCCACCGCCGGCTCCAGCGACCGGATGTAGAGCACCGTGGGATGCCCGTCGAAGCCCAGCTCGGACTGCGCGGCCGGCCAGCCGACCAGCACCGACCGGTCGATGTCCGGCAGCAGCGGTACGGCGGCCAGGATGCCGACCACGGTGAACCACCTGTCGCCGATCATCACCTGCTGGCCGGGCCCACCCCCGGCGGGCACGTCGAGTACCCCCAGCCGGGCCGCCGCGACCGCGCCGAGCACCACGGTGGGGAAGCGCTCCGTCGCCGGGGTGAGCCAGCTGCCGTGCTGGACCCGGGCGTTGATGATCGGGAGCAGGTCGAGCCGGCTGGCCAGCACCGTCAGACCGGAGCCGTCGTCGGGGTCGGTACGGTCGGAACGGCGGACCAGCCGGTGGGTGTTGGCGACCGCGCTGACGCCGGTCACCGGCCCCACCCGCCGGACCATGGCGGTCGACTCCGTCGGCAGCAGCGCCGGCGGGTCCTGGTCGGGCAGCGCCCGCACCTCCAGCATGTTCGTGCCGAGCGCGGAGAGTTCCCGCATCAGCTGGGCCTGGCTGGAGGCGGGGATGCCGGTCACCACGATCATCGTGGCGATCCCGATGGCGATGCCGAGCGCCGACAGCGCGGCCCGGGTGCGCCGGGTACGGATGCCGAGCAGCCCCAGCCCGAGCAGGTCGGTCACGGCCAGCCGGACCGGCCGGGCGGCGTCGCGGGCCGTGCCCGGATGCGCGCGGTGGGGCGTACCCCCGGTGGTGGGTGTGCTCATCGGGGCGTCACCACCCGGCCGGAGTCGGCGACCAGGTGGCCGTCGCGCAGCTCCACCCGGCGGGGCAGGCGGGCGGCGATGTCCCGGTCGTGGGTGATCACGGCGATGGTGGTGCCCTCGGCGTGCAGCCGGTACAGCAACTCCAGGACGGCCTGGCCGGTACGGGTGTCCAGCGCGCCGGTGGGTTCGTCGGCGAGCAGCAACGCCGGCTGGTGGACCAGGGCTCGGGCGATCGCCACCCGCTGCCGTTCCCCGCCGGAGAGCTGGTGCGGCAGGTGGGTGACGCGGTGCGCCAGGCCGACCCGGTCCAGCGCCGCGAGGGCCAGCGGTCGGCGGTCCCGGCGGGGCACCCCGGCGTAGAGCAGGCCGGTGGCGACGTTCTCGGCGGCGGTGAGCCCGGCGGTGAGGTGGAACTGCTGGAAGACGAAGCCCAGCCAGCGCCCGCGCAGCGCGGACAACTGCCGGTCGGAGAGCCCGGCGACGTCGAGGCCGCCGAGGTGCACCGTGCCGGAGGTCGGCCGGTCCAGCGTGCCCATGATGTGCAGCAGGGTCGACTTGCCGGAGCCGGACGGGCCGACGATGGCCAGCATCTCGCCCTCGGTGATGTCGAGCGAGACGCCGGCGAGGGCGGTGACCCCGCCCGGATAGCGCATGGCGGCGTCGCGTACGGCCAGCACGGTCACGAGGCGGTCACCACCGCGAGGTCCTCGGTGATCCCGTCGCCGGAGACCTCGACCATCCCCTTGGCGAACATGCCGGTGGTGACGGCGACGAACCGTCCACCGTCGGCCAGTTGCAGCGCGTAGCCGCCCTCGCTGAGCGCCACCAGCGCGCCGACCGGTACGGCGAGGACGCCCTCCCGGGTCTCGCCGGCCAGGTCGACCTGCACGTCGGCGGCGTCGATCCCGGTCAGGTCGTCGTCCACGGTCACCGTGACGGCCCGCTTCGGCGTGGCGGTCGGGCCGGGGGCGTCGTCCTGGGTGACGGCGGTGGCGACCGCCGAGACGGTGCCGTCGACGGTCTTGTCGCCCGGCAGCGTCACCGTCACCCGGTCGCCCCGCCGGATCGTGCCGGCCTCGGCCACGTCGGCCTGGACGGTGATCACCTTCGCGGTCGGCGTGACGGTCAACAGCGGCGTCTCGGCGGGGTCCCCGCGCAGCGCGGTGACGGCGTCGACCCGGACCGCGCCGGGCAGCACGGCCACGTCGCCGACGGCGATCCGGCCGGTCACCGGCAGTTCGGCGTCCTGCTGCCAGCGCTTGATGGCCCGCATCAGCGAGCCGGTCAGCACCCCCTCGCCCTTGCGGACGACGACCCGGGCCGGGGCGGCAGCCGTCGGCGTGGGTGCCGCGGCAGCACCCTGGCCGGACGTGCCCCTGTCCGGCTCCGGTGCCGCCTTCTGCTGCCCGGCGGGCGGTGCGGAGGTGCCGGACTTCACCGGCCGGGAGACCTTCTCCCCCGGTACGGGCTGGTAGCCGATCTCGTACCCCAGCGCCTTGAGGTTGGTGGCGACGATCCGCACGTCGCGGCCGACCGTGCCGGGTTCGGCCAGATCGCGGTAGAGCGGCAGGCCGCCGTAGAACAGCGGCACCGGCTGGTCGTCGATCCGGTAGAGCTGTTTGCCCCGGGTGACCGTCGCGCCGGCCGGCGGCAGCCAGGTGACCGTCCCGCTGCGGCCACCCTTCACCGGCTCCGGCCGCCCGTACCCGAGGGTGCCGGTCAGCGACACGGTGGTGGCGAGGTCGGTCCGCACGACGGTGGTGGTCTGCACCGGGACCGGCGGGTCCCCGCCGGTGGTGGCCGGAGCACGGTGGACGGACCAGACGACGCCGCTGGCGACGACCGCCACCACCAGGGTCAGCACGGCCGGGACGACGACGCGTCGACGGGTACGGCGCGGTGGGCTCTGCGCTGGTGACTGTTCTGTTGACACGCCGCGAGCATGGCGACGGTTCTTCAGAAACCTGTCAGGATCGGCGAATCCACACGGGTTCCTGACATCACGCCCCGACCGTGGGCAGCATGTCGCACACGTTTCTCACCACGGCCCGTCGCTCCGCCCTACCGGCGCTGGTGGTCGGTTGTCTGCTCGCCGGTTGTTCCGCCGCCCCGACGGACGACCGGGCCGACGGCTCACGGGTGGCCTCGGTGCAGAGTCCGACCGCCCGTGCCACCGGTCCCGCCGACGTGGAGGACCAGCGTCCGCTGATCCCCCTCGACGCCACGAACGACGAGATCGAGGCGCTGCGGGCGGCCTGGGGACGGTGTGTGGCGAAGGAGGGCGGCCCCGGCTACGAGGACGGCCGGAGCGTGATCTGGAAGGAGAGCCAGAACGACCCGAAGGCGAGGCGGGTACGGGCGGCGTGCCGGTCGACGGAGCCGGAGTTCTTCGAGGAGCGCCAGAAGCGTACGGACAACGCGGCGTTCCGGGACAACCAGCGCGAGTGGTACCGGTGCGCCAAGCAGGCCGGTTACCGGCTGACCGCGCCCGACGAGGACGGCGAGTTCGGCATCACCGAGGTCGGCCCGAACGGTGACTTCCAGTCGCCCAAGATGACGGCGTGCCGGCGGGAGGCGTTCCGCAGGTGACCGGGACGTCGGGCGGCCCGCCAGCCCAACATCCACCGTTCGGCTGGCAATTCACCATTCGTTCGGGTAGCGTCGCGTCCAACGAATGGATTACATGACGCGGTGACCATGCCCGTGATCGTGACCCTGCGACAGCGCGCAGCCCGTCCGCGTGCTCCGGCGTCAGCCGATGCGTCGCCTCCGATCAGCGGGCACCTGCGGAAGGTCCAGCATGCTCAGCACCTCCGAACCGATCCTCGCCCCGGACGGCACCGCCGCCGACGACCTGGTGGCCACGATGGCCGCCCTGCCTGTCGACGATCCGCGTCGCCCCGCGCTGCGGGCCCGCGCCATCGAGGCGTGGCTGCCGCTCGCCCGGCACCTGGCCCGCCGCTACGCCGGGCGCGGCGTCCAGGACGACGACCTCACCCAGACCGCGGCGGTCGGGCTGATCAAGGCGGTCGACCACTTCGACCCGGCCCGGGGCGTCGCCTTCACCGGGTACGCCGTGCCCACCGTCATCGGTGAGATCAAGCGGTACTTCCGGGACCGCACCTGGTCGGTGCGGGTCCCCCGCCGGCTCCAGGAGCTGCGCCTGGCGATCAGCGAGGCGAACGGCACCCTCGCCCACACGCTGGGGCGGTCGCCGACCGTCGCCGACATCGCCGGCTACCTCGACCTGTCCGAGGAGACCGTCCTGGAGGGGCTGGAGGGGGCCTGCGCCTACCGGGCGACCTCGCTGTCCACCCCCATCGGCACCGACGGCGGCATGGAACTCGCCGACACCCTCGGCACCGAGGACCACGACCTCGAACTCGTCGAGATCCACGTCGCCCTCGGCCCGGCCCTCGCCGCCCTGCCGGAACGGGAACGCCTGATCCTGACCCTGCGGTTCCACGGTAACCTGACCCAGTCGGAGATCGCCGACCGGGTCGGCATCTCCCAGATGCACGTCTCCCGGCTGATCAGCCGGGCGCTGGCCACCCTGCGCGGCCGGCTCACCGACGGGTGAGTACGGCGGGCGACCACGGGTAATCCGCGCCCATGGCGCGCTACACGAAACCCGAGCTGCGCGAGCAGCTCAAGGAGGAGATCCGGGCCGGCGACCGGGGCGGACGACCGGGCCAGTGGTCGGCCCGCAAGTCGCAGCTGCTGACCCGCGAGTACCAGCAGCGCGGCGGCGGCTACCAGGGCCCACGGGACGAGCGGCAGCAGTCCCTGCGCCGCTGGGGGGACCAGAAGTGGCGGACCAGACGGGGCACCACCCGGGCCCGGCACGACGGCGAGACCGACAGGTACCTGCCCGACGAGGCGTGGAAGCAGCTCTCCCCGCAGCAGCAACGGGCCACCGACGTGCGCAAGCGCCGGGCGTCGACCTCCGGCCGGCAGTACGTGGCCAACACCGGCCCGGCCAAACGCGCACGCCGCAGCGTCACCTCCGGTGGCTCGCTGACCGAGCTGACCGTCGCCGAGGCGACGAAACACGTCCGCGATCTCGACACCGCACAGCTCCGGGCCGCCCTGCGGGCCGAGCGCCGGGGCAAGGGCCGTACGACGCTGATCCGCCGGCTGGAGTCCGCGCTGGCCCGCCGCTGACCGGACCGACAGGCCGTGGCCGCCGGGCCCCCGCCCGTACGGCGGCCCGGGGCGGGACCGCTGCCGCCCGGTCGCCCGTGAGGCGGCGGGCACCGGGAGTGCCTATGCTCCACAGGTGGAGGACAGCGAGCAGGCCGTGCTGGCCGAGATGCTGCAGTCGGCCGAGGACGCCGCGCCGGTCGAGGCGGTCGAGGCGGTCACCGGGGCGATCGCCACGGCGTTGGACGCGCTCGGTGTCTCGTTGCTGATCGCCGATCTCAGCGGTCGGGCCCTGGTCCGGCTGACCCACCAGCCGGGCGTCGCCGGGCCGGGCCGCCGCCAGGGCGAGGAACTCGCCGAGGTGCTGCCCTTCGACGGCGGCCCCTACGAGCAGGTGGTACGTCACCAGGTTCCCCGGGTGCTTCCCGGCGACGGGCGGTGGACGCTGCTCGCCCCCGTCACCGAACGTGGCGAGGCCATCGGCCTGCTGGAGATCGACCTGCCCGCCGAGCCGGACGCCGAGGTGGTCGAGCGGGTCGCCCGTACCGCGCACGCGCTGGCGTTCGTGGTGATCGCCAACCGGCGGCACACCGACCTGTTCGAGTGGGGGCAGCGCAGCACCCCGTTCACCCTCTCCGCCGAGATCCAGCGTCGGCTGCTTGCCCGCCTCGTTCACCTGTGAGGCCGGGGCGTTCGCCCTGTCCGGCTGGTTGGAACCGGCCGCCAGCGTGGGCGGGGACACCTTCGACTACAGCGTGGCCCGGGACGTGCTGCACGTCAGCGTCACCGACGCGATGGGGCACGGGGTCGCCAGCGCGCTGACCGCCACCCTCGGGGTGGGCAGCCTGCGCAACACCCGCCGCCGGGGGTTGGGCCTCACCGGTCAGGCCGAGGAGGCGAACCGCGCCGTCGCCGAGAACGCCAACGTCCGTGGCGCGTACGTGACGGCGGTGCTGGGCCGGATCGACCTGCCCACCGGGCGCTGCGAGCTGCTCAACGCCGGGCACGTCCCACCGATGCTGGTCCGCGACGGCCGGGCCACGATGCTGGAGCTGCCCGGCAACTTTCCGCTTGGCATGTTTCCCGAGGCGGGGTTCCGCAGCGGGGAGATCGTCCTGCGGCCCGGTGACCGGCTGGTCGTGGTCACCGACGGGATGCGCGAACGCAACGCCGCCGATCTCGACCTGCCCGCCGCCCTGCACGACATCGCGTCGCTGCACCCCCGCGAGGCGGTCCGGGCGCTGTCGGACGCGGTGCTGGCCACCGCCGGCCCGGACCTGACCGACGACGCCACCCTCATGATCATCGACTGGTACGGCGACCACGGGCCGCGCCGCAGCACGGCCGGTGCGGACACCGACCGGGCCAGCGCCCCGTCCCGGTGAGGACGCTCACGCCGCCGGGGCCGCCGCCTCGGCGTCGCGCACCGTGTCGAAGATGGTGATGACCTGGTCGACCGAGGTGATCGACAACACCGTGCGGACCGACCGGCGCACCCCGGCCAGCCCCAGCCAGCCGTTGCGTTCCCGCAGTTCACGGTAGGCGACCACCAGCGCGCCGAGGCCGCTGGAGTCCATGAACCCGACGCCGGTCAGGTCGACCACCACCACCCGGGCGCCGCCCTCGACCACCTCGCGTAACCGTTCCCGCAGTTGGGGGGTGGTGCTCATGTCGAGGTCACCGGCGACTTCGACCACCGTGCCGGCCCCCTCCCGGCGGGTCGACAGCGTGAATTCCACCTGAACCCCCTTCGTCTAGGCGTACCGGACATCCGGTGACGCAGCGCGTCGTACCCCACGGTGCCAGAAACCGAACATGAGCGCTCGGAGACGTCCGCCGGGCGTCCGGCGCGGCCGGGGGTGTGGGCGGTGCCTCGACGAGTGGCGTAAGGACCGGGGCGGCGGCTCCTACGACTGTCGTGACCTGCGTGAGCGCCCGGGAGCAATTGCGTACGGCTTGCCGCGCAAACACGTACATAGCTCACCTGGGCGTCTTGACCAGCACCGCATCGTCGGTACGGTCCTTACTCACGCGACGCGTTTCTCCCTATGTGGACGTCGCGGCTGGTCTTCGATCGGAAGGCGACACATGACAACTCCCCCAACCACCAGGGCACGCCGGGGTCGACGGACCCTCGGCCTGATAGCCGCAGGGCTGCTGCTGGCCGGCGCGCTCCCCGGCACCGCGTCGGCGGCGGAGCCCGATCCGCGCGTCGGCCTCGGCGGCGGCTGGCTCGACGCACAGTCCGCGATCAGCAACCTCGAACACGTCGCGCACCGCGACAAGCCCGCCGGGTTCGTCGACCCGACGAACCCGGGCAACGGCGGGTACTACAACTCGGATCTCGCCTTCGGCGGCCGGTACGCCTTCCAGGGCAACTACAACGGGTTCACCGTCGTCGACGTCGCCGACCCGGCCGAGCCGACGCTCGTCACCAGCGTCGTGTGCCCCGGTGGGCAGGGCGACCTCTCCGTGCACGGCAACCTGCTGTTCATGTCGGTCGAGGAGAGCCGGGGCCGGGTCGACTGCGGCACCAACCCCAACGTCGGCACCCGGTTCCAGGGGGTGCGGGTCTTCGACATCAGCGACGTCCGCAACCCGGTGCAGGTGGCGGCCGTCCAACTCTGCCGTGGCTCGCACACGCACTCCGTGGTGACCGACCCCCGCGACGCCGACAACGTCTACGTCTACGTCTCCGGCACCACCTCGGTACGGCCGGCGACCACGATGGAGGGTTGCAACAACAACGCCGCCGACGGGGAGAACCCGTCGCGGTGGCGAATCGACGTCATCAAGGTGCCGGTGGCCGCGCCGCAGGACGCCGCCGTGGTGAACCAGCCGAGGCTGTTCCAGGACCCGGTCACCGGTCGGGTCGACGGCCTCCAGAACGGCCCGGTCACGCCCCGGCACCCGTCCGGGTCGACCTGGTCGCCGACGCCGAACACCAACGCCTGCCACGACATCACCGCGTACCCGGAGATCGGGCTGGCGGCCGGCGCGTGCCAGGGCAACGGCATCCTGATCGACATCTCGGACCCGGCGAACCCGAAGCGGATCGACGAGGTGGCCGACCCGAACTTCGCGTACTGGCACTCGGCGACGTTCAACAACGACGGCACCAAGGTGATCTTCACCGACGAGTGGGGCGGTGGCAGCGGCGCGCGTTGCCGGGACACCGACCTGCCGCAGTGGGGCGCCAACGCCATCTTCGACATCGTCGACCGGAAGATGACCTTCGCCAGCTACTACAAGCTGCCGGTGCCCCAGTCGTTGCAGGAGAACTGCGTCGCGCACAACGGCTCGCTGATCCCGGTGCCCGGCCGCGACGTCATGGTGCAGGCCTGGTACCAGGGCGGCATCTCGGTGTTCGACTTCACCGACTCGAAGAACCCGCACGAGATCGCGTACTTCGACCGGGGCCCGGTCAACCCGAGCGCGCTCGTGCTGGGTGGTTTCTGGTCGGCGTACTGGTACAACGGCAACCTGTACGGTAACGAGATCGCCCGGGGCTTCGACGTGTTCGCGCTGAAGCCCAGCGCCCACCTGTCGGCGGCGGAGATCGAGGCCGCCACCCAGGTGAAGCTCGCCGGGTTCAACGCCCAGGGGCAGCCGAAGATCAGTTGGACGCCGAGCTTCGCGCTCGTCCGCGCCTACCACGACCAGGGGGTACGGGCCGGCGCGATCGACCAGGCGTTGAGCGCGGAGGTCGACACGGCCCTGGGCCGGGCCAGCGGGTTCGCCGCCGAGGGCAAGCGGTTCGCCGCCGAGACGCAACTGCGGACGCTCGCCGACCGGCTGGACGCCGCGGCGTACGGGACGCTCCGCCAGGCCGTGGTGGACCTCGCGGACACCTTCAACCCCCGGGTCTCCGCCACGGTCGGCCCGGCCGAGCCGACCGGCAACAACGGCTGGTACACCGATGCCGTCACGCTCACCCTGACCGGCCTGATCCCCGGCATGTGGACCGGCCAGTACTCCGTCGACGACGGCGTGACCTGGGTGGACGTGCCGGCCAGCGGCGTCGCGACGATCAGCGCCGAGGTGAAGGGTCCGGTGCGCTACCGGGCGGTCGACGCGGCCGGCAACACCTCCCGGCAGGGCAGCCAGTGGCTCAAGATCGACCGGACCGCCCCCGAGGTGCAGGTGTCCGGGCTGACCGAGGGCACGACGTACGGCGACTCCGGCACGGTGACGGTGGACTGGACGGTCACCGACACCGGTTCCGGGCCCGGCATCAACCCCGACAGCGCGCTGCTGGACGGCAAGCGGGTCGCCCGGGGGGCGACGGTCACCCTGTCCGGCCTCCCGCTGGGCAGCCACACCCTGACGGTGACCGCGAAGGACAAGGCCGGTAACACCACCAACCGGTCCGTCACGTTCACCACCGCGACGTCCTTCGCCGACCTCCAGGCCCTCGTCGACGGCTACCGGTCCGCCGGCACCGTCAGCGCGGGCAACGCCGACAAGCTGACCACCAGCCTCGGCAAGGCCGGCGCGGCGGCCGGTAGCGGCCAGCCGGCGGAGGCGGTCACCCACCTGACCGCCTTCCTCGACCAGGCCCGCGCGCTCAACGCCATCGGGGCGCGCAACCTGCTGGTCCGCGACGCCCAGGCGCTGATCGACCAGTTCGACAGGTGACCCGCCCGGCCCGACCGGGCCGACGGACCGCCTGAACCCGGGGCCTGCCCAGTGACGCTGGGCAGGCCCCGGCCGTTCCGGCACGGGCCGGCGGCGGGGGCTGGCCCGGCGACCGGGTGCGGCCGGCGGACACCCGATCAGCCGAGCTTGGCCAGCATCTGCTGCATGCGCTGGATCTCGATGCCCTGGTCGGCGTTGACCTCCCGGGCGAACTGGTCGCTCGCCGGTTCCAGGCCACCGCCGGCGGCGTACAACTGCTCCACCATGGTCAGTGCGCCCTGGTGGTGACGGATCATCGCGGTGAGGAAGAGCCTGTCGAACTCCGTACCGCGCGCCTGCTTGAGCTGCTCGAACTGGGCGGCGGTGAGCATTCCCGGCATGAGCGCGTCGTGCGCCGCCCCGTCGTGCGGACCGGCGGACGGTACGTTGCGCTCGGCGAGCCAGGTGCGCATCCGGGCGATCTCGTCGCCCTGCGACACCTCGATCCGCTTGGCCAGCAGCGTCACGTCGGGGCTGGTGGTGCGCCCGGCCAGCAGCGCGGTCATCGCCAGGGCCTGGGTGTGGTGCGGGATCATGCCCTGCACGAAGCGGCTGTCGGCGGCGGTGAACCCGGGCGGCGAGACCTGCGCCAGGTCGGTGCCGGACAGTTGCCGGCCCGGCTGGCCGGGTGCGCCGGGCTGCACCACGCGTGACGTCGGTGGTTGGTACGCCGGGTCGTCCCGGCCGGCCCAGACGGCGACGCCCACCGCCGTGCCGAGGACGGCCGTGGCGATCACACCGGAAACGACCACGCGACGGGGCAGCGGCACGGTTCACCTACCAGTCCTGGCTTGAGCTGCGCGGATTCCATGGGCATAGTGCCTCACCCCCGACCCCGCCCACCAGCCCACGAGCCGGTGGATTCGACCCGCCCCCGGTCGACTTTTGCACAACCATCGAAAAGTTTCCCCGAATCGATCCAAAGTGCTAGTGTCTGCGATCAATCTTCGGTGTGACGCGTTCCATACCGAACCGTCAACGGAAGAAAGTGGCGCGGTCCCCCGGCCGGGCCCACCACCACTGGAGGCACCATGACCACCCCGCACCGGCGGCGCAGATCCGCGCTCGTGGCCGCCGGCACCGCCCTGGAGACCGCGCTCGCCACCGGGTCCGTCGCCCCGGCCACCGCCGCCCCCGCCGCCGACCTGCCACCCCAGGAGCCCGGCGTCACCCTGCGTACGTACGACATGGGCACCTCACTGTCGGCGCTGTGCACCCTCAAGCCCGCCCAGACGCCCAACGTCGACAAGCTGATGCCGCAGGTCGACTGGAGCAGCACCGACGACTTCGGGTTGTCCGACCGGTTCGTCAGCCACGTCACCGGCAACCTCGCCGCCCCCGTCGACGGCACCTACGCCTTCCGCCTCACCAGCGACGACGGCTCCCGGCTGAGCATCGGCGACACCGTCGTCGTCGACCACGACGGGCTGCACGGGGAAACCGCCAAGGAGGGGTCGATCACCCTCACCGCCGGCCGGCACCCGCTGCGGATCGAGCACTTCGACAACGGTGGCGGCCAGGTGCTCCGGTTGGCGTGGCGACCGCCCGGCAGCAGCGACTTCACCCTCGTCCCGAACTCCGCACTGAGCACCGACGCCGGGGTGGTCCGGGTCACCGCGCCGGGCTGGAAGTACTGCGAGGGGGCCACCGACTCGGCCGGCGACGGCCTGCCGCTCGACCGGGTGCACCCCGGCTACACCCTCACCGACATCCGCCCCGACGGGTTCCGGCCGCAGGTCACCGGGATGGCGTTCCGCCCCGACGGCGCGCTCGTGCTGAGCACCTGGGGCGGCACCGACAACGCCACCGGCGAGATCTGGGTGGGCGAGGGCGTCACCGGCGCGACCGGCCCGGAGCAGGCGACCTACCACCGGTTCGCCGACGGGCTGCGGGAGCCGCAGGGCGTCGCCGTGGTCGACGGCACCGTCTACGTCAGCCAGAAAGACGAACTGACCGCGCTGCGCGACACCGACGGCGACGGCGTCGCCGACGACCGGCGTACGGTCGCCACCTGGCCGTGGGGCGGCAACTTCCACGAGTTCGCGTTCGGCCTGCTCTACCGCGACGGGTTCTTCCACCTCAACCTGTCGGTCGCGATCAACCAGGGCGGTGCCACCACCGTGCCGCAGCCCGCACCGAACCGGGGCACCTCGATCAAGGTCAACGCCCGGACCGGCAAGATCACGTACGTGGCGGGCGGGCTGCGCACCCCGAACGGGATCGGCTGGGGGCCGCGCGGCGAGGTCCTCGTCACCGACAACCAGGGTGGCTGGCTACCCGCGTCCAAGCTGGTGCAGATCCAGCAGGGGGCTTTCTTCAACCACTACACCACCCCCGACGGGCCGTACGACGACAAGCCGGTGACCCGGCCGATCGTCTGGCTCCCGCAGAACGAGATCGGCAACTCCCCGTCCAGCCCGGTGCTGTTGACGCAGGGCCCGTACGCCGGGCAGCTCGTCGTCGGCGACGTCACCTACGGCGGCCTGCAACGGGTGTACCTCGACGAGGTCGAGGGGCAGTACCAGGGGGCGGTGTTCCGGCACACGCAGGGCCTGGAGGCCGGCGTCAACGAGGTCACCCTCGGCCCCGACGGCGCGCTCTACGTGGGCGGCGTGGGTGCCGGCGGCAACTGGGGCCAGGAGGGCAAGCTCAGCTACGGCCTCCAGAAACTCACCCCCAACGGCACCTCGACCTTCGAGGTCAAGCAGATGCGGGCCACCGCCAACGGGTTCGACCTGGAGTACACCGAGAAGCTGTCGCCGGAGACCGCGCAACGGCTCGCCGAGGCGTACCAGGTGACGCAGTGGCGCTACGGGGCGACCAGCCAGTACGGCGGTCCCAAGCTCGACCTGGAGAAGCTCACGGTCACCAGGGCGGTGCTGGCGGCCAACGGGCGGACCGTCAGGCTGCGCATCCCCGGCCTCAAGGAGAACCGGGTGGTGCACGTCCGCTCGCCGCGCCCGTTCTCCGCCGCCGACGGTGAGCAGCTGTGGAACACCGAGGCCTGGTACACGCTCAACGAGATCCCCGGCCGGGTGGCCCAGCCGCAGACGTTCTTCGAGGCCGAGGAGGGTCGCACCGTCGGCGTCGGGATGGCCACCGACCACGCCGCCTACTCAGGTGCCGGCTTCGCCGCCGGGTTCGCCGACGACGGCTCGTCCACCCGGATCTCCGTCGACGTCCCCGAGGCCGGCAACCACGACCTGGCGATGCGCTACAGCAACGGCCCCAACCCGTTCTCCGGCCCCAAGCAACTCAGCCTGTACGTCAACGGCAAGCGGATCGAACAGACCGTCTTCCCGTCCACCGTCACCTGGGAGGAGTGGGGCACCGTCACCACCAAGGCGCACCTGCGCCGGGGCCGCAACATCGTCGAGTACCGCAAGGAGAGCGCCGACTCCGGTCACGTCAACCTCGACGTGCTCGCCGTCCGGCCGCGCGGGGAACGGATCACCCTGTTCGACGGCGGTGACCTCACCGAGTGGCAGCACACCGACGGGCGTGAACCGGAGTGGACGCTCGACGGCAACACCATGACCGTACGCGGCGGCGACCTGCGTACCGTGCAGGCGTTCGGCGACTTCCGGCTGCACGTCGAGTTCAACCTGCCGCTCTACCCGCCGGAGGTGACCGGCCAGCAGCGCGCCAACAGCGGCGTCTACCTCCAGGACCGCTACGAGATCCAGGTGCTCGACTCGTTCGGCATCGACCCGCCGCAGAACAACGACGCCGCCGCCATCTACACCCAGAAGGCGCCCGACGTGAACGCCGCCCGCCCGCCGCAGACCTGGCAGACGTACGTCATCGAGTACCGGCAGGCCCGCTACGACGCGGCCGGCGTCAAGGTGGCGAACCCCCGGGTCACCGTGGTGTGGAACGGCGTCACCGTGCACGACGACGTGGAGATCCTCGGCCCGACCGGCGGCAGCCGGCCGGAGGGTCCGGCGGCCGGCGCGATCCGGCTCCAGGACCACGGCAACCCCGTCCAGTACCGCAACATCTGGATCAAGCCGCTCGACGGGTGACCCCGGCAGGAGACGCGGCCGGGACCGTTTCGACGGCCCCGGCCGCTCACTGTCGTCCCCTGCCGGTAGGCGCGGACCGGGGGCGGGGAATTGGCCCCAGACGGTGTGGATGGCCCGCACCCGGTCCGGTGGCGTCGGTGAGGTCGGTGACGAAGGCGTCGATCTGTCCGTGGGTGATGCCGGGCATGCAGATGAGGTGGCTGACGTCGGTGTCGGTGGCGAGGAGCCACTTCGCCCGTACTGCGGTGGGTGGGGTGGGGAGGACGACGGTGAAGGCGTGGGGGTGTCGCCAGGCGGGCCAGCCGGCGGTGGTGAGTTGGTCGACGGTGTAGGCGGCGAGGTGGCGTGCTTGGCTGACCCGCCATCGGTGTCCTTCGCGGCCGTGGGTGGCGATGGCGTGCCAGAGCAGTGCGGCGGCGAGTCCGCAGCGTGATCCGGTGACGGTGGAGTCGAGGGTTGCGGTGTAGGTGACCTGGGTGCTGTCGCGGCGGAGGCTGTTGCGGATGAGGACCACTCCGCACGGTGTGGGTACCCCGAGGAATTTGTGTCCGGACACGGTGATGCTGGCGATGCGGCTGTCGTCGTCGAGGCGGAGTCGTCCGTCGAGGGCGAGGGGGATGCCGGACAGGGCGGCGTCGACGTGTACGTGCCGGCCGGGCACCTGGTGGTGGTCGAGGATGGTGTGGATGTGGGTGGTGTCGTCGACGGCTTCGGTCATGGTGGTGCCGGCGGTGGCGACGACGATGGCCGGCCACCGGCGGTGGCGGTGTACCTGGGTGGCGAGGTGGTCGTAGTCCATCTCCCCGTCGCGGCCGGCGTCGACCAGCACGCCGCGTGCTCCGAGCATCTCGACGATCTTCGGGATGGAGTAGTGCGCGGCCGTCGAGTAGTAGATCCGTGCCGTCGGGAGGCGGCGGTGGGCGGTGTGGAGGGCGGAGAGGTTGCCTTCGGTGCCGCCGGTGGTGACGTAGCCCCACCGGTCGTGGGTGGGCATGTGGAGGGTGTCGGCGAGCCAGGTGATGACGGCTTGTTCGAGGATGCGGGTGTGGGGGGTGCCGGTGGTGTCGGTGGGGTCGCCGATGTTGTTCCACAGGCGGTGGCCGAGGCGGGCCATCACCTCCCGGTGGTCCAGGTCGACCGCGCCGGGGAAGCCGATGCAGGTCGGTGCGGTGGTGTCGGCCTCGGCGGCCAGGTGGTCCAGGACCGCGGTGACGTCGACGGGGGTACGGCCGAGGTCCGCGGCCTCGGCCAGACCACCCAGACGAGCGGACGCGGGGGTGGGGGTGGGGGTGTGGGTCATGCCGGACGTCCCGCGAGGAGGTGCCCGGCGAGGGCGCGGTGTAGCCGGGTGAGTTGGGTCCAGGTGTCGCGGGTGGTGGTGTCGCCCTGGTCGGTGAGGTGTTCGTGGGGGTTGTAGTAGGTGATCCGGTCGGGGTCGAGGGGTTTGGTGCAGCGGACGCCGTCGGTGCCGAGGGGTGCGTGGGGGTCGCGGTCGACGTGTAGGGCGGTGCCGTCGGTGAGCAGGGCGAAGCATTGGCCTTTGAGGTCGAACACGGAGCGGCGGTGGTGGTCGCCGGAGGCGCGTAGGGTGCGGGCGAGTTGCTGCCAGCGGCCCTGGTCGGAGTCGAGGGTGGTCACGCCCGCGCCGACGTAGACGGCCCCGGCGGGCAGGGTCATGTCGCCGCCGTTGACCATCGAGCCGTGTGGGCCGAGGGGATGCCATCGGCGGGCCGCCGCACCGGCCCGCGCGATGTTGTCGGTGACGACGTCGGTGAGGTCGGCGAGGAGGCGGGGCAGGTGTTGGGATTCGGGGGAGGCCAGCCACAGCCGGTAGGCGGTGTGCAACTGGTAGCCGTGGGGTTGGGTGGGGGCGTCGGAGACGAAGAACAGCATCACCCCGTGTGGGCTGAGGGCGTCGCGGTGTCCGTAGCGTTGATCGGCTTCGATCATGTGGCCGGTGTTCAGGCGTTTCGCCCGGTAGACGACCTGCTGCCGCAGATCGGCCCACCAGCGAGCCTCGACCGACACCCTGTCGTCGGGCTCCCCCGGCTGTGCGGAGGGTGACGGGATGTGCTCGGGCGGGGCCACGTGGACGGGGACGTCCCGGCGGTACGGTCGCTCGTCGGGCATCCGGTAGTCCGGCGGGGCCGGTTGGATCAGACGGGGTGCCGGTGGGGGCTGGTGGTCTGCTGGCCGGCGGGGGCCGGGCGGTGGTGGCGTCGGCCGGGGTTCGGGCCGCCAGGCCGGATCCAGCGGGTCACTACTGCGGTAGCCCGGTGCTGCTGGCGTGTGGGCGGTGTAGGTCGTCATGATCGGGTTGTCCTCGCCGGTCAGATGGAGATGTGCAGGGCGTCGGGAACGGCATGCGTCTTCGGGGTGCCGTGGCCGATGCCGGCATACACGTCGGGTCGGGTGCGGCGCAGATACCTCGCCCACATGCCGCCCGCGGCAGCGGTCGCGGCGAGGAGTGCCGGGAGCAGCAGCGGATACGGCGACCCCGGCACCGCCCCGAGCAGCGAGCCGACATTGCCGACCATCGCGACCAGGACCACCGACCCGCCGAACACCCCCAACACCGGCGCGACCTTCCACTGCCACACCCCGGCCCGTTCACCCCGCACGGCGGGTGGAGCGGCCAGCGCGGCGACCGAGGCGGCGAGCAGCAGGCAGAGCAGGCCCAACGCGCCGAGGGTCGACAGCCAGGTGAACATCACCGCCACCGGGTCGACCCCGGCGATGGCGAACGCGGCGACGACGAGGGCCGCCACCGACGTCTGAGCAAGGGAACCACCACGCGGGGCGCTGACCCGGGTCGCGCTGTCGGTGCGGGCGAGACCGGTCGGGAGGACACCTTCGCGGGCCATGGCGAACACGTACCGGGCGATCACGTTGTGAAACGCCAACATCGACGTGACGATCGCGAACACCAACACCACCCCGGCAACACCCACCCACCCCTGGCCGGCAGGTTCGAGGACCGTGAACGGCAGGCCGGACGACGGGTCGGCGGCGCGGACGGCGACGGTGTGCGGGCCGACGGCGACACCCATCGCCCACGCCGCAGCGGCATACACACCGCCCAAGGCCAGAACGGCGGTGATGGTGGCGCGGCTGATCGACCGGCGGTCGACGGCTTCCTCCACGAACGAACCAGGGGCGTCGACACCCATGAACGCCGCCACGCACAACGCCACCGCCCCACCGATCCCCCCCACCGCCAAACCGGAGACGTCAAACCCCTCCCACGACACGGCACCGTCAGCTGGAGAACCGAGACCCGCCACGACGAACAGGCCCACGATCAGCAGCGAAACCGCGAGAACCCCACCGAGGACCCAGGTCGACAAGGCGATCGCCCGCACCCCAAGCGCGCCGACAACGGCCCACGCGATACCGGCCCACACCCACCACGTCCCGCCGAGCTGGCCGGCGAGGATCGCCCCGAACAGCCCGTACAAGCTGGTCTGGATCGCCGTGTACGCGACCAGCGCGACCAGACCGGCGGCGACACCCCAACCACGGCTGACAGCCTGGGCGAGGATGCCGTAATACGCCGCCGGATGACCGACCTGCCGGGCCAACGCGGTGTAGCCGACCATCAACAACGCCACGACCCCGGCGACTAGGAGGAAGGTGAGGGGCAGGGCGGTCACCCGGGTCGTGGCGTAGGTGGTGACCAGACCACCGGCGAGAACCACCATCGGTGCCGACGCCGCCGCCCCAAAGATCGACAGACCGGTCGGGGTCATCGTCCGCCGGGCGAGAGCCACCTGCTCGTGCACGCTCACCGCCGCCCCCGCCTGGGAGCGTCCGGGCACGACGCCTTACGGCAGTCCCGTACCGGATGGGTGGTGACATCGGCGGCGTGCACCGGCACCAGATACACCGCCACAGGCCGCACCGGCCCCGTGCGCCAGTAGCCCCGGTCACGGTCGAGACGCCGCAACGCCACGTCGGCGCGGGGCGTGAACCCGAACAGGTCATGCGTGCCGTCCGGCCACTCCCGGCGGAGCGCGTACCCCCACAGGTGCGCCTGCGGCTCCGTGTCCGCGTCGGCCTGGCCGTCCGCGCGGTCGGAGGCGGCGGGCCGGGAGCGAGTAGGGGTCAGCCAGGGCGGCAACCACCAACCCGCCGCACGCCGACGCGGCGGGACCATGACCACGGGACGCTCGACAACGGTCGACATGAGACAAGCCCTCCTTCGGAAAGTGGGTGCACGGGTGGGACTGGCGGGCCACATGGCCTCCGCCAGCTACTGATCAGGGGTGACGCCCTACCGGGCGCGGTCAGAGAGAACGGTCAGGGAGAACGCGGCGGTACCGGGACGAGCCGGCCACGTACCGGGGTCACCCCACGGCGCAGCCGGACCCGAGGGGGAAGCCCGCCACACGCCCGGCCGCTGTCAGGGCCGGGTCGCCACATCCGCCACAGCGCGGGGCCGTCCGGCTCCAGCAGGATCGGTGACCTCGGCTCATACCCCAGCCCGGCCAACAAACCCTCCCTCGGACGACCACCCGAAACCTCCGCGTACGCGGGAAGACCTTCGCCGTCCAAGACCCGGTGGTGGGCGGTCAGCAACGCCCGCGCTGCCTCGTCGCCGCCGGGGCGGGCGGCGAGGTGCGCCAGGTAGGCGTGGGGGACCTGCGGGACCACGGCGTCGACGTAGGCGTGCCACAACGCGAACCGCGACGCGTGCCGACCGAGGACCCGGTGCAGGTCATACATCCACGCCGCCGACGACACCGGCACCTCCAACCGCCGATGCCACACCGCCACCACCGACCGGTCCCCCGTCGTACCGACCTCGCCGTGCTCCAACCCCCACGACACCAACAGCCGCGCATACCGGCCCAGCACCTCGGGTCGTTCGGTGACGTCGGGCACCAACCAGCCACCGACCGGCCCCGCCGACAACGACTCCGCCACCAGCGGCGACAACACGTCACGATCCACCACCGACGCACGACACACCACGACCCGCGTCACGGCACGTCCCCCACCCGGCGGTCCCCGCCCTCACCACCGGCCGCCTCGACGACCGCAGTGGTGTCGACGGAGCGTTGCCGCGACGCCCACAAGTCCACGTCGAAGCCCCGCTGGAACGTCACCGCCACATGCAGGTCGTCAGGCTTCACCCCACCGATCGGCAGCCACGTCCGCGCCTCCCGGACGAACTCCGGCGGACCACACACCAACACCGCCTGCCCCGCCTCATAGTGATGCAACACCGACCCCAGCAAACTCCCCCGAGCAACCGGATCAGCACCACCATCGCCCGAGAGCACCACCACCACCGTCAACCACTCACCATGCTCGCGCTGCAACTCGTCCAACGCCGCCGCGTCATACAGACCCCCCAACCTGCGAACACCCACCACCAACGTCACCCGCCGCCCACCCGGCGAGGCCGCAACCTGCTCCACCAACGCCCGCAACGGCGCAAGACCCGTACCCCCAGCAACCAGCAACAGATCGGCATCACCGGCCGCCGCCAACGACAAGCCCACCTCACACGGCGGCCCCAACCACAGCAACTCCCCCGCCACCACCTGCCTCACCAGCACCGGCGAGACGACACCACCAGGAACGACACTGACGTGGAACTCCACCGTCCCGTCCGGACGCGGCGCGTTCGCCGGAGACAACCACCGCCACCGCCCCGGCAACCGAGGCGAACACACCGGCACAGCGTCACCCGGCACATAAACCAGACGCCGCACCGGACGCACCGTCACCACCGCGACGCACCCGGACGCCGACACCACCGACTCCACCACACCGAACGACACCTGCGGACCATCACCCAGCATCTCGGCGGACTGCTCGGCCAGACGCAACACCCGGAAACAACCCTGCTCCCACACCCGCGCCGACTCCGGCCCCCACGACTCCCCCTCAAACCGCCGCACCGTAGCCACCACGGCCGCCCCGATTACCGTCCCGTGATACGAATGCAGACCGAACCGCCGGTACAACCGACCCAACACCACCAGCCCCGCCCGATAAGCAGCAGGATCAGCACCGTGCGCGATCAACTCCACCAACGTCGAGAAGAACACCGGCGCAAGCCGCTCCGGCAGAAACCGCACACTCCGATCCACCATGTACGACCAGAAGTACGCCGCCGCCCGCTCATGATCAGCGATAGCAGGGGTCAGCGACTGCTCAAGATCAGGCGCGGACATGAACCACTTCCTCCGGTGGATCGTCACGTCCACCCCTCTCGACACCGACATCGGACAACGCCTTCCGGGCATCACTGGTCCACATCCTTCGCAATGCGAAGAAGGCGCAGGAACGCGGTCGCCCGGCAACTGCGTCCACGATCATTGACGCGGCACCGACACCGCCACCTGTGATCATTGGGAGGTTTCCTTCCCCGCAATTCCCCGTGTCGCGGGGAAGTTACATAGACGGCCCGAATTGCGTACGGTGGTGCAGCACCATCGATGGACACGGCTGACGGGGAAGGGCCGCACATGACCGACGGGAATCCCGAGAGCCTGCGGCAGCAACAAACGCGCCTCGCCGCCGAACTACGGTCAGCGGGAAGAACATGGGTCGAGACCGCCGAGGTCTTCCGCGACAGGTTCCGCCTCAACCCCCGCGTCGCGCTCCGCGTCGTACGCGGATGGAGCCAGGCGAAGGCCGCCGAGGAATGGAACCAGCGCTGGCCCAACGAACCCAAGTCGTTCAAGAGCTTCTCGTACTGGGAGATCTGGCCCGGCAAGGGCGGCTACTCCCCCTCCCAGGACAACCTGGCCCGCCTCGCCGAACTCTACGAATGCAGCGTCGCCGACCTCCTGGCCGACCTACCCAGCTTCCGCCACCTCGACCCCGCCACCGCATCGACCCCCGTCACGCCCGAGGGGATGAAACCCGGCCTGCAAGGTGAAATCATGGTGCCAGGCGAGGCAGAGATCCTGCTTCGTGACCTGCTCGGTCGACGCCCCGGCCCCGACGCGGACACCCCGCCACAAGCGGAAACCGCCGGCCTGTACCGCCGACCCGAGGAGGTCAACTTCGCAGAGTTGGCGCAGGTCATCACCATGTGGATACAACGAGTACCCCACCCCCAGACCCGACGGGACCTCCTCGGCAAACTCACCGCCGCACTCGCCGTCGCCGCGAGCGCACCACTGACCGAGTTGACGGGCTTCACCGACAGCGCCACCGCCGCACCCACGCTCACCGACCCCGCACGGTTCGAACCGGCCACCCTCGCGCACTGCCAAGCCATGATCCCCAACCTCCGCAGACAGGGCGACGTCCTCGGCGCTGCCGCCACCCTGCCCACCGCCCTGGCCTACCGACGCATCGCCGAACAACAGGCCAAAGCCGCACCCCACGGCCCACACCGCGACCGCGCCATCGCCACCTACGCCGAACTCACCCAACTCGCCGGCTGGCTCTGCTTCAACACCGGCGACTACCACACCGCACAACGCCTCTACGACGACGCACGCACCGCCGCCCACGACGCCCGCGCCGTCGAACTCGTCACCTACATCCTCTGCACCATGAGCCACCTCGCCACCTGGCAAGGCAAACCCCGCATCGGCATCGACCACGCCGCCGCAGCCTCCGCCTGGGCCGACCAAACCGGCAGCCCCTACGCCCGCGCCTACGCCGCCGACGTAGCCGTCCGCGCCCTCACCGCCGACAACCAAAACCACCAATCCAAACAAACCCTCGACCGCGAATACACCGCCCTACAGGAAGCACTGGCCGACCAGAGCCCCAGCCAGTCCTGGTGGTACTTCTACGACGAATCCTTCTACTGGAGCACCAGCACCCAGAACGCGTTGAAGTTCGACGGAGTGGATCGAATCATGGCAGCTTCAGAGAAGGCGTTGAGGCTCAGCGACAACGGCAACATCCACGAACGGTCGTTCCGCCTTCTCTACCGCGCAGATGCCTTCGCGCGTCAGCAGAACATCGGCCTGGCCTGCCAAACCACCATCGAAGTCGTGGAACTGACATCGGTGAACTCGACTCGCCGCATCGAGCAGCGTTTACAGGAAATGCGTCGAGGGCTCGATCCCTGGAAGCGCACTCGCGCCGTCAAGCAGCTCGACCAGGCAATCGCCGCCTACCGGTCCTCAACGCCCGCCAGGTAACGGGAGCGGACGCACGAACATCGCGTACTCCCGGTAGTACGCCCCCGGCCGGCCCGGAATGCTGCCTACCCGCTGCCAACCCCACCCCTCGTACAGAGCATGGGTTGCCGTGGCAACCGGGTTGGCCGTCAAGGTCGCACGCTCCTCGCGCCGTCCCCTCAGGAACGAATCGTGCAGGCCCCGCCCGATCCCCCGACCCTGCCACGCCTTACGCACCTCGATCTCGGCCAGGACCACCGTGCGTTCACCACCCCGCTCGTCGGTGAACCCCTCCTCCGGAACCGGCCGAAGCCCCGCGAACCAGCCCCGATCCTGCCGCAGGCTGTACCCGAACACGAACCCCACCAGCCCATCCCCCACCCGCGCGGTGACCAGCTCGTAGTTCCGCGCACCCAACGCCCCCGTAGCCCGCCCCCGGAACGCATCGACCTTGACCGTCGCGTCCTCGCCAGGCACCTGCCCGTACGCATCCGCGTAGACCTCACACAGCTCATCCATCAACCCACCAGCAGCCTCCGCACCAAGGCGGGCGTACGTCACATCGCTCACGCCACCACCCTACGGACGCCCCCACACCCCATCCTTCCCCGTGCTACGGGGAATTACGCTGAGCAACCTCTTTGCAGAATTGATGCTCGGGACGGCACCGAGACTCCGCTATTCGGTCTACCCGAAACTCCGCAGTAAGGCGGCTTCAACGGTCCCCGCACGGAGGCGTCTCTGGTTCAGGGCTCGAGCGCGAACTCCAGGATGTGGCGTGGCGCGCGAGGTAGTCCTGCAACTCCCGGTGCCGGAATTGGTAACCCCTACCCGCGATGCGAATCAGGCCGGCCTGGTGACAGACGGCGAGGAATCGCCCCAGGCGCCAGGGCAGGGAGTTTCGGCTGGGCCATCGGGTACACAATAGTAGGGCGACGTAACGTGGCCCTGCCGCGCAGAATATGAAGATAGTCGTGAGGCTGAGGAAGATTCCGTACGTGAGTCCGACCGCCATCCCGCGGTAAACCCCGAAGATGAGCCCGAACGTTAGCCCGACCATCATGCCGAACGTGATCCCGAATACGAAGTCGTTGCGAATGATCGACTCCGGGCGGGGTGTGCCGATATCCCTACTCGTCGTTTGCCCGGAGGTAATGAAACCCACACTTCCCATCATGATGAAGCAAGCGATTCCGGTCAGAATTTGAAGAGCCGCTCCGGTCCTGTTTTTCACCATCCACGCACCTGCCAGTCCGGCCCAGGACCCGTAATTGAGAACGGCGCGGAAGTCGCTCTTCAGGGTGCGGCGCCCACCGAAGACCAGTCGGTGCGGTTGTGGCCAGGTCGACCACGCTGCGTATGCCATTACAGCAGCGAAACATGCCACGATCGCGGTCAGGACCCCGGGAACCCTGGACACTGTTTCCGCAATCACGATGGGAACGGTAACGAGTACAGCCGCCAGGAGGGCGATCACGGTGTGGACCATACGTGGGCGGCGGAAACCGGCCAGGGGCCACAGCTCTTGCAGCACGATGTCAGTACCTGACAGGACTCGCCCGCCGACCTGACGGCCGGTGGCAGCGTTGCGGTCCAGGTAGCTCGCCAACACCGCAAGCCAGGCTTGCGCCTGCGCCGACTCATACGGCTGCCGGGTGGCATAGGGTCGAAACGCCGCAGGGATGAACAGCCCGAGTAGGTGATCACGAATGGCTTCAGGTGTGTCCGTGGCGGGGCCGTTTAGGGCGCCCGGATTACGTAGGAACTTTCCGTCAGAATCGCGCTCTTCGTACACCGTCAACGCCAACGTCAGCCGCCACGGCGTGTCGAGCGCGAGCGCTAGCCGACCACGACGGTTACGCTTCATGCCGTCCAGCACCGCATTCCATCGATCAGCATCTACTGCTCGGGCGACGATAAAAGCCCTAGCCATTGCCGCGCTCACCGGGCGAATCTCCACGCGAGCAGCATCCTCGAGCCAAGCATAATCTGCAATGAGGGCAGAGTACTGCCTGCTGCTGCATGTCACGATCAATTCTGCCTTGCTACGCAGACGCTGGTAGCCGTTAAACACTCGAAGTACATGCCCAGCCCGGGAGGCGTATCCCGGGGTATCGGTGGCGTCCAACTCGTCGAGCCCATCGATGACCGGCAGAACTAGGCCAGCTTTCACTAAGGCCCAAGCCGACTTCCTGTTCAAACGATAGGTCCTTACCAGGTGGTCGACCAACCAACGTTCCATCTGCTGCGTGGCGGCCATTGGATCCACGTCGTCTTTGAAGTCTAGGTTCAAGATGGTCGCGGGTAGACGCACCGGGACCGGATCATCCTTCCCCCGGGACTCGATCAATGACAGGATCAATTCGATGGCCAGCACGGTCTTACCCGCTCCGGACGCTCCGGTGATTACCAACCGGCGCGGTCGCAGCCGTTGATAATAGGCCGCGATCTCACGCAGCCGGCCCTGACTGATTGCGCCCGCAGCATTATGTGTCGGCGCCGGCTGGAGGTCGAACTGCACATCGATTACCCGGTCGTGTCCACCCAACAACTGCTGACGGGCCCCCCGCTCTGCCTGCCCGATCGCAACGGCTAGCCGCTCCGCCACGTCGGGAGGAACGGTCTGCTGCCATCTCAATGCTCGCCGCGCAACTTCTAACCCGATAGCGGCTAACACAATCCCAATGAAGGCCAAAGAAGCGCTTGCCGGATCGATGTCTCCGATCATTGACCTCAATGTTTCGATCATGAGCACGGCCGCTGAGATAACGACGGGTACTGATCGGCGTGCCACCAGCGGATGTTGGTAGGACGCTGACCGGTGGTGACATACTCGACGACTGCGGTCCGGGCGGCAGCCGGGGCCACTCGCGCGATGTCCACAAGACCAGTGTCTGGCGACTCGTACACGGTGATGGGTGTGTCGGGTTGTCGCTCGGCGGCGTAGCTTCCGTCAGGTAGCCAACGTACCGCCGCCCGGTCGGCATCGATGTCGATGTCGATGCGGAGGGTGGGTTGGTCGTGGGTGCCGATGGTGAGGGTCTGTCCGCTGCCTTCGTGCGGCATGATCGTCGCGATCTGCTCGTCGAAGCGGCGTCCGGCGTCCTCGGCGTCGGCCGGCTCGAAGGCATGGCCGTGGTAGTCGCGCAGCAGCAGCGTCAACGGGTGATCCTCTCTCCGGTGCCGGTATAGACACCGTGCCACCATGTGGTTCCGCCGTCGCGGGTGACCCATACTCTCAGGCGGCTATTCTGCGGCAGGTTGGCGGGAAGTATCTTGTCGCAGGTCCAGGGGTAGGTCTGGTCTCGGTCTTTGCCGCCCGTCGCGGCATCACAGCCGGCCATAGCGGTTGCCTCCGTACATCCGCAACGCGCGAGCGACGAGATGCCGACGGGTATGAAGGATGTTGAGCGGGCAGATGCCGACGGCGTTCAGTTTGGGCAGAAAGCGGGGTCCCCAGCCGAGGTTGTCGGACTCCGGGAACAGTTCGGGGTTCGAACACCATGCGACCAGGTGGTAGCGGCCAGCCTCCAACCGCGTGATCTCGACTCGGTCGAGGGCTTGCCAGGGGAACCAGGAGGTTCCGCTGCGGCTGTAGACCTGGATTCCGGCTTTGCCGATCTCCAGCCGGGTGGGATTGCTCGCCAGCTTACCGAACCCGATGGTCACGAAGATGAGAAAGGCGTCGGTCAAGCCCAAGAGGACTTTGACGAAGGTAAGGATGCTCGTAGCGGCGATCACGATAGCCAGAATGATGATCAGGAGTGAGTTGAGGGCAACGACGGTCCAGTAGAGGCCACTGTGTGTGGCGAAGGTGGCATATTCGGCCGGCGGGTTGGCCCGGTCGGGGCGCGACACCACCCAGTCGGCGCGTTCGAGGACCGGTCCGGCTGGTGGCTCCGCCTGCGGCTTCATCGCGTCGGTACTGGGTGCGGGCTGTTCCGCTGGAGGGGACGGCGGTTGCGCATGGTGCTGCACCTGCGGTCGCCCGCCGTTGGCGACACGTCGAAGCTCCCAGATGGCGAACCAGAGGAGCCCGAGGAGCGGGACGCCGAAGCAGGCGTTGCCGATCACCGTGCTGCTGACGGTGTTCGGCTCCCATTCTCCGGCGACGGTGATACCGATCGCGGCGATCTCACCGAGGCAGAACATGCTCGTCAGCAGCCACAGGACACCGCGCCCAGTCCACTTCCAGATCGTCAGTCTGCGAGCCCTCTTCGCAGCCGCGCTGAGGCCGGCGATGGTCTGCAGGCCGGTAGGCAGACCTGGTCGTGGTGGCGGGGCCTGGATCCACTGCCTGAGCGTCACCGCGTCCGCGGGCACAATTCGACTGCGTACGGCATCCAGCCAGGCAGCCTTGGCGCCGTCTGCGAATCCAATGACGTAGAAGGCGGAGGGTGCGATTTGCCCATGCGCCACCCTGGGCGGCGCGGCATACACGCCGAGGCGGAGAGCGAGGGGTGGTAGCCAGTCAGCGAGGACCTCCCCGGCACCGGCGCGTCCGGAAGCAATGCGTTCCCATTGGTCGCGCCACGGTCTCAACCAACTTGCGACCTCGAAGTTGCACGCCAAGAGACCTTCCAGCGCATACAGGGGAAGTTCCTTAGCTGCGGTCAGGCCGTCGGCGTAGCCGCAGCGCTGGTCATCGAGCCGCTCTTCGGTCGATAGCCCTCCGTCGGCGCGGACACGGGTGATCGTCGCCGGGGGAGGCTCGGCGGGCAGCTGCGTCGTCGGCACGACGGTCGCTCTTGCCACCACTGCCGCTCTGGGCACCACAGGCGGAGTGACCACAACGGGAGGGACTTGAGCTCTGCTTCCGCCTGGCTCCGCCTGCCGCGCCGTGCCCCTCTGCGAGGGATGCTCGTGGGCTGGGCGGCGGCCGAGGATGTCGACCTCGGCGACGCCGAGATGACCTTCCTTGGCGAGATGATGGCCGAGAGCAAGGATGGAGCCTTCGGTGCGACGAACGACCACGACAGGTAGTCCGATCCGATTGATCCGCCCCAGAAATTGCGGCTCTGGAACGTCCGTGTCGACCAGTGCCACTGTCAGGTCGTCCATGAGCATGACGACCGTGTGTTCGTTGACGGCAGTCAACGCACGTATGTTCCCGGCCGGCCCGGACAGGCGCCGCTCCACGGTGAACCGGGACGAGAGTACGAGGAGATCTCCGCCATTCGCCACCACCAGCCTCGTGCTGGTCAGCCAAGTTGCCGCTGTCGCCGAGGTGGGCAGTCGGTACCTCTTCTCGTCGCCTACCTGCAGCCCGACTTTGATCAGGTGAGCCGGCGCAGCCTCGGGTGATCCTCGATCGAGGCACCAGATCGATCCGTCAGGTCTCATTAGGAGATGACTGTCGTGTGGCTTCGCTGACCCGCTGGACACCGTGGTCAGCTGTCCGGCCTTCCAACGCCCGATGCCGTTTCCTCTGGCCATGAAGACGCTGCCATCGGCAGCGGACAGTGAGCCGTTACTGCAGCCCGAGATGGGCACGGCCCAGTTGGCGCGCTTGCCTGCCAGATCCACGGCGAGGATGCCCTGCCCGAGCGTGAGCAGCGGCGTGCGACTCCCCTGGACTCCGAGACCGACGTAACGAAGGTCGTCCTGCGGGATGGGACCGATGGTGGTGACCCGGTCGTCGATCGGTCGCCCCGCAGGTTCGGTCGCCACCCTGGGCGTCGCCGTCGGGTGCTTGAGCAGTTCAGCGATCGGTGTATAGGCGCGGGCCTGGAACGATGCTGCGTCGGTGGCCAGGTCGAAGAGCTCCTGCGGTGACACGAACCCGCTGAGCATCGCCTCCCAGTGGGACTGGTCAAGCAACAGCACGTCGAGGCGTCGACCCCTGTCGATCTCGGCTATTGCCTCAGCGGTGAAGCCCTTCATCGCCAGAAAGATGCCGGTCACGCCCGCCATACGCTGCTCGACCCGCCGCTGGAGCTTCGCGATCGGGCCCGTGCCTGTTCTCCCCCGCTCCCACTTGGCCTCCAGGATGAAGCGCCGGCCGCCGTAGGTGAAGACAACATCCAACTCGCCGAGACTCCGTTGATCCGACTTTGCCCGCAGACCAAAGGCGGAGAGGAGCTCGGCGATCATCCCGTTGAACCGCTGGCCGCGCGCCTGCTGCGTCTGCCCGGAGCTCAGTTGGCGGAGTGCGTCGTACTCGGCAACAAGCTCGCGCCATTTAGTCGGGTCCTCAAGCACCGTTACATGCTGTCGCATCACGTTCACTGGTCAACAACCACCCGGACAAAGATCCGACCGGACAGGTTGAGCAGGGGTCCGGCTCACGCCCGCATGTCGCTTCGAGTCATAGCTGAAACAGTCCTGGTGCCCCTTGAGGTGGCCGCCCGTTCAGCCGCCGCCGGCTTCACCGTGATCGCTCAGCGTATGCGCGCGGTTCAGGCCGGGACTCAGGAGATCCGGGCACGCGTGGCGTCGGTTGGCGGCCACATTGCGCAGGCGCGAAGCGCGGTTGGTGCCGCCGCGAGCCAGGAGTCGCCGCAGCAGACGATTGCCGTGATGACTCAGGTCGTGGCCACCTTGGACGCGGCCAACGTCGCAGTCGCGGCCGCCATCGCCACGCTCGGCGAGGTTCAGCATCTCACCGCCGCCGTGCTGCAGGGCGGGCAGCAGGGTCCGATGCTGTCCAACTGGCGGCGATCAAGCAGGTCCTCGAACAGGTAGGGCAGCGTGGCCATGCTGCGAAGCACCTCGTCGAGGGCGCGTTGGGCGAGGCGCGGGCAGCCGGTGACGCGGGAAAACGACCGCGGGTGGCGACGTACCCGGGCAGGGATCGCCGTCACCCCAGCCACCCGTACACGTCGAAGAAACCGGTCGGAGCCTGCCGGTCCGCAACAAGCGGACGGACCCGACCACTGGGGTATTCAACGGCGAAACCATTGTCAGCCGGGACGATGACGCCTCTGTCGCGGACCTGCACCCGTTTCGCCGGCGGCGGGTGGCCACGCGTCCTGGTCAGCCACGTCGAGAGCCACGTCGCAGCGCGGATGCGCCGCGACGAACTCGACGAGGGTGAGCTGGTGCTGAACAACACCACATGCGGGACTCGGGATTTCGATCGGGACTGGCCGCTGACCTGCGACAAACTCCTTCCCCCGGTCCTGCCCGCCGGTGCCCGCCTGACTGTCTGGGCGACACAGGACGGCGGACGAACCTGGTGGACCACGACCTACACAGGCACGGGTGAGAGGATCAGGTCATGACATACCGCGTGGTGTTCGACATCTGCGAGCAGGAACTACCTGACGCGGAGGCCGCCCGGGTGTTCCTCGACAAGCAGACGCTGATGATCGGACCGCACGGCACCCGGGCGCACGCATTCTGGTTCGCACCGAGCGGGGCTGACGACGTCCTACGCCTCGACATCGACTACGACAACGCAAGGGCAGCGCTGCGCTGGCTGCCCGATGGCGGCCACGCGGTGGAACAGCCGCCGGCCGAGCCGATCGTGGTGCTGGAGTCGTCTGACTCCCCTCTGGTCACCATCCCCGCCGAGTTGGCAGTGCTGTCGGTGGAAACCGCCCACCGGGCAGTCATTGAATACATCGCCACCGGTCAACGCCCATCGCTCGTCCGATGGGCAGACCACACGGCATCGCATGAGAAGTAGGCTGCTGAGGGTTGGAGATGGCCGTGAAGCGGCAGCTGCCGTTTCGGCACACCGTCACTTCACGTTCAAGTCGACGATGACTCCCTGATCGGCGCATGCCGACTGCAACCCCGACAGGTGCGTTCCCAGCGGACCCATGAATGCCAGTCCCGCCAACCCGCTGTCGTCGTCCAGCCCCTGCATCTGCCACACCACGTCCACGATCGCCGTTCCGTGCTCGCGCAGCTTCTCGTACCGCGAGTCCTCGAAGATCGCCCGTGCCTTCCGGTATTCGGCCTCGGTCATCTTCTTCTCGACGGCGGTGTCACCGCCGGTGGTCTTGGGGCTGCCGTCCATCTTCTTCCCGGCGGCCATCGCCTTGCACGCGGCCACCCCCGAGTCCTCGCGGATGAACTGGTCGTACACGGCGTAACCGCCGAAGCCAAGCACGACGAACACGGCCAGGGCGACGACCCCGGCACGGAGGATCGGCCTCCCCGTCTTCCCCGCTGACGTGGGGGCCCAAGCCATGGTGGTCCCGGCGTCCGGGTAGTCGTGCTGCTGCCCGTCGGGGCTGGCCCACTGCTGCTGCGGGTTGGTTTCCTGCGGGCTGCCGGGGTACTGCGGCATGGTCACGATGGCTCCTTGGTCGGATACGCGGTCGATGCTGGCCGGTCGCATCGGCCCGATGGGGACGACGTCGGCTTGGCGACAGAGAGTGTGACCGGCTGAGGAACCCACCTCCGCTGCTCGGGCCAGGCATTCACCAATCCGAACCCGAAAGGCAAGCCGAAAAGCCACGCCATTCCGCCGATTCTCTGTGGGTCGATGCCGCAAGCGCAGAGATCGCCATGCTTTCGGATAGGGGCACATAGGTGGTGTGGCAAATCCTGCGGGGTGCCGCCGAAAGCGCAGTCGTCTATTCGACAGATCCCCGTCTGAAAGGACCATCCCGCCGCCTCGCCCACCGCCGGCACACTCGGCCGGTGACGAAAGCACTCACCGCCAAACAAACCATCGGCATCACCCTCGCCGGACTACTCGGCGTGTGCTGCTGCGGCAGCGGCCTTGCCGGCGCATTCGGTGACAACAATGAGACGAAGCCGGCATCGGCACCGACGGCATCCGCAGCGGTCGAGGCGCGGAAGCTCGGCGGGGCACTCGCCACCGTCACCCCCACCCCCGACGACACGCCAACCCCCACTCCGGGCCCCACCCCGAAAAAGACCAGCAAGCCGAAACCCGCCCCGTACTACAAGAACTGCGACGCGGTCAGGGCAGCCGGCGACGCCCCGTTGTTCGAGGGCGAGCCCGGCTACCGGCCCGGGTTGGACCGCGACGGCGACGGGGAAGCCTGCGAGCCGGGCGGCGGCAACGGCGACCTGGGCGGCTACGACGACACCAACGGCGACGTGTACTACGCCAACTGCGCAGCCGTGCGGGCGGCGGGTGCGGCCCCGATCCGACGCGGCGACCCCGGGTACTCACGGAAACTGGACCGCGACGGCGACGGGATCGGCTGCGAGTAGCCGCAGTCGTGCAGATGCGACCCCCAGTGGAGGCTCAGGCCCCTTCACCAGGTAGGGGCGAGCGGCGTCACAGGCGGACGCCACTCCAGCAGCAGCGCCGTCGCGTCGTCGTCGAGCTGCCCCTCCTGGTAGGCGACCACCGCGCGCACCAGCCGGCGCATCGTCTCCGGGGTCGCCAACCGGTCGTTGAGGGCCCGGTTGACGAAATCGACGAGCCGTGTCAACCCGAACCGTTCCCCGTCCAGGCCGCGCGCGTCGGTGATGCCGTCGGTGTAGGCGAGGATGCGGTCGCCGGGGTGCAGCTCCTCCTCGTACACCTCGGGGCGGTGGGTCGCCAGGTGGCCCAGGCCGAGCGGGAGGGCGGTCGGGCCCGGCAGTTCCCTGATCGCCTTGCCGTCGCGCAACAGCAGGGCCCCCGGGTGGCCGGCGTTGATCACCCGGAGCCGGCCGGTGCGGCGTTCCAGCTCGACCAGGAGTGCCGTGGCGAACAGGTGCGGGTGCTCGGAGCGCACCCACTTGTCGATGCTGAGGGCCGTGTCGACCAGGTCGAGGCCGCAGCGGCGGGCGTTGCGGTAGGCGCTGACCACGAGCGAGGCCAGGGTGCTGGCCTTGATGCCGTGCCCGCAGGTGTCGAAGAGGCCGACGCTGAGCACGTCGTCGTTGAGCGCGTAGTCGAAGACGTCGCCGCCGACGTCGTAGCACGGTTCGAGGATGGTGGTGAGCACCATGTCGTCGGTGGCGAAGGTCAGCGGCGGCAGCAGCCCCCAGAGGATCTCGGCGGCGACCTGCATGGGCAGCCGCCGTCGCAGCCGTTCGACCACGTCACCGTACGGTCGGCGGTTCACCACCAGCTGACCGACGCAGGTCGCCAACTCCCGGGCCGGCCCGTCCAGGGCGCGGTCACCGGCGACCGGCGAGACGATCTCCAGGACGCCCATCCGTTCGCACCCGACCAGCAGCGGAACCCAGACCCGGTCCGGGTTGTCGGCCGCCCGCTGCACGTCGAGACCGGTGAACGCCCTGCCCGCGAGGGTCGTCTCGATCGTCAGGCTCTCGCGGACCGGCCCGGCACCGGGCAGCGGCACCAGACTCGCCTGCTGGTAGTCCGCCAGGTAGATGACGATCTCGGTGGCGTCCACGGCCGGTGCGACGCGGTTCACCAGCAGCGGCAGGTCGTCCGGCCCGCCCCGGGGCGCGGCGAGCTGGAGCCAACGCACCGCGTCACCCGCGTCGAGCAACCTGAACCTCCCCCATGTCTCCCCCACCGTAGGAGGCCGACGGCAAACCGCCAACACCTGATTGGGGGAACACGGCGGGCAGGGAGAATGCCGGTGGCGGACATCTCCGTCCGCGCGAACGAGGGAGGCAGCGGCGTGGTCGTCGCGGGACTCGTCCTGGCCGGCATCGCCGGCCTCATCCACGTCTACATCTTCTACCTGGAGTCGGTGGTCTGGACCTCCGCCCGCGCCCGAGCGGTCTTCGGCACCAGCCGCCAGGAGGCGGAGATCACCAGGCAGCTCGCCTTCAACCAGGGCTTCTACAACCTCTTCCTGGCCGTCGCGGTGGTCGTCGGAATCGTCGCGTACGCCGTGGGCGCGCACCCGGTCGGCGCGACCCTGGTCTTCGTCGGCGCGGGGTCGATGGTCGCCGCCGGTCTGGTGCTGCTGATCTCGGCACCGTCGAAGGCCAGCGCCGCGCTCAAGCAACTCCTCCCCCCGCTGCTCGCCGTCGTCGCCCTGGCGGTCGGCCTCAACCTCGGCTGAGGCCGACCGGCCACGCCCGGCACCGGACCAGGCGGTCAGGGGCGGTAGCGGTAGCCCATGCCCGGCTCGGTGATCAGGTGCCGGGGCCGGGCCGGATCGTCCTCCAGCTTGCGCCGCAACTGCGCCAGGTACTGCCGCAGGTAGTTGGTCTCCTGCTGGTACTCCGGCCCCCACACCTCGTGCAGGAGCTGGCGTTGGCTGATCAGCTTCCCGGGGTGGCGCAGCAGCCGTTCCAACACCGCCCACTGGGTGGGGGTGAGCCGGATCTCGGCACCGTCGTCCCGGGTGACGGTGCGGGTGGCGAGGTCGACGGTGTGCCGGCCCACCCGGGCGGTCGCCGTCGCGTCGACGGGTGAGCTGGCGAGGCGGCGGGTGACGGCGCGGATACGGGCGAGGAGTTCGTCCACCCCGAACGGCTTGGTGACGTAGTCGTCGGCACCGGCGTCGAGGGCGGCCACCTTGTCCGCGCTGCCGGCCCGGCCGGACAGCACGATGATCGGGATCGTGGTCCAGCCACGCAGGCCCCGGATGACCTCCACCCCGTCGAGGTCGGGCAGGCCCAGGTCGAGCACCACCAGATCCGGCGGGTGGCCGGCGGCGGCCTTCAACGCGGCCGTGCCGGTCCCGGCGACCTCGACGTCGTACCCCCGGGCGCGCAGGTTGATCCGCAGCGCGCGGAGGATCTGCGGTTCGTCGTCGACGACCAGGATGCGGGTCACCGGTCCGGCCTCTCGTCGGCGGCGGGTAGCCGCAGCACCATGGTCAGCCCCCCGCCGGGGGTGGTCTCCGGGGTGATGCTGCCACCCATCGCCTCGGCCAGCCCCCGCGACAGGGCCAACCCGAGCCCCACCCCGGTCTGGTTGTCCCGGTCGCCGAGCCGCTGGAACGGCAGGAAGACGTGCTCCCAGCGGTCCTCGGGGATGCCCGGTCCGGTGTCGATGACCCGCAGCTCCACCTGCCCGGCGTGGGCGCTGGCGGTGACCGTGGGGGGCCGGCCGGCCGGGCTGTGCCGCAGCGCGTTGGCGACGACGTTGACCAGCACCCGTTCCAGCAGGCCCGGGTCGGCGTCGACAGCCGGCAGGTCGGCGGGGATGTCGGTGCGCACCTCGGCGGCGGCCGGCCCCAACTCGTCCAGGGCCAGCGGTACGGCGTCCTCCAGCCCGACCGCGGTGCGGGTGACGCCAAGCGCGCCGGCCTGCAACCGGCTCATGTCGAGCAGGTTCGCCACCAGCCGGCCGAGCCGGTCCAGTGACTCGTCGGCGGTGGCGAGCAGTTCCGCCCGGTCCTCCGGGTCGAACTCGACGTCGGGGCTGCGCAGGCTGCTCACCGCCGCCTTCGCCGACGCCAGCGGCGTACGCAGGTCGTGGCTGACGGCGGCGAGCAGCGCGGTGCGCAACCGGTCGGCCTCGGCGAGCGGCCGGGCGGTGGCGGCCTCCTCGGCGAGCCGTTCCTGACGCAGCGCCACGGCGGCCTGCGCGGCGAACGCCTCGACGATGCGCCGGTCGGCGGCCTCCAGCCGACGGCCGCTGAGCACCACGGTCAGCCGCTCGTCGACCGGCACCGTGGTCTCCCCCGCGCCGGGGCTGCCCGCCGGGTCCACCCCGACGCTGGCGACCCGACGCCACGAGCCCTCCTCGTGGGCCCGGCCGGGCCGGCCCTGCGCGTCGGGGGCGAGTTCCAGCACGCTGACCGCACGCAGCGCGAACGTCTCCCGCAGCCGGTCCAGCAGCGCCGGCAACGGTCGCTCGCCGCGCAGCACGCTGCCGGCGACGGTGGCCAGGGTCTGCGCGTCGGCGGCGGCGCGGGCCGCCTCCCGGGTACGCCGGGCCGCCACGTCCACCACCCCGCTCACCGCGACCGCCACCGCGACGAAGACGCCCAGCGCGAGCAGGTTGTCCGCCTCCGCGATGGTCAGCGTGCGGTACGGCGGGGTGAAGAACCAGTTCAGCAGCAGCGATCCGCCGAGCGCGGCGACCAGCGCCGGCCACAGGCCACCGACCAGCGCCACCCCGACCACCCCGGCCAGGAAGATCAGGATGTCGTTGGTCAGGGTGAGGTCCGGCAGCACCGACAGCAGCAGGGTGAGCAGCGGCAGGCCCAGCCCGGCGAGCGCGAACCCGAGCAGCCGACGCCGCCGGGACAGCGCCGCCGGCACCGCCGCACCGCGCCGGCCCCGCCCCGCCTGCGGGTGGGTCACCAAATGCACGTCGATCGCCCCGGAGCGGGCCGTGGTGGTGACGCCGACGCCCCGGGCGAACAGGTGGGCGAACCGGCCGCGCCGGCTCGCGCCGAGCACCAGTTGGGTGGCGTTGACCCCCCTGGCGAAGTCGAGCAGGGCGGCCGGGACGTCCCCGCCGAGCACCTGGTGGTAGCTGCCCCCGAGGCTCTCCACCAGGACCCGCTGCCGGGCGAGCTGGGCCGGGTCCGCCCCGGCCAGCCCGTCGTTGCGGGCCACGTGCACGGCGAGCAGGTCGGCGCCCTTGCTCCGGTCGGCGATCCGGGCGGCCCGACGGATCAGCGTCTCCCCCTCCGGGCCGCCGGTGAGGGCGACGACGACCCGTTCCCGGGCCTCCCAGGTGGCGGAGATGCCCTGCTGGGCCCGGTACCGGTCGAGCTGGTCGTCGACCTTGTCGGCCAGCCAGAGCAGGGCCAGCTCGCGCAGGGCGGTGAGGTTGCCGACCCGGAAGTAGTTGCCGAGCGCGGCGTCGATCCGGTCGGGCCGGTAGATGTTGCCGTGCGCCATCCGCCGACGCAGCGCCTCCGGGGTCATGTCGACCAGTTCGACCTGCTCGGCGGCGCGGACCACGGCGTCCGGGACGGTCTCCCGCTGGGTGGTGCCGGTGATCCGGGCGACCACGTCGTTGAGCGACTCCAGGTGCTGCACGTTGACCGTCGACAGCACCGAGATGCCCGCGTCGAGCAGCTCCTGGACGTCCTGCCAGCGTTTCTCGTGCCGGGAGCCGGGCACGTTGGTGTGGGCCAGTTCGTCGACCACGACGAGATCCGGACGGCGGGCCAGCACGGCGTCGAGGTCCAACTCGGTGAAGTCGGTGCCCCGGTAGCGCAGCGGGCGGCGGGACAGCACCGTCAGGTCGCCGATCATCGCGGCGGTCTGCGGCCGGCCGTGCGTCTCCACCAGGCCGACCACCACGTCGGTGCCCCGCTCGGCCCGCCGCCGGGCCTCCTCCAGCATCGCGTACGTCTTGCCGACGCCGGGGGCGGCGCCCAGGTAGATGCGCAGTTCACCTCGTGGCACGCGTCCATCCTCCCGCTGTGCGTACCGCCCCGGGGGCGCGACCGCCGGGCCGGCACCCCCGGGCGGGGGTGCCGGCGTCGGGGGTCAGCGGGCGGGCAGGTTCCGGTCCAGGGCCAGGTTGAGTTCCAGCACGTTCACCGCAGGGGCGCCCATGAAGCCGAGCGTCCGCCCGGTGGTGTGCTCCCGGACCAGCCGCCGCACCACCGCCGGGTCCGCGCCCCGCTCCCGCGCCACCCGGGCCACCTGGATCTCGGCGTACGCGGGGCTGATGTGCGGGTCGAGGCCGCTGCCGCTGGCGGTGACCGCGTCGGCGGGGACGGCGGGGCGCTCCGGAGCGTCCCCCCGGACGGGGGTGACCAGCCCACCGGCGGCCCGGTAGTCCTCCCCGGGCTGCGCCAGCTCCACCGGCACCCCCTGCCAGGAGGCGACGAACGGGGTGGCCGGGGCGGTCTGGTTGACGCTGACCACCCGGGTGATCCGGCCGGTCAGCCCGTCGGCGCGGAACACCGCCAGCACCGCGCCCACCCCGTCGGGCGTGCAGTACGGCCGCCGCCCGTCGACGCCGTCGAGCAGGCCGACCGCCAGGCTGCGCGCGCAGACCTGGCTGAGCAGGCTCCGGGTCGACTGCTGCGGGTCGGCGGCGAGGGTGTCCACCACGCTCTCCGGGCCGAGGTTCGAGGCGGCGGAGGCGGTCGGGTCGTAGCCGTCGCCGGCCGCCGACGGGCGGGACTGGAAGTAACGCGGGACGGGATCGCCGTCGGCGTCGGTGAAGGACTGCCCGATCAGGGCGCTGCCGACGGCCCGGCCGTCCACGGTCAGCAGCGAACCGTCGGCCTTCGCGTCGAGGCCGGGGAGCCGGCCGGCGGCGACCAGGGCGAGCGGGTAGGCGACGCCGAGCAGCACGGTGAACACGAGCAGGGCGCGCAGGGCGGCGAGGTGTTGGGCGAGCCAGGTGGGTAGGCGCATCACGAGATCCCTGGGACGTACTGGACGAGCAGGTCGATGAGCTTGATGCCGACGAACGGCGCGACGAGGCCGCCGACGCCGTAGACCAGCAGGTTGCGGCCGAGCAGCGTCGACGCGGCGGCCGGCCGGTACCGCACGCCGCGCAGGGCCAGCGGGATGAGCGCGACGATGACCAGGGCGTTGAAGATCACCGCGGCGAGGATCGCCGACTCGGGGCTGCCCAGCCGCATCACGTTGAGCCGGTCCAGGCCCGGGTAGAGGCCGGCGAACATGGCCGGGATGATCGCGAAGTACTTCGCCACGTCGTTGGCGATGCTGAACGTGGTCAACGCGCCCCGGGTGATCAGCAACTGCTTGCCGATCTCGACGATCTCGATCAGTTTCGTCGGGTCGGAGTCCAGGTCGACCATGTTGCCGGCCTCCTTCGCCGCCGACGTGCCGGTGTTCATCGCGACGCCGACGTCGGCCTGGGCCAGGGCGGGGGCGTCGTTGGTGCCGTCCCCGGTCATCGCGACCAGCCGGCCGCCCTCCTGCTCCCGGCGGATCAGGGCGAGCTTGTCCTCCGGGGTCGCCTCGGCGAGGAAGTCGTCCACCCCGGCCTCGTCCGCGATCGCCCGCGCGGTACGCGGGTTGTCGCCGGTGATCATCACCGTCCGGATGCCCATCCGGCGCAGCTCGGCGAACCGCTCCCGCATCCCGGTCTTCACCACGTCCTTGAGGTGGATGACGCCGAGCGTGCGGGCCGGCTCCCCGGCGACGTGTTCGGCCACCACCAGCGGGGTGCCGCCGTGTCCGCCGATGCCGTCGACGATCCGGTCGACCCCGGTGCCCGGCTCGCCGCCGTGCTCCCGTACCCAGGCCAGCACCGCCGTCGCCGCGCCCTTGCGGACCTTGCGGGCCGGCGCGTCAGGGGGCGTCAGGTCGACGCCGCTCATCCGGGTCTGCGCGGTGAACGGCACGAAGTCGGCGTACGGCAGCGGGTCCGGCCCCGGCGCACCCGGGTCGGACCCCCGCGCGGCCAGCGACACCACCGACCGCCCCTCGGGCGTCTCGTCGGCGAGGCTGGACAGCCGCGCGGCGGCGGCCACCTCGTCGGCGGTGACCCCCTCGACCGGCAGGAACGCGGTAGCCTGCCGGTTGCCCAGGGTGATCGTGCCGGTCTTGTCGAGCAGCAGGGTGCCGACGTCCCCCGCCGCCTCCACCGCCCGGCCGCTCATCGCGAGCACGTTGCGCTGCACGAGGCGGTCCATGCCGGCGATGCCGATCGCCGACAGCAGCGCCCCGATGGTGGTGGGGATCAGGCAGACCAGCAGGGACACCAGCACCACCCCGGTCACCCCGGTGCCGGTGATCGCCCCGGTGTCGGGGGCGGCGGCCTGCCAGCCCTTGGCGGAGATCGCCAACGGTTGGAGGGTGACCACGGCCAGCAGGAAGATCAGGGTGAGCGCGGCGAGCAGGATGTTCAACGCGATCTCGTTCGGGGTCTTCTGCCGGTCGGCCCCCTCGACCAGGGCGATCATCCGGTCGATGAAGCTCTCCCCGGGCCGCTGGGTGATCCGCACGACGATCCGGTCGGAGAGCACCCGGGTGCCGCCGGTGACGGCGCTGCGGTCGCCGCCGGACTCCCGGATCACCGGGGCGGACTCGCCGGTGATCGCGGACTCGTCGACGCTGGCGATGCCCTCGACGACGTCGCCGTCGCCGGGGATGATCCCGCCGGCGTCGACCAGGACGACGTCCCCCTGCCGCAGCTGCGGCGCCGGCACCACCTCGTCGGTGTACGCGTCGGCGGGCGCGCCCGGGGTCCAGCCGACCAGCCGGGTGGCGACGGTGTCCTGCCGGGCTCGGCGCAGCGTGGCGGCCTGTGCCTTGCCCCGGCCCTCGGCGACCGCCTCGGCGAGATTGGCGAAGATCACGGTGAGCCAGAGCCAGCCGGTGATCGCCCAGCCGAACACCGACGGGTCGGCGACCGCCAGGACGGTGGTGAAGACCGCGCCGATCGCCACGATCAGCAGCACCGGGCTGCGCCACAGGGTGCGCGGGTCGAGTTTGCGCAGCGCCCCGGGCAGGGACCTGACCAGTTGCCGGGGGTCGAGCAGGCCGCCGCCGGCCCGGGGAGGGGTGGTGTCGACGGCCGGCCGGTCGTCGGTGATCACGGACGCGACGGTCATGTCCTCGTTCCTCATGCGGGTCACAGCCCTTCGGCCAGCGGGCCGAGCGCGAGCGCGGGCAGGAAGGTGAGCGCCACCAGGATCACCGTGACGCCGACGACCATCCCGACGAAGAGCGGTCGGTGCGTCGGCAGGGTGCCCTCGGAGGCGGGGACGGGCGCCTGGCGGGCGAGCGAGCCGGCCAGGGCGAGCACGAAGATGATCGGCAGGAACCGGCCGAGCAACATGCACAACCCGAGCGCGGTGTTCCACCACGCGGTGTTCACGGTGATCCCGGCGAACGCCGAGCCGTTGTTGTTGCTCGCCGAGGTGAACGCGTAGAGCACCTCGGTCAGGCCGTGCGGGCCGGTGTTCAGCGCGGTCGCGTCGTTGCCGGTGGCGAAGGCGGTGGCGGTGCCGACCAGCACCAGGGCCGGGGTGACCAGGAAGTACAGCGAGGCGAACGTGATCTCCCGGGTGCCGATCTTCTTACCCAGGTACTCCGGGGTCCGGCCGACCATCAGTCCGGCGACGAACACCGTGATCACCGCGAGGACCAGCAGCCCGTACAGGCCGGCGCCGACGCCACCGGGGGCGACCTCGCCGAGCATCATGTTGCCCAACGTCATCATCCCGCCCAGCGCGGTGTACGAGTCGTGGAACGAGTTCACCGCACCGGTCGAGGTCAGCGTGGTGACGGCCCCGAACGTCGCCGAGTCCGACACGTCGAAGCGGACCTCCTTGCCCTCCAGCGCCGCGCCGACCGCCTGCGGCACGGTGCCGTGCCCGGCCAGCTCGAACCCGGTGGTGAGGGCGACGCTGCCCAGTGCCAGGACGGCCATCACCGCGACGACGGCGTAGCCCTGCCGCTGCTGGCCGACCATCCGGCCGAGGACCCGGGGCAGGCTGAACGGGATCAGCAGGATCAGGAGCAGCTCGACCCAGTTCGTCCAGGCGGTGGGGTTCTCGAACGGGTGGGCGCTGTTGGCGTTGTAGAAGCCGCCGCCGTTGGTGCCCAACTCCTTGATCACCTCCTGGCCGGCCACCGGCCCGCCGGGGAGGCTCTGGCCGCCGCCGGTCAGGGTGGTCACGTCGGTGCCGGCGGAGAGGTTCTGCACCACGCCGCCGAGCATCAGCACCAGCGCCCCGAGCACCGCGACCGGCAGCAGCACCCGCAGCACGATCCGCACCAGGTCGACCCAGAAGTTGCCCACCTCGCCGGTGCGGCTGCGGGCGAAGCCCCGGATCAGGGCCACCGCCACGGCGACGCCCACCGCGGCGGAGACGAAGTTCTGCACCGCCAGCCCGGCCATCTGCACCAGGTGCCCCATGGTCGACTCGCCCGAATACCACTGCCAGTTCGTGTTGGTCACGAAGGACACCGCGGTGTTCCAGGCCCCGTGCGGGACCACCGGGTCGAAGCCCAGCGACAGCCACAGGTGGTTCTGCCACCGCTGGAGGGCGTAGAGGAACAGGACCGAGACGGCGGAGAAGGCCAGCACGCTGCGGGCGTAGACGCCCCACGACTGTCCGACGGCCGGGTTCACCCCGACCAGCCGGAACACCCCGCGCTCCACCCGGGACTGGCGGGTGCCGGCGACCGACCGGTACAGGTGGTCGCCGACCGGGCGGTACGCGACGGCGAGCGCCACCACCAGGGACGACACGAAAACGACGCCGGCTGTCCCCGTGGTCATCAGAAACGCTCCGGGAACAGCAGCGCGACGACCATGAACACACCCAGACCGATCGCCAGCACCAGGCCGACGGCGTTGACGGCGTTCACCGCTTCTCCACGCCCCTCACCACGAGGGTGAGCGCCGCGAACAGCACCACCGTCACCAGCACGAACACCACGTCAGACACGCGGACTCCCCCAACCGGACGGGTACGCGTGACCGCCTACCGGCCACGCCGGGCAATCACAACGCGCCGTCGTCCGACCGGACAGGGGCCATAACGCGACCGTGACGGGGGGCCACGGTTTCTTGACGGGTTCTTCACGCCGGCCGCCCGACCGGTGACGGGGGTCACGGTGGTGCCGGTCCACGCCCCGCTACGGGGCGGGCGGGGTCAGCGGCGGATGGCCCGCCGGATCGACTCGGGCACCCGGCGGGCCACCGCCCGCCGCAGCCGGAAACGCAGGCTGCCCAGGTACGGCACGGAGACCGGCCGGGCCCCGTCGGTCGCGCAGCGGAACGCCACCGGGAGTACGGCGTCCTCGGTCCAGCCGCAGCAGGTGACCCGGGCCTTGAGGTCCCAGGTGCCCCTGCTCCGGCCGCCGTTGAGCGCCCCGACGTCGAGGCGGGCGGTGCCCCGCTGGACCAGCCGCAGGCTGCCGTCGGCGGCCGGGACCAGCTCGACCGTGCCGGTGACCGGCACGAAGAACTCCTCCCTGGTGTCCCGCCGCCGGGCGATGACGTCGAGCTTGGACTGCTTGATCCGGGTGGTGGCGTCCCGCAGGTCGGCCGGGACGTCGTCCACCGGCACCACCAGCAGCCGCTGCTCGCCGTCGGCGGTGAGGGTGAGCGGCTGCTCGCCGAAGAACAGCTCGGCGGTGAGCGTGACGGTCAGGGTGGTGGCGTCCCGCTCGACGCGCCGCACGGTGGGCACGGCCCGGACGGCCGCCTCCCACTCGGCGAGCCGGCGCAGGTCCGGGGTGCGTCCCTGCTCGACGAGCCGGGTGATGATCCGTTGCAGCGGCGGCAGGCCGGCGGCGACGCCCGGGGCGAACCGGTCCCGGATCGTCCGCTGCGCCTCGCCCACCAGCTGGTCCACCCAGTCGGCGGGCGCGTCGAGCAGCCGCCGGCCGCGCAACCGGGAGACCATCTCGTTGCGCAGCCACCGCCGGTGCAGCCGGTCGCGCAGCGGGCCGGGCGCGGTGTGCGCGTCGACGATGTCGAGCGCCTCGCGCAGGTTGACGAAGTAGCCGGCGGGCTCCAGCGCGGTGGCCGTGACGTTGCCGGCGTCGGCCCGCCGCTGGTGGTGGTAGCAGACGTAGTCGGCCAGCACGCAGGTGCGCCGGGACAGGAAGAAGGCTCGGGTGACGAAGACGTGGTCCTCCAGCCGGCGCTTGCCCTCGGGGAACCGCAGGTCGTGCTCGACGAGGAAGGACCGCCGGAACAGCTTGTGCGCGGTGAGACTGTCGATCAGCGGCGAGTTCTCCAGCGTGGCGTCGAACCGGTTGCGCCGGAACAGCTCACGCGGCACCGAACGGCGGTGCCCGGCCATCTTGCCGACCACCAGGTCCGCGTCGTGCTCGGTGGCGCAGGCGTGGAGGCGTTCCAGCGCCTCCTCGCCGAACCAGTCGTCGTCGTCGGCGAAGAAGACGTACTCGCCCCGGGCGTGCTCGACGCCGAGGTTGCGGGGCCGCGACGGCCAGCCGGAGTTGTCGATGTGCAGCACCCGGAAGTGCGGGTGGGCGGCGGCCAGCTCGTCGAGGCGGGGACCGGTCGAGTCGGTCGAGCCGTCGTCGACGAACATGACCTCGAACTCACCGGCGGGCAGCGACTGGCCCAGCAACGAGGTGACGAGCTTCTCGATGTGCGGCCCGGAGTTGTACGCCGGGACCACGACGGTCACCTTGGGGGTCTTCGTACTGGCGGTCATGGCTCTTCCTGAGGCGGTCCGCGAGCCGGCGCGGGGATGCGCCCAACCGAGCGGACGGGCACCCGTTAGCGGGGCGTTCCGTCGCCGACATGGCCCGTTCAGTTTGCGGACTTTACGCGACCGCAGGGGCTGACGCAGGCCCCGAATCGGATGATTTCCGCGACCCTCGGCGGGACGCCGGAACCCCCACCCGCCCCCGCCTGGCACACCACCCTGGACAGTGGCCCGAAGCACACCCCCCGCGCCCGGTCCGGGGCGGGGTGGCGGAGCGACGAATCCCCGACAGCCGGGGCTGGCATAGCAGACCGCTACGCAGGGTAAACCGGGATCATGGCACAGCTTCTCACCTCGCCGCCCCCGCCGCAGGCCGCCGAGTTGCGCCGGTGGGAACTGGCCGATCCCGCCGACCTGCGCACCCTGCGCGCCTCCCTGCACGAGGCCGTCACCGGTGAGCAGCTCCTCGACGGTCAACGGATGGACGAGGTTCCCGAGTTGATCGCCCTGGTTGCCACCGAACTCGCCACCAATGCCCTCAAACATGGCATTCCGCCGACGATTGTCCGGTTGCTGACCGTCGACGACTCGCTCATCCTCGACGTGGCCGACCACGATCTCAGCACCATTCCCGAGCTGTCCGACACCCGCCCGATGGGGGCCGGGGGGCGGGGACTCCAGATCGCCATGGCCGTCTCGCTGACGGTCGGCTGGTACGCCACCGACCGCACCAAGAACATCTGGGCGTCCTTCCCCCGCCGGTGAGCGGACGGGGGGCGGCCGGGTCAGTCGTCGGTGGGGATCGGGTCGTCGTACTCGCCGGCCGGGCCGGTGAGCAGGCTGCCGCCCACCATCGGCCAGGCGTTCGGCCGGCAGCCATGCAGGCCGAGGGTCTGCTGCTGCATCACCGGGGCCGGCCCGCCCGCCGCCGGACACCGTTCGTGCCCCCGGCCCAGCCGGTGCCCCACCTCGTGGTTGAGCACGTACGCCCGGTAGGTGCCGAGATCACCCCGGAAGTCGGGCACGCCCCGCGCCCAGCGCGCCACGTTGACCACCACCCGGTCGCCGTTGCGGCAGGAGGTGTACCTGTCGGAGGTGTCCCCGCACAGCTCACCCCGGGTGACCGGGGTGGTCAGCAGCACGGTGAAGTCGGCGGGGGTGTCGCCGCCGACCCGTTGCAGCCGCCACCGGCCGTCGGCGGTCCAGCCCCGGCGGTCGGCGAGCACCACCGCCACCTCCCGCCCGAACCGCTCCGGGTCGACGTCGTCGATGCCGCCCTCCACCGCCACCCGGTAGCGCAACAACTGCCCGCCGCGCCCGGCCACCGCACCCTGGGCGGTCGCCGTCCGCCAGGTGCCGGTGCCCCGCTGCGGATAGCGCAGCGCCACCGGGGTGGGCTTGGCGGCGGGGGGCACGGCGGAGGAGAGCGGGGCGGGCGCCTGCTCCCCGGGCGGCACCGGCGGTGCCGCCGCGTTGGCCGGCCGCAGCGGTTCCCGCCGTACGTCGCCGACGAGGGCACCCAGGTCGACGCCCTGCCGCTCGGCCACCACCGCACCGCCGGCGGCCAGCCCGGCCACCACCAGCACCGCCGTCAGGACACCGGCCGGGGTCACGCCCCGCCGTCGCCCCCGGTGCCGGCCACGGTCGACGGACTCGCTCACCGTCAGGGTGCTCACCGTTCGCCTCCTGCGTCCACCCGGGTCCACTCCGGGCAGGAGTACGGGCGCGGACGACGAACGGATGAGTGCCGGGGGCGGGCAATCCGGGCCCGGGTACCGTTGCCGGGCAGACACTCCCGACGATCCGGACACCCCCGGCCGTCGTCCCCCGAGGAAGGACCAAAGGTGCCGGACGCCGACGCCCTCATCACCGCCGCGGTCGCGGCGGTGCGCGGCACCGACGTACGCGACGCGGAGCGGAAGCTGGACCGGCTGGTGGTCGGCAGCGCCCCGGCGCGGGCCGGCGACGACGGCGGCCGGGGCGACACCGACGGGCCGGCGGCGGTGGACGCCGCGCTGCTGCGCCGGCTGGTCGCCGCCGTGCACCGGCTCTGGCCCCGGGGCTGGCAGCCGGCCGACGTGGCGCGGATCGTGGCCCGCCGGCTCGGCGCGCGCCCCGGCCGGCTGGTCGTCGGCGCCCTCGCCGCCGACCGGGCGGCGCAGCCCGGCCCGGTGCCGCAGTGGTGGGACGACCAGTTGGCCGACCTCGACGCCCGCCTCCACTGGGACGACGACGCCCACTGGCTGGGCGGGTGGGCGGCCCGTGAGGGCACGGACCGGATCGCCGCCCTGCGTGACGCGGTCGAGGTGCTGGCGCTGCTGGCCGGCCTGCCGCCGGTCGCGGTACTGCGCCCACCGCCCGGCGGCGTCGGTGCCGCGACGGTGACCGGGCCGCCGGGGCCGTCCGGCTCGCGGGTCCTCGACCGGGTACGGGCGCTGCTGGCCAAGGCGGAGTCCACCACGTTCCCCGCCGAGGCGGAGGCGTTCACCGGGAAGGCGCAGGAACTGATCGCCCGGCACAGCCTGGAACGGGCGCTGGTCGAGTCGGCCGCCGCCCACCCGGACCACCCCGGTGGGGTCCGGATCAGCACCGACGCCCCCTACGCGGGGGCGAAGGCGCTGCTGGTGCAGGAGGTGGCGGCGGCGAACCGGTGCGAGTCGGTCTGGTCCGACGATCTCGGTTTCGCCACCGTGCTCGGCTTCCCGGCCGATCTGGAGGCCGTCGAACTGCTGCACACCTCACTGCTGGTGCAGGCCACCGCCGCGATGCTGCGCGGCCGGCAGGAACGGCGCGGCGGCGGCCGGCGCACCAGGGCGTACGACGAGGCTTTCCTGCACGCCTTCGCCAGGCGGATCGGTGAGCGGCTGCGGGCCGCGACCGACGCGGCGGACCGGCAGGCGGCGCGGGACACCGGGGCGGACCGGCTGCTGCCGGTGCTCGCGGCCCGCTCCGGCGCGGTACGGGAGCGGATGGACACCCTCTTCCCCGGGGTCACCCGGGCCCGGCTGACCGTGCGGGACGCCGAGGGCTGGCAGTCCGGCACCTCGGCCGCCGACCGGGCCTCGCTCGCCGGCAGCGCGCCACCGTCCCGCCCGCTGCCCGGTCGACGCTGAGCCGTCGCCGGGGCGTCCCACCGACCCGGGTACGGCTCAGACGTGGCAGTCGCGGGTGAGCCGGGGCGGGATGTCGACGAAGTCGGTGCCCATCCAGCTCGCCGGGCTCTTGGCCGCCGCCCCGGCGTCGATCTTCGTGGCGGTCTCCTCGACCAGCTTCCTGATCCGGTCGTCCCGGGCCTTGCGGGCCTGCGCGCGGACGTCGTCGGCGAGCCGGAGCAGCCGCCCCTTGAGCTTGCCGTTGAGCTGCTCGGGGGTGAGTTCCTCGCGGGTGGCCTCGACCGAGTCGGCGGCGATCTGCCGGCTGCCGTCGATGATCAACTGATCGACGGCCCGGCAGACCTGGGCGGTGTTCGCGGCGGTGCCGGCGGTCGGGGTGGCGGTGGCGGCGGTCGTCACCGGGTCGGGCGTGGCCTCCCCGGTGGGGTTGCCGGCGGCACTGGTCGGCGGGCCGGGCGCGGGGTCCGTGTCGGTCCCACCGTCCGAGCAGCCGGCGGCGAGGACGGCGAGGACGGCGAGAGTGAGCGCGGTGGTGGAGCTGCGGTGCATCGACTTCCCCGTTTCGATGTGTCGGGCGGTACCGCGCAGAGGTGTCGGGCGGCACCACGGACACAATGCCGCACAGCCCGCTCGGCCGAGCTTTCACCCCCGACGCGCCACACGCCGGGCCGACGAGGTCGGTCCGGCGTGTGGGGTGGCGCGGTTCAGCTCTTGAAAGCGTCCTTGACCTTCTCGGCGGCCTGCTTGAGGCTGGACTTGGCCTGGTCGTTGCGGCCCTCGGCCTCCAGGCGCTCGTTGTCGGTCACCCGACCCACACCCTCCTTGACCTTGCCGGCGGTGTTCTCGGTCGTGTTTTCGATCTTGTCGTCGAACCCCATGAGAGCCTCCCGAATAAGCACTTCTTCCAACGCCCCCCAGATACCCCCGCCCCCCACCCCCAAAACACCACCACCGCCGCTCCAGCCCGTCGATCAAGAGGTTCGCGTCACCGGCAGGCGCGCCGGGTGACGCGAACCTCTTGATCAACTCGGTTGTCCGGGGTGGAGGGTGGCGGCGGGGAAGCGGCGCAGCCGGAGGCTGTTGGCGACCACGAAGACCGACGAGAAGGCCATCGCCGCCCCCGCGATCATCGGGTTGAGCAGCCCGGCGGCAGCCAGCGGGAGGGCGGCCACGTTGTAGGCGAACGCCCAGAACAGGTTCCCCCTGATCACCGCGAGGGTGCGCCGGGAGAGCCGGATCGCGTCCACCGCGGCCGTCAGGTCACCCCGGACCAGGGTCAGGTCGGACGCCTCGATCGCCACGTCGGTGCCGGTGCCCATGGCCAGCCCCAGGTCGGCCTGGGCCAGGGCGGCGGCGTCGTTGATCCCGTCGCCGACCATGGCGACCGTGTGACCCTGCGCCTGGAGCCGGCGTACCGCGTCGACCTTGTCGGTCGGCAGCACCTCGGCGGTCACCCGGTCGATGCCGACCTCGGCGGCCACCGCCTGCGCGACCGTCGCGTTGTCCCCGGTGAGCAGCACCGGGGTCAGGCCCAGGGCGCGCAGCCCGGCGACCGCCTCCCGGCTGCCGGGTCGGACCACGTCGGCGACCGCGAGGACCCCCCGGGCCCGCCCGGACCAGCCCGCCACCACCGCCGTACGCCCGGCGGCCTCCGCCTCGGCCACCGCCCGGACCACCTCCCCGGGTACGTCCAGACCCCGCTCGCGCAGCAGCCTCGGCCGCCCGACGACGAGGTCGTGGCCGTCGACGGTGCCGGTGACGCCCAGCCCCTCGGTGGCGGCGAACCCGGTGACCGGCGGCAGTTCCCCGGCCTCGGCGGCACCGGCCGCCACGGCGCGGGCGATCGGGTGCTCCGAGCCGGCCTCCACCGCCCCGGCGAGCCGGAGCAGCTCGGCCCGGTCCTGCCCCTCGGCGGGACGGACGTCGACCAGGGTCATCCGGCCGGTGGTGACCGTGCCGGTCTTGTCCAGCACCACCGTGTCGACCTGCCGGGTGGACTCCAGCACCTCCGGCCCCTTGATCAGGATGCCGAGCTGCGCGCCGCGCCCGGTGCCGACCAGCAGCGCGGTCGGGGTGGCCAGGCCGAGCGCACACGGGCAGGCGATGATCAGCACGGCCACCGCGGCGGTGAAGGCGGCGGTCGGGCCGCCCCCGGCGCCCAGCCACCAGCCCAGGGTGCCGACGGCCAGCGCGATGACGATCGGCACGAAGACCCCGGAGATCCGGTCGGCGAGCCGCTGCACGGCGGCCTTGCCGGTCTGCGCCGCCTCCACCAGCCGGGCCATCTGGGCGAGCTGGGTGTCCGCGCCGACCCGGGTGGCGGTGACGACCAGCCGGCCGCCCGCGTTGACGGTGGCACCGGCCACCTGGTCGCCGGGCCCGACCTCGACCGGCACCGACTCGCCGGTGAGCATGCTGGCGTCGACCGCCGAGGTGCCCTCGTCGACCCGCCCGTCGGTGGCGATCTTCTCGCCGGGCCGGACCACGAACCGGTCGCCCACGACGAGTTGGTCGACCGGAACCCGGGTCTCCGTGCCGCCTCGCAGCACGGCGACGTCCCGCGCGCCGAGTTCGAGCAGGGCGCGCAGGGCCGCCCCGGCGGTCCGCTTGGACCGGGCCTCGAAGTAGCGGCCGGCCAGCAGGAACACGGTCACCCCGGCGGCGGTCTCCAGGTAGATGTTGCCGGTGCCGTCGGTGCGGACGATGTCCAGCCGGAACGGGTGGGTCATCCCGGGCATCCCGGCGTCGCCGAGGAAGAGCGCCCAGAGCGACCAGCCGAACGCGGCCAGGGTGCCGAGGGACACCAGGGTGTCCATGGTCGCCGCGCCGTGCCGCAGGTTGGTCCAGGCGGCCCAGTGGAACGGCAGCCCGCCGTACGCGACCACCGGAGCGGCCAGGGTCAGCGACAGCCACTGCCAGTGGGTGAACTGCCAGGCCGGCACCATCGCCAGCACGATCACCGGCAGGGTGAGCACGACCGACACCCGCAGCCGGGTCCGCAGGGCGTCCAGCTCGTCGACGGGCGCACCGGCCGGTACCGTCCCGGCGGGGGCGGGAGGCGGGGGCACGACGGCGGTGTAGCCGGTCTTCTCGACGGTGGCGATCAGGTCGTCCGGGGTGACCCCGTCGGCGTACCGGACGGTGGCCTTCTCGGTGGCGTAGTTGACGCTCGCCTCGACGCCGTCGAGCCGGTTGAGCTTCTTCTCGATCCGGGCGGCGCAGGAGGCGCAGGTCATCCCGCCGATGGCCAGCTCGATCAGGTGGGGGGCGGCGGGCGGGTTCTGGGTGGTCGGGGTCATCGCGGCACCTCCGGTCAACCGTGGGTGTGACCGGCCCCGCCGGTGACCGTCGGCGTCGGGTCGGTGGTGGGCTCGGGGACGACGGTGCTGGGAACGGGTTCCGGGGTGTGCGTGGGGTCGTGGCGGGTCTCGGCGGGCGGGGCGACGGGGCCGGTCAGCTGGCCGACCCCGTACGCCGCGCCGAACACCACCGCGAGGGCGAGGGCGAAGCCGCCCAGCCTGGTCGGTGTGTTCATACCCCGGACCGTCACGCCTCGACGAGGTCGTAACCGGCCTCGTCGACGGCGGCCCGCACGGACGCGGTGTCCAGCGGGCCGTCGCTGGTGACGGCGACCCGGCCGGAGGCCAGGTCGACCTGGACGTCGGTGACGCCGTCGAGGGCACCCACCTCGGCGCTCACCGCGCTGACGCAGTGCCCGCAGGTCATGCCCGTCACCTGGTAGTTCGTGATCATGCGGCTCTCCCCTCCACTCGTCCAACATACCCCCCAGGGGTACATCGCCCTGCGACCGTAGCATACCCCCCAGGGGTACGCTATCGTGGTCGGCATGACCACACCGAGCACCCCGGTCCGGGGCTACACCGCCAGCAAGGACCAGCTGCTCGCGCGGCTGCGCCGCGTGGAGGGGCAGGTCCGGGGCATCGAGAGGATGGTCGACGACGACAGGTACTGCATCGACGTGCTCACCCAGATCTCCGCCGTGCAGGCCGCCCTGGACAAGGTCGCCCTCGGGCTGCTCGACGGCCACGCCCGGCACTGCATGCACGAGGGGGCCGCCGAGGGCCGGGCCGACGAGATGGCCGCCGAGATGATGGCCGCCGTCGGCCGCCTGATGAAACGCGGCTGACCGCCCCGGCGGCGCGGGCGGACCGGTCGGGACCCGTCCGCCCGCGCCCGGGTCAGCGCCGGGCGAGGATCTTCCGCATGGCGTCGATCTCGCCCTGCTGGGAGGCGACGATCTGCTGCGCCATGGCCCGGGCCCCGGCGTGCCGGCCGTCCGCCAGCTCCTGCCGGGCCATGGTGATCGCCCCCTCGTGGTGGGCGATCATCAGGGTGAGGAAGAGACGGTCGAAGTCCCGACCGGTCGCCCCCTCCAGCCGGGCCAGGTCGACGTCGGACATCATCCCCGGCATGCCGTGGTCCATCCCGGGCAGGTGACCGCCGGCCGGGCTGCCGGACGGGACGGGTCGACCCCAGGCGGTGAGCCACCCGGTCATGGTGGCGATCTCCGGGGCCTGGGCGGCGCGGATCTGCCCGGCCAACCGGGTCACCTCCGGATCGGCGGCCCGGCTCCCGGCCAGCTCCGACATCCGTACCGCCTGCTGGTGGTGCGGGATCATCATCTGGGCGAACATCACGTCGGCCGGGTCGACCCCGGCCGACCCGGAGGTGGCCGGGGCGGCGCCCGCGACCGGGCGGCCGTGGCCGCCGTCGGTGGAACGGTCGCCGCCGCAGGCGGACAGGGCGACGACGGTGCTGAGGGCGACGCCGGCCAGGACGGCACGGCGGGCGCAACGACAAGTGGACACGGGCAGACCTTTCGGTACGACGGATACGGACGCTGGACGCGGCGGAGCCACGTCGGGGCGTCCTATCTGCGCAGCACCGACACCGTGGCGAGGCGGAGCCCGAGCGGGCGGGGTGGCGGGGCGCGCGGCTCCCGAGGCCGCGACGGCGGACGGGACACCCCGGCCGGCCTGGTACGCACCGCGAAGAGCAGCACCAGCACCGTCACGGTGAGCGCGCCGAGCACCGCCAGGCAGACGCTCCACACCGTCGACGGGCTGTCGGGCGACCCGCCGGGCAGCGCCGCCGCGCACCCGTCCCCGCATCCCCCGACGGCCGGCACCGGCTCACGGAGCAACGACCGGTCGGCCGGGGCGTCGTGCCCGGCGGCGGACCGGTGCGCGCCGTCCGTCGCGGTGCCGTGGCCGGCGGGGTGACCACCGCCCAGGTGCACGTCGTGGCCGAGGGTGTGCATCGCGGAGAGCCCCAGCAGCGTGCCGACGAGCAGGAGCAGCCGCAGCCACCGCCCGGTCGTCGTCGCCGTACCCGCCCGCCGCACGGCTCCACGCTAGCCGTCCCGGCCGTGCGACGGGCCGGTACGGGTCACCGGGCGTCGAGGCGTACCCGGCGCAGCAGTTGGGCGTTGAGCGCCACCACGATCGTGGACGCGGACATCAGGATCGCGCCGACCGCCGGGCCGAGCGTGACCCCCGCCCCGGCCAGCACCCCGGCGGCCAGCGGCAACGCCACCACGTTGTAGCCGGCCGCCCAGGCCAGGTTCTGGAGCATCGTCCGGTACGCCGCCCGGGACAGCCGCAGCACGCCGGCCACCCCGCGCGGGTCGGACGAGGCGAGCACCACCCCGGCCGACTCGACCGCCACGTCGGTGCCCGCGCCGATGGCGATCCCGACGTCGGCTCTGGCCAGGGCCGGGGCGTCGTTCACCCCGTCACCGACCACCGCCACCCGCAGGCCGCGCCGCTGCAACCCGGCCACCTGCCGGTCCTTGTCGGCCGGGAGCACCTCGGCGAACACCTCGTCGACCCCGGGTCGGAAGCCCAGGTCGGCGGCGACCGCCTCGGCCACCGGTCGGGCGTCCCCGGTGATCATCGCAATGGTCCGGACGCCCTCCGCCCGCAGCGCGTCGACCGCCGCCCGTGCCTCCGGTCGCACCTGGTCGGCGAGGGCGAGCAGGCCGACGACGGTGTCGGGCAGGCGTACCAGGTACAGCACCACCGCCGCCCGGCCGGTCCACTCCCGCTCCGTCGCCGCCAGTTCGGGGGGCAACTCCCGGCCCAGGTCGCGCAGCAGCGCCGGGCCGCCCACGGCGTAGCCCGTGCCGTCGATCACGGCGCGGACGCCCCGGCCGGGCAGCGCGCGGAACCCGGTGGCCGCACGCGGTCCGCCCCGGTCGGCGGCGGCGGTCACGATCGCACGGGCCAGCGGATGTTCGCTGTCGGCCTCCACGCCGGCCGCGAGCCGCAGCACGTCGTCCCCGTCGGTGCCGTCGGCGGCGGCCACCCCGACCAGCACGTGCTCGCCCCGGGTGAGGGTGCCGGTCTTGTCGAAGAGCACGGCGTCGACGGTCCGCATCCGCTCCAGGGCCAGCCTGTCGCGTACCAGCACCCCGGAGCGGGCCGCGAGGGCGGTGGAGAGCGCGACCACCAGCGGGATCGCCAACCCCAGGGCGTGCGGGCAGGCGATCACCAGCACGGTGACGGCCCGCACCACCGCCTGGTCCGGCTCGCCGAGCGCGGTCCAGACCAGCGCGGTCACCACGGCGGTGCCGGTGGCGACGTAGAACAGCCAGCCGGCGAAGCGGTCGGCGAGCGCCTGCGCCCGCCCGCCGGACCGCTGCGCCTGGGCGACCAGGCGGCGGATGCCGGCCAGCGTGGTGGCCTCGCCGACCGCCTCGATCCGCACCCGGACGGGCTGGTCGGTGGCGACGGTGCCGGCCACCACCCGGTCGCCGGTCGACCGGGGCACCGGCCGGGACTCGCCGGTGACCATCGACTCGTCCAGCTCGGCGACGCCGGCCACGACGCGTCCGTCGGCGGGCACCCGGCCGCCGGGGCGGACCAGCACCACGTCGCCCTCGCGCAGCCCGGTCACCGGCACCCGTTCGACGACGTCGTCCGCGCCGACGCGTTCGGCGTCGTCGGGGAGCAGCGCGGCCAGCGCGTCGAGCGCTCCCCGGGCCTGGCCGATCGCCTTCGTCTCCTGCCAGTGGCCGAGCAGCATGATGGTCACCAGCGCCGCCAACTCCCACCAGAAGTTTAGGTCGAAGGCACCGAGGAAGGTCAGGACCGAGGCGGCGTACGCGACGCTGATCGCCATCGCGACCAGCAGCATCATGCCCGGCGTACGGGCGCGGGCCTCCCGGACGGCCCCGGTCAGGAACGGCCGGCCGCCCCACCAGAAGACCACCGAGCCGAGCACCGGCCCGACCAGGGCCCGGCCGGGGAACTCCAGCGGGTGGCCGACCCAGCCCAGCACCATCCGGTCGGTCGCCACCACCGGCAGGGTCAACGCCAGGCAGACCAGGAACCGACGCCGGAATGTCGCCGGATCGTGGTCGGCGTGACCGGGTGGCCCCGGATGGCCGGGGTGTGGGCTGGCCGCAGCGGCCGACCGGTGCTGGTCCATGACCCCCACCCTCCCCCCTGGGCCTACCGTGGGCAGGGCGAACCGGGCGCAAGGGCCGGGGTGGTGGCTACCATCGTCCGACGATGATCCGCCGCCCGTGGGATGAACCGGTTGGCCGGCTGACACGTATTCCGTCCCGGATCGTTGGGAGAACTCGCACACATGGGCGCCGACCACACCCGTCCCGCTCCGTCCACCCCGCCTCGGGTGCGGCGGCTCCTCGTCGTGACGGTGGTGCCGCTCATCGTGGTCACGGTGATCGCCACGCTGCTGCTCTGGCCCGGCGCGACCCCGAAGATCGACCAGGGTGACCAGGTGCCCCGCCACCACGGCACGGTGACCCGGGTGGTGACCGAGCCGTGCCCGCCCGCCCCGCAGACCCCCGACGGCCCCTCCGGGGTGGCCGAGGGGCCGTGCGGGACGGTGACGGTCGCCGTCGAGCAGGGGCCGGACGCGGGCCGTGAGGTGCAGACGCCCGTCCCGTCCGGGCCGGGGGCGCCGACGGTGGCGGTCGGCGACGAGGTGGTGCTGGTCGCGTTGGCCGATCCGAGCGATCCGTCGGCGAGCAGCTACCACATCGCCGAGCACCAGCGGGGCCTGCCGCTGCTCTGGCTGGTCGCCCTGTTCGCGGCGGCGATCGTGGCTTTCGGCCGGCTGCGCGGGCTGGCCGCCCTGGCCGGCCTCGGGGCCAGCTTCGCCATCCTGTTGACCTTCGTGGTGCCGGGCATCTCCGCCGGGGGCGCGCCGCTGCCGATCGCGGTCACCGGCGCCGCGTTGATCATGTTCGTGGTGCTGTACCTGACCCACGGGATCACCGCGCAGACCTCGGTGGCGGTGCTGGGCACGTTGGGCAGCCTGGTGCTGACCGGCGTGCTGGGCACGCTGGCCACCGCCGCCACCCACCTGACCGGGTACGGCAGCGAGGAGGCCACCACGCTGTCGATGTACCAACGCGACGTGGACCTGCACGGTCTGCTGCTGGCCGGGATCATCATCGGTTCGCTCGGTGTCCTGGACGACGTCACGGTCACCCAGTCGGCCACCGTCACCGAGCTGGCGCACGCCAACCCGGGGCTGTCCCGGTTGCAGCTCTACCGGGCGGCGACCCGGGTCGGCCGGGCGCACATCGCGTCCACGGTCAACACGATCGTGCTGGCGTACGCGGGCGCGTCGCTACCGTTGCTGCTCCTGCTCACCGCCGACAGCCGCCCGGTGAGCCAGATCCTCACCAGCGAGTTCCTGGCCCAGGAGATCGTCCGTAGCGCGGTGGCGACCCTCGGCCTGGTGGCGGCGGTGCCGCTGACCACCGGGTTGGCCGCGCTGGTCGTGACCGCCGGGCGGGGACCGGCCGACGCCGGTACGGCCGGACCGACCCCCACCCCACGTCCCGCCCCCGACCGTGCCGAGGCGCTGGAGGCGTTGAGCGCGCCCCGGCACGGCGAACCGTCCACCCCGGCCCCCGCACGGTGGCCGGACCCGGAAAGGAGCACGGACGCCGCATGGTGACACTGCGCTACGTGACCGGAGGCGAGGTCACGGCTGTCGGTCGCGTCACTGATTACCCCTCGCTATCGGGAAAATACTCATTTGGTCGGGTTGCGGGCGTAGATCCCCGGTACGACTCTCGGGTAACCTCGCTGCCGGTCACCGCCGAAGGCGCCCACCGGTGCCAGCGGTGCCACCGCCCAATCGCCGTACGGCGAACCGGGGAACCGAGCACCTGGGGTGAATCCGCGCCAGCGGTAGGGGCCACTTCCGTCCCGAACCCGTCAGCTAACCCGGTCGGCGGTCGACGGAAGGGAAAACTGTGACGGCACCCCTACGCCGCTGGCTGACGCCGGCAGTGGCCGTACTCGCCGCCCTGGCGATCGTCGCCGGACCGGCCGCCGCCCCCGTGACGGCCGCGCCCAACGCGCCCACCCCCTCGGGGCACGAGGAGGACGACGAGCCGAAGCTCCTCACCGACGTCATCGAGGCCACCAACCGGGAGTACTCGGCGGCGAAGAACCGGTTGGAGAAGTCCAAGAAGCGTCAGCTCCAGCTCGCCATCGAGGTGGAGAAGGCGGAGCAGGAACTGGCGGCGCTGGCCCCCCAGGTCACCGAGATCGCCGCCCAGTCGTACCGGACGGGTCGGGTCGGCGCGGTCGCCGCGCTGCTGGAGAGCGACGCGCCGGACGCCTTCGTCCGCCGGGCCGCCGCCCTGGACGAGCTGAACATGGTCAACGCCGGCAAGCTGGCCGAGGTCAACGAGGCCAAGAGCCGGGCCGAGAACGCCAAGCTCGCCCTCGACGCCGAGGTACGCGAGCAGCAGAAGCAGACCAACCTGATGGCCAAGAAGAAGACCGAGGCCGACAAGGCGCTGGCCCTGGTCGGCGGCCGGGGCTTCACCGGTGGCCTGGTCGACGCGACGTCCCCGGTGGCCCGGATCGCCCCCGGCCAGACCGCCGACGGCGGGTGGCGCGGCGAGTCGTGCAGCGAGAACGACCCGACCACGTCCGGCTGCGTCACGCCGCGCACGCTGCACATGTACAAGGAGGTCAAGCGGGCCGGTTTCAACCGGTTCGTCGGCTGCTACCGCCCCGGTGGGCCCTGGGAGCACCCCAAGGGCAAGGCGTGCGACTGGTCGTTGCAGAAGAGCGGGTTCAGCCCGTGGCACAACAACGACACCCGGATGTACGGCAACAACCTCGCCGCGTTCCTGATCCGCAACTCGGACCGGCTGGGCATCTACTACGTGATCTGGAACCGGCAGATCTGGTTCCCGGCCAACGGCTGGAGTTCGTACTCGGGGCCGTCCAACCACACCGACCACGTCCACGTGTCACTGCTGTAGCGCCCGTGATCGACACCGGGGCGACACCGGTGCGATCGAGCCGATCATGACGAAGGCCGCCCGGCTGAGCCAGGCGGCCTTCGTCATGCGTGGCGCGCGTCAGGAGGCGACGGCCGCCGGTGTGGAACCGGCCGGCACGACCGGCGCGGGGGCCGCAGCGACGGGCTCGGGGGTCGGGGCGACCTGGTGGACCTCACCGGCGGCGAGCCGGTAGGACATGCCGACCACCGCGCACCGGCCGGCGGCCACCTCGGCGGCGATCACCGGGGAGTTGCCGAGCAGCACCTCGACGGTCTGCGCGATGTGGATGTCGACGATCCCGTCGATGTCGTGCACCCCCTGCTGGGCCGCGCGGCGCAGGCTCGGCCCGACGGCGGCGACCACCGAGTAGAGGTGCCCCGGAGGCTGGGTGCCGGTACGGGCCGCGTCCCGGGCCGCCTGCACGGCACCGCAGGAGTCGTGCCCGAGGACCACCACCAGCGGGGTGCCGAGCACCGTCACCGCGTACTCCACGCTGCCGAGCACCTCGGGCCCGGCGGTGTGCCCGGCGGTCCGGACCACGAAGAGGTCACCGAGCCCCCGGTCGAAGATGATCTCGGCGGCGAGCCGGGAGTCGGAGCAGCCGACGATGACGGCGAAGGGATGCTGGCCGTCGGCCACGGCGGTGCGGTGCCCGGCGTCCTGGTTGGGATGGCGGGGCGCCCCGGCGACGAAACGCCTGTTGCCGGCCTGCAACTCGGCCAGCGCCTGGGTCGGAGTGATCGGGGCCATTGCCTCACCTCGGTCCGGAATCGCACCTGGTCACGCCGGCCGGCGGCGACGACGGCCGTGCCCCCACGGTCACACGCAGCTAAAGGTACGTCAAGATTTCGTGATACACGTTTCAGGCGTCGGTCGGCGCGGTGTCGACGGCGTGTCGAACCCGGGCGCGCACCGGGTCGGCGGGTGACCGACCCCACCGGCCGGGCGCGACCGTCGGGGCGGCCGACGACCGGTCTCCCAGGAACGGGCCATACGATGGCCGTCATGGCGACAGGCGGCACGGGAAGCACCCGGAACTGGACGTTCCTCACCAACCACGGCCACGTGCTGCTCGCCATCGCCCGCAACCCCACCGCCCGCCTCCGGGACGTCGCCGACGAGGTCGGGGTGACCGAACGGGCCGCCCAGGCGATCGTCGCGGACCTGGAGTCCGGCGGCTACCTGCGGCGGACCCGGGTCGGCCGGCGCAACGAGTACACGCTCAACCCGAGCGGTCACTTCCGGCACCCCGCCGAGGCCAACCGCCAGGTCGGCGACCTGCTCGCCCTCTTCACCCCCGACCAGGCCGACCCCGACGCCTGAGCCCCCGGGCCCGGCAAGGACGCCGACGGCCCCGCGTAGCGCTCGACGTCGACGTCGGTCACCGGGGTGAGCGGTCCGGTGTCGACGGTCGGCGGGACGTCGCGCCGTCGGCGGAACCGCCCGGACCCACCGGCCGGAAACTGTCGGCGTCCTCATCGCCGTCGATGCATCCAGGCGCAGGTCAGGGGCCGCAACCCTGGCGGGAGCGGTCCGTCCACACGGCACACCGTGGCCCGACTCACTCCTCCGGCCGGGTCACCGCCGCTGCGCGGACGGCCGGTCGGGGATAGGTTGGACTGGTGATCCGCGCAGCCTCCACCCCGCCCGTCTGGGTGTCGAGGCTGCGCGACCTGACCCGGCTGGCGGTCACCGCGCTGGTGCTCGCCGCCGGCCTCGGCGGGTTCCTCGCCGTCACCGGTGGCCCGGCCGCCGCAGCCACCCGACCGTCCGTGGTGACCTCGCGGGTGGCGACGCTGCCCGCCGACGCCCGGCCGGCCGACGATCGGGCCGACACCCGGCCCGACGACGGGTCCCTCCGGCCCCAGCCGCCGACGCCCACCGACGGTGCCGCCGCCCGGCCCGTCGCGCCGGCCGCCGGGGCGACGCCGGACCCGGCCCGGGACGCCACCGGCCGGCGCGGCCCGCCCCGGAGCTGAGCCGCGCGGCACCTGCGCGCCCGTCCGGCCACGACCGGAGCACGCCGACCGCGACCGACCCCGGTCGGTCCGACGGCGGTCCGGGCAGAACCGATCCGATTCGGTCCCGGCAGATCCGACCCGGCCCACCCGTCGCAGGACGCGCCGCGCACAGCTCCCGCCCCGCTGCCGGGCCCCCGTCCGTCCACATCGTTGTCCACCGTGAGGTGTTGGTGATGCAGACCGTCTTCTCCGCCGTCCTGCCCGATGTCCCCGCCGCCGCCGCGATCTGGTTGATCCTGCTCGCCTTCGCCGCCGTCGCCGTCGCGGCCCTGGTGGTCCGGCCCGGCCGGCTCCGGCTGGCGGTGGCCGGCCGGTTCCGCGACGCCGCCCTGCCCGACGACCCGGAACGGGCCGAGCAGGACCGGGAGCACACCCGGTACGCCGAGGAGGTCGCCGTGGCGGCCGACCGGGCCGGCACCACCGCGGGCCGGCTGCGGGCCGAGTGGCTCGCCACCCAGGACGAGGTCGAGGCGGCCTGGACGGCCCTGGAGGCGGCCGAGGCGCACCTGCGCCGGCTCGCCGCCGCCGCGGTCATGCCCCTGCCGCACACCGGCCAGACCCCGGCCGAGTACGCCGACCGGGAACGTTGGCTGCACCGGGCCGCCCAGGAGGCGCACCGGCGGGGTGAGCTGTCGGACGCGCAGCTCGCCGACGTCCTCGCCCACCGTGCCGGCTGGGACCCGCGCCGGCACCCGGTGGAGCAGGAACTGGTGCTGCGCCGCGCGGCCCGGGACCATCTGGCGGCCCGGCACCGGGCGGCGGTCGCCCGGGAACAGGCGGCCTGGCGGGCCGCCGACCTGGCCGGCGCGGCGGCCCGCAGCCTGCGCGACGAGGCGTTCGCCGCGCGGGAGCGTCGACCGGAGCGGGCCGAGTCGGTGCTGCCGATGCCGGAGGCCCCGCGACCCTCGACGGACACCACCCGGGAGAACCCGGTCGTGGCACGCGGCCGGGCCGCCGTCGCCGCCTACTGACCCGCCCCGGCGGCGGACGACGGCGCGGCGTGCCCCGGACGGCGGCGCGACGCGCGGCGCTGCACTAGCGTTGCGGGCATGTCCCGGGAGATGTGGGCGCTCGTCGTCGTCGGCGCGATCCTGGCGTTGGCGACACTTGTCGGCGCGATCCTGCTGGCGGTACGGGTGGTCCGCACCCGACGACTGCTCGGCACGCTCGGCGTGAGCGGCAAGGTGGCGTTCTACGGCGCGCTGATCTACACGATCTGCCCGGTCGACCTTCTGCCCGACCCGATCTACCTCGACGACATGGGCGTGCTGGCCGGGGCGTTGATCTATCTGACCCGCCTGGCCCACCGCCGCCGGGCCGCCGGCCGCAGCCTGCCCGGCCAGCCCGGTCGGACGGGTGTCCCGCCCGGTCCGGACCGGTCCCGCCGAACCGTGTCATGATCGGGGCCGGGCCGGGGCCACGCCGTCCCTGGGACGGGGGACGGACATGGCCGGCAGGCATCGGTTGGACCCGTACGACGAGCGGGCCCTCACGTTCTGCCGCGAGCGGCACCTGGCCACGCTGACCACCCTGCGGCCCGACGGCACGCCGCACGTCGTACCGGTCGGGCTGACCTACGACCCGGCGGCCGGGCTGGCCCGGGTGATCACGTCCGCCGGTGCGGCGAAGGCCCGGTACGTCGCCGCCGCCGGTGCGGCGGGGGTCCCGGTGGCGGCGTGCCACCTCGACGGCCGCTGGTGGCTGACCATCGAGGGCCGGGCAATGCTGCGGACCGACGCCGCAGCGGTGGCCGAGGCCGAGCGCCGGTACGCCGAGCGCTACCGCCCGCCGCGCCCGAACCCGGAGCGGGTGGTCATCGAGATCGGCGTGACCCGCCTGCTCGGCTCCCTCCCGCCACCCGCGTCGGGACATCACCGACCGGCGCGACAGGACCGGTAGGCACGCGACGGGCTGGTCGCTGACCGCCGCCAACCGGCGGGCGGGCTCGACAGGTGGCGGTTCATCGACGGTGATGGGTTCGGGTGGCCCGCGGTGGGTACAGGCTCCGGCCAGGAGCCGATCCGTCCGCAACCGGTAAGGGGCACCGAGATGAGCGACCTACAGGCCACCACGGCTCGGGACGTGGTGGACGTCCTGACCGCCGACCACCACGAGATCGAGGCGATCTTCGTGGAGCTGGAGAACCCGCAGGGCACCGCCGAGCACCGTCGTCGGCTGGCCGACGTGCTGATCGCCGAGCTGGTCCGGCACGCGGTCGCCGAGGAGATGTACGTCTACCCGACCGCCCGCCGGGCCCTGCCCGACGGCGACCGACTCGCCGAACACGAGATCGCCGAACACGCCGCCGCCGAGCGGACGCTGAAGGAACTGGAGCCGCTGGACCCGTCCGACGCCCGCTTCGAGCCGTTGATCAGCCACCTGGCGAAGTCCATCCGGCACCACGTACGGGAGGAGGAGTCGGAGCTGTTCCCCCGGCTGCGGGCGGCGGTCGCCCACGAGGAGCTGGTGGAGCTGGCCGACCGGGTGCGGGCGGCGAAGGGGCACCTGCCGACCCGCCCGCACCCCGGCGCACCGGACCACCCGCCGGCGAACCGGCTGCTCAACCCCGGCGCCGGGCTGGTCGACCGGATCAGGGACACGCTGAGCGGGCGACCGACCAGCCGGGCCGAGCTGCACGACGGGCAGGACTGACCGTCGACGGTGGTCACCTCCGGGGACCCCGCCGGAGGTGACCACCGGGACCGGTCACGGTTCCGGGGCAACCCGGCTGCCGTCCCCCACGTCGGAGACGACGATCGCCTCCATCGGGCAGGACTCGGCGGCGTCCAGCACCGCGTCCGCCGGCTCGATCCGCTCGGCGACCGGCTGGGACAACCCGTCGACCAGGACGAAGTGGGCCGGGGCGTAGCTCGCGCAGATCCCCGCACCGATGCACCGGGTCGGGTCCACGTGCACCCGCCAGCCGGTCTCCCCCATCTGCCTCACCGTCCTTTCCGTCACCAGCTCACGGGCAACGCCGTCAGGCCCCGGACCAGCAGGCCGCTCTTCCAGGTCAGGGCCGCCGTGGGCACCGCCAGCCGCAGGCCCGGGGTGCGGGCCAGCAGCGTCTCCAGGACCACCTGGAGCTCCATCCGGGCCAGTTGGGCCCCGATGCAGTGGTGCGGGCCGTGACCGAAGGCGAGGTGCGGGTTCGTCTCCCGGTCGAGGACGAGCCGGTCGGCGTCGGGGAAGACGTTCTCGTCCCGGTTGGCCGAGGGGATGGAGACCAGCACCGGTTCCCCGGCGCGGACCAGCACCCCACCCAGTTCGACATCCTCCAGGGCGTACCTGGCGAACGCGGAGGTCGCGCCGAGCGGGATGAACCGCAGCAGTTCCTCCACGGCGGACGGCACCAGGGACGGCTCGTCGAGCAGCCGCTGCCAGACGTCGGGCTCGGTGAGCAGGACGTAGACCAGGTTGGGGATCTGGGTGACGGTGGTCTCGTGGCCGGCGGCCAGCAGGCCCGCCGCCAGGCGTACCATCTCGTCCTCGGTGAGCCGGTCGGCGTTCTCGTCGCGGGCCCGGACCATCGCCCCGATCAGGTCGTCGGTGGGGGTCACCCGCCGCTGGGCGATCAGCCCCGCCATGTACGACAGCAGCTGGTCGAGGTAGCTCTGCGCCACCTCCGGCCGGAGCGAGGTGGTCGACACGATCGCCTCGGACCAGGTGTGGAACCGGTCCTGGTCGGTGACCGGCACCCCGAGCAGGTCGCAGATGACCCGGATCGGCAGCGGGGTGGCGACGTGGGCGACCAGGTCGGCCGGCGACCCGGCGGCGATCATGCCGGCGACGAGTTCGTCGGCCAGTTCGCGGGTGCGCGGGCGCAGTTCCTCGACCCGCCTGGCGGTGAACGCCTTGGCCGCCAGCCGCCGCAGCCGGCTGTGCTCGGGCGGGTCCATCCCGAGGATGCCGGACTCCCGCTGGTAGGGGACGCTGCGCGGCTCGTCCCGGCCGACGGCGGCGGCCCGGCTGAACCGCGGATCACCCAGCACGGTCCGCACGTCCGCGTACCGGGTGGCTAGCCAGGCCGGCTCCCCGAACGGGAGTCGCACCCGGACCAGCGGTTCGTCGCGGCGCAGCCCGGCGTAGCGGGGGTCGACGTCGAGCCGGTGCGGATCGCTGAACGGATACGGCCGGGCCTGCGTGGCGTGCGTTGTCTCGGTCACCGGGGATGCTCCCTCTCCTTGACGGCCCGCGGGCTCGCGTGCCGACCCACTCCACACGACTCCACGGTGAGTCATGCCCCGAATGCGGATAGTAGCGAGAGTCCTCGATGGTTACCAGAGGTGACCAGACCTTGACACGACGATGCCGGGCCACCCCGTACGGGTGACCCGGCAGTCGGAACGGCTCAGCGACCCTGGTCGCCCTCACCGGTACGCGCCTGGGCCGCGTCGACACCCTTGTCGATCTGCTCGTCGTACCTGCCGCCGGTCCGCTTGTCGGCGTAGTCCCCGGCCTTGTCGAGTCCCTGGTCGACCTGCTTGTCGTGCTTGTCCGCGAAGTCCTTGCTTGATCTTTAACCCGGGGTCGGTTGCATCGACCCTGGCTGATCATGGCCGCAGCCCTTGATCGATCATTCCTCTTGTCTAGGGAAGAAGATCGGGACCAAGGGCTGCGGGATGATCAGTGTGCATGACGCCGAGCGTGGAAGCGCGGTTGGGGACCTTGCGACGTTCCGTACGGAACTGCATCGCTGTCTGAGCGCCAGAGCTGATGCGCTGTTCGAGTTGGCCGACGCGGTGTTGTGCGCGGACGGGCCTGTACGGTCGCTGCCGGCCTTGTCCCTGGTGGCGGAGCACCGTCGAGGTCACGGCGCGTTGTACGACGCGCTTGGCGCCGGTCGGATCGATGTGCAGCGGTTGCGGACCGTGGTGGCGTCGATGCCGATTCCACGGGCCGCCGACGGGCGGATCGTCCTGGCCGTGGATGTCACCTGCTGGCTGCGGCCGGAAGCGCACACCGTGCCGGAGCGGATCCTGTGCCACACCTACGGCCGTGGCAAAGACCAGCACATCGGGGTGCCAGGCTGGCCGTACTCGTTCGTGGTGGCCCTGGAGTCCGGGCGCAGTTCGTGGACCGCGCCGCTGGACGCGGTCCGGCTGGCCCCGGGCACCGAGCTGGCCGCGGTCACCGCCGAGCAGCTGCGCGCGGTGGTGGACCGGCTGATCGCCGCCGGGCACTGGCAGCCCGGTGACCCAGCGGTCTGGGTGGTGATGGATGCCGGCTACGACGCGGCCCGGCTGGCCTGGCTGCTACGGGACCTACCGGTACGCGTCCTGGCCCGGATGCGATCCGACCGGGTGCTGCGCCGCCCGCCGGGGCCATGGATACCGGGCCCCAAGTGCGGTCGGCCACCACGGCATGGTAGCGAGTTCATCTTCGGCGACCCGGCCAGCTGGGGCACCCCGGACGTCACCACCGTGACCGAGACCCGTCTCTACGGCACCGCGACCGCCCGTGCCTGGCACCGGCTGCACCCCAGGCTGACCCGCCGCGCCGCCTGGGCCGACTGCCCCGAGCTGCCCATCCTGGAAGGCACCCTCATCCGCCTGGACGTGCAACGACTGCCCTCCGGCGCGACCGCGAAGCCGGTCTGGCTGTGGTGGTTCACCGGCCTCGGCCACCAGCGCGGCGGCGACAACCCCGACCCGACCATGATCGACCTGCTGTGGCAGGCGTTCCTACGCCGTTTCGACATCGAGCACACCTTCCGGCTGCTCAAGCAGACCCTCGGCTGGTGCGTGCCGAAACTCCGCGACCCGCACGCCGCCGACCGCTGGACCTGGCTGATCATCGCCGCCTACACCCAGCTACGGCTGGCCCGCCCCCTCGCCGCCGACCTGCGTCGCCCCTGGGAACGACCCGCCCCACCCGAACGGCTCACCCCCGCCCGAGTCCGCCGCGGATTCCGGCACCTGCGCGCCAACAGCCCCTGTCCCGCCGGCGCACCGAAACCCACCCGACCAGGACCCGGCCGCCCACCCGGACAACCCAACCGCCATCCCACCCGCCGCTACGACGTCCACATCGTCACCAGCAGCACGACCGGGAAGACAACCCCTTCGAAGAAGAAGTCGGCCAATCCCCGACCACGCCGCACAGGTTAAAGATCAAGCTTGGCCTTGTTCATGAAGTCGCTCATGGTGCCTCCTCGTCCTCGGGCCTCTGCGTTCCCCGTGCCCGGGGACACAAACCCCACCGGGGACAGGCGGCCGGCGCGGAGCCGGCGGAGAACACCCCCGCAGGCACCTGCCGAGCGGCCCGACAGGATCGCGTGGGCAGCGCCGTCCGGGTTCGACAGTCCTGAACGGAACCGACCGGCCGGCACGGCGTTGAGCACCGGGTGTCGCGGCCGGCCCGGTCGGGTATCGACCCCGCCGAGACCGAGGAGGAACCGACGTGGCCGAGGACGGTGCCGGGCGTACGCCCGAGGTGACGGCTGCGGGCGCCCGCCCCAGCCCACGGCAGGCCTGGGCGGCGCTGCCCTGGCTGGTCCGCACGGCGGTGGTGTGGAGCGCCTGCCTGGTGGTCGTGGTGTTCGGCTGCTACCTGCTGGGCCGGGTGGCGGTGCTGCTCGCGCCGCTGGCGATCGCGGTGGCGGTCACCCTCTTCCTCACCGCGCTGCTCGACCCGGTGCTGCTGGCCCTGCGCCGGCTGCGGGTACCGGCCGCGCTCGCCGCGCTGCTGAGCGTCCTGCTGCTGCTCGGGGTGCTGGTCGGGGTGGGGGTGCTGGTGTGGAACCTGACCGCCGCCCAGTTCGGTGAGCTGAGCCAGCAGCTCGACGAGGGGTTGCAACGCTCCCGCGACTTCGTCACCGAGACCCTGCCGGTCAGTGACGCCCAACTCGACAAGCTGATCGGGCAGGTCCGCGACGGCCTGGGCGGCAGCACCCCCGACCCGGTCGGCGGGGCCCGTACGGCGACCGAGGCGCTCGGCTCCACCCTGCTCGCCCTGGTGCTGCTGTTCTTCCTGCTCAAGGACGGCCGGTCGATGTGGCACTGGGTGCTGCGCCGGATGACCGGGCCGAACCGTACGGTGGCCGCCGAGGCGGGCCGGGTCGGCTGGCGCACCCTCGGCTCGTACAGCCGGGGCACGATGATCATCGCGGCCATCGACGCGATCGGTATCGGGCTGGCGCTGGTGCTGCTCGGGGTGCCGTTGGCGCTGCCCCTGGCACTGATCACCTTCCTCGGCGGTTTCGTGCCGATCATCGGGGCGACGGTGGCCGGCGCGGTCGCCGTCCTGGTGGCGTTGGCCGCGAACGGGCCGACCACGGCGCTGCTGGTGCTGGCGGCGGTGATCGCCGTGCAGCAGGTCGAGGGCAACCTGCTGGAACCGTTGATCATGAAGCGGCAGGTGCAGTTGCACCCGGCGGTGATCCTGGTGGTGGTCACCGCGGGCACGCTGATCGCCGGCATCGCCGGGGCCTTCGTGTCGGTGCCGATCGCGGCGGTCGCCTACCGGGTGGTCGACACCGTCCAGCGGCACCGGGAGCAGGTCGCGGCGGCCCCGCCGGACGACCGCCCGCACCACCGCCGCGACGAGCCCCCCGCCACCCCGGCCTGACCCCCACCCGACCGCCAAGATCCGTCCAGGGGGACGATGTTGTGGTGTCCCGAGGGCCCGGACACCACAACATCGCCCCCCTTGCACACCAGCCGGTGCGTCAGGCGGGGACGGGGAGGTGGCGGGTGAACCAGTCGGCGGCGGCGTCGGCCACCTGGTCGAGCGTGCCGGGCTCCTCGAACAGGTGACCGGCGCCGGACACCACGCGCAGTTCGTGCGGAGCGGCGAGCACCTCGGCGGCCTGCTCGTTCACCGTGATCACCTGATCGTCGAGACCGCCCACCAGCAGCAGCGTCGGAGCGCGTACCCCGGACAGGGCGGGGCCGGCCAGATCCGGCCGGCCGCCCCGGGACACCACGGCGGCGACCCGCTGCGGGCGGGCGGCGGCGGCCACCAGGGCGGCGGCGGCCCCGGTGCTCGCCCCGAACAGGCCGACCGGCAGCCGGCCCAGCGTGGGTTGGGCGGCGAGCCAGTCGAGGGTGCCGGTGAGCCGGTCGGCCAGCAGGTCGATGTCGAAGCGCCACTGCGCGGTCCGGGCGTCGTCCGCGTCCTCCTCGGCGGTGAGCAGGTCCACCAGCACGGTCACCAGCCGACGACGCTGGAGCACCCGGGCCACCGCCACGTTGCGCGGGCTGTGCCGGGAACTGCCGCTGCCGTGGGCGAAGAGCACCACCCCCGTCGCGTCGTCCGGCCCGTCGACGTCCGCCGGCAGCCTGACCTCCCCCAGCGACACCGTCGCCTCGGCGCGTACCCCCATGGTGGTGCCCCTTCCCGCTCGCCGGCCGGTGGCGGTTACCCACCCGGTGGCCGCTCTCACTTGTTGCCTTGACACCGGCGGCAAGGTCTAGCGTGACGCCGGGAACGCCGGCGAGGAGGTCGGGATGCTGATCGGCGAACTGGCGCAGCGGGCCGGCACGAGCACCCGCACGCTGCGCTACTACGAGACACACGGGTTGGTCCGGCCCCGTCGCTCGGCGAACGGCTACCGGGTGTACGACGAGGCCGAACTGCGGGTGGTGCACGAGATCCGGGCGCTGCTCGCGGTCGGCTTCGGCCTCGACGACATCCGGCCCTTCGTGGCCTGTCTCCGGGCCGGCCACGCCTCCGGGGACGTCTGCCCCGACTCGGTGGCGGTGCTGCGCCGCAAGCTGGCCGAGGTGGACGCCTACCTCGACCGGCTCGGCACGGTCCGCCGCCGGCTGCACGACCAGCTCACCCAGGCCATCGCACAACGGGAGGAAACATGCCTCAGGACACGGCAGCGCACCGGTTGACCGCCGTCACCGACGCCACCTTCGCCGACACGGTGCTGTCCGCCGACAGGCCGGTGGTGGTCGACTTCTGGGCGGACTGGTGCCCGCCCTGCGTGGGCACCTCGCGGCACCTCGCCGAGCTGGCCGATGAGTTCGGCGACCGGCTGCGGGTGGTCGCCCTGGACACCGACGCGAACCCCGCCACCACCCGGGCGTACGGGGTGATGTCGCTGCCCACCATGCTGGTGTTCGTCGGCGGGCAGGTGGCCGGCTCGATCGTCGGCGCCCGCCCGCAGAACCACCTGCGCCTCGCCTTCGCCCGCCACCTCGACACCTGACGGACCCACGCCCGTCGGCGGTTTGCGGGGGTTTCCGGCGGGAAGACGCGCGGGACACCGGCGCAGCCGCGCCCCGCACGGATCACGAGGTTCGCCATGGCCAAGCGGAAGGCACGTCAGCAGACCCGGACCATCGAGCAGGACCGCCCCGAGCCGGACGCCGGGCACGAGCCCGACTGGGCCGACGAGGCGGCGCAGGCGCGTACCCCCGAGGACCCTCGGGCGGTCGCCCCGCGCGACGCCGGTGGCCGTCCTTCCAACGGCCCCCAGTTCTGACCCGCCGATCAGCTGCGGGTGGAGGGTCGTCGTCACGGCCGTGACGACGACCCTTCGGCGGGGTCAGCCGGGGGACTCGGGCAGGCGCAGCAGCGGGGCCCGGCCGGGCGGCTGTTCCGGTGCCGGGCCGCTCTCGTGACGCTGCGGCACCGGTACGGTCACCGGGGCGGCGGAGGTCACCCGGACGCTCTCGCCGTGGTGCCGCAGCTCCATCACCGTGTCCGGGCCGCCGTTGCGCAGCGAGTACGTCGTCTGGTGCGGCCGGACGTCCACCCGCAGCCGCATCGACCGCCACTGCAACGAGAACTCCAACCGGCTCAACCGGCTGGACAGCCGGGGGGCGAACGACAGCTCGCCGTCGTGGTCGCGTAGCCCGCCGAAGCCGGCCACCAACGCGATCCAGGCCCCCGCCAGCGACGCCATGTGCACGCCGTCGCGGGTGTTCTCGTTGAGGTCGTGCAGGTCCATCAGCGCGGCTTCCCGCAGGTAGCTGTGCGCCAGCTCGGGGTGGCCCACCTCGGCCGCGAGCACCGCCTGGGTGCAGGCCGACAGGGACGAGTCCCGCACGGTACGCCGCTCGTAGTAGAGGAAGTTGCGCAGCTTCTGCGCGTCGGTGAAGGCGTCCCCCCGCCAGTGCATGGCCAGCACCAGGTCGGCCTGCTTGACCACCTGCTTGCGGTACAGGTCGAAGTACGGGTAGTGCAGCAGTAGCGGGTACTTCTCGGTCGGGGTGTGCGCGAAGTCCCACTCCTGGAGCCGGGTGAACCCCTCCACCTGCTCGTGCACGTCGAGGTCCTCGTCGTACGGGAGGTGCATGGCGGTGGCGGCGTCGCGCCACTCGGCCGCCTCCTCCTCGGACACCCCGAGGTCGAGGGCCTCGTCGCGCAGGCGCATCGCGCAGTCGGCGGCGGTGAGCAGGTTCCGCTGCGCCATCAGGTTGGTGTAGATGTTGTCGTTCTTGACGGCGGTGTACTCGTCGGGGCCGGTCACCCCGTCGATGTGGAACCGGCCGTACCGGTCGTGGTGGCCCAGGGAACGCCACAGCCGGGCCGTCTCCACCAGCAGTTCCAGGCCGATGTCCCGTTCCAGTTGCTCGTCGCCGGTGACCAGGACGTAGCGGCGCAGCGCGTCGGAGACGTCGGCGGCGATGTGGAAGGCGGCGGTGCCGGCCGGCCAGTACGCCGAGGACTCCGGCCCCTCGATGGTGCGCCACGGGAACGCCGCGCCGGCCAGGTTCAACGTCCGGGCCCGCTCCCGGGCCTGCTCCAGGGTGGCGTGCCGCCAGTACAGGGCGTCGCGTACCGCGCTGGGCTGGGTGTACGTCAGGACCGGCAGCACGAACATCTCGGTGTCCCAGAACGCGTGCCCGTCGTAGCCGGGACCGGTGAGCCCCTTGGCGGAGATCGGCCGGCGTTCGGCCCGCGCCCCGGCCTGGAGCACGTGGAACAGTCCGAACCGGACGGCCTGCTGCACCTCCGGGTCGCCCTCGACCCGGACGTCGGCGGCGTCCCAGAACCCGTCGAGGTAGCCACGCTGCTCCCGGTACAGCCCGTCCCAGCCGGCCAGCCGGGCGGCGGCCAGCGCCGCGCCGACCTGGTCACGCAGCGCCGGCAGGGAACGCCGGCTGGACCAGCCGTACGCGAGGTACTTGACCACGCGCAGCGTCTCGCCGGGCTGGAGCACGCAGCCGACGGTGGTCCGCACCCAGTCCTCGTACCCCTCGGACTCGATGGTGGTGCGGCTCGGGGCGTCGACGTCGTGGCCCATGCCGGCGGCCACCCGCAATCCGCTGACCTTGGTTCGGTGGATGAGCAGGCCGCCGTCGTCGGTGGTCAGCTCCTCCTCGGCCTGCAACGGCGACTCCAGCACGGCGGCGACCCGGGGGTCGCGGCTCTGCGCCGGCAGGTTCTCGTTGGCGACCAGCTCGGACTGGAGGATCAGCCGCAGCGGACCGCTGACCGCCTCCACCTCGTAGTGGATCGCGGCGACCGACCGTTGGGTGAAGGAGACCAGCCGGGTGCTGCGGACCTTCACCTCCCGGCCGGCGGGCGAGCGCCAGTGCATCTCCCGGTGCAGGGTGCCGGCCCGCAGGTCGAGGACCCGTTCGTGGCTGAGCAGCTCGCCGTAGCGCAGGTCGAGCGGTTCGTCGTCGACGAGCAGCCGGATCAGCTTGCCGTTGGTGACGTTGACGATGGTCTGCCCCGACTCGGGGAACCCGAACCCGGCCTCCGCGTACGGCAGCGGACGCAGCTCGTAGAACGAGTTCAGGTAGGTGCCGGGCAGGCCGTGCGGCTCGCCCTCGTCGAGGTTGCCGCGCAGTCCGATGTGGCCGTTGGAGAGCGCGAACACCGACTCGGACTGGGCCAGCACGTCCATGTCGAGGCGGGTCTCCCGGATGTGCCACGGCTCGACCGGGTAGGCGCGTTCCCTGATCATGCGGCCGGCCCGCGCAGCAGCTCGGCGAGGTCGGTGACCACCACGTCGGCGCCGTGGGCGCGCAGTTCGTCGGCCTGGCCGACCCGGTCCACCCCGATCACGTGGCCGAACCCGCCGGCCCGGCCGGCGGCCACCCCGGCCAGCGCGTCCTCGAACACGGCCGCGTCGGCGGGGGCCACCCCGAGCAGCTCGGCGGCGGCGAGGAAGGTGTCCGGGTGCGGTTTGCCGCGCAACCCCTCGGCGCGGGCGACCAGCCCGTCGACGCGTACCTCCAGCAGCGGTTCCAGGCCGGCGGCGGCGACCACGTCGCGGCAGTTGGCGCTGGCCGAGACCACCGCGCGGCGCAACCCGGCCTGCTCGGCCGCCTTCAGGTAGGCCACCGACCCGGGGTACGCCGCCACGCCGTCGTGGTGGATCCGGTCCAGCAGGACGACGTTCTTGCGGTTGCCGACCCCGTTGACGGTCTCCGCGCCGGGCGGGTCGTCGGGGCTCCCCTCGGGCAGGGTGATGCCCCGGGAGGCGAGGAAGGACCGCACCCCGTCGGCGCGCGGTCTCCCGTCGACGTACCGGTTGTAGTCCGGGCCGGGGTCGAACGGCCGGAACGGTTCGCCGCCGGCCTCGGCGTGCCGGCGCAGCAGGTCGTCGAAGGTCTGTTTCCAGGCGGCGTTGTGCACCTTGGCGGTCTGGGTCAGCACGCCGTCGAGGTCGAAGAGGCAGGCGGTCACATGAGCAGGTAGGCCCAGCACGCTACGAATCTATCCAGCGCCCCACCCGGGCAAACCCCCGCCACGCGGGTCAGCGGTGCGGGCGCAGCGTCCACAGGACGGTCATGGTGGCGGTGACGGTGCCGTCGGGGGTGCCGATCTCCACCGCCACCGGGAACTCGGGGCGCTGCCCGGCGTCCAGCTCAGCGAGCACCTCGGCCGGGGGACGACCGAGCCGTGCGGTGGCCCGCACCTCCCCCATCGCCACCCGCCGGTACGCGATGTCGGCCCGTACGGCCAGCGGCACCGCCCGGTCGAGCACCTGCCCGAACGCGGCCATCACCACCGCGCCGGAGGCGGTCTCGCCGAGGGTGAACATGGCGCCGGCGTGCGGGCCGCCGACGTGGTTGTGGGTGGCCGGCGAGTCGGGCAGCCGGACGACGGCCCGGACCCCACCCTCGGCCTCGGGCGCGACCTCGACGAACTCGAAGCCGAGCGTGCGGGCGAACGGGACGGCCCGGAGCACCCCGGCCGCCACCTCGCGGGAGTCAACGGTCATGACCCTGACGTTACCCGCGGGTAAAATACCCCGCCAAGGCGGCGCATGGTTCCCGCCATGTCGCTGGGATTGTGGCATCGGGACCTGCGTATACCGCAATTCCAGCGACATGGCCCGACCACACCGGGCACGCGCGGCGGCCGGCTCAGCGCCAGCCGACGTCGATCCGGTCGCCGCGTTCGTCGAAGAAGTGCAGGGCGTCCATCCGGACCGCGACCGCCATCGGGTGCCCCGCCGAGATCGCCGGGTACGGGGCCAGCCGGACCGCCAGTTCGGCCGGGCGGCGGTGGTGCCGGCCGGGATCGTTCAGCACGCTGGTGCGGTTGCCGCCGGGCGTCCGGTCGACCTCCTCCGGGTCGGTGGCCCGCCCGGTGAGCCGGGACATGACCTGACCGAACCGGCGCAGCCCGCGCTGGCCGGGGGCCGCGTCGTCGGTCGGGGCGCTCATCTCGTCGACCATGATGGCGGTGGCGCCGATGTCGAGGAAGGCCAGCGACTCGTGCCCGTGGTGCTCCAGGTAACGCACCCGGCCCTGGAGCACGTCGCCGGGGGTGTCCGGGGCGACCGGGGTGAGCGCCTCGGCCCGCATCCCGACCACGATCCGCTCGCCGTGGTAGTGCGCCACCGCCCGGCTGCGGATGTCGTCCCACGGCAGGTAGAGCGCCTGGTCACCGAGGGTCAGCGTGACGTACCGGTCGAGGTGGACGTAGACCGACGCCTCCAGCAGGTTCATCCGGGGGCTGCCGAGGAAGGCGGCCACGTAGAGGGTCGCCGGCCGGCCGTACACCTGGGTGGGGGTGCCGACGTCCTGGAGCACGCCCTTGCGCATGATGGCCACCCGGTCGGCCATGGTCAGCGCCTCGGCCTGGTCGTGGGTGACATAGATGGTGGTGACGCCCAGCTCGCGGGTCAGCGCGGAGATCTCGGCGCGCAGCTCGGCGCGCAGCCCGCTGTCCAGGTTGGACAGCGGCTCGTCCATCAGGAAAAGCCCCGGCCGGCGGACGATCGCCCGACCCATCGCCACCCGCTGCCGCTGGCCGCCGGAGAGCTGGCTCGGCTTGCGGCCGAGCACGTCGCCGATGCCGAGCGCGCTCGCCACGTCCTGCACCCGCTCGCCCCGGGGCACCGGCTCGACGCCGGACAGCTTGAGCGGGAAGCCGATGTTGTCGCCGACGGACATGTGCGGGTAGAGCGCGAAGTCCTGGAAGACCATGGCGATCTTCCGGTCGCGCGGCGGCAGGTCGTTGGCGACCTCACCGTCGAGCATCACCGCGCCGCTGGTCGGCTCCGCCAGGCCCGCGATCATCCGCAACACGGTCGACTTCCCGCAACCGGACGGGCCCAGCAGCACCATGAACTCCCCGTCGACGACGTCGAGACTGACGTTGTCGACGGCAATTGTCCCGTCCGGGAATACCTTTGTTACGTCCTTCAGCGCGACGGTGGTCACCGTCTCCTCCCCCAGCTTGGCCGAACCCCGGGGTTGACTGTGACGAGCATCATCGGGTTAGCACATCGGGTAAACGTGCCATGTTCGACTGATGACAGCCCTATTACGGGCCAGTACGGCGATCCGCCCGGAAACCTCACCCCGGCTCGTCGAGAAACACCCGCCGGACCACCCGTTCCGCCGCGTGTCCGTCGTCCCAGCCGCAGAACCGCTCCCGGAACGCCAGCCGGGCCCGCTCGGCCGACGCCCCGGTCACCGCGCCGGAGCGGAAGACCTCCCGCAGCTCGTCGAAGGTCAGCGCGACCGCGCCCGGCGGCTCGGCGGTGACGTCGAAGTAGACCCCCCGGGCCAGCCGGTAGGCGTCGTGGTCCGGCGCGTAGACCACGATCGGCCGGTCCAGCACCGCGTAGTCGAACATCGCCGACGAGTAGTCGGTGACCAGCACGTCGGCGGCCAGGTAGAGGTCCTCCACGGTGCCGACGTCGCTGACGTCGACCACCCGCCCCCCGGCCCGCCGCCGGGCCCGGCCCTCCCGGTCGTGGAAGTAGTGGCTGCGCACCAGCAACCGACCGGCCGGCCCGAGCACGTCCAGCAGCCGGTACGGGTCGAACGGCGGCCGGTAGCCGGGCAGGTGCTCCCGGTGGGTCGGCGCGTACAGCACCACCCGATCGTCCGGGGCGATCCCGAGCCCGGCCCGGACCGCGCGGACCTCCTCGGCGGTGGCGGTGACCAGCCGGTCGTTGCGCGGATAGCCCACCTCCAACCTGACGTAGTCCGCCGGGTAGGCGCGGTCCCACATCTGGGTGGAGAACGCGTTGGAGGTGATGCTGTAGTCCCAGCGGTCCACCCGGCGCAGCAGCCCCGCGAAGTCCATCCCGACCGCGCCGAGCGGATACCGCTGCTGGTCCAGCCCCATCACCTTGACCGGGGTGCCGTGGTGGGTCTGCACGTGCACCTGGCCGGGGCGCTTGCGGACGAAGTCCGGGAAGTTGACGTTGTTGACCAGCCAGCGGGCCCGCGCCAGCACCCGCTGGGCGTCGCGGGTGCCGGCGACGACGTACTCGGTGCCGGGCGGGAGGGTGTCGACCCGGTCCCGGCGGACGATCCACACCCCCCGGACCTGCGGGGCGAGCCGGCGGGCGGCGGCGTGCACCGCCGCCGGGTTGCAGGCGTAGCCCCGGTACCAGTAGGCGGCGTAGACGGCGAGCGTCGGGTCGATCGGCCGGCGCAGCTCGGCCCGGTAGTACTCGTGCAGCAGCGCGTCCCGGGCCAGCCGCGCGGTGCGCCGGGCCACCGGCCGGACCCGCCGGCCGGTCACCCGCGCGCGCTCCCGGGCCTGGTTGACGGTGCGCAACGCGCTGAAGGTGTGCCACCTGCCGGCGGCGACCAGCCGGTGCTTGAGCCCGTCCCCGCCGTCCGGCACCGGGTAGCCGCCGGGCGGGCGGAAGCGCCTGTGGTCGGCGGTGATCCGTCGGAAGAACGCCTGCCGCAGCGCGGGGGCGATCCGGTCGCCGTTGCCGAGCACTGTCAGGTAGTGCCAGATCATCCGCTCGAACACCACCGGGCGCAGGCCGGCCAGGTCGGGCCGCCCGTCGAGGAAGGCGAACACCCGGTGCCACTGCTCGAAGACCTCGAAGTGCCGGCCGTCGACGGTCCGGGTGATCGCGCCGGCCCGACGCTGCCGGTAGTGCACGCAAACCCGGTCGAGCACGCCGATCCGCCCGGCGGCCAGCAGCACCGGGTAGCTGAACGCGACGTCCTCGTACCAGCCGGGGGCGAAGCGCAGCCCGAGGCCGGTCAGGAACTCCCGCCGGACCAGCCGGTTCCAGGCGGTGTGCAGCAGGCGCAGGGCCTCGGGCCGCTCCGCCAGCCGGAACGTCGCCTCGCCCGGCGGGTCGGGGAAGACCTCCGGCAGGGCGCTGCGGGTGGCGCGCTCGTCCCAGTGCACCCGGACGTGGTCGACCAGCAGCACGTCGGGGCGGGTGGCGGTGAGCCGGTCGGCGACCTCGGGCAGGCAGTCGGGGGCGAGCCGGTCGTCGCCGTCGAGGAACCAGACGTACTCGCCGGTGGCCCGGTCCAGCCCGACGTTGCGGGCCGGACCGAGCCCGACGTTGCGCGGCAGGCGTACCGCGTGGACCCGGGGGTCGCGGGCGGCGTACTCGTCGAGGATGTCGCCGCAGGCGTCCGGGGAGGCGTCGTCGACCCCGATCACCTCGATGTCCCGGTACGGCTGGCCGAGCAGCGAGTCCAGGCACTCGCGCAGGTAGCCCTGCACCCGGAAGGCCGGTACGACGAAGCTGATCAGCGTCATCCGGCCGCCCCCGTTCGTCAGCCCGGCGAGGCACCCCGCACGGGTACGGCCGCCGCCCGGCCCGCGCGGGCCGGCAGGACGACCCAGGCCAGCACGACACTCGCCACGAACACCACCAGAAGGTACGTACCGATTGTAGCCATGGCAGGGGCGGCAAATCCGGCGATCGCCGCCACCGCCAGCAGCACCGAACGGCCCTCCCAGCCCAGCGTCCAGACGTGCAACGGCGGGGCCGCCTGCCGCTTCTCCAACCGGGCGGTCAGGTCGTAGTGGTGCACGGTCAGCACGAAGACGTACCCGAAGACCAGCCAGGCCGGCACCCCGCCGACCACCCCGACCACGGCGGCGAACAGGTACTCGCCGGCCCGCAGCGCCGCCGGCACCAGCCAGTCCAGCGGCCCGTTGTGCGCCGCGCCCGCACCCAGCCCGGCGACCAGCAGCAGCACCAGCGCCACCGGCAGCCACCAGCGCAGGCCGCCCGGGTCGCCGTCGCCGGCCGCCCGGAGCAACCCCACCACCAGCAGCACCGCCGGCCCGAGCGCCCCGAGCACCGCTAGGGTCAACGGCCCCATCGGGCGGACCACCGGCAGCCGGGCCGCCACCGGCCCGTCGTCGCGGTGCAGCGTCGCGTCGACGGTGTCCAGCACCGGCACCCACATCCAGCGCGCCCGCAGGGTCCGCAACGCGCCCGTGTAACCGAACGCCAGCACCCCCCACACCAGCACCGCGACCAGGCTGACCAGCGGCCCGAACAGCGCGGCGGTGACCGCGATCAGCGCCCACCGCTCGCCGATCGGGAAGACCACCGTCCGCTTCAGCCAGTACGACACCGAGCCGGTGTCCGCCTGCACCCGGGTCGAGGCGGCGTTCAGCTTCCCGCCGATCCCCCCGGCGGCCGGGCCGGCCGGGCGGGGACGCCGGGCCGCCTCGTCGTGCAGCACCCCGTACCAGGCGTCGGTCATGTGCCTGACGGTCTGCAAGATCATCGCGGCGATGGCCAGCGCCCAGCCGTACCGGAACCCGGCGTGCGTCGCGCCGTAGCCCAGCCCCGCGTAGACCAGGTACTCCTTGGCCCGGTCGGCCATCGTGTCCAGCCAGCCGCCCCAGGCGCTGAAGTGCCTGGTGTAGCGGGCCAGCTGCCCGTCCACGCAGTCCAGCACGAATCCCAGGTAGAGCAGGACCGCGCCGGCCACCAGGGCGGCCCGCCCACCGGCACCGAAGAGCACCGCCGCGACCACCGCGAACAGCACCGAGATCATGGTGACCCCGGTCGGCGTCAGGCCCAGCTGGGCGCACACCTTCGTCACGGACGGCGACCAGGTGCTGACGAAGTAGGTGGTGAAGAAGTCGTCCCGTTCCTTCACCGACAGCCGTAGCTGCGCCCGGTCCTCGTCCACCCCGGCCAGGGCCGTCTCGGCGGCGGCCAGCCCGGCCGGATCGGCGACCCGGTGCGCCACGAGCAGGCGTACCCGGTGGGCGAAGGTCAGGGTGCCGAGGTCGGTGAGCGCGGCGAACAGCCGGTCCACGGCGGCACCGGCCGCCGGGGCGACGGCCGCCGAGCGGGCGGCGGCGGCCAGCGCCGGCAGGTCGTCCGCGCCGACCCGCAGCGCGCCGCCGAAGACGCCGGTGGCGTCGGGCAGCTCCGGGCCGGCGTCGACCACCTGCCCGCGCTCCTCGCGGACCAGCGTCCGACCGGCCGCCGGCGGATCGGTGAGCACCAGGGCCACCGTCGGGCCGACCGGGCTGGTCGCCAGGTGCCGCAGTACGGCGGTGTGCGCGACCAGGTCGCCCCCGGTGACCAGGACCGGGCCGGTGACGGTGTCCACCAGGGCGGCCAGCGCGGGCAGGTCGGCGACGGTGTGCACCCGGTCCGCCCCGGCCCGGCGCAACTGCCAGGCGAGCCGGTCGGCAAGCGGCTCGCCCGTGCCGGTGGGCAGCCCCGCAGCCGGCGCACCGGCAGCGAGCACGATCGCCACGGTCATCGCGGCACCGCGGCGTGGTACGCGTCGAGCGCCTCGGCGACCGTCCCGTCCACGGTCAGCCGCCCGCCGTCGAGGTAGAGCCCCCGACGGCAGAACCGGGTCAGGTCCTTCTCGTTGTGTGACACCAGCACCAAGGTGCGCCCCTCCGCGAGCAGTCGGTCGATCGTCGAGTAACACTTCTGGCGGAACTCCGCGTCGCCCACCGCGGTCACCTCGTCCATCAGCAGGATCGGGTGCGGCAGGTGCGAGATGATCGCGAACCCGAGCCGCACCTTCATCCCCGACGAGTAGTGCCGCACCGAGGTGTCGATGGCCCGTTCCACCTGCTCGCCGGCGAACCCGACGATGTCGTCGAAGTGCCGCCGCAGGTAGCCCGTGGAGAGTCCGTGCAGCCCGCCGACCAGGTAGAGGTTCTCCCGGCCGGTCAGGTCGTTGGAGAAGCCGGCGGAGAGTTCCAGCAGCGGCGCGACGTCACCGGAGACGGTGATCCGCCCCTCGTCGGGGATGAGCACCCCGGCGATCAGCCGCAGCAGGGTGCTCTTGCCGGTGCCGTTGCGCCCGATCACCCCGAGCGTGTCGCCCGGCGCGACGGTGAACGAGACGTCCCGCAGCGGCCAGAACTGCCCGGTGGCGGCCCGGCCGCCCCGGTGGATGAACAGCTCCCGCAGCCGGAGCTGCCGACGCCGGTTGCGGACGAACCGGATGCCGAGCCCCTGCGCCTCGATGATCGGCGGCACCTACAGTTCCTTCAGCACGGCCGGTTCGAGCCGGCGGAACGCCCACCAGCCGGCGGCCAGCACCAGCAGGCTCCCGGCGATCGTGGTGGTCAGCAGTCGGGCGTCGGGGAACTCGTCCGGGTACCAGATGGCGTGCTGGAGCTGGAAGATTCCGACCAGCGGGTTCAGCTCGTACGCCACCTTCACCCAGCCCGGCATGCCCGACTCCCGGACCAGGCTCAACGGGTAGATGATCGGGGTGGCGTAGAACAGCACCCGGATGACCAGCCGCATGAACCGCTCCACGTCACGCATCAGCACGTTCACCGCCGACAGCAGCAGGGCCAGCCCGATCAGCAGGGTGGCCTGCACGGCGACGGCCAGCGGCAGGCTCAGCAGCGACCAGCCCAGCGTGATCCGCCCCGGTACGGCGTACGCGACCGCGACGGCCAGCAGGATCGGCAGGCCGGCGACGTACTCGGCGAACCGGCCGGTGACCCGGCCGATCGGGAAGACCTGCCGGGGCACGTTCATCGTGGTGATCAGGCGGGACTGCCCGGTCAGCGCGTTGGTCGCCTCGCTCAGCGCCGAACTCGTCCACATCCAGGCGAAGATGCCGGTGATCAGGAACAGCGGGTACGACCCGGCGGCCTCGCCGAGGTGCCGGTTGGTCGGCCCGGAGTAGAGCACCCCGAAGACGAAGAAGTAGATCGCGCCCATCCCCAGCGGCTCGATCAGCGACCACAGGTAGCCGAGCACGGACTGCTGGTACTTCACCGCGAGATCGCGTCTGACCAGGATGCGCAGCGAGTTGCGGTGCGACCACAACGCCGTGACGCCTGCGGTCACCGTCGCCTCCCGCCTGACAACAACGGACGACAGGTTAGCAGTCGGTGAACGAACGCCCCTCAGCACTCGATCACGTTGACGGCCAGGCCGCCGCGTGCCGTCTCCTTGTACTTGACCTTCATGTCCGCCCCGGTCTCGCGCATGGTCTTGATGACCTTGTCGAGCGAGACGTGGTGCACCCCGTCGCCGCGCAGCGCGAGCCGGGCCGCCGTGATCGCCTTGATGCTAGCCACCGCGTTGCGCTCGATGCAGGGGATCTGCACCAGCCCCCCGACCGGGTCGCAGGTCAACCCGAGGTTGTGCTCCATGCCGATCTCGGCGGCGTTCTCCACCTGCTCGGGGGTGCCGCCGAGCGCCTCGGCCAGCCCGGCGGCGGCCATCGAGCACGCCGAGCCGACCTCGCCCTGGCAGCCCACCTCGGCCCCGGAGATCGAGGCGTTCTCCTTGAACAGCACCCCGATCGCCCCGGCGGCCAGCAGGAACCGCACCACCCCCTCGTCGGAGGCGTCCGGCACGAACCGGGTGTAGTAGTGCAGCACCGCCGGGATGATCCCGGCCGCGCCGTTCGTCGGGGCGGTCACCACCCGGCCGCCGGCGGCGTTCTCCTCGTTGACCGCGAGCGCGAACAGGGTCACCCAGTCCATCGCGCGCAGCGGGTCGGCCGCGCCCGCGTCGGCCTCCAGGCTGCGGCGCAGCTCGGCGGCGCGCCGCCGGACCCGCAACCCGCCCGGGAGTACGCCGTCGCGGGTGCCGCCCCGGGCCACGCACTCCCGCATCACCCGCCAGATGTCCAGCAGCCCCGCCCGCACGTCCGGCCCGCTGCGCCAGGACAGCTCGTTGGCGAGCATCACCCCGCTGATCGGCAGGCCGGTGCCGGCGGTGACGTCGAGCAGTTCGGCACCGGTGGAGAAGGGGTGCGGCACGGCGGTGGTGTCCGCGGTGATCCGGTCCGCCCCGGCCGCCGCCTCGTCCACCACGAACCCGCCACCGACCGAGTAGTACGTCCGGCTGCGTACCTGCGCGCCCGCGGCGTCCCAGGCCGAGAAGACCATCCCGTTCGGGTGGTACGGCAGCGACCGGCGGCGGTGCAGCACCAGGTCCCGGTCCGGTTCGAAGTCGATCTCCTGGCTGCCGAGCAGGGCGAGTCGGCGGCGGGCGCGGATCTCGGCGACCCGGGGGCCGACGCTGTCGGTGTCCACCGTCTCCGGGCTCTCACCGGCCAGGCCGAGCAGCACCGCCCGGTCGCTGCCGTGGCCGTGGCCGGTGGCGCCCAGGGACCCGAACAACTCGGCCCCGACCCGGGCGACGCTGTGCAGCAGGCCGTCGGCCTTCAGCCCGGTGACGAAGGTGCGACCGGCCCGCATCGGGCCCACCGTGTGGGAGCTGGACGGGCCGATGCCGACACTGAAGAGGTCGAAGACACTGATCATCGCTGCGCTTCCTCGCCGTCGCCCCGGTGGTGCCGGGTCCGGCCGGGTCCGTGGCCGCCGGGGTCCCCGGTGACCTGCTGATCCCGCCCGGGGTGGGGGCGGTGTCGATCGGCGAGCCTACCCGCCCGGTCCCCCGCACCCGGCCGTCGCGTCGGCAGGCGTCGGCCGGGGTCGACTCGGGTAACCACCTACGGGTACGGGGTCACCGGATCACCCTCGGGGCGGAGGGCACGGTGGCCACCCCTTCCTACCGTGGAACCAGCGCGGCGGATCGCCGCAGAGTGGGAGTACGACGATGAGTCGCAAACTGGTCCGGCCCCGCGAGGGGCGCATGCTCGCCGGTGTCTGTGCCGGCCTGGCCCGCCGGTTCAACACCTCGGCCACCCTCGTCCGGCTGCTGTTCCTGCTGTCGCTGCTGCTGCCCGGCACGCAGGTGATCATCTACCTGGTGCTGTGGATCCTGATGCCCAACGAGGACCGCTACGCCACCACCAGCTACTGACCGCCCCGGGCGTCACCCGGCGGGGCCGCGCCCACCGGGGCCGCGCCCGGTGATCAAGAGGTTCGCGTCAACGTGGAGATCAACACTGACGCGCACCTCTTGATCACCAGTACCGCCGTCGGACCCTCGACAGCGCCACCGCCACGCGGCACCGGGGCCGCGTGCCGGTGGCGCTTCGGGTCAGGAGGCCGTGTAGGTGATGGTGACCTTCTCGTAGCCGAGCGAGCGGAGCAGGCCCTCCAGCATCTTGCGGGTGTTCTCCTCGGCGCGCTGGGCCAGGCCGCTGTCCCGGGCCGCCGTGGTGATCCGCTCCTCGGCCATCCGGTAGACCTGCTGCTGCCGGTTGGGGTCGCCCTTGACCACGTCACCGATCCGGTTGAACAGGCCGCGCTCCTCGGCGAAGACGTAGCTCTTGTCCATGTCGAGGTTGGTCTCGCCGAGCTGCGGGGCGGGCAGCTTGATCTCGACGGACTTGCCGTCGGCGGACGGCACCACCGCCCCCTCGCCGATCTTGCCGAAGTCGACGTACGCCTCGACACTGCCCGCCCCCACGAACAGCGTCCGCTGGTTGAGCAGGAACTCCGGCACGTTGTGGCGGTCGTTCTGGAGGTCGACGACGACCTGGAAGTTGCCCTCGGCCGCCACGTAGCGGCTCAGATCCTGGATCGACTTGAGCAGCGGCGGCTGGCTGCGGTCGGTCTGTTCCTTGGCGAACGGGTTGCGGAACTCCGGGAAGATCCCGGTCACCTGCGTGCCGAGCAGCACCACCACGACCAACGCCGCCGCGCCGAGCACCCAGAGCAGGCCCCGGGCCGGGCCGCCGCCCGAGCGGGGCGGGTCGGCCGGTGGGGTGTCGGGGTCGACCGGGTCGCCCGACCGGGTGCGCAGTGTGTCGGCGGTCGGGTAGCCGGGGAACTCACTCTGGGGGGTTTCACCGTCGCGGGCCATCGCCCTCACCGTCCTCGTCAGACACGTGCCTCTGTCGATGACGGTACGGCCACCGTACGACGCGCGCGCGGCGAGCGACCCGAACGGGTGACGGGCGGTGGTCAGCCGAAGGCGGACAAGCCGGTGAGTCGCTGCCCGACGACCAGTTGGTGGATCTCGGAGGTGCCCTCGTAGGTGAGCACGCTCTCCAGGTTGTTGGCGTGCCGCATCACCGGATACTCGCCGGAGACCCCGTTCGCGCCCAGGATCGTCCGGCACTGCCGGGCGATCGCCAGCGCCTCCCGCACGTTGTTCAGCTTGCCCACGCTGACCTGGTCCGGTCGCAGCGTGCCCGCGTCGGCCAGCCGGCCCAGGTGCAGGGCGAGCAGCAACCCCTTGTTCCACTCCACGGCCATGTCGGCGAGCTTGGCCTGGGTGAGCTGGAAGCCGGCCAGCGGACGACCGAACTGGGTCCGGGTGCCGGCGTAGGACAGCGCCGTCTCCAGGCAGTCCCGGGCCGCGCCGAGCGCGCCCCAGACGATGCCCTGCCGGGCCTCGGTCAGGCAGCTCAGCGGTGCCCGGAGCCCGACCGCGCCGGGCAGCAGGGCGTCCGCCGGCAGCCGCACCCCGTCGAGGGCGATCTCGCCGGTCACCGAGGCCCGCAGCGACATCTTGCGGCGGATCTCACGCGCCGTCACCCCGGGGGTGTCCATCGGTACGAGGAAACCCCGCACCCCCTCGTCGGTACGCGCCCAGACCACCCCGACGTCGGCTATCGGCGCATTGGTGATCCACATCTTCGCGCCGTCGAGGAGCCAGTCGTCGCCGTCACGGCGGGCCCGGGTCGTCATCGAGGCCGGGTCGGAGCCGTGGTCGGGCTCGGTCAGGCCGAAGCAGCCGATCGCCTCACCGGCGGCCATCGCGGGCAGCCAGCGCTGCTTGTGTTCCTCGTCGCCGAAGCGCCAGATGGCGTACATGGCCAGCGAGCCCTGCACCGACACCAGGGAGCGGACGCCGGAGTCGCCGGCCTCCAGTTCCAGGCAGGCCAGCCCGTACGCGACCGCCGACGCGCCGGCGCAGCCGTACCCGGTCAGGTGCATGCCGAGCAGGCCGAGTCGGCCGAACTCGCGGGCCAGTTCCCGGGCCGGCACGTCGCCGTCCTCGTACCAGCCGGCGACGTGCGGGCGGACCCGGTCGTCGACGAGCCGGCGGACGACGGCCCGGATCTGGCGTTCCTCCTCGCCGAGCGAGGCGTCGACGTCCAGCAGGTCCAGCGGGGTGCCCATGGCCGTCACCTTAACGACTGCTCAGGCGGGCGTCACTCGGGCTGGCCGTTGTAGACCAGCACCCGGGCGTGGATCTGGTTGCGCTGCTGCAACGCCGCGCGCAACGCCCGGTGCAGGCCGTCCTCCAGGTAGAGGCCACCGTTCCACTGCACCACGTGCGGGAACAGGTCGCCATAGAAGGTGGAGTCCTCGGCGAGGAGCTTGTCCAGCGCCAACTCGCGCTTGGTCGTGATGAGCTGGTCCAACCGCAACGGGCGGGGCGGGATCTCCGCCCACTGCTTCAACGTCAGGTTGTGCTCCGGATAGGGACGCCCGTCCCGGACCGCCTTGAAGATCACGGCACGCTCCCCTCCCCCTGGTCGGGCCGACCCTCGGCGTGGTGCCGGGTCACGCCGAGCTGCCGCACCGTGCGGCACCGATCACGGTGCCAGCCTATCCGCCCCCGCCACACCGCGTTCTGCTCCCCGTTGTCGGTTTCCGTCGCCCCGTCACCCGCTGCGGATGGTACGAACCAGCATCAACTCCACCGGCCGCGCCGCACCACCTCGTCCACCGGCCGACGCCCCCGCCGCAGCGACGGTGACCGATGGTCGACCGCCCGATAACCTATCGTCATCGCGCCGATCGGGTGGTACTCCCCCGGCACCCCGAACGCCTCCCGGTACGCCGACAGCCGGTCGGGGGGAATGCCGAAGAAGCACGCCCCCAGCCCCTCGTCCACGGCGGTGAGCAGCATCAGCAGCGCGGCGAAGCCGGTGTCGACGTACCAGTAGGGCACCGGCCAGCGGTCCTCCGAACGGTCCGCCCAGCCCTTGTCCGGCTCGGCGTACCGCTCCAGGTAGGCCGAGCGGTTGGCGTGCGGCACCACGATCAGCGGGGCCCGGCGCATCCCGGCCAGCCACCGGTCCCGCCCACCACCGCCGGGCGTGGCCGCCGCCCAGAACCGGTCCCGGTCCGCCGGCTCCTCCAGCACCAGGAAGCCCCAGCCCTGGGCGAAGCCGGCCGACGGCGCCCGGACCGCGTGGTCCAGCAACCGCCGCACCACCTCCGGCGGGACCGGACGGTCCGGGTCGTAGTTGCGCACCATCCGGCGACGCCGGACCACCTCGCCGAACTCCACGCTCAGACCCCGGGCCGGATGCCCCAGGCGCCCCGCCAGGTCTCCCCCGGGGCCAGCGCGATCACGTCCCGACCTGACCGGAACGCGTCCGGCGGGCAGGTCATCGGTTCCACCGCCACCGACCGACGGTGCCGCTCGCCGGTCAACGCGTCACCGGTGAAGACCTGCCACCAGCCGAACTGGTGGTCGGCCCACAGGCGCACCCCGTCCGCGTCGTCCGGGGCGGTCAGGGTCACCGACGAACCACCGTCGTCGTCCCGGATCACGTCCCCGAAGCAGAGGTCGAGCTGCGCGTCGCCGATCGGCCGGGCGGTGGTCCAGTCGTACTCGGTGCCGGCCACCGGGGTCGCCCCGATCGGCAACAGCCGGGCGTCGACCTGGAGCCGGCTGCGGGCCGGCAGCCGCATCGTCAGGTCGTCCACCGCCACCCCGGCCAGCCGCAGGTACGGGTGGACGGAGAAGCCGAACGGCGCGGCCTCGGCCCCGGTGTTGGTCACCTCGTGCACGCCGCGCAACCCGTCCGCCCCCACGCTCCACCGGCTCCGCAGCCGCAGCGACCACGGGTAGCCAGGGGTCGGCGGCAGGTCGTAGCCGAGGGTCACCGCGTCGGCCGACTCCTCGACCGGCTGCCAGCGCACCCAGTTGACCAGGCCGTGCAGGGCGACCCCCCGGGCCGGCTCGGTCAGGTCGAGCTGCAACGACCGGCCGCCGAAGGAGTACTGCCCGTCCCTGATCCGGTTCGGCCAGGGGGCCAGCACGTGCCCGGCGCTACCGGGGCTGATCTCGTCCTCGGCGTACCCGTCGAGGTAGTCGACCCCGTCCCGCCGGTAGGTCCGTACCCCACCGCCGACCTCGACGATGACGGCCTCGTGACCGTCGGCGGCGATGGTCCACTGTGTCCCCGAGGGCGGGCGGTGCGCAGCGTTGTCCATGCCGTGACCTTAGTCCGTGCCCCGGCCCGCCCGCCGGACCCGGCGCACCCGTCCCACCGGCCCCGGAGGTTCAGTCGCGCCCCTGCGCCGCCGTGCCCGCCCGGTAGCGCAGCAGGGCCGGGAAAGTCACCACCAGCAGCACCGCCAGCCCGGCCGAGAGCAGCCCGCCGGCCACCCAGGCGACCGAGCCGCCGAACCCGGCGGCCATCGCCCCGGCCCGCAGGTCGCCCAGCCGGGGCCCGCCGGCCACCACCACCGTGTTCACCCCCTGGAGCCGGCCGCGCATCCGGTCCGGCGCGTAGACCAGCAGCATCGACTGCCGCAGCACCGCGCTGACCAGGTCGGCCGCCCCGGCCACCGCGAGCAGCAGCACCACCAGCCAGAGCTGCCGGGCCAGCCCGGCCGCCGCGATGGCCAGCCCCCAGCCGACCACCGCCACCACCAGGGCGAGCCCCTGCCGCCGCAGCCGGCCGATCCAGCCGGAGGTCAACCCGCCCAGCATCGCGCCGATCGCGATGGCGCTGTAGAGCCACCCCACCGCCGCCCCGCCGCCGAACCGCTCCTGCGCCACCTCGGGGAAGAGCGCCCGGGGCATGGCCAGGATCATCGCGATCAGGTCGATGGCGAACGAGGAGAGCAGCACCGGCGTGGTGGCCAGGTAGCGGAACCCGTCGAGGATGCCGGCCAGACCACCCCGGCGCACCTCCCCCTGCGCCGGTGGGGCCGGGGGCATCGCGGGCAGCCGTACCGTCGCCACCACCAGCGCGGTGAACAGCAGGGCGTCGGCCGCGTAGGCGACCGGCAGCCCGGCGTCGGTGCCGAACCCGGCGAAGACCAGGCCGGCGGCGAGCGGGCCGGCCACCGCCGCGGCGGTGAAGGTGGTGTAGTTCAGGGTGCTGCCCGCCGGGACCAGCTCGGGCGGGAGCAGCCGGGGCAGGATCGCCGAGCGGGCCGGTGAGCTGATCGCGAACGCGATCGAGTGCACCGTCACCAGGGCCAGCAGCAGCACCGGGCTGCCGAGGCCGGACAGCGCGTGCCCAAGCAGGCCGAGCACCGACAGCCAGAGCAGCGCCGAGCCGACCAGCAGCACCCGCCGCCGGTCCCGGGCGTCGGCCACCGCCCCGCCCCAGAGGCCGAAGACCAGCAGCGGCAGGAAGCCGGCCACCCCGAGCAGGCCGACCCAGAAGGAGTCCCGGGTCAGCGCGTACATCTCCACCGGCACGGCGACCGCGGTGAACTGGAACCCGAACATCGCCACCGTGTTGCCGAGCCACATCCGGCGGAACGCGGGGACCCGCAGCGGACGCAGGTCGATGGCCAGCCGACGGGCCCGGCCCGTCCGGGCCGGCTTGACGGCGGTCACGGGGCCAGCCGCTCGACGGCCCAGTCGCCCTCCTCGACCCGACGGAACCGCAGCCGGTCGTGCAGCCGCCCGGCGCGGCCCTGCCAGAACTCCACCGTCTCCGGGTGGACCCGGAACCCGCCCCAGTGCGGGGGCGCCGGGACCGGCGTGCCGGCCGGGAACCGCTGCGCCACCTCCCGGTACGCCTCCTCCAGCGCGGCCCGGTCCGGCACCACCGCCGACTGGGTGCTCGCCCAGGCCCCGAGCTGGGAGCCGCGCGGCCGGGAGGCGAAGTACGCTTCGGTCCCACCCCGCCCGACGTGCTCGACCCGACCGGTCACCACCACCTGCCGCTGCATCGGGAACCAGGGGAAGACCAGGCTGGCCCACGGGTTGTCGGCCAGTTCGGTGCCCTTGCGCGAGCCGTGGTTGGTGAAGAAGACGAACCCCTGCGGGTCGTACTCCTTGAGCAGCACGGTCCGGCCGCTGGGCCGGCCGGTGGCGTCGGCGGTGCCGAGGACCATCGCGTTCGGCTCGGGCAGGCCGGCGGCGACCGCGTCGGCGAGCCAGCGGCCGAACTGGGTGGGCCAGTCGGCGGCCAGATCCGTCTCGGAAAGCCCCAGGTCGGCGGCGTACTCGTGCCGCATGGCCGCCAGGGCGGGTGTGTCGCCCGTCACGTCGTCCTCCTCACGCCGGCCGTCCCGCGTCCCGACGACGCTGGTCAGCCCACCGATCAGTCTCACGGAGCGCACCCCGGAGTCCAGCGGCGGGGATGTCGCGTGCAGCACAGTCGCAGCGGGTCGCGCGCTTGGTTACTCACCAGGCAAGATGACGAGAACACATCCCTGAGGGTCGCCTTAGGTACCGGGCCGGACCGAGCCCGTGGCGGGCGCACCGAGCCAGAAGCCAGGAGACGACATGGCCGACTTCAAACCGGGCCTCGAAGGCGTCGTGGCCTTCGAGACCGAGATCGCCGAACCGGACCGCGAGGGTGGCGCGCTGCGCTACCGGGGCGTGGACATCGAGGATCTGATTGGCCAGGTCTCCTTCGGCAACGTCTGGGCCCTGCTGGTCGACGGGCGTTTCGGCCCCGGCCTGCCGCCCGCCGAGCCGTTCCCGGTGCCGGTGCACTCCGGCGACATCCGCGTCGACGTGCAGTCCGCGGTCGCCATGCTCGCCCCGTACTGGGGGCTCAGTCAACTGCTCGACATCTCCGACTCCCAGGCCCGCGCCGACCTGGCCCGGGTCTCGGTCACCGCGCTGTCCTTCGTCGCCCAGTCCGCCCGCGGGCTGGGCCTGCCGGCGGTGCCGCAGAAGGAGATCGACAAGGCGGAGACCATCGTCGAGCGGTTCATGAAGCGCTGGCGGGGCGAACCGGACCCCCGGCACGTCAAGGCCGTCGACGCGTACTTCATCTCGGCCGCCGAGCACGGCCTGAACGCCTCCACCTTCACCGCCCGGATCGTCGCCTCCACCGGGGCCGACGCGGCGGCCTGCATCTCCTCGGGCATCGGCGCGCTGTCCGGCCCGCTGCACGGCGGCGCGCCGTCGCGGGTGCTCACCATGCTGGAGGCCGTCGAGCGCAGCGGCGACGCCGAGGGGTACGTCAAGGGCGTCCTCGACCGGGGTGAGCGGCTGATGGGCTTCGGCCACCGCGTCTACCGGGCCGAGGACCCGCGCGCCCGGGTGCTCCGGCGCACCGCGCGGGAGCTGGGCGCGCCGCGCTTCGAGGTGGCCGAGGCGCTGGAGAAGGCCGCCCTGGCCGAGCTCCAGGCCCGCCGCCCGGACCGCGTCCTCGCCACCAACGTCGAGTTCTGGTCGGCAGTGGTCCTCGACTTCGCCGAGGTGCCGGCGCACATGTTCACCTCGATGTTCACCTGCGCCCGGATGGGCGGCTGGTCGGCGCACATCCTGGAGCAGAAGAAGCTCCAGCGGCTCGTCCGGCCGTCGGCCCGCTACGTCGGGCCCGGCACTCGCAAGCCGCAGCAGGTCGAGGGCTGGGACGCCATCCCGCACGGCGTCTGAGCACACCTGCTCCGCGAGGGGCGTCGACCGGCCGGTCGACGCCCCTCGCGCGTGGCCGGCCCCCGGCCCCCGGTGTGTCCGACGCCTCAGCCCCGGGCCTGGGACCAGCCGGCATCCGGGCCGCCACGGGTGCGAGGATGAAGGCCGGCAGTGTCGCCGGACCAGGCCCGGACCCGGCCACGACGTGCGTTCAGCGCGCGTCCGCCGCGGCTCCGCGCCCGTTGAAGGGCCCGCCCTCGCCCATGCGGAAGGATCGAGAAAACCGTGGCTGACGCACCGACCATCCGGATTCCCGACGACATCAAGCCCGCCGACGGGCGGTTCGGCTGCGGGCCGTCCAAGGTCCGTCCGGCGGCGGTCTCCGCGCTCGCCGACGTGGCGACCAGCTTCCTGGGCACCTCGCACCGGCAGCAGACCGTCCGGGCCGAGGTCGCCCGGCTCCGTCGGGGCCTGGCCGAGTTCTTCTCCCTCCCCGAGGGCTACGAGGTGGTCCTCGGCAACGGCGGCACCACCGCCTTCTGGGAGGTCGCCACCTTCGGGCTGGTCCGCGACCGGGCCCAGTTCGCCAGCTTCGGCGAGTTCGGCGCGAAGTTCGCCAAGTCGGTCAAGGACGCGCCGTTCCTCGGCGAGCCGACCGTCCGCAAGGCCGAGCCGGGCAGCGCCCCGAGCCTGGTCGCCGAGGCCGGGGTGGACGTCTACGCCACCCCGCACAACGAGACCTCCACCGGTGTCGCGGTGCCGATCGGCCGGGTCGCCGACGCCGACCCGGGCTCGCTGCTGCTGGTCGACGCCACCTCCGGGGCCGGCGGTCTGGACGTCAACGTCGGCGAGACCGACGTCTACTACTTCGCCCCGCAGAAGTGCTTCGGCTCCGACGGCGGCCTCTGGCTGGCCCTGATGTCGCCGGCCGCGCTGGAGCGGGCCGCCGAGATCAAGGGCTCCGGCCGCTACATCCCGGCCTTCCTCGACCTGGTCACCGCGATCGACAACTCGCGGCTGGAGCAGACGTACAACACCCCGGCGCTGGCGACCATCTTCCTGGCCGCCGAGCAGACCGACTGGATGAACGCGCAGGGCGGCCTGAGCTGGGCGGCCAAGCGTACCGCCGAGAGCGCCGGGATCGTCTACGGCTGGGCCGAGCGGTCCGCGTTCGCCACCCCGTTCGTCACCGATCCGACGCTGCGCTCCAACGTGGTCGCCACCGTCGACTTCGCCGACGGGGTCGACGCCGCCGCGATCGCCAAGGTGCTGCGGGCCAACGGGATCGTCGACACCGAGCCGTACCGCAAGCTCGGCCGCAACCAGCTGCGGGTCGCGCTCTTCCCGGCGGTGGAGCCGTCCGACGTGGAGGCCCTCACCGCCGCCATCGACTACGTGGTCGAGCGGCTCTGATCACACCCGTCACAGTGGGTGGTCGCAGCGGCTGCTGCGGCCACCCACTGTGATCATTGCCGCAGCTCAGTCGCGACATGCGGATTCACCTCCCCCACCTGCGGGCAGATGGGCGTACGGTGGTGCGAGGACGCCCGGGTGGCCGGCTCGTGGCGTGACGGCCAGCGAAGCGGGACGGAGGCTACGCCATGCGCCCAGTACGCTTCGTCGCCCTCTCCGAGGACGGCCAGGCGCTGGTGCTCGCCGACGAGGTCGGGCGCCTGCTCGCCCTCCCGATCGACGAACGCATCGCGACCGTGCTGCACGCCGAGCCCGGCACGCCGCCGCTCGCCGTCGTCCCGGTCGGGGCCGATCCGACCCCGTCGCTGTCCCCCCGCGACATCCAGGCCCGCATCCGCTCCGGCGAGTCCGCCGAGGACGTCGCCCGGATCGCCGGCGTCCCCGTCGACCGGGTGCTGCGCTACGCCGGCCCGGTGCTCCAGGAGCGGGCCATGCTCGCCCAGCACGCCCGGCGCACCCGGCTCAAGGGCGCCGAGAAGGCCACCCCGCTGGCCGAGGTGGTCAACGGCCGGCTGGCCCAGCACGGCATCGACACCGAGAAGATCTCCTGGGACGCGTTCCGGCGCGACGACGGCACCTGGCGGATCATCGCGACCTGGCCGTCGGGCAAGGCCACCGCGCAGGCCGTCTGGGATCTCGACAAGCTCCGGCAGAACGTCACCCCGCACGACGACATGGCGCAGTACCTCTGCGCCGAGCGTCCCACGCCGATCCTCGGCCAGGAGCCGGCACCGGAGCGGGGCGGTCACGCGCTGCCCGGCCCGTCGCGCGGTGAGCCGAGCCGGGGCGGGCACGGCCTGCCGGCCGCCAACGAGCAGGCCCGACCGGGCCGGGACCCGATCCGGGCCGGCCGGGACGCGCTGCTCGCCTCGCTGGACCGTCCGCTCGGCGGCACCTCGGGGCGGGGTCTCGACCCGCGTTCCCCGGCCGCGCTGGCCGGTGCCGACGCCCCCCGTCAGCGGGCCGTCGGCGGTGGCGCCGCCGCGCTGCTCGGCGGTGGGCAGGGTTCCGCCTTCGACGACGACTCGGACGCGCCGAAGGAGGTCCCGGCCGTACCGTCGCTGGCGGTGCTCCGGCCGCGTCGCACCGGCGCGGCGGCTGCCGCCGGCGGCGAGTCGACGGACGCCTCGGGCAAGCCGCGTAAGCGCCTGCCGAGCTGGGACGACGTCCTGTTCGGCAGTGGCCCGGCGGCCCGCGAGTCCTCCTGACCCGAGGCTCCACCCTGGCATCAGGAGGCACTGCGCCCGCGCGCGTGTCAGGGTGGGGTCATGGAGTACACGAATCTGGGACGCACCGGCCTGTCGGTGAGCCGGCTCTGCCTCGGCACGATGAACTTCGGGCCGCAGACGTCCGAGCCGGACAGCTTCGCCATCATGGACCGGGCGCTCGAACACGGCATCAACTTCTTCGACACCGCCAACGTGTACGGCTGGCAGACCGGCGAGGGGATCACCGAGCAGATCATCGGCCGCTGGTTCGCCCAGGGCGGGGGCCGGCGGGAGAAGGTCGTCCTGGCCACCAAGGTCTACGGCAAGATGGGCGAGTGGCCCAACGACCAGGGCCTGAGCGCCAGGCACATCGTCCGGGCCTGTGAGGACTCGCTGCGGCGGCTCCAGACCGACGTGATCGATCTGTACCAGATGCACCACGTCTCCCGCAGCACCCCGTGGGAGGAGATCTGGCAGGCGATGGAGACCCTGGTCGCGCAGGGCAAGGTGATCTATGTCGGGTCGTCCAACTTCGCCGGCTGGCACATCGCCCAGGCGCAGGCCGCCGCCGGGAAGCGCAACTTCCTCGGCCTGGTCGCCGAGCAGTCCATCTACAACCTGCTTTCCCGTACTTAACCTGTAAGCTACGCCGCATGACCGACAGCACGCAAGAGCGGGCAGCCGTCTACGGGCGGCAATCCCGAGGCAAGGCCAAGAGCATCGGCGAGCAGCTCGACGCCGGGGCGTACGTCATCGCCGCTGAGGGCTGGGAGCACGCCGGGAACTACCAGGACGGCACCAGCGCATCCCGCAGCGCACGCACCGTCCGCGACGACTGGCAGCGCATCCTGGCCGACATCGCCGTCAAGGCGTTCACCGTGCTGATCATGTGGGAGTCCAGCCGCGGCGACCGCACCCCGGAAACGTGGTTCGCGTTCCTGTCCCTGTGCCGCGCCCAGGGCGTCCGCATCCACATCATCAGCCACGAGCGCACCTACGACCTGAGTCTTCCCCGGGACTGGAAGACCCTCGCCGAGGAGGGCGTCAGCAACGCGTACGAGACGGAGCTGCTGTCGCTGCGCGTCCGCCGAGGGCACGCCGGGTCGGCGGCGGCCGGCCGCCCGTCGCACGGTCGCACCCCGTACGGCTACCGGCGCACCTACGACCCGGCCACCGGGGAGCTGGTCGGCCAGGTCGCCGACGAGACCACCGCGCCCGTGGTGCGGGAGATCGTCGCCCGGATCGCCAAGGGTGACGCGATCTCGACCATCGTCAACGACCTGAACGCCCGGCAGGTGCCGACGATCGGCGCGAAGGCCTGGTACCGGCAGCGCGTCATCGACATCGCCCGGAACGTGGCGTACGTCGGCATCCGGGTGTTGAACGACCAGCAGTTCCCCGGCGACTGGCCGGCCATCGTCGAGCCGGCCGTGTTCTGGGAGACGCAGGCGATCCTGAGCAACCCGGCCCGGATCACCACCCGGCCGGGTCGGCAGAAGCACCTGCTGTCGTACCTCGGGACGTGCGGGCCGTGCGGCAGCAACCTGACCGCCGTGCGCGGCCGGTACCGGTGCCTCGCCCCGGGCTGCGTGACGATCGTCCAGGCGCCCACTGACGACATGGTGACGAGGATGGTGCTCAGCCGGCTCGCCCGGCCGGACGCGTACACGGCGCTGCGGCAGGCCGGCGCGGACTCCGACCGGGAGGTGCTCGCGGCCCGGAAGGAGGCCGCCGAGCTGACCGCGAAGCTGGACGAGTGGCGGTTGTCGGCAGCCCTGGGCGAGACTTCCCCGGCGTCGTTGGCGGTGATCGAGGCGGACCTGACGCGGAAGATCCGGACCGCTGAGCGGCGGGCCGAGCATGCGTCGATCCCGCCCGCGCTGCGGCAGATCCTGGAGCCAGGTACGGACGTGCGGGTGCGCTGGGATGCCGCGCCGTTGCCGGCACGACGGGAGGTGATCCGCGCGCTGGCCGTGATCAAGGTCGACCAGGCGTCTTCACCCGGCGGTCGCAACTTCGAGCCGGAGCGTCTGGGTCCGTCGCGGTGGGTCGGCGACAAGCGAACCTGGGCCGAGATATGGGCAGAATCCCGCGACGGGGAGTGATCGACACCCTGATGACGGTGGCCACCAACCGGACTCGTAAGAGACGGCCGCCCAGGTGTGCGCCGGGCTGCTCGTACTTCGACCCCCGGGCCATCCACATCGAGTGGAAGACGGGATGAACTGATCGAGATCAACTCGGCCTGGAGTGTCAGCCCGCCGACAAAACGCAAGCGGACTCCACCTTTCGTCGGAGAAACACGCACAGTAGTGCGGCCATGTGGCACAGATCACACCCGATTTGGGTGGTGTCGCGTAAGTGGTTCGCTGGATTTCGCTGGATTTCGCAGGGAGCGCAGCCCCTACCTGCGGGTTTGCCAGCATGTTGCAACCGGGGCCAGTCGCGCTAAGTATTCGAACGCACGTGCCCAGAGGTGCCCAACGCACATGTATTCCGTCCGCACTGTTCCGCAGGGCTCAGCTGAGCGCTGTACGTGCACTGGCCTGGATAGACACAAGCGCGGTGCCGTACTAGCGTTTCCGCCAGCACGACACCGCACCTTCTGAATGTAGTTCCCCGACCCCGAGCGCCAACTCGGACGGAGGGATGCGCACCGCGCCAACGGCGTTGCATCCGTGCATCAACCTAGCGCTGTGCCCCAGGTGTTGCCAGTGGGCAATACCTGGCAATGCCGGGAACACCGGGGAACACCCGGGAACCGGCGTTACGCAGAGTTACATGCAGCCGTCCGGCGACCCGGGGCGGGGCTGACCGAAAGGTTCGCCCCCGATGTCCTCGACCCACCCCTCCGCGACCTCTGAAGTCGCCAGCCTCGCCGCCCACGTCAAGTGGGCCACCTGCCCGGACCGGACCGCCGCCACCGCTGCCGCCCGCGCATCCTTCGCCGCCCGCTGGGAGCGCCAGGTCGACCCCGACGGCACCCTCGACCCCGCCATCCGCGCCGAACGCGCCGCCGAGGCCAAGCGCGCCCACTTCGCCGAACTCGCCCTCAAGTCGGCCGACGTCCGGCGAGCCAAGGCCGCCGCCCGGAAGGCGGCCGGCAATGCTGCGTGAACTCCAGGGCCGGACCGCGCCCAGCACCGTGGGCCAACTGGTCGCCGCCACCGTCGCCGCCGCGCCGCCGCTGACCGTTGAGCAGCGTCACCGCCTCGCGGCACTGCTCCGCCCGGTCACGGCGGAGCAGGTCCCCGTCGTCGGCCGGCGGCCCGAACTCGCGACGCGGGCGGCAGCATGAGCGCCCCTGGGTACACCCCGGCTCGGCCGGTGGTGACCGGGTGCCGGCGGTACGGCGGGTGCCGGCCCGAGGCGCGCTGCCCGGAACACCGGGTCGACGTCGACCCGCCGTCGATCGGGGAGCTGATCCGCGAGATCGCCCAGGGGCAGCGCGAGTGACCGACCTGATCACCGGAGCCGAACGCATCGTGCTCGGCTCCCTGCTGCTCGACCCGGCCGCGATGGACAAGGCCCACGGTCGCCTCACCCCACTGTCCTTCAAGCATCCCCCGCACGGCACCATCTACCGGCACGTGCTCGCGGCCCGCGCCGCCGGTGAACCGACCGAACCCCTGGCGCTGGCCCGGCGGCTCGACGCCGCCGGGGAACTCGCCAGGGTCGGCGGGGCACCGTACCTGCACGACCTGATTCAGGCCGTGCCCGTCGCCGCCCAGGTCGACCACTACATCGGCGTGGTTCTCGACGCCGCCGGGCAACGGGACCTCGCCGAGCAGGCCGCGCTACTCGGCCAGGCCGCCGCGCTGGCCGACCCGGACCGCCGCCGCCAGGCCGTCGCCGACGTGGCCGCACACCTGGCCGCCACCGCACAACCGGCCCGCACCGGGCGCATGGTCAAGCTCAAGTCCGCCGCCGGCATCAAGCCCCGGCGCGTCCGGTGGCTGTGGGAAGGCCGGGTGCCCGTCGGGGAGATCACCCTCGTCGCCGGCCGGGAGGGCGCCGGGAAGTCGACGTTCCTCGCGTGGATGGTCCGGGCCATCACCCGGGGCGAGCTGGCCGGCGAGTTCCTCGGCCAGCCTCGCGCCGTGCTGTACGCCGCCGCCGAAGACTCGTGGGAATACACCGTCGTGCCCCGGCTCATCGCCGCCGGAGCCGACCTGGAACTGGTCTACCGGGTCGACGTCGAAGACCTGGAGCACGGCCAGGCCAAGATGACGCTCCCGGCCGACACCGCCGACGTCATGGCCGCCGGCAGGGAAGCGGGTGCGGCGGTGCTGATGCTCGACCCGGGCCTGTCGTTCCTCGACGACCGGATCGACACCTACCGCACGCCGGAGGTGCGCCCGGCCCTGGAGGCGCTCCGCCGACACGCCGAGCAGTACCGCCTGTCCGTGATCATGCTGTGCCACTTCAACAAGGGCCAGGGGACCGACGTCCTGACGAAGATCGCCGGATCGCGGGCCTTCGCGGAGGTGGCCCGCGCCGCCCTGGCGGTCGCCGTCGACGACAGCGACGACGACGAAGGCCCACCCGACGACGGGCTACCGCCGTTCGCCGACCGGCCCGACCGCCCGAAGGAGCCCAGGGAGAGCACGGTCATCCTGAGCCAGGCGAAGAACAACCTCGGCCGGTCCGACCACCCGAACCTGACCTACGCCATCCGGGACACCATCGTCGAGACCGACGACGGGGACGCGCACGTCGGCCGGCTGCACTGGGTCGGCCAGACCGACCGGACCGCCGAGCAAGCCCTCAACGGGATCAAGACGGCGTCGAGCAAGAAGCCGCTCGGCGACACCGGGCAGGCCATCGTCAACGTGGTCACCGCGGCCCGGCACACGCAGACCACCAGCGAGGTCGTCGCCGCGCTACCCGACTTCGCGGACGGCACGGTGAAGAAGGAGCTGCGCCGCCTGGTCGACCGGGGCGTGCTCTACCAGCCCAGCCGTGGGCACTACGCGGTGAGCTGGAGCCAGCAGCGCGGAAGTGGCACCACCCCACCCGCAGGCGCTGCCACTACTGCCACTTTCGCCAGTGGCAGGCCCTCCCATGGTGAAGCTGCCACTTCTGCCACTTCTGCCACTTTCCCTGCTCACACACACCAACTTATTGATGATGATGATAGAGAGAGTGCCACTACTGCCACTTTCGGAAGTGGCAAAGTGGCGAAAGTGGCAGTAGTGGCAGGGGTCAACGGTGCCACTGCCACTTCGGACGACCTGTGGTCGACCACACTCACCGAGCCGCCCCCGGACGGTGAGTGGTGACCGAGCAGGAAGCCGCCGAGTGGCAGGAACGCCTCCAGGCCGCCACCGCAGCAGCGGTGCGCCGCCGGGAAGATCGGCGCAAGCTACGCGCCCAACTCGACGCCGCACGGGCCATCGGCCTACAGCGGCGCCACCATCAGAAGCTCCACCGGAAGGTCTGACCATGAAGCTCATCCCGCAGTCGTACCCGCTGTTCCTGGGCATCGCCGACCCCGACCACCCCGACCCGGAGTCGACCATCAAGGTCCGGGCCGTCGTCGCCTGGCGGGCCGACCCCTACGACGACCTGCTGCCCATGGTCATCGGGGAATCTGGCACGCCCAGCGCCGTCCAGATCAGCGACGAGATCGGACCCCTGTTCGCCTACGAGATGACCGTCGAAGCGGCCCGTCGGTCCGTGGGCAGGCAGATCGAGGAACGCAAGCGCCTCATCGAGCAGCGCCAGCAGCGGAAGCCGCACCTGACCAAGGTCGACCCCTGAGCCGATCGTGGGCCAAGGGCAGCACCAGGGCTTGGCGTAGAACCCGGGCCCTGGTGCTGCTCCGTGACGCCGGGAAGGGCTGCCGCGCCCACCTCGACGGGTGGTGCGCCCAGGTGCCCGGCATCCACCAGTGCACCGACACGCAGGACGTCGCCCACCACACGCTCGGCAAGGCCGTCACCGGCGACGACCCCCGACACCTGGTGGCCGCGTGCGCCGCGTGCAACCTGCACATCGGTGACCCGGCGCGACACGTCGACCCACCCGACCGGCCGGTGACCCGGTGGTGAACGCGACCGGCCGCGTGAGCTGCGGCTTTTCCCCAGCGGGTACCCCCCGGACACCCGCGCTCTGTCCTTTTTCTCTCTCCCCGAGGTGGCCGGCCCCGGGGTGCCAAGCCGATCTGTCACGAGGGGTGAGCGGACTGTGACGACTCAGGGGCCGATGGTGCGGGCGGTGGTCGACGCCCTGCGGGTGGCCGAGTTGCGGCCGGAGGATGGCGCGGCGCAGGCCCTGGCGCGCCGGTACGCCGCGCTCATCGACGAGGCGGTGCCGCTGGCGAAGTACGACAAGCCGTTGCGGGCGTTGCGCCAGGCGGTGCGGGAGTGCAGCGACCCGGGCGCGGTGGAGCACCTGGCGAGGATCGAGCAGGCGCTCGCCGCGCACTCGGTAGCGTCCGACCTTGGCCCGAAGTTGCTCGCCGCGCTGACCGCGCTGGGGATGACCGCTGCGGGCCGTAGCACGAAGGGAGGTGCCGGCGGTGGTGTCGGCCCTGTTAGCCCCGTCGCCTCCAAGCTCGACGAGTTGCGAGCCCGACGTGACCGTGGACAGCGTTCGGGGTAGCACGACGCCCCGGCTGTTCACGCCGCCGCTGGTGGTCGGTCCGCCCGGCCCGTGCGGGTGCGGGTGCGCCCTGACGCCGGAGAGCAGCTACGGCTTCGACGTCGACGAGTTCGCCCGGGAGGTGCTGCGGCATCCGCTGGACCCGTGGCAGCGGTGGTCGGCGATCCACGCCGGGGAGCTGCTGCCGGACGGGTCGCCGCGGTTCAGCATCGTGCTGATCCTGGTCGCCCGGCAGAACGGCAAGACCGAGTTGCTGGTGGTGCTGGCGCTGTACTGGCTGTACGTGGCGCGGATCGCCCTGGTGCTCGGCACCAGCACGAAGCTGGACTACGCCAAGGAGTCGTGGAAGAAGGCGGTGAAGCTGGCCCGGTCCATCCTGGAGTTGGCCGCCGAGATCCCGAAGCGTGGCGGGGTGCGCAAGGCCAACGGGGAGCAGGAGTTGGTGGCGGTGCCGGCCGGCGCGGCGAACCCCGACGACCCGGACGACCCGGAGGCGTGCCGGTACAAGATCGCGGCGGCGAACGACGAGGGCGGCCGGTCGCTGTCGATCGGCCGGTTCATCGCCGACGAGCTGCGCCAACACCACTCGTATGAGGCGTGGGACGCGGCCGAACCGGCGACGTCGGCGGTGGACGGGTCGCAGATCTTCGCCCTGTCGAACGCGGGCGACGACCGGTCGGTGGTGCTCAACGATCTGCGGGGGGACGCCCTGGCGGCGATCGAGGCCGGGGAGGGCGGCGACCTGATGCTGGCCGAGTGGTCCGCACCGGAGGACGCCGACCCGTTGGACCTGGCCGCGCTGGCGCAGGCGAACCCGAACCTGGGGCACCGCAAGAACGCGCGGAAGCTGCTCGCCGCCGCCCAGCGGGCGGTCGCCCGGGGCGGCGACAAGCTGACCGGTTTCAAGACCGAACACATGTGCATCCGGGTGCAGATCATGGACCCGGCGATCGACCCGGGCGCGTGGCGGGACTGCTGCGTTCCGGCGCCGCTGGACATGGAGCAGCGGCAGCGCCTGGCCGCGTGCGTGGACCTGGCCCCGGACGGCACTCACGCGACCCTCGCCGTGGCGGTCATCCTCGACGACGGGCGGGTGCGGGTGGAGACGGTGACCGAGTGGACCGGCATGGACGCGGCCACCCAGCTGGAGCGGGAGCTGCCGGCGTGGGTGGCCCGGGTGCGGCCGACGGTGCTGGGTTGGTACCCGGGCGGGCCGGCGGCGGCGGTGGCCACCCGGCTGGTCGACCGGCGCAAGGACGGGGTGCGGGGGTGGCCGCCCCGGGGGACGCGGGTGGCGGAGATCCGGGGCGAGATGACGGCGGTGTGCATGGGCTTCGGCAAGGAGGTCCGGGCCAAGACGCTGGTGCACTCGGGGCAGCCGTTGCCGGGGGCGCAGGTGGCGAAGGCGGAGAAGCTGCGGCGCGGCGACGGCTGGGTGTTCACCCGGGCCGGCGGGCACGTCGATGCGGTGTACGCGATGGCCGGCGGGGTGTACCTGGCGCGGACGATGCCGAAGCTGCGCGCCGTGTCTCGGCGCACCCGTTCAGCCACTTGACCTACGAATCGAAGGTTCGGCGGCCCTGTGACTGATGAATCGTAGGCAGGTTCGCGTATGCTGCCCGCGTGGGATGGGCGGCGGCGGTCGGACAGCAGATGCGGGATCTGCTGTCCCTGCCGCGCCCGTCCGCCCTCATGGACGCCCGACCGGCCGTCGCGCTGGACTCCCCGCCGCGCCCGATCGACCGGCTGTTCGCCGAGCTGTCGGCGAGCGTGCCGAGTCGGATCGGCCGGGCTGAGGCCCTGTCGGTGGCAGCGGTGCAGCGCGGGCGCAACGCCTTGTGCTCGATCGCCACCCTGCCGCTGGTGCAGTACCGGGGCCTGGAGATCGTGCGGTCGCCGTTCCTGGAGCAGATCGACCCCGACGTCGCCAACGTGGTCACCCTCGCCCAGACGATCGAGGATCTCGCGTTCGACGGCATCTCCTGGTGGCTGATCACCGCGCAGGACCGCGACCGCTACCCGCTCGCGGCTCGCCACCTCGAGGTCGGGGCGGTGTCCCTGGACCCGCCGAAGGGCGCGGCCAACCCCTTCCCCAGCGGCCGGGACGCCCGTGGTGTGCCGGTCGTCTGGGTGCACGGCGAACCGAAGGGCGCGGACGTGCTGATCCGGTTCGACTCTCCGAACCCGGGCCTGCTGTCCGCGAACGCCCGCGCCATCCGGCGGGCGCTGCTGCTGGACAAGCTGGCCGAGACGTATGCCGACAACCCGATCCCCCTGGACTACTTCACCGACAACCTCGACGACCCGTCGGTCGATCCGATGGAAGACGACGAGGTCGACGCGTTCCTCGCGGAGTGGCAGGCCGACCGCAAGCGACGCTCGACAGGCTGGATTCCGGGCAACGTGAAGCGGATCGACGTCAACGCCCCGTCGCCGGCCGAGCTCCAACTTGTGGAGCGGCAGAAGCAGGTAACGCTGGAGATCGCCAACGGGTCGGGCGTCGACCCCGAGGACCTGGGCGTGTCGACCACGTCGCGGACGTACTTCAACGCGCAGGACAGGCGGACCACCCGGATCAACGAGACGTACGCGCCGTTCATGCAGGCGATCACGCAGCGCCTGTCCATGGGCGACGTGACCCGGCGCGGGCACGTCGTCCGCTTCGACCTGTCCGACTACCTCAAGCCCGACTCGGAGGGCCTGATCGCCTACTGGAAGGGCCTGAAGGAGATGGGTGTGGTGGACGAACAGTGGATCGGTGAGCAGGCCGGAGTCTCGGCCGACGTCGTCACCCGGGCTGCTGCGGCGGCCCCGAAGCCGACCCCGGCGGCACCGCCGGCAACCGAACCGGCCGGCGACGCCCCCGCCGCCGACCCGGCCACCGCCGAAGCCGACGGCGAGCCGGCGCACACCTTCGACGGCCCGTCGACGCTGACCCTCGACGCCGAGGTGCTCGGCTTCACCGTCGACACCGAACGGCGCACCATCGAGGGCCTGGCCCTGCCGTACGGGCAGACCGCCACGAAGTACGGCACGAAGTTCCTGTTCGAGCCGGGCAGTCTGCGGTGGTCGGACCCGAGCCGGGTCAAGCTGCTGCGCGACCACGACTACCGGCAGCCGCTGGGCCGGGCGGTGGAGCTGACCGACACCCCGCGTGGGCTGAAGGTGAAGTTCGCCGTCGCGCCGGGGGCCGCCGGTGACGAGGCCCTGGCGCTGGCGGACCACGGCACCCTCGACGGCCTGTCGGTCGGGGTGGACTTCGACCTGGCCGCCGACACGGTGCCGGACGAGAACGACAAGGGCACGGTGCGGGTGCGCCGGGCTGACCTGCGGGAGACGAGCCTCACGGCGGTCCCCGCTTTCGACGATGCCCGTGTCGCCACGGTGCGGGCACAGCGTGATGGAGGATCGATGGACGAGTGCGCCACCTGTGGCCAGCGGCACGCGCCCGGCGTGGCGTGCCCGACCACCCCGCCCACCAACCAGCAGCAGCCGGACGGGCTGGCCCTGACGCAGGATCAGCTGACCGCGCTGCTCGCCCGGCCCGGCGCCCTCCAGGCGCTGATCCGGCAGCCGCAGCAACCGCAGCAGCCCGCGCAGCCGGCCGGCGCGCTGACCCTGTCCGCCGAGCAGGTCGACGGCCTGATCCGGGCCGGGCAGCTCGGTGCGCTGCTGGGCGTGCCGCAGGTGGCCGGCGCGTCGCGTCCCGAGCCGGAGCAGCGGCCGACCGTCGACCCGACCCGGCGGACCACCGTCACGGCCAGCGTGACCGAGCCGCAGCCGTATCGGTTCGACCGGTCCGGGAACCTGACCCGGGGCACCCACGACTTCAGCTCCGACCTGATCGCCGGCAGCAAGGGTGACGGGGTGGCGCTGGAGCGGGCGCAGTCGTTCATGCGGGAGCAGTTCGACGCCGTGATGCGGCACGGCCAGTTCGACATCGACCGGGCGGACGTGACCGCGTTGAACCCGAGCCGTCAGCGTCCGGATCTGTACGTCGACCAGCGCACCTATCGCTCCCCGATCTGGGAGGCGATCAACAAGGGCACCCTGGCCGACTCGACGCCGTTCGTGTTGCCGAAGTTCAACAGCGCGTCCGGCATGGTGGCCACCCACACGGAGGGCGTCGAGCCGACCCCCGGCGCGTACACGGCGACCTCGCAGACGATCACCCCGGAACCGGTGTCCGGGAAGGTGGAGATCACCCGCCCGGCATGGGACCAGGGCGGCAACCCGCAGCTGTCCAGCATCATCTGGCGGCAGATGCTGCGCGCCTGGTACGAGGCCCTGGAGGCGTCCGCCGTCGCCGTGCTCGACGCTGCCACACCCACGGGAATCACCCTGCCCGCCGGTGCCGTGAACGGTGCCCTGGACCAGGCCCTCACTGCCGCGTTCGCCGGCCTCCAGTTCGTCCGCGGCGGCTTCTCCATGGACGACATGTTCACTCAGGTCGACCTGTACAAGGCGCTGGTCGCCGCCGTCGACTCCGACGGCCGCCGCCTGTTCCCGGCGCTCGGCCCGTCCAACGCCACCGGCACGGCCCGTAGCCGGTACGCGGCCCTGGACATCAACGGCGTGACCGCGCTGCCTGCGTGGGCGCTCGCCGCGTCCGGCACCGTCCCGGCATCGAGCTACCTGTTCGACCGGGAGTCGGTGCACGGCTGGGCGACCGCTCCGGATCGGCTGGAGTTCCAGTACCGCGTCGCCTACGTGGACCTGGCGATCTGGGGCTACCGGGCGGCAGCGATCACCGACCTGTCCGGGGTCCGTGAGGTCATCTACGACCCGACGGCCTGACCCGGCCCGCCCTGCCCTGATCCGAGACGACGAAGGGACCGGCACCATGCCGACCGCACCGAGGAACCAGACCACCCCTGCCACCGAGCCGGCCCCGCCCGTCGAGCCGGCGCCGGCCGCTGTCCAGACCGCCGACCGCGTCGCCGAGCTGGAGGCGGAGAACACCCGGCTGCGGGCGGAGAACGCCCGGCTGGCCGAGCAGCTCGCCGCCGCCGGCCGCCCGGCGGGCCCGGCCCGGCCGGTGGAGCCGTCGTTCACCTTCAGCGAGGGCCAGCGCGCCGAGCTGGAGACGACCGGCCGGACCGTCAGCCCGTATACCGGGCAGCGGTTCGTCGGCACCTCGGCGGCGGATGCCCGGGAGGCGACCGCCGCCGAGTTCGCCAAGGCGAAGCCGCCGACCCGGCCGGCCGCCGACCGGAAGCGCTGAGGGGTCGCGGCCGTGCCCTGGAAGCCTGACTACCTCACCGCCGAGCAGGCGGCCGCCTTCGTGCGCGCCCCCGGCGTGGACGAGGACGAGTTGGCGACCTGGTGCACGGCCGCGAGCCGAGCAGTCGACACGAAGTGCAACCGCCAGTTCGGGAAGGTCGACACGCTGACCGCCCGGACGTACCGGCGGCCGGCCGCGTACGACGTCGTCAGCGGGTTGTGGCTGCTGGAGGTCGACGACGTCCAGGACGTCACCGGCCTCACCGTCGGCGGGACCGCGTACGCCGACGCGGGGGTGACGCTGCTGCCGGACAACGCGGCGGCTGACGGCCGGCCGTACGAGCGGCTCGGCTTCGGTGACTGCCCGACGGGCCCGGTCGTGGTGGCCGCAGTGTGGGGCTGGTCGGCGGTGCCGGCGCAGGTCGTCGGCGCGTGCAAGCTCCAGGTGTCGCGGTGGGCGGCCCGACGCGACTCGCCGTACGGCGTGGCCGGCAGCCCGTCGGACGGCAGCGAGCTGCGGTTGCTCGCCCGGCTGGACCCGGACGTTTCCACGACCCTCGCGGGGCTGTCCCGCCGGCGCAGGGTGGGCTGAGCGATGGACCTGGAAGCGGTGGTGGCCGAGGTGCGGACCGCCCTGGGGACGATCGACGACCTGACGACGCCCGAGTGGGGAGTGCAGCGCATCCACTCGCCGGCAGCGGTGATCGCCCTGCCGGAGCGGATCGCGTACGACCAGGCGTACGGGCGGGGGTCGGACCTCATCGAGGGTCTGCCGGTGCTGGTGCTGGTGGCCCGGCCGACGTCGCCGGAGGCCCGGCGGGAGATCGCCGAGTACGCCGCCGGGTCCGGCCCGCGCAGCGTCAAGGCGGCGGTCGAGGCGCACCAGTACACCGCCGCCGACGAGGTGACGGTGGTGTCGGCGGAGTTCGACGTCGTCACCTACGCGGGGAACGACTACCTCGCGGCGCAGTTCAACCTGGAGATCGTTGGAAGGGGTGCCTGATGGCCTTCGTACACGGCCGGCACACGGTCATCACGCTGGACGGGGAGGACCTGTCCCGGCCCACGAACACCAGCACGTTGGACCAGGAGTCCGACGAGCACGACACCACCGGCTACGGCGTCGACGACTACACCGTGGAGGGTGGCCTGCTCAAGGGCGCGTTCTCCATGGGCGGCACCTACGACTCGGGGGCGGCCGGTCCGAAGGCGGTCATCGAGCCGCTGATCGGCACGGTCGTGACGCTGATCCGCAAGCCGGAGGGGACCGGGGCCGGCAAGCCGCAGGAGAGCGTCAACGTCCTGGTCAAGAAGTACACCGAAACCAACCCGGTCGCCGGGATGATCACCTGGCAGTGCGACATGACCAAGAGCGGCCCGATCACCCGCACGACCCAGGGAGCCTGACCGTGGCCATCGTCGACAAGAGCGCACTGCTGGCCCGTCGGGTCGCCGAGGACACCGTCGAGATCGAGGGCCTGGGCGAGGTCGCCGTCCGGGGCGTCACCCGGTACGAGCTGCTGGCGGCCGGGAAGGGCGTCAACGAGGAGAAGGTGCCCGACCTGATCGAGCGTCGGATGCTCGTCGCCGGCATGGTCGACCCGCAGCTGACGATGGACGAGGCCGAGGCGTGGCAGAAGAGCGCCAGCGCCGGGGAGATCGGCAAGGTGCTCCACAAGATCCGGCAGCTGTCGGCCCTGATCGAGGGAGCCGGGAAAAGCGGCGTATAAGGCGTTCGACGCCGATCCGACGCTGGAGTTCGAGTTCTTCCTCGCTGACCGGCTCGGCCGGACGGTGGAAGAGCTGCGGGAGTCGATGACGCAGGCCGAGTTCGTGCAGTGGTCGATCTACCACGGGCGGAAGGCGCAGCGGCAGGAACTGGCGATGAAGACGGGCGGTGCGGGGTGAGGCAGACCATCGCCGTCGGTGGGCTGAAGGAGTTCAGCAAGGGCCTTCGGAAGCTCGACTCGGACCTGCCGAAGGCCCTGCGAATCGCGATGAACGCGGCGGCGGGGCTGGTCATCGACTACGCGGTGCCGCGCATCCCGCGCCGGTCCGGGCGGGCCGCGTCGACGCTGAAGGCGAAGAGCACCCGCACGGCCGCCCGGATCGCGATGGGTGGCAAGCGGGCGCCCTACATGCCGTGGCTGGACTTCGGCGGGAAGGTCGGCCCGAACCGGTCGGTGTCGCGGCCGTTCCTGAAGGACGGCCGGTTCGTCTACAAGGGGCTGGCGGAGCGGCGGGAGCAGATCACCGACGTGATGGAGCGGGGCATCCGGGACGTGGCCCGGCAAGCGGGGCTGGAGGTGGACTGACGTGGCGAACCAGGTCACGCTGACCTTCGGCGGTGACGCCGGGGAGCTGGCGAAGGCGGCGAAGGTCGCGAAGGTCGCCACCGATGACGTCGCCGCCGCCGCCGGGCAGGCTGGCGCGGACATGGGCCGGGCGGCCGGCGGGTCGAAGGACCTCGCCACCCGGATGGGGTCGCTCGGTGCCGCCACCGACGGCGCGTCGACGGCGATCTCCGACGCGGCCGGCACCATGCAGGCCCTGGCCGATGTGCAGCAGGCCGGGAAGCGCAGGGCGATCGAGCAGGCGCGGGCCCTGGGCGACGTCGAGCAGGCGAACCTTGACGCCCGGCAGGCCGTACGGGACCTGATGCAAGCCCAGCTCGATCAGAACCAGTCGATGCTCGACGGCAAGCAGGCGACGATCGATGCCGAGCAGGCCGCGATCGACGTGCAGCAGGCGAACCTGGACGCCACCACGGCGCAGAAGGAGTACAACAAGGCCGTCAAGGAGCACGGGGCCGACAGCGAGGAGGCCCGGCAGGCGGCGATCGACCTGAAGCAGGCCCAGTCCGACCTGAAGCAGGCGAACCTCGACGCCGAGCAGGCGACCGCCGACGCCGCCCAGGCGCAGGAAGACGGGAAGCAGTCGACCGAGGATGCCGCCCAGGCCGCCCGGGACGCCGCTGACGCCCAGGTCAACCTGCGTGAGGCGCAGATGGCGGCGAACCCGCCCGACTTGCAGAAGTGGGCGAACCAGCTGAACCTGCTCTCGCCGTTGCTGTCGGGGCTGGTCGGGATCGTCGCGCTGGTCACCGCGGCGCAGTGGGCGTGGAACGCGGCGCAGCTGGCCAACCCGACAACGTGGGTGGTGCTGGCCGTGCTCGCCCTGGTCGCCGTGATCGTGGTTATCGCCACCAAGACGACCTGGTTTCAGGACGTCTGGAACACGGCGTGGGGTGGCATCAAGGACGGCTACGACGCGACCGTCGGCGGGATCGCGTCCGGGTGGCGGTGGCTGTCGGACGGCTTCACCACCAGCATCACCTACTGGACGGGCCTGTTCGGCGGGTTCTGGCGGGGCACGGAGCGTCAGGCGGCCCGCTTCACCGGGTTCGTACTGGACATCCCCGACCGGGTGACGAAGACGTTCGCCCGGGTCAGCACGGCGATCTCCGCGCCGTTCCGGGCCGCGTTCAACGCGGTGTCGACCGCGTGGAACAACACGGTGGGCCGGCTGAGCTGGAGTGTGCCCGGGTGGGTGCCCGGCCTCGGCGGAGCGTCGATCAGCGCGCCGCAGCTGCCGAAGTTCCACTCCGGCGGCACGGTGCCCGGCCTACCCGGGCAAGAGGTCCTGGCCGTGCTCCAGGCCGGCGAGGAAGTCAGCACCCCCGGCCAGTCCGGCGGCGGGGTACTCCGGATCGAGACGCGCGGCGGCGGCAGCACGGTAGAGCAGCTGCTCGCCGAGTGGTTCCACCACGCCGTCCGCACCGGTGCGATCCAACTGAGCGTGCGCGGGTCGCGGGTGGCGGTGTCCGGTGCCTAGGCAGGACCTGACCGTCGAGCTGTTCTACGGCGGGTGGTGGGGGGCCCCGGCCCGGGCCGCCGACCGGGTGGCCATCGTGCGCGGCTACCGGGACGAGGGCGGCGAGGCGGTGCCGTGCACCGCCGACCTAACCCTCGACAACCGCACCGGGGCGTACAACCCGCGCAACGTCGCGTCGCCGCTGTACGGGCTGATCGGCCGGAACACCCCGGTCCGGATCGGCCTCACGCTGGCCGCCGACGCGTTCGGCCGTACCCTGTCGTCCGCGTGGGGCACCGCCGACCGGGGCGGGGCGTGGACGCTCGGCGGCGGGCCGGCGGCCGACTTCACGATCTCCGGCGGCTACGGCCGGCACCTCCAACCCAGCAAGAACGTGCTCCGCTACGCGCTGCTGTCCGACGCCCGCCGCAACGTGGAGCAGGTGTCCGACGTGGCGGTGCCGGCGGTGGCCACGGGCGCGTCGGCGGTGGTCGGGCACCTGGCCCGCTACCAGACCGGCACCGGTGACCGGTACTGGCTGCGGTGGGAGTTCGACGTCGGCGGCGGCGTGACCGCGAAAATCTCGAAGACCGTCGGGGGCGTCCATACCGACCTGGCCGTCCGGGCGAGCATCCCCGGGCTGACGTACACCGCCGGCCAGTGGTGGACCGTCCGCAGCAGCGTGGTCGGCCGCCGCTTGTCGGTGCGGGCGTGGCCGACCGGCACCCCCGAGCCAGACGGGTGGACGCTGACCGTGCTCGACTCGTCGATCACCGCCGCCGGCCGGTACGGCGTGCAGTCGTGGGCGGTGGGCGGCAACACCAACACCACCGAGTTCCGCATCGACAACTACGCCGCGGTGGATCGGCGGTTCGTCGGCGAGGTCGCGTCGTGGGCGCCGGAACGGACCCTCGACTGGGGAGCCGGCGCGGGCCGCGGTGACGCCTGGACGAAGGTGTCAGCGGCCGGGGTGCTGCGCCGGTTGCAGCAGGGCTCGGACGTCATCGTGTCGCCGCTGTACCGGGAGATGCTCGCCGCGAACCCGACCGCCTACTGGCCCCTCGAAGACATCGCCGGGGCGCTGTCGGCGCAGTCGGCGGTGCCGTCCGCCCCCGACATGACGCCGTTCGGCTACAGCAGGTTCACCACCCCCGGGTCGGGTACCCCGGTGCCGGCGGCCGGGCTGCCGAAGTTCGGCACCGGGTCCGGCATCCCCGGCAGCAAGCCGGTCGTCGACCTGTCGCAGGGCGGGGTGCTGGCCGGGTCGGTGCCGGCCGGCACCGGCACCGGGTGGCGCATCGAGTGGGTGATGACCTGCCCCCGCGACCAGGCCGCCGCGCGGGTGCCGATCGCGTGGACGACGACGGGCACCTGGCCGTACTGGCGGTTCCAGATCGACAACACCGGTGTGCTGTCCACGTTCGCCCTGACCCCGGTGTCAGGTGCGTCCGGCAACGTCACCAAGGCGTACAGCGTGTTCGACGGCCTGCCGCACCACTACGCCGTGGTGTCCGGGGTGCTGTCCGGCGCGATGTACGCCTGGCTCTACATCGACGGCACGCTGGCCGCGCTCTACGACCCGTTCGTCGTGGGCGCGTTCACCGGCGCGGACCCCGGCCGCCTGCTCACCATCGAGGTGAACCCCCTCGAAGAGATCAACGGCGACGCGGCGATGCCGATCCTGGGGCACGTCGCCGCGTGGAACCCGGCCCCGGCGGTCGCCCCGGCCAGCACCACGGCCATGCTCGGCCGGCCCGGCGAGACGGCCGGCGCACGGTTCCTGCGCCTCTGCGCGGAAGCCGGGGTGACCGGGGTCGTCGACGGCGACGCGGCGGCGACCCGGCCGATGGGCGCCCAGCAGATCGGCCCGCTGACCGACCTGCTCGCCGAGTGCGCGCGCACCGACGACGCCGTGCTGTTCGAGCCGTCCGACTTCCTCGGCCTGATCTTCCGACCCGGCCGGACGTTGCAGAACCAGACCCCGGCGCTGACCCTCGACTGGTCGGCCGCCCAGGTCGCCGCGCCGTTCGCGCCGGTGCTCGACGACCAGCGCACCCGCAACGACATCACCGCCCGCTCGACGTCCACCGGTGTCACCGCGCGGGCGGAGCAGACCACCGGCCGCATGTCGGTGCTGCCCCCGCCGGCCGGCGTCGGCCGCTACACCACCCAGCTCGACATCAACCCCGCCGACCCGCAGGACATCGGCCACCTGGCGTCGTGGGCCCGCGCGAAGGGCACCGTCGACGAGGTCCGGTTCCCCCGGGCCACCGTCGACCTGACCGCCAACCCCGGGCTGGCCGGTGCCGCATCGGCCGTCGACGTCGGCGACCTGGCCGCCGTGGTCAACCTGCCCGACGACCTCACCCCCGACGACGCGTCGCTGCTGGTGCTCGGCTACACCGAGACGATCGGGTCCCACACCCGCACCATCAGCTACACCGCCGCGCCCGGCACGCCGTACACGGTCGCCACGGCCGGCGGGACGCCACGCATCCCGGCCCGTGGGTCGACCCTCGCCACCGCCCTGTCGTCGTCGGCGACGACCCTGTCGATGGCCTCCACCACCACCAACGGCGTCTGGACGACCAACGCGGCGCACTTCCCGCTCCAGATGCGCATCGGCGGCGAGCGGGTCACCGCGACGGGGATCTCCGGCACCACCAGCCCGCAGACCGTCACCCTGTCCGTCCGGGGCGTCAACGGCGTCCAGCGCGCCTGGCCGGCCGGCACCGAGGTGGACGTCTGGCAACCCGCGATCGCGCCCCTGTGAGGAGCACACCATGCCGCCGCTGATCCAGTCCGGGATGCCGCTACTGCCGGAGCTGCTCAACTCGCCCACCGCATGGAAGACGGCCGACACCTCCCGGTCGTCGACCACCACGCTGGCCGCCGACCCGGACCTGGCCGTGCCGGTCATCGCCGGTGCCACCTACATGCTGTCGGCGTACATCGCGCACACCTACGACGCAGCGTGCGACTTCAAGTTCAGCTGGAGCGGCCCGGCGGGGGCGACGATGACGAACTGGCAGGCGGACTGGCGCACCACCGACGGCACCGAGATCAGCGGGGCGTTCGCGTCGCTCGGGTCGGTCGTGCCGATCACCTCCGGCTCCGGCACCCTCAGCCAGCCCCTCTGGGCGCACGGCGTGCTGATCATCGGCGGCACCGCCGGGAACCTCGCGTTCACCTGGGCGCAGAACACCAGCTCGGCGAACGCGGCGATCGTGCGCGCCGGGTCGACCCTCCGATTGGAGCGAGTGGCATGACCGGACCCATCCTGGTGCCGAACCTGGCCGTCCTGCGCGAAGAGTTCAACGCCCGGTGGCCCCGGCGGGACAAGCGGTCCGACGGGTGGATTGGCGACCAGGCCCACGCCACCCGGCCGTCCGGCCACAACCCCGACGAGAGCGGCAAGCCGGAACGGACCGACGCCGACAAGGTCGACGAGGTCCGGGCGATCGACCTCGACGCCGACGTCGACCCGGCTCCGGCCGACGAGCTGTTCGCCGAGCTGGACCGCATCCGGCGTACCCCGGCACTGCGGAAGCGGCTGATCTACATCATCTACCGGCGCAAGATCGCCAGCGCGTCGAACGGGTGGGAGTGGAAGCCCTACAGCGGCGACAGCCCGCACACCGAGCACGGGCACCTGTCCGGGCACCCGGACTACGACAACGACCGCACGCCGTGGGGCGTGGCGACGAAGGGGGACGTGATGGACACCAAGCAGGAAGCCAAGCTCGACAAGGCCCTCGACAAGCTCGACAAGCTGGAGAAGGTGACGTGGGCGACGACGAACCGGGCCGCCGGCCTGCTGTCGGGCGCGACCACGGTGACGTACCGCGTCCCCGGCGAGAACAGCGACCGGACGGAGCCGAACAAGGTGGCCGCGCAGCTGGCCGCGCTCGCCGACCGGCCGGCGGTCGAGATCGACTACGACCGGCTGGCCGACGCGATCGTGCGGCGCGTGCTGGCCGGTGAGGCACCCTCGTGAGCACCGTCCAGTCGTGGGCCGGGGCCGCCGCCGTGCTGGGCGTCATCCTCACCGCGCTGACCCTGACCGTGACCGTCGTCCGGCCGCTGCGCCGGTTCAACCGGCAGTGGGACGACTTCCGACTCGACTGGTACGGCACCCCGGCCCGGCCCGGCCGCGACCGGGTGCCCGGCGTACCGGAGCGCCTGGCCCTGATCGAGCAGGGCCTCACCGACCACATCACCTCCCACGGAAGGAGCACCTCGTGAACTGGAAGCCGTACGCCAAGGCCCTCGTCGGCGGCGCGACCGCCGGACTCACCGCACTGGGGACCGCCCTCGCCGACGACCACGTGACCCGGCTGGAGTGGACCATCATCGCGGGCGCGGTGCTGGCCGGGCTGGGCATCGTGTACGCGGTGCCGAACCGGACCGCCCGGTGACCAAGCCACCCCCGCCGCCCCCGTCGCGGCCGTCACCGCCGCCGGCACCGAAGCCGACCCGCACCACCCGGCCGACCGGCCCGGCCGGTCCCCGGCCTCCGGCGCCACCCAGGGGGCGGTAGCTACTGCTCGTCGACGTGCTGACTCGGCCGGTGCTCCCGAATCCACGCCTGGACCGCTTCCCGGTCCCAGATCCGCATCCGGCCGTTGCCGACCACGTCAACCGGGTCGGGGAAGCCGGGCCGGCGCACGATCTCCGTTGCCCGGGTGCGCGACACCCCGCCGAGCATCTCGGCGACGTCGGCAAGGGCAGCCAGTCTCACGCCGCGACCGTAGGCAGAAGGGCGCTTGCCACTTCGGCACTTGCCGCATTGACGGTGCCGAAGTGGCAAGGGAGGCTGTTGGGGTAATCCCGCAGCTCCGAAGGGTCACCCGAATGATCGACGAGCACGGCGCGACCGCCGACGCCCAACCCGTCCTCCACGCCATCGGCCGGCTACCCGGCATCGACGGGCACCTGCCCGACCGGCCCACCTGGGCGTGCGCCGCCCCGGACTGCCCGGACCCGTGGCCCTGCCCGCACGCCCGGGAGCGCATCACCGCCGCCGCCAACGGCGACCGGGTCGACCTGTCCATCACCATGGCCCAGGTGCTGAACGTCGCCGTCAGCGACCTGGTCCACGTCCCCGGCGACCACGACCTGTTCCGCCGGATGCTGGCGTGGACCCGATGACGCCCGCCGGCCAGTCGGCAACGCGACAGCCGCTCGGCCCGATCGCCCGGTGCCGCCGCCGGCTGGCCGGGGTGAGACTGCCTCGGGTGACCTACCGCCCCTACCTGCTGCCGCTGGTCGCCGCCGGCTGCCTGGCCCTCGCCGCGTGCGGGGGCGGGTCACCACCCGCCGACGGCCTACCGGACCCGACGACCACCCCGGCCGCCACGACCCCGGCCGCCGACACCCCGACCACCAGCCGCCCCCTGGAGCTGACCGACGGCATCTACGAGGTCGGGGCCGACATCCTGCCCGGCACCTACACGGCCACCGCCGGCAGCCGACCGTGCTACTGGGCGCGGCTGCGCAGCTTCGGTCAACCCTCGTCGATCATCGCCGAGGACAACCTTGAGCCCGGCGAGCGGCAACAGGTGACGATCCGGGCGTCGGATCGGGGATTCAAGGCCGCCAACGGCTGCCGCTGGCGTCTCGCCTGACCCAGCCCCGGGAGCTGAGAGGGACAGGGTGTCCCTCTCAGCTCCCGCAGGGCCGGTCAGGTCCGCCGTCTGCTCGTGGTGCCGATCCGGCCACCCAGCTCGACCAGGCAGATCGACGCCACCACCACCAGGCCGTCCACCGACAGCGGCAGCAGGTACTGGGCGCCGCCCGTCTCCCCGTACCGGGACGCCACCGCCGCCATGTGCCAGTAGGACACCCACGCCGCGATCCCCGCGATGAGCGCTGTTGCCGCCCACCGGCCGACCGCCAGGTGCCGGCGGTGCACGGGCACCCGGGAGATCAGTTCGATGGTCAGCAGCAGCGCCAGCGGCGACCACGCCGAGATGATCTGACTGATCAGCTCGTCGCGGGCGTGGAGCACGTTCCCGGCGATCGACGCGACCACGCCCACGGCGAGCACCAGGCGCACCGCCCACCGGACCCGCTTGAGCGACCGCACCTCCCCGTCGCCGGCCGGATCAGGCTCGGCCGTACCCGGGGACGTGACCACCGGGGGCTGCGGCGGGACCTTCACGGCCGGCCGGTGCCGCACCGGGTGCGGTGCCCGGCGGGGACGCCGAACGGACCGCCGCGTCACCACCGGGACCGGCACCGGACCGATCGGCGCGGCGTAGTCCCACCGGACCGGCAACACCGGCTCGGCGGCGACCGGCTCGATGACGTGGGTCTGACCCACGTCATCCGGGCCCGGGGCGGCCGGCTGCTCCCGCTCCGCCCGCAGCAGACCCAGAAGCGCGTTCGCCTTCGGCGGGCCGATCCGGAACTGCTTCATCAGCCGGTTCCGGCTGGGCACCTCGCCCAGCTCGGCCAGCAGCTCCCGCGCCGCCGGCAGCAGCTCGTCGACGGGCTGCGGGTAGCGGGTGCCGTTGATCGTTGGCGCGGTCACGCGTCTCCCCCCTGCTCCAGGTCCACGACCGTCCCGCCCGGGTCGTCCGCGTCGGGGTCGGCCCACCACTGCGCTTCCTCGGCCGCCGCGTCCGGGGTGGCCCCGACCGCGTCCGCCACGTCGAGCAGGTCATCGGCCGCCCGTTGGACGCCATCCGACGGCCACAGGTCCGGGCGGATCTCGCGCGTCAGGGCGGCCAGCGCGTCGCGGTACTGCTCGTACGGGATCAGGCCGAGGTCGTGATCCCGGATGATCTCCGCCAGGCGTGCGAACTTCTCCGGATTTGCCTCCCGGGCCCGCCGAAGCAACTGCTCGTCGAGGTAGTCGGCGACCTGGCGGTGCAGGGCACGTGAGCCGATCTGGCAGGTCAGCTCGGTCGGGTCGTCGAGCAGCTCGGCGAGGAACTCGTACGTGTCCCGCTCGCCGAGCTGCCTGCCGAGCTGAACCGCAGCCTGGTCCATCGCCTCCAGGGCCGTGTCGACCTCGGCGGAGGTGAACCGCTCCCGGCGGTACCGGCTGGCCAACGCCCGCTGGCCGGGCCGGGTGTTCCACCGCTCCCACCGGCGCGACCGGTACTCCCGGGCGCTCACCGGGCACCGCCCGCGCTCGCGTCGAGCAGCTGCCGCAGCCGGTACACCAGCACCCGCGCCTGCCCCAGCGACATCAGGATGCGCTCACCGCCGGTCACCCCGTCCAGGGCGGTCAGGCTCACCATCACCTGTGCCGCCGGGTGCAGGTACTGCACCAGCACCACCGCGAGAGCGGTCTCTTCGACCCGGCCGGTGTCGACGTCGCGGACGGCCGAGCAGTGCGCCTGACGGCGCACGCACTCGTCACGGTCGCACCACGTCGGGTGGGTCAGGTTCCCGGCCAGCGACCCGGTCGGGTAGGTGTAGACGTGCCCGCACGTCCGGGCCATCGCGGGCGACAGCGGCACCCGCTGGGCGATGAGGCCGGCGGCGAGGATCGCCAGGGCCGCGTCGTCGCTGTGCTGGTCGCACACGTACGCCGAGGCGTCGAGGGAACCGACGGGCCTGGTGGGGTCGTAGATCTCGATCCGGCCGGTGGCCGGCTGCTCACAGGCGGGCAGGGTGAACGGTAGATTGCTCACGGGTCAGGACTCGCTTCCTGATCAAGGGCCCGGCCAGCGGTGGAGTCGCTGCGTCCGGGCCCGACCTAACTTGCTACACCTTTAAGGCCGGGGCTATCTGCTCACCCGGCACGTCGAGCTGGAGGTGATCCCCGCCGCGCAGCACTACGGGCTGGGGGTCATCCCGTGGTCGCCGCTGCACGGCGGGCTGCTCTCCGGGGTGCTGCGCAAGATGGCCGAGGGCGGGGCCGCGCGGGGCACCGCCGGTCGCGCCGCCGACGGGCTCGCCGCGCACCGGCCGGCCATCGAGGCGTACGAGAAGTTCTGCGCGGAGCTGGGTCAGGACCCGGCCGACGTGGCGTTGGCGTGGCTGCTCTCCCGGCCGGGGGTGACCGCTCCGATCATCGGCCCGCGTACGGTGGCGCAACTCGACAACACCCTGGGTGCGCTCTCGGTGGAGATCGACGAGGCGACGGAGCAGCGGCTCGACGAGTTGTTCCCGCCGGTCGGCAACGGCGGCCCCGGCCCGGAGGCGTGGGCCTGGTGACCTACCCGCCGGGGTGATCAACTCGACGGGGGCGATGTGGCGGTGTCCGAGCGCTCGGTCACCGCTGTGTCGCCCCCGTCGCGTGAGGGCAGCGCATCCAGGCGGCGCGGTGACAGGGGCCAGGTGGTCACGGGGGTGTGGTGCGGGCCGGGGCGGCTGTGGACCAGCACCAGGTCGGTGGCCGGCCACGGCGGGCCGAGGTGGGCGTCGAGGGCGAGCCGGTCGGCCTCCACCTCGGACGGGGTGAGCCGGTCCCCGGGGCGGGCCACCGTCAGGTGCGGGCGGAACGGTTTCCCGTCGTACGGCAGGCCGGCCCGGTCCAACTCGGCGCGGATCAGCCGGGCCAGGGTACGCAGCGCAGGCACCTCCCCCAGCACGTCCACCCAGAGCACCGTGGAGCGGCCCTGCCCGAAGCAGCCCCCGCCGCCCAGCCGCAGCCGGGGCGGGTGCGGCCAGCCGGCACGGGCGGTCCGGGCCGCCGCCGCGAGGGCACTCTCCACCTCGGGCAGTCGACCGGGGGCCACCTCGCCGAGGAAGGCCAGCGTGACGTGCAGGTGCGCCGGCTGTGCCAGGCGTACGTCGAGGCCTGCGGCGGTGGCCGCGCCCACCCGCAGGCGGGCCGTCCGGGCGGTGAGGTCGGCGACGGCGGTCGGCGGCGGGTAGACCGCGACGAAGAGTCTCACGCCCGCCGGTCACGGGGGCGGCGGTCGGCGCGGGTGGCCGGCAGCCCCAGTCCCGCCCCGGTGAGCAGCCCCTCGACCCGGACCCGTTCGATCTCCCGGTCGACCCCGGTCAGCTCGGCCAGGTGCTCGGGGATTCCCAGTGCCCGGCAGGCGGCGCGGAGCCGGTCGTCGTACGCCTCGATCACCGAGGGGTGCCAGACCACCGAACGGCCGCCTGCGGCGAGCCGGTGCCGGCCGAGTCGGCGCAGGTCGGCGGCGAGGAGTTCGAGGGGGCGACGGTCGGCCCGGTCCAGCTCGGTCAGGTCGAGGTCACGGGTGACCGGATCGGCGGCGAGGGCCCGGTCGAGCCGGGCGATGGTGCGGCGTTCCCGGCGGCGTTCCCGCCAGTCGGCCCAACCGCAGGCCACCCGGTCGAGGATCTCGTCGTAGCAGACGACCAGGGCGAACGCCAACGGCAGGCACGCCATGGCGAGGAACGCCAGTACCAGCGTCAGCGCGCTCCCGCCTGCCACACCTTGACGCTAGGGCCCGGCGGGGCCGCGCGCCACCGTTTTGTTGCTATCTGAACGCTGTGCGTGTCCGCCCCCGGGCGGCACGGCACCGCTCACCGCCCGCTGGGGGTGAGCAGCCGGGGGCGGGACACCACGTAGAAGCGGGGCAGCGGCAGCACCCGGAAACGCAGCCGGGCACCGGAGCGGCGGAGCTGCCAGGTGAGCGCGAGCAGGGCGGTGGCCAGGGAGATGAGCCCGCCCATCCAGATGCTCGCCCCGGCGCCGAAGGTCTCGGCGACCCAGCCGATGATCGGCGCGCCGACCGGGTTGGTGCCGAGGAACACCAGCACCCACAGCGCCATCACCCGACCCCGGAAGGCGGCGTCGGTGCCGAGCTGCACCCGCTGGTTGGCCGCCTGGGCGAAGAAGACCATGAAGAACCCGGTCGGCAGGAGCAGGGTCACCACCAGCCAGTACGCCGGGGCGAGGCCGACCAGGGTGCCGAAGACCGCACAGCCGACGGCTGCGCCGAGCACCAGCCAGACCGAGGGGCGGCTGCGCCGGCCGGTGCCGGCGAGTGCCCCGACCAGCGCGCCGACCGCCAGCGCGGTGCTGAACAGGCCGAACGAGGCGGCCCCGGTGTGGAAGACCGTCTTGGCCAGCGCGGCGAGGGTGAGCTGGAAGTTGAACAGCGACATCCCGATCACCGACATGACCACCATCGGCAGCAGCAGGTCGGGGCGGCTGCGGACGTAGCGCAGCCCGTCGACGACCTTTGCCGAGTCCCGCTCGCCGAGCGGCGGGAGGTCCTTGCGGTACAGCTCGGCCGGACGCATCCGGACCACGTTGGCCAGCGGGGCGATGGAGCTGACGGCGGTGAACAGGAAGACCGGGCCGACGTCGAACGCGGCGATGGCCAGGCCGGCGACGGCGGGGCCGATGATCCGGGCCGAGTTGAACACCGCCGCGTTGAGCGAGAGCGCGTTGGGCAGCAGGGTGGTGCCGACGAGTTCGCTGACGAACGCCTGCCGGACCGGGGTCTCCACCGCGTTGGCGGTGCCGAGCAGGGCGGCGAACGCGAAGACGTGCCACAGCTCGACCAGGCCGGTGAGCACCAGCAGGCTCATCCCGAGCGCCAGCACCGTCCAGAAGGAGTTGGCGACGAAGAGCAGCATCCGCTTGTCGTACCTGTCGGCGAGCCGGCCGGAGAGCAGGGTGAGCAGCAGCACCGGGGTGAACTGCAGGGCCGTCACCACGCCGAGCGCGGTGGCGGAGTTGTCCGAAAGCTCAAGGACGAGCCAGTCCTGGGCGATGAACATCATCCAGACGCCGATCAGTTTGATCAGCTGTCCGGTGGCGAAGAGTCGGTAGTTGCGGACTCGTAGGGACTGGAACATCGTGCTCAGCTTCGCCTGCACTCTTGGTGCGCCTCCTCGGGCCGGGTACGCGTCATCGACGGCGGACGGCGCGGACCCGGTGGGGCGTCAGGCGCGGGCGAGCTGCTGGAGGATGTCGGCGGCCCGCCGTAGCGTGTCGCGTTCGTCCTCCGTGAGCGCGGCCAGCCGGCTGGCCAGCCACTCGTTACGGGCCCGCTCGAACTGGTCGAGCACGGCCCGGCCTCCCTCGGTGGCCGCCAGGATGACCTGCCGGCCGTCGGTCGGGTGGGGGGTGCGCTGCACCAGGCCGCGCTCCTCCAGCTTCGCGACGATCTTGGTCATCGTCGGTGGCTGGACCCGTTCGACGTCGGCCAGTTCCCGGGGCGTCAGCGCACCCGCCAGCCGGAGGCTGGTGAGCGCGGAGAGCTGGGTGACCGTCAGGTCGCCGACCGGGCGGGCCTGCCGGACCCGCCGGTTGAGTCGGGTGATCGCATCACGCAGCTGGGGCGCCAGCTGCGCCGGTGGCACGCGGTTCGCCGTCACCGTCCGCTCCGTCACAGTCGTTAGCTTAACTAATGAGCCTGGCTAACGACATGCGATATGACCATGCTCACGAGGGGGAATGCCGTCACCCCGGGCCGGGCACCCCGACGGGTCACCCGGCCCGGAGGCCGACGGATGGGACTACAGCACCGCGGACTCGATGGGCCCACGCAGGAAGTACAGCACGAACAGCACCGCCACCGCGTAGAGCAGCGGATGGACCTCCCGTCCCTTGCCCTTGGCCAGCTTGAGCACCACGTAGCTGATGACGCCCGCGCCGATGCCGTTGGAGATCGAGTAGGTGAACGGCATCAGGGTGATGGTGAGGAACGCCGGGATCGCGATCTCGTAGTCGGTCCAGTCGATGGTCCGCACCGCGGTCATCATCAGGAAGCCCACCACCACCAGCGCCGTCGAGGCCGCCTCGAACGGCACCACCGTCGCCAGCGGCGACAGGAACATCGCCAGCAGGAACAGGGCGCCGGTGACCAGGTTGGCCACCCCGGTCCGGGCACCCTCCGCGACCCCCGAGGCACTCTCGATGTACGACGTGTTGCTGGAGACGCTCGCCGCGCCACCCGCCGCCGCGGCGATCGAGTCGACCAGCAGGATCTCCTTCGCCCGGGGCGGGGTGCCCTGCTCGTCGAGCATGCCCCCCTCCTGGCCGATCGCGACCATCGTCCCCATCGTGTCGAAGAAGTCCGTGATCAACAGGGTGAAGATGAACATCAGCGGGATCAGCCAGCCCGCCCGGCTCCACGAGCCCAGCACGTTGAAGTTGCCCAGCAGCGACAGGTCGGGGATGTCGACGATCCGCTCGGGCAGCTTCGGCACGTTCAACGACCAGCCGTGCGGGTTCGGCTTGTCGTCGACGAAGGACGGGCCCACCTTGGCGACCGCCTCCACGATGATCGCCAGCACGGTCGAGGCCAGGATGCCGATCAGGATGGCGCCCCGCACCCGGCGTACCACCAGCACCAACGTCACCAGCAGGCCGACCACGAAGACCAGCATCGGCCAACTGACGATCTTGCCGTTGATACCGAGGCCCACCGGCACGGTGCTGTTCGCCGCGTCCGGCACCCGCCTGACGAAACCGGCGTCGACCAACCCGATGATGGTCAGGAACAACCCGATGCCGACCCCGATCGCGGTCTTGAGCTGCGTCGGGACCGAACGGAACACCGCCGTACGCAGGCCGGTGAGCACGAGGATCGCGATGAGCACACCCTCGATCACCACCAGCCCCATCGCGTCCGCCCAGGTCATCTGCGGGGCGATCTCGAACGCGACGAGCGCGTTCACCCCCAGACCGGCGGCCAGCGCCATCGGGAACCGCCCGACGACCCCCATCAGGATCGTCATCAGACCGGCCACCAGCGCGGTCGCGGCGGCCAACGCGGGGATCGAGAGCTTCTGGTCGTCACCGTCGGCGGCCCCGCCCAGGATCAGCGGGTTCAACACCACGATGTACGCCATCGTGAAGAAGGTCGCCAGGCCACCGCGTACCTCGCGGCTCATCGTCGAGCCACGGGCGGAGACCTCGAAGAACCGGTCGAAACCGTTCCGGGGTTGAGCGGGATCAGAGGGAATGCCGTTGTCCGGCGGCGCAATGGCCATCAGGTCCTCGCAAATGATCTACCGTTGTCGCGCGCATCGTCCCAGATCAGCGGCGGGCCGGGAAAGTGCTTCGCGGTACGCTTCTGCCCGTGCCGCAGGAGCAACCACCCCGACCCGAGCCGCTCGACCCGCCGATGGTCCCGTTCGCGGTGGCCGGGCTGATCGCCTGGGCGGTGGCCGGCCTGGTCCTGCTGGTCTTCTTCCGTGACTGGATCACCGAACACGGCCACCAGGACTGGCTCTGGACCTGCCTGGCCGGATTCCTGTGGGGCTTTCCCGGTCTGGCCACGATGATGCGGCACGACGCCCACCGTCGCCGCCGTCGGGAATCCGCCCCCCGGGGCTGAGCGGTCGGCGGTCAGACGGGTTCGGTCGACTCCACCGGCGCGGGCTCGTCGGCCGCGGACGCGCCGTCCACCGTCATCGATTCGACGGCGCTGTCGTCGAACACCGTCGGAAGCTCGTCGACCACCGGCTCGGGAGTCTCCACCAGGGTTTCCGAGTGCGCGCCGCAGCCGTGGTCGGCGCTGACCACCCGACCGTCGTCCGGGGCGTAGAAGTTGCCGCAGGCCCCGAACGCCTGCCGGAGCGCGCCGGCCAGCGGCAGGTAGAAGCCGCAGGTGCCGCAGCGGGCCGACGCGGGGGCGGCGGTGGAGATCGCCGCCGACGGGCCGTGGTCACCGTCGTACCAGCGTTGGGCCGTCTCGGCCCGCCCCTCCCGGGACAGCACCCGGGGGCGGCCCAGACCCAACTCCCAGGAGGTCTCCTCGACCGCAGGGTCGTCGGAGAGCAGGTAGCCGGGGGCGAGCCGGTCGTCGTCCGACGGGGTGGGCAGTAGGTCACCGGGGCCGAGGTCACCCGGCTGGAGACGTTCCTGCCAGGGCAGCCAGCCCGGCGCGAGCAGCGCGTCGGAGCCGGGCAGCAGCACCGTCTCACAGACGGTGACCTGCCGGCTGCGCGGCACCCGGGTGACCGTCACCGCCCAGCGCCAGCCCCGGTAGCCACCGAGCAGACATTCGAAGTAGTGGGTGACGACCCGGTCGCCCTCGGCGACGGCCCGCAGGTGGTCGCCGATGTCGGAGGGCTCCACCTCGGTGATGGCGTCGCGGGCCACCTCGACGGCGGCGGCGCAAACCTGGTCGAGGCGGGCGGCACGGGCGGGAGCGGGCCTGGTCACCCGACCATTGTTCCCCATGCGCGCCGCGCACCGACAGGCACTCCCCGAGTGAGTCTTCCCCCGTGGTGCGGCGTACCCGGAGCAGATGGGCAAGGATGGTGCACATGCCGCTGTTCTCCCGCTCCGGGTCGTCCGTACTGGGACGGACCGTCGGCACCGGCATCCGCGCCACCCGCCTGCTGCTACGCGGCTCGGTCAACGGCGGACGCTGGGTGACCCGCCGCGCCGGCTCGGCCCGCGCGCGGGGGGCCGGCGGCGAGGCCGGCATGGTCCGCCTGTTCGACCTGCACGCCGTCTCCTGCGCCGGGGACACGTTGATCGCCATCGGGCTGGCCGGGACCATCTTCTTCGACGTCCCGCTCGGCGAGGCCCGCAGCAAGGTCGCGCTCTACCTGCTGGTCACGATGGTGCCGTTCGCGATGCTGGCCCCCGTCGTCGGCCCACTGCTCGACCACTTCCGGCACGGCCGCCGGTACGCGCTCGCCACCACCATGCTCGGGCGGGCCTTCCTCGCCTGGCTGATCTCCGACTACCTCGGCAGCCTCGGGCTCTATCCGGCCGCGTTCGGCGTGCTGGCGCTCTCCCGGGCGTACGGGGTGGCCCGGTCCGCCGCCGTACCCCGGTTGCTGCCGGAGGGGCTCGGGTTGTCCCAGGTGGGGGCGCGGGCCAGCGTCTACGGCACGGTGGCCGGGGCGCTGGTGGCCCCGCTGGGTCTGGCGGCGTTCTGGTTCGGGCCGCAGTGGCCGCTGCGGGTGGCCTCGGTCATCTTCCTGGTCGGCATGGTGATCGCGCTGCGGCTGCCGCCCCGGGCGGACTCCGAGCCTCCCGAGCGGGTGCCCCGACCGCTGCGGGCGCTGCGCCGCAAGGGCGACCGTCCGCTGGGTCGGGGGCGACCGGCGGGCCGGCTGGTGATCGCCACCCTGATCGGGGCGGCGGGGCTCCGCGCGCTCTACGGCTTCCTCCTGCTCTTCCTGGCGTTCGCGCTGAAGAAGGGGGACCTGACCAACGACCTGTTCGGCCGGGAACTCAATGACCAGGCGGCGCTGGGCATGATCGGCGGGGCGCTGGCGGTCGGCGGTTTCCTGGCCACCGCGGTCGGCACCCGGCTGCGCATCCACCGGCCGGCGGCGATCCAGTCCAACACGATGATCATCGTGGCCGGGGTGGGCATCCTGACCGTGCTGAAGTTCTCGCTGCCGATGGTGGCGCTGTTCTGCCTGGTCGCCGCCCTGTCCAGCGGGATCGCCAAGCTCGCCGTCGACGCCTCGATCCAGGAACGGATTCCCGAACGGCTGCGGGCCAGCTCCTTCGCCCACTCGGAAACCGTCCTGATGCTCGCCTTCGTCGCCGGCGGTGGGCTCGGCCTCGTCCCGTTCGAGGGTCGGGTCGGCATCGCGGTCGCCGCCGGGGTGGGTGTCCTCGCCGCCGTCCGGGGGGTCGTCGTCGCCGGTCGGCTCCGCGCCCAGCGGCTGCTCGGCCGGCCGCTCACCGACGAGGAACTGGCCACCCAGGACCGGACCGACGCCGTTCCCGACGAGGCCCGCCCCGACCCCACCGACCCGACCGACGGTACGGGCGGGGCCGCCGACGACGCGGCGGCCGAGGCGGCGGCCCGCGCCGCACCGACCTCACCGGCACCGAGCGGGACGGGTACCTCCGGGCGTTCCGGCGACGGGCTGGCCCCGCCCGGTTACCACATCTACCGGCCGTCCTCGGCCGTCCCGGGCAGCGGCGTCGACGACGAGCGGCGGCAGTCGCCCGGGTCGGTGTCGTGACGGGTCTGCTGGTGCTGACCGCCGTACCGGCCGAGGCGGAGGCCGTCCGGGCCGGGCTGACCGATCCGACGGTGACCGTCCGGGCGGTCGGCGTCGGCCCGGCCGTGGCCGGTGCCGCCACGGCCCGGATGCTGGCCCTGGCCGAGGCCGCCGGCCGCCCGTACCGTGCGGTGGTCAGCGCCGGGATCGCCGGCGGTTTCGCCGGCCGCGCCCCGGTCGGCGGTACGGTCCTCGCCTCCCGCACCGTCGCCGCGGACCTCGGTGCCGAGTCCCCGACGGGCTTCATCCCCGTCGACGAGTTGGGCATGCCCCCGGAACTGCTCGGCGGCGGTCCCGCCATCGACGTCGACCCGGTGCTGCTGGGCGCGCTGCGCACCGCCCTCCCCCGGGCGGTCGTCGGGGCGGTGCTGACGGTCAGCACGGTCACCGGCACCGCCGCGAGCACCACCGCACTGACCGAGCGGCACCCCGACGCGGTGGCCGAGGCCATGGAGGGGTACGCGGTGGCGGTCGCCGCCGGGCAGGCCGGCATCCCCTTCGCCGAGCTGCGTACCGTCTCGAACCCGGTCGGCCCCCGGGACCGCGACGGCTGGCGGATGCGGGAGGCGTTCACCGCCCTGACCGAGGCGGCCCGCGCATTGTCCTGAGCGGTACCCACCGGCCCCGTGCCAACGGGCGTGCAGCGGGTCGACCGCCGGTCTCAGGTGGCCGGGCGGTCGGGGTGGCCGGGGCGCGGGACCGGCCGGGCGTTCCACGGTCATGGCGAGGGGACGACCGGCCGCGACCAGCACCCCGTCGAGCACCTGGTCTACGGCGACGGCCAGTCCTGGCCGTCGCTCCCGTTGCGTCGGCCGGTTTCAACAGCCCCACCACGGGCTGTGGATAACCCTGTGGAAACCCGCTGGAGCTGGGGACAAGGTACCTGGGGTCGCGGTCAGCGGCCCCGCCCACGGCGGACCGGCCGGGAGTGGGCCGCCGACGGGACGGATGTCGTCGGCAGGGGGCCGGATCACATCGGGGTGGGCGCGGCGAAAGGGCGGCCGAGGCGGGGTTACCGTGGGGACGTGCCGATCTCCCTGGCGATCTCGCCCTGCCCCAACGACACCTTCGTCTTCGACGCGCTGGTGCACGGCCGGGTGCCGGGTGCGCCGCCGGTCGAGGTGACCTTCGCCGACGTCGACGTCACCAACACCGCCGCCGAATGGGGCGCATTCGATCTGGTGAAGGTCAGCTACGCCGCGCTCCCCTGGCTGCTCGACGACTACCACCTGCTGCCCTGCGGCGGTGCGCTCGGCCGTGGCTGCGGCCCCCTCGTGCTCACCCGTGGGGAGGCCGACCGGGTCGACCTGGCCGGGGCCACGGTGGCGGTACCCGGTGACCGGACCACGGCGTACCTGCTGTTCCGGCTCTGGTCGGCCGGACGGCCGCCGGCCCGGATCGAGATCGTGCCGTTCCACGAGATCATGCCGGGCGTCGCCGCCGGCCGGTACGACGCCGGGCTGGTGATCCACGAGGCCCGGTTCACCTACCACCGGCACGGGCTGACCGCGCTGGTGGACCTGGGCGAGTGGTGGGAGGCCGACACCGGCCTGCCCATCCCGCTCGGGGCGATCCTGGCCCGCAAGGACGCGGTCGACCCGGTGGCCGCCGCCGGCTGGATCCGCGAGTCGGTACGCCAGGCGTGGGCCGACCCGTCGGCCAGCCGGGGGTACGTGCTCGCACACGCGCAGGAGATGGAGCCCGACGTGGTGGACCGGCACATCGGCCTCTACGTCAACGAGTTCACCGCCGACCTGGGGGACGCGGGGTTCGCCGCCGTGGAGGCGCTGCTGGGCCGGGCCACCGACGCCGGGCTGGTGCCTCAGACCTCCAGCTCGCGGGCCACCGCGTGGACCAGCTGAGCGATCTTCTGCGCGGTCTTCTTGTCGGGGAACCGGCCCCGGCGCAGATCCGGCTGGACCTTCGCCTCCAGCACCTTGATCATGTCCTCGACCAGGCCGTGCAGTTCCTCGGCCGGCCGACGGCGCAGCTCGGCCATGGACGGCGGCGCGTCCAGCAGCCTGACCCCCATCGCCTGGGCGCCGCGCCGGCTGTCCACCACGCTGAAGTCGACCCGTTGCCCGCCCTTGAGGTCGGTGACGCCCGCCGGCAGCGCGCCCTTCGGCAGGAACACGTCGCCACCCTCGTCGCTGGTGACGAACCCGTATCCCTTGGCCGCGTCATACCACTTCACTCGCCCCGTCGGCACCTTGGAGACCCCTGCTTCACTCGATACGTCTACTGCTCCAAGGCTAGCCCGATGATCCGGTCGAGCGCCGCCGGGAATCCGGTGAGGTCGTCGAGCACCACCTGTGCGCCCGCCGCACGCAGGTCGTCCGCCGGGCAGGGGCCGGTGGCCACCCCCACGCCCGGGATGCCGGCCGCTCCGGCCGCCACCATGTCCGCCACGTGGTCACCGACGTAGAGCGCGGCCCCGTGCTCCCGCAGCGAGGTCGCCTTCTGCTCGGCGAAGAGGTCGCCGGCCAACTCGTCGACCGGCAGGCCGAGATGGTCCAGGTGCAGCCGGGCCAACCGGCCGATCTTGGAGGTGACGACCATCACCCGGCCGCCGTGCGCGTGCACCGCGTCGACCGCCTCGCGGGCCCCGGCCATCGGCACCGACGGGGTGATCGCGTACGCCGGGTACAGCTCCCGGTAGAGCGTCACCGCCTCCTCGACCTGCTCGGCCGGGAACCAGTGGGCGAGTTCGGTGCGCAGCGGCGGGCCGAGCCGGGAGACCGCCAGTTCGGCGTCGACCGGCACGCCCGTGCGGGCGGTGAGCGCCCGGTAGGCGGCGGCGATGCCGGGACGGGAGTCGATCAGGGTCATGTCGAGGTCGAACCCGACCATCAGCGCGGACATCATGCGAAGGTACCCGGACAGGTCGCCCGAGCCGGACGTCCGGGCGGCGCGATCGGGCGGCAGCGGGCTAGCGTGGAACGACGATGACCACCTCACTCGCCGACCAACTGCGCGCGCTGCCCGACGAGGCGCTCGCCGCGCTGCTCCAACTGCGGCCCGACCTCGTCGTGCCGGTGCCGGCCGACGTCGCCGCCCTCGCCCTGCGGGCCGAGTCGCGGGTGTCGGTCGCCCGCGCGCTCGACGGGCTGGACCAGTTCACCCTCCAGATCCTCGACGCCGCCCGGCTGACCCGGCACGCCTCGGACGGCAGCACCTCCACCGAGGCGGTCCTCGCCCTGGCCGCCGCCGGGCCGCACCCGCCCGCCCCGGCCACGGTCCGCGGCGCGCTCGACCGGCTCCGCGCCCGGTTCCTGCTGTACGGCCCGGAGCAGGCACTCCGGGTCACCGGCAGCGTGGACGAGCTCGCCCCGTACCCGGCGGGGCTGGGTCGGCCGGCGGAGGAGCTGGACCTGCGGGCGGCGGCCCTCTGCGCGGACGCCGCGAAACTGCGCCGGACGCTGCTCGCCGCGCCCCCGTCGGCGCGGGCGATCCTGGACCGGCTCGCCGCCGGCCCACCGGTCGGCAGCGTGCCGCCCGGATCGCTGCAGGCGCCGGCGCTCGGCGCGGAGGGCGACGTGCCACCCGACCCGACCAACGGTGGCGCCCCGACCGGTTCGCCGGTGCGCTGGCTGGTCGAGGCGCGGCTGCTGGTGGCGGTCTCCGCCGCGACGGTCGAGCTGCCCCGCGAGGTGGGGTTGCTGCTGCGCCGGGACACCGGCCCGCTCGGGCCGCTGCGGATCGACCCGCCGCCGGTCTCGGCACCACCCCGGGAACCCAAGGCCGTCGACTCCGCCGGGGTCGGGCAGACCATGGAGGTGGTACGGCACACCGAGGCGCTGCTGGAGGCGCTGACCGCCGAGCCGGCGCCGGTGCTGCGGTCCGGCGGGATCGGGGTACGCGACCTGCGCCGGCTGGCCCGTACGGTGGCCTTGGACGAGTCGACGACCGCGCTGCTGGTCGAGGTGGCGTACGCGGCAGGTCTCCTCGGTGAGCTGGACCTCCCCGCCGCCGCCAGCCGGTACGGCGGCGAACAGCAGGTGCTGCCCACCGGGGCGTACGAGGTGTGGCGGGCGATGTCGCTGGCCCACCGCTGGGAGCAGCTGGCCCGCGCGTGGTTGACGATGAGCCGGCAGGCCGGTCTGGTGGGGCAGCGCGACGACCGGGACCGGCCGGTCAGTGTGCTCTCCGCCGAGGCCGAACGGGCCGGTGCGCCGGCCGCCCGCCGGGCGGTGCTCGGGGTGCTGGCCGAGCTGGAACCGGCCACCGCCCCGACCGCCGAGGAGGTGCTGGCGCTGCTCGACTGGCGGGCGCCCCGGCGCAGCCGGGGTCGGGAGGCCGCGCACCGGGAGGTGCTGACCGAGGCGGCCCGGCTCGGGGTGACCGGCCTCGGCGCGCTCACCTCGTACGGGCGGCTGCTGCTCGCCGACGTGACGGACACCGACGAGCGGGGCGGGGACGACCCGCTGGGGTTGCGCGCCGACGCCGACGGTGACTCGTCGGGTACGGTCCGGGCACTGGACGCCCTGCTCCCGGCCCCGGTCGACCACTTCCTGGTGCAGGCCGACCTGAGCGTGGTGGTGCCCGGTCCTCCCGATCCGACGCTGGCCGACGAGCTGGAGGCGGTGACCGAGCCGGAGTCGGCGGGTGGGGCCAGCGTGCACCGGGTCACCACGGCCAGCGTCCGGCGGGCCCTGGACTCCGGCTACACGGCCGACGACCTGCACGACCTGTTCCGGCGGCGGTCGCGTACCCCGATCCCGCAGGGGTTGACCTACCTGGTGGACGACGTGGCCCGTCAGCACGGCGGGCTGCGGGTCGGCTCCGCCGGCGGGTACGTGCGCAGCGACGACGAGGCGCTGCTCGCGGAGGTGCTGGCCGACCGGCGGCTGACGCCGTTGGCGTTCCGCCGGCTAGCCCCGACGGTGCTGTGCACCCCGTACCAGGTGGGGCGGATGCTGACCGCGTTGCGGGACGCCGGATACTCCCCGGTGCCGGAGGACGCCAGCGGCACGACGGTGCTGGCCCGGCCCCGGGTACGGCGGGCCCCGGCCCGGGTGCCGCTGACCGGGCGGGCGGTGGACCCGCTGGCCACGCCCCGGTTGGCGCTGCCCCGGCTGTTGGGTGTGGTGGAGCAGATCCGGCGGGGCGAGGCGGCGGCGCGGGCGGCCCGGCGGGCCCCGGCGGTGGTCCGGGGCGGTGCGGCCCGCGCGGCGGCCGGCCCGGTGCCCGCACACGGTCACGCCGAGGCCCTGGCGGTGCTCCAGCAGGCGGTCCGGGACAAGGCGCTGGTCTGGGTCGGCTACGTCGACGCCCACGGGGCGACGCTGTCCCGGCTGCTGCGGCCGGTGTCGATCGGCGCCGGCTACCTGCGTGCCGAGGACGAACGGACCGAGATGCTGCACACCTTCGCCCTGCACCGGATCACCGCGGCCGTCCGGGAGAACTGACCGCCCGGCGGCACCGCCCTCCGCTGCCGCTCAGCGGCGGCTGCGGCGTACGGTGCCGATGACGGAGACGATGAGCAGCAGGGCGAAGCCCGTGCCGGCGGCCTCACCGACCGAGTCGATGAAGCCCTGCCGCTGCACCAGCCACCCGAAGAGGAACCAGCCGACGACGGCGATCCCGGCGACGGCGTACCCGACCATGGTGGCCGTGGACACCTCGTCGGTCGGTGTCACCTGCTCGCCGTTCGCCGCGTCCTCGGCGATCATCTCGTGGTCGACGGTCATCCCAGCCCTCCCACCCCGTCCGGCCCCCGGCTTCCAGGGTGGCACCCGGTCGCCAGGACGGACAGGGGGATAACCCCCGATCCGGCCCCTATGGACAACTACCGACGGGCCGGACGCGAGACGGGCAGGGCGGACGGGCGGCTCAGGTGCCGGGGCGGCGGCCGACGAGGACCACCCGGGAGCCGACCCTACCCAGTTCCCACCACCGCACCGCGTCGGCGTGCAGCAGGTTGACGCAGCCGTGCGAGCCGATCCCCGCGTTGTGCAGGTAGGTGGTGGTCTGGTGGAAGCCGATCCCGCCGTTGAAGCGCTGCCAGTAGGGCAGCCACACCTCGTACGGGTTGGACCACTCCTTCAGGTTGCGGAAGTTCACCCGGTACGTGCCGGCGGGGGTGGCGTATCCGGCCATTCCGGTCCGGGTGACGGTGGGCTTGGCGACCACCTTGCCGTCGCGCATCACCCAGGTGGTCTGCCGGGTCAGGTCGACGCAGAAGGTGGTGCCGGAGCCGGCGGAGCAGCGTTTGACGTCGGTGGTGGCCAGCCGCTTCGCCACGTCGTACGTCAGTGGGCCGGCGCGCCCCTCGGCGGGGCGGATGTCGTACCGCTGCTGGAACTTCTTGATCGCGGCGCAGTCGGCGTCGGTCTGCCGGCCGTCCACGGTCACGGTGCCGAACCCGCCCAGCCGGGCCAGGTACGTCTCCACCTCACGCTGGTGCTCGCCCTGCTGGCAGCGGGTCAGGTTGGACTTCTGCGGGACGCGCGGGCGACGCCCGGTCGACGCCTTCGGGGTCGTGGTGGCGCGGATCTTGGGCTGCGGCTTCTCCCGGTGCCGGGGCTTCGTGTCGGACCCGGTCAGCTGGTCGGGCAGGGAGGAGGCACCCGCCCCCGTTACCTGTTCCGCACTGCCGACCGGGGCGAGCCCTCCTCCTGTGCCACCCGGGTCGGCCTGCGGCACGGACGCACAACCACCGGCGCCGACCAGCATGACCATGGCCAGGGCGACGACCCGGGCTCTGTGGCGGACCTGCATCGTGTGCCTCCCCGGGTCGGTCGTCCCACTGGTAGACGCGTGCGCTCTGGGAAACGTTGCACCCATTGCGAAGATTTTCTGGCAGTCTCCCACCCCCGTGCAACACTGGATGGTCGACCTGCGGCGGGATTCGCCGCCGACGGGGGAATCCGGCCGAGGAGAGGACCTGGCGTGAGCGGTGGGCCACTGATCGTGCAGTCCGACAAGACGCTGCTGCTGGAGATCGACCACCCGGACGCCCAGTCCTGCCGGATGGCGATCGCGCCCTTCGCCGAGCTGGAGCGTTCCCCTGAGCACGTGCACACCTACCGGCTCACCCCGCTGGGACTGTGGAACGCCCGCGCCGCCGGCCACGACGCCGAGGCCGTGGTCGACGCGTTGTTGAAGTTCTCCCGCTATCCGGTGCCGCACGCCCTGCTGGTCGACGTGGCCGACACGATGGACCGGTACGGCCGGCTCCAACTCGCCAACGACCCGGCGCACGGCCTGGTGCTGCGGGGACTGGACCGGATGGTGCTGATCGAGGTCGCCAAGAGCAAGAAGCTCGCCGGGATGCTCGGTGACAGGATCGACGACGACACGATCCGGGTGCACCCGTCCGAACGGGGTCGGCTGAAGCAGGCGCTGCTCAAGCTGGGCTGGCCCGCGGAGGACCTGGCCGGGTACGTCGACGGTGAGGCGCACCCGATCGAGCTGACCGAGGCCGGCAAGGACGGCGGTAGGCCGTGGACGCTGCGGTCGTACCAGCGGGAGGCGGTGGAGGCGTTCTGGGCCGGCGGGTCCGGGGTGGTGGTGCTGCCCTGCGGGGCGGGCAAGACCATGGTCGGCGCGGCGGCGATGGCCGAGGCGAAGGCGACCACGCTGATCCTGGTCACCAACACGGTCGCCGGCCGGCAGTGGAAGCGAGAGCTGATCGCCCGCACCTCGCTCACCGAGGACGAGATCGGGGAGTACTCGGGCGAGCGTAAGGAGATCCGTCCGGTCACCATCGCGACGTACCAGGTGCTCACCTCGCGGCGCGGCGGCGCGTTCACCCACCTGGACCTGTTCGGCGCCCGCGACTGGGGTCTGGTCGTCTACGACGAGGTGCACCTGCTGCCCGCGCCGATCTTCCGGTTCACCGCGGACCTCCAGGCCCGCCGCCGGCTGGGCCTGACCGCCACCCTGGTCCGCGAGGACGGCCGGGAGGGTGACGTGTTCAGCCTGATCGGCCCCAAGCGGTACGACGCGCCGTGGAAGGACATCGAGTCGCAGGGCTGGATCGCCCCGGCCGAGTGCACCGAGGTCCGGGTCACCCTGACCGACGCGGAGCGGATGTCGTACGCGACGGCGGAGGCCGAGGAGCGTTACCGGATGGCGGCGACCGCCCGGACGAAGCTGCCGGTGGTGAAGGCGCTGGTCGGCCGGCACCCCGACGACCAGGTGCTGGTGATCGGGGCGTACATCGACCAGTTGCACCAGCTCGGGGAGTATCTCGACGCGCCGATCATCCAGGGTTCCACCACCAACAGGGAGCGCGAGCGGCTGTTCGACGCTTTCCGCTCGGGTGAGCTGCGCACGCTGGTCATCTCGAAGGTCGGCAACTTCTCCATCGACCTGCCCGAGGCGGCGGTGGCGATCCAGGTGTCGGGCACGTTCGGCTCCCGGCAGGAGGAGGCGCAGCGGTTGGGCCGGGTGCTCCGCCCGAAGGCCGACGGTCGGCAGGCGCACTTCTACACTGTGGTCTCGCGGGACACCATCGACACCGAGTACGCGGCCCACCGGCAGCGCTTCCTCGCCGAGCAGGGGTACGCGTACACGATCGTCGATGCCGACGACGTCCTCGGCCCGAAGCTTCCCACGGTCGACTGACCGGGCTCGGGCCCGGCCGCACCCCGCCCGACAGGCAGCCCGGTCCCCCGACGGGTACGGTGTCCACAGTAGACAGTGACTCCGACACGTCGAAGGGATTCCGAGTGAAACGCCGACTCCTGCACGCCCTGGCGATCGCGCTCGTCGTCGCCCCGGGCACCGTCGTGGCCGCCACGCCGGCCTCGGCCAGCGACGCGCCCGGCTTCGTCTGCAACCTCACGCAGAACACCTGGCTCCGCACGGCACCGCACGGCCAGGTGCTGCGCACCCTGACCGCCGGTCGGGGGTTCCGCTGGCACGGTCAGGGCTGGTCCGAGGACAACGACACCTGGATCTACGGCCACGGTGCCGAGGACCCGTCCCTGGACGGCTGGGTCCCCGCCGGCAACACCACCTGCTGACCCACTCGCCATGATCCACTCAGGGGAGCCGAAGTAGCGCCACCGAACTCATCGGACACCGCAACACCGGCCCCTGAGTCGATCCCCGCCCCGCCCCACCCCCTGCGGGCGGGGCGGGGCGGTTCAGAGGGTGTGGGTGGTCTGTTCGGTGGCGATCCGGGTGGGCAGGGTGGCGGGGTCGAGGTTGGCGCAGACGACCACGGAGGCACCGACGGCCAGCGGGGCCAGCAGCCACTTCAGCGGCTGTTCGTGTTCGGCGGCGTCGACCAGCAGCCGGTCGCCGGGGCGCAGGTCGAGCCGGTCGGCGACCTCCCTGGCGAGGTTTCCCCAGGCACCGAAGCTCGTGCCGTCGGGGGTGGCCGGGGCGGCGGGGTGGACGGCGGCGTAGTCGGGCGGAGCATCAGTGTGCCGGAGCACCTCGACGGACCAGTCCAGCCAGCCCACCGGCACGTCGGCCAGCGCCCCGGGTCCGGTGCCGACGAGATAGCGGTGCACCCCCTCGGGCACGTCCTCCAGCCAGTCGTCGAGGCGTTGCGGGGTGACGAACACCGCGTCGTACGGTCGCTCACCGCCCGGTTCGAGGGCCGGCAACCCGGCGGTGGCGCGTGGCCGGAACGACACCGCCATCCCCACCGACCAGGCCCCGAGCAGCACCGCGGCGGTACGCCAGTGCGGCGGCAGCAGCACCGCGACCCGGCTGCCCGGCCCCAGCCCGCAGCCGTCGCGCAGCAGGCCGGCGGTGCGCGCCGCCCAGTCACCGAGCCCGCTCGCGGTCAACTCCGTCCGTTCCCCGGTCGCGTCGTCGCAGTAGGTCAGCAGCGGCCGGTCGACCTGCTCAGGCACGTCGGTCGACGCGGTGACGGCGGAGTGGGCAACCATCGGGCCTCCTGTCCGGACGGAACGTCCCACCATACCGAGCCGGGACGAGTTGAGTACGCGTGCGCATGACAGCACCGTCCGCCGTGACGAGACTCGACCCATGCGTACGCGGATGATGATCGTTCTTGTCGGGGTGGGCCTGGGCGGCCTGCTGTTGACCAGCGGCTGCGGCTACCGGGAGAGCATCTGCAGCGATGGTGAGTACCCGGCGATCGCGGTGGGTGGGCAGGGCGGCAGCGCCTGCTTCCCCGACGGCCAGGAGCCGACCGCGCCGTACGTCCGCTACCCGCAGGGCAAGGTCCCGCAGCACGTCGACGACGAGTGGGACGTCTACTGGCGGGACCACGGCATCGACGCGAGCGGCACCGTCATCGAGCGGTGACCGGCTCGGCCGTCATCCAGCGGTGACGGCCCGACCGACCCGCCACAGCTGTGGGTCGGCCGGGCCGTCGCGCAGCTCACGCCGGCAGCATCGGGCCGCCGTCGAGCAGCGGGGCGAGCAGGTCGCCCTGCTGCTCGACCCGCCGCAGCACCTCCCCGGCGGTGTACGGCTTCGCCGCAGGCCGTTTCCCCGCCGCCCCCGCCTCGACCTCGTCCCAGGTCAGCGGGGTCGACACCGCCGGCACCGCCTGCGCCCGCAGCGAGTACGGCGTGACGGTCGTCTTCGCCGCGTTGTTCTGACTCCAGTCGATGAAGACCTTCCCGGGCCGCAGGTTCTTCGCCATCCGCGACACGATCAGCCTGGGGTGTTCCCGCTCCAGTTCCTGGGCGATCCGCTTGGCGTAGTCGGAGACGAGTTCGGCGTCCTGGGTGGCGCTGATCGGGCAGCAGAGCTGCATGCCCTTCTTGCCTGAGGTCTTCGGGTACGCCGTCACCCCGTCGCGGCTGAGCCGGTCGCGCAGCAGGACGGCCACCCGGCAGCACTGACGCAGGGTGGCCGGGGGGCCCGGGTCGAGGTCGACCACCATCAGGTCCGGGTGGCCGCCGATCGTCCACTGCGGGGTGTGCAGTTCGAGGGCGGCGAGGTTGGCCAGCCAGACCAGGGTGGGCAGGTCGTCGGCGACCACGTAGTCGATGGTCTCCCGTCCCCGGCTCGACCCGGGGGCGGGCAGCGTCTCGGTGCGTACCCAGGAGGGGGTGGCGGCGGGGGCGTTCTTCTCGAAGAACGAGCCGCCGGTGACGCCGTTGGGGAACCTGATCCGGGTCAGCGCCCGGTCGGCCAGGTGCGGCAGCAGCACCGGGGCGATCCGGGTGTAGTAGTCGATCACCTCGCCCTTGGTGAAGCCGGCCGCCGGATAGAGCACCTTGTCCAGGTTGGACAGCTCCAACGCCCGGCCGTCGACCTCGACCTTCACCCGCTCAGGCATCCTCCACCTCCCCGGGTGGCTTGTCGGGGCGCAGGCGCAGCACCCGGGGGAACCGCAGCCGCCCGTCCGGGGTGCGCTGGCCGTACCTGACCTCGACCACGGTCCGGGGGGTTACCCAGATCGCGCCCCGGGCATCCTCGCGCGGCACGTCTCCGGCGAACGGCGAGCCGTCGGCGCGCAGCGGTTCGAGTTCGCGCAGCAGTTCCCGTTCCAGGGCCGCGCCGATCCCGCCGCCGACCCGTCCCCGGTAGGTGAGCCGCCCGTCCGGGCCGGGCACCCCGACCAGCAGCCCGCCGATCTTCCGCGCGCCGGGCCGCCAGCCGCCGACCACGAAGTCCCCGGTCACCTCCAGCTTGACCTTCACCCAGTCGGGCGAGCGCACCCCGGGTCGGTAGACCGAGTCGGCCCGCTTGGCCAGCACCCCCTCCAGGCCGTGTTCCCCGGCCGCCTGGTAGGTGGCGGCGCCGTCGGTGAAGAAGGGCGGCACCGCCCACCGGGCCGCGCCGAGCCCCAGGCCGTCGAGCGCCGCCCGCCGTTCGTGGTACGGCCACCCGGTGAGATCCTCGCCCCGCCACCGCAGCAGGTCGAAGATCATGTACGTGACCGGGAGGGTCGCCGCCAGCCGGGCCGCCTTGGCCCGGTCCCGTACGTGCATCCGCTCGGCGAGGGCGGTGAACGAGGGCTGCCCGGCCGGGTCGAAGAGGACCACCTCACCGTCGAGCAGCGCATCGTCGACCTGCTCGGCCAGGGTCACCAGCTCCGGGTACGCGGCGGTGATCTCCACGCCGGAACGGGCGAACAGGTGCGGGTGGCCACCGGTCAGGTCGGCGAGCCCGCGCACCCCGTCCCACTTGAACTCGTACGCCCAGCCGGCACCCACCGGGAGCGGCCCGGTCGTCGCGAGCATCGGCTTCAACGGCGTGCCGGGCACCTGTCCGACTGTAGTTGCGCACGGAAGCACGTGCGGGGGCTTCGATCGTTTGCGATCCTGGTCAGGGCGGTGAGAGGAGCATCGGGATGCGGGCGATCTGGAAGGGCGCCGTGTCGTTCGGGCTGGTCTCGATCGGGGTGAAGCTCTACTCGGCCACCGAGGAGAAGGACATCCGGTTCCACCAGGTGCACCGCGACGACGGCGGCCGGATCCGCTACAAGCGCACCTGCTCGGTCTGCGGCGAGGAGGTCAGCTACGACGACATCGCCAAGGGCTACGACCTGGGCGGCGGCGAGATGGTGATCCTCACCGACGCCGACTTCGCCGACCTGCCGCTGACCAGTTCCCGGGCGATCGACGTGCTGGAGTTCGTCCCCGCCGAACAGGTCGACCCGATCCTCTACAACAAGGCGTACTTCCTGGAGCCGGAGGGGACCGCCACCAAGCCGTACGTGCTGCTGCGCGACGCGCTGGCCGACTCGGAGCGGGTGGCGATCGTCAAGGTGGCGCTGCGCCAGCGGGAACAGTTGGCCACCCTGCGGGTCCGCGACGGGGTGCTGCTGCTCAACACGATGCTCTGGCCGGACGAGGTGCGTACCCCCGACTTCGGTTTCCTGGACGAGGACCTGAAGGTCCGCCCGCCGGAGCTGGCGATGGCCGCCTCCCTGATCGACTCGATGGCCGGCGAGTTCCAGCCGGACGCCTTCACCGACGACTACCGGGCGGCGTTGCAGGAGGTCATCGACGCCAAGGTGGAGGGGCGCGAGGTGGTCCAGCCGGCGGAGGAGGAGGCCGCGCCGGCCGCCGCGGTGGACCTGATGGCGGCGCTGAAGGCGTCCGTGGAGCGGGCCCGGGTGGCCCGGGGCGAGGCACCCTCCGGCGGGGCCGGCGAGCCGACGCCGATCTCGTCGGCCCGGTCGGCCAAGCAGGCGGCGAAGGCACCGGGGGCGAAGGCCGAACCGGCGAAGAAGACCGCCGCCCGCAAGACCGCCGCGAAGAAGACCACGGCCAAGAAGGCGGAGCCGGCAAAGAGGGCGGAGCCGGCAAAGAAGACCGCCGCGACGAAGACCACGGAGAAGAAGGCCGCCAAGGCACCGGCGAAGAAGACCGCCGAGAAGAAGGCCGCGCCGCGCCGCAGCGCCTGAGCGGCGGACCCGCCCGACGCCCCGGCGCGACGGTGGGCCGTCCCGCCGGGGGTCGTGCGTCGGTCAGCCGCGGCCGAGCTTCTCGGTGGGGGTGATCCGGACGATCACCCGCTCCTCGTCGGGCCGTCGGAACGGGTAGGTGTCCTGCCCGAGGTACTTCTTCGCCAGCCGGTCGATGTGCGCGTCGGCGCCCTCGGTGACGAACTCGGCGGTGCCCTTCACCCAGAGGGTGCGGAAGTCGTCGGCCCGGTCGACCACGGAGACCGCGACCACCGGGTTGCGGGCGATGTTGTGGTACTTCTGCCGCCCCTTGGCGGTGTTGAACAGGATGTGCTCGCCGTCGACGTCCACCCAGACCGGGGTGACGTGCGGCGTGCCGTCCGCCTCGATGGTCGCCACGTGGGCGAGTTGCGGCTCGGCGAGCAGGGCCTTGTCTTCGTCGGTGAGGATCGCCATGGTCGAGAACCTACCGCCGGACGGCCCCCGCCACCCGGAAAGACGGGCACGAACCGGGAGGCCCGGTCCGTCCACCGGACAGCACGGGCGGGCGACGGCCCACCCTCGGCATCGATCCGGGTACCGTGTGCGCTGGCCACGGAACCGGGTCGCCGGGCCGGTCACCCACATCAGCAGGGAGTCGAGGACGTGAGCGAGCGTACGGAGAACCGTTCGGCGGGCCAGGGTCAGGCCCCGGAGACGAAGGCACAGCGGCGACTCGCCGCCCAGTTGGCGGCGCAGAAGGCCGCCGAGAAGCGCAAGCGCCGGCAGGCCTGGCTGGGCGCCGTCGCCGGCGTGGCCGTCATCGCGGTGATCGTCGGGGTGTTCGTGGTGGTCCGCAACGGCGAGAAGGACGACCCGAAGCCGGCGGCGGCACCGGCCGGCTGCGCGGGTGACTTCCCCAAGCTGCCCGACGGGGCCGACCAGGCGCTGTGCACCAAACCGCAGGCCGGCAAGGGCGAGGGCGAGCTGACCGGGCTGAAGGCCACCCCGCTGATCCGGGGCACCGGCCCGGCCGCGCAGGCCGGCCAGCAGATCACCGTGAACTACGTGGGTGTGTCGTACAAGACCGGTGAGGAGTTCGACGCCTCCTGGAAGCGGTCCGAGCCGTTCACCTTCGGCCTCGGCCAGGGCAACGTCATCCCCGGCTGGGACCAGGGCATGCAGGGTCAGACCGTGGGCAGCCGGGTCCAGCTCGACATCCCCGCCGACCTGGCGTACGGCGACAAGCCGCAGCGTCCCGGCGCGCCCGCCGGCCCGCTGCGGTTCATCGTCGACGTGCTGGCGGTGCAGTAGACCACACGGGTCTTCCGGCCGGCACCTACCGGCAGTAGGTTCGGGGTCACCGTGGGCGGCCGGTCCGCGCCACGGTGACCCCCACCGACCCGGAGGTGCGCGTGCCGCCGCTGGACGATCCCGGGCGGACCGCCCGGTTGATGTGGACGCACGTCGAACCCGTGCATGCGATCACCTACTTCCACCCCCGGGCCCGCGCCGCCACCGAGGCGATCGGGTTGCGTGGCTACTGGCGGGGTTACTTCGCGGGCCGGGCCGCCCCGCTGGGGCCGGTCGACGCCGCCCCGGTGACCGCCGTCTTCTTCACCTTCGCCCCGCCGATGGTGAGCCGGGCGCTACCGGCGGTGTGGCAGCTCGCCGCCCCGCAGGAGGCGTTGCGTGCCCGGCTCACCGGGGCCGTGCAGGCGCTTGCCGAGCTCACCTACGAACTTCCCGAGGCGCACCTGGCCGAGGCGGCCGAGCTGCTGGAGGCCGCAGCGGTCGGGGCGGACACCGCCGGCCGGGTGCTCGGCGCGGCAAACGCCGCCCTGCCGCGCGGCGACTACCCGCTGGCCCGGCTCTGGCAGGCGGCCACCACGCTGCGCGAGCACCGCGGCGACGGGCACGTGGCGGCCCTGGTCGCCGCCGGTCTCGACCCGATCGAGACGTTGACGTTCCGGGTCGCCCAGGACCGGCCGGAGGAGCACCTGCTCGGCCGGGGCTGGACCGGGGACGAGTGGGCGCAGGCGCGGGCCCGGCTGGTCGACCGGGGGTGGCTGACCGACGGGGGCACCCCCACCGAGGCGGGGCACGCCGGCCTGCGGGCGGTGGAGGACGCGACCGACCGGGCCGCCGCCCGCCCCTGGCTGGCTCTCGGCCCGGACGGCACCGAACGGCTCCGCGAGCTGCTGGTCCCGGTCGCCCGCGCCTGCCACACGGTCATCCCGCCGGACAGCCCGATCGGGCTCCCCGCGCTCTCCTCCTGATCACCCCCGGCCCCCGTCGCCCGAGTCGGACCATCGGTGTCGTACCGGGCAGACACGTCGTAGCAGGTCGTCGGTGTTCGACACACGTTGTTGACACATGTTTCATCGTCGGCAAGACTCCTTGATCGGGAGCGCTCCCACACCGGGGTGGAAGTGTCGCTCCCTCTCGCCGTGGCACTGCCACGGGAGCCCTCCACCCTCCAGGTCGGCTGCCGGCCGCCGCATGCCCTGTCGTCACCGCGCGGCGGTGGCCGTTTTCGTACGAGCCGCATCGTGCGAACGCCGCAGCCTGCCCCGGTCGAGAAAGGCGGGACCGTGCGACGTACGAAGTTCGACCAGTGGAGCCAGGAACTGCGCGACGTGCGTGACCCCGTCGAACTGTTCGGCGGCAGCGCCCAGACGGCCGTGCTGCGCCTGCTCACCATGGCCGGCAAGGTGCCCTTCCGGTCCGCCCTCGACGGCCTGACCCTGCGCGAGCAGGCGATCGTCAGGCACCTGCTCGGCCGGCAGCAACTCCGGCTGACCGCGCCGGGTGCCGACGCCGCCCCCGCCCAGTTCGTGCTGGCCCACTCGGCGCTGGGCAGGCTGACCATCCACGAACCGGCGCGCGGCGACCTGCCGGCCGAGGAGGTGGTGGCCGAACTCGCCCTGCCCGGGTGGATGATCGAGATGATCGACGAGGAGTGGCTGCCGGCCCAGGCCGAGGAGGAGCACCAGCGCCGCGAACTCGACCAGATGCTGTACACCTGGCACGCCGACGGCAGCCTGTCGGAGCGGCTGGAGGAGGTCATCGACTGGGTCGAACGGGTCGAGACGGTCCTGATCTTCGTCGAGCGTCGGGTGTTCTCCCGCTCCGACTCCGGCTCCAGCACCCTCATCCGCGACGGCGTGCTGCCCGCGTTGCGGGGCCGTCCACCGGCCGACTGGAGCCCGGAGGAGCGGCTCTTCGTCGCCTCCATCCAGTTGCTGTTCCGCACCGGCCGGGCGGTGCGATTCGAGGAGTTCAACGGCCGCCAGCTCAGCGCGGTCAGCCTCCGGAAGGTGTTGACCACCCGCTGCGCGGCGTACCTGCGCGCGCTCGGCGAACAGGCCACCGTGGAGCTGAGCACCGCGACCCTGGCCGAGTTGGCCACCCTCGCCGGTGAGCTGGTCGAACTCGTCGACGGCAGCGGTCACATCCGCTACCGGCGGATCAACGGGCTGACCTACGCCAAGGACGAGTACCTGCTGCCCTGGGAGGAGGAGCAGCGCAGTCAGGTCGAACTGCCGCCGACCCTGCGGACGTCGACAGGCGTCCGCCCCGGTCCGGTCGACGGCGAGGACGCCGCCTCCTGGGTACGGCACGCCACCACCACCGCCCTGCGCAGCGTGTACGCGGGCGGCGACGAGCGCGAGCTGACAGGCATCCTGGAGGGCATCGTGCTGGGCGCGGTCGTCGACAGCCGCGCCGACTACGGCATGTCCAGCGGCATCCGGGACCTGTCCCGCCTCGACGGTCCGGCCGGGCGGTACGACGAGGAGGTCGCGGGCCTGAAGAAGCCCGACTTCTTCTGCTGCGTGCTGCCCAGCCCCGAGATGGCCGCCGACCTGCCCGCCCCCGCCGTCACCGACATCCTGTGGCAGGTCGCGCAGCGGATGATGTACAACCGCTGGCACTTCGTGCCCGGCAACTTCGACCGGGTCGAGGTGCCCCGGCAGCGGCACTACTTCTTCCCGCCGCTGGTGCCCGACATCGCCGAGTGGGGCGACCTGCGGCACGGCGGGCACAGCACCTCCCGCGTCCGCTACACCCTGCGGGCCCCCGGCGCGGCGATGTGGAAGCAGCCGTTCACTGTCGGTGGCCGGCAGTACCGGGGCGCGTTCGACATCCGGCTGGTCCGCATGGACGGGCCACCGTTCACCCTGGCCGACCTGCGGACCGCCTGCCGGTACTCGGCGCTGGTGGACGTGTTCTGGCGCGAGGTCGCCGGCTTCGCCGACGCGCACGACGGCTGGACCCCGACGATCACCTCGTTCGGCGGTGACTGGTACACCAAGGAGTCCTGGCGCGACCCCGTCGAGCGGCTCGACACGGCACCGCAGACGGTCGGGGGTCCCGCGTGAGCGTCGATCCGCACCAGGTCGTCGTCAACGGCGAGGACCAGTACTCCCTGTGGCCGGCGGGCCGGCCGCTGCCGGGTGGCTGGACCACGGTGTTCACCGGGCCGGTCGAGGCCTGCCTGGAGCACGTCGCGGCACACTGGACCGACCTGCGGCCCGCCTCGCTGCGTACCACGGGGGGTGCCGGCACCGGCCCCGCCATCCGGCCGGGACCGGCCACCGTGGACGCCGCGTCGTCGGTCGCCACCGGCCCCCGCCGCCCGTTCGGCGACACCCCGCTGCACGTCCTCGTCGACCGGGCGCTGGCGGCCGATCCGGAGCGCGTCGCGGTGCGCTGCGCCGGGGTCGCGGTCACCGCCGGGGAGCTGCGGGCGCGGGTCCGGCACGCCGCCCGGGTGCTGCGGGGCCACGGCGCCGGGCCGGAGACCCCGGTCGCGGTGCTGCTCCCCCGCTCGGTGGACGCGGTGGTGGCGATCCTCGCGGTGCTGGCGGCCGGGTCGGCGTACCTGCCGCTGTCGGTCCACGACCCGGCGGACCGGCGGGCCCGGATCCTGGCCGACGCGGGCGATCCGGTGCTGCTGACCGGTCCGGAGCACCGCAACCTCGTGGACGCCGGCTACCCGTCGACCGTGCTCGACGTGACCGACCTGCCGGAGCCGGTCGGTGACGACGGTGACGGCGGCTGCCGGGTGGAGAACCTGGCGTTCATCATGTACACCTCCGGCACCAGCGGCGCTCCCAAGGGGGTGCTCGGCACCCACCGGCAGCTGGTCAACTACGTGCACTGGTGCGCCGAGGAGTTCGCGTTCCAGCCCGGGGAGCGGGCGGTGCTGCACGCCCCGCTGTACTTCGTCGGGTCGGTGATGACGCTGTTCACGGCGCTTGTCGCGGACTGGGAGCTGGAGGTCGCGCCCGAGCCGGTCGCGTTCGACGACCTGATCGCGCTGACCGCCGCCGCCCCGTGCGGGTTCCTGAAGCTCACCCCGTCGCACGTGCGGGCGATGACCGCCCTCGGTGGCGTCGACGACGTCGCCCGCCAGGTGATGATCGGCAGCGAGCCGCTGTACCTGACCCCCGAGTTCGACGCGTGGATCACCGGCAGCCCCAAGTCGGGCTTCGGCAACCACTACGGCATGAGCGAGACCGTCGGCGCGACCTGGTACTGGATCGGCGCGGACCGTACGGTCGGGCGGCGGCTGCCGGTCGGTGCCCCCATCCCCAACGCCGAGGTGCACATCCTCGACGAGCAGGGCCGGCCCGTGCCGCCGGGGCAGACCGGCGAGATCTGCCTGGGCGGGGCGGTGATCGGCCGGGGCTACCACGGCCAGCCGGTGCTTACCGCCCAGCGGTGGATCCCGCACCCCGGTGGCGACGGGCGGCGGCTGCTGCGCACCGGTGACCTGGGCCGGCTGGGCCCGGACGGGGTGCTGGACGTGCTCGGCCGCGCCGACCGGCAGGTGAAGATCCGGGGCCAGCGCGTCGAGCCGCCCGCCGTCGAGGACGCGCTGCGCCGCTGCCCCGGGGTCGCCGAGGCGGTGGTGATCGCCGAACCCGACGGCCATGACCTGCACCTGGTCGCCTACCTGCGGTCCGAGGACGAGCCCCGACCGACCGAGGCGCAGCTGCGCGCCCACGCCGCCGGTCTGCTGCCGGAGGCGTCCGTCCCGAGCCGGTTCCTGTACGTGGCGCAGTACCCGCTCACCCCGAACGGCAAGGTCGACACCCGTCGGCTGCCCACCACGCCGACGGTGCGGCCCGCGCTGAGCACCGCGTACGTCCCGCCCTCCGGTGACCTGGAGACGGCGGTGGCCGGGGTGGTCGGCGCGGTGCTGCGGGTGGACCGGCTCGGTGTGGACGACGACTTCTTCGAACTCGGCGGCGACTCCATGCAGGTGGTCGAGGTCGTCACCCGGTTGGACGAGGAGTTGGGCCTGCCGGTGGGCATCGCCGACCTGTTCGACAGGCGCACGGTGCGCGCCCTGGCCGCCGGGATGCCCGACCACCGGTCGCCGGGCACCGTGGCCCCGGCGACGCCGACCGGGGAGCACCCGGACCGGCCCCTGCGGGCGGACGCCGGCCGGCCGGCGGTCGGGGACGCGGCGGTCCAGGCCCGGTTCACCGGAGCGTCCGCCGGTTCCGCGCCGCTGACCTGGGGGCAGACGGCCATGTACCGGCCGATGCAGTGGTTCGGCGAGGCCAGCCGGGACTTCAACATCAGGCGGGTGCTGCGGCTGACCGCCCCGGTCACCACCGAGCGGGTCACCACGGCCTGGTCGGAGCTGGTGCTGCGACACCAGGTGCTGCGCACCCTGATGACCGAGGACGCCGACGGACCCCGCCAGCACCTGCTCGCCGACGGGTCGTACGCGCCGCTGGTGCGGGACACCACCGCCGCCGAACTGCCGGCGGCGGCGGACGCCACCGCCGCCGAACTGGCCGGCACCGCGTTCCGGCTGGACCGGGACTGGCCGGTCCGGTGGGCGCTGCTGCGCGTCGACGGCCAGGTGGAGGCCGTGGCCGTGGCCGCCTCGCACGTGTCGCTGGACGGCTGGTCGCTGGAGCTGCTGCTGGCGGAGCTGCGCACCCTGATCGAGGGCGAACGGACCCTGCCCGCGCCGGGCTGGCAGCCGTTGGACCAGGCCGGCTACGAGGCGTCACCGGCCGGGCAGCGCCGGGCCGCCCGGTCCCTGGCGTACTGGCGGGAGCGGCTGCCCCTGGTGCCGCAGCGGATCTTCGACGGGCCGGAGCAGGACGCCGGCGGGCTGCCTGTCGTCACCTGGCGGATGGAGTCCACCGCCGTGGCCGCCGCCGCCACCGCGCTGGCCGAGCGGACGGGGGCGTCGTCGTCCACCGTGGTGCTGACCGCCGCGCTGCTGGTCCAGGCGGCGTTGACCGGCCGGGACCGGGCCGTGGTCAAGCTGATCGCCGGCAACCGGAACACCCCCCGCCAGCGGCAACTGGCCACCGGCATCGCCCAGAACGCGCTGCTGGTCTTCGAGATCGGCGACCGTGACGTCGACGACGCCGTCCGGCGCTGCTACCGCGACTCGACGGAGTCGTACTTCCACGCCACCTACCCGCCGGAGGCCCTGGACGCGCTGATCGCGGCCGAGGGCGCGCAGGCCGACCTGTCGGTGTACTTCAACGACGCCCGCCTGGGCCGCGACTTCGACGTCCCGGCGGGACCACCCGACCGGGCCACGCTGACCGCCCTGGCGGCGCACACCACCGTGCGGCAGGTCACCGCCGTGGCCCGCCACGACATGACCTTCTTCCTGGCCATGCCCCACCTGGCCGGCGGCTGCGCGCTGCACCTGCTGGCCGACACCCGGCGGGTGCCGGGCCCCGTCTGCGAGCGGGCGCTGCGGGGCATCGAGACGCTGCTGTGCGAGGCCGCGCTGCGCCCGGTCGCCCTGCGGGACGTCGCCGCGCTGCTCGACCTGGGCAGCACCCGCCCCTCCGACCACCGGGAGTCCCGATGACCGACCCCTATCCGCTGCTGCACCGGCTGGCCGCCGCCGACGACGACGCGCTCACCACCGTCGCGCTCCCGCCCGACGGCCGCTACCAGGTCGTCACCACCACCGTCGACGAGGTCACCGCCCGGATCGTGCGTACCCTGCGCGACGGGTTCGCCGGTCGGGGCCCGGCCGACTACCCGCTGCTGGTGCTCGGCTGGGGGCGCTGCCGGGTCGGCTCGACCGCCGTGACCAACCTGTTCGGCATGGCGCGGGCGGCGGCCTACTACCAGCCGGTCAAGACCATCGGCCGGTTCGCGCTCACCGGCGGTGAGGGTTCGCCGTGGAAGCTGCCCGACGGCGAGCCGGTGCTGTTCGCCAAGGAGATGGCCGGGCCGTACGTGCCGTTCGAGGCGCTGTTCAACCCGGCCCGCTGCCTCGTCGAGGCCGGCTGGCCGGTCGACCGGCTGCGCCTGCTGGTGCTGGACCGGCAGCCGCGTGCCTCGCTCGACTCGTGGATGGCCAAGTGGGAGGGCAAGATCGGGCGCGAGCGGGTGGTGGAGAACTTCGTGCTCAGCACGCTCAACTACGCGCGGATGCGCGCCTGGGCCGGGGCCGAGGGGCTGGCGGTGACGCACTTCCCGTACGAGTGCAGCCGCGCGCCGCAGGAGACGGTGTCCCGGTTGTTCGACCGCCTCGGCATCGGCCACCTGTACCGGCCGGAGATGCTCACCGGGTGGGGTGCGGCAGGCGACCTCAACTCCGACCAGTCGAAGATCCACAACCCGGTGGAGCCGGAGCCCTACGTCGTACCCGGTCTGCACGGCAACGCCGACGAGTACCGCTTCCGGCCCCGGTCGGTGACGGTGCTGACCGACGCGGAGTTGGCCGTGGCCGACAGCCCCGAGGTGGTGGAGTCCTACCAGGTGTCGGTGCGGTCCTGCACGCAGGAGCTGGACCTGCCGGCGCCCCTGCGGGACGAGATCTTCGGCTGACCGCGATGGCCGCCTCCCCCTCCGGCGTCGGGCAGTGGCGTGAGGCCGCCGCCGCCCGGCTGCGCATCGCCCGGCAGTGGCCCGCCGCCGGAGCCGGTTGGAGTGCCGTCGCGCTGGCGCTCAGCGTGTCCCGGGGGGTGTTGCCGGTCGTCTTCGCGGTCGCCGTCAGCACCACCGTCGGCCGGATCGGCCCGGTGCTGCACGGCACCGCCGGACCGGCCGGGGTGTGGTGGCCGCTGGCCGTCGCCGGCGCGGCGCTGATCGCGGCGCAACTGGCGGAGGCGGCGCAGAAGGCCGTCGCCGAGCAGCTCAGCCGCCGCGTCGACGGGCACATGTACCGACGGCTCATCCAGGCGTCGCTGTCGACCCGGGAGATCACCCCGCTGGAGGACCCGGCGGTGCTGGACGAGTTGGGCGAGGCCGGGCACGAGCTGCGGTTCGCGTTCCGCACCCCGGGCGCGGCCTACGCCGGGCTGATCGCGCTCGTCGGGCCGTACACCCAGGTCGCCGGGTTCACGGTGGTGGTGGCGGTGGTGCTGGGGCCGTGGGCGGCGCTGGTCATGCTGGCGGTGGTGCTGCTGTTCCGGCACGGCCAGCGCGGCGGGTTGCGCCGCTACGCCCGGGTCATCCGCGACGTGGCGGCCCTGCGCCGGGAGAGCCGCTACCTGCGGGGGCTGGCGATGGGCCCGGCCGCCGCCAAGGAGCTGCGGGTCTTCGGGCTCACCGGCTGGCTGACCGAACGCTACCGGCAGGTCTACCGCCGGGCCCTGGCCCCCGTGTGGGCCGAGCGCCGCCGGATCTATTTGCGGCCCTACCTGGCGTACACGGCGGTGGGGCTGGTCGGCGTCGCGGCCGTGCTGGCGCTGGCCGGGGTCCGCGCCGCCGAGGGGGCGTACGACCTGGCCGCGCTGGCGCTGGTGTTGCAGGCGGTGCTGGCCCTGATCCGGCTGGGCGAGTTCTACCCGGACTCCGACACCCAGACCCAGTACGGCATGAACGCCGAGACCGCCATCACCGCGTTCGAGCAGGCGATGGCCCGCTACCCGGAACCCGCTGACCGGGGCCGCGCCGGGCCGCCCGCCACCGCCGCCCCGGCCATCGACTTCACCGGGGTGCGCTTCGGGTACCCGGGCGCGGCCACTCCGGTGGTCGACGGCCTGGACCTGCACATCCCCGCCGGACGCTGCACCGCCCTGGTCGGGGTGAACGGCGCGGGCAAGACGACCCTGGTGAAACTGCTGGCCCGGCTCTACTCGCCGGATGCCGGTGCGGTGCGGGCCGACGGCGTCGACCTCGCCGACCTGCCGGCCCGGGACTGGCAGCGGCGGATCGCCGTGGTGTTCCAGGACTTCGTCCGCTACGAACTGTCGGTGGCGGCCAACATCGGGTTCGGCGCGGTGGAACATCTCGACGACCGGGCCGGGATCCGCCGCGCGGCGGAGGCGGCCGGGCTGCTCGACACCCTCGACGCGCTGCCGGACGGCATGGACACGCTGCTGTCGCGCGCGTACGACGGCGGGGTCGACCTGTCCGGCGGGCAGTGGCAGCGCATCGCCATCGCCCGGGCCCTGTTCGCGCTCTACCACGGCAGCACCGTGCTGGTGCTCGACGAACCCACGGCGGCGCTGGACGTGCGGGCCGAGGCCGAGTTCTTCGCCCGGTTCGCCGAGCTGACCCGGGGCCGCACGACGGTGCTCATCTCGCACCGGCTGTCCAGCGTCCGGCTGGCCGACCGGATCGTCCTGCTCGACGGGGGGCGGGTCGTCGAGCAGGGCAGCCACGACGAGTTGATGGCGGCGGGCGGCCGGTACGCGGCGATGTTCACCCTTCAGGCGGAGCGGTTCGCCGACGACGGGGCCGACGGGGACACCGGCGGGGCCGACCGGGAGACCGACGAGGGCGCCGGTCCGCTGGCGCAGCGGGTGGGCTGAGCGATGCTGCGGGCGATCATCGGGCTGCTGCGGCTGTCGTGGCGGCAGGACCGGCGCAAGATGGCCGTGGCGCTGGCGTTGATGGTGGGCAACGCGGTGGCGGTGCCGGCGAGCGCGGTGGCGCTCAAGCACCTCACGAACGCGGCGGCGGCCGGTCGGGCCGGGGCGGCGGCCTGGGCGGGCCTGGCCGTCGCGGTGGCCGCGATCGCGGCGCTGACCTGCGCCCACTTCGCGCACATCGGGTACTTCGAGGTGTCCGAGCTCAACGTGCTCAGCACCGACGAGCAGCTCATCGCGATCAGCAACGGCACGCCGTACCTCGACCACCACGAGCGGCCCGAGCACGCCGACCGGATGGCGTTGGCCCAGGACGAGCTGCAACGCATCGGCGAGGGTCTCCAGGCGCTGCTGACCGGGGGGTCGCTGGTGGTCGGCCTGCTGCTGACCACCGTGCTGCTCACCCTGACCCATCCGGCGCTGGTGCTGCTGCCGCTGCTGGCCGCGTTGCCGGTGCTGGCCGGTCGCCGGGCCCAGGCCGCCGCCGACCGGGCCCGCGCGGACAGCGTCGTCGACACCAGGCAGGCCCGGCACCTGTTCGAGCTGACCACCACCGCGGCCTCGGCCAAGGAGCTGCGCCTGTTGGGCCTGGTGGGGCATCTCCAGCAGCGCTACGCCACGCACTGGCAGCGGGCCACCGCCCGGCTCTGGCGCGGCGAGCTGGCCGCCGGCCTGTGGCGGGCCGCCGGGCAGGCCGTCTTCGCCCTCGGCTACGTCGCCGCCCTGGTCCTGGTCGTCCGCGACGCCGTACGCGGCCGGGCCGACGTCGGCGACGTGGTGTTGGCGGTCATGCTCGCCTCGCAGCTCAACCAGCAGGTCGCCGCAGCGGTGACGATCACCCAGCAGTTGGCGCGCAGCGGCCGGTCCCTGCAACGCCTGGACGAGGTGCGTGACCTGGTGCCGGCACCGGTCACCCCGCCCGACGCGCCCGCCACGCCACTGCGCCCGCCCGCGCGCCTGCTGGAGGGCATCCGGCTGCGGCAGGTGACCTTCACCTATCCGGGCGCGGCCGGGCCGGTGCTGCGCGACGTCGACCTGCTGCTGCCCGCCGGCAGCACCGTGGCGGTCGTGGGCGAGAACGGCGCGGGCAAGACCACGCTGGTCAAGCTGCTCAACCGGTTCTACGAACCCGACCGGGGCGCGATCCTGGTCGACGGGGTCGACCTGCGCCACCTCGACCTGGCCGCCTGGCGGGAGCGGACCACCGCCGCCTTCCAGGACTACGCGCGTCCGGAGCTGACCGCCCGGCTGGCGGTCGGCATCGGGGACCTGCCCCGGGCCACCGACGACGAGGCGGTCCGCACCGGCCTGGCCCGGGCGCACAGCGAGGTCGCCGACCGGCTGCCGTACGGGCTGGACACCCGGCTGGGACGCAGCCACGCCGACGGCGGGGTGGACGCCTCCGGCGGGCAGTGGCAGCAGTTGGCGCTCGGCCGGGCGATGATGCGCGACGCCCCGCTGCTGATGGTGCTGGACGAGCCGGCGTCGGCGCTGGACGCCGAGGCCGAGCACCGGTTGTTCGCCAGGTACGCCGACGGGGCGGCCCGGGTCGCCGCCGACAGCGGTGGGGTGACGGTGTTCGTGTCGCACCGGTTCTCGACGGTCCGCACCGCAGACCTGATCATCGTGATCGGCGACGGCGGGGTACGCGAGGTGGGCACCCACGACGAGCTGATCCGTCTCGGCGGCGTCTACGCCACCCTCTACGGCACCCAGGCCGCGGCCTACCGCTGACCCGCCCGCGGGGCAGGGTGGCGTCGGGACGGGGCGGTGGCGTCGGGGAGGATGGGCGGGTGACGGTGGATGCGGTGGTGTTCGACCTGGACGGCGTGATCGTGGACTCGGAGCCGGTCTGGGAGGAGGTGCGCCGGGCGTACGTGGCGGCGCGGGGCGGCACCTGGCAGCCCGACACCCAGCGGCGGCTGATGGGGATGAGCACCGGCGAGTGGGCCGGGTACCTCAGCGGCGAGCTGGGCGTCGACCGCAGCGCCGAGCAGGTGGCCCTGGACGTGGTCGAGGAGATGGCCCGGCGGTACGCGGTGCGCGTACCGCTGATCGACGACGCCGACCTGGTGGTGCGCCGGCTGGCCGCGCGCTGGCCGCTGGGGCTGGCCAGTTCCTCGCCGACCCGGCTGATCGCGGCGGCGCTGACCGCAGCGGACCTCACCGCCGAGTTCCGGGTGACCCTGTCGACCGAGCGGACCGCCCGGGGCAAGCCCGCGCCCGACGTGTACCTGGCCGTCGCCGAGCAGCTCGGGGTCGACCCGGCCCGGTGTGCGGCCGTGGAGGACTCCTCGAACGGGGTCCGCTCGGCCGCCGCCGCCGGGATGCGGGTGGTCGCGGTGCCGCACGGGTCGTACCCGCTGGACCCGGACGCGGCGGAGCTGGCCGCGACGGTGCTCTCCTCGGTGCACGACCTCACCCCGGAGGTGGTGGACCGGCTCGGCTGAACCGCCTCCGTGACCCGGCCGGGCCGCCTAGCGTCGGACCCATGAGAGCTGTGGTGTACCAGGGGCCGCACGAGGTGACGGTCGAGCAGGTCGAGGACCCACGCATCGAGCACCCCGACGACGTCGTCGTGCAGATCACCACGACCGCGATCTGCGGCTCGGACCTGCACATGTACGAGGGGCGCACGCTCGCCGAGCCGGGCATCGTCTTCGGCCACGAGAACATGGGCACCGTCGTCGAGGTCGGCACCGGGGTACGGCGGGTCAGGGTCGGCGACCGGGTGTCGATGCCGTTCAACGTGGCCTGCGGGTTCTGCCGCAACTGCCGGGAGCAGAAGACCGGCTTCTGTCTCACCGTCAACCCCGGCTTCGCCGGTGGCGCGTACGGCTACGTGGCGATGGGGCCGTACCGGGGTGGGCAGGCCGAGTACCTGCGGGTGCCGTACGCCGACTTCAACTGCCTGAAGCTGCCGCCCGGCACCGAGCACGAGAACGACTACGCGATGCTCGCCGACATCTTTCCCACCGGCTACCATGGGGTGGCGATGACCGGGTTGCGGCCGGGCGAGAACCTCACCGTGATGGGGGGTGGGCCGGTCGGGCTGATGGCCGCGTACTCGGCGCTCCTGATGGGTGCCGCCGAGGTGTTCCTGGTGGACCGGGTGCCGGACCGGCTGCGGCTGGCCGGGTCGATCGGGGCGACCCCCATCGACTTCTCGGTCGGCGACCCGGTGGCGCAGATCCTCGACCGGACCGACGGGGTGGGCACCGATCACGGGGTGGACGCGGTCGGCTACCAGGCCACCGGGGCGGGTGGCGGGGAGCAGCCGGCGGCGGTGCTCGACAGCCTGGTCGAGGTGGTCCGGGCCACCGGGGCGCTCGGCGTGGTCGGCCTCTATCTGGCCAGCGACCCGGGTGCGCCGGACGAGCACTCCGGCAGGGGTGAGCTGCTGTTCAAGGTGGGCAAGTTCTTCGAGAAGGGTCTGCGGATGGGCACCGGGCAGGCCAACGTGAAGACCTACAACGAGTACCTGCGGAACCTGATCATGTCGGGGCGGGCCACGCCGAGTTTCGTGGTGAGCAAGGAGTTGCCGTTGGACGCGGCTCCGGAGGCGTACCAGCGTTTCGACCGCCGCGAGGAAGGCTACTCGAAGGTGGTGCTCAAACCGGCGGCCTGAGGAGACGGCATGCAGACGATCGTGTACGAACGCACCGGTGACCCGTCGGTGCTCCGGTTGGTCGACCGGCCGGTGCCCGAACCGGGCCCGGGGGAGGTGCTGGTCCGGCTGGCGGTGGCCGGGGTGAACCCGACCGACTGGAAGAGCCGACGGCAGCAGCCGTTGCCTGTCGGCTGGCAGACCCCGGGGCAGGACGGGGCGGGCGTGGTGGAGTCGGTCGGCGCGGGGGTCGACCAGGGTCTGGCCGGGGAACGGGTGTGGGTCTGGGAGGCCGCCTGGCAGCGCCCGTGGGGCACGGCCGCCGAGTACACGGTGGTGCCGGTCCGGCAGGTGGTGCCGCTCGGGGACGCCTCCTTCGAGCTGGGGGCCTGCCTGGGCATCCCGTTCCTCACCGCGCACCGCTGCCTGACCGTCGGGGAGTACATGCCGGACACCCTGCACGCGGGGGCGCTCAGCGACCACGTGGTGCTGGTGCAGGGTGGGGCGGGTGCGGTGGGCAACGCGGCGATCCAGTTGGCCCGCTGGGCCGACGCCTGCGTCGTCGCGACGGTGAGCAGCCCGGAGAAGGCGCAGTTGGCGGCGGCTGCCGGGGCGTCCTTCGTGGTCGACTACCGGGAGCAGGACGTGGTCGAGGAGGTCCGCAAGATCTCGCCCGACGGGGTGCACACCGTCGTGGAGGTCTCCGCCGCCCGCAACGCGGCCACCGACGTGCGGTTGCTGCGTCCCGGCGGGGCGGTCTGCGTCTACGCCGACGACGGTGGCGACGAGGTGACGCTGCCGATCCGGCCGTTGATGGCCCCGAACGCCCGCTGGCAGTTCGTGTTTGTCTATACGGCGCCGAAGGCGGCCAAGGCGCAGGCGGTGACCGACGTGGCGGCGGCGGTCGCCCAGGGGGCGGTTCGGGTGGGCGTCGAGGCCGGCCTGCCGTTGCACCGCTTCCCGTTGGCGCAGGCCGCCGACGCGCACCGGGCGGTGGAGGACGCGGTGGTGGGGAAGGTGCTGATCGACACCGCCGGGCAGTAGTTCCGAGGACATTTCGCAATCGCCCGGACAGAAGCGAGTAATTCTCGCAACAATGACATGGCGGGTCACCGCGAGGAAGGGCGGCCCCGGCGCGGTGCGAACGCCGGGGCCGCCCCGTGGGGAGGGATGTTTCAGGAGTGACGTCCCTACCCCCATCGGCGACGGAGCGCCGAAAAGTGTTACGGCCCCGCCAGCTCCCGTACCTCCAGGTCGCCGGCGGCGTACCGCGAACGCACCACCTTCTTGTCGAACTTGCCCACGCTGGTCCTGGGCACCGCGTCGATGACCGCCCAGCGTTCCGGCAACTGCCAGTGTGCCACCGTACCGGCGAGGAACGCACGGAGCTGCTCCACACTGGTCGACGCGCCCTCGCGGACCACCACGGTGGCCAGTGGACGCTCACCCCACCGCTGGTCGGGCACCCCCACCACACAGGCCTCCTGCACGTCCGGGTGGGCCATCAACGCGTTCTCCAGCTCCACCGAGGAGATCCACTCCCCACCGGATTTGATCACGTCCTTGGCCCGGTCGGTAAGCGTGATGAACCCGTCAGGTGAGAGCGTGCCCACGTCACCCGTACGCAGCCAGCCGTCGCGGAACCTCTCCGGGTCGGGGGCGTCGTCGCCGACGTACCGGGCGGTCACCCACGGCCCGCGCACCTCCAACTCCCCCACGGACGCCCCGTCGGCGGGCAGCGGGTCGCCCAGCGGGCCGACGATCCGGGCGGCCACCCCGGCCGGCACCCGCCCCTGCGTGTAGCGGTACCGCCAGGCATCGTCGCCGGTCGCCCCGGCCGGCGCCCGGGACACCGACCCCAGCGGGGACATCTCGGTCATCCCCCAGGCGTGGATCACCTCGATGCCGTGCCGCTCGGCGAACGCGTGCATCAGCGCGGGCGGGCAGGCCGAACCGCCGACGATCACCTCCTTGAGCGACGAGGTGTCCACCTCGTGGGCGTCCAGGTGGGCCAGCAGGTCGTTCCAGATGGTCGGCACCGCGCCGGCCAGGGTGGGCCGCTCGGCGGCGATCATCTCGGCGATCGGCGCGGCCTGGAGGAACCGGTCCGGCATGATCAGCGACGCCCCGGACAGGAACGCCGCGTACGGCAGCCCCCAGGACATGGCGTGGAACATCGGCACGATGGCCAGTTCCCGGTCGCCCGGCCCGAGCCCGAACCCCTCCGGCAGGCACACCTGCAACGAGTGCAGGTAGATCGACCGGTGCGAGTAGGCGACGCCCTTGGGGTGGCCGGTGGTGCCGGAGGTGTAGCACAGCGCGGCGGCATCCCGCTCGTCCACCTCGGGCCAGTCGTAGTGCTCGGGGCGGCCGGCCAGCAGGTCGTCCCAGTGGTGGAAGGTGACCAGGTCACCGGCGACCGCCCGCAGCGGCCCGGGGTCGCCCCCGCCGACCACCACCACGTGCCGCACCGTGGTCAGCTCGCCGAGCACCCGGGCCAGCAGCGGGATGAGCGTCGAGTCGACCAGCACGACCCGGTCCTGCGCGTGGTTGGCGATGTAGGCGACCTGGTCGGGAAAGAGCCTGATGTTCAGGGTGTGCAGCACCGCGCCCATGCTCGGCACCGCGAAGTACGCCACCAGGTGCTCGGTGTTGTTCCACATGAAGGTGGCGACCCGCTCGTCGCCGGTCACCCCGCACTCGTCGCGCAGCGCGTGGGCCAGCCGGGCCGCCGTCCGCCCCACCTCGGCGTACGACATCCGGCGCGGCTCGGCCCCCGTCCAGGTGACCACCTCGGCCGTGCCGTGCACGGTGACGCCGTGTTCGAGGATCCGGGCGACCTGGAGCGGGGCGTCCATCATCGTGCTACGCATGGGTGACAAGCTAGTGTCGCCGGTCACACGTTGGGAACCCCCGGAACGCCCGACCCTCACCGAGATGCTGCGTAGATTGTCCGGGTGAGTATCTCCTGGGCCGACTCGTACGTGGGACAACTACGCGCCCTGGCCGGTGACCGGACGCTGATGTTCGTCGGCGCCCGGGCCGTGGTGCGCGACGACGTCGGACGGGTGCTGCTGATCCGCCGCTCGGACAACGGCCAGTGGGCGCTGCCGGCGGGCGCGATGGAACTCGGCGAGTCGATCGCCGACTGCGCGGTGCGCGAGGTACGCGAGGAGACCGGCCTACGCGCCCTGCGGGTCAGCGCCTTCGCCCTCTACACCGGCCCGGACCGCACCCACACCAACATGTACGGCCACACCTACCAGATCTTCACCACCGCGTTCCGGGTCGACGAGTGGGACGGCGAGCTGGCCCGGGTCACCGACGAGACGACCGACGCCGCCTTCCTGCACCCGCACGAGTTCCCCGCCCCGCTCTCCCTCTCGGTCCCGGAGACCCTCGCCGACCTCGACGTCTTCACCCAGACCAACCGCCTCATCCTGAAGTAGCCTCTGGTCCCACCGACCCGGCCGGGGCGGGCCGGGCAGGTCAGGGGCGGGCGGGTCAGAGCATGGTCTGGGACTTGGCGTCGAGGTCGGCGGCGGCTTCATCCCTGGACTCCCGGGTCAGGGGCTTGCCGCCGGGGGCGGGGGCCTTGCCGCCGAGCGGGTCGGTGCCACCCGTCGCGCCCTGCGGGCCGGCGCCCCGGAGCTGGTCGTTCGGCAGAGCCAGGGTGACCAGCACGGCGAGCAGCGCGATCAGCCCGGTGGTCAGGAACACCAGGTGCAGCGCGTCGACGAAGGACGCCTGGATGGCCGCCCGGACCGGGCCGGGCAGGGCGAGGATCGTCGCCGGATCGTTGATCGAGATGTTCGTGCCGCTGCCCGCCACCGCCGCCCGCTGGTCGGGCGGGAGCTGGGCGATCGCGCCCGGCAGCCGGTCGGCCAGGCCACCGGCGAGCCGGGAGGAGAGCACCGCGCCCAGGATGGCCACCCCGAACGAGCCGCCCAGCGACCGGAAGAACGTCGCCGAGGAGGTCGCCGCGCCCAGGTTCCGTACGTCCACCGCGTTCTGCACGCCGAGGATGAGCGACTGCATGCACAGGCCCAGCCCGACGCCGATGACCACCATGTAGCCGAACGCCGCCCAGAGCGAGCTGTCCACCTGGAGCCGGGTGAACAGCAGCATGCCGGCGACCAGCACCACCGAACCGGCCACCGGGAACCACTTGTACCTGCCGACCCGGCTCATCGCCCGACCGGTCACGATCGAGGTGACGATGATCCCGGCCATCATCGGCAGCATCAGCAGACCGCTGCGGGTGGGCGAGGCGCCCTTGACGATCTGGAGGTACAGCGGGATGAAGATGATCGACCCGAACATCACCAGACCGAGCACGAAGCCGGCCGAGTTGGCCAGCGCGAACGTCGCCGAGCGGAACAGCCCCAGCGGCAGGATCGGCTCGTCGACCCGGGTCTCCTGGAGCACGAACGCCACCCCGAGCACCGCACCAGCCACGAACAGCCCGACGATCGTCGCCGAACCCCAGGCGTACGAGTTGCCGCCCCAGCTCAGCGCCAGCAGCAGCGCGCTCACCCCGGCGACCAGCAGCGCCGCCCCCAGCCAGTCGACGGTGTGCTCCCGCCGCTCGAACGGGATCAACCGCAGCACGTGGTAGCAGACCACGATCGCCAGCAGCGCCAGCGGCACGTTCAGATAGAAGATCCACCGCCAGTTGGTCTCGGCGAAGTAGCCGCCGACCAGCGGCCCGGCCACCGAGGAGACACCGAAGACCGCCCCGAACAGCCCCTGGTAGCGACCACGCTCCCGGGGCGACACCACGTCCGAGATGATGGTGAACGCCAACGTCATCAGGCCACCCGCGCCGATGCCCTGCACACCCCGGGTGACGATCAGCTGGGTCATGTCCTGCGACAGGCCGGCCAGCAGCGAGCCGAGCAGGAACGTGCCGATCGAGAAGAGGAAGACCGGGCGGCGGCCGTACAGGTCGGCCATCTTGCCGTAGAGCGGGGTGGAGGCGGTCGAGGCGAGCAGGTAGGCGGTCACCACCCACGAGTAGTGGTCGATCCCGCCCAGCTCGCCGACGATGGTGGGCAACGCCGTACCGACGATGGTCTGGTCCAGCGCGGCCAGCAGCATGCCGGTCATCAGGCCGAACATCAACAGGCGGAGCTGGCGGGCCTGGAGCACCGGCTGGCCGTGGGTCTGGGCGGTCATCCCGCCTTCTTTCCCGCTCCCCCGCGAACATGCCTGCGGGCCGGGGAAACCTGCCCCCGGATCCACCGACGGGCACGCGGGCGGCCCCCCGCGTGCCCGTCGAACACGGCTCAGCCGCCGTCGGCGAACCGGTCGACGATCGCGGCGCAGAACGCCGGCAGGTCGTCGGGCTTGCGGCTGCTGACCAGGTTGCCGTCGGTCACCACCTGCTCGTCGACCCAGGTCGCGCCGGCGTTGGTCAGGTCGGTCCGCAGGCTCGGCCAGCTGGTGATCCGGCGGCCCGACACCACGCCCGCCTCGACCATGGTCCAGGGGCCGTGGCAGATCACCCCGACCGGCTTCCCGGCGGTGAAGAACGCCTTCACGAACCGGACCGCGTCCGGATCGGTACGCAGGAAGTCCGGGTTGGCCACCCCACCGGGCAGCACCAGCGCGTCGTAGCCGTCGGCGTCCGCGTCGGCCGCCGTCACCGCCACGTCGTACGTCTTGCCCTGGTCCAGGTGGTTGAAGGCCTGGATGGTGCCGGGCTTGAGCGACACCAGCTCGGCGGTCGCGCCCGCCTTCTCGACCGCCTCGCGCGGCTGTACGTACTCGACCTCCTCCACGCCGTCGGTGGCGAGGAACGCGATCCGCTTGCCCTGCAATGTCGTGGCTGCCATGTCGAATTTTCCCCTCTCCGGATACCTCTGTCGGTTCCCGAGGCGCGGGGCCCGAAACACCGACCCCGGTCGCCGGCTGCGGCGGAGGGTTTGGCCTGGTCGGGTCGGGGGACCCCGGTGGGCATGGCAGGAGCAGCAGCGGAACAGCGCCGGCTCGCCACGGTCGTGGAGAGCTGGCGGGAACGCGCCGTCCTCGTCGTCGGCGACGCCATGCTCGACGAGTGGCGCTTCGCCGAGTCGGAGCGGCTGTGCCGGGAGGCCCCCGCGCCGATCCTCACCCTGCGTCGACGGATCACCGCCGCAGGTGGGGCCGCGAACACGGCGGTCAACATCGCCACCCTCGGCGGGCGGGCCCTGCTCGTCGCCCCGGTCGGCGCGGACGTGGCCGGCGACGAGCTGCACGACTGCCTGGACCGGGCCGGCGTCTGGGACCGTACGGTCAGCGAACCGCACCGGCCGACGCCGGTGAAACGTCGGATGCTCGCCGGCAACCAGATCCTGCTCCGCGAGGACTCCGGCGACCCGGACGACCCGCTCGACGACGACGGGGTCGGCCGGCTGCTCACCGCCCTGAGCTGCGCCACCGAGGAGCTGCGGGCGGTGGCCGGCGGGGCCGCGCCCACGCTGGTGGTCTGCGACTACGGCCTCGGCGCGCTGCCCGCCCCGGTACGCGCCTGGCTGGTCGCCCACCGCCACCGGTACGCCACCGTCGCGCTGGACGCCCACGACCTCGCCGACTGGCGGGGGCTGAACCCGACGGTGGTCACCCCCAGTTTCGCCGAGGCGACCCGGTTGCTGGCCCGCGCCGCCGCCGGCTTCGGCGTGCCGCCCGCCCCGACCCGTACCGGCGGCACCGGCCTGCACCTGGACCACCCGCCGAACGACCCGGCGGACGGGCCGTCGGAGCTGGTCGTGGGCACCGCCCCGGGCGGGGTCGGCCGGGCACCCACCGGCCCGACCGGGGAACCGACCCCCGGCGAGGGACGGGTCGCGATGACCGGGGACGGGTTGAGCGTGACCGGGGCCGGGGTGACCGTCAACGCCACCGTCGGCGAGGGGGTCGACCGGGCCGGGCTGGCCCGGGCGCGGCTGGCCGAGTTGCGGGCGCACACCGGCGCGGACGTGGTCGCGGTGACCCTGGACACCGAGGGCGCCATCGTGGGCGGCCCGGACGGGGCGCCCCGGCGCAGCCACAGCACCCCGGTCCCGGCCAGTCACGCCGTCGGCGCGGGCGACGCGTACCTGGCGGCGATGACCCTCGCGCTGGCCGCCGGGGCGCCGCTGCCGACCGCCGCCCAACTGGCCCAGCTCGCCGCCACCATCACCGTCTCGGACACCGGCACCTGCGTGTGCCGCCGGGAGGACCTGCTCGACGCGCTCGGCGGCGCACCCGACGGCGGTGCCCACCCCACGCTGGTCGGCACCGGCGAGCTGGACGCGATCGTCGCCGACCACCGGCGGGCCGGCCGGTCCGTGGTGTTCACCAACGGCTGCTTCGACGTGCTGCACCCCGGCCACGTGCGCTACCTGGAACAGGCCCGCGCGCTCGGCGACCTGCTGGTGGTGGCGGTCAACTCCGACTCCAGCGTCCGCCGGCTCAAGGGCCCCGACCGGCCGGTCAACCCGGTGGAGGACCGGATCGCCCTGCTCGCCGCGCTGTCCTGCGTGGACCACGTGGTGGTCTTCGAGGCGGACTCGCCGGTCGACCTGATCGAGGCGGTCCGCCCCGACGTGTACGTCAAGGGCGGCGACTACCCGCCGGAGATGGTCCCCGAGGCACCCCTGGTACGCCGGCTCGGCGGTCAGGTGCGGACCCTCGGCTACGTGCCGGACCGGTCCACCTCGGCGATCATCGACCGCATCCGCGCGCAGGCCGCCGTCGGTCCGGCCAGCGCCGCCGACGCGCCGGACGAGCCGGTACGACCCGCCGGTCCGTCGGCGGCACCCGGCCCGGACCCGACCCCGGCCACCCCGACCCCGACCGCCGAACACCTGGGCAGGACCACGTGAACCGACCGCTCGACCTCGGCTCGGCCGGGGAGTTCCGCCGACCCCGTCGGCTCGACGTGCTGATCCCCACCCGCAACCGGCCGGCCGAACTGGCGGTCACCCTGGCCGGGCTGGCCGCCCAGGGTGAGGTCCCCGACTTCGGGGTGGTGGTCAGCGACCAGTCCGACCACGACCCGGCGTACGCGCACCCGGCGGCGGCCACCATGGTCCGGGCGTTGCGCCACCTGGGGCACCCGGTGCTGCTCACCCGCCGGCTGCCCCGGCGCGGGCTGGCCGAACACCGGGCGTACCTGCTGGACCGGTCGGTGGCCCGGTACGTGCTCTGCCTCGACGACGACGTCTGGCTCGAACCGGGCACCCTGGACCGGCTGGTCACCGCGATCGGGGAGCTGGGCTGCGGGTTCGTCGGCAACGCGGTGCACGGCCTGTCGTACGCCGACGACGTCCGCCCCGAGACGCACCGGCACTACGAGGAGTGGGACGGGCCGGTGGTGCCGGAGAGGATCCGCCCCGACACCCCGCAGTGGCAGCGGGCCGCCATCCATCCGGCCGCGAACCTGCTGCACGTCCAGCAGCAGCTGGCTCTGCCGGCGGGGGCCTGGCGAGCCTACAAGGTCTCCTGGATCGGCGGTTGCGTGCTCTACGACCGGACGGCGCTGGTCGACGCGGGCGGCTTCGAGTTCTGGCGGCGGGTGCCGGCGAACCACCAGGGCGAGGACGTCGCCGCCCAGCTCGCGGTGCTGGCCCGGTACGGCGGCGCGGGTGTGCTGCCCAGCGGCGCGTACCACCTGGAGTCACCGACCACGGTCACCGACCGCGACGTCGAGGCGTGGCAGGTCGTCGCCGCCGACACCGCGCAGCCGGCCTGAGCCCCGCCGGGGCCGTCAGCCGGCGGCGCTGCCCGGTTCGGGGCGGAGCAGGTCGGCGGCGGCTTCGAGCACCTCGGCCACCGGCACGTCGGCGACGAACGAGTCCCGGTGCGGGCAGTTGCCGTCGCCGGGCCGGTGCGGATAGATCCCGGGCGTGCAGTCGACCCCGCAGACCGGGCAGCGCGTCGTCCAGGCGGCGATCGGGCGGTGCCGGGCGCGCAACGGCGTCGCCCCGTTGATCATGTTGCCGACCCAGTAGACGCCCACCGTCGGGGTTCCCACCGCACCGGCCAGGTGCAGCGGGCCGGTGTCGTTGGAGACCACCAGCGCGCAGCCGGCGTACGCGGCGGCCAACCCGCCGAGGCCGAGCGTGCCGACCTGGGGACGGACCGGCACCCCGGCCGCCGCGACCACCTCGTCCACCACCGCCCGCTCGGTGGGGGTGCCGGTGACCAGCACCTCGTACCCGTCGTCGTGCAGCACCCGGGCCACCTCGGCGAACCGCCGCGCCGGCCAGCGCCGCCGGGTGTCGGTTGCGCCGGGGTGCAGCGCCACCCGGGGCCGGTCCGGCTCGCCCAGCACCGCCCGCGCCTGCGCCCGGTCCGCGTCGGTCACCGTAAGCGTCGGTACGACGGTGACCGCGCCCGCCCCGACCAGGCCCACCACCTCCAGGTAGCGGGTCACCTCGGGCTGGTAGTAGACGTAGCGGAGCCAGCGGTCCAGCGGTGGGGCGTCCTCGGCGCGCAGGCCGGCGGTGACCCGGGCCCCCAACCGGCTCATGACCGGGTTGGAGTTCGCCCCGCCGCCGTGCACCTGCAACGCCAGGTCGTAGCCCTCCCGGGCGGCGTCGGCCAGGAAGTCGTCGAGCGACCCGGGCCGCTCGTCGGGGCCGGCCTCGCGGATGCCGGGGGCCGGCGGGACGACCAGCACCCGGTCGACCGGGCCGGGCCGGTCGCGCCAGAACGCCGCGTGCCACGGCGCGCCGAACAGCACGATCTCCGCCGCCGGGTACGCCGCCCGCAACGAGTCCAGGGCGGGCAGCAGGAAGACGAGGTCGCCTAGCGCGTTGGCCCGCAGCACGGCGATCCGGGCCACGTCGGGCACCCGCTCCCCCAGCGGGCCACCCAGGGCGGGGCTGTCCACCGGGGCCCCTACTGCCGGTCGAGCGGGTCGACGGCGGTGCCCGGGTGGTGCAGTTCCCGGTCCGCCGCGGGGTCCACGCCGGTGGGCGTACCGCTGCGGGTGGGGCCGGGCGGGTAGCCGGTGCGGTCGACGGTGATGGTGCGCGGCGCGGGCCGGGCCGCCCGGGGCAGGTGCACCCGGAGCAGGCCGTGGTCCATCACCGCGTCGATGGCGTCGGGGTCGACCCGGGACGGCAGGTCCACCCGGTACTCGAAGCCCCGGGTCTCGAACCCGCCGGGGATGCCCTGGTCGGCGTTGACCTCGGCCTCTGACCGGGCCCGGACGCAGAGTTCCCGGTCGTCCAACTCGACGGCGACCTCCTCCGGTGCCACCCCGGGCAACCGGACGACCACCTGCCAGCCGTCGGCGACCTCGGTCAGCTCGACGTCGGGCGACGCGCCCCGGCCGCCGACCAGCCGGCTCAGCTCGGCGCGCAACGCCTGGAGTTCACCCATCGGGTCCCAGCCCTGCTGACGGCCACGCCAGCCCCGGCCCGGCTGCTCGCTCACCGCACCTCCCCGACCTGACGGCCGGCCGCGGCGGGCCGCAGCGAACTGGGGGCGTCCAGGCCGGCGTCGGAGTCGACACCGACCCCCAGCCGGTCGACCAGTTCCCCGCCGAGCCAGGCGCTGACGCCGAGGATGGCCAGGCCGACCACCTCGATGGCGATCAGCGCGCCGCCGGCCGCCCGGGATTCGGCGTTCAACCGGACGGCCCAGACGGCGGCGAAGAGCAGGATCACCGCGACGTTCGCCGCCGCGTGGGTGAGCGCCACCCGCTTGGCCCGGGTGCCGGCCGGGATGGCCAGCAGGTCGAACGCGCCGGCCGCCGCGGCCAGCAGGCCGCCGACCAGTCCGACGGTGATGTTCCAGTACGCCACCTCGGCGAGGAAGTCGGGCCCGCCGACCGTGTCCACGATGTCGAAGACGGTGCCGGTGACCAGCAGCGCCACCGGGAACATCACCAGCATCGGGTGCACCGGGTGCCCGAGCACCTTCAGTCGGCTCTCCATGGCGGCCCTCCACTGCGTCGTCGGGGCGGGACGAACCGGTGCCCGCCGTCGTCGGGGCAGACCCGGTCGCCACGCCCACCTAGGCTGACGGACGGCGGCCGGTGTGCCACCGCCCGCCACCGGGACCAACGGACGGGGGAGGCGGACGTGACGGCGGAGATCACCTCGCACGAGGAGTTACGCGCGCTGCTGGGGGCACCGATGCCCCGGGCGGCGGCCAAGGAACGCACCTCGCTGCACGAACGGGACCGGCAGTGGCTGGCTGCCTCGCCGTTCTGCCTGGTCGCCACGGCCGGCGCGGACGGTGCCTGCGACGTGTCCCCCAAGGGCGACCCGGCCGGCTTCGCGCTGGTGCTCGACGACCTGACGATCGCCGTTCCGGAACGGCCGGGCAACCGGCGGGCCGACGGCTACCGCAACATCCTCGACAACCCGCACGTCGGGCTGATCTTCCTGATCCCGGGCCGGACGGACACCCTGCGGATCAACGGCCGGGCGAAGCTGGTGCGTGACGCGCCCTACTTCGACGACATGCTCGTCAAGGGACACCGGCCGGTGCTCGCCGTCGAGGTGGCCGTCGAGCAGATCTTCTACCACTGCGGGAAGGCGTTCATGCGGTCCGCGCTGTGGCAGCCGGAAACCTGGCAGCCGGACGCGCTGCCGTCGCGGGCCCGGCTGGCCAAGGAGGTGGAGACGCTGACCGAGAGCCTGGCCGACCTGGAGCGCTACTACGGCCCGACGTACGCGGAGAAGCTCTACCGGGGGTGACGGCCCCCGGTCCGGCCGGGGTTCAGCGTTGCCAGGGCGGCGGGACCCGGACCGAGGCCATGCCCGCCGCCGTCGCCGCCGCGACCCCCAGGTCGGTGTCCTCGAACACCAGGCACTGCTCCGGCGGTACGTCGAGCAGCCGGGCCGCCATCAGGTAGCACTCCGGGTCCGGCTTGGCCCGTGCGTAGTCCTCCGCGCAGACCAGCACGTCGAACCGGTCGAGCAGGCCGAGCGCGGACAGCGAGGCGGTCACCGACTCCCGGGTGCTGCCGGACACCACGGCGAACGGCAGCTGCCGGTGTGCCCGTTCGATGTGCGCCAGCACCCCGGGCACGGCGGTGAGCTGCGGCAGGAAGCTCTGGTAGGCGTCCTCCCGGCGGCGGGCCACCACGTCGACCGGCATCGCCAGCCCGTGCCGCGCGTTGAGGTCGACGACGATGTCGGCCACCGGCCGGCCGCCCCAGGCGTAGAAGAGGTCCTCCGGCAGGTCGCAGCCCCACTCGTCGAGCGCCGCCCGCCAGGCCAGGTGGTGCACAGGCATGGAGTCGACGATGGTGCCGTCGCAGTCGAACAGGTAGGCCCGGAAGTCGCCGGGCGGTAGGGGCAGCACGGGCCCAGGATAGCCACGGCGGACCCGGCGACGGTCACGCCGGCACCGACCGCACACCCGGGGCAGCGGCCACCAACGGTCACAGGAGGCGCATCTCATCGAGGGGTCCCACCGGGACTGCGTAGATCGCCACACTCCCGGCACCCCCGACTCCAACACTCGAAGAGTTAGGAGTTGTAACGGGTCAGAGGTCTACTCACCGCTGACCGTTTGACTGGTCGCAGCGGTGTGGATCGTCGCGGGCGGAGGCAGCGGCGATGCCGCTGCGCCATCCGGGGGCGCTGCCGTCTCCCGGTGGTTTCAGCTGTGCTGCGTCGATGCCGGACGTGGTGTGCAGGAGCCAGGAGATCAGCGAGTTGGAGTTCCACATGTCTTTGATCCCGAACGCATCGCGTCCCCAGACCAGGCGCGGCACCTCGGAGACGCGTGCGAGAAGTGCGCGGGCTTCGACGGAGGAGAGCAGGAGCCGGGTCGGCGGGCCCGTTGCCCAGGCACGGTCCGGGATGGTGCCGTCACGCCAGCATCGGACCTCGTAACGGAAGAGCCGGGAAGCGCCGAGCCACCGCGCACCGACCGGTCCGCCGGCGACGACGCCCCGGCTCCCGGCTGGCCCGCCCCATGCTGGCGTCATCTCGATCACGTAGCGGGCGTGGCCATCGAACACCTCAAGGGCCGCGTGAAACAACGGGCGAGCGCGACGATGCTCACGATGGGCGTTCAGTAGTTCCCACCATCTGCTCGTATGGATAACGACATGCCCTCCCGCTCCCACAGGCAGCCACAACAGGGCGACATGGGGGTCCGTCATGGACGGGTGCGAACACACAGGGTCTGACCCCCACGCCCGATCCACCCGAGCAGACGGGGCACGTACGCTGCCGGCGGCGGGGTCCGTGGCGGGAACAGCACCAGCAGCAGGTTGGGGGCGAGCACGGCGAGGCCGATGATCAGACCCAGCGTTGAGAACTCCACACCCGGAGGCTATCGCCCCGCGTTCCTCTACCGCTCGCACCGGGTCGGTCAGGCTACGGGGTGGGCAGGCGCACGTCGTGCAGGCCCGCCGAACTGATCGCACCGTGGGCGTGACCCGCTGCTCAGGCTCCCTCGGTCTTGAGTATGCCGCTGATGTACGGCTGCGCCGGCCGCTGGAAGCAGGCACCCGATACCCGCGACTCAACGGTGCGGACGTGCTGGAAGTCCTGCCTGCGGTAGTAGTCGTGCAGCCGAGAGTTGGTCGTCCAAGCGTCCAACCGCAGCCACGTCAGCCCGGCTTCGTACGCTCGGCCTCCGGCCCAGTCCAGCATCTCGCCACCCAGCCCCTCGCCGGCGTACCGCAGTGGGATCATCATCTTCGCCGCATACAACGCGTCGGCCGGGTCGTCCTCCGGATACCACAGCGCCTCGGGGTCCCGGTCAGGTTTCCACAAGCTGTCGACGTCGACGTACGCGGTCAGGGTGATCGTGGCGATCGGGTCGTCGCCGTCCCAGACCATCCATGTCTGCCCGGCGGAGACGGTCGACGCGACGGCGGAACGCGGTAGGGGGATGGACCACTGCTCCTCACCCCTCGCTGCGAGCCAGGAGGCACGTTCGCGTCGCCAACTCATGATGACGTCGACATCGCTCCGCCGCGCAGGCGTGATGATCATCGGGGCTCTTCCTCCGGCCGGAACCAGTCCACCCCAGCAGCAGAGGAACATCCCGTCCACCGGGCACACCGCGTACCCCCTGCCGCTCCCTCCGGCAGTTGACCTGCCGCTGATGGGCGGCCTCGTCATGGATTTCGCGGCCACGCCGCTACCGGAAGCAGCCGGTGTCGACCGGCTGCTTCCGATGGAACGGCCCGCCCCGGTTACGGGGTCAGCACGCCCTCCCGCAGGGCATCAGTGAAGGCCGTCCAACTCCGCGCCGTCACCACGATCTGACCACCCTGCGGGTCCTTGCTGTCCCGGACGAAGACCGCGTCCTGGCGGGCGAGCAGGTTCGTCGCCACCTCGACGCAGTTCCCTCCGTTGCCGCTGCGGGTGCTCTTGCGCCAGCGGGCCGTCGTCATATCAGCCACGGGTGAATGCCTCCATCACTCCGGTGATCGACTTTCCCGACAAGGTCTCGTCGAGTGCTCGTGAGGTCACGTCGTTCCAAGTTAGTTCGTAGGCCGCCACCTCGGTCAGCTTGTTCAGATAGAGCGCGCCCTGCCCCACCTTGCCGACGTAGCCGCGGTTGCAGGTGATGCGTCCAGCGAGAACGCGGAGCGACCAGACGCGCTCGGCCCGCATTCGCCGTAGTTGAGCAGCGCACGACGGTAGTGCTCGACTCGGCATCTGACGGCCTACCGGTACCGCTGCCAAACCGCCGATCGATCACCTTTCAGGTAGGTGCGCAGCCGGTGCCCCAACGTCTGGGCCACCTCGGGCCGACCGGGGAGCTTGTCCAACACGCTGGTCACGAGTTGCAACTCCCGCACTTCGCGCAAGAGTGGCCACGACGGCGAGGTCGAAAGGTCGAATCCGTAGGCAGCGGCGAACTCTTCGTATGGCGCTCTGGGATCACCAAAGCGGGTAGCGCTGTGAACCAACGGCACCAGATCCCACTCTCGGGGACCGACCGAGAGCGAATCGAAATCGCATAACCGGCCCGCCAGGAGGTTGCCAACGTGGGCATCACCGTGGATGACACCTGTGGGTAGCTGCCACGTAGCCCCTGCGACCTGCCGCTCCAACGCATCGCACCGATCGTTGAGCAGCGCCGCGAGGCTGTCGAGCGACAGACCCACCTCGCGGGATGCCCACCCCTGCATGAACAGGAGACCGTCTGCTGGCAGAGCGTCGAGCACGGCCAGTCGACGGCGAGCCGCCGTGATCGGTGCCCAGCGCGGGAGAAACGCAGGAGTCTGCGTGATGGTATGCAGTCGTGCGAGGGGCGCGGCCAGCTCGATGGCATCTGGTCGACGCGCAGGATGTGGGGCGTAGTGCCAGCCGGAGCAGCGACACGCCCTTGACTACTCGCTCAGCCCGCTGACGAGCAACCTCCCCTTGGGGAGGGCCGAAGCACCCTGTCCCCGACCTGGTAGACAGCGTTGATCGTGTATCGCAGCAAGCGGGCCTCACCCGTAGTGAGCCCGGCCTGTTGGCGAACCGCATCGAGTCCCCGCTGGATCTCTCCAGCGGCCTCGGCTGTCAGGGTGGTCGACATACCGCCAGGTTAGGTCACGCCGCTGCGCACGCCCTGATGGCGGTCGCCACCTCCGCAAGCTCCTTATCGTGACTGGGCTCGATGACGTCTGCGACGTCGCACAGGCGGTCGAGTAGCCGACGAGAACGGACATGTCCTATCGCTTGCATGACTGCAGTCGCGTGCAGTCCGACCTTGCTTCGTTCGCCGAGAAGTGCGTATCCCAGCGCCATTGTAACGTGGTCGAACGCACCGCTGCGTGATCGTTCGGTCCGCCGCTGCAGGGCGCGATCAGCGTGCCTCACGGCGAGGGCTGCGTGCTGATCGCGGTGCTCTGAATGGCGGGCCAGCGCAGCGTGGACTACTCCCGACATGCCATCCATGTCTGCCGGTTCGCAGAAGAATCTCGTCCATTGCGGCGCTTGCGCAGTATCGGCTCTGTCGATCTCGTCACGAGCACGTGCGAGCGATTCCTGCATTGCGGATGCGTTCCCCATTCGCGCGTGAGCCCAGGCGATGTTCGCGTACAGGATGGCAACCGAGGTCAGGGAGCCTGAGTTTGTGGCGACGATCTGACCAAGCTGGAAAAGATGCAGTGCCTCCGCAGGATTGCTTTGGTGGATGCTGACACGTCCAAGTCGGTAGTACGAATCCGCCATCAAGGCATAGCTATTCGCCTTATGGGCGAAAAGAAGACCTTGTGCCAAGTGGCGGCGTGCCTCCATGTATTCGCCCAGATCGCGTCCAGACTCGACCTTTTAGACGCGGTATTCGACGACGGCGGCTGCCGCGGCGAGGATGACGGTGGCGATGTTGGCGAGGGCGCCCAGCCAGGTAGCCAGGTCACCGAGCTCCCATGGCCGCATGGCTAGGTAAAGGAGCAGGTCGGACGGCAGTAGCACGAGGCCAGGCTAGGGGATCGACGCAACTGTCCCGAGGGCTACTGCTCGGGCCGGTGAGGTCGCCTGCGCCGCGTTGGTGATGCGGGTGCCCCGGCCGTCTCCGTGCGTCAGGGACGAGCAGGAGGCTGTATGACGCTGACGCCTGGTCAGCCGCGCCCGGGTGGGCCAGCCGGGCCCGACGGGACCGGCTGGCCCCGGCCGAGATCCGTCGGGCCGCGACGCATTCCGGGTACCGTCGACTGTGGCGGATCCGCCGGAGTAGCGGCCGCCGGTCCGCCGCCCAGCCCGCTACCTGGGGAGCACCGCCATGCCCGGACGCCTCCGCACCATCGTCGACCCACGATTCCCCGCCGAACTGGCCCGACTGCGCCGCGAGCGCGGCCTGTCGCTGCGGACCCTGTCCCGGCTGGTCTTCTACGGCAAGAGCTACCTGCACGCTTTGGAGGTCGGGCGCACCCGGCCATCCAGTGACGCTGCCCGGCACCTTGATGAGGCGCTTGACGCTGGCGGGGTGCTCGCCGCCCTGGTCGTCGATGCCCCGTCGGTGGCCACCGATGACGACCGGCAGCGGCTCGCCTACGTGGTCGACCGTCCGACCCGGCTCGACGGGCCGACGGTGCGGCTGCTCGCGGACGTGCTCGCCGCCCAACGCCGTCTCGACGACGCGCTACCGGCGTCGATGATGCTGCCGGCGGTGATCCCGCAATGGCACGCCGTTCACGACCTCGCCGGGCAGGCCGGCGGGGCGCACGCGGACGGGCTGCGGTATGTGGCGGCGGAGTGGACGCAGTTCGTCGGCTGGCTCTATGCGTCTGCCCGCAACGACGACCAGGCGGTGAGGGTTCTCGTCGACGCCGGCAGTCAGGCGGACGCGGTCGACGATGGTCCGATGGCGGCTCAGGTGGAGAACTTCCGGGGCTACGTCGAGCGGCAGCGCGGGAACCCTCGCGGGATCGTGCGGCACTTCCTCACCGCCTACCACACCCCGGGCGCATCCCCGTTGCAGCGGGTCGGGGACGCCGTGCAGGCCGCGCACGGGTACGCGCTACTCGGCGACCGGCGGGCCGCTACCCGGCTGCTCGGTGAGGCCAGCGACCTTACCTCCGCCGCAGAGTCCGACCAGGCACCCGCGCTCGCATACTGGCTGACGCCGACGTTCTCCCGAATGGGGCTGGGCCTGGCGTACCTCGCGCTCGGCGACACCGGGGCAGCGGCGGACAACCTACGTGCCGGCCTCGACGGTCTACCGGCCGACCAGGTCGACGCCGAGTGGACCGAGGAGTACCGGCAGGCGCTCACGGTGGCCGCCGGCTGACCTGTCCACAACTGGTTCTGGACGGTGGACGGTGGTGACGGACACCCGCCTACTGCCTTGTGACCGTCTGCTCACCGGATGCTGATCGAGAGCGCGCCAGGCGCGCTCTCATCGGCAGCCGGTCCGGCTGCCGGGGTCACATCGCGGCTCCGGAGGGTCACTCCGCATGATCGACGAACACGGGCGGGATGCCGACGTGCAGCCCGTCTTGCGCTCAATTGAGCGCGTTCCCGGCATCGACGGGCACGTTCCGGCCCGGCCGGCGTGGACGTGCGCCGCCGGCTGCCCGGACCCGTGGCCCTGCCCGCACGCCCGGGAGCGCATCACCGCCGCCGCCGACGGCGACCGGGTCGACCTGTCGATCACCATGGCCCGGGTGCTGAACGTCGCCGTCGTCGACCTGGTCCACGTGCCCGGCGACCACGACCTGTTCCGCCGGATGCTGGCGTGGACCCGGTGACCGGCCGGCAGCCGCGTCCTCGGCCACCGTCCGAAGTGCGCGACCCGCACGTGGAGCAGCACCCACCCTGCCTGGAACTACGGGTCCGCATCACCACGCTACGGCGTTACGGCGGCGCACGATGACCGGCACCCACGAGAGCGACCACCCCGGCGACCGGTACGACTCAGCCCGCAGAACGGTCCTCGGCCACCTCGACCGCACCTGCTTCGAGTGCCGCGACGACGGATGCGCGCAGCACCGCTGGGCCGTCACAGAACTGCGTCACCACCCGGTCGGCCGTGGCCTCCTCCAGCGTCACGGCCTCCTCGACCCCTCCGACGCCCCGACCCAGGAAGGCCAGCAGCGGTGACCACCTCCCCCGCCGATCGGCCGGTCCGCGCGGTCGCTACCGCCCGCCGTCAGCCGTTGCTGATCGCCAACGACTTCTACTTCCTGGCCCACGACGATCGGACCGGGCAGCCGCGCCTGTTCCCCGCCGCGCTGTCTCTCGGGTTGGCGGCCGGGTTGCTCATGGAGTTGCACTACGCCGGCCGGATCAGCTTCTCCCAGGGCGCGGTTCATGTCTGGCGGGACGGCCCCACCCCGGTGGACTGGCTGCAACACAAGATCCTCGACCGGATGCTCACCGAGCCCCAGAACACGCCCGTCCGGCAGTGGCTGTCGTACCTTGCCGCCAGCGCGGGCGACCAGGTCGCCCAGCGTATGACCCAGGCCGGGCTACTCCGGGAGCAGACGACCGGCCCGTGGTGGCGGCGGCGCACCGTCTACGTACCCACGGACATCAACACCGCCGCCTGGCCCTGGGCCCGACTGTCCCAACAGCTCCGCAACCGTCGCGGCCTTCCCGAGCACGACGTCCTCCTCGCCGGCCTGGCCGCGCACACCCAACTGGACGTGGCACTGCTCGACGGTGCCTCCTGGCTCGCCCGCGACTACCTGAGCCTCTTGGTCGAGCACCTGTTTCCGCCGTGGCCCGGCCTGCTCGGCGAACTCGGTGCCGCCGTCGGCGCAGCCGTGCTGAGCCACCGCACCTCCTGAGCGTGCACGAACCATCGCCTGTTCCTCTTCGCCCCCACGGAGTCCCCTATGCCCGTTCCCGCTCTCCGTCCACCCGACACCATCTCCGCGACCCTGGCACGCGGTCGGCTCGGCATCCCCTCCGTCGTGTTCTTCGTGATCGCCGCCGCCGCGCCGCTGACCGTGGTCGCCGGAGGTGCGACCACCGGCTACGCCGTCACCGGTGTCACCGGCATCCCGGTGGCGTACCTGGTGGTCGCCGCCGTGCTCGCGCTGTTCACGGTCGGCTATGTGGCGATGTCTCGACACATCGTCAACGCCGGGGCGTTCTACACCTACGTCACCCGGGGACTCGGCCGCCCGGCCGGCGTCGCCGCCGCAGCCGTCGCGCTGCTGGCCTACAACGCCATGCAGATCGGCTTGTACGGCGGCTTCGGCGCGGTCCTGGCCCAGTTCCTCCACGACCGCTACGGATGGGCCGTCACGTGGTGGCTGTGCGCCCTGACCGCCTGGGCAGCGGTGACGGTCCTCGGGGTGCTGCGCATCGACCTCAACGGCACCGTCCTGGCCGTCATGCTGACCGCCGAATGCGCGGTCGTGGTCGTCTTCGACACGGTCATGGTCACCCACCCCGCCGCGACCGTCACCGTCGACACCCTCGCCCCGACGCACGTCCTCGCCGCCGGGATCGGCGCGGCGCTGGTCACCGCGATCACCGGGTTCGTCGGCTTCGAAGCGACGGTGGTGTTCTCCGAGGAGACGAAGGACCCACGCCGCACCGTCGCCCACGCCACCTACCTCGCCGTCACCGTCACCGGCCTGCTCTACGGCCTGTCCGCCTGGGCGATGTCCGTCGCCACCGGCCCCAACCGGATCGTCGACGCCGCCCGCACCGACGGCACCGACCTCATCTTCCACCTCGTCACCCCACACCTCGACGCAAGCGTCGTGACCATCGGCCGGGTCCTGTTCATCACCAGCCTGTTCGCCGCCCTGCTCAGCTTCCACCACACCGTCGCCCGCTACCTGTTCGCCCTCGGCCGCGAACACGTGATCCCCGCCGCCTTCGGCCGCACCAGCCGCCACACCGGCGCACCGAAGATCGGCTCGATCACCCAGAGCGGCCTCGCACTCACCGCCCTCGCCGGCTACGCGGCAACCGACGCCGACCCGATCGTGCACCTGTTCTTCTGGATCACCGTCACCGGCGGACTCGGCATCCTCATCCTGATGACCGCCACCTCCACCGCCGTCCTCGGCTACTTCACCCGAAGGACCGGCCACCACGAGGGCCACTGGCGGGCCACCGTCGCGCCCCTGACCGCCACACTGACGCTCGCCGCGATCCTCACCGCCACCCTCCGCGAGTTCGACACCCTCCTCGGCGTCGACCCACACTCACCACTGCGCTGGCTCTTCCCCGCCGCCTACGCCGCCGCCGCGCTCCTCGGCGCGGTCTGGGCACTGACCCTGCGCACCACCAACCCGCCCGTCTACGCCGCCATCGGCCTCGGCGCGGACAGCCACACCCTGCCCCTACGCAACCACCCGACCCGCCAACCGGCCTGACCCCGCAAGGAGTTTCTACGACCATGCCCGACACCGATACCGTCACCGTGCGTCGCGCGACCAGCTCAGACGCGGGGCCGCTGATCGCCGTCCTCGCCGAGGCCTTCCACGACGGACCCGTCGCCAACTGGCTGATCCCCGACCCCACCGACCGCCGCGTCGTCCTCTACCGCTACTTCAAAAACGCCTTCCACCACGGCCTCACGCACGGCCACATCGACACCACCACCAACCTGTCCGCCGTCGCCATCTGGTACCCCCGACTCGACCCACCGCCCCAGGGCCACACCCGCGAACGCCAGGAAGCCCTGGAACACGCCACCGGCCCCTACGCGCCGAAGTTCACCCTCATGGAAGCCATGTTCGACGCCTTCCACCCCGACGAACCCCACCACCACCTCGCCTACCTCGCCGTCGACCCGGAACACCAGAACCAGGGCATCGGCGCCGCCCTACTCCACGAACACCACCAACAGCTCGACAAGCTGGGCCTACCGGCGTACCTGGAAGCCACCAACACCCGCAACCGACAGCTCTACCACCGACTCGGCTACACCCCCGGCCCACCACTCATCCTGCCCACCCAAGGCCTACCCATCTGGCGCATGTGGCGCGGCCAACACACCCCCACCGGCCGGGCACCCTTCCCACCCAACCCACAGCCCCAACGGCGCACCCGATGAACCCGATGGCCCAGATCCGACCCGCGCAACCCGGCGACGTCCCCACCATCACCGCCCTACTCGTCGACGCCGCCACCGCCGACCCCGTCGCCGAATGGCTGGTACCCGACCCCGCCGAACGCCGCGTGGTCTTCCACGGCCTGCTGGCCATGGAGGTCGACCACGCCGTCGAGTGGGGCCACGTCGACGTCCCCCTCGACCTGACCGCAGTGGCGGTGTGGCATCGCCACCCCGTCCCCGACGCCGCCGTGCTGTCCGATCACCACCTGGGCGTCTTCGCCGGCCGGGCGCTACCCCGCTTCCGACAACTCCACGCACTCATCAGCAGCCACCGAACCGACACACCGCACCACTGGCTGTCCAGGCTCCACGTCACCCCCACCCGACGGGGACAGGGCATCGGCGGGCGTCTGCTCGACCGGCACCACCACCGCATCGACCAGCCCGGCGACCCCTACGACACCGTCGTGACGACGGAGGCGACCCGGGACTTCCTGCGCGGCCACGGCTACCGCGCCGGACTGCCCCTACACCTCCCCAGCGGACCCCGACTCTGGCCACTCACCCGCAGCAGCAACCCGACCGGCGGCCGTCGGACCACACCCCACACCGCCGGCCAATCGGACACCTGACTACCCACGACGGTGGCCGCCACCAGCGACGCGGCCACCGTCGGCGGATTCGAGCCGGCCCCGTAAGGCCATCGCCCGTCGGCCCAGCACCGGAGTCGGCCGTTCCCTACGACCTCCCCAGAGGAAGCGAGAGAACCGTGAGCACCAGTGCCGTAGTCAGACCCGGCAGCACCATCTGGATCGCGCCGGCCGACCATCTCGGCGGCACCGACGGCCTGACCGTCGTCATCGACGAAATCCCCGAGGATCTCGACAAACTGGAATGGGTCGAGGTCTCGATCCGCAGCCCCGGGGACGAGGCTTCCACCTCCCGCAGGGTGCTCGTCCGCAGCGACGCCCTCCGCTCACCCCGTTCCCCCAACACCCCCACCGACCTACCCCAGCGCCAGCAGGACTTCACCCACGGCATCGCCTCCTACCCACCCCCGCCGCAACGCCGAGCCCAGGGGCCGCTGGCCGAACGACTGACCCACATCCCCCGCCACCCCAGACGTGAACACGGGCACCCCACCTCCACACCGAGCCAGTGACAGCACCGCAGCCTGCACAATCCAACAAAAGGCATCAACCATGACCGGAGCCCAAACCCCCACCGGACGGCAGCGGACCACCCACGCACTGATCATCGCTCTCACCCTCACCATGCCCACCGCCTGCGCCGCCGTCCGACCTCCCACGCCGCCCACCGACATCGCCGCACGGCCCCCCGCCCCGCCAACGCCGACGACCGAACCACGGACGGCGGGGGATCAGTTGCGTCTCCTGGCCGACGCCATCACACCCGTCACAGCCGACGCCGAGCACAGCCCGCACACCTACCTACACGTTCAATCGTGGTCCCGCGCGACAACCGTCGTCAGCCGACGGGACATCCGCCGCTGGAACCAGCCCGACGGATCCGGACGGATCATCGAACGCCAGCTACCCGACCGGGGCGACCTCACCCGCCTACCGAACGGCACCGACCGCAACGCCCTCGCGGCGGCACCCGTGGTCTCCGACAGAACGTACGGACACGGCGGCCTCGTGCGCCCCGGCTCCGAGCCGGTACCCGGGGACCGTGCCGGCCTCCAACAGCACCTCGGCACCATATCCCCACCCGAGAACGGCCCCGGCTCGACCATCACCGCCGTGGTCAGCCTCAACAACGAGCACTACCTCGGCCACCACCAACGCCAAACCATCCTGCTCATCCTCGCCGACCTACCCGGCATCACCACCACCACCGCCACCGACATCGCCGGCCGCACCGGAATCGCCGTGAGCCTCAACCACGACGGGACCACCAAACGCCTGATCATCCACCCCACGAGCGGGGAACTCCTCGCCTTCCAGGAAACCTTCAACACCTGCCGCCCGACCCGAAGCAAGCCATGCCCCCGACCCGGCCTGTTCGACTACCGCCTCTACCTCGAACGCAACCACACCCCACCGGCCGACACCTCACCCACACCACAACACTGAAACCGACACCCGAAAACCACCGACACCACCTCGCGGCCGGCCCCGGCAACGACCACAGTGGCTGCACGCCGACCGTGGCTACGACTACGACTGCTACCGCCGCCAACTCCGCGCCAAGGGCATCACACCGGTCATCGGCCGACGCGGCACCGGCCACGGCTCCGGCCTCGGCACCCGACGATGGGTCGTCGAGCGCACCATCGCACTGCCGCACTGGTTCCGCCGCCTCCGCATCCGCTGGGAGATCCGCGACGACATCCACGAAGCCTTCCTCACCCTCGCCTGCGCCATCATCTGCTGGCACCGACTCCAACGCTCAAAGAGTTAGGAGTTGTAAGGCGGGGCGGTTCTCTTGCCATCCTGGCCCCAGGGTCAGCGAAGGCACCGACCCGCCTGAAGCTTGTCGCTGGTCGGGCGACAACCCGCCCGACGTGATCATGGGCCGCGTCGGTCGGTCGAATCTGATCGCACGCAGGCGTTTGTGTGTGGGGGGCCGGGGGGCGATTCAAACCGCATCGATGAAAACGAGGCCCTGACCAGCAGTGATGCTGGTCAGGGCCGCCCTCTGAGCCGCCTGACAGAATCGAACCGTCGACCTACGCTGCCCGAATCTGACGGTCCCTGGCTTGTCAACGTTCACTACGAGCTGCCACTGAGCTGCACAGACACGATCGCGGAGTGGGCCGTGATTGTCACCGGCAGTCGATGATCAGCAGGAGTGGGGGGGGTAAACGGGGGGCCGTTGACCCGCGCCGGGACGATCACAGCCCCGTCAGGGGCACTCTATCCGGGCGGCCGTCGCCCCGAAACCCAGACCGTCATAGGACTCCGGACCGCCCGAATAAGTCCAGCTGATGCCGCGTACCCAACCCAAGCGATCCTCGCCCGCCGCAGTGGCCGGGCGCAGCGTGGGATGAGACCGTGCCGTCGGGAGCACGTCTCCCCGTTGCGATCCTCGCCCGACGCGGTGGCCGGGCGCAGCGCGAGGAGCAGCGCGAGGAGCAGCGCGAGGAGCAGCGACAGCGCACTGTTGCGATCCTCGCCCGACGCGATGGCCAGGCGCAGCCCCGTCGGTCAGACCCAGTGGGGTACGACCGAGGAGGCGTTGCGATCCTCGCCCGACGCGGTGGCCGGGCGCAGCCTGACCTGGGCATCCCACGCCAACCCCGACGGCACGTTGCGATCCTCGCCCGACGCGGTGGCCGGGCGCAGCTGCGGGCCGAGCGATGTGGTGTGGGACCCGTTCACGTTGCGATCCTCGCCCGACGCGGTGGCCGGGCGCAGACGTTGACGACGCCCACATGTACCGCGAATTCCGTAAGGGTTGCGATCCTCGCCCGACGCGGTGGCCGGGCGCAGGCATGGGCGTGCTGCTGACCACGGGCTGTGGTGCGCGTTGCGATCCTCGCCCGACGCGGCGGCCGGGCGCAGGTGATTCAGCCTCCGGCCACCAGCCCCGCTGTCCCTGGTTGCGATCCTCGCCCGACGCGGTGGCCGGGCGCAGAGCCCCCGCGGCGGGACGGGTGTTGTCCGGGGTCGGCCGGAAGTTGCGATCCTCGCCCGACGCGGTGGCCGGGCGCAGAGCCGATGATGTCCAGGCTACGCCGGTCCGGGCGGTTGTTGCGATCCTCGCCCGACGCGGTGGCCGGGCGCAGCGGGCTCGCCGACGTCGGCGGCGGCCCGGACGAGCCGTTGCGATCCTCGCCCGACGCGGTGGCCGGGCGCAGCCCAAGACGTCGTCGAGCACCGGCCGGGGCTCGACTGGTTGCGATCCTCGCCCGACGCGGTGGCCGGGCGCAGCTCGACCATCTGCGCGATTTCCCCGCCCCGTGCGACGATGTTGCGATCCTCGCCCGACGCGGTGGCCGGGCGCAGCCTCACCCACCGCCTGACGTGCGCGGGTAGGTCCGCCAGGTTGCGATCCTCGCCCGACGCGGTGGCCGGGCGCAGCACGGGACGTGCCGGCCGTACGCGAAGAGCACCGCCGGGTTGCGATCCTCGCCCGACGCGGTGGCCGGGCGCAGCACGACGGAGGAGTATTGGCAGATCGTGGAGAGGCACGCGTTGCGATCCTCGCCCGACGCGGTGGCCGGGCGCAGCCCTGGTTCAACGACCAGGCTGCGTTGGCGAGCTTGTTGTTGCGATCCTCGCCCGACGCGGTGGCCGGGCGCAGCGCCGATCGTCTACGGCGACGGGACGCTGCTCGGGGTGTTGCGATCCTCGCCCGACGCGGTGGCCGGGCGCAGCACCCGCCCAGCCTGAGCCCGGTCGATCAGACCGACGTTGCGATCCTCGCCCGACGCGGTGGCCGGGCGCAGCCCGGCCAATCTGGTCCTGGAGATCCGCCACGTGGAGTTGCGATCCTCGCCCGACGCGGTGGCCGGGCGCAGCTGGAAGAGATCGGACGGAACGCCTTCCGGGCCCGATCGGTTGCGATCCTCGCCCGACGCGGTGGCCGGGCGCAGCGGCTCCTCAACAGCGGATATAGCAACTCGACGATGCGTTATCGACTTAATCAAGGTCCGTTTTGTTCATCTAATCCAGATATTCCCCCTCGGAACCTTCCGGGGCTCCGGCGTCCACTGGAGGTTCCTAGATCATTAAAGCTTCGCACAGGTTGATGGGACGAACCTCCAAGGTCAGCCCGATACTCAACACGAGAGAATCATCCCACCGCCGCTCTCGCAGCACGCCCAACGCCTGCACGTCGGCCACCGTCTCGATGCGTCGCGCTCGCTTCTCACCGAGGAAGTGCGCCACCGACACACGTCAGTGCGCGTGGAAGGCGTTCTCCAGGTCGAACATCGCGCCGTCGGCCTTGGCGCGCAGCGCAGCGACGACCGGCGTGCCAGCAGCTCCGACATCCGCTCCCGGATCTGCCCTTCGGTGCACCAGGCCCAGCTGCACAGCTCGTCCGGCGGCAGGTTGATGTCGGCCGCGCCCACCTCATCGAGAGTGCCGCCGTCATAGACGAACATCATGCCCTCGGTGCGGCCCGGTAGTCCTTGTAGACGGGCTCGACCAGCAACGCCCGCCCACCGGCGTCGGTGAACATGACTGCCGCGCCCATGCGCTTACGGGGAAGCGTCGCCGTGTAGTCCCCGGATGGTGTGCTCACCCCCGCAGGCTACCCGCGCCAGCGGCCCTGCATGTCACCTTCGACGGTCTTGGACGGCTGACGAGTCGTCTACAACCATCGCCCGCGCCGACGCCAAAAGCGCCGCCGCGCAGCTTGGGCACGCCACCGAGCAGGCCACCAACAAGCACTACATCGTGAAACCCGTCCTCGCCCCGGACAGCTCCGACATCCTCGAACAGCTTGGGGCAGGTCCGAGGATCACCGGCCCTGCGCCTCAGGATGACAGGAACCGCAGGGCCAGGTAGCCGCTGCACCCCTGCTGGCAGGTGCGCTGCACCTGATCGCCGGTAGGCGCTTGTGGGGGTTTTCGGGGGGCGATTCAAAACTACATCGATGAAATGAGGCCCTGACCAGCAGTGATGCTGGCCAGGGCCTCCCTCTGAGCCGCCTGACGGAATCGAACCGTCGACCTACGCATTACGAGTTGATCGGACACCCGAATCAGGGCTCAACATGGGTGATCCTCACGTCACTCTCCCCCTGCTGAGAGCGCCATTATCAACTATGGCAACGCATGTTCACTTCCGATACTGCAACCTCTCTGTGCAACCCACCTCAGGGGTTGCGCAGGTCGGTGGTATCGCCCTGATCGTCATCCCTACCGAACGCGTCTTGGGCGGCGTCGCCATACCCCCGGTAGTACGCCTCTCGGGGCGCCGCCGCGACTGCCACGGTGATGACGCGCTCCCCCCTGGAGCCGGTCTGCCGGGTGTTGACGGCGAGGCCCACAACGGTCAGGGCGCCGGCCAAGCCGAGGGCCGTGTAGAGATGGTGGGTTTCGTCGGCGACCGTGGCGAGCAGTATGAAGGCGGCCCAGCTTGCCACCGCTGCGGCGACTAGCACATTGGCGGCGGTCAGCTTGTTGGTATGCAAAGGGGTCTCCGATCAAGCGGGACGGGTGTGATCGAAGGTCGGTCGCGGTCCGGCCTCCCGGTGGGCAAGCGCCTCCTAGTGGTGGGTCCGGTGACCGGGACTGCGTACGGGGATCAATGCAGCTCCGGGCCGGTGAGGATCGCACTACTGTACGAGATCGCGCTCCCACATGTGGGACGCCCGTACAGCACCCCCGGACTGGGAGCGCACCCACCACCCATGGTCACAGCGGCCTGTGATCACGCGGATATGCCGGGTAGCCGTACATAGATGGCCGTGCTCCGCATCCGGGGTGTATGTCCGATCCGCCCCCACGAGTCGGGGCACATCGGACGTCATCACGATATGCGAGATGGGATGCTCCGGGCACAGGGCGGCCCAAGATCGTCGATCACAACGCGACCTGGCGCTAGATGGCGCTACCTGAGCCTCAGCGTCACCCGATCCGCCGGGTGTACCCCGCGCACCCGCCCGCCCAGCGTGACCACCTGCACTGGCACCCCCTCCGGGATGTCCAGCTCCGCCCGCTCCTCCGGCGTCGGCATCCGGGCGCTGACAAGCGCGCCGCGCGGCACCGACACGATCTCCCGGTCGGCCGCCTCCCGCACCCGCGTGCCCCGCCCTGACGCCGCGTCGACCAGGCCCTCGGCACGCAGCTCGGCGACCGCCCGCCGGACCGTGCCCCTGCCCACCCCGTGCTCCTGGCTCAGCCGCGTCTCGCTGGGCAGCAGCGCACCCGGAGGGTACGTGCCGTTGAGGATGCGGGCGCGCAGCACAGCGGCGAGCTGGTAGGCGACGGGCACCCGGGTGTGCGGGCTGATCACAGGGCGGACGCTAGGAGCGGCGGCGCGAACGTCCGGCCGGCGCAACGTTCGAACGTTCGGCTGGCTAAGCGGGCTGCTCCAGTGCCACGAAGCTGCCCCTGCCCTGGTGCACCTCAATCCAGCCGCGCTCATCCAGGATGCGCAGGGCCAGCCGGATCGGCGTCGCCGACGCCTCGTACTGCACGCACAGCTCAGCGATCGACGGCAGCTTGTCGCCAGGGCGCAGCGCGCCGGACCGGATCGACGCCGTGATGTCGTCGATCACCTGCTCGTACACGGGTTGTCGGGGCATGGCGGGGCCACCTCTCGTCAGCCCCCTGATCGTGGCACCCGGCATGACACTCTGTGCATGCACTGTTGACTCTGCATACACAGGATGCAAAGCTGCCGGTCGGGCCTCTCGTCAGCAACGGCGGCCCCCGCCGGGCCGGGCTGGACCCTCGTGCCACCCCGGCCCGGCGCACCTCGCCGCGTCACCGGCTGGAGGCACCCATGACCGACCCGCACCAGCACACCTGGCCTGGTGGGCGCTGCCCCGACGGCGTCGAGGTCCCCCAGCCTCCGAAGCCGCCCGCTCCGGCTCGCTGGCCCGGGTGGGTGATCGCCGCCGTGGTCCTGGTCCTCATGGCCGCAAGGATCGCTGGGTGGTGGCAGCGGTGAGCGAGGTAGGCAGGCGCACCTGGTGGCAGCTGATGATCCAGCACCGGCCCACGGATGGCCGGTGCCCAGTGTGTGGGGTGCGGCGGTGCGCGGAGCGGGCGTACGCACGGTGGGCGCTGATCGTCGGCGGACTCTGGCACCTCGGGCCGCCGGCCGACCTTTGACCCAACGAGAGAATGGATCTCATGATCACCACCGCTAACGCCACCCGTCGTGGCACCCGCGATCACAACTGCGACGGCGCGCACACCTGGACGACCGCCGATGGCACGACCCACGCCACCGTCATCGACGGCACCGGCGACAGTCGCGAGCTGGCCCACCTCGCCGACGTCGCGGCCGTCGCCGTCTCCAGGATTGCCGACCGCCGCAGTGGCCTGGCCGGCCTCCTCACCGCCGCCGACCTGTTGGGCGACGACCACACCGCCGCCGCAGTGACCGCCACCGTCAGCTCCGACGGTGGGGTGCAGGTCTGCTGGATCGGCGACTGCCGCGCCTGGTGGTGGGACGGGTCCGCCCTGCGGCAGCTCACGACCGACCACACCATGGGTCAGCTCCTGCGCGTCTCCGGCGGATATGCCGCCGAGCAGGTGGCCGCCAGCCAGGACCACTGGCTCCGCCTCAGCCTGGCTGAGGCCACCCCGGTCACGGTGGCGGAGGTCCGGGCACTCGACGCTGACGACACGCTGCTGACCGAGGGGCATCTGCTGCTGCTCACGTCCGACGGCGTCCACCAGGGCGGCGTGCCCCTGGCCGCGTTGACCCGGCTGCACGCCAAGGACCCTCAGCGACTGGCCGACGTGCTCGTGGCCGCCGCCCAGGCCCGCGACGACGGGTACCGGGACGACGCGACCGTGGTGGTCATCGCTGCCTGACCCTGACACACGACAGCCCCGACCGGCCTGGTCGGGGCTGTCGTGTGTCAGGGGCTACTGGCCGGCGCTGCGTTTCTGGATGAGAGCGGTCACCGACTCGGCCTTGATGCGCCGGTGTCCGCCCCGCTCGGTCCGGTAGGAGTCCAGCACGCCTTCGTCGATCATCCGGCGGACCGTCGATTCGCTCTCGCTGAAACCGGCGGCCCGGAGTCTGGCGAGCACCTCGCCGATCGATAGCCACGCACCATCGCCTACCACCGGACCCCCTGTCAGACCTGCCGAGTTGACCAAGTCTGGCAGATCGCGGCGGCGGGGGGCGACAGCCGGGCTGGGTGCGTGAGCGAGCCTCATGCGACCCGAGTCTGTCAGAACTTCCGAATCTGTCAAACCTGTGCCATGATTCCGGGCATGCAGATTCCCGAGTCGATCCGGCCCGCGGTCGACGCCGTCCTCACCTGGCTGACCGGTTACGGCCAGCCCCTGCTCTTCGGCGCTGGCGTGGTGGGCGCACTGCTTGCCCTCGGCCTGGTCCTGCGGTTCCTGCGCACGGGTCAGGTGCACGAGCGCCTCGGCCTGGTCGCGGTCAGCCTCGCCACCCTGTTCGCGATGGAGGGCATGTACGAGGTCGCCCACGGGCCTCTCGGCCTGAACACGCCCGGGTCGCTGATGTTCTGCGCCACGTTCGAGGTGGTGATGCTCCACCAGGGCAGCCTCGCCGCCCACAAGCTCGCCGCCGCGATCGACGGCGACACCCCGGACATCAGCCGGCACATGCGGTTCGTGTGGATCGTCGCGGTCGCCTCCGGCGTCATCGCCTCCACCGCCTCCAGTTCGCTGACCGAGGTGGTGCTCCGGCTCGTCACCCCGCCGCTGGCCGCCGGCATCTGGTACATGAGCCTCTACGCCGACGTCGAGCCCGCCGAGCGGCAGCCGTCCCGGTGGATCTGGACGCCGCAGCGCATCGGCGTGCGCCTGGGCCTGCTCAAGCCCGGTGCGGTCGACGATCTGACCGAGGTGTTCGCGCAGCGGCGCATCGTCGCCCTGGTCGACGCGGGCATGGAGCTGCACGTCCAGCAGCAGGCTCTCCGACTGCGCGGCGACCAGCCGGCCGAGCCGGCCCGGTGGTGGCAGCGTCGGCGGCGCGACCCGCTCGCGGCGGCGCTGCGCCGGCTCCAGCAGCTCACCAAGGAGGCCGATGCCGACACGGTCGCCGCCGCGCGGGAGCAGCTCCGCCGGGTGCTGAACATCGAGACCGAGCTCTTCCGCGACGACACCCAGCCGACCGACCGCGAGCGGGAGCTGATGGACGAGCTGCGGCTCATCATGAGGCAGGCCACCGACCGACTCAGCGCCGAGGGCCGCAGGGCGTTCGACGCGGACCACCGCGAGCCCCTCGTGGAGCTGGGCGGGATCAGGATGCCGGCTCACATCGCGGCCCAGATCGGCCCGCCGCCGGCTCAGGTCCCGGCTCAGTCGACCGCCGCCCGTGAGCCCGTCGCTGAGCCGGTCAGTGAGCCGACCAGCCCGGCCCGCCGTGAGCCGGACACCGGCTCACCAGTGAGCCCCGCAACGGCTCACGCCCCGGCTCAGCGACGGGTCACCGAACGGCTCACCCAACCGGCTCAGACCGACAGCGCCAAGCGGCTCAGCCAGGCTCGCGCCCGGCTCACCAGGCGGCTCAAGCGTGAGCCCACCAACGCCGAGTTGGCGGAGGCTACGGGGCTCAGCCTCGCGACCGTCAAGCGCTGGAAGCCCCGCACCAAGTAACCGCCCCGGGGCGCGGCTCACCGACTGGACATCGCGCCGCGCCCCGGGCCTCCCAACACACGGAAGGACACCCATCATGACGACCACACACCGCGTGCGCGGCGAGGTCCCCCCGGACTCGCCGTTGAAGGCCCTGGCCGGCCGCACGGTGACGATGCCGGCCGAGTCCCTGGAGCAGCTGGCCGGCAGGGTCCGCGAGATGCGCCAGGCCCGGATCGACCCCGTCGTGCTGCCGGCCCGGCGCATCCCCTGGACGCCCATCGCCGTGGCCCTCACCGCCAGCATCATCGCCGACGTCATCGCGGCGATCCTCGCCATCATCAACGGCTCCGAGCTGGTAGCCGGCATCGCCGCCGCCGGAATGGTGCTGGCCGGCATCACCCTGTTCCCCGTGCTCACCCACCTGGAGATGGACCGCTGATGGCCGCCCTGCCGTACCGCCTGCACATCTTCGACGGCCAGTACGAAGTCCTGGCCGACCGGCGGCACATCGTCATCCTCGACCTGTCGCTGCCCGGGTACGGGACCATCCTCGGCCAGCAGCTCCAGGCGCTCACCCGGGACGCCCTGGCCGCCAACGAGCCGATGGACGCGCCCCGGCTGACGGTCCACGACGCGGGCACCGACGCCTACATCCTCGACTGGACGGGGGTCTGACCGTGGCGCACACCATGTCACCCACGGCGGTGGCCATTCTGCTGCTGCTCGCCCTGCTCGTCGACTACATGAGCATCGGACCCAACTCGCTGCGGGACCGGCTGGCGTTCGTGATGGCCGTGCCCGCCCTCAAGGAGGGCTTCGACGGGTCGCCGGCCGACGCCAAGACCGTCGCCGCCGCCGGTGGGGCCATCCAGGGCCTGTTGGACGCCACCGGCGGGGCGTACATCGCCGGGGCCAGCGTCAACGCCATCCTCGGCGTCGGCATCGGTCTGCTCTGGATCTACGCCATCGGCTGCCTCCTGCCGGTCAAGAGCAGCAAGCGCCTCGGCCGGTTCGCGACCCTGTCGTGGCCGCAGAGCCCCCTGTACCGGATCAACTGGAAGATGTGGGTCGTCGCCGCGCTGCTCGGCATGATGTCCGACCTGCCCAACGGCCTCATCGGTGACGTCACCCGGTCGCTGCTGGACATCGTCACCAACGTCGTGGCCCCGCTGCCCGCCCTCCTGTTCGGAGCTGCCTGATGACCACCACCGCCACCGTGCTGCTCGCCGCAGCCGCCGACGAGCCGACCCGTGGTTGGGGCGGCCCGATCGCACTCGGCATCGTCGGCGTCATCTACGTCACCGCGGTCACCCTGCACGACCGGTGGCTGCGCCGGGACCCCTCCCCCACCGAGGGGGGCGACCCCGACACTGGTGTCAACGCGCAGGTCAGCGCGGTGTCTGACACCGATGACACCACCCGTGACACCGGTTGGTGGGGGCGGATCGTGGAGGTCGACGGCCGGCGGGTCCGGGCCGGCGAGCGCAAGCCGGCGCCAGCCGATCCGGAGGTTGACGTCGACCTGGACGACGTCGCCGAGGACGAGCCGGAGGAGCAGGAGACGGTCGAGGAGGTGATCGGCACGATGCTCGATCGGGGGCACGGGTACGCCGACATCGTCCGCACCATCCAGGAGGAGTTCGACATCAGCGAGGCGACCGCCAAGCGCCGGATCAGGGACGTCCGGGCGGAGCGGATCGCCGCCGCGAGCTGACCTGGAGACGACGCAGCGCCCCCGCCGGCCGGAGCCGTGCGGGGGCGCTGTCGTTGGTCTCACCGTCAGATCCCCGACGATCACCCAGCCGGGTGGCCGGCCGCCGGTACGGTGCCCGGCATGACCCCCCGCCACCTCACCGCGCTCACCGCCGCCGTACTCCTGCTGGCCGGCTGCGGCGGCGACCCCGAGCCGACCGCCGCACCCACGCCGGCGGCGACCAGCCGCGCCCCACTGCCCCTGCTCGTGCGCGGCACCTTCACCCTGGAGCTGCCCAACTTCGGTTGGTCCTCTCAGACCAACATCTGCGCGGGCACGGGCGGCCACGACGACATCGCGGGCGGCACCAAGGTCGTGGTCACCGACAACACCGGCACCATCGTCGGGGTCGGCGCGCTCGACCAGGGCCAGCCGCAGACGGACCCGGAGGACCGGACCCGCGCCGACTCCTGCCTGTTCCAGTTCACGGTCAAGGACGTGCCGTCGGGGAAGGGCTTCTACTCGATCGAGGTGTCGAACCGAGGCAAGGTCCAGTTCAAGGAGACCGACCTCGCCAAGGACTTCGTGCAGCTCGGCCTCACCTGACCCGGGACGCACTGCGGGCCCGCTGACGACGAAACGCCCCCCGCCCGGCCGCAAGGCCAGACGGGGGGCGTTCGTGTTGGTGAGGTCTACCGCTCGTTGGTCACCAGGCTCGGCGAGTCCGGCTCGCCGGCGCCGGCCGACACCACCGAGGTCAGCAGCGACAGCACGGCCGCACCGGCCGCCACACCGCCGGCGAGCGGGAAGTCGGCGTGCAGGACGTTGAACCCGGCGTCGAGGGCCCACAGCCCCAGCAGCGCCTGCGCTGCGCTCTTGCCTGCCCGCTCGGCGGCGGCCTTCCAGAACCTGCCCGTGAACATGGGTACCTCCTGGGTACGTTGATGGGGTGGTGCATGTGCCTTCCCTGCCAGCTCGGGGCCGGCTGCTGCTGGCTGAGCTGTCGGGAGTCGCCGGCCGATACGGCATCGGGGCCGACCGGGACGTCGACCGGGACCAGGCGGTCGCGGCCGTCCGGGCCGTCACCGACGACCCGGTGCTGCTGGGCATCCAGGCCGGCGCGGCGATGGCCGACCCGGTCGGGATCTCTGCGCCGACCGTGGAGCTGCTCGCCGCCGCCGGCGCAGACATGGCCGTGGCCGAGCAGCATGCCGCCGAGGTCCGGGCCCGGCTGGAACGCCAGGGCGTCCGGTACGACCGGCCGCCGCCGTAGTCACGAGCAGCCGAACTCCCGGCGCAGCTCGGCGATCGAGTCGGCGATCCGCTTCCCAGCGGGCGTTTGCGGCGGGGTCTGCTGGTACGCGTCATCCAGGGTGGCGACGATCCCGCACCACCGCTGCTCGGCCTGGTGGGCCGCCGCGTTGGTGTACAGGATCGACGTGATCGACGACCCCAGGGCCGCGAGTAGACACGCCACCAGCACCCGCCATCCGGTCCAGGTCACGCCGGATCACCCGCCCCGGACGGCGCTGGCGACGACGAGGATTCCGACGGCGACGACGAGGGCGACGACGGAGAGCCAGATCCGCCCCCACTGGCCTCCCGGCGCAGGCCGACCACCCCGCCCAGCGCTGGCCCCGTAACCAGCGTGAGACCGGCCACCACCAGCATCTCCGACGCCTGCCCGGGCGGGACGATGAACGCCTGGTGCCCCACGATCCCCAGGCCAAGGAGCACGGAGCACCAGTCCCGCACCATCTGCCGGATGCGCTCGCCCGTCACTCACGTGCCTGGCCCGGGACCGGGGCGGCACCGGTGGGCAGCAGGTCCCGCAGCTTGGTCAGCACCTGCTCGGCGGTCAGCTCCCCGGACTCCAGCCGCCGGAGCAGGTCGGCGACCGCGTCCAGCCGGCCGGTCAGCTCGGCCAGCGCCTGGGCGTCACGCTGCACCTCGGCCGCCGCGACCTCGTTGATGCGGGCGATGATCCCCGGCCCGTCCACACCCTTCACCGCAGCGAGGGTCGCCTCTGCCTTCGCCTCGATCCGGGCCAGGGCCTCGGCGATCCGGTTCGGTTCCCGGCGGCGCGTCTTCTCGCCGTCGATCTGGTAGTCGGCGGGGGCGCCGGACAGCAAGGCGGCCGTCCGGTTGGTCGTCGCCCACGCGACGGGGTCCTGTGCCACGGGCACCTCCACGGTCGGGGCCTTGATCAGGCCGATGTGTGTCAGGTAGCGGCGGATCACCGCGGTCTGGTCCCGGCCCGCCTTGATGGCGTCCCGGTGGTAAGAGATGTGGGTGTGCCACAGGTGCGAGTCGTCGCCGGTGGAGCGTCGGCCCAGCCGGTCCCAGCGGCGCACGACCTTGCCGTCCGGGGAGTAGATGACCTCCCGGATGTCCCGGGTGTCGGCCGTCCCCGCCTTGCACTGGTCGACGAGCCACGCGGACAGATGCCGCAGGTCGTACCGCTTACCGCCGACGGTCACCGCGAAGCTGCCGACGTCCAGCGCGGAGGCGTGCTCGGTGAGGCCGGTCCGATCCCGGGACGACTCGACCACCGAGTAGTCGCCGGACACCACCCGGTCCGAGCCGGTGTGGTAGCCGCCCCGGTGGGCCGGGTCGCCGACGATCCCCACCGCCGCCGGGTCGAGGCCCTTGATGGTGTCGAGCAGGAGCCGGCGGACCGCCAGCAGGTTGGCCGGTGCGGTGGTCATGGCAGCTCCTACGGGTGCAGCAGGATCGACAGGCAGGTGTGCCGGGCGTTGAGGCGGACGTTGGACGTCGACGGGGTGATCGACGCGCGCAGGCCGAACGAGTGCGACCCGGCGGCCAGGGCGAACGGCCACGACGCACCAGGCGTCAGCCGCATGTCCGTGACGTTGCCCGGGTCGAACAGCGCCTGCGGGGCACCGGTCGGGATGGCCCCGTCGATGGTCAGGTCCAGGGTCGCCGCGGTGACCGTGGCCGACGTGGTGAGCTGAAAATCGCCCTGCCACACGGCCAGTCCAACCATGCCGCCCTCCGGCACCACGATGGACGTGGTGCCGGAGCTGTACCCCGGGGTGACGTTGGTCAGGGTGAGGTCCGTGGCCGTCGTCGTCAGGGTGTAGTTCGAGCCCAACTGGAGCTGGAACGCCACCGGGTTGAGCCTGCTCGGGGTGATGTAGTCCCCGGCGTCCGTCGTCATATCTCTCCTCAGAGGGGTGCTACAGCCGGCTGCCACACCTGCACCGGAGTGCCGGCCGGCCAGGACCTCTCGACGCCGTTGACGGCGCGGGCGGACACGGTCGCGGTCTGCGGGCTGGACGAGCCGGCAATCGCCGACACCGTCACCCGCTCGCCACCCACCGCCAGGTCCAGAGGCATCGCCGACGCCTTGGTGGTCCAGAGGCCCGCCGTCGACGCCAGGGACAGGGTCGTCGGGTCAAAGACCCGCACGTCATCCCAGGTGACGACCGGTGCGACGTTGGTGTTGCCGGTGCCGAGGATCGCCCGGCACGCCTGCCGGCCGGCGGTCAGCGCCGAATCCGTGCCGGTGCAGTCCCAGGTGGTCGGCTCCGGGTCGGTGGCCAGCCACACGCGCATCGCCAGCAGGGTGCCCCGGGCGCGGGCCCGCATCCGCAGGGCGGCGCCGGGGGCGAGGGCGGTCTGGGTCTTGCCGATGGTGCTCTGCACGCCCGCGACGCGCTTCTCGATACCGGCCCAGATGCTTTGGTCAGGCCGCAGCTCCACCACGTACAGGTACGTGTTGTTGTTGTCGGTCCACCTGAGCCCCAGCATGGGCTGGATGTCGCCGTCAACGGCGAGCGGTGCGGTGATCGTGGCGACCATGTCCGCGTCGGCGCGGCTGGTCCCGACGATGGCCCGGCGGGACACGAGCACGGTGCCCAGGGCCATGCGGCCGACCCCGCCGGAGGCGCTGTAGTCCGATGCGGTGCCCTCCACCGTCCAGGAGCCGCCAACGTCGGCGGTCGGCCAGGACGAGGCGGCGGTGGCCGCGAATCCGGCGGACACCACGGTCGCGCCGGCCAGGTCGGTGTCAGCCGCCAGCGTCGACCCGTCCGTCGCCGCCCGCCGCGCCCCGCCGGCCGTAGCGACCTGCCACGGAGCGGCCGGCACCACGGACATGCTCGCCCGCCACGACTGCCGCCCCCGGAACGTCTCGCTCGCGCCGACAACCAGCTGGTCGATGACGCCCGGGACCGCCTGAGGCGGCGGGTTGACCACCTGGATGCGCGACCCGGGCCGGCAGGCCACCCACGCGGCAGCCAGCTCCCGCGAGCTGCCCAGGTTGATGCCGACCGACGGGTATCGGGGCTCTGCGACCGTGGACTGCCGCAGCCGCCAGCCGGCCTGGTCCGCCAACGGGGCGTCGCTGGCCAGGTTGAGGTTGGCGCTGGCCTCGATCCGCCCCTGCACGGCGATCGACGCCGGGTCGTCGGCCGTCGCCGAACTGCCCTCGGTCCGCTCGACCGTCCAGGAGTTGCGCAGGAGCTGGTCGTCGTCAGTCGGCTCGAACGCGCCGGCCAACTGCCTGGCGTCGGCGTCGATCGTGAGCGTCACCGGCGCGTTGTACCGGGCCGCCCGAGGCAGGTACGCCAGCCCAAACCCGGACTCGTAGAGGAGCCCACCGTCGGCCGCCTCGCACTCCTCATACAGCGGCATCGGCGTCGACTGCGGCTGCCAGCCCATCCGCTGGTACGACCACAGCGGCACCGTCGGCATCGTCAGCGGCACGCCATCCTCGGCGGCCAGGCGCCGCAAGCGATCACCCGCCGACTCGTTCTGAAAGGAGCGCCTCGCCTCGCGCACGAACACCCCGGCAGCATCAACGCTGCTGGTAGGCACCGCTTCCACCGGCAGGGGCGCACGCGCCCACACGGCGACATGTCCGGCGAGCAGCTCGGCGGTGGCGGTCGCTGAGGCGGGATTGACCGCCACCGACAGGACGCCGCCAAGCTGGCCGGAGAACGTCGTCGATCCCGGGAGGTTGGTCGCCGGGCCGCCGTCCAGGCGCACGGTCACCGTGCCCGCCGACACCGATGCCGACACCCCGTAGCTGACGAAGGTCGATGTCGTCGACCCGTAGTCGATCAGGGTGGTCGGGGCTCCGGCGACGTTGTAGCCGATGACCTGGGTGCGGCTGAGGGTCGTCATCTTGAGCTGCCATCGCCGGTACGTGCCGCTGTCGCACGTCCACTCCATGAGGACCGTGTCGCTCGGCAGGGTGGAGTAGTCGGCCCTGATCGCCGCATGGACCGTCCATGCGCCAGCAGCGGTAGCGGTGACCGCGGCGGCCGGCAGGGCGGCGGCGAGCTGGCCGCCGCCGGAGAGGTCAGCCAGGGCGGCCGTGCCGTACCGGGTGACCGTGATTCCCTCGTACGAGTAGTCCGGGACCCGTTTGAACTCGACGATCCCGGACACCCTCAGCGGGCCCTGTCCGGCGATGGCTGCGGCGGCCTGCTGGGAGAGCACCCCGTCTTCGGCGGGCCAGTACGCGACCGGGCGGGCTGCGGTGATCGTCCGGTACATCGGCGTCCGGGCGGGCGGGGAGCCGCGGTTGACCCGGCCGAGGATGCCGACGGCCTCGATCCGGGCCAGGGCCATCTCGGCGGATCGACCCGGCCAGGTCAGGGGCCACCGGCGAATGTAGCCCGAGTACCGGTTGCGCCAGCCGACGCCATCGCCCAGGTCGATGTCGTATGAGATCGGCGTCCACTTGCGGACGTTCGGCCAGTACGGCGACATTGGATGCCCGGAGGTGAACCGGCCATCGCTGTTCTTCAACGCCAAGGTCATCGTGCTCGTCTCGGGCTGGACAGCGCCCTGCGACCGACCCCAGCCGATATTCACATCCACCGGGGCGTGCCACCATTCGGTGACATCCGTCCACGTCCAGGTCGCCGGGTCAGCCGCGATGGCCGCCCCGAACGCGATCCGGATCCGAACCCCCAGCGGGTCGCCGGTCAGGTACGACACTTCCTCCCCCTTCTACGCCGTGCCCATGACGCGCTGCACGCTGCCGCCACCTTGGGCGACCTGCTCCCGCAGTACGACGACCAGATCGGAGCCCCGGATGCGGAACTCGCCGCTGAGCAGGAGCCGCATCAGGCCGGCGACGGCTGGCCCGGACGACAGGGGTTGGATGGTGGCCCCCCGGTTGAGGTAGGCCAGCTCGGGGCCGCGCTCGCCGACGACGCTCAAGCCGGGAGCGAGCGCGGTGCCACCCTTGGCCAGGTAGGGAATGTTCGGGGTCGACAGGGTGACCGAGGGGATGCCGACACCGAGCACAGACCCACCACCCAAGGTGAGCTGGAAATTGTTCCACCGGCCGATCATCCAGTTGACCGCCGACCGGAATGCACTCTTCAGGCCGTCAAACATTCCCCGGGTGGCGCGGCCCATTCGCACACCGAGGCCGAACACGAAATCGACCAGGGCGTTGAATTTCCCGACGATCCAATTCTTCGCGCTCGTCGCCCCTGCCTTTATCTCGGACCAATGCTTGGCGATCCAGTAAACCGCCAAACCGATGGGCCCGGTGATAATCGCCAACAGCAAAGGCCAATTCTCGCTGACCCAGGAAAAAACGGCCACCGCACCGTCCTTTATCCCGGTCCACGCCCATTTCCAGGCGTCCTGAAACCAGCGGGTTTTCGTCGCGATGACCACGATCACGGCGACCAGGGCGACGATGCCGAGCACGATCCACGTGATCGGCGACGTCCACAGCGCCAGGTTGAGGATCACCTGCACGGCCGCCCACACCCGCATAGCGATGGTGATGGCGTAGATGACCGAGGCGAGTCCGGCCAGGCCGGTCACCAGAGGCACTACCCACCCGGAATTCCTGCTCAGCCATCCGAAGGTGGCCTCGATGTACGGCACCGCAGCGGCGAGCTTCTCGACCAGGGCCTGCTGCGCCTGCCGCTTGAACGCCTCCAGCTTCTGACTGGCGGTCTTCTCCAGTGCGGCACCGGCCCGGTCGGAGGCGCCCGCCACCCCCTCAAGCCCGGCACCGGTCGAGGACAGGGACCGCAGAAACTCGGGGATGTCCTGGACGTTGAGATCTTCCAGCGGGGTACCGAAGAGTGCGATGGCCGCGTTGGCCTGCTTCGTTGGATCCTTGATCGACAGGAGTCCGTCGACGGTCTGCTTGAAAGCCCCCTGCGCGTCCTTGCCGCCCTTGAGAATCTTGTTGGACATTTTCTCGGCGTCCAACCCGATCGACTTGTATGCGGCCACCGAGGCGGTCGACATATCCGTCGACCGGATCGTGAATTCCTTGAGCGCGTCGCCGGCCTTGTCGATGCCGTACGTGCCCTTCTCGGATGCCTTCACCAGCAGGGAGAACGCCTGATTTCCGTCGAACCCAAGCGCGTGGAAGAATTGCCCGTACTCGTTGCCGGCTTCCAGCACGTCCTCGCGCAATGCGGCCGGCACTCGCCCAGACGCGGCCGTGATCAGGTCCATGGCCTGGTCGGCGTTCTTGACCAGGCCGGATCCGATCAGGGTGGAGGCGTACTGCGTCGCCGTCGCAACGTCGGTGTCCCACGCGGTGGCGTACGCCTGCACCTTCGCGGTCATCCGCTCGATCGCCCCGGCGTCGTCGACCTTGGCCAGGTGGGAGGAGACGACCGCCCGGGCGGCCTCCATCGCCTGGCCGGCGGACTCACCGAAGCCGCGGGCGTAGACCCGGCCGGCAGCATCGCCGATGGTCTTCGCCAGCACCGGGTCGCCGACCTGGGCGGTCAGCTTGGCGCGGGCGGCGTCGAGGTCCATTCCGCCCAGGAGGCCGGCGCCGATGCCGGCGGCCAGGGACGCGCCGATAACAGGGGCGAACTGCTGGGCCTTCTCGCCCGCCTGCCGCATCTTCGTCTGGGCCGCCCTGAGCCCCTTGGCGAGCTGCGTGTCATCCGCGCGCAGGTACGCGACCAACTCGCCGAGCTTGAGCGCCATCGGTGATCGCCTCCTAACTGGACGCCGGCCGGTACGGTGCGCGGGGTCACCACTGAGGGCAGGCCACCTACTGACCGGGAATCTCCGGGTCGGGAGCAAACGCCCGGTAGGTGCGGGTGTCCGCAGCCAGCAGGGCAAAGATCCGAACCTCAAGCCACCGCCAGGACCGGGCCCGCATCAGGGCCCGGTCCTCGACGTCGATGCCGTACTCCGAGTGCAGGTCAGCCTCGACGAGCGCCCACCGGCCGAGCAGGGCCGACCAGCTCACCGAGCCTTCCGGCGGCCCCTGCTCCTGCGCCCGGACGTCGTCGGGGATCTCGTACCACTCGTAGAGGCCAGAGACTGGGTCTCGCCGCCCCCGCCCGTACGGGTCCCGCCAGTCCGCTGCTGGGCCCGGCGCTCCTGCCGGTTCGCCGGGCCCGGCGCTTCCGGGTGGCCACCGGATGTCCAGTACCGTTCAGCGGCCTCCTCACCGCCGATGATCCAGATGTAGGCGGCCTGCCCGCAGAACTGGATGTACGGATCTTTGATCTTGTCGTCGACCATCTGCTGGTAGACGTCGCCGAGGACCCGCTCCGGCAGCGACAGGTCACCAGGGAGCTGCGGCATCCGCTCGATCCGGGCAACCGCAGCCTGCATCTCAGCGTCAGAGCTGGCCCTGTGCACCTCGCCGGTCACCTCGGCCAGCCGCCGGCACCACAGACCCAGCTCCGCCGACGCCAGCGGCACCACGTACTCCCGGCCGTGGACCGTCAGCGTCAACCCAGGAGACCAGTACTGGTCGAGATCGCCGAGCCGAGCGCCCATCAGGCGTAGGTGTAGTCGTCGGCGCTGGTGTTGGCGCTGGCCCCAGTCGTGTTGGTGACCTTGACCTGCACCGTTGCCGCCGTGTGCGCTGGGGGGATCGCCACGATGTGCGAGTCGGAGACGATCGTGTAGTCCGTCGCGTCGTCGGTGCCGAAATCCACCGCGGTGGCACCGGTGAAGTGGACGCCGTAGATGTTGACGACTTGGTCGTCGCCGGCCGTGGATCCGGAGGTCGGGAAGATGCTGGTGATGACGGGGGTGAGGTTGCCGGCCGGGTTGGTGATATCGGCAATCGGCCCCTGTCCCTGGAGCACCACGTCGACTGTCTCGCGGCCCTTGCCACCCGACGGCGCCCAGGACTTGACGTAGACGCGGCCCTCGTGGCTGTTCCCGTCGTCGAGCCCGTCGCGGTGGTACCAGCGGATGCCGAACTCGTTCTTGCCCGCCGAGCTGGTGCGCAGGGCCTTGAACCTGGCGCGCAGGAACGCCTGGATCGTGTCGATGCTGGTGCCGGCCAGGTTCGTCGACCACGCCAACTTGACCTCGATGCGCCAGGAGTACCCGGTCACTTCCTCCCGCGCCGCTCCCGCGTCGGAGTACATCTCGTCGTCCTCGGTGCGGCGCTCCTCGACCAACTTCGCCTCCTCGATGCCGAGGAGCTGGCCGTAGGAGACAGTGGGGTAAGCGCCGGTGTCGATGTCCAGTCGGTGCTGGCGGGCCAGCTCGGTGACCCGGGTGACGGGGGTGGTCGCCATGGCGGGACCCTGCCTCTCTCAGTCGATGCGGTTGGCCGTCGGGCGCATGGCCTGCACGGTGTAGTTGCTGGAGGTCTCCCACCGCCGATTGCCGTCCTGGCCGAGGGAGGTGTACGAGCGGCGGGTGATGTCGACGACCGAGACGGTGCCGACCGCGGCCCGGCCGAGACTGTCGAGCAGGTCGTAGACGGCGTCGGCCAGGTCCTCGACGTCGCGCGGATCGTCCGGCAGCCCCCGGCAGCGCACCTGCACACCCACCGCGTGGTCGGCCATGCCGGGCAGGTCGGCACCGAGCGGGTATGCGGCGAGGGTGATCAGCCGGTCGGGCTGCTGCGGGATGGCGCGGATGACGATGGCTGTGGCGTCGGAGGGGTACGCGCCGGATGGCTGCCAGGTGCCGACGTCGGCGGCGTCGATCAGCTCGGCCAGGCCGGTGAGGAGTTGGGAGGTCCAGCCGTCGCCGGTCACCATCTCAGCCTCCCAGCGGCTTGCGCGTGGCCCGCGCGATGAGGGCGAGCATCGTGTCCCGCTCCGTGTCCATCGGCTCTTCCAGGTACTTCGCTTGCCGACCCTCGTCGTGTCGCAGCGTCATGTCCTCGTGCTGCTTCACCGCGTACGGCCGGTCGTACGAGACGGCGACCGCTCCGGTGCCCGGGTCGCTCGACACCTCACCGGAGCGCTCCAGGTCGCCCTCCTCATGCGGGGCGAGCCCGGACGACATCTGAAGCAGGTGCTCGCCGGCGAGCAGAGTGCCGTCGAAGGAGGCACCGGCCAGGGCGGCGAGCACCTTGTCTCCGTCCCAGTCGAGGCGGAACTCCTCGGGCATGATTACTCCAGGGATAGTTCGACGTGCTCTGGAAGCGGCAGCCCGTGTGCGGAGATGTCCGACCGGGCCAGCACCCGCAACGTCCGGCCGGCCCAGGTCACCCGGGATCCGGGCGGGCACACGGTGCCGGGCGGCGCGTACACCGTGGTCGATGACACCTGCTCGGCGCCGGCCGCGTCCTGGGTTTGCACCCGCACCATGCGGCGGGTCTGCTCCACCACGCACGGTGTGACGTCCGCCGCCGCGGCGTAGACGTCGCCGTACGCCCCGGACCCCTCGTACGCCTCCACGCTGATCGTGGCCGGGGTGGGGATGTGCAGCGCGATGAACTCGGCCCAGTCCACAGCTCACCTGCTCTGCGGGCCGTGGCCGGTCAGCCCGGCAGCCTGAAGGATGATCCACGCCTGCTCCCAGAGACCACGGATCTTGACCGGGGTGTCGTCGGCGGAGGCGGCCTGGACGGTGAGGCGGCCGATGGTGAAGCCGCCACGGCGGCGGGTGCCGCTGCCGGTGACGTCGCCGTGGTCGAGGCCTACGGCGATCTGCTCCAGCGTCGCCTCACGCAACGCGTCGACGACGGCCGTGCTCTCCGGGTCGTAGACGGAGCACAGGAGCGCCCGGTCCACGTCCCGGCTCGCCCGGTCGAGGAGTTGCTGCGCGTTGGCCGGTGTCCGGCCGAGCTTGTCGTGGAGCTGGTCGACGGTCGCGTACGCCACCGGTGCCTCCTCGGCGGGGTGGCCGGGCCGCGAACCCGACCACCCCAGGACTCAGATCCGCTCGGACTTGCCGGTCTCGAGGTTGCGGCGCAGCTTCACGCCGCCGACCTCGTACTCCTCGTACCGGTCCTTCGAGGTGTCGCGGCTCGGGTCGCCGGCCGGCGGGACCTCTCCGGTCTTGACGTAGCCGACGACCGCGCCGACGCCGTCCTTCGCGGCCTCGGCGAGCTTGTCGCCGGAGACCACGACGGTGGATACCCGCTCGCGCGGGTCGGTGGTGTCGGCCGGCCCGTCGCCGGGGGCGGTGATCTGCCGCTCGCCGGGGACCTGGCCCTCAGCGACGGTGACCTCCGGGACCTGGCCGGGGGCGTGGCCCTCGGCGGCGACCTGCTCGGCCGCCGCCTGTGCCGTGTTCGGGGCCTCGTCGGCCTTGGGCTTCCTCTGCGCGCTGGTCGCCATGACCCGCGCCTCCTTTCTGCGGTGGGCTCAGCCGTTCAGGACGCCGGTCATGCGGGCCGCGGCCTTGCCCGCGAAGACCGCCACGCCGGTGAAGAACTCGATCCGGGTCCGGTAGACCGGCTTCGCGTCGATCTCGCCCAGGTCCCGGACGTCCACGCCGCCGTTGGTGAGGCCGGTGACGCCCTTGTCGCTCTCGTCCTGCCCCCACTTCACGGCGTAGATCGAGGACGCGGTGCCGGCGGCGGTGCCCTGGGTTTCGGTCTGCGGCAGGATGTCCACGCCGGCCGCCGTCTGGCCCGGGTCGAGGACGGGGATGCCGTTGTACGTGAGGACCCGCTTGCTGGTGAGGTCCTCGCGGACAATGTCGACGCCGCCGATCCGGCGGCCCGCCGAGCGGATCTTCGCGCTGATGAAGCTGTTGGCGTAGATCGCGCCGTTGCTGGCGTTGATGCCCGGCACCCGTGACAGCAGGTTGTCCAGGGCGTCGAAGAAGGCGTGCGGGTCGCTGGTGCCGTTGCCGACGACGGGGATGCCGTTGGTGCCGGCGGCGAACACCTGGCTACCGGTGAGCCGCTTGCGGAGGCCGTCGAAGCCGTTCGGGGCGTCGCCGCCGCCGGCCACGTCGCCGTTGAAGAACGCGTCCTGGAACCGGTAGCTCGCGGCCTTGACCTTCATCGCGGTCTGGACGGCCCGCTGGTCGTTGATGTTGCCGCGGGTCTTGACGATGAAGGTGTCGACGTCCGCGTCGCCACCGAGGATGACCAGGGACTCCGTCGACTGGTTGACCACGCCGGTCGACTCGGTGTACTGGCCGTTCACGGCGCGGAACTCCACGCCCGGCAGCGTGCCCTCGCTGTTGTAGGCGTACGCGTTGCCCTCGATCGTCATGAACGGGATCCGGTCGAGGATGGGGCTGACCTGCACGAACGTTTCGATGACGCCGCGCTGGAGGTCGTTGGTGCTCAGGGTCGCGGCCTGAGCGAGGGTTACCGCCACGGTGGACTCCTATGGGTTCAGGTTTGCTGGCTGTAGGCGTGTCGGAGCCGGTCGATGCCGGTCCCGACGTGTTGGGTTGCGCCGCCGGCCGGTCCGCCGCTGAAGTCGCCTCCGGAGCGCGCCGGTCCGGCGGGCTGCTGCGGCAGCGCCATGGGCGGGGACGGCGGCGTGCCCTGGCCCTGCGGCCCCTGTCCGTCGCCGGCTGGGGCGGCGGGTGCCGCCATCCACGGGTTCGCGGTCAGGACGGCCTGGATGGTCCATGTCAGCCGCTGCGCGTAGTCCGGGGCCGCCGGGTTGAGCTGGGCCGCGGCCTGCTGCCAGGCCAGCGACCCGACCAGGGCCTGCGGGTTGACGCCCAACTGCGGGGCGAGCGCCCACGCCTGCTGGGATACGGACGCGACCTTGAGTTGCGTGGTGTGCTGCTGGTCGCGGGCCCGGAGCCGCTCGATTTCCTCCCGCGCGCCCTTCGGCAGGCGGGTGAAGTCGTAGCCCTGGCCGTCGTCGCCGCCGTCGGCCGGTGCCGGCGGTGGCGGGTAGGCGGCCGGCAGCACCGGGTACCCCTGGCCCGGCTGGGCCTGCGGGTACGGCTGCTGCGGGGCGTGCGGCTGCTGGGGTGCCGGCTGGGTCGGCGGCTGACCGGGCACCTGCGGCTGCTGGAGCCACGCCGGTCCGGCGGGCTGCGGCTGCTGCGGGGGCGCGGTGGGCGGCGCGTAGCCGGGCCAGGCCTGCGGGGTGTACGGAGCCGGCTGCGCGGGCGGCTGGCTGGGCGGCTGCTGGGCGGGCTGCCCCTGGGGGACGGTCGGCGCAGCGGGCGGCGCAGTCTGCGGCTGCTGGGCGGGCTGGGTCATCGGTGAGCCTCCGGCTCGTGTCGGATTGGTGACCGGCGGCCCTTGCCGCCGGGCTGTACCGTGCCCGGGTCATCACCTACGGGAGGCATCTATGAGGGCACGTCACATCTGGGTGGTCGCCGCGCTGGTCGGCGCACTGGCGGGTTGCGGGAGTAGCGAGGACGCCCCGCAAGCAGCTCCGACGACGCCGGGCGGTCTCAGCTCCGAGGCGATCGAGAAGGCCGAGGAAGCGGCCGGTATCCCGCCGAAGCCGGACCAGAAGACGGCGGAGGCGTACCTTGCCGCACTACGAAAGATCGATCCCGAGATCGTTGGTGACAAGGACCCTGACCGGATCATCGACCGAGGGCGCGACCAGTGCAGCACCATCAAGGGCTTTCCCGACGACCAGGCCAAGGTGATCATGTTCGTGAACACGAGGTTCACCAGCCCCGATCATCCGGACGGGTTCGGTGACGCCAAGGCGAAGAAGATCAACGAGGTGGTGAAGAAGTACATCTGCCCGTGAGCAGGTCAGGAATCTCGGTCGTCCTTCGAGGCAGGGCCTACGCCGGGCGGTAGGGGTCGGGTCGGGTCGACCGGCGGGCGGTAGTCGTACTCCTGCGGCTCGTCCGGGGCGGCCTGGCGCTCCCTGGCCGACGTCGGCCGCTCCTGTCGGTCACGCCTGCCATCAGCCACGGAGCACCTCCACGTCCACACGACGCTTGCCGTCGATCACTCCATGGTCGCGGACGACCCGGTACCGGGTGCCCCGTGCGAGCAGGATCTCGGCCTCTGCCTCTGATCCGCCGTCCTCGCCGCCGAGGTCGGACACCCGCACGGCACCGGTGCCTCGGGGGACGAGGATGCGCATGATGATGCCGACCCGAGAGCCGGCGAACTCGGCGGCGACGGTTGGGTCGGCCGTCACCGAGCTGTAGGCCAGCTCGGTCCATTCCCAGCCCGTGACGTCGGCGGTAGCCCAGTCGTTGCCGAAGGCGTCCGTGGGTCGGAAGCCCCGCTCGACGACGATGTCGGTGATGAGCCGGGACCGGCTGAGCGCGTCGTCTAGGCCGGCCCGCAGCTCGGCGGCGCGCTCCGGCAGCGGCGAGACTCGCTGCCGCAGCGCCTTGTTGACGATCTGGAAGCCAGACCCCTGGTAGGAGCGGACGGCGTCTCCGGCGGCCTGCTGACCAGGCCAGGCGTCCCCGCCGGTCAGGCGGCCGGTGCGCGGGTCCAGGCGTAGCGGTGCCGCATCGAGCGCGCCCTGGCCGGTACGTGCCCTGCCGGCGCGGTCGTCCCACGCCTTGCGCGCCGCCTCGGCGGGGTCGACGGTCGGCGCGGGCGAGGCCGGGCGCGGCCGAGGCGTAGCCGGGGCAGCCGCAACGGGCGACTTCGGCGGGATGTTGCCCGCGCCGATCTGCTCCCGGTACGGCAAGCGCTTCAGCTCCGGGTTCGCGGCGAGGTGGTCACGCATCGCGCCCTGCCACTGGCGGGTCTTGACCTTCGCGCCGGCCGCCGCCTCGGGGGTCAACGCCGACGTCTCCCGCTCCTTCCACCTCCGGATCTGCCGCTCGATGGCCCTCTGCCGCTCCTTGGCCTCGTAGCCGCGCGGGTTGGCCGTGGGGCGCGCCGGTCGGCGGGTCGCCCCGGGCAGGTAGGAGCGCAGCGAGTGCGTGCAGTTCGGGTGCTGGAGACCCGCCGCCCGCGCCTCGGCCACGCTGCCGGCGATGTCCACCGTCACCGTGCCCGACCCGACCATCCTGGGCATCTCCACCCGGCCACGCTGGGCGCCGGAGATGGACAGCACCTTGCCCTCCCACGGCCGGCACCGCTCGCACTCCCGGGGCGAGTCCGACACGATCACCGTGTCCACGCCGAGCGTGGTCAGCCGGTCGGTCTGGCCCTGCACGGCGGCCCGCTGGGTGACGGTGCGGGCACCCATCTCGACGTAGCTGGAGAGTCGCCAGCGCCGGCCACCCTGGTCGACGAACGACGTCACACCCTGGTCGACGAACCGTTGGTACGCCCACTGGCTGGCCTGCCGGCGGGTCATCCCGCCCGCCACCGACACGGCGGACGCCTGCGCGATCGTCTGCCGGTACACGTCCAGCACCCGGCGCAGCACCGCGCTGTGCTTGGCGCTGATGTCCGCCACCAGCGCACCGGCCAGCGACTCCACCACGCTCAGCCGCGGTACGGTCTGCACCGCCCTGGCCAGGTCCGGAGCATCCCGCAGCAGCGTCGCCGGCAGGTCCCGGGTCGCGATGCCCTGCCCGGTGCGGTACGCGGCAGCGAGCATCTCCCCGACCAGGTTCGGGGCGCGGCCGGCGACCAGGGCGAGAATCCGCTCCGTGGACTCCCGCAGGGAGCCCAGGGCGGCGAGCCGGGTCACCGCCCAGTCGGGGGCGTCCTGGCCGGCAGCCAGACGGCGGGTCACCTCGGCGAGGATGGCCTGCTCTGCGCTCCGGTACAGGTCGACTGCACCCCGGGTGACGTCCTCGATCTGCTCGCCGGTCAGCGCCACGGGCTACTCCTCGACCGGCGGGGGCTCCCCGGTGCCCGGGTTGTTGCCGGCCAGCGCGCCCAGCGCACCTCCGACCTCGATCGGCGCCGGAGCGTCGCCCTTGATCCGGTCCACCTCGGTCTGAATCTCGGTGTCGTCCCAGTCGGGATACTGCTTCTTGACTTTCATCCAGGTGGAGATGGCCTCGGCGGCGTGCAGCAGTTGCAGGGTGCGTGCCTGCTTCTCCGGATCTTCGGAGACGGTGTCACCGAAGTCGATCTGCGGAACTTCGGGTGTGACGGGGGTGTTGAAGATCGTCGCATCGACCATGAGCAGGGTTTCGAGGATCTCCCCGAGCGCCGGCCGCCAGTGAATGATCTTCGCATCGCGGCCCACCCACGATTCGCTGCGCCGCGCCCCGACCTCCGTGGCCGTTATCGCCTGACCGCCGGAGTCCGCCATGCCGAACGACTCCGCCGAGTAGCCGGCGGTCTCGACGATGCTACGGGTGATCTGCTCGGCGATACGAAGGTGCTGCTCCACCCGGATGTCCGGCTGCACCAGCTCCAGGTTCAGACCCCGGTCGTCGTCGCTGAGCGTCTTCAGCCCGTAGAGGATCTCCTTCGCGGCGTCAAAGGCGGCACCCTTGCCGGGGCCGAGCGACGTCAGGTATTCCTCCGGCACGTACAGACGGGCGACGCCGAGGCGGAGGTCTCGCATCAGGCTCGACCAGGTTTCGTCGAGGCCGTCGAGGAGTCCCTCCACCCCGTCATAGTCAGAGCGGCCGAGGTCGACGGCGGCCGGGATATCCGCCCAGATGCGGGTGGGGGTGACGTTGGGGACGTAGACGGCGGTGAGTCGTCCCCGGACTGTGGGCACGGCCGCGATACGGCCGGACCACTGGACGCCCTCCAGCGACTTCAGCCAGGCGGCGTCCGGCCAGCCTCCGACGTCGACCAGTTCACCGAGCTGGTCCGGGGTGCCGTTGTAGACGCCGTGCCAGATCACGCCCTGTTCGTGGCGTTCCAGGTACCGCACGACCGCGTTGTTGCTGCGTTCCAGCTCCTTCCACACGGTCAGCGCGGTGAGCACACCCCAGCGGAACTCGGGTACGGCCGAGGCGGCGTCGACCCGGGCGATCCACGGCCGGGGGCGCAGCGAGCGGTCCCAGACGATCCGCAGGTAGGTACCGCTCTTCGCCGATGCGGTCTCGGCCGCGCCGAGGAGGGCTGCGTGCGCGCCGTCGTCGACCAGCTCGTCCAGGCGGGCCTGCGTCTCGGGGTTGGTCGCGGTGAGCGTCGGTGGCTCGGAGAACAGGAGCCGGGCGGAGGTCTGGGCGATGTCGGCGGCCAGCGGTACGTGCAGCTTCGCGCGTCGCTCGCCCTCCGGCACCGGCTCGCCCCACCACCAGCGGGCGGCCCGTCCGAGCACCCCGCCGCGGTACTGGCTGGGCCGGTTGCGCGGCCGGGAACGGTCGTACACGGAGGCCAGGGCGTCAGGCTGGCCCGAGTACCAGGCCGTCCACTCCTCGATCTTCGCGTACACCGGGGCAAGGTCCCGGGGCGGCCACGGCTGCCGAGAGTCGGAGGGCAGCGGCATCGTGCGGTCCCTCCTACTCGGTGGGCGGGGTTACGGCCAGGCCGAAGACGGGGATCGGGCCGGCGAAGACGAGCCACACGTGACCGCCCGCGGCGAGCTTCTCCAGGTCGCCGGGTTCCAACTCGCAGCGCACCATGGCGCGCTCGAAGCCGCCGTCCACGAGGCCGTCGAAGAGCGCTTCAACGGGGGCGATGTCGGGGCTGGGTCCAGCGATGATGCCCTTCATCGAGCCTGGGTGGGCGGCGACCTGTTCGTCCGGGATCGTGGTGGGGCGCATCAGACACGCGGCGGCCAGCACCAGGTGCCCGGCGGGATCGTGCCGCCGGAGGGCTCGTGCCCGTCTGCGGGCTCGCCCCGCTTCCGGGAGGTCACCCAGTGCTGCTGGGTGCCGTCGAGCTGGACGACCAGGTTGGCGGTGCCGGAGGCCTCGTCGAAGACGGCGGTGATCGTCGCCGGGTAGACCTGGCCGGCGCTGACCGGGTTACGGTGCTTCTGGACGGCGATTGTGTCGCGGCCGGCGTTGATGGCCGCGACGTCGGCGTCACTCAGCCGGTAGTGGACGATGCGGCCGATGGTGGGCTTCATGGAGGTTCCCTTCGGTTAGGCGGCGATCTGGAGGCCAGGGCGGACGATCGGCCGCCACACGGTCCGCGGCGTGTGGACGACGTACCGGGAGGCGTCGATGCCGTGGTCGGCGACCTTGATGGGCTTGTCCTCGCCCCGCTCGGCGGCCTTGTCGTCCCAGCAGTAGCCGGGGATCTCCAGCAGTAGGTCCCGGCACGACTCGTGCACGTCGAGCAGGTTCAGCGCGAACAGGGTGCTGAGGGTGCTGATGCCGGGCAGGACGTTGTTGTCGGCCAGCCGCGCGGACACCCCGTCGTTGTGGAGCTGCACCCGGAAGTTCGCCGCCGACGGGTCGACGATCGTGTACTCCGGGGCGACGCCGGTCAGGTCGGAGCGGGGAACCGGCACGGTGGACAGCCACTGGCGCAGCTCGCGGGAGTACTCCGCGTCGGAGAGCTGCCGGCGCTTCTGCGCCGAGTCCCACCGCCACTCCCGGGTGATGTGCAGCCGGCGGTCGGCACCCAGACCGAGGACGACGGCGTGGAACGGATTCCGGGTGCCGTGGTCCACGCCGAGGCCGATCCACCGGGAGATGGCCGGCAGGTCGGAGGTGACGTGGCGCTTCTCGTCGAACATGTCGAAGATCGCGCCCTCAGCGGGCACCCAGAGGCCCTGGATGTACCGCTTGAAGAACAGGCCCACGTACTGCCGCTTCAGGCTCTCGACGAAGTCCGGGGACAGGTGCGGGTTGTCGTCGAGGGTGAAGGAGAAGCGGTGCAGGTCAACCGGGTCTGAAGCGTGCCCGGTGGAGGTGCTGCCGTCGTGGCCGATCCACAGGGCCGAGCGGTCGAGCCAGTTGCGCTTGAGCCAGTGCACCGGGCCGGCCGGGTTGCAGGTGCCGAAGAACTGGGCGCCCGGGATGCTGAGCCGGGTGCCGAGCATGTCCCAGAACGGCTCCGGCCAGGTGGCGATCTCGTCGCCGTATGCGCCGGCCAGGGTGAGTCCCTGGATCTTCTCGACGGCGCGGATGTCGTTGGCACCGGCGGTGTAGATGCGCCGGCCGAACAGGTGCAGCTCGCCAGCCCCGGCGAGGTATCGGCAGCGCCGGCTGCCGACCATCTCGATGATCGGGTCGATGACGTTGCGCTTCAGGCTGCGTTCGGTCTTGCCGACCATGACAAGGTTGCCGGCGGGTCCCCGGCGGACGTACTGCATCCATCGGAAGGTGCTCGCGACCGTCTTGGACGACCGGACCGCGCCTTCCCACACGTTGAAGCGGGCGGTGGAGAACCGCACTGACCGCTGCGCCTTGCCGGTGAGCGGGCGGATCATTCGTCCTCGTCCCCGCCGCCGGTCATCGCTGCGAGCCAGGCGTCTACGCCGGACACCGAGGCATCGGCCTTGTCGTATTCGTCGAGCTTCACGGCCCGGTCGACAGCGATACCGACGGACGACAGGATCCTTTGCTTGTCGGCGAAGGTCGGCTCCTTGAGGGTCCAGTCGACCCGGAAGTACTCCTTGCCGCCGTGGTCAACGTAGCTGGCCTGCTCCCAGAGCTGCTGACGGAGCCGTGCGGCGTCGTCGAGCAGGTCCAGGGCGAGCGCGGCCCGCTTCGCCTTGGCGTCAGCTACCCGAGCCTCCGTGGCGACCTTGGTCTGCGTCCGGTCGAATGTCAGGCCCAGCTCGACGGCGATCTCCGAGATGGTCTTGCCGGAGCGGCGAAGCTGCCGGCCGATGGCGTTGCGGCTGAGTCCTTCGGCGTGCAGTGCACGGACGCGGTCGTAGTCGTCCTGGGTGACGGGACGGCCTCGGGGCATGGGTCACCTCGCTGCGGCCTCGGCCGATCAGGAGTCGGGAATAGACGCTGAGCGACGGCAGTTGATCAACCTGCACATCCGGCGACGTCGCCGGCCACCTAGGAGGAATTCGTACAGTGACCAGCTCCGAAAGCGCTCCGGGCGTCATCGTCCAACGCGCTACCAACAAGATCGACCGCCACCCCACCGCCCTGAAGTTCTACGTGAAGGACGGGCACCTCTTCGTGCAGAGCCACAGCGATGACATCGCCGTCTACGCCCCGAGCGAGTGGAGGCGCGCCAAGCACGGCGACGCCGAGTCGTGGGAGCAGCCGAACTCCTGAGCGGGGGTGCACGGGCAGGCCGGCGCCGCACCGACCTGCCCGCTCTCCCCGCGCTCGCGTGCCCCGTTCCTGGACACGCAACAGCCCGGCGGGACCTGGGGGTCGACCGGCCGGGCTGCGGGCACACTCCGCCTGTAGCGGTGAGTGATCAAATCATGCGGTGAGGACCGAGGCGGCGTCAAGCTGACGCGGCCGTCCGCGTGGCGTACGTCGCTTGGCGGCTTCGATTGCGGCGGCCTCGTCGAGCGGGTGGTAGACAGTACGGCCGACCCGGTGGGCGGTGAGGCCGTCGCGCTGGTGCCAGTTGCGGACCATGGCCACCGAGACGTCGGAGCCGAGGCGTGCGGCGATTTCGGCGGCGGTGCCGTACTCGCGGCCGTTGACCCAGATCGTCACCCGTCCAACATAGTCAGGAGACGTCCGGGTTGATCAGATCCTCCGTAGTCACGACGACGGGCGTGGCCTTGCCCAACTTGCTTGCGGTCGCCTTCGGCGGCAGCGCCCGCACCCCGACGAGGTACACCCGGACGCCTGACATGTCCACGTAGGGGAAGGAGACACCCTTGGACTCGTCGGTGGGGAACTGGAGCGGGCGCCCTGAGATATTGAATACCACCAGGTAGGCGACGCTCTTCTGGTAGTCCTGGGCGTACTGGACGATCTGGTTGTACCCCTTGGCGAGGTAGCCCTTACTCCGGGATCCAGCGTCGAAGATCTTCCCGTCACAGATCAGGGCATCGTCCGAGTCGACCTCGCCAATGATGTCCGCTTCGCCAGACGCTGACCGCGGCTTGGCGTGCGTAACGTAGTTCCCCTCCAAGTACAGGAACCGCTGGAGGTCCAGGTTGTAGACCTCCTCGCCGTTGCGGGTGTCCTGCTGGAAGCGCGCGTAGAGCTCTTCACGGTCGAACCACTCCACCCGGCGGACGTAGCGTTCGAGAACGTAGAGCACGCTGCTCTCTTCCCCGACGCGCTCGCTGAGGTAGTCGAAGAACGGGGCGAGGGCCACCTCCACGAACTTCCGCCACCCGTCGTTGAGGTTGCGTTCCCCCGTGGCGAAGGCCATGTGAGGGACTGCTCGGCCGTTGCTGCCGTGCTTGGCGTCATCGTCAGCGATGTGCTGCATGAGACGCCACACCAGAACCGCCCGGCCCTCTTCGGTACTGGTAGGCCAGGCCAGGTCCCGGTTGTTCAGGCCAGACAGGAAGCTGGCGAAGTCAATGTCGGGCTCGACCTGTTCAGCCTCGGCGATCGCCGCACGCAAGGCCGGCTGCTTCTTCACCCACTCCACGACCAGCCGCGTCTCGTGTCCGGCAAGGCCGTAGTCCTGCGTCAAGATCCGACGCAGGCGCTCGCGGAGCGCAACCTGAAGATCTTGCTGATGCCTCATCTGGTCCAGCCCTTCAACGCTCGGTCGAGCATTCGCTCAAGGGTGCTCCCCAGGGTTTGCATCTGGCCGCTGCTGTCGAGGAGATGAAGCCGGAGTCGGCAGCAGGGGCACGTCACGGTGCACTGGGCGATGACCTCGGAGAAGCGGATCCAGACCGGGTAGCCGCATTCCGGGCAGTCGACCTCGTGATCGCCGTGCAGAATCTGGCTGGCCAGAGAGGGAGACACAAGAGGCATCATCCGCCCGTGCCGGGGGTTGAGGCCAGTCGACCACGTGCGGCGCGCCGAAGGCGTCATTATGATGCTCCGCAAATCGGTCTAATCGGGCTCATATGCGGGGCGGCCTGACCACTTCCGCTATCGACGTCGGCGCCTTAGCGTTGCCACCCGCTGCTCGTAGCTGATCACTCCGTCGAGATGGAGCCAGTACACGTTGGGCTGCCTAGCCGAGGCCAGCGCGCAAATCTTGGCCAGGTTGAACTGCACCAGCTCAATGATCTGGGGTCGCGGGACATCCCCGGGAAACAGGAACATGTGGATCCGGGCGTCCAGCAGGGCCTGTAGCTCCATCTCCCTCTTCAGGATGTTCTGGTCCCGACCGAAGACCACCCACCCCTTGGCACCAATGACAGGCAGCCAGTCCTCGTCGTCGAGCCCATCGTCCAGGCGGGTTCGGCCGAACACGGACGCAGGACTGTGTACCTGGTAGCCGAGGTCGGCGATGAACCGACGCAGAGTCCGGCCGTGCATGTTCTCGTCGATGTAGAACTCAGGCGGCGCGGCCCAGGAGGATGCGTGCGGCGGCTCGGGCTGCGCTGATGTCGATGCCGAACTCGTCCGCGACTGTCTCAGCGCTCTCACCCGCCTTCATCATCCCGGCGATATCCGCTACCCGGGTCCCGGTCGCCGCGAGGATCGGCTGGCCAAAGGATCGGCGCACGTCCACGATCACCTTCGAGGGCTGCCAGTTCGCCAGCGTCAGTTGCCTCGGCAGGCCGTCGCTGCCGAACGCGATGTACTGCATGTGCTCAGCCACGATCTCCTTGATCACATGCTGGCCGGTGTTGCCCACGATCAGTCCCTCACCGGCACGGCTCCTGCTGAAGTCCCAGAGCACGTCGATGCCGTCGGTGGCGAGTTCGGGCGCGACAAGGACGTACTCCTGGCCGAACTCTCGCTGAAGCTCGTTGAGTGCTGGCCGGATCTTTCGCGGCTGCACGCCTGCAGTGCGGAGCGCCTCAAGTACGTGCGCCTCGGCGAGGGCGATGAACGTCACCGGCAGCGTGTCCCGGTCGTTGCCGACGACGTGCAGCAGGGGGCCGCCCCGTTCGTACCCGCGCGCCCAGCGGTGGAAGGTTTGCTGCGGCACGCGAAGATGACGTGCGGCATGGGCGAGGTTGAGAATGCCTTGCGTAAATCGGGCATCATTCACTTTCCTCCCCCTTTCCGTACGTCGATCTCTGTTGCCAGCATCGCATAGTCAGTCCGCTGAACGCATCAGTGCATCGTCCACCGATCGAGTGAACCGCTGGACGATTGAAAGCAGCGTCAGTTCCGCGCCAGATGTCCGGTGAGCACCTCGCTGCGGGGCCAGATGTGCACCGGGCCCTCGACCGCGCCAGGCTGCTCGCACCGGCAGCCCTGGCCGACGCACCGGCATGGCTTGCCGCACACCACGGTCCAGGCGTGCTCGGGGCCGGCTATCTGGACGTAGACGAGGCGGTGGCGGCAGGCCGGGCACTCCACACCGGGCAGGGGCTCGCGGTCGGGTCCGATGCGGAGTTCGCGGCGTACCCGCTCGTCGAGCTTGCTGAGCAGGGTGGTGAGGGTGGCGGCGGTGCCGGGCTGCATGCCTGGGATTGCAACCTGGACGCGGTGCAGCGGGTTGATGCCGCCGGTCGGTGGCAGGTGGTGGGCGACTGCGGCGAGGCGCTCCAGGACGTCGTGGTGAAGGTTGGCGTAGCGGTTGGGTCGGGCTCCGGCGCGGGCGGTGAGGACAGCGTCGCCGGTGGGGTCGCCGTGGCCGCCGAGGGCGGTGCGGCGGCCCCAGCTGGCGGAGCGGAGGGGCTCGCGGACGGCGGCCTGCTCGGCGCGGATGGCGCGGGCCTCGAGTTCGGCCTGGGCGCCGAGCTGGTCCAGGGCGAACTCGAGGGAGAGCGTGGCGGCGCGGGCGTGCAGGTAGTGCGGGGTCACGGGCGGGTCCTCCGGCGGAGCAGGTGCGGGATGGGCTGGGCGACGAACACGGCGGCGACCGCGACGAGGACGGCGGCGGCCGGGTCGCCCCAGGCGCTGCGGGCTGCGGCGAGTGCGAGGGTGGCGGCCGCCCCCGCCACCACGGCGATGGCGAGGGCGGCCAGCAGACGGCGCCGGGTCACGGGGTGGCCCGATCGGGCTCGTCGAGACCGGTCTGGTCCTCGGTGGCGCACGTCCAGCAGCGGGCGTCCTCACCCAGGCCGACGGTGCGCGGGTAGGTGGAGCCGCAACAGGGGCATCGTCCGCCGGGCCCGACCAGGCCGGCGTCGATGATGGCGCGGACCGCGATCTCGGAGGCGCGACCCGTGCCGAGGACCGACCAGGGGGCCTCCAGTGCCTCCCGGACCGCGTCGATGGCCCGCTGCTCCCAGTCGGCGGGCCGGATCGGCTCCGGGGCACCCAGGGCCCGCAGCACCTGGGAGAGCGCGGCGGCTGCCGTCGGACCGTCGGCCGGGTCGACCACCGCCGAGACGGCCACGTCGCCGGACCTGAGCGCGCCGAGGCCGTCCTTGTGCAGGGCGGTGACGACGACCTCGTAGCCGGCCGGCGAACCCTGTGCGCGGGTCGGGCCGGAACCGGGGGACGCGCTGGACTCGCCCTCGGTGCGGTCGAGCTGGATGCGCAGTTCGCGGATCGCCTCCAGGGCCTGGGTGAGCTGGCCGGCGGTGGACAGCTCGGCCCGGAGCGGCATGCGGTCCTGGGACTGGGTGGTCACGGCGGGGTCCTCCTGGTCGGGCCAGCCGACGGTGACCACGGCGTCGCGAATCTGCCGCCGGAGGGCGATCAGGGCGGCCTCGTCGAGGTGCGGGTAGCCGCGGTTGTGGAAGTGGCCGCGAAGGGTGCTGTTGTCGATGTCGCGGGCGAGGTCAGCCATGAGGGTGGCGAGGTGCTGGCGGGCTTCAGCGGGGGTCAGGTCGGCCATGGCGGCGGGTCTCCTCGATGTCTTCGCGGATCTGGCGGCAGCGGGTGCGCCAGGCGGCGGGGCTGGGTGGCCATGCGCCGCCTCAGGGGTCTTCGGGGTCGACGGCGGGCGGGGGTGGGACGTGGGCTTGGGCGCGGGCGATGGCGGCTTGTGCGGAGGCTCTGGCGCGCTTCATGCCGGGCGTCAGGTGCCGGGCGGTCATGCGGCCTGCATTCGGCGACGACGAGCCCGGCCGGCGGCGGCCCGGCGGCGGGCGACACGCGCCTGCTCGTACTCGGCGGGGTCAACCAGGTCCCCATCCGGGATGTCCTTGACGGCGGGCACCAGGGGCTCCGGGGGGATGCCGACCATGCGGTTGAGGGCGTCGGAGTGCTGGGGGGCGGGGCGGTCCACGGTGCTCCTTCCGGGGTCAGGCGCTGCGGGCTGCGGCGAGTGCGAGGGGGTGGCAGGTGGGGCAGCGGCGGATTCGGCCGTCGAGTTCGATCTGCCGGTTCGGGCCGCACCGGTCGCACTTGGGCGGGAGGTTGTCGACGGGCTTGCGGTCGACGCGGATCTCGTCGAGCAGCTCGGTGAGGTCGGCGTCGGACATCGCGCGGATGTAGCCGCCGAGGTTCCGGGGCCGGTACCGGGTTTTGATCGTCTGGATCAGGAGTTGGCTTTCGTCGTCTGTCGCGCCGGTTCGCGTGATCAGGTGAGCGATGGTGGGTGGCTGCTGAGGGATGACGGTCTCGGTCACGGACGGAGAGGGCGGGCGCTGAGCGACGGATTCCGTTGTTTTCCGCCCCCCTTGCGTCGTTGAGCGCCCGCCTTCGGTCGTTGAGCGCCCTCCTTCTTGAGTAGGAGGGCGTACGCGCCCGCCTTCCTGACCTCGGGTTTCATCGGAAGGTGGGCTGTCGCGCCCGCCTTCCTGCACGTCATCCACAGCGCTGTCCACAGCCGGTTCGTCCTGGAATCGGCAGTCGCCGCAGCCGCACCCGGGCGGCGGCGGGAACACCGGGAGCTGGTAGCGGGGCACCTGTCCCCGGTAGGCGTAGACCGGGTTACCGGCCCGGTCCGTGCCGAGAGCAATCCGGACCTCGATTTCTCGGTCCTTGAGGCGGCGAAGGGCGGCGCGAACCTTGCTCGGGTCCAGGCCGCCCGTGCGGCGGCACAAGGACTCGGTGTCAAGTTCGCACTTCCTGGCCACCGTCGAGCGGATCTCTTCGGCGATCGCAACCAGGACGAGGCGCTCTGCTGCGGTCATCGGGGGCGCGTGGTCGAGCACCTCCTGGACCAGCTGGTACGCCACTTACGCCTCCGGGGGTTCTGTGCATCGGATCGGGTGGTTCGGGTGCCGGCCCCGGGCGGCGGGGAAGTGCCGCCCGGGGCCGGCGGTCAGCGGGGCTCGGCGTCGGGGAAGCAGGCGTCCTCGGTGCACGCCTGCGCACCCATGTGGTCGGCCCAGCCGGCGGAGAGCAGCCGGCATTCGTCGTCGTCCGGCGCGCACGCGGCCACCGGCACGGCAGACCGCTGCTCGATGCCGAACACGAACACCCCGTTGAGCCGGTCGTCGGTCGTGGGGCGGTGGGCGACGGAGCCCTCACCGAAGGGCAGCCGGACGGCGACGGACGCGCCGCCCTGGGTCAGGTCCTTGGGCAGGCGGGGCAGGGTCTTGGTGGTCATGCGGCTCGGGTCTCCTCGATCGCGGGGATGGTGGTCGTGCTCTGCCGCGCGCGGTGGCGGCGGTAGTAGTCGGCCCAGTAGCGGCGCCGGTCTTGCCGCCACGCCCGCACCTGCGGGACATGGCACCGGCGGCACAGGACGGTGGTGCGGCGCGGGTCCGGCCGCTTGTCGTCGGGGTAGCCGCACTGGCAGATCGGGGCGATGCCACCCCGCTCCAGGTAGGCGATGCCGGCGCGGATGACACCGGCCTCCCCTGCCGTCGTGTCGGCCGCGCAGGTGGCCAGGGCGGGGCAGGCGCGGCAGATGGCGAGGGCGAGGCGGTTGCCGTCGTCGCCGAGGTCCCACCAGTCGGCCGGGAGGGTGCTGCACAGGCCGGTCACTGGTCGCCGCCGATTCGGCGGAGGTGCTCGGCCTGGGCGGCGGCGGTATCCGGCTCGTCGTGCCGGGGGTGCCGCCGCGGCACACCGCACACGCACAGCCACCGCTGCGGGTCCGCCGGGTCGGGGGTACCGACGTCGGCCCGGTAGACGCACGGGGTCAGCCGGGACTTGACGGTCTGCTTCGCCCGGCGAGGGCGCGGGCGGGCACGGCGGGCCATCACGCGCCCCCGTCCGGGTCGGCCGGCCAGTGCGCGTCGTCGGCGGTCGGCCGCCCGTAGCCGAGGGCCTCCAGCTCCGCCAGGGCCAGCGCGAGCAGGCCGGCCCGGTGGTGGCAGCGGAGCCGGATCACCTGGTCGGCGGCCCACGGGCCGGGGCACGGCCGGGCCGGCGGGCAGTCGTGGGCGTCGCGGTGGTCCCGGACGAGCTGGACCAGGTCCCGCAGCTCGGCCAGGTGCTGGTCGGCGGCGGCGGTGAGGGCCGGGTGGCCCCCGGGGGCCGGCGTACCGGCCCCCGGGGTGTGCTGCTCAGCCACGGGGTGCCCCCGCGGGGACCGGGGCCGGCCACGAGTCGCGCAGGGACGGGGTGCACAGCCAGCAGCAGGCGCGATGCTCGTCCGCCCGCATGCGGTCCGGGCCGTCCGGGGTGGTGTCCAGCACGGTGTCCGCCGCCAGGGGGTCCGGGGCGTCCGGCAGGATCGCGTGCTCCGGGACCGGCCGGGCCGGCGCGACGGCGGCCGGCGGCGGGACCGGGGCGGGCCGGGTGAACCAGTCGACCCAGGCCAGGCCGAGCCGGTCGAGCGTCACCCGGGCCCGGGTCACCGCCACGTACGCGAGCATCAGCTCGTCCGGGACCAGCTTCGCCCGTCGCGTCACCGGGTCGATCCGGGGCTCGCGGAAGTCCCCGGCGATCCGAACCCGGTCCCACTCCCGGCCCTTCGCCTTGTGCGCCGTCGAGATCACCACGTCAGCGGACGGCTCGGCGACCAGGCTGTTGACGACCTGGATGATCTGCGTGGGTCCGTAGTCGTCGATCAGCTTGACCAGCACCTGGAGGTTGCCGGAGGCGTCGTCCTGGGCGGCGTGCTCCCGCACCTGGTCCCACGTCTTGAAGGCCACCAGTTCGGGGTGGGAGGTGGCGCTGCCGTCGATCAGCTCCCGGGCCGCCTCGGCGAGCCGCTTGATGTCGTCTCCCCCACCAACCAGCGCCGGCCGGCGGCCGGTCGCGGCGGCGTGCATCACCTGGGCGATGGCGCCCGCGTTGGAGCGGCACAGGATCGCGTCCGGGTCGCCGAGGATCGGCTCGACGGTGGACCGGGCCGGCGGGAAACCGCGCAGCCGCAGCGGGGCGTCGAGCAGGTCGAGCCACTTGTTGGCCTCGGCGGCGATCTCCGGGCCGAACCGGAACGACTGGCTGAGGGTGAGTCGCTGGTCGGCCTCGAACTTGGCCATGGCGTCGATCGCGCCCCGGAACCCGTAGATCGCCTGCGCCGAGTCGCCGACCATGATCCGCTGGGCGTGGGTCTGGAAGTGGAACAGCGACGCCATGACGGGGCTCAGGTCCTGGGCCTCGTCCAGCAGCACGTAGTCCACGGGGATGCGCGGCCGGGACAGCTGGTAGAGCTTCAGGTACACGTCGTGGGTGAACTTCAGCCGGCCACCGGTGGTGAGCTGGAGGTCGTCCCACGCCTTGCGGGCGTAGGGCACCAGGTACTGGCCGAGGGCCCGGTTGTCGGCCCGGGAGTAGCCGTCGACCCGGGGACCGTGTTGCATGCCCGGCTCGTCGTCGGCCGAGTTGAGGAACCGGCCGACCAGTTCCATGACCAGTCGGGCCAGGGTGGTTGGCGCGAGGGGTGCCAGCTCCCCGGCGATCTGCACGGGGCTGTTGAAGCCGAGGAACTCGGCGACCTGGCGGGCCGGCACCCGGGGGCCGTTGAGGCGGTCCCGGTAGTGCCGGCCGACCGGCCCGAACGCCAGGGAGTGCGCGGTGCGGCAGTCCACGGCCGGCGGGAAGTCGGCGCGGGCCGACACCGCGAGGGCCTTGTTGTACGCGACGTAGAGGCCCTTGCGGTGGGGCTGCGTCTGCGCGGCCATCTTCAGGGTGCTGCTCTTGCCGCAGCCGGCGCCGGCCTGGGTGACGATCGTCGGCCGGTCGGCGGACCGGAAGGCGTCGATGACCTGCTGCTGCTCGTCGGTGGGCTTGTGGCTCATGCGGTCGCTCCGATCGGCTGGCGGCGCTGCCGCTGCTGGCCCTCCAGGGCCCGGATGATCTGTTCGATGTCTTTCGCGTCGGTCACCTCGGACATGGAGGTCACCTCGCGGCCGAGAACGCGGGCGGCGATGGTGCGGCGCTGCTGCTGGTTGGCGGGGCCGTCGTATCCGAGGTCCCGGAACAGGGCGAAGAGCCGCTTGCGGCGCCGGTCGGAGAGGTCGTCGCCCGAAGCCGCGGGCATCTTCGGGTCCAGCTCCTTCGCTCGGCGCTCCATGAGCACCGAAAGCTGCTCGTCGTCACCGTGCTCGTTGGTGACCCGCTTGGCGGCGACGGCCGGGTGTTCGCTGAGCAGCTTCGTGGCGGCCTTGCGGATGCCGTCGGCGGTGCGGTCCGGCTTCAGCGTCCAGTCCCGGACCCCGACGGCGGTCGGCGCGGGCCGCGGCTCGGCAGCCGGCGGCGAGGACACCGGACGCTCGGGCTGCGCCGGCTCCTGGTGCTCGTCGACGGCGGCCGGCGCGGTGCCGGGCTCCGGCTGCACCGGGGCGTCCTCGGCGGGCAACTGCGCCGGCTCGACCGCAGCCGTCCCGGCCGGGCCGACCAGCGACCGATTCACCGTCGCCCCGATACCGCCGCCGTTGTAGAGCGACAGGCCGAAGCAGTCGCCGAGGTTGACCGCGCACCGCTTCAGCGCCTGCGACAGCGCGGTCTTGGAGGCGTTGTCGTGGCAGTCACCCACGCTGGGCTGATTGGTCGAGTCGCCGCACGCGCCGTCCTCGAGGACGACCTTCCCCCCGAACTGGTCGTACACGGTGAGCCGGACCTGAGCCCGGTAGACGACGGTCCAGATGGTCTTGTCGTTCGACCCGCCGTTGCGGTACTTGATCGTGCCCGGCGCGATCTCCAACTCCTTGACGAGGTCCAGGGCGATGGTCTCGACGTCGAAGCAGCCGAAACCGAAGACGCGGATCAGCCAACGGCGGACGTCCCACGCCTCCAGGTGGGAGAAGCCCTTCGGGTTCTTCCCGACGCGGTTGCCGTCGAGGGGCATCGTGAGGCGTTCGTACTGCTCGGGGGTGAGCTGGAAGCGGGGTCGCAGGGCGTTCACCGCTGCTGCTCCTCTCGGGTGTCGGTCAGGGCGCGGACGGCGGCGGTGTCGATCGGCGCAGTCGACGCCAGCGCGGTCAGACCGCCGGTCGGCACGGTGGGGCGGAGTCCGTCGACCCACTGCTCGATCTCGTCGGGCTGGTCGGCGGCGGCCCGCCGGGTGATGGCGGCGAGCACCTGCCGGGGGCTCACCGGTTGCCGTCCCGGTGGCGGCCGGTGTAGCCGGCGGGCGCGGTGTCGGCCGGGGCCGGCTCCAGACTCGTCGACGGGCGGCGGACGGCCGGGAGGATGGTGGTGGGCAGGTCGCGGTGGTCGGCGTCGGGCCGGCGCAGGGCCGTCAACTGGCGGTACGAGGTGACGCTCATCTCGGGTACTCCCGCTCGTGAGTCATGGGCAGGGCGTCGAGGTCGGCGAGCATCGCGGCGGTCGCCGACGGCCGGGTCCGGTACTGCACGTCCAGCTCGTCCCGCAGGGCCTCGATGCGCTCCTGCTTGTGCCGGATCTGGATCTGCCGGACGCGCAGCCGGTCGGCCTGGCGGTGGGCGATGTGGGCCCAGCGGTCGGCGTCGCGGGCGTCGATGCGCCAGAGGGCGCAGACGCCGACGAGGACCGCGATCAGGCCGAGGACGGCGAGGGTCAGCCAGGTGATCACGCGACACCGCCCAGCGCCTGGTCCCGCAGCGGCACCAGGCCGGGGGCGTGCACCGGCAGCACCACGACCGAGCCCCAGTCCGGCAGCGCGTACTCGCCGTCGCCCCGGGCGATGGACGCCCAGTACGCGCACGACCCGTCGTGCATCTCGCCGGGCAGGTGCCCGCAGTACTCGCCGACGATGGTGACCGCGCCCGCGATCGGCGTCGGCCGGCCAGACCGGTGCCGGCGCGACGTCCGGACCGGTCCGGCCGCCGGTGCCCGGGAACGGGCCCAGGGGGCGGGTCGGCGCGTGGTCCGGGACCGGGTCCGGCGTCGGGTCGGCCGCGCTCACCGGGTGCTGCCCTGCTGCGACTCCAGCTCGGCGACCCGCGCCCGGAGCCGCTCCAACTCGCCGCGCGGCTCCGGGTGGGTCTGCGCCCTGACGTGCAGCTCCTCAAACCGCTCCCCGAGGCGCAGGGTGCGCTTGACGTGCGGGATGCCGCTGGTGGTGTCGACCTTGACCGTGCTGTCCAGGTAGGCGGCCCACCGGTCCAGGTCGGCCCGGTTGTCGAGCACACCAAGGCTCAGCCCGGTGTCGTCGGCGATCGGCAGGTCCAGGCGGGCGATGTCGTCGACGATGCGGTGCAGCTCGGCCGTGAGCCGGTCGCGGACGGTCAGCGGCGAGTCGGACGGCCCCGGGATGGACTCCCGCAGCGCCCGTACCTCGTCCGCGAAGTCGGCCAGGGCCTGCCCATCGGCCGGGGAGTAGGCGGCGTTGGCGCGCTCGTCCATCTGGCCGGCGAGTTGGCCCAACTGCCGGCGGAACTGCCGGCGGTCGGCGTACAGCCGGTCGACCAGGTCCGACGCCTCGTCGTGCATCTGGTGGGCCCGGTCGGCGTCGGCGCGAGCGTTCGCCAGGATCGCGGCCATGGTCGGGCTGACCGACTCGGCCGGCGGGGTGGTCGTGTCGGGTAGGGTCTGGGACTGCATCGGGACTCCTTGCTGATGGGTTGATGTCCTGGTGGAGCCCTCGCGCCGTGGCAGCGGCCGGGGGCTCGCGCGTGTCAGGCGGCGATTGCCACGCGGGGGTCGCCGTTCCGGGCGGCCCGCGCCTTCTGCTTCTGGCGCTCGATGTACGCCTCGACCGATTCGCGCAGCACCATCCGGGTGCCGCCGACGTAGATCGCTTCCAGCTCGTCCTCGGCGATCAGCCGGGACACGGTCTGGCGGTTGATGCCGCCGAGGACGTGGCCGGCAGCCGGGAGGCGCAGCACAAGGGGTTCGATCTGGACGACGACGGCAGCCGGCGGGGTGCCGACTTCGGCTCTCTCAGTGCCATGCATGGCAATGACGATAGCGCCCATGTTGAGCTATTGCCAACTATGGCAACGCTCGTACTTTCGGTCACTCTGCTCGGGGCCGGTTGGCCCTAGGCTGTCGCCATGTCTCTCGTCGATATCCGCCCAGTACCGCTTCCCGCGCATCCCGGGCTAACGAGCCGCATGCGGCAATCGAGCCGCGTTCGGCAACCTAGTACCGAATCCGGCACCTATGGTGAGATCGTGCCGCCGACTAGCAACGACCCGCGCGTCCGCCTGTTCGGCGGCTTCATCAAGCGCGCTCTCGATGAAGCCCGCGGCAGGGGCTTGAGCATCGAGGACATCGAGCGGCTGACCAGCGTCGGCAGAGCAACGTTCTATCGCTGGTCACGCTCCGAGAGCCCGAACCCGCAGCGGGAGAAGGTGCTTGCTTTCTGCGAGGGCCTCGGCATCCCCGCACACACCGCCTCACAGATCCTTGGCTGGGATGGCAGCCGACAGCCGACCGAGCCTGAGCCGATCGTTGAGCCCGACATTCGCGCGATCATGCGCAAGCTCAACGACCCCAACGTCACGGCCGCGGAGAAGACCGTTATCCGAGCAACGCTGAGGCACCTCGCCAAGGAGTGATGCAGCCGTGCCACGACAGCCCAACCGTCGCCCGTCGATCTACCTGGGCAGCGACGGGCTGTACCACTGCTGGGTGACCCTCGGGACGAAGCCGAACGGCAAGCCTGACCGCAAGCACCGCAAGGGCCGGACCGCCACCGAGGTGGCCGCGAAGGTCGACGAGCTGCTGGAGCGGGCCAAGCGCGGGCACGGCGTACCGCAGAAGATCGAGACGGTCGAGCAATGGCTGACGCACTGGCTGGAGCACGTCATCAAGCCACGCCGGGCCTACGGCACGTACACCGCCTACCGGGCGCTGATCAACAACTACGCCATCCCGCACATCGGGGCCTGGAAGCTCGACGGGAACAACCGCCGCCTGGAGCCGGAGCACCTCGACGCGATGTACACGGCGATGGCCGCGACGAAGGTCGTGCGGGGCAGCCGCGGCAAAGACCGGGCGCCGCTGATGGCTGCCGCCACCATCCACAAGACGCACCGGATGCTGTCCGTCGCTTTCAAGGCCGCAGTCCGCCGGGGCAAGGCCGCCCGCAACGTGTGCGACCTCATCGACCCGCCCAGCTACCGCGCCAAGAAGGTCGCCGCCCTCACCCTGGCCGAAACTGAGGCGGTCATCCGCGAGGCGCTCCAGGATGAGATGGCGGCCCGCTGGCTACTCGGCCTGCTGATGGGACCGCGGCAGGGAGAGACGCTGGGGATCCGCTGGCCCCGGGTGCACCTCGACCCGCCGGCCGGGGAGGAGCCGTGCGTCGAGCTGGAGACGCAGCTGCAGCGGCGGGCGTGGCAGCACGGCTGCGACGATCCGGTGGCGTGCACGGAGGGCAAGCACCGCACCGAGGCGTGCAGGCCGCCGTGGGAGCACGGCTGCAAGTCGCCGGCCGCCTGCCGGCCCCGGCCGCACTTGTGCCCGTCCCGGTGCCCGGGGAAGGGCTGTGCCCGGCACACCCGACCATGTCCCCCGCTGTGCCCGCCGGGCTGCACCGGCCACGCCCGCCGCTGCCCTCGGCGGGTCGGCGGCGGCATCGTCGAGGTCGACCTCAAGACCGAGAAGTCGGTCCGGCCGCTGGCGCTACCGGCGGTGCTCGTGGAGCTGCTGCGCCGGCACCGGGAGCGGCAGCAGCAGCAGTTCCGCACCCTCGGCCTGGAGTGGGCGGCGGAGGGGCTGGTCTTCACCTCACCGTGGGGTCGGCGGCTGGACGCCGGCCAGGACCACCAGGCGTGGGAGGCCCTGCTCTGCCGCGCCGGGGTGGCCGACGCGAAGTTGCACGCTGCCCGGCACACCGCCGGCACCATGCTGATCGCCTCCGGCGCGGACATCAGCGTGGTCCAGGAGGTGCTCGGCCATACCCAGATCTCGACGTCGCGGATCTACGTGGACGTGGCGAAGAAGACGCAGCGGGAGGCGGTCGACCGGGCGGTGTCGGCGCTGATGGACGGCAACCTCGCGGCGCTACTGCAACCGAAGGGCGCAACCCAGACCCCTCCGGGCTGATCTCCCCGAGCGTAGAGAAAGGCCCCGTGACCGAGGCGTTGAGCCTGGTCACGGGGCCTTTCGGTTACCCGAGCCGCCTGACGGAATCGAACCGTCGACCTACGCATTACGAGTGCGTCGCTCTAGCCGACTGAGCTAAGGCGGCAACGACCGCCAAGTGTACGGTACGACCCCCGACGGGACCGAGGGGGTTCCCCGGCCGGAGGACCCGGACATCAAGGGACATCGGTGTCGGGCGGGAGGGCTAGGCTGCCCGGGTGAGCGACGATCCCGCCACCCCCGAGCGCCCCGCCACCCCGGGCGGCCCCGGAACGGACCCGGACGCCGAGCACGCCCCCGGGGAGCGGGCCGTGCGCAGGCCACGCGGCACCGATCCGGTGGAGCTGGGCTTCACGCCCCGCAAACCGGTCCCCTGGCTGGCGCCGTTCCTGCTGATCAGCACCGGCATCCGGACCCTGCTGGCGATGCTGTTCGGGGCGTACCTGGACAAGCGGGAGTTGCAGAACGCGCTCGACGCCAGGATCGGCACGCAGGTCGGCCCCGACGGTGGGCTCTGGCTGGACTACGTGGCCGACCTGGGCGACGGCTTCGACGCCACGTACTCGGTGGCGTACCTGCTGGCCCAGCCGGAGCTGACCGTGGACGGGCACCGGCTCCCCCGGGCGCAGACCCTGGTGATGGGGGGCGACCAGGTCTATCCGTCGGCGGCCTACGAGGCGTACGAGGACCGGTGCAAGGGGCCGTACCAGGCGGCGCTGCCGGTGGCACCGCCGCAGCGGCCGATGCTGTTCGCCGTGCCCGGCAACCATGACTGGTACGACGGGCTGACCGCGTTCCTGCGGCTGTTCGTCCGCTCCCGGGACCGCAACTTCGGCGGCTGGGGCACCGGCCAGTCCCGGTCGTACTTCGCGGTGGAACTGCCGGCCGGGTGGTGGCTGCTCGGCCTGGACGACCAGTCGGGGTCCTACCTGGACGATCCACAGCTGTCGTACTTCGACGAGGTGGCCCGCCGGCTCGGCCCGGAGTCCCGGGTGATCCTGGCGGTGCCGGCGCCGACCTGGGTGAAGTCCGTCGATCATCCCACCGCGTACGACTCGATCGACTACTTCGTCCGGACGATCATCGCGCCTACCGGCGCGCACGTGCGGCTGCTGGTCTCCGGCGACCTGCACCACTACGCCCGGTACGCCGGCCCGGAACGCCAGTTGATCACCTGCGGCGGGGGCGGGGCGTACCTGTATCCGACGCACACCCTGCCCGAACGGATCGAGGTGCCGCCGAAGGACACCCTGTCCCGCCGGGCCAGCCGCACCCGCGCGTACGACCTGGTGGCCCGGTTCCCGGACGCGGCCCGCTCCCGCCGCTACGGCTGGGGGATCTTCCACCGGCTGCCCCGGCGCAACCCGGGTTTCGGGACCCTGCTCGGCACCCTGCACACGCTGCTGATGCTCGCCATGGCCGGGGTCGCAGGGAACCGTACCGGCACCGAGCAGCGGTTGTTCAGCGTCCCGCTGGTGATCATGTTGGGGGTGACGCTGCTCGGCGCGGCCTTCTTCGCCAAGCCGCCCAGCGCCGGCGGGAAACGGCACGTCCGGCACTGGCTGCTCGGCATCGGTCACGGCCTGGCGCACGTGGCACTCGCGGTCGCCGGCACGTGGGCCTGGCTGCACCTGCCGTTCTACCACTGGCCGTGGCCGCTGCCGGCGGTCGCCGCCGCCGTGGTCTACGGCCCGGTGATCGGGCTGGCCGCCACCCAACTGGTGGCCGGATACCTGCTCGTGGCGGGAGCCTTCGGGGTCAACGTCAACGAGCTCTTCGCCGGGCAGGGCATCGAGGACTCGAAGTCGTTCCTGCGGATGCGCATCGACCCGGACGGCACGTTGACCGTCTATCCGATCGCCGTCGACCGGGTCTGCCACGACTGGCAGCTCAACCCCGACCAGGCCCCCACCGCCTCCTGGCTGACCCCCCGCACCCCGCTGACCCCCCGCCTCGCCGAACCCCCGGTAACCCTCACCTGACTTCCCGGCCACACCCGGACCACACCCCGGCACGGACCCCGCCGCGCCGCCCGCGCCCCACCCGACCACCCACCACCCGCTGCCCGCCGCCTCCGCCGCCCGCCGAAGTTGACCAAGAAGTTCGCGTCACCCGCCGTGCCCACACTGACGCAAACCTCTTGATCAACCCCGGTCGCCGGCGGGGGGCGGCGGCGCGGGCGGGGAGGCCAGGGAGTGGATCATCGACTTGAGGGCGTGGAACGCGGCTGAGCGCTCGGGGCCGGTCATGCCGGAGAGCATTCTGACCTCGACGGAACGGACCGCCGCGCTCGCCCGCTCCAGGCTGCGTCGACCGCTCGGCGTGAGTCGCGTGGGCAGCGCCTTGCCGACGGGTGCCGCCGCCGGCCTTACCACGTAGCCCTCCCGTTCCAGATTCTGGAGCAGCACGTTCATCGTCTGCCGGGTCACGAACGCGCCCCGCGCGAGTTCGGAGTTCGACATGCCCGGCCGCTGCGCCAGCAGTTCGAGGCAGGCGTAGTGCGTCACACCCATCCCGAGTGGTCGCAGCACCTCCTCCATGGCCGCCCGCAGGGCGCTCGACGCCTCCTTCAGCAGGTAACCCAGGGACGTCTCCAGGTCGATGCCGGCATCAGCTTGACTCATGTCAGCATTCTGACATAGCTTGTGCATGTCAGGAACCTGACATTACTGAAGGAGTATCGCATGCCCGTCACCGGCCCCGACTTCATCTCGTTCCAGACCCGCGACCTCGCCGCCTCGCAGGCGTTCTACGAGCGCTACCTCGGCCTCGTCCGCTCGCCGGCCGGGCCGCCGCACGCCGTCGTCTTCGCCACCACACCGATCGCGTTCGCCCTGCGCGACGTCGTCCCCGGCACCGATCTCGCCTCCGCCGCCCGGCCCGGCATCGGTGCCGCGATCTGGCTCCACGCCACGGACGTACAGGCCATCCACGACGCGCTCGTCACCGACGGGCACACCATCGTCTCCGCGCCGGTCGACGGGCCCTTCGGCCGGACGTTCACCTTCGCCGACCCCGACGGCTACCAGGTCACCCTGCACGACCGCGCCTGACGGGCCGGGCCCGACACCCGTGAACCGTCGGTCAGTGCGCGGCCCCTCCGGGGCCGGCCGGGCCACGGCTCTCGTAGGCGCTCCGGGAGCCGCAGACGTCCGCGCGGGAGCACAAGGAGCGCGAGCCGTCGGCATCCAGGCGGACGGTCACCGCGTCCCTCGGGACGCTGTGGCCGACCACCCGGCCGTCCCCCTCGGGCGTGCTGACCCGGCTGCCGATCGCCGGGGCCGACTCGGTGAACCTGGCGTACAGCGGGTGCTCGTACTTCAGGCAGCACATCAGCCGGCCGCAGGCGCCCGAGATCCGCAGCGGGTTCAACGGGAGATCCTGGTCCTTGGCCATCCGGATGGTCACCGGCTCGAAGTCGTTGAGGAAGGTGGCGCAGCACAGGTCCCGGCCGCAGGAACCGATGCCACCCTGCACCCGCGCCGAGTCCCGGGCGGAGAGCTGCCGCAGCTCCACCCGGCAGTGCAGGGTCGCGCCCAGGTCCCGGACCAGCGAGCGGAAGTCCACCCGGTGCGGGGCGGTGAAGTAGACGGTCGTCCGGTCCCCGGCACCCTCGGCGGCGGCGAGGACGTGGTCCACGGCGACCACCTTCATCGGCAGACCGTGCTCCCGGATCAGCCGCTTCGCCGCCACCTTCGCCTCGGCCTTGCGCCGCCGCAGCAGTTCGTCGCGGCGCAGGTCGTCGTCACCGGCCATCCCGGCCAGCTTCGGGAAGCCGTCGGTCTCCTCGGAGACCCACTGCGCCGCCCAGACGCACTCCGCCACCTCGGGGCCGTCGTCGGTGGGGACGAGCACCCGGTCACCGACCTGCGGGCTGAACTCCCCCGGGTCGAGGTAGTAGAGCCGCCCGTACCGGTTGAAGCTGACCGCGCAGAGCATGCCCATGCGTTCAGCCTACGACGGATCGACGGAACCGGTCAGGGCGCGACGGACGGGCCCCCGCCGGGTCGGTAGGTCCATCAGCCGATCCGCACCGGGCCGCCGTGGTACGACGGCCCGCCGGTCGGCCGCCAGGTCGACTCGGCGAGGCTGGGCGACCACTGACGCAGCAGTGTCTCCGCCCCGTCGTAGGCCACCCCGAGCACCGAGAGCACCCGGGTGGCGATCTCGGCCGCCGCAGCCGCCCCGGCGGGCCCGGCACCCGCCCCGGCCGCCGCCCGGACCCGGACTGCCTCGGTGGAGCCGAGCACCTCGGCCAGCACCCGGGCCACCGCCAACCGGCTGCCCTCCACCCAGTCGGCCAGCGCGTCGGCGTAACCGGCGGTGGACTCCAGCCGGCCCACCAGGCTCTCCGGGCCCTCGTCCAGGTGGCGCAGCAGGGCGGTACGGGCCTCGTCGTAGGACGCCCCGGCCGGGCCCGACCAGACACCCGGGTCGGTGAGGGCGGCGCACGCGTCGTCGTACCCCCGCACGAGACGGCGCACGGCGTGGCCGGCGGTCGCCAGCGGCGCGGGATGCAGGTCGAGGAAGGCGCGCAGGGCCTCCCCCGGCAGCAGTTGCATCCGGCGCAGCAGCGGCCAGACCGGGTGCGCCTCGGGCGCACCGGCGGCGAGCAGCGTGTCGACCCGGGCGAGCAGGTCCAGGCCCGGTTCGGCGAGCCGGTCCAGCGGGTCCATCACGCCTCCCCGGCCAGCCGGCGGCGGGCGGCCTCGTCGGTGGACGTGTAGCGGTCGGCGGCGCTGCGGACGGCCGACGCGGCGGCGGCCAGCCGGGCGGCGGCGGCACCCGCCTCGCGGGCCCGCCCGTCGGTGGCGGTCGTCCACTGCCGGTGCAGGGCCCGGCCGACCTCGCCGGGACGACCGGCGGCGTGCGCACCGAACGCCGGGTGCGGCGGGTCGGTGGCGGTGACCGTACGGGACAGCGCGGCGAGGGTGGCGCTGGCCTCGTCGAGGCGGTCGGCGAGGGCGCGCAGGGCGTCCATCTCACGCCCCCGCGAGCGGGCGGTAGGCGGTGAACGTCTCGTTGTGCAGCTTCTCCCGGGCCCACTGGGCGGCGTCGGCGGCGGCCGTGACGGCGGCCTGCACCGAGCCGGCCACGTCCCGGGGGTGGCGGTTGTGCAGCGGCCCGAGGAAGCGCACGTCGGTGATCCGCCCGCTGGCGGTGACCACCACCTCGACCAGCCCGTCGGGCGAGCGGACGGTCACCTCGACGGTCTCCACCGCCCGGTCGAACTCGGCCTGGAGGGACTCGATCCGGCGGTACCGCCGCACCGCCTCCTCGATCCACGCCTCGTCGATCTCGCCGCGCGGCATCCGATCTCCCCCCAGGTCGACCTCACCCTGCGTGCCACCACGATCACCGCGGCCCACCGGGACCGTACCGCACCCCGTCAACACGTGTCGATGGGCGGGAACCGGGGGTCAGCCGCGCCAGAGCGAGAGCATCATCGCCTCCACGGCGATGCGGGGTTTGACGTTCGCCTCGATCGCGGCCCGGCACTCCAGCACCGCCTCCAGCCGGCGCAGCGCCCCCTCCGGGGCCCACTTCTGCCCACCCGCCTCGGCCAGCGTGGCGGTGTCGGTGTGCACCGGGGCGACCGGCGCGCGCAGCGCCGAGGTGAGCGCGTCCCGGTAGAAGCCGGCCAGGTCCACCAGGGCCCGGTCCAGGGCGTCCCGCTGGGCCCTGGTGGCCCGCGACTTCTGCCGCTTCTCCAGGTCCTTGAGCTGGCCGGCGGAGCCGCGCGTCGCGCCCGCCGCACCCCGGCCGGTGCCGCCCGCGCCCAGCGCGGTCTGCAGCGCGGCCCGCTCGGCCGCGTCGGACTCCGCCACCGAGGCCGCCGCCTCCGCCTCGGCCGCCTCGATCAGCGCCGACGCCGCGTCCAGCGCGGTGCCCACCCCGGTCAGCCGGCGCGGCACCGCCAGCACCGCGTCCCGGCGCTGACGCGCCTCGGGGTCGCGGGCCAGCCGCCGGGCCCGCCCCACGTGCCCCTGTGCGGCGGCGGCCGCCCACTGCGCCACGTCGGGCGCGATGCCGTCCCGCCGGACCAGCACGTCGGCGACCGCCGCCGCCGAGGGCTGCCGCAGCGGTACGACCCGACACCGCGACCGGATCGTCACCGAGACGTCCTCCGGGTGGGTGGACGGGGCGCAGAGCAGGAAGACCGTCCGCGGGGGCGGCTCCTCGACCGCCTTGAGCAGCGCGTTGCCTGCCGCCTCGGTGAGCCGGTCGGCGTCCTCGATGATCACCACCTGCCAGCGCCCGCCGGACGGGGTGCTCGCCGCCCGCAACACCAGGGCGCGCATCTCGCCGACGCCGATGGAGAGCCCCTCGGGGGCCACCAGCCGGACGTCGGCGTGCGTGCCGGTGAGCGTGGTGTGGCAGCCGGGGCAGACGCCGCAGCCGGTGCCGTGCACGCACTGGAGGGCGGCGGCGAAGGCGCGGGCGGCCACCGACCGACCGGAACCGGGTGGGCCGGTGAAGATCCAGGCGTGGGTCATCCCGGCACCCGGGTCGACGGCCGTGGCGGTCCCCCCGGCGGCGGTCCCGTCGTCGGCCTCGGCCAGGGCGGCCAGGTCGTCGTCCGGGTCACCGGCGGCGGCGGAGGGTGCCGGGAGGTGGGCGGCGCGCAGCACGGCGGCGGCCGACGCGGCGGCCCGGCGCAGGGTGTCGACCGCGTCGTCCTGGCCGACCAGATCGGCGAAGACGTCAGGCATCAGGTCCGGTGCTCCATCCCCACCAGCTCCGTGTCGGATAACTCGGGCTGGACCGAGGTGTCCGGCCCGTTCGCCGGGCGCGGGTGCACGATGCCGGCCGGGTCCACCAGGAGCTCCTGCACCCGGCGGCCGACCTGGCCGGCGATCTCGTCGACCGGGCGGGAGGCGTCGAGCACCAGGTAACGCTTCGGGTCGTTGGCCGCGAGGTCGAGGAAGGCGTAGCGGACCCGCTCGTGGAAGGCCACGGACTCGGCCTCCAGCCGGTCGGCCCCCTGGTTGCGGGCGGCGGCCCGGGACAGTCCGGTGCGCGGGTCGACGTCGAGCAGCACCACCAGGTCGGGCTTGAGCCCACCGGTGGCCCAGGAGGAGAGCCAGGAGACCTCGTCGACCGGCAGCGTACGACCCGCGCCCTGGTAGGCCAGGGACGAGTCGACGTACCGGTCGCTGATCACCACCGCGCCCCGGATCAGCGCGGGGCGGACCACGGTGGCGACGTGGTGGGCCCGGTCGGCGGCGTACAGCAGCGCCTCGGCGCGCGGGGAGGGGGCGTCCGCGCCGGAGTCCTCCAGCACCAGGGCCCGGATCCGCTCGCCCACCGCAGTGGCCCCCGGCTCCCGGGTCACCACCACGTCCCGGCCCTGCTCGCGCAGGCGGGTGGCGAGCACCTCCAACTGGGTGGACTTGCCGGCCCCCTCACCGCCCTCGAAGACCACGAAGAGCCCGTTGGAGACGAACGGCTCGGCCGGCATCAGCGGTCGGCCGCGCATCGAGCCCCACAGGTCGGCCAGGACCGGCACGCCCTTCTTGTCGTCCATCTGACCGAACGCGCTGATCCCGGCGAAGATGCCGGCCAGGCCGGCGGCGAGCAGCAGCAGCCGGGTGGAGGAGACCGAGATGCCGAGGTCGGCGATGGCGAGCTGACGCGAGCCGCCGACCCCGACCAGCAGGCTGCTCAGCGCGATCGCCAGGATCAGCACCAGCCGGGTGCCGATCTGCACCACGGCGAAAACCCGGCCGCGTACCTCGTCGGCGACCTCGCCGCCGAGCAGCGTGGTGCCGGCGAGGAAGGCCATGCCGGCGCCCGCGCCAACCATGATCGCGCCGAGGATGGCCATCGACAGGTGGATGGCGAAGGCCAGCACCAGCACGGAGGCGCTGGCCAGCACGATGCTCATGCCGAACCAGCGGCGGCGGGACATGTCCCGCACGACCATCGGCCCGAGCCCGATGCCGACCGCCAGGCCGATGAAGATCGCGCCGAACAGCATGTAGAACGCGGCGTCGCCGGCACCGAGCGAGGCGGCGAAGAACTTGGCGGTGCCGATCACGATGCCGCCGCCGGCGAACGCGCCGAAGATGCCGAGCACCAGGCCCCGGACCAGGGGGGTCTGGCCGATGAACTTCCAGCCCTCGGTGAACTGGCTGAACATGCCCTGCTCGGGGCGCTCGCCCCGCTCCCGGGCCTGGGCCTGGCTGATCTCCTTGATGCCGAAGGCCACCACCAGTGCGGTGGCCAGCCGGGAGAGGGCGTTGAACCAGAGGGCGAGCTGGGCGGGCTCGGCCCAGCTCGGCATCTCGCCGCCGGTGACCCCGCGCACGCTGCGGTCCAGCACCGCCAGGGCGATCGCGGCGGCGACCGGGGTCAGGCCGTACGTGGTGATCAGGGTGAGCTGGTTGGCCGTCTCCAGCCGGGCGCGCGGGATGAGGTTGGGGACCGCAGCCTCCTTGGCCGGAATCCAGAGCAGGGTGATCGACTCGATCAAGAAGGTGGCGACCGCCGCCCAGGTGACCACCACCCCGCCCCGGACGCCGAGCAGCGCGACCAGCGGGATCGAGGCGAACAGCAGGAAACGCAGCAGGTCGCAGATGACCATCGTCCAGCGCCTGTCGAACCGGTCGGCGAGGACACCGGCCACCGGCCCGAGCACCAGCGCCGGGAGCAGCCGGATCGCGATCACGCCACCGAACACGGCCCCCTGGGCGGTGCTGCCGGAGACCTGCGCGGCGGCGAAGACGGAGGTGGCGAGCAGGCCGAGCCAGTCACCGAAGGAGGCTGCGCCGAGCACGATCCAGAGCCGCCGGAACGGCCGGATACGCAGTACCGACCGGATCGCCGCAGCGCCGGACCGGTCGGTCTGGGCGGCGGCACCGGCGGGCCCGGACGACGGCACGCCGGACGACTCGCCGTTCTGCTGGCTTTCGATGGCCGTACCTCCACGCGCCGGCCCAACACTGGGCAGTCCCGGTGCAACACTCTAGACCCGGTGGGAGCCTCCCCACCGGCGACATTCTCCTGTTCGCCGAGCCTAGGCCGCGGATGCCACCGACCGCAGCCCGGTAGGACGTGAGGGTATTTCGCATTGCCGTCCGGACAGTTAGCGTGCATTCGTGGCCATCGACAGCGACACCCTGCGCGAACGCCTCGACAAGGCGACCGCCCACCTCGACCCGCCCTACGCCGTGGTGGACCTCACCGCCTTCGACGCCAACGCCGCCGCGTTGGCCGCCCGCAGCAGCGGCAAGCCGGTCCGCGCCGCCAGCAAGTCGATCCGGTCCCGCGAACTGCTCGGCCGGGCGCTCGGGCAGGCCGGCTGGGCCGGCGTGATGGCGTTCACCCTGGCCGAGGCGAACTGGCTGGTCCGCTCCGGCGCGACCGGCGACGCGCTGGTGGCGTATCCCACCGCCGACCGGGGGGCGCTCGCCGCCCTGGCCGGTGATCCCCAGCTCGCCGCTGCGGTCACCCTCATGATCGACAGCACCGAGCAGCTCGACCTGATCGACACGGTGTGCGCCCCGGGCCGCCGCCCCGAACTCCGGGTCTGCCTCGACCTCGACGCCTCCTGGCGACCACTGCGCGGCCGGGTGCACGTCGGGGTCCGCCGCTCGCCGGTGCACAGCGCCCGGGCCGCCGGTGCGCTCGCCGCCGCCGTCGCCCGCCGGGCCGGTTTCCGGCTGGTCGGCCTGATGTCGTACGAGGCGCAGATCGCCGGGCTCGGGGACGCCCCGCCCGGACAGGCCGCGCTCAGCGCCGCGATCCGGATCGCCCAGCGCGGGTCGTACCGGGAGCTGCTGGCGCGGCGGGGTGCGGCGGTGGCCGCCGTCCGCGAACACGCCGACCTGGAGTTCGTCAACGGCGGCGGCACCGGCAGCGTGGCCGCCACCAGCGCCGACCCCTCGGTCACCGAGGTCACCGCCGGCTCGGGGCTGTACGGCCCGACGCTGTTCGACGCCTACCGGGCCTGGCGGCCGACCCCGGCGGCGTTCTTCGCCTGCTCGGTGGTCCGCCGGCCGACGCCGGAGATCGCCACCGTGCTCGGCGGCGGTTGGATCGCCTCCGGACCGGCGGCGACGAGCCGGCTGCCGCGGCCGTGGCTGCCGGCCGGGCTGGACCTGGTCGGCACCGAGGGCGCGGGTGAGGTGCAGACCCCGCTCACCGGCACCGCCGCAGCCGCCCTGCGGGTCGGCGACCGGGTGTGGTTCCGGCACGCCAAGGCCGGTGAACTCTGCGAACGGGTCAACGATCTGCACCTGGTCGACGGGGACAGCGTGGTCGCCACGGTGCCCACCTACCGGGGCGAGGGCCACGCCTTCCTCTGATCCACCCCGTCGTGGCCGGTGCCGGGCCGCCCACGGACGGCACGGGCCCGGCTGCGGCCGGTTCCGGGGCGGCTCGCGGGCCGGGTCGGCCGGCCGGTCAGGGCTGGGCGGCGGGTTCGGCCGGGGCCTCGACGTGGCGGTGCAGGTATTCCCTGATGAGCGCCTTGGCCTCGGCGAGGACCCGCTCGTCGCCCTCCTGCTTGCGGCGGAACGCCAGCTTGATCAGGGCGTCGGCGGCCTCGACGGCGATCTCCAGGCAGAACCGCAGGCGCGGCTCGTCGGCCATGCCGAACCGCTCGGTGAGCACCCGGGCCAACTGGTCGGCGATCACCCCGTTGTTGTCCCGCTGCTCGTCGAGCAGGTGCAGGTCGACGACGTCACCGAAGTGCAGGGTCCGGAAGCCCGGGACCGTCCGGTGCATCGAGATGTACTCGTCGATGCCCGCGTCGACGCCGTCCCACCAGTGGGTCAGGTCGTCGGAGGCGAAGCGCTCGTCGAGCCGCTGGAGGTAGGACTCCATCGTGCGCAGCGTCAACGCCTGCACGATCGCCCGCTTGTCCGGGAAGAACTGGTAGACCGACCCGATCGCCACCTCGGCCCGCTCGGCGAGCAACGTGGTGGTCAACCCCTCGTACCCCACCTCGTCGACGAGCTCGGCACAGGCGTCCAACATCCGTTGGACGCGCGCGACACTTCGACCCTGCACCGGAACGCGGCGCAGCGGCCCGGTCGTGGCGGCTGGTGTGGACACTCGACGCCACCCCCCTTCGACGGAAGAACATATCCACATGTCACGAGGCCGTGACTACCGGTACAACGAGCGGGCCTCGATTGCGGTATTTACCAGGCACAACGTTCCTGATATGAAGTCAGTTCACGTTCATGTCGAGGAGCGCCGATGGCCGGTACCACCACCGCTTGGTCCAACTGGGCGGGCAACCAACGCAGCGTCGCCACCGCCATCCTGCGCCCTACCACCGTCGAGGACACAGCCGAGGCGGTCCTGGACGCGGCAGGCGCGGGTGAGCGGATCAGGGTGGTCGGCAGCGGCCACTCGTTCACCCCGATCGCCCTGGCGGACGGCCGACGGATGGAATTGTCCGCCCTCGACACCGGCGTCCGGATCGACCGGGACGCCCGGCTGGTCACCGTGCCCGCCGGGACGACCCTGCGGGCGCTCAACGCACTGCTCGCCGGGCACGGCCTGGCCATGCCCAACCTGGGCGACATCGACGCGCAGACCATCGCCGGGGCGATCTCCACCGGCACCCACGGCACCGGTGCCGCGTACGGCTGCCTGTCCACCTTCGTCGAGGCGCTCACCCTGGTCACCGGCACCGGCGAGGTGCTGCACTGCTCGGCCGAGGAACACCCGGACATCTTCGCCGCCGCCCGGGTCGGCCTGGGGGCGCTCGGCGTGCTCGTCGAGGTCACCCTGCGCTGCGTCGACGCGTTCACCCTGCGCGCACACGAACGCCCCGCCCCGCTGGACGAGGTGCTGGGCGACCTGTCCGGCCTCATCGGCCGGCACGACCACGTCGAGTTCTACTGGTTCCCGTACACCGACCGGGTGCAGCTCAAGACCAACGACCGGGTGCCCGCCGACGACCGGCCGCTGCCCCGCTGGCGGGGCTGGCTGGACGACGACTTCCTCGCCAACACCGTCTTCGCGGGGGCCTGCCGGCTCGGTCGGGCCGTACCGACGCTGGTGCCCACGATCAGCGCGGTCTCCGCCCGCGCGCTCACCGAACGCACCTACACCGGCCGCTCCGACACCGTCTTCTGCACCCCGCGCCGGGTCCGCTTCGTGGAGATGGAGTACGGCATCCCGCGCGCCGCCCTCCCGCAGGCGCTGGCGGAACTGCGCCGCCTCGTCGACCGGCTGCCGTTCAAGGTGCTCTTCCCCGTCGAGGTGCGGTTCACCGCCGCCGACGACATCTGGCTGTCCCACGGCTACGGCCGCGACTCCGCCTACCTCGCCGTCCACCAGTACGTCGGCATGCCCTACGAACCGTACTTCCGGGCGTTCGAGGAGGTCGCTGCCGGGCTGGGCGGCCGACCCCACTGGGGCAAGCTGCACTACCGGGATGCCGCCTCCCTGGCGGCCGCGTACCCGAGGTTCGCCGACTTCCAGGATCTCCGGGCCCGCCTCGACCCCGGCCGGGTCCTCACCAACCCCCACCTCGACCACATCCTCGGCCCCTGACCCACCCCGCGACGATCTTGGAGAGAAACGGCCCCTGCGGGGGCACTTTCCCTCCAAGATCTGGTGGACCCACGGGGAGGGCCGGTCAGCCGGGCCAGCCGGCCGCACGCAGGGCGGCACGGAGTTGGGCGACGACCTCGTCGGGGCGGGCCCGCAACGCCCAGGCCGGAAAGCGGAGCACCCGGTCTCCTTCGATCCAGAGAGAGTTCTGCCGTCGCATGTCCGCCCAGGCGTGGGCCGGGTCGAGATGCTGTCCTCCGTCTATCTCCACGTGCACCCGCCACGGGGCGAAGTACGCGTCGAGGTAGCGGCGTCGGCCGGCCGGGTCGTACCGGACCTGTTGCCGGGTCGGAGCCGGCAGGCCGGCCCGGCGGGTCAGGTCGAGGAAGTCCAGCTCACCGAGTGAGTGGGAGCCGCCTGCGGCATCGGTGACGGTCGCGGTCACCAGTGCCCGGCGGCGCAGGCGCGGCAGCCGGGCCAGCACCTCGTGTACCTCCCCGCCCGTCACCAGGCGCCGCTGGAAGGCCGCCGCGACGATGGCGCGCCTCGTCGTCACCTGCCGCCCACTGGGCCGCGTCGACGACCGACCGCGCCGGCCTGGTACGGGGAGGCTGCCCGACGGCGAGCACGTCCTGCGGGGGCAGGAGGCTTGTCCGGTGTACGCGTACCCCCGGCGGCAGCACGTCGCGGCGGGACGACGCGGGGAGCAACAGGTCAACCGGGCGGGCCCGGAAGCCGCGCAGACCGCCGGCCTGGGCCGCGCTGAGGCCACCCAGCACGGCGTGCGGCCCGGCGGCCAGCACGGCGATCCAACGAACTGTCCGGCGTCTACGGGACCGTTGTGTGTCACGAACACCGCCCGGTGGACCTGCCGCCACCGTCCCGTCTCCACCCGGTGCCGGATCGCCTTGCGGGACAGGTACCGGGACGCCTGGGCCAGGCTGATCACGTCCTCCTGTCGGAAGCGCAGCCAGGTCAACTCGTCCGCGTCGTCGGCGGGAAGCGCCCGCCGGAGCCCCGCACCCGCCCGCACCCGTGGACCGGACCCCGTACCCCTTCGAACCGTCACCCCCGCACACTGCCCACCCGCACCCGTCACGCGCAGCCCCTGTGGACAACGGGTGGATCTAGCCGGCGAGGCCGGCGGACGGGTCACTCGGCGGCGGTGGTGGCCTTGCGGGGGGCGGCCTTCTTGGCGGGGGCCTTCTTCGCCGGGGTGGCCTTCGCCGCGGTGCCGGTCTTGGCGGTGGTGGTCCGCTTGGTGGCGGTGGACTTCGCGGCGGCGGTCTTCTTCGCCGCGGTGGTCTTCGTCGCCGCGGCCTTCTTCGCTGTCGCCTTCTTGGCCGGGGCCTTCTTCGCCGCCTTCTTCGGGGCCGGGCCCTTCGCCCGCTTCTCGGCCAGCATCTCCGACGCCTGCTCGATGGTCAGCTCCTCCGGGGTCTGCCCGCGCCGCAGCGACGCGTTGAACTCCCCGTCGGTCACGTACGGCCCGAACCGGCCGTCCTTGATCACCAGTGGCTTCTCGGTCAGCGGGTCGACGCCCATCTCGCGCAGCGGGGGCGCGGCGGCCCGACGCTGGCGGGTCTTCGGGGCGGCCAGCAGGGCCAGCGCCTCGTCGAGGGTGACGGTGAACATCTTGTCTTCCGAGTCCAGCGAGCGGAACTCGTCACCGCGCTTGACGTACGGGCCGTAACGGCCGTTGTTGGCGACGACCTCCGCGCCGTCCGGGGCGACCCCGATCACCCGGGGCAGGCTGAGCAGCTTCAACGCCTCGTCGAGGGTGAGCGAGTCCGGGGTCTGCGTCCGCAGCAGCGACGACTTGCGCTCGCCGCTGGCGACGTACGGGCCGAACCGGCCGGACTTGAGCAGGATCGGCTCCCCGGTGGCCGGGTCGTCGCCGAGTTTGCGCTCACCGCCCCCGCCGAGGAACAGCTCGTGCACCTTCTCCGGGGTCAGCTCGTCGGGGGCCAGCCCCTCCGGGATCGGTGCCCGGTCGCCCTGGCCACCGCCCTCCTCGCCGTCGACCTTCGGTGCCGGCTGCTCGCCGGGCAGGGCGCGTTGCAGGTACGGCCCGAACCGGCCGACCCGGACGACGACCTCGCGCCCCTCGTCGTCGGTGTGCAGCGGGATCGAGTTGACGCTGCGCGCGTCGATCTCGCTGAGGTTCTCGGTGACCAGCTTCTTCAGCCCGCCCGCGTGGGCGATGGCCTGGTCGCCGGTGCCGTTGCTGCTGCCGAAGTAGAACGCGGTGAGGAAGTCGACGGCGGCGTGGTCGCCCCCGGCGATCTCGTCCAGCTCGTTCTCCATGCTGGCGGTGAAGTCGTAGTCGATCAGGCGCGGGTAGTGCCGTTCCATCAGCCCGATCACCGCGAACGCCAGGAACGTCGGGATCATCGCCTGGCCGCGCTTGGTGACGTAGCCCCGGTCCTGGATCGTCTGCATGATCGACGCGTACGTCGACGGGCGGCCGATGCCCAGTTCCTCAAGCGCCTTGACCAGCGACGCCTCCGTGTAGCGCGACGGCGGCTGGGTGTGGTGGCCCTGCGCGGCCAACTCGTCGGCGGTCAACGGCTGGTCCTTGACCAGGGTGGGCAGCCGACGCTCGGCGTCCTCCGCCTCGGCGTTCTCGTCGTCGCTGGACTCGACGTACGCGCGCAGGAAGCCCGGGTCGGTGATGGTCTTGCCGGTGGCGCCGAAGTCGGCCTCCTCCTGGGCGACGGAGACCGCCCGGATGCGCACCGACACGCTGGAGCCGACCGCGTCGGTCATCTGCGAGGCGATGGTGCGCCGCCAGATCAGCTCGTAGAGCTTGAACTCCTCACCGGACAGCTCCTTGGCCACGTCGCCGGGGGTGCGGAAGTTGTCGCCCGCCGGGCGGATCGCCTCGTGCGCCTCCTGCGCGTTCTTCACCTTGCCGGTGTAGCGACGCGGCTCCGGCGGCACGCTGCGCTCGCCGTACAGCTCGACGATCTGCCGGCGGGCCGCCGCGATGGCCGTCTCGGAGAGGTTCACCGAGTCGGTACGCATGTAGGTGATGTAGCCGTTCTCGTAGAGCCGCTGCGCGGTGCGCATCGTCTGCTGCGACGAGAACCGCAGCTTGCGGGCCGCCTCCTGCTGGAGGGTGGAGGTGATGAACGGCGCGTAGGGGCGGCGGCGGTAGGGCTTCTCCTCGACCCGGGTGACGGTGAACGGCCGCCCGTCGAGGCGGGCCGCCAGGCCCCGCGCCCCGCTCTCGTCGAGGTGCACCACGCCCGCGCCGGGCCGCACCCTGCCGGTGGTCGGCTCGAAGTCCTTGCCGGTGGCGACCCGGTCACCGTTGAGCGCGACCAGGGTGGCGTGGAAGTTGCGCGGGCCCTCGCCCGCGTCCGTCACCGCGAGGGTGGCGAGGATGTCCCAGTACTCGGCGGTGCGGAAGGCCATCCGCTGGCGTTCCCGCTCGACCACGATCCGGGTCGCCACGGACTGCACCCGGCCCGCCGAGAGCCTCGGCATGACCTTCTTCCACAGCACCGGGGAGACCTCGTAGCCGTAGAGCCGGTCGAGGATGCGACGGGCCTCCTGGGCGTCGACCAGGTCCCGGTCGATCTCGCGGGGGTTCGCCACCGCCGCCTGGATGGCCGGCTTGGTGATCTCGTGGAAGACCATCCGCTTGACCGGCACCTTGGGCTTGAGGGTCTCCACCAGGTGCCAGGCGATCGCCTCGCCCTCACGGTCCTCGTCCGTGGCCAGGAAGATCTCGTCGACCTCCTTGGCCAGCTTCACCAGCTTGCTGATCTGCTGCTTACGATCGGCCGAGACGACGTAGAGGGCGTGGAAGCCGTTGTCGACGTCCACCCCCAGCCGGGCCCACGGCTCACCCTTGTACTTGGCCGGCACGTCGGCGGCGTTGCGGGGCAGGTCCCGGACGTGGCCGAAGCTGGCCTCCACGACGTACCCCGGGCCGAGGTAGCCCGAGATCGTCTTGGCCTTCGCCGGTGACTCGACGATGACCAGACGGGTGGTTCCAGCTCTGCTCGGCACGTCTCTCCCCGACCTCGCTCCTGCTCCAGGCCCGTTTCGGGCCCGTGTTGCGCCCGCCGGACCACCGTCGGTCCGGATGTCCAACGTAACGCGCCGCCCTGGTTCCGGGTCCCGGGGGCGGCAAACAGCGTCCGCGCGGCGGCACCGCCGACGCCGCGCGGCCTCAGTGACCGGACGGCGCCACCGTACACCGTGGGTAGGCCCCGAAGTGGGCCATGGTGACGACGCCGGCCCTCCGACCTGGGCGAACCCGGGTGTTCACGGAGTGAGACCACTAGCATACTGTCCGCGATGCCGTCCTTGATCGGACACCTGCCGGTGGGCCGAGGTCGCGGCATCCCTGTCGCTCCGACACCGCACCATCGCCCCCGTCGTGCCCGCCGGCCGGTGGTCAGTCAGGGCCAGAGGTCGGCGGGGGCGGCCGGCGGGCGGTCACCGACCAGTTCGGCCAGCCGGGCCAGCCGTCGCCCACCGATCCGGTACGCCGGGCCACCGGCCTCCACCTCCAGCAGCGCCGCCGGCAGGCCCACCACGGCGAGCGCCGCCCGCACCACAGGCCACCACGGCTCGTCGCGCCGGTCGAGGCGCAGCAGCAGCCCGGCGTCGTCGGCCGCCCCGGCGGCGGCCAGCCACAGCCGCAGCCGCCGGCCGTGCAGGTGGAACCGGGGCGGCGGCCGCTTGACCCCGCCGGCCAGCCAGGCGGTCGCCAACGGTGCCAGCGTGGTCAGGTACGGGGTCCGCACGACGTAGCGCTGCTCCCCGGTCGACTCCCAGCCCGCCGCGAGCCCCCGCCGGGCCAGCTCGTCGACGAGCACGTGCACCCGCCAGGCCGCGTCCACCCCGACCGACAACCGGGCGGTACGGCCCATCCGGTGCACCTCCCCCGGGCCGGCGAGCAGCCCGGCCAGGTCGGCGACGGACGGATCGGCCGCCTCGGTGCCGAACAGCGACAGCTGACGCCCCGGTTCCCCGGGCGGGTCGGCACGCCTCAGCGACACTCCGGAACCTCGTCGAAGGCCTGTTTGAGCTCTGTCGAGTTGAGCCGCCCGGTGTCCAGCGCGCTCGCGTCGTACTCCTGGTTGAGCGTGTCCACCGCGGCCTGGACGCCGTCGTAGAAGGCGGCGGCCCGCGTGGTGTCCAGGGCGTCGATGGTGTCCCCGGCGCGGCCGTAGGCGTCCCTGATCTTCGCCAGGGAGGTGCGGAACCCCTTCGACACCTCGTCGCCGTGGTCGGTCTCCGGGATGCCCGCGTCGGCGATCCGGCGGCGGGCCGTCTCGCTCGCCTGCTCGGCACCGCCGAAGAGCCGCACCAGGTTCTCCTTCGCCTGCGCCGGGGTGGTCTGCGCGGTCATCTGCTGGTGGGTGCTGCTGGTGAGCTTGCTGATCTCGGCCCGCCACGGAGTGAGCGCCTCGCAGACCGACGCCGCCCAGGCCCGGGGGCTGGGCCCGCCGCCGCACCCGGCCACGACGAGTACGACCGTGACGAGGACCACCGTGAGCTTCCCGGCGTCACCCGCCCGACACGTACGCATGCGTTGCAGCGTACGGCCTCCGGGCGATTGCGCCAGCGGTCAGGTTTCGGGTGCGCCGCCCGGCGCGGCGGGCCCCCGCAGGACCGGGGACCCGCTGCGTCGTGACTCAGGCGTTGGCGGCCTCGACCCGCTTCGGATCGGTGCCCGTGCCGCTGCCGCCACCGTCCGGGTCGGAGTCCATGGCGACGCCCTTGCGCTTGCTGAACACCACCGCCGCGACCACGATCAGGGTGGCGACCACCGCGACCGTCAGGCGCAGCGGGGTGTTCCGGTCGTCGCCGACGCTCCACGCCACCACGGCGGGCGCGATCAGCAGCGAGACCAGGTTCATCACCTTGATCAGCGGGTTGATCGCCGGGCCGGCGGTGTCCTTGAACGGGTCGCCGACGGTGTCGCCGATGACCGTCGCCGAGTGCGACTCGGAGCCCTTGCCGCCGTAGGAGCCGTCCTCGACGAGCTTCTTGGCGTTGTCCCACGCGCCACCGGAGTTGGACAGGAAGACCGCCATCAGGGTGCCCGCCCCGATCGCCCCGGCCAGGTAGGAGGCCAGCGCGCCGGGGCCGAGGCCGAAGCCGACCGCGATCGGGGCGAGGATGGCCAGCAGGCCGGGGGTCATCAGCTCGCGCTGCGCGTCCCGGGTGCAGATGTCGACGACCTTGCCGTACTCGGGGCGCTGGGTGCGGTCCATGATGCCGGGCAGCTCACGGAACTGCCGGCGGACCTCCATCACCACCGCGCCGGCCGAGCGGGACACCGCGTTGATGGCCAGCCCGGAGAAGAGGAAGACCACCGCCGCGCCGATGATCAGACCGACCAGGTTGCGCGGGTTGGCGACGTTGAGCGCGTTGAGGATCTCGCTGCCGACGTCACCGACGCCCGCGTCGGAGTACGCGGTGCGCAGCGTGTCGGTGTACGAGCCGAACAGCGCGGTGGCCGCGAGCACGGCGGTGGCGATCGCGATGCCCTTGGTGATCGCCTTGGTGGTGTTGCCGACCGCGTCGAGTTCGGTGAGGATCCGCGCGCCGTTCTCGTCGATGTCGCCGGACATCTCGGCCACGCCCTGCGCGTTGTCGGAGATCGGGCCGAAGGTGTCCATCGCGACGATCACGCCGACGGTGGTGAGCAGACCCGTGCCGGCCAGCGCGACCGCGAACAGCGACAGGGTGATGGAGCTGCCGCCGAGCAGGAACGCGCCGAAGACCCCGGCGCCGATCAGCAGGGCCGAGTAGACCGCCGACTCCAGGCCGACGCTGATGCCGGCGAGGATGACGGTGGCCGGGCCGGTCTGCGAGCTCTTGCCGATGTCCTGCACCGGACGCCTGTTGGTCTCGGTGAAGTAGCCGGTCAGCGCCTGGATGGCGGCGGCCAGCACGATGCCGATGACGACCGCGCCGATGGCGACCACGCGGGGGTTCTGGTCGACGTCGGTCAGCCCGCCCTCCAGCTCGCCGAAGCTGGCCGGGAGGTAGAGGAAGGCGGCGACCGCGACAAGCACCGCGGAGATGACGGCGGAGAGGTAGAACGCCCGGTTGATGGCGGTCAGGCCGTTGCGGTCGGAGGGGCGTAGCCGGGTGATGAAGACCCCGACGATGGCGATCAGGACCCCGATGGTGGAGATGATCAGCGGGAAGACCAGGCCGTCCTCGCCGAACGCGGCGCGGCCGAGGATCAGCGCGGCGACCAGCGTCACCGCGTACGACTCGAAGAGGTCGGCGGCCATGCCGGCGCAGTCACCGACGTTGTCGCCCACGTTGTCGGCGATGGTGGCGGCGTTGCGCGGGTCGTCCTCGGGGATGCCCTGCTCGACCTTGCCGACGAGGTCGGCCCCGACGTCGGCGGCCTTGGTGAAGATGCCGCCGCCGACCCGCATGAACATGGCGAGCAGGGCGGCGCCGAAGCCGAAGCCCTCCAGCACCGTCGGCGCGTCACCCTTGAACAGCATGACCACCAGCGCCGCGCCGAACAGGCCGAGACCGACGGTGAGGAAGCCGACCACGCCACCGGTGCGGAAGGCGATCTTCATGGCGGCTTCCCGGCCACCGGCCGCCTCCCGGGCGGCGGCGGCGACCCGCAGGTTGGCCCGGGTGGCCAGCCACATCCCGGCCCCACCGATGAACGCGCTGAACAGGGCACCGACCACGAAGAACGCCGATCGGCCGACCTTCACCGCCAGTTCGCTGCCGTCGGTGTCGTGCACCGGCAGCAGGAAGAGCAGCACGACGGCGACGACTACGAAGATCGCCAACGTCCTGAACTGCCGGAGCAGATAGGCGGAGGCGCCCTCCTGCACCGCGCCGGAGATCTCCTGCATGTTGGTGGTGCCCTTACCGGCTGCCAGCACGGCCTTGGTCAAGGCGGCGGCGAAGACGAGTGCCACCAGCGCGATGACCGCGGCGATGACGACGTACGTCACGTTCTCTCCGGTGAGGGACAGCGCGCCGCCTTCGGCGGCCAAGGTCCCGGACATCTATGTCCTCCTGTACCGAACACTGTCGCGCCGGCCAGTGGACGTATGACCGACGCCTGGATGCGGTGGCGCACGTGCTCCGACCCGCCCCGACGGAAGATGATCAACATCCATATCCGCTGGCTGCGGGAACGATCACGTACTGACAACCCACAGACTGTAGCCCCGCCCAGTGTTGGAGGTCACACCTGGGGGACACCGTGTCCGGATGATCTCTGTAACTGTGTTATGAGGAAAAATCTGATATAGGAGGCCATCGACACCACGAGGCCGCGACCCACGAAGGGTCACGGCCTCGCATACTTGCAGTGACTGTCAGCGGCCGACCGGCCACACCATCCGGACCTCGGTCCCGATCCCCTCGGCAACCGGCCGCACCTGGAGATCCTCCACGAAACCGGCGAGCAGCGCGAAGCCCACGCCGGTGGTCAGCGCCTCGTCGGTCAGCGCCTCGTTGGCCAACTCGTCGGCGTTCAAGGCGGCCAGGCCCAGCCCCGCCTCGATCGGCGCCCGGTCCACCACCCGCACCGAATACGCTCCGGAGTCGGACATCTCCACGAGCACCGGATCGGTCAGCCCGTACTGGTGGTGCAGGGCGACCGCCCGGGTGCACGCCTCACCGATGGCCAGCCGCACCTCGTCGAGCAGGTCCTCCCGGACCCCGGCCCGGCGGGCCACCGCCACACCGACCAGACGGGCGGTGCGGACGTGCACCGGCGCCGGCGAGAAGGAGAGCCGGACCGTCGCCATCACGCGCCGGGGACGGTGGGGTCGGCGGCGACCGCCGCGTCCACCGTCGGGTGCAGGGGGAAGACCTGGTCCAGGGCGGTGATCCGGAAGATCTTCAGCAGCGGCTCTTTGTCGCAGACCAGGGCGAACGACCCCCCGGCCGACCGCAGCCGCTTCAGGGCACCGACCAGCACACCCAGGCCCGTGGAGTCGAGGAAGTCAACCCGCCCCAGGTCGACGACCACCCGCCGGGCACCGCCGTCGATCAACTCCAGGAGCCGTTCGCGGAGTCGGGGTGCGGTGTAGACGTCCACCTCACCGCCGACCTCGAGCACCGTGTGCTCCCCCACGGTGCGGGTCGCCAGCGACAGCTCCATCAGTCCTCCTCCGAGAGCCGTAAACTCTCCTGGGCATCTAACCATCCCCGCCGGACGGCCCGGCGAGGTCACCGGCGACGGCTCCCCCATACCCACCGGCCCGGTTGTTCAGCACCGAACACCAGTGCGAGAGTGCAGGACGTGAACCCCGCAGCCACCGCCACCGCAGCCCCCGGCACCGGGCGAGGCCCGGCCGAGCTGCTGCACCGGCTGCGCACCAGGCATCCGGTCGACCCGGTCACCCACGTCGAGCGGGTACCGGCCCGCGCCGGCCAGCAGGCCCCCTGGCCGCAGTGGGCCCCCGAGGAGCTACGGGCGGCGTTCGCCCGACGCGGCGTGGCCGCCCCGTGGCGGCACCAGGCCGAGGCCGCCGAGCTGGCGTACGCCGGGCAGCACGTCGTGGTGGCCACCGGCACCGCGTCCGGCAAGTCCCTGGCGTACCAGCTCCCGACGCTGGCCACGCTGCTGGCCGACCCCCGGGCCACGGTGCTCTACCTGGCCCCCACCAAGGCCCTCGCCGCCGACCAGCTCCGCGCCGTCGCCGGCCTCGACCTCGACGGGGTACGCCCCGCCACCTACGACGGGGACACCCCGCGCACCGAACGGGAGTGGATCCGCCGGCACTCCCGGTTCGTGCTGACCAACCCGGACATGCTGCACCACGGCCTCCTGCCCGGCCACACCCACTGGTCGGGGTTCCTGCGCCGGCTGACGTACGTGGTCGTCGACGAGTGCCACACCTACCGGGGCGTCTTCGGCTCACACGTGGCGCACGTGCTGCGTCGGCTGCGCCGCCGGTGCGCCCAGTTCGGCCGCACCCCCGTGTTCCTGCTCGCGTCGGCGACGTCGGGTGACCCGGCGGCGACCGCCGGGCGGCTCACCGGCGTGCCCGTCACCGCCGTCACCGAGGACACCTCACCGCGCGGCGGGGTCACGTTCGCGCTCTGGGAACCGCCGCTGCTGCCGCCGCCCGCCGACGTCGAGGCCGTCGCCGACGACCTGACCCAGGTCCGCCGGTCGGCGCTGCGGGAGACCGCCGACCTGCTCGCCGACACCGTCGCCGAGGGGGTACGCACGCTCGCCTTCGTCCGGTCCCGGCGCGGCGCGGAGGTGGTCGCCGCGAACGCCCGCCGGGCGCTGGACGAGGCGGTGCCCGGCCTCGGCGAGCGGGTGGCCGCCTACCGGGCCGGCTACCTGAGGGAGGAACGCCGGAAACTGGAACGGGCCCTGCTCCACGGCGACCTGCTCGGGCTGGCCTCCACCAACGCGCTGGAACTCGGCGTCGACCTGGTCGGGCTGGACGCGGTGCTGATCTGCGGCTGGCCGGGCACCCGGGCGTCGCTGTGGCAGCAGGCCGGCCGGGCCGGACGCTCCGGCGACGAGGCGCTCGCCGTGCTGGTGGCCCGGGACGACCCGCTCGACACCTACCTGGTGCACCACCCGGAGGCGCTGTTCGGCCGCCCGGTCGAGGCGACGGTGCTCGACCCGGCCAACCCGTACGTGCTCACCCCGCAGCTCGCCTGCGCCGCTGCCGAGTCCCCGCTCACCCCGGCCGACCTGGACCTGTTCGGCGACGGGGCGAAGGAGGCCGTCGACGAGCTGGTGCGGGCCGGTGACCTGCGGCAGCGGCCCACCGGCTGGTACTGGCGGCACCGGGAACGCCCCGAGATCGACCTGCGCGGCGAGGGCGGGGCACCGGTCTGCGTGGTGGAGGCGTCCACCGGACGGCTGCTCGGCACCGTCGACGGCGGGTCGGCGCACTTCCTCGTCCACCCCGGGGCGGTCTACCTGCACCAGGGCGTCTCGTACGTGGTCGACGCCCTGGACCTCGACGACGGGTGCGCGCTGGTGCACGCCGAGGAGCCGGACTGGTCCACCCACGCCCGGGACGTCACCTCGCTCTCCGTGGTGTCGGTCCGGTCCTACCGGGACGCCGGGCCGGTCGGGCTCTTCCTCGGCGAGGTCGACGTCACCAGTCAGGTGGTCTCCTACCAGCGTCGACGGATCGCCTCCGGCGAGGTGATCGACACCCGCCCGCTGGACCTGCCGGCCCGGGAGCTGCGGACCGTCGCGGTCTGGTTCACGCTCTCCCCGCAGTCGCTGGCGGCGGCCGGGGTCGAGCCGGCTGACGTACCGGGGGCGCTGCACGCCGCCGAGCACGCCGCGATCGGGCTGCTGCCGCTGATGGCCACCTGCGACAGGTGGGACATCGGCGGGCTGTCCACCGCCCTGCACCCGGACACCGAGGCACCCACCGTGTTCGTCTACGACGGCCACCCCGGCGGGGCCGGCTTCGCCGAGCGGGCCTACCGGACGGCGGCGGCCTGGCTGGGCGCCACCCGGGACGCCGTCGTCGAGTGTGGCTGCGAGTCGGGCTGCCCGTCCTGCGTCCAGTCCCCGAAGTGCGGCAACGGCAACAACCCGCTGTCCAAGTCGGACGCGGTCCGGGTCCTCGACGTGGTCCTGACCAACCTGTCCGCCGTCGCCGCCGCGCCCGCCCAGCCGGGTCCGGCCGACCGGTAGCGGGCCCCACCGGCGGTCGCGCCGTGGGGTGGCCGCCATTGGATCCCGGGATCGTGCTTGAGCGGAACGACATCTGGGCATTGATGCATGGGAGCGCTTCCATCGATAATCGGAAGTGCATTTCACCGCCGACCCTGCCGTTCATGCCGACCCGGAGGAGAAGCCGTGGCCGACACCATCGCCGAGACCGTCGACCTGCTCTACACGATCGACCAGGACAATCTCACCCCCGACCAGTTGATCGCGCTGGGTGCCGCCCTGGCCGGCCTGGCCCAGGCGGAACGCCTCGACCAGATCAACGAGCGGCTGCGGGGCATCCACCAGGTGCTCAACACCTGGGCGCTCAAGGCGACCGCCGACGGACGCTGACGGCGACGGTGGGCGCTGCCCGTGGGGCTGCCGACCGGCGACGTTGGACGCTGGCCGACCGGCGACAGCGGGCGGGTGGCTGCCGGTCTTCGGCGAGCGCTGGTCGTAGGGTTGTGCGAGACTCCGGCGCACCCTTCGGAGGAGTTCTCATGCAGTTGGACAGTTTGCAGGCACAGCACCAGTTCCACGTCCGGCAGCGCATTCGGATGATGGTCAACCAGTACGAGGTCCGGGCGGTGGCGGCGGACGGCACCGAGGGCGAACTGCTGGCGTTCGCGCAGCAGAAGCGGCTCGCCTTCAAGGAACAGGTCACCATCTACTCCGACGACTCCAAGCAGCACCCGCTGCTCGGTTTCAAGGCCCGTCAGCGGCTCGACCTCGGTGCCACGTACGACGTGACCGATCACGCAGGCACGCCGATCGGGCTGTTCCGCAAGGACTTCGCCCAGTCGCTGCTCCGCTCGACCTGGCACGTCGAGCAGGCCGGCCTGCCCCCGGTCACCGGCCAGGAGCGCAGCATGCCGGTGGCGCTGCTCCGCCGGTTCGTCGACTCGCTGTCGTGGCTGCCGTACCACTTCGACTTCACCGCCGGTGGTCAGCCCGTCTTCTCGGTGATCAAGAAGTGGGGCCTGCGGGACCGTTACGTCGTCGAGGTGCCGCACCCGCAGATCGACAGGCGACTGGTGATCGCCATGGCCATCGGCCTGGACGCGCTCCAGGGTCGCTGAGCCACCGCAGCCCGGTCGCGGGCCGGCCCGCCCTGTTCCGGGGTCGGCCGGCCCGCCCTGTTCCAGGGTGGGCCGCCCTGTTCCGGGGCGGGCCGGCCTGATCCGGGGCGGCAAACCGGCCTGATCCGGCCGGTCTCAGCCCGGCGCTCCGGTCGGTCAGCCCCGGACCGGGCCGGCGCGGGCGGTGGCCGCGGCGTACCGCCGCAGCCCCGGCAGCGGGGTGACCGCCACCTCGACCGTCACCACCACGTCGAGCCCGTCCGCCCGGCAGGTGACCAGCCGGGCGGCATTGGCGCGGACGAACTCGTCGGCGGTCGCACAGGCCACCCCGGCACCGTGCGGCGCATCGCCGGCCCCCGCCAGGGCACCGAAGTCGGCAGCGACCCGGGCCTGGTGTCGCGCCAGCCGTGCCGCGCCGATCGCCGCCCCGAACAGCCCGACCAGTACGAAGACCAGGCCGACGGCGAGCAGCAGCACGGTGGCCCCACCCCGATCGGCGACGCCACGGGGCCCCTTCCCCTCGGGACCCGTCACTCCGGCTCGGTGACCAGCGCGCTGTGCCCGGCAGTCGCGACTCACGAGCCGGTTCCCAACTCGTCCGCCCCGGGTCCACCCGGCGCGGACGCATCCGCGACGGGCGTATCCGGGATTCGTGCGTCCAGGACTGGTCCGCCCGGTTCCCATGCGCCGGGTTGCGGCATGCCTGGCTGGGGTGCGCCAGGTCTTGACGTGTCTGGCTGGGGTGCCTCCGGTTGCGGTGGGCCCGGTTGCGGTGTGGGCAGTTCCGGCATGCCCGATTGCGGTGCGCCCGGTTCCGGTGTGCCTGGCTGTGGTGCGCCGGGTTCGACGGCGGCGACCGTGCCGGCCTCGACGGTGAGTCGGGGCAGCCGGGCACCGAGCGCACGGACGGGGGCGCGGACCGTGGCGGTGACCCGCCCCTCGTGCACCGCGATCGACACGACCGCCGACTCGGGCGCGATCCGGGTGCCCGCGCCGGCCCCGTCCTCGCCCCGGGAGGCGGCGAGCGCCGCCTCCCGGGCCGCGTCCAGGCAGGCCGCCTTCGTGGTGACCGCGTCGACGGCGGTGATTCCGGCGAACAGGAGCAGGAGCAGCGCCGGCAGGCCGGCCGCCAGTTCGGCGGTGAACGAGCCCCGGTCCCGACCGGCCGGCCGGCGCGGTCTCACTTCAACGCCCGGTCGATGACGGCCGTCAGTGCCGACTGCACGTTGCCCGAGGTGAGCACCTTGAGCAGGATGCCCGCGAAGGCGACGGCGGCGAGGGTGCCCACGGCGTACTCGGCGGTGTTCATTCCCGCGTCCCCGCGAAGCCGGGTGAGAAGTTTGCGCATCGCTCGTTCCTTTCTCGATGTTGGGTCACAGCACGTCGCCGAGGACGGCGACGATCACCGGCACCAGGCCGGCGAGAATGAAGGCCGGCAGGAAGCACAGGCCCAGCGGCAACACGATCAGCACGCCGGCCCGCCGGGCGGACGCCTCCGCCGCCGTGGACCGGTCGGCCCGCAGGTCGTCCGCGACGCGGCCGAGGGCACCGGCCAGCGCGGCCCCGCTACGGGACGAGCGCAGTGCGGCGGCCACCACCCGGTCCGCCCCGGGCACCGGTGCCAGGTGTGCCCACGCCTCCGACGGTTCGCCGCCGAGCAGCAGCGTCCGTCCGATCCGAGCGAGCCGGGCGGCCAGTGGGCCGTCCAACGCGTCGGCCACCGCGAGCACCGAACGGTCGACCGGTGCGCCGGCCCGCATCGCCGCCGCCAGCAGGTCAGCGGCGAGCGGCAGGTCGGCGGCCTCCCGCAACCGGCGTTCCCGTACCGCAGGCGGGGTGATCCGGCGCAGCAACCGGTCCGCCACCGGCGCGGTCACCGCACCGCCCAGCACCCCGGGCCAGCCGCCCACCAGCAGAAAGACCGCCAGGCCCGCCAGGACGGCCCCGAGTCGTGTCCGGTCCGGCCACCAGTCCGGCCGGCTGCGGTCGGCACGCCTGTCGGTCAGGACGTTCCACCGCCGGCCGGCCCGGTTGCCGCGCACCGCGACCAGCAGCGCGGCCAGGACCAGGCAACCGGCCGACAGGTGCGTCGGGGACATCACCCGCCCCCGCCCGGAACGGCAGCCAGCCGCTCGGCCCAGAGCAACCCGCCGGCCTGAAGGCCCATCGCGACGAGGGCACACCCGGCACCGACCGGGGTGTGCAGCAGCACCGCCAGCGGATCGACGCCGATGCCGTAGCCGAGGGCGATGCCGCCGAGCGGGAGCGCGGCCAGCAGCAGCGCGGTGGCGTTGGCCCCTGCCGCCTGGGCGGCGGCACCGGCCAGTCCCCTGTCGAACGCCCGCGCGTCGGCCTCGACGCGTTCCAGGAGCTCGGCCAGGGGCGCTCCGGTCCGGTCGGCGAGTCGGACCGCCGACCGGGTCAGCCGGGCGAGCCGGTCCGTCCCGGCCGGGTCGTCGTCCGGTCGTGCCGCCCCGGGTTCCTGGTTGAGTGCGGCGTCACCGGGAACGGGCAGGCCGGCCCGCAGGTCGGCGGCGAGCGCCCCGAGCCGGTCCAGCTGGCGGCGACGTTCCCGGCCGACCTGCCCGGCCAGCCGCCGCCGGTGTACGGCACGCGCCCCGAGCATCCCGTAGCCGGCCAGCAGGACGGCGGCGACCGGCCCGGCGGCGAGGCCACCCGTACCGGCACCGACGAGACCGGCCAGCAGCAGGACCCGCCTCGGCGGACCGGACACCAGCCGGTGCAGCAGTCGGCGACCAGGGGCCGACCGGTGGGGGTCGCCGGGCTCCGGCCGGGGGCGTCGCGGTGCGGGGAGCACGCTGTGGCGTCGGCGTCGACTGCTGCGTACCGGCCAGGCGACCACCAGAGCCGCCCCGGTCAGGAGGGTTGCGACCAGCCACAACGGCGGCGTCATGCCCGCCCCGTCGGACCGGGCCGGGGTGCCCGCAGCAGGGGCGGCACCGGCACTCCCCGATCGCGGAGCAGGATCGCGAGAGCGGGGCCGGCCGGGCCGACGCCCTTCCCGCGTGCCCAGGCGGGCACCACCGTCACCAGCCGGTCGGGGCCCTCGGCCAGCAGCAGACAGATCGACTCCACCAGTCGACCGTCGGGGCCCCGGCGTACCTGGACCAGCACCTGGAGGGCGGCGGTGACCTGCGCGTGCAGCGCCGCCCGGGGCAGGCCGCCGAGCAACCCGAGCGCCTCCAGCCGGGCCGGCACGTCGGCGGGGGTGTTGGCATGCAGGGTGCCCGCCCCTCCGTCGTGGCCGGTGTTGAGCGCGGCCAGCAGGTCCACCACCTCGGCACCCCGGCACTCGCCCACGACCAACCGGTCGGGACGCATCCGCAGCGCCTGCCGGACCAGCTCGCTCAGCCCGATCACGCCCGCGCCCTCCACGTTGGCCGTCCGGGCCTGGAGACCGACCACGTGCGGGTGCACCGGGTGCAGTTCGGCCGCGTCCTCGACCAGCACGATGCGTTCCGTCGTCGGCACCAGGCCGAGCATCGTGTTGAGCAGGGTGGTCTTGCCCGAGCCGGTGCCGCCGGTGACCAGGTAGGCCAGTCGGGCGGCCACCACCGCGGCGAGGACCGGTGCGACCTGCTGCGGCACGGTGCCCTGCCGGACCAGTTCGTCGAGGGTGAACGGCCGGTGCCGGAAGGTGCGCAGCGACAGGTAGGGCCCGTCGGTCGCCACCGGCGGCAGCACCGCGTGCAACCGGGTGCCGTCGGGCAGTCGGGCGTCCGCGCACGGCGAGCCGTCGTCGAGCCGACGGCCGGCGGCGGCGGTGAGCCGTTGGGCCAACCGGCGTACGTCGTCGACAGTGCCGAGCGGCACCGCCACCTGGTGCAGCCCGGCACCCCGGTCGACCCAGACCCGGACGCCGTTGACCAGCACGTCGGTCACCTGTGGATCGGCGAGCAGCGGGGCGAGTGGCCCGGCACCCACCAGATCGTCGTGCACCCGGTCGGCGATCCGCAGCACGGCGGTGTCACCGAGGACGGCGGCGGACGGTTCGGCGCGTACGGCGGAGACGATCGCCGCCGGGGTGACAGGCGTCGTCGTGTCGACCATCCGCTGCCGGACCCGGGCGGCGAACTCCTCGGGTCGCCCGGTCACGCCGCACCCGGCACAGGCAGCCCGGTCAGTTCGGTGACCAGTTGGCGGCAGAGTGCGGCGAGCGGTCCGCGACCGGCGGCGGCCGGTGCCTCGCCGCGTTCCAGCCCCCGGCACAGGGCCGGTTCGGGGCGCAGCGTGCCGGCGAGCGGCAGCCCGAGGGCACGGGCCACCTCGGCCGCCCGCAGCCGGCCCGGGGCGGGACCCCGGACGATCACCCCCAGGGCGGCGCAGTGCGGGGCCGTCGCCGCGACCACCCGGGCCGCCGCGGCGGTCGCCCGCAACTCGGCGGGCACCACCACGTACACCTGGTCGGCGGCCTGGAGGGCGAGCACGGCCGCGTCGTCGAGTTGGCGCGGCAGGTCGACGACGACGAAGTCCCGGCCCCGACGGGCGGCGTCGAGGGTGGCGGCCATCGCCGGGGCGGGCAGGGCCAGCGGCTCGCCCCGGTCCCAGGACAGGACGACCAGATCGCCCCGGTGCGGCAGGGCGCGGACCAGGGCAGGCGCGTCGACCCGACCGTCGGCGTCGGTGAGCGACGGCCAGCGCAGCCCGTCCAGATCCTCCCAGCCGAGCACCAGGTCGAGCCCGCCGCCGAGCGGGTCCGCGTCGACCAGCAGGGTCCGCAGCTGGGCGCGGGCGGCGGTGACGGCCAGGCCACCCGCGAGGACGCTCGCCCCGGCCCCTCCCCGACCGCCGAGCACGGCGACCGTCCGGGCCGGGGCCGCCGGTTCGCCGCCGGGCGCGCACTCGGTGAACCGGTCGACCAGCCACGGTTCGGCGGCGGGCAGGGTGGCGACGTGCTCCGCACCGATCAACTCGGCGATCTCCCAGCCCGGGTCGAGTTCCCCCGACCGTCCGACCAGCACCGTCCGGGGCCGCCTGGGCAAGCGGGCCCGCAGGCAGGCCTGGGCCTGGTCGCTGCCGACGAGGACCAGGGGCGCGGGGAGCCAGCGGGACCGGGCGGCGGCGGGATCGGCGGCCACCTCCACCTCGGTGCCGCCCGCCGCGGCGAGCCGCAGCAACTCGTCGAGGAGGTCACCGTCGGAGGTGACCAGCAGCGGCAGTCGTCGGTACGGCGGAAGGGAGGTACGGGGTGGCATCACGGCCTCCAGCGCTCGGGGTTGCTGGGACAGACCCTGCGCCGTCGTGTCCGGTACGCGCCGCCCGCGCCGCCTCACCTGTGGACAACGGGACGGGCTGTGGACAGATCTCCGCCACCGCCGGTGATCTGTTAGGTGGAATCGCGGGTCGTGCCGGCCGTCGGGTTCTCCCCGGTCGGCCTTTCGACGCCTCCGCCGATCCGGTCGGAGGGGGCTGACCAGCACCGGAGGCATGCCCAGCGCCCCGTACGGCGGGCCGGGACGACCGAACGACGCTGGCGGCACCGGTGCCACCCCGAGGAGGAACGCGAAAAAATGTCCCGTTCACCCCGCCCGAGTGATTGACGGCATACCGCGTCGTACGTCGATAATCGTGTCCGCCACCGCGAAGGTGGCATCCGCCGCTCTCGGAAACGGGGCCATGGCCGACTCATCCGACGAAACACCCCCCACCCTGCGCATCGGCGGCTGGCTGCCGGCACCCCGGTACCGCCAGACGCTGCCGCCGTACCTCGTCCCCCCGGCCGGTCGGCATCTGATCGACGTTCCGGCGTCCGGGTCACCGAGCGACCCGTTGCCGTCCCCCGTGCACACCGTCGAACCCGCCGGCATCGGACGGACCCTGCTGGTGACCGGAGTGGCGTTCGGCCTGGTCACCAGCCTCGTCCTGGCGCTGTCACCGTTGTGGTCCGGGCCGAAGCGCAACGATGCCGCCCTTCCGACGACGCCCTCGTGGGTCGCCGACCGCCCGGATCTCGCGGCCGTGGAGAGTCCCACCCCGGTCGCCGACCACTCGCGCGCCCCGGCCTCGCTGGCCACCCGCGCCGCGACCCCGGTCGCGCCGCCCCCGGCACCACCCCGCCAGCCGCAGAAACCCGCCACGGGTACGACGTCCCGCCCGGCCCCCACCACCACGCCGCCCCGGCCGGCCCCGACGACCACCGCGCCCCGCCCGACGCCGAAACCACCGACGAACCCGCCCGGACCGGCCGAGTTGACCCCGCTGCCGGGCTGGCAGGAACACTCGCTGCGGTCCAGGTCGAACGGTCCCTCGACGTACGTCGAGTTCGTCAATGCCCGTAGTTCGCGGGTCGTCGTCCACTGGCTCGACTATCACGGGCAGCGCCGGCAGTACAGGGTGCTCGACGCGGGCCGGTCCTACCGCCAGCAGACGTACGTGGGGCACCCGTGGGTGGTCACCGACCGGCACGGCCGCGCCCTGGCCTGTTTCCTGCCCGCCCGGACGACGATGCGGGCGGTCGTGCGGTAGCCCTACCGGCGTCTCCGCCGCCCCGCGCCCTGTCGAGCAACCGGGACGCGGGGCGGTCCGTCTGGCTGGGCTCGGGCGTACCGGCAGGAGGGCTCGCCGCACGCCACCGCCGGAGTGCTCGCCGCAGGTCACCGGCGATAGCACCCGTACCCGAGCCGTCGGCTTCGTGCGCCCGTCGACAGGGGAATTGCGTACCTCCGAAATCCGACTGATCCCGCCGGTCGACGACCACCACGCGACTCACAGCGGAACAATGCCATCCACAGGAATCCCCGGTGCGCATATTCGGTTCCGTCGAAACGTCGAAACTCAAGTCTCCGCTTCTCGCGCAATGTTGGCGACGACCAGGGCATTCACGATCCACCACACTGTCGGGCGCGAGAAGAACCCGGACCGAACAGCCTTGACGTTGCACCAAGGAGGCAATAACTTGGCGAGTACGGGCAAAGGTGCAGATCGATGCAAACATGCTGACAAAACCATGGAGGTAGCAGTGCAGGGCCGCCTGGAACGACTCAGCCCAATGTTGGGTGACACGCTGTTCGACAGCATTCTTGCTGGCCACGAGTACGACATGAGCCTCCTCAACGAAGGACTCCGTGAAAGGATCGCGAGCGGGCGGTTCAACCGCATCGTCTTCTACGGCATGGGGTGTTCGTCGGTGGTCTCCGACATCGTCAAGGGATTCTTCCTGAAGGAAGGCATCCCGATCCACGTCGACGTGGTCAACGACTACGATTTCGAGTGGTTCGTCAACCCGAGGAACCTGGCGGACGAGCGGACCCTCACCATCATCGTCTGCTACAGCGGCTGGTCCGTGGAGCCCTGCCTCTTCTACGAGAAGATGCGTCGGCTGACCGGCAACAAGAACCTGGTCGTGCTCTCCGGCGGCGGAAAGATCGCGTCGCTGTGCCAGGAGCAGGGAACCTCGCTGATCCTGTACAAGCTCCGGTACGCCGACCGGGAGTACCCGCTGTACCACGTGCAGCAGTTCTTCGCGATCTTCCTCGACCTCTTCCACGTCCTCGGCATCACCGAATCGTCGTACCGGGACGAACTCGAGGAGTGCGTGCGACACCTCAAGCACACGTTTGACGGCGCCACGCTCAAGCGGGCGGAGGACATCGCGGAGCGCCTGCAGGGAAGTCGGATCGCGCTGTTGGCAACGGCGGACTGGTACGTCGCCCTACTCAAGCAGACGACGATGTTCTTCAACGAGATCGCCATGGTCCCGACCCACCGCAACCTGCTCCACGAGTTCAGCCACACCGAGGTGGCAGCCTACTCGGACCCCGCACAGAAGCAGGCCATCGTCACCATTCGGGACTCCTCCTGCGACGAGTACACGAAAAGCAAGATAGACATCATGGAGAAGCTCTTCACGGAGCAGGTGCCGCAGAACCAGAACATCGAATTCGTCATCGTGGACCTCGACCAGGACACCTTCCTGAAGAAGTTCTTCTTCGGACACTTCTTCACGGTGTACATCGCCTACTACCTGGGTCGCCTGGCCGACGTCACCGGACGCGATCTCATCTCGATCGCCGCGCAGAACCCGTGGTGGAGTCAGCAGTCGATCGAGCTCTTCCCGAGCTGCGTCGACATCCCCTCGGACCTCTCCCCGCAGGATGCGGTTGCCACGGGCAGCCGATGACGGAAACGTACCTGCCCCTCGCCGTGGTCACCGGAGGCAGCCGGGGGATCGGGCGGTGTCTGGTCGAGGCGCTGCTCAACGACACCGCGGTCCTGAACCTGTCACGGGGCCCCACACCGCGGCCCCCGGGCGCTTCCGGCCACGAGTTGCACAACCTGAGCGTCGACCTGGCCGATGTCGGAAAGGCTGTGGCGACCCTCGGCGGATGGCTCGAAGCGAATCCCGGATACCGGGTCACGGCCTTCGTCTCGAACGCGGCGACCACCGGGCTGGGATGGCTGAACCAGGAGCCCGTGATGGCGGAGATGGAACGGGCGTTCAGCGTGAACGTCTACGCTCCGCTGGCCCTCACCGCCACGATCCTCAACCTGGACCGGTTCTCCAGGACGGGGGACGGAGCACGCGTCGGGTACGTCGTCTCCTCGCTCGGCCGGGCGGTGCCGGAACTCTCCTTCGCCGGCCTCGGCGTGTACAGCATGACCAAGGCGGCGCTGGGCAGGGGCGCTCTGGTGCAGGCCCGGGAGTTCGAGATCGCGGCACCGCACGTGAAGGTCCTCCGGATCCATCCCGGCATCGTCGACACCGAGATCCAGCGCGAGCTCCGCGGTGCGGCCGGAATCGACCCGCGATTCGCGGTAAAGACGGCGGGCCTTCCGCCGTACCGGGACGGCGAATGGCGGGGGTGCTCGCCGGCCGAGCACATGCGCACCATCTCACCACGGTTCGCGGCCGACTTCGTCCTGTGGACGTTGCGTCACGGTACGTCGAGCGCCCAGGAATACGACTTCTACCGCACGGAATCCTTCCACTCGACACGATGACCGCCAAGGGGACTCCGATGGGCCATCTGGTGTTCGTGGAGACGTCCGGCTCCGGCGTCAACGCGATGAGCTACGCGAAGAGGACCGGTCACCGGGTCAGCTATCTCTACTCGGATCGGTACGACTTCACCGCTACGCCGGGCCAGAGAAGTCACGCGCGTCGTCTCGCGGATGACGCGATCGAGATCGACCCCGATGCCGATGCCGATGAACTGCTGGTGGCGCTGCGCGGCGCCGACGTACGGACCGAAGGCGTCGACGCGGTGCTCACCACACTCGCGTTCTGCGTCTCCCGGGCTGCGGGGCTCGCCGAGTTGATCGGCAGCCGAGGGACGTCAGCCGCGGCCGTCGAGACCGCACGCGACAAGGCACGCTTCCGGCAGGCGCTGCGGGAGGCCGGCGTGCCAAGCCTGCGGTTCGCGATCGCCCGGAACGAGGCCGAGGCCCTCACGGCAGCCGACTCCATCGGCTACCCCGTGATCGTCAAACCGGTCCTCGGCGTCGCCAAGGCGGCCACCGTGGTGGCTCGTACCAGTGACGATGTCCGCAGGCACTTCGGTGCCCTGGCCGAGCAGCTCGACACGCTGCCGGTGGGCATGTCGACGCAGTTCGACGGGCGGTTCATCGTGGAACAGCTGGCCGTCGGCGAGCTGTACTCCGTCGAGGTGGCGACAGACGGGCGGGTCTGGACTCCCCTGACCACCACCCGGCAGAAGACCGGCGCGGAGGATCCGGTCCTGGAACTCGGCTGCACCGCTCCAGCCGGGCTCGACGCCCGGCTGGAGCAGGAGATGGGAGCCTACGCCGTACAGGTGTGCCGGGCGGTCGGCCTCGATCTCGGGATCTTCCACTGCGAGATGATCCGCACGGCCGAGGGTTTCCGGGCCACGGAGGTCAATCCGCGGATAGCCGGCGGGGCACTCCCCGAGACGATCAATGCGGTGGCGGACGACGACATGTTCGGCATCCTGGTCGATCTCTACCTCGGCCGGCCGGCACCGGCGCGGCCACTACGCCTGAACGGCGCCGCGTCGCACTCCGTGCTGGGGGCGAGGTCAGGTGGCACCGTCCGCCCCGACCTGGCACCGGACTGGTTCAAGACCCATCTCGACGGGCTGCACTCCGGTTGGGTCCAGGCCGTTCCGGGCCGGCGGCTCCCCGTGATGCGCGGCAACTTCGACCGATTCGGCGTCATCCGCGTCGTCGCCGGCGATCCCGCAACCGCCCGCGACAGGTGCGCCGCGGTGAAGGCCGACATCGGACGTGAGCTCGGTATCACGCTCGCGGCGGCGGGCGGCGAGGTCTAGGCACCGCGCGGGAGCGACTCCGCCGCCAAGGAAGGAGACACCGTTGAGTGACGGACCGATCCAGTCGTACTGGCCCAACTACATCGACGGGAAGTTCTGCAACGGAGGTGCCGGCCGGATCGCGGTCGAGAACCCCGGCACGGGCGCTGTCCTGGCCGAGCAGGCTCTCGCCGACCCGGACGACGTGCACCGCGCCGTTGCGGCGGCACGACGCGTACACCAGACCGGCGCGCTCGCCGACCTGCATCCGATGGAACGCGGCGAGATGGTGCGCTCGATCGGCAGGTATCTCGCCGAGAACCGCGAGGAGATCAAACGTACGATCACCCTGGAGCAGGGCAAGCCGCTGTTCGAGTCAGAGGCGGAGATCAGGCTCGCCATCCGCCTCTTCGAGTACTTCGGGTCGCTGGCCGAGTCGCTGGAAGGCCGTTCCGTGCCCGGCGACGACACCCGCTTCGACTTCACGGTGTACGAACCCCTGGGCGTCTCGGCCCAGTTCATGCCCGGCCACTATCCGATCTACATCCCGGCACGCGCTCTCGCCGTCGCGCTGACGGCCGGTAACGCCTGCGTGATGAAGACGTCGGAGCTCGCTCCACTCTCCGCAGGCTGGCTCGCGCACGCCGCGACGGCGGCCGGACTTCCCGACGGTGCGGTCAACATCCTCTGCGGGCGGCGTGCCGATGCGGGGGCGACTCTGGCCGGCCACCGGGACATCAACCACCTGGTGTTCATCGGGCAGTCGGCGGCGGCCACCACGGTCCTCGCCAGCGCCGCCGAGAACCTGGTGCCCAGCATCGTCGAGGTGGGAGGGACGTCACCGACGCTCGTCTTCGAGGACGCGGATCTTGAGGACTTCCTTTCCGAGGCCCGGCTGGGCACGTACCTCAATGCCGGGCAGTTCTGCTGCGGGATGTACCGCATCATCGTGCACGAGTCCCGGTACGACGAACTCGTCGACCGGTCGGTCGCGCTGGCGGAGAGCCTGACCGTCGGGCCCGGCATCGAGAGCGGGGACGGCGATTTCAAGCCGTACATGGGACCGCTCGACAGCAGGGGGCAGCGCGACCGCGTACTCGCCATCATCGATGACGCGACGCGGGCCGGCGCCAAGTGCGTCACCGGCGGCTCAGCGATTCCGGGCCGTGGCTCCTTTCTCGCGCCGACGGTGCTCCGCGACGTCGAACCGCACATGCGGGTGGCCAACGAGGAGGTCTTCGGACCGGTCATGGCGGTGATGAGGTTCCGTACGGAGCGTGAGGCGATCGAACTCGCCAACGCCGCCCGCCACAGCGGCATGATGTGCGGCGTCTTCACTCGCGACCTCCGGCACATGCTGCGCGCGGCGAAGGGGGTCCGCGCGGGACACATCGTCGCCAACCAGTCGCTCATCGGCGGGCCCGAGGTGCCGTTCGGCGGCTATGGGCGGGGTGGTTACGGCAGCCTCAAGGGCCGGGAGGCGCTCATGGGCTATGTCCAACGGAAGAACGTCCTGCTCAACGTGTGAACCATCGTGTGCGGAGGAGCACCCCATGACAGAGGTAGTGCCGACGCGAGACCCGGGCGTGTGGAGTTGCAACGAATGGGATCCACTGGTCGAGGTCATCGTGGGGAATCCCCTCAAGGCACGACTTCCCCACCCTGACGAGAGCACTCGCGTCGCCGAGTTCCCCGGCTCCGCGGTCGAACAGATCCCCACGGGCGAGTTCCCGTCGTCCGTCATCGAGGAGACCGAAGAGGATCTCGCCGCGATGGTCAAGAGCCTCGAAGACCTCGGAGTTGTCGTCCGGAGGCCCGAGACCTGGCCGCACGACCACGAGATCTCGACACCGTTCTGGTCGTCGAAGGGCTTCTACAACTACTGCCCACGCGACATATTCCTGGTCGTCGGCGACCAGATCATCGAGACGCCGAACGTGATGCGCGGCCGGCTGCTCGAAACGTACAGCTATCGCAAGATCCTCGTCGAATATCTCCGGGCCGGCGCGAAGTGGTACAGCGCTCCCCGGCCCATGCTGCTGGACAGCCTCTTCGACGTCGATCCGTCGTGCCCCGTTCCGACCGACGACGAGCCCGTGTTCGACGCCGCCAACGTGCTGCGGCTCGGCCGGGATCTCGTCTATCTGGTCAGTTCGACGGGCAACGAACTGGGTGCCCGGTGGCTCCAGACCGTCCTGGGGGACGAGTACCGAGTCCACCTGTGCCGGATCAACTACCACGGCAGCCACATCGACACGTCGTTGGTGGCACTGCGGCCCGGCCTGCTCCTGTGCAACCCGGAACGGGTGACCCGGGACATGCTTCCGCCGATCTTCGACAACTGGACGGTCCTCTACAGCCCGCCGATGGTCGGTGCCGATCGCTTCGACAGCGAATACCTGTCGCGCACGATCGGAAGCCGTTGGATCGACATGAACCTCTTCAGCGTGAGACCCGACCTCGTCGTGGTGGACCGCGACCAGGCCCCGTTGATCAGGCTGCTGGAAAAGAACGGTCTCGACGTGCTCTCGCTCAAGCTCCGCCATTCCCGGATGCTGGGCGGCGGCTTCCACTGCACGACGCTCGACACCCGGCGCCGGGGTGCCATGGAGAGTTACTTCGAGGGAAGTGTTGTTTCTTGACCAGAAGCGTCTACGAGACCGTCGAGTCCGAGGTGCGATATTATTCCCGCCTGGTCGCGGACGAACTGACCACGGCACGGAACGCGTACGTGCAGGCCGCCTCCGGGACACGGTACATCGACTTTCTCTCCGGGTGCGGAGCACTGAACTACGGTCACAACGATCCGGACATGAAGGACGCCCTCCTGCGGTATGTGGCGGGCGACGGCATCGCCCACTCGCTGGACTTCCACTCGACGTCTAGGAGGGCGTTCCTCGAAGCGTTCACCGAGGTGATTCTCAAGCCGCGCGCGCTCGATTACAAGATCCAATTCACCGGGCCGACCGGCACCAACGCGATCGAGGCGTCGCTGAAGCTGGCGAGGAAGGTGACCGGCCGGCTCAATGTCATCGCGTTCACGAACAGTTTCCACGGCGTCTCCCTGGGCGCGCTCTCCGCGACCAGCGACCAGAGCAAGCGGAGCGCCGCCGGGCTTCCCCTGTCCGGCGTGACGCGTACCCCGTACCCCGGTTACTTCGGACCGAACGTCGACACCATCGCCTGGCTCGACCGCATCCTGTCGGACCCGTCGAGCGGGATCGACCCGCCGGCCGCGATCCTCGTCGAGGTCGTGCAGGGCGAGGGGGGCCTGAACACCGCCTCGCCCGAGTGGCTGAGACGACTCCGGGCACTCGCGACCCAGCACGGCGCGCTGTTGATCGTCGATGACGTGCAGGCGGGCTGCGGCAGGACGGGCACCTTCTTCAGCTTCGAGTCGTCCGGCATCGTGCCGGACATGGTGGTGCTCGCCAAGTCCCTCTCCGGGTTCGGCCTCCCGCTGGCCGTGGTGCTGCTGCTTCCCGAGCACGACGCATGGCGGGCCGCCGAGCACAACGGAACCTTCCGCGGAAACAACCATGCGTTCGTCACCGCCCGCGTGGCCATCCTCAAATTCTGGTCGAGTGGTGTCTTCCCGGCCGCGATCGAGTCGAGGTCCCGCGTCATCGAGTCCACACTCGACTCGTTGCAGGACCGTACCGGCTGGCTCCGCAAGGGCCGGGGGCTGATGCAGGGCCTGCTGTGCCCGACCCCGGAGGCGGCAGCCGCGGCGCAGGACCGCTGCGTGGAGGCCGGCCTGCTACTGGAGCGGTGCGGGCCCCACGACGAGGTCCTGAAGCTGATGCCACCGCTGACCATCGAACCCGAGGTGCTCCGCGAGGGGCTCTCCCGCTTCGCCGACGCGGTCGACCTGACGTGTGGTGACCGCACCGAGTCCCGCCTCGCGGCGGCCCAGGGATGATGAGGAAGCGCCATGCCGCGATTCATGCTCTTCGGTAAGGGCAACGCCAAGGAACAGGCGTTCTGCGAACAGAGCTGGCGAAGCAGCGTCCACGCCGATGACCTGCTGTGCTGCATGTACGGCCGGAACTACTACCTGGAGCGCCGGCCGGGCACGCTGCGTGTCGCGGGCGTCGACGAGGCGATCGTGGTGGGCAGGGCCCACGGTGTGGACACCGTCGTCATGTTGGCGCTCGAAGAGTTCGAGGCCGGCCGGGTCGAGGTCTTCCGGGATGCCGGCTTTCGCGTCTTCGGCGTCCCGTCGGCGTCGGTCTTCCTGGAGAACGACAAGGTCCGGGCCAAGTCCTTCATGAAGCGGCACGGGGTGGCCTGCGCATTCAGCGCAGCCTTCGACGATGCCGACGAGGCCGAGAAGTTCCTGATCGACAACTGGGCCGACCGGCGATTCGTCGTCAAGGCGAGCTGCTACCTCGACGACATCAGGTACAGCTGCGCCGTGCCCGACACGTTGGCGGAGGCGGTCGACGCCGTCCATCAGCTCTCCGGGCATCTCGACCTGATCGGAGCCTCCGGCGACATGGTGCTGGAGGAGCGGCACGAGGGACGGGAGTTCTCACTGCACGTCCTGGTCGACGGTGCCGACTACCGGGTCCTCCCGATGGTCAGGGACTACAAGCGGCTCCGCGACGGCGACGTAGGGCCCAACACCGCCGGGATCGGCTCCATAGCCACGGCGACCGGCTGGCAACCGGAGGTACTCTCCGCGCTACGGGCACGGATCGTCGAACCGACGATAGCCGGCCTGCTGCGGGACGGGGTCGCGTACCGCTTCGTCCTCTATGTCGGCGTCATGATGACCCGCGACGGCCCGATCGCCCTGGAGTACAACGTGCGTCCCGGCACACCCGAGTTCCCCACGCTGCTGGCCCTGGCCAGGACCAGCGGGCTGGACATGGTCGCGGCGATCCTCCACGGCGACCTGGGATCCCTGGACCTTCGATGGCACGACGACGAACCCCACGCCGTCGCGGTCACCCTGATGACGCCCGGATATCCCTTCTCGGCCGACGGGATCGGTGAGCCGATCTCCGGCCTGGAGACGCTGGACGACGACGTCTGGCCGCTGACGGAGTACATGCTCACCGATCCTGGCCCGATCGTGTCCGACGGCCGGGCATTGACGCTCATCGCACGTGGCAGGTCCCTACGCGAGGCGCGGGAACGCGTCTTCGGGAACGTGGATAGGATCCGATTCCGTGGACTCCACTGCCGACAGGACATCGGCGACCTTGCCGCACTCGAGTAACCGCGCGGCACCCGGCCTGGCCTTCTTCGTCCTGCTGACCGCGATGTCGGTGCTTCCGGTGAACATCTATCTGCCGGCCCTGCCCGACATCGCCGACACCTTCGGGGCGAGCTTCGCCCTGGTCAATCTCTCGGTCGCGGGATATGCCATCGCCACCGCCCTCACCGAGGTCGTCGCCGGCGCCGTATCCGATCGCTACGGACGTCGACCTGTGGTGCTGGTGTCGGTCTCGATCTTCATCGTCGCGTCCCTCGGGTGCGCGCTCGCCCCCACCGTGGAGTTCTTCCTGGTCTGCCGCATGCTCCAGGCGGCGATCGCCGCGTGTTTCTCGGTGGCCATGGTCGTCATCAAGGAGACGTCGAGCGGACGCGAGGCGGCCAGGAAGATCGGCTTCGCGGGCATGGGATGGGCGCTCGCTCCCATGTTCGGCCCCACCCTCGGCGGGATCGTGAACGAACTCCTCGGCTGGCAGGCGATCTTCGTCATCCTCGCCGCCCTCGGTGGAGCCGTTCTTGTCGTGTCGATGCGGCGACTCGGGGAGACGTCCCACAGCTCCGGTAGCCCGCAGGGCACCCTCCTGGCCTCGTACCGGCAGGTAGCCGGCTCGCCGCGGTTCTGGGCGTACACCCTGTGCATGGCCTGCGCGACCGGGACGCTCTACGTCTTCCTGGGCGGAGCGCCCGTCGTCATGAGCGATCGTCTCGGCGGGTCGAGCGCGACGCTGGGCCTCGCCATGGCCGTGGTGCCCGGCGGTTTCGTGCTGGGCAGCTACCTGACGGGAGCCGTCGCCTCCCGGTTCTTCAGGAGCCACGTCCTCGTCGCGGCGCGCGTGCTGACCTTCGTGGGCCTGTCGGCCGGTCTCGTCGTCGCGACGCTGCGCGACCTGCATCCGGTCGCGTTCTTCGCTTTCTGCGCCTTCGTGGGGATCGGGAACGGCCTGACCACTCCGATCGTCAACCTGGGGGTGATGTCCGACCATCCGAGCCTGGCCGGAACCGCGACGGGCCTGTCCGCCGCGACGGCCATCGGAGGCGGCGCGCTGGTCTCCTCCGTCGCGGGCGTCGCCCTGGGTACATCCGACTCACCCCGGACACTGCTGACCCTGCTGCTGGCCTCGGCATCACTCGCGCTGGTGGCGGCGCTCTGGGCGGCAGCAGCCGACCGGAACACCGCAACCACCCGGTCGACGCGAGCGACCTAGGCACAAAGGGACGACCCCCGTCGGGGGGAGACGGGGGTCGTCGGAGGGTTCGGCTCCGGGGGGGTTGAGCCGAACCGGCCCGGCGGTCACGGGGGGTGCGACCGCCGAGGGTCTCTCAGCTTTCCGGGACATGAATCGTTGTCGTGCGGACAAGTCTGCCCGAGCAGACTGTTCACGTCGAGTGTTGTCGACCCCACTCATTGCGAAATTATGATCGGAGCGTGTGACTGCGATCACGTTGAGCATTCGTGGTCGGAATGCTCCCGCAGGTCGAGTGGGGTATTGGCCCCAGGGCACCCGCTGACCCTAGAGCATCGGACTAGACTTGCGCGCCGTGGGCCGAAGTGCCGCTTTCTTCGATCTGGACAAGACCGTCATCGCCAAGTCGAGCGCCTTGGCATTCGGTCGGCCGTTCTACCGGGACGGGCTGATCACACGACGGGACGTCGTCAAGTCGGCGTACGCGCAGCTGATGTTCCGGCTGGGCGGCACCGACGAGCAGACCATGGCCAGGACCAGGGACTATCTCGCCGCGCTCTGCAAGGGCTGGCGGGTGGAGCAGGTCCGTCAGATCGTCGCGGAGACGCTCCACGAGCTGATCAACCCCTACGTGTACGCCGAGGCCGCCGCGCTGATCGAGGAGCACCAGGCGGCCGGCCGGGACGTCGTGCTGGTCTCCGCCTCCGGCGAGGAGATGGTCCGGCCGATCGGCGCGCTGCTCGGGGTGACCGACGTGATCGCCACCCGGATGAGCGTGCAGGACGGCCGCTACAGCGGCGAGGTGGAGTTCTACGCGGCCGGCCCGAGCAAGGTCGAGGCGGTCAACGAGCTGGCCGCCGCCCGGGGTTACGACCTGGCCGACTCGTACGCCTACTCCGACTCGTACAGTGACCGGCCCCTGCTGGAGTGCGTGGGGCATCCGAGCGTGGTCAACCCGGACCGGGCGCTGCGCCGGCTCGCGGTGGAGAACGCCTGGCCGGTGCTGGAGTTCCGGCACCCGATCCCGCTGGGCCGGCGGCTGCGGGAGCGGCCTGCGGTCCCGGTGGCCGCGGCGGCGCTCGGCGTCGGCGTCGGGGTGGCGATCGGCATCGCCTGGTACGGCCGGCACCGTCGCACCCGCGCCGTCCAGGCCGCCTGACGACCCGACCCTTCGGGTACCCGACCAGCCCCGCCCTTCGAGCCACCCGCCCCGGTCGGCCGGGGCCACCCCGACCGGTCCCGCGTTCGGGCCACCCACCCCGCCCTGTCCGGCCAGGTCCATCTGACCGGCCCGCCGTTCGGGTCACCCCCCACGCGGGCCACCCGCCCCACCCCGCTGTTCGAGCCCTGCACCCCCGGATTGAGCGATCGCTCAAATCGGCCTATGCTCGTTTTTGAGCAGGTGCTCAAAAACGGGAGGTAGCGATGAACGAGCCGGATCGACCGCCCCGCCGGACCGCCGCGAACTGGGTGCTCGCCGGCCTGATCTCGGCCTTCGGCATGGTGGTGTTCGTCGCCACCGTGCACGACGGGCGGGCCGACAGCGCCCTGCTCTTCGTGCTGCTCCCGACGGCCCTCGCCGCCGCTCTCGCCCTGCTGCCCGGCCGTACGGCGCACGGCCGGGTCTTCGTGGTCACCACGATCGCCCTGCTGCTGGCGGCGGTCGCGCTGCACGAGGGGGCGGTCTGCGTCATCCTCGCCGCCCCACTGGTCTACGCGGTGTCGCACGGGACCACCGCCCTGATCCGCGCGCTGCGCGACGCCTCCCGCCCGTACGCCGTCCTCGCGGTGCCGTTGCTGCTCCTGCCGGGGCTGGAGGGCAGCGGACCGGCTCCCCGGCTGGCACCCGACCAGTCCGTCGAGGTGGCCCGAGTGGTGGCCCTGCCGGCCGACCAGGTGGCCGCCCGGCTCGCCGCCGGTCCCCGCCCCGTACCGGTGCGCTCGGTGCCGCTGCGGCTGCTCGGCGTGCCCACGCCCGGCCAGGTCAGCGGGGACGGGCTCGACCCGGGTGACAGGTGGATGTTCGGCTACCACGGCAGCGCGCACGGCCCCGGCGGTCACCTGCTCGCCGAGGTGGAGACGGTGGGGGTGCAGCGGGTCGGGTTCCGGTTCGTCGAGGACAGCTCGATCACCGCGCGCTGGTTCCGCTGGCGGCACGCCACGCTGAGCTGGCGGGCCGTCGACGAGGGGCACACCGAGGTACGCATCCGGGTGGACTACACCCGGGGGCTCGACCCCTCCTGGTACTTCGGGCCGATCCAGCAGGTCCTGCTCGGCGCGGGGACGGGACACCTGCTGGACATGATGGCGCTGCGATGATCGCCGCCCGCTACCTCAGCCTGGCGGTGCCGTTGCTGGCCGTGCTCGCCGCCGCCCGGGTCGACCGGAGCCGCGCCGGTCGGGCGGCGGCGCTGCTGGCCTTCCTCGCCGCGGGCATCGGCATCGCCGCCCTCGACGAGGTGGCCCGGCGCACCGGCTGGTACGCGTTCGCCCCGGTCCGGGGACGCTACCGGGGCATGCCTGTCGACCTGTGGATCGGCTGGGCCGTGCTCTGGGGTCCGCTGCCCGTGCTGCTGCGCCGGAGCCTGCCGTTGCCGGTGGCGCTGGGCCTGCTGCTCTGGGTCGACGCGGTGGCCATGCCCGCGCTGCACCCGCTGGTCCGGCTCGGCCCGGACTGGCTGGTCGGCGAGCTGGTCGGGCTGCTCGTGGTGGCCCTGCCGACGCAACTGCTCGGTCGCTGGTGTGCCGACCGGCGGCACCTGGCGGCCCGCGCGCTGCTCCAGGTCGGGGTCTTCACCGCCCTGCTGCTGTGGCTCGTCCCCAGCCTGGCCTTCGAGGTCGGCGACGGGTCGTGGGCGGCGGTGACCGGGCTGCCCCGGCCCGTCCTGCTGCTCCTCGCCCAGGTGGCGCTGGTGCTGGCCGCCCCGGCGCTCGCCGCGGTCCGCGAGTTCGTCACCCACGGTGGCGGCACGCCGTACCCGTGGGACCCGCCCGTACGGCTGGTCACCACCGGGCCGTACGCCTACCTGGCCAACCCGATGCAGACCGGTGCCGTGGCGCTGGTGCTGCTCACCGCCGCGCTCACCCGCAGTTCCGCACTGGTGCTGGCGGCGGTGGTGGCGGTCGCCTTCAGCGTGGCGGTGGCCCGCCCGCACGAGGAACACGACCTGGCCGACAGGCACGGCGGCGCGTGGCGCGCGTACCGGAGGCAGGTCCGGAACTGGTGGCCGCGTCGGCGGCCGTACCACGTGGGGCCGGCGGCGGTCCTGTTCCTCGACGACACCTGCGGCCCGTGCGCCGCGACCTGGCGGTTCGTCGCCCGTCGCCACCCGGCGGGCCTGCTGGTACGTCCCGCCACCGAGGCCGAGGGGGTGCTGTGGCGGGCGGCGTACACCGACGGCGACGGCCGGTCGGAACGGGGGGTGGCCGCCGTCGCTGCCGCGCTGGGGCACCTGCACCTCGGGTGGGCGGTGGTCGGCTGGATCCTGCGGCTGCCCGGGATCGGTTGGCTGGCGCAGCTGGTGACCGATGCGATGATCACACCGCCGCATCCGGCGGGCCCCCGAGGAGGACGATGTCCGGCACCAAGCAGCGACTCCTGGACGGCGCCGTCACCGCCATCCGTACGCACGGCATCGCCGGTGTGTCCGCCCGTACCATCGCCGCGGCCGCCGGGGTGAACCAGGCGCTGGTCTTCTACCACTTCGGCACGGTCGACGACCTGCTGACGGCGGCCTGCCGGGCCAGCACGGCCGACCGGCTCGCGCACTGGTCGGCCCGGCTGGCCGGGGTGGGCTCGCTGCGGGAACTGCTCGCCGTCGGGCAGGAGCTGCACGAGCAGGAGCGCGAGCTGGGCAACGTCTCGTTCCTGGCCCAGATGCTGGCCGGGGCGCAGACCGACGAGCGGCTCGCCGCGCCCACCGCCGCCGCGCTCCAACTCTGGGTGGACGAGATCGAGTCGGTGCTGCGCCGGCTGCTCGCCGGTTCACCCTTCGCCGAGATCGCGGACGTGCCCGGCCTGTCCCGGGCCGTCTGCGCCGCGTTCGTCGGTCTGGAACTCTACGACGGGGTGGACCGGGCGGGCGTACGGCAGGCGATGTCGGCGCTCGACCAGCTCGCCGTGCTCATCGAGATCGTCGACGACCTCGGGCCGGTGGCCCGGCGGGCGCTGCGTTCCCGGGTGAACCGGGCCGCCCGCCGGGACTGACCGCGCACCCGGCACCGGTCGGGAGGCGCGGACGGCACCCGGTCAGGCGGCGGCGATGATCTCGTCGCCGACGACGGTGAGCTGGTCCGCGCCGACCTCCACGGCCGTCAGGTAGTGCCGCAGCCAGGAGCGCAGACCGTCGGGGGTGCCGGTGGCGAAGGCCCCGGCCGCGCCGACGTACTCGGGTTGCCGCTCCCGGTGGCCGACGTCGACGGCGACCAGGCCGCGCGGGTCGAACCCCCGGGACATCAGCACCAGCCGGGCGGCGGCGCGGGCCACCACCCCGGACGGGCCGGCGAAGGGCCGCAGGTTGAGCAGTTCACCGTGCACCACGGCGGCGAGGACCAGCGGGGAGACCGTCGTCCCGCCGGCGACCAGGCCGGCCAGCCCGTCGAGCCGGGCGGCCACCACCGGGTCGGCGACCGGCCGCCCCAGCTCGGCCTCGGCGACCACGTCCCGGGCGGCGAGGACGTGCAGCCGGGCCAGCGCCTGCCGGGGGGCCTTCGGCCACAGCTCGGTCAGCCCCGGCAGCGCCCCGGCCACCCGCAGCGCCCCCTGGAGCACCGGTTCGGTGACGGTGCCGGCGCGGACCGCCTCGCGCTCGTGGTCGTACCCCTCCAGGGCGGCGCTGGCCACCGCGCTGCGCAGGCCGACCTCGGCCGCGACCTGGCCGCCGTGGCGCCGCAGCGCGCGGTGTCGCATCGCCTGGTCGACCCGCTCGCGGGTCCGCTCGACGGCGGGGGCGATGTCGGCGAGCGCGAGCAGCGGGGCGAGCGGATCGGTGGTCACCCCGCCACGCTAGCGACCGGACGACCCCGGCCGGACGCCACCCGCCGCCGGGGCGGACGCCACCCCACCCGGCACCGGTCCGCCGACGGTCGTGATCAGCCCCGCCGGGACGTCGCGTCCGTTCCTGATCAGGGCGGGAATCCGGGCCGTCGAGCGCGCCGGGACGGCCGCTGAGCGCGCCGGCCGGCACCTGGGGTGTCGCGGTCCCGAGCTGCCCGGACTAACCTCGGCCGGGTAGCGACGCAGGTCACCCGACGAAGGAGTCACCGCATGAGCGAGGCCTTGGCCAACCTGCTGAACGAGACGCGCCAGTTCCCGCCGCCGGCCGCACTCGCCGCCCAGGCCAACGTCACCGCCGGCGCGTACGACGAGGCCGGCGCGGACCGGCTCGCCTTCTGGGCGCGGCAGGCCGACCGGTTGGCCTGGGCCAAGCCGTGGGACGAGGTGCTCGACTGGTCGAACCCGCCGTTCGCGAAGTGGTTCGTCGGCGGCCAGCTCAACGTGGCGTACAACTGCCTGGACCGGCACGTGGAGGCCGGCCGGGGCGACCGGGTGGCGATCCACTGGGAGGGCGAGCCGGGCGACACCCGCACCCTCACCTACGCCGACCTGCACCGGCTGACCTGCCAGGCGGCGAACGCGCTGACCGACCTGGGCGTGGTCGCCGGTGACCGGGTGGCGATCTACCTGCCGATGATCCCCGAGGCGGCGGTGGCGATGCTGGCCTGCGCCCGGATCGGCGCGACCCACAGCGTGGTCTTCGGCGGCTTCTCCGCCGACGCGCTGAGCAACCGCATCTCCGACGCCAGCGCCAAGGTGGTGATCACCGCCGACGGCGGCTACCGGCGGGGCAAGCCGTCGGCGCTGAAGCCGACGGTGGACGAGGCGGTGGCGAACTGCCCGTCGATCGAGCACGTGCTGGTGGTCCGGCGCACCGGCGAGGAGGTCGGCTGGTCGGCGAAGGACCACTGGTGGCACGAGACGGTCGAGACGGCGTCGGCCGAGCACGCCGCGCAGCCGTTCGACGCCGAGCACCCGTTGTTCATCCTCTACACCAGCGGCACCACCGCCCGCCCGAAGGGCATCCTGCACACCACCGGCGGCTACCTCACCCAGGCCGCGTGGACGGCGCACGCGGTGTTCGACCTGAAGCCGGAGACCGACGTCTACTGGTGCACCGCCGACATCGGCTGGGTCACCGGGCACTCCTACATCGTGTACGGGCCGCTGGCCAACGGCGCCACCCAGGTGATGTACGAGGGCACCCCGGACACCCCGCACAGGGGCCGGTTCTGGGAGATCGTCGACAGGTACCGGGTGAGCATCCTCTACACCGCGCCGACGCTGATCCGCACCATGATGAAGTGGGGCGAGGACATCCCGGCGGGCTTCGACCTGTCGTCGCTGCGCCTGCTGGGCAGCGTCGGCGAGCCGATCAACCCGGAGGCGTGGATGTGGTACCGCCAGCACGTCGGCCGGGGTGAGCTGCCGATCGTGGACACCTGGTGGCAGACCGAGACCGGCGCGATCATGATCTCCCCGTTGCCGGGGGTGACCGCGGCCAAGCCGGGTTCGGCGATGACCCCGCTGCCCGGCGTCGTCGCCGACGTGGTGGACGACCAGGGTCGGTCGGTGCCCAACGGTGGCGGCGGCTACCTGGTGCTGCGCGAGCCGTGGCCGTCGATGCTGCGCACCATCTGGGGCGACGACAGCCGGTTCATCGAGACGTACTGGTCCCGGTTCGAGGGGATGTACTTCGCCGGGGACGGAGCCAAGAAGGACGACGACGGGCACATCTGGCTGCTCGGCCGGGTCGACGACGTGATGCTGGTGTCCGGGCACAACATCTCCACCACCGAGGTGGAGTCGGCGCTGGTGTCGCACCCGGCGGTGGCCGAGGCGGCGGTGGTCGGCGCAACGGACCCGACCACCGGGCAGGCGATCGTCGCGTTCGCCATCCCGCGCGGCACCGCCGACACCTCGGGCGAGGCGGGTGAGCAGCTCATCGCCGAGCTGCGCAACCACGTGGCCAAGACGCTCGGCCCGATCGCCAAGCCCCGGCAAATCATGCTGGTGCCGGAGTTGCCGAAGACCCGCTCCGGCAAGATCATGCGCCGGTTGCTGCGGGACGTGGCGGAGAACCGGTCGCTTGGTGACGTGACGACGCTCCAGGACTCCTCGGTGATGGAGCTGATCTCGTCCGGCCTCGGCGGCGGGAAGTCCGACGAGGACTGACCACAGCCGCACCCGACGGTGGGTGCCGGTCCGCGAGGGCCGGCACCCACCGTCTTTTTTTAGGGGTACGAATCGGTCGGTAGGCCGAGCCGACTCGGGCTGAACGGGCAGACGCACCGGTCCCCCCTTCCGGGCGCGAACCCTTCTCATTTAGGTTCAGCGATATCGACTGGGCTCGACGCAGGTCTCACCGGCGATCCCTTTCCCATGCCCGAGAAACGGAGTGGCATGAACATTCTCCCGTCCACCAGGGCACGTCGACGGCTCATCGTCGCGTTGCCCGCCCTCGCTCTCGTCGCCTCGTCACTGACAGTGGCCGGCAGTGCGGCGGCCCAACCTGCCGGGCCCGCGGTGCCGACCCGGATCGGGGCCGACGAGCACTACCTCAACTACGCCGAGCCGGAGGTGCAGCCGGACACCGCGGGCAAGGAGGTCCGGGGCGCCGACGGGGTGCTCACCTCGGCGGCGGACGAGGCGCGCGCGTACGACCGCAAGTTCGCCGGCGGCAACCCGCTGGCCGCCCGGGAGTTGGCCCGCAACGAGGCGCGGGCGATCCGGACCGGGCAGAGCCCGCGCGCGTTCAAGAAGGCCAAGAGCACCCAGACGGCCAAGCTGCTCACCCTGCTTGTCGAGTTCAACGACCAGGCCGACGACGACTTCACCGGGGTGATGGTCCCGAAGACGGTCTTCGAGGACCGTACCTGCGTGCCCGGCACCGTCCAGAACGGACCGAAGCACAACAACATCCCCAACCCGGCGACCCTGCCGCACGAGGACAACAACTCGATGTGGGTGCCGGACTTCTCCCCCGCCCACTTCGACAAGATGCTCTACACCAAGCAGGGCATCACCGAGCGGGTCCGTAAGGACCTCAAGGGACCGGACGGCAAGAAGGGCATCGACCTGTCCGGCCGCACCATGCACAACATGTACCTGGAGATGTCCAAGGGCGCGTACACGGTGGACGGGCAGGCCAGCCCGTGGATCACCGTCCCGCACTCGGAGGGCTGGTACGCGGCCTCGCGCTGCTTCCAGGACGAGACCGGCGCCTGGGTCGCCGGCCGGCAGCAGGCGATGAACGGCCACCCGGACAACCCGCAGGGCGCGGGGCGGCTCGCCACCGACGCGATCGACGCGCTGGCCGCGGCCGACCCGAACTTCCCGTGGGCCGACTACGACATCGAGGACCAGGGCGACCGGGACGGCGACGGCAACGTCAACGAACCGGACGGGGTGATCGACCACCTGGTGCTGGTGCACGCCGGTCAGGGCAAGTCCCGGGGCGGCGGCGACCAGGGTGTGTACGCGGTCTGGGCGCACTCCTCCACGGTCGCCGGCGGCTACACCATCCCCGGCACCAACCTGAAGGTGTCCAACTACATCGTGCAGCCGGAGGACGCCGGGGTCGGCGTCTTCGCCCACGAGTTCGGCCACGACCTGGGCCTGCCGGACCTCTACGACACCTCGGGCAACGCCGACTCGGACGTCGACTTCTGGGACCTGATGGCCTCCGGCTCGCACACCGGTGAGATCTTCCAGGCCCTGCCCACCCACATGGGCATCTGGGACAAGTGGGTGCTCGGCTGGGCCGATCCGCTGACCATCGCCCCCGGCACCCGGACCCGGACGGCGACGCTCGGGCAGACCTCGCGGACCCCGGTGGGCACCCAGGACGGCATCAAGATCGATCTGCCGGACAAGGTGGTCACCCTCGCCCAGCCGCACAGCGGCACCGGCATGTGGTACAGCGGCGCCGACCAGGCGTGGGCGGACGTCAGGCTCAGCCGGCAGGTGGCCGTCCCGGCCGCCGGTGACGCGAAGTTCTGGATGTGGAACAACTACGTCATCGAGGAGGACTGGGACTACGGCTTCGTGGAGGTCTCCACCGACGGCGGGGCCACCTGGGCCGAGCAGAAGGTCTACGACGCGGCCGGCGCGCTGGTCTCCACCAACGACGGTTACGCCGACCCGAACGGCCGCATGGTCGACTTCGGCAACAAGAAGTACGGCCTGACCGGCAGCACCGCCGGTTGGCGGCACGACTGGGTCGACCTGTCGGCGTACGCCGGGACGACCGTGCAGGTGCGGCTGCGGTACGCCACCGACGAGGCGTTCCAGGAGCGGGGCTGGTTCGTCGACGACCTGTCGGTCACCGGCGGCGGGGCCACCACCTTCAGCGACGACGTCGAGAGCGGCACGAACGGCTGGACGCAGACCGTCGGCACCTTCACCGACACCACCGGCGCGGGCTGGCACATCGACCCGGGCACCCAGACCAAGGCGCAGTACTACCTGGCCGAGTGGCGCAACTTCGACGGCTTCGACATGGGCCTGAAGTACGCCTACGACACCATCTACTCGCACGAGGCGTGGAAGGTGGACCGGATCTCGTACAACGCGCCGGGCATGCTGGTCTGGTACCGGGACACGATGCTGGGCGACGTCAACCACGTCACCGGCCAGATGACCGCGCTGCCCAGCTACGGGGCCAAGGGTGGGCTGCTGATCGTGGACTCGCACTACGATCCGCTGCGGCGTACCGGTGAGGCGGCGACGAAGGACCCGTCGGTGCTGGACAACCTGCCGAGCCGGCCGCAGTCGTCGAACGCGGCGTTCTCGCTGAACCCGACGTACCCGTTCACCGAGTGCCTGGAGGCGGCGGACGAGCCGTACAGCGCGTACTGCACGAAGTTCGGGCGGCAGCGCCCGGTGTCGGGCTTCACCGACGCCAAGGGCTGGTACCCGGGCATCGAGATCCGCGACGGCTCGCCGTACGCCCGGGACAACGACGCCTCGGTGGTCGTCCCGTCGCGGGGCAACAAGCCGTACACCACCCGGGTGGTGAACCCGGACGGCACGCCGGCCACCGAGTTCTACGGGGTGACCCTGGGCGGTGGGGCGATCGTGCTCGGCACGGGCAACCCGTCGGACTCGAAGGTCCGCAACGGCGTCTCCATCAAGATCGAGTCGGCCGCGCCTGACAACTCGTACGCGGTCGTCCGGATCACGCCGGCGAAGTACTGAAGTCGCGCGCCGGATACGCCCGGCGATGCGGTGGTAAGGGGCAGTAACTGACTGGCCGGTGAACGGTGGGCCGTTGGCGACAAGCCGGCGGCCCACCGTTTCCCGCACCACGGCAACGGAATCGAAATACATCACTACGATTCTCGACCGGGCCGTCCGCGCTGCTCATGACCGTTGGGGAACACCCGGTGTGTGACGGTGAAAAGCGCTCCCATCAAAATCTTGCAACAAATCGACGCGGACATCTTCCCACCCGTCCCAGCAGTGTCTATGTTCACCATGGGTCCCACTAGTGGGACGTCGATGCCGGCCCGTACCCCCGTTGGGCCGGTTCCCTCACACCGGAGGTACCACGTGCGCAAAGTCGCAGTGGGTCTGCTCGGGCTCTCGCTGACGGCGACAGGTCTGGTGACGGGTACGTCCGCCAGCGCCGCGCCGACGCCGAAGCTCCCGACGGCCGCCCCGTCGGTCGCGGAGCCCGCTAACGCGGACCACGATCTGCCCAACCCGCTCGAAACCAAGCGGCGGGCGCTGCGTCAGGAGGGCCTCAGCGAGGTTCTTTCCGGCAAGGCCAAGGCGCAGAAGATCAACGGCAGCACGGTCGTCAAGGTCGGCAAGACCCAGGCTGCGGGCAAGAACGCCCGGACGACGGCTTCGGGCGTCGCCCAGACGCAGGACCAGTACGTCGAGCTGGGCCGCGAGCAGACCGACAAGATCTTCGTGATCCTCGCGGAGTTCGGCAACGAGCGGCACCCGAGCTACCCGGACCAGGACACGGCCCCGGCCGTCCCCGGCCCGACCCGGTTCGACGGGCCGCTGCACAACGAGATCCCGGCCCCCAACCGGGCGGTGGACAACTCCACCGTCTGGCAGGCCGACTACAACGCCGACCACTTCCGGAAGCTGTACTTCGGCACCGGGCAGGGCGACGAGTCGCTGAAGCAGTACTACGAGGCCCAGTCCTCGGGTCGCTACAGCGTCGAGGGCGAGGTCACCGACTGGGTCAAGGTGAAGTACAACGAGGCCCGGTACGGCCGTTCCAACGGCTACCCCTGCGCCTCGAACGTCTGCAACAACACCTGGGCCCTGGTCCGGGACGCCGCCAACCAGTGGGTCGCCGACCAGAAGGCCGCCGGCCGCACCGACGCCCAGATCGCCGCCGACGTCAAGGCGATGGACCAGTGGGACCGGTACGACTTCGACGGCGACGGCGACTTCAACGAGCCGGACGGCTACATCGACCACTTCCAGATCGTCCACTCCGGCGGCGACCAGGCCGACGGCGACCCGATCCAGGGTGAGGACGCCATCTGGAGCCACCGGTGGTACGCCTTCGCCAGCGACCAGGGCAACACCGGCCCGGCGAACTTCCCGGCCGGCGGCACCCAGATCGGCAACACCGGCGTCTGGATCGGCGACTACACCATCCAGCCGGAAAACGGTGGCCGGAGCGTCTTCTACCACGAGTACGGTCACGACCTCGGTCTGCCGGACGACTACAACGTCATCAACAGCGGTGACAACAACAACGAGCACTGGACCCTGATGGCCCAGAGCCGGCTCGGCGCCAAGAACGACGGTGGCATCGGCGAGCGGGGCGGCGACCTCGGCGCGTGGAACAAGCTCCAGCTCGGCTGGCTCGACTACGAGGTAGTGGTGGCCGGCCAGCAGAAGACCCTCAACCTGGGCCCGCAGGAGTACAACTCCGACAAGGCGCAGGGTGCCGTGGTCGTGCTGCCGCAGCGGGAGTACAGCTTCCAGAACGGCAAGCCGTTCGAGGGGACGAAGCAGTTCTTCTCCGGCAACGACGACGACCTGAACACCACGATGACGCGGACGATCGACCTCACCGGGAAGACCAGCGCCGCGCTCACCATGAAGGGTCGTTACGCGATCGAGGCGGACTACGACTACCTCTTCTTCGAGGCCAGCACCGACGGCGGCCAGACCTGGGCCACCCTGCCGGGTACCGCCAACGGCAAGGCCCTCAAGGAGATCTCCCCCGGGCGCTTCGCCCTGGACGGCTCCAGCAACGGCCAGTGGGTCGACGTCAACATCCCGATGAACGCGGCTGCCGGCAAGGTGGTGCAGTTCCGGCTGCGCTACCAGACCGACGGTGGCGTCTCCGAGGGCGGCTTCTACGGTGACGCGATCACCATCACCGCCGACGGGCAGACCGTGCTCACCGACGGTGCGGAGGCCGGTGCCGCCGGCTGGACCCTGAACGGGTTCAGCGTGGTCGCCGAGACCTACATCCGCAAGTTCGACAACTACTACATCGCCGGCAACCGGTCGTACGTGTCGTACGACCAGTACCTCAAGACCGGCCCGTACTACTTCGGTTACGCGAACACCCGCCCGGACTACGTGGACCACTACGCGTACCAGGAGGGTCTGCTGATCTCCTACTGGAACCTCCGGTGGGCCGACAACGACACCTTCGACCACCCGGGCGAGGGTCGGAACATGATCATCGACGCGCACCCGGAGCCGCTGTACAACCTGACCGGTGCCCCGTGGCGGGCCCGCGTCCAGGTGTACGACGCGCCGTTCAGCCTGAAGAAGGCGGACTCGTTCACGCTGCACATCAACAGCGTGCCGCAGTACGTCCGCGGCCAGGCCGCGCAGCCGCTGTTCGACGACACCAAGCAGTACTGGTACCCGGAGCTGCCGAACCACGGCGTCAAGCTCCCGGCCACCGGCACCAAGATCCGCGTCGTGGAGCAGAACGGCACCTCGCTGAAGGTCCGCTTCTCCTGATCCGCTGATCAGCGCACCACCCGCTGTACCCGATGCCCGGGCAGGACTCCTGCCCGGGCATCGGCCCGTCCGGGGCCGGCCGGATGCCGGTCCGCCGCCACCGTGGCACGCTGGCTCTGCGCGTACCCGTGGCGGGTGCGCCGGGAACGGAGGCGACCCTGACCGACGACCGGACCCCGACCAACGACCCGCCGGCCGGCACCCGACCGCCGGCCGACCGCCCACCGGCACCGCCCGCCGGCCGACCGGCACCGCTCTCCGCCGCCCCGCCGCCCGCCCCGCGCCGGCCCGCCGCACCCCCACGACACCCCACCGACCGACGCCGGCCGGACCGGATCGCCGGGAGGATCACCCGGGGCGGCGACGGCCCCTGCTACGCCCTGGTCACCGACGACGGCCACGAGTACGCGCTGCACGGCCCCGGCCTGGGCACCGTCGCCACCGGCAGCACCGTCGTAGTCACCGTCGACCCGGCCGCGCCACCCGCCGCCTGCGGCCCCGGCACCCCGGTCGGCGTCGTCCGGATCAGCGTCGTCCGCTGAGTCCGCTCAGCCCGTCGGCGTCCGGTCCGAGGCGCGTACGGCCGTCCCGTCCGGGTCGGCGGGGCGATCGACAGGCACCGAGGTCCTAGGCTGTGCCCATGACCGAGCAGCGTGGCGGGCCCCCCGACGAGTCCTGCGTCCTCACCGAGGGGCCGTGGACGCACCGGTTCGTCGGCGCGAACGGCAGCCGGTTCCACGTCGTCGAGGCGGGCACCGGACCGATGGTGCTCTTCCTGCACGGCTTCCCCGAGCACTGGTGGGCCTGGCACACAATGCTCCCCGCCGTCGCCGACGCCGGCTTCCGGGCCGTCGCGGTGGACCTGCGCGGTTACGGCGCCAGCGACAAACCGCCCCGGGGGTACGACGGCTACACCCTCGCCGCCGACGTCGCCGGCCTGATCCGCGCCCTCGGGGAACGGTCCGCCACCGTGGTCGGCGCCGGCTCGGGCGGGCTGATCGGCTGGACAGCCGCCTCGTTCCACCCCACCCTCGTCCGCCGGCTGGTGGTGCTCGGCGCGCCCCATCCGCTGCGGTTGCGCGCGGCCATCTTCGCCGACCCGCGCGGTCAGTTCGCCGCCTCCACCCCGGCGCTGAAGTTCCAGCTCCCCCGGTACGAGCACGTGCTCACCCGCAACGACGCCGCCGAGGTGCAGCAGATGCTGAGCCGTTGGGGCGGCCCCCGCTGGGTCGCCGGCCCCGACTTCGCCGGGTACGCGCAGCGCTGCCGGGAGGCGATGCTCATCCCGCAGGCCGCCTTCTGCGCGCTGGAAGGCTACCGGTGGGCCTTCCGCTCGGTGCTGCGGCTGCACGGCTACCGGTTCGTCAGGCTGATGCAGAAGCCCCTGGTCACCCCCACCCTCCAACTGCACGGGGCGGCCGACGTCGCGTCCCTGCCGCGCACCGCGCAGGGCTCCGGCCGGTACGTCAGCGCCCCCTACGAGTGGCGGCTGCTCGACGGGGTGGGCCACTTCCCCCACATGGAGGCCGGTGACGTGGTGCTCGGCGAGATCCTGCGCTGGACCAAGTCCTGACCCGACCGGCCGGGTGGACGGTCCCCTGTCGACGGTCGCGTTCGTGCCGGGGCCCGCTCTCCGGGGCCGGCGGCGGTCAGACGCGCTGTTCGCGCAGGTCGGCGACCTCGGTGGCCGGTGCCCAGCCCTGATAGACGCCGAAGTCGAAGACCTCAAGCCCCATCGCCTGCGCCACCGGCCAGCGACCACCCGTGTACTCGACCCGCAGCCACCCGTCGTGTTCACCGAGCACGATGAACGGCTGCCCCTGCCAGGTGCAGGTGGTCCGCACGTACGCCAGGTCCTCGACCTCACCGACCGGCACGACCCGCACGTACCGGCCGGGGCGTACCTCCTCGAAGCCGTCGGCGGGTTCCGGCTGGTAGATCCGCACGTGGTCGCCGTCCGGGCTGACCTGGTACTCCCGCCCCTGCCAGCGGGCCACGTAACCGTCACGCATCACGGCTCGCCCACCCGTCGCCAGACCAGCGCGTCGGTGTCGAGGATGGCGATCACCCGTTCGGTGCCCTCCGTGCCGATCCGCCAGAGCTGTGCGCCGTGCGGCAACCGGGCGCTGTCCACCTTGAACTCGGCCACCACGTCGCTGCTCTCCCCGGGGGCGAACCCGTTGCCCCGGAACGGCGCGCGCTCGATCACCCAGCCCTCCATGGCCCGCATCGCCGCCTCGTTCTGCCCGCCGTACGGGATGCGGTAGAGACTCGGCCGGTACGCGGGCCAACGCAGCACGTAGGTCGCCTCGGCGTCGCGGGCGAAGGGCGAATCGGGGTAGCCCAGCCCCAGGGCGTCGTGCAGTTCCGCAGGGGTGGTCAGGTGGGCCAGTTCGCCGGCCCGGTGCACGAAACCGGAGACCCGGTCGTAGCCGCGTTCCAGGTAGTAGGCGAGTTGGCTCGGGGCGACCGCCTTCTGCATCACCACCGGACGGGACGGGTCGGTGACCGGCGGGGCGTACCGGGTGCGTTCGGCGGGTGTTTCGGCGGCGGCCACGGGCTCCACGTCCGCCTCGTCGCCGAGCCCGACCTCGGCCGCCCAACTGGCCAGGGCGACGATCTGCTCACCGGGGAGCTTGGCGCCGACCGGGGTGCCCGGATTGACGGCGAACGCCCAGCCCGGGTCCGGCCACCGCCGGATCAGCTGGACGAAGCGCACCTCGATCGTCTCGACAGGCGGCACGTCGTGCTCGGCCAGCCGTTCCGGGGAGGTGTAGACGACCACGTACGTCTCACCGTCGGTCGTCCCGGTACGCCACTGGAAACCGGGCTCGCCGGGGCGGCTGCCGGCCACCGAATCGGGGTTGACCGGAAGCAGCACCCGGGCCAGCAGCAGGGTGGAGAGGAAACCGTCGGTGCTGCCGGCGCCGGCCGCGTCCAACAGGTTCTCCTCGACCTCGTTGGCCGGCAGGAACGGCTCGTCGGCGGTCGTCGGGGTGTCCGCACCGGCGGTCGTCGACGGGGTCCCGGGCGGCGCGCTGCCGGCCGGGGCCGGCTCGGCGGCCGGCCCCGGTGCCGCCGGAGAGGTCGGCACGGCGGTGGTGGGCGCGGCGGTGGGTACGGCGGCGGTCGGTGCCGCCGGGGAGGTCGGCGCGGCCCGTTCGGCGGCGGGGGTCCACAGGTCGACCGGGGTGGAACGCGGGTCGACACCGTCCGATCCCGGCACGGCGGCGTCCGATCCCGGCACAGTGGCCGCCGGGGCCGCCCCGGCCGGCGCACCCTGCGTGAAAGGACCGGCAGCGTCCCCCGTCGCCGTCGGGGCGACGGGCGCGCTGTCCGCCGGTGCGGTGTCGTCAGGCGTCGCAGTCCACGCCTGCGTCGCCGCAGCCGGGCCGGTGACCGGTGCGTCCGCTGCCGGCGCGGGCGGGGGGACGGTCGGAGCGCCGGCCGGCGGGGCCGCCGCCACCGGTGGGGGTGCCACGTCCGACGGGGCCGCCGCCACCTCCGCCCGGGCCTTCGAGGCGGCCCGCTCGGCCGACGGGGTCCACAGGTCACCCGGGGCGGGACGGGGCCGGGCGGCAGGCGGCGGGCCGGCGGGCGACGGCGGGGGAACCAGCCCGGATCCGCGACCGAAAGCGCCGACCGGGCCACCGGTCCCGTTCAGGTTGACCGTGTCCTCGACGCCCGGCCCCCCGGCCGGCGGCACCGGAGCCGCCGTGGGCGCGGGTGCCGACGGCTGCGGTGGCGCGGGAGCAGCGGGGGAACCGAACGGCCCGGCGGCCGGCGGAGGGACGACCGGCGGCACGGGAGCCGCCGGGGGGACGAACAGCGGACCCTGGGCGGCGGACGGGGCCGGTGCGGGGGCGACGGGGAGGTCGCGGGACTCCAGGATCACACCCTCTATCACGATGGGCATGAACCCCCGGCGGGACACCGGTGGCGCGGAGACCGGCTCGGCGACGGAGGGCGGCAGTTCCTCCGCCTCGCCCTGGGCGGGACCTGCCGGAGCGGGTGGGGCGGCCGGAGCGGGCGGGGCGGCGAACGGGTCGACCGGCGGGCGGGGCTGGCGTACCCCGGAGGAACCGTCCGGGGTGGGCTGCCGGCGGGGCAACGCCTGGGTGGCCTCCGCCGCCGGCGGTGGTGGCGTACGGAAGGCCCGGGTGGCCTCCGCCGCCGACGGGCCGACGGAGAAGGCCCGGGTGGGCTCCCCGCCGGGTGGGTCCACCCGGAAGGCCCGGGTCGGTTCCTCGGCCAGCGGGTCCGGGGAACGGCCGGCCGGCGACGCCCCGTTGCCGGGACCGGGCCGGGCCGGCGGATCGGCCACCCGGAACGCGCGGGCGGCCTCGTCCTCGCCCGGTTGGGCGGGTGCGGGGCGGCGTCGGGGGAAGGGCTGACCGCCCATCCCGGGCCGGGTCGGTGAGGCCGCCCGCTCACCCGAACGCAGCGGACTCTCCCGCGGCGACCGGGCGGCCCCCCGGGCACTGGACGGCTCGAAGAACGAGGTACGCCCGTTGGCCGGGCCGGCGGACTCCTCGCCCAGCAGCCGGCGGCGGGGGACCGCCGGCCAGCCGGCATTGGTCGTCCCGGGCACGGCGGTGGGGTCGGGGAAGGCGGGCCGACCCTGCTCGGGCGGACCGGCGGTGGTGGTGCGCGGTCCGCCACCGGACGGACCGCCACCGGGCGGGGCGACCGGACGCCCCCGCTCGTCGGTCAGCGACGCGCCCGTCGCCGGCCGGATGCCACCCCCGGCGGGTGGAGCGGTGGCGGACGACGCCGGCCGGGGCTGGGCCCAGCCGGCGGAGAGGTCGGCGGTCGGCTCGACGTCGGCCGGACCGCCGGGCGTGCTCCGGCCGGGCGTCTGGTCGGCCTCCCGGGACCGCACCCCCGGGGGGCGGCCGGGCAGCCGGACGTCACCCCGGGAGAGCTGCGAGACGAACCAGGCGGGCAGGTAGCCCTCGATCGGCAGACCGGGGTTCACCGCCAGCCACCACTCGTGGTTGGGCCACTCGACGGCCAGGTCGGCGTAACGGCTACGCCGGTAGGGGCCGGCGGAGGACCCGAGACAGGCGTGCATCGCGGCGGCCGAGGTGAAGGCCAGCACGTGGGTGCGGCCACCGGTGGTCCAGGTGCCCCAGCCCATCGGCGTCGCACCGGCGAGGGCCTGACCGGAGACCGGGAGGAAAAGCTCCGTACCGGCCAGAATCCGGAAGTAGAGCTCCTGGTCACCGGCGTGCAGCGCGTCACGCATCGCCGTCTCGGCCTCGGTAGCCGGCTCCCAGTCGGTCACGGCCACCTCTCCTCCCGGATCAGGCCACAGGCGTCGCGTACAACCTACAAGGTGAAAACAAGATCACGATAAGTCGGTCACCGGCCGGTCGGCCTGGTAACGGACCGGGCGCTAACATCCCGTTGCGGAGTCGACACGATACGGAGGCGGTCGATGTCCCGATCCGGCAGCCGCCCGGCGTTCGTCACCCTGGCAGCGGCCCTGCTCGCCGTACCGCCGACGGCCGTCGTGGCGTCGGTCACGCCGGCCCGCGCCGCGCCCGCCTGCGTCACCTCACCCGCGCCGGCCCGCCCGGTCGCCGCCGCCCCGTGGCCCCAGCGACGGTACGCCCCACAGCGGCTCACCCCGCTGTCCACCGGTGCCGGCGTCACCGTGGCGGTCGTCGACTCGGGCGTCGACCGACGGCATCCCCAACTCCGGGGGCGGGTGCTCGACGGCGTGGACTTCCTCGACCCGGGCGGCGACGGCACCCGGGACTGCGCCGGTCACGGCACCGGGGTGGCCAGCATCATCGCCGCCGGGCAGGCCGGCGGGGTGGCCTTCCGGGGGCTCGCACCCGACGCCCGCATCCTGCCGGTACGGGTCAGCGAGCAGCAGGTCGTCGAGGGGCGGGAGGCGGGGCGCACGGTCAGCGCCGCCGGTTTCGCCCAAGCGGTGCGGTGGGCGGTGGACCACGACGCCGACGTGCTCAACCTCTCCGTCGTCCTGTACGCCGACAACCCGGCCGTACGCGACGCGATCGACTACGCGCTGCGGCGGGACGTGGTCGTGGTGGCCGCCGCCGGCAACCTGCACGACGGCGGGGACCCGCTGCCCTATCCGGCGGCGTACGACGGGGTGCTCGGCGTCGGCGCGGTCAACTCGACCGGCGTGCGTGCACCGTTCTCCCAGGTCGGCCCGTACGTCGACCTGGTCGCACCGGGCGATGACGTGCTGATGGCCGCGCCGGGGCAGGGTCACCTGCGGGCCGGAGGCACCAGTTACGCCGTCCCGTTCGTGGCGGGCACCGCCGCCCTGCTGCGGCAGTACCGGCCGGAACTCAACGCCGCCGAGGTGGCCCGCCGGATCGTCGGCACCACCGATCCGGCACCGGGTGGCCGGGAGGGCGGTTACGGTGCCGGCGTGCTCAACCCGTACCGGGCGGTGGTGGAGACGGGCGGCGCTCCCCGACCGGCCGCCCGCCCGACGACCGCTCTGCCGGTGCCGCAGGCCGATCCGGTGCTGCTGGCGCAGGTGCACCGGCGGGCGGCGGCCCGGCAGCGCGCGTTGCTGGTCGCCACGGCCGTCGGCGGGACGGTGGTGGTGGCGGTGCTGCTGGCCGTGGTGCTCCCCCGGGGCGTCCGCCGCCGCTGGCACCCGGCCGGCCCGGCCTGACGGCAACGCCCGATCGTCGACCGGCCGGACGTCACCGCCGGAGCGCCGCAGGCCGCGTCACCGTCGGAGGTCCGCCCGGCGAGCCGGCGGCACGGCGCGGCTCGCCGGGCGCACCGGGAAGCCGGCCGGTGGCCGGTTCACTGGAACAGGCCGGTGTTGCGTTTCTCGGTGTCGAGGTAGTCGGCGGCGGAGTCGTCCACGGCGAGTTTGATGTCCCGCAGCATCGCCTGGAGATCCTGCGATGCGGAGCGCCACCGCGCCTGCCGCTGCTCGTACGCCCGGCGGGCCTCGCCGTCCCAGCCGGCGACCAGCGGGGCGGCGTCCCGTTCCAGCTGGCCGAGCTGCGCGTCGAGGGTGTTCAGTGCCTTCTGGATGTCCGCGCCGGCCTGGTGCAGCGCGGCGAAGTTGACGACCAGCACACCGTGGTCCATCGGATCGTTCCTCCCCGGGGATCGGTTAGAGCGGCAGTTGGATGCCGCGACTGGTGCCGGCGACCCGGCCGGCGGCCTCGGTGTCCGAGGCGTCGTACTGGCGGCCGGCGGTGCGGATGGCCGCCGCAGTCTCCCGCAGGGCCCGTTGCAGCACCGCCTGGTCCCGCCCCCACTGCTGCTTGACCTGCTCGAAGGAGCGCCCACCGGCACCCCGCCAGGCCTGCTGCAACACCTCCAGCTCGGCCATCAGGCCGGTCAGCATGGCCTGCAACGACTGGTCCACCTGCTCGAACCTGGCGGCGGTGTGCTGCATCACCGCCGCTTCTGCCTGGGTCTGGGACACCCGGACGTCACCTCGTCTCCCCGGTCGGGCCGGCCGCCGGCCGTCCACTGCGGACGTGCCGTCCGTCGGTACGGGACCGGACGGACCTGGTCGGCGAATCAGTCGCTGACGGTAGTCGCACCGTCGCCGTTGTGCTACCCCGTCCACCTCCCCTGTGGACAACGCCCCCGACGCCTGACGACGGGCTCCCGCCGGGCCGACCGGGCCACTACGATGGGTCACGCTCCCGTCGCGTTCCGGTCCCGGCCGGGTGTCCGCGGCGGGACGCCCCGGAAGGTCAGCCGGGACGACCGATCCGGCGGGCACACGGAGGAGATGCGGTGACGGCGAGCACGACCGATCGCCCGCTCCGGCGGACCGCCGAGAGCCCGCCCCGGTCCCGCACCGGCACCGCCGTACACCCCGGTCAGGTCGTCGCCACGCAGGTCGCGCTGGCGCTGCCGGTGGCCGCGTACGGTCGCGGGCCGGTGCCGGCGGTGCTCGCCGCGGTCGGTGCGGTGGTCCTGGCCGGTCTCGGCTGGGGGCGCTGGCGCGGGCGGTGGCTGTTCGACTGGTGGGGCGTCGCCGCCGGGTTCCTCACCCGCCGGCACGGCCTGCCCGCCGACACCGACCCGGCCGCCCTGCTGGACCTGCTGCTTCCCGATGCCGCGCTGGCCGCTGTGGAGTTGGCCGACGGGCCGGCGGGGGTGGTCGACGACGCCACCGGGCTGACCGTCCTGCTCGACCTGGGCGACCCGGGCGACCTGCTCGGCGACCGGTCCCACCCGCTGCCGACACCCGGCACGCTGCTGCCGCCGGCCGGGCCGGAGCAACCGCCGGTGCGGGTGCAGGTGCTGCTGCACGCCGTGCCGGCCCCGGCGGCCGGTGGCGCGGCCGGCACGTCGTACCGGCAGTTGACCGAGGGGCGGCTGCCGGGTCAGGAGCGGGCGCTGCTCGCCGTCCGGGTGTTGCGGGCGTCCGGGTGGTCCGACGCGGACCTGCGTCGGGCGCTGGCCGGCACGGTGCGTCGGATCGTCCGCCGGGTGGGGCCGCTGCCGGCCCGTCCGCTCGGCGGGCACGCCGCGCTGCGGGTGCTCGCCGAACTCGCCCATCACGAACCCGGTCGGCCGGTGCGCGAGAGCTGGTCGACGCTCTGCACCGGCGACCGGCACCAGGCCACCTTCCGGCTGGTCCGCTGGCCGGACGCCCGGGTCGATCCGGGCCGCCGGTTGGTGTCCCGGCTGCTGGCCCTGCCGGCGACCGCCACCACCGTCTCCCTCGGGGCCGGACCGCAGGCCGGCGACACCGCGCCACCGACATGCCTGACGGTACGGCTGGCCGCCGTCACGCCGGTCGCGCTGGAACACGCCGCCGAGGGGTTGTCCCGGCTCGTCGCCGACGCCGGCGGTGAGCTGCGTCGACTCGACGGCGCGCAGTTGCCCGGCCTGGCCGCCACGTTGCCGTTGGCGGTGCCCGGGGTGGCCACGCCGGGGGTCGAGCCGCCGGAGCTGACCCTCGGCGGGGCGGGCCTGATGGTGGGGGCCAACCGGCACGGCGGTGCGGTGACCGTCCGGCTGTTCCGCGCCGAGGGCACCCGGCTGGTGCTGGTCGGCGGGCTGGCGGCGGCCCAACTGCTGGTGCTGCGGGCGTTGGCGCTGGGGGCCGGGGTGCTGGTGCAGACCGGTCGGCCACGCGCCTGGGAGCCGTTCGTCCGGGGGGTCGGCGGGCAGCAGGGCGGGGTGGTGGTGGTCCCCACCGGGCGGGCGGTCGGCGTCACCGGTTCTCCGCTGCGTCCACTGCTGGTGGTGGCCGACGCGGGTACGGCGGCCGGCGAACCGCCACCCGGCCAGGGATGGGTGTCCACCCTGGTGGTCCGGGACGAGTTGACCCCGGCGGACGTCGACACCCTCGGCCGGGCCGACCTGGCGGTGCTGCAACCCCTCGACCCGTCGGAGGCCGCCCTGGCGGGCACCGCGCTGGGGCTGGGCGGTGCGGCGGAGTGGTTGACCCGCATCCGGGACGACATGGTCGCGGTGGTCAACCGGCGGGCGCTGCGGTGGGCGCTGCTCTCGCCCACCCCGATCGAGTCGCAACTGGTCGGTCGACCCGGCCGGCGCTGACCGCACGGGTCACGGTGCTTTCCCTGGCTGGACCGCACATGGCACGATCCCGGCCATGGATTTTCTGAAGGGTCTTCTGATCCGGCTGGGCTCCACGGTGGTGGCCTTCTGGCTGGCGACGCTGCTCATCCCCGGCATCTCGCTCGACACCGGTTCGGCAGGCGAGGCGATCGTCACCCTGGTGCTGGTCTCGGTGATCTTCGGCGTGGTCAACGCCGTGCTCCAGCCGATCATCAAGACCGTTGGTTGCGGCTTCTACCTGCTCACCCTCGGGCTGATCGCCCTGGTCGTCAACGGGCTGCTGTTCCTGCTCACCAGCTGGATCGCCGGTCAGGCGGACCTGCCGTTCCACGTGGACGGGTTCTGGCCCGAGGCGGTGCTGGGCGCGCTCCTGGTCGGCATCGTGACCTGGGTTCTCGGGGCCGTCCTCGACCGCGACTGACCCGGTTGCCGGCCGCCGCCCCGCCGGGGGTGGTGGCCGGCCGGAGCGGCCACCGGACGGGAATTGGCTGGCGGGACCGCCACCGGGTGGGGCTAGCGTGGCGGGGTGTTCTCGTTGACCCACCCCGACGGCTGGCAGCTCGACACCGACCCGGAACGCCTCGACCGGGGCCTGGTGCACGACTGGCTCTCCACCGACGCCTACTGGGCGCTGGGGCGGAGCCGGGAGACGACGGAGCGGGCCTTCGCCGGCTCGACCCCGTACGGCGTCTACCGACCGGAGGACGGCGCACAGGTCGCCGTCGCCCGGGTGATCACCGACCGGGCCACCTTCGGCTGGCTCTGTGACCTCTTCGTCGCCCGGGAGGCGCGGGGGCGTGGCCTGGGCACCTGGCTGGCCGGCGCGATCCGCGACCACCTCGCCGGGTACGGCGTACGCCGGATCGCGCTGGCGACCGCCGACGCCCACGGGGTGTACGCGAAGCTGGGCTTCACCCCGGCACCCCCGGACCAGTGGATGGAGTGGGTGAACGAGCGGTGACCCCGCTCACCGGAAAGGAGCCTGCTCCGCCCGTACCCCTTACGGTGGGATCGTGACTCCGCTGCGGCTCGGCTACCTCTACGGCTTTGGTGCGTACCTGATCTGGGGTTTCATCCCGCTCTACCTGAAGTTGCTCCGCCCGGCCGGGCCGATGGAGATCCTCGCCCACCGGATCGTCTGGTCGGTGGTGTTCGTCGCGCTGCTGCTCGCCGCCCTGCGCAACGTCGGCTTCCTGCGGTCGCTGGCCCGCCGCCCCCGGACGCTGGCCGGGATCGTCGTCGCGGCGGCGCTGATCGCGGTGAACTGGGGCACCTACATCTACGGGGTGAACTCCGCCCGGGTGGTGGAGACCGCCCTCGGCTACTTCATCAATCCGCTGGTGTCGGTGCTGCTCGGGGTGCTGGTGCTGCGGGAGCGGCTGCGCCCGGCGCAGTGGGTGGCGCTCGGGGTGGGCGCGGCGGCGGTCGCGGTGCTCACCGTCGACTACGGCCGGCTGCCCTACCTGGCGTTGATCCTGGCGGCCAGCTTCGCCGGCTACGGGTTGGCCAAGAAGCGGCTCGGGCTGCCGGCGGCGGAGGGGCTGTTCGTCGAGTCGGCGGTGCTGGCGCTGCCCGCCCTGGGCTACCTGGGCTGGTTGGCGAGCCGGGGCGGGTCGACGTTCGGCGGGGTCTCGGCCGGGCACACCGCGCTGCTGGTGGCGGCCGGGGCGGTGACGGCCGTCCCGCTGCTGCTGTTCGCGGGCGCGGCCAACCGGCTGCCGCTGACCGCGCTCGGCATGCTCCAGTACGTGGCCCCGGTCCTCCAACTCGGCTGCGGCGTGCTGATCTTCCACGAGCCGATGCCGCCGGCCCGGCTGGCCGGTTTCGCCCTGGTCTGGCTGGCCCTGGTGATCTTCAGCCTGGACGCGCTGCGGAACGGCCGACGTACCCGGGCCGCCGCCCGCGCCGCCGCGCCGCTGCCCGCCGCCGCCCACTGAGCGACCCGACCGTCGCGCGGCCTCCGCGCTCAGCGGACGTCGTAGCTGAGCACCAGGGTCCCGTCGGCCCGCAGCAGTTCGAGGCGGACCAGTTCGGCGTCGGTGAACCGGGTCGCCCCGCGCAGGTTCACGTCGTCGCCGGGGGCGGCCAGCCAGGAGGCGATCTGTTCCGTCGCGTCGTCCGGACCCCGGGCCACCAGCCGGAACGTGTACGCCTTGCCGTAGCCCGCCGTCGCGTCGTACCCGCAGTGCATGGTGACCTCGGTGCCCCACTTGGTGCCGCTCAGCCCGATCTCGGCGTGCACCGCCGGGGTCTTGGCCGCCACCGGCGACATCGACACCATCCGTACCGCCTGGGTGGTCGGCGCGGGCGTCGGGGCCGGACGCAGGGCGGACGCCCCGGCGACGCCCAGCACCAGGGCGAACCCGGCGGCGACGAGGGCGGTCAGCGCGTACCGTCGGCGGTTGCGGGTCCGTTCGCGGCGGCGGCGGTCCCGGGCGGCGGCGATCAGGTCGGGCACCCGGCTGACCTCGGGCGGTGGCGGGAGGAACTCCTCCAGCGTGGTCGGGTCGAGCCGGCCCAGCAGGCCCGGCAGCACGGCGATCTCGGCCACCGCGTCCCGGCACGCCGCGCACCCGGCGAGGTGCCGCTCGTAGGCGGCGCGGTCGGCGGGGGCGAGCGCACCCAGCACGTACGCGCCGTCGTCGTGTGCGAACTCGCAGCGGGTCATCCGGTCACCCCCATCTCGGCCAGGGCCAACCGTAGTGAACGCAGCGCGTAGTGGGTGCGGGACTTGACCGTTCCCGGTGGCACCCCCAGCCGGGCCGCCGCCTCGGCCACCGAACGGCCCTGGTAGAAGCATTCGACCAGCACCTCCCGGTGGGTGGGGCTGAGCCGGTTCAGCGCCTCGGCGATGGTCCAGGCCTCCACCGCGCGCTCCGCTTCGTCCACCGTCTCGGGCGGCTCGGGCAGGTCGTCGGTGAACACCTCGCCGACCCGGGTCGACCGTCGCCGCCAGGCGTCGATCGCCAGGTTCCGGGCGGTCGTGAAGAGCCACGCGCGGACCGAGCCGCGACGCGGGTCCAGCGACTCGGGGTGACGCCACGCCCGCAGCAGGGTCTCCTGCACCAGGTCCTCGGCCCGGGTGCGGTCCCCGTTGACCAGCCGCAGCGCGTGCGCGTAGAGCGCCTCGGCGTGCTCGTCGTGCAGGGCGCGCAGCAGTTGGGCGTCGTGGTCGCTGATGGTGATCCCCTCGCTTCCCGCCCGACAGGTCCGGCGAACGTGTCCGCCGGTTATTACGCGCCGTGACCCCGATCGGTTCAGCGGTGACTGCTGTTCACATCCGGTTCACACCGAGTCCGGTGGCCGCTCACCCCGTCCTGGCAGCGTCCGCCCGGTACGCACGTCGCGCAGGTGACAACGGCGTGCCACCGACCTGCTTCCAGGAGGCTCCCTTCCATGAGCGACCGTCCCCGGCTGCTCCCGCTGCTCGGCACCACCCGGCACGGCAGCCGCGATGCGATGACCTGCCTGTACCGCTGCGGCAACGCCTGCGACCATCCGGTACCCAACACCTCCGACAACACCTACTTCGGCGACCTGGTCGAGGGGGAGGTGACCCGACGGGGCGTGGTCCGGGCGGGTGCGGTCGGCGCGCTGGTGCTCGGCTTCGGCGGTGCCGCCGCCGGTGCGCTGGCCGGGGCCGCCCCGGTCGGTGCCGCGCCGGCCACCCCGGTGGTGCCGGAGGTCGGCGACCCGACCGCGGCGCAGCGCGGCGTCGGCAACGGCGCGCTGACCTTCAAGCCGATCCCGCCGAACCAGCTCGACACCCTGGTCGTCCCCAACGGGTACGACCATCACGTGGTCATCCGCTGGGGCGACCCGGTGCTGCCCGGTGCGCCCCGGTTCGACCTGCACGGGCAGACCGCCGCCGCCCAGGCCAAGCAGTTCGGCTACAACAACGACTTCGTCGGGGTGCTGCCGCTGGACCGGCGGGGCAGGCGGGCGCTGCTCGTGGTCAACCACGAGTACACCAACGAGGACCTGATGTTCCCCGGCTTCACCGGCCTGGACAACCTCACCGTCGAGCAGGTGCGCACCGCGATGGCCGCGCACGGCATGTCCGTGGTGGAGTTGGAGCGGGTGGACGGCACCGGGCAGTGGCGGGCGGTGGGCCAGGGCCGCCGGCCGTACAACCGGCGGGTCACCGCGCTGGCCACGAAGTTCGAGCTGACCGGCCCGGCCGCCGGCTCGGCGTGGCTGCGTACCGCCGCCGACCCGAGGGGCCGCACGGTGGTCGGCACCCTGAACAACTGCGCCGGTGGGGTCACCCCGTGGGGAACGGTGCTCTCCGGCGAGGAGAACTTCAACCAGTACTTCGTCGGTGCCGACGCCGCGCCCGCCGAGCTGAAGCCGAAGTTCGACAGGTACGGCATCACCACCGCCGCCCGCCACCCGAGCGGCAGCCGTAGGTGGGAGCGGGCCGACGAGCGGTTCGACCTGGCGAAGCACCCCAACGAGGCGCACCGGTTCGGGTGGATCGTCGAGATCGACCCGTTCGACCCGGAGAGCCGTCCACGTAAGCACACCGCGCTGGGCCGGTTCAAGCACGAGGGCGCCAACGTGATCGTGGCCCGCGACAAGCGGGTGGTCGCGTACATGGGTGACGACGAGCGCTTCGACTACCTCTACAAGTTCGTCTCCGACAAGAAGTTCATGCCCGGTGACTCCTGGGTGGCCCGCAAGAACAACCTGACCCTGCTGGAGTCGGGCACCCTCTACGTGGCGCAGTTCGGCCAGAGCAGCGCCGCCGAGATCGACGGCTCGGGCAGGCTGCCCGCCGACGGCGCGTTCAACGGCACCGGCCGGTGGATCAGGCTGGTCAGCGGCACCCGGTCGTACGTCGACGGGATGACCGCCGCCGAGGTGCTCACCTTCACCCGGCTCGCCGGGGACAAGGTCGGCGCGACGAAGATGGACCGGCCGGAGGACGTCGAGCCGAGCCTGCTCACCGGCAAGGTGTACGTGGCGCTGACCAACAACACCGACCGGGGCAAGGCCGGCAAGCCGGCGGCCGACGAGATCAACCCGCGCAACCTCAACAAGCACGGGCAGATCCTGGAACTGGTCGAGGACCGGGGCGACAACACGGCGGAGTCCTTCACCTGGTCGCTGCCGATCGTCGCCGGTGACCCGGCCGACCCGTCGACCTACTTCGCCGGGTACGACAAGACGAAGGTCTCGCCGATCTCCTGCCCGGACAACGTCGCCTTCGACGCCACCGGCAACCTCTGGATCTCCACCGACGGCAACGCGTTGGGCAGCAACGACGGCCTGTTCGCCACCGCCGTCGAGGGGCCGGAGCGGGGGCACCTGAAGCAGTTCCTGACCGTGCCGCTGGGTGCGGAGACCTGCGGGCCGTTCATCACCGGCGACAACCGGTCGGTGTTCGTGGCCGTGCAGCACCCCGGTGAGATCACCGGCGCGTCGGTGGAGAAGCCGGCGTCGACCTGGCCGGACGGCGACTACGCCAAGCCGGGCGTGGTGGTCACCTGGCGGCTCGACGGCGGCCCGATCGGCAGCTGACGCGCCCGTCCCGGGTCGGCCCCGCCGGGCCGGCCGCGAAGGTCCTCTCCCGCTTCGGTCCGGGAGGGGGCCTTCCCCGTGCGCCGGGCGGCGTCAGAGGTCGGCGGCGATGCCGTCGGCGACCGCGCGGGCGGCGGTGAGCAGCTTGGCGCGCACCACCCGGGCGGAGGTCATCATCTCGCTGGCCGGCAGCGCGCAGGCCAGCACCACCCGCCGTTCCATGTCCTTGTCCGGGGTGACCAGGACTGCGGCGCACGCCACCCCCTGCCGGAACTGCCCCAGCTCCAGCTGCATGCCCCGCCGGTCGCCGGCGGCCAGATCCGCCTCGAACGCCTCGGGGCTGGTCAGGGTGGCGGTGGTGAACGGCCGCATGCCGTAGTCGCGCAGGTAGCGCAGGCGCTGCTCGGCGGTGAGGGTGGCCAGCAGCGCCTTGCCCAGGGCGGTGGCGTGCGCGCCCTCGTCGAAGCCGGGGACCATGTCCTCCAGGTACGGCGAGCGGGCCCCCTCGGCGACGGCGGTGACCGCCACCTGACCGCCGACGAACCGGCCCAGGTAGTGGCTCCACCCGGTGTCGACGGCGGCCCGCCGCAGCGACTCGCCGACCGCGGCCGGGCCCCGGAACGCGGTGACCAGTTCCCGGTACCGGTCGGCGATCTCCAGGCCGACGATGTAGGTGCCGTCCTCGCGCCGGATCACGTAGCCCTCGTAGGCCAGGGTGCGGACCAGGTGGTACGTGGTGGCGACGGTCAGCTCGCAGCGCCGGGCGATCTGTTTGACGGTCAGGCCCTTCGGGGCACGGCCGACCGACTCGAGCACGCGTAGCGCGCGGGAGACACTTCGGATCAGATCCGAAGGTTCCGCCAGGGGGTCACGCACAACCACCTCCGCAGCCGGGGACTTACACCATATGAAAAACCCGGCCGGGACGGAACGCCCGTTCGGGTGGAGGATGCCAGATCAGGCGGTATACGGCGGGTTCCCGGGCGACACGCCGAGGGTTGTCAGGAACACGACTCGCGTAGGTTGGGCCACGATGACCGACACCGCCCTCGGCCGTACGCCGGGCCGACCGACAGTCCGCCCCCTGCGGGCCGGCGGCGGGGCCGTCGCCACCACCATCGCCAGCGTCCTGCCGGTCTTCCTGGTCGGCGGGCTCGCCGTGCAGATGGGCGACGACCTGGGGTTCTCCCCCGCCGGGCTGGGCCTGGCCGTGTCGGTCTACTTCGGCGTCAGCGCGCTCGCCTCGATGCCGTCGGGCCGGCTGGTGGAGCGGGTTGGCCCGGCCGTGGTGGCCCGTGCCGCCATCGGTCTCGCCGCCGGCTGCCTGCTCGCCATCGCCGGACTGGCCCGCTCGTACCCGGTGCTGGTCGGTCTGCTCGCGCTCAGCGCCGCCGCCAACGCGCTGGGCCAGCTCGCCAGCAACGCCGCGCTGGCCCGGCACGTGCCCGCCCGGCGGCAGGGCCTGTCGTTCGGGGTGAAGCAGGCCGCCATCCCCGCCTCCACCCTGCTGGCCGGGGCGGCGGTGCCGGCGATCGCCCTCACCGCCGGCTGGCGCTGGGCGTTCGTGGCCGCCGCCGGGGCCGCGCTGGCCGCACTGCCGGCCGTACCCCCGCAGCCGGCCGGACCGGTGCGGAACCGCGCGGCGCAACGCGGCGGCGGGGCCACCACGGCGCTGGTGGTGGTCGGCGTGGCCGCCACCCTCGCGGCGGGGGCCGCCAACGCGCTGGGCACCTTCGTGGTCGACTCGTCGGTGCACCGGGGCCTCGCCCCCGGCCCGGCCGGGCTGGTGCTCACCCTGGGCGGCGCGGTCTGCGTGGCGGCCCGGATCGGCGTCGGCTGGCTGGCCGACCGGCGGGACACCGGTCACGTCGCGTTGATCGCCGCGATGCTGGTGGTCGGGGCCGTCGGGTTGGGGCTGCTGGCGGTGGCCGGGGCGGTGCCGCTGACCGTCGGGGTGGTGCTCGGCTTCGGCCTGGGTTGGGCGTGGCCCGGCCTGCTGAACTTCGCGGTGGTCCGGCTGCACCCGCAGGCCCCGGCCGCCGCCACCTCGATCACCCAGACCGGGGTGTACGCCGGCGGCTGCCTCGGCCCGCTCGGTCTCGGTGCGCTCGCCGGGGCCGGTGGCTACCCGGTGATGTGGCTGACCGCCGGGGTCGCCATGCTCCTCGCCGCCGTCCTCATGCTCACCGGCAGCCGACTGCTGCGCCGCTCCGCCGCGCCCTGAGCGGGCCGGCCCCGGGGCGGTACGCGGGTCAGCCGGTGCGGTCGGCGATGTAGTCGCAGAGCGATTCCAGCGCCTGCCGGGCCGGAATCCGCGGCAGCGGCGACAACCGGGCGCGGGCGTCCTCGGCGTAGCTGCGGACGGTCTCCCGGGCCCGCTTGAGCGCCGGGGACTCCCGGAGCAGGCCGAGCGCCTCGGCGTGCAGCGCGTCGTCGACCAGCGGGCCGGTGGCCAGGATCTCCCGCAGCCGCACCGAGGCCGCGTCGGAGTCGTCGCCGGCCAGCGCGTAGAGCACCGGCAGGGTCGGCACCCCCTCCCGCAGGTCGGTGCCGGGTGTCTTGCCCGACTGCACCGACTCGGAGGAGATGTCGAGCAGGTCGTCGGAGAGCTGGAAGGCCACCCCGATGGTCTCGCCGTAGCCGGCGAGGGCCTCGGTGTGCTCCTCGGACGCCCCACCGAACATGCCGCCGAAGCGGGCCGAGGTGGCGATCAGCGAACCCGTCTTGTCGGCGATCACCCGCAGGTAGTGGTCGACCGGGTCCTCCGTGCGGGGGCCGACGGTCTCGGCGATCTGCCCGTGCACGAGCCGGGCGAAGGTGCGCGCCTGGAGCCGTACCGCCTCGGGACCGAGGTCGGCGGCGATGTCGGCGGCCCGCGCGAAGAGGTAGTCGCCGACCAGGATGGCCACCGAGTTGGTCCAGCGGGAGTTCGCGCTGGGCGCGCCCCGCCGCACGGCGGCCTCGTCCATCACGTCGTCGTGGTAGAGGGTGGCGAGGTGGGTGAGTTCCATCACCACGGCCGCGGGCACCACCTGCGGGCCCGCCGGGTCGCCGAACTGCGCGCCCAGCGCCACCAGCAACGGCCGGAACCGCTTGCCACCCGCCTCGACCAGGTGCCGGGCCGCCTCGGTGACGAGCGGGTCGGCGCTGGACACGCTGGCCCGCAGCTCCACCTCGACGTCGTCCAGCAGGCCCAGCACGGACGCCTCGACCCGCGGATCGGCCAGATGCACGCCGAGCGCGCCGACCTGACCCGTGCCCGCCCGACCCCGACGACCACCGGAGCCGACGGCACCTGAACGCTCCCCCGCCGGAATCACCACACCATCAACCATGCCACACCCGTTCGACCTGCTCCGGACGGGGGATACGGCCGTGGGGCCGGTACGCCTGCGCGCACCGGCCCCACGGTCGTACGGAACGGATCACCTGACGAATGCTGCCGCGTCCGTCGCCAGGTCGAGCAGGGGCGCCGGCAGCACGCCGAGGATCAGGGTGGCGGCCACCCCGATCATCAGCGCGGTGGCGGTCAGCCCGCCCGGCACCGCGACGGTCGGGGTGGTCTCGCCCGGCTCGGAGAGCCACATCATCACCACGACCCGCAGGTACGGGAAGGCCAGCACCATGCTGGTCAGCACACCGGCCACCACCAGCCAGGCGTGCCCGCTCTCCAGCGCCGGGCCGAAGACCGCGAACTTGCTCATGAAGCCGCTGGTCAACGGGATACCGGCGAAGGCCAGCAGGATGAAGGTGAAGACCCCGGCGTAGAACGGCGAGCGGCGGCCCAGCCCGGCCCAGCGGGACAGGTGGGTGGCCTCCCCGTCGGCGTCCCGGACCAGGGTCACCACGGCGAACGCGGCGAGCACCGAGAAGCCGTACGCGGCCAGGTAGAACATCGTGCCGGAGACGCCCGCGCCGGTCGGGGCGAGCACCCCGACGAGCAGGTAGCCGGCGTTGGCGATCGACGAGTACGCCAGCAGCCGCTTGATGTCGGTCTGGGTGACCGCCAGCACCGCGCCGATCAGCATGGTGAGCACCGCCACCACCCCGAGGACCGGGGTGAAGTCCCAGGCCGCCTGGTCGAACGCCACGTGGAAGACCCGCAGCAGGGCACCGAACGCGGCCACCTTCGTGCAGGCCGCCATGAAGCCGGTGACCGGGGTGGGCGCGCCCTGGTAGACGTCCGGGGTCCAGACGTGGAACGGGGCGGCGGCGGCCTTGAACAGCAGGCCGATGGCGATCAGCGCCATCCCGGCGAAGAGCAGCACCTCGCTGGACGGGGACTCGTTCACCGCGGCGTGCACGGTGGCGAAGTCGACGCCCGCCGAACGGCCCGGGATGCCGGCGGTGAAGCCGTACACCAGGGCCACGCCGAACAGGAAGAACGCCGAGGCGTACGCGCCGAGCAGGAAGTACTTCATCGCCGCCTCCTGGCTCAGCAGCCGCCGGCGACGGGCCAGCGCGCAGAGCAGGTAGAGCGGCAGGGAGAAGACCTCCAGCGCGATGAACATGGTCAGCAGGTCGTTCGCCGCCACGAAGATCAGCATGCCGCCGATCGCGAAGCTGGTCAGCGGGTAGACCTCGGTCGCCCCGTTGCGTCCCTCGGCCTGCTGCCGGTCGTCGGCCGACTCGGCGGTCACCGCCGCCTGGGCGACGAATGCGCCGCCGCGCTCCACCGACCGCTCACCGATCAGCAGCAACGCCATCGCCGCGAGCACCAGGATGGTGCCCTGGAGGAAGAGGGTGGGGCCGTCCACCGCCAGCGCCCCGCCCGCCGTGACCAGCCGGGCGTCGGCGCTGAGCACCACCATCACCAGCGCGGCGAGCACCGCCAGCAGGGACAGCGAGAGCTGCACCAGGTGCCGGCGGCGGCGCGGCACGAACGCCTCCACCAGGACACCGAGCAGGGCGACCCCCAGCATGATCAGGATCGGGGAGATCGCCGCGTAGTCGATCGACGGCAACTTGAGTTCGGTCATCGCAGATGCTGCCTTTCGCCCGCGACTGCGGGGCTCACTCGCTGCGCCCGTTCGCTCCTCGCGCTCACTGTGCAGCCTCCTGGACGCTGCCGACCTCGGGGGCGGGATCGGTCTTGCCGACGTCCTGCATGGTCGCCTGGACGGCGGGGTTGATCACATCGGTGACCGGCTTCGGATAGAAGCCGAGCAGCACGATCAGGGCGATCAGCGGGGCGACCACGACCTTCTCGCGCAGGGTGAGGTCGCGGTGCATCGCCTTGACCTCGGTCAACTCCGGGTTGAGCGTGCCCTGGGTGGTGCGCTGCACCATCCACAGCACGTACGCGGCGGCCAGGACGATGCCCAGCGTGGCGATCACCGCGACCGGCTTGTTCACCGTGAAGGTGCCGATCAGCACCAGGAACTCGGAGACGAACGGCGCGGTGCCGGGCAGCGCCAGCGAGGCCAGACCGGCGAAGAAGAGCACCCCGGCCAGCAGCGGGACCAGCTTGCCCGCCCCGCCGAAGTCGGAGATCAGCGACGATCCCCGGCGGGCGATGAGCATCCCGACGACCAGGAACAGCAGGCCGGTGGCGAGCCCGTGGTTGAGCATGTAGAGCACCGCGCCGGTGCCCGCCTGGGTGGTGAAGGCGAAGATGCCGACTCCGATGAACCCGAAGTGCGCGATCGAGGTGTACGACACCAGCCGCTTCAGGTCGGACTGGCCGACGGCGAGCAACGCGGCGTACAGGATGCCGATCAGCCCCAGCGCCAGCGCCCACGGGGCGAACCACTTCGACGCCTCCGGGAACAGCGGCAGGCAGTACCGCAGGATGCCGAACGTGCCGACCTTGTCCAGCACGCCCACCAGCAGCGCGGCGGCACCCGCCGGGGCGGCCCGACCGGCGTCCGGCAGCCAGGTGTGGAACGGGAAGAACGGCGCCTTGATCGCGAAGGCGAGGAAGAAGCCGAGGAACAGCCAGCGCTCGGTGCCGGTGGAGATGTCCACCTGGGTCAGCGTCTGCCAGTCGAAGGTCTTGCCGCCGACCACCCACAGGCCGATCACCGCGGCCAGCATGAACAGGCCGCCGACCAGCGAGTAGAGGAAGAACTTCACCGCCGCGTACTGCCGCTGGTGGCCGCCGTAGCTGCCGATCAGGAAGTACATCGGCACCAGCATGACCTCGAAGAACACGTAGAACAGGAAGACGTCGGCGGCGGCGAAGACGCCGATCATCGTGGATTCGAGGACGAGCAGCAGGGCGAAGTAGGCAGGCACCGACCGCTTCGACGCGTCGGCGTCGTGCCAGGAGGCCAGGATCACCAGCGGCACCAGCACCGCGATCAGCATCAGCATGACCAGCGCGATGCCGTCGACGGCGAAGGTGAAGTTGACGTCCCAGGTGGGGATCCACGGGTACGACTCGCGGAACTGGAGCCGGTCACCGTCGGCGGAGAACGAAACCCACATCACCACCGACAGCGCCAGCACCAGCAGCGACCAGCCGAACGCCACCTGCTTGGCCAGGTCGGGCCGGCGACGCGGCAGGAAGGCCACGACCAGGGCGCCGACCAGCGGTGCCACGGTCAGCACCGAGAGGAACGGGAAGTTGGACATTATGCGGCCTTACCTCCGTCGTGGATGCGGGGCCCGCCGGCGGGGGCGGTCGCATTGAGGTCGATCACGCCAGCCACCCCGCCTGCACCGCCAGGAACGCCGCTACCACGAGCAGCGCGCCGGTCAGGATCGAGGTGGCGTACGACCGGACGAAGCCGGTCTGCCACCGCCGGAGCCGACCCGAACCGCCCCCGACCCCGGCGGCCAGGCCGTTGACCAGCCCGTCGACGCCCCGGTTGTCGAGGAAGACCAGCGCCCGGGTGAGGAAGATGCCCGGCTTCTCGAAGACCACCTCGTTGAAGGCGTCCGTGTAGAGGTTGCGCCGGGCGGCGGTGACCAGCACCCCGGCGGGCTGCGGCGCGGTGGCCGTGCCGTTGCGGAACAGCGCCCAGGCCAGACCGGCACCGAGCACCGTCACCACCAGCGACAGCGTGGTCAGCAGCCAGTGCGGCAGCACCGCGGCGTGCTCGGCGTGCTCGCCGCCCAGCCCGGCGGTGGCGGTCAGCCAGTCCGGTACGGACGTGGCGAGCAGGAAACCGGCACCGACCGAGCCGATCGCCAGCAGGATCAGCGGGATGGTCATCAGCTTCGGCGACTCGTGCGGGTGCTCGATGTCCTCGGTCCACCGCTTCGGGCCGTGGAAGGTCAGCACGAACAACCGGGTCATGTAGAAGGCGGTCAGCCCCGCGCCGAGCAGCGCCGCCCCGCCGAACAGCCAGGCCGTCCAGCCCTCCCGCTCGAACGCGGCCACGATGATCGGCTCCTTGGAGAAGAAGCCGGAGAACGGGAACATGCCGATGATGGCGAGCCAGCCCATCATGAAGGTGATCCAGGTGATCTTCATGTACTTCGACAGCCCGCCGAAGCGGCGGATGTCCACCTGGTCGTTCATGCCGTGCATGACCGAGCCGGCGCCGAGGAACATGTTGGCCTTGAAGAAGCCGTGCGCCAGCAGGTGCACGATGGCCAGCGCGTACGCCGCGCCGCCGAGGCCCACGCCGAGGAACATGTAACCGATCTGGCTGACCGTCGACCAGGCCAGCACCCGCTTGATATCGTCCTTGGCCGCGCCGATGACGCAGCCCATCAGCAGGGTCAGCGCGCCGACGCTGACCACCACGAGCTGGAGGGTCTCGTTGGCCGAGAAGATCGGGTTGGACCTGGCGATCAGGTAGACGCCCGCGGTGACCATGGTGGCGGCGTGGATGAGCGCCGACACCGGGGTCGGGCCCTCCATCGCGTCCGGCAGCCACGCCTGGAGCGGGAACTGACCGGACTTGCCGGCCGCGCCGAGCAGCAGCAGCAGACCCAGCACCAGCACCGTGCCGCTGGCCAGCCCGCCGACGGAGGAGAAGACCTCGTCGTACTGGGTGGTGCCGAGGGTGGCGAACAGGATGAAGATGCCGATCGCCAGGCCGGCGTCACCGACCCGGTTCATCAGGAACGCCTTCTTACCGGCGGTGGCCGCGCTCGGCCGCCCGTACCAGAAGGAGATCAGCAGGTACGACGCCAGACCGACGCCCTCCCAGCCGAAGTAGAGCATCACGTAGTTGTTGCCGAGCACCAGCAGCAGCATCGCGGCGACGAAGAGGTTGAAGTACGCGAAGAACCGTCGCCGGCCCTCGTCGTGCGCCATGTACTCGACCGCGTAGAGGTGGATCAGGAGACCCACCCCGGTGATCAGCAGGACGAAGACCGCGGCCAACGGGTCGAAGAGCAGACCGAAGTCGACCCGCAGGTCACCGACCGTGATGAAGTCCCAGAGGCTCAGCTCGACGGACTTGTTCTCCAGCCCGCGCAGCTGGAAGAACGAGGTGAGCCCCAGCACGAACGCGGCACCGATCGCGGCCACGCCCAGCCAGTGCCCCCACCGGTCGGCCCGCCGGCCGAGCAGCAGCAGGATCGCCGCGCTGGCCAACGGGATCGCCACCAGCAGCCAGACGCTGCTCAGCAGGCCGTCCGCCGCCGCGTAGGTGACGGCGCCGGTCGGCTCTGCCTGGGCGTACGTCAGAATCTCATCCACCGCAGGGCCCCTTTAGTACTTCAGCAGGTTGGCGTCGTCGACGCTCGCGGAGCGCCGGGTCCGGAAGATCGACATGATGATCGCGAGCCCGACCACGACCTCGGCCGCCGCCACCACCATCACGAAGAACGCCATGATCTGTCCGTTGAGGTCACCGTTGATCCGGCTGAAGGTGACCAGCGTCAGGTTGGCCGCGTTGAGCATCAGCTCGACGCACATGAACAGCACGATCGCGTTACGCCGCACCAGCACGCCGACCGCACCGACGGTGAACAGCACCGCGGCCAGGATCAGGTAGTAGTCGGGGGTCACCGGACCGACCTTTCGTTCGCGACTGCGGGGCTCCGCTTCGCTGCACTCCTCGCGCTCACCGAGGCCACGCCGCCGTTCGCGACTGCGGGGCTCCGCTTCGCTGCACTCCTCGCGCTCACCGTTCCGTCCCCTTCAGGGTGGTTTCCTCGGCGGTCAGCTCCCGCTGCGGCAGGATCGCCGGGGTGCTGCGGTCGGTCAGCCGGCCGTCGGGCAGCCGGGCCGGGGTGGCCACCGAGGAGGAGGTGGCGAAGACGCCCGGACCGGGCTTCGGACCGGGGTAGTTGCCGGGGCGGAACCGGGCCTTCATCGTGGCGACCTGGTCCATCTTGTCTTCCTTGCGCCGCTCGATGTGCGCCAGCACCATCGCCCCGATCGCCGCCGTGATCAGCAGCGCGGAGGTCAACTCGAAGGCGAGGACGTACTTGGTGAACAGCAGCCGGGCGATGCCCTGCACGTTGCCCTCCGCGTTGGCCTGGTCAAGGCCGACGGCGGTGACCCCGTTCAGCGCCCGGTACAGGCCGGTGCCGACCAGCCCGGCGAAGCCGAGCCCGAGCACCACCGCGGCGACCCGCTGGCCGCGCAGCGTCTCGATCAGCGAGTCGGAGGCGTCCCGGCCGACCAGCATCAGCACGAACAGGAACAGCATCATGATCGCGCCGGTGTAGACGATGATCTGCACCATGCCGATGAACGGCCCGGCCTGGAGCACGTAGAACACGCCCAGGCAGAGCATGGTGAGCACCAGGAACAGCGCCGAGTGCACGGCGTTGCGCGCCCAGACCATGCCGATCGCGCCGATCAGCGCCAGCGGGGCGAGGATCCAGAAGGTGACCTCCTCGCCCCCGGACACCTGGCCCGCCGCGGCGAGCACCGTGGACGTGTTCATGCTCCGGCTCCCTTGCCCGCCGCCCGCTGGGCCGCCTGCTCGGCACCCGGGAAGGTGACCCCGGGGTGCTCCTCGACCCGGTAGCGGCCGGGCCCCATCGGCGACTGCTCGGCACCTGCCGAGGTGCCCGGGTTGGTCAGCGCGCCGACGTAGTAGTCCTTCTCGCTGTCACCGAGCCGCATCGGGTGCGGCGGCTGCTCCATGCCTTCGAGCAGCGGAGCGAGCAACTGCTCCTTGGTGAAGATCAGGTCCTGCCGGTTGTCCCGGGCCAGCTCGTACTCGTTGCTCATGGTCAGCGAACGGGTCGGGCAGGCCTCGATGCAGAGCCCGCAGAAGATGCACCGGGCGTAGTTGATCTGGTAGACGCTGGCGTACCGCTCGCCCGGCGAGAAGCGCTGCTCGTCGGTGTTGTCGCCACCCTCGACGTAGATCGCGTCCGCCGGGCAGGCCCAGGCGCACAGCTCGCAGCCGATGCACTTCTCCAGGCCGTCCGGGTGCCGGTTGAGGATGTGCCGCCCGTGGTAGCGCGGCGCCGAGACCGGCGGCTTGAACGGGTAGTCGGTGGTGACGACCTTCCTGAACATGTGCGAGAAGGTGACCCCGAAGCCCTTGAACGTTCCGGTGATCGCGCCCACGTCACACCTCCCTGGAGTCCGAGCCGGTGGCGATGTTGGCCGGCTCCCGCTCGGCGACCACGCGCTTGGTGCGCGGGCTCGGTGGTACCTGTAGATCCAGCGGGGGCAGCGGGAAGCTGCCGTACGGCCGGTTGTCGGCCTGTTCCTGCGGGGTCGGCTTCGGGGCCGGCTTGCGGCTCGGCCACAGCAGCGTCGCGAGCAGCAGCACGCCCGCGCCGATGGCGGTGGCCAGCAGCCGGTCCCGCGACTGCCAGTCCTCGATGGAGCGCAGCCCGGAAAGGACGAGGATCCAGACCAGGTTGATCGGCAGCAGCACCTTCCAGCCGAAGCGCATGAACTGGTCGTAGCGCAGCCGGGGCAGGGTGCCCCGCAGCCAGACGAAGACGAAGACCAGCAGCAGCACCTTGCCGAAGAACCAGAGCATCGGCCACCAGCCGGTGTTGGCGTCGGCCCACAGGGTGATCGGCCAGGGGGCCCGCCAGCCGCCGAGGAACAGCGTCGTGGTCACCGCGGACATGGTCACCATGGCGACGTACTCGGAGAGCATGAACAGCGCGAACTTCAGCGAGCTGTACTCGGTCATGAAGCCGGCGACCAGCTCCGACTCCGCCTCGGGCAGGTCGAACGGCGCCCGGTTGGTCTCGCCGACGGTGGCGATGAAGAAGATGATGAAGCTGGGCAGCAGCAGGATCGCGTACCAGCCAGGTGCGGGGATCTCGACTCCGGCGATGGTGAGCCGGGTGGCGTCCCCCTGGGCGGCGACGATCCCGCTGGTGGACATGGTGCCGGCGGTCATGAACACCGCCACGATGCTCAGCCCCATCGCCACCTCGTACGAGATCATCTGGGCGCTGGAGCGCAGGCCGCCGAGCAGCGGGTACGTCGAGCCGGAGGCCCAGCCGCCGAGCACGATGCCGTAGACGGCCAGCGACGAGCAGGCCAGCAGCACCAGCACCGCCACCGGCACGTCGGTGACCTGCAACGGCGTCCGGTGGCCGAAGATGCTCACCATCGGGCCGAACGGGATCACCGACAGCGCGGTGACCGCACAGACCACCGAGATGACAGGCGCGAAGAAGTAGACGACCTTGTCGGCGGCCTTCGGGAGGATGTCCTCCTTGAAGGCCATCTTGAGGCCGTCGGCGAGGGTCTGGAGCAGGCCGAACGGGCCGACCTGGTTGGGGCCGGGCCGGACCTGCATGTAGCCGACGACCCGCCGCTCGAACCAGACGCCGAGCAGGGTGGCGAGCAGACCGAAGACGAAGGCAAAGACGATCTTGATAAGGACCAGCCACCACGGGTCCCTGCCGAAGTCCGCAAGTGTCGGGTCCTGCGCCAGGAGGGTGTTCACTGTGCACCTCCGGAGATCCGTACCACCGTGCCGGACGCGACGCCGAGGCTGCGCCGTACGGTCGAACCGGGCGAGTTGGTCGGCAGCCAGACGACGCCGTCGGGCATCTCGGTGATGGCCGCCGGCAGGGTGACCGCACCCCGGTCGGTGCCCACCGTGACCGGGTCACCGTCGGCGACACCGAGCGTCTCGGCGGTGCCCTTGCCCAGCCGGACCACCGGCGGGCGGGCGGTGCCGGCGAGGTGCTCGTCGCCGTCGGTGAGGCTGCCCAGGTCGATGAGCTGGTGCCAGGTCGCCAGCACCGCCTCGCCCGCACCCGGCTGGGGCACGGTCGCCGGGGCGACCGACGGGCTGACCGGCCGGTCCGCCCGGGTCGGCGGCAGCGCGCCCAGCTCCCGGCGGATGCTCGACACGTCGCCGGTGCCGAGCCGGACGTCGAGCTGCGCGGCGATCGCGTCCAGCACCCGGGCGTCGGTCATCGCCGCCGTGTGCAGCACCGCCTCGAAGGTGCGCAGCCGGCCCTCCCAGTCGAGGAAGCTGCCGGCCTTCTCGACCACCGGTGCCACCGGCAGCACGACGTCGGCCCGGCGGGCCACCGCCGAGTTGCGCAGCTCCAGGCTGACCAGGAAGGGCACCGCGTCGAGCGCCTGCTCGGCCAGCCTCGGGTCGGCCAGGTCGGCCGGGTCCACGCCGGCCACCACCAGGGCGCCGAGCTGGCCGTTCGCGGCGGCGGCCAGGATCTGGTCGGTGTCCCGACCGGCCTGGCTGGGGATCACCCCGGCCGGGATGTCCCACGCCTCGCCCAGTTCGGCGCGGGCCGACGGCTCGGTCACCGGACGCCCACCGGGCAGCAGGTTGGGCAGGCAGCCCGCGTCGACCGCCCCCCGGTCACCCGCGCGCCGCGGCACCCAGGCCAGCTTCGCACCGGTACGCCGGGCGACGTCCGCGGCGGCGGAGAGGCCACCGGGCACGCCGGCCAGCCGCTCGCCGACGAACAGGATCGCGCCCTCGGCGCTCAGCGCCTCGGCCACCGTGTCGTGCTCGGCGAGCACGCTCGCCTCCTCGCCCGGCACCACCCGGGCCAGCTTGGCCCCGAGCTTCTCCAGGCCCCGGGTGGCGAACGGGGCGATCGCGTAGACCGTCAGCTTCTTCTTCAGGTACGCCTTGCGCAGCCGCAGGAAGAGGATCGGGCACTCCTCCTCCGGCTCCAGCCCGACCAGCACCACCGTGGACGCCTTCTCCACGTCGGCGTAGGTCACGTCGGTGACCCCGGCGACGGTGCTGGCCAGGAAGTCGGACTCCTCGCGGGAGACCGGCCGGGCCCGGAAGTCGATGTCGTTGGTGTTCAGGGCGACCCGGGCGAACTTCGCGTACGCGTAGGAGTCCTCGACGGTCAGCCGGCCACCGGTCAGCACCGCCGTGCCGCGCCCCTCGTCGCGGGCGGCCCGCAGCCCGTCGGCGGCCCGGGTCAGCGCCTCACTCCAGGACGCCTCCCGCAGCTCACCGGACTTCTCGTCGCGGACCAGCGGGGTGGTGAGCCGGTCGAAGGCGCGGGTGTACTGGAAGCCCCACCGCCCCTTGTCGCAGTTCCACTCCTCGTTGACCTGCGGGTCGTCCCCGGCGAGGCGACGCAGCACCTTGCCCCGCCGCCAGTCGGTGCGCTGCGCGCAGCCGGCCGAGCAGTGCTCGCAGACGCTCGGGCTGGAGACCAGGTCGAACGGGCGGGCCCGGAACCGGTACTGCGCCCCGGTGAGCGCGCCGACCGGGCAGATCTGCACGGTGTTGCCGGAGAAGTACGAGTTGAACGGGACGTCGCCGGAGTCGCCCTCCGCGCCGTACGCGTCGTCCCGGTAGATGTTGATCTCCTCGGCGGACGACCGGCCCATCAGGTCGATGAACTTGTCGCCGGCGATCTCCTCGGAGAACCGGGTGCAGCGCTGGCAGAGCACGCAGCGCTCCCGGTCGAGCAGCACCTGGGTGCTGATCTCCATCGGCTTCTCGTACTCCCGCTTGTGCTCGTGGAAGCGGGAGTCGGTACGGCCGGTGGACATCGCCTGGTTCTGTAGCGGGCACTCACCACCCTTGTCACACATCGGGCAGTCGAGCGGGTGGTTGACCAGCAGCAGCTCCATCACCCCCTCCTGCGCCTTCTTGGCGACCGGGGAGGTGAGCTGGGTGCGGACCACCATGCCCTCGGCGACGGTCTGGGTGCAGGAGGCGACCGGCTTACGCTGCCCCTCCACCTCGACCAGGCACTGCCGGCAGGCGCCGGCCGGGGCCAGCAGCGGGTGGTCGCAGAACCGGGGGATCTCGGTGCCCAACTGCTCGGCGACCCGGATCAGCAGCGCCCCCTTGGGGGCGGTGACCTCGACGCCGTCGATGGTGAGCGTTACGGTCTCGGCGGCCTTCGCCACGTCAGTCATCAGTGGGCTCCAACCAGCTGCTTGTCGGAGAGCTTCGGCGCGGTACGCCCCTCGATGTAGTCGAGGTAGTCCTGCTTGAAGTACTGCAACGACGAGGTCACCGAGCTGGTCGCGCCGTCACCCAGACCGCAGAACGAGCGGCCGAGGATGTTGTCGCAGGTGTCGAGCAGGGTGTCCAGGTCCTCGTGGGTGCCCTGGCCGGCGAGGATGCGCCGGTAGACCCGGACCATCCAGTAGTTGCCCTCCCGGCACGGGGTGCACTTGCCGCACGACTCGTGGTGGTAGAACTCCAGCCACCGGTAGGTCGCGTAGACCGGGCAGTCCTGGTCGGAGAAGATCTGGGTGGCCGTGGTGCCCAGGATCGAGCCGGCCGCCGCCACCCCCTCGAAGTCCAGCGGCACGTCCAGGTGCTCGGCGGTGAGCAGCGGGGTGGACGAGCCGCCAGGCGTCCAGAACCGGAGCTGGTGACCGGGCTGCATCCCGCCGGCCAGCTCGATCAGCTCCCGCAGGGTGACGCCCAGGCCGCACTCGAACTGGCCCGGGTTGACGATCCGGCCGGAGAGCGAGTAGATCATCGGGCCGGACGACTTCTCGGTGCCCATGGACTTCCACCAGTCCGCACCGCCCAGCACGATGTACGGCACGCTGGCGATGGTGCCGACGTTGTTGACCACCGTCGGGCTGGCGTACAGGCCGTGGGTGGCCGGGAACGGCGGGCGGAGCCGGGGCTGACCCCGGAACCCCTCCAGCGAGTCCAGCAGCGCCGTCTCCTCACCGCAGATGTACGCCCCGGCACCGGAGTGCACCACCAACTCCAGGTCGAACCCGGTGCCCAGGATGTTGCGCCCGAGGTAGCCCTTGGCCTGCGCCTCGGCCACCGCGTTGCGCAGCCGGCGGGCGGCGTGCACCGCCTCGCCCCGGATGTAGATGTAGGCCCGGCTGGCCCGGATCGCGTACGAGGCGATGATGACCCCCTCGACCAGCGAGTGCGGGTCGTGGGTCATCAGCGGCAGGTCCTTGCAGGTGCCCGGCTCGCCCTCGTCGGCGTTGACCACCAGGTAGTGCGGCTTGCCGTCGCCCTGCGGGATGAAGCCCCACTTCAGGCCGGTGGGGAAGCCCGCGCCACCCCGCCCGCGCAGACCGGAGTCCTTGATCAGCTGGATCAGGTCGTCCGGGTGGGCCTTGAGGGCCTTGCGCAGCGCGGCGTAGCCGTCGAGGTTCTCGTAGGTGCCGATCCGCCAGGCGTCCGGGGAGAGCCAGCGGCGGGTCAGCACCGGGGTCAGCTTGGCCAGGGTCTCCGGCCGGGGAGTGGTCACTTCTGGGCCCCCGTCTCGCTCGCGACGGCGGAGCCCGCGCCGGCAGCGCCCGTTTCCGCCTCGGCTTCCTTGAGGTTGCGCTCCTGCGCGCCGGCCTCGTCGCCGGCGGGCTTGCCGTCACCGGCGGGGGCGTTCGCGGCCACCCCGGCCGCCTGCGCCGCCTGCGCGTCGCGGGGGGCCGGTGGCGCGCCGTCGGTCGGGACCCGGGTGCCGGGGGCGTCCGGCACGGCGGTGGCCGCGTCGGGCTGCCGGGTCTCGGCGGTACGCACCTGCGGCGACTTGTCGTCCGGAGCCTTCACGTCCGGCGCGGTGCTGCCGCTGACCTGCTCCGGCTTCGCCGCCGGGGCGGCCGGCGCGGGGGCCTTGGCGGCCTCGGCCTTCGCCTTGGCCTCGGCGGCGGCCCGGTCGGCCTCGGCCTTGCTGCGGATCGGGGTCTTCGGGTCGTAGCCCGGTGCCGCGATGCCGTGCTGCTCGGCCAGACGCAGGCCACGCAGGGTGGCCTCGCCCGGTCCGCCGTCGGCGACCGCGCCCTCGCGCTCGTCGGCGAAGCCGGCGAGCTGGACGGCCATCTCCTTGAGGGTGCAGAGCCGGGCGCCCCGGGTCGGCATCGGCCGGCCCCCGGCACGCAGCTCGTCCACCACGCCGACCGCGCCCTGCGGGTCGACGCCGTCGAAGAAGTCGTAGTTGACTGTCATCACCGGGCCGTAGTCGCACGCCGCGAGGCACTCGGCGTGCTCCAGGGTGATCTTCCCGTCGGCGGTGGTCTCGTCGTGCCCGACGCCGAGGTGCTCGACGAGCGTGTCGTAGACCTCCTGCCCGCCGAGCACGTTGCACATCGTGTTGGTGCAGACGCTGACCAGGTAGTCACCGGTGGGCCGGCGCTTGTACATGGTGTAGAAGGTGGCCACCGCACCGACCTGGGCCTTGTTCAGCCCCAGCACCTCGGCGCAGAACGCCACCCCGGCCGGGGAGACGTAGCCCTCCTCGGCCTGCACCAGATGCAGCAGCGGCAGCAGCGCCGAGCGGGACCGGTCGGCCGGGTACCGGGCGATGATCTCCCGCGCCCGCTCGCGCGTGGTTTCGTTGAAGACGGTCATCGGTCACATCCACCCATCACGGGGTCCAGCGAGGCGCCACCGGCGATCACGTCGGCGATCAGGCCGCCCTCGGCCATCGCCGGAAGGGCCTGGAGATTGACGAAGCTCGGCTCCCGGTAGTGCACCCGGTACGGTCGGGTGCCGCCGTCGGAGACCGCGTGCACGCCCAGCTCGCCCCGGGGCGACTCGATGCCTACGTACACCTGGCCCGGCGGGACCCGGAAGCCCTCGGTGACCAGCTTGAAGTGGTGGATCAGCGACTCCATCGACTGACCCATGATCTTGGCGACGTGCTCCAGCGAGTTGCCCATGCCGTCCACGCCGATGGCGAGCTGCGCCGGCCAGGCGATCTTGCGGTCGGCCACCATCACCGGGCCCGGCCGCAGCCGGTCCAACGCCTGCTCGACCAGCTTGAGCGACTCCCGGATCTCGGCGAGCCGGACCAGGTAGCGGCCCCAGACGTCGCCGTCCGGGTGGGTCGGCACGTCGAACTCGTACGTCTCGTAGCCGCAGTACGGCATGGTCTTGCGCAGGTCCCAGGCCAGGCCGGCGGAGCGCAGCACCGGACCGGTGACGCCGAGCGCGACACAGGCGGTCACGTCGAGCACCGCGACACCCTGGGTGCGCTCGGTCCAGATCGGCTGGCCGGAGAGGAGGTCCTCGTACTCCTTGAGCTTCTTCGGCATCATCTTCAGGAAGTCGCGGATCTTGACGATCGCGGCGTCCGGGACGTCCTGCGCCACCCCGCCGGGGCGGACGTACGCGTGGTTCATCCGCAGGCCGGTGATGGTCTCGAAGATGTCGAGGATGTATTCCCGCTCGCGGAAGCCGTACAGCATGATCGAGATCGCGCCCAGCTCCATGCCGGTGGTGGCCAGCCAGACCAGGTGCGAGGAGATCCGGTTCAGCTCCATCATCAGGACCCGGATCGTGGTGGCCCGCTCGGTGACGTCGTCGGTGATGCCGAGCAGCTTCTCCACCGCGAGGCTGTACGCCGTCTCGTTGAAGATCGGGGCGAGGTAGTCCATCCGGGTCACGAACGTCGAACCCTGCACCCAGTTGCGGTATTCGAGGTTCTTCTCGATGCCGGTGTGCAGGTAGCCGACGACCGAGCGGGCCTCGCGGACCGTCTCGCCCTCCAGCTCCAGGATCAGCCGGAGCACGCCGTGCGTCGACGGGTGCTGCGGACCCATGTTCACGACGATCCGCTCGTCGTTGATCGGGTCGGTGCCGGAGACGACCTGGTCCCAGTCCCCACCGGTGACGGTGAAGACCCGGCCCTCGGTGGTCTCCCGCTCGGTCGCGTAGTTGGACGTGGTCACTGGTACGACCTCCGGCGGTCCGGCGGCGGGATCTCCGCGCCCTTGTACTCGACGGGGACGCCGCCGAGCGGGTAGTCCTTGCGCTGCGGGTGGCCCTCCCAGTCGTCGGGCATCAGGACCCGGGTCAGGTTGGGGTGGCCGTCGAAGATGACCCCGAACATGTCGTACGCCTCGCGCTCCTGCCAGTCGGCCGTCGGGTAGACGGAGGTGACGCTGGGCAGGTGCGGGTGCTCGGCGGAGACGGCCGCCTCCAGCCGGACCCGACGCCGGTAGGTCATCGAGGTGAGCTGGTAGACCACGTGCAGCCGGCGCTCGTCGGCACCGAGGTAGTCCACTCCGGACACCGAGGAGCACAGCTCGAAGCGCAGCGCGAGGTCGTCCCGCATCACCTGGCACACCTCGGCGATCCGCTCCGGGCGGACGTGCAGGGTCAGTTCGCCCCGGTCGACGACGACCTTCTCGATCGCGTCGCCGAACTGCGGGTACGCCTCCTCCAGCGCGTCCCGCACCTCGTCGAAGTAGCCCCCGTACGGTCGGGGGGCCTCCTCGATCGGGGTGCGCTGGCGGACCAGGCCGCCGTAGCCGGACACGTCACCGGTGCCCTGCATGCCGAACATGCCGCGCCCGGCGGGGCTGGACGGCGGCAGCTCGGCGGGAGCACCGCTCGTCGCACCGGCCGGGGTGACAGGTACCGGCACCCCGCCGTCGTTGGTGCGGTCGTCGGTCACTTCGGGCCCCCCTGCGACTGGAGGTGGTTCTGGGCGTTCATCCAGTTCTCGATCCGCAACTGCTCCTCGCGCCCCTCGCGGACCGCCTTCGTCCACTCGGCACGGCGGGCCTTGTCGTTGCGGTACGACGACGGCATCGAGCCGTACGGCACCACGGGCACGTCGCCGCGCTCCAGGCGGGCCGCCTGCATCTTGCGGCCGTTCGGGCCCAGCGGCTCGTACATGATCTTCTCGCGGAGCTTGAGGATCGCGTCGATGAGCATCTCGGGGCGGGGCGGGCAGCCCGGCAGGTACATGTCGACCGGGACGACGTGGTCGACGCCCTGGACGATCGCGTAGTTGTTGAACATGCCGCCGCTGCTGGCGCAGACGCCCATGGAGAGCACCCAGCGGGGCTCGGCCATCTGGTCGTAGATCTGGCGCAGGACCGGGGCCATCTTCTGGCTCACCCGGCCGGCCACGATCATCAGGTCGGCCTGGCGCGGCGAGGCGCGGAAGACCTCCATGCCCCAGCGGCCCATGTCGTAGTGCGGGCCACCGGCCGCCATCATCTCGATGGCGCAGCAGGCCAGGCCGAAGGTGGCGCCCCAGACGGACGACTTCCGCGACCAGTTGACCAGCTTCTCCACGGAGGTGAGCAGGACGCCGGCGGGGAGTTTCTCCTCGATGCCCATCTGACGTTCCTCCCTCAGTCCCAGTCCAGCCCGCCGCGCCGCCACACGTAGGCGTACGCGACGAAGACCGCGACGATGAACAGGACCATCTCCACGAAGCCGAAGATCGGCAGGGCGTCGAAGGAGACCGCCCAGGGGTAGAGGAAGATGATCTCGATATCGAAGACGATGAAGAGCATCGCCGTCAGGTAGAACTTGATCGGGAACCGTCCACCGCCCACGGGCTGCGGGCTGGGCTCGATCCCACACTCGTACGCCTCGAGCTTGGCCTTGTTGTAGCGCCGGGGACCGGCGAAGCGGGCGGCGGCCACGGAGAACAGCGAGAACGCCGCGGCGAGGGCGAACAGCCCGATGATCGGTGCGTAAGGCGAGAGCGACATCTTTTCTCCTGCTCGTCCTTCCCCTGCCCCAGGTGCTTGACAAAATTCACACTATTCACGTCCCTCGTGACTGCCGTCAGCGGGGGTCGATCCCTGTCCGTGCCGGTGCCGCCGTTGGCCCTGGCCCGGTCACGCCTCACACGGCCGGGGCCGCCTTCGTCATCGCGTTGATGACCCGGTCCATCGCGTCCCCGCCGCGCGGGTCGGTCAGGTTGGCCAGCAGCTTGAGCACGAAGCGCATCAGCATCGGGTGCGGCATGCCGTGCCTGGTCGCCATCCGCATCACCTCGGGCCGGCCGATCAGCTTGACGAAGATCCCGCCGAGCCGGTAATAGCCACCGAACCGGGCCTTCAGCTCCTGCGGGTACGCGGTCAGCGCCCGCTCCCGCTCCGGGCCGGCCGGCCGGGCCAGCGCCTGCACGATGACCTCGGCGGCCAGCTCGCCGGACTCCATCGCGTACGCGATGCCCTCGCCGTTGAACGGGTTGACCATGCCGCCGGAGTCGCCGACCAGCAGGACCCCCCGGGTGTAGTGCGGCACCCGGTTGAAGCCCATCGGCAGCGCCGCGCCGAGGATCGGGCCGTCGGCGTTCGTCTCGTCGGTCATCCCCCAGTCCGCCGGGGTGTTGGCCAGCCAGTCGGTGAGCAGCCGCCGGTAGTTCGTCTTGCCGAACGCGGACGAGGAGTTGAGCACGCCGAGGCCGACGTTGACCCGGCCGTCGCCGAGGCCGAAGATCCAGCCGTAGCCGGGCAGCAGCGCGTCGCTGCCCTTGCTGCGCAGCTCCAGCCAGGACTCCAGGTAGTCGTCGTCGTGCCGGGCCGGCGAGCGGTAGTAGCGGCGGACGGCCACGCCGATCGGGCGGTCCTCCCGCTTGGCCAGGCCCAGGGCGAGCGGGAACCGGCCGGAGACGCCGTCCGCGGCGACCACCAGCGGGGCATGGAAGGTGGCCGGCTCCCGGTCCGGGCCGACCTCGGCGGTCACTCCGACCACCCGGTCGTCGCCGTCGAGCACCGGGCCGATGACGTTGACGTTGGTCCGCAGCTCGGCACCGGCGGAGACCGCCCGTTGGGCGAGCAGGTCGTCGAAGTCCAGCCTGGTCCGGACCAGGCCGTAGTTGGGGAAGCTGGCCAGGTCGGGCCAGTCCAGTTCGAGGCGTACCCCGCCGCCGATCACCCGCAGGCCCCTGTTGTGCAGCCAGCCGGCCTCGGTCGAGGTGTCCACGCCCATCCGGATGAGCTGCCGGGTCGCCCTGGGGGTGAGCCCGTCCCCGCACACCTTCTCGCGGGGGAACTCGGTCTTCTCCAGCAGCAGCACGCGTACGCCGTGCCGCGCCAGGTGGTACGCCGTCGCCGATCCACCGGGACCGGCGCCCACCACGATCACGTCGGCGTCGTTCTCCACCGATGTCATCTGCGCCTCCTCCCGCACGCTCGTGAAATGCTTCACAAGCCGATCGGGTTGGAGTCTATGACCGTGGTTACACAGCTGCCGGGTGAGGGGTACCTAACTTCCTGGAAACATGCCGGTCGGGGTGGGTTCGTCCCTCAGTTCCGGGCAATGTCGAGCCCCTCGTCGGCCCGGACCGCCGCCGGCAGGTGGTCACGCAGCGCTCCGCCGGCCGCCCGGTCGAGGGCACCCAGCACCTCGGTCACCACCTGACGGACCTCGGCCGGGTCCGCGCCGGCCAGCTCTCTGAGCTGGGCGACCAGCTCGGCGGCAGCGTCGTCGGCGGCGGCCGTGGGGTCGGTGGGCGCTACTCCGGTCATGTCAGGGAGCTTACGCCACAAATCGGGCGAAATACGGACATCGGGGAAAGAGGGTGTTCACCCTCGGTCACAACCGGACGGCCCGGTGCAGGGCCACCACCCCGCCGGTCAGGTTGCGCCACGCCACCCGGCCCCACCCGGCCGCGCCGACCCGCGCCGCCAGGGCCGCCTGGTCCGGCCACGCCCGGATCGACTCGGCCAGGTAGACGTACGCGTCGGGGTTGCTGGACACCGTCCGGGCCACCACCGGCAACGACCGCATCAGGTACGACAGGTAGACGGTGCGGAAGGCCGGGTTCACCGGCGTGCTGAACTCGCAGACCACCAGCCGGCCCCCCGGCCGGGTCACCCGGGCCAACTCCCGCAGCGCCGCGTCGGGGTCGTTGACGTTGCGCAGGGCGAAGGAGATCGTCACCGCGTCGAAGGAGGCGTCGGCGAAGGGCAGCCGCAGCGCGTCCCCGGCCAGCAGCGGCACCTCCGGCCGGACCCGCTTGCCGGCGTGCAGCATCCCCTGTGACAGGTCCGCACCCACCGCGTACGCCCCGGAGCGGGCCAGTTCCTGCGTCGACACCCCGGTGCCGGCGCCCACGTCCAGCACCCGCTCGCCGGGGCGCAGCCCGAGCGCCGCCCGGGTGGCCCGTCGCCACGACCGGTCCTGCCCGAAGGACAGGACCGTGTTCGTCAGGTCGTAACGGGCGGCCACCCCGTCGAACATCGCGGCGACCTCGGGTGGCGACTTGTCCAGGCCGGCGCGCTGGCCCTGCGGGGTACGGCTCACCCCTCCACTGTGCCAGCCTGATCCCACCCGCCCGGCGCGGGGTGGGTCTCCCCACGGACAGCCGGCGGGCGGGGTGGTCGCCCACCCCGCCCGCCGGCTGTCCTACGCGAAAGACCTGCCTCCGGTCAGCTCTGCGGCTTCTCGTCGCCCGGGGTCACCAGCACGAGCCGACGCCGACGGGCGAGCATCAGCAGCGCGCCGCCCGCGAGCAGCACGACGGCACCGATGCCACCGATCAGGGTGGCCTGCGCGCCGGTCACCGGCAGACCGCCGTCGCCGCCACCGGTGCCACCACCGGTCGTCGGGCTGACGCTGGTGCTCGGGCTGGGCTGACCGCTGGTGCTCGGGCTCGGCTCCCCGGTCGGGCTCGGGCTGGGGCTCGGGCCGGTGCTCAGGTCGACGAAGACGTCGAACAGCGACGTGTTGTCGCCGTCGTCGGTCTCGGTGAAGGTCTTCCGCTGCGCCTTGCTGGCGACCCGCGGCTCCTCCTCCGGCGTGCCCTCGGCCTCGGTCAGCCCGGCGGCGAACAGGAAGCCCGGGGTGAGCACCTTCTCGGTGACGCCCGCGCCGACCTTCACCCGCACGTCGGCGGTGTAGAACTCGCCCGGCCGCAGCACCGCGCCGGGGTCCTCGCAGTACGCCACCACGCCACCCAGATCCTGCGTGACGCAGCTCTCCGGCAGGTCGACGAAGCTGGCACCGTCCGGCAGGGCGATCCCGTAGAAGACGCCTGTGGCCCGGCGGCTGCCGCCGTTGTAGACCGCCCAGTCCAGCGGGGCGGTCCCGCCGGGCTTGACGCCTGTCAGTCCACTCTCGCCGACCTCGTCGCCGTCGACCACCACGTCGGCGTAGACGTCCTGCACCCAGGTGGTCAGGTCGTAGCCGGGCTTGACCACCATGATGTCGTGGTCGACCGAGTCCGAGGTGGCGTTGGACCCGCTCACGGTCACCTTCAGCACGCCCCCCTTGCCCCGCGTGTCGGTGCCGAACAGCGGGATGCCGAACTCCTCGGTGGTGCCGGCGGCGATGCCGTCGGTGGTGCCGCCCAGGTCGGACAGGGAGCAGGTGAAGGCGGTGCCGCTGACGGCGCAGCCGTCCGGCACGAGCACCCCGACCTTGTTCGCCTTCAGGCCCGCGGTCTCGACGGTGACCTTCACGTCCTTGGCGTCGACCGTGCCGCGGATGTTCTGCACCGAGAACTTGAACGGCTTGGCCTTGGCCTCCTTGACCCCCAGGGCCAGCTGGGAGCTGAGCGGGACGAGGTCGAGCTGCGCCTGGTCGGCGGCGCTGGCCGGGGCGGCGACGGTGGCGAGGCCACCGACGGCGAGCAGGGCCACGGCGCCGACGCGGGCCAGGGCCGAGCGGTGGAACAGAGTCATCGATCCCCCGGGGGGCTAGGGACTGCTGGGAAAGGTGGGGCTGATGTGGCGAACCGAGCGGACGTTATCCGAGATCGACGCCGGTGCGCCAGCCGTGACGTGCGTTTCTGTCCGAGACGGGACCGAACGGACGAGGAGCGGGGGCGGGACGGTCACCCGTCCCGCCCCCGTTTTATATGAACGGCCCTCCCGGGCCGATGGAGGACGTACGACACTCGTCATCCGCCTACCGCAGGCGGTGGGCGGAGGTACGTCGGGCGCACGTTAGCGGGCGCCGACGCGCCACGCCAACCCCCGCGCCGCAGCGCCGGGAGCGGGATATCCGCCCAGCGTGCCGCACGCCGCCCCAATTGCCGCGTCTTGTGGGGGCTGATCCTGCGCCGCCTCGGCCGAACGGCGACCACTAATATCCCCCGGGCCGACACCCGGACCCGTTCAGCCAGTCACCACACCGACCCGCCCGCTCACTCCCCGTGACGGCCGGGGTGGCTCAGCGGGCCTCGACGAGCGGCAGCGTACGGCCGGCGCCACCGCCGGGCATGGCGATCGAGGAGAAGTGCGACACCACCCGGTCGTCGGTCGGGTCGTCGGCCGGGGTGTGGTGCACCGCCAGCCGGCGGTAGAGGGTGTCCCGCTGGGCCGGAATCCGGTCCGCCGAGCGGATCATGCCGATCAGCTCGTGCAGGTTGGACCGGTGCCGCGCGCCGGCCGAGGAGATGACGTTCTCCTCCAGCATGATCGAGCCGAGGTCGTCGACGCCCATGTGCAGGGCGAGCTGGCCGACGTCCTTGCCGGTGGTCAGCCAGGACGCCTGCAGGTGCGGCACGGTCTCGAAGAACAGCCGGGCCACCGCCACCAGGCGCAGGTACTCCAGCGTGGTGGCCTGGGTGCGACCCTTGAGGTGGTTGTTCTCCGGCTGGTACGTCCACGGGATGAACGCCCGGAACCCCCGGGTGCGGTCCTGCACGTCGCGGATCATCCGCAGGTGCTCGATCCGCTCGGCGTTGGTCTCGCCGGTGCCCATCATCATCGTGGCGGTGGACTCCAGGCCCTGCCGGTGGGCCAGCTCCATGACCTCCAGCCAGCGCGCGCCGGACTCCTTGAGCGGGGCGATCGCCCTACGCGGCCGGTCCGGCAGCATCTCGGCCCCGGCACCGGCGATCGAGTCCAGCCCGGCGGCCTTGATCCGGGCGATGGCCTCGTCCAGGCCGACGCCGGAGACCTTCGCCATGTGCAGGATCTCGCTCGGCCCGATCGAGTGGATCGCGAGCTGCGGGTACGCCGTCTTGACCGAGGAGAACAGCTCCTCGTAGTACTCCACGCCGTAGTCCGGGTGGTGTCCGCCCTGGAGCATGACCTGGGTCGCGCCCAGCTCGACCGCCTCGCCGCAGCGGCGCAGGATCTCCTCGGTCGGGTGGGTCCAGCCCTCGGCGTGCTTGGGGGCCCGGTAGAACGCGCAGAACTTGCACGCCGTCACGCAGACGTTGGTGTAGTTGATGTTGCGGTCGATCAGGTAGGTGACGATGTTGTCCGGGTAGCGCCGTCGGCGTACCGCGTCCGCCGCCTCGCCCAACGCGTGGAAGGACGCCTCGGTGTAGAGCAGCAGCGCCTCCTCGGGCGTGATCCGCCCCCCGTCCGCGCCGCGCTGCAGGATGTCGTCGATCTCCCGGTTCGCCGTCACGCCTTCGAGCGTACGCCGGCCTTCCACCCAGCCGCCCGGGGGCGCGTCGGGCGTGACACGTCCCGCACCGCCGGACCCGGCCCCACGGGAGCGCCATCGGGCCACCGACAAGTCATTGATCCATTACCATGCATCAATGACTGGACACCCTCCACCCGCCCCGGACCGCCAGGTCCCCCGGCGTACCCTCCTCGGGCTGGTCCCGTTGGCCGCCGCCGGCCTGGTCCTCGCCGCCCCACCCCGACCCGCCCGCGCGGCCACCCCCGCGCCGGAGTGCCTCGCCGACCTGCTGGGTCGCTGATGGCGACCATCCCCTGGCTCGCCGACGTGCTGCGCGGGGCCGGCGTCACGGTGGTCGAGGAGGGCAACTGGCTGGGCCGGGTGGCCGGCAGCTCGTTCAACCCGATCGGCGTGCTCTGGCACCACACCGCAGCCACCTCCAGCGCCGCCAACCCGCACCCGGCCCTGAACATCTGCATCAACGGCCGCTCCGACCTGCCCGGCCCGCTCTGCCACGCGCTTGTCGACTACCACGGTGTGTTCCACCTCATCTCGGGTGGTCGGGCCAACCACGCCGGCACCAGCCGGGGCAGCGGCCCCGTACCTTCCGGCGACGGCAACACCATGCTGGTCGGCTGGGAGATCGACTACAACGGGGTCGACCAGGCCATGACCGGTGCCCAGTACTCCGCCTCGGTGCTCGCCACCGCCGCCGTCCTGCGCCGGCTCGGCCGGGACGCCAGCTACGCGCGGGGTCACCGGGAGACCAGCACCAGCGGCAAGATCGACCCCTCCTTCGTCGACCTCGACTCGATGCGCGCCGACGTGGCCCGTCAGCTCACCGGAAACCCGCCCCTCGACCTCACGGAGAACGACATGAAGCTGATCCAGTCCACCAACCGGGGCATCGCCCTCGTCGGCCCCGGCTACTTCCGGCAGCTCAGCAACAACGAGGAGGTGTACGCCGCCGTCGCGCTGGTCGGCAACCCCCTGGTCGGCAACGACCGCCAGTTCGACCTGTGGCGCAGCATCGCCTTCGACGGCCAGGTCAAGCGCCCGTCGGCCTGACCCCGACGATGACCACGTACTCCCGTCGCCAGGCGCTCACCCTGGCCTCCACCGGAGCCGCCCTCGCCGCCACGGGTGTCGGGCTGTCCCAGGTCACCTCCGGCGAGCCGGCCCGGGCGACCTGCTCGTCGATCCCGCCGAACGCCGACGATGCCGTCCTGACCACCGTCTACCAGGTCGCCACCGGGCTGTCCGCCACCGAGCGGGTGCTGCTCGCCGGCTTCGAGGCGGGGTGGGTCGAGTCGCGGATGAACAACCTGCCCTGCGGGGACGCCGACTCCCTCGGCGTGTTCCAGCAACGCCCCTCCCAGGGCTGGGGCACCGCCGCGCAGATCATGAACGTGGCGTACGCCGCCACCGCGTTCTTCGTCCGGGCCGTCCCGCTGGCCGCCGCCAATCCCGGCTGGTCCGCCGGGCGGGTGGCGCAGGGCGTACAACGCTCGGCGTACCCGGACCGTTACGACGCCGTGCAGGCCACCGCGCAGGCGCTCATCGCCCGCGCCCGGAGCCTGACCCCGACACCCCCGCTCGACCTGTGGAAGGACGACATGAGGCTGATCCAGTCCCCCGGCCGGGGCATCGCCCTGGTCGGTGCCGGCTACTTCCGCCAGCTCCGCAACGACGAGGAGGTGCACGCTGCCGTCGCGCTGGTCGGCAACCCCCTGGTCGGCAACGACCGCCAGTTCGACCTGTGGCGCAGCATCGCCTTCGACGGCCAGGTGAAGGCCCCGAGCTGAGGTCGCTCCCGGAGCGACACCGGGGCGCACCCGGCCGGCGGGGCCCGCAGCGGTGACGGTGCTGCTGCCGTCAGGTGGTCGCCGGACCGTAAGGGGCGCGCAGGACGCACGCGCCGACGGTCCGGCTATCCGTCGTAGTCGACGGTGAGGGTGTCGGTGACGGGGCTGGACTGGCAGGTCAGCACGTACCCGGCCGCCACCTCGTCCGGCTCCAGCGCATAGTTGCGGGCCATCGTCACCTCGCCCGAGACGACCTTCGCCCGGCAGGTCGAGCAGACCCCGCCCTTGCACGCGTACGGCAGTTCGCCGCGCACCTTCAGCGCCGCGTCCAGCACCCGTTCGTCCCGGCGCATGGTGAACCGCGACGACCGGCCGTCCAGCAGGATCGTCACCTCGGCCCCGCCGGTCGGCACGTCACCCGGCCGGCGCACCGGCTCCGGCGGCGCGTCGACGTGGAACAGCTCGGTGTGCACCGCCGACTCCGGACGGCCCCGCCCGGTCAGCACCGCCTTCGCGTCCAGCACGAGCTGGTGGGGGCCGCAGAGGAACCACTCGGTGATGGCGTCGCCCGGCACCACGGTGTCCAGCAGCCGGCCCAGCCGCTCGGCGTCGATCCGGCCGGACAGCAGCGGCGACTCGCCCTGCTCCCGGGAGAGCACGTGCACCAGGTGCAGCCGGGTCGGGTAGCGGTCCTTGAGGTCGGCCAGTTCCTCGGCGAACATCACCGTGCCGGCCGTGCGGTTGCCGTACACCAGGGTGAAGGTGCTGGCCGGCTCGACGGTCAGGGCGGTCGCGACCAGCGCGAGCACCGGGGTGATCCCGGAGCCGGCGACCACCGCGCCGTAGTGCCGCACCCGGTCCGGCGCGAACGCCGTGGTGAAGTGCCCCAGCGGGGGCAGCACCTCGACGGTGTCGCCGTGCCGCAGCGCGCCGCAGGCGTAGCTGGAGAACGCGCCGCCGGGGATCTCCCGCACCCCGATCCGCAGCCGGCCGTGCCGGGCCAGGTCGTCAGGCGTCGAGCAGATCGAGTACGACCGTCGCACGTCCGCACCGGCCCCGGGTCCGCCGTCGGTGCCGGCCGCGTCCGACGACGCCGCGGGCAGCCGTACGGTCAGGTGCTGGCCGGCGGAGAACGCGAAGGTCGCCCGCAGTTCCTCGGGCACCGCGAAGGTGATCGCCACGGCGTCGTCGGTGAGCCGGTCGACGGCGGCGACCGGAAGCGGGTGGAAGGCCGGCCGGCGACGGACCGGGCGGGAGATCGTGACAGTCACAGCGCCTTCAGGTGGTCGAAGGGTTCGGAACAGGAGCGGCAGCGCCACAGCGCCTTGCACGCGGTGGAGCCGAACCGGCTGAGCTGGGTGGTCTCCGGCGACCCGCAGCGCGGGCAGCGCACGGCCAGCGTTACCGGTACCGCCGTGCCGTCGCCGCGCGGGGCGGGCGGGGCGATGCCGGCGGCGGCGAGCTTGGCCCGGCCGGCGGCGGAGATCCAGTCGGTGCTCCACGCCGGGGTGTAGACCGTGCGGACCTCGGCGTCGGGATGCCCGGCGGCGGTCAGCGCCCGCCGGATGTCGGCCCGGATCACGTCCATCGCCGGGCAGCCGGTGTAGGTGGGGGTGATCGTGACGACCACCCGACCGGTGGCCGGGTCCTCGTCGACCGCCCGCAGGATGCCCAGCTCGTCGATGGTGATCACCCGGATCTCCGGGTCCACCACCGCCGCGACGGTCGTCCTGGGGTCGGTCACCGCTGCCGTCCCCGGCCCGACCCGCTCACCACCGGGCCCCGGGGTGGGCGCGGTGCAGCACCTGCATCTCGGCCAGCAGGAAGGACAGGTGCTCGGTGTGCACGCCGTCGCGGCCACCGCCCGGCGTCCAGCCGGTCTCGGGCCGGGTCAGGGTGGCCTCGGCCAGCACCGGGTGCACCACGGCGTCGAAGTCGGCCCGCAGCGTGGCCGGGTCGACAGGTGCCGCCGGGTCCGCCGTGAACAGCTCGTGATGGTACGGCCAGAGCTGGTCCAGCGCGGCCTGGGCGCGGCGGTGCGACTCGTCGGTGCCGTCGCCGAGCCGCCTCACCCACAGCGCGGAGTGGTCCAGGTGGTAGGCGGACTCCTTGCGCGCCTTCGCGCCGATCGCGGCGAGCCGCTCGTCGGGGCAGCCGGCCAGCGCGGTGTAGAGCGGCACCTGGTACGCCGCGAGCAGCAGCAGCTTCACCATGGTCACCGCGAAGTCGCCGTTGGGCAGCTCGACCAGCAGACAGTTGCGGAACTCCCGGTCGTCGCGCAGGTACGCCAACGCGTCCTCGTCCCGGCCGGCGCCCTCCAGTTCCCCCGCGTACGACAGCAGCAGGCGGGCCGCGCCGAGCTGGTCGAGGGCGATGTTGGCCAGCGCGATGTCCTCTTCCATCTCGGGTGCGCGGGTGGCCCACTCGCCGAGCCGCTGGGCGGCCACCAGCGCGTCGTCGCCGAGGGCGAGGGTGAAGTCGAAGGGGCCGTTCACAGGTGGGCCACCCCGTCCGGCACCTCGTAGAAGGTGGGGTGGCGGTAGACCTTGTCGGCGGCCGGGTCGAAGAAGGCGTCCTTCTCGTCGGGGCTGGACGCGGTGATCGCGCCGGCCGGCACCACCCAGATGGAGACGCCCTCCTGCCGCCTGGTGTAGAGGTCGCGGGCGTTGCGCAGGGCCAACTCGGCGTCGGGGGCGTGCAGGCTGCCGACGTGGGTGTGGGACAGCCCCCGCCGGGCCCGGACGAAGACCTCCCACAGCGGCGAGGTCGCCGGCACCCGGGGCGGTTCGTGCTGCTCGCTCACGCGGCCACCTTCTCCCGCTGGTCGGTGGCCCGGGTCCGCGCGGCCCGCTTCGCGGCGTACGCCGTGGCGGCCTCGCGGACCCAGGCACCGTCGGCGTGGGCCCGTCGCCGGTGTTCCATCCGCTGCCGGTTACAGGGGCCCTCACCGGAGATCACCCGCATCAGCTCGTCGTAGTCGGGCTGGGTGAAGTCGTACGCCTGCCGGTCGTCGTTCCAGCGCAGGTCGGGGTCGGGGATACGGAGCCCGAGGACCTGCGCCTGCTGCACGCACATGTCGACGAAGCGTTGCCGCAGTTCGTCGTTGGAGAACCGCTTGATCTTCCAGGCCATCGACTGCGCGGAGTGGGTGGAGTCACCGTCGGGCGGGCCGAACATCGCCAGTGACGGGTACCACCAGCGGTCGAGCGCGTCCTGCGCCATCGCCCGCTGGGCCGGGGTGCCGTGCGCCAGGGTGTGCAGGATCTCGTAGCCCTGCCGCTGGTGGAACGACTCCTCCTTGCAGACCCGGATCATCGCCCGCGCGTACGGCCCGTAGGAGCAGCGGCACAGCGGGACCTGGTTGACGATCGCCGCGCCGTCCACCAGCCACCCGATCGCGCCCACGTCGGCCCAGGTCAGGGTGGGGTAGTTGAAGATCGAGCTGTACTTCTGCCGACCGTCGAGCAGCAGTTCGACCAGTTCGTCGCGGCTGACGCCGAGGGTCTCGGCGGCGGCGTAGAGGTAGAGGCCGTGGCCGGCCTCGTCCTGCACCTTGGCCAGCAGGATGGCCTTGCGCTTGAGCGAGGGGGCCCGGCTGATCCAGTTCCCCTCGGGCTGCATGCCGATGATCTCCGAGTGGGCGTGCTGGGCGATCTGCCGGACCAGCGTCCGGCGGTAGGCGTCGGGCATCCAGTCGCGGGGTTCGATCTTCTGGTCGGCGTCGATCACGTCGGCGAAGTACGCCGCCGGGTCCGCGCCGGGGGTGGGGCCGCCCCTGCGGGCGCGGGTCGCCGCCTCGCGCAGCGCCGCCTCGGCGGCCTCGACCTGACCGAGCAGGCCACCACCGGGCGCGTCCTGCTCCGGGGCGAAGTCGTTGCCATACATTCGTCAAGTGTTACAGCTCGCCTCCAATGACACCAGAGGGTGTAACAGGATTTGCGTAGCCCTTTCCGTAACCTGGCGGATGCGCTCGGTCGACACCAGGACACCCGGTCGGCTATGACTTGGGTCACTGATCAAAGATGAATACCAACAAGAGGCGCAAACCGTGCCTTTATCTCGACTTACCGGCAGTTTGCCGTGCGTCGGATTCTGGCGAGTCGGCTGTCCGGACGTAGACTCGCCCGGTCACCACCGATCGGCTACCGACGATCGCCAGCGAGACACAGGCCACCTTCCCCCCGGCCTCGGCGGTCGAGCCGACACCCGCGGAAACAGCCGGTCCCCCCGGCCCTGACATCTGGAGCTCACCCACTCATGCGATCTCGCGTGATCATGGTGCTCGCCGTTATGGCGGTGCTGCTCGGCACCGGTCTGCTGGTGCCGACCGCCTACGCCAAGCTCGCCGGCGACGACCCGGCCGGCGGCACCGGCGGGGGCGCGGCGGAGAAGGTGCCCGCGCCCGCGCCGACCGCGCCACCGGCACCCACCCTGGCCGCCGCGACGGTCACGGTGGACTTCAAGGGAGCGTTCTTCGGCTGGGCGCTGATGGACCGCAAGACCGGTCAGGTCTCCGGCTCGAAGAACATGGCCTCGACCAGCTCCACCGAGTCGATGCTCAAGGTCTGGATCGTCTCCGACTACCTGCGCGAGCTGGGCGACCGGAAACCGCCGGCATCGATGTTGAAGAACGCGAGCCTGGCCATCCGGGACAGCAACGACGACGCCACCAACCGGATCTACGCGGCGGCCGGCGGCTCGTACCGGGCGCTGGACAACGGCCAGCCCAGCCCGGTGCTCAAGCGGGCGATCCAGATCTGCGGCCTCACCGACACCAAGCGCGGCAACGTCCCCGGCTACGAGGGCTGGTGGAGCTTCACCCGGATGTCTCCCCGCGACGCCGTCCGGCTCGGCGACTGCATCGCCGACGGCAAGGCCGCCGGCCCCCACTGGACCACGTGGGTGCTCAACGAGATGGCCCAGGTCCGGGGCAGCGTGAGCAAGCAGCTGGCCCGCGCCGGCGGCGGCCGGTGGGGCATCATCGACGGCCTTCCCGAAGAGATCACCAAGCAGGGCCCGGTCGCCATGAAGAACGGCTGGACCCCCCTCAGTTACGACGGCAACTGGCACGTCAGCTGCCTCGCCGTCACCGACACGTGGAGCCTCGCGGTGATGATGCGCTATCCGGTCCGCCAGCAGTTGACGTACGGTGCCAAGGTGTGCGCCAGCGTCGCCACCCAACTGGTCGCCCCGCAGCCCGGCGCCGCGCTCAAGGTGCCGCAGCAGATCGGGAAGCTCTGATGTCGGGCAGCCGGCGGCCCGGCCGCTCCGCCCGACGGGACCAGCAGCCGTTGAAGATCATCGCGGTCGCCGCGGTCCTCACCGGTCTCGTGCTCGTCTCGCTGCGGCTGCTCCCCGGCTCACCGATGGAGTCCACCGCCGCCTCGCAGTGGGGTGACCCGTCCACCGCGTCCCGTTCCACCGGGTCGGCCGTCGACCGCCGCAGCCGGCCCACCCCGGCACCGTCGCCGACCCCGTCGCTCACGCCGCTGCCCTTCGCGGACCAGGACCTCGACCTCGACCTCAAGGGCTGGTACGCCTGGAGCGTGCTGGACCGCCGGACCGGCACGATCATCGGCTCGGACAACATGGCCGAGACCAGCACCACCGCCTCGCTGATCAAGTCATGGATCGTCGCCGACTACCTGCGCCGGGCCGCCGAGGAGGGGCAGACGCCGAGCGACGCCAAGCTCGCCGACGCCACCCGGATCATCAGGGACAGCGACAACACCCGGGCCGAGCAGTTCTACAACGGGGTCGGCCGGTCCGCCTCGATCAAGCGGCTGATCTCGCTGTGCAAGCTCACCGACAGCAGCGTGGCCGCCGACGGCGGCTGGAGCCGGACCAACCTCTCCCCCCGCGACGCCGCCCGGCTCGGCAACTGCATCGCCGACGGTCGCGCCGCCGGCCCCAAGTGGACCACGTGGCTGCTCAACGAGATGAGGCTGGTCCGGGGCTCGGGTGACTTCGGCATCCGCAAGGCGTTCCCGGCGGCCGAGCAGAAGACGATCGCCATCAAGAACGGCTGGATCGACCGGACCCGCGAGCAGGAGATGCACATCAACTGCCTGGCCATCGGCGACACCTGGACGATGGGCGTGATGGTCCGCTACCCGATCGACATGGGCTACGAGTACGGCATGAAGAACTGCCAGAAGATCACCGAGGCGCTGCTCGGCCCCAGCACCTGACCGGAGCCGGGCCGGTCCGGAGCCGGGCCGGCGGGTCAGCCGGCGAAGAACTCCGGGCCGCCCCCGGGCAGGGCGGGGGCCTCGCCGGTGGCCGCCGCCCGCCGGGCGAACTCGCGCAGTCCGGTGACCTGCCGATCGCCCAGCGAGAAGTCGAGGGCACGGAAGTACGTGGCCAGGGTCGCCGCGTCGAACGGCTCCCAGCGGGCCGCCGCCTCGGCCACCTGGTCCAGCTCGGACAGGCACAGGTCACGGGAGCGCAGGAACGCCTCGTGCACCTCCTTGACCAGGCCCGGGTGGACGGCGGCGAAGTCCCGGCGGACCGCCCAGACGGCGAACACCATGGGCAGCCCGGTCCACTCCCGCCACGCCTGACCCAGGTCGGTCACCGCCAGCCCCCGACCCGGTGCCTCGTAGAAGGCGCGCAGCGCCACGTCCCCGATCAGCACCCCGGCGTCGGCCTCCAGCAGCATCTGGGTCAGGTCCGGCGGGCAGCGGAAGTACTCCGGGCGGACGCCGTACCGGTCGGCGAGCAGGAGCTGTGCCAGCAGCACCCCGGTCCGCGAGGTCGAGCCGAGCGCGACCCGCCGGCCGTCCAGCTCGGCCAGCGGCCTGGTGGAGACCACGTTGACCGAGAGCACCGGCCCGTCGCTGCCCACCGCCAGGCCCGGCAGGAGCAGCAGTTCGTCGGCGTGCCGCAGGTACTCCACCTGGGAGATCGGGCCGATGTCCAGGTCACCGGCGACCAACGCCGCGCTGAGCCGGTCCGGCGAGTCCTTGTGCAGGTCGACGTCGAGCAGCGCACCGGAACGCATCAGCCCCCAGTAGATCGGCAGGCAGTTCAGGAACTGGATGTGCCCGACCCGGGGACGTGCCACGCGCTCAACCATGCTCCGACCGTATCCCCGCCGGCCCGTACCGGCTCACCGGGAGGTCCGGACAGTGGCCGAGCCCGCACCGCCTCCCAGCGGACCGACCAGGTCGGATCACGGGCGGCCCCGCTGCTGCGGCCGTAATTCGGTTGCCGGGCCGGTCGGCGGTAGTAGGCTGTTCTGTCCCGCCCGACGGCCGAGGTGTGTAGCACCGCAGCGGACGTCCCCGCGCCGACCCCGGTCGGAAACGCGAGCGGCAGCGTTCTTCCCGTGTCGAGGAGTACGAGGATGACCCTGCACGCCCCCGAACAGTCCCTGGACGACGAGCTCGCCGCCGAGCGGGCCCACCTGGCAACCTCAAGGCAGGCGCTACGGCGGATGCGTGACCGCGCCGAGTCGCTCTTCGCCACCGGCGACAAGGTCGCCGGGGACGCGTACACCGCCGAACAGCTCGGCCGGCACCTGGCCCGGCGGGTCGCCGAGCTGGCCGACGACCCGACCACCGCCCTCTTCTTCGGCCGCCTGGACTTCGGCCCCGCCGATCCGGAGCACGCCGGGCGGGGCTACCACGTCGGCCGGCGACACGTCACCGACGACCGGGGCGAACCGCTGGTCCTGGACTGGCGGGCCCCGGTCTCCCGCTCGTTCTACCGGGCCAGCGCCCGGGACCCGCAGGGGGTCGCGGTACGACGGCGGTTCGGGTTCAGCGCCGGGGCGCTGACCAGCTTCGAGGACGAGCACCTCGACCGGGGCGAGGAACTGGGTACGGCCAGCCGCATCCTCACCGCCGAGATCGAACGCCCCCGGGTCGGGCCGATGCGGGACATCGTCGCCACCATCCAGCCCGAGCAGGACGAACTGGTCCGGGCGGACCTGGCCGACTCGATCTGCGTCCAGGGTGCGCCGGGCACCGGCAAGACGGCGGTCGGGCTGCACCGCGCCGCGTACCTGCTCTATCTGCACCGGGAACGGCTGCGCCGGGCCGGGGTGCTGATCGTCGGCCCGAACCGGGCGTTCCTGTCGTACATCGCGGCGGTGCTGCCCGCCCTCGGCGAGGTCGAGGTGGCCCAAGCCACCGTGGAGGACCTGGTCGCCCGGGTGCCCGTCCGCGCGGTCGACGATCCGGCGGTCGCCGTGCTCAAGCACGATCCCCGGATGGCCGGGGTGCTGCGTCGGGCGGCGGACCGGCGGATCACCGCGCCGACCGAGCCGATCATGGTGTCGGACGGGTCGTTCCGCTGGCGGATCGGCCTGGACCCGCTGCACCGGGTGATCGAGGAGACCCGGCGGGAGGGCCTGCCGTACGACACCGGGCGGGAGCGGGTCCGGGCCCGGGTGGTCGGGTTGCTGCAACGGCAGGCCGAGGCCCGCCGGGCCGAGTCGCCGGGTGACGCCTGGCTGCGCCGGATGGGGAAGGCCCGCCCGGTCACCGCCTTCCTCGACGCGGCCTGGCCGGCGCTCACCCCGGAGGGCCTGGTGCACTCGGTGCTCGGCGACCCGGCCGTCCTGGCCGCCGCCGCCGACGGCCTGCTCACCCCCGACGAGCAGGCCCTACTGCTCGGCCCGGCGGCCACCGACCCGACCGGTACCGGGCCGGTCAGGATCCGGTCGGGGGCGGGCACGAAGCTCGGCCGGACGCCGAAGGCGACCCGGTGGACCGCCGCCGACGCGGTGCTCATCGACGAGGCGGCCGGGCTGATCGAACGGCCCGCCGGCTTCGGGCACGTCGTCGTGGACGAGGCGCAGGATCTCTCGCCGATGCAGTGCCGGGCCGTCGCCAGGCGCAGCGAGCACGGTTCGATCACCCTGCTCGGCGACCTGGCCCAGGGCACCACGCCGTGGGCGGCGAGCGACTGGCGGGAGTCCCTGGCCCATCTGGGCAAGCCGGAGGCGGTGGTGGTGCCGCTGAGCGTCGGGTTCCGGGTGCCCGCCGCGGTGGTCGCGTTCGCCAACCGGCTGCTGCCGGCGCTGGCGGTCGACGTGCCGCCGGCGGTGTCGCTGCGCCGCGACGGCGCGCTCGACGTGCGTACTGTGGGCGATCTGGTGGCGGCGACGGTGGCCGAGGTGCGGGCGGCGCTCGGGCACGACGGTTCGGTCGGGGTGATCGCCGCCGACGACGCGGTGGACGGGTTGCGGTCGGCGCTGGCCGACGCCGGGGTGCCGACCGCGACCGCCGACGACGTGGCGGCCTCGGCGCGGGTCACCGTGGTCCCCGCCACCCTGGTCAAGGGCCTGGAGTACGACCAGGTGGTGGTGGTCGAGCCGGCCGCGATCGTGGCCGCCGAGCCCCGGGGCCTGCACCGCCTCTACGTGGCGTTGACCCGCGCGGTGTCCCGGTTGTCGGTGCTGCACACCGCCCCGCTGCCCGGCCCGCTGGCCGACCCGTCGGACGGTCCGACGGCCTGACCGCACCTGGCCGGCGGCCGGCCCACCGCACGCCGCCGGCCCGAGCCCCGCTGTCCGGTGGCCGACCAGGACGGCCGACGTGTCGACTTTGTGTTTTAAAGTAGTTTGCATGAGCCCCGAAGACGACGCCCCGCTCGACGCCGCCGCCGCGTTGCGGCTGATCCACGAGCAACAGGCCAGCACCGTCCGGGGCCTCGAACCCGACCCCCGGGTGCACTACTGGCCGTGGGGGTTCGCCTGGCTGGTCGGCTTCGGGGTCTACTTCCTGCGCTTCTCCCCCGACGGCCGCACCATCGTCGCGATGCCCGCCTGGCTGCCGCTGACCGTGCTCTTCGTGCTGCTCGTCGCCGCCGCGGTGGTCTTCGGGGTGGGCAGCGCCCGCGCCTACCGGCACGTCGCCGGCGAGTCGGCCCGGCGCGGCAGGTGGTACGGCACGGCCTGGGGCCTCGGGTTCTTCGGCCTGTCCGTGGTGACCGGCCGGGTCACCGACAGCCTGCCGCCCGACCTCGCCGGGCTGCTCTGGTCGGCCCTGTCGGTGGGGCTGACCGGGGCCCTGCACATGGCCGGCGGCGCGATCTGGCTCGACCGCACCCTGTTCCGCCTCGGCGTCTGGCTCACCGCCGTCAACATCGTCGGCGTCGTCGCCGGACCCGGCTGGCACGCCCTGGTGGTGTCGGTGGCCGGCGGCGGCGGACTGCTGGTGGCGGGCGCGCTCGCCCGGCGGCGGCACGGATGAGCGAACTCGACCCGGTCATCCACGCCCAGGCCCGACTGCGGGTGGTGGTCACCCTGGCCACCCTCGCCGACGGCGACCGGATCACCTTTCCCCGCCTCCAGGAACTGCTCGCGATGACCGCCGGCAACCTCTCCGTCCACCTGCGCAAGCTGGAGGACGCCGGTTACGTCGAGATCGACAAGACCCACCGCGGACGTACCCCGACCACCCTGGTCCGGCTCAGCCGGCGCGGACGGCGGGCGTTCGAGGAGTACACCGAGAACATCCGCGCCCTGCTCGACCCCGCCGACCCCCGGGAGCCCCGATGATCCTCGCCCGAGCCGACCAGGCCACCCGCCGGTACGGCGACGTCCTCGCCCTCGACCGGGCCGACCTGACCGTCTCCGCCGGCGAACTCGTCGGCCTGCTCGGGCCGAACGGGGCCGGCAAGAGCACCCTGATCAACCTGCTGGTCGGGCTGCGCCGGCCCACCGCCGGCCGGGTCGAACTCTTCGGTGGCGACCCCCGCCAACCGGCGGCGAGGCGGCAACTCGGGGTCACCCCGCAGGAGACCGGCCTGCCCGGCACCCTCCGGGTCGGCGAGGTGGTCGACTTCGTCTCCGCGCACTTCCCCGACCCGGTGCCCCGGGGCGAACTGCTCGACCGGTTCGGCCTCACCGACCAGGTACGACGGCAGACCGGCGGGCTCTCCGGCGGCCAGCGGCGTCGGCTCGCCGTCGCACTGGCGTTCGTCGGCCGACCCCGGCTGGTAGTCCTGGACGAGCCGACCACCGGGCTCGACGTCGAGGCCCGGCGCACCCTGTGGGAGGCCGTCCGGGCGTTCCACGCCGACGGCGGGACGGTGCTGCTGAGCAGCCACTACCTCGAAGAGGTGGAGGCGTTGGCGCAGCGGGTCGTGGTGCTCGGGCAGGGCCGGGTGCTCGCCGACGACACCACCGCCGCGATCAGGGACATCGTCGGCGTCCGCCGGGTCAGCCTCGTCGTCGACGACCTGCCCACGCTGCCCGGCGTGGTCGCCACCGAACACACCGAGGGACGTACCCACCTGCTCACCACCGACGCCGACCAACTGGTCCGCGACCTGGTCACCGCCGGGGTGACGTTCCGCGAGCTGGAGGTACGCCCCACCTCGCTGGAGGAGGCGTTCCTCGCCATCACCGCCGACCCGGCCACCGCCACCGACGTCGCCGTCGGCACCCGACCCACCGCCTGAGGAGCCGACGCCGTGCCGCTCACCCTGGTCCACGCCCGCTACCAGCTCCTGGAAACCATCCGCATCCCCGTCGCCGTGGTCGGCAGCGCGTTCTTCCCCGCCGCCGCGATGCTCTTCTTCGTCGTCCCGTTCGCCGGGGACGACCCGACCGGCGCCACCTACGCCACCGCCGCGATGGTCACCTTCGCGGTGATGAGCGCCAACATCTTCCAGTACGGCGTCGGCGTCGCCGAGGACCGCGACCAGCCGTGGAACCCGTACACCCGGACCCTGCCGGCCGGGCCGGGACCCCGACTGGCCGGACGGATCCTGGCCGGGCTGGTGCTGACGTACCTGTCGATGCTGCCCGTCGTGGTCATCGCGGCGGTCGCCACGGCCGCCCGGATCACCCCGGTCGGGCTGCTGCTCGGCGCGGCCACCGTGGCCGTGGTGTCGGTGCCGTTCACCCTGCTGGGGCTCGCCATCGGCTACTCGCTGCCGAGCAAGGCGGCGATCGTCGTCGCGCAGGTCATCTTCTTTCCGCTCGCCTTCGGTGGCGGCCTGCTCTCCGCGCCCGGCGACGCGCCCGGCTTCATCCAGGTGGTCGCTCCCTTCCTGCCCACCCGGGGCGCGGTCGAACTGATGTGGGCGGCGGTCGGCGACTGGCGGCCGGACCCGCTCGCCCTGGCCATGCTCGGGGTCTGGATCGTGCTGCTCGCCACGGTCTCCCGCTGGGCGTACCGGCGGGACGAGGGTCGCCGGTTCAGTTGACCTATACGCCGGTTCGGCCCGGTGGCCGCCGCCCGGTGCCACCATGCCGGCAGGGCGTCCACCCGTACGCCCCCAGCCGAGAGGGGCCGACGTGCGCACTGTCGCCGCAGGTACGCCCTGCTGGACCGACCTGGCGACCCCCGATCTGGACGCCGCCCGACGGTTCTATCCGGAGCTGTTCGGCTGGACCGGCCGGATCGCGCCCGAACCCGAGACGACCGGCTACACCACCTTCCGCAAGGACGGCCGGGCGGTGGCGGGCGCCGGCCCACCGGCCGACCCGGAACAGACTCCGGTCTGGTCGACGTACGTGGCGACCGACGACGCCGACCTGGTCGCCACCCGGGTCGGGGCGGCCGGCGGTCAGGTGCTGGTCGCCCCGTTCGACGTCCTCGACGCCTGCAGGATGGCGGTCTTCGCCGACCCGGCCGGTGCGGTGTTCAGCGTCTGGCAACCGATGCGGACGCCCGGGGCGGAACTGCTCGACGCCCCCGGGGCGATGTGCTGGAACGAGCTGGTCAGCCCCGACCCGGAGGGCGCGAAGGTCTTCTACGAACTGGTCTTCGGCTGGCACCCGGAGGAGCAGCCCGCAGGCGGACCCGGCTACACCGGCTGGCGGTGCGGGGCGCGGATCGTGGCCGGGATGCGCCCGACGCCCGACGCCGCGCGGCAGGCGTACTGGTCGGTGTTCTTCGCGGTTGCCGACGTCGATGCCGCCGCCGCCCGCGCCACCACCCTCGGCGGCACCATCCTCACCCCGCCCCGGGACACCCTGCTCGGCCGCCGGAGCACCCTGCGCGACCCCGGGGGTGCCCGGTTCTCCCTGCTCCGCCCCACCACCGACCCCACCTGACGACGGTGACGCCGCGGGTCAGGAACGCGGCGGGCCGGGGCGGCTGGGTACCACCAGCGGGCCGTGGTCGCCGGGGACGACCCGGACCCGGGCCCGGTAGTGCCGGGACAGCAACTCCTCGGTGAGCACCTGGTCGGGCGGGCCCGCCGCGACGACCCGGCCGTCGGCGAGCAGCACCATCCGGTCGGCGTACTCGCCGGCGACGGAGAGGTCGTGCATGGTGGCGAGCACGGTGAGGCCGTGCGTGCGGCGGAGCTGGTCGATAAGCTCCAGCACCTCCTGCTGGTGGCCGATGTCCAGCGCGCTGGTCGGCTCGTCGAGCAACAGCAGGGTGGCGCCCTGGGCGAGGGCACGGGCCAGGAACACCCGCTGCCGCTCCCCGCCGGAGAGGGTGGCCAGTTCCCGCCCGTGGAAACCGGTCAGGTCCAGCCGGTCGAGGACGTCGTGCACGGCGGCCAGGTCGGTCGCCGACTCCCGGCCCAGCGGCGCGATGTACGGGGTCCGCCCCAGCAGGACGTAGTCGAACACCGACATGCCCGCCGGCACCACCGGGGACTGCGCCACCGTCGCCACCACCCGGGCCCGCTCCCGGCGACGCAGCGCGCCGGACGGCGTACCGAAGAGGGAGACCGCGCCCGGGGCGGGCAGCAGGCCGCCGACGGCGCGCAGCAGGGTCGACTTGCCGGCGCCGTTCGGCCCGATCACGGTGACCCACTCACCGCTGGCGACCGTCAGGTCGACGCCGGCCAGGATCACCGCCCCACCGAGCCGCACGTGCAGCCCCCGCACCTCCACCGCCGGCACACTCACGGGGCTGCCTCTGTTCGCGACTGCGGGGCTCGCAAAACCGGCTCACTCCTCACGCTCACGGGGCTGCCTCTGTTCGCGACTGCGGGGCTCGCAAAACCGGCTCACTCCTCACGCTCACGGGGCTGCCTCTGTTCGCGACTGCGGGGCTCGCAAAACCGGCTCACTCCTCACGCTCACGGGAACACCCGGCGGGCGGTGCGTAGGACCAGGACGAAGAACGGGCCGCCGAGCAGGGCGGTGACCACGCCGATCGGGATCTCGGCGGGGGCGGCGGCGGTCCGGGCGACCACGTCGGTCAGCGCCAGGAACGCCGCGCCGAAGAGCAGCGACAGCGGCAGGATGATCCGGTGGCTCGACCCGGCCAGCAGCCGTACGGTGTGCGGCACGATGATCCCGACGAAGCCGATCAGCCCCGAGGCGGAGACGGCGGCGGCGGTGCCCAGCGAGGCGGCGGCGATCAGCAGGTAGCGGGAGCGTTGCGGGTGCAGGCCGAGGCTGCCCGCCTCGTCGTCGCCGACCGAGAGCACGTCGAGTTCCCGCCGGTGCAGCAGCACCACCACGGTGGTCAGCACGAAGTACGGCAGGATCAGCCGCACGTCACCCCAGCCGGCGGTGCCCAGCCGGCCGAGCAGCCAGGAGTAGACCTGCTGGATACTGTCGGAGTGCCGTTGCAGCAGGTACGTCTGCCCGGCGGCGAGGAACGCGGACACCGCGACCCCGGCCAGGATCAGGGTGGCCGGGGAGCGGTCCCGCCCGCCGGCCGCCCCGAGCAGGTACGTCAGGGCGACCGCACCGAGTGAGCCGACGAACGCGGCGAGCGGGATGGTGACCGGCATCCCGGTCAGCGCGCCACCCGCCCCGATGCCGCCCAGCGTGATCACCGCGGTCACCGCGAACCCGGCGCCGGCCGCCACCCCCAGCAGGTACGGGTCGGCCAACGGGTTGCGGAACACCCCCTGGTAGCAGCCCCCGGCCAGGGCGAGCAGGCCGCCGACGAGCAGACCGAGCACCACCCGGGGCAGCCGCAGTTCGGTGACGATGGCGATCTCGCGTTCGGTGAGCCCGCTGTCGAGGCGTACCCCGGGCAGCAGGTTGAGCAGTTCGGCGGCGACGCTGCCGGGCGGCAGGCTGACCGGCCCGAGGGACACCCCGGCGACCAGGGCCACCAGCACGGCGAGCACCCCGGCGGCGAGCCAGCGCTTGCGCAGGCCGGCCGGCCGGGGCGTACCGGTGACGCGGGCCGGCCGGGACGCGTCACGCGTCCCGGCCGGTGCGGGTGTGGACCGCACGGTCACCTGACCGTCACGCCGGCACCTTGGCGGTGGCGTCGACGATCGACCGGAGCAGGTCGACCACGCGCGGCCCCCAGCGCGAGGCGACGTCGTCGTCGAGCGCGACGACCTGGTTGTTCTTGACGGCGGTGACGCCGGCCCAGCCGCTGCGGGCCTTGACCGTGTCGGCGCTCTGCTGGCAGCACTTGACGTCGGCGAGGAAGACGAAGTCGGGGTTCGCCTTGACGATGACCTCCTGGGAGAGCTGCGGGTATCCGCCGTTCTTGCCGTCGGCGTCGGAGGCGTCGGCGATGTTCTCCAGGCCGGCCAGCGCGTAGATCGAGCCGATGAAGGTCTTGCTGGTCGCGCTGTACAGCTCCGGCCCCAACTCGTGGTAGTAGGTCAGCTTCGTCGGCCGCTGCGGCAGGTCCTTGGTGAGCTTGCCGATCTCGTCCTTCATCCGGGCGGTGACGTCGGCCGCCTCGGTCGGGTGGCCGGTGAGCGTGCCCAGGTCGGCGAGCTGCCGGTAGGTGTCGTCGAGGGTGGTCGCGGCCGGGGTGAGCAGCACCGGGACCTTCAGCGCGGTGAGCTGGGCGATGATCTTGTTGGTGTCGTTGGCGAGGACCACCAGGTCGGGGTTCTTGCCGGCGATCGCCTCGGCGTTGGGCTGGAAGCCGGACAGCTCGCTCTTGGGCGCGTCGGCCGGGTAGTTCGACTGGTCGTCGACGGCGGTGACCTGCGGACCCGCGCCGATGGCGAAGAGCATCTCGGTCGCCGTGGGCGACAACGAGACGATCTTCTCGGGCCGCTTGTCCACGGTGAGGTTGCCCACCGTGGCCGGGAAGGCCGCCGCACCGGAGCTGCTGCCGCCGGCGGCGGGGGCGTCGGAGGAGGTCTTCTCGGCGCACGCGCCGAGGGCGAGGGCGACCACCGCGAGGGTCGCGGCGAACAACCGTGGGGTACGTCGGGACATCTGGCCTCCTGTCGGTCGAGGAGCGTGGTGCTTCGCCGACAGGGAGCGCGGTGCGTGCCCGTCCGCGAGGCGCCCTTCCTCGAGAGCGCGTGTCGCGACCGACCGCAGGCGACCTGGCTCGTCCCCACACGCGACGACGCCGGCCACGTCGGGCCGGGCGTCGCGGCGGCTCCGGCGCGGGGCGGGGAGCCTCGGTGGGTCATCACAGTTGCGGGACAGCGCCGGTTTCGCACCGGCTTCGCTGCGGTCGATCGGGTGCCACGGTAGCGCACGACCAGCGAAGATCGTCCGGACGGGAGGGGTGGGTGGGGCCCCGTCGGGGGCTTACGGGACCCCACCCGGGAATCACGTCCGGCAACTCAGCAGTACGTGCTCTGCTTGTTGATCACCCGGTAGGGGCAGTCGGCGAACTCGGACAGGAGCAGCACCGCCTCCTTGTTGCGGGAGGTCTGCGCGGGGATCACCTCGTCGGGCGGGTAGAAGCCGCCGCCGGCCCCGGACGACCCGGGGTACATCTCGAAGGTGTACGCCCAGATCTTGTGGGTCGCCCACATCCAGTCGAGGCTGTCGCCGTCGGTGATGTAGAGGTCGCTGGACTGCTCGGGGGTGTACCCGTTGGTGGCCGCCATCCGCTGCCCGAGGGTCGCGAAGGTGTTGTACTGGTCGGCGGTCATCCCGCTGGGGGTGTTCGCCGTGGTGTAGCCGAACGGCCAGAGCACCAGTTGCGAGTAGGTGTGCCAGTCGATGTTGGCCTTGATCTGCTGCACCCCGCCGACGACCCGGCTGTTGACGAAGTCCCGCAGCGCCTTGGTCTCCGGCGCGGAGAAGGCGGACGGCCCCCGGTAGGTGCTCGACGACGGCGTGCCGGACGAGCCTCCGCAGCAGCCCCAGTTGTAGCCCCAGTTGCGGTTCAGGTCGGTGCCGACCGCCGCCGCGCCGCTGTTGGGCTGCCGGTTCTTGCGCCAGGACCGGTAGGAGCCGGTGGCGATGTCGTACTCGCTGCCGTCCGGGTTGACCGTGGGGACGATCCAGATCTCCCGGGAGTTGACGATGTTGGTGATCCGCGAGTCGGTGCCGTAGCTGTCGGTGAACAGGTTGAGCAGGTAGATCGCCATCTCGACGGTCAGGTGCTCGCGGGCGTGCTGCTGGGAGTTGAACAGGATCTCCGGTTCGGCCTCGTCGGTGCCGACGTTGTCCGAGATCTTCACCGCCATCAGGTCGCGGCCCTCGTACGACCGGCCGATGCTGATCTTGCGGGCGATCGCCGGGTGGTCGGCGACCACCTGGTTGACCACGGTGGTCAGCTCGGCGTAGTCGTGGTAATTCGAGTCGGCCGGCGGGAAGGCGTAGGCGCGGGCACCCTCGGCGGGGGCCGGCTCGACCTCCAGTTCCAGCCGGAAGCCGAGCCGGGTGATGGCGGCGGCCTCGGACCGGTTGGCCGAGACGTACAGCACGCCGTGCTCGGCGGAGTCGATGGCCGCACCGGTGCGGGCGACCGCGTTGCGGTCGGCGAGGGTACGCGGACCGAGCACGCGGTAGCTGACGGCGGCGGGCTCGGGCTCCGGGGCCGGGCGGGCGGAGACCGGCCCGGTGGCGACGGCGGTGAGGCCGAGGCCGGCGACGACGGCCAGCGCCAGGCGACGCCGGAAGGGGGAGGTGCGGAAGGCCATGGACGTCCTCCTCGGGGTACGGGGTATCCCGTTGTGCGCCCACTCCACCAGCAGTCACATGGTCATATCAATATCCGTGACTATCTCCCACCATCCCGACCGGATCGTCATGTCGGCAATGGTTTTCCTGACGGAACCCCCTGGCGAAACTTCCTGCCAGGCGGGACAGTGAACGGCAACGATTCCCCACCCTGCGGAGTTGCCATGTCCAGCAGAGCCCTGCGCACGGTCGCCCTGGTCGGCGTCGCCACCCTCACCCTGCTCGCCAGCACCGCACCCGTCCGGGCCGGCGGCCCGTCATCCACCGGGGCGCACCCACCCGCCGGGGACCGTCCGCCCGCCGGTGGACACGACGAGCAGATCACCTTCCAGGAGTGGTCCCGGTACCCCGACTGGCGGGCCGGCACCCACCGGGGCACGTACGCCGTACCCGGCCACCGCGCCGGCCTCACCATCGGCCGACCCGCCGGCACCACCGAGTTCACCGACGAACACACCGGCGCCACCCGCACCTGGGAATACGCCACCTGGACCTCGCCGCCCACCCCGATCGGCTTCGACGCCACCGAACTGGTCGCCTCCTGGAACGCCGACACCCCCGCCGGCACCTGGCTCCAGATCGAACTCCAGGGCACCTACTCCACAGGCGACCACACCCCGTGGTACGTCATGGCCCGCTGGGCCTCCGGCGACCGGGACATCGCCCGGGCCACCCTGGACGGTCAGGGCGACGCCTGGTCCAGCGTGTGGACCGACACGTTCGCCATCGACGACGCCGACGCCGGGGTGCTGCTGCGGTCGTACCAACTCCGGTTGACCCTCTACCAGGCACCCGGCCAGGCCGCCGCGCCCCGGGTCCGGATGCTCGGCGCGATGAGTTCCCACGTGCCGGACCGGTTCACCGTCGCGCCGAGCCGGGGCCGCATCGCCTGGGGCACCGAACTGCCGGTGCCGGCCCGTTCCCAGATGATCCACCGGGGCAGCTACCCCGAATGGGGCGGCGGCGGCCAGGTCTGGTGCAGCCCGACGTCCACCACGATGGTGCTGGAGTACTACGGCAGGCTCCCGTCGGCGGCCGACCTGTCCTGGATCGACCCCGGCCACCCCGACCCGCAGGTCGTCCAGGCCGCCCGGATGACCTGGGACAACGAGTACGAGGGCACGGGCAACTGGCCGTTCAACACCGCGTACGCCGCCAGCTTCCCCGGCATCGAGGCCCGGGTGACCCGGTTGCACTCCCTCGACGAGGCGGAACGCTTCGTCCGCGCCGGCATCCCCGTGGTCACCTCGCAGTCCTTCCTCGACACCGAGCTGGACGGGTCGAACTACGGCACCTCCGGCCACCTGTTCGTGATCGTCGGCTTCACCGCCGACGGCGACGTGATCGTCAACGACCCGGCGTCCGCGTCCAACGCCGAGGTACGCAACGTCTACCGACGCGACCAGTTCGAGCAGATCTGGCTGCGGACCAAGCGGCACCGGGCCGACGGCACCGTGGCCGGTGGGTCGGGCGGCATCGCCTACCTGATCAAGCCGACCGACCGCCCCTGGCCGGTCGTCCCCGGCTCCACCAACTGGTGACCCCCATCCACCCCGGCCGAGATCCCCTCGGCCGGGGTGGGCACGGCCGGCCGATCGACTCCCGTGGCCGAGAGATCCACTCAGGTGAGCCGAAACAGCGGTATCACCGGGCGGTGATACCGCTACTTCGCTGCTCTGGAGTGGATCTCAGGTCGACCGGCGGGGGTCAGGGGCGGGGGTCACCCTCGGCGGGATGGTCGTCGCCGGCCAGGGCGGAGCGCAGCCGCTCCTTCTCCGCCCGGCGTCGCTCGGCGGCGGCGGCCACCTCCTCGGCCATCTCGTCCCGCCAGCCCCGCAGCAGGAAGAACGACGCGGCGGCCGAGAAGATCAACGCCACCATCAGCTTGAGGAACAGGTTCATCCCCACCGGCCACAGTGCCACCACGACCAGCAGGAACAGCCCGATCCGGGCCAGCGTGTACTTGACCGCCGCGCTCACCGGCCCACCTCGGCCCGCGACTGCGGGGCTCGCACAACCCGCTCACTCCTCGCGCTCACCAGACCACCCCAGCTCGCGACTGCGGGGCTCGCACAAACCACTCACTCCTCGCGCTCACCAGACCACCCCAGCTCGCGACTGCGGGGCTCGCACAACCCGCTCACTCCTCGCGCTCACGTCTTTCCCCACTCCCTGCCTCTGCGTCGGGGTTCCGACACCGGTGGCTCAACCCGTGCGTCGGGCCAGCCAGTGCACGCCCTGGAACCAGAGCACCGCGTACCCGGCGGTGAACGCGAGCGCGGCCAGCCCGCCGGTGAACAGTGGCGCGAGCCCCGAGGCCAGGCCCGCCACCAGCAGCCCGGCAAGCACCGCGACCACTGCGGCGGACAACGCCGCGACCATCCGGGCCGCGCCGAAGTCCCAGGCCCGGAAGTCGTCCCAGAACAGCCAGGCCGGCAGGATCACCGCGAGCCAGCCGCTGGTACGGCCGAAGTCACCCGCGCCGGCCACGGCGAACGCCCAGTCGAAGAGCACCAGCGCCAGCACGCCGATCACCCAACCGGCCAGGCTCACCCCGAGCAGGTCGCCCAGGGTCAGGATGCGTCCTTCGGCGTCCCGGCGGGGAAACCCGCTGTGCTGTTGCGCGGTCGGCTGCTGTCCGGTCATGGTGTGACGAGCATACGGCCGGGTCAGGCCCAGACCTGCTGCGGCTCGGCACGCCGCTGCGCCAGCGACGGCGCCCGGTCGTACTCGCGGACCACGTTGTAGCGGGTGTCCCGCTCCACCGGCTGGAAACCGGCGTCCCAGATCAGGTGCAGCAGGTCGTCGCGGTGCATGGTGTTCGGGGTGCCGTACGAGTCGGCGTCGTGAGTGATCTTGTATTCGACGACGGAGCCGTCCAGGTCGTCCACGCCGAAGTTGAGCGAGAGCTGGGCCACCGACAGGCCGTGCATCACCCAGAAGTTCTTCAGGTGCGGGACGTTGTCGAACAGCAGCCGGGAGACCGCGAACGTCTTGAGCGACTCGGCCGGCGACGCCATCGTGGTCCGCGCCTGGATCCGGTTGCGGATCTTGCCGTCCGCCGAGTCGACGAAGTCGTGCTGGTAGCGCAGCGGGATGAAGACCGCGAACCCGCCGGTCTGGTCCTGCAACTCGCGCAGCCGCAGCACGTGGTCGACCCGGTGCCGGGGCTCCTCGATGTGGCCGTAGAGCATCGTCGCCGGGGTCTTCATGCCCTTGGCGTGGGCCAGCGCGTGGATCCGCGACCAGTCCTCCCAGTGACAGTTGTGGTCGACGATGTGCTGGCGGACCTCCCAGTCGAAGATCTCCGCACCGCCACCGGTCAACGACTCCAGGCCGGCGTCCATCAGCTCGTCGAGGATCTCGTCGGCGGACAGGCCGCTGATCTTCTCGAACCACTGCACCTCGGTCGCGGTGAAGCACTTGAGCTTGACGTTGGGCAGCGCCGCCTTCAGCTCGCGCAGCACCTTGGGGTAGTAGCGCCAGGGCAGGGTGGGGTGCAGGCCGTTGACGATGTGCAACTCGGTGAGCTGCTCGTCCTCCATCTCCTTGGCCTTGCGGACCGCCTCCTCGATACGCATCGTGTAGGCGTCCTTCTCGCCCGGCTTGCGCTGGAACGAGCAGTACGCACACGAGGCGGAACAGACGTTCGTCAGGTTGAGGTGCCGGTTGACGTTGAACATCACCCGTTCGCCGTTCAACTCCGTACGCCGGTGGTGGGCCAGCCGGCCCAGCCAGGTCAGGTCGTCGCTCTCATAGAGGGCGATCCCGTCCGAGCGGGTCAGTCGCTCCCCCGCGTACACCTTCTCTTCGAGCTCACGCTTGAGTCCGGCGTCCATCGAAAGCCACGTCCCTTCCACCTGCGGTCCCGATCGAGCCTACGTCGGACAACCGACAGGTCGGCAGGACGGGCACCGCCAGCGACCCACCTCGACCGTACTCCCAGGGTTCTCCAAGCTGCCACCGCATCGACATCGTTGTCCCGGTGCGGTAAGACAGGATGGGACGCGGCGCACACCTGCGGCGTTCCGGGTCGCCGCGCCCCACCTCACGCGGTGACACCATCACGCGGCATCAGGGAGCGGAATGGTCGACAGCGGGCACAGGCGACGGCAGCGACGACGCGTTCCGGTGATCTCCCCGGTGCTGCGTCCGGCGCTCTGGTCGGCCCTGCTCGGCGCGGTCGCCGCGATGGCCCTGGCCACCCCGGTCTACGCCGACCCGGCACTGCCCAACACCGTCCCGGACACCGGTTCCCGGCCGGTGGCGGCCGGCGGGCTGCGGCTGCCCGGCGCGGCGGCCCCCGGCTACCCGACCGCCGGCCAGCCGGGCAGCCCGACCGCGCTGCCCGTCGGCGGCCTGCCGACCAACCCGCTGCTGTCCCAGATCGACACCCTGACCGCGCAGAACGGCCAGCTCGCCGACCAGCTCCTCCAGCTCGAAAAGCAGCGCGACGACGCCCGCGTCCAGCTCACCGGCGTGCAGGGCGAGCTGACCCGGGCCCGGGGCGCGCTGACCGTGGCCGAGCAGCGGGCCAACGCCGTCGCCGCGAACGCCTTCAAGGCCGCCGCCGCCCTGCCGCCCGGCGAGTTCGCCCGCGACCTGCACGGGCTGAGCGTCCTGCAACGGGTCTCCCGGGGCGAGCAGGCCGACGGCGAGACCACGGCGGCGGCCGGTGAACTCTCCCGGGCCCGTACGGCCGAGCAGGTCGCCGCCCAGGCGGTCACCGCCGCCACCGACCGGGTCCGGCGGGCCGAGGAACAGTTCGCCGCGGTGCAGAAGGCGCTGCGCGACAACGACGCCAAGATCGCCAAGCTGCGGGCCGACAACCAGGCCCAGCTCATCGCCCTGGAGAAGCAGCAGGAGGCCGCCGAGCAGAAGCTCGGGTCGGCGTACGTCGAGGGGCAGAGCAGCAGCGGGCTGAACGCCAGCCCGCAGGCGCTCGCCGCCGTGCGGTACGCGCTGGCGCAGCTCGGCGACCCGTACCTCTGGGCGGCCGAGGGCCCGGACCGTTTCGACTGCTCCGGTCTGATGTGGGCGGCCTACCGGTCGGCCGGGTACTACGACCTGCCCCGGGTCGCCCGCGACCAGTACTACGCCACCCGCGGCCGGACGGTCTCGCAGAGCGCCCTGCTCCCCGGCGACCTGCTCTTCTTCGCCTCGGGCAGCAGCTGGACGACCATCCACCACGTCGCGATGTACATCGGCAACGGGCGGATGGTGCAGGCGCCGCGCAGCGGGGACGTGGTCAAGATCTCCCAGGTGCGGTGGTCCGGCCTCTACGCCTCCACCCGCGTCGTCGGTGCGGTGACCAGCCCCGGTGCCCCGGTCACCCAGCCTCCGCCGACCCCGAAGCCCACCACGGCCTCGCCGAAGCCCACCACCCCCACCCCGAAGCCCACCACGGCGTCGCCGAAGCCCACCACGCCCACGCCCCGGCCGACCGGAGGGTCGACCACCGCGCCGACGAAGCCGCCGTCCACCCCGCGGCCGTCGGCCACCTCCGCGACGCCGACCCCCACGCCGACCAGGACCGCCGACCCGACGCCGAGCCTCACCGGTTCCGGCACCCCGAGCCCGCAGGACAGCGGCGCCGTGGAGAGCAGCCGGTCGGCGTCCGCCCCGGCGTCGGCGGGTGCCTCGGCGAGCACCGGGAACTGACCGGCCGGCACCGTCCCGTCGGCACTCCGGCTGTGCCGACGGGACGAGATGTGGCACGGTGACACGAGGCACATCCGGTCACCGTTCGCGGGACGCGGGTGCGAGGGTGCGCGGAGGGCGATCATGGGCGAGCAAGAGGTTCCGGTGGGGCACGTCGACCAGGGACCGGTGCCCGACCCGGCCGGACCCGCTGCTCGCGCCGACGACGCCGGGCGGGCCACCCCGGAACCCGGCGACGTCCCGCCCCGCCCCGCCCGGGTCACCAGCACCCCCGTCCGGCCCGGCCCGCCCGTCGACGGCACGGCCCGCGCCACGGCCAGCGTACGTACCGTGACCGCCCCGCCCGAGGGTGGCGACCTGCCGGCGGGGCCGGTGGCCGCGACCACCTACCGGGCCGGCGCCCCGGCCGCTGCCGACCCGGCCTCCCGAACACCCGAGCCGGACGGCTCCGCCGCCGGCGGCCCGACCCCGGGCGGCCCGGTCACCGTCCCGACCTCCCGGGCTTCCGACCCGGACGACCCCGCCGGCGGCAGCCCGGCTGCCCCGGCGACCGTTCCCGGGCAGCGCGACGGCTCGGACGCCGGCCCGGCACGGGCCAGCGTCTCCGTCCCCGGGCTCAGCCGGGTCTCCGCCGCCGAGGCGGTGGGCGCGGCGGCCGACGCGGGCACCCGGCCCGGGGACGCGGCTCCCGGGGTGTACCGGTCGATGCCTGTCAACCCGGAGCCACCCGAGCCCGCGCAGCCCCCGGAGCCGGCCCAGCCTCCCACCCCGCCGACGCCGGAGCCCGCTCCCGAACCGTCGCCGGCCCCCACGCCCGAGCCGGCCCCGGGCCCGACGCCTGGCACTCCCGAGCCGCCGGCCCCCGGCCCGTTCCCCGCACCGGTCCCGCCGCTGCCCGGTCCACCGCCGGGTCCCGGCCCGGTTCCCCCCGGCCCGGTTCCCCCCGTGCCGGGGCCGCCGCTGCCGCCCCCGGGTCCGGCGGTGCCCCCGCCCCCACCGCCGCCCGGACCGATGCCGGCACCCCCGTTCCCCCCGCCGCCGGCCATGTCGGGCACCCCGACGACCTTCCGGGCCAGCGCCTCCGTCACCGCGCCCGCGACCGGCGGCACCGTCGCCCCGCCCACCTCGGCACCCCCGGTCGGCAGCCTCCCGACCACGGCACCTCCGGCTTCCGCACCCCCGGCCCCCACCTCCCCCGTCTTCAGGCCATCCGCCTCCGCGCCTCCGGCACCGACGCCCTCCGCCTTCACCCCACCCACCTCCGCACCCCCGGCACCCTCCGCCCTCACCCCGTCGACCTCCGCGCCTCCCGCCCCGGCGGGTACCGGCGGCACGGATGCCGTCGGCGCAGGCGCAGGCAGCGCGGCAGCCGGCAGTGCGCGAGCAGCCGGTACGGCCGTGCCGACGTTCCGGGCCCCGGTCGTGCCCGACCCGGCGGGTGACGGCGCGACCGCGGCGTTGCCGTCCCCGGCGCTGCCCGCCTGGCCGGCGTCCGGGTCCGCGCCGCGCCGCACGGCCGCAGACGCCAACCGCCCCGCCTCCGGTACGCCCTACCGGGGCGGCCCGGACCTGGCCAGCGTCGGCTACGGCGGCACCGACGGCCCGGGGCACGCCACGGTCGCCTTCCCGGCCGCGAACCCGGTGGAGAACTCCGGCTCGCTGACCGGGCACATCCTGGCCCAGGGCTGGTCCGACACGCCGGCACCACGGTCCAGGACCACCCGGGTGGTGATCGTGCTCGCCGCCTCGCTGGGGTTGCTGGTGGCGATCAGCGTGCTGGTCGTCCTGCTCGCCAACGACGTGATGGACGGGCTGGTCGGCGGCATGCTGTCCCAGTGAGGCCGGCCTCACGGCGATGCCCGTGGGGGGTGACCGCCGGGCGGGTGGGGGATGCCCGGAACGGGTGAGTCCGCCCACTACCGGCTCGGGGCCCACTGGCGACGTCACCGGATCGCCGTACACTTGTCGGGATCACTGACCCGGCACGCGTGGCGTGCCCCTGGGCGATCTTGCGGGCGATTCGGCGGCGTACCCATGCTGCGGCGGGCCATCGCGAAGATGCGCCCCGCTCGAAAGGCATTTCTTGACCACCTCCGTTGACCCCGGCACCAGTCCGTCCGCCCACGACCTCCCGACCGACGACGTCGCCCCGGCCGCCCCCGTCGGCTTCGCCGACCTGGGCCTGCCCCGGCAGCTCGTCGACGCTCTCGCCCGGCAGGGCATCACCACCCCGTTCGAGATCCAGCGGGCCACCCTGCCCGACGCCCTCGCCGGCCGGGACGTCCTCGGCCGGGGCCAGACCGGCTCCGGCAAGACCCTCGCCTTCGGCCTGCCGATCGTCGCCCGGCTGGCCGAGCTCAACCGGGCCCGGCCGCTGCACCCGCGCGCCCTGGTCCTCGTCCCCACCCGCGAGCTGGCGATGCAGGTCAACGACGCGCTGCTGCCGCTGGGCAAGGCCGTCGGGATCTTCCTCAAGACCGCCGTCGGCGGCGTGCCGTACGACAGGCAGATCGACGCGCTGCGGCGGGGCGTCGAGATCGTCGTGGCCACCCCGGGCCGGCTCGGCGACCTGATCAGCCGGGGCGTCTGCGTCCTGGACGACGTCGAGGTGACAGTCCTCGACGAGGCCGACCAGATGGCCGACATGGGGTTCCTCCCCGAGGTCACCGAGTTGCTCGCCAAGACCCCGGCGGGTGCCCAGCGGCTGCTGTTCTCGGCCACCCTGGACGGTGACGTCGACGCACTTGTCAAGCGGTTCATGACCGACCCGGTGACGCACTCGACCGCACCGTCGACCGCCTCGGTGTCCACGATGGACCACCACCTGCTGCTGATCCCGCCGCACGACAAGTTCGCCGTGGCGGCGTCGATCGCGGCCCGGTCCGGCCGGACGATGCTCTTCGCCCGTACCCAGCTCGGTGTCGACCGGCTGGTGGAACAGCTCGGCGCGGTGGGCGTACGGGCCGGTGGGCTGCACGGCGGCAAGACCCAGCGGATGCGTACCAAGACCCTCGCCGAGTTCCGTGAGGGACGGATGGACGTGCTGGTCGCCACCGACGTGGCGGCCCGGGGCATCCACGTCGACGGGGTGTCCCTGGTGCTGCACATCGACCCGCCGAAGGACCCGAAGGACTACCTGCACCGGGCGGGCCGTACCGCGCGGGCCGGCGAGTCGGGCGCGGTGGCCACGTTGGTGCTGCCCAAGCAGCGGCGGACCACGCTGGCGATGCTGGAGAAGGCGGGCGTGGAGCCGGCCGAGACCCGGGTACGCGCCGGCGACGCGGTGCTCGCCGAGCTGACCGGTGCCCGCGAGCCCAGCGGTGTGCCGGTGCGCGAGGAGCCCGAGCCGCGTCGGCACGGCGACCGCCCGCGCCGCTTCGGCGACCGGGACGCCCGGGGCTACGGCGACCGGGGTCACGGCGGCGGCCGGGACGGCCGCAGCGGCTACGGCGGGGAACGACCGCGCAGCGGCTACGGCGCGGAGCGACCGGCCCGGGAGCGGAGCTACGGCGACCAGGGCGGCGACCGGCCGACCGGGGACCGCCGCTACGGCGACCGCCCGTTCGGCGACCGCGCCGCCCGGGACGACCGTCCCACCGGCGACCGGGGCTACGCCGACCGGACCGGGGGCGGCGACCGGGGCTACCGCGACCGCCCCACCGCCGGCTACGGCGACCGGACCACCGGCGGCCACGGCGAGCGGACCGGCGGCGGGCAGGGCTTCGGCGACCGGACCGGCGGGGGTCACCGCGACCGGCCGAGCGGCGAGCGCGGCTACGGCGACCGCCCCCGGGCCGACCGGAGCTACGGCGACCGGCGCTTCGGCGACCGCGGCGAGCCGCGCTTCGGCGACCGGGACGCCCGGGGCGAGCAGCGGTCCGGTGAGCGCCGGTTCGGCGGCGGCGACCCGCGTGGCACCGACCGCCGGGGCGGGTTCCGCACCGAGGGGCGGGTCCGTGACGACCGGCCGCGTGACGACCGGCGGGGCTTCGGCGGCCGGCCGCCGGCACGTACCCACTGATCGGCTTTTCCGACGCCGCCCCGGAGCACCGCTCCGGGGCGGCGTTCACGCATGCGCTGCCGTCGACGCCCTGCTGGCGTAACGTCCGGACCATGCCGAGGTCACTTTTCTGGAGCCGGACCGACACCGCCGGGGCCGAGCACGCCGTCCTCGACGACAGGGCCGGATTCGCCGCGCACGGCACCCAACTGGCCGTCGATCCGATCCCCTACACCTGCCGCTACCGGCTGGTGACCGGCGCGGACGGGGCCACCGCCTCGCTCGCTGTGGAGGTGGAGGGGGCCGGCTGGTCGCGGAGCGTACGGCTGGAACGTGGCGCGGACGGGTGGCAGGTCCGGACGGGTGAGCAGGGTGACCTGGACGCGGCGCTGCGAGTGGCCGGACAGCCACCGGCCGGGCTGCCCGGCATCGAGGAGACCGACCGGCTGCACGCGGCGCTCGACGTCGACCTGGGCGGCTCGGCCCTGTTCAACAGCCTGCCGATCCGTCGGCTGGGGCTGGCGGGGGCCGCGTCCAGCACCGAGCACCGGATCACCGTGGCGTGGGTGCTGGTGCCCAGCCTGGAGGTGGTGGCCGGCGAGCAGGTCTACACCGCGCTCGGTCCGGGTCGGGTGGGTTTCACCAGCGACACCTTCCGCACCGAGCTGGAGGTGGACGGTGAGGGGCTGGTCCGGCACTACCCCGGGCTGGCCGACCGGGCCGACCTGGGCTGACGGTGGAGCGGGACGGGCACGGCGCGCCGGGTGTCAGCCCGGCCAGCTCCCGGTGCTGAGGAACCGGTCGATGGTGGCCAGGTGCGGGGCGAGGTCGAGGCCCTGCGCGGCCACCCAGTCGTCGTCGTAGTAGGTGTCGGCGTACCGGTCCCCGGCGTCGCAGATCAGCGTCACCACCGAGCCGGGCCGCCCCTGGGCGAGCAGTTCCGCGATCAGCCCGAACGCGCCCCACAGGTTGGTGCCGGTGGAGCCGCCGACCCGCCGGCCGAGCACCGCCGAGCCGGCCCGCATGGCGGCCAGCGACGCGGCGTCGGGCACCTGGGTCATCCGGTCGACCACCGAGGGGAGGAAGGACGCCTCGACGGTGGGTCGGCCGATCCCCTCGATCCGGGAGCCCCGGCCGGTGCGTACCGACCAGTCGGCGGCCTGCCACGCCGGGTAGAACGCCGAGTTCTCCGGGTCGACCACGCAGAGTTTGGTGGGCAGCCGCTGGTAGCGGGCGTACCGGCCGATGGTGGCGCTGGTGCCGCCGGTGCCGGCGCCGACCACGATCCAGGCCGGTACGGGGTGCCGTTCCAGGGAGAGCTGGGCGTAGATCGACTCGGCGATGTTGTTGTTGCCCCGCCAGTCGGTGGCCCGTTCGGCGTAGGTGAACTGGTCCATGAAGTGTCCGCCGCTGTCCTCGGCGAGCCAGCGCGCCTCGACCACGACCTTGGCCGGGTCGTCGACCAGGTGGCAGCGCCCGCCGTGGAACTCGATCTGGGCGATCTTCTCGGGTGAGGTGGAGGCGGGCATCACGGCGACGAACGGCAGCCCGAGCATCCGGGCGAAGTACGCCTCGGAGACCGCGGTCGAGCCGGAGGACGCCTCGATCACCGTGGTCGCCGGCCCGATCCAGCCGTTGCAGAGCCCGTAGAGGAACAGCGAGCGGGCCAGCCGGTGCTTGAGCGAGCCGGTGGGGTGCACCGACTCGTCCTTGAGGTAGAGGTCGATCCCCCACTGCCGGGGCAGCGGGAACGGCAGCAGGTGGGTGTCGGCGGACCGGTTGGCGTCGGCCTCCACGGCGGCGATCGCCTCGGTCACCCACACCCGGCTGGCCTCGTCGCACCGGTCGAGATGAGTCACGTCGGCAACGGTACAAGCGAGGTCGGCTCGGGTTCGGGCCGACCCGGCGTCGTTGCCGACGCCGCCCGCACCAGCCCTCCCCGGTCGGCCGGTCAGGAGGCCGACGGCTCGATCGGCTGGGGCCGGTTCTCCCACTTGGTCGACAGGGCGATGCCGGTACGGGTGGAGGCCACCCCGGGGGTACGGCTCAGCCGCACGATCAGCTGTTCCAGCTCGGCGATGGTGCCCACCCGCGCCTTGAGCAGGAAGGATTCGACTCCGGCCATGAAGTAGCAGGATTCGATCTCGGGCATCTGCCGGAACGTCTCCAGCACGTCGTCGGTGTCCCCGCCGGAGTCCTCGACGATGCCGATGAGCGCGGTCACGCCGAGGCCGATCGCCTCCGGCTCGACCTCGGCCCGGTAGGCCCGGATGACGCCGCTGGACTCCAGCTTGCCGACCCGTTCGTGCACGGCCGGCGCGGAGAGGCCGACCTGCCGGGCCAGCTCGGCGTACGACAGGCGGGCGTTACCCCGCAGTAGTTCGACGAGGCTCCGGTCGATCGCGTCCACGGAGGGTGAGCCTATCCGTTGGGGCGTAACGTCCGGCGACCGGCATCCGTTGGATCTGACAGCAGGTGACAGTTCGCAGACCGACGGTCAAGGGAGTCCCGCGCCGGTACCATTTACTAACTTCCCACTCCGTGCGTTTTTCGCGTTTGGCGGACAGGCCAGTTCGCTGGTGCTGTAATTGCCATACGTCCCTCATGACGGCTCTGGGCTCGCACCGGCCGGGGGCAGTGTGTTCAGCCGAGGGCTTCGTCGACGCGAGGAGGGGGCTGTGGACACTGGAGATCGCCTGCTGACACCGGGTGAGGTCGCCGCACTGTTTCGGGTGGACCCGAAGACCGTGACGCGGTGGGCGGCGGCCGGCCGGATAGGCAGCATCCGGACTCCAGGCGGGCATCGCCGGTTTCGGGAATCCGAGGTGCGGGCCCTGCTGGAAGGGGAGGGCATGTTGGACGAGGCGGACGACATGGGCAAGCCACGCAACGTGGGCCCAGCCGCCTCGACCGGGCCGGGTCCGGCCAATGCCGGGATGTACTGAATGGTGCGAGACGGACGCGCGGGCCGGCCGACGAGGCCGGCCCGTCGCCCATTGGACGGCCTTCGGCGGCGCGACCTGTCCGCCGCCCGGGTCCTGCGCCAGGGCCGGTCGGCAGCGACCCGGGTGGGCTGACCATCGACCCGACCGCCGGTCGGCTGTCGTCGGGGCGGGTCAGCGGTCGGCGGCCAGCTCGCCCGACCAGCGGCGGAACAGAGTGTGCGGCACGCCCAGGGCGTCCAGCACCTTGCCGGCGACGAAGTCGACCAACTGCTGGGCGGTGGCCGACGCCCCCGCGCCGTAGAAGCCGGGGCTGGCCGGCAGCACCACCGCGCCGGCGTCGTGCAGCGCGATCAGGTGTTCCAGGTGGCTGCGGGTCACCGGGGTCTCCCGGGGCACCAGCACCACCGGGCGTCGTTCCTTGAGGTTGACCTCGGCGGCGCGTTGCAGCAGGTCCTTCGACAGGCCGATGGCGATGCCGGCGCAGGCCGCCGTGCTGGCCGGCACGACCGCCATGCCGCGTACCCGGTAGGAGCCGCTGCTCGGGCCGGCGGCGATGTCGCCGGCCGGCCAGTGCCGCACGTCGTCGCCGGTGAGGTCCCGGCCCAGCCAGCCGCCGAGGTCCTCGGCCCAGTGGCCGTCCCGGAACGGCCTGCCGGTCTCGTCCAGGACGGTCAGCCGCGCGGCCCGGGACACGATCAGGTCCACCGGCTGCCCGGCGTCGAGCAGGCCCCGGACGACGGCCGCCGCGTAGGGGGTGCCGGACGCCCCGGAAACCCCCACCACCCATGGTTCGCGCATACGCCCAGCCTGCCTGGTGTACGCCGACCGCCGACGCCCACCCCCGCAATCGCCCCCGTCGGCACGGTGCGGGACCGGCCGGTCGACCCACCGTCGCCGTACCGGTGGTCCGGGCCTCCGGCGGCAGGCCCGGACGGCACGTCGACGCCGGACCTGCGATGCTGCGCACGGATGATCCACACGGCACGGGGGAGACATCGGTGATGGTCGACGAGATCCTCTGGTCGTTACGGGCGGCGTGCCCGATCCCGCCCCGGCTCTCCCCGTACGCCGACGGGGTGCAGGAGTGGCTGCTGGAGCTGCTGCCCCGGCTGGGTCTGCCGTTGGGCGCCGAGGCGCTGCACCGGCTCGACCGGGCCGGCTTCGCCAGGTACGCGGGCCGCCTCTACCCGGACGCCAGCGAGCCGGACCTGCGTACCGTGTCGGCCCTGTTCACCTGGTTCTTCCTGGTCGACGACGCCTGCGACGGGCCGGACCGGCTGCCCTCGGAGCAGATCCGGGCGCTGCGCCGTGGGACGCTGACCCTGCTGCACGACGGGCCCCGACGGCGGCACCCGGGATTCGGGGGGCCGCTGCGCCGGCTGCTGGTCGAGGCGTGGCGGGTGCCCCGCCGCCGGATGCCGGCGCGCTGGCGGCTGCGGTTCGCCGACGCCGTCGCCGACCATCTGGACGGCAACTGGCGGGAGGCGGTGGCGAAGGAGAGCGGCCGGACGCCCGGCGTGGCCGAGTACGTGGCGCTGCGCCGGGCCACCTCGGCGGCGTACGTGTCGTACCCGCTGATCGAGTTCGTCGGGGGCCGGGCGCTGCCGGACGCGGTCTACCACCATCCGCTGCTGCGCCGGATCGGTGAACTCGGCAACGACCTGCTCTCCTGGTACAACGATCTCGCCTCGATGGAACGGGACCGGACCACCTCGGGCGGGCACAACCTGGTGCTGGCGCTCGCCGACGAGCGGGACGTGCCGGTGGAACGGGCCGCCGAGCTGGTCGCCGACCGCTGGCGGGACACGATGACCCGGTTCCAGGTGCAGTGCGCGGCCGTCCCGTCGTTCGGCCCGGCGCTGGACGACTCCGTCACCGCCCACCTCGACGGCATCGCGAACGCCGTCCGGGGCACCATCGACTGGACCCTGGAAAGCGCCCGCTACCCCGTCCACCCCCACCCCTGACCCCCACACCCTCCCCTCGCCCCGGGCCGTCCCGCCTCGGTGGGCGGCGGCGAGGCAGGAGCGGCACGGGCAGCCCGGATCAGGCGCGGAGGTCGAGGCGGATCACCAGGTCGAGCAGGGCGAAGACGAACAGGGCGATGCCGACGAAACCGTTGGCGGTGAAGAACGCCCGGTTGACCCGACTCAGGTCGGTCGGGGTGACCACCACGTGCTGGTAGCCGAACGCGACCGCGGTGAGGGCCAGCCCGATCCACCAGGGCCAGCCGAAGCCGACCAGCGCACCGAACCAGATGAACAGCGCAAACGTCACCACGTGCGCCACGGTGGAGGCGTGCAGGGCGAAGCGCCTGCCGTGGCGGGCGGGGACGCTGCGTACCCCGATCCGCCGGTCGACCTCGTCGTCCTGGCAGGCGTAGATCAGGTCGAAGCCGCCGATCCACAGGCCGACGGCCGCGCCGAGCAGCCAGGCCGGCCCCGAGCCGGCGAAGGTGCCGGTGACGGCGAGCCAGGCGCCGACGGGGCCGACGGCCTGGGCGATCGCCAGGATGGCGTGCGGCCAGTCGGTGAACCGCTTGCCGTAGGGGTAGACGACCAGCGGGATGACGGCGAGCGGGGCGAGCACCAGGCAGAGCGGGTTGAGCAGGGCGGCGGCGGCGAGGAAGACCACCAGGGCGACGGCCGCGCCGGTCCAGGCCGTCCGCACGCTCACCGCCCCGGTGACCAGTTCCCGCCCGGCGGTACGCGGGTTCCGGGCGTCGATCCGCCGGTCGAGGATGCGGTTGGCGGCCATGGCGAACGTCCGCGCGCCGACCATCGCCACGGTGATCAGCAGCAGGTCGAGCCAGCGCACCCGGCCGCCGTTGACCTGCATCGCGGTCAGCGCCGACAGGTACGCGAACGGCAGCGCGAAGACGGAGTGCTCGATCGCGACGAGCTTGAGGAAGGACGTGACCCGGCCGGGGCGGGCGGCGGGGGCGACGGCGGTGGCCATCAGAGCCCGTACTCCTTCCAGCGCTTGTCGACCAGCGAGGTGACCTCCGGCGACATGGTCATCTCCTCCGGCCAGCCCCGGGTGTAGCCCTCGGCGGGCAGCTTGCGGGTGGCGTCGACGCCGGCCTTGCCGCCCCAGAACTGCTGGTAGGACGAGTGGTCGAGGTGGTCCACGGGGCCTTCGGTGAGCAGCAGGTCGCGGGCGTAGTCGACGTTGCCGAAGGCCCGGAACGCGACCTCGTTGTAGTCGTGCACGTCGCAGTCGGAGTCGACGATCACGATCAGCTTGGTCAGCGACATCAGGTGCGCGCCCCAGATGGCGTTCATGACCTTCTGCGCGTGCTTCGGGTAGCGCTTGCGGATCGAAACGATCGCGCAGTTGTGGAACACCCCGGCGGCCGGCAGGTCGTAGTCGACGATGTCCGGGATCAGCAGCTTGAGCAGCGGCTGGAAGATCCGCTCGGTGGCCTTGCCGAGGCCGTGGTCCTCCTGTGGCGGCTTGGAAGTGACGATCGAGTGGTAGACCGGGTTGCGCTGCATGGTCATGGTCTCGATGTGCAGCACCGGGAACGGTTCGACCGGGGTGTAGAAGCCGGTGTGGTCGCCGAACGGCCCCTCGGGCAGCCGCTCGCCGGGTTCCAGGTAGCCCTCCAGCACGATCTGCGCGTGCGCCGGGACCTGCAACGGGACGGTGAGGCAGTCGACCATCTCGACCCGTTCACCGCGCAGGAACCCGGCGAACAGGTATTCGTCGATGTCGCCGGGGAGCGGCGCGGAGGCGGCGTAGCTGACCACCGGGTCGCAGCCGATGGCGATGGCGACCGGCAGCCGCTGGCCGAGCCGTTCGGCGACCGCGTGGTGGGCGGTGGAGTCCTTGTGGATCTGCCAGTGCATGCCGAGCGTGTTGCGGGAGTGCTGCTGGAGCCGGTAGAGCCCGAGGTTGCGCTTGCCCGTCTCCGGGTGCTTGGTGTGGGTCAGCCCGTAGTTGTGGAAGATCCCACCGTCGCCGGGCCAGACCTGGAGGCCGGGCAACCGGTCGAGGTCCACGTCGTCGCCGGAGTAGACCACCTCCTGGCAGGGGGCGGTCTTCACCTTGCGCGGCGGCACCGACTTGAGCTGCATGACCTTGCCCAGGCCCTCGCGGATGCCGGACCAGCCGACCGGCAGCTCCGGCTTGACCAGCGCGCCGATCCGGTCGCCGATCTCGTCAAGCGATTCGACGCCGAGCGCCATCGCCATCCGCTTCTCGGTGCCGAACAGGTTGATCGCCACCGGCATCTCACCCCTGGTGGGCCGCTCGAACAGCAGTGCCGGCCCGCCGGCCCGGACCGTCCGGGTGACCACCTCGCTGATCTCCAGCGTGGGGTCCACCGGGACGGTCACCCGCCGCAGCTCGCCCGCGCGCTCCAGCGCCGCGAGGAAGTCCTTGAGATCGGTGTACGGGAAGCCACGAGCCGCCATACGGCCAGTCTCCCGCACCACCGGCGGCACCGCCCACGCCGGGTGGGGCCGGGCGGTGTGCGCCTGCCCACCCGGGCCGGCACGCCTCCCCGCGCGGGCGGGCGCGTCTCCCCGGCCGGCGGCTGCTCGTTGGACGGGTGACGGCCGGTCGGGCCGCGACCTCGGGGCGGGAAGAACTGTAGTTTCTGGTCAGGCGATGCCGCAGAACCAGAGTTCTGGTCCACCTTCGTGCCGCTGGAAGGCTGTCCGTCCTCGTCGGCTGCCGGCAGGTCAGGCCACCGGCTCCCAGGCGTACGCGGCGAGGGGCGGGTCGAGCGGGGCGCGGGTGAGCCGGTTGGCGAGGGTCGAGATGGTGTACGTCCCGACCCCGAGCACCACGTCCAGGGCGTGCCGGGGCCGGTAGCCGGCGTCGAGGAAGGCGGTCAGCTCGTCGTCCGGCACGTCACCGGTGTGGTCGAGGACGGCGAGGGTGAACCGGCGCAGCGCCGCCAGCCGGGGTTCGGGCAGCTCGGTGCCGTCGCGCAGCGTGGCGGTCAGGTCAGCAGCGGCACCCAGCCGGTGCAGGGTGGCGGTGTGCATCGCCACGCAGAGGTGGCACCGGTTGCGGGCGGCGACGGTCAGCACCACCACCTCCCGTTCGACAGGCGCGAGGTCGGTGGCCTCGAAGGTCGCGGAGGCGGTCAGGAACCCCTTGAGCAGTTCGGGGGATTCGGCCATCAGCCCGACCGCGCCGGGCAGGTGGCCGAGCTTCCGCCGTACGCCGGCCATGGCCGGCCGGGCGGCGTCGGGCGCGGTGTCGAGGGTGTGCGTGGTGAAGCCGGATCGGGACATGGCGGTACCCCTCACGTACGATAGTCAACGTGGTTGTCCAAACAGTAAACCAGGTTGTCGAACATGTCGACGGGTGACCCCGAGCGCCCCGGTTTCGTGCTGCCCCTGCTGCTGCTCGCCGGCTTCCGCAGCCTGGTCGACGAGCTGCACGCCGAGTTGGCCCGACAGGGGCACCCCGAGCTGCGGCCGGCACACGGCTTCGTGCTCCAGGCGGTAGGCGTCGCCGGCACCACCGCGTCCGACCTGGGTCAACGCCTCGGCGTCTCGAAGCAGGCCGCCGGCAAGACCGTCGACCGGCTGGTGACCCTCGGCTACCTGGAACGCGCCGACGACCCGGCCGACGCCCGCCGCAAGCTGATCCGGATGACGGCGAAGGGCGTCGACGGGCTGCGCCGCTCGGCGACGGTCTTCGACGCGCTACGGGAGCAGTGGGTGGCCCGGCTCGGCGCGGAGCGGGTGGCCGCCCTGGAGGACGACCTCCGCACGGTGACCCCGCCGGATTCCTTCCGCCTCGACGTCCCCGGCTGGTTCGGTAGCTGAAACGCCCTTCGGGCACACCTGCCCGGCGACCGACGCGGACGTCAGGAACGCGCCCGGAGTCACCGGTGGGCCGGCCTGTGCGACGGGAGTACCCGCCGGTCGGCGGACGGTCAGTGGCGGCGGGTCTGCGCGACGAAGGCCCGCCAGGCGGCCGGGGCGAAGGTCAGCACCCCGCCGTCGCGGTCCTTGGAGTCCCGGACGTGCACCCGACCGGGCAGGTTGTCGGCGACCTCGACGCACGAGCCGGAGTCGTTGCCACTGCGGGTGGACTTGCGCCACCGGGCGTCGGTCAGATCCATGGCCTCACGATCTCCTCAAGTAGGTCGATCGACTGCTGCCGGGGCAGCGCCTCGCTGCGCAGAGTTTCCCATTTGCCCAGCAGGGTCGCCACCCCGTCGATGTCGTCCACCACCGTGCCGCCGGTCTGCGTGTCGAGAAAGCCCACCCAGTCGCCGTCGGCCGAGCGGCCCAGGATGAACGGGCCGGCAACACCGGGATGCAGGCCGACGGTGGCCGGCATGACGTGCACGTTGACGTGCGGCCGGCGGGCGCACTCGATCAGGTGCCGGAGCTGACCGGCCATCACCTCGGCGCAGCCCTCGGCGAACCGGCGGAGCGCGGTCTCGTCGATCACGGCGGTGAGCTGCGGCGGATGCTCCCGGTCGAGGATCTCCTGCCGGGCGAGTCGGGCCGCCACCAACTCCTCGACCCGCTCCGCGGTGTGTCCGAGGTCCAGCCGGAACACCGCCCGGGCGTAGTCGGCGGTCTGCAACAGGCCCGGCACCACCGACACCGCGAAGCAGCGCAACTGGGTCGCCGTCCGCTCGGCCTCCAGCCACGGGCGGAACCACACCGGCTCACCGTCGCGCCGCCCCAGCTCGCGCAGCGCGACGAAGAGGCCGCCGCTGTCGAGGACGTCGTCGGCGCGCTTCAGGTAGGCGTGGTTCGGCACGACCTGCCCCAACTCCACCGCCGACACGGTCGACGGGGAGTAGTGCACCCGGCGGCCGAACTCCTCCTGGGTCAGGCCGGCGGTCGCCCGCGACCGGCGCAACTGGGCCCGGATCAGCTCCGCCGTCGACACCTGCTCGCTCATCCGGCACTCCTATCGGGACGGCGACCGTCCACCCGGCAGCGGACGGAATCACCGTGTCGCAGAGTAGTCATCAGGAAGCGCCCTGTCAGACCCCGCCGCTCCACAGTCCCGCCGATGTTCCCCCGCTCCGCTCCAGCACCGCTCCCGGATCCACGGCATCCAGGGGAGGTCCGGCGACGCCCCCTCACCAATTCCGGGCTCTGCAATTCGTATAACTACACTTCCAAGAACTGTAGTTATACGTTCCGCAGGCCGTGGGGCGTCGACACAGCCCGCTTCTCCGGCGGAGGATGGGCGCAGGGACGACGCGTACACGGTGGGTGATCCCGACGGCCTCTCGCCGCTCCAGCGGGAGATTCGCGACGCGGTGGCCCGGGAGCTGCACGCCCAGCTCGCCCTGCGGGCCGAGCGCCTCGACCTGGCCGACGTGCCGAAGGTCGCCTACCAGGTGACCCTGGGCGTCGACCGGGTGCTCACCGGCCGGCTCACTCCACCCCGGCGTACGAGTGTAGGCCGGTGAAGAAGAAGTTCACGCCGAACAGGTTCATCAGCACGGTCAGGAAGCCGAGCACAGCGATCCAGGTCGCCACGTTGCGCCGGACGCTGGGCGTGGCGCGGGCGTGCAGGTAGCCGGCGTAGACCACCCAGGAGATGAACGCCCAGGTCTCCTTCGGGTCCCAACCCCAGGCCCGGCCCCAGGCCGCCTCGGCCCAGATCGCGCCCGCGATCACCGCGAACGTGAAGATCGGGAACGAGAAGGCGTGCAGCGCGAAGGTCAGCCGCTCCAGGTCGGCCGCCCCGGGCAGCCGCCGGGCCAGCGTGTACGGGAAGCTGCGCCGCCCCTGCTCGTAGCCGTTGCGCAGCAGGAACGACACCGCCGGCACCACGCCCAGCAGGAAGATGCCGGAGGAGAAGACGATCGTCGACACGTGGATGATGAACCAGTACGACTGGAGCGCCGGCATCAGCGGCACCACCGGGACGTACAGCTTCAGCTCGGCGAAGGCCAGCAGCAGCACCATGACCAGGGTGAGGAACAGCCCGAGCCGGCGCAGTGACGGACGCTTCCAGAGCACCGCGAGCCAGGCGGCGGTCCCGATCCAGGTGACCGTCAGCACGAACTCGTACATGTTGCCCCAGGGCATCCGGTCGGCGGCGATGCCCCGGGTGACCAGCGCGCCGAGGTGCAGCGCGGCGGCGAGCACGGTCAGCCCGGCGGCGATCCGCCCGGCCAGCCTGGCCCGCCCCGCCGACCGGCTCGGTCGGCTCGACGGCGACGTGCCTGCGGGGAGCGTGGTCGCGGCGTCGGCCACCGGCCCGTCGACCTTGTCGACACCCGCGCCACCGACGCCCGCGCCGACCAGTTCCCGCGCCGGGGTGACCCGGGCGGCGACGGCGCGGACGTTGCCCAGGGCGTACTCGACGGCGTGGCTGATCATCGCGACCAGGTACACCAGGATCGCGAACGTCACCAACTGGTCGGAGACTGCGGACATCACTCGACTCCCTCTCGCGCCCGCCGGTCGGGCCGCCCGTCGTCGCGTACCGCAGCGACGAGAGACGCGAACTCCTCGGCGAACCCTGGATGCTCGGTGCGCGGCAGCCCACCGGCCGACACCAAACTACTACCGCCCGTCGGAGATCCACTGTCGGGGGGCGTCACCCGGAACCAGACCCGCCGACGGCGGCCGAACAGCGAACCCATCAGCCCGACCAGCAGCACCACGCAGGCGCCCAACATCAGCTCCTCGCCCGGGTCGTGCCGGACGGAGAGGGTGACGTACCGCTTGGTGCCGAGGAACTCCAGCTTGCTGCCGTCGTCCAGGGTCCACGTCTCGCCCGGGGCCAGCTTCCTGTCGCCTACCTGCTTGAGCTTGCCGTTGGTCACCTGCCGCTGGTCGAGTTGGTAGACCGAGCCGGGGATGCCGGCGTCCAACCCCAGGTTGCCCCGGTAGGCGGCCAGCACCACGGCCGGGTTGCGTTCCTCGGGGAACCGCGACGACACGAACGGCGCGGTGTCCGGGGCGGTCGGCAGGTAGAGCCCCTCGAAGGCGACCTGCTGGTCGGCGTCCCGGCGGCCGGTCGCCGGGTCGACGTTGGCGTCGGGGAAGGCGGCCACCCCCTCGCTGGTGAGGTTGGCGTCACCGCTGGTCAGGAACGGCACCGTGCTGGTCTGGCTGCGGCCGTACCGGTCGGTGTACCTCAGGATCGGGGCGTAGCCGTGGCCCAGCAGGTAGACGTTCGCCGAGCCGAGCCGCAGCGGCGAGTTGACCGAGAAGGTGGCGGTCCGCCGGTCCGAGCCGTCCGGCCGGTCGACTGTCACCGTGGCGCGGTAGCTCTCCGGCTGCCCGGACGGCAGGAACCGGGCGTCGAAGTTGTCCAGGGTGAGGCAGAACGGCGGCAGGTCGGCGCTGTCGACGCGCGGGCCCAGCTTCGCCTCGGCGTACTGCTGGCGGGTGTTGCAGAAGGCCTCGTCGGCGACGAGCAGGCGGTTGCCGTGCCAGCCGTACCACGAGCCGAGCGCGACGCCGATCAGCACGGCGACCAGCGAGGTGTGGAACAGCAGGTTGCCCGTCTCCTTGAGGTAGCCCTTCTCGGCGGAGACCTCGTTGCCGCGTACCTGCACCCGCCACCGGCGGCGACGCAGCACGGCGGCGATGGCCTGCGGGTCGGCGGCCCCCGGCGTCTCCAGCACGGTGTGCTGCGGCAGCCGGTCCATCCGCTTGGGCGCGGCCGGCGGCCGGGCCCGCAACGCGCGCACGTGGTCGCGCATCCGGGGCAGGATGCAGCCCACCAGCGAGGTGAACAGCAGCAGGTAGATGGCGGAGAACCAGACCGAGCCGAACACCTCGAACGCGCCGATCCGGTCGAGCTGCGGGGCCAGCTCGGGGTGCTCGACGAAGTACCTGTCGACGTTCTCCGGGTTGACCCCGCGCTGCGGCAGCACCGAACCGGGGATGGCCGCGACCGCGAGCAGGAACAGCAGGATCAACGCGGTACGCATGCTGGTGAGTTGCCGCCACGAGTTGCGCAGCAGGGCCAGCAGCGGGTTCGGCCGGCGGCGGGGTGCCTCGGTGGGCGGGCTGGCCGGCCGGTCCTCGACGGTCGTCATCAGATGCTCACCTCGCCGGGGCCCACGGTCGTCTGCAACCAGATCACGAAGTTCTGCCAGCCGCCGGTGACCAGCGCCAGGCCGATCAGGATCAGCAGCACCCCGCCGATCCGGGTCACCCACCTGCTGTTGCGCCGGACCGCGCGGAACACCCCGAGCAGCCGGTGGAAGCCCAACCCGAAGACCACGAACGGCAACCCCAGCCCCAGGCAGTACGCCACCGCCAGCACCACCGCCCGGTCGGTCTGCCCACCGGTGGCGGCCATCCCCAGCACCGCACCCAGCGTCGGGCCGGTGCACGGCATCCAGCTCAGCGCGAACACCGCGCCGAGCACCGGCGCACCGAGCAGCCCGGCGGCGGGCAGCCGCCGGATGCGCAGCTCCCGCTGCATGCCGGGGAGGACCCCCAGGTAGCTCAGCCCGAGCAGGACGATCAGCGCGCCGATGACGACCTGGAAGGTGCGCTCGTAGTCGAAGAAGATCCGGCCGAACCCGGCGAAGAGGATCGCGGTGGCGGTGAAGACGACGGTGAACCCGGCGATGAACAGCAGCGTCCCGGCCAGCACCCGGCCCTTGACCGCCGCCACCGGCCGGGCCTCCGCCCGGGTCGCCACCGCCACCGTTCCGTCGGAGCTGCCGGGTGCCGACCCGGCGTCGCCCGCCCCGGGGTCCGCGCCGGCCGGGGTGGTCGGTCGGGCGCGGCCCTCCAGGTCGGTGCCGGCCAGCCCGGTCACGTACGACAGGTAGCCGGGCATCAGCGGCAGCACGCACGGGGACAGGAAGCTGACCAGCCCGGCGAGCGCCGCCGCGCCGATGGCCAGCAGCAGCGGGCCGGACTGGGCGAGTTCGCGGAACGTCTCGCCCATCAGCGGGAACCGGTCGACGCCGGCTCTTCGGCGGCGATCCGCTCGACGATCGGGCGCAGCCCGTCGGTGGTGACGGCGGCCCGGATCACGGTGGCGATCCGGCCCTGCCGGTCCAGCACGACGGTGGCCGGGATGGTGTTCGGCGGGATGTCCAGGGCCAGCGCCAGCCGGCTGGCCGGGTCGAACAGGCTCGGGTACGTGACCCGGCCCTCCTCGAAGGCGATCGCCTTGTCCCGGCTGTCCTGCACGTTGATGCCGAGGAAGGTCACCCCGGATGCCCTGGTTGCCTGGTAGGTGGCCTCCAGGTCGTCGGCCTCGGCGCGGCAGGGCGCGCACCAGGAACCCCAGAAGTTGACCACCACCACCTGGCCGCGGGCCTGGGAGACGTCGTACCGGCCGCCGGTGAGCAGGTCACCGGCGATCGTCGGGGCGGCGGAGCGTTGGTCGGGGGCGCACTCGACGATGCCGCCGTTGTTGGCGCAGCGGCTCTCCTCGGTGCCGGAGGAGCAGCCGACCAGCGCCGCCCCGGCGGTGACGGCGGCGAGCAGGACGGCCAGCGGCCTCCGGAAACGCATCTCAGGCCCCCTTGGCCGTCCGGGCTGTCGCAGACATGGCGATCAGGTGGGCGGCCGGCTCGGAGTACCCGATCCCGACCACCTTCGCCCCGTCGAAGTGGAAGGAGGTGAGGCTGGCCAGCCCGCACTGCCGGCGGCGCGGGTCGTGCCAGAGCCGCTTACGTTCGACGTAGCGGCGCAGCGTCCAGATGGGGAGCTGGTGGGAGACGATGACCGCCTCCCGCCCCTCGGCGGCCACCCGGGCAGCGTGCAGCCCGGCGAACATCCGCTCGGCGATGGCCCGGTACGCCTCACCCCAGCTCGGGGTCACCGGGTCGCGCAGCACCCACCAGTTGCGCGGGTCGCGGAACGAGCCGTCGCCGGGCGAGACCTTCTTGCCCTCGAACCAGTTGGCGCTCTCGATCAGCCGCTCGTCCACCCCGACCGGGAGCCCGAACTGGCCGGCGATCGGTTCGGCGGTCTGCTGGGCGCGTTCCAGCGGGCTGGCCACCACGTGCACGATCTCCCGCTCGGCGACCGCCTGGGCGGCGGCCTTGGCCATCTGCACGCCCAGTTCCGACAGCCGGAAGCCGGGCAGCCGGCCGTAGAGGATCTGGTCCGGGTTGTGCACCTCGCCGTGCCGCAGCACGTGGACGACGGTCCTGCTCACTGCATCCCCCTCGTTCGCGACTGCGGGGCTCGCAAACCCGGCTCACTCCTCGCGCTCACTGGTTCTACCCCCCGCTGCCCGCCGCTGCCGCTGCCGTCGCCGCGCCGGGCAGGGCGGCGGCGATGTGCTCCAGGGCGGCGTCGTCGAGCGCCGCCGACACGAACCACGACTCGAACGCGCTCGGCGGCAGGTAGACGCCGGCGGCGAGCATCGCGTGGAAGAACGCCTTGAACGCGGGTACCTGCTGGGTGCGGGCGCTGTCGTAGTCGACCACGTCGGCGTCGGTGAAGAAGATCGAGAACATGCTGCCCGCGTACGACAGGCGGTGCGGGACCCCGGCGGCGGCCAGCGCGTCGGCGGCGAGCTTGCCCACGACGGCGGCCGTGTCGTCGAGCCGGCGGTAGAGGGCGTCGTCGGCGAGCCGCAGGGTGGCCAGGCCGGCGGCGCAGGCCAGCGGGTTACCGGAGAGGGTGCCGGCCTGGTAGACCGGACCGGCCGGGGCGAGCCGGGCCATGATCTCCGCGCGCCCGCCGAAGGCCGCGGCCGGCAGCCCGCCCCCCATCACCTTCCCGTACGTCCACAGGTCGGCGTCGGACGGGTCGAGGCCGTGCCAGCCGGAGCGGGAGACCCGGAACCCGGTCATCACCTCGTCGACGATGAGCAGCGCGCCGTGCGCGTGGGCGATCGCGGCGAGCCGGGAGTTGAAGCCGTCGCGGGGGGCGACCACGCCCATGTTGCCGGCGGCAGCCTCGGTGATGACCGCCGCGATGTGCGGCCCCTGCGCCGCGAACGCCGCCTCGACGGCGGCGAGGTCGTTGTAGGGCAGCACGATGGTGTCGCCGGCCGCCGCGCCGGTGACCCCGGGAGAGTCGGGCAGGCCGAGGGTGGCGACGCCGGAGCCGGCGGCGGCGAGCAGCCCGTCGGAGTGGCCGTGGTAGCAGCCGGCGAACTTGATGATCTTGGAGCGGCCGGTGAAGCCCCGGGCCAGCCGGATCGCCGACATGGTCGCCTCGGTGCCCGAGTTGACCAGCCGGACCTGCTCGACCGGGGTGCGGTCGACGATCTCGGCGGCCAGCTCCACCTCGCCCGGGGTGGGGGTGCCGAAGCTGGTGCCGAGGGTGGCGGCCTCCCGCACCGCCTCGACCACCTCGGGGTGGGCGTGGCCCAGGATCAACGGCCCCCAGGAGCAGACCAGGTCGACGTAGCGTCGCCCGTCGGCGTCGTACAGCCAGGGACCCTCCCCCCGGACCATGAAGCGCGGGGTGCCGCCGACGGCACGGAACGCGCGCACGGGGGAGTTGACCCCGCCCGGCACGATGGCGCGGGCGCGGTCGAACAGGGCCTCGGAGGCCGGCGCGTCGGCGGGGTAACGGCCGGTGCCGGCGGAAAAGGTATCGGTCACGATGCGGCCCATTGTGTCAGCGCCGGCCGGGGAATCCGCAGCCACCCCGGGGCCGGGTTACCCGGCTCACCTCAGCCGACGGAGTGGGCGGAGCTGCCGCCCGCGCGGTGGTCGGCACGGCGGAACGTCTCACCGGGCCGGGTTGGCGGGATCGCGATAGGCTGACGGCGTGGATCGTGCCGAGCTGTCCATCACGGTACACCGGACGGGCGACGAAGTGGTGCTGCGCCTGGCCGGTGAGATCGACATGCTCACCGCCGCCCAGCTGTCGACCGTCGTGAACGAGGTGCTCGCCGATCCTCCGCCGCGCATCGTGCTCGACCTGGCCGGGGTGACCTTCTGCGACTCGCAGGGGCTGGGCACGCTGGTGGTGCTCAGTCGCAAGGCCAGCCACTCCCAGTGCCTGCTGATGCTGAGCAACGTGGGCGACTTCCTGCTCCGCGTCCTCGACATCACCGGCCTCCGCTCCGCCCTGATGATCCGTAACGAGACCCCCTCCGGCTGACCGGTCAGCCGACCGGGGTGTCGCGGCGGCGGAAGGCGGCGACGCCGGCCGCGCAGAACACCCCGGCCAGCGCGGTCAGGGCCAGCAGCGGGGTGACGCTCCAGCCCGCCCGCAACACCTGCGGCGTGTGCGTGAACGGCGACAGGTCCAGCAGCCACTGGCTCAGCTCCAGCACCGCGCCGAGCTGACCGAGCAGCACCGCCAGCGCGAGCACCGCCCAGGCCGTCGCGGCGAACCGGGGCAGCAGCCCGTACAGCAGCGCCGCCAGGCCGGCCAGCACCCAGGCCGCCGGCACCTGCGCCAGACCGGCACCGAGCATCCGGGGCAGCTCACCCGGCACGTCACCCACGCTGAGCCCGTAGGTCAGGCCGGCCGCCAGGCCGGTCAGCGCCAGCGCCAGCACCGGCCCGAGCAGGGCGAACACCAGGTGCGAGGCGAGCCAGGCCGACCGGTGCACCCCGGCGGCCAGCACCGGCTCGACCCGCCCGGCGGCCTCCTCCGACCGCATCCGCAACGCCGCCTGGACGCCGTAGCCGGCGCCGGCCAGCCCGGCCACCCCCAGCGACGCCCCCAGGTACGCCTCGGCCAGCCCCGACGCGCCACCCAGCCGGGCCATCACCTGCTCCAGCGCGGCGTTGCCGGCGACCGACCGGCCGGCCGACTCGGCGGCACCGCCGACGACCAGCCCGAGCAGGCCGAAGCCCACCGACCAGCCCAGCAGTTGCCCCCGGTGCAGCCGCCAGGCCAGCCCGAACGGCCCGGACAGCGCCCGCCCGGCCCGCGCCGGGCCCGGCCGCGACGGCAGCACGCCGGCACCGAGATCCCGCCGCACCGACACCGGGTACGTCACCACGGCCAGCAGCACGGTCAGCGCGACCGGCAGCCCCGGCACCCACCAGCGCTCCCCCGCGTAGGCGCGGATGCGCGGGGCCCAGCCCAGCGGGGAGAGCCAGCTCGGCCACCCGTGGCCGGAGGTGTCCCCGAGCAGCCGCAGCGCGAACGCCACCCCGAGCACCCCGACGGCGATCCCACGTGCCCCGGCGGCGGTCTGGGTGAGCTGGGCGGCCAATGCGCCCACCGTGGCGAAGACCACCCCCACCAGCGCCGCCGACAGCCCGTACGCCAGCGAGCCGGCCACCGGCAGCCCGGTGGCGGCCAGCCCGGCGGCGGTGAGCAGGCCGAGCAGCAGGCTGGCCGCGTACGTCACCAGCAGCGCGGCGGTGAGCCCGGCGTGCCGGCCGAGGACTGTCGCGCCGAGTAGTTCCCGCCGGCCGGCCTCCTCCTCGGTGCGGGTGTGTCTGATGACGGTGAGCAGGGCGGCCAGTCCGACGATCACCTGGAGGAAGCCGCCCCGCTGGGCGGTCAACGCGCCGACGCTGTCGCCGTAGACCGGGCCGAGCAGGGCCACCACCGACGGGCTGCGGGCGGTGCCGTCGGCGTACGCGGCCCGCTCGGCGGTGGTGGGGAACAGCGCGAGGAAGCTGCCCGCGTACGACGCCGGCAGGACGGCCAGCAGCAGCACCCAGAGCGGCAGGACGATCCGGTCCCGGCGCAGGATCAGCCGGGCCAGGTGACCGGTGCCGGTGAGGGTGCTCATCGCCGTACCCCCGTCTGCTGGTCGGCGGCCGGTGCGGCGGCGGGGGGCGTCTCGTAGTGGCGCAGGAACAGCTCCTCCAGCGTCGGCGGCTGACTGACCAGGCTGCGCACGCCGATCTCGGTGAGCCGGCGCAGTGCGGTGTCCAGCGCGACGGTGTCGACGGCGAACCGGACCCGCCCGCCGTCGACCCGCAGGTCGTGCACGCCGGGCAGGTCGGCCAGGCCGTCGACCGGGCCGGCCAGTTCGGCGTCGATCGCCGTGCGGTGCAGGTGGCGCAGCTCGGCCAGGGTGACGGTCTCGACGTCACGGCCGTTGCGGATGATCGTCACCCGGTCGCAGAGCGCCTCCACCTCGGCGAGGATGTGGCTGGACAGCAGCACGGTACGACCGTCACGCCGGGCCCTGTCGATCCAGTGCTGGAACACCTCCTCCATCAGCGGGTCCAGCCCGGAGGTGGGCTCGTCGAGGATGAGCAGTTCGACGTCGGAGGCGAGCGCGGCGACCAGGCCGACCTTCTGCCGGTTGCCCTTGGAGTAGGTGCGCCCCTTCTTACGGGGGTCCAGCTCGAACGACTCCAGCAGCTCGGCGCGGCGCTTCGGGTCGAGCCCGCCGCGCATCCGCCCGAGCAGGTCGATCACCTCGCCGCCGGAGAGCTGCGGCCAGAGGGTGACGTCACCGGGCACGTACGCCAGGCGGCGGTGCAGCGTGACGGCGTCGCGCCACGGGTCGCCGTCGAGCAGTCGGACAGCCCCCGCGTCCGCCCGCAGCAGCCCGAGCAGCACCCGGATGGCTGTCGACTTGCCGGCGCCGTTCGGGCCGAGGAAGCCGTGCACCTCGCCGGAGCGCACGGTCAGGTCGAGCCCGTCGAGGGCCCGGGTGCGGCCGAAGGTCTTCACCAGGCCGGTCACCGCTATCGGGGTTTCCACAATTCGGAAGCTACACTCGTTTCACGAAGTTGTGAAGCATGTGTCCGGTACGGCACCATCGCCTACACCGCCCCGACCCGAGGAGCACCGAGCCGATGCCTGACGACCGTCGACCCGGCCACGACGACGAGGTCCACCTCTTCGTCGAACGGATGGCGATGGCCTTCGCGGACGTCGGCTTCCCCCGGATGGCCGCCCGGGTCCTGTTCTCCGTGATGAGCGCCGACGGGCCGCTGACCGCCGCCGAGATCGGCGAGCGGCTGGGGGTCAGCGCGGCGGCCGTCTCGGGCGCGGTGCGCTACCTGACCCAGTTCGGGATGCTGGTCCGCGAGCCGGTCCCGCGCTCCCGCCGGGACCACTACCGGCTGCCGGACAACCCCTGGTACGAGGGGACCATCACCAAGACCGGCCTCTACAAGAACTTCATCGACATCGCCGACGCGGGCGTCGACGCGCTGGGCGGCACCGCCACCCCGGGCGGCGAGCGGGTCAGCGAGATGCGGGACTTCTTCTGCTTCGTCCAGGAGGAACTCGACTCGCTCGGCGAACGCTGGCGGGCCCGCCGGGTCGCCACCGGCCACGCCGAGCCCCCCGCCGCCTGACCGTCAGGGGGTGTTGCTGCCCCAGCGGGCCTGCTCCAGGACGTCCAGGGCGCACTGCCGGGCCTCCGGGTCGTCCTCGACCCGCAACAGGGCGCTCGCCTCGTCGACCGCGTCGGTGAGCACCCGCCACTGGGCGTCGCGCTCACGCACCACGTCGGACTGCGCCGCCAACTGCCGGGTCTTCACCCACAGCTCCACGAAGACCGACACCTTGGCCCGCAGCACCCACGGGTCGAACGGCTTGGTGAGGTAGTCCACCGCCCCGACCGCGTAGCCGCGCAACGCCAACTGGGCGTCCCGGTCGGCGGCGGTGAGGAAGATGATCGGCACGTGCCGGGTCCGCTCCCGGCGCTTGATGTGACTGGCCGTCTCGAAACCGTCCATGTCAGGCATCTGGGCGTCCAGCAGGATGACCGCGAAGTCGTCCACCAGCAGTTGCTTCAGCGCCGCCTCACCGCTCTCCACGGCCACCGACTGGACCGGGAGCCCCTGGAGGATCGCCTCCAGGGCCATCAGGTTCTCCCGACGGTCGTCGACCAGCAGCGCCTTGGCCGTCTGCGTCACGAATTCTCCCTATCTCGGCGGCCACTGATCCAGGACGCCATCCGCTCGATCAGCCCGTCCAGGTCCACCGGCTTGGTGATGTAGTCACTACCCCCGGCCGCCAGCGCCGACTCCCGGTCACCGGGCATCGCCTTCGCGGTGAGGAAGACGATAGGCAGGTCGGCGAAGCGGTGGTTGCGGCGGATCTGCCGGGTCGTTTCGTAACCGTCCTGGTCGGGCATCATGGCGTCCATCAGTACGATGTCCACCTCCGGATGCTCGGCCAGCACGCGGACACCGTCCGCGCCGTTGTCCGAGTACAGCACGGTCATCCCGTGCAGTTCCAACGCGCTGGTCAACGCGAACACGTTGCGTACGTCGTCGTCGACGATGAGCACGGTCGCGCCGTCCAACTGCCGGGTGGCCGGGGCCTCGGGCGTGGCCAGCAGCTCCATCGGCGGCATCAGCAGCGACGACGGCAGGCCCGCCCGCTCCGGCGACGGCGACTGCGGGGCCACCACCGCGTCCGGCGCCAGCACGTCCGGTACGAAGAGGGTGAACGTCGAACCCTGCCCCGGGGCGGAGGTCACCGTGATCGTGCCGCCGATCAGCCGCGCCAGGTCCCGGCTGATCGACAGGCCCAGCCCGGTGCCGCCGTACCGCCGGCTGGTGGTGCCGTCGGCCTGCTGGAACGCCTCGAAGATGATGCTCAGCTTGTCGTCGGAGATGCCGATGCCGGTGTCGATCACGGTGAAGGCGATCACCTGCCGGGCGTTGGTCAGCGCCGGCACGTCGAAGACCGCGTTCTCCGCCGCCGGGGCGATCCGCAGGGTGACCGCGCCGTTGTCGGTGAACTTCACCGCGTTGGAGAGCATGTTGCGCAGGATCTGCTGCAACCGTTGGGCGTCGGTCACCAGGGCCGGCGGTAGTTCCTTGGCCACCCGCACCTGGAAATCGAGGTTCTTCTCCTCCGCCTGCGGGGCGAACGCCTGCTCCACGTAGTTGCGGATCTCGGCGAACCGGATCTCCGTCGGCTCGACGTCCATCCGACCGGCCTCGATCTTGGACAGGTCCAGGATGTCGTCGATCAGGCGCAGCAGGTCCGAGCCGGAGCCGTGGATCGTCCGGGCGAACTCGATCTGCTTCGGGGTGAGGTTGCGCTCCGAGTTCTCCACCAGCAGCCGGGCCAGCAGCAGCAGCGAGTTCAGCGGCGTCCGCAGTTCGTGGCTCATGTTCGCCAGGAACTCCGACTTGTACGCCGACGCCCGGGTGAGCTGCTGGGCCTTCTCCTCCAGCCCAAGCCGGGCCAGCTCGATCTCCCGGTTCTTGGTCTCGATGTTGCCCTTCTGCTCGCTCAGCAGCTTCGCCTTGTCCTCCAGCTCGGCGTTGGTGCGCTGCAACTCCGCCGACTGGTCCTGCAACTCCAGCGCCAGCCGCTGCGACTGGGCCAGCAGTTCCTCCGTACGCCGGTTGGCCTGGATGGTGTTGACCGCGATGCCGATGGTGAGCACCAGCCGCTCCAGGAACGCCAGGTGCAGCTCCGAGAAGCGGGCCACGCTGGCGAACTCGATCACCCCGAGCAGTTCGCCCTCGAACAGGATCGGCAGCACCACCAGGTCGGACGGGAGCGTGTCGGCCAGCCCGGAACGCAGGGTGATCCGGCCGTCGGGCAGCGCGTTGAGCCGGATCGTCCGGCGGGAGAGCGCGGCCTGACCGACGAGCCCCTCACCGGGCCCGAAGGTCACGTCGTGCCCCCGCGCCACATAGCCGTACGACGAGGTCAGCCGCAGCCGCATCACCCCATCGGAGGTGTCCGCCAGGAAGAACGCGCCGAGCTGCGCGTCGACCAGCGGGGTCACCTCCATCATGATCATGCGGCAGACCTCGCCCAGGTCCCGCTGACCCTGGAGCAGGCCACCGATGCGGGCCAGGTTGGAGTCCAACCAGCCCTGCTCGGCGTTCTTCTTGGTCGTCTCCCGCAGGGTGACGATCATCTGGTTGATGTTGTCCTTCAGTTCGGCGACCTCGCCCTGCGCCTTGACCGCGATCCGCTGGGTCAGGTCGCCCCGGGTCACCGACGTGGAGACCTGGGAGATCGCGCGGAGCTGGGTGGTCAGGGTCGAGGCGAGCTGGTTGACGTTCTCGGTGAGGTCCCGCCAGGTGCCCGAGACACCCTTCACCTGCGCCTGACCACCGAGCTTGCCCTCGATGCCGACCTCGCGGCCCACCCGGGTCACCTCGTCGGCAAACGAGCTGAGCTGGTCCACCATCGTGTTCACGGTGTTCTTCAGCTCCAGGATCTCGCCCTGCGCGTCGACCGTGATCTTCTGGCCGAGGTCGCCCTTGGCCACCGCCGTGGTCACCGAGGCGATGTTGCGCACCTGGGAGGTCAGGTTCGACGCCATCGAGTTCACGTTGTCGGTCAGGTCCCGCCAGGTGCCGGAGACGCCCTTCACCTGCGCCTGACCGCCCAGCTTGCCCTCCGTGCCCACCTCACGGGCCACCCGGGTCACCTCGTCCGCGAACGAACTGAGCTGGTCCACCATCGTGTTGACCGTGTTCTTCAGCTCCAGGATCTCGCCCTGCGCGTCCACGGTGATCTTCTGCGACAGGTCACCCTTCGCCACCGCCGTGGAGACCTGCGCGATGTTGCGGACCTGGCTGGTCAGGTTCGACGCCATCGAGTTCACGTTGTCGGTCAGGTCGCGCCAGGTGCCGGCGACCCCGCGTACCTGGGCCTGCCCGCCGAGCTTGCCCTCCGTGCCCACCTCGCGCGCCACCCGGGTCACCTCGTCGGCGAACGACGAGAGCTGGTCCACCATCGTGTTGACCGTGGACTTCAGCTCCAGGATCTCGCCCCGGGCGTCGACGGTGATCTTCTGGCTGAGATCGCCCTTCGCCACCGCCGTGGTCACCGAGGCGATGTTGCGGACCTGGGAGGTCAGATTCGACGCCATCGAGTTCACGTTGTCGGTGAGATCCCGCCAGGTGCCGGAGACACCTTTGACCTGCGCCTGACCGCCGAGCTTGCCCTCCGTGCCCACCTCACGGGCCACCCGGGTCACCTCGTCGGCGAACGAACTGAGCTGGTCGACCATCGTGTTCACGGTGTTCTTCAGCTCCAGGATCTCGCCCTGCGCGTCGACCGTGATCTTCTGCGACAGGTCACCCTTCGCCACCGCCGTGGAGACCTGGGAGATGTTGCGGACCTGGCTGGTCAGGTTGCCGGCGAGCTGGTTGACGTTCTCCGTCAGGTCCCGCCAGGTGCCCGAGACGCCGCGTACCTGGGCCTGGCCGCCGAGCTTGCCCTCGATGCCGACCTCGCGGGCCACCCGGGTCACCTCGTCGGCGAACGACGAGAGCTGGTCCACCATCGTGTTCACGGTGTCCTTCAGCTCCAGGATCTCACCCTGCGCCGCCACGGTGATCTTCTGGCTCAGGTCACCCCGGGCCACCGCCGTCGAGACCTGCGCGATGTTACGCACCTGACTGGTCAGGTTCGACGCCATCGAGTTGACGCTGTCGGTGAGGTCCTTCCAGGTGCCCGCGACGTTCGGCACGTCGGCCTGCCCACCGAGCTTTCCCTCGGTGCCCACCTCGCGCGCCACCCGGGTCACCTGCTCGGCGAACAGGCGCAACGTGTCGGTCAGCGAGTTCATCGTGTCGGCCAGCTCGGCGACCTCGCCCCGCGCCCCGACCGTGATCTTCTGCGACAGGTCGCCCCGGGCCACCGCCGTCGCCACCTGCGAGATCGACCGCACCTGGCCGGTCAGGTTCGACGCCATGGTGTTCACCGAGTCGGTGAGGTCCTTCCAGGTGCCGGCGACGCCCCGCACGTCCGCCTGACCACCCAACTTGCCCTCGGTGCCCACCTCACGGGCCACCCGGGTCACCTCGTTGGAGAACGACGAGAGCTGCCCGACCATCGTGTTGACCGTCCGGCCGATCCGCAGGTACTCACCGCGCAGCGGGCGACCGTCGATCTCCAACGCCATGTGCTGGGAGAGGTCGCCGTCGGCCACCGCCATGATCACCCGGGCGATCTCGGTGGTCGGCCGGCCCAGGTCGTCGATGAGCGAGTTGACCGCCCGCTGCCCCTCCGCCCAGGAGCCGTCCAGGCCCTCCTCGTCCAGGCGTTCGGTCAGCCTGCCGTCCCGGCCCACCACCCGGCTGATCCGGCGCAGGTCCAGGTGCTGCCGCTCCTGGAGCGACACCACCTCGTTGAAGGCGTCCGCCACCTCACCGGCCGCGCCCGCACGCCGGGGCAGCCGCACCTTGAGGTCGCCCCGGCCGACCCGCCGCAGCGCCTCCGCCAGCTCACCGAGGAGCGCGTCATGCTCGGAAGCGGACCCGTCCGCCGTCACCGACTGTTTCGCGGTCATCATTCCTCGCTCGACTCGGAGGGCTCCCGGCGTGCCGACACGCCGACTTCCCCTCATTGTGCCCGGGTCGCCGCCGGACCCCCGGATACGACGTGCCCAGCGACGACGCGGGCCGCCGCCCCGCCGCGCACGATGCGGTCCCTGACGCCGCCCGCCGACCCCGCCCCGCACCGCCACCTGACGGGTCCCGCCGACCCGCTGGCGGAGGGTGACCGCCACCGACGGATCGGTGCGGCGGGTGTGACGGTACGTGGTACGGCTTGGCACCCGGCCGGTGGCGGTAGAGGATACGGGGGTGTCAGCGGAGCCGGGGGCCGGGACAGACGCGGGACGGGACGAGCACGTCCGGCGCGTCCGGCTGCCCGCCGACAACCGCACCCCGGCCGCCGCCCGCGCCGTGGTCCGCTCCGTGCTCGCCGAAGCCGACCTCGACGAACTGCTCAACGAGGCGCTGCTGCTGACCACCGAACTCTCCACCAACGCCGTCGAACACGCCCGCACCGAACTGGACATCGAGGTCGTCGCCGACCAGATCGGCCTCACCGTCACCGTCTCCGACTTCGCCGCCGGGCCGGTCGACGAGCTGGTCGTCGGCATCCGCAACGACACCGACCAGATCGGCGAGGTCTCCGCGCGGGGGCGGGGACTGCTCCTGGTCGACCACTTCGCCAGCCGCTGGGGCACCACCTACCTGCCCACGGGCAAGGGGGTGTGGTTCCGGCTCGACCGGCACGGCGACCACGGCGACGCGCCGCGCTCCCCGTACCCGCCACCCGGGCAGGCCGACAGCGAACCGGCGACCACCGCGCCGAGCGCCGCCGCGATGAGCGAACTCACCCAGACCAGCCCCGACCCGTACGCCGACGAACCGCTCACCGAGTTCGCCACCGACCTGCTCACCCGGGTCGCCGAGATGGTGGGCGCGGCCGGCGGGGTGATCAGGCTGGACCGGGGCGAGGGGGAGGGCCCGCAGGTACTGGCCCGGTACGGCCGGCAGCCCCGCCCCGGCAACGAACTGTTGCAGGTGCCGCTGGCCGTGCACCGGCCGTACGTCGGGGAACTGGAGCTGGACGCGGCACCGTCGGCGTACGCCAGGCCGTTGGCCGTCCTCGCCGCCGAACGGCTCGCCCTGCACCTGGAGAACGACAGGCTGCGCCGGGCCGACGTCCGCCGCTCGGCCTGGCTGACCTTCCTCGCCGAGGCCAGCGAGCTGCTCGCCCAGTCGCTCGACGTCGACCTGACCATGGCGCTGATCCCGCAGCTGGTGGTGCCCCGGCTCGGCCAGTGGTGCGCGGTGCACACCACCGACGAGTGGGGTCGGCTCAGGCTGGCCGCGTCCAGCCACGCCGACGAGTCCGTCCTGCCCCAACTGCACAAGGTGCTGGAGGAGTCCGGGCCGGACTCGGTCCAGGCCCGGCTGCGGGAGGCGTCGCGGACCGGGTCGCAGGTGCCGCTCGGCGGGCCGATGGAGGGCTTCGCCGTGCCGCTGGTCGCCCGCAGCCAGCGCCTCGGCACCCTGGCCGTGGGGCGGCACCAACGGCACCGGCACGACCCGGACGAGGTCGCGGTGTTGGAGGACGTCGCTCGGCGGGCCGGCCTCGCCATCGAGAACGCCCGCATCCACGCCGAACGGCGTCGGGTGGCGCAGACCCTCCAGCAGTCGTTGCTGCCACCCGTGCTCCCGGTCGTCGAGCGCATCGGTTTCGCCGCCGAGTACGTCCCGACCGGCGACGAGGCCGAGGTCGGCGGCGACTTCTACGACGTGGTGCCGCTGCCGGACGGGCGCTGGCTGGTGGTGGTCGGCGACGTGTCCGGCAAGGGCGTACAGGCGGCGGCGGTGACCGGACTGGTCCGGGACGTGATCCGGGTGCTGGTCGGGGACGGCAAGCCGCTGCCCGAGGCGTTGGCCCGGCTCAACGACACGCTTGTCGAGCGGGGTGGCGGGCGGTACTGCACGCTGGCCCTGGCGGCGGTCGGGCCGGGTGACGGCGACCGGCTCGACGTCTCGCTGCACCTGGCCGGGCACGACCGGCCGGTGCTGCTGCACGGGGCCGGTGGGGCCAACTTCGTCGGCATCGGGGGCACGGCGCTCGGTCTGCTCGACTCGATCACCTCCCCGGCGGCGGAGATCGTGCTCGCGCCGGGCGACGCGCTGATCTTCTATACCGACGGGGTGACCGAGCGGCGGCGCGGCCGGGAACTCTTCGGCACCGAGCGGCTCCGGGAGGCCGCCGCCCCGCTGGCCGGCTACTCCGCCGACGTGGTCGCGGCCCGGTTGCGGTCCACCGCGATCAACTTCTCGGTCGAGTCGCCCCGCGACGACATCGCCATCCTGGTGCTGCGCAACGACGCCCTCTGAGCGCCGGGCGCGCCGCTGGCGGTCAGAGGCCACCGGGGAGGCGGCCGGGGGCGAGCCGGCGGTGCGGGTCGAGGTGTTCCTTCGCCTCGCGCAGCCGGGGGATCACCGCCGCCTCACCCCACACGTCGACCTCACGACGCACCGCCGGGGGCGCGGCGACCACCACGCACCGGCCCCGGCGGGTGAGGAGCACCCCACGGACGGCGGCGAGGATGCCGGCCACCCGGTCGACCGGGAGCGACCCGGGCAGCGCGGCGTGCACCACGCCCAGCCCGGCGGAACCGCGCACCGACAGCGGGGTGCCGGCGGCGTCGCGCAGCGCGTAGACGGCGGCGTGCAGATCGGCGGCCGGGGCCTCGACCCGGAGTGCGGTGTCGCCCGGTGCGAACGGGTAACGCCGCCACCAGGCCGGGGCGTCCGGGGCGAGGCTGGCCGTGGCACCGAGCAGGGCCAGCAGGCGGTCGGCCCGCTCGGCCACCTCGGACCGGCCGCCCTCCAGCAGGACGGCCAGCTCACCGGCGCTGCCCCGGGGAGGCGGCGGGGTGGCCCGGCGGCCGGCCATCGCGGGATGGTTGGCGCGGGCCGACGCCTCGGCGGCCGACATCGGGCGACCGCCCGGCCCCGACGGCGCCCCCGACGTCGGGGCGGCGGCCGGACGTGGCGGCGACCCGGCGGCCGGCAGGTCCAGCTCGACGGCCGCCGGATCGAGGCCGGCCGCGAGCACCGCCCGGACCAGGTCGTGCACCTCCAACGGGCTCCACACCGGCCGGGTCACCCAGACCCGGCCCGGCGGCAGGGCGTAGGCGCGCAGCGTCGCCGAGACGAGCACGCCCAGCCCGCCCTGCGAGCCGCAGAGCAGCCGGCCCAGGTCGAGGCCGACCGGTGGGGCCGCGCCGGACAGCTCGGCCGCGCTGCGCCCGGCGCTGACCAGCTCACCGTCGGCGTCCAGCCAGCGCAGGCCGACGAGCTGCTCGCCGGCGGTGCCGTGCCGGTGCCGCAGCGGGCCGGACTCGTCGGCGGCGAGCACCCCGCCGAGGGTGGCCCCGGGTGACGGCGGGTCGAGGGCCAGCCGGCGGCCGGAGCGTTCCAGGGTGGCCTGCACGGCCCGCAGCGGGGTGCCGGCACCGACCTCGACGACCGGGGAGGCCGCCGGCCGGTGGCCGACCCCGGCGAGCCGGCCGGTGTCGAGCATGATGTCGACCCGGGCCGGCGCCGCACCCCAGTCGATCTTCGTGCCGGCGCCCCGGGGGACCACCGACAGATCGTGCCGGGCGGCGAGCCGCAGCACCTCGGCCGCTGCCCGGGGCCCGCCGGGGACGGCCACCCACCGGGCGATCCGGCCGGCGACCTCGTCGGCCGCGCCCGCGAACCGGGCGAAGGAGGGACCGCAGATCCCGGCCAGCCGCCGGGTGATCTCCGTTGCACCGATCGAACCCGCTGGCGTCGACATGGCAGTCATCGTACACATGTTCTAAAGCGGCGCGTGGTGGTTCGACCGCGCGGCGGAGCGCGACGGGCCGGTAACGTGACGCCGTGACCACCGAGACCACCCCGCCCGTCGCCCGACAGGTCCACGCGGAGCGCACCCACCACGGCGACACCGTCGTCGACGAGTACGCCTGGCTGGCCGCCAAGGACGACCCGGCGACCATCGCCCACCTCACCGCCGAGAACACCTACACGGAGCAGCGCACCGCGCACCTGGAAGCGTTGCGCGGCACGCTGTTCGCCGAGACCCGGCAGCGCACCCAGGAGACCGACCTGTCGGTGCCCACCCGCAAGGGCGGCCACTGGTACTACACCCGCACCGTCGAGGGCCAGCAGTACGGCGTGCACTGCCGCCGCCCCGTCCGCGACGGCGAGACCGACCCGCCGGTCAGCGCGGACGGCGCCCCGCTCGACGGCGAGGAGGTGCTGCTCGACGGCAACCAGCTCGCCGAAGGGCACGACTTCTTCTCCCTCGGCGCGTTCGACGTCAGCCCCGACGGGCGCTGGCTGGCCTACTCGACCGACCATTCCGGCGACGAGCGCTTCACCCTGCGGATCAAGGACCTGAGTACCGGCGAGCTGCTCGGCGACGAGGTACCCGACACCTTCTACGGCACCGCCTGGTCGGCCGACGCCAGCGTGCTGTTCTACATCACCGTCGACGAGGCGTGGCGGCCCAACCGGGTGTGGCGGCACACCGTCGGCACCCCGTCGGGTGAGGACGTGGTGGTGCACGTCGAGGAGGACGAGCGGTTCTGGGTGGGCGTCGAGCTGACCCGCTCCGAGCGGTTCGTGCTGATCGACAGCACCAGCAAGGTCACCAGCGAGGTACGGGTGATCCCGGCCGACAACCCGACAGGTGAGCCGGCGGTGATCGCCCCCCGCCGGCAGGGCGTCGAATACAGCGTCGAGCACCACGGGCACCGCTTCCTGATCCTGCACAACGACGGCGCGGAGGACTTCGCGCTGGCGTACACCTCGGCGGACGCGCCAGGCGACTGGGTGCCGCTGATCCCACACAGCCCCGGCACCCGGCTGGAGTCGGTCGACGCGTTCGCCGACCACCTGGTCGTCTCGCTGCGCAGCAACGGCCTGACCGGGCTGCGGGTGCTCCCCGTCGGCGGCGGCGACGCCCACGACATCGAGTTCCCCGAGCCGATCCACAGTGTCGGCCTGGACGCCAACCCGGAATACCGCACCCGGCAGCTCCGCTTCCGCTACACCTCGCTGGTCACCCCCGACTCGGTCTACGACTACGACCTGGTCACCCGGAAGCTGACGCTGCGCCGCCGCAAGCCGGTGCTCCCCGGGCCGGACGGCCGCGCGTACGACCCGGACGACTACGAGCAGCACCGCGAGTGGGCGCTCGCCGACGACGGCACCCGGGTGCCGATCTCGCTGGTCTGTCGCCGGGACACCCCGCGCGACGGCTCCGCCCCCGCCGTGATCTACGGGTACGGCTCGTACGAGGCCAGCATGGACCCGTGGTTCTCGATCGCCCGGCTCAGCCTGCTCGACCGGGGTGTGGTGTTCGCCGTGGCGCACATCCGGGGCGGCGGTGAACTGGGCCGCCGCTGGTACGACGAGGGCAAGCTGCTGGCCAAGAAAAACACCTTCACCGACTTCGTCGCCTGCGCCCGGCACCTGGTGAAGTCCGGGTGGACGGCGGCCGACCGGCTGGTCGCCCGGGGCGCCTCGGCCGGTGGCCTGCTGATGGGCGCGGTGGCCAACCTCGCCCCCGACGCGTTCACCGGGATCGTCGCGCAGGTGCCCTTCGTTGACGCGCTCACCTCGATCCTCGACCCGTCGCTGCCGTTGACGGTCACCGAGTGGGAGGAGTGGGGCAACCCGCTCGCTGACCCGGAGGTGTACGCCTACATGAAGTCGTACACCCCGTACGAGAACGTCGCGCCCGTCGACTATCCCGCGATCCTGGCGGTGACCAGCCTCAACGACACCCGGGTGCTCTACCACGAGCCGGCCAAGTGGATCGCCCGGCTGCGGGCGGTGGCCCCGCAGGGCGACTACCTGCTCAAGACCGAGATGGGTGCCGGCCACGGCGGCCCCAGTGGCCGGTACGACGCCTGGCGCGAGGAGGCGTTCATCAACGCCTGGATCCTCGACCGGCTGAGCCGGGCCTGACCACCGTCGTCGCGCACCGGCTGGCCACGGTCAGCCGGTGCGGATCTCCTCGCCGCCCCGTGCCGGCGAGGAGCAGGGGCAGGGCGGCGCTCTCCCCCTCGGCGACGTCGCGGCTGACGCCACCCAGGGCCGGAGCCGGACCGGCGGTGGGGTCAGCACGCCCAGGCCGGGTCCCGGCCGGTACGACCGAGCAACCGGTCCAGCTCCGTCCCGTCCGCGTCGACCGGCACCTCCGGCCCGAACGCCCCCATCTGCCGGCCCGTCGGCCCCATCTCGTCCATGAACCGGTGCAGCGCCCCGACGATCTCCGGCGTCGGCTCGTACGGCTGGCCGGTGGCCCGCGCCAGGTCCCATCCGTGCACCACCAGGTCCACCACCCCCATCAGGCCGATCGTCGACCGGGGCAGCCCCATCGCCGGCGCGACGCCCGCCTCGCTGGCCGGGTCCTCCCAGGCGGCGACGAGCCGGTCGGCCTCGACGGCGAACCGGTCCCGCCAGCCCGGCCCGGCCACGTGGTCGGTCCTGACCGACCAGTCCGTCTCCTGCCCGGCGGCGAGGCGCTGGAAGTTCACCGCCACGTCGTACACGTGGTTGATCAGGCCCCCGACGGTGTAGTCCGCGCACGGGGTGGGCAGGTCGAGCTGGTCGTCGCCGGTCGCCCGGACCAACGCCACGGTCCGCGGGACGGCGACGCCCAGCAGCTCACTAGTCTTCGTTGCCATACGGCCAGCGTATGAAGGTGGTCTTGAACGAATGCGACAGCCACGCGGGGATCACCGGGGCATCCTCGATCCGGCCCGGCTCCGCCGGGAGCTGCGGTTCCGGCGGCACCTGCCGGACCCCGCGCTGCGCCCCTGGGTGGAGCACTACTGGCTGGTCGACTGGGCGCTGACCACGCCGTTCACGCAGCGGGTGGTGCCGCACCCGGCGGTCAACGTGGTGTTCCGCCGCGACACCGCCGGTCCGGAGACCGCCGAGGTGGCCGGGGTCGGCCGGACCCTGTTCACCGTCACCCTGGCCGGCACCGGGACGGTCAGCGGCATCCAGTTCCGCCCCGGCGGCTTCCGCCCCTTCTGGCGTCGCCCGGTCGCCGGCCTCACCGACCGGCACGTCCCGCTCGGCACCGACCCGGCCGCCGCCGGGTCCGCCCCGGCGTCACCCCGCTGCGACGGTACGGACGACGAGCGTCGTCGCGCGCTGGACGCGTTCCTGCTCGGCTTCGCGCCGCAGCCCGACCCGGCAACGACCGAGGCGATCGCTCTGGCCGAGGCGATCCGCACCGACCGCAGCGTGCTGCGGGTCGACGACCTCGCCCGCCGGTACGGCCTGTCCGTGCGACGGTTGCAGCGGCTCTTCCTGGACCACGTCGGTGTCGGGCCCAAGTGGGTGATCCGCCGGTACCGCCTCCTGGAGGCGATCGAACAGGCCGCCGCCGGGGTGCCCGACTGGGCCACCCTGGCCGCCGACCTCGGCTACAGCGACCAGGCCCATCTGGCCCGCGACTTCGCCGCCGTCACCGGCCGCACCCCCACCGGCTACGCCCGCTCCCTGCGCTGACTCCCGCCCACCCCTGGCACCCGGACGGCGGCCCGAGGAGTGCGGAGGGTCGGCGGTGCCAGTCGAAGGCAGTTGGCAGAGATCCGGGGGTGACCTTGGTGCACGAGGACACCCTCAGCGGCGGCGGACCGCCACCACCGCGACGTCGTCGTGGATCTCCGGCGGGGCCAGCTCGACCAGCAGCCGCTGGCAGAAGCCGTCCAGGTCGTCGTCGACCACCGTCGCGCAGGCCGCCAGCGCGGCCAGGCCGTCGTCGATGGTGGTGTCCCGCCGCTCGATCAGCCCGTCGGTGTAGAGCACCAGGGTCGCCCCGGCCGGCAGGGTGAACTCCAGGTCCTCGGGGCGCTCCGCGCGTACCCCGAGCAGCGGGGCCGACTGCTGGACGAACTCCACCCGGCCGTCGGCCGTCACCAACGCCGGCAGGTGCCCGGCGCTGGCCAGCCTGATCCGGCCCGTCGACGGGTGCAGCAGCAGGATGCACAGGGTCGCCAGCTCGTTGCGCAGCAGCGTGCGCATCAGCACGTTGAGCCGGTCCACGATCACCCCCGGCTGGTGCCCCTCCACCGCGTACGCCCGCATCGCGTGCCGCAGCTCGGCCATCACCGTCGCCGCGTGCAGCGAGTGGCCCGCGACGTCGCCGATCGCCACCAGCAGGTGCCCGTCGAGCATCACCAGCTCGTAGAAGTCCCCGCCCACCTCGGTCTGCGCGCTGGCCGGCTCGTACCGCACCGCCAGGTCGAGGCCGGCCACCTCGGGCAGCCGCCGGGGCAGCAGGCTCCGCTGGAGGGTGACCGCGATCCGGTGCTCCTCGTCGTAGGAGCGCTGCGCCTCCACCGCCGAGGCGACCGCTTGGGCGAGCTGCACCAGCACCGGCGTCCGCGCGGTCTGGGTGGCGGTGGGTACCACCACGTACACCGGGGCACGGTCCTCCCGCAGCTTGGCGGCGGCCACGGTCACCGTGTCGTCGGCCGGCCACCGCACCAGCCCCCATCCGTCGGGGACGTCCACCCGGACGGTCGCGCCGGTCGGCACCCCGGTGTCGTCGACCACCCACGGCACGATCTCCGCCACCGCACCCGGACCGGCGGCGACCCCGGCCAGGCAGTCCCCGTCGAAGGTCTCCGCGACCACCGCCGCCGGACTGCGGAAGATCTGCGCCGCACCCGCCGCCGCCTCCTGCAACAGGCGGGCGAAGGTCGACGCGGCGTGCACCGCCACGGTGGTGTCGGCCAGCCCGGTGAGCCGCTCGGCGAGCAGTTCCGCCCGCTGACGCGCCTGGTAGTAGCGCAGCACCGCGTGCGCGGTGGCGACCAGTTCCTCCGGCTCGATCGGCTCGGCCAGGTACGCGTCCGCGCCCCGGGTCAACCCCTGGGCGCGGTCCACCACGTCGACCGCGTGCGCGGACACGTGGATCACCGGGATCGCCGGATGGTCCGCCTTGATCCGCTCGCAGACCTCGAAACCGCTCAGATCCGGCAGCCGGACGTCGAGGACCACCAGGTCGATCGGGTCCACCCCGACCCGGGCCAGCGCCTCGGTGCCGTTCTCCGCCTCCCGCACGGTGAAACCCGCCCGGGTCAGCCAGCTCACCAGCAGGTAGCGCTTGGTGGGACTGTCGTCGACCACCAGGATCGTCGCCGGGGCGCTGGCCACCTCACACTCCCGCCACGGGCAGGTCCACCGTGAAGCTGCTGCCCCGGCCCGGCTCGCTGGCCAGCTCCAGGGCGCCACCGAGCAGCGTCACCAACCGCCGCGCGTACGGCAGGCCGAGGCCGGTGCCGCTGCGCCGGCTGGTCCCGGGCATCTGGTAGAACTCCTCGAAGACCCGTTCGTGCAGCTCGGCGGGGATGCCCGGCCCGGTGTCCGAGACGCAGACGCGGACCCGGTCGCCGATACGTTCGGCGCGCATCCGCACCTCGCCCCGGTCGGTGAACTTCACCGCGTTGTGCAGCAGGTTGCGCAGCACCTGGGCCAGCAGCACCTCGTCCGAACGGAGTTCGGTGCCCGGGGGCGGCTCCTCCACCACCAACTCCACCTCGGAACGCAGGGTGAGTGCACGCATGGTCCCGCGCAGCTGCCCGAAGACCGCCCGCAGGTCGACCTGCGCCCACTCCGGCTCGATCCGGCCCGCCTCCGCCTTGGCCAGGTCGAGCAGGTCGTTGACCAGGGAGAGCAGGTCGGCGGCCGAGGACCGGATCAGCTCGACCTGCTGGGCCTGCTCGACGGTGAGCGGGTCCGACGCCGAGTCGGTCAGCAACCGCCCCAGCCCGATGATCGCGGTCACCGGGGCCCGCAGCTCGTGGCTGACGTTGGCCAGGAACCGGCTCTTCGACTCGCTCGCCGCACGCAGCTGGGCCGACTTCTCGTCCAGCTCGGCGTAGAGCGCCACCACACCCCGGTTGGTCTCCTCCAGCTCCTCGGAGAGCTGGGTGTAGAGCGCCATCACGCCCCGGTTGGTCTCCTCCAGCTCGGCGTTCAGCACGGCCAGCTCGTCGCGCTGGTGGCGTACCTCGTCGAGGGCGGCGATGAGCTGCCCGTTCTGGGTGGCCAACTCGTCCAGGGCGCTGGCCGGCGCGCTGGCACCCAGTTCGGCGCGCAGCTCCGCCAGGCGCTGCGGAGTCAGCGCCGCAGCGCCTGGCGGGACACGTCGGGACATCCTCACGACGGTATCTCCCTGAACGTCCGCCAGCCCCAGGGTCTCCACCAACCGTGCCACCGCGCCGGACTGCGGCTCGTACCGGTTGCCGGGCAACGGGCGCAGCGGGGCGAGGTCGACGCTGAGCAGCCGCCGGCCGTCCGGCTCCGGCAGGTAGGAGAACGTGACGTCCGCGCCGTCCACCGCACGCAGCAGGTCCCGGGCCACCTCGCTGAGGGCGGTGGCGAACCGGACCTGGTCCTGGTGCTCCAGCCCGATCGCGGCGGCGACCTCCCGGCCCCGCTGGCGTACGCCGAAGATGTCCTGTTCCACCCGGAGCGCCATCCGTAGCAGGGGTTCGCGGGCGGTCACGACGGCGTTCTCGCGACCAACACGCAGGCGTCGTCCCGGCGCACCCCGGCGTCACGCAGCAGGGTCGCCGCGACGACGACCGGCGCCCGCCCGACCAGCCCCGGATAGTCCTCGGCGCGCCACCTGTCCACCACGCCGTCGCTCTGCATCACCAGCGTCGCGCCGGGCGGGAACGGGTAGTCGTACTCGCGTACCGTCGGGCGCTGGTGACCGGCGATGCCGGGCAGCGAGACCAGCCCCCGCCGGGTGCCGTCGGGGGCCAGCACCGTCCCGGTGATGTTGCCCAGGCCGGCGTAGCGCAGCAGACCCGCCGCCGGGTCCAGCTCCGCCACCGCCAACGCGGCCCCCCGGGTGTGCGACATCGCCCGGTGCAGGTGCGTCACCACGACGGCGGGCGGACCGTCCGGCGCGGCCCGGAAGGCGGCCACGGCCGCCTCGGCGGCGACGTTGGCCAGCGGCCCGTGCCCCAGGCCGTCGCAGACGAGCACCTGGTGCCGACCGTCCCCGGTACGCACCGCGTGGCTGTCGCCGCTGACCTGCTCGCCGGTGATCGGCCGGGTCAGCCCCGCCGCCCAGGCCGGGGTGACCCGGACCTCCCTCGCCCACACCTGCACCGCGAACACGGTGCCACGGCCCGGCCGGGACCAGGCGTCGTACCAGCTGGCCTGCCGGGTGATGGCACCCAGTCCGATGCCCAGGGTGCCGGTGGTGGAGTGGCCGTCGCGGGAGGAGACGGTCAGGTCGGCCATGCCGGGGCCGGAGTCGACCGCGACCAGTTCCACGCCGGCGGCGTCGGCGGTGCGCACCGGCCGCAGCAGCAGGACGCCCTCCTGGGCGTGCTTGACCAGGTTGCTGGTCAGCTCGGCGGCGACGATGGCCAGTTCGGCGAGCCGGTTGTCGCCGAGGCCGAGCTGCCCGCCGAGGCGTTCCGCCGCGCGGCGCACCGTGCTGGCGGCGCCGCCGCTCTCCACCCGGTACCAGTGGCCCGCGTCCGGGACCACCTCGTGGTTCATCGGGACCACTTGGTCACGGTGATCCGGGTGCCCGAGCCGGGGGCGGTCTGGATGTCGAAGTCGTCGACCAGCCGGCGGGAGCCGCTCAGACCGAGACCGAGACCGCCGCCGGTGGTGTAACCGTCGGTGAGGGCGAGGTCCAGGTCGGCGATGCCCGGCCCGGAGTCGGCGAAGACGATCCGCACCCCGCGCCGCCGGCCGTCCTCGACGACGCTCACCTCGGCGGTGCCGCCACCACCGTAGATGAGGGTGTTGCGGGCCAGCTCACTCGCGGCGGTGACCAGTTTCGTCTGGTCGACGAGGGAGAGCTTCGCCGCCACCGCCACGGTACGCACCAGCTGGCGGACCCGGACGACGTCCTCGTCGCTGCCGATCGCCTGGGTCTTCGGGCCCAGGTCGACTCCAGCGGTCATGGCGATGTCGCCGCCGTTCCGGACTCGACGTCCTCGGGGTCGTCGTACCCGGGGTCGTCGTCACGGGTCGCCGCGATCAGCTCCATGCCCCGTTCCACGTTCAGCGCGGTACGGATGCCGTTGAGCGACAGGCCCAGCTCGACGAGGGTGATGGCGACCGCGGGACGCATCCCGACGACCACCGTCTCGGCGTCGAGCACCCTGGAGATCGAGGCGATGGTGGAGAGCATCCGGCCGACGAACGAGTCGACGATGTCCAGCGCGGTGATGTCGATGATGACGCCGTGGCAGCCGGTCGCCACGATCCGCTCGGCCAGGTCCTCCTGGAGGGTGACCGCCGTCTGGTCGGACATGTCGATCTGGATGGAGACCAGCAGGATGTCGCCGATCTTCAGGATCGGCACCCGTTCCATCACACCTCCCGGCGTGGGTGCCGGCGGGACGTCTCGACGCCGGTGAGCCGCAGCACGTGCCGCAGGGCGTCGGCCAGGCTCGCCTTGGTGGCGATGTCGCCGAACTCGATGCCGAGGGCGACGATGGTCTGTGCGATCTGCGGGCGGATACCGGAGATGATGCAGTCGGCGCCCATCAGCCGGGCGGCCACCACCGTCTTGAGGATGTGCTGGGCGACCTGGGTGTCGACCGCCGGCACGCCGGTGATGTCGATGATCGCGTACGGCGAGCCGGTGTCGACCAGGGTCTGGAGCAGCCGTTCCATCACCACCTGGGCGCGCGCCGAGTCGAGGGTGCCGACCAGCGGCACGGCGACCACGCCGTCCCAGATCTTCACCACCGGGGTGGAGAGTTCGAGCAACTGCTCGGCCTGGTCGGCGATCAGCCCCTCGCGGGTCTGCACGTAGGTCTCGAAGGTGAGCAGTCCCATCCGGTCGACCAGCCCGGTGAAGTCCAGGACGTCCCGCAGCGACAGCTCGACGCCGTCGGTCTCGGCCAGCTCGACCAGGACGTCCTTGAGGGCGTAGATGCTGATCGCGGTCTCGGTGGCGGTGAAGCTCTGCCGGGCCCGGCTACGGGACAGGTCGGCGAGCACCGCCCGCAGCTCGCCCGCCGCGGGCGTCTGGAGGTCGGCCAGGCCCGCGCCACCCGCGTTGATCATGCTAGCGTGCAGTTCCTGCACCTGTAGGCGCAGCTCGGCCTGGCTCAGCCGACCGCGCAGCGAGGCGGCGACGAGTTCGGTCCACCGTTGCACGACCCGCTCACCGTGCCCACTCAGCAGCCCGACGAGCCGGTCGCCCCCGTCTGCGGTCAACGCCATGGTTACCTCCTGTGAGCTGGGCCGGCCGGACTCTATCACCGGTGGCAGACCCGGTAGTTGCCGCGCGGCAAAGGAATGATCGCTCCCACCGGAACCGCTCCCGTTCTGCGTGTCCCCCCGTTCGTGGGATACCGTTCCACCGATAACAGGAGGTCTGAATGTCCCTGACGGTGCACACGGAACAGCGCGGCGACGTGGTCGTCGTGTCGGTCGCGGGCGAACTCGACATGGCGACCGCACCGCAGCTGCAGGACCAGATCACCGACCTGCTCGACAAGGGTCGCAGCCGGCTGGTGTTCGACCTGGCCGAGGTGTCGTTCTGCGACTCGACCGGGTTGTCGGTCTTCGTCCGGGCCAAGAACAGCTGCGACGAGGCCGGCGGCGTGGTCCGGCTGGCCGCCCCGCAGCGCGGCGTGCTGCGCATCCTTGAGGTCAGTGGCCTCGTCGAGGTGCTGCACACCTATCCGACGGTCGAGCAGGCCGTCGCGGGTGACCCCACCCCCGCGTCGTCCTGACCTGTCTGCTCAGCGCTCGTCCTCGATGAACCGGGGACGGGCGATCACCATGCCCGCGGCCGTCTGCACCGCCAGCGCGGCGAGCAGGAAGCCCATCGGCGCGGCCCATCCGCCAGTCGCCTCGTAGAGCACCCCGACGAGCAGCGGGCCGAGCGCGGCGATCACGTATCCGGTGCTCTGTGCGAAGGCGGACAGCGCCACCGTGCCGTCGGCCGTCCGGGCCCGCAGGCCGATGGTGGTCAGGATCAGCGGGAACGCGCCCTGACCGAAGGCGAGCAGCAGCACCCAGAGCAGCGCCCCGCCCCGTGGCGCGAACGCCAGCCCCAGGTAGGCCGCCGCGGAGAACGCGGTCAGCCCGAACACCAACGGGCGCAGCGTGCGGAGCCGCCCGGCCAGCGTCGGCATCAGCAGGGCCACCGGCACCCCGAGCGCGGTGACCCCGGCGAGCAGCAGTCCGGCGTTCTCCGGCCGGAAGCCGGCGTCCCGGAAGAGCTGGGCCAGCCAGCCCATCACGGCGTACCCGCTAAGCGACTGCGCGCCGAAGTAGACCGCCATCGCCCAGCCGAGCCGGGTGCGGGCCGGCCGGACCCGGGTGCGGGCGGCCGGGACCGCCGTCGGGGTCGCGGCGCGTCGGGCGGCGCGGGCCCGCAGCGCCAGCGGCACCCACGGGAGTACGGCCACCGCCGCCAACAGCGCCCACACCCCGAGCCCGGCCCGCCAGGAGCCGAAGGCGTGCGCCACCGGCACGGCGGAGGCGGCGGCCACCGTCGTCCCCGTGGTCAGCGCCATCGTGTACGCCCCGGTGACCAGCCCGGTACGGTGCGGGAAGTGCTGCTTGACCAGCATCGGCAGCAGGATGTTCGCCACCGCGATGCCGGCCAGGGCGAGCGCGCTGGTGAGCACGAAGACCGTCGCCGAGCCGGTGACCACCCGGAGCACCTGACCGACGGTGAGCGCGAGCATCGCCACCACCAGCACCCGGGCGGCCGGCCAGCGCCGGATCAGCCACGGGGTGAGCGCGCCGAGGCCGGCGAAGGCGATGGTGGGCAGGGTGGTGACGAACCCGGCCATCGCGCCGGAGAGACCGAGTCCGGTGCGTACCTCGTCGAGCAGCGCACCGAGGCTGGTCACCGCGGCCCGCAGGTTGAGCGCGACCAGCAGCATCCCGGCCAGCACCAGCGCGCCACCGGTGACCGGCGACGGGGCGCGGTGGGCCGGCCGGTGGACGCTCGGTTCGGGTGACGCCTCGACGGCGGGAGCGGTTGGCGGGGTCATGACCTCGAACCTACAATCATGGGATGAATTTTGGCAGCTGGTGTAACGGGTGACACCGTCAGTCGATTCCCCGCCCGTGCCCCCGCGCGGTCAGCGGGTGCAGCAGACCATCGAGCAGCTCCGGGGGCGGATCCTCGGCGGCGAGTGGCCGGTGGGCGGGCGCATCCCCACCGAGCCGCAGCTGGTGACGGCGCTCGGGGTGGGGCGCAACACCGTCCGGGAGGCCGTCCGGGCGCTCGTGCACGCCGGGGTGCTGGAGTGCCGGCAGGGCTCCGGGACGTACGTGGTCTCGACCGACGAGCTGGCCCCGGTGGTGGCCCGCCGGCTCACCGACGACCGGATGGCCGAGGTGGTCGAGGTCCGCCGGGCGTTCGAGGTCGAGGCGGCCCGGTTGGCCGCGCTGCGGCGTACCCCGGAGGACCTGGTGGCGCTCGACGGCGCGCTCGCCGCCCGGGAGGCCGCCTGGCGGTCGGGTGGGGTCGCCGCGTTCGTAGAGGCGGACGTCGCGCTGCACACGGCGGTGGTCGCCGCCGCGCACAACGCCATGCTGGCCGAGCTGTACGCCTCGGTCGGCGCGGCGCTGCGCAGCACCGTCGCGCACGCCACCGGTGACACCCTGCAACCGCAGCGGTACGTCGACCACAGCCGGCTGGTGACGGCGATCCGGGACGGCGATCCCGGGCGGGCGGCGATCGAGGCCGGCGCTTTCCTGGAGTCCCCGTCCGGGGCATAGGTTGTCCCCGACGGAGAATCGGACGGCACAGGAGTACGGATGCTCAAGGGCTTCAAAGACTTCATCATGCGCGGCAACGTCGTCGACCTGGCGGTCGGTGTCGTCATCGGCGCCGCGTTCACGGGCGTGGTCACCCAGCTGACCAAGTCGTTCCTCGAACCACTGGTCCGGGTCGTCATCGTGCTGATCACCGGCAGCAAGAACGGCATCAGCGGCTCGACCCCCACATTCCGGGACATCCCGTTCGACTGGATCGCCTTCGTCAACGCGGCGATCACCTTCGCGCTGACGGCGGCGGCGCTGTACTTCCTCGTCGTCTACCCGATGAACCGGCTCGCTGAGCGGCGCAAGCGGGGCGAGGAGCCGCCGCCCGCCGCGCCGAGCGAGGAGGTCAAGCTGCTCACCGAGATCCGGGACGCGCTGCTCGCCGGCGGGCACGCCACCCCGGGGCAGCGTGGCGCGCTGGACGACGTGCTCGGCCGGCGTCCGGAGCCGCCCGCCCCGCGCTGACCCGACCGGCGCACACCGGCCCCTGCGGAGTTCCCGCAGGGGCCGCATCCTGTCGTACACATGTTCGATAGAGTCCCGCCATGGAACAGCGTAGGCACTGGTGGAACGGCAAATGGGGACGACTGGCGCGGCGGGACGTCTTCCTCCGCGTCGACGCCGACCGGTGGCATGTCGAGCAGCGGGCCGGCGGCGCGGAGGGCGTCTCCCAGTTCTACGAGCACGGCAGCGCCGACGAGGCCGAGGAGACCGTCCGGGCCCTGCTGGAGGGGACGGACGCCTGGCGCGAGCTGTCCCCGCGCCCACCCAGCGCCTGGGGCCCGGCGGTTTAGCGGTGGGTGGGGCAGGGAACCGCCCGGGGATGGAGCAGCAGGGCATGGCAGAGCAGGCGGTCATCTCCCGGATCACCACCGGCATGCGGGTGGTCGACACGGCCGGGGTCGAGATCGGCACCGTCGACCTCGTCCAGCGGGGCGATCCCAACGCGGTGACCGTGCAGGCGGCGACCGCCGACCCGGGCGGCAGCCTGGACGAGCTGATCGAGTCGGTGGCCGTCGAGGAACCGGACGTCCCGGCCGACCTCGCCGCCCGCCTGCTGCGCACCGGCTACCTCAAGGTCTCCACCGAACTGGCCCGCACCGGCGCGGTGTACGTGCTGGCCGACCAGATCGCCACGGTCACCGACGACCGGGTACGCCTGCACGTCCCCGTGGGTGACCTGCCCCCGGAGGAGTGACCCACCCACACCTCCCACCCGCCGGCAGCGCGGAACAGCCGGCGGCACCGGACCGCCGCCCGGTCGCGCCGCGTCCCGCCATCCCGGTGGCGGGAGCAGCCGTGGGGCGGGCGTGGGGCGGTCGGACCGGTCGACCAGTCCGTCAGCCGGCAGGGACGGGCCTGCGGCGACGGAAGAGCAGCAGCATCAGCCAGCCGGCGAGCAGTCCCCAGAACGCCCCGCCCACGCCGAGCAGGCTCACCCCCGACGCGGTGACCACGAAGGTGACCACGGCGGCCTCCCGGCTCCGGGGGTCGGGAACGACCGACGGCGCGGTGGCGGCGGACGCCGGTGCCGGCAGGACGGCGGTCGCGGGAACCGGCGGGGCGGGGACCGGCGGGGCCGGGGCCGCGGGGTCCGGGACGACACCCCTGGAGACAGGAGCAGGGGCCGGGAGGGCGGCGGTCGCGCCTGCGGTCGGTGCGGAGGGTGTGGCGGGGGCGGATGTGGTCAGGGCTGCGGAGAGGGCGCCGGCCAACACGCCGAGCAGCGCGAGCCCGGCGACCGCTTCGATGAGCACCGGCGGGGAGAGCAGCACCAGCGTGGTCGCCGCCCCCGCGCCGAGCCCGAGCAGCGCCAGGCCGATGCCGGCGGTCACCGAGGCGATCCAGCGCCGCTCCGGGTCGGGGTGGGCGTCGGGGCCGGCGGCGAGGGCGGCGGTGATCGCGGCGAGGTTGACCGCGTGGCCGCCGGTGGTGGCACCGAGCGCAGTGGCCAGCCCGGTGGCGCGCAGCGCCGGGGCCAGTGGCGGCCGGTAGCCGAAGCCGCGCAGCACCGCCGCGCCGGGCACGTTCTGCGCGGCCATGGTGACCAGGAACAGGGGCAGCGCCAGGCCGACCACGGCGGGCAGGGTGAACGCCGGCACGGTGGGCGACACCACCGGCCGCAGGTCGCCGGGGGTGATCCCCACGCCGGTCGTGGTCAGGGCGATCGTCACCACCGCCACCACCAGCGCGGCCGGGACCGCCCACCGGGGGGCGAACCGGTGCAGCACCAGCCAGGTCACGATCACCGGGGCGGCCAGGGCCGGCACCTCGACCAGCGCGCGTACCGGGGCGGTGCACAGCGGCAGCAGCACCCCGGCCAGCATCGCGGCCGCCACCGGGGCGGGGATCGCGGCCACCGCCCGGCCCAGGGCGGGGAAGAGGCCGGCGGTGACGATGAGCAGCCCGCACAGCGCGAACGCGCCCACGGCGGCGGGCCACCCGCCGGGGACCGGCCCGGTGGCGACAAGCAACGCCGCGCCCGGCGTGGACCAGGCGATCGAGATCGGCATCCGGTGCCGCAGGCCGAGCCAGGTCGCGCAGATCCCGGCGGCGACGCTCACCGTGAGCAGCCCCGAGGCGGCCTGCGCCTCGCTGGCGCCGACCGCCCGCAGCCCGGCGAGCACGACGGTGAACGAGCTGGCGAAGCCGACCACGGCGGTCACCACGCCGGCCAGCACCGGTTGCGCCCGATCCCCCACCACACTCCCCCTCACGCCCGGCCGCCCATCGTTCCGTTTACGGAACGGCGACGTGTAGCACCATAGCCGGATGACCCCGCCACGCCCAGGCCGCCGGCCCGCGCTCGACGCCGACGCCGGGGCGGTCGGCCACCGGCTGCGCGCGCTACGGATCGAACGCGGGGTCTCCCTCTCCACGCTGGCCCGCACCGCAGGGGTCGGGAAGGCCACCCTCTCGGCGCTGGAGAACGGCACCCGCAACCCCACCCTGGAGACCCTCTACGCGATCACCGCCCAGCTCGGCGTACCGCTGGCGGCCGTGCTCGCCGGGCCCGCCGCCACCCCGACCGTGCGGGGCGCCACGGTCGTCGCCACCCTGCTGGAGTCGTTCACCGACACCGACGCCAGTTACGAGCTGTACCGGCTGCGGGTCCGCCCCGGCGGGGAACAGGTCTCCCCCGCCCACCAGCCCGGGGTCACCGAACACGTCACGGTCTTCGCCGGGGTGCTCCGCGCCGGCCCGGTCGACGCCCCGCTGACCGCCGCCGCCGGTGGCCACCTGCGCTGGACCTCCGACGTGCCGCACGGCTACGCCGCCCTCGGCGACGAGGAGGTCGCCGCCAGCCTGCTGCTGCGCTACCCCCGCCCCTGACCCGCGCCGGACACCCGGTGCTGCACCGCCCAGAGCGCCGCCTCGGTACGCGACGCCGAGCCGGTCTTACGCAGCAGGTTCGACACGTGCACGGTCACCGTCCGCACCGAGATGCCCAGGGCCCGCGCGGCCTGCTTGTTGGACATCCCGGCGACCAGGCAGCCCAGCACCTCGACCTCCCGGCCGGTCAGCTCGGCCTCGGGCGGGGCGGCGGCCCGGGGCGCCGGCGTCCGCAGGTGCTCCGGCAACGGTTCCCGGACCAGCGCGTCCGGTCCCCGGCCCGCGTGCACCGCCAGCAGTTCGGTGAGCGCGTACGGGTTGCCGCCGGTGCGCTGCCAGACGGTGGCGCAGACCCGCGCCGGGGGCGGGCTGTCGGCGTACACCTGGGTGAGGATCTCGGCCACCTCGGCGACGCCGAGCGGACCGAGGTGCTGGCGCACCGCGCCGCGTACCCCGCAGAGGCGGGCCAGGACGCGGCGGGTGAGGTCCGGTGCGACCGCGTCGGCCGGCGGCCGGCTCGCCACCACCAGCAGCGCCGGCAACTGCGGCGCGGTCGCCAGCTCGACGACCAGGTTGAGGCTGGCCGGGTCGAGATCGTGCAGGTCCTCCACCACCAGCACGGCCGGGCCGGCACCCACCAGCGACCGGACGGTGCGCACGGCGAGCCGGAGCAGCGTGCCGGGGGCGTACCGCTCGCGCGGCGCGGCCGGATGCTGGGCCAGCCAGGCGAGCGCGTCGGACGGCAGGTCGAGCGCGCCGACGTCACGGACGCTGAGCACCGCCGCCAGCCAGTCGTAGGGGGCCGGATCGTGCACCCGCGCCGCCCCGGCGAGGATCGCCGCCGGACGGGGGGAGAGACCCTCGACGGCCGCCGCGACCAGCCGGCTCTTGCCCACCCCGGCGGCTCCGGTGATGACCGTGACGGCGGGTGCCGACCGGCCCGTCCCGGCCACGGTGGACCACGCCCGGTCGAGCTCGGCGAGCTCTCCGACGCGACCCACCATGGACACCGGGATCATTTCTCCCACCCTACGTACTAGTGCGTAGAGACGGAGGGAGGGTGTATCCGGCAAGCTTGTCCCATGACGCTGATCCTCCGCTCGGCTATCCTCAACGACGTCGGCCTGGTCCGCACCAACAACGAGGACTCAGCCCTCGCCGGTGAACGCCTGGTCGCGGTGGCGGACGGCATGGGTGGGCTCCCCGCCGGCGAGGTGGCCAGCGAGATCGTCATCCGCATCCTGGACGAGCTGGTCCCGCCCACCGGCACCGACGAGGCCGCCGAGGCGTTGCGGGCCGTGGTCTCCACCGCCAACCGGCGCATCCGGGCGGCGATCTCCGCCGATCCGGCCCGCGAGGGCATGGGGACGACGCTGACCGCCGCCCTGCTCGCCGGGGACACCCTGGTCCTCGCGCAGGTCGGCGACTCCCGGTGCTACCTGCTGCGCGACGGGGAACTGACCCAGCTCACCCGGGACGACACCTTCGTCCAGGCGCTGGTCGACCAGGGGGCGCTCTCCCCCGACCAGGCCCGCCACCACCCGCAGCGGTCCCTGGTCACCCGGGCGGTGCAGGGGGCGGACGCGCCCCCGGCGATCGGAGTGCTGACCGTGTTCGCCGGGGACCGGGTGCTGCTGTGCAGCGACGGGCTCTCCGACTACGTGGCCGACGAGGCGATCCACGGGGCGCTCGTCACCTACCAGGACCGCCGGCACTGCGGTGAGCAGCTGGTGAAGCTGGCCCACCAGGCCGGCGCGCCGGACAACGTCACAGTGGTGGTCTCCGACGTGACCGAGGGCTGAACCCGGGTCAACCGGGTTGCGGCCGGCCGTCGGCCGGGTTGGGATGGACGGATGCTCATCCGTCGCCTGGCCGCCGAGGAACGACTGACCACCAGCTTCCCGCTCCAGGCGTACGCCTTCGAGGCGACCCCGCTGAGCCGGGAGCGGGTCGACGCGTTCCACCGCTACCTGCCGTACAACAAGGGCAACCGGACGCTTGTCGTCGAGGAGGGCGGCGAGGCGCGGGCCACCGCCAGCGCGGTGCCGATGCGGCAGAACCTGCGCGGCGCGGTGCTCCCGATGGCCGGGGTCGCCGGGGTCGCCACCCACCCGCTGGCCCGCCGGCAGGGGTACGTCCGCGCCCTGCTCTGCCAGCTCCTCGACGAGATGCGCGACGGCGGGCACCCGGTGACCGCGCTGTACCCGTTCCGGGCCGGCTTCTACGAGCGGTTCGGCTACGTGGGGCTGCCCCGGTCGCGTACCGTCCGGTTCTCCCCGGCCGACCTGGCCCCGCTGCTGCGTGCAGCCCTGCCCGGCACGGTGGGCTGGGAACGGATCGGCGTCGGTTATCCGCGCTACCGCTCGTTCACCGAGCGGTGCCTGCGGGAACGGCACGGTTTCGCGATCTTCCCCGACTTCCGGGACGTGGGGCTGCGGGACCGGGACGACAGGTGGCTGATCACCGCGACCATCGACGGCAGCGTGGTCGGTGCGCTCACCTACCGGATCGACGACCACGGTGGCGAACTGGTCGGCGACGACCTGCTCGCCACCGACCCGTACGCCCGCGCCCTGCTGTTGCAGTTCCTCGCCCGGCACGTCGACCAGGTGGAGCGGATCAGCCTCCGGGTCCCCGCCGACGACCTGCCCGAGCTGTGGCTGACCGACCTGGCCGTGCACGTCGAGGCCCGGGTGTCCCGGCCCGGCTCGCCGGCGCCGATGGCCCGCCTGCTCAGCGTGGACGCCCTCGCCGGGCTGCCCGCCGGGCGGGGTCGGGTGCGGGTGGACCTGGTCGACGACCGGTGGCTCGCCGGCACCCACCTGCTCGACGGCGTCGACGGCCGGTTGGCGTTGGCCCCCGGCGGCCGGTCGGCGGTGACCGCCGGCGGCCCGGTGCCGACGGCGACGCTCACCGCCGCCGGGTTGTCCGCGCTGGCGTACGGGGTGCTCGACCCGGCCGAGGTGCACATCCGGGGGCTGGGTGAGGTCGGCCCGGAGGCGGCGGACGAGTTGCGTCGGCTCTTTCCCCGCGCACTGCCCTACCTGTTCGCCGACTTCTGACCGGCCGGCCCCCGGCGGGGCTGCCGGGTCTGGTTGACGCGGTGCGGGGGCGGGTACGGTCCCCGGAATGCCGCAGTGGTTGCAAGCCGGGGCGTGGGGCCTGTTGGCCGGTTCCGCTCTCCTGGTCGGGGCGGCCGTCGGGTTCTTCCTGCCGGTGCCCCGCAAGGTCGTCGCGTCGATCATGGCGTTCGGTGCGGGGGTCCTGCTCTCCGCCGTCTCGTTCGAGTTGATCGCCGAGGCGCACGAGCAGGGTGGACTGCTGCCGACCGCGATCGGGGCGGCGGGCGGGGCGTTGGCGTACACGGGGGCCAACCTGCTCCTCGCCCGACGGGGTGCCCGGCACCGGAAACGCTCCGGCGAGGAACAACCCTCCGAGCGGGAGCAGCCCGGTTCGGGCTCGGCGATCGCGGTGGGCGCGCTGCTCGACGGCGTACCCGAGTCGGTGGTGATCGGCGCGAGCCTGCTGGCCGGCGGCCCGGTCAGCCTCGTCACCGTGGTCGCGGTCTTCCTCAGCAACGTGCCGGAGGGCCTGTCGAGCGCCGCCGGCATGCGCCGGGCCGGCCGTTCCCGCCGGTACGTCTTCGGACTCTGGACGGCGATCGCCCTGGTCAGCGGGGTCGCCGCGCTGCTCGGCAACACCCTGCTGGGTGGTGCGCCGCCGGAGTTGCTGGCGACCATCACCGCGCTGGCCGCCGGGGCGATCCTCGCGATGATCACCGACACCATGGTCCCGGAGGCGTTCGAGGACGCCCACCTGCTGGTCGGCCTGATCACCGTCCTGGGCTTCCTGACCGCCTTCGCCCTCTCCCACGCCTGACGACCGGCCGCCGGTGGCGGAGAAGGTCAGTAGGGGTCGCCCTGGCCGGGGACGCGGCCCCGGAGCAGGCCGGCGGGCCGGCCGGGCAGGTCGGCGACGCCGGACAGGGGCGGGCCGGCGGTGTGCGCGCCGTCGGCCATCCCGGCGAAGAGTTCCCTCAGCGCGGTGACCGCGTCGACCCGTGGCCGCCAGCCGAGTTCGGTCTCGGCGCGGGCGCTGGACATCAGCGGCGCGGCGAGCCCCAGCTCGACCCAGCCCGCGTCCACCGGTTGCAGCCGGCACCGCCAGGTCAGCGCGGCGGCGGCGCGCAGCACCGGGGCGGCAACCGGCACCGTCCAGCCCTTGAAGTGCCGGGCCACCAGCTCCGGGGTCAGCACCGGGTCCGCGGCGACGTTGAACGCGCCGCGCGCCTCACCGAGGACCGCCCGGGCGTACGCGTCGGCGACGTCGTCGGCGTGCACCGCCTGCATCCGCAGCCGCCGGTTGGCCGGTACGAGCGGAATCCGCCCGTGCCGCAGCAGTCGTACCGGGGCCAGTGGCCCGAGGAAGTACCTGGTGATCTCGGTGCCGGCGTCCCGCTGGAAGATCAGTCCGGGGCGCAGCCGGACCACCCGCAGCCGCGGATGGGCGGCCTCGACGGTGTCCAGCATGGCTTCCACCTCGGCCTTGTCCCGGCTGTACGAGGAGCCGGGCACCCCGGTCGCCGGCCACCGTTCGCTGACCGGGTGGTCCTTCGGGCCGGGCGCGTAGGTGCCGACCGACGAGGCGTACACCAGGGCGGGCACCCCGGCCCGCACGGTGGCCCCGGTCACCGCGCGGCTGCCGCCGACGTTGGTCCGGTACAGGGTGCGCCGGTCGTGGCTGGGCTGGATCTGCCAGGCCAGGTGCACCACGGCGTCGGCCCCCGCGAAGACCGTGGTGAGCTGGTCGACCGCGTCCGGCGCGCCGATGTCGCAGGAGTGCCACCGCACCCCGGCGTAGGGCGCGCCGGCGTCGGGGTCGGGCAGCCGGCGGGCGACGCCGACCAGGTCGAGTCCCGGTTCCCGACCCAGCCGGCGCAGCACCGCCGTGCCCACGTTGCCGGTGGCCCCCACGATCACGATCCGCATGCCGGGTGCGGTACCCGCTGGGCCGTCCGCCAACCCCGCGCGGGGGCGGATCGTGGGTCAGCCGCCGGCCGGGGTACGGGCCGGGCCGTTGTCGACCAGCCGGAACGTGCTGCGCAGCGGCGCGTCGCCCAACTCTTCGAGGATCAGGCCCCGGCTGGGCGAGAACTGGAGGAACGCCGAGTCGTTGCTGATCGCGTACGCGCCCCCGCCCTTGCCGACGATGCTGAACAGCTGCGTCGGCTTGCGCGGGTCGCAGGCCGTCCCCTCGACGGTGAGCGGTTTGCCGTCGCCGGGGTTGAGCACCTGCCAGCAGGCCGGGTCGTCGTTGGCGGGGTGACCGTCGCGCCGGCCGTACGCCTTGATCAGGTACTTGCCGTCGCCGGCCGGTGTCGGTACGAACAGTTGGCGTCCGCTGTCGTCGTCGACCTCGACGAGCGCGCCGCCGTCCAGGGCCACCCCGGATTCGGTCGCCTGCACCCGGACGATGGTGACCTCCCGCCTGCCGGACAGCACCCCGCCGGCACCGGCCGTGGCCGACGGCTTCCCGGCGGTCCGGGACGGGCTCGCCGGGGGCGTGGTCGGGTCGGGTGCCGTCGTGGCGGTGGGCGTCACCGGGCCCGACGGCGTGGCCGTGGCCGACCCGGCGTCGGTGGGCGTCCCGTCACCGTCCCCGCACGCCATCAGCGCTCCGGAGCACGCCAGCACCGCGACCCCGGTGCCCCACCTCAACTTCGACATCCCCTGCTCCTCCACCGCCGACCCCGCACGCGTGTACGGAGTGTCCGCTGCGCTCCACCCGGACGGTGGACGCGCCACAGCATCGAACTGGACGCCGGTGACCCCCCGGCGGTTTCCCCGTACCCCGGGGAAACCGGAGTCAATCCGCGCCGCCGGGCGTCGGGGCCGGCGGCGGTCGGGCCGTGTCGGGAGCGGCCCGGTCGGCCGCGTCCACAGTGACCCGCATCACGTCAATGTCGTGATTTCCATCGACCGTGGCCCCTGCCGAATGGCTGACCAGTGCGAATAGCGCGACCGTCCACTGTCGTCGAATCGTGGTCGGGTGCGGGTCCGGATAGACGGTAGGGTTGGCACACATCGGCGTCGACCAGTGGCGTAGGACCGCTGCTGTCTATGGCTTGACCAGGATTGGATACGACGACTTTGGCGCACAAACAGGCCGACCGCGAAGAACCGCGCCGCGCCTCAGACGATCAGGCCGCACCGACGACACCGGGTCGCCGCGCCGGTCGACCGCAGTCGATCAAACGACGCGTGATCAGGCTGGTGCTCATTCCCAGCGTCGTCGCCCTGGTGGTCTGGCTCGTCGCCTCCGGCTATCTCATCTTCCAGGGTTTCTACAACCGCCAGGTAGCGAACAGCGTCCGGCAGGTGTCGATCCCGGCGGTGTCCGCGTTGTCGTCGATCCAGCAGGAACGGCGGCTGAGCGTCAGCTACCTCACCCAGCCGTCGCGGGATCTGAGCCGGCTCATCGAGCAGCGGCAACAGACCGACCAGCGGGTGGCCGCCCTGCGTCCCGCCGCCAGCTCCGCGCTGGCCGGCGCCCCGGACTCGATCGTGACCCGGTGGGGGACGCTGGCCGGCCTGCTCGACGAATTGCCGAGCGTGCGGAGCACCATCGATTCCCGGTCGGCCAACGGGACGGGTGTCTACGATTTCTACAACCGCCTGCTCGACGCCGCGACCGACCTCTTCGACACCCAGGCGAGAATCGTCCCCGACGTCACCGCAGCCCAGGGCGGCATCGCGGCGACCGAGGCTTTCCGCGCCAGTGACCTGATGTCCCGGGCCGGTTCCACCATTGACGGCGCTTTCGGTGCCCGCACCCTCGGCCCGCAGGACCATCTCGACTTCACCAACCTGGTCGGGGCCTATCACGCCGGCCTCACCAACGTGGCCCCGCACCTCGAACCGGAGGCCCGGGAACGCTTTGCCGCAATCACCGCGAGCGACTCCTGGAAAGAACTCGTCGCGGCGGAAAACGCCCTGGTCAGCAATGGACCGTGGCGTTCCGGCACACCGCGTGCCCTGTCGTTCAACCGGGCCCGGTGGGAGGTCCTCACCCGGCAGGTGTCCGACGACCTGATCAACCTGACGGTGGTGCAGGCCGACACGGTCTCGGCGCGCACCCTGCGCACCGGCAACACCCAGCTGCTCACCGCCTCGCTGGGCAGTCTGGTCGCCCTGCTCGTCGTCATCGCCGCGATCATCTGGGCGATCCGGCAGTCGCAGATCCTGGTGGACCGGGCGCTGTCGGTCCGCCTCGCCCAGCTCGGCCGGGACGCCGAGGCGGTGGTTGACCAGCAGTTGCCGGCGATGATGGACAGGCTGCGCCGGCGGGAGCGGGTCGACCTCGCCACCGAGCTGCCCCTCCCGGACTACGGCAGCGACGAGATCGGCCGGGTGGCCGAGGTGATCAACCGGTCGTTGCAGGCGGCGGCGGGTGCCGCGGTCGACGAGGCGAAGACCCGGGCGGCGGGTATCGCGATGCTGATGGGTGTGGCACGCCGCCCGCAACGCCCCCTGCAACGCGGCCTGAAGGTCATCGAGGACCTCCAGAACCGGATCGGCGACGAGAAGCTGCTGGCGGAACTGTTCGACATCAACCACCAGCTCACCCAGACCCGCCGCTTCCTGGAGAACCTCGTCATCCTGGCCGGCGGCCAGATCGGCCGCCGCTTCCAGAACCCGGTGCCGGTACGCCGGGTGCTGCTGGCGGCCTTCGCGGAGGCCCAGCAGTACCAGCGCATCACCCTGCGCAGCGCGCCGGACGTGGCGATCGCCGGCCCGGCGGTGGCCGGCACCGTCCACCTGATCGCCGAGTTGCTGGACAACGCGCTGGCGTTCTCGCCGCCCGAGACCACGGTCTGGGTGACCTGCATCGAGGTCAAGCGCGGCATCGCGGTGGAGATCGAGGACGCCGGCGTGGGGATGCGGGCGGACGCGTTGGAGCGGGCGAACGAACTGCTCGCCACCGCGCCCACCCCGGACGTGACGGCACTGAAGGACGGCGCGCAGGTCGGCCTGCACGTGGTTGCGGAGCTGGCCAAGCGGGACGGCGTCCAGGTGAGCCTGCGTGCGTCGGCGTACGGCGGGCTGCTGGCGATCGTGCTGCTGCCCGACCGGGTGATCGTCACCGAGCCGTACGCCGCCGAACTGGACCGTACCGACCCCGGTGTCCTTCCGCTCGGCACCGTCGCCACGGCGATGTCGCGCCCCGGCGTCGGCGCGGTGCTGCCTGTCGGTGGCGGGCGGCGAGAGCTGCACCCCGCCGCCGGGGCCCGGCCCACCGCCGTGGCGACCACGGCAGCGGGCGGTGCCGTGCAGGCGCCGGCCGATTCCACCGGGGAGCGACGCTCCGACCGCATCGGGGGCATCATGACCGAGGTTCCGGCGCAGCGTGGCGCGGTCCGCGGCGGTTCGTCCGGCCCGCAGGTCGCCGACCGGCCGCCCCTGCCGCACCGGCGTCCGCAGCAGCACCTCGCTCCCGAGTTGCGCGACGACGGTCTGCCCGGGCAGAAGCCCGAGGCGACGCCGGCTCCCGCCCGGTCACCCGAGGAGGCCCGGGACCGGTTCAGCAGGTACCAGAAGGCCTGGGCCGCCGGCCGGGCGGCGAAAAACGGGGACTCCGCCAGCAGAGACGACCAAGGCAGGAACGTATGACCCACTCGGCATCGCAGAACGATCTGACCTGGATCCTCGACGATCTGGTGGAGGTCCCTGACGTGGTCTATGCGGTTGTCCTGTCCACCGACGGGCTGATCGTGCAGAAATCCACGTCGCTCCCGCAGGACGCCGGGGAGCTGTTGGCCGCCGGCGCGTCGTCCCTGCACAGCATCGCCGCGGGCATGGGTCGCCGGTTCGACAGCGGCCCGGTCCAACAGGTCATCATCGAGTACGAGGGACGGACGCTGTTCGTCGCCGCCGCCGGCCAGAACGCGCGGCTGGCGGTGCTCTGCGAACAGTCCGTCGACATGGGCACCGTCGCGTACGAGATGAGCCGCCTGGTGACCCGCATCGGCGACTACCTCGGCTCCGAGGCCCGTCTCGACGGAGCGTTGCTCGCCGACCGGCCCGGGTCGAAACCATGAGCCACGACGTGTGGGACGGCGACGACGAGGCGGAGGCCGGCCGGCTGGTGCCGTTGTACATCCTCGTCAACGGGCGGACGAGCCCCCGCAACACCAGCCTCGACCTGGCCACCCAGGTCATCGCCCTGCCGGCCGACCAGACCCGGCTGGAGCTGGAGTACCGGGAGATCCTCCACCAGTGCACGGGGTGGATCTCCATCGCCGAGATCGGCGCCTACCTGCACCGGCCGCTCGCCATCACCAAGGTGATGGTCGACATGCTCCACGAGCAGGGGTTTCTGGACATCGGCTCGCCGGCGCAGGAGAAGATCGCCGACCGGTGGCTGCTGGAAACGGTTCTCGCCGGCCTCCAGCGGATATAGAAGAGGGACTGATAGACGTGGATCGGAAATCGGTGAAGGTCGTCGTGGCGGGCGGCTTCGGCACCGGCAAGACCACCCTGGTCGGGTCGGTCAGCGAGATTCCGCCACTGGTCACCGAGGAGGTCCTCACCCAGGCCAGCATCGGGGTGGACGACATCACCGGCGTGGAGGACAAGTCCAGCACGACCGTCGCCCTGGACTTCGGGCGGATCACCATCAGCAACGACGTCGTGCTCTACCTGTTCGGCACCCCGGGACAGGACCGGTTCTGGTTCATCTGGGACGAGTTGGCCCAGGGCGCGGTGGGGGCGATCGTGCTGGTCGACACCCGCCGGCTCGGCACCAGTTTCCCGGCCGTCGACTACTTTGAGCGTCGGGGCATCCCGTTCGTCGCCGCCGTCAACCGCTTCTTCGGTGAGTGCCCCTACACCGAGGAGGAGATCCGCGCCGCGCTGGAACTGGACGAGACAGTGCCGCTGCTGTGGTGCGACGCCCGGGACCGGGCCTCCAGCAAGCAGGCGCTGATCGAGCTGGTGCGGCACGCCCTGTCCCGGCTGCCCGCCACCGCCTGAGCGACGCGGCGGGTCCCGCCCCGCCGGGTGCCGGCCGGCTCCGGCCGTAGCTGACCGGAGCCGGGCGTACCCGGTTCAGTAGGTGCCGCCGCCCGGCGTCGGGAGCTGCGCCAACCGCACCTTGAAGTGACGGAGCAGGGGCGGCGACGAGACCACCCGGTAGCCGGGGACCCGTCCGGGTTCCTTGGCGATGTCGGCGAGCACGGCGGCCACGTACTCGAAGTGGGTGTCGGTGTAGACGCGGCGCGGGATGGCCAGGCGCACCAGTTCGAAGGGGGCCGGCGTGACCAGCCGGTGCCGGTCGTCCATCCCGCCGAGATAGAGCGAACCCAGCTCGGCGCAGCGGATGCCCCCGTCGAGGTAGAGCTGACAGCCGAGGGCGTGCCCGGGGAACTCCGCCGGGGACAGGTGGGGCAGCAGCCGGCCGGCGTTGAGGTAGAGGGCGTGGATGCCGGCGGGCTGCACGGTGTCCACCCCGGCCTCGTTGACCAGCCGGGCCAGTCGGGCGGTGGAGGCGGCCCGCGCCCGCAGGTAGGCGGGGTCGACCACCTCGCGCAGCCCCTGGGCGAGCCGTTCGAGGTCGTGGCCGGCCAGCCCGCCGTAGGTGGAGAACCCTTCGGTGGCGATCAGGTTGTCCTCGCACCTGGCGAACAGGTCGTCGTCGCGCAACCCGATGAGCCCGCCGATGGCCGACAGGCCGTCCTTCTTGAGGCTCACCACGCAGCCGTCGGCGAGCCCGAAGGCGTGGGTGGCGATCTGCCGGGGCGTCCAGTCCCGGTAGCCGGGCTCGCGCTGCCCGACCAGCCAGGCGTTCTCGGCGAACCGCGCCGCGTCCAGGAAGAACGGCACCCCGTGCGCGCGGCACAGGTCGCGGACGGCGGTCAGGTTGGCCATCGACACCGGTTGCCCGCCGAGGCCGTTGTTGGTGATCGTGATGAGGACCAGCCCGACCCGGTCCCGTTCCGGCCCGGTGAGCGTGGCGGCCAACGCGTCGAGGTCGATGTCGCCCTTGAACGGGTCCGCGCTGTCGAGGTCGAACGCGGCCGGGCAGGGCAGGTCCCGGGCCTCCGCACCGGCCAGCGTGACGTTGGCGCGGGTGGTGTCGAAGTGGGTGTTGCTGAGGCAGAGCTGGCCGGGTGCGAGCAGGCTGGTGAACAGCACCCGCTCGCCGGCCCGCCCCTGGTGCACGGGGAGCAGGTGCGGGTAGCCGGTGAGGTCGCGTACCTCGTCGCGGAACCGGAACCAGGAGCGCGCCCCGGCGTAGGACTCGTCGCCGAGCGCGGCGGCGGCCTCCTGCGCGGCCGAGGTGGCCCCGGTGCCGGAGTCCGACAGCAGGTCGATGGTGATCTGGTCGGCGCGCAGCTCGAACGGGTTGTATCCGGCGTCCGCGAGGGCCTCCCGCCGCTCCTGCGGGTCGAGGAAGGGGATCGGTTCGACCACCTTGATCCGGTACGGGGGCAACATCTCGTAGGCGTCGACGGCCACTACTCGCTCCTCGATGGACGGTCAGGGGTGTCCCGCGCCGGCCCGGCCGGTCGGGGTCGCCAGGGCCGTGCGGTCGACGGTCACCGGGCGGCGTGCCGGCGGGGTCACCTGGTATGCCTCGGCGGACAGGTAGACGGTGACCCCCGGTCGGGGGGCGCCCAGCCGCAACGACAGGTGCGGGATCAGCCCGACGCCGTCGCGCAGCGGCCGCCGGGCCACCGCGGCGAGCGCCAGGTCCAGCACCGTGTGGCCGAAGCCGTAGCGGTCCAGCACCGCCACCGCCCGGTCGTACGCTTCCTGGTCGTCGTCGACGTAGCCCCGGATCGGCACGTAGAGGCTGTAGCCGACAGGTCGGTCCGCCCCCTCGACGAGGGTGTAGCTGCCCACCAGCGGGAGACCGGTGAACCGGGTCCGGCCGCCACCGGCCAGCGTGGCGAACTCGGCGAGCCGGGTGGCGTCCACGCCGTCGGCCACCCCGGCCGCCCGGACGACGTCGGGCACCCCGGCGTCGTGGTGGGTCAGGTAGATCTTGACCCGGGCCTGGGCGTCGTCGTGCAGGTCGAGGGCGAAGAACGTCAGCCGGTCCCGGTGGCCCAGTTCCCCCGGCCGGATGCCGTGGTCGAGCATCGCCCGGAAGGACCGGCCCAGGCCGAGCCGGTGCAGCGCCTCGGAGATCAGGCCCGGTGCCAGGTCGACCCCCCGCAGCTCCGGGTTGAGGTAGACCTTGAACTCGGGTCGCCGGCCGCTGCGGAACACCAGTGAGCACCAGAGCGCGAAGGCACCCTGCGGGTCGTCGGTGGTGAACAGGTCGCGTACCGAATCCAGCCGGGACGTGGACAGGCCGGCACGGTGCGCCTGGGTGTCGAGGAACCGCTGGGTGGCGGCCATGTTGGTCGACCGGCCCGGTGGCGCACCCAGGGTCTCGCCGAGAATCCGTACGGTCGGCGGTTCGGTGGCGCTGAAGGCGATGGAGAACTCCACCGGAGTGTGGTCGTCCGCGACATTGGACGGCCAGCGCGGCGGGGCCGACAACGGCTGTGCGCCGGCTGGCCCGAGCAGGCTTTCCAGCAGTTCCGACGGCTCTGCCGCACCGATTCCGCCGACCTCGCACAAACGTCGTAGCTGGTCGCCCAGACGATCGGAAAGGGACACCTCGTCCATCGATTCTCTCTCCCGATCAGGCTGACGACCAAAAGAGACCTTAGGAAGCATTTCACGACAAGGTCAAGATTGATCACAACTTGCAATGACACAATGGGGCGATACCGGCAAATCACCTCGGACAATTACCCAGAGTCGCGTACAGGATACGTCACATGGAGTTCACGATGCCCGGGGGTGCCCGGGCGGTCGACTGCGCGGCGAGCCACCGGGCGCAGTTCCGGGATCTCATCCCGCCGCGCCGGGAACCAGCCGACGCGCTCCGGCAGGCCCGCCGACGGCGCGGCGCGCCGACGTCACGGGCCCGCCGGGGCCGGTCACTCGTGGATGACCTCCTGCTGCAGCACGCCGAGGTAGCCGTGGGCGGCGATCCGCTGGGCGCGGTCGGTGTAGAAGTCGGGGTCGTCCGGCAGCACGGTGGCCAACCCGTCGACGTAGCGGTTGAACATGCAGAACGCGGCCGCGATCAGGACGGTGTCGTGGATCTCCACGTCGGTGGCGCCCTCGGCCCGGGCAGCGGCCACCAGGTCCCCGGTGACCTCGCGGCCACCGCGCTGCACCGCGCCGGCCACGTCCAACAGCGCCCGTATCTTGGCCGACACCGGCGCGCTGTCGACGTCGTCGTGCACCTGCTCGACCAGGGGCATTCCCTCGGGGAGTTGCGCCGCCGCGTACGCCGCGTGGGCGGCGTAGCAGTACCGGCACTCGTTGAGACCCGACACATAGGCAGCGATGAGTTCCCTTTCGCCCCGGGTCAACGTGCCCGGGCCACACAGCAGTGCCTCGACCAGCCCGTTCAGTGGCAACGCCGTCTCCGGCCGGAAGCGGAACAGGCCGCGGATTCCGGGTTCACTCGTATTGAGCGTGATGTGTGGCATACGAACTCCTTCGCCGACGCGTGGAAAGCCCGGACCTCCGGGGACCCGGGCCGGCGTCAGATTGGGCCACCACCGTGGTCACCGTCAATGTTCCGCGCATTCTTCCTGGTCGGACGGCCGATTCCGGGAGCGCCGCGACCGGGGGTGACGGATGCGCCGGGGAGTTCGTCGCCGGCCCCGGCGGGTTCCACCGTTGCGACGGGTGTCACGCGGGGGTCACCGGACGCCGGCCGGGTGGGCCCGGGTCACTGCGGGGTCCGGGTGGTGAGCTGCCCGGACGGGGCACGCTAACCTCTGCCGACATGTCAGCATTCGGCAACTCGCCAAACGTCCTGTTCGCGACGACCGTGACGGCGACCCGGCAGCTGTCGCCCGGGTTCGTCCGGGTGACGCTGGGCGACGAGCGGCTGCGGGAGATGGCCCCGTACCAGCTCGACCAGCGCATCAAGATCATGCTGCCGGTCGACGGCGGCTACCCGGCCGAGTTGCGGGCGGGGCTGCCCGAGCAGACGTGGCGACGCGAGTGGCGGTCCATTCCCCCCGGTGAGCGTCCGAGGCTGCGCAGCTACACCGCGTACCGGACCCGGCCGGCCGCGGGTGAACTCGACCTGGACTTCTACCTGCACCAGCCGCACGGCCCGGCGAGCGGGTGGGCGGCGGCGGCCCGGCCGGGTGACCGGCTGCTCCTGTCGGGCCCGCACGTGGGGGCCGGCCAGCCCGGGTACGGCGTGCAGTGGGAGCCGGGGCCGGCGACGCGGGTGCTGATCGCGGCGGACGAGACGGCGTACCCGGCGGTGCGCGGCATCCTGTCCGGCCTCGGTCCGGGGGTGCGGGCGACGGTCCTGCTGGAGGCCGGCGTCGCGGCGGACGCCGGCACCCTCGACGACGTGACCGCCGGTCACCGGGTCGAGGTGCGGCTGCGGGGCGACGCCCGGGGCGGGACGACGCTGACCGCTCTGGTGGCCGACTGGCTGGGCGGCAACGGCCGGGCGGCGGCCACGGCGGGGACGGACTTCTACACCTGGGCAGCTACGGAGAGTAGCAAAATTGCCCTGTTGCGCCGTCTCTTCACCGAGGCGAACATCGATCCGCAGCAGGTGCACACCCAGGGCTACTGGCACGACCGGCCAGCCCGCGAAGAGATCGATGATTAGGTAATGCTAACCTAAACATCGCCGTGAGTCATCACTGTCAGTAGCCAGACGGGAACCTGCACCATGCGCACGCCGACCCCTCGAACAATCCGCCGACGTCTCCTCGCCCTCACCGTCGCCTCGGCGGCGGTGCTCGCGGTGGCCGCCTGCGGCTCCGACGACTCCGACCCGGCGGGCAGCGTCGGCGACACCAGAACCGTCGAGCACGCACGTGGCAAGACCGCCGTGCCGAACAAGCCGACCCGGGTCGTCGTCCTCGAACCGGTCCAGCTCGACACCGCCATCGCCCTGGAGGTCACCCCGGTCGGCGCGGCCGTGCTCAACGAGGCCGCCGGCGTGCCCAAGTACCTCGGCGACAAGGCCGCCGGCATCACCACCGTCGGCACCGTCCAGGAACCCAACGTGCAGAAGATCGCGGCCCTCAAGCCCGACCTGATCATCGGCACCGAGTCCCGCCACTCCGCCCTCTACGACCAGCTCACCGACGTCGCCCCGACCGTGTTCATGGCGTCCCAGGCCGACCCGTGGCAGGACAACGTCAGGTTCACCGCGACCACGCTCGGCGGCGCGGACTCCGCCGACAAGCTCCTCGCCGGCTTCCAGCAGCGGTGCGCGGACATCGCCAAGAAGTTCGGCACCGCCGGAAAGACCGCGCAGCTCATCCGCCCCCGCGACGGCGTCCTCACCCTCTACGGACCCACCTCGTTCGCCGGCAGCGCCCTGGAGTGCGTCGGCTTCAAGACCCCCGAGCGCGACTGGGAGAACTCGATCTCGGTCGACGTCTCCCCCGAACGGGTGCTGGAGGCCAAGGCCGACCACGTCTTCGTCACCACCGTCGACGTCAACGACCGCAGCACCATCCCCGCCTCGGTCACCGCCAACGCCGCCGCCTTCCCCCGCCTGCACCTCGTCGACCAGTCGTTCTGGATCACCGGCGTCGGCACGGTCGGCGGGCAGGCCGTCCTCGACGACATCGAACGCATCCTCACCGCGTCGAGTTGACCGCCACCACACCCGCCCGCGCGGTACGGCCGACCACCGGCCGTACCGCGCGTCGCCGTACCACCCGACGGTGGCTGGTCGGCGCGGTCGTCGTACTCCTGGGGTCGCTGGTGTTGTCGGTCTTCGTGGGCGCGAACCCGGTGCCCCCGGCGGACGTCTGGGCGGCGCTGCGGGGCGCGGGCAGCGACACCGCGCAGTACGTCGTCTGGGGGCAACGCCTGCCCCGCACCCTCGCCGGGTTGCTGGTCGGAGCCGGCCTCGGCGTCGCGGGCGCGCTGATGCAGGCGTTCACCCGCAACGCGCTCGCCGAACCGGGCATCCTCGGCGTCAACGCCGGCGCCGCCGCGTTCGTCGCCGCCGGCATCGCCTTCTTCGGGATCACCTCGCCGGCCGGCTACATGTGGCTCGCCCTGCTCGGCGCGCTCCTGGTCGCCGTCGCCGTGTACGCCGTCGGCGGTGCCGCCGACCTGCGGGCCACCCCGACCCGACTGCTGGTGACCGGGGTGGCGACCGGTGCCGTGCTCGCCGGCGTGACCACCGGGATCACCCTCACCCACCCCGACACCTTCGACCGGATGCGCGGCTGGAACGCCGGCAGCCTGCTCGAACGCGACACCGCAGTGGTGCTGCCGGTGCTGCCGCTGATCGTGGCCGGGCTGCTCGCCGCGCTGGTCGCGGCCCGCAGCCTCAACGCGCTCGCGCTCGGCCCCGACCTGGCCGCCGCCCAGGGCGTCAGCCTGGCCCGGACCCGGCTGCTCGTGCTCGGCGCGGTGACCCTGCTCGCCGGTGGGGCGAGCGCCATCGCCGGCCCCATCTCGTTCGTCGGGCTCGTGGTGCCGCACCTGGTGCGCTGGGGAGTCGGCACCGACCAGCGCCGCATCCTCGCCGGGTCGCTGCTGGCCGGCGGGATGCTGGTGCTGCTGGCCGACGTGCTCGGCCGGATCGCCGTCCTGCCGAGCGAGATGCCCGTCGGCATCGTCACCGCGTTCGTCGGCGCGCCCGTGCTGATCGCGCTGGCCCGACGGCGACGGGCGACCGCGCTGTGAACCGGCCGGTCCGCCGCACCGCCGGAGGTCGCCGGCTGCTGCTCGGCACCGACCACCGGCACGTGGCCGTCGGCGTACGCGAAGCCGCCGTCTGCGCCGCCGCCGCGCTCGTCGTCGCGGTGCTGGCGGTCGTCGGCCTCTGGCTGGGTGACTTCCCGCTCCGCCTCGACGAGGTGCTCGGCGTGCTCGGCGGCCGGATCGACGGGCTGACCCGCACCGTCGTGCTGGAGTGGCGGCTGCCCCGCATCGCCGCCGCCGTCGCCTTCGGCGCGGCCCTCGGCGTCGCCGGGGCGATCTTCCAGACCATCACCCGCAACCCGCTGGCCAGCCCGGACATCATCGGCCTGGCGAACGGCTCGTTCACCGGCATGCTGATCGCCCTGCTGCTGCTCGGCGGCGGCTGGCACCTGCTGATGCTCGGCTCGCTCGCCGGTGGCCTGCTCGCCGCGCTGGCGATCTACCTGCTCGCCTACCGGGACGGGCTCTCCGGGTTCCGGTTCATCGTCGTCGGGGTCGGCGTCTCCTCGATGCTCGCCGCCACCAACACCTGGCTGCTGCTCCGCGCCGACCTGGAGACGGCCCTGTTCGCCGCCGCCTGGGGGGCCGGCTCGCTCAACGCGGCCACCGCCGAGGTGGTCTGGCCGGCCGTCGCGATCATCCTGGTGCTGCTGGCGGTCACCCCGCTGTGGGCGGCGGCCCTGGCCCAGCTCGAACTGGGCGACGACGTCGCCGCCGCCAGCGGAGTCGCGGTCGACCGGAGCCGCGCCATCCTCGTGGTCATCGCGGTCGCCCTGGTCAGCGCGGTCACCACCGTCGCCGGCCCGATCTCCTTCGTCGCCCTGGCCGCCCCGCAGATCGCCCGCCGGCTCGTCCGGGCACCCGGCGTGCCGCTCGCCGCCACCGCCGGGGTGGGGGCGCTGCTGCTGCTCGGCGCCGACCTGATCGCCCAGCACGTGATCCCGCTGACCGTGCCGGTGGGGGTGGTCACTGTCACCCTCGGCGGCGCGTACCTGCTCTGGCTGCTCGTCCACGAGATCAGGAGGACCCGATGGTCGACCAGCTGACCGCGCGGCTGCGGGCCGAGCACGTCACCCTCCGGTACGACCAGCGGACCGTCAGCGCCGACCTGTCGTTCGCCGTGCCCGACGGCTCGTTCACCGTGCTCATCGGGCCCAACGCGTGCGGCAAGTCGACGCTCCTGCGGGCCCTCGCCGGGCTGCTCCGCCCCGCCGAGGGCCGGGTCACGCTCGACGGATCGGACCTGGTCACCCTGCCGGCCAAGGAACGCGCCCGGCGGATCGCGCTCCTGCCGCAGACCATGACCGCGCCCGAGGGGATCACCGTCCGCGAACTGGTCGGCCGGGGCCGCTACGCCCACCAGCGGGTGCTACGCCGCTTCTCCCACGCCGACGAGGAGGCCGTCGAGTCGGCGCTCGACTCCACCGGCACCGCCGACCTGGCCGACCGGCGGGTCGACGAACTCTCCGGCGGGCAACGCCAGCGGGCCTGGATCGCCATGGTGCTCGCCCAGGAGACGCCCCTCGTCCTGCTCGACGAGCCCACCACCTACCTGGACGTGGCACACCAGATCGACGTGCTCAACGTGCTGCACCGCCTGGTCACCCGGGGACGCACCGTGGTGGCCGTACTGCACGACCTCAACCACGCCGCCCGGTACGCCACCCACCTGGTGGCGATGCGCGACGGCCGGATCGTGGCCGAGGGGCACCCGGCGTCGACCGTCGGTGCCGGGCTCGTCGCCGAGGTGTTCGGGATGCCGAACCAGGTCGTCCCCGACCCGGTCACCGGAGCACCCATGGTCGTACCGGCCGACACCCGGGAACCGGCCGCCGGGTGAGGTGGGCGACCGCAGCCCGGGCGGGGCAATGATGGCGTGAGATTAGCGCATTGAACATCAATCAAATAATCACTCGCGGCATCGGCCTCACGCTCCTGCGGCATGAGTACCAGAAAGGACAGGTCCGCAGCGTGGGCACCCTCGGCGACACGGCGCATGCGGGCTTGGCCGATGCCCTTGCGCCGACGTCTGATTCCGCGGCCACCCAACACGGCGGGCCCTCAGGGTCACAGCCGGGCTGTTCAGCTTCCAGGATGTCTTCCAGCGCGGCCAGGTCGCCGAAGGTCGGCTGTCGCACCTCGATCACCCGGCCACCGTGACGAACCTCCGCAACGTGGTCACTCACCCGGATCAGCTCGCGAGGAATGCCGTCCGGACGACGCGTGATGCGATGCGGGAGCGGCGGTGTCCGGGCTACGTGCGCTTGCGGATCTCCTCGGCGGCCTGCGGTACGACCTTGAACAGGTCGCCCACCACGCCGTAGTCGGCCAGCTCGAAGATCGGTGCCTCGCCGTCCTTGTTCACGGCGACGATCGTCTTCGAGGTCTGCATGCCGGCCCGGTGCTGGATCGCCCCGGAGATGCCCAACGCCACGTAGAGCTGCGGGGAGACGGTCTTGCCGGTCTGCCCGACCTGGAACTGGTGCGGGTAGTAGCCGGAGTCGACCGCCGCCCGGGACGCCCCGACGGCACCGCCGAGCAGGTCGGCCAGCTCCTCGACCAACTTGAAGTTGTCGGCGTTGCCGACCCCGCGCCCGCCGGAGACGACGATGCCGGCCTCGGTCAGCTCCGGGCGGGAGCCCTTCTGCTCGGCGACCCGCTCGACGACCTTCGCCAGCCTGTCGGTGTCGGTGACCGACACGGTGAGCTGCTCGACGGTCGGGGTGGCCGCCGCCGGGGCCGGGGTGACCGAGTTCGGCCGGACGGTGACCAGCGGCAGCCCCTTGGTGACCTTGGACTTGACGATGGTGGAGCCGGCGAAGGCGACCTGGGTGGCGGTGCCGTCGGCGTCGAGACCGACCACGTCGGTCAGGATGCCGTTGTCCAGCTTGACGGCCAGCCGGGCGGCGATCTCCTTGCCCTCCTGGGCCGAGGCGAGCAGGACGGCGGCCGGCTGCACCCGGTTGACCAGTTCGGCGAGCACGGTCGCCTTGGGGGCCACCAGGTAGCCGTCGATCTCCTCGCTCTCGGCGGCGTAGATCTTCTCCGCGCCGTACTCGCCGAGCTTGGCGGCGAGCGCCTCGGCGGCACCGGGGCCGCCGAGCACCACGGCGCTCGGGGTGCCCAGCTCACGGGCGAGGGTGAGCATTTCCAGGGTGACCTTCTTGACGCCGAATTCCCTGGTGGCTTCGACGACGACGAGTACCTCAGCCATGTTCGGACCCCTCACACGAACTTCTCGGTGGCGAGGAACTCGACCAGCTGGACGCCGCCGGAGCCCTCATCGGTGATCTTGGCGCCGCCGGAGCGCGGGGGACGCCTGGTGTGCTCGACGACGGCGCTGGTGGCGCCCTCGAAGCCCACCTCGGTGGGTGCGACGCCCAGGTCGGCCAGGGACAGCGTCTTCACCGGCTTCTTCTTGGCGGCCATGATGCCCTTGAAGGAGGGGTAGCGCGGCTCGTTGATGGTGTCCCAGACGGAGACCACGGCCGGCGTCGCGGCGGTGACCACCTCGTAGCCCTCCTCGGTCTGCCGCTCCACGGTCAGCGTGCCGCCGTCGACGGTGAGCTTGCGCGCGCCGGTCAGCGCGGCGACCCCCAACCGCTCGGCGAGCATGTGCGGCATGACCTGGACCCGGCCGTCGGTCGACTCGGCGCCGCAGAGCACCAGGTCGGCATTGAGCTGCCCGAGGGCGGCGGCGAGCACCTTCGAGGTGGCCACGGCGCAGGATCCGTGCAGGGCGTCGTCGAGGACGTGCACGGCGGCGTCCGGGCCCATCGACAGCGCCTTGCGGATCGACTCGGTGGCCCGGTCCGGTCCCATGGTCAGGACGGTGACCTCGCCGCCGTGCGCCTCCTTGATCTTCAGCGCCTCCTCGATGGCGTACTCGTCCATCTCGTTGATCACGTTGTTCGCCGAACCGCGGTCGACGGTGTTGTCGTCAGCACGCAGGTTGCGGTCCGCGCCCGAATCAGGCACCTGCTTGACGAGTACGACGATGTTCATCGCGATTCGAACCTCCGCTTGGACGACGAGTGAATGCCGTTTCCGGTCTGTCCCTGCCTGGCGGTGACCGGGACGGTGCTGATGCCGTCTTCGGCGGGCGCCGGTGCGGCGCCGGTGGGCAGGGCGCGGGCGGGGACCTGCGTGCCGCGTGCGGCAAGCGCCGGTGAGGTCGCCGCACCTCGGCCGAAGGCACCTCCGGTCACGAGGGCGGCAGTGTTGTCGGTGTGCATCGTTCTCCTCGGTGGATGGAGTGCCTGCCGGCCTCGCCTCCGGTCAGGAACGGCCGAGGAACCCGGTGATGAGGTCGACGGCCCCGCTTCCGGCGACGAGGCGGGCGATCGTGTCGGCTTCGTCCCGAGAGACGCGCTCGGGCGGCTCGCCCCAGCCGGCACGCAGCAGCCGTTTGGTCTCGCCGTAGGCGATGGTCGGGCCGGCGGCGAGCTTTTCGGCGATCGCTGCCGCTCGCGGCGTCGCCGCTTCGTCGTCGGCGACTTCGGCGATCAGTCCCCAGTCACGTGCCTGCTCGGCACCGAGCGGACGTGGAGTGAGCGCCAACTGCAGTGCGCGCTGTTGCCCGATCGCCCGGGGCAGCAGGACGGACACGCCGCAGTCCGGGGTCAGCCCCACCCTCGGATAGGCGAAGACGAACTTCGTCGAACGGGCGGCCACCACGAGGTCCGCGCTGAGGACGACGCCGAGGCCCGCGCCAGCCACCGCCCCGTGCACGGCGGCGACGACCGGCCTGGGGAGCGTGGACAGGTGTCGCAGGGCCCGGTCGAGCACCAGCGCCAACTCCCGCACGTACGCGGCCGGTTCCTCGGCGGCTGCCATCGCCGCGAGGTCGCCGCCCGCACAGAAGCGTTGGCCGGCCCCGGTGAGCAGGACGGCCCGCACGTCGTCGTCGGTACCGGCGCTGGTCACCGCCGCTTCCAGTGCGTACGCGGTCGGCAGGTCGACGGCGTTGGACACGTCCGGACGGTTGAGGGTGATGCGGGCGAGGCCGCCCGCGACGGCGTATCGGACGCTGTCGGTCACGGATTCTTCCTTCCTCAGCGGTGGTGGAGGAGGGGCGGCCGGCCTCCCCGCCCGGGCGCAGTCAGGGGTGCCTGCTCAGGGTCCCGTGGGCGGTCTCCCGGCCGGTGCGGTCACGGACCCGGGTGGTGACCGTGCCGCCTGCCGCGAACGCGCGGGCGATCAGGCCCTGGTCGTCGAAGAGCGGAGCGACGAGCCGGTAGTCGAAGGTCAGCACCGGCGCGTCGGCCAGGCCGGCGGCTCGGGCCGCCTCGGCCATCGCGAGCGCCTGGAGCGGCCCATGGGTGACCAGGCCCGGGTAGCCCTCGACCAGGGTGGCGTACTCCCGGTCGTAGTGGATCCGGTGGCCGTTGTAGGTGAGGGCGGAGTAGCGGAACAGCAGCACCGGCGTGACGTCGATCGTCCGCTCGTCGGCACCTGCGGGCACGACGACCGGTTCCGGCTCCGCCGACGCGGTGGGTGCCGGTGACAGGTCGCGGTAGACGATGTCCTGCCGCTCGTCGACGGTCAGCCGGCCGGCCTGCGTGACCCGGTGCCGCACCGTGACGAAGGTGAGGCGGCCGGTGCGGCCGTCCTTGTCGGTGATGGACTCCACGACGCTCTCGCGGACGGCCTCCTCCCCCACCCTCAGGGGCGCGAGCCGGGTCACCGAGCCGCCGGCCCACATTCGGCGTCGGCCGGACCCGGGCGGTGCCGGAATCGTGCCGCGCACCGGGTGCCCGTCCGCGCCGAGGTCGGCGGTGGCCGGCCGGTCCAGCAGATAGAGCCAGTGCCAGAGCAGCGGGATGCCCTCCCCGGCAAGATCCGGCACGGTGACGCCGAGCAGCGCCCCGAGGGCCTCGGCCGGGCCGGGCTGGATCACCTCGCGGCGGCGGACGACTGCGGTGGTGGTCATGCGCTCGCCTCCTCGCGTGCGGTGGGCGGGCCGAACTCCGCCCGGATCGCCTGGTTGTGCTCTCCCAGCGCGGGCACCGCGCCCATGCGGGGTTCGTGTCCCTCGGCGGTGACGGGAGGCAGGAGCGCGCGGACGTCGCCGGCCGGTGTCGGCACGACGCGCCAACGGTTCCTGGCGGCGAGTTGCGGGTGGGTGAAGAACTCGGCGGGTGTGCGCATCCGGGCGCAGGCGATGCCCGCGCCGTCCAGGATGTCGACGAGTTCGTCGGCCGGGTGCGCCGCGAACGCGGCTTCGAGGATGGCGGTGATCGCGTCGTCGTTGGCCACCCGCTCGGGGTTGTGCGCGAAGCGCGGGTCAGTCGCCAGCCCGGGAGCGCCGAGGACGCGGACGCACAGCGCCCCCCACTCGCGGTCGCTCTGCACGCTGAGGTAGACGAGGGCACCGTCACCGGCACGGTAGGGGCCATAGGGTGCGATCGACGCGTGCCGGGCGCCAGTGCGTCGGGGTTCGTGGCCTCCGTACACCGAGTAGTACACCGGCTGGGTCATCCACTCCCCCAAAGCGTCGATCATGGCGACGGTCAGGGTGGCGCCGATCCGGGTCCGCTGCCGCTCGTAGAGGGCGGTCAGGATGCCGCTGTAGGCGTACATGCCGGTGGCGATGTCGGCGACCGAGATGCCGACCTTGGCCGGCTCGTCCTGGGTGCCGGTCGTGCCCAGCAGGCCTGCCTCGCACTGCATCAGCAGGTCGTACGCCTTCTTGCCGGCGTAGGGGCCGGCCTGCCCGTATCCGGAGATGGAGCAGTGGATCAGGTCGGGGCGGCCGGCGCGCAGCGTGGCGGCGTCGAGGCCCAGACGCTCGACCGCGCCGGGAGCGAGGTTCTGGATGACGACGTCGGCCTGCTCGACGATGCCACCCAGCACGGCCCGGTCGCCGCTGTCCTTGATGTCGAGTTCGACGGACTCCTTGCCCCGGTTGAGCCACACGAAGTAGCTGGCCTGGCCGTGGACCGTTCGGTCGTAGTCGCGGGCGAAGTCGCCCACCCGTGGGCGTTCGACCTTGATGACGCGGGCGCCGAGATCGGCGAGCTGGCGGGTGGCGAAGGGCGCGGCCACGGCCTGCTCGAGGGCGACCACGGTGATGCCGTCCAGCGGGTTCACGCGATCCCTCCCAGGGGCCGCTCGGTCTGGGCGAGGAGGCGGCGCGCGCGGAGCAGCACGGGCCGGTCGACCATGCGTCCGTCCACCCGGAACGCCCCGGCCCGCTCCGGTGGGAGCGCGTCGGCGCTGGCGACGACCCGGGTCGCCCATGCCACCTCGTCGGCGGTGGGCGCGAAGCCGTGATGGACGGCCGCGATCTGGGCCGGATGGATGCAGAGCTTGCCCCCGAACCCGAGGGCCCGGGCCCGGGCGGCGTCGCGGGTGACGGCGTCGGTGTCGGTCACGGCTGCGGAGACGCCGTCGATCAGCAGGGCCGCACCACCCGCTCGGGTGGCGAGGACCAGGGTGTGCCGGGCAAAGTCGAGCGCCGTGTCGTCGGTGACGCCGACGTCGAGGGCGTAGTCGAGCGCACCGAACGCCAGCGCCGCCACCGCGGGGTGCGCCGCGATCCCGGACGCGTCCCGCAGGCCGCCGGCGGTCTCCACGAGCGCGACGAGGGGCAGCGATCCGTGCGTCCGGTCGGCGGCGACGGCCACCGCGCGGGTGTCGGCCTTCGGCAGCACGAGGCCGAGCAGCCCGGGGCCTGCGTCTTTGAGGGCGGCGACGTCGCAGTCCCACCATCGGGTGGCGACGCCGTTCGTCCGGACCCAGGCGTGCCCGCCGCGCCGTAGCCACTCGACCACGTCGTCTCTGGCGCGGTCCTTGACACCCGCGTCGACGGCGTCCTCCAGGTCGAGGATGACCTGGTCGGCACCGCTGGCGGTCGCCTTGGCGAAGCGCTCGGCGCGGCTTCCGGGGACGAACAGCCAACTGCGGGCCCGGGCGCTGTCGGCATCCACCGTCACGTCGTCACCCGGTGCCGCTTGACCAACTCGCGGGCGATCACGTTACGCTGGATCTCGTTGGTTCCCTCTCCGACGATCATGAGTGGCGCGTCGCGGAAGTAGCGCTCCATGTCGAACTCGGTGGAGTAGCCGTATCCGCCGTGGATCCGGATCCCGTCGAGGGCGATCTTCATCGCCGTCTCCGAGGCGAAGAGCTTCGCCATCCCGGCCTCCATGTCGGCGCGCTGCCCGGCGTCGTAACGACGGGCGGCGTACCGGACGAGCTGACGGGCGGCGGTGAGCTGGGTGGCCATGTCGGCGAGGTAGTTGCCGATGGACTGGTGTTCCCAGATCTCCCTTCCGAAGCTCGTGCGCTCCTGCGCATAGCGCAGGGAGTCCTCCAGGGCGGCCCGGCCGACGCCGAGAGCGCGGGCGGCCACCTGGATGCGGCCGATCTCGAGGCCCCGCATCATCTGGGCGAAGCCTCGGCCCTCGTCCTTGCCGAGCAGCGCCGTCTGCGGCGCGCGGAAGTCTGAGAAGGAGAGTTCGCAGCTCTCCACGCCCTTGTAGCCGAGCTTGGGCAGATCACGGGAGACCTCGAAGCCCGGTCCCTTCTCGACCAGGAGGATGCTGATGCCGCGGTGCGCCGGCCGGGCATCCGGGTCGGTGCGGCACAGGAGCGCCACCAGCTGGGACCGTCGGGCGTTGGTGATCCAGGTCTTGGTCCCGTTGACGACGTAGTCGTCGCCGTCCCTGCGGGCGGTGGTCCGCAGGGCCTGGAGGTCGGAGCCACCCCCTGGCTCGGTGAGTGCCATGGTTGCCCGGATCTCGCCGGTCGCCATCATCGGCAGGTAGCGGTCCTTCTGCTCCTGGGTGCCGTGGTGGAGCAGAAGCTTGGCGACGACCGTGTGGCCGCCCATGGCGCCCGCGAGGCTCATCCAGCCGCGGGCGAGTTCCTCGGTCACCGCGGCGTAGCAGGAGGCCGAGACGGCGGCGTCGCCCCACGGTTCCGGGATGACGAGGCCGTAGATTCCCATCCGCTTCATCTGGTCGATCAGGTCGGCCGGGTACGTGTTGCTGTGGTCGAGTTCCCGGGCGACCGGCCTGACCTCGGCGTCGACCCAGTCCCGAACCAGTTCGACGATGGCCGCCTCGTCAGCGCTCAGCTCGTCGAGGATGTCGTTCACGACGCTGGCTTCCTTTCGACGTGGTCTTCTCGCCGGCACCGGCGGGGAAGTCGCCGTCGGACGGCCCGGTCGGTGGGGTACGGCGGGCGGGCATGTGGGTGCTGCCGGCACCCGCAACCCATCATGTATCGCTATCTGGAGTGTTGGCGAATAGCATCTTGTGATGGGTCGATCGGCGGCCGGCATGGGAGGCCACAACGGCATGGACATCAAGCAGCTGACGTCGCTGGTGACGGTGAGCGAGGTCGGGAGCGTCACGAAGGCCGCCCGGCTGCTGCACCTCGTGCAGCCGGCCGTCACCCGGCACATCCGCAGCCTGGAGGAGGAGCTGGGAGTGCCGCTGTTCGAACGCACCCGCAACGGGATGGTGCCGACGGCTGAGGGCACGATCCTCGTGGAGCGGGCTCGACGGGCGTTGCACGAGCTGGAACGAGCCCGGGCGGAGGTCACCCCGGCGTCGGGTCAGGTCACCGGCGTGGTGCGGGTCGGCATCCTGGAGAGCGTCGTCGACGTGCTCGCCACCCCCCTCGTCGCGGCCGTCGCCGAGCGACATCCCGGCATCGAGCTGCGGCTGCTGACGGCGTACTCGGGTCACCTGCAGCAGTGGCTCGACGCGGGCGACGTGGACCTCTCCCTGCTCTACAACCTCGCCCCGACGCCGGCCCTCGCCGTCCTGCCTCTCGTCGAGGAGACGTTGTGGGCGGCTGCCCCACCCGGGGCGGGCCTCTCTCCCGACGAGCCGCTGCGGTGGGCGGAGCTCTGGCAACGGCCACTGGCGCTTCCGGTGCCCGGCCACGGCCTGCGCGCCATCATCGACCGGGCGCGGGCCGAGAGCGCCGCAGAGCCGGAGATCACGGTCGAGGTGAACTCCATGCGGATGCAGAAGCTGATGGTGCTCTCCGGGCAGGGCTGGACGGTACTGCCCGCCGCGGGCGTCGCCGACGACGTGGCCGACGGCACCTTGAGCGGCGCCCCGCTCACCGACCCGACCATCACCCGGTCAATCGTCCTCGGGCTGCCCCGCACGGCGCAGGTCCCCCGTCCCGTCAACGCCGTCGCCGCCCAGGTCGTCAGGGTGGTACGCCGGCAGGTGCGGTCGGGTCGATGGCCTGCTGCCCAACTGGCGGGCGACGACACCGCGACGGAGTGGGCAGGCACCCCCGGCACGCCCGCCGTCAGGCCGTGACCGCGCCGCGACCCCACCGGTCGGGGTGCGGCTGTTGCAACGACGCCTCGACGACGACGGACCCGAAGTCCTCGGCCGTCCACGTTCCGCAGGGCCGGCCACCCGACGCCGCCCGCTGCGGATGGCTCCAGATGCCCAGTTCCTCGCCATCGAAGGAGATCACCTGGCCGCGGACGTGCTCGGCGGCCTCGGAGGCCAGCCAGGGCAGGATGGGGGCGACGTGGTTCGGGTCCGGAAACTCCAGGGCGTACGACGGGCCGTCCCCGGCGAGGACGGAGGTCATGTCGGTGCGGGCCACGGGGCACAGCACGTTGCAGCGGATGCCGTAGCGCGTGAGTTCCAGGTCGAGGACCCGGTTCAGCCCCACGATGCCGGCCTTGGCCGCCGCGTAGTTGGCCTGGCCGAACATCCCGAACAGTCCGGAGCCGGAGCCGATCGACACGATCGAGCCGCCGCCGCCCGTCCGCATCTCACGCGCCACGCGCGTCGAGCAACCCCACGTTCCCCGCAGGTGCACCGCCACGACCGCGTCGAAATCCTCGGGTGCCATCTTCAGCACCGACCGGTCACGGAGGATGCCCGCATTGTTGACCAGCAGGTCGACCGAGCCCAGCGAGCGGCACGCGTCGACGAGTGCGTCCCACGTGGGCTCCTCGGCCACCGAGCCCAGCACGGCCGTGGCGGTTCCGCCGTCCCGGGTGATCGCGGTGACGACCTCGTCGACCGCGGCCGGGTCGGTGCCGTTGACGACGACGGCCATGCCCTGCCGGGCCAGGTGACAGGCGAAGGCCCTACCCAGTCCCCGCGACGAGCCGGTCACGATGCCGCACCGACCGTCGAGGCGGGAGGTGGCGCTCACGCGGGGGCACCGTTCGGCTGCACGACGAGCCGGCCCCGCACCGAGCCCGCCCGCAGGCGGGCGAAGCCCTCGCCGATGTCGTCGAAGTCGATGATCTCCGTGGTTGGCGCGAAGTCGCCGGCCGCGAGGTGCCGTACGACGCTCTCGAAGTCCTCGGTGTGGTCCGAGCCCAGCGCGCCGATCAGCCGCTTACGGCCGAGGATGAGCGAGAACGCGTCGATCGTCAGGTCGCGGCTCTCCAGGCCGATGACGACGACCCGCCCGCCGGGCTGCACGACGTCGAGCGCGGTGCGGGTGGTCTTCCCACCGACGAAGTCGACCACGAGGGACGGGCGGACATCGGCGAGGTCCTCGACCGAGCCGAAGCAGGACACCGCCCCGTTGCCCACACCCGCGTCACGCCGGTCGGCGTCGAGGTCGACGCCGTGCGCCTCGGCGCCCGCCAGGACCGCGGCACGCAGACCACTCATGCCCAGCGCGCCCAGACCGACGATGCCGACGACCTCGCCGGAGCGGACCTCGCCAGCCCGGGTCACCGCCACATAGGCGGACAGGATGGAGTCGGTCGCGACCGCGGCGGCGGCGAACGAGACGTGGTCAGGGATCGCGACCAGCTCGGTGGCGGGTACCGAGCAGAACTGGGCGAAGCCGCCGTCGATGTGGAGGCCGGGCGAGGTGCCGGGCTCACGTCGCCCGCCCACCGCCACCCGGTCGCCGACGGCGACGGAGGTGACACCCGCGCCGACCCGCACCACGGTGCCGGCGATCTCGTGGCCGAGCACCCGCGGACGGCGGATCGTGTAGTCCTTGCCGAACCGCGTCGTGAACTGGACACCGTCCATCAGGTGGAGGTCCGTGTGGCACAGTCCGGCGGCACCCACCTCGACCATGGCCCACCCCGCCGGGACCGCCGGGTCGGGAACCTCCTCGATCACCAGGTCCGATCGGCCCTCGACCAGTCGTGCCGCTCTCATCCCCGACCCCGCCCTCTCGCTCCGGTTGCCACGCCCGACGGCACCGTTGTACTTTGTTCAACAGGTCGTTGTACTTAGTTCAATGATGATCGTAGCCCATGGGCCGGCCCCTGCGGCAGCACGAAGAAAGGGGCCTGTCCATGGGTGTCGTCGTCGATCGCTCCCGGTGCAACGGACTCGGCGTCTGCGAGGCGTTCGCCCCCGACGTCTTCGAGGTCGACGGGGCCGGCGAAGTCGTGCTCCTGACCGAGAAGCTCACCGACGACCAGGCCGACCGCGTGGACCAGGCGATCGCCGCCTGCCCGACCGAGGCGCTCTCACGTGTCTGAGCACCGCCGGCAGGGCGGTCGGCCACGCGGGGGCGGCCCGCTCCTGGGGCTGCGGGTGGTGGAGATCGCCGCGATGGGCCCGGTGCCCTTCTCGGCGATGGTGCTGGCGGATCTTGGCGCCGACGTCCTTCGGGTCGACCGCGTCACGCCGGCCAGCACCACCCTCGATCGCGACCCCCGGCACGACCTCCTCAACCGCAGCCGCTCCAGTGTCGCGCTCGACCTGAAGCATCCCGAGGCCGTCGCGACGCTGCTCGACCTGGTCGAGACGGCCGACGTCGTGCTGGAGGGATTCCGTCCCGGCGTTGCCGAACGCCTCGGCTTCGGGCCGGACGTCTGTCTCGGCCGCAACCCACGCCTCGTCTACGGCCGGATGACCGGTTGGGGTCAGGAGGGACCGCTCGCCGCGGAGGCGGGACACGACATCAACTACCTGGCCGTGTCCGGGCTGCTCTCCGTCCTCGGCCGCGCGGGAACGCCCGCGACTCCGCCGGCCAACCTGCTCGGCGACTTCGGCGGCGGCGGCATGCTGCTCCTCGTCGGCGTGCTCAGCGCCGTGTTGTCCGCGCGCTCCACGGGCCACGGGCAGGTCGTCGACGCCGCCATGGTCGACGGCGCCGCCCTGCTCGGCACCTTCGTGCGCGGGTTCATGGCGGACGGCTCCTGGACCGAGGCGCGCGGCACCAACGTGTTGGACACCGGAGCGCCCTTCTACGACGTGTTTGTCGCGGCCGACGGTGGCGAGGTCGCCATCGGCGCGCTGGAGGGGCCGTTCTACGCCTCGCTGCTCGAGGTCCTCGGGATCGATCCCGCCCCGCTGCCGCCGCAGCGGGACCGCGCCGGCTGGACGCACCTGCGCAAGCTGATCGCCGAGCGGATCGCCACGGCACCCCGGGACCACTGGGTCGAGCGGGCCGCCGGCCGGGACGCCTGCCTGTCGCCGGTGCTCGGGATGCGTGAGGCTCCGGAGCACCCGCACCACCTGGCCCGCGGCACGTTCGTCGACGTCAACGGCGTCACACACCCCGCGCCCGCCCCACGCTTCTCGGGGACACCGACGTCCGCGCCCACCGGGCCGACCCCGCCGGGCAGCCACACGTACGCCGGACTGACCCGGTGGGGCGTGCCCGACGAGCGCGTACGCGAGCTCATCGACCTCGGCGCGGCGAGGGACGTCGCGACGACCCGCACGAAGGAATGACGATGGACTTCGACCTCAGCCCCGACCAACTCGACCTGCATGCCCGTGCCACCGAGGCGGGCGCCGAGTTCCGCGAGCACGCCCGAAGGTGGGATGCGGACAACGTCGCGCCCTACCGCGAGATCACGCAGCGCATGGGCGAGCTCGGCTTCTTCGGCCTGACCATGCCCAAGCAGTATGGCGGCCAGGGCGGCACCGCCCTGGACTACCTGATCGCGACGGCAGCGATCTTCCGTGCCGCGCAGACCTGGCAGCCGTGTGAGCCGCTGTTCTGCACCACGGGCCCCGGTCCCGCGATGATCCTCCTCGCCGACAGCGAGGACCTGAAGAACAAGTACGTGCCCGCGATCGTCCAGGGCGAGCTGGGCTGCGCCATAGCGCTGACGGAGCCCAGGCACGGATCCGACCTGAACCACCTCGAGACGACGGCCGTGATCGACGGCGACGAGATCATCCTCAACGGGGACAAGAGCTTCGTCACCGGGGCCGTGGACAACGAGCTCTACGCGGTCTTCGCACGCTTCGAGGGCACTCCTGGCCACCGCGGCATCGGGGCCGTGGTCGTCGAGGGCGACGCCGAGGGAGTCACCCTGGAGCGGGGCCCCTCGTTCGTCGGCCTGCGCGGCCTGGCGCACGGCAACGTGACCCTGCGCAATGCGCGCGTGCCCCTCGTCAACCTCATCCAGGGCCCCGGCTCCTTCGCGCGCCTGATGACGGCGTTCAACCTTGAGCGGCTGCACAACGCCAGCTTCACCCTCGGTATGGCCGAGGCCGCGTTCGACGAGGTCACCGCCTACGTCAGGAAGCGAGAGGTGTTCGGCCGCCCCGTCATGGAGTTCCAGTCGACGTACCACACCCTCGCGGAGATGTGGACGATCATCGAGGCGCACCGCCTGCTGTGCTACCGCGCCGCCGCGACCGCCGTCGACGGCACGTTCCCACAGGCCCTGCCCGTCACGATCGCCAAGCTGTTCGGCGGGACCCGCCTGCCAGACCTCACGCTCAAGGCCCTGGAACTGCACGGTGGCAACGGCGTCGACCTCGACTACCCGATCCAGCGCATCCACCGCGACGCGATCAGCGCGATCGTGGCCGGCGGCGCCCCGGCGGTGCTGCGCAACAGCATCGCCAGCCAACTGTTCCCCGACATGCGGTTCCGTCAGGAGCGCGGCGCGTAGTCGCGTCGTTCACCGTCCATGGAAGACGACCTCCGTCTTGTCCTGGAACGCGCGGACGGCTTCCTTGACGTCCTGGGTGCCGACCGCGACCGTCTGGGCGTTGGCCTCGGCGGCGAGCGCCTGGGCATAGGACGAGTCGAAGGACGCGTTCAGCAGCGCCTTCGACAGGCCGAGCGCGATGGTGGGGCCGGCCGCCAGGCGCTCGCTGAGTTCGAGCGCCCGCTCCTCGGCGGCGCCCTCCCCGCTCACCTCGCCGACGAGGCCCAGCCGAAGTGCCTCGTCGGCGGAGACGAAGTCGCCCAGCATGACGAGCCGCTTGGCGTGCGCCAGGCCCACCAGCCGGGGCAGCAGCCACGAGCCGCCGCCGTCGACGACGAGCCCGCGGCGCGAGAAGATCTCGCAGAACCGGGCGCGGGGGTCGGCGACCACCAGGTCGCAGCCCAACGCGAGGTTCATCCCGATGCCGACGCACACTCCCGAGACGGCCGCGACGGTCGGTTTGGGCAGGTGGTGCCACTGGGCCACCACACTGTTCCAGTAGCGCATCCTCGTCGTGTGGTGGGCGTCGCCGCTGTCGCGCAGGTCGGCGCCGGACGAGAAGTCACCGCCGGCCCCGCACAGCAGCACGGCACGCACGGAGTCGTCCGAGGCGAGCTGCTCCGCGGCCTCCTTCAGCCCGGCCCACATCGCCTGGTCTATCGCGTTCTTGGTCGCTGGTCGGTTGAGCCGGACACGGGCCACCGCGCCGAGCCTGGCCACGTCTACACGAGTCATGGCAGCCACCCTAGGCACGCGATCCCCCGCGTGTAAACTAAGTTCAACGAAGGGATGCGCACATGGGCGACGCATACATCCTCGACGGGGTCCGCACCCCTCGCGGCCGGGGCAAGGCGACCGGATCGCTGCACGGCATCCATCCGCAGCACCTCCTCGCGCAGGTCCTCGACACCCTCGTCGAGCGCGGCCTGGACCCGCACGTCGTCGACGAGGTCGTCGTCGGCAACAGCAGCAACCAGGGTGACCACGGCCACAGCATCGGCCGCCTCGCGGTCCTGGCGGCCAACTGGCCCTACACGACCCCCGGCTACACGCTCAACCGCTACTGCGGCTCCGCCCTGCAGGCGGTGGCCGTCGCCTCGATGGGTGTGCGCTCCGGCGAGCAGGATCTGGTGGTGGCGGGCGGCGTCGAGTCGATGTCGCGGTGGCCGGCGCCAGCGGGCTCGGGCGCGATCGACGGCGCCAACCCGGCGCTGCACGACAAGTACCCACTGGTGCCGCAGGGCATCTCCGCCGACCTGATCGCGACGCAGCGCGGCTACACCCGCGAGCAGCTGGACGGGTGGGCCGTGATGAGCCAGCAGCGTGCCGCCACCGCCCTGCGCGAGGACCGCTTCGCCCGCTCCATCGTGCCGGTCCGCGACGACAGCGGGGCAATCGTCCTGAGGGCCGACGAGTTCGTCCGCGAGGGCACCACGCGGGAGGGCCTGGCCGCCCTCCGCCCCTCGTTCGAAGCGCTGGGTGCGCGCGTGCCACCCGGGCGTACGACCTCCTTCGACGAGGCCGCCCTGTCGGCCTACCCCGAGGTCGGGGCGGTCCGGCACCTGCACCACGCCGGCAACTCCTCAGGGGTGGTCGACGGCGCTGCGGCACTGGTCGTCGCCGGCGAGGACCACGTCCGCGACAACGGCCTGACGCCACGCGCCCGCATCGTGTCGTCCGCGACAGTCGGCTGCGACCCGGTCATCATGCTGTCGGCCCCCGCCCCCGCCGCGCGGAAGGCGCTCCGCAAGGCCGGCATGTCCATCAAGGACATCGACCTGTGGGAGATCAACGAGGCGTTCGCCGCCGTGGCCCTGGAGACCAGCGAACTGCTCGGCCTCGACCCCGGTGTGGTGAACGTAAACGGCGGGGCGATCGCCCTGGGCCACCCGATCGGCGCGACGGGTGTCATGCTGGTTCAGACCGTATTGGACGAGCTCGAGCGGACCGACCGCACCACCGGCCTCGTGACGATGTGCACGGGTGGCGGAATGGCGGTCGCGACCGTGATCGAGCGGGTCTGACGCCGCTTCACCGAGGACAGACGATGATGCTCGACGACCTGCAGGACCTCGACGAGGCGAAGCCGCCGCTGGCTCCCGGCCCGATGTCCCGCGAGCGGGTCATCCGCGCCGCGCTGGCGATCGTCGATCGCGACGGCCTGGGAGCACTCAACATCCGGCACCTGGCATCGACTCTCCAGGTCACCGGGGGCCTGCTCTACCACTATGTCGACAGCAAGGCCGACATCCTGGAGGCGGTCGCGATGCTGGTCCTCCAGGAGGTACGGGTGCCTCCGCCGAACGGCGACTGGCGCGCCTGGGCGATCGAACTGACCCGATCGTTCCGCGGGGCCTTCGTCCGGCACCCCAACGTGCTGCCCCTGATGATGGACGGCCTGCCCCGGCGGCTGAGCATCGGTCTGTACGCCCAGTCGGCCCAGGTGTTGGCCGACGGCGGGGTTCCCCGCGAGCTGATCTCGACCGTCATGGAGGGGCTCGAGGCGATCGCCATCGGCCACGCCATGTACAGCACCGCCAGCCTGCGCGGCGCGATCCCCAACTTCGGCGACGCCGAGGAGAACTACAGCGCCCTACACTCGGCGCTGTCGGCGGTCACGATGAGCGCCGAGGAACGGTTCCACGCCTGCATCATCGCGCTGCTCGACGGCTTCGTACCGCCTGACCGCAACCCGTCCGGAGACGAAGATCGATGACCGCCACCCTCCTGCTCGATCCCACCACCATCGGCCCGGCCCTGACCGCCGGCTCGTGCCTGTGGCAACGGGTGGAGGTCGGCGGCGGCACGCCGGAACGCCCCGGCGAGGTCGTGTTGGCCGTCGACGACCGGGAGCCCGGCACATACGAGGTCCACGTTGAGGCGAGCCTCGCCCCCGATCCTGCCGACCAGCCGACGTGGCTCACACTGATGGCCTCGTCGGCGCTCGCCGAGGCCGTCCGCGGCGACACCGGCGTGGCGGTGTGGTCGGTCTGGCCCGACCGCCTGATCGCCCCCGACGGCCAGTGCATCGCGACCGTCTCGGCTACCGCCACCCCGACGCTGACCCGGGTGGCCTTCGACATCGTGCTCGCCTCCGACGGGCGACCCTTCACCGGCGCGCCCGCCTCGCTGGAGCAGTACGCGGCGCAGCGCCCCGCTGCCGCGTCTCTCGTGATCGAAACGCTTCGCGGCTTCGAGCGGCTCTACCGGCGCTGGTCGGACTTCGCACGCCGCCCCGGCCCCAGCGGGCTCGTGGCGGACTACGGTTCGGTCTGCGGGTCGATCAGGGTCGACGTCGAGGCCGAGCTGCACGACGGCACGATGCTGCTCGGCACGGCCGAGGGCGTCGACCTGGACGGGCGGCTCGTGGTGCGCCACGAGGGCAGCCTGACGGCGCTCGACCCGGGCGACGTCGTCGGCGTACGCCCCCTCGCCGTCCTGCCGTCATGACACCGCGCCGCACCTGACACCGCACGGCACGCCCCCCGGTCGCCACCGCCACGCGACCGGGGCCGACTCGGCACATCAGCGAAGCGCGGCGGTCCGCTTCTCCCGCCGGTCGGCGGCGAGTCGCAGGACGTCGTCCCACCCGGCCCCGGCAGCGACGAGCGTCCGGTACTTCATCGTCTCCGCGGGCATGCCGACCGACAGCAGGCCCACCAGCGCGTCGCCGCGACGGTACCCGGCGACCCAGCGCCCGTCCTCGACGCAGCCGTCGACCACCTCGGCATCCGCGCCGACGGAGGTGCCGAGCATCTGGATGCGGGTCGTGTGCCAGTCGGACCAGAAGTAGGCGACGGGCCGGTACGTTTCCGGAGGGCCACCGGCGGCGCGGCGCCCGGCCAGCTGACCCTGCTCGGCTGCGGCGGTCCAGTTCTCCAGCCGCAGCGAGTGGCCCGACGCCGCGTCCTGCCAGCGCGCCACGTCGCCGGCCACGAACACGCCCGAGACGCTGGATTCCAGCGAGGCGTCGCACACGATGCCGTTGTCGACGGCGATCCCCGAGCCCTCGAGCCACCCGGTCGTCGGGGCAGCGCCGACGCCGACGACCACCCTGTCGACGCGCAGGGTGTCCCCCGACGACAACTCCACGAGCAGCCCGCCGTCGCCCGGGCCGACCGAGACGACCGCGACCCCCAGCCGCACGTCCACACCCGCCCGGGTGTGCAGGTCGACGCAGGCGATCCCCATCTCCGCGCCGAACGCCCGCTCCAGCGGGCTGCTCGCCACCTCGACCATCACCACTTCGCATCCACGCTTGACGGCGGCCGAGGCGACCTCGGAGCCGATGAAGCCGGCCCCGACGACGAGGATGCGTCGCGCGGTGCGCAACGCCTCCTTGAGGGCGACCGCGTCGTCCCAGGTGCGCAGGTGGTGCACGCCTGGACCGTCCCCGACGGTGGGCAACCGCCGCACGTGGGCGCCAGTCGACAGGACCGCCCGCGTGAACGGCAACTCTCGGCCGTCGGCCAGCGCGATCGACCGGGCCGCCCCATCGACGCCCACGGCCCGCACGCCCAGCAGCAGCTCGACCCCGAGTTCGGTGACCAGATGCGCGCGGCTGCGGAATGGCACGGGCTGGCCGCCCGGTGCGTCGTCGGCGAGAAACGCCTTCGACAACGGCGGCCGGTCGTAGGGCAGGTGCTCCTCGGCGCCGACCAGTGTGATCGCGCCGCCGAACCCGGCCCTGCGGGCGCTCTCGATCGCCCGCAGGCCCGCCAGCGACGCCCCGACGACGACCAGCCGTTCAGGCATGCGACGGACCTCCCGTGCCCCGGGACCGGATCGGGCCGGACGCGAAGGCACGCGTCGCCACGACACCGGTGCTGGAGTCGACCACCTCGATGATCAGCACCGCCCGTCGTCCGGAGACGATGCGATCGACGACCGTCGCCTCGGCCGGCCCCTGTGTCACGCTTCGCATGAATCGCATGTTCAGGTCCTCCACCAGGTCGAGCTCGCGCCCCGCGAGTTCCTCGACCAGCACGCCGGTCATCGCTCCGTGCAGGAATCCGTAGAAGTTGGCGGTCTCCGGCGTGAGCGTGATCTGGACGGCTACCCGGCCGTCCGCCCGCTCCACATGGCACAGCCCGAAGGCATCGCTCGGGGTCGACGCGGTGGTCGGCGTCGCCGCGAAATCGACGCCGTGCCCGATCTCCAGCGAGCGGTAGACCGGCTCGACGGACGGCGCCAGGTGGACGTGGTTGACGCTCCCCGCAGCGACGAAGCCCTGGGTCGGGTCAAGATCGGACGGGTTTCCCCGCCGCCCGCCCGACGCCGGCCCGCCCGACGCCGTCGCGTGGACCCGTGCCAGCAGCAGGCGCCGGCCGTGCATGGCGACCTCCCCGACGACTGCGGCACCGTCCCGGCAGGCGACGTCGGCCCGGTGCAGGTCGATGTCGGCCGTGAGCGTCCAGCGCGGCGCGGCCGCGTATCCGGTCGACACTCCGGCCGCGACGTCGGCGGCCGCCACCAGCGCGGACAGCCGCAGGCGGCCCCGGTCGTCGACCGTCAGGCCCGTGCCCGGCACGTCGACCCGCACCGCGAGCGCCTCGGTACGGGTCAGCCGAAGGCCGTACCGCCCGGCGACCGGGTCCGCGACCGTCGTCATGCGCGTGGCTCCAGCGCCGCGACGAGACCGGGCAACCGCTCGTCCAACGTCTCCACAGAGATGGGTGCGTCCACTGCGGCGATGCCTTCGGTGCGGAAGAACGTCTGAACGGGGCGCACGGCCCGGCCGGAGGCGAACACGACGCTGCCGTTGAGCGGGCAGGTCGCCGACGCGAGCCAGGCGACGTAGGTCGACACATGGGCGGGGTGCCAGGGGTCGAAGTCCGCCGGGTCTTCGGGTGCCCTCATCAGCACTCTGAGCGCCGGGACGCTCTCGGTCATCGCCGTCCGCGCCGCCGGAACCAGCACGTTGGCCCGCACGCCGTAGCGTTCGAGTTCGAGCGCGGTCGTCAGGGTCAGACCGATGATGCCGGCCTTCGCCGCCGCGTAGTTCGCCTGGCCGACGTTGCCGAACAGGCCGGACGTCGACGACGTGTTGACCACCGACGCGGCGACCTCGTCGCCGCGCTTGGAGCGCTCACGCCAGTGCACGCCGGCATGGTGCGAGAGTGCCGCATGCCCCTTCAGGTGCACCCGCATCACGTCGTCCCACTCCGCCTCGTCCATCGCGACGAGCAGTGCGTCGCGCAGGACACCCGCGTTGTTCACCACCACGTCGACGCGGCCGAACGACTGCAACGTCGACTCGATCAGCCCTCCGGCCGCCTGCCAGTCCGACACGTCCGCGTGGACGGCGACCGCAGTGCCGCCGGCTGCGGCGATCTCGTCCGCCACCGCGGCGGCGAGGTCTGGCCGGCCATCGCCCGGGGCAAGGTCGTTGACCACGACCCGCGCGCCCTCGGCGGCGAGCCGGAGGGCGTGCTCACGGCCGAGACCGGCACCGGCCCCGGTGATGATCGCGACGCGGCCGTCGAGTCGTCCGGTCACCGGCGCGGTCGGGGTGGTCATGAGGCTCCTTCGGCGGCAGGCCGCCGGGCGGCGGTCGAGATCTGCGAGTAGGACAGGGATCGTTCGAGTGCGACGGTGCGGGGCAGGTCGAGGCTCTCCCACACGGCGCGGACGGCACCCTGCACAGCCGTGGGATCACGCTCGGCGAGCACGCGGGCGAGTTCTGCGGCGCGGGCGTCGAGCCGGCCGCCGTCGACCACCTCGTTGACCAGCCCCAACTGGTAGGCACGCTGCGCGTCGAGGCGGCGGTCGTTGCCGAGGAGGGTCAGCTCGAGCACGGCGCCCACGCCGATGCGCCGGCTCAGCCCGATGGGGCCCGGGGCGGCGGTCATGCCGTAGGTCACGTGGGGGTCGAAGAACGTCGCCTCCGGTGCGGCGAGCACCAGGTCGGCCTCGTTCAGCCAGTAGAACGCGCCCCCTGCGGCCATGCCCCGCACAGCGCAGATCAACGGCTTCCAGACGCGTTGACCCCACTTGGGGCTCAGGGTCCGGCCCGGGTCTTCGTGCGACCACACGTCGTCTGGCCAACTCCACTGGGCCCGCACGTCCATGCCCGTGCAGAAGGCACGGTCGCCGGCCGCGCGCAGCACGACGACCCGCACCCGGGGGTCGGTGCGCACCCAGGCCCAGATGTCCGCGAACTCGGCGACCATCGTGGGGTCGAACGCGTTCATCCGCTCTGGGCGGTTGAGCGTCAGGGTCGCGACTGCGCCGTCGAGGTCGACGGCGACGGTCGTGGTTGTCGGGACGGGGCTCATCGGCTCGCCCCCAGGCCGAGCGAGCGGCTGATGATGACCTTCATGACCTCGCTGGAGCCGCCGTAGATGCGCGTCACCCGGGCGTCGGCATACATGGCGGCGATGTCGTACTCGGTCATGTAGCCGTAGCCGCCGTGCACCTGGAGGCACTTGTCGACGGTGCGGGCCTGCACCTCGGTGGCGACAAGCTTGATCTTGGCGGCGTCCTCCGGGCTCAGTGTGCCCTCGTCGAGTTCGACGACCGCGTTGTCGAGCGCCTGCTGCGCGGTCTCGATCTCGGCCGCCACCTCGGCGAGCACGAACCGGGTGTTCTGCAGGCTGGCGAGGGACGTCCCGAACAGTTGTCGGTCACGCGCGTACTCGATCGTCCGTCGCAGGGCGGCCTGGCTCATCGCGATCGCGCCGACCGCGATGCTGATGCGCTCCTGCGGCAGGTTCGACGTCAGGTACTCGAAGCCACGGCCCTCCTCCCCGAGGAGGTTGCCCCCAGGCACCACGACGTCGTCGAACGACAGTTCCGCGGTGTCGGAGTACTTCAGGCCGAGCTTGCCGACCGGATTGCCGCGGGTGAATCCCGGCATGCCGTCCTCGACGACCAGCAGGGACAGTCCGGCGCGCCGGTCGCCCCCGCTGCCGGTGCGGGCCACGACCACGACCAGGTCGGCGTTCGTGCCGTTGGTGATGAAGGTCTTGGCACCCGAGAGCACGAAGTCACCGTCGGCGTTGCGGGCCGCCCTGGTGGCGATGCCGGCGAGATCCGAACCGGTGTCGGCCTCCGACATCGCGATCGCGCCGACCGTCGTGCCGGCCACCATCGCCGGGACCCACCGCGCCCGCTGCTCCGGGGTGCCGTACTTGAGCAGGTACGGCAACACCACCTCGGCGTGCACGCGCAGGCCGACGAGTGAGACGTTCGCCGCGGCGGCGGCCTCACTCAACACCACGTTGAAGGTGTACGTGCCGGCGTCGCTCCCGCCGTACTCCTCCGGTACGCGCAGGCCCAGCAGCCCGAGCTCGCCGGCCCGTTCGAAGAATCCACGGTCGACCCGGCCCTCGCTGGTCCACGTGTCCAGGTTCTCGCGTTCACGCCGGAAGAACGCGTCCGCCGTGCCGCGGAAATCCTCGTGGTCCCGGCCAAAGATGCGACGTCGCATGGGGAGAACTCCGCTCAGTTGATGGACCGCTCGCGGTCACGCCAGTACGGCGCCCTCAGCAGGTGCTTCTGGAACTTGCCGCTCGGGTTGCGTTCGAGGAAGGAGCGCAGCTCGACCGCGGTGGGGCACTTGAAGTGCGCGATGCGTTCGCGGCAGTACGCGATCAGCTCGTCGGGGGTCGGCTCGGTGCCGGCCTCGGGGACGACCAGGGCGAGCGGCGTCTCCCCCCACCGCTCGGAGGGCACACCGATGACGGCCACCTCGCGCACGGCCGGATGGGTCGCGAGCACGCGCTCGACCTCGGCCGGATACACGTTCTCACCGCCGGAAATGATCATGTCTTTGACACGGTCGCGCAGGTAGACGTAGCCCTCCGCGTCGCGGTACCCGGCGTCGCCGGTGCGGAACCAGCCGTCCCCGGCGAACGCCTCACCCGAGCCGGGGCGAGGGCGCCAGTAGCCGACCGTGACGTTGCTCGACCGCACCCAGATCTCGCCGACGGCATCGCCGACGAGGTCCTCACCTGTCGCCGGGTCGACGATGCGCAGCTCGACGCCCAGGGCGGGACGCCCCGCCGACCTCAGCAGGTCCGCACGCCCCGACCGGTGATCGTCGTCGCTGAGCAACGCGAAGGTCCCGGTTGTCTCCGTCATGCCGTAGCCCTGCCACACCTCGCACGACGTCGTGGCGATCAGCTGGTGGAGCACCGGCTCCGGCATGGGAGCCGAGCCGTACAGGACGAGCTCGACGCTCGACAGGTCCGTCGAGGCGTAGCGAGGACGACGCATCAGCTCGGCGATCGACACCGGGGTCAGCAGGATGTGGGTGACCCGGCGGACCTCGATCAGGTCCAGCACCTCGTCAAGGTCGACGTCGGGCATCACGACCAGCGTCGCGCCGACGCTCAGGCCCGCCATCGACCAGCCCATCCCGCCGATGTGGAACAGCGGCATCGCGACGAGGATCACCGCGTCCGGGTGGAACGCGTAGTACCGGTGGGCTATCTCGACGTATCCCCAGTTGTTGCGGTTTGACAGCAGGACGCCCTTGGGCAGCCCCGTGCTGCCGGAGGTGTAGAAGTGGAAGGCGATGTCCTGTTCGGTTCCCTCGAACCCGGGGTCGGCTGCCGGGTGCCGGTCGCGCCACTGGGAGTAGGGCTCGGCGTCCGCCTGCGACGCGTCGCCGCCGGTGCATACCACCTTCCGCCCCGCCAACAGCGACGGCGCGCGAGCGACGACGGCGTCGATCACGAACGCGTCGGCGGCCACGAAGGTCGCCGTGGCGTCGTCGACGATCTCCTCGAGCTCGGCCGGCGACAGGCGCCAGCTCAGGTCGATGCAGATCGCGCCGAGCTTGAGGGCACCGAGCAGCAGCTCGAAGTGCTCGATGCTGTTCTTGCCGATCACCACCGCGCGGTCGCGCGCGCCCAGACCGGCGGCCTTGAGGCCCGCCGCGACCCGGCTCGACCGCTCGTCGAGCTCGGCGTAGGTGAGCTCGACGCCCTGGCACACGAGGGCCGCGTGGTCGGGTCGCGCCTTCGCCTGCTGGCGGACCATCTGCGCCGGGCAGAGCACGTCCGCCGGCGCGGCCAGCCGTCTTCTCGTCATCGGATCACCTCGTGTCGTGTCTCGTTCGGGTGCGGCGCCGGGAGGTCGGCCAGGTCGGCCACGAGGTCGAGATGGGCCTCGGCGGAACCGAATGCCTGCATGTTCGCCCGCGCACGCTTGAGAAACAGGTGTGCCGGGTGCTCCCAGCTGAAGCCCAGCCCACCGTGCGCTTGGACGCAGGTCTCGGCGGCGAGCACCGCGGCGTCGTCGGTGACGATCGAGGCGACCGCCAGGGCGAGTGCGACGTCGTCGTCGCGGGCGACGGCGTCCACGGCGTTGCGGGCTGCGGCCCGGGCCTGAGTCACGGCCACCCACGCGTCCGCGAGGCGGTGCTTGACCGCCTGGAAGCTGCCGACCGCGCGGCCGAACTGCATGCGGGCCCGGGCGTGCTCGACCGCGAGTTCGAGCGCGCGCTCGGCGATTCCGACCTGCTCGCAGGCCAGGGCAGCGGTGGCCAGGTGGGTGCCCGCCGTCAGGGCGACGCGGGCGGCGTCACCCCGGGCGACCACCTCCCCCGGCACGCCGTCGAGGTCGATACGGCTGAGGTCACGCGTCAGGTCGAACCCGGCCACGCGGGCACGCGCCGCCGCAGCCGCGTCGCAGAGGACCAGCACCGGCCCGTCGTCGGAGACGGCGGGCAGGAGCAGGGTCGTGGCGTGGGTGGCGTCGAGCACGAGGTCCACCGCGCCGTCGAGGTGCTCGCCCGACCAGCGGACCTGCTCCGGGAACGGGTCGAACCAGGCCCGGTGCACGGGCACTGCGACGGCCGTCGGGGTCGACCGGGTGAACCGCTCGACGAGCGCGGGCGAGCCAAGCCGCGCGACGACGCCCGCGGCCAGGGCGGCATGCCCGAGGAACGGCACCGGCGCGAGGTGGTGGCCGATCTCCTCCATCACGACGCCCAGCTCGTGCGCGCCAGCGCCAGCGCCGCCGATCTCTTCCGGCAGCACCAGCAGTGACAGGCCCATCTCCTCGTCGAGCGCCTTCCAGGTGGATCCGTCGTGTGGCACCTCGTGTTCCATGGCGACGAGCTGCGCCGGTAGGTCCTCGCGGTCGGCGAGCAGGCGGCGCACGGCCGAGCGGAGCTCCGCCTCGACGTCGGTGTAGGTCAGCCGCACGTCGCTCATCGGGGCAGGTCCTCGAACGCCACCTCGCGGTCCACGGCGGGTTCCCTCGGCAGCCCGAGGATCCGTTCACCGATCACGTTCTTCAACACCTCGGAGGTACCTCCCTCGATCGAGTTGGCCCGAGAGCGCAGGTAGTTCCAGCGGGGATCCTTGCCGTGGAACGCGAATTCGGACGGCTGCGTCATGGTGTAGTCGGGGAAGCGCAGGGCGTCGGGGCCGAGGATGTCGAGCGCCAGGCCGCTGAGCGACTGGTTGACCACGGCGAACGCCAGCTTGCTCGCCGACCCTTCCGGGCCCGGTGCCCCGACCGCCATGAGCTGTCCCAGCCGCTCGCTGGCGAGCCGCGCCGCCTCGGCCGCGACCCAACCGTGCAGCAGGCGTCGGTGGAGCCCGGGGGTACGGCGGTGGGCCTGGTCGCGCCACAGCTGGGCGACCAGGCCGATCATGCCGCCCTCGCGCGGCTGGGGTCGGGCGCCGATGGCGACGCGCTCGTTGCCCAGGCTGGTCTGCGCGACGCGCCAGCCGTCGTCGACCGGACCGATCCGCAGGCTGTCATGCAGGAACACGCCGTCGAGGAACACCTCGTTGAACTCCGCCTCGCCGGTGATCTGGCGCAGCGGCTCGACCGTGACGCCGTCGGCGTGCATGTCGCACACGAAGAAGGTCATCCCGCGGTGCTTGGGCAGGTGGGGTGACGTACGGGCAAGCAGGATGGCCCAGCGGGCGCGGTGCGCGAGCGACGTCCAGACCTTGTGCCCGGTCACCCGCCAGCCGTCGCCGTCACGCACCGCCCTGGTGCGCACCGCCGCGAGGTCGGAGCCGGCGTCGGGTTCGCTGAAGAGTTGGCACCAGACCTCCTCGCCGGTCCACAACGGTCGAAGGTAGCGGTCGTGCTGCGCGTCGTCGCCGCGGGCCATGATCGTCGCGGCGGCCATCCCGTGCCCGATCGGGTTGCGGGCGTACCCGTCGGGCGCGCCGGCCTGCTCGAGCAGGCGGTTGACCTCCGCCTGCGCGGCGCGGTCCCACCCTCGACCGCCGCGCCCCTGCGGGAAGTGCACCCATGCCAGGCCCTGGTCGAACTGCGCTCCGAGGAACTCCACGGGGTCGTACGGGCCGGATCCGCACTCGCGCAACAGGTCCGCGACGGCGGCGCGGACGACGCCGAGATCGATCATGCCGTCCCCCTCGGGGCGTGCACGGCCTCCATCGCCGCGCGGATCGCGGCGGGGTCGGGCGGCCCGTGGTAAACGGCCCGCCCGAGCTCGAGCACGGTCGCGGAGGTCACGATGTCCGCCACAAGCTCCACGTCCTGTTCGATCAGCAGCACCGCCAGTCCCTCCTCACGGCCCAGCCGGGTGACGACCCCGAGCACCTCGGCGACGATCGAGGGCGCGAGCCCGGCCGTCGGCTCGTCGAGCAGGATCGCGCTCGGTCCACTCATCAGGGCCTGGGCGATCGCCAGCATCTGCTGCTGCCCGCCGCTGAGGCCACCGGCGTGCTCGTGCCTGCGGTCGGCCAGCACGGGAAAGCGTTCGTACATGGTCTTCACCCGGCCGGCCAGTGCCTTACGGCCCAGGCGGGTGGAGAAGCCGCCGAGGAGCAGATTCTCCTCGATCGACCGCTGCCGGAAGATCCGCTTGCCCTCCTGGACGACCGCCAGGCCCCGGGCCGCCCGCTTGAACGGGGGCAGTGCGGTGATGTCGTCCCCGCGCCACGTCACGGTGCCGGCCTGGACCGTCGCCAGGCCCGCGAGCGCACGGAAGATCGTCGACTTACCCGCGCCGTTGCGGCCGAGCAGGCCCGTCACTTCTCCCCTGCGGATCTCGATGTTGGCGTCCCAGATTGCGAGGATGTCGCCGTAGCCGGCGCGGAGACCCTCGGCGGCGAGCACCACCTCCCGGTCGCTCATGACGCTGCCCCTTCGACGGCCACCCGGTCCTGGTCCGCATGGCGCGAACCCGCCAGGTAGGTGTGCTGGACGAACGGATGCGAGGCGACCTCCTCGGCCGCGCCGTCGACCACGACCTGTCCCTGTGCCAGGACCACGACGTGGTCGGCGACGCGTCGCACGAGCGCGAAGTTGTGCTCCACCAGCACCACCGTCGCGCCGGCCGCCGCCAGCCGGGCCAGCAGGTGTTCGAGTGCGATCAGCTCGTGCTCGTCGAGCCCCGAGGCCACCTCGTCGAGCAGGATCACCTTCGGGTTGCTGGCCAGGGCTCGCGCCAGTTCGAGGAGGCGTCTCGTCCCGAGCGGGATGTCGGCCGCCTGCCGGGTCGCGATGCCGGTCAGCCCGAGCGCATCGAGGGCCGCGCGGGCCGTCTCCACCTCGTGCCGTCGGGAGGCGTGGTGCCGGGGCAGCCGCAGCATCGTCTCCGGCATCGTGAGCGGGCGCTGGGCGAACACCGCGGTCTGGACCGCCTGCTCGACCGTGAGGCCCTCGGGCACCAGCGGAGTCTGGAAGGTCCGCGCCACGCCCTGCCGTGCGACACCGTGCGGCGGAAGGCCCAGGATCTGCTCGCCGCCGAGCCGCACCGATCCCGAGTCGGCCGGGACGAAGCCGCTGATCACGTTGAACAGTGTCGTCTTGCCTGAGCCGTTCGCCCCGATCAGCGCCGTGATCTCGCCCGGTCGCGCCACGAACCCGGCGTCGACCAGCGCCTGGTTGCCCCCGAACGCCTTGGCGACGTTCTCGACCTCCAACAGCGCACCGCGGACGGCCGGCGTCGGCGCGTCGCCGGGCGCCACCAGGTGGCCCGCCAGCACACCGGGCTCTGCCTGGAATCGCGAGCGTAGCGTCCGCAGCGCGCCGACGATGCCGTTTGAGAACAGCAGGCCACCGACGATCAAGAACACGCCGAAGGCGATGTAGGCGTAGTCGGCGAACCAGGTCAGCTGGTTCGGACCGATCTGGATCAGCGCGGCGCCGAGCACTGCGCCGACGACCGTCCTGGGGCCGCCCAGGATCGAGGCGGCGAGCACCGTGATGGTCAGGTGCAGGCTGAATGCGGTGGGGGCGACGAAGCCGTCGAGGAAGGCGAACAGCGTGCCGGCGACGCCCGCAGGGATCGCGGCCACCAGCAACGCGCGGAACTTCAGCGAGTACGGCGACATGCCGAGCGACGAGGCGAGGATCTTGCTCTTTCGCAGGACGAGGAACGACGCGCCGAACCGCGACGACACCAGGTGCCCGACCAGGACGAGCCAGGCGACGGTGACCATCACGGCCACGAGATAGAACTGCTCGGGGGTCAGCTCGACCCCGGCCAGGGTCGGCAGCGGGATCGCCACCAGGCCCTCGAACCCGCCGAGCTGCTCCTTGAAGAGCCCGGCGATGTCGGGCACGAGCAGGACGAGGAAGAACATCGACACCGCCAGCGCCCAGCCACCGAGGCGCACGGTCACGGCCGACGCGACGACCGCGACGAGCATGGAGGCGACGGACGCGAGCGGCAACGCGATCAGCAACTCGGGGGTCACGTTGAGGGCCAGCCACCCCGAGACGTACGCGCCGACGGCGTAGTAGGCGACCTGACCGAGCGCCAGCTCACCGCTGTACCCGAAGCTCAGGTTCAGGCTCGAGACGAGCAGGGCGAGGATCCCGATCAGGATGATCTCGCGTGACCACGCCGCGTCGATCAGACCGATCGACGGTCCGGCAAGCAGGAGCGCGACGCCGACGGCCCAGGGTGCGACGGCACGCAGCCGGATCAGCGCGTTCGACATCAGACGACCCTTCCTGCTCGCTGGCCGAACAGGCCCTGCGGGCGCACGGCGAGCACCACCAGGAACAGCACGAACACGGTCAGCGTCTGGATCTCCGAGGACCACAGGTACGAGGACAGCGCCTCGATGACCCCGACGGTCAGACCGGCGATGGCGGCACCGAGATAGCTGCCGACTCCGCCGAGGGCGAGCACCGCGAAGCCCTTGACGGCGAGCAGCGCGCCGAACTCGGGGGCGGCGAACGTCTTGGGGCCCATGACGAACCCGAGGACGATGGCCAGCGCCCCGGCGACCGCGAACGACAGCAGCGACAGCTTGCGCACGTCGATGCCCAGCAGCATCGCCGCCTCCCGGTCCTCGGACTGGGCGAGGCTCGCAAGGCCGATCCGCGAGCGGCGACTCCATGTGCCGAACGCGCCCGCGAGGCCGATCGCGGTGACAAGCAGGAGCAACTCGGCGCCGGTGATCGAGGTCGACCCGATCGGGATCTCTCCTGCGACCATGGCCGGCACCTTGCGCACGTCGGCTCCCCAGATCAGCAGGATCGCGCCCGTCACGACGGTGGCGAACCCGACCGTCGTGATGAGCTCCGTGTGGGACCCCCCGTGCTTGATCGGGCGAATGGCCAACCGCTCCTCCAGCAGGCCCAGTGCCGCGCCGCCCACGACTCCCGCGAGCAGCAGAACGATCAGCGGCAGGCCGGACTCACTGCCGGCCCAGGCGAGGAACGAGCCTAGGACGAGCATGTAGCCGAACGCGAAGTTCAGCACCCCGCCGGACAGGTAGGTGATGTTGTAACCGACAGCTACCAGCAGGTAGACGGCCCCGACCACGAGGCCGGAGATGAGCGTGATCAGCACGGGAGATCTCCTCCGGACGTCTCGGTCAGGACTTGAACTGGCCGTCGACGGTCTCGGACACCGGAATCACCGCGAAGTCGTCCACCGTCATCTTGGCGTTGAAGTGGTCTTCGGCGGAGAAGCCGCAGTCCTTGAAGGTCACCCACTGCGGATCGGCCGGCGTCTCGAGGTTCTCGAACGCCTCGGCGAGCTTCTCGGTGTCGGTCGACCCGGCCTGCTTCGCCGCGAGCGCGGTCAGGATCACCTGGTCGTACGTGAGGCCGTACACGGTGATGGTCTGATCGACCGCGCCCACCTTCTTGACCGCGTCGATGAACGTCCTGCGCGCCGGGGTCTGCTCCGACTCCGGCTTGTACTCCTGGAGGTCGTAGGCGAGCAGCTCGGCGTTGTCGAGGGCCTTGGCGTCGGCCAGGATGGTGACGTCGGAGGCGCTGATCGAGTAGCCCATGATAGTCGGCACCGAGGTCGCACCCGTCTTGATCCGCGCGGCGAGTGCCTGCGGCACCGCCGAGCCCGACGCGTCGAGGTAGATCAGGTCGGCGCCGGTGTTCTTCGCCTTGAGCATCGGAGCGGTCAGGTCCACGTCGGTCGGCTTGAACCGGACCTCCTGGTAGTCGATGCCGGCCTCTTTGAGCGCCGCCGCCAGGAACGGCGACTGGCCGTCACCGAACGCGTCCCCGGGCAGGACCGCCGTGACCTTCTTGGCGCCCTTCGCCTTGATCGAGCTGACGGCCTGCTGGAGCACGATCGCCGGCTTGGCCACGGTCGAGAAGACGTACGGGTACTCCTTCGGCTTGTTCAGGCCCGGGTTGGAGCCGATCGTCATCATCAGCACCTTGTTGCGCGTACTCAGCGGCGCCGCGGGAAGTGCCTCGTTGCTGGAGACACCTATCGAGAGCATGTCCACGTCGCCCTTGGTGATCTCGCTCTGCACCAGGCTGGCGACCTTGGCGCCGTCGCTCTGGTTGTCGACGATCTTGATCTCGACCTGACGGCCGTTGATGCCACCGTTGGCGTTCACAACGTCCGCGCCCGCTTCGAGGCCGGCGATGCCGGCCTTCGCCGTGTTCTGCAGCAGGCCGGTCTTGCCGACCACGTAGACGATGGTGAACGGGTCGTCGGAGCCCTTCGCCGCACCAGGGTCGTTCCCGCCACACGCAGCGACGAGGCTGACCACGGCGGCCAGTGCGATGCCCGCGCGCAAGCACGAGAGTCCAGCAGTCATTACCACTCCAAGTTGCTGTAGGTGATGGTGAACCGGTGGGGGCGGCACGCCAGGTGCGCGCCACCGAGCGAGGACCAGTGCTGCCCTACCGTCCGGCCGAAATCCGGACAGGCTTGGGGTCGCGGGCGGCGAAGCGCTCCTCCTCCCCCGCGAGCAGGGCTTCGACGACCTCGTGGTGGTGGATGAGGGCGGGCTCGTTACGCCCGAACCGGAACACGGGCGGGTTGCCCGCGTCGACCGCGAACTGGGCCTGGTCGGCCATCGCCATGTCCTCGGTCTCGATGGTGTTGATCAGGGTCTCGGCCTGCCGGGCCCAGTGGCGCTCGGCCCTCTCGGTCGTCGGCAGCTCCGGTGCGTACAGCGACAGCTCCGCGCGGCACCGCGTCGGGCCCTCTGGCAGGATCCGATACATCTCGACGTGGTCGATCATGTGGATGAGGACCGTGTTCGGCGCGATGTGGTAGTTCAACGCCGCGTGCCTCATCAGCTCCCACTCCTCGCGGGGCTGGGCTTTGAGCTCGTCGATCGTGGCGCGCACGCCGGTCATCAGGCCGTGCAGACCGAGGTCGTCGAAGGTGGAGCAGTCCGAGCGGAACAGGTGCGCGATGGTCTTCGCATGCAGGAACTGCACGTGGTACATCTCGCAGAAGCTGTCGAACATGATCTTCCAGTTCACGTCACGCGTGGTCGAGCGGGTCGTGATCAACTGGTAGTTCTCGTAGCCGAACGACTCGAAGTCGTCGACGAGGGAGCCGCCGAGCCAGGCTCGGGCGTCGAACTCGGGCTGCTCGCGGCCGGCGAACGACACGAAGACCAGGCCGGCGGCCTCGTCGCACGGCACTGCCGGCAGACCCACCTCGTCGATGTCGAGGCCCCTGAAGCCGTCGAGGTGCGTCGGACGGATCAGCGAACCGTCGAGGCGGTAGGACCAGGCGTGGTAGGGGCACGAGAAGGCGCGCTTGCCCTTGCCCCTACCCTGTGCGACGCATGCGCCACGGTGCTGGCAGGTGTTGCGGAACGCCCGGACCTTCCCGTCCTCACCCCGTGCGACGAGCAGCGGGACGCCCATCATGTCGAGCGTGACGAAGTCACCCGGTTCGGCGACGTCGCCCGAGAGGCACACGAGCAGCGGCGTGCGCCGGAAGATCCGGTCGAGCTCCTCCTGGTAGCGTTCGGGCGATTTATAGGCGTCGGTCGGACTGAAGTACATGTCCGGGTACATATCGGTGGTATTGCCGCCGACCCGGTGGCCCACGATGCGGTCCAGAATCTCCAGCTGACGTTCGCGGCGCATGGCGCTTCTCCTCAGGTTCCGGACGCGTGGCGAGCAGGTCAACCTGCCGTTAAACGTTGTTCACCGGTGTGTTGACAGTCACGTTACATAGCGACTAAACATTGTTCAACAGCCTTTTCGACCTGGGTGCAGCCCCGCAAGGTGGCAAGTTCCACCTCCAGGGCCACCGGCACGCCGACGCCGGCACACCCCGGTCGAACACCAACCTGCCGAGGGGACCAGCCATGCCACCGACCACCACGCCTGTACGCCCCCAAGCGCTGATCGCTGGCGGCTCCGGCGGACTCGGCGGCGCCATCGGACGCTGCCTGGCGCGCGACGGATGGCGGGTCGTCCTCGGGTACCGCAGCGGCGCCGGCCGCGCCCAGAAGGTGGCGGACGAACTGGTCGACGCCGGGCACGAAGCCTCGACGGTGCATCTGGACCTGTCGCAGGAGGCATCCGTCCGGGCCGCCGTCGCGGGCCTGGACGGCACGCTCGACGGCGTCGTGTACGCCGCCGGCCCGTCGATCCCGCTCGGCCACATCTCCCGGCAGAGCGTCGAGCGGTTCGGCTCCACGGTGACGGCCGACGTCGTCGGGTGCTACACCCTCGTCCACCACGCGATCCCTCGCCTGCGCGAGGCGCGGGGCCGGATCGTCGCGGTCAGCACCCTGGCCGTACGTCGGTACGTCAACAGGGACATCCTGTCCGCGGCGCCGAAGGCGGCCGTCGAGACCGTGATCCGGGGCGTCGCGTCCGAGGAGGGCCGCTTCGGCATCCGCGCGAACTGTGTCGCCGCCGGCCTCATCGAGGGCGAGGGGATGTGGAAGGAGTTGATCGAGCGTGGCGACTACAACGAGGCCATGCTCGAGGCGGCCCGCAACGAGCTGCCGATGCGGCGCTTCGGCACGCCCGACGACATCGGCAACGCGGCGGCCTTCCTGATGTCCGACGCCGCCGGCTGGATCACGGCACAGACCCTCGTCGTGGACGGCGGGTACACCGCATGAACGCCACCACGCCCCTACTGGTCGAGGACACCGACGGCGTCCGCCGCCTGATGTTCAACCGTCCCGAGGTCCACAACGCGCAGGACGTCGCGATGCTCGAGATGCTCGACGAGGAGCTGAACCGCATCCCGCGCGACCGTTCGGTACGCGCCGTGGTCCTCGCCGGGGCGGGCCGCAGTTTCTGCGCCGGGCACGACCTGACCCAGATGCACGTCGACGAGGAGTACGGCCGTAACGCCTCGACGGTCGAGGGCCGCTTCGAGCAAGAGATGCGCCTCTTCGTCGAGCCGGTCCGCAAGTTCCGCGAGCTGCCGGTGCCCACCGTGTGCCGCGTTCAGGGCCACTGCCTCGCAGCCGGCCTGATGTTCGCCGGCTCAGCCGACTTCGTGCTCGCCGACCGCACGGCGCGCTTCGGGTCGCCGATCGTGACCGCGATCGCCGTCAACGACGCAGAGGTCGCGAGCTTTGCGCTGCGCGTGGGCGAGAGCTGGGCCAAGCGGGTGTTCTGGCTCGACGAGCGGCTCGACGCCGAGCAGGCGCACGACGCCGGACTGGTGACCTGGGTACTCGACGACGCCGCGGACCTGGACCGTGCGGTCGCCGACCTCACGCGCAAGCTCGTCGCCGCTCCCCGGGAAACGCTCGCGCTGTCGAAGCAGACGCTGCGGTTCATGGCCGACCTGCGCGGTGAGCGCGACGTCAACCGCTTCCACTTCATGGCCCACCAACTCAGCCACTGGACCAAGGAGTCGCAGGACGTCCTCGCCGCGCGGATGGAGCGCCTGGCCGCCGGCCGGTCCGCGATCCCGGACAGCCAGCGTCGGGGCGATTGACCCTCCGCACCGACCGCCGACCGGGCCCGGAGCGGCCGGCACGCCCGCCCGGGCGCTGGTCATCCTCGACTCTCGAAGATCCTGCTGATCGTCCTGGCCACGCAGGCGGGCTTGTCCGAGCCCTCCACCTCGACTACCGCGTTCCACGAGATCTGCGCGCCGTCGTCGGCGATCCACGCGAACGACGCGAGCGAGGCGCGGACCCGGACGCGCGAGTCGACACGCACCGGGGCGGGGAAGCGCACCTTGTCGAGCCCGTAGTTCACCCCCATGCGGGTGGTCTCCACCCGGTACACGTCGCGCAGCAGCACCGACAGCAACGACAGCGTGAGGAAGCCGTGCGCGATCGTCGTGCCGTACGGCCCGTCCTTGGCTCGCCCGGGATCGACGTGGATCCACTGGACGTCGCCCGTGGCGCCGGCGAACTCGTCGATCATCGACTGGGTAACCACCCGCCACTGACCGGGTTCCAGGTCGACGTCGACGGCCTCGGAGAGCTCGGCGAGATCAGCGAACACGCGCACGGCGGCACCTTCCACCAGGATTGGACTTTGTTCAACACATGCTAGTGTGCTGCGCCAGAAATTCGCCTGCAATTTCCGGCGCAGGACACTAGCCCACCTGGCTCCGGTTTCCGGCCGCGGTCACCGTCCCTCCCAGACCGGCGGACGCTTCTCGGCGAAGGCAGTCGCCCCCTCGGCCGCGTCCCGACTGGCCACGACGATGTCGGTGGCCCCGTCGTTGACCACCCACACCTCGCGCCGGGACCAGTCCGGGTCCCAGTCCGAGCCACCAGCGGCCACCTGGTGCATCACCCGCTTGGTGTGCTGCACCGACAGTGGCGCGTTCGCGGCGATGCGCTCGGCCAGCGCCATCGCCTCCCCGAGCGCCGCACCGGACCCAGCAACCACGTTGACCAGGCCCCAATCGGCCGCCTCGCGGGCGTCGACGGGATCGCCGGTCAGCGCCATCTGCAGGGCGCGCTTGAACGGAACCTGCCGCTGGAGCCGCACCACGCCGCCCGCACCGGCAATCAGACCCCGCTTCACCTCGGGCAGGCCGAGCCGGGCGTCCACGGCGGCGACCACCAGGTCACAGGCCAGGACGATCTCGGTGCCGCCGCCCATGGCGAACCCGTTGACGGCCGCGATCAGTGGCTTGTCTATCCAGTGCCGCACGAGCCCGGCGAAACCCCACTCCGGGTGCTCCGGCGCGGCGATCGAACGCCCGGCCGCCAACTCCTTCAGGTCGGCCCCGGCGCAGAAGGCCCGGCCGCTGCCGGTCACCACCACCGCCCGCACCCCGGAGTCGGCCGCCGCCACCTCCAGCGCCTCCCCGACGGCGGCAGACAGCGCCGCGTTGACGGCGTTCAGGACCTGCGGCCGGTTCAGGCGGATGACGGCGACGTGACCGGTTCGTTCGTACAGGGCAGCCGGCTCGACACCGCCGGGCGTCGTCTCGATCGTGGTCGTCAACGGGTCTCCAGCAGGTCGCAGGCGATGATCTGCCTCAGGTTCGGGACGACGACCGGGCCTGCCGACACGACGAGTCAGGCGTTCGCATAACGGCGCACCCCGTCGATGTCAGCCCGGATCAAGCGCCCCTGCGCCATCAGCAACTCCAGGTGTGCCGCAGTCTCGCGGACGGCAAGCATCCCGTTGAACGGGTCGAGATCCCCCAGCTCGCGCTCGCGCCTGGTCCACCGCAGCAGCGATGCGACCTCGTACGCCGACTGCGCGCCCCGCGCGACGGCGGCCTCCGCCTCGTCCAGCCGTCCGCCGTGGTGTGCGACGAGCTCGTCGACGCGCGCGTGCACACTCGGGGTCACCGGGCCGTGCGCCGGAAGCAACCACGCGTCCGGCCGCTGTCTCACCAGCGCCAGTGACCCGAGGAAGTCGCCGAGCGGGTTCGCGGAGAGCACGGGCTCGAAGCCGATCGACGGGGTGATGGTGGGCAGCACGTGGTCGCCGGCGAACAGCAGGCGCGACGCGGTGTCGTGGAAGACGACATGGCCGCGTGTGTGGCCCGGCGTTTCGACGACGTGCAGGGTGCGCCCACCGCTTGTGACCTCGCTTCCGCCATGCAACCAGTCGTCGGGCAGCTCCCAGTCCGCGCTCGGTACGCGGTCCCCGGCGACCCTCGCCAGGGCATCGGCGAGGGCCTCCGCGCCGAGTAGCCGCAGCTGGTCGAGCTGCTCGGCCAGCGGGTCGCGATCCGCGGCCTTGATGGTTTCGAGGTTCCGACGCTCGCCAGCGCCGAGGCTCACCCGCATGCCGAACTCGCGGCGCAGGTGCACGGCCTGCGTGTAGTGGTCCCGGTGAACATGCGTCACGAGAAACCGGCGAACATCCCCGACCGAGAGGTCCAACGACTCCAGGGCATCGGCGAGGGCGACACGCGCCTCGGCGATCGCCCACCCCGAGTCGACGAGGGTCGCGCCACCATCGTGGCGGAGGACGTACACGTTGACCGCTCGCAGCCCGTCGTCGGGCAGCGGCAGCGGCACGCGCTGGACCCCGGGGGCAACCTCGAAGGCACCAGGCGCCGTCCAGTCGTCGAGACCGCCGTCATCCGAGGTCATGGCCTACGACCATAGTCCCGGCGCACGCCAGTTCGGACAGCGGCGACCGGTGGCCTCCGTCACGAGGCTCCGGCGCGGTGCGTCGTACGACGCGCCGACGTCAGGCAACGGCCCGGTGACGGGGCAAGAATCCATACCTGACGCAGCACCTCGACAGCAGCGAGTCGAACCACCCGTTGGAGTGTCCGGCTCGTAGCGGCCCGCAGCAGGGCGATGCCGTCAGCGCCGACCTGTTCCTGACCGCTTGGACGAGCCGGGCGCAAGGGGATCCCTAGGCCTACTGCCACTCCTGGCTGGGGTGCTCGGCGGGTGCTCGTATACTCCGGCCCCAAATCCGACAATACCCCCGTAAGGGTCGTGGACAAGAAGTGACGTTTGGCTATTTTCCCAGTTCAGATGGTGGGCCGCCTGGGACTCGAACCCAGACCCTAAGGATTAAAAATAGCCAGAAGCAGGTGAACTCATCTGGTCTCGCCAAAGGGCCAAGTTTGTGTCTTGTGGTCCAGATTCCTGCTGTGCTGTCCGGCCGTGGTCGCGCCGTTCCGCGCCAAGTGCACGCGGCAATCCGTGGTGAAAGACGGGTGGTCAAGGTCGAAGTCCAGGATTCGCGCCGTGAATCCGTCCGCGTCGGGAACATGCGAGCACCCGTGGAGCACCCCCCGGTCCACCGGTGGGAGTTCTGATGGTCGCGCGGCGCCCGACGCGCCTACAACCGGCTGCTACGTGGCATGCGTTGCCGAGAGAACGCGGCTTTGCCATCCTCATCGGACGCTGGAGGCGCGGCGCCACACGACCGTCAGCCCACGACGAATCGGCGACATCATCGCCGCCGCGCTACACCTGACCCACTTTGAGTACAGATAACTACGCAAATTTGCTGAGATCACTTCACTTCATGGAGAGGTGAGTGAGGGCGATGAGGTAGTCGGGGTGAACCGGTTGATGCCGGTGTGGCGGGTGTCGGTGCTGCCGCAGAGGTCGAAGCCGCTGCCGGTGCTGAAGGTGCCGGTACCGAAGGGGCGACCGAAGTGCCGGTGATCGGCCGCCTTTGGCCCTCTCTGCGCCGAACGAGGTCACCCGGGGCCGGCTCGACCAATCCGCTCCAGGACGGCAACGTCGGTCTTCGCACATCTCGCGCTACTGAGGTTGAGAAGTGAATCGCCACTACTGGCACGAGCACGAAAAGCGTCCGGTAATGCGGTGGAGCAATCTGATGGCGTGGTATCGGGGTGGCCGACCGGGTGGCCGCCACCCCGATACCGTCATAGGTCATTAGGCTGTCAAGTACGGCTCAAAGTAACGCGCCTTCCCCCTGCGGGCGAAGATGGACATGCCTTGGCGGGTGTGCACCTTTACAATTCGATCGGGCAGTTCCACGCGGGCCACCGCCCGCACTGGCGACGCACCTCTCAGGTAGACGGTCTCTGAAACTCTGCCGGCGATGATGGCATCTACCACCTCTCGACAGGAAGAGATCATCTCGTCGCAGTCATCGTCGACAATATCGAGGACAGACATTTCGCCGAAAGCGATTGTCATCTCGTCCTCGTCTTGAAAGAACGCGGCGAAACTGCAAGCTTGTTTATTGCTTGGAGCGACCTCAACCCTCCTTCCAATGCCGCTTCCCGTGGTCGTCACGCGAGTCTCGTCATCGACTCGAGTTCGGACATGATCGGCCAACTCGTCTAGATACTTTAAAAAGTTCATCCAATTCAACCTCAGAATAGATCCCAGTGGAAGCGTGGCGGTATGCGGTGCCACCATTTTTTCGGCTTGTTGTAACCGCCATGAATGGAGAACATGTTGCGTTGTTTTTTGTTATTCCAGCTCCACCCCACGCGGATTATCTTTGACCTGTTGAAGATCCCCTGATAGCCGTGTACGGACTTTCTGCCGAATAGGTACTTGTTGGCTCGATAAAGGGTTCGTGTGCCTAGACCCAGTTGCCATCTGGTGAACTTCGAGTGGAGGCGCTTGGCACCATCGATTGCGCGTTGCAGCCATCTCTTTACCGGCCTTTTCCAGCCGTAGTCGCTGCTACAGCCGCATTCTGCCCGCTTTCCGTCAAGGTCGGAGCAGTTGACCGGGTCTGCTCCGCAGTATTCGTAGGGGTTGGCGCTCCCACCGTAGACAGGGTCGACCTGCAGGAAGCGGCCGGTGGCGGTGTTGTAGAGGCGGACGCCCATCAGGAGCATGCCTGACGGAGTGTCGGCGGCACGTTGCTTGGCACCGAGCCAGCCGTACCGCTGCTTGCCGATGTCGTCGCTGTTGCGTGGAGTACCGTACTCGGTGGTTTCACTGGTACGGGATAGGCCTTCGTCGCCGGCGTGGAGGGCGGCGACCAAGTCGCCGTGCAGGCTTGTAATCTGCCAATCCACCTGGCCGCTGTCGCTGTCATAGATGCCCGCTGTGGCCGATAGCCCTGACAACGGTCGGGTGAACCGGCCCGGCGTCCCTTGTGTCCACGACGGGCTGTCATCGTCGCCGTCGTAGTGGTGTACGGACTCGACCATCGTGCCGCTGGCGTTGTCGGTCCAGGATCGGACCCGCTCACCGGCGACGTCGAGGGTGTAGTCGGTCGTGCGGCTGGCCTGGGTGATGGTGTCGACCAGGTCGGTGGAGTGGTAGGTGACCGTGACGTTGCCGTCGGTCGGGTTGGCTGTGTCGACTGCCGGTACGGTCTTCGTCCGGCCCAAGGTGTCGTAGACGTACCCGGCCGTGTTCACTCGATCGGCTGTGTCGTAGGTTCAGGTGCGCGACGATGCCGTCGTGGTGGTCTGGCAGGAGCCGTCTCCGGCTGGTGCGTATTCGGCCAGGCTTGTCCGGTTGGATGAGGTGCTGAACCCGTACGACCTGGTCGTGCACTGACTGCCGACGATGTCGTTGATCGATGTGAGTCGACCCGTTTGGTCGTAGGTGTAGCTCTGCTCCGACAGACTCGACGTCCGCTGCCGCCATTGGCCATGCGCCGACTCGGTCACCGACTCGGTGTAGAGGGTGCAGTCCGCCGCCGCGCAGCCCGGCTTGACGTAGGTCAGGCCAACCTGCGTACCGGTCTCGTCGGTTTCCGTCGCGACCTGTACCCCGTTCGGCCACGACTCCGAAGCCAGGTCGCCGTCGGCGTCGTAGCTGCCGGAGAACGTCCCGCCCTGCGAGTCGGCGACCGAGGTCAGCAGGCCACGCCGAACCAACCCTGGCACCCCGAAGCCGTCACCTGGCGATTCGAATGCCTCGTCCGCGACGCCGCACTACCCCCGATCCGACTGCACGACCTGCGACACTGCGCCGCCACCTTCCTCAAAGCCGCCGGCGCCGACCCCAAGGACGTCCAAGAATTGCTCGGCCACTCCTCCATCACCATCACCGGCGACACCTACACCACCGTCATCGCCGAACCCGACGTCGAACGCGCCAAAGCCGAAGCCGCCGCCCAACTCGTACCCCGCCGACGCCGACCAGCCGCGTAACCACCAACACCCAGCGGGGACGTCACCACCAGGCTGACGTCCCCGTCCGAGGCCGCTCCCGTCACCGATTCCCGCGAGATCCGGCGCGGTCTCCTGTTAGCCACTTCCTGAGTCGGCCACCCGCAGCGCCGCTGAGGCGCCTTCCGCTTCGGGCACGCCAACCACGGTCCCCAGTCCCGGAGCTGGGATGAGATACAGGTCAGGATCGCCAGCGGGGCGTGTTCGGAGTCCCCACCGTGAGGGACCGAACATCCGCCTCTGGCGGTCGGGTGCCATCTCCGGCCGGTGCGGACCATCCAGTCGTGGACTGGATGGTCCGCACCGCACTCGTCAGGAGGGCACCGAGCCAGCGAACCCTGCCGTGACGATGGGCTGCGTGCTCGTCGCCCTGCCATTCCCGGGGCGGGTGCTCGGCAGATGCTCGCGGGAAAAGCCTCAAATCCGACAATATTCGCACGGAAGAGCGATCGAATGAAACGATGGAGGTCTATTTTCCCAGTTCAGATGGTGGGCCGCCAGGGACTCGAACCCTGAACCTAAGGATTAAAAGTCCTCAGCTCTGCCATTGAGCTAACGGCCCGCTGCGCCACAGATTACCCGAACTCCTCCGTCGAGTCGGGTTCGCCTGAGGCTCGCCCTTCGAGGCGGTGTGGCTGACCGTGCTGGTGACCGCAGATCGTCCGGCCCACATGGTGCGGCTACCAACACCGGCTGCTCGTGCTCGGCCGGGCGGGACATGCCCGAGTTCGCCGAGCAAGCGGCGGCTGTTGTGCCAGTCGATGTACTCGACGGTGGCCGTCTCCGGGTCGTCGAGCCCGCGCCATGGACCTCGGTTGCGGACGAGTTGGGCCCTGTACAGGGAGTTGAACAACTCGGCCATAGCCTGTCGCACGAGTCATCCCTGGGCCCGACCGAGGTGACAGTGACTGTCTGGGCGATTCGTTGCCCGGGCAGGGGTACGACGCCCCGGCTCGGAAGCTACGGGGCCGGATATAGGTGAGGCTGACCGCTGCACGTTCGGTAGCCTGCTATCCGTGGCCAGTTCCGATCTCCGCGTCCGCTTCGCACCCTCCCCGACGGGCATGTTCCACGTGGGCAATGCCCGGTCCGTCCTGTTCAACTGGGTGCTGGCTCGACAGTCGGGCGGGACGATGGTGCTGCGGATCGAGGACACAGACGCGGCGCGGAACCGCCCGGAGTGGGTCCAGGGCATCCTCGACGCGATGGAGTGGCTCGGCATCGGCCCGAGTGAGTACGAGGGTCCGCTGTTCCAGTCCGACTACGCCCCGCAGCACCGCGAGGCCATCGACCGGCTCCTCACCGCTGGGCTTGCCTACTACTGCGACTGCGCCCGGGATCAGGTCATTGCGCGGACGGGCAGCGAGCACAAGGGCTACGACGGCTTCTGCCGGGACCGTGGCCTGGCCGCCGGGAACGGTCGCGCTTTGCGCTTCCGTACGCCGGACGACGGCTCGACCGTGATCGTCGACCTGGTACGCGGCAAGCCGACCTTCGACAACAAGTTGATCGAGGACTTCGTAATCGCCCGTGGCGACGGGTCGCCGGTGTTCCTGCTGGCGAACGTGGTCGACGACATGGTCATGGGCATCACCCACGTGATTCGGGCGGAGGAACACCTGCCGAATGCGCCGAAGCAGCAACTGCTGTGGGAGGCGCTGGGCGCTGAGCCCCCGGTGTGGGTGCACGCGCCGATTCTGGTCAACGAGAAGCGGCAGAAGTTGTCCAAGCGTCGGGACCGGGTGGCCCTGGAGGACTTCCGCGCCGAGGGGTACCTCGCCGGGGCGATGCGGAACTACCTGATGCTGCTCGGGTGGGCGCCGTCCGGTGACCGCGAGATCCTGCCCTGGGACGACATCGTGGCGGAGTTCCGGCTGGAGGATGTCAACCCTTCTCCGGCGTTCTTCGACGTGAAGAAGCTCCGGGCCTTCAATGGGGACTACATCCGGGCACTGTCGGTGGAGGCGTTCATCGAGGCGTGTCAGCCCTGGTTGAGCGCCGAGGCCACGCCGTGGCGGCCGGAGGCGTACGACGCGAAGGCGTTCGCTGCGGTCGCCGAACTGGCGCAGACCCGGATCGGGGTGCTCTCCGAGATCGTGCCGATGGTCGACTTCCTGTTCCTCGACGAGCCGGTCACCGACGAGGCTGCGTGGGCTAAGGCCATGAAGGCCGAGGCCCCGGCTCTGCTAGCCGCCGTGGTCGAGGCGTACGAGACGTGCGAGTGGCAGGCCGAGGTGCTGAAGTCGACGCTGGAGGCGATCGGCGCCGAGCGAGGGCTCAAGCTTGGTAAGGCGCAGGCACCGGTACGGGTTGCGGTGACCGGCCGCACCGTCGGGCTGCCGCTGTTCGAGTCGATCGAGATCCTCGGACGTGAGCGAACTCTGGCTCGCCTGCGAGCCGCCCTCGACCGCCTGAGCTGACCCCTTCGTGACCGGCGGATCGATCCGCCGGTCAACCTCGTCGTCGATCGATCCGCTCCCCCGGGCACTGCCCCCGGCAGATCTGTCTCCCGCATGAGGCGGATCGGAGCGAGATTGACGTGCCTCCATGGGCCTTGAAAAGCTGTTGGCCGACCGGCTGGCGCAAGCGTTCTCGGCCGTGGCCGGCGGGCCGGTCGTGCGGCGGTCGCAGCGCGCCGACTACCAGTCCGACGCCGCCCTGGCCCTGGCGCGTCGGCTTGGCCGCCCGCCCCGGGACATCGCCACCGAGGTCCTCAGCCGGGTGGAGCTGGCGGACCTCTGCGCGGCCTTGGAGAGGTCCGGCCCGGGGTTCGCCTCGGCGTGACCCGGCTGCTCTGCCTGGTGGGCCTTCCGCATCATCAGCACGTCGAGATGGTGTATGCGGTAGCCCGGCAGGCCGGCTGAACCCGCCCGCGCGGGCCGAGCACATCGGCTTCGGCTCAATCCTCGGCTCGGACGGCAGGATGCTACGCAGCCGGGCAGGTGGCTCGATCAAGCTCGTCGGACTGCTCGACGAGGCCGTGGCCAGGGCCGCCGAACTGGCCCGGCAGAAGAACCCCGGCCTGTCCGAGACGGCCGTCGCCGAGGTCGCCCGCGCGGTCGGCATCGGTGCCATCAAGTTCGCCGACCTGTCCACCGACCGGATCAAGGACTACGTCTCCGACTGGCAGCGGATGCTCTCCCTCGACGGCAACACGGCCCCGTACCTCCAGTACGCCCACGCCCGGCTCCGGTCCATCTTCCGCCGCGCCGGCATCGAGCAGCTCACTGCGGCATCGATCTCGATCACGCATCCCGTCGAGCACGCCCTCGCCCTCGAACTGGTCAACTTCGGCACCGTCGTCACCAGTGTGGAGCAGACCCTGGAGTTCCACCGACTTGCCGGATACCTCTGCACACCTCGCCGCCACCTTCAGCGGCTTCTACGAGCACTGCCCGGTCCTGCGCGCCGCCGACGAGGTACGCGACAGCCGGCTGGCTCTGTGCGACCTCACCGCCCGGGTCCTGCACCGAGGCCTGTACCTGCTGGGCATCGCCACCCCGGACCGCATGTAGCCGATCGCCCCCTCGGCCACGTGTGCTCGCCGGACGGCAGGTCTACTTCCGGGCCAACTCCGCACCGAGTGGGACTGTAAAACGAACGGTGTAACTCCTGATCAAGGAGCAGCACCTGATGATGGATGTCGTGATCACCGAGGTCGATACTGGCCAGGTGGGGAAGCGTGGGCCGGCGGGGCCGGTGGGAGACGGGGTCGACGATCAGTTCGTCGCTCAGGTGGTGGAGCAGGCCCGGGCGGCGGGTCTGCAGCTCACCGGCGAGGGCGGGCTGCTGCAGCAGCTGACCAAGCGGGTCCTGGAGGCCGCTCTGGACGGTGAGATCACTGACCACCTGGGCTACGAGAAGGGCGACCCGGCCGGGAACAACGGTCAGAATTCCCGCAACGGGGTGCGGGGCAAGACGGTGCTGACCGAGGTCGGCCCGGTGTAGATCGCGGTGCCCCGTGACCGCGACGGCAGCTTCGAGCCGCCGATCGTGCGCAAGCGTCAACGCCGGCTCTCTGGGGTCGAGGACATGGTGATCTCGTTGTCGGCCAAGGGATTGACCACCGGGGAGATTCAGGCCCACCTGTCCGAGGTGTATGGCGCGGACGTGTCCCGGCAGACGATCTCCACGATCACCGACAGGGTCGTCGACGGGATGACCGAGTGGCAGAACCGGCCCCTGGACTCGGTCTACCCGGTGATCTTCCTCGACGCGGTGCACGTGAAGATCCGCGACGGGAAGGTCGCGAACAGGCCGATCTATGTGGCCCTGGCCGTCACGGTCGACGGCAACCGGGACATCCTCGGGCTGTGGGCCGGTGACGGCGGTGAGGGCGCGAAGTTCTGGCTCGGCGTGCTGACCGAGCTGAAGAACCGGGGTGTCGCGGACGCGTGCATGGTGGTCTGCGACGGACTCAAGGGCTTGCCGGACGCGATCGGGCAGACCTGGCCCGAAGCGGTCGTGCAGACCTGCGTCATCCACCTGCTGCGGGCGTCGTTCCGCTACGCCGGCCGGCAGCACTGGGACGCCATCGCCAAGGCGTTGAAGCCTGTCTACACGGCGTCGACCGAGGCCGCCGCCCGAGAACGCTTCGCCGAGTTCACGCAGGCGTGGGGCACGAAGTATCCGGCCATCATCCGACTGTGGGAACAGGCGTGGGCCGAGTTCGTCCCGTTCCTGGCCTTCGACGCCGAGATCCGCACCGTCATCTGCTCCACCAACGCCATCGAGTCCGTCAACGCCCGGATCCGCCGAGCCGTCCGAGCCCGCGGCCACTTCCCGAACGAGGGCGCCGCACTCAAGTGCGTCTACCTCGCGGTGATGAGCCTGGACCCGACTGGGCAGGGCCGCCGACGATGGACCATGCGCTGGAAACCCGCCCTGAACGCCTTCGAGATGGCCTTCGAAGGACGCCTGACCGCAAACCGCAAGTAACCCTCAACAACCCGAGTTACACCGTTCGTTTGACAGACCCCCACCGGACCGTCCCCACGCACCCACTGCCGCTGCGCCTGCACATCAGCCAACCCAGCGTCAGCACGGGCTAGAACGGCACGAACATCCCCCGGCGATCCACCCAGCTCGCCCCTCAACCCCCGAAACCAGGTAATCGCTTCGTCGGTGCGCTGCACCGCCCGCTCGAAATCCGCCGACACCACCTCGGACCCCGGCAACAGCACACCCACCGCCGCCGCCCGCTCCGCCTGCAACCGCTGCGTCACCTCGGCAGCCGATGCCCCCACCGCGAACATGTCCCCGGCACGTTCAGCAGCCGTCGCCGCCCCCACCGACGACCACAAGCCGAACCCCGCCGACACCACCGCGGCCAACACCGTCGGCAGCACAATCAACGCGGCCTTCCACCGCACCGACAGATCCGCCAACCGACGCCCAAGCCTCAACCGCGAGACCTTCACCGCATCGCCATCGGGCGCCCTCACATCGTCCCCCGCTCGCGGATTAACGCCTCAGGGTGGCGGAGCGATATCGGCCCTACTGCCGTTCCCAGTACTCGCTTGTAGCTGGGCCTACTGGCCCGATCTTGCTGGCCGGTCAATACAAGACCAGGTGTGAAGACCATGGGCGCCACAAGCAGGACCAGCAGCAGTGACGCAAGCCCTCGGGCAACAGACACAACAGCCCTCTCTACCTTTCGATCGAAAACCGGCGGCAGTGGTTCTGGGCGCAGGTGGCTGACCTCGAACGCGCCGGGCGCGATTCTGGTCGTCACGTGGCTTGACCTTCTCCTAAATCGACGATCGCTCTGTCCACGCAGTGTGTCCAGCCCCACCGTGATGGGTCACCGTGAACCCCTCGGTGACAGGATCGAGACGCGATAGGGCGAGACATCCATCCGGACGCATTCGTTGGGAAACGGATTTCAGTGCTCGTATGCAAGCCCCATCAGGCCACGCGGAATGCTTAGTCCTTCTGCTACCCGTTCGAGCACCTCGTAAGAAGTCACGCGCTGTCGGCCTCGGATCACTGCACGGACCTGGTTCTCGGTCGTGCCGGTGGCCGCGGCAATCGCCGACTGACTCCAGCCACGCGATTTGAGAAAGCGGAACACCGCACCGATATCGCGTTGACGCAGCAACTCTGTGAGCAACAGCCCCTCGAACTGATCGTTGAGCCACCAGGACGGGTCAGCGTGAGTAGGTGCCCGCCAACCTGCGCATCTCACGGGCATCGCCTTGATTGCAGCGATGCTGCCCGACAATGCGTTCGTGGTCATCCTGGTCCCCCAAACGTAAGGCGGTACCGGCGGGCGCGGCGACGCCCTGCGCGACCCCCGATCAACGAGGTGCGGAGCCCGGCACCGGACTGCCTCGTATCTGATCGCTCTTCGTGGGGATGTGGATACCGCCCGCCAGGGACTTTCGCGGACGTCTTGGTGGTGATATAAAGGCCCCCATGCGTCCCTCCGCCATGGCTGAAGCCTGATGCCCAACGAGCGGCTCCGAGGTGCTCTGACTGCTAAAGGGCTGACCACACAGCGATGCGCAGAAGTCATCGGAGTAGACCCGAAGACGGTGGAGCGTTGGATCACGCGGGACCGCGTCCCACACCGCGCTCACCGCATCGCAACCGCCGACCTACTCGGCGTTGATGAGACTTATCTGTGGCCCTCGGTTGCGGACGACCTCAGAGTCGTATCTGCGGGCCGGGCCGAGATGGTCGAGTTCTACCCGTCCCGCTCCGCAGTTCCGCTCGAGCTATGGCGTTCGTTGATTCAGCAGGCACGTGAGTCAGTTGACATACTTGTTTACGCCGGCTTGTTCCTTCCGGAACTCCACGACATCACCCGACTCGGTGATCGAGCACGCCAGGGCTGCCGCATACGAGCGCTTCTTGCCGACCCAAACGGTGCCGGAGTACGTCGCCGGGGAGAAGAAGAGGGATTTGGAATCGGGCTCGCCCATCGCGTGCTGCTTAGCCTGCGCTACTACGAGCCGATCCTGGCCATTCCAGGCGTAGAACTACGCCTGCACGATACGACCTTATACGCATCCATCTTCCGGGCTGATGAGACGATGCTGGTCAACACACACGTGTATGGCTCGACTGCCGCTCACAACCCAGTTATCTACCTACGGCGCGTTCCAGGTGGCCGCGTTGTTGACCACTACATCACCAGCTTCGACCGAGTCTGGAACCAGGCGAAACCCACAACAAACATTGATGCGGTAATAGCCGCCTTCGACGGGAGATAGAAAAATGCCGCGTCGTGATTACTTCAACGACCCCACTGCCCCAAAGGCGAACAGCGTCGTGCCCTCGGTCGTCGCAGCGGTACGGAACCAACGCGGCGAGCTCTTGATGATCCACCGCACCGACAACAACTTGTGGGCCCTTCCGGGAGGTGGGCACGATGTCGGTGAGTCAATCTCTGACACTGTGGTGCGCGAGGTCCGGGAGGAGACCGGCATCGAGGTAGAATTGTCGAGCCTCGTCGGCATCTACACCAACCCGCGCCACGTTATGGCCTACGACGATGGCGAGGTACGCCAGCAGTTCTCGATCTGCTTCACGGCCAGGCCGGTCGGCGGGCAACTGACCACCTCGACCGAATCACGTGACGTCCGATGGGTAGATCCGGCCGATCTCGACCAACTCGACATCCACCCGTCGATGCGCCTTCGCATCGACCACGCTCTCCTTGAGCAGGCTAATCCATACATCGGCTGAAATCGGAGGACACTTCACCACCGCAAGACGCCCCGATAGACCCCGGCGAGCGGGTGGGAGTAACACAGCTGAGCGGCTACCGTTTGGGGAGTGTCTCACCTCATCGCCCGCGCTCAACAGCTCGCCGCTAATCTGCTCGACTCTCCAACACTTGCTCAGCGCTGGGCCCATGTACGGGGCGTGGGGCAACGGGCAGTCGAGCTGACGGCCACGGTTGAGCCAGCCCAACGCGATCTGTTAGTGGCCGCGTCGTGGCTGCACGATATCGGCTACGCCGCCAGCCTGGCGGACACCGGCCTCCACTCCCTGGACGGCGCGCGATACCTGCAGCAACACGGTTTCCCTCCCGAGCTTGTGGGGCTGGTCGCCCATCACACCTGCGCCCGCTTCGAAGCGGCCGAGCGCGGCTTGTCAGATGATCTTGCCACCTTCCCGCTCGACGACGGGCCGCTGATGGACGCGCTTGTCACCGCCGACCTCACGGTCGGACCACAGGGACAGCGGCTCAACGCCGACGAGCGCGTCGCGGAGATCCTGCGCCGCTACCCTCCCCAGAGCCCGGTCCATCGGGCGATCAGTTGTGCTGCGCCCCTTCTCCTCGCGCACGTGCACCGGACTCTGGACAGACTCGACCACGCCGCCCTTGAGGGTGGTTGAGCGCCTGAACGGTGAATCGGCTTGGATGGAGATGCCTCCCGTGCTCTCTTGAGGAGCGACGGGAACGCTTTGCCAGCCAGGAGCACTCCGTTGTGATCCGACAACCAGTCAGAGGATCTGCCACTGACGGGGCTCTTGGCCCTCGTGGCGAAGTCCGCCGATCCTGCGGTGCACCTCGGCTGCGGCTTCGGTGCCAGCCCGGGCCTTTCGGGCGTCGGTTGCGATCATCTGTAGTTCGCGTAGCTCGCACAAGTCGTCGAAGCCCCGCCAGGAGGTGGGTCCCAGCCGTACGCTGCGGCGAAGCTGGCAAGAGCCGCAGAGCCCTGAAAGTTGAAGCGGCGGCAGTGAACGGCGACGGTGGCTAGATCCTCTCCCGTGGCCCAAGGGCGACTCCGTCCCAGTCGGCAAGCACCGGAGTTCTGTCGAAGCGGCGAAGGGCGTTACGGGTCTGGGGGTCGGATTGAATCAGGCTCGCGCCGAGGGGGAACTCCATCACAGACCATCGCTTCGTCAGCGACCCAAGGCGCTTCAGCAGCAGCTCCCGGTCCTCAGTACTGAGGATCGCCGACTTGATCACCGATGCGTGGACGTTGTCGATCGGCTGGAGCCTCGGCAGGATGACCGGCGGGGCTGGAAGGGCGTGTAGTTCCCGGAGGAGGGTGCGGAGCTCAATGGCTGTGACCGGTTCATCCTGCACTGGATCCAGTCGCTCCCAAACTGTGACGGCGTGCCCGTTCACCAGTAGTGGCTGTGGCAGACGAGGGCTGAGGAACACGGTGGGGAACTGACGCGCAGACAACCATTGGACCACGGCCACCACGACGCGCGTACAATCCAGACCGAACTCCTCTGGAGCGGTCTTGACCACCAAGTTGTCAACGGCGCACACAGCGTTCGTGTGATGACGCAGCAGGCAGGCGTCTGCCCCGGAGATCCTCAAGCGACGACACACCTCGGCGAGAACCGGACGAGTTAGCGCTTCGACGAATATGCGGCTCCCTAGTGCCGTGGCCACGAATGTTCGCGGTGTTGGGTGACACGCCGTCTGGCCTGTCGGCTGGGCGGGGTCGTGGCGGTCAGGCTGTGGCGGTGGCAGAACCCGTTCGCGTTCGGCGGCTCAGTGACCAGGAGGGTCAGCAGCTGCTGAGGATCACTCGTAGAGGTACCGGCTCGCCGATCCGCCTTCGGCGGGCGATGGTCGTGCTCGCCTCGGCCGGCGGGAACACGGTGCAGGCGATCGCCCGTCTCGTGCAGGCCGACGAGGACACGATCCGGCAGGTCATCCACCGGTTCAACGAGATGGGGATGGCCAGCCTGGACCCTCAGTGGGCGGGTGGCCGTCCCCGCCAGATCAGTCCCGATGACGAGGCGTTCATCGTCGAGACGGCCAACACCCGCCCCGAGAAGCTGGGGCGGCCCTTCACCCGGTGGAGTGTCCGCAAACTCGCCGAGCACCTGGGCTCGCATGCCGTTCGGCGGGTCCGGGTGGGGCGGGAGAGGTTGCGGCAGATCCTGCACCGGCATCGGATCACGTTCCAGCGGACGAAGACGTGGAAGGAGTCCACCGACCCCGACCGGGACGTCAAGCTCGCCCGGATCGAGCAGGTGAGCAGCCACTTCCCGCAGCGGGTGTTTGCCTTCGACGAGTTCGGGCCCCTGGTCATCCGCCCGCAGGCCGGCACCGGCTGGGCGCCCGCGGGCCATCCGCACCGGCTACCGGCGAACTACCACAAGCTGCACGGCGTGCGGCAGTTCCACGGCTGCTACTCCGTCGGTGACGACCAACTCTGGGGCGTCGTGCGGCGTCGCAAGAGCGCCGCGAACAGCCTCGCCGCCTTGAAGTCGATCCGCGCCGCCCGCCCGGACGGGGCACCGATCTACGTGATCCTGGACAACCTGTCCGCGCACAAAGGCCGCAAGATCCGCAGATGGGCGGCCCGGAACAAGGTCGAGCTCTGCTTCACCCCGACCTACGCCTCCTGGGCCAACCCGATCGAGGCCCAGTTCGGACCGCTACGCACCTTCGTCATCGCCGGCTCGAACCACCCGAACCACCCGACGCTGACCCGGAAACTGCACGCCTACCTGCGCTGGCGCAACGCCAACGCCCGCCACCCCGACGTCCTGGCCGCCCAACGCCGCGAACGCGCCCGCGTCCGCAGCGAACGCCAACGACGCTGGGGCCAACCCACCACCCGCGCAGCCTGACCCCAACACCGTCAACGTTCGTGGTCACGGCACTAGGGGTCGAGCGCAGGGGTCTCGCCAGCCAGCGCACGGTCCCCCTCCCTGCAGGACCGAACATAGTCGGTCAGCACGACTGCCTCGCTGCCGCGATGCCTCGCCGGGATGGCCGAGACAACCTCGCAGGCCCTGGTCAGAACGATCTCCGTACGGTGCGTCTCTGGCAGGCTCGTGACGGCCTCAAGGGCCGAGACCACCGCCTCTACCGCTCGCCGGTCGTGGACCATACACATCGATCGATCCAACGCGATGAGTGCCGGATCAATGGACACCGGCGATGATGACCCGTACAGCCGAAAGGCCTTTTCCTGGACCCGATATGCCTCCTTCGTGTCTCCCAGCCACGTGCTCGCCCCGGAGAGGTAGAACAGCATTCGCTTCGCCAGAAATCGGAAAGCAACATCAGTATCGCGGTCGCCTACCTGGTCGAAGATCTCTCTTGCCCGGCCGATGGCAGCACGCGACCCCTCGGTCGCACCAAGGCGTGCCAGGGCACGTGCGCGTCCAGCTGCGGCAAGCGCGCTCGACGATGTCGGCGTCTCGGCCAACGCCAACGCTGCCTCCGCCAGAGAGACGGTCTGCTGTGGGTCGCCGAAGTAGTAGGGCAGCATTGCCGATTGCGCCCGGACCAGCACCCGCGGCTGAGGCTCCGCACTGTCATCTGCGGCGCATGCGGCCGTCCGACACCACCGGTGAGCCTCCCCGGCCTCCCCGAGTCGCATAAGCGCGTCGGCACACATGGTTGCCAACAGAGCTGCAGTTCCAGAGAGCCTCGCCTGAATACCCACAGGTTTTCTGCGTCGCGACAGAATTTGAATCTCGGTGCATTCGGTCACTAGTTGCGCCAGCATTTCACTCGGGGAAGCCGAGGGGTAGATCCGCATACACCTACTAGTGGACTCCTCGATCATTTCTAGTTGTCGCGGTGCCACACCCGACGACGCCAGCGCTTCTCCAACTCGTCGCGGATACGCGCGGTAAAGCCGGCGTCGATGCCACTTTCTTCACCGGCTGCTGGAAAGCCGAGCCAACGACTCGGCTTTCCAGCGGTCCTGCCGACGGCCGAGTACATCTGCTCTGCACCGATGCCTGGCTCGTCCCGCTGACCTGCGTCAACATCCTGCTGTTGCCCCAGTCCCAGAAGGATGCGAGGAGTCCACAGGCCTACCGCGATCCGTTCGAGCACCTCGTAGGCCGCCACTTTGCGCACACCCTTAGCGATTTCGGCTGCCCTGTTCGGGGAAACTCCGACAAGCGCGGCTATGCCGCCGTAGGGGATTCCGCAGGCATGAAGGAAACGGAAGATTACGGCAACGTCGCGGCGCTGAAGGTACTCGCGGATCGATCGCCCCTCCCAGACTCCAGAGGTCCACCACGAGGGATCTACCGGGGCACTCGCGGGCACCTACTTCCGCCTAGACGAGAGACATCAACCAGGATCCCTGACATTGACGCCATGACGATTGGCCCATAGCTGGACACCTTTGCCGACGCCATCGAGGAAATGATCCGCGCCGGATTGCCTGGCTTCAACCCCACCGCGCCCCCCACCATGACCCCCCACCGCGGCGTCGACAAACGTTCACGCCTGCCTGCAGGCTGGAGCAGTCCCAAGCCCCGTAACTCCGGTTTTCGTAGCCCAGTTCGTCGACCACTTCGGATTCCGAAACGCCCGGTGACAAGTCCTAGACTCAAGGCCGCTTGCCAGGCGACCAGATGTCCGATCGCCATGGGGGCGCGCGCGACCATGTGTCGCAGTGCCGGCGCTGCTAGGCGCGTCCGGTTCCCACGACTGATGAGGGGTGTTACCGGTGCCTGAGAAGGTCACTAAAGAGAAGGTCCTGTGCTACATCGTTCGTGACGGGAAGTTGCTGGTCTTCCGGCACACCGACTACAGCTACGAGGAAGTCGGCATCCAGGTCCCGGCTGGCAGCATCCGCGCAGGCGAGACGCCGGAAGCGGCCGCGCTGCGCGAGGCTCGGGAGGAGACCGGCCTTAGGGACTTCAAGCTCGTGCGGAAGCTCGGCGAGACCGAGTACGACATCAGCCCATACCGGTTCGAACTCCAGCGCCGTCACGTCTTTCACCTGGAGCTAACCGAGTCGGCACCGGAGCGATGGATGAGCCAGGAGGACCACGACGGGGAGCAGGAGCCCACGCACTTCGAGTGCTTCTGGATTCCGCTCGAGGCCGCCCACATCCTCCAGTCCGGCCAGGGTGCCCTGTTGGGACGCCTGTACGACTGATCCCCGTCCGGTCACGGCCACCCCGGGAGGCAGCCGATGCGCCACACCACTGAACAGCACGACCCGATGGTCCGCCTGTACCGCGGCCTTGATGCCGAGGACACCGGCAGCGCCGTTTCGGTGATCTTGAAGTTACGGGGTGAGACTTGCGATATCGACTGCCTGTACTGCTACGAGAAACGTAAGGAGGCCCCGGGAGGAGCTCGGATCGACGCCAGCCAGGTACGTCGGCTCACCGAGCTCTTCTCGGGGCGTCCGCTCGCCGTCGAGCTGCATGGCGGCGAGCCACTGACCGCCGGGCGCGACCACGTCGCCGAGGTGCTGCGTGAACTGGCCGCCCAGCCCAGTGTGGTGCGGGTCTCGATGCAGACCAACGGCGTACTCCTCGATGAGCAGTGGCTGGACCTGATTGACGCCTTGTACCCGAACCTCCAGATCGGCATCTCCCTTGATGGGGACGCGACAGGCAATACCTGGCGGGTCGGTTACGACGGTCAGCCGGTTTACCCGCGCGTGGCCACCGCCCTGCGGCTGCTAGCCGTTCGCAGCCGGACGGTGGGCGTGATCGCTGCGGTCACCCCGGCCGTTCTCAATCGCGCCGAGGCCGTCCTGGACCACCTCGCCGGCTTCGAGGCAGTCAACGCCATCAGCTTCGTGCCCTGCTTCGATGCATCCGTTCAAGACCCCACCGCCGCCCCTGGGCGGCGGCTTCCCGAGAGCCGACTCCTTCAGCTCGCGGCCGTGCGCGGCCCGAAAGGACCCGCGTGGGCGACCACCCCGGACCAGTACGCCGAGTTCGTGCTCGCCGCCGCCGCTCGCTGGATCGGTGCCGGATACTTCGCCCGCCTGAAACTAGAACCGGCTGTATCCACCATCCGGCGGCTACGCGGGCTAGACACCGGCTTCTGCCACTTCTCCAGTCTCAAGTGCGACCACGTCTTCACGCTCTACCCAGACGGACGACTCGGCAGCTGTGACGAGCTGCCCTGGCCGCAGGCCAAGCTAACCCTCTTGAACCAGGTTCCCGGGCAGAACGCGGTCGTCGCAGCCCAGCGGCGGTTGCCGCTGCTGAATCAGGGCAAGGCCCTGATGGAGCGGTGCACCACCTGCGCATACCAGTCCGCCTGCGGCGGCGGCTGTGTCGCAACCCGCTGGCGCCAGGACCAGGCAGGGGAGCAGGACGCCTACTGCGACTACCGGATACGGATGATTGACGGCATTGCGGCACTCCTCGCCCAGCCCGCCCATCCGGCGGGCGCCTGGTGCCGCAGGGTGAGCTGGTGCCCTCGCACGCCGAACAGTATGCCCGACATCGCCGCCTTCCTGGCACGCTGGGACCGCCCCAATGCGCCCCGTCGACCTGCGCGGCTACACACCAGCGCGCACGGCAACATCAACACGGTCGGCCTGCCCGGGGTGCACGAGGCCGACGACCTGGACCCGGCCGACCCCCAGTGGCGGGAGGCAATCGAGCCCGGGGTCCGCGCCCTTGTCGATGCCGTCACTCGGGACTGGCACCTGGTCACTTACGACAGCTGTCAGGGACACCCCTACCCCGGTCTCGATCTGCCACCCGCCGAGCGCCGGGTTGGCATCCTCCCCCGCAACCGGACCGAATACGCGCACGCTGCTGCCGCCCTGTGCCGCGCGATCACTGCGGCGGAGACCGACCTGCCCGCCCCAGTCCAGGTGACCGTCGGGCGAGCAGAGTTGACCTGCGAGGCCACCGGACGCAGGAGCCCTGTGCTCGACCTAGCCCTGCGGCCGGCCGATGGGCACGGCTGGCCGGCGTACTTCGACGCCGTAGACGCGGCCACCCGCGCCGTCGTCGACATGCTGCGCGGCGAGCGACCCACCGAAGCCGGCTGCTGCTGCCCGACACCACAGGCCACACCTCCGACGAGCGAGGATGTGTGGGCGTGAATCGGGTCACGCACGTGCTGACGATCAACCAGCTTCTGGGGCGGATCGTCTACTTCCACGCCATGTTCATCGAGCCCGCGCTCGAGCCCAGCACGGCGCGCGGACCGGATCGAGTGTGCTGCAACCATGGCCCAGCCTCGGACCGCAGCACCGTGGGCGAGTTGTTGCCAGACTCCCCCTGGCTGGCCCTCGTCGAGGTCGCCGCCACCCTCCCGGCCCATCATCAGCCGTGCCTGCAGGCCGATAGCGCGTGCTGTGCCACCTGCCGTGTTACGGCCACAGCCGCTGCAATCGCGGCTGGATGGGCGCAGACCGAGTGTCGCAGCTACCAGCGGACTGAGCCCGACGAAACGCTCCTGCACTCCTGCAGACTCGCGGCGGCAGCCCGGCTGGGACGGGCCTTCGCCACCCAGCACGCTGCTTCGTGCCCGGTACTGGACCGGCTGACCGTGCCTGAGCCGCTGCCCGGCAAAGAGGAACTGCCGCTGACCAGCGAGTTGCTGACCCTCTGGGCCAACCCGACCGCCAACACCCACCACCCAGTGGCCAGCTGGCTCAATCACTGCACGGGCTTGGACGACGTCCGCCAAGTGCTCGAGACGAGGAGGACCGACTCGTGATCCACATCGCCGAGACCGTCGCGGTCGGCAGCATCGAAAAGTTCCTCCACGCTGAGGAGCGGGACCGGCTTGCCGCCATCATGAACGGCTTCCTCACTGATGAAGCACGGATCCGCTTCGGCGCGCAGCGGGCCACCTCCATCCATGAGATCCCCGGCCACTCCAACGAGCAGGCTATGGCCATCTACGAACCAGCCGGACGGATCGAGGTCCCAAGGATCCCAGACCAAGCCGAGAACCTGCTTCAACGGGCCTTCGACCGCGCCCGCCCCGCGCTGTCCCGCGTCATGCCGTCGATCACCGCCTGCCGGCCGTGGACCTATGTCGAGTACGGCTGCGGCCAGCACATCACCGGCCACCTCGACGGTATCGCCCCTGACCCGCTCGCCTGGCCGCGGCAGATCGCCGGCATCAGCGTGGTGATCTCCGAGGCGGAGGCCGGCGGGGCGTTCTACGTCGAAAGCACCTCCAGCGACCGCCTGTGGAATGACCGCCTACAGCACGACGCCCAGGAGCATGGCTACGCGAATGGCATGTGGCTGGCCAACGACGGAGCGGACCACTCCGCTGACTGGTATACAGCCATGCCCCGCACCCGGTGGAGCGTGACGCCCGCCCCGGGCACTGCCCTGCTCTACGGCTCCCAACTCACCCACGGCACCGATCCGGTCACCCGTGGTCACGTCGCAAAGTTCATCAGCTGGCTGATCGCCGAGAGGGATTAGGGGCGAGGCATGCTGCTGGCCTTGGAGGGAATCGCCGGAGCCGGAAAGAGCACGCTGCGCGACCGGCTCCTGGCGACCGCCGCCTGCGAGGACATCCGCCTCGGGCACATCGGCCAGTTCGCCTGGCTGTCGTTGGAGGCCACCCGAACCATCATCGGCCTACGGGCCGGGCACCCAGCCGCCAGCGGTAAGCGGGCGGTGGCCGCAGTCCGCCGCGACCTCGAACTCCATTCCCGCCACAATCTCCTCCCCGCCCTATCCCTGGGCCCTGTCGTCGCTGACCGGCTTACATTGTCGACCGCCTGCCTACTCGCCTTGCTGCACGACCGTCCTGTCGCCCAATACGTCCAGCAGCTCGCCGAGGTAACGGTCGCGCGCGCGGACCTGACCGTCCTACTCACCACCGATCCTGAGCTGTGCCGTGCCCGGCTAGCAAGGCGGCCCACGACGCGCCGCTTCGGGGAGGACCCGTCGACCGCTGCCCGGCTCGCCGACCTTCACGAGCAGGCCGCCACCGCGTGGATCGAGACGACCGGCCTGCCCCTGTTGCGCTACCCGTGCGCCACTGATCTCGACCTCGACCTGCTAGTCGCCGCCTGCCTGGACCGGCTGCGTGAAACGGCCCCGGATCCGGCACGAACATGAGGGACCGGCCCATGTACCTGCACCCGATGCACCCCGCCGCCTGGGTCCTTGACAAGCTCCGTGACTCCGGCTGGAACCTCCACGACCTCCTCTGCTTCACCCGCGCCAGCACCTTGGTACTCGTCAGCCGCAACGGGACGCCCCCGGTTGTTCTCAAGGCTGGCTTCGGCAGCAACCACGTCCTAGCCGAACTCGACGAGGCAACCCGCAGAGCCGCCTACGGCTTCTACTGGTATGCAGAGATGAGCGAGGCCGAACGTGCCCTGACTCGCGAGGACTTCCGCCACGAGATCACCGTCACTCGCGCCGCTCGAGGCGCCGAGCACGTCGTGCCGCTGCTGGAAGAGGGCAGCACCGACCGATTCGACTGGTACACCATGCCCCACTGCAACGGCGGCAACTTTAGGCCCCACCTCACCACCGCCCTCCACCGACACCAGGTGACAGTCGGACTGAGGATCCTGGCTGACGTTGCCGAGGGCCTGCACACCCTGCACGAGCGTGGGATCGTGCACCGCGATGTCTACCAGGAGAACATCCTCATCCACGACGGCCACGGACTAATCACCGACCTCGGGGCCGCGCGCCGCACCGACACCCCGCGTGGCCCCATCGCCCGGAGCCCGGAGGTGCACTGGCCCCCGGAGTACGCCACCTCCTACGACCGCGCCACCCCAGCTGCTGACACCTTCAGCCTCGCGGTCCTGGCCTACCGCTACCTGTGCGTTGACATCCCCCGCCACGGTCCTTCCCGGCTGGACACCGCACCCGCCAGTCTTCGCCCAATCATCACAGCAGCGCTCGCCCCGGTGCCTGAAGACCGGCCCTTCATGAGAGAGCTGCGCGAAGCCCTGCACCAGGCGGCGGACTCCGCCGCCATGCCAGCTCAGCGCAGCAGCTAACCCATCATCGGCCGGAAGGAGACCCGGTGCCCACCGCCCGCTCGCCGCCGCACCACCAATCTCCAGAAGATGCACGGTCCACCACTCAGCCTCGGAAGGACGAAGACACACATGGACAACGACCGGATCAGCGACTTCCTCACCGCCGTGGACGACCTGCGCGGCGACGACGAGACCGTACGCAGCACCCGCCACACCTCCAGCGTCTCCGCCGAAGGCTGGCCGACCACCGAGGTTCCGGCGGACACCACGGCACCCGCAAGCACCGACGCCTGAACGACGCTTGCCTCACTGACGGCAGGCCGTAGGTGAGCACCTCCTGGGGCTGGCCCGTTACGGGCCAGCCCCAGGCCCGGCCCAGCCTCGTCGAAAGGAAAGGACTCCACTTTCATGGACGCGCCGGCCATCGTCTTCTCGTTCGCCCCCATCCAGGACTACCAACGCGACCGCATCCGCCGGATCCGCGCCGTCCCCAATCCCACTGCCCCGCACACGGTCAGCACCTCCGACTCCCTGGGAACGGATGCCACCGACTACTGCATAGCCCACCACTTTCTCGAAGGTGCTGAGGCCGCTGCCCGTGCCCGCGAGATAGACACCTTCAACTGGTACGACACCAACCCGAATGTGAATGCCTCGGCACTGTCGACACCCACTGCCGTCGGTCCCCGATTAATCCTGGCACCTGACCCAGACCGTCTGCCCCGCTCGACGATCTCCGAGACCCCCTACTACGTGCTAGGGCCGGACACCATCGCTGCCCCGCCGGAGCTGCGGGAACTTGCCACCGCCGCATACGTCACCGGCGTGCAGAACGGCTTCGCCAGTCTTCTCGCCGACCACGCAGTCGTTGTCTGCCTGCTGCGCCACAAGCAGCTCGGCGACACCCTCGACAGCTGGACCATCACCCGACTACCTGGCACCGTCTACTGCGACCACGTCAGGGAACCCGTCGTGCTGGCCCGCGACCTGATCCACGAAGCGGGCCACAACTGGCTCAACGACGCCTTGAACGCCACCGCCTGCACAATCAGCGACGATGTGACGTTCTACTCACCCTGGAAGAAGACGAACCGACCCGCCTTCGGCTTCCTGCACGCCTGCTTCGCCTTCCCTCTCACCATGATTTACACCGCCCGCGTTCTACCCGAGACCAGCGGCGAGCTACACAGGTTCCTGGCTACCTACCTAGACCAGCAGCGAGAACTACTCGCCCCTACCGCCGCTGACCACGCCCGCGCGCTCGCCCTGATCACCGCACCCGAACTGCGGGATCGCATGCACGTCATCCACCGCGAGGCCCTCAGCCTGTGAACCCCACCAACATCCCGACCGGATCCGACACGGCGGGCCTCGCAGACCGGCTAGGTGAGCCCGGCGTCACCCTGTATGTCCGCCACGTCGACGGCCCGCCGGTGCAAGCAGAGACCGGAGCGGCCAACCTCGAACTCGCCACGCCCGTCGGGAAAGACACCACCTTCAACGTCGGCTCCGTCGCCAAACAGATCACCGCATACCTATGCATCCGCGCCGCCCGCGACCGCCTCCTAACCCTGGACCGGCCGGTTGGCGACATCCTGCCCCGCTTCCACATCCCCGACGTCACCGTCGGAGACCTCATCCAGCACAGGGGAGGCATCCGAGACGCTGAATCGCTTCTCTCCCTGGCCGGCTTCCGCGAACTCGACCACTACACCGCCAGCGACCTGCTCCAACTCGCCTACCGTCAGCAGCGACGGGCCGTCGAGCCGGGCCGCTTCCTATACAGCAACACCGGCTACCTCCTCCTCGCAGAAGTCCTCACACACGCATACAGTGCCGGACTCCGCCAGATCGCCGACCAGCAGGTCTTCGCCCCGCTCGGCATGACCTCGGCCCGGTTCAAGAACGACCCACGCGAGGTGATCCCCGGTGCCGCCGCCAGCTACCAGGCCGTCGCCGATGGATGGCAGCACCAACAACGCCCAGCCACCCTGCCCGGCCCCGGCTCCCTGTGGTGCACGGCCGCAGACCTGGACCGCTGGCTCGCCCATCTTCGGCACGAGTGGCACTCCTCGGCCAACGATGCGCTTCCGTTCGAGCGGGACCTCGGCTACTGGCCCAGCGACCAACCGCCGTTCACGTACGGCGCCGGGCTGTACGCCGATCCTCGCCCAAGCCGTACCGCTGTCTTCCACTACGGCCATGAACAGGGATTCTCCGCCGCTACCTACCTCACCGTCTCTGGACTCCGCGTCATCTGTCTGTCCAACCACGCGGGAATAGCCGCAGACCATGTGGCAGCCACGGCCCTCGCCAACATCACCGACGGCATCAACACCGAACCTGGTGAACTCCTCTCACATGCCATAACTTGGAGGCCCTCGTTCAACAGCACCTCGCTCAGCAGAGTCGACACCGACGCGCCCCACACCGAGCTCGGCATCTATGTCTGCGATGAGGTGCCCGGTGCCGTACGCCTGACCCGCGGCGCGGACTCGCTGTGCCTGTGGCGTCGGGGGACCCTCGACCGTCTCACCCGTATCGACTCCGCCACCTACGCCGCGAACGGCTACACGCTCACACTTCCCACCGCTTCGACGGATGTCAGGGCTCCCACGCCCGACGGCTTCATCCTCGACCTCGATCGTGCACCACGGCTGCAGTACCGACGACGGCCTGACTGATCGGCTCCTCTGCCCGCGACGCCGACCCAACGCCAGCAAGCCCGTGACGCCGCGCCACCGTCCCCACGACGGTTCGAGGCACGTCGACATCCTGCGCAGCCGAAGATACCCGCGCCGAGGCCACGGGCCCGGGCTCGAATCGGAAGCGCTTCTGCCCACTGCCAGGCCAGCTTCCAGTAACAGCCCCGCCCAAACCCGCCTGGACCCAACAACACGCACCACGCCACCACCGACAGTTCCGACACGCGCCGACACCAACCCCCGCCGAAACAGACGAGCACCAACGGAGCACCACGGTCCCATCAGGCGGGAGAAGTGGGCGCGAAAATGGGAAAGAAGAAGGCCGTGACCCCTGTTTCCGCTGGTCACGGCCTTGATCGTGAAGTGCGCCCGAAGGGACTCGAACCCCTAACCTTCTGATCCGTAGGAGGAAGGGGTGTCGACCTTCTGCGCCAGATACAAAGTCTCATAACGCGTGCTGTTTTGCAAGCCCCCGTCCAGACGGAGGGCTTTTTGTTTCGGCTGGTCCGCGCGCTGCAGGCGACGGGCAGGGTGGTGGGCTCGCCGCGGCTGGGCTCACCGTGCTGATTTCGACCCGCCCGTGCTCGACCGGTGCCGAACATCCGAGCACCATCGGAGCACCATGCGGGCCGCGATATCCCTCGGATCCGAGCGCCGAGGGTTCTGGCGATGTCGATAGTTAGGTAGCACGCACGCTCCCCCATGTCGGACCGAGGCGGGACCGCTGGTGCCACCCACAGACCTTGGCGCGGCGATCCGCGCTTCGACGACAGCGGGAGCGGGCGGCCGAGTGCGGCGATGTTAGTCGTCCTCAAGGTCGGCGAACCGTTGCTCGGCCGCTGCCTCCGCCATGGCGGCGTCGTCGAAGTCCGGTAGCGCCCGTTCCGGCATGTGCAGGTCGGCGTCCGGGTCGATGCCCTCTGAGCTGCCGATCAGGTCCAGGAGGAATTCCTCGGCGCCGCGCAAGAGCACGGGGTCCTCCGTCCAGAAGCCGAACTCGAGGCTGCGTCGTGACGACGCCGTGAAGTTCGCTGACCCGATCCAGAGTCGCTTCGGGGTGAAGGCGGTGACGTCGGCCGGTCCGAAGTCGTCCTCGTCGTGTTCCCACAGGCGGCCGAGTAGCGCCAGCTTGGCGTGCAGGATCGGTGGCATGGGCCCGTTGGCGCCCACGCCCTTGCGGAAGCCGATCGTCCGCACGGTCGGGATCATCTCGTCGCCGGGCGGCAGCGACCACCCGGGTCCGATCACGGGAGGCTCACCGTCGACCAGGGAGGTCAGTTGCTGCAGCGGGGGGAGATAGCACACAGGGAGACCGGGCGTACGGGCGTTGAGGTCGGCCAGGCGGCGAAGCTTGTGGGGCAGATCCGGCGGCTGCACCTTCTTGTCCCGGTCCTGCTTGCTGACCACCACGCAGGCAGCCTGCAGCGTGGCGAGTTCGTCGAGGAGTTCCGGATCGTCCATCCACATCGCGCAGCCGAGCAACGTCGCCCCAGGGCCATGGTGTTGGTCCCACCGCTGCTGCCGGTGCTCTCGGAAGTCGCGGATTCCCTGTATCAGGCCAGCCAGCACGTCCCGACCGAAGAATGCCTGATTTCCGGCCGGGCCGACGTCGAGCGCACGGTCGTACCACTGCTTGAATTCCGGCTGCGCTTCCTCGTCCCCCATGACGGCAGGCTAGAACCTTCGCGCCTGCGGCTCGACCGCCGGGTCAGGAGGCGTTGGCGGCGGTCTTCCGTGGCGTCGGTCAGCGGATCTTCTTCATCGCTCGCTTGCGAGGCGGGGTCAGCAGGTCGGCGATCGTGGCGATGGCGGACGGCACGAGGCGGTAGTAGGCCCAGACGCCGCGCTTGTCACGCTCGAGCAGGCCGGCCTCGGTGAGGATCCGCAGGTGGTGGCTGACGGTCGGCTGGGAGAGTCCGAGGGGCGCGGTGAGGTCACTGACCGACGCCTCTCCCTGCGGGGCCGACTGGATCAGGCTGAGCAGTCGCAGCCGGGCCGGGTCGGCGAACGCCTTGAGCACGCCCGCGAGCCGCTCGGCATCGGCACGCTCGATCGGCTCGCCGGCGAGGGGCGAGATGGCGGGCGTCTCGGTCTTCACAGTTCCCACGCCTTGCATCGTTGCAGCAAGAACCGTCGATCCGCTGGTGAACGAGGGCAGGATCACCGTAAGTTCGCGTGGGAGGCCAGCGCTCCGCTCTGTCTCGGCGTGATGATCTACGGATCAGCGAGCCGATCGGCGGTGCCCGATCCGCGACACGCGCATCACGTGTCCGCGCGACAGCGGGTCGTGGCACGAGAATTCCTCTATGACCGTCGAGCCGACCGAGTTGCCGACCCGCGCTGACACTCACCAAGTTGAGCGTGAGGGCGTGCTTGAGGTCGATGTTATGGTCACAAAACGCTTAAGGTGGATTTTTCGGGAGCAGTCGATCGCGGATTACGGTATCGATGGGCACCTGGAAGTCGTGTCCGACGACGACCATGTGACCGGCAAGCTCATCGGTGCCCAAATCAAGAGCGGTCCGTCATGGTTCTCCAAGAAGGCGCCGGGCGGGTGGACGTTCAACGAGAGCAACCTCAAGCACTACAACTACTGGCTCGGTCACAGCCTGCCCGTCATCGTGGTCCTACACGATCCTGCAACCGAGAAGCTGTACTGGCAGGTCGTTGACCACTCCACCGCGAGAGTCACCCGTGACGGGTCCGGTAAAGGGTTCAACATCATCGTGCCGGCGGCCAACGTGCTGGACGTTACTGCGAAGCCGGTGCTCGAGGACGTCGCCCGCAGGTTGGGGCCAGCGGCGCTAGCCGTGTACGACCAGTCGCTGCAGGTGTTGCCTTGGTCGACGGCGCGGGTGTTGCAGGCGGTGGAGGCCGACGATCGGACGGGGGCCGCCCGGCTCGCGCAGGTTCTGGCGGAGGGACGCGCGCAGCCGCGCTTCACTGCTCGGCAGGTGCTGGCGGCGACACCGAGTTGGCTGGTCGGTAGCAAGGTGAGTGCCGAGTTGTGGGCGGCGACCGCCGCGTACGCCAACGCGCACGGCGAGCACGACGTCGCCGTCGAGGCGTTCGGCATGGCGGTGAGCGCTGGTGGCCCCCAGGCGCCCCGACGGCGCGCGCTCGGAGGGCTTGCGTTGATCAGTGCCGGGCGGCGGGATGAGGCGCGGGTGTGGTTGGAAGAGGCAAAGGCGGATGGAGCCATCCTGCTCGCCGACGTTGGCCTAGCCGCTCTCACCATTCCCGCTGACGAGGCGCAGCAGGTCGAGCTTCCCCCATCGCTTCTCGAGGCGTCAGAGGCCGAGATCGATGCCGAGCCCACCGTGCTGAACGCGCTGGCGGAACAGCGGCTTCGCGCCGGTGACGTCGACGGCGCCGTCGACTTCGTTCGACGCGCCGTTGACAGACCCGACGGGTGTGATCCAGCAATGCGGCTGCGGCTGGCGGAGATGCTGCGACGCCGTATTCAGGAGCACTCGGGCTTCGGTGGTCCCGACAGCAGGGAGGCACGCCAGCACGCCCGGATGGCGTTGGATCAGTTCCGCCGATGGGCTGGCCCGAGCGAGAGCGCGCTCGGGGAACTCCTCGACCTGGAGCTTCTGGATGGCGATGTCGCCATGGTGGTTGAGCTGGCTCTACCGCCCACTGCGGGGGGAGCTGCATCCGACCGCGAGGCTGTAGCGCCCGAAGTCGCACGCCGTGGCGCAACAGCTGCTCTGATATCCGGTAAGGCGGATGCGCTGGCGGTGTTTCGGCAGACCCTGCAGGGTGACCCGTATTTGGCGCAGCTGGATGCGCAGAGCCTCGAGGTCCAGGGTGGCGATCTAGCGCAGAGGCGGCAGGCATGGACGAATGCGCTACGTGCCGCCGATAACGACCGAAGTCGCGCCTCGTGTGTGATGCGCCTGGCTGACCTTGGCGTCTGGCCAATCGCGGAGGCCGACGACCTCCGTGCCCGCTCGATAACCCCTGAGTGGACGTACCACCTGAACGAAGCCGTGGCCCTTGCCGCGACAGGAGACCTTGCCCGGGCGTTGCCAGTTGTGCGGGCCATGGCGCAGGACCGCGTTGCCGCCGCGGTTCGGCTGGTCATGCTGCTCCAGTCGCATCAAGGCGGGACCGTAGCCGCGCAGGAGTGGCGACAGCAGTACGACCGCTGGCAGGACATCGCCCTCGTCGAGGTCCTGCCCGAGGCCGCGTGGGACACGGCCGATGACGGCACACCATCCCTGGTTACCGACCTTCTTGCCGACCCCCGACTTTCAGGCGAGGCCCGTGCCCGGCTCCGTCGCCGCCTTGTCCACCATCTCCGCGAGTGCCGCAGCTGGGACCGGGTGATTCGCGTATGCCGAGCTGGACTGCAGGAACGCCACGACGACTACCTCGCCTGGAGCCTGGTTCAGGCACTGCAGACCACGCGCGACGTTCCGGCCGCGCGAGCCGCGCTCACCCAATACTGCCCGGGTCCAGCCACCGAGCAACAGGCGCGGCTCTGGGCGCAATTGCACCTTGGCGTCGACCTCACCGACCAAGAGGCCAACACTGCAACAGATCTCGCCGAGCGGTTCCTCGACGTACCGGCTCTAGCCGAGGGCCTCACCGCACTGCTGCTGCGCGAGCAGGGCCGCCGCCGCCGAGAGGGCGCCCCCGAGTGGCCGCAGCCCTTGCAACAGCGCATCGAAAACGTGTCCGCAACCGTGCATGCCGGCGCGGATCCCGAGGTGGTCGCAGAGAATGTCGTGGCCGAGCGACTCGGACAGATCGGCTACGAGCGGCTAGAAGTCCTCCGCCGCCAGGTCCAGCAGGGCCATGAACCCCTCGCCACTTTGGCGTCGCTGGCGCGTAACCCGTACGGCAAGATGCTGCTGTTGCGCACCGCCGGCATGACAGTCGCCACCGACCCCGAACCGGCCATCGTCGCTGCCGGTGTAGCAGCGGCCCGTGAAGCCCTGACGAAGGGCGAGATCGTGATAGACCAGTCGGCGTTGTACGTGCAGCAAGTCCTCGGACGCGAAGGCGAGCTGTTGAGGACTCGCTTCGCACGGCTGCACACGCCGGGCAGCGCCGCCGACGATGCCATCCGCACCCGCGACAGCGTCTGGGCCACCACCGCCACCGACCTCACCTTCGGAATCCACAACGGACAACTACGCCGCGAAGCGATCCCCGATGACCGCCGAGCGACCCTGCGCGCCTACGCCGTGGATCTTGAACAGATCACTACCCGCCTGACGCTCCATGACGTCGAACCCAGCCGCGGGCCAGCCCTTGATTCCGTCGACCTCGCCCATCAGCTCGGTATCGCCCTGTACGCCGACGACGTCGCCCTGCGCCAAACCGCGCGCGCCCAAAGCGTTCCCACCTTCGGCACCACCGACCTGATAACCGCAGCTGGAATATCGACGGACCAGGCGATCCAGATGATCCGTCAACTCGGGGCCGAAAACGTTGTCGATCTTCCGTTAGACGCTCACGACCTAGCGCTGCTGGAACCTGACGGGGCGTGGCGCGGCGCGGGGCTGCTCAACATCAGCCGCAGCCAGTGGTGGAAACGCCTCAACACTCAGCGTATCCACGTGTGGCGTTCCGTGGTACTGGCGGCCATCCAGGTATCCGGGGAAAACCTAATCCTCGTCACCAAATACGCACTACAAGGCGCCCTTCAGGACTGCCCGGACGGGCAACGCACGCAGCGATACCAGCAGGTCGTCGTTGCCGCACTGGACGCTCTTCACGAGAGCAACATTCCCGCACCTCACGACTACCTCGGTCATCTCAAAGCAGCAACAATCGACGGAGTCGCCCCCGCACCACGCGTCACCTTCCACGCCCTCATGGAGGCCCTACGCGAACGCGGAGTCGACAACCCGCCCGCCGAGGCCGCTGCTATGCTTCCGAAAATCGCCAACGACGCGACAACCTGGATGTAGCTCATCGGCCCGTCGATGCCGGGCCCACAAAGTGGCCGGTTGATGTTCTCCCCACCCACGCGGGGGTGATCCGCCGGATCGGTCGCAGGACACCGGGGGGCACGAACACTCCCACGTGCGTGGGGAGGACTCACCGGCCTCCCAGAACCCGGACCCGGACCCGGTGAGCGGAACACCCCCACGTGCGTGGGGAGGACGCCTTCAGGGTCTGCCGCAGCGCCGGGGTCATCGGAACACCCCCACGTGCGTGGGGAGGGCTCCGCGATGCGATCTCGGAGACGGGCCGCCGCCGGAACACCCCCACGTGCGTGGGGAGGACCGGAGATCACTGGTCTTGACGTTGCGGTACACCGGAACACCCCCACGTGCGTGGGGAGGACACCCTCGGCACCGTGGCCACCCAGGGCGTCGGCGGAACACCCCCACGTGCGTGGGGAGGACGCTTCGCGACCTGCGGTTTTACCAGCCTTCTGGCCAGATTCTGTCGGGGGTTGTGGTGTCGGGCTGTTGGGGTTCGAGGGGGCTCATGGCTACGAGGGTGAGGCCGTCGAAGTCGATGGGTCGTCGTCGGCGTTGTCCTGCGGTGCGCAGGGTGAAGCCTTGTTCGGTGTTGTCGGGGTGGATGAGGACGGCGGCGCCGTCGCCGACGACGGCGCTTGCGGCGTTCCAGAGTTCGTCGCGGACTTTGGCTGAGAGGGTGCCGACGAACGTGCCGGGGGTGACTTCGATCATCCAGCGGCTGAGTGCGCCTCGTAGGTGGTCGGGTACGGCGGTGGTGGTGAGGACGACCATTGAGGCCATGGTTCAGTCCCAGGTGTCTGAGCTGTAGTTGACGCCGGAGGGCATGGTGCCGGTGTCGGGGTCCCAGAGGGAGGTGATCTCGGCTGCGGGTTGGCGTTGCCGGGGTGCGCTGTCGGGGTCGAGTAGGTGTTGGATGTCGGTGACGATGGTGGGCATGAGTTTCAGTAGGCGGAACTCTTCGCGGAGTTTGCGTCGGACGTCGCGTTCGGGTTGTGCGGAGGTGCTCATGGAGAAGGCGAGTGGCGCGGTGACTTTCGCTTTGTAGAGGTCGGCGACGTCGTAGACGAAGGCGTGTTGGGTGCCGGTGTGGACGAAGCCGAGCGCTGGTGAGCAGCCGAGGGCCAGGATCACGGCGTGGACCACTCCGTAGAGGCAGGCGCTGGCTGATGATAGTGCCAGGTTGACGGGGTCTTGGGTGTCCCAGGCGTCGGGGTCGTAGTTGCGGCGGAATTTGCCGGTTCGGTATTTCTGCGCGAGGAGTCGGTAGAGGGTTTTCATCCGCTGGCCTTCCATGCCGCGGAGTTGCGCGAGGGTGGTGCCGTCGGGGACGGGTTCTCCGAAGCGGCGTTCGTACATGTGGGTGGCGACTTGGAGGCGTTTGTCGTCGTCGGCCCAGCAGCGGACCTGTTTTTCCAGCCAGGTGGTGGTGAGGGAGGTGGGGGTGATGCCGGCGTAGCAGCGTACGGCGCCGGAGCCGACGCAGACGATGGTGGTGCCGTGTCGGGCGAGGGTGGACATGGCGCGGTGGGTGATGGAGGTGCCGGGGCCGAGGAGGAGGCAGCTGATGGCGGCGGCGGGGAGGTAGACGCGTTCGGTGCCTTTGGGGGTGTCGACGTGGGCGAGGACTCCGGTGTCGTCTTGGACGATGCGGACGATGTCGGCGTAGAGGAAGCTGAGCGAGTCCGCCACGCGGGGGAGCATGGCCAGGGTGGGGGCGGCGAGTCGCCGTCGCGCGGTGGAGGTCATCGGGTGGGGGCGAGGCTGAGTAGGCCGCAGCCGAAGGATCGTCCGCGGCCGATCCCGGAGAGGATGGCGGTGCGTGCCTGGTCCGGGTCGGTGATCACCGCTTGGCCGTCGAAGCGGGTGATGGCGTGGCGCACGGGGGTGGCCCGTCCGACTGCGGCGGGTTGTGGCTCGGCGTGCAGGTTGTGGAGGTGCAGGCCGCTGGCTTCGGCTTTGCGTTGCCACCATTGTTCGGCCTGCGGGCCGGAGAGTGCGACGACTTTGCCGGCGTTGTCGCCTTTCCAGGCGCGTTTGGAGGCGTTGGCGGCGATGCGGTAGTGCACGGTCATCCCGCTGGTCAGTGCGGTGAGGAGGGGGGTGATGTCGCGGGTCTGGACGGTGCCGTAGCCGTCGGGTAGCCGGCTGGGGTCGGGGGGCATGGTGGTTTGGATCAGCAGTGCCGGGCCGGTGGTGGTGTGGTCGAGTCGGAACAGCGCGCCTGCCTGGTGGCGTGGTTGTTCGCCCAGGTCGTCGGGGAGCAGTGACATCACCCGGCGGTGCACGGCGGTGATGTCGCGTAGGTCGTGTCGTGCCGCGGGGTGTCGGAGGTCGGGTGCGATCCGGGTCAGCCAGGCGGTCACGTTCCGGCTCCTTGCAGGTACTTGTCGAGGGCGTCCAGGTAGGGGATTCCGGTGCCGGCGCACAGGTCGGCCGGCAGGGTGCGGGTGGTGACGTGGATCTGGCGGGTGAGGTAGCGCCGCCGGTTCGGGTGCAGGTCCACGGGTACGTCGTTGAGGGTCATCCGCTGTGCGGCACCGTCCTCGCCGGGTGCCTCGGTCACGAAGTCGACCGTGACTGTGGCGTGGTCGCCGGCGGGGCGACGCCGGTGCAGCGGGAGATGGTCCAGGTGATCGACCGCGTCGTTGGTCGGACCGGTCAGCACGAAGGGGTGCTCGACGGGGCAGGATCGGCGTCCGAGGTAGGGGGCCCAGACGGGTGTCGTCAGTGCCTCGTGTGCTCGTTCGATGAGGTCGTCGGGTCCGGTGATGGCCACGGTGAACACCGCGTCCGCCAGGTAGAACCGGCGCGAGACGATCGTCGCGGCGCCGGATGGGCGTCGTTTGCCCTCGGCGGTCGGCACGGTCCGGTCGGCGGGGAGGCCACCTCCGACGGTGTGGAAGTCGGACATGAGCGTGCCGGGCCGGTCGACGCGGACCGTCAAGCCCATCGCGGCGAGGTCGTGGAGGGACTCGCCGCGGCGTCGTCCCAGGGCCGCGGCGATAAGGCCGATCATCGCCGATCGGGTCGGAACCGTGGCGGTGTCCCGGACGCTGAAGGTGCTGTGGTCCCCCCAGGACTGCATCGGCCCGGCCAGCCGCAGCAACAGACCGGTCACCGCGTCCTCACGTGGTCGACGGCTGCGGCGATCAGGCTGTCGAAGCTCTGGCACGCGTCACCAAGTTGCTCCAGGCCCTTGTCGTCGATCGTGGCATGCCCGTGAAAGATGAGTCCCCGGTCGCCGATGAGCCGGTGGATCCGGCCGGCGTAGTCGGCAAGCCGCTGCCGCGAGGGTTCGGCGTAGCCGCTGTCCAAGGGTGCGCGGACCGGGGTTTCGAAGGCGCTGGCCAGGGAGACCGGCCGGTCGGCGCGGACCGTGACGTAGGCCAGGTCGGGGACGGTGAAGGGTGCGGTGGAGTTCTTCTTGGCCTGCGGCATGGCGGTGATGAACGCCGACAGGAACGCGGTGGTGAGCTCGACCGCGGTGGCGGGGTCGCCAAGGTTGTTGCTCAGGTCGTCGAGGTTGACGCTGGCGTACCGGTAGAACGTACCGGTGCTGAACTCGGCGCTGTTCATGTGTCCGCTGCCGGTCTGGTCGGCGTCGGCCTTGAGGTCGTCGACGGCGGTGAAGAAGTCGACCTGCGGGTCGGTGGCGTGGGTGGTGAAGGCGTGGGCGACCTGGACCGCGCCGTCGACGTTGGTGCCGGGCAACTCGGCCAGCATCCGCCCGAACAGGTTGATCACGTCGTTGCGTCGCCCCATCACCTCGCGTACGCCGTCGGCCGGCAGCGGCGCCTCGCCCTTCTTCAGCTTGACGGTCCCCGACTGCAGACCGACGAGCCGTTCACGCTGCTGCACGCAGAGGTCGGCCAACTCGTCGAAGGCCCGCTCGGGAAGGTAGAACAGCACCTGCGCCTCGCCGGTTGCCTTGTCGACCTTGAAACCGTCGGCTTTGACCGCGATCGTGGCGAGGGTGGCCATGACCTGCGCCGCCGCGTAGGTCGCCAGCTCGGGTTCCCATCCCCGGTAGGTCAGGCGGCCCTGGATGGCCTGGGGAAGCCGTCGGGTGCGCTTGGCCGTGTCGCCGGTAGAGGTTTCGACCTCCTGCCGTACGGCGCGTTTCCAGCACTGGCTGGACACCCGGGTACGGTCGGCGTAACCGAAACGTACCGACTTGGGTGAGCCCAGGTCGTCGCGGTTGAGGTTGGCGTACGGGATCGTCTGCAGCAGGTGGATCTCGACGTAACGGGCGGTCATGCGGATTCCTCCAGGTTCTGGTGGTGCTTCTCGGCACGGCGGTCGGCGTCGTGCAGGATGCGGTAGTACGACTGGAGCCACTGTTTGGCGACCCGGTCACGGCGGTACCGCCACTGGCAGAGATCGTCGAGGAGTTGTCCCCAGCTCACCGGAACCTCGACGGCGCCCAGATGCCGCACGACCCCGGCAAGCTGCTGGTACACGCCCGGGTAGCCCTGCCGGACCAGCAGGTGGAGCCGCTTCTCGGCGGTGGCCCGGTTCATCGCCCGGCGGCCCTTGCCCGGCCGGCACACCGCCCAAGCCAGCGACGCCCCCAGGTTGGGCCGGCTGGCCGCCTCACCGTCGACGCCCGGCCCGGCCGCTTGCTCAACCGCCGCTTCCTCAGGCGCCTCGTCGCTCGTGTCAGTCTCGGGCCGGTCACGGGTCGCCGCCGCGATCATCGCCGCCACGGCGTAGTAGGCGTACTCGCGATCCCTGGACACCTCTGCCGGGATCAGTGGCGCCACGACGGCATGCATCGTGTGCGCCTGCTCAGGAGAACGCCGCAGGCCGCGACGCAGAGCCGCCCGCCGGCCGCGATCACGCCGACACTGCTCGGCGACCCGCCCGACGAACCAGTCGGAATGTCTCTGGGCGATGTCCGCAGACGTCACGGGGTAGATCCTTTCTTCGCCAGGGTGGGAGCGGACAGCAACCGGTGCGCCGTCTGCACGGCCCGCACCATCCGAGGCGGGCTGGCCTCCCCGTCCGCGGCGTAGTCGATAGCCTCATGCCCGAGCCGAGCGAAGGCCCGGACACCCTCGGTAAACCGGCCCTCACGGACGCACTCCCAGAACACCGCCTCCGCCCGCGCCCAGTAGTACGCCTCACCCACCCGCGCCCACGGACCGTCCCGGTCCTTGACGTTGGCCACGTCCCGCCACGCCTGCCGCAACGCCGTACCCATCCGCCGACCGGTCTTCTCGGCCGACCGGGTCAGCAGGGCCACCCCGTCCGCCGTCACCGGATCGCGTTCCCGCAGCCAGCCCAGCACCGGTGGGGTCACCGCGGTGAACCACTGCCGGTCCTTGGCCTGCCTGTCCTGGTCGAACCCGTACGCCCGCACCCGACCCCCCAACTCAAGGTCGACCGCAGCGATCATGATGTCCGGACGGTGGGTCGTGACCTCCGTGTTACCGCCCAACAGGGCGTCGACGTCGCGCCACAGCGCGCGGGAACCGTCGGCCGGAAGCTGGTACCAGCCGCCCTCCTTGTTCTGCCGGCGCACCACGTACGGGTCGACCTGCTCCGGGCTGGGAAGCCGCCACGCCCACGTGACGTAGGCGTCGGTCACGGCCTCACCCGTCGCGTCGGGAACCAGCAACACCGCATGCCGGGACCGGCCGGTCAAAGCACCACACGGCCACGACGCCGACCACGGCACACCCAGCGGATCCGGCAGCTCATCCCGCTCCCAGGGACACAGATCAGGTCCCTCGTCCTGCCCCGACATCCGCGGCGGAACGCCCACGACCAGCGACTCGAACAGGTTCTCCCCCAGCGGGTGGTACGACATGGCACCCCGCAACGGGCCGGCATTGCTGTTGGCGAACTTCTGCCCGCCCACCTCACGGCTGATACACCGACCCGACGCCCCGTAATACAACTGCGCAATCAGGTACCAGGCCGCTTCACCAGCCGCCACAGCCACCGCACCAGCATCCGTGTGATGACCGAACCACACCTGCGTGTTACCGGCCGGCCGGTCGAACACCAGCTTGTTCACCCCCGACGACTTGGGACACTCCCCCGCCAACCGAGGATCCTGCATCCACGGACGGACAGGATCAAACAAGTCGAACCGCCCCCGGCACCTGGCGAAATAAGCGTCCACATCAGACGCGACGAACGCCCCACGATCCAGCACCTGCTCCTGACGCTGCCGCCACCGTGCCCCGCCCACAGCATCCAGCCCAGTCACCCGGGCAGTAATCGCATACAAGATCCGCCACAACCCCGACGCCGCCGGCGGCACCGGCAGAACCACATCATCGAACTCCGCCGCCCGCACGAACAACTCCCGGAGCCCAACCAGTCCAGGCTCGCCGCCCGCTACTACTGGTATCCATGGTCGATCAACAAGATCGAACGACTTGGTCATCACGTGTTATCGCTTTCAGCTCGCAGGCCAACTGAGGTTGCCGAACTCACGTTCTGATGCGAAGCCCTCTGTCGGTTGCATGACATACAGTCGCTATGGGTCTCACCGTGGGGGTGCTCCCGTCGTCGGCCGAGCCTTGGTCTCATGACGATCAACCTCCTCACTCCTGTGAGGTGGGGTTGCTGGCGGCCGTGACCGCCAGCAACCCCGCTCGTCCATTACTGGACGCCGCCGAGCCAGGCCAGAACCACGTGGACCACGATCACCACGATCGCCAACACGGACGCCGCCGGTAGCCGCACAGAGATGTCGAGTCCTGCTCCACAGTCATTCATGAACTCTCCAAAGGTCGTAGGTCGAGCCTTCAAGCTTGCAGGGGAGCGTACATGTGGATTCCGGAGCACAATGGAGGCAGCAGCAGCGGCGCTTCCTAGGCGGCGTAGCTGAGGTGCCGAAACACCGATGATCTGTGATGCACTCCATAGGCGATCTGATCCAGGCGGGAGACAGATCCACTAACCAGCGCCAGTCATGTTCCAGTTGAGACGATCAGGCCGACCTCGCGGTCGAGACGGGCCGTCTTACGGCCCCAGGCCGCAGATCCTGGGCCGGTCGCCTCTATCGGCAGGCACAGCAGCCTTAGTTCCTTGAGCCAACTATTGTCGCCCCAGCTCACCGGCAAGGGCCTTGGCGGGTGGTATCCCGCCAACAGATCCGCGCGTACCGGAATCGTCTCTTGCAGGATCGCCCGCACCTCGCTCTGCCGGAACCGGCCGCCGGGCCCAGAGCCATGCTGCGGCAGCGGCGTGATCTGGTGCGGGTCCAACCACTGCTGGCCGTCGGCGTCGAGGTAACAGCACAGGACACGGTCGGAGTCCGCTCCTAAGCGCGTGGTCGCCTGCCACTCCGGGGTGTCGTTGTGGCTCAACACCGCCAGGTCGGCAACCTCCGCCGGGTCAGGGATGACGCCAAGCTCGGCCGCTCCCCGCACCGCCATCCCTTCAGCGCGATACTCGTCGTATTCCGCACTCAGGACCGGGTCGTCACTGATCAAACCCGGCACGTACACCGCCTCCACGTGCTCCTGCACAGACTCCGGCACGGCGATGCTGTCGATACCCGCCAAGCGAAGGTGCGTTGCCCGCAGCAGATAGCGGGCGTACACGTCCCCCCACGTTGACGGGCGCACGTGCTCGTCTCCGGATGGGCCGCCTCTCGGGTCGAGGACCACCACCCGCGGCCGCTCAGCCCACGACGGCCTCGTCCGGCGGTGCCGCTGGCACCGGCCCGCGCGCTGCAACAGCTGCGCCATCGGCGCAAGGTCCGTCACCAGCAGGTCCACATCAAGATCCAGTGACTGCTCGATGACTTGGGTTGCGACCACGATCAGCGGAACCGACCGGTCACCGTCCCTGCCCAGCCGGTCAGTGATCGCGGCGGTGATCTCCTCCCGTCGACGCGCCGGGAACCGGGAATGCAGTAACAGCACGTCCACCCCGGCCGGCGCCCAACCACGCACGAGGCGATAGGTCTGTTGGGCGTCCTTGACCGTATTGCACACCACCGCGGCGCAGCCACCACCGCGCACCAGCGGCACCAACACCTGCCGCACAACGGCCCGACGATCGATCGGGTCGACTTCCGGTCCCGACAGGTGACGGACCGGACGCACGTCGAGCTGAAACCGCATCCTCCTGCCCGCCACGACCCGCTCGCGCGCCGCCGGTGAGATCGTGACCGCACCCATGTCCGTGGCCGGCACGAACATCCAGCCCGGATACGGCACCGACACCCGGGTCGGCTCCGTCCCAGCACCCTCCTGATAGGCCCGCACGAGAGCCGACGCCTGCGACGACGGCAGCGTCGCCGACAGCAGCACCACCGGACATCCGTACCGGCCCAGCCAGCTCATCAGCCGGCTCAACAGAGCGGTCATGTACTCGTCGTAGGCGTGTGCCTCATCGACGATGAACACCTTCCCGGACAGGCCGAGCAACCGCAACGCGTTGTGCCTCGTGGTCAAGGCCGCCAGCAGCGCCTGGTCGACCGTGCCCACCGCCATCGGCGCCAACAGCCCGCGCTTTCGGCCCCGCAACCAATCCGGCGCCACCACATCCCGGGCATGGGTATCCGACAACACGCCGATCTGCTCACTGACCCCGGCCACCGCCCGCGCTTCATACTCGGCGTTCAGCCACGACATGCTGTGCAACAACGTCACCGGAGCCGGCCCGTCGGCGAGCTTGACAGCGAATTTCCGGACCCGGCGATACATCTCGTCGGAAGTCGCCATCGTCGGCAAAGCGAAGAAAAACCCACTCGCCCCACACACCTCGGCCAACCTTCGAGCCGTCACCAGCCCCGCTTCGGTCTTCCCATCCCCCGTCGCCGCCGTCACCACCAACAACCCCGGACCATCCATCACCGGCAACAATTCGTCGATAAGCGACCGTTGCAGTGCGTTCGGAGAATGCGGAAACAGATCCTCGAAACCCGCCGCCCGGTATGACGGCGCCACCAACCCCGCCTCGTCGACCAGAGCCGTAGCCGGTTCCGCCAAAGCCGACAGGTGCACCGCGGCAGACTCCACCGTCATCGACCGCGGCACACGCCCCACCCGTCCACGCAGGAAGTGCTCCTGGCTGGCCAACCAGTCCGCCAAGATCACCAACCCCGTGATCAGGACACACGCCGCAGCATCCACCACCGCAGGTGGCCGTGGTGAGCCCACCGCGCCATAGACCACCCTCACCAGGGCTTCGCGCTGCCTGGCCCATGCTTCCCCGCCCAATTGCAGACGACCGCCGTGAGTGCCGCTGCTCTGCTGGAACCGTCCATGGTGGCCACCGGCGACCTGCGCCACCCGATACGCCACACGGCTACTGGCCCGCCGACCCAACTGCGGGTACCCGAGAGCGCCGAGAAGCTCCGGCAGTGCCAACTGGCCAGCGATGTCATGCCTCAACGAGCAGTCGTCAGACACATCCTCATACCAGCCATCACCGCGAAGCGCGGCGAACGCGCGGTCGTCCTGCTTCTGGAAACTGGGACTCGCCTTACCGACGTCATGCAAACCGGCCCAGAACATGATCAACGACCGGGCATTCCCCTCATCGACGGCCAGCCCCTCCGTGATGATCCTGCGCTGGTTCGGAGCCAGGTACCGACTCCACAACACACCAGCAACCGCAGCCGCATCAACCAAGTGCCACAACAGCGGATACGGCACCGGAAGACCCCTAGACTTCCCCCAAAGCCGCGCATCGACCCGCACCCGATCGACACTCACCTCGATGCCCCCAACCCACCCACGATCACAACGGCAACCGCATGCAACCACAGCCATACGACACAACCCGCCAACCCACCAAAAACTGCAACCGGTCTCCATAAACCCGCAGGTCGCGAAGGGTCCTCCCCACGCACGTGGGGGTGTTCCGTCCTGTGGGGCAACAACACCGCCGGCTCCGCCGTCCTCCCCACGCACGTGGGGGTGTTCCGCTGAACGAGGCGCTGGACAAGCTGTCGCCGTCGTCCTCCCCACGCACGTGGGGGTGTTCCGACTGAGGCGGAGCTGGACAAGCAGCGGGATCTGTCCTCCCCACGCACGTGGGGGTGTTCCGGGCACGCCGACCGCTCCCGACCTGGGCACGCCGTCCTCCCCACGCACGTGGGGGTGTTCCGCCGGCCGGCCGGTGCTGGTTGTACGACTGGCGGTCCTCCCCACGCACGTGGGGGTGTTCCGTCGACGACGGGCCAGGTGCGGCCGGCGAACTGGTCCTCCCCACGCACGTGGGGGTGTTCCGCTCCAGCGGCGTGCGCCGGTGCGGCCGACGAGGTCCTCCCCACGCACGTGGGGGTGTTCCGGTGTCCCTCCGCCGGCTCGCCGCCCTCCACCCGTCCTCCCCACGCACGTGGGGGTGTTCCGCCGATACCGACACGCGACGAGAAGATGATCGAGTCCTCCCTACGCACGTGGGGGTGTTCCGGACAAGGACGGCAACGTCCTGACCGCGTGGGAGTCCTCCCCACGCACGTGGGGGTGTTCCGCAGGTGGTGGCCGCGCGGAAGGCCGCCGAGGCGTCCTCCCCACGCACGTGGGGGTGTTCCGCTGGTCAACGCCATCGAGGCCAGCCCCGACCTGTCCTCCCCACGCACGTGGGGGTGTTCCGTGCTCGGCGGGGGTCACTGGCCCTCACCAGCCGTCCTCCCCACGCACGTGGGGGTGTTCCCCGGTGCAGCTGTCGCGCTTGCGGCAGGTGGCCGTCCTCCCCACGCACGTGGGGGTGTTCCGCGGGAGCGGTGCCGGGGCTGCGACTCGGCGGAGTCCTCCCCACGCACGTGGGGGTGTTCCGCCGGCCCTCATCAACTGGGCCGCCGAGGCCACGTCCTCCCCACGCACGTGGGGGTGTTCCGTACGCCCAGGACCCGGCCGCCGAGCAGGCGGAGTCCTCCCCACGCACGTGGGGGTGTTCCGCCGCAGCCGAAGCTGCGTGACGTGCGGCGGCCGTCCTCCCCACGCACGTGGGGGTGTTCCGCGTCGCCAGATGTCGGGGCCGGTGGTGATGGGGTCCTCCCCACGCACGTGGGGGTGTTCGGCGAAGGGCCTCAACGCCCGGCAGGGCCTGATGTCCTCCCCACGCACGTGGGGGTGTTCCGGGCGACGACTCGGTGGGCTCGACCCCGGCGAAGTCCTCCCCACGCACGTGGGGGTGTTCCGCTGATCGAGAACCGCGCCTCCGGAACTACCTAGTCCTCCCCACGCACGTGGGGGTGTTCCGCAGCCAATGATCAGTGTCGGCCACCGGGACCGGTCCTCCCCACGCACGTGGGGGTGTTCCGGCCGCTGTCGATGTGTACGAGCGTCGCAGGGGGTCCTCCCCACGCACGTGGGGGTGTTCCGATCAGGGTGATCCCGTTCGGCGCGAAGACCGGGTCCTCCCCACGCACGTGGGGGTGTTCCGTCGATGTAGTGGAGAACCGTGTCGGAGGTGCCGTCCTCCCCACGCACGTGGGGGTGTTCCGGTATGCGTTCAGGGCCGCCACGACCACCTCGGGTCCTCCCCACGCACGTGGGGGTGTTCCCCGTATTCGGCCACGCGGGGACTCTCGTACCGCGTCCTCCCCACGCACGTGGGGGTGTTCCGTTGTACGACGACGGCGGGTGGCTGCTCGTGGGTCCTCCCCACGCACGTGGGAGTGTCCCGGCCTACCGCTGGCCTGAATGGTGACTGTCGGACAGCGCGCCGACAGCCCATTGTTCATCCCGGTGCAAGCCAAGATTCGCCTCACCCAAACTGCTGGCTGGTCGATCACGGACTTGCTCGGACACGGTGCTGTTATCGGCCACCTCGGCAGAGGCGGCTCGTTAGTTCTGCAGGTCTGGCGGCGCGGGGTCGCTTGTGCTATCCCGGGCGGCCTTCTCGACTTGTAGGAACTCGTGGATGACTCGTGCGAGGCTTTTCCTCGTCCTAGGGGTGAGTTCGTCGAAGGATCTGGCCATGACTCGCGCCTGCCGGCTGGTCGTTTCGTGTTCGTCGTCGCCGAGGAGGTAGCCGGCGGGCACGTTGAAGAACTCGGCGAGGGCGCGCAGGGTCGTGGCTTTGGGGTTGATGCGGGCGGATCGCAGGAGGTTACGAATGCCTTCTGTGGTGATCTTGTGCCCTCGGGCGGTCAGCGCGCGGGAGACTTCGGCTTCGGTGTAGGGCGGTCGGTCTTCGTCGCGGGCTTCGAACAGCTCGCGGAGACGCGTTTGGATCAGTCGTGAGGTGATCTCTTCTGACGTCTCAGCAGGCGTTTCACTCACCAGACCCCCCAACCATGCTTCACGCTTGACGAACTGTGGTTGACGATGGCGAAGGTCCGTGCTTAGCTCTCCACATCGCTTCATCAACTGCGGTTCGTCTTCATCGAACTTAAGTTGGAGGCAGCGTAGCGGATCGGGACGCCAGACGCGACAGACGCCCCGATGCGTGGGCGACGACTGTCAGAGGGGGACACGTCGTCGCCGTGGACGCCCCGTGTCCTCCACCCGCCAGGCTGGGCGGGAACCCCGTCTGAGCTGGCTGGTGTCACGAGACGCCGCCGCTGCTTCGCCTCCCACGAAGGAGGCGAAGGGTGGGGACCGGAGGGCCGGAGCGCCAGCTCGCCATGCCGTCCTTCCTCCCCGTGAGGGCGCGCTTGGTGGGCGCGACCCGGCAGGCGAGGTGGGGGCCTCCCTGCCGGGTCCCCTCTCGGGGAACACGTCGTGGCGTTCCGAGTTCGGTCGACGACGGCAGTGCCCTGTCTGGTCGAACGCCGCGTCCCGGCCGGCCAGAGGGCGTAGACGAGGAGCCGACACAGATGAAGCGACGTTGGGCGGACCGGATCGGCGATGGCCAGGGGGCGCTCGGTGTGTCAACGCCAGGCTCGCGTCCCGCCGGCAGCGGATGCGCCGCAACCCATCACTGCGAGGAGTGGGGTCACATGTATGCAGATCAGTCTCGTCGGGTCCGCGGGACGGCACCGGGACAGCCGATTCCCTCCGACCGGTGTGGTGAGCGTGGCCAGGATCGTGATCGGCAGACCGTGCGCCGCCCTCGTCGGGGCAGGTGGTCGCGGTGAGCGCGACGACACGCCGCAGAGCGAGGCAGGTGTACCGAGTGCCGGTGCGGGGCCGGGTCGCCCGGCCGGCGGGGCTCGATCCGGTAACGGAGCTGTGTCGTACCGCCGACGCCGTGCGCGCACACCTGGAGCGTGTGGTGCTGCGCCAGGCGGGGATGACCTGGACGACGTATGACGTGCTGCTGCTCGTGTGTGCCCGTCGTGTGATCGAGCCTCCGCACATCGCGTCGTTGGCGGGAGTCGCGCGGTCCACGTTGACCAGCGTTCTCGCCGCGTTGACCGATCAGGGTCTGGTGTTGCGGGAGTTGCACGAGCATGACCAGCGGCGGGTGGTGGTGCGCCCAACGGCGGCGGGGGCCGTGCTCGCGGACAGGATGCGGCGGCAGATCGAGGCTCGGCTGGCGCAGATGTTCACCGCCGCGGGGATGCCCCGGCACGACGACTTCGCCGCCGCCCTTGCCGCCCTGGCCAGCCTGGCTAACGCCAGAGACGGTGTGGGCGTGGAGGCGATGCGGTGAGCGGCGGGATCGGCACCGCGCGGGGCGTGGTCCTGAGCGTCGGCGCCGTCCTCGGCCCGGGGGTCCTGGTGTTGCCGGCGATCGCGGTGCGTGTCGCGGGGCCCGCGTCGTTGGTGGCGTGGGCGGCGCTGCTGTGCGTGTCCGCGCTGATCGCGACGTCCTTCGCGGCCCTCGGCGCCCGCTACCCCGACGCCGGTGGCGTGGCCGCGTTCACCCGGCGTGCTTTCGGTGCCCGGGCCGCCGCCGTGGTCGGTTGCTGGCTGTATACCGCGGTGCCGGCAGGGGTGGTCGCCGGCAGCATCGCGGGTGCCCGCTACACGACCGCCGCGCTCGGTGCGCCTTCGGCGGTGACGGGCGTGACTGCTGCGGTGCTGCTCGGTGTCGTGTACGCGGCGAACCTCGTGGGGCTGCGCCTGTCGGCGCGGCTGCAACTCGGGCTGACCGGTGTGCTGATCGCGATACTGGTCGCGGTGCTGACCGTGGCCGGCCCGCACGTGGACCCGCACCGGATCACCCCCTTCGCGCCGCACGGCGTCGCCGGCGTCGGCAGCGCCGTCGCGGTGCTGTTCGTGGCGATCTGCGGCTGGGAGGCCACCGCGAACCTGTCCGCCGAGTTCACCCACCCCACCCAGGTACGGCGGGCCGCGATCGCGAGCCTGACCATCGTCGCCGTGCTCTACACCGGGCTGGCCGTGTGCACGGTCGGGGTCCTGGGCGACGACGCGGGCGACACCACGGTGCCCCTGATGCGTCTGCTCGCCCCCGCCGACCACACGTGGGCGGCGACGATCATCGCCGCGGCGGCGGTGCTGTTCACCGTGGCGGCCAGCATCACCTTCGTCGCCGCCAGCGCCCGCGCCGGCATGTCACTGGCCCACCACCACATCCTCCCCACCATCCTCGCCGTGACCGGCCACGACGCAGAGCCCCGACGCCACGTCCTGGTCCAGGCCACCGCCGCCACGGCCATCGCCGGGGCCGCCGCTGCCGCGCCGCACACCATCACGGTCGAGACACTCATGCGGGTCTTCGCCGCGATGCTCGCCTGCGTCACCCTGGCCGGACTCGCCGCAGCGGCACGCCTTCTCCCCCGACCCCGTCAGCGCGCCGGCGCCGCGGTGGCAGCACTCGCCGTCACCGTCGTCGCCACCCTCAGCACAGCGTTTCTCCTAGCCCCCGCCGTGGTTGCCGTCGTTGTGCTCGCTCGACGCCGCCCTGCCCCGCCGACCACGGACCCACCTTCTTCGGCAGGGAACGGCGCACGGCCCGACATCCGCGACGGCACGCACGTCGACCCGGTGACAGCGCTAGGCGGGATCCGATGACCGGCCGTCCGCCAACCGTGACCACGACCCGCCCCGCCCCGGTGGCCGCCCCCGGCTGGCGGCTAGGTGCCCTGTACGGGCCGGCCGTCTACGGGATCAGCGCCGCCGCCGTGGCGCTGCCCGACGCCACCCGGCACCTACACGCCAGCACGGCAGCCCTGGCCTGGACCCTGACCGCCTACGCCACAGGTGTAGGCGTCGGCGCGGTCACCGCCGGCCGCCTCATCGACAGGACAGGCAGCCGCCCGGTCCTTGTCATCGCCGCGATCTTCCTGACCTGCGGCGCCGCTACGTGCGCCGCCGCCCCCACCCTCGCCACCATGGTAACCGGCCGCATCCTGCTGGCCGTCGGCTCGGGGGCAATCATCGCCACCGCCCTCACCCACACCACGCAACTACCCGCCACCAGCCGTCCCACCGCAATGGCAGCCTTCGGCGCCTGCCTCGCCGGTTTCTCCGCCACCGCCCCGCTCGCCGGCGCGGTGGCGGCACACTGGTCATGGCGCGCCCCACTGACCCTCCCCGCGCTGTCGCTGGCCGCGATCCCCCTCTGCTGGCCCCTCACCACCCACACGCCACGACGGGCACCGGTCGACTGGCCCACCACCGGCCTACTCGCCACCGCCGCCACAGGACTGCTCCTGACCATGCAGACCACCACCCGCCAGACAGACCCACGAACAATCATGATCACCGTGGGCGCGACGGGAGCCGCTATCGCGGTCCTGGCACTGCGCCAACGCACACACCCCGGCGCGCTGCTGCCCCGCACAATCCTGTCCGCGCGATGGTTCTGGCGTGCCGCGATCACCAGCGCCGGCATGTACGCGGGCCTGTTCGCCGCCGTCTACGCCGCACCCCACCTACTCAGCCGCCACGGCCACACCACCATGGACATCGGGCTGCTCCTCCTACCAGCCGCCGCCACCGGCGCCACCCTGGCCTGGACAGCCGCCCGCGCCACCCGACACCGACCGCCCAACGGTGTGCTGACAACGGCGGGCCTGCTCCTGGCCGCGGCGCTCTGCTACGCCGCATGGGACGCGGGGACCTGGCCGGTCATCGCCACCAGCACGATCGCCTTCACCGCAGCGGCCGTGACCCAGACCCTGCTCACCGCCCAGACAGCGGCGCACACCCCGGCCGAGAACCGCAGCGGCGCGATCGGCATGCTCACCCTGGCCATGTTCCTCGGCGGAGGTTGTGGCACTGCCCTGTGCGCCGCGCTGTGGCAGACCACCACACCGAGCACAGCCATGGCAGCTGTCGCCGCGTTCCCGATGGCCGGCGCCGCCGCGGCCTGGTCGCGCAGACGACACCACGGGCAGCTTCAATGATCACCTTCTCCGTGGCCGAGGTGAGCCACGTTCAGGATGATGGCACCCGCCTATAAGGGGAGATCGTTGGGGGCAAGGGGCGAGCCCCTCACGGATGGCAAGGACACCAGATGTCTGAGCGGCGGCCGGGCGCATAGGCATCCCCACCTGCGGTTGGGCTTCACGCAGCGCACGCCGCACCAGATCCACGCTCGTGTCGACTTCCGTGATCAGGCCCGCAGCCTGATCGAGGCTGTTAGACGGTGGCCCGCATCACTCACAACCTTCACGGGAGCCACGAAACGTGCGCTCGGCGCGTTACCCGCGACTGCGGTTGCCGGTCGGGCAGCCTGCTCACGCGCGGCGAAGCGTGCGAAGGCACAGCTTTCCCGGTGGTGGTCAGTGATGGACAGGCCGGCGGTGTTGAAGCTGTGCAGTACCGCCGCGTGCAGGGTGAGTAGGGCTCTGTCGGCGCGGAGCTGGTCGTGGTCGGGTAGACCGAGGCCGTCGATGACGGCCGGTAGTTGGTGGTAGCGGTCGTGGTCGGCGAGGTCGCGGGCGATCTCGCCGACCATCGAGGTGCCATTGAAGGGTGCGGGGAACCGTAGGCCGCCGAGGTGCAGGCTCATGTTGCTGATGGCCGGCACGGCGGGCCAGCGCAGTGCGAGGTCCGCCAGCCACGGGTGACGGGGATGGTGGATCGGCACCTGGCGGATGCGTCGGTGGTCGGGGTGCAGCAGGTGGAGTCGTCGGTCGGCGGTGGCGACGATCCAGGGCAGGAGGTCGAAGGCGCCGCGGTGCGGGGGACCGTCCCAGCCGAGGCGGCGGGCCAGCGCGGTCAGGGTCAGGTTCGCGGGGTCGCCGATGACGCCGCCGTCCGTGTGCCAGGCCGCGTAGCGGGCCAATTGCGGGCTGATGATGCGCAGCGGAGCCGCAGCGATGGCGGTGGCGGGAGCCAGGACGGTGAGCACCGATCGGACGCGTCCGTTGTTGGTGGCCTCGTCGAGGTGGGCCGTGAGTTCTTGTAGCAGTGTGGGCAGGGTGGTGGTGTGGCGGCGGTCGCGGACGATGAGGCTCGACCAGCGTGCCCGGCCGAGGCAGCGGCCGGCGTTGCGCCAGGCGACCCGCGCGCCGTAGGTCAGCTCGTCGGAGGTGGGTTGCCAGGTTCCGGTGGCGGCGATCTCGGCGCTGAGGTGTCGCCATCGTGCGGTAAACCCGGGTGTGCCTGACTCGTCGTGCCACTGGCGTAGAAACTGGCGCGCGTGTAGGTGCATCTCCTCACGGGCGTCGGTGTTGTGGGACGCGTGTGCTGTGGTCATCGGAGGTCGGCCGTGGCGTAGTGAGGGTCGTGGTCGCCGAAGATGGTGGTGTCGCGGCTGCGCAGCAGGTACGGGGTGCCGGGCGTGCCACCGGTTCCGGCGCGTTCGGTGCCGAGCATCCGTACCGCGAGGCGGTAGTGGGTGCGTCGCCACTGGAGCATCGCTGTGGTGAATGCGCGCATGCCGTCGCGCAGGGCGGGGTGCTCGGTGAGGGTGTTCCGGCCGGCGCGGATGGCGGTCAATGCGTCGTCGAGGCTGATCTGCCCGTCGCGGATGCGGGCTTGCACATCAGGCACGGACAGGTATGCCGCCGAGTGCAGGCGTGGTGGGTCGGGTGTGCGGCACAGCGACTCGACCAGTTTGAAGGCATGGGACTGGATGGCGCTGGCGCCGTCGGTGTAGACCCGGAAGCGGTGGAATGCCTGTGGCTGCATGGTGGCCAGCATCGACCACAGGGGCGTGGTCTCCTGCAGCAATGACGCGGCGGCGGTGAGCTGGAGGCCGGCCAGGGGTAGGCGGTTCTCGCCGACGGCGGTGACGGCGCGGGTGAGGTCGACGGCGAGTAGGCCGAGGGTCACCTCGAACGCTTGCAGGGTGCGCAGGAACAGCCATTCGTCGTGGATGGTCGACACCGGCAGCAGGGTGATGCGCAGCGTCAGCCGCTCTGCCGGGGTGCGGTCGATGCCGGTCATGGTGACCAGCCGGCGGGCCAGCGCCAGCGGGTCGTCGACGTCGCGCAGGGGGAAGCTGAGTCGGTGCAGGGCGGGACTCGCGGCGCGCATCGCGTGCCGCAGGCGTTTGCCCACCACCGGTGGGGTCGGGCGTAGGTGACTCATCGGTGTGCTGGCGCTGTCGAGGGCCCGTAGTTCGAAGGCCGCCAGATCGGCCAGCAGCAGCACGTGGAGGCGGTCACGGCGGGCCAGGAGCCGCTGTGCGGTGTCGGTGCCGGTGTCGGGGTCCGGGATCGGCAGTAGGCACAGGCCCAGATAGGTGCGGTAGTCGAAGCGGTGGTCGACCTTGTCGAGCGCAACGGTCAGGAAGTCGGTCAGCTGCTGCTGGGGACCGCGCACGTTCGGCAGCCGCTCCCGAGCGTGTTGCAGCAGCGTCATCCAGTCCCGCGGCAAGAGTTGCTTGCCGTACTGCTGGTAGGCGTCGACGACCCGGTCGTAGGGGAAGCGGCGAGCGGCGGGCGTGCGATGGCCCAACCAGTCCTGCAACGGCGCGGGGTTCATCAGATCCCTCCTGGGGTGGGTTGGTGGCGCCGATAGGCGGCGATGGCCTCGCACACGGCGTCGATGTCCTCGTCGGTGCTATAGACGTGCACGGCCAGGCGCAACACGCCGGCGCGGGGCGCGGTGATGACACCGCGGTCGCCAAGCCAGGACGCCAGTGCCTCGGCCTGGGGATCGACCAGCGCGAGGTGCGCGCCTTGCGCCTCGGGTGGGGTCGCGATCCGCACGACCTCACCGAGCTCGTTCAGGCGCCGGGCGGCGGTGGCGATCAGCCGCTGAGTGTGGCGGCGCACCTGTTCCAGGTCGAGGTCGCCGACCAGGGACAGTCCGGCGACTGCGGCGTACACGGCGGCGGCGCACGGGGTGCCTGTCTCGTAGCGGCGGGCGTGTGACGGCGAGTCCAGAACGGTGGCGTTCAGGGCGTGCGGGTTGGCGCGGCCGAGCCAGCCGGTGAGGGCCGGCATCGGCCCATCCGGGTGCCTGACGTAGAGGAACGCTAACCCCGGCAGCCCCAGCAGGTACTTGCCGGTACCGGCGACGAGGTAGTCGCAGCGCAGTGTGTCGACGTTCAGCGGCATCACGCCCGCAGCCTGATAGGCGTCGACGAACACCTGCGCGCCGACGTCGTGGGCGGCCCTGGCGATGCGCGGCACGTCGAGACAGATCGCGTCGCGGTAGGTCACGGCCGGCACCGACACCAGTCCCGTGCGTGCGGTGATGTGTGGCAGGTAGTCGCTGGTGCGGACAACGCCGCCCGGCGGGCTGGTCCACCGCATCCGCACCGCAGGCTGGTTCAACCAGGTGTGCGCGATGCCCGGGAACTCCGCGGGCGTGGCCACCACGTCTCGGCGTCGCCGCCATCGCCGCCTCGACACCGCCTGGTGTGCGGCGATGCTGGCGTTGGGCAGGACCGCGACCTGGTCGACGTGGGCGCCGATGAGCCGCGCGAACATCCCGCGGGCCCGCTGCACCTGCTGTTCGCACGCCTGCCAGAAGCCGGGCCGGGACAGGTCCTCCATCATCCAGGACAGTGCCTGCTCCACATCCGAGCTGCGGGGAGCGATGCTGCAGACCGCGAGGTGCGTCTGCGCCACCGACGTGACCAGTCGCTGCCGCACCGCAGGCAGGCACGGCACGGGATCGTGCAGGACCGACGCGCTCATCGCCGCCCCTCACTGGGGCATATACCGGAGGAGCCCGTCCGTGTCGCCGCCGTCCGCGCCTCCCACAGAGTCGGGAACCTGCGGTGGCTGATCAACGTCGGCAGGCTGTCGACCGGGGTGCCCCCCGTGCCCCGGACCCCGTGACCGATGACGCGGGTGGCGACGCTGTAGTGCTCGACGCGCCACAACGCGATCCGCTCGTCAAGCTCGATTAACGCCTCGGCGAGCCGGTACAGCGGATCCGACGGCTGACCACGGTAAACGTCGACGACTGTGATCCGGAGGGAGGACAGCAGCCGGCTGTAGGCGATATCCAACTCCGTGGTCGCCGCACGTAGTAGCCGCCAGCCAGGTGACTCGAATCCCGACCCGTTGCCCAACGTCCTGCGGATGACCGCGAAGTGCGCCGGTGGCAACGACCGCAGGATGCGTAGATGCTCGGTGATCAGCCGCAGCGCCTCCGCGGCTCGGTCGATCAGCAACTCTGCCTCTGCGGGCTGCCCCGCCTCCAGGTGCGCCAGCGCGCGGGACAGGTGTGAACGGGTCAGCTTCAGCCATAACTCCGTGCTCTGGTGTGCGATCTGGAAGAGCAACTCGTCTGGGTGGACCCACTGCGCCGGCTCCTTCTGCAGACGCAACAGTTCATCAGTGCGCATGTACCGGGCGTAGTCGGTGGCACCGGAGCCCGGTAGCACCGCGGGGAGTGCGGACGGGACCATGACGAACCTCCAGGCAGGGATAGATTCGGAAAAAGGGGGGCGCCAGGCGCGTGGGTAGGTCGGGTGCTCGGCCCGTTGGTCTGCTGCGGCTGGCGGTGCCTGTCGTACCTGACTCGGCCTGTCCCAGGACTCTCGCTGTCGGCAAGGATGGTCATCAGCGCCGCGTCGGTGCCTGCCGGCCGTTGCCACGGTGGCAGAGCAGCGGATGGGCCGTCCAGGGGCCCTGCGTGGGAGGGCTTGCCCGGCCGGCACGTGTCCTGACGCCGACAGGCCATCAAGCCCGGCAGCGGCAAGGGTGCCGGCGCTCGGACGCCACGAAAGGCCCACATCAATCATCGGACGCACCTACTTAGCCGCGGTCGTCAGCCCGCCAGCGGGATATGCGGCAGGCCTAGTTCGGTCGAGTCGACTCATGGCAACGTGGCCAGGTTCGACGTCCCAATTCAGCACGGCCGGGTCCCGCGTGTCGATGAATGTTGCCGGCGCCGGCAACATTCCCCCAGGTGGTTATCCCCGGCCAGGTGCCGCGACGTGCGCTCTGGGCAGGCACTATTCCTGTCAGCCGGACGGACTCGGCCGCTCATGGCCGCATGGACACGAACGTCGGCGCGCGATACCCCTTAGACAGGCTCGCCGGTCAATCAGCAGGGTCCAGTTGCTCGATGAACGGACGATGGCTATTGCCGTCAGTGGATGGGTGTGTCCGCCGGGTTGAAGTGACCCCTATTGGCCGGACACCTCGATGTGTGTCAGGGACTCTCGGTGGATCTTCTCGTAGGTGTCGGGGCTGACGTTACCCAGACGGCTGTGTCGGCGGCGAGGGTTGTAGAAGCCTTAATGGCAACCGAGGACGCCCGTACCAGCCGATGGCCGTCGAGTCGGGGAATCGAGAGCGGCGCCTCGTTGAGGATCGTGGCCGCTGCTGACGCCTGTAGAAGTGGCGGGGCGTTGACCCTGGGTATCGAGAGGGGCGCGTGGCGGTCACGGCGATCGACGGGGATGATCGTTTCGTGGTTCGCCGGCGGGCTGAGCCTTGGTCAGTCGCAGGCCTGGAGCCTTGCGCGAGTTCGGGCGCCGCCGGTGGCGAGGCGAACGGCTCGTGAGATGTCGTGCGGCAAGCACTGTCCATTAGGGCGTCGCGCCTCGCTGTGGTCCATGACAGGGAGGAGCAACGGTGGTAGCGGTGGCGTGTGGCATCGACTGGGCCCAGGATCACCATGATGTAGCTGTCGTCGGCGAGACGGGCGTCGTGGTGGCATCGGTCAGGATCAACGACGATGCTGCCGGCCTCAGTCAGGTCCTTGCGCTGCTGGCCGAGCATGATCCGACCGGCGGGAAACTGCCTGTAGCGATCGAGACGAGTCAGGGACTGCTGGTGGCTGGTCTCCGGGCCGCGGGTCGACAGGTGTTCGCGATCAATCCTTTGGCGGTGTCGCGGTATCGGGACCGGTATCGGGCCTCGCGCGGCAAGTCGGACGCGTTCGACGCGATGGTGCTGGCGAACATCCTGCGCACCGATGCGACCGCGCATCGGCCACTGCCCGCCGACAGTGAGTTGCTGCAGTCGCTGCGGGTTCTGACCCGGGCGCAGCAGGACGCCGCCTGGGACCAGGTCACGCTCACCAACCGGATCCGGACGCTGCTGCGGATGTTCTTCCCCGCCGCCCTGGCGGCGTTCGAGCGCGGCGGACGGCACCGGCTCGACTCGCCGGCCGCCCGGGTGATCCTCGCCGCAGCGCCGACGCCCGCGGCCGCGGCGGCGCTGGCTTCCACCGAGCTCGCGGCGTTGCTGCGCTGCGCTGGCCGCCAACGCGGCATCGCCGCCGAGGCGGACAAGCTGCACGGCATCCTCCGCGGCGAGCAGATGCGTCAACCAGCAGCCGTCGAGCAGGCCATGGGCCTGCATCTTCAAGGACTGGTGCGGCAACTCGACGCGGTCTGCCAGACGTTGCAGCAGCTGGAGCAGCGCATCGACGAGGTGTTCACCGCCCACCCCGACGCGAAGATCGTCACCAGCATCCCCGGTCTCGGCGTGCAGCTCGGCGCTCGGCTGTTGGCCGAGATCGGCGACGACCGCGGCCGCTTCGCCGACGCCCGCGCGTTACGTGCTTTCGCCGGTGCCGCGCCGGTGACCCGTTCCTCGGGCAAGAGCAGTTTCGTGCACGCTCGCCGCGCCAAGAATGACCGAATCGCCGCTACCGGATACGTGTGGGCGCTGGCCGCGGTCCGGCATGACTCCCAGTGGAACACCCGCTACCGATCCCGCCGTGCCGCCGGCGACAGGCACGTCGCCGCCCTGCGTCGGCTGTTCCACCTCATGCTCGGCAAGCTGCACCACTGCCTACGACACAACACCCTCTACGACTCCGGCAAGGCTTTCGCCGAACCCGCAACCTCAACTGCTTGACAGCCACCGTTGGTGAGATGTCTCGATGTAGGAGAAGACCTCCATCTCCAGTTCGTGACGGCTGGGCCAGGCGCGGGTGTAGACCAGTTCGGTTTTGAGGGTGGCGAAGAACGTCTCGGCCATGGCGTTGTCGTAGCAGTCGGCGACCGAGCCCATCGAGGCCAGGACGCCGCAGGAACGCAGGGTCCGGCCGAACTCGAACGACGTGTACTGGGTCCCGCGGTCTGAGTGGTGGATGACCTGGTCACGGGCAGGTCGGCGGTGTTGGATGGCCATGCCGACGGCGTCGAGGATCAACTCGGTGCGTAAGTGGTCGGCCATAGCCCAGCCGACGACGCGGCGGGAGTAGGCGTCGACCACGACGGCGAGGTAGAGGAAGCCTTCCCAGGTGCGCAGGTAGGAGATGTCGGCGACCCACAACCGGTTCGGGGCGGTGGCGGTGAACTGCCGCTGGACAAGGTCCGGTGCGGTCGCGGTCGACGCCGCTTTCCGGCGGGGCTTGCCGCGCCTCCGACGGTGGGCGCCTTCGATCCCGGCCAGGCGCATCAGCCTGGCCACCGCCTTGCGGTTCCACCGGTGCCCGCGCTCGTTCAGCTCGGCGGTGAGCCGGCGGGCGCCATAGACGCCGCGGTGTTCTGACCACGCCTGCCGGGTGACCTCGACACGTGCCAGGTCGTGGCGTTCCCGCTCAGCGGCGCGTTGCCGGCCGGCGCGCAGCCAGTCGTAGAAGGCGCTGTGGCCGACGCCAAGGAGCCGGCAGAGCAGACGGACCGGGTAGGTGGTCTTCTCCGCGTCGATGAACCGGTACACGTCGGTCCGGTTCACCGCTCCGTCTCGCGTGCGAAGAAGACCGCGGCTTTTTTCAAGATTTCCTTCTCCAACTCCAGCTGCGCGACCTGCCGCCGCAACCGGATCAGTTCGGCCCGCTCGTCAGCGGCCAGGTCGCTGGGCCGACCGCCGTCGCGTTCCTGCCGCATCCGGTCGACCCAGTTCCGCAGCGTCTCGTGGTTGACGCCCAACTCCCGGCCCACGTCCCGGATCGTGCGACCGGAGTCGAGCACCAAGGCCGCGGCCTGGCGTCGGAACTCCTCGGGGTACTTGCTCTGTCGAACCACAGCGGTTTCCTCCTCCTCGGCAGGATGCCAAGTCAAGAGGTGTCCAGCCTCAAGGGGTCACTTCAGGTCGACACGCGCGCATGTCCCAGGAACCCGTGACGCTCGGCTGCCCGTTCGAGCTGGCGGCAGCCGTGTTGCGCGAGTGGTGGGCTGTGATGGTCAGCGGCGGAACGCCACAGCGCCGCGCATCGGTGAGGGGATCGACGCGGCGACGTAAGGATCGGGTTCGCTGAGTTCGGGTCGCCAACGGTCGAGCGGCACGAGGCCAGGCTCGATCATTTCGAAGTCGCTGAACAGAGCGGTGATCTGCTCGTCGGTGCGGAACCGTATGTCCGTGGCGGCTTGCGTGCGGTAGACGTCGGCTGCCTGTTGCACGGTGGACTCGCCCCAGCGGTCGGGCACGTCGACGCCCACGTGGCTGATGACCATGGCGCTGCCCGGCACCAGCACATCCCGGATGGGCGCGATCACGGCGTCGATCTGCTCGTCGGGGATCAGTTGCAGCACGGAGCAGTAGAGAACCACGACCGGCTCGTCGAGATCGATGATCGACGCGAGGTCGCTGTCGGCGAGGACGCCGAGGATGGCGTCCGGGCGGGTGAAGTCGCCTTCGATCGCCCGGCAGCGCAGGTTGCCGTGGAGGATCTGGTTCGACGCCACCACCGCGACGGGGTCGATGTCGACGTAGAGGACGCGGATCTCGGGATTGACGGCTTGGGCGATTTCGTGGACGTTGCCCTGGGTGGGGATGCCGGAGCCGAGGTCGAGGAACTGTCGCATGCCTGCCTGGGCGAGCGTGTGGACGGCGCGGCGCAGGAACAGCCGGTTGGACAGGGCGATGTTGGCCGCGTCGGGCACCTTGCTCAGAACGTCTCGCGCCGCGCGCCGGTCGGCCTCGAAGTTCTGCTTGCCGCCGAGGAGGTAGTCGTACATGCGCGCGACGGTGGCTCGGGGACGTGGGGCATCGGGCGTGTTCGCCCGCTGGTTGGTCACCGCTTCTCCCACCCGGCCGTTGACGATCGTCTTTGTCAGCAGCCTAACCGACTGCCGTCAACGGTGGCGGCCCCGCACAGTACACAGGCGTGTACACAGCGATAGATGCGGCTACACTCTGACCTTCGAATCAGCGCTGATCACGATGCCGGGAGGTCAGGATGCTGCTGGCTCGAGCGCGCCTTCGGCGACGCTTGGCGAGAGCGGGCCTGCCTTCTCCGTGCGCGCCCTATACCGTCGACGCCTGGTGCACCGCGATTGGTGTGGCCCGGGGCCGGGACCTCGTGGTCGGCGATGTCGATCTGGAACCTGGCCACCCCTCCGGCCTGCTCATCACGGACCGACCGCAGCGTGACTTCATCCTGGTCGATCGCTCGCTGCCTGCGGTGACCCGGACCCAGACCGTGCTGCACGAGGTCGCGCACCTCGTCCTCGACCACCCCGGCGACATCCAGCATGATCATGTCGATCGGGCCGTCGAGGCTGAGGCGGAACTTGCTGCGGACCTCCTTTATCAGCGGCTCACCAAGGCCGCGGCGCATGGTGATGCGGACGACGACACACGGAACGAGCGCCCGCGGTGGCTGTCCGGCGAGAGGACGAGTTGGTGGGCCGATCGGCGCTCAGACTGGCACCTGCTGCACCTGTGGATGGCGCTGCGCGACGGCATGCCGGATCTCGTCATCGTCACCACCAGTACCGCCACCCCTGTCCCCACCGAGATCCGCGGTAGTCGGCAGCGGCACCGCACCGTCGTCGAGATACATGAGGCATTGCGCGCGTTGCGCCCTTGGTGCAGCCCGCAGGTCCACGCCAGTGCGACGTCGCGCGCACGCCGTCACCGTCTCGACGCCGCTGCGACGGCCGCGGTGGCCGAGGCAGCCACGGTCGCCGTGGCCCTGCGGCACCGACAGGCCGCCATCGCGCCGCCCGCCATCAGCCCGCAGCTGCCGCCGCCACCTCACGACCGTCATGATGTGGGCGCTGAGGCGCGGCACCTCGCCCGCGTGGAACGGGCGATGCGCGACTCGCCCCTCGTCGCCGCGGAAATCGCCAGGTGGGCGCCGGTGGGCCCGGCTGCCCTGGTCAGGCCCCGCGCGACCTCCATGATCGGTGACATCCCCGTGGTGCCGCTTGCGGTGGACCTGCCGCCTGCTCGATCAGCCCGACCGGTGTAACCGCCGCTGATCAGGTATCACTGCGACGGGGTGCGGAACCAACCGCTCGGCGTACGCGCGGATCTGGCTGGGGAACATCTCGCCCCCGAACAACTCGCCGCTTCCGTAGGCGCATCCCAGAGCGGCCAGTTCGTGGCGCTGGTCCTGGGTTCTGATGCCCGCGGCGACGGCGACGAGATCGAGGTCCGCCGCGAGGTCTACCGCCGCGCGGATGACCGTCCCCGCCGGACGCCACCGGTCGTCGAGCGAGAAGGCCGGGTGCAGGCGCAGGAAGCTCCAGTCGGCGGCGTTGAGGGCCGCGAGATCGGTGTGCCTGCTGCCGTAGTTGTCCAGGAGAAGGCGCACACCCATCCTGGTCACATGCGCAGCGGCGCTCTGGTCTCCCTCATCGCCGACGCCGCCGTTGAAGGAGTCGTGGCCTGCTTCCGTCGGTGGCCGGGTGAGCGCCAGTACCAGGCGCGATCCCGGCAGCCTGTGGGCGTCTAACAGTTCTCGCACCGTCGCGGCGAGCTGCGTCGTCACGGCAGCAGCGGGCACCGGCACGACCAGTGCCGCCTCGGGCAGCACGTCGCGCCAGGAGGTCGCCGCCGCCATGGAACGCGTCAGCACCTGTGACGCCAACTCCCCGAGGCTGTGGACATCGTCGATGTGCTGGTAGACGTAATCGTCCGCGGCGAGCAGATCGTTGCGCGAGTACAGCCAGCGTGGCACCGTTTGCACCATCGTGATCGTTCCGTTGGTCAGGTGCACCACAGGTTCGTAGGAGATCGACATCCGCGCCTGCGTCAGCTCGCGGGCCAACGACCACTGCCCTACCGTGCCTGACTCGTAGGACACGAGCCTGTCCTCGCTTCGACGCAACGCCCGCCACAGCACCCGCTCGGCCGCATCCAGCATCTCCGGTCCCGGTGCACCCGACGCCATACCGGCACTGGCACGCAGCTCGACACGGCGGCCACCGACGTCAAGGCCGTGGCGGAGCATCGCCACGGCCCTGCAGGCCCGCTGATACGCCAGTTCACTGGTCACCTCGCGCAGCACAAGGGCGAAGGTGGCGTCACCGACGCGGGCCGCGACAGCCGAGGGGTCCGCCGACAGGTGACGCAGTCGGTCCGCTATCTGCGCGAGAACCACCCTCGTCCAGTCCTGCCCCATCGTGTCGGCCAGGAAGTGCAGATTCTCCACATTTATCGCCAGGACGTGGCACGGTTCGTCGGGTAGCGCGGCGCACCACTGCGACAGCCCGAGCCGATTCGGCAGGCCCGTGTCCTTGTCATGGGTAGCCTCACGTGCGAGCAGACCATAGGCGTGCGCAAGGTCCACACTCGATGACAGCGTCGCGACGAACGCCCGCAGCGTCGCGCGTTCACGCACCGACGCCGTCTGGTCAGAGCCAGCCAGCCGCAGACGGACTTCGCCGCGCACACCTGTCATGTGGTCGCCGAAACCCTGCGTCAGCACCACCGGCGATTCAGCGCCAGCAGGGGCGTTGTCCACGGATCCGTCATACGCCACCAGCGCCACGTCTCCCCGCAGCACCGCACGGACCAGGCGCCGATCATGGGAGATCTCGATATCGGCGGACTGCGCGCCGAACAACTCCACCGCACCAGCAGCGGCGGTGTGCAGCACCTCATCGAGGTTCCTGGCGGACAGGGCGTCACTCAATGCGGTCAAGCGCTCCCAGACGCGTCGCTCCTCGCGGATCCGGAGCCGATGGCTTACCGCGAAGTACAGCGCCATCATCGTCGAGGGCAGCGCGATGAGGACGCGAGGCTCGATCAAGAGCGCGACGGCGATGGCCACCGCGGCAAGCACTTCACCGACGGCGACAACCAGTCGTGTCCGCCAGAGGAAACGCAGCGTCATCGCGATCGGCTGCCCGGTCGACCACGTCACCGCCGCGACCGTCACCAACTCTTCGAACAGCAGAGCCACGACCGCTGTGGCGAGGAACGCGACGATCACCCACGCAGGCTCAAGTTCCCTCCCGCCCGAGCCGGCGAGCGCTGGGCGGAAGCCGGCCCCGTACATCATCATCGCCGCCACTGAGGCGGTGACGACATCCACACTCGTGTTATGGACGAGCTTGTGCCGGCTCATCCTGAGCGCCGGCTGTCGAGCGGCACGGCCGAGCGAGACTCCAATGGCGGTGCAGATCACCACCCAATGCGCCGGCAGCACCGCGACGCACACGATGCACGCCGTCGGGATGAGGGTGATCCTGATCGGCATCCGGGACGGCAGGGGCATGGGCAACACCGCGCCCACCGCCATCAACGCCGCGCCCACCACCGCGTAGACCCAGGGCGCGGCCGGCGCCGGCGTGCCCATCTGAGCCACCGCCCAGACCAGACATGCCAGCGCCGTAACCGCTATGGCCCCTGTCAGCAGACCCAGCGCCTGCCTTCCGCGCCGGATCGACATCGATCATGCCTCCGTGGGCTCACATCGCAAGGTCAACGATGTTCCACGTTAGCCGGTTGGGCCAGTTCTCAGTTCCACTCGACGCCTTTGCGCATGGCCTAACCTCCTTTGATGTGACGACATTTCGAAGCTATTACTGCGCATCATCCGTAATCAACATCAAAGAGTCTTTTTGGTCATCCACAGTGGAACACGGCAACTGGTTGTAACAGTCTGTTCGCCACCTGCCCTGCGACTTCACCCTCAGTATTGATGTGGCTCGTCATAAAAGCAGCACCCGCCGGACGGGCACTGACGGCGGCCTGCACGGTCGAGCATCCCTGATGCGTTGACATCCACTGGTCGCGTCGCAGTGGCGCCGCGATCACGACGATCCCGCGGCGAGCGGCCGGTGTGCAGCACGCCGACGTATGGCCGGCCGCTCGCCTTGGCGAGGTGTGCCACCGCCGTGCGCAGGGGTCGTCTGCTCCGGGCGCACCATGTCGTCTGCTGCCATCGCCCGGGCTGTCATGCCTGCGCCGGGGGTAGGGACATCTCCCGGTTTCGCCGGGTTGATCGGGCAGGTCTTGTGGTTCTGCCACAGATGGTCGAGGTGCTCGACCATGCGGTTGGTGGCGGGATGGCCGGGGTGCGCGCGACGGTGGTGGGTGATGGTGTCGGCCAGAAGCGTGCGGGCGGCGTCGTGGTGGCCGAGGTCGTCCAGGACGAGGGCGGTGGTGGCTTGCACGGCAAGGGTGGGATGGGCGTCGGGGCCGGCGGTGGCAGCCAGGTGGTCGCCGAGTTGCCGGTATAGGCGGTACGCGCGTTGGCGGTGGCCTGCTCTGTGGTGGGCGGTGGCAAGGGTGTGTGCGGCGGCCAGGGTGGTCGGGGCGGTGGGGCCGTGGAGGTGGGTGAGGCTGCGGTGGGCGAAGTCGGCCCAGCGGATCGCCGCCGCGCTGTGGAGGAGAGTGGCGAGCAGGTGGGCGGCTTCGGCATGGAGCGTGCTGGTGGACGTGGTGGCGGGATCGACGGCGGCGAGGATGCTCTGCACGATGTGGCGGGCGCGGGTGGGGTCGGCGTCGGCGAGCTGATGGGCGAGGTGGAGAACCTCGGCCAGGGCGTGTCGGGGTCCGTTGGCCGTGATACGCCAGGTGACGTGTAGGTCGGTGGGGCGGGCGCCGACGGCGATCCGGGCGATGAACCGGTGGGCATGAGCGGCGGCGGTGCTTGCGCGCTTGGGGTGGGTGGGGGTGGGCACGAGGTGCGCGGCGTGTCGGAGCACCACTTGGCCGACGCTGTGCGCGACAGCCGTCGCGCTCAGCGGAGTCCGGGGGCACGGTGGTGGGCAGTCGTAGATGAGCCCGGCGTGGGTGAAGACCGGGGTCATGGGCAGCTGGCAGAACCGGCAGTGGAGCAGACCGTCGGGCAACACGACCGCGTCATTCGCGACGCCCATGTGCGTGCTCGGCGCGGTGGGTGCTGCTGCGGTCGCATGGGCGCGGGTTTTGGTCACCCAGTTTTGGAGTAGTCGACGGTCGAGGTGGAGTTCTCGGGCGACGGTGCTGATCGGGCCGCGTCGTCCCGCCGCGCGGGCAGCCTCGACCTGGCGTACTGCGTCGGCGATGACGTCGGAGGTGTATTTGCGGGGCTTGGCCACGGAAGGTTGGTCCTCGACAGGCTGGGGATCGGGGGCGATGAGATGTTGGCCCGCCAGAGCAATCGTCGGGGCGGTCGGAGGGGTTCCGGAGCCTCAGATGTCGATCTCGGCGGTGACGGGGTCACGGTCCGAGGTGTGCGGCGGCCCGTCGGGGATGCGAGGAGTCGCCGGCGGCTGAGGATCGGCGTGGCGCCTGTTACCTCTCACCGCGGGGAGGTGTTGCTCTGCGTCGGCCGGAGGGTGGGCTGTTGGCAGCCAACTGTCGGTGTGTGGGTGTTCGGGGTGCGGCGGCTGTCGACGTAGAGCCGGTAGGTGGCTGCCTCGGCGACGATCAGCGTCGGGTAGTCGGGTCCCAGGCGCGGGTCCTGGGGCGGGATGGGGCCGGTGATGACGCTGCGGGCGGCGAGCAGGACGCCGCTGTGTGCGTCGATGGTGAGGATGTCGCGTCGCGGCACACCGGAGCGGTCGGTGTAGGGGAGGATGAGGTCGGTGCCGGGCCGCTGGATGCGGTCGGTGACGCCGGCTTGCGCCAGGAGGCCGGGCTGCTGCGCGAGGAGCTGCAGGACCGCGGCCCGGACCGGACGGGTGAGCGCGTGGCGTTCGTAGAGCATGGCGACGCCGCCGACGATGTCCTGCGGACGGTTTTCCCCAGGGCCGCCCGCGATGAGCAGGTGGGTGCGCAGGGCGTCGGGTTGTCTCGGTGGGGGTTGGTCGAACCGGTTCCCGGTCCGGCCAGCCCAGCTGCCGCTTTCGTCGTCGTCGGGGGTGCAGCCGTGGGTTTCGAGGTGCACGCTGACCAGCCGGCCCTTGGCGGCATCGTCGGTGCGCCACAGGTGGTCGACGCGGATCCGTTCGGGCCACCCGGTGGGGCCGGGCGGACCGATGAGGTCCCGGTGCCAGGTGCGGCGCTCGACGTACTGGTAACCGCCACGGGTGGTGTCGGCGGGTGCGTCGGTGAGGGTGGCGGCCAGGCGGGTCAGGACCGGTCCGGCTGGCACCGGCGGCGCGCTACTCGCAGACGCCGTCGGCGGCGGTGGGCCGGGGTTCTCGTCGGCGGACGGTCCGGCGCAGGCTGCGAGGAGAAGCGACGTGGCGAGCAGCGTCGCGCCGGTGCGGGTTCGGATCATCGTCGCCGGCGGTGAGCTGGGGCAGTTGGTGTCGCGGGTGAGGAACCGGACCGCAGTAGCGGTGGGGATGAGGGGCATGGGTTGTCCAAGGGTCGTGGCACGTGTGGGCGGGAAGGAGGGATGAGGTGGTCGTGGAGCAGCGTCAGGGGGAGGCCTGACCTTCGTTTGGTGTCGTGGTGGCAGGCAGCAGCCACTGGGTCGATCAGGTGGGGAGGCTCAGGATGGTGGGGTGGGTTCGGGTTTCTGGGCGTGCACGGTGGTGAACTGGTAGCTGGAGACGACGACGTAGGGGTCGGCCATCAGTTCGGTGAACCGGGCGAGGTCTTCGACGGTGAGGCCGGTGTCGGTGAGGTGGTCGTGGAGTTGGTGGGTGTTGTTGGCGTAGAGGGCGCAGCCCGGTCCGCCGCCGGTCCAGGTTTCGGTGTGGCTGCGGGCGTGGACGTGGTTCATGCCGGCGGCGAGCAGTAGCGCGGGGGTGGTTTCGCCCCAGTGCAGGTCGACGCCGTGGTCGGCGAGGGTGTCGAGGACGCCGTGTATGACGCGGGTGATGAGGCTTGCGTCGGGTTCGGTGGGGGCACGGTGGACGATGATGCGGGAGTAGATGATCTCTCCGAGGACGAGCCATCCGCCGGGGCGCAGCAGGTCGATCGCCTGTCGGAGCAGGTCCATCCGGTTCGGCAGGTGTTCGAGTAGGCAGCGGGCGTGGATGACGTGATAGCCGTCGGGGGTGGTGGGGATGGGCTGGGTGCGTAGGTCGCGCTGGTAGACGTCGATGCTGCTGGTGGGGTTGAGGAGTTGGGTGTCGAGGTCGACGGCGGTGACGTTGCCGTCGGGTCCGACGAGGCCGGCGAGGTGGCGGGTGATGGAGCCGGCGCCGGCGCCGATGTCGAGGGCCCGCATACCGGCTTTCACCCCGACCCGGGCGAGTTCTCGGATGGTGTGGGGGTCGAGGACGTCCTGGAGGGGGTGGAGCTGGTGGGGGCTGTTGCGGAACTGGTAGTGCTGGCCGGTGGTGGTCATCGTGGGCTCGCTTTCACAAGTGGGCAGGGTTGTGGGGTGGGGGCGGTCCACCGGTTGCGGGGGCGTGGTGTCTGCGCGGCTGGGCTGGCCGGTGGCTCAGTCGTGGTGGTGGGTGCCTCCCACCAGCGGCGGTCGGTGCGGGTGCGGGTGGCTACTTCGGGTGGGCGGGGGTGAGGGTGAGGGTGGTCGTCCACCAGCAGGTCGACCTGCCGGCGGGTCACCGAGCTGTCCGGCGTTCAGCGTGTGGACGCGGTCGGTGACGGCGGTCGCGGGGTGGGCTTGTGGGAGTGCGACGAGCACGGTGACGCCCCGGTCGGGTAGGTCCCGGAGTACGGCGGTGACCTGGCCGGCGGTGTGGGGGAGAGTCCTTCGGTGGGTTCGTCGGCCAGCAGCAGCCGTGGGTTGGTGCGGAGGGCGCGGGCGATGGTGAGCATCTGTTGTTCGCCACCGGAGAGTTGGTGGCCGTGGTGCCGCCGTCGGGCTGCCAGTGGTGGGAACAGGTCGAGCAGCTCCTCCACCCCGAAGCCGGCACTGTTGACCGGGCGGGTGATGGTGAGGTGGTCGAGGACGGTCAGTGACGGCCATAGCCGTCGGCCCTGTGGGGCGAGCGCGATGCCGGCGCGGGCCATGTGGTGGGGGCGGATGCCGGTGATGTCCCGCCCGTGGAGGACGACCCGGCCGCTGGTCGGGCGGAGGTGGCCGGCGAGGGTGTGCAGCAGGGTGGTTTTCCCTGCGCCGTTGGGGCCGACGATCGTGTAGACGCCGGGGGTGGGCAGGTGGAACGACACCGATCGGACGACCGGGGTGTCCGGGTGGTGGCCGGCGGTCAGGTCACGGACGTGCAGCATGGCCGGCCTGCGCGCTGTCGAGGTGGAGGGCGCGCAGGGTGGGGTCGGCGCGGATGTGGTGGGCGGGTCCGTCGAGGTGTCGGCGGCCGTGGTGCAGCACGGTGATCCAGTTGGCGAGGGCGGCGACGAGGTCCATGTGGTGTTCGACGAGGATCACCGCCATCCATCCGGGCAGGGTGCCGAGGATGTCGAGGAGTCGGGTGAGGTCGGTGTCGGTGAGTCCGGCGGCGGGCTCGTCGAGCAGAAGCACCCGGGGTTGTCCGGCCAGGGTGACCGCGAGGTCGAGCATCCGGCGGTGCCCGTGCGACAGGGTGGTGGCCGGATCGTCGGCCCGGCTGGCGAGGCCGACCAGTTCGAGGAGTTCCAGAGGAGTCCGTTCCGGGTGGTGGCGGTGGTGCCAGCCGCCCATGCGTACGCAGTCGTGGGCGGTCAGGTCGGGGTAGACGGTGGGGTGTTGGAAGGTGCGGCCGATGCCGGCGCGGGCTCGCCAGGCGCTGCCTCGGCGGGTGATGGTGTGCCCCTGGTAGGTGATGGTGCCGGTCTGTGCCCGGGTGCTGCCGGCGAGGAGGTTGAGCAGGGTGGATTTGCCGGCGCCGTTGGGGCCGATGACCGCGTGCCGGTCGCCTGGTGCGATGGCGAAGGAGTCGAGGTCGAGGACGGTCAGCTGTTGGTGGGCGTGGCGCAGGCCGGTGGCGACCAGGCCTGCACCGTGGGCGCGGTCGATGTCGGCGGGGTCCCGCAGGGAGGGAAGGTGGTCGACGGCGTCGACGTGTTGAGTGGTCACGGGGACCTCCGGGAAGCAGATGGCAGCGGTGCGGGTCTCTCGGCCTCCTGGACCCGCCGCACCCCCTTGTGAAGACGGGCGGGGACGGCGGTCAGGCCACCGGGGAGCAGGTAGACCGCGGCGACGAACAGGGCGCCGAGGAGGAGCGGGGCGTGGCCGGGCCAGTCGGCGGCGGCCACGTCTCGCACGCCGAGGACGAGCACTGCGGCGATGGCGGCTCCGGGTGGGGAGTGTGTGCCGCCGATGACGGCGGCGAGCAGGGCCAGGGCGGCGGTGTCGAAGCCGATGTCGGCGGGGGTGATCCACTGGTGGGTGTGGATGAGCAGTGCCCCGGCGGTTCCGGCGATGGCTCCCGCGCCGGTGTGCACGAGCCACAGGTAGGTGGTGACGGGGTGGCCGCTGGCGGCGGCGCGGGTTTCGTTGCCGCGTACGGCGGTGAGGAGCAGGTGGTGTCGGTGCAGTAGCAGCATCGTGGCGGCGGTAGTGGCGACGGTGACGGCGGTGGCGTAGAGCAGCACGGGTCGGTCGGCGGTCAATGCTGGTGTGCTGGGTAGCAGGTGTGGGGCGGGGATGCCGGCGAGGCCGTCGGTGCCGCCGCTGAGTGTGCGCCACTGGGTGGCGGTGATTGTGGTCAGTTCCGCCACGGCGAGGCTGAGCATCAACACCACGGTGCCCCGGTGCCGGACCAGCAGCATGCCGAGTAGTCCGGCGGTGGCCGCGCCGGCCAGTGCGGCGGCGGTGAGGTGCACGGGGGCGAGGGTGTGGCCGGCCAGGGCGAGGCGGGCGGTGGTGTAGGCGCCGGCGGCGTAGGGGGCGACCTGCCCGAGGGTGGGCAGCCCGGCCGCGCCGGTGACGGTGGCGACGCTGACCGCGAGCAGTGCCAGGGGCAGCATCCGGGCGACGGTGGCAGGCCAGTAGCCGTCCGACGCCGCCGCCAGCACGGTGAGGGGGAGCAGCCAGGGCACCCATCGCCGTAGGTCGTCCCAGCTGTGGGGGAGCGGGAGGCGGGCGGTCATCCGGGCATCCCGGGCAGGGTCCGGCGGCGGGTGAGCAGGAGCAGGGCCATCGCGCCGAGCAGCAGGTACGGGGCGAGGGCGGGGATGGTGATCACGCCGATGGTCTGGACCAGGCCGACGCCGATCGCGGCGACCACCGCGCCGGGCACCGATCCGAGGCCACCGCAGACGACGATGACCAACGACAGCAGCAGCGTTGTCGGCGCGGTCCCGGGTCCGACCCCGAGGATCGGCGTGCACAGCGCCCCGGCGAGGCCGGCGAGCGCCCCGGATGCGACCAGGACCACGACATTGACGACGCGGGGGTCGACACCGATACCGGCCACCATGTGGCGGTCGTCGACGGTGGCGCGGATGAGCCGCCCGGCGCGGGTGCGGTGCAGCACTCCGTACCCGATGGCGGCGATAGCCACGGCGGCGGTGAGGGCCGCGAGCCGGTCGGCAGGGTAGGGGTGGCCGGCGATGGTCAGGGTGGTGTCCAGGGCGGCGGGTAGCCGGGGGCGTCGGATGTCCGCGCCGAAGACGGTGGTGAGCAGGTCTGCGCCGATGAGGGCGATACCGAAGGTGAGCAGCGCCTGGTCGAGGTGGCCTCGTCCGGCGAGGGCTGCGGTCAGAGCGGCGAGCACACCACCGCCGACGGCGCCGACTACCGATGCCGCCAGGATCGCCCAGATCAGACTCGGCCAGCTGCCCGTGCTGGTGGTGGCGGCGACGTAGCCGCCGGCGGCGATGAGGGTGCCGTGGGCGAGGTTGAGTACGCCGCCTGCGCCGAAGGCGAGGGTCAGTCCGGCGGCGGCGATGGCCAGGAGCAGCCCGTAGGCGATGCCGTCGAGGCCGGGGATCAGGTAGGTGCCCATGCGAACCACTCCCCTCAGGTGGCGGGCAGAGTGGTGAGGTCCTGTACGAGCACGTTGGACAGCACCGGGCCGTCGGCGCGGACCTCGCGCAGGTACCAGCGCTGCACCGGTCGGTGTTCGGTTGGTTCGAACTGCCAGTCCCCGCGCGGGCTGGTGACCCGCCCGACCTTCCCGATCGCCTCGTTGAGTTTCGGGCCGGTCACGTTCCCGGCGACTGCGGCGAGGGCGCGGTCGAGGACGGCGGCGGCGTCGTAGGAGGCCATCGCGAAGGTGGTCGGTGGGCTGGAGTTCCCGGCGGCGGACCAGGCGGCGATGAACGCCTGGTTGGCGGCGTTGGACAGGGTGGGGCTGTAGTTGAGGACGTTGCGGATGCCGGTGGCGGCCGGGCCCTGGGCGGTGAGGACTGATCCTTCGGTGAGGAACCCGGCGGCGTAGAGCGGCACGTCCTTGAGGTCGGACTGGGCGTACTGCTTGACGAAGGCCACCGCCGCCGCCCCGGCGTAGAAGGTGTAGACGGCTTCCGGGTTCGTTGCGGCGGCCTTGTTGAGGTAGGGCAGGAAGTTCTCCGTGGCCGGGAACGGCGTGAACAGCGCCTTCCCGTCGGGGTTCGCGAGCTTCCCACCGAGGCGGGTGAACGTGTCGGTGAAACCGCGCAGCTCGTCCCAGCCCCCCTGGTAATCGGGGCCGATCGCATACACCGCACCGTCACCGACCTGGGATCTGACGTGCTCGGCGATGGCGATGCCCGGCTCGTCGGAGTTGTAGGAGGTGTGCCACGTGTAGGTCAGATCCCGGGGCTTGCCGCCCTCCGAGGTGAACGCCGGGCGGGCGTTCGCGCCGAGCAGGGGGATCTTCCGGGCGGTGGTGAGAACCTGCACCTTGTCGACGGTCGCCCCGCCGACGAGGCCGGTCAGGGCGACCACCCGATCGCGTTCGAGGAGTTTCTGCGCGGCCGGGACGGCGGTGGCCGGGCCGTCACCCTCGTCACCCACCACCAGGTCGACCTTCCGGCCACCGAGCCGACCACCGTGGGAGTCGAGGTAGAGGCGGAAACCGGCCTGCATGTCCTGCCCGACGGTGGCGTACGTGCCGGACAGCGACACCAGCAGTCCGATGCGCACGGCGTCCGGGTCGGCAGGGGTGCTGGCACAGGCGGCGGCGGTCAGCAGAGCGGCGGTGGCGGTCGCCGAGGCGAGTCCGCGTCGCAGCCGGCTACGGAGACGGGTCATCGTGGTGCTCCTTCAAGGGGCTGGGCGGGCCGGGTGCGGGTGAGGACGTGTTCGATGAGGGTGATGAGCAGCCGGCGGACGCTGTCGCGGTCCCGGGCGTCGATGTCGACGATCGGCACGTCCGGCCCGAGGGTCAGCGCCTCGCGGATGGCCGAGAGCGGGTAGGTGTCGGCGTCGGTGAAGTCGTTGACGGCCACCACGAACGGCAGCCGGGCATGTTCGACGTAGTCGAGGTGCCGGAAAGAGTCGGCCAGCCGCCGGGTGTCGACCAGCACCACCGACCCGGCCGCACCCCGGACGATGGCGTCCCACATGAACCAGAACCGTTCCTGGCCCGGGGTGCCGTAGACGTAGACGGTCACCCCGTTGACGTCGAGGCGGCCGAAGTCCATCGCCACCGTCGTGGTGGTCTTGCCCGGGGTGTGGGAGACGTCCTCGGCGGCGGCTGCCGACATGCGAACCTCGGTGGTGACCGGGACGATGTCGGACACCGCGCCGACCAGCGTCGTCTTACCCACCCCGAACGGCCCGGTCAACACGATCTTCACCCCCGCCAGCCTCGACACCGGTGTGGGCGGGCGTGTGACGGTCGGTGTGAGCGTCATCTGCGTCCCGCCCCGACCAGGGCCGCGCTGAACCCCGGCGTCAGGTGGTCACCAACCTGATCGGCGAACCGGTGCAACTCCTCGGTCACAAACGCCAGGTCCGCCTCGCCGGACACCAGAGTCAGCAACGACGCCCCGCCGCTGAGCGCGGTCAACAGCAGGTAACCACCATCCAGGTCGACGATCGTGCCCTGCACCCCGCCCGCCCCGAAGTCCCGCGCCGCCCCGTTGAGCAGGCTGCGCAACCCCGCCGCCACCGCCGCGAGCCGCTCGGCGGCAGCACGGTTGAGACCATCGGTACGGGCCAGCAACAACCCGTCGACGGACACCGCCACCGCCTGACTGACCCCCGACACCCGGGAAAGATTGTTCGACAGCAAATAGTTCAGATCACTCATCACTGACCTTCCTTCGACTGGGAAACTCGGCGGCCCAGGCCGCGCTGATACGCCCGCGCCGTGCCCACCAACCCACCAGGACCACGTCCCGGCGGCCCGACAGACACCGGCGGCGGGGCGAACGCGACGCTCGGCCGCCGCTTCGGCAGACCGTTCACGGTCATCGCGACACCACCGGTAGGCACAGGCCCGGCGGGAGGAAGATGAACGGTGGCGCCCTCGACAAACCACGGCGACACAGGCGACTGCCGGACCGCCCCCTCACAGACCAGAGTCGACTGCCCCTCCAGCGGCAGGCGAGGCGCCGGAATCAACGGCAACGCCTGCGTCGGAACGTCCACGCCATGACCACCCGGACGGCGGACCCGCAACACCGGCACCCCGACATGCCCCACCGGCGACACCGCCTCAGGCGCATGCAGCGCCGACTCCGGGGCACCGCCCGCCGCACCACGACCCCCGAACAGCCCCGCCGACACCACCGGCGGCGGTGGTGCGGCGATCAAAACCGCGCTGACAGGGATCTCCACCACCGCGACCGTTCCCTGCGGTTGACCCGCCACCAGCCGCACCCGCAGCCCGTGTACGGCGGCCAGCATCGCCACCGTCGCCACACCCTGCCGGCGGATGTGCTCCACGGCGATCATCGGAGCCGGCGCGGCCAGCTCCGCGTTCAACCGCACCATCAGATCGGGCGTGATGCCCGCACCAGTGTCGATGACCTGCACGACCACCTGGTCACCGAGCAGATGCCCACTGATGACCGTCTCGCCGGGGCTGTAACGGGTGGCATTGTCCAGCAGCGACGCCAACAGGTGCACCAGATCGTCGATCAACGCCGGCGGCACCCACACCCGCCCGTCAACCGACCCCACCACCACCCGCCGGTACTCCCGAATCCGGCTCAACGCCGCCTGCGCCACCGTCACCAACGCCACCGGCTCCGCACGCACCGAGCCGAGGGCACGACCCGACAACACCAGCAGACTCTGCGTCGCGTGCAGCAACTGCGCCGCCAAGTTGTCCACCGCGAACAACGTCGCCAACGTCCCCTCGTCGACCTCGTCGCGTTCCGCCCGGTCCAACTCCCGCATCAACAGGTGCGCCATCCCCTGACACCGCCGCCCCACCGCCTCCACCGCACCCGCCGCCACCAACCGCTGCCGCGCCAGATCAGCAGCCGTCTCGTACACGGTCAGGGCCAGGGCGTCGAACGCGGCGGTGACCTCGTCAATCTCGTCACGGCTACGACCGGTCGGAGCGAGCGCGGGCGGAGCCGCCGGCATCGCCGACCGGTCACCCGGATCGGTGGCGGAGACCCGCCGCACCAGGTCGGGCAGATCCCGCGACGCCACCCGGGTCACCGCGTCACGGACCCGCCGCAACCGCCGCGCCAACGCCCGCCCCTGCCACACCGTCAACACCCCCGCCACGACCACCAACGCCAGCGCCGCACCGGTCAGCACCGCCGTCGTCGCCCACTGCGCGGCCCGCCGCCGGGCCACCCCGGCGGCGATGTCGGCATCCACCCGGGTCTGCACACCGTGCAACCGATCGCGCCGCTCCCCGGTGGCCCGCACCCAGTCGGCAGCGTCGACCCGCAACCGCGACCCCACCCGCGCCCGGGAAACCTCGTCATCGAACCGCTGGGCGGCGAGTACCCCCGACCCGGTCAACGCCTGGTCCAACCACGACCGCCACCGACCCGACGATCCGTCGGCCACCGTCAGCAACGATTCCTCATAGCCGGCACGGGCGGCGGCAAGCTCCCGCTGCGCCGCCTGCGTCACCACCACGCCATTGCCGGCCAGGACCGTGGTCTGCTGGACACCCGCGTACCCCGAAGCCCGCGACAACGCCGCCGCCACCCGCAACTGCTCGGCGATCTCCGCGTCCGCGCCACCGACCTGCCCCACGGCCTCCCGTACGGCCAACCCCTGCGAGACCGCCACCCGGTAACGCACCAGCATCGTCGTCAACGACACCGACCGGCCCCGCACCTGATCCCGCAACGCCGGCAACTGCCCGAGCTGCCCATCGAAGGCCGCGAACAACCGCCCCGCCTCAACATCCCCGGCACCGAACCGGCCACGCCGCAGCCGGTAGCCGGCGACCACCCGATCCGTACGGGCCACCTGCGCCAACAGCGGGTCGACGCTGGCGGACGAACCCGTCAGGAACTGCGCCGCAACCAGGCGCTCCCGGCTCAACTCGTCGACCACCTCACCCGAAACGGCCGACACCGCCACCAGCGCCTGAAGCCGATCAGCACCACGGGCCTGCTGACCAGTCGACACCACTCCCCACGCTGCGAACAGCACGGTCGCGGTCAGCGGAAGTGCCAGCAGAAACGTGAGCCTTCGAGCAACGGGCACAGCAGACCTCTACACGTATTGGAGTTCGTTTGAGATGTTCGGGCTTGGCAACGCCGGACCCAGCCCCTCCTGACCGACGTACGCACTGCGAGCGCTCTTCCCGGCTGCGACGCCAACCGAAAATTGATCAGTGCGATCGAGCTTGGAATCACCTCGACGATGGCAAACCGAGCCGGTGGCAGGAACCCGTGTGGCGGGTCAGTTCGGCACGGGTAGCTCCGGTAGCCAGGAGTGACTAGCGCGACTAGTCAGCTTGCCTACCGGCTCACCAAGAGTCGCCGGATTTCAGCTATGGTGATTCCAATGTCTTGTCGCTGATGGGGTTGGTGTGAACGTAGATCGCCTTTCGCAGACGGTGCGGCCCGATCCAACGTGGTGGAACGAGCCGGCGATGCGCGATGCGCTCGCGCATCGAAACATTGGGCAGATCTTCACGCTCTTGAACCGGCGTCACGGCATGACGCAGCGACGTATTGCGGAGCTGGCTGGATTCGCCGCGTCGGAGGTCTACGAAATCACGCACGGCCGTCAAGTCATGGCCTATGACGTCCTTACGCGTATCGCGGAAGGACTCGGTATTCCTCGCGGGTTGATGGGCCTAGGGTACGAGCCAGCCGGGCATCGGGATCATCCTCCCGAGCCGGAGCCGCTCTGGGAGCCCGTGCAGCGTCAGCAGTTCATCGCCGCCTTGGCCGGCTTCGCTGTAGGCGGCACGCCTGATGTGCAGGGATGGCTGCCTCAGCCTGGGGAGTGGCTGGGTGCTGTGCCTGCCACGGTGAACCCGGAGACCATAGCCACCGTTCGTGAGATAACTCAGCGCCATCGACAGCTGGATGCCATGTACGGCGGCGGTTCATGCCGCGACTCCGCCTTAGGCTACCTGGTTTGGGCGCGCTGCCTGATCCGTGATGGGTGCTGCCCGGAGGAACTCTCGGCTGCCATTCATGCGGAGCTGGCGAGCCTGCATAACCTGGTCGGATGGATGTCTCACGATTTAGGTGAGCATATGGAAGCGCGTCGTCACCTTGCTCAGGGTCTTGTTTACGCGCAGAAAGCCGGCAGTATGACCTTGATGGCGGATTCCTACTACCGGCTCGGTCGCGTTAGCATCCATCAAAGAAATCCCGCCGAGGCTTTGCATCTATTTCAGCTGGGGCAGATCGTGGCGGTGAACTCGAATTCACTGGCTTCAGTCGCTATTCTGCATGCGAATATCGCGTGGGCTCATGCATTGATGGGGAATGCGGCAGCGATGCGCGACTCGCTTGCGCGGGCCCGAGACGAAATCGACAGATCGGACGACATGCAGGTGCCTCAGTGGGCGAGGTTCTTTTTCCAGCCAGCTGATCTGGATGGCATGTCGGGAGTCGTTCACTCCGCGTTGGCTCGCCACTCGAAGTATCGGAGGGAACATGCCGTCCTCGCCGTGAGCCACGCTGGTCGCGCACTAGAGCGGCGGACCGAGTCTTCGCGCAGCGGAGCGTTCGACCACGTCACGATGGCGCTGGGATACGCGCTTCTCGGTGAGGGGGCCAAGGTGGCACTGCATACCGAGGCGGTCCTGAGCGCAGCCCAACACGTACGTTCCCGTCGCTTACTGGACCGGCTACGCGACGTCGCGGACATCATCGAGCCACAGCGGAACAAAGAGTTGGCGGCGGTGGTGGCAGCCATTCGGGAGCTCGTAGCAACTTGACCTAACCTGGCAGGTATGTCGACCGACCTGACTGCTGAGGCCGCAGAGGAGATCCGACGAGGGCTCGGTGCGATCCGCCGGCAAACCGGGCTGAACTCGGGCGAGGCCCAGCTCATGCGATACACGATCAACGCGGTCTACAAGCTCGACAACCGGGTGCTCCGGCTCTCCCGAGGGGGCGCTGCTCAGGAACGAGCCGAGAAAGTAGTCCGTGGTGTGGCGTTACTCAGGCAGCATGAGGTACCAGTGGTCGACCTGGACGAGACGTTCGACCAGCCGGTGATCGCCGACCAGTGGGTGGCCACGATCTGGCACTACCTCCCCCACGCGGAAGGCCGCCCAGAGCCGGTTGAACTGGCCGCACCGCTCGCACGTCTGCACGCCATCGCCGACAGTCCGTCGTACCTGCCACAGTGGGCAACCATCACGACGGCTCGTCGCCGACTAGGCGGTCTCAGCGCGCTTCCAGCCGACGATCTGCTGTTCACCGAGCGGTGGGTGTCCCGTGAAGTGGGGATGTCTCTCGATAGCCTCGTGGCGCTTCTCCTAGACCAGTGCGACGACTTGGAGGGGCAAATCGCGGCTGCTACGTGGCAGCTGCCTACGGGCCTCATACACGGGGACGCCCACGTGGGGAACCTGCTGGCCGGCCGACTTTGCGACTTCGACTCCCTCGCCGTCGGCCCCCGAGAGTGGGATTTGGTGCCGCTGGTTCACAGTTTCGTTCGTTTCGGCGAATCCAACGAGCCGTACAAGCAGTTCGCGGCAGCCTACGGTTTCGATCTGACAAGTTCGTCCTCCTGGCCACTCCTTCGAGAGGTACGCGAGCTGCAACTTGTGACGAGCGTGTTGGACAAGCTCCCAGGTAGGCCCGAGGTGGCACACACGTTGGGACATCGACTGCGCACCTATCTAGCTGGCGATCGATCGGCAATCTGGCAACGCTATCGATGACACATGAGGAAGGCATATCGGTGCTTCGACCGGCATGGAGATGGTCGCGCCGTACCGCCGGTCAAGTGGGGAAGCGCATCACGATATCCGGCCGGACATAGATCAACTGCACCGTAATGTTGACCCTGGCTGACAGTCGGTTCATGCGGTCGGTCATGCTTCGCTGGCGGAGGCCGCAGCTTGTGCACAGAGGATGATAGCCAAGTCGGCAGGCCGAGCCGTTGAGTAGTGGGCGCTGTGTCAGGCCCGGCGGCTCTGCTGTTCGATGTTGCGTAGTTCGTCGGTGATGAACTGGTAGAGACTCCCGGGGGCTCTGCAGACGAGGACTGGGATGGAGGGCATTCGGTTTCGGCTGTGGCTGTACATCCCAAGGACAGCGGTCTCGTCGAGTCGGTAGAAGGAGTACAACCGGTCGCCTGGTCGGTAGAGGATCTCGAGTTCGGCTCCGGCTGGTTGGCGCAGGAGCTCGTAGTCGTGACGCGTGGCCTCGATTCGTCTCCTCAGCTCACCGACGGTGATGGCGAACCGGTCAGCGAGCATGGCGATGGCTACGTCATCGTCTGGATCAGGTAGGAACACTCGGATTCGGCTGCCGGGGCGGGATGCGAGGTCGTGAAGGTGGCGGGCGTGGAGGTTTCGCCAGGTCTGCCCGTAGGCCACGAAGATGTCGAGTTGGCGGACTCCGGCGAAGAGCTCTTCCCATTCGAGCTCGTTGAGGTAATTGCTGCCGACTCGCACCAGCCCTGCATCTCGGATGTCGGCTGCGAGCGTGGCGTGGATGTCATGCCGAGAGTGGGACTCGCGTTCGGCCTCGGCTCGCAGGTGGGCGATGTCCTCCCTGGCGGCTGCCCGTAGCGCTGCGGCGTCGCGCTCGGCGGCGTTGCGGATTGCGAGTGCTTCGTCGAGGACTCGCTGTGTGGCTTCTGTCATCGGGTGCGACTGCGGTGGGGTCGCTTGTCGGGGTGCGGTTCTCTGTTCAGCGAGTCGGTACCAGGCGGCTAGCCACCGTCGGTCCTTCTGTGGGTCGACGCCGCAGGCGCGCAAGTACGTGAGGAGAACTTGTTTGCGCGGTAGCCGTCGGCCGGCGAAGACGTCGGCCATCGTGCTACGCGGCAGCGGTGTGCCATGGCGGCTTCCCCACTGCTCAAGATCACGGTAGGAGATCTCTGCCTGAGCACGCAGCCGGTTGAGACAGAGGGCGAGTTCAGCAAGCGAACCGACGATGGTCGGATCGATATCCGAGTCGCCGTTCGCAGGCGAGGGTTGGGGGCGTCCGGTGATGTCCGGAAGTGTACCGCTGAGTGGCAACGTCGCATGATTGTCAGCATGGGCCTGAGCAGCGATTCTATGAGGGCGCGTCGTCGGAAGTGTCCGACGGGCTTGCCGGACAGCGGCTCGGTCGTTTCCCATGTGACTCAGTGGCGTGCGGCATCTCCAGCCCCGGGATCTGGGCCAACATTGGTCGGACGGCATCGTCGTCTCAAGGCGTAACAGGCGAGCATGTTCGGGGATAGATGAGGGTCGACCAACACACGGCCTATGTAGTCGGTACGGCAGTCGGGAGGCACGATGAACAGGATGCCGGGTGAGCCGCTGCCGCAGCGCACGCTCGGACGCACGGGCATCAAGGTGTCCGCGTTGGGCGCGGGCTGTTGGCCGTTGGGCGGTCCGGACGAGAACCTGGGCATGCCGATGGGCTGGTCTGAGATCGACGACAGCACTGCCCTCGCTGCTCTTGAGCGGGCCTTCCAGCGCGGGGTGACATTGTTCGACACGGCTGACGTGTACGGTCACGGCCGTTCGGAACGACGCCTCGCTGGCCTGGTCGCACAGGTTCCTCGCGGTGACGTCGTTCTGACGTCGAAAGTCGGTTACTTCGCCGGCACAGCGGCACACGGGTACGACCCGCGCCACATGCGTCGTCAATTGGAACAAAGCCTGCAAAACCTCGGCGTGGACTTCCTGGACATCTATTTCCTACATCACCAGGACTTCGGGCCGGACGATCGCTATCTGGAAGGTGCGGTCCTGGCCATGCGTGGCTTCCAAGCCGAAGGCTTGGTGCGGGCGATCGGTATGCGCGGGCCGCATCGCTTCGCCTTGGATCGGCTTACGACGACGCCACGTCTGCGCGGTGACAAGATCGCGCGGTTCCGCGGATTGTTCGACGTCGTGAACCCGGAGGTGCTCGCGGTACGGGACAACCTGCTGACCCCGGCCGACCGCTCCGCCGGAATCTTCGCCCTCGCCGATGCTCATGACTGCGGAGTCCTGGTCAACAAACCGTTAGGTCAGGGCCTGCTGACAGGCAACTACCGGCCCGGCAACGAGCGTCTCTTCGGCTGGGGTGATCATCGCAGCCGCAAACGCTGGTTCGGGCCGGAAGCGGCGGCGGTCATATCCGCAGGAGTAGATGAGCTTCGCGAGGTGGCGGGCGCCACCACGGCGGATCTGATCCGGATCGCGTTGTGGTCTTGCCTGAGCCGCTCCACCCACGCCGCGGTCCTTGTCGGTTTTACCAGCGCCGACCAGGCCGACATGAACTTCGGGTGTCTTGGTGAACCGCCAGACGCCGTTACCATCACGGCCGCACGAGCGATCATGTCGCGGGTCCAGACCATGCTTGACGCCCGTGGCGAGGTCTTCGCCGACGAGCTCCCACAAACGGAGACGGCACGATGATCGTCCGTGAGATCCCGCCAGAGACGTCACCTGACGCCGCCCTGGCCATGAAACGGGCTGCGCTACGGGTGCTGACCTGGAACGTCCAGCACGCCAGCGCGGCCCGAGGTCTGCGGCAGGCCGCCTGGCTTGCCGCGCAGCCCGACGCAGACGTCATCGCCTTGACCGAGGTGGCGGGCGGCGCATCGGGGGACAGCTTGGCGCAATCGCTCGCAGCCCACGGCTATCGCGTGCATCTCCCCGTGTCCGGGGGGCGCGACTACCGGGTGCTGCTCGCCACTCGCGTCGGCGAGCTCCAGGTGATGCCCCTGAATGTGACGCACCTGCCGCATCGCGCTGCGGGCGCGGTCATCAGCCATCCGGCGGGGTGGCGGTTGGGTCTGGTGGGGCTGTATGTCCCGTCGCGGGGGCCACGTGCACGTCGCAACCTTGACAAGCGGGCCTTTCAGGACGCCACCTCCGCACTACTGTCCCGCCTGCCGACCGTCTTCTCGGACGACCTCCCCGTGGTCGTCGCTGGTGACCTCAACGTGGTGGAACCCGGGCACCAACCGCATCATTCGGTTTTCGGCAAGTGGGAGTACGACTTCTACCGCAGCTTCGCCACGGCGGGCTATACGGACCTGTACCGCATGCACCACCCCGAGCGCGCCGAGCACTCCTGGTTCGGACGCTCCGGAGCGGGCTACCGCTTCGACCACCTCTTCTGCACGACAGACCAACCCTTGACCGCCTCCGGCTGCCGCTACATACACCACGCGCGCAGTGACGGCCTGTCCGACCACTCTGCTCTCTCCGCTGACCTCATCTGGGTGGCACCGACCACCTGACAGCGCGCACGGAACCCGGAGGTACCGCCACGTCGGTCCCGCCGCGTCTCCGCATGCCCTGCGATCTCCACAAAGAGAGATAGCAAGGCAACTCGATGTGATATTCGCTCTTCACCGAGGGGGTGACCGCGATGCTCACCAGCGCCAACATGACCGCCCACCGCAGACTTCAACAGACGATCGCCCACACGACCGGCCTCGACCTGGCCGCCGAAGCCCTCACTCAGCTGAACCACCTGCCCATGACGGACGTGACCGCCGTGACCACGGCGCTCATGCCGCTGCTGCCGGGCAGGTTCGCAGTGACCGGCACTCTCGAACGCCGCCTACTGATCGCCGAGCACTCGACCGGCGGCGGCTGGACCGTCGCGGATCTGTCCGGAGAGCCACACGCCACCCGTCGCTGGCCAGCGTGGACGGACGACCGCATCACCATCCATCACCCGCAGCAGTGGCTGTCGTCCGCCACCTTGACCGACGATGCCATCATCCGGCTGCTTCGGCCGCGGATGCTGCTGGTCGCGTTGTATCACCCCGAGTGGTTTCCGCTGCCCCGGTTTCCGCTGGCAATCTCCGACCTCGCCCGTGCTGCCCGCGCCACCCTGCTGGGGCAGATCCGTCTGATGGACATGCAGCTCGGCGTCACCCTGCCCGATGTCCGAGCCACCGTCGATCTCTGGCAGCCCGACATCGTCGGCGTCTCCGCAACGTTCGGTCAACACGACCTGATGGTCAACCTGATCGACCACCTGAGCGCCCTGCCCACGCCACCACTGGTCGTGGCCGGCGGAAGCTTGACCGCCCGCAATGAGGGATTGCTGCTCGACCGCTACCCGAATCTGCTCGTGGCCCGCGGCGCCGGGGAACCGACCATCGCCGATGTCCTTTCCCACTATCACGGCGACCTGCGCCTGCCGGAGATTCGCGGCATCGGCTATCGCGGCGCCCCCCGCGGCGGTGGCTTGGCGATCGCACGGCAACGGACCATGGGAGTTACCAACCGGGCGCAGACGGACTTCCTGCCCGAACTGGACCTCCTCGACGCAACCTTGGACCACCGTGGCGTCGCCCAACTGGAGGCATCCCGCGGTTGCACCAACTTCTGCTCGTTTTGTCCTCGCGGGCACAAAGGAACATGGGCGGGTGGCAACACGGATCGACTCGACTGGATCATAAAGGAAATGGGTGAGGTGTTCGACCGCCACCCCGAGGTCTCCCGCACTTTGTACCTGGTCGACGAGGAGGCTATCGGCGCCGGCCCGGATGCTGCCGGCCGCGTGAAAACCCTTGCCGAGACCATCCACGCGGCCGGGTTTCACTGGGAGTCCTCCTGCCGAGTCGACCAGGTCGTCGATCCCACCCGCGACCGGACCTGGCATGTCGAACGGGCCGACATGTGGCGACACCTGGTCGCCCACGGCCTACGCCGAATGCTGTTCGGCGTCGAATCGGGGGTGACCTCGATCCTGGAGCGGTTCAACAAGGAAACCACCGGTGAGCAGAACGCCCTGGCCATCCGCACACTGTCGGCGCTGGGCGTGCCCACCCGGTTCACGTACATCACCTTCGACCAACTGATGAACGCCAGCGAACTCACCGAGACGCACCGGTTCCAGGCCCGCACGGATCTGCTGCTACAGCCGTTGCCACAGCTGAGCGTCGCCGACATCATCGACGGGGTACGCGACGATGCCTTCGTCGCCGAGCACAGCACGGGCCGACCCTTCTATACCGCGATCTCATATATGCTGGTATCGATGGAGTGCCTGACCGGTGCCGCCTACACCCGCAGGGTGCAGACGGTCGGCCTGGCCGGTGCGGCTCGGCCCTCGCTCGGGCGCATCGACGCCCGGTTCGCCGACTGGCGCATCGGGGTCTGCTCCCGTAACGCGCAGCTATGGATCGACCGGCACTTCGCGCTCGACTACACCCTCAAGAGTCTCGAGAAGATCCTCGACGGCGGCCCACGCCACCACGTGCGGCACGCCCGCGTCATCATGAAGGACGCTGCCTTCACCCTGCTGACAGCCATGCTCACCCTCATCGACACCACCAGCGTCAACGGCGTCGCCGAGGACTTCGAACATCGGCTGCGCAACGTCATGGACGAGCAACTAGCTGCCCTTGACACCCCTATGTCCAGCACGGTCGAAGCTCTGATTCCGCAGCTACCAGCCGACTCCGCCGCCGTCCTACAACACGAGCTGCACCGCTGGCAGCACACCGAAGGCTGGCGGCTGATCAATGCGGCCGAAGCGTGCGGCGCATGAGCAAGCGAGCCGAAGCCGACCGGAATGTGGAGGGGCGCATGCAGGGACGGTTCATCGCACTGGAGGGCCCGGACGGGGTCGGCAAGTCAACCCTGGCCGCGCGGCTCGGCCACCTCACCTACCCCGCAGCAGTTGCCCGCCTCGGTGCTGATGGGGCCGAACGGGAGTTGGTGTTCGTCAGTCGGCGACAGATCTCGGCTACCTCTACGTACGCCGCCGACCTCATGAGGCAACTGTCGACCGTGCTCTGGCACAGCGGAGACGCCCCCGACCTGCCCGACGCGTTCTGGGTCGGCGTACAGGCAGCCTGGTTCACCGCCCACGCCACCACCGTCGTGCAGCCGCTGCTCACGGCCGGCTACGACGTCATCGTCGACGGGTGGACCTACAAGTTCTTCTCCAAGCTTCTGCTGCAGGGCTACACCGACACCGACCTGCAGACCATCTTCCGCCGCGTCCGCATGCCCGATGCGGTGGTGCTGCTGACCGCCGACATCGGCGCGCTCTACGACCGCCGGCAGGCTCGCTTCCGACCCGCCGAGCTCGGTATGCACGCCGGTTACACCGCTCTCAGCCGCGACACCTTCATCGACTACCAGCAGCAGGGTCTCGACAACCTGCTCACCTACGCCGCCCGCCACGGCTGGTGCACCGTCGCACTCGATCCGGGATCGAGCATCGAAGCCTGCGTCAGCACCCTCGCTCCAGTTATCAGCGAGATTCGCGCTGCAACGCGTGGATCAGCGACACGCCGACCCTGACCCGCAGGAGGCCCACACCATGTCTATGCTCGCCGCCCACGGCGGACACCCTACGATCGACCTGCCCGGCCCGCACTACCGGTGGCCCACCATCGACGCCGACCTTGAGCACGCCATCATCGAGCAGACCCGACGCTCGTTGTCCGAGCGCGACGGCCGCGGTGTGATCGGTGACTTCGAGCAGGCGTTCGCCGCGTTCGTCGGGGCACCGCATGCGGTGTCGTTCGCCAGTGGCACCGCCGCGATCCACGCCATGAGCCGCGTCGCCGGTTTGTGCCCCGGCGACGCCGTCATCGCACCCGCATACACCTTCCTCGCGACCGCTACACCGTTCGCATTCGAAGGCGTCGAGGTGCGTTTCGCCGACGCCGACGAATACGGCAACGTCACCGCTGACTCCCTCGCCGTGCAACTGCGACCAAACGTCCGCGCCGTCATCGTCACCCACATATGGGGCAACCCCTGCGACATGACCGCGATCGCTGCGTTCTGCCGTGACCATGACTTGTTGCTGCTGGAGGACTGCTCCCACGCCCACTTCGGGTCCTGGGCCGGGCTCCACGTCGGCAGCCTCGCCGACATGGCTGTCTACTCGACCAACCAGAAGGCCATCACCACCGGTGAGGGCGGCATGCTCACCATGCGCGATCGCCGGTACCGCGACCTCGCCCTGTTGTTCGGCCACTACAACAAGCGCTGCCAATCCGAGATCGGCCCGAAGGCCGACTACTACCCGTTCGCGTACACCGGCATGGGCCTCAAACACCGCATGCATCCCCTCGCCGCCGCTATCGGAGTTCATCAGCTCAAGCGCGCCGACGACATCGAACAGCGCCGCCGGGAGATCCTCGATCGCGTCACCGCCAGTCTCGCCGCCAACCCCGTCATCACCACGGCCCTGGTGCCCCACCAGCTCGGCCGACATGGCCTATACGTGATCGGCCTACGGTTCAGTCCGGACAACGCCACGGTGACCCGCGACAAGTTCGTCAAGCTCTGCCTCGCCGAAGGAGCAACAGAGGTGGACGTGCCCGGCTCTACCCGCGACATCAGCGCCGAGCCCCTGTTCGGCCGACCCGACCCGCACGCGCCCTATCAACACGTCACAGTGACTCCGCCGAATCTGCCCGGTGTGCGGCAGTTCCAGGACACCTTCATCAAGATCCCCATCTGGGGGTACCCCGGTGACAACGAGTTCGTCGACGGCTATATCGCAGCGCTGAACAAGGTCAGCGCGGCGGTCGCGGCATGACGCCATGACCGCCTTCCCGCCAGCCGCGAGCCGGTCAGACCGCTTCCCGGTGCGACGCGACCTCGATGGCGACTTCGCCCTCACCGATCTCTGCCGCCTCGACGCCGCCGTTGCGTCACCCACAAAGCCGCACCGGTGGCTTGCCACCGCCGCTTACGAGCATCAGATATGGCGCCTCGACCTGCCCACCGACGACCGCCTGCTCAGCTGGGCGAAACCGGTGGCTGACCCGGCCGCCGACAGCGAGCCGGGCGAATCCGATCTGGCGCTACTGCACGCCTTCGAAATATGCGGACTCTGGCATCCACCCGTCTCGGACAACCTCACCGGCCTGAGCGCACCGCGGGCATGCGCGTGGCTCGCGATCGCCAACCGGTGGATCCTCCTGTCGCACACCTCCGGAGACCTGCGACTGCTCAACACCGCCTGCAAACTCATCGGCGCAGTCTGGACCCGGTGGCCTACACCAGCGGATGACGCATGGCCGTCCATCGCCGGCCCACTCGCCCACACCGCGCGCCTGCTCAACGACGCCACGCACTCCCTCACCGAACGACTGAGAAGGTACCAACCGCTAACGTCCGCAGCAGTGTCCGCGTCCTCGTTCCGGCCGGCATCAACAGCGTCGGAAAGACCTGCCATCCTGGTCCTCGCCGGTGCCGGATCCGCCGGAGCACAGCAGTTTCTCGCTGACCTGCCACAGCCGTCACCGGTCACCGCAGTCTGCTGGTACGCCGCCCCTGACAGCGCCATCCCCGAGGGCTCCGCCTACGCCAGCGCCTGGTACCCACCCGAGGCACCGACCGCCGCGCCGGCAAGACGATCCCAGCCCCACCTGCCCGAGTCACGGCAGCACCTGGCACGGAACTGGGACGACGTCACCGGCATCGTCAACCATCACCGCGCAGACCTGCTTGTGCTGATCGGCATGCCGATCGTGCCCAAGCAGGTCCTACGCCAGGCCCGTCTCGGTGTGATCAACGCGCACAACGGAGCTCTCCCGCAGTACCGCGGCATGGACGCCGTCGGCTGGGCCGTGCTCAACAACGACCCCATCGTCTGCACTGTTCACAAAGCTGTAGCCGCCGTCGACCAAGGCAACATCCTCGCCACCACGACCGTCACGTACCGGCCTCCCGCGGGTCTTCGCAGCCGCGTCAAAGCTGCTCAAATGGACCTGCTGCGGGCCGTGACGCTGCACACGGCCGCGACCGGGCGACTTCCGGAGGGACGTCCGCAAGGACCGGGCCGCCAATACTACCGGCTCCACCCACACCTCAAGCGTGTCCTCGACACCCGAGCCGACAATCTCCTCACAAGGACGTGACCCATGACCGCTGCCATGCTCCCGCACCCCACCTTCCACACCATGACCACGATCGACTGGGGCGACACCGGCTCCATCCTTCACACTGCGGGGAAGATCTTCGACGCGATCACCGACGAGCCCGGCCTACTCGCCGCTCTGCTCGACAACCTCAGCACCGATGCCCACCTCAGACCCATGTGTGAGGGCTACGACTTCATGGACAAACTCGTCCTCTACGACAGCCCAGACCACCAGGTCCGCCTTCGGCTGCACTTGTACCGCCACGGCTACTTCGACCGGCCCCACAACCACCGGTGGCCGTTCGCCAGCCGGATTCTGCGGGGCAGTTACCTGCACCGCCTCTACGGCCGCGACGACCAGTTCACCGAAGACACTGACCCCGCGGAGCTGACACCCATCCTGGAACGCGTCGAACACCCCGGCTCGACCTACGCCCTGCAACACACCAGCGTCCACACCGTCCAGGCCGAAGCCGACAGCATCTCCCTGCTGCTTCGCGGCCCAGCCGCCAAGGAACGCTTCCTCATCCTCGACAAGGCAGCAGGACCGTTCTGGGTGTACGGAGCCGCCCAGGAGACCACGGCAACCCGGAACAGCAAGATCATGAGACCGGACCAACTCAATCAGACGATCGTGCGAGTCCGGGAGCTTGCCACCACCAACACCGCCCCTACGGAGGGAAGATGAGCGATGACATCATGCAGGGCCTGCTATTCGCCGGCTTCGGGGACCAACCCACCGTCGACGACCGTGTAGCCGACACCGAGCTGCGCCTGTGCACCCTGAACATCAACAGCCCAAGCCCGGCCCGAGCCCAACGCCTCGTCGATTGGCTCACCGCCACCAGAAGTAACGTCCTCGTACTCACCGAGGTCCAACCCGGACCGGCCTGCAACCTGATCCGCACCACCCTCGACGCCCACGGCTATCTCCTCCACACCACACCCGGCTGGCGCGACCAGCGCTTCCACACCGTCGTCGCAGCCAAGGGCTTCCGACTCGACGCCCTCCAGCCGCCCGGATTCGACCCACGGATCGCCGCCGTCGACCTCACCTCGGCCGGCGGAACCATCCGACTGGTCGGCGTATACGCCCCCACCAATGGCATGACCCCGGACAGCAGCCAACGTCGCCACGCCTTTCAACAGCAATTCACCGCATACGTGGCGGACATACTCCACCCAAGACTGTGCATCACGGGAGATCTCAACGTCGTCGAGCCAGGCCACCGGCCACACCTACCCAGCTTCGAAGACCATGACTACGCCTTCTACCGGGGCTTGCTCGACCTTGGCCTATCGGACGCCTACCGCAGATGTCATCCCGACGGTGCGGATCACAGCTGGGTCAGCCCACGATTCGGCTCTCAGCGACTCGACCACGCCCTCATCTCAGATAGCAGCATCCTGTCCTCGTGCGCCTACGATCACGCACCGCGCCTGCAGGAACTCACCGACCATTCCTCCCTGCAGTTGACCGCAGCCCTCGCCAGCTAGTCACGCGCCCCGCCATCGCTCCGCGCCGGCCACCGCGTGTGCGGCCACCGGAGCCGTCGTCCAATCGGAATGAAGTCGGCACACCCCAACCGTTAGGCACACCTGTCAACCACGGGTGCCTCTGGATCGCCTCCGTTCTGACTATCCACCGCCATCGGGTCAACGCAAGCTTGCCGGTGACGGCATCAGCACGCCGAGGTACTCGTCACCAGCGCCGCGCTCAACTTAGCCACAAAACGTGCCATATGCGGATCAAAATGGGAGGCCGACCAGTCAACGGGCTCGTCAAGACCAAACCACCCCGTCCCACGGAACTCGCCAGGGTCTGGCGTCATCACCTCAGCCCGATCACCATGCACCACAAACCAGAGAGTCACATCCGTGTGACTGTGCATCCCCCGCGTCTGCGTCATCGAAAGAAAGAAGGGAGACTCACCCAGCCGTTCGTGAAACCGGACGTCGATGCCCAGTTCCTCCTGCGCCTCACGCACGACAGTCGTCCGCGGGTCCTCGCCGTCATCGACATGCCCACCTGGCAGCAACCAGCAACCAGCCTTAAGATGATCAACCAACATGAGAGCCCTGCTCGCCTCATCCAACAAGGCGAAATACACCGCCAGGTGCTGCGGAGGCGTCATAGGTGGCACAGTGCGAAACAACGGCGAACCAGACCGTATCCAACGCAGGATTTCTGCTTGATCCTGGCGCTCGCGCGCATCGAACGGCGACACCCGCGACGTGAGATCCTCGATAACCAGTCGTGGCCCATCGGTGAGCGACATCGAACCTCCAAACACAAAGGCAGACAATCGACGGCCCCAGCCACCGACGACACCCGTCGATCAAACTGAGACCGTGGCGACGCTACAGTGCCCGCAGCCACTGGGCGAGCGCCCCCGCCAACGTGTCACCCAGACATGCAGAACGCCACGATGGTGCGGGCTGCGCCCAGGGACGGCGCAGTTCGGCGGTCAGGGCGCAGTTACACACAGCTGGACCTCGGTCGACGAAGTCGCGGGCTCCGCCTCAGCTACGACCACGTAGCGGTCAAGCGGTGGCTCACCGGCGGCTCCTGCCAGCAGCCCCACCTCGTCGCACAAGTTCTCAGCCACACCTGGGGTGTGCCCATCCCGGTCACGGTGATCTGGCCTCAGCTCCGAGAAGGCCGTCCACCCCTACCGCCACACTTCGCGCCGTGCGTCGCGCCTCGTACGCTGGACGAACTGGTCGCCTACATCGGGAGCGACATGCTGACCAGGCGCACACTCCTCAACGACGCCATCGACGTCGCCGTCGGCACCGCACTGACCGGACCGCCGCTGCGCTGGCTCAACGCACCCGGCACCGGCCTCACCGCCCGCACCACACCGGCCACGAACCGTCTCACCATGGCCACGGTCACCGGCATCGAAACCGCCACCGCCCACTTCGGTGCCCAAGACGCGGCCATCGGCGGAGGACTCAGCCGAGAAGCCGCCGTCGGCCAACTCAAATACGCCGTGGACCTACTCCGCGACGCCTCCTACACCGACGCCGTCGGCAACCGCATGCTCGCCGCCGTCGCTGAACTCGCCGGCATGGTTGGCTGGATGAGCCACGACGTCAACATGAACGGCCCCGCTCAAAGGTACTTCACCCTCGGCCTCCAAGCCGCCCGCGAATCCACCCACCCTCGCGCTCTACTGCTCCAAGTCAATTTGCTCGCCGACATGGCCCGCCAGATGCACACCCTTCGACACCCCGACACCGGTCTACGCCTGGTCGACGCCGCCCTCGACCTCCTCCCCCGCGGCCACCATCCGACCGCGACCGCCATGCTCTGGAACCTCAAAGCCCGCATGCTCGCCCCACTCGGCACCACCGCTGTTCCCGAGATCCAGCACGCCACCGCGTTGGCCGTCGACCTCCTCGCCCACGCCGACGACGCCCCACTGGCCTACATCGACGCCGCAGAACTAGCCGGCAACGCCGCCCTCGCCTGGCAGGACGCCGCAATACACACCCCAGCCCTAGCCCGACACGCCGAGAAGCAAGCCCTGTTCGCCCTCGCGCACCGCACCGGTGGATACAGCCGATCCACCGTGTTCCACCAGGTAAGTCTCACCGCCGCTCGCTTCACCCTCGCCGAAGCAGACCAAGCCGCCACCGACGGACACACCGCCCTCGACCTCGCTGCGGAGGTGCCCACCTCCACCCGCGTCCTCGACCGGCTCCACACACTCCTCGACCACTCCGCCCCCTACGCCAACCGGCCAGCCGTAGCCACCTTCCGCGACCGGCTCACCCTCACCCTGCGCGCGACAGGAAGCTGAGCCACCTTCAGCCCACTCCGAACCACCGGGCCCGCGCATCGCCACACCGCAGCGACGCCAGCCGCCTTCCCGCCTCCACCGCATGGGGCGGCGACACCGGCGCCCGCCGAATATGCGCAGCCACCGACCGTAACTCGTACATGTCCCGCAACACCTGCCAACCACTACCCCCGGTCGGATCACTGCCATACGCGGACAGCAACTCGGCCAACAACTCCACGGATCCACCGAAACGTTGCTCTACCGCCATCGGCACGAGATCCCACTCACGCGGAGCGACGGCCACCCCATCCCAATCCGCCAGCACAGGCCCCACCCCTGCAACCCGCAGAACATTCGTTAACTGCGCGTCACCATGCACCAGGCCAGCAGGACCCAACCCGAACTCCGCCCCCGCCACCGCCTCCTCCAACTCGGACGCCCGACCAGACAACCACCGCCGGTCAGACTCCCTGAGCCACGAACTGGCCTCCACCGCCCCCATCAACCGGTCAAGCGGACGAAACGCCGGCAACTCCACCGGCGGCCTCGGCAAGTCGTGTAGCCGACGAAGAAGCCACCCCAACTCGGAAGGACTAATCGGCGGAGCGGGCTCGACGGCAGCCTCCCACCAGAACGTCACCGCGTACCGAAATCCCTCCGCATCATTGACCACCACCGGCTGCCCTAAACCGGCCACAGGGACCACAGCCGGATACCCAGAGGCAAGAAGCCACCCGCCGATCGACACCGCACGCGACGCGCGGCCTACCGCATCGGCACCCGAACCTACCCGCACGATCATCCGGTGCTGGGGTAACCGGAAGACGGCGTTGCTATGCAACCGCACCGGCTCCAAACCGTCACCGGAGAGACCTACCCGAAGGCACGCCTCTCGGGCCAGCAACCGGCTCGCCTGCCACACTTCCCCATCGCCTCCCTCACCATCAGCAGGCTACGGTGCGGTCACCGTCTGCCCGTTGAAAGCCAGTGCCTACAAGTACTTCCGGCCAGGCTCACGCCGCGACTCGAATATGGACAACACTGGACCCCAGGCCAGGGGACTGCGGGTCGCGATCGAATGCGGCGGCTGCCGTGGTGGTGGTCCTGTGGTCCGCACGCTTGGGAGGCACCCGGCAGGAGGGGCAGACAAAGCCCAGTTCACCGACGCGTAGCAGGATACTCCACCATCAGGAGTGGCAGGAGCGCTTCGCGCGGCGCAGCACATCTGGCTTGATCCGGGCGTTTTCCACAGCCTGCCAAGTTTTCCACAGGGAAGCTGTGAGTCGTTGCGGTGCCGGTCGGCGCCAGGCAGTCTCGACCTGTCGGCGCGACCGCCCCGGGCTGCTGGCCACGGCCGCGAGCAGGTGGAGCGAGCACGGTCCGCAGGTCACTGACAACCGAACGGCCCCGACCATCAGGATCGGGGCCGTTAGGTGTATTGGCAGTCATCCGCCCGCCGTTTTCCTCCATTCCGGCGCCGGCACTGGTGGAACCGGCATCGCCCCGCCGCCTCGCCGGGAGTGGGCCGATCTCGGCGTTGTCTCACATTCGACACACTCCCGCCTGCGCTGGGCAACCTCTCTTAGAGCTCCTAACTCTTTGAGCGTTGGAGTCTGCGCCAGCAGATGATGGCGCAGACAAGGGTGAGGAACGCTTCGTGGATGTCGTCGCGGATCTCCCAGCGGATGCGGAGGCGGCGGAACCAGTGCAGCAGGGCGATGGTCTGCTCGACGACCCACCGTCGGGCGCCGAGTCCGGAGCCGTGGCCGATGCCGCGTCGGGCGATGACCGGGGTAATCCCCCTGGCCCGCAGGTCCCGGCGGTAGCAGTCGTAGTCGTAGCCCCGGTCGGCGTAGAGCCGCTGTGGTCGTTGCCGTGGTCTGCCTCGGGTGCCCTTGATCCGGGGGACCTTGTCGACCAGGGGCAGCAGTTGGGTGACGTCATGGCGGTTGCCGCCGGTCAGCGCCGTGGCGAGGGGGATGCCGCCCGCGTCGGTGATGACGTGGTGTTTCGAGCCTGGCTTGCGGCGGTCGACCGGGCTCGGACCGGTTTTGGGCCGCCCTTGAGCGCCCGGATGTGGGAGCCGTCGATCACCGCCCGCGACATGTCCAACTGCCCGGCGGCCCGCAGCTTGCCCAGCAGCACCTCATGCAGTCGTTGCCAGACGCCAGCGTCGTTCCAGTCCCGCAGCCTGCGCCAGCAGGTCATTCCTGACCCGAAGCCGAGCTCTTGGGGCAGGCACTCCCAGGGGATCGCGGTGTAGAGCACGAACAGGATCCCGCACAACACCTTGCGGTCATCCAGCGGCTTACGGCCCGGGAACCGCTGCCGGCGTGGTGGTCGGGGTGGCAGCAACGGTGCGATCTCGGCCCAGAGTTCGTCCGAGACGATCCACGGCGGCTGCTCACCCCTCCTCACGTTCAGGCAGAACGATCCTTACGTCCCGAGGACACGCCCAACATCATTTCGTTAGGAGCTCTTAGGCGGCGTTGCGGGGGATGAGGTCGGCGGCGGCGTCGGCGTTGCCGCGTTCGAGGTCGAGAATGATGCTGGTGTAGGTGTCGGAGGTGAGTCCGAGGGTGGAGTGTCCCAGGGTTTCCTGGACTTCTTTCATGTCGGCGCCGCCGTGGCGGAGGTAGCTGGCGGCGCAGTGGCGGAGGTCGTGGAGGCGTACGGGTGGTAGTCCGGATGTGGCGATGAGGTGGTCGAAGCGGTCACTGATGGTTTGGGGGTGCCATGGTTGGCCGTCGGGTCGGACGAAGAACAGGCCGGTGTCGGGCCATTGGTCGCCGTTGACGGTCTGCCACCGTCGGCGCATCTTGATGTAGTCGCGCAGGGCGGAGGTGGTTTTCGGGCCGAGGGGGATGGTGCGGTCACCGGCGTCGCTCTTGACGGGGCGGGTGATGGGTGTATAGCCGACGGTGGTGATCTGTTCGACGATGGTGAGGTGGCGGGAGTCGAGGTCGACGTCGTGGTCGCGTAGTCCGCATGCCTCTCCGCGTCGCAGGCCGCGGTGCAGGATGAGTAGGTACATGGCGTAGAGGACGATGTCGTGGCGTTGGGTGTGGTCGAGGAACCGACCGGCTTGCGTGGGCGTCCAGACCATGACGGGGCTGGGGCGCTTGCCGGTGGCCTGCCAGTGCTCGACCGCCTTGGCGGTCCACACTCGTGCCTTGGGTCGCTTCGCGGTGGGTAGCTCGACTCCGAGGGCGGGGTTGGCGGGGATGAGCTTGGCGCGGACGACGGCGTCGTTGAGGGCCTTGCGGAGGGTGGCGTAGAGCCGTTGGGTGCTGGACGCCTCCATGGGCCGGACGCCCTTGACAGTGGCACGTACGGCGGGGTCGGTGCTGGCGCGGGCGGCGCGGATGGCGTCCTGCTGATTGCCGATGGCCGTGAACATGGCCTCGATGTGGCCGGTACGCAGGCTCTGGAGGGGAATCTTCCCGAGGTGGGGGATCAGGTAGAGGCGAATGTGGTCGGAGTAGCCGCGGATGGTCTTTTCCGCGAGTCCTCGTCGTCCTTGCAGCCAGGTGGTGAGGTAGTCGCCGGTGGTGGTGGGGACCGCGGCGGGCACACCGGCGCGGATGCGGGCGGCGAGGGTGTCGCGGTCGGGTAGTGGCGTGCCGGGCCGGCAGGCGTGCAGTAGGTCCGCGACTTCGACGGCGAGGTCCTGGTCGCCGTCGGCGAGGTCGAGCAGCGTACGGGCGTGACGCAGTTCGGCGCTGGCGGTGTCACGGTTGTCGAAGCCGGAGCGGCGAAGTTGGCGGCGTGCCTGCGTGGGCCGTGCGGGCAGTTCGAGTTGGTAGCCCCACATGCCGTGGGTGGGGTGCCAGCCGCCGCCGGGCCGCCGTAGTTTCGGGCACCGGCTGCCGAGTCGTTTGCCGCTGTCGGGGTCGGTGCAGGTGCAGCGTTTGGTGAGTGCCCCTTCGGGGTTGCGAACGCGGGTCACGATTCCTTCTTCCTGGTGTCGCCGTTGTGCGGCGGTTCGATGCTGCTGATCCCGTCCTGGTGATCGACGCTTCGCATGCCGCCCGGGGTCAAGTCGCCGGGTGTGCCCTGCAGGCCGAGGGTGGTGAGGATTCCGGCGACGGGCACCTTGTAACGGGCACCGACGCGGAGGACGGGCGCGGGGAAGGCGTCGGTGCGGGCGAGTTCGTAGGACAGGGCGCGCCCCAGGCCGAAGATGCGGCCGGCGGTGGGGAGGTCGGTGATCGCGCCGAGTGCGCGGATGCGCTGTTCGCTCCATACCTCGCCCTGGCCATCAACAGTGCGTGGGGTGTCGCTGTTGGTGGCGTCGGTGCTGGTCACGAGAGAGCTCCTTGACGTCGAGCGGAACAGATGATCGGGGTACGTGGATGTGGATCGGTGGGAGATCGCGTGTGGCTGTGCCTGTGGAGGCGCGGGGTTCCGCAGGGGCTTCAGGTCAGCAGGCACCGTGGCCAGGCCACAGGTGTGGTGCCGCGCTCTGCGCCGGAGCTGGCGGGACGGTTGGCCCGCGCGGCGGGCGAGGTGCTGGGGTGGGGTGGGGTGCGGTTGCTGTCGCCAGGACGTGGTTGATCATCTCGGTCCAGCCGACGCCGAGTGGACTGGGGTCGTCGTCGAAACGGAAGACGACGTACGGCACGTCGGGTGCCGGGCCGAGTACGGTGATGAACACGCAGCTGGCCGCTGGTCGTCGCGTTGCGGTGGGAGGGGCTTCTATGACGAGGCTCCACCGGTCGCCGTGGAGCACGACCGCGACGGGTTCGCCGCGCAGGTTCCGGCCGACACGCACTGCGGCAGGTGGCGGTGCGTCGACGATTTGTGTCGCCTCGTTGGCGATTGTCGTTGATGCGGGAACCTCGTCCATCGGCGCGTCCAGGATCAGTTCTTTGATGAGGCAGGGGCGGCCTGTCCGAGCGGCGTCGGTCAGCTCGGCCGCGAGCTGGTCTGCTGCCCGCCGTCGATGTCGTTGGGCAGCCGTGGTGGACGGAAGGTCGATCATGGCCGGCCGCACGATGACCACCGGGAAGGTCGGGTTGTTCTGCCGGCGCGGTCGGGGGGATGCACGCCGCGCCGATGCTCCGGTGGCCGCCGACGTGTGGTCTGGGTGGTGGGTGGACATCACTTCTCCTTGAACATGCGGTGTGGAATGTCGGGCCGCGGGGCGCGGGCACCGACGCAGGCCGCCGCCGGTGTGCGTAGGCGGTCGCGAACGCGGACCGGTGGGCGCGGTCGTCCCGTTGGGGTAGCCATCGCCGCTCGGGGGTGTCGCCCGAGATAGCGGCCAGGGCGGAAGCAGCCGTTGTCGGCGCACCGCGAGAGCGCGGTGGTGTACTGGCCGAGGGTGGGTGCCCGCCGCAGGTCGCAGGACACCCACCCTCGAACCGCACGGGGTGTCGAACGGGTCAGTGCGGTGGCTGCCAGCGGAGCCGGGCGATGTGGTCGACGCCATGGTCGGCGCGGGGTCGGGTGGCTCGGGACCAGCCGGGCGTGGGCGGCCGGGAAGCGACGATGCGCCATCCGGCCGCGCGCAGGCTGGCACCGGACTCACCGTGCTGGGTGTAGGTGATCAGCCGTCGGTATCCGAGCGCTTTCGCGGCCCTCCAAGCAGCGGCATAGAGCATGCTGCAGCTGTTCGGGACCGAGTCAGCGACGGCGACCCGGGTGACTTCGAGGGTGTGGCCGTCATCGAGCATCCGCGCGACTGGTCTACCGACCACCGCCACCCCGACCAACTCTTGTTCCCGGGCGATGCCGAGGGAGAACTTGTGACCCTGGGGTGGGCGGTGGTGGCGGTGCCAGTCGGCGATGAACTGGCCCGCCTGGGCGAAGGTGACCGGCACGAGGCGAAGGCTCACGTCGTCTCCCGCGGCAGGTGTGGACGCAGCCGGGCGATGGCCTCCTGATGGAACCGGTCGGCGATGTCGATGCCGAGGAAGCGCCTGCCGAGTTGCACCGCGGCCAGGCCGGTGGTGCCGGCGCCGGAGAACGGATCGAGGACCACGCCACCGGGTGGGCAGCCGGCGGCAATAGCCCGCAAAGGCAGATCGATGGGAAACGGAGCCACGTGAGAGCCGCGGTAGGGGCGGGTGGCGATGCGCCACACATCTCCAGGGTTGCGGCCTCGGGGGTGCGCGGCGGTGTGGGCGTGCCCGAGCGGCTTGAGGTTGCCGGCCGCAGGGCGCGGCTCGGTCACGTTGACGGCGGTGTACTTGTGTCCGTAGGCAGTGGCACCCCGGCGGCGTGCGGTCGCGCCGATGCCGCCCGTGGAGCCCTTGTGGGCGCCACCGATGACCCGGCTGCCGTCGGCGGCGTCGGGGTGGGCCAGAGGAACCCGGATCGGGTCCAGGTCGAAGTAGTAGGCGCGTGACGCCGTGAGAAGGAACAGCAGTTCGTAGGTGGTGGACAGGCGGTCACGGACGGACTCGGGCATCGGGTTGGTCTTCGACCAGACGATCGCGTTGCGCAGCCACCAGCCCGCGGCCTGCAGAGCGAACGCGACCCGCCAGGGCACACCCAAGAGGTTCTTCGGCGCGAAGGTGTCCTGCACGCGGGGGCGGACCGGCCGCAGCCCTCCGGGTTGTGGCCGGCCACCCTGGGGCGCACCGCCGGAGGCGCTGCTGTAGCTGTCACCGAGATTGAGCCAACAGGTGCCTCTGGGGGTGAGCACCCGCCGCACTTGCGCGAACACGTCGACCAGCCGATTGATGTACTCGTCCAGGGTGGGTTCGAGTCCGTACTGCGGATCGGACCACTGGGCCGGGCATCTCCGGCAGGTTGTGGCGTCGACTCGATGGCGCACGGTGTGGACGCAGTCCGGGTCGCCGCCGCTCCAGCGGCCGGTGCCGTAGTCCCGCAGGCCCCAGAATGGGGGTGAGGTGACGACGCAGTCAACGGATGCCTCGGGCATGGCCGTCAGCACTCGTTGGACGTCGCCGAGGTACAGGGTGACGGGCCCTTCCTGGTGGTACTGGTAGTCGGTCAGGCCCACGTCTCGGTCGTCTGCGGTCATGACGTCACCTGCCAGCGGTGCGGGCACAGCAGCAGCCGCAACGCGGTGGCTGCCTGTTGCGGGACGACGCCGTTGCCGAGGACCCGCAGCGCGGCGGTGCGCGGCAGTGCGAGGGTCGGGTCGGTGACCCAGTGCTGGTCGAGTCCCATGAGCCATTCCACGAACGGCGGCGCCAGGACCGGTTTCCGATGCTGCCCGGGTTGGGTCGGCTCCGGCGCGGGTCGGCCGAGTAGCAGTTCCCAGCGTGCTACCGCTTCGGCGTAGACGCCCCACCGGTCGGCGTCGGGCTGACCGAGTCCGGCGACGGTGGTGCGCAGGTCCGGACCGCCGTCGCCGTGCCGGCCAGGTCCCCGCGCGTCGGAGGCGCGCGGAGTGGGCAAGGTCCGGGCCGGCACCCGCACCGCCGCCGACGGCAGGGTGAGGTCCCCGTGTGAGCCGCGTTGTCCTGGGCAGCCCTTGGTGCCGTCGGTTGCCTTCGGGGTGGGCAGCAGCACCTGCGACAGCGGTGGCCCCCACCCGGTGCCGGCGCGCCGGCCGGGGGTGCCGGTGTCGCTGGCGCGTGGGGTGGGCAGCAGCGGCGGAGTCGTCGGTATCCCGCCCCGCTGCGGCCGGTAGCCGCGGACCGCCGATTCCAGGGTCGGTCGCCAGGTATCACGGTTGGTACCGCTCATGTAGCCGGTGCCGCCTCCCGCGGTGGGTGTGGGCAGCAACTGCCCGGCGATACCGGCGAGGCTGGGCCGGCGGGCCGCCCCGGCCGTGAGGGACTTGTTCGACCCGTATGTCACCGCGGTCGGTGTCGGCAGCAGGTGGTGGCGGGTGCCGGTCGGCTCGACCAGGTCCGGCAGCCCGTACTGGTGGCCGGGGCCTTTGCCGTCACGGGCGCACGGTGTCGGCAACGTCCGCACCCCCTGCCAGTCCATCGGTGGGAGTGGCCAGCAGGAACAGTCGGTCGCGGCGGTGAGCGGCACCGACATCGGATGCGCGTAGGCACGTCCAGCTCGTGTCGTACCCGATCGCGGCCAGGTCGGCTTCGACGACGTCGAATCCTCGGCGCAGGAGCGCGGCAACGTTCTCCACGAAGACCAGCGGCGGTCGAAGCGCGCGAACGGCGTCGGCGACGGCGCTCCACAGGCTGGAGTGCTCTCCGGTGATGCCGACGCGTTTGCCGGCGTTGCTGATGTCCTGGCAGGGGAATCCGGCGGTGAGGATGTCGATGGGCGTGACCTGGGTCCAGTCGACGGTGCGGATGTCGCCGAGGTTCGGGATGCCGGGCCAATGGTGGGCGAGGACGGTGTTGGCGTGGCGGTCGGTTTCGGCGTACCAGGCGAGCCGGCCGCCGAGCACCAGCTCGACGGCCAGGTCGAGGCCTCCGTAGCCGGTGCACAGGGATCCGATCCGGGGTGGAAGGTGCTGCTCAATGGCGGGCCTCCCGTCCCGGCGTCGCTGCCGCGTCGCCGGCTTCACCGGCGGGTGGGTCGGTGTGCGGGCAGGTCCACGGCCCGCAGCCGGGCGCGTCCGTTCCCGCCTCGGCTCTCGGGCGGAGCGTGACCTGCTCGAGTGGGACGCGTTGGCGGTGGAGGAAGAACTGGCCCCGTAGCGGTTGGCCGGCGGCGTTGGCCCGCGCCGAGCCGTGCCGGATCGCCGCGTCGAACGCGACGGCGTCTTCCCATCCGGCGGGGTCGTCGCGGCGCAGCCGCGCCCATTCGGCGTCGGTGCGGTACGGGCACCCGACACAGGCGCTGCGCGGGGTGTCCGCGAGGCCGTGGTCGGAGAGGTAGCTCAGGCACTCCTCGCGCCTCCATCCGAGGTCGAGCAGCGGATAGATGTTGCGCATATAGGCGACGTCGGCGTCGCGGGCACGCCCGATCTCGTCGAGGCTGATGCCGATGGCCATCTGCGCCACCAGGCCAGCGGGAACCCGGGCCGGGTACGGGCACCCGAGCCGGCGCCGCACCTCCGCCTTGATGGGTTTGATCTTGTATTCGCCCGTGCACTGGCGGCGGGCCATCCCGCGTTCCCCGTGAGGGCCGAGGGTGAACAGCGGCATGCTGGCGAAGCGGTGCGCGGGGTCAAGGGCGTCGCGGCGGATATCGCCTGCCGCGACCCGCGTGATCGGGATCCCCGCCGCGCCGGCTATCCGCTCCAGCCGTTGAAGGTGGGCGTAGACGGGGCCGGGTTCCCACCCGGTGTCGGCGAAGATCGCCGCCGTGAAGGTGGGGATCTCACCGCACGCGGCAAGCAGCAGGACAGTGGAGCTCTGCACACCGACGCCGAGGCTCAAGTAGCGATGGACGGAGGGGTTCACGCGACCACCCCGCCCTCGGGTGGGCTTCGGAACGCCGAACCCAGGTGGTCGCCGAGTACGACATCGCTTGAGTTGGTCGGCGTGTGTCTGGTGGTGGAGGTCCTTGAGCTGGTGGGTCTCGCGATGCGGATCAATGGTTGTGTTCTGAGCCCTTCTCGGGAATCTTGAAGTTGCTTCGGATCGTCTGGAGTGGCTTCGGCGTGCTTGAACGTGAGGTTCTTGAGTTGGGGTTGGCGGTCGTCCGGGATCTGCGTGACCGGCGTGCGCCGGCGTCGGCCGAGGAGATCGAGCGGTTCGAGGTGGATGTCCTGGCCGGGTTCGTGCTGGCGCGGGCCTCGGCCGGGTTGACCGACGGCACGGTGCGCGGCGATGTCAGCCAGCTGGAGCAGATTCGGGATTGGTTCGGCCGGCCGCTGTGGGAGATGGAACCGGCGGACGCGGACGCCTACTTCGGTCGCGTGCTGCGGGGTGCGCCGTCGGGGACGAGGCTGGCCCGTTCGCAAGCGCTGCGCACCTACTTCGCGTTCCTTGAGTTGCGCTTCCAGGCGGAGCTGCACGCGCTGACCGGCCGGGTCGTGGCGTGTCCGATCGACGAGATGAACCGGCCGCGCGGGCGGAAGGACGCCAAGCTCCGGATCCCGCCCAGCGTCGAGGAAATCGACACGTTGTTCACGGGCTGGGCGGCAGAGTTGACGACATGCCGCAAGTTCGCGCCGACGGCCCGCAACTACACGGCGGCGAGGTTGATGGCCGACGTCGGGCTGCGGGTCAACGAGGCCCGCAGCCTGGACCTGGACGACATCAAGTGGGACCTCGGCCCGTTCGGCAAGCTCCACGTCCGCCACGGCAAAGGCGCCAAGGGCTCCGGTCCCCGCGAACGCATGGTGCCGCTGATCAACCACGCCGGCCGCACCCTCGCCTGGTTCGTCGAGGACGTGTGGGCGCACTTCGGCGGCGACTACCGGACGCCCGGCACACCTCTGTTCTGCTCGGAACGCCTCGGCGCCGGTCGGGTCAGTTACGACGTTCTGCGCGCCGGGCTCGCCGCGGCGGTCGCCGCGCACCTGCCGGCCTGGACGGACAAGCTCACCCCGCACGTGCTGCGGCACTACTGCGCGTCGCAGATGTATCTCAACGGGGTGGACCTGATCGCGATCCAGGAGATGCTCGGGCACTCCTGGGTCGCCACGACGATGAAGTACGTCCACGTGCACCGCACCCGCATCGAGCAGGCATGGCTCGATGGGCAGCGACGCGCCGCCCGACGACTGGAAGGACTGGGCTGAATGCGGTGGAACATGCGCCTGGTCGCGGCTCAACGCGGCATCTGGAAGGCCTCCGAGCTGCAGCAGCTGTTCGCCGAGCACGGCCTGGTCATCTCCGCCGGGAAGATGTCCGGGCTGTGGTCCGGCCAGCCCGTGACGGTCAAACTGGCTGACCTCGACGTGATCTGCGTGGCGCTGGACTGCCAGGTCGGTGACCTGCTGATCGCCGAGCCCGACACCGTGTCCCGGGCCACCCCGGAGGCTGCGAAGCCCGCCGCCGATGCCACGGCACCCGTTCCGATCAGCCGGGTGGTTCCCCGCCGCCGCGACGGCCGGTCGCTGCCGCCGCGCTGACCGGTGGCTGCCCGCGACCATGACGGCACAGTCGTGCCGCGCACCGTCACCAGCTGCGCGGACTGCTTCGCCTGGGGCCTGACCTACGCCCAGGGCATCTGCCTGCCCTGCTACAACTTCGCCGCCCCGCACAAGGGCTACCCGACCGGCGAGTGCGGGGCCTGCGCCCGGCTGCAGCGACTGAAGCAGGGCTACTGCCGCCTGTGCTGGTGCCAGGCCCGCGACGAGCGGGCGCGGCTGGCCAGCGACGCCCGCTCCGCCGTCATGCTCTCCCCCTACCTTGCAGGCATCCGCTGGCAGCAACTGTTCTTGAGCCTCAGCGACCGCCGGCAGCCACCACCACGCACGGCACCACGCCGCTACGGCGCCAAAGGCCGGCCGCCCAAGCAGCCACCACCACACGCGGGCCGCCCCCGCAGCGCCTGGTTGCAGGAGCCGCTGCTGCCGCCCGGACCACGCCACTACCGTGCTGCGGTGGACCTGCGCGCCGGGCCGCCACCGGACAACCCCTGGCTGGCCTGGGGCCTGCATCTGGCCCACACCACGGCCGAGGCACGCGGATGGGAACCCACCGCGCAGCGCGCGATGCAGCGGGTCTTGGTGCTGCTGCTCACCGGGCACCGCGAACCTGACCGCATCCGCGTCAGCGACTTCGCGCCCGTCGCCGCCCGGCAATACATCAACCTCGACCACGTCATCGAGATCCTCACGGCCATGGACATCGTCGACGATGACCGGCCTGCCAGCCTGGAGGGCTGGATGGCCGCCAGACTCGCCGGACTGCCCGGACCGTGGCGTCGAGACCTGAGCAGTTGGGCGCGCACGCTGCGCGACGGCAGCCCACGAAGCCGGCCCCGCAACTACGGCACCGTCCGCGCCTACACCGCTGCCGTGATCGACGCTGCCGCCGGCTGGCCGCAGCGCGAGCACCTGCGCGAGGTCACCCGCGAGGACGTCCAGACCTACCTCGCCACGCTGCACGGCCGCCGCCGGGAAACAGCGACGACCGCCCTGCGTGGCCTGTTCCGATGGGCCAAGACGAACAAGCTGGTCTTCCGCAACCCCACCCGCGGCCTGCGAGGCCCGACCGTGCCGGACCCGATCTGGCCGCTGCTGGCACCGGATGACATCAGCGCCAGCGTCACCGCCGCCACGACCCCGCAGGCGCGGCTCTGCGTCGTGCTGGCCGCCGTCCACGCCGCCAGACCAGGGAAGATCCGCGCTCTGCACCTCAACGACGTCGACCTCGCTGGCCGGCGGATCACCATCGCCGGCAACACCCGACCACTGGACAACCTCACCGCCCAGGCGCTGCTCGACTGGCTGACCTACCGACGCGAACGCTGGCCCCACACCGCCAACCCGCACCTGCTCGTCAGCACCGCCAGCGCCCTGGGCCTCGCCCCGGTCAGCGCCACCTGGATCCTGAACCTGCGCGGCCTGCCCGGCACCCTCGAACGACTGCGCATCGACCGGCAACTCGAGGAAGCCGTCACCACCGGCGCCGACCCGCTGCACCTCGCCGCCGTCTTCGGGCTCAGCGAAGGCACCGCCATCCGCTGGGCCACCAACGCCCGAGACCTCATCGGCGACCCTCACTCGGACCGCCTCCCCGAGTTGCCCTGAACCCCGGTGTCCGCATGACATGATGTCCCCTCCGGACACCCGGATTCGCCCTGCGAACACTTGGGTTCAGCCGAACTCGCGGACTTTGGCGGGCGGCGGAAGATCAGCACGTCTTCGTGCGTGATCAGGTGCAGCGGGGTGCCGACCGCGCGGGCTCTACGCACAGCCTGGAGCTGGAAGAACGACGGGCGGGCGACGAGATGCCCGTCACGCACCGCCGCGAGCAGCGCGACGCACCGCTCGGTGGGCGTCAGGCCGGCGCGAACGCCGGCGGCGATGACCGCCGAGGGCAGGTCGACCAGTTGCCCGTGCTTGCGCCACGGCCGGGCGGTGACCACGACCGTGCCGCCGGGTCGCAGCAGCACGGCGCATCCGGCCAGGATCTGCGCGAACCCGTCGGCGAGGCCGGTGAGGTCGCGGTAGGCGAGGTTGCCCCGGTCGTATCCGTCGTTGTAGGCGTTGTCGAACTTCGCCACCCGGTGCTCGCCCGGCCGCACCAGGCCGTGCACGGTCGGTCCGTACGGCGGTGAGGTGACCACCAACGCGACCTGCCCGGCAAGGGCGGCAGGCAGAAGCGCGGACAGGCGGGTGGCGTCGCCACGGACGACCGACGCACGGCCGGTGGCGCCCTGGTGGTGGGCGTGGGTGATGTTGGCGTCGGCGATGTTGGACCAGCGCGGCTCGTACTCCACACCGATCGCGTCGCGTCCGGCGTGAATGGCCTCGACGAGGGTGGTGCCGATCCCGCACATCGGGTCCAGGACGAGATCCCCGGGCCGGGTGTAGGCGTGTACCGCGTGCGCGGCGATCGCCGGGAGCATCCGGGCCGGGTGCTTGACCGACTCCGGCACGTACCGGCCTCGCCGCTGCACCGGACCGGTGCGCTGCGCGGTCGCCCACACCGACAAGCCCTCCGGCGGCGCGGCGTGACGCTGACCGTCGTGCTCCGCCACGGCGTCACCGTTCGGCTGGTGCGGGTCGCGGGGGTGATCAGCCACGGCGCTCACCGCCGTCGCGGCGCCGCTCGCCCTGCGCGGGTGAGAACACGAGCAGGTCCGCATGAACCCGCAGGTGCGCCACCCACCGCGGGTGGGTGAGGGTGAGCAGTTCCTCGTCGGAGGCGTAGTAGGCGAACCGGTCCTCGTCGGTGTCGGCGGCGACGGCGACGATGTGCTGCAGGTAGCCCAGCCCGGCCTGCGCGGCAGCGGTGGCGACGGGGCTGAAGTCCTCCGGGCTGCCAGCCGTCTCGGGGACGGTGACGACGAGGACGAGGCAGCCGCCGGGGCGCAGCAGCCGCGCGCAGACGGTCAGCAGCCACGCCAGACGGATCCGGTTGACAGTGTCGTCGGGATCCAGCGGCCAGCTGGCCACGACCAGGCTCGTCGCCTCCCCGAGAGAGGTCCGGCCCGGCTCGGTGGGATCGGCGGGTGGGGCGTCGGTGAGGTCGTCGCCGAACCACGCGCCGATGTCGGGCACCGGATCGCCGTCCTCGGCGAGGGCGGCGGGGTCGGGGCGTGTGCGCGGGGTGGCCGGTCCCACGATCAGGCTGGACGCCTCGGTGAACCAGCCCGGGTGGTGGCGGCGTCCGCCGGCCGCGCAGACGTCGGTGAGAGCGTGGTCGGTGGTGAGGTCGACGACGGCCTCGCCAGGGTGGGTGTAGGCGGCCACGAGCCGGTAGGCCAGACGGGAGCCGATGCTTCGGCCGGCATCACGCGGATCGTGGGCGGTGCGCCACACGGTGACCGGCACCGGTGGGTCACCGGCGACCAGATCGATCAGGGTCGGGTCGACCACGGGCGGGCCGAGCGGGTGGGCAGGGACGTTGTGGTGCTGCGGCGTGTCGCTCATTGGGTGTCGGCTCCGCGCCGCGCATGCAGTGCGCTGACACTCTTAAATCCGCGTTTGTGTGCTCTGGCGAACGCCTGCCTGACTCACAGAGCCTCACAGCCGCTCACAGCGCCCGTCCGACTGGGCGACCCTGTCGCCATTGACAGGACAAGGAGCGCAGAACCCTGGCCCGGAACACCGGACACGCGGCACCCCAGGGCAGGATGAACGGATCTGCCACCGCCTTCTTGGCGGACTGGTCCGCGCTGCTCCAAGACCGCCGGCAGCGGCAGCGCGACCGCCATGAACACCGGCCACGCGGCCACCGGATTGCCCTCGTGTCATCCGCGAACGTCGGTAGCTTCGGTCGTCGTGTCCATGCCGCGTACGCGCCGATGTCATGACACAGCCCGTGACCGCCACCGACCGACCGCAGCGCGCAGCGACCGCGGACAGCGTGGCCGCACGACGTTGACGCCACCACCTGCGGCCCGTGACCGCGCTCGACGCTGTCACCGCCGCGTGGACGCCATGCAGTGCGGCCACAGCGGTCACCGATATCGAACCCCGCTGCCCAACGGCCCACCCGGGACAGAATGTCAACGAGGGCGGCCCATGCCACCGCGTCACGGCACGGCTGGTGCCATGTCATGAGCGCCCCCGGACCAGGCGCTGCGGTGACACGATCATCGCGACCAGCAGGAACGCCGGCAGGCCCGAATGCATCGATATGGATCGTTGACATGGTCATCGTGGCACGATGACGCCCGGTTGCGGTGACACCGTCCGTCGATGGCATGGCTGCCGTGACCGCCGGCCATGCCGTCATGTCCGCGAGCATCGGCGGGCATCGTTGACATGGTCACCATGTCAACGGTGTCCGCCGGTCTCAGTGACAAATCCTTCGATGCCGCCTCGGCATCACAGCCGGGCGGCTGCCCCGTCGTCACCGGTGTCTCCCTTGCGGGCCGGCGAGCGATGCTGCTCCGGCCCCGCGCCGCCGGCCGGGCGTCCGGCAACCTGCCGACGAGGGCTGTTACGCCGCCGTAGGATCTCGCCAGTTGCCCGCTGTGAGCGACGGTGAGTCGTGGCTGCCAGCGGATGCGAGTTCCTGTGAGTCGTGGTGAGCGGCCCGATGAACTGCCGGCACCGACCGCGCGGCTGCCGTCCGTAGGCCGTCCGTGACGGGTGGATCACTAGTGCCGTGACCACGAACGTTGACGGTGTTGGGGTCAGGCTGCGCGGGTGGTGGGTTGGCCCCAGCGTCGTTGGCGTTCGCTGCGGACGCGGGCGCGTTCGCGGCGTTGGGCGGCCAGGACGTCGGGGTGGCGGGCGTTGGCGTTGCGCCAGCGCAGGTAGGCGTGCAGTTTCCGGGTCAGCGTCGGGTGGTTCGGGTGGTTCGAGCCGGCGATGACGAAGGTGCGTAGCGGTCCGAACTGGGCCTCGATCGGGTTGGCCCAGGAGGCGTAGGTCGGGGTGAAGCAGAGCTCGACCTTGTTCCGGGCCGCCCATCTGCGGATCTTGCGGCCTTTGTGCGCGGACAGGTTGTCCAGGATCACGTAGATCGGTGCCCCGTCCGGGCGGGCGGCGCGGATCGACTTCAAGGCGGCGAGGCTGTTCGCGGCGCTCTTGCGACGCCGCACGACGCCCCAGAGTTGGTCGTCACCGACGGAGTAGCAGCCGTGGAACTGCCGCACGCCGTGCAGCTTGTGGTAGTTCGCCGGTAGCCGGTGCGGATGGCCCGCGGGCGCCCAGCCGGTGCCGGCCTGCGGGCGGATGACCAGGGGCCCGAACTCGTCGAAGGCAAACACCCGCTGCGGGAAGTGGCTGCTCACCTGCTCGATCCGGGCGAGCTTGACGTCCCGGTCGGGGTCGGTGGACTCCTTCCACGTCTTCGTCCGCTGGAACGTGATCCGATGCCGGTGCAGGATCTGCCGCAACCTCTCCCGCCCCACCCGGACCCGCCGAACGGCATGCGAGCCCAGGTGCTCGGCGAGTTTGCGGACACTCCACCGGGTGAAGGGCCGCCCCAGCTTCTCGGGGCGGGTGTTGGCCGTCTCGACGATGAACGCCTCGTCATCGGGACTGATCTGGCGGGGACGGCCACCCGCCCACTGAGGGTCCAGGCTGGCCATCCCCATCTCGTTGAACCGGTGGATGACCTGCCGGATCGTGTCCTCGTCGGCCTGCACGAGACGGGCGATCGCCTGCACCGTGTTCCCGCCGGCCGAGGCGAGCACGACCATCGCCCGCCGAAGGCGGATCGGCGAGCCGGTACCTCTACGAGTGATCCTCAGCAGCTGCTGACCCTCCTGGTCACTGAGCCGCCGAACGCGAACGGGTTCTGCCACCGCCACAGCCTGACCGCCACGACCCCGCCCAGCCGACAGGCCAGACGGCGTGTCACCCAACACCGCGAACATTCGTGGCCACGGCACTAGCCGCTCGCCACTCACAGTCCTGCTCAGCGGCCCCGTGGCGACGGTCCGACAGACAGGGATCGGGTGCGACCACGCCGGCCGCCCTGTCGGGCCGGTGGCGGCGCAGTTTCCGGCCTGACCTGCGCGGTGAGCGGTGGTGAGCGGGCCATGGCGTAATCGGTGCCCCGCTGTCAGCAGACGCGACAGCGACTACCGAAGGAGTGGCAGTCATGAACGCGACCCCCACCCAGTGGCCGGACTCGCCGTTGGATGCCGCGGAGCTGGCCTTCACGGCGCTGACCAGCGGCCCCGATCCCCTGTCGATCGACTGCGACGTGCTCGGCCCCGACCTCGACCTCCCGAAGGGTGCGCTGCCGCTGACGGCGGCGCGGGACTGGCTGCTGGAGCACCCACGCGCCTTCGCGGCACGCGACGCGGTGTGGGCGGAGTTGGTCCGCCGTGCCCGCCTGGACGGCCCACAGTGGGTCATCGCCGCGGTCGGCATGGCCCTGCCGGCGCTGCGCCGCTACACCCGTCAGCTGACCACCTGCTACGGCGGTGATCCCGACGACCTTGAGGCGGAGATCCTGACGGGTTTTCTCGTCGCGTTGCGCGACCATGTGGACCTCGCCCGACCCGCCCCGTACGCGGCGTTATGCCGCGCCGGATGGCGCGCCGGGTTCAAGCTGCGCCAGCAGGCGTCGGAGTTCACCACGGTCGACGACGTCGAGCACGTCGCCGGTCCCCGCACACCGCGCATGCCCTACGGGCATCCGGACGTGCTGGTCCACCGCGCCGTGCAGCTCGGGATCCTCGACGCCGAGGACGAACACCCCTTCATCGAGGTGCGGCTCGGCCGCAAGTCAGTCGAAGGGGTCGCCGCTGGCATGGGCATCACGGCCGCCGCGCTGCGGATGCGGCTGGGCCGCATCGACACCCGCATCGCCGAAGCCCTCGCCACCGGTCTACTCACCGGGGTGGCGTCCCCGCAGGCAGCGCAGGCCCTCGCCGCGCAGGCCGGCCGTCGTGGCAGCCTCCGCGCCGCCAGCCTCCACCGCACCCAACAGAGCGACATGCGGGCAGCCGCCTGACATCACCCGTGGCACCACCATCGCGGCGCCCGCACCGGCCTTGCCGGTGCGGGCGCCGCAGCCGTGCCGCACGCCTCGCCTGCCGGCCCTGACCGGGCCGGCACTGCGGCGAAACCTCACCGGGCGGCAGCGCCGCAGGCCGGTCCAAGGGACCGGGAGGTCGCTGCGTCGGTCACCGTGGCGACCGGATCACGTCGATAGGAGAGACCACCCGCCGGGATCACTTACCGGTCAGAGGCCAGATGGGCCGAACGCTGTGAGCTTCTGTGAGGCGCTGTGAGTGGGGCAGGCGTTCGCCAGAGCACACAAACGCGGGTTTAAGAGTGCGAGACCTCCACGCCCGCCGCCCGGCGGGGGTGAGCGGTTCCGCCCGCCGCCGGAGGGCTGGGCCCTGATCGGGCCGCCTGACGCATCGGACGTCTCCGGGTGCCGCGCAGTTTGGTGCGCTGACACCTCATCGAACACACCGCTACCCGACAAGGGAGGACGTGCTCCTCCCGGGGACGGCGGTGCGTCGTGGCGCCGTGCGTGCCCGCCCTCCGGCGGCGGTCCACCCACCCGGACCACCGACAACCGCCCCGCCACCCGGGGCCGGAGGTGAACCTCTCATGTTCCGTATCCCGGCACGTGCCCGTGCCCTCACCCGCTCTCGAACCACCCGCCAGGTCGGCCGCCTCGCCGCAGTGACCGGCCAGGTGCTGCTCCTGTCCGTGCCCGCCGCCGCGTACGCCGACGCCGGAACACCCGCGCTGGCGGTGAACTCCCTGCCGGTCGTCATCGCCAACCTGCGGCTCTGGCTGATCGGCATCCTCGCCGCAGTCGCCACCCTGTTCCTCGTTCTGGCAGGCGTGTACTGGGCCACCGCCGGCGGCAACCCGGCGCAGGTCGACAGGGCCAAGGGCGCGCTACGCAACGCGCTGATCGGTTACGGCCTGGCCGTCCTCGCCCCGGTGCTGCTGGAAATCGTCCAGGGCATTGTCGGAGGCTGATCATGAGCTACGTGCTCGGCCAGATCCTCGACTGGCTCACCATCGCGATCCTGGCGACCCTGGACGCGCTGATCGGGGTGATCAGCAGCGCCCTGCTGATCACCCCGGACGTGACCGCCCTGCCGCAGGTGCAGGCGCTGACCGGCCGTTCGGTGTTCGTCGTGGACACCGTGTTCGTCCTGGCGTTCGTCGCCGTCGGCGTGCTCACCATGACCTCCGGCGGCGACGAACGCTCCCGGTACACCGTCAAGGATCTGCTCCCGCGCCTGATCGTGGCCATCGTCGCCGCGCATTTCTCCCAACTGTGGTGTGGCATGCTCATCGATCTCGCGAACGCTCTCACCACGGCGCTCACCACCGGCGACGGTGACCACGCCGGGGCGCTGCGCGCGATCAAGACCCACATCCTCGCGGGGCAGGACAAGATCGCCGCCCTGCTGTTCGTGATCTGCGTGGCGATCATCGCGGTGCTCCTGGCCGGAACCGCATTCAGCGTGATCGTCCGTTTCGCCGTCGTGCTGGTCCTGACCGCCGCCGCGCCGCTGGCCCTGGCCTGTCACGCGCTGCCGCAGACCGACCCGGTCGCACGCCTGTGGTGGCGCTCGTACGCCGGCGTCCTGGCGGTGCCGGTGGTGCAGGGCTTCACCCTCTACGCCGGGCAGTGGATGCTCACCGACCCGGCGCATCTGCTGCCCGTGTTCGGCCTGCCGGTCGATCCCGGCGGGGTGCTGAACCTGTTCGTCGTCATGGTCATGCTCTGGACCACCCTGCGGGTGCCGCACCTGATGCGCCGCTACGTCAGCGCCGGTGGCAGCGGCGGCGGGTCCACCATGCTCGGCGCGGCCGTGCGGGTGATCGTCGTGCAGCAGGCCACCCGCGCGATACCCGGCCTCGACAGCGCCATGAGGGTGGTGCGCCGATGAGCCTCCCCACCGACCGCGAGACGCATCGGGCACGGATGCCGGCCGACGTCGACGCCCCCGACAAGGTCGCCTACGGGCTGACCTTCCGTCAGCTCGCGATCCTGGCCGTCGTGGCTCTGGCCTTCTACGGCGCCTGGCGGGGCCTGCACACGGTGGTGCCGGGGCCGGTGCTCGTCGGCGCCGCCGTCATCGTCGGCGGCCTCAGCTTCGGTATCGCCGTCGGGCGCCGCGACGGCCTCCCGCTGGACGTGTGGCTGCTCGCCGCCATCCGGCACTCGCGTGCGCCCCGGGCGTTGTCGACCACCGACACGGCCTCGGCGACACCGGACTGGGTGCGTGCGCCGAAGAACAGGGTGATGGTGCCGGCGCCGCTGGCCCTGCCCGCTGACGCGATCGACGACGGCGGGGAGATCCGCCTCGGCGCAACGCGGGCGGCGATGGTCGCCGCGACCAGCGTCAACCTGGCGCTGCGCACCGCCGACGAGCAGGCAGCCCTGGTCGACACCTTCGGCCGCTGGCTGAACAGCCTGTCCACGCCGACGCAGATCGTCGTGTCGGCGCAGCCGGTCGACCTGCGCTCCGCCGCCCGCTCCCTGTCGCAGGCCGTGGACGGCCTCGCGCACCCGGCTCTCGCTGACGCGGCGGGCGACCATGCCCGGTTCCTCGACGACCTCGCCACCCGCCGGGATCCGCTGCGCCGGCAGGTCCTCATCGTCACCCGCACCAACAACGGTGAGCGTGGTGACCACGCGGCGCGGCGCCGCGCCGACGACACCGTGCGGACGCTGTCCGGCCTAGGGGTCACCACTCGCGCCCTGAACGGGGCGGCGGTCACCGCGGCGATCGCCGCCGCCGCCGACCCCTACCGGCCCTCGCGTCCCGGCGGCCTCGCCGCCCCCGACGCCGTCATCACCGGCCCAGACAGCCCACCCCGACAGGAGAAGGGACCCCGATGAGAATCCGTACCCGAACCCGCGCCGACAGCAGCGCCCGCCAGCGGTCGTCGCTGACGGGCGCCGTCGCTCCCGCCTCGGTGGAGGTGACCCCGAGGATGCTGCGCGTCGGCGACGGCTACGCCGCGACCCTCGTGGTCACCGGTTACCCCGCCGAGGTCGGTCACGCCTGGCTGGAACCCCTGCTGTCCTGGCCAGGTCGCCTCGACCTGGCCCTGCACATCGACCCGCTGCCCGCCCCGGTCGCCGCGTCGCGGCTGCGCAACCAGCGTGCCCGTTTCGAGTCCAGCCGCCGCGCCGACGCCACCGCCGGCAAGCTCGCCGACCCGTACGTCGAAGCGGCGGCCGACGACGCCGCTGACCTCGCCCAGCGCCTCGCCCGTGGGCAGGCAAAACTGTTCCGCGTCGGCCTGTACCTGACCGTGCACGCCCGCACCGAGGACGAACTGTTGCAGGCGTGCGCGCAGGTGAAGGCCGCCGCCGCGTCCACCCTGATCGAGGTGCAACCCGCCACCTGGCGCCATCTCGCCGGCTGGACCACCACCCTGCCCTTGTGCGTCGACAGCCTGCAGATGCGCCGCACCATGGACACCCAGGCCCTCGCCGCCGCGTTCCCCCTCGCCTCGGCCGACCTGCCCGCCCCGCTGCCCGGCGACCCGCCCGCCGAAGGCGGCGTGCTCTACGGCGTCAACCCGGACTCCCAGGGCATCGTGTGGTGGGACCGCTGGGCGCAGGAGAACCACAACAGCGTGGTGCTGGCCCGCTCCGGCGCCGGCAAGTCCTACTTCGTCAAGCTGGAGATCCTGCGCAACCTCTATCAGCAGGTGCAGGTCGCCGTCATTGACCCCGAAGACGAGTACCTGCGCCTCGCCGACGCCGTCGGCGGCACCGTCGTGCGTCTCGGCGCGCCCGGCGTGAAGGTCAACCCCTTGGACCTGCCCACCGGAGACCGCCGTCCCGATGTGCTGACCCGCCGGGGGCTGTTCCTGCACACCCTCATCGCCGTGCTGCTCGGTGAGCAGCCCCCACCGGCCGAACGCGCCGCCCTGGACCGGGCGATCCTGACCGTCTACCGCCAGGCCGGGATCTCCGCCGACCCGGCAACCCATCACCGGCCCGCGCCGCTGCTGCGCGACCTCGCCTCCTGCCTGGACAGCGACAGCGACCCCGCGGCGGGGCAACTCGCCGCCCGCCTCGCCCCCTGGGTGCACGGCTCGTTCTCCCAACTGTTCGACGGCCCGTCCACCACCCGCCTCGACGGGCACCTGGTCGTATGGTCGCTGCGGCAACTCCCCGACGAGCTACGCACCGTCGGCACCCTCCTGGCCCTCGACGCGATCTGGCGCCGAGTCGACGCCCCCGGCGCGGCAGCGACCCGGCGGCTGGTCGTGGTGGACGAGGCGTGGCTGCTCATGCGCGACGGCGAAGGCGCCCGTTTCCTGTTCCGCATGTCCAAGGCCGCCCGCAAACGCCACGCCGGCCTAGCCGTGATCACCCAGGACGTCTCCGATGTCCTGGGCACCGACCTCGGGCAGGCCGTGGTCGCCAACGCCGCCACCCAGGTGCTGCTCAAGCAGGCCCCGCAAGCCATCGACGCCGTCGGCGACTCCTTCGGCCTCACCGCCGGCGAACGGCGGCTCCTGCTTGCCGCCCGCGTCGGCACCGGCCTACTCATCGCCGGCGCCAACCGGACGAGTTTCGAGGCGATCGCCTCCGACGCCGAGCATCACCTCGCCACCACCCGTCCGCAGGACCTGGCCGCGCTCGACAGCGAGGAGGACCTGTGAACCCGGGGACCGCCATCCTGCCCACCGCGGTGGCGCACGGCGGCGCGCCCACGCCAGCACCGAGCATCCCCGGCATCCCACCGCCTGACGGCGGGACACGGTGGGTGCTCGACGCCGCCGGATGGGCGGCAGCACGGCCGTGGCTGCTCGCCGTCGCCGCGGCCGCGCTGATCACCTACGTCGCCGGCCGGAACCTCCTCGCCGGATGGCGGCACCGCCGCCACGCCGACGGCGCCCGCCTGATCACCGTCGCACCGCCACCGGAGGTGGACCCGGCCAGCAGCGCCGCGCTGTGGGCCAACCTCGCCGGCACCCTCACCCCCTCCCGGCGCCGGCGGCTGCTCTACGGCAGCCCGCACGTCGCCTGGCAATACACCTGGACCGGACGACGGCTGCTCATCTCCGTATGGGTGCCCGGCACTGTCCCACCCGGCGCCGTCGAAGCCGCCGTGCGGGCCGCGTGGCCCGGCGCCGCCTGCACCACCGACGACAACCCCGGCCCGCCCATCCCCGCCCACACCACAGCGGTGGGAGGCCACCTGCTGCCCGTGGCCGCCGAGTGGCTGCCGCTGCACACCGACCACGACACCGACCCACTGCGCGCCCTGATGTCGGCCGGATCGGGCCTGCGTGCCGACGAGCACGCCTGCGTGCAGATCCTCGCCCGCCCCGCCACCACCCGCCGCGCCTCCCGCGCCCGCCGCGCCGCCCGACGGCTCCGCGACGGCAAAACCGCCCTGCCGGTCATCAACCCGGCCGCACCGCTGCTGTGGCTCGTCGAGGCGTTCCTCCCCCGCCGCCCCACCAGCACCGCCCGGGCGGCGCCGGCCGCACGCCGTGACCCCAGCGTCGAACGCGACGTGCGGGCCATCCTCGACAAGACCTCCCACCCGCTGTGGGAGACCGCCGTGCGCTACGCCGTGGCCAAGAACACCGGCCGTACCACCACCGACCAGCGTCCCCGGCTGCGCGGCGTCGCCGACACCATCGCCTCAGCGTTCGCCGTCTACTCCGCGCGCAACCGGCTCACCCACCGCGCCCGCATGCCGCATCCCACCGCAGTGTTGGCCCAGCGGCGTCTCGGCGCCGGGTTCCTCACCTCCCTCCCCGAGTTGGCCGGGCTCGCCGCGCTACCGCAGGACCTGGCGGTGCCCGGCCTGGACCGGGCCCGCGCCAAGTCCATGCCCGCCCCGGTCGCCGTCACCGGCGGCGGACGCGGCGAGAAAGTCCTCGGCGACGCGCAGATCGGCGGGCACACCGTCGCCCTGTCCGTGCCCGACGCGAGGTATCACATGCACGTGATCGGATCCACCGGCTCGGGAAAGACGACCATGTTGGTGAGCATGGCCGTCGACGACATCATCGCCGGCCGGGGCACCGTCGTCATCGACCCGCACGGCGACCTGGTCCTGGACATCCTCGACCGGCTGCCCACCAGCGTGGCCGACCGGGTCGTGCTGTTCGACCCCGACCAACCCAACCCGCCCACGATCAACCCCCTCGAAGGCGACGACCACGACCTCGTCGTCGACAACCTCGTGTCGATCTTCGGCAACATCTTCGCCAAAGCGTGGGGGCCCCGCATGGACGACGTCATGCGCGTGGCGTGCCTGACCCTGCTGCGCCACGCCAACGTCACCCTGCAGCACATCCCACCGCTGCTCAACTCCGCCCAGTTCAGAAGCGCGATGACCGTCGACCTCGACGACCCGGCCGGACTGCACGGCTTCTGGCAGTGGTACGACGAACTCAACCCGGGCCTACGCTCCCAGGTCATCGGACCGGTCCTGGCCCGCCTGCGCTCATTCCTGCTACGCGACTTCGTCAAACGGACCATGCAGTACCCCAAGTCGAGCTTCGACATGGGTGAGGTCCTCGACGGTGGGGCCCTGCTCGTACGGATCCCCAAGGGGCAACTCGGGGAGGACACCAGCAAACTGCTCGGCTCGCTGATCCTGGCGCAGGTCTGGCAGGCCGCCACCGCCCGCGCCCGCCTCGCCCCCGACAAACGCCGCGACGCCACCCTGATCATCGACGAGGCCCAGAACTTCCTCACCCTCGCCAACAGCCTCGACACAATGCTCGCCGAAGCCCGCAAGTACCGGCTGTCCCTGGTCTTGTCCCACCAGGACCTCGCCCAGTTCCCGAAAGACCTCCTCGCCGCGGCGTCGGCGAACGCCCGCAACAAGGTGTACTTCTCCTGCGCCCCCGAAGACGCCCGGGTCCTCGCCCGGCACACCCTTCCCGAACTCGACGAACACGACCTTACCCACCTCGACGCCTACACCACCGCGACCCGCCTGGTCGCCGACGGACGACAGACACCCGCGTTCACCATGCGCACCCGAGCACCGAAACCCGTAATCGGGGAAGCCACCGCCATCCGGCAGAACGCCATGAAGGCCGAGCCCCAGGACAAGAGCGCCATCGATGCCCTCGTCGAGAAGTACTCCCAACCGAAGAAGAAGGAGGGCAACACCAAGACCGAGGCAGGCACCGACAGCAACAACGACCGCCGCTTGGATCGGGCACGCCGCCCCGCTCCTGAGTCTCCGACGAGGTGACGGGCGGGAACGGCCTGCGGCACGTCACCTCATCGGTCCCTCGACCCGCCACCGCCCTCGACCCTCCCGACACCGGCCGACAGCGGCCCGGTAAGGGGTGTCGGCGTATAAGTCCGGGCGCAACCGTAGGTACGGCGGCACGTGACACCGCGACCGTCTCGATCTACACACGGCGACCATTCTTCGACGCGGCGGCGATCCGAGTCGGTGACATCGCGTGACGGATAGTGCTGAGCCCATCATCCCTCGACGTGCGGATCTGCCGAGTTGAGTGCGCCTCGCCGGCACTTGGCGCAGGTTCCGAACTTGAACCCTCTGATCGGTACCGATTCCCAGGTGCTCCATCTCGGTCGCTGCAACGTCACGTCCCTGGGGTTTCCGTCACCGCTTTCCGGCCGCGCCAGTTTCCATGACCAGGGCCCGTTCCTCGTGTGGGGCATCGCAGGCAGTCAAGTTGAAGATGCTGTTCCCGCTGGCCACAAAGATTCGGCCGTCGAGCGTGGTGACGGCGTTGACCACGTCGACAACGTCGACCACGAACGGCTCGCCATCTGAAACGGCGGTTACCTGCACTGTGGCATCCCTTCCGCCGGTCACGACGACGAGGCCATCGTCCTCGTACGTTGTGGCCACGGTGGTCACGTCATCGCGGTGATCCGGCAGCTCGTCTAGAACGATTCCGGTGATCGGGTCAATGAGGGATACCGAGCCGTTGCATCCGGCGGTCGCGACGACGGGGCGTCCCTTGAGGGTGGCGGTGGCGGTTGCCCACAGCGGTCCCGTGATGTCTGTGAGGTCGCTAATTTTTTCGCCCGTGATGGGGTCGAAAACGCGGCATGCGTTGTCGTTGCTCACTACAACCACGAAGTCGGGGCACTCGGCGCGCCCTAGGGCGAGATGTCTCACTGAGACAGGGATCTTCGTGATTTGTTGGCCGCTGCGTGCGTCGAGTACTCGTACGCTGTCGTCGTTGGCACCGACGGCGAGGATGACACGGCCGCCGGCCGTGCCGATGCCGAGAGCTGTCACGCACCGCCATGTGGCATCGCTCCAGTCGTGCAGTAGTTCGTGCGTGGCCGCGTCGAAGACCTGAAGGTTGCCGCCGTAGCCCCCACAGACGAGGATGTCTCGGTCGGCGACCTGGCCGAGCGTGATGTTCCTGTGCGATTTGATATTCGTGAGCGCTGGGCCGGTCGGTTCGCCTGTCTCCGCGTCATAGATCCGCACGCCGCTTTGGTCGTTGGACACCACCACGGACCGGCCCTGGATAAGGCCAGCCACTACTTCCTCCACCTTGCCGCCGTGGCTCGTCAGATCGTTTGCGGCGGTGAGGGCCTCGGCGCTGATGTCGTGTACGCGCACCATCGCATCGAGGCTGCCAGAGACGACGACGTTCCGGCCTCCCACGACGCCTACGGCAAGGCTTGTGACCATGTCTGTGTGCCCTAGAAGCGCACCGGCGAATTCGCCGGTGCGAGCGTCCAGCATCGCTATGTCTCCGTCGGTGTCCGCAGCCAGGATGATGACCTGGCTGTCGAGAGCGGCGACGGCTGTGGTCATCGAAGATACGGGAAGCTGGTGCACCAGTTCACCAGTAGCCGCGTCAGACACCACGGCCGCGCCCATCCCGCTGGCAAGAATGAAATCGCGGCCGTCGATATGAAAGAACGAGATCGCATCTAGGCCCTCCTCCGTCGGCCCAGGAAGTTGCCGGATAAGGGTGCCGCTGCGCAGATCGAGCAGCGCGACGCCGTCGCCGCCGATGCAGGCGATCATTCGGCCTCCCGCGACTCGACCGACGGCAACACCTTGGACGCGCAGGCCGGCCTCCGTAGCGTGATACACACGCTGTCCCGAGCGGGCGTCGTGCAGGAACAGGCCGTCGTTCGCGGCGATGACGACAACCTCCCGGTTGTCGGTGCGTGTAAGCCCGACCGCGTTCACACAACTGCCGATGTCGATAACGGTCGAGCCTCCCGTCAGCGACCGGTGGATGCGGACGAGGCCATCCGCACCGCCAGTGGCGATGACGCCATCCACCGTCTGCGGGGCTACCGCGATGCCGTGCACCCCGCCCGGATGGCTGGGCAGTTGCGCCAAAAGGGTGGCGCTGGCCGCGTCATGGACCTGAATGATGCCGTCGCCGTCGCCGCTCACGACCACCACGCGACCGTCGAAATGGCCGACGGCGACCCGTACGGCCTCCCCGGTATGGCCAACCAAGACCTGATGCGGCGTGCCGAGGCAGTGCGCCCAGCCGATGCGGTACACGTCGAGGTTGTTCACGGACGCGAGACCCGCTTGGAGATCCGAGAAGCCGAGATGAGCTGCACTAAGCGCGAGCAGACGCGCGCGGCGTTTCGGTTCACAGGACGCCGCGTCGGTGGCCTGACGTAGAACGGTGACGGCGGACGTTACCGCTGCGGCTGGGTTGGGCGGGAGCAGCGGGAGAAGGCGGGTGAGGTCGGCGGCGGCCAAGAAGTAGGGGTCGTTCAGGAGGAGATCCAGTTGGCCGGCGGCCCAAGCGTGTTCTGCGGCGTGGGCACGGCTGTAGGCATCGGCACTCAGCCAACCGTCAGTGGGACTAGGTATCAGAGTGGCGAGTAGGGCTCGCTCGTCCTCGCGCCGGTCCCCGAGTTGCGGCAGGAGTTCGTCGGCAAGTGCCTGGTGGAACACGCGTGTCGTGAGTCGGCCGTCTCCCTCGGGCCGACTCTGGAGGAGGTAAGCCGAGCCCGGTGACCTGCGAAGGGAATCGATTTCGGTCCGACTGATGCCGGTATACCCGAGCACGTCGGCAAACCGTACCCAGCGGTGATCGTCCACACCGGTACCGCGAGCATAAGCCAGGGCGCGTAGCAGTACCTCGGTCAGCACTTGTCGATCTTCCGGCAAGGTGTCCAGGTACTTCGTTAAGGCCTCACCGATCGTGGAGGGAATCGTGCGGGGATCAAACTCTCGATGCGCGGGGTCGACCGTCGTGGCGCGGTCGCCGAGTGCAGCCGCGGCGAGCGCCGCGACGAGGTAGTTGCGTGCCGCGCGGGCCGCGATGGCGGCCGCGAGGCGTTCAGTCAGCGCCGGGTCAGCGCGGTACACCGCCCTCACACCTCCAGGGAGATCCGTAGTGAGGACACTCGCGGCGAAGGCCCTCAACCCGGCGAGGTCGAAGTAAGCGTCCGTGTCAAGATCGATCAGATTGCCACAATCCGGCGCGTCGACGCCGAGGCAGCGCAACAGCGAACCGACTCCGAACCGATCGTCGCGGGCCAGCGCGCGCGTCGCGACCATAACGCGAATGCGCTGTATCCGTGCCAGGGTAACCAGCAGTGCCGCGATGCTCCGCCGCTCAGCGCTACTGGCCGCCTCGTCGAGGGCGTCGACCGCAATGATCAACAGTGGCCCGTCGGTACCGGCCAGTGCACGTAGCAGCTGCCCTTCGTCATGCACCGCCGGAAGTCCGGCGAGCGAGCCGATGGCAGTAAGCACCTCGGTTCGGGTGATGCCGTGGCCGTGTATCGCAACGCCGCTGCTCGCATGCTCGGCCTCCAGGTCGAGGACGACGCGGGCAAGCAAGGCGGATTTGCCGGCACCTGGATCTCCGGTGACGACCAGTGGCTTTCCCTGTGACTGCGCGGCGGTCAGGAATCCGCGGGCGTGCCTGACGGCTAGACCGCGGCCGTGGAACAGGTCAGCGATGGCGATACCGCTGTGTTGTCCTCGTGACCGGCGGAGAAAGTGGTCACGAGCCTCCACACCAGCCATGATCCAACCGGCCGGTCTGTGGCGGGCGATTCCCTGCACCCCCGCTGAGCGATGCAGTTCCTCGTGCTTCTCCAACCACGGGCCATGATGCTCCGGCGGCAAGCCACATCCGATGAGAAAACCGATCAAAGACCTCCGCATAGGCGTCCGCTCGCCTTTCAGCAGGTTCCGCACGGTATTAGGGGCGATGCCTTCGCGGGCGGATCGGGTGGCTCGGCGGCTTCGTTTGGCAACCTCGAGCTGAGAATAGCCACAGGACTCCATCAGCTCGCGAAGACAATCGCCAAACTCCTGCGGCGTTCCCGCCCGTTCGGGGCCCTGCGGAGGCAAGACCCCCTCATCGCGACTCCCACTCACATTCACACCCTCCGGTCACCCGATTTCCGCGATTTGCTGCGTACAGGATATAGACCAGGGCGATCTTCCCGCCTCAAGGCATCAGCCCAGCACGCCGCGCAGTGTGCGCAATGCCCTTCCAGTTGCGCCGTTGCGCGGGCAGCGTTGCAGATGCCGGCGGAAAGCACCGCCAGGCAATGACCCGCAGACATTGGGAGCCATCGCATGGACACGCCTTCGGTTCGTGGTCTCTGGATCGCATACGTGCTTCTGCTGAGTATGATCATCGGTCTCGTCGGCGGAGCGCTCGCATACCTTGGCGGCGACAACCCCGCCAAGGCGATCATCGCCGGAGGTGCATCCTTCGCCGCGACCGTAGGGTTGGCCATTCTCACGTTGACCTTCCTCGCCGGGACGCGAGGTTCGGTGCCGGTTCGGTCTCCTCAGGTCAACGCTGCCAAATCCGGAAAGCGCGCTCGCCCCGCTCGGTGAGCATACGGCCGCATAGGCCATCAGCCCGGAACGGCTACAGTATGAGGTGCTACGACGCCGCATCCTCATCTGCCGCGATCCGCATGCTTACCGGGATCATCGTGCGTCGAGCCTGCCCGGGCGTACGGAGCCGGACAGGAGGACGAAGTTCAGCCGATGATGGCGGCGAGAGTGGGGTTCGCAGCTCGCGTCGTGGTCGACGGCTGCGGCGAGCAGTCTGGCGGTTACTGAAGAAGCTGGACTGCAGTTTCACCTGCCAAGTCGTCGGGAGCCGGGTCGCCGACCCCTACCCGCAGACCCAGAACTGCGGCGTCGGGTCGGCTGATCAGCCGGTCCGTCGACGGCACCAGGGCTGGAGAACAACACCAAAGGCGCTGCAGGACGGGAAGACTCCGGTGGCGGCCATTGCGACGCCGCGATCTGGGCCCCGGTGACCGGCAGGGTGGGCGAGACCTGGTCGAGCAAGCGCTGCGCCACGGTGGCGTCGATCTCGACGTCCGCGCTGATGCGCACATCGGCCGCGATCGCCAGATCCACGACGTCGTCGCTGGTGAACGCATCAGCTCCAAGAGTACTCAGCCGTCGCGCGAACTCCTGGACATTGATCATCTGCAGCCTCATCGTCGGATGGTTAATCATCCACCGTAACCCCCGCTCCGGTCGGCGGATCCTGCGCCCGCCGTGCGGGCTACTGGGGCCGACAGTCGGCTCCGACAACTGGCAACCGCTGCGCGGAAGTCCGCGACTGTTCGTTGAGCTGATCGCGCGCCTGCAGGGCCGCCACGCTCAATGTTACCCATGCTGTCCCCCGACGCCCCGAGATGCTGCGATCCGGGCGCCGGCCCGACTCTCCTGGTAACTCGGCATAAGCAGCGGTACGAAGGTCACTACGGCCGTAGCCCACCCGGCAGACAATCCGTCCTACGTACGTCTGGCGTACCTGGCTCTGCACTGGAACCCGTACGCCGACAAGGGGCTTCGTTACCACCTTCGCCCGGGTCTTCGCCGCGCCTTCACACCTCGTCGCGCCGTCGGTGGCCATCTCGCCGACCAGACGCTCCATTCATGCAGCACACCGCCGGTGACCAGCCCTGGTCACCGGCGGTGACAGTTCCAGACTCCCTCCTTCCAGGGGGGAGTCTTCCTTCCTGCTCCCCTGAGGAGATCCCCGTGTCCAGCGACCCCGACCCTCGTCCTTCCGAACCCCGACCCCGCCGACTCACCAAGGAAGAACGACTGGCGCGCCTGCGGCTGCTGACCCTCCGCGACCACACGCTGCTCACCTGGCTCGCCGAGCACTACCTGCTCTCCGCCCACCAGATCGCCGCCGCGCTCTTCCCCTCCAAACGCTCCGCGCTGCTGCGTCTGGCCACGCTGCACCGCTACGAGGCGGTGCACCGCTTCGGTGACACGCGAACCGGCACCGGCCAGTACCTCTACACCCTCGGCCCTCTCGGCCTCGACCTGCACCCCCGGGCCTACAGCGACCCTTTGCGACCCGACGCCCCCACGCCCCGCACCAGTGTCGAGCGCGCCCAACGCATCATCGGCAGCACGCGACTGAACCACCTGCTCGGCACCAATCAGCTCTTCATCGACCTGCACGCCTACACCCACGTCGATCCCGGCGCGTATCTGATCCGCTGGTGGTCCGAGCAGCACGCCACCGCCGCCTACGCCCTCGCCGGGATCCGGCCTGACGGCCACGGCATCTGGCGCGCCGCCGGCCGCACCACAGGGTTCTTCCTCGAACACGACAACGGCACCGAACCCCTGCGCACCGTGCTGGGCAAGCTCCGCGCCTACGAACGCCTCGCCGAGTTCGGGCCCCGCTACCCCGTCCTGCTGCGCCTACCCAACCGACGCCGCGAGACCAACCTCCTCGACGCCCTCGCCGGCGTACCCACCGCCATGCCCGTGGCCACCGGCCTGCACCACGAGCACCCCGCCGGACCTGCCTGGACCCTCACCTCCGACCCCGGCTCGCGCCGCTGGCTGCACGAGCTGCCCAGCGACCACGGTCCCGACACCGCCACCAACCCGAACCGCTACCGCGACCCCGACGACGACTAACCGCCCGCCGGCTCGCTCACAGCCACTCACACCGCAGGTCAACCACCATCCGGCAGCCGGCCACGCGGGAGCGGCACGGCCGTCGACCGAGCGGGTGTGAGCGGGCCCGCCACTCACAGCAACCCACAACCATCCCCCAGCGGACCCGCCCGCAGCCGGCGATGATCTCTCACACCGCAGGTCAACCCGCCTACACCGTAGCTGCGGCGATCCGCTGGCGCTGTGAGTTCCCAGGGCTACCGTTTCGGCACTACCCCAACCCACATATCGCTCCACCCCGGTTCGGTCCCGCCTCAGGGATCCTCGCCGCACCCACTCGGTGCGCCCCGCCCACCCGCTCACGCCGGTCGGCAGCACACCGCGCGGCGACCCCTGCCAGGTCGCACCAACCACCGCACCACGCACCGACCTGACCCACGCACCCGACGGGTCCGGCCAACCCCGCGCGTCCCGCGCACCCGCCCTGTCGATCACCCGACCCACGCACCCGGTGGGCCGGACCGCCGTCGTGCCCGCGCACACGGCCCCAACCCCCTCAGGAGGATCCATGTCCAACAATGGCACCCCGCTGACCCGTCACGGCAGCCGCCTGCGCCACCGCATCGCTCAAACCGAGCCGCCGAAGAAGGCCAGCCCGCGTCCCGTGGTCGTACCTCAGGCAGTCATCCGCCAGATGATCGTCTGCGTCTCCGACGAACTGGCCTCGGTCGTTCACCGCACCCGCAGCCTGGACCGCCACCTCGGCGTCTCCGGCACCGCCTGCCGCCGGATCTGGGCATCGCCGTCCCTGCGGCCGTGGCAGCGCCGTCAGCTCATCGACTGGCACAAGGCCAAGACCGGCCCGCAGAGCTGCGCTGGCGGACCCGTGCGTCTGCTCGACCTCACCGGTATGGAAAACGCCGCCCACATGGGCGCCGTCCTGCGCCACCAGCAGTGGTCCCACGTCGTCGCCGGCACCCGCCCGGCCACCCCATGGGCGGTGTTCCTGCAGCGGCACCTCAACGACCCGTCGGACTACCCGATGGGCGCCGCGACCGTCGAGTTCCACCGGCAGCCGCGCGTGCAGGCCATGCGCATGCACAACACCGCCGCGCACGGCGCGGGCCACCTCGACCCGATGGACCTGGAGGTCTTCCAGGCCGGCGCCAGCGCCTACGCCAACTACCACGCCCTGTGGGCGTCGTGCACCGATGCCCTGCTCACCGAGGGCGGCCACCGGCTGCACCCGGCCAGCGCGTTCTTCGCCGACCGGATCACCTACCTGCAGCAGGCGCATCACCACCTGCAGTCGCTCGACCAGCACCAACGGCTGTTCGCCATCGACCTGCGAACGCCATAGCCGCCCGCGACACAGCAGCCACAAGCCCTGCACGACCAAGAGGCCAACCAGTCACCTGCCCGACCGCACGACAGGACCGGACGGGTCAGTGCACCCCGCCACGCACCCCGAGGCACGTGTGCTGCCCGTTCGGGACCACCCACGCCCTCACCATCCTCACCGGAAGGAGCATCATGTCCCGCTTCCTGCACTTCGACCTCGGTGCCGTCGCCGCCCACGCGCGACACGCCGTCCTCGCCGACCGGAACCTGCCCACCCTGCAGGGTGCCAGCGGTCACCGGTCCGCCGAACCGGCGCTGCAGCTGTTCCGCCACGGCGGATTCGTCTGGCTCGGCAGCAACGGGGTCGACCGCCACCAGAACCCGGCACCCCAGCTGGCACGAGCGCACCACACCCTGACCTTCCCCGCCGTTCGACTGCCCTGCCTGAGCGACCCGCAAAGTCTGCCGCTGCTCGACAGCGAGGGACCCCAGCTGATGGACCTCATCACGCAAGGACTCCTTGACGGCGCACACCTGGTCATGGTCGACCCGAGCACGCTCACCGTCGGCGTCGGCCGCCTGCGCCAGCGCCGCGACTGCCGCTGAACCACCAGCCGACCGGACGGCGCGCCTGACCCCTGACACCGAGGGACACCAGGCGCGCCGCCCGGCGACCCCCGCGCCCTCGAAACGCGGACCACTCATCCCCTACCTGACCACGCTGGGAGGACACCCATGAAGCCCGACCGTCGCGCCGTCCTCGTCCGTGCCGCGCTGAACGCCATCGAAGCCGCCGCCGAAGCACGAGGATGGGACGCCTATCCCGCCCTTCTCGGCCTGTTCGACAGCACCACCCACACCGAAACGGTGGGCAGCCTCGACGTCGAGGAACTGCCCATCGACAGGGAGGTGTGGCGACTACACACGAGCCCCGGCGTCGGCGTGACACTGCCGTACCGGATCGGCCTGCAGGCCATCACCGACACCCTGACCACCGTCAAGGCTCCACAACTACAGGCCTGGGTCCGCGCCCAGATCGGCCCTGTGGTCGCCGTGGCGTTCCTCGGGGAGGGACTCGACACCAGTGACGCCGGCCGCCAAGCCGTCACCCACGGCCTGCCCCGCGATGGTGTTCCCGTCCGGGCGCTGACCGCCTACGACATCGACGGCCGCTTCTACCAGATGCTGCGCGTGCGCGGCGCGGACACCACCACGACCACCATCCTGGACGACCCGAGCGCCAGGATTCAGGCCACTGCCATCGCGGCGAGCCTGCGACGCCTCCTCGCCGCAGCCCGCGTCTGACGACAGCCCCGCCAGGCGACACCACGGGCTGAGCCAGTCGCGTTGCCGCCCTGCCTGCCCCACCCGCCAACCAACGACAACCCGAGACAGGCGCGTCGCCCCACGTGCGGTTCTACCACGGACACTTCTCGACATCCGGCCCGGAATCGGCTCACCACCACCGCGTCGACGCAGGACATATCGCCTCCCGCCCGGCCACACCACGCCTGGTGGCTCGCGTGAACTGCCTGACGCAAGTTGTCGCTGCGGCCGGGCGCCCCGGGCTCGGGGCGCTCGCCGCCACCCGGCCTGAGACAGGCCGCCCTGTTCCTCTTCCACGACCAGCACGGCATCGACGCCGACGAACGCCCGTCACCCGCCGTTTGGTCAGTCCCACCCAAGCCATCGGCGACCAATCCAGGGTCGCCGACATCACCCTGCCCGAAGGGACGCACACACCATGATCCAACTCCCGATCTGCCCTGTCTGCCGCGGACTGGTGGTAGACCAACCCGCCGAGAACTGGACCAGCGCCTACCGCAGCGGCGGCGCCTCCTGGTGGCACCTCGCGAACAACCGGCCCATCTGCCCAGACGCGAACGGCAACCCCTCCCCGGTGGTCTTCGTCGAGGACCGGCTGCCGATCGACGCCGCAACCAGCGCCTGGATCGACACGATGACCGCCCTGTTCGCGATCGACGGCCCCTCCACCCCCGCCCGGCTGGGCAGCGCCATCGCCGCCGCCGAATACCTCCACCAGTGGCTGCGCACAGCCAGCGGACCCTTCAGCGCGCTGCTGACCCTGCACACCACCGCCGACGTCGCCGCCCTGCTCGGATACCTGCACCGCACCAACCGGCTCCTCGCCCGCGTGCACGCACAGACAGGTTCCTACCTGCTCGACCAGGCCCGACGAACCCAGTTCACCGGCCCCGACGACGACAGCGACGAAGGCATCGACGCCGCCGACGATATCCACGTGTGGCTGCGCCACGCCGCCGACTCGTCCGCCCGGTCGGCGCAGGCGACCGGCATCGCCTGGTCCCACATCCGCACACTCGCCACCCTGACCGGAGCAACGGCCGCCACACGAATCAGCGAGCAACCAACCGGTGGGAACAGCGCGACCGGCGGAAGCGGGACCGTCCCGTTCCTGCGCGGCGTCGTCCGACGGCTCCGGCGGTGGACATCACCCGCCCCGACCACAGACCGCGGGCCGACAGGCCCGGCCGTTGCGCAGGAGCCACACCAACTGTCTCCCGATCATCTGGGTGAGCTGGTCGGATCGGCGTTCGGCGACGAGGCCGGCTTCAGCCCGGAGCTGACCCGCACCGCCGCGCGGATCCTCGGAACCACCGCCAGCTACCTGGCCGACTGCCTCGGCCCGGCCCGATCCGCCGCCATCCCCACCCCGCACGACCTCGCCGATCTCACCACCTCCCTGACCTACCTCACCCACACCCTCATGGGCGGGCTGCGGCACCTCGCCGACAGCCCACGCGGCAGCGAGAGCGACGGCCTCGACGACGCTGACGCCACCGCGATCCGGGCATCACTCACCGACGCCGTCGTTGCCCTGCGCTTCGCCGCGAGCCACCTCACCACCGTCTCCCACACCGCCACCGTCCCCGAACAGCAGGACGAGGAGCAGCAGTGACCAGCGCCAGCACCCCCACCAGCGATGGCGACACGACCCCACAGAACCTGACGGTCGTGGACCGAAGCTTCGGCGAACGCGGCGGAGGCTACGACCTCACCGAGATCCGCCGCACCGGCGGCGGCCACCGACTGCGGGTCCGGATCCACCGCGACCCCTACCCGCGGCAGAGCCACGCCCTCGTCGAGGTCCTCACCCCCGCCATGACCTGGACCGTACTCGCGGACGAACCTATCTCGGCCTGGTACCCCGCCACGCCGTACCACAGCACCACCCCGACACCGCTGGAGAAACTCGCCGAGCGGCTCTTCCGACGGGCCGCCGCGATCCTCCACGCCGAGTAGGGCAACCCCTCAACGGGAGCACCAGCTTCAGCAGCGGCGCTCCCGCAGTGACCAGGGGCGCGAAGCGCGCACCTTGGTCAGTTCTCGACATCCCACAGCACGTCAGCTCCGACCGATGCCTGGCCGAACACGCGCACATCGCGCCCCGGCACGGCCGTATGGCCGTGCCCGGGGCCTTGTCTGAAAGGCCCGCCGTGGCTCCCCATCCCCTTCACCCGAGGAGGTTCCCTCACCATGTCCAGCCGCTTGTGGTTCCGTGTTGAAGACGTCCTGCCCCTGGCCGAACACGCCCTCGCCTGTCCCACCCACCGCCTCACCCGCGCGCAACTCATGGCCGGTGAGCACAACACCCCCGCCCTGGCCCTGCGCCGCCTCGGGGCGGACGGTCAGCTACGGTCCAACGGCCAACCAGTCTGGTTCACCCACGACGGCGACGAACAGGTCGCCCACGGCCGGTCGTGGCGATGCCTCGACGCGACCACCGCACCGGCAGAGGACCTGTACCTGCCGCTGCGGCACGCCGGCCCGGACGGGCAGCGGCTCATCGACGTCCTCCGCGCCGCCCGTACCGTGGAACGCCACTGGCTGGCCATCACCACCGACATCTGGCCCGGCTGCACGATCGACACCAGTCACATCGAGGTGTCCGACCACCGCGCGGACATCAACCCGCCCGACGCGCGGTGGCGCCCGAGCATGGTCACCGCCCCGCGCCTCCGCGGCCGGTACTACCCCGCGCTGGTCTCCGACAGCCACGTCATCGGTGAGGACGGCCACCTGATCTGCCGGCTGCACCCACGCACGATGCGACACCTGGCCGCAGATCTCAGCGGGCCCTGGCGGGCGGGAACCATGCCGGGCGAGCACCCGTTGGTGCGCTTCGACGGCGTCACCGCCGTGCTGCTCGAGGAAACCGACACCGGCGACGGAGTCCGCCTCGACGTCGACCACCGCTGCGACCCCGACCGTGACGGCTACTACAGCATCGGCGTCGACCGGTGGCTCTGGCACACCTCAGACACCATCGCCGTGCCCCTACCCGACCGGCTCCGACTGCGCCTACTCAGCCTCCTGAACCTCCACCGTCGGCGATCGTCCGCCTCGCCGCACCAGGTCCGCTGAGTCGGGTCCGCCTCGGATGGCATGCGACGACGAATCCGACCGGCCTTGGCAGGGCGGCCCGCAACGCGGGCAGGCCGACGCCGCAGGCACTCCCGTCTACAGCAACACGCTCGCGCAACGAGAGCACGCAGGTACGTGGACCGCCAGCTCGATGGATACCACCCACCTACCGCTGGTGACCGCCAGCTATCGCTGCCGGTCACACGCCCAGGCCGGGCTCTGATCCCGGAGTCCGGCCATCGCACTTGATCGACGCCGCGATCGAAGCGTGGATCAGTGCTGACCTCACACCACGGAAGGGAATCGCCCATGACCGACGCACCGGAGCCCGTAGTGGCCCACGCGATGTTCAAGGTCCTCGCCGCGCTCGCGGAACTCGGCGAGGACACCGCCGCCGCCGTGGCGGACAAGGCCGGGCTCGGCTACTCCACCGCCACCGCGAAGTTACGCGCCTGGGAGAAGACCGGGCAGACCGAACGCCTCCACACCGACAGCAAACGCGCCGTCTGGCGGCTGACCGACGCCGGCCACGCCACCGTCGGCACCACCGCCCGAGAGCCGACGCCGGCGGGCGCTCCCGACACGCCGCCCGCCCAACCAGCAGAGCCCTCCGACCGCGACGGTGACCTCCCCGAGGTCGCTGACGCCACCGCGGTACCGGAGCCGGAGCCCGCACCTCAAGGTGACACGTCCGCCGACGACGGTGCCCGTGCCGAGGTCGCTCACACCGTGCCCGCACCGAAGGCACAGGCGACACCGCAGGGCGAAGCGTCCGACGCCGACACATGCGATGAGGCGACTGCCGAACCCGAACCACCCGCGTCCACCGGCGGCCCCACGCCCGACACCGACGCCGATCCGTCCACCGCGCGCCCTCGACGGGCGAAGGGGTCACTACGCGGGGCGCTGCTCGACGTCCTCGAAGCCCATCCCGACCAGGCATTCAAGACCAGCGAGCTGTGCAAGCTCATCGACGCGGCAAACGCCGGCACCGGTGCGAAGAAGGCCAGTGCCGGCGCGGTCGCCAACGCCGCCGACACGCTCGTCATCGCCGGCAAGGCCATCCGGACCAACGACAAGCACGCCACCTTCCAACTCGCCCCCGCCACCCCGTAACCACACAACGGCCCGAGGTAGCCCGAGGGCGGGCGTGAAAGTTGACCGCTGACCGCCCGCCCCCGGTGCTCCTTGCTGCAGAAGGAGCGTCTTCCATGATGCAACATCTCGCCACCGCCCTCGGCGGTGTGCTCGCCGGTTTCGCCCTCGCCGTACCCCTGCTGTGGCAGCAGCAGCGAACCCTCACCAAGGTCCGCTGGGCGGCGACCCACGACGACATCACCGGCCTGCCGAACCGGCGGCTGTTCCTCGACCGGCTACGCGCCGCGCTCGCCGGGAACACTCCAGTGGGGGTCGTGCTGCTGGACCTCAACCACTTCAAGACCGTCAACGACACCGTCGGCCACGAGGCCGGCAACGACCTGCTCGATCTGGTCGGCCGCCGCCTAACCGACCTGCCCGGACCGGTACTCGCGGCCCGGCTCTCCGGCGACGAGTTCGCACTGCTCGTCACCGGAGATCGCGACACCACCGCTGGTGCGGCCGACGCTGCGTGGCGGGTGATCGCCACCCACCCGTTCCGCGTCGTCAACGGTGAGCTGCACGTGACGGCCTCCGTCGGCTACACCCACACCCACACCCACCGCCCCAGCATCGGCACCCGCCAGTTGCTCAGCCAGGCCGACAGCGCCATGTACGAGGCCAAGGTCACCACAGGTCACGTCCGCGAGTACCTGCCCCACCGCACCGCGACCGTACGCAGCCGCGACCGGCAGCGCCCCTGACCGCCTCCCGTCCGAGCCTCGACCGACGAAGGGACCCCGCCGCCGCCATGGCCGCGGGGTCCCTTCGCGCGTGTCCACCCGAGATGGGAGACCGCCGTGTTGTCCACCAACGCTGTCAACACCCTCGCCGCCTGCCTCATCGAGGCCGACGCCGACGCCGAGCAGTTTGGCTGGGGCCAAACCCCGACCGTGCTGCTCGTCCACGACTGGCCCCTCAACCCAGCGGCCCCACGGCAGCGCAGAATGCGCAGCCTGGAGTTTCCCCTGCACCCCGAGGACCTCCTCCGCGACCCCGCCGGCCTGCCCGCGCTGCTGCACCACCTCGCCGACAGCCTGCGCCTCCCGGCCACACCCGCGCCCTACCAGAAGATCCTCCAGACGATGCTCGCCCGGGCGCGCATGACGGCCGCAGACGTACGGCTGCTGGCCTGGGCCGTCTGCTACGACGACATCCACGTCCGCGACGGTCAACCCCAACGAGTCCGCCGGGTCGACGCCGTCGACATCGACGCACGCGTCTACCAACTCACCCACGTACTCGGCGAGGACCACCCCTTCGTCGTCATCGACGAGACCCCCGATCCGGTCGACACCCCCGCCACCCAGCCCGGACTGGCGGCGCTGCTCACCGCCACCGTCGGCCCCGCCTGGACCGGCGACGGCGGCACGTCCTGACCCGCGCGACCAGTGCAAGCCGGTGCTCAGCAGCGGCCCGGCCGATGAGATCACCGTCTCCGAGCCGTGCCCAAAGCCGGCAACGAGCACACCTATGCCTGCGGCTCAACCGCCGAAACAGCGGCCAGGCGGCCGACACGTCACAGCAGCCGCCTCGCCGCGTCCGGTCGAGCGCCACGCCAATTCTTCGTTGAAGGAGTACTGCCTCGTGAGCACCCACTGCTACATCGGCGCTATCACCCCCGAGAACCCGCAACGCGTACAGGCCAGGGTCGTGCTCAACGACGGCCGCCCGGCCGCCGTCCTGCCAGCCCTCGCCACGATCTGGGCCAGGCACGCCCACCGCAACACGCAGGCGCTGATCACCACGATCCTCGCCCACGACTGGGAGCAACTCGACCCGGACGTCACCGTCTCCCCACTGGCCAGGCAACAGCGGATGCCCGGCGTGGGGATCCTCAACAGCACCACCGCGCCGGAGCCGGTGACCGTGTTCCCGCTGTGCCACGCCCAGCACCTCGACGCCCCGTGGATCTACCTCATGCACCCTGACATCGACACCGTCACCGTGCACACCACCGACGGCACCCGCGTCGCCACCTACCCCCTGCGCTGGTGTCTGCCCGCCACCGGCACGCCGGACAACCAGTCGCGGCCTGCGCCCCTGCGGAGTGCCCGATGAGCGGCAGGGCGCTCGGCGGCGTCGCCGCCGCCGTGACCGCGCTGCTGGTGCTATGCGCCGGCGGCCTCGGCGCGCTGCTCACTACAGGCGGCGGCGCAACGGCCGCCGGCTGCTACACCGCGCTCGGCCCGGACGGGCAGCCGCTGCTGCCCACCCCCACCATCTCCCCACCCGCAGCCGCCGGTCCCGGTGGGTGGACCCGGGAGCAGACCACGAACGCCGCCGTGATCGTCGCCGTCGGCGCCGAACGCGACGTGCCGCCCCGCGGGTGGGTCATCGCCCTCGCCACCGCCATGCAGGAATCCACCCTGCGTAACCTGCCCGGCGGCGACCGCGACTCCGTCGGCCTGTTCCAACAGCGCCCCTCCCAAGGCTGGGGCACACCCGCCCAACTGCAGGACCCCCGGTACGCGGCCGGGAGGTTCTACACCGCCCTGCTGGCGGTGGACGGGTGGCAGGCGATGACGTTGACCGATGCCGCGCAGGCGGTGCAACGCTCCGCCTTCCCCGGCGCCTACGCCAAATGGGAAGACGACGCAATCGCCCTAGTCCGCGTCCTGACCGGCGGCACCCCCGCCGGCCCCATCGACGTCAACCTGGAACAGGCCATGAGCAACCCGCTGTGCCTGTTCGACGGCGGCGACGGCCGACCCGGCGCCGACCAGGTTCCCCTCCCCGCCGGATACACCCTGCCCCCGGGCACCCCACCGCAGGTCGCCGCCGCTATCGGGTGGGCCCTGCAACAGCTCGGCACCCCCTACACCTTCGGCGGGGACTGCACCGCACCCCACTCCGGCGACCCCCACCGCCAATGCGACTGCTCCTCGCTGATGCAACAGGCCTACCAGGCCGCCGGCATCAGCATCCCCCGCACCACCAGCGACCAGGTCCACGCCGGCACCGCGGTCACCAACCCGCAGGACCTACGCCCGGGGGACCTGCTGTTCATACCCGGCAGCCGCGGCAGTGCAAGCCGTCCCGGCCACGTCGGCATGTACCTCGGCCAAGGACTCCTCGTCCAAGCCCCACACACCGGCGACGTCGTCAAGATCAGCCGACTCGCCGCGTGGCTACCCGACCTCGCCGCCGCCCGCCGCATCATCCCCACCCCCATCTGACCCGACGCGACCTCATGGCCGCCCGACGGGTGGCCCACCTGAACGGACCCATCGATGCGCTTCACAGCCCCCAACGCCGAGCAACTCGTCGACCTCCTGAAGGAGATCATCCGTCGTCACGGCGACAACCCGGCCGTGCGCGACCGGGTACTGATCGACATCGGCGGTGAACGTGTCCCCATCGACTTCGTCGAGTTGTGGGACCTCACCGAGGAGTGCGAGCGCCGTGACTGCCGCTGCGCCTACGGCCAGGAGAACCCGCCCAAGGACGCCCCCGAGCAAGGCGTCCACTTCGCCGTCGTCATCGGCGGCGACTTCCCCTGATCGAGGTCAAGGCGCCCCGGCCAGACCTCACCGCCGCTACGAGGACCATCAAGCGACGCTGATCGATCGGCCTACCCACCGCTGCCCTCGACGGTCGTCCCCGCGTACGACGACCGCCGTCAACCGATGCACAGGATTCTGAGGAGGAGAAGGCACATGAGTACACCCACGTTGATCGGTGTCGCCGCGTTACGCGGCAGGTACACCGCCCGTCGTCTCCAGTTCGGAGAGGCTCCGGAGACCCTGGTGCCGGTGCTGCGCCGGATCTGGACCGACACGTTCGGCCGTGACACCGACGCCATGGGCGTCGCGCTACTGGCCCACGACTGGTGGGCCCTCGCCGTCAACCCCAAGCGTCGGCGGTGGGACCGGCTGCCGCCCGTACCGGGACTGGGCTACCCGACCGAGTACGGCGCGGTCCGGCAGGGCTCGCTCCGCGAGGACCTCGACGGGGTCGTCGAGTGGATGTACCTGCTGCACCTCGACCAGCGGCGGCTGGTGGTGTACGAGGCGACGGTCCACGGCCGCTGGCTGCGGCACAGCGCCCACCACCTCGACCCTGTCGAGGAACTGTTCGTCACCGAACCCACCGACGACGGCGGCCCGGGGATGACGGTGTGCACCGTCTGCGGCGCGGTCGACGAGATCGACCACGTCGAGGTGCCGTCCATGGCCGGCTACGGCTACGACACCGTCACCAGCTGCACCCGCTGCGGCTCCTCGGTCGCCACCGACCCGATGTTCGGCGAACACCTCGTCCGCAAGCCCTGGCCGCCCCGGCCCCCGACGGGTGGCACGACAGGCGGCACCCCCTGAGCCCGCCGGCCTCGCCACCGTCCGCGCCCACCCGCCGCACCGCCAACAGCAGAAAGGGAAGGCTCATGATCACACGGACGCAGGAGGAGATCCTGCATCGCATCAACCAGTACGCCGGTGCCGATAAGGACCTGTTCGGCTTCCGCCGCGACCTGCTCACCGAAGCCCTCGACGTCGACCACGCCCGCCCGTTCCTCCAGCCTGACATCACTGGGGAGCAGTGGAACCGCCACCGGTGGGACGGGCACGCCGACCCCGAGGCATACGGCCGCCAATACCTGTTGCTCGCCGTGAACAAGATCCTCCACCACCGCAGTGGATCTGCGGGACGCGCGGTCGGCAAGCTCACCGAACTGGCCTGGCTGCTCGGCCATGACGACGTGGTGACCGCCATGAACAGCGCCCCCTACCCGATGTACGGGGCGCCGAAGATCGCCGTCTTCGCCGAAAGGCTTGGCTGGCCTCTACACAGCCAGGCTGAGGACCCGGACTGGCGCGACGCCTTCACCCGCATGGCCGCAGGCCAACCCTGCAACGCCGACGGCTGCTGGTGGGGATGCGAGGACTGATCCCGCCACGACCACCCAAGCCCTGGTTCCCCACCGGCCGCGACCCCAATCCGGGTCGCGGCCGGCTCACGTTCCCCTTTCTCGCGGAAGGACCACCCCGCATGACGTGTCAGCCCCCGTCGAACGAGCCCGAGCCCGCCGCCTACCTCCTGCGACTACCGCCGCGCCCGCCTGCTCCGCCCGTGAACCTGGATGCCTACGTCCACAACCCGGGCAGCCCGGTCCTCGACCGGGCCGCGGCCCGGACCCACCTGGCCGGCCAGGGCTATGTCGGCAGCGCCATCGCCGTCGGCGACCTCGTCCAAACAGCCGACGGCACGACCCGGCAGCGGGTCACCGCCGTCGACCACCACACCGGCCGGATCACCATCACCGGCGACGGGCCCCGCACGCTGGCAGGGGTCGACGTCGAGGTCGTCAGCCATGCTGAGCATCCGCCGGTGCCCGACGACCTCCTCGAAGGCATGACCTTGGAGCAGGCGCGGAAGCGCATCACCGAGATCGCCTCCGACTACGGCAGGTATCCCCAGTACACGGAGTCCTACTTCGCCGGGTGGGTGTTCGGCCGCGTCGTGGCCGACATCCACTGGCATGACGATCCTGCGGCGCCGGTGGACTTCCCCGCCGGGCAGCGGGTGCTGGTGCGTCCCGACAACCGTTCCGTGTACGGCGCTGCCTCCCCGCACACCCTGACCGCCTTCTGCACCCGCGGTACCCGGCCCGGCATAGCCACCGCGGTGCTGCCACACCAGATCCGCCTCGAACGCTGACGCGGGTGGCATGAGGCCGACCGCACGCCTCAACGACGTCGCAGGCGCGCAACGACATCCGTACGCCTGACCCTGACGACGCCAGCGCCATCGACCCCACTTCTCACCCTCGACGGAACTACTGCGGAGGACAATCACGATGACGAGCTTCACCAGCAACCACCCCGAAGACGGCGACCGCCCGATCCCGGACCCCGCCTGGCAGCGGGTCCTGGCCGCTCTGCGCGGCGCGGGCGGCGCGGCCGGCCGCGCCGCCGCCGAGTGGTGGACGCAGGACACCATCGGTGGTCGGGCCCACGGCGACGTTGCGCAGACCGCCCGAGCTGTCTTGGCGGCCATCGAGGCCGCCGACGGGCGGGACATCGACGGGCTGCCGTTCGCCGACCGCGACGACGTCGCCGGTCGAACCCGATACGCCGAACACGCCCCACCCGACGCCCCCGCCTACACCGACCTGACCGGCCGACAATGCGATCAGGCGCGTCAGGCATGGTGCGACGGCTTCGACCAGGCCGTCGAGGTCGAAGCCGCCCGACAGTGCCGGATGGTCCTGCACCCCGACGGCGACGACCGGAACCTGAGCCACGTCTACCCCGACGCGGTGCGCCTGGGAGGCCCGGGTGTCTTCGCCGGGGACTGGGCGTACACACCCAACGCCGCCGGGCAGATGCGGATCCCGGTCGGCTTCGTCGGCACCCTGATCGACCGGTGGAACGGGTGGGCGGTGTTCCGCTGCACCCGACAGGTTGCCGAGGCGATCGTCGCCGACCAGCAGGCCCACCGCGACCAACTCCGCCAGAACCTTCTCGACGACGGCGTCACCGCCACCGACGCCGACCGGCAGGTCGACGGGTCCCTGGGCCGGATGCGCTTCGACGGCGACGTCATCGTCGTCAACGACAGCCGCGTCCAAGACGACCCCGACGCGATCGACCACATCAGCCCCGACGCCGACGGCCAGTACGTGGTGATGGGCTGGAACTGGACCTGGCTGCCCGTGCATCCCTACGACTGCGACCGCCTCGCCGGCACCATCGCCGACCCGCCTCAGACCACCGGCTCCGCCACCACCCCGCAAGGAGGATCACCCGATGTCTGACGGCCACGACGAGCGAGCGGTCCAGCCGGAAGGGATCGTCCCGGGCCCCACCGCCACGCCGACCCGACGCGCACCGGGCCCGCCCGACTGGTCGGCTTACCGGCGGCGCTATTCCGGGCAGCCGTGGCGAGCGGCAGACCGGCTGACCCCAAACGACTGGGCGGTGGCGGTGGTCGATGCCCACGCCTGAGTACCTGCCACCACGGGGTGGCACGGCCGTGTTCTCCGGACCGTGGCTGCGCTACCAGTCCGCTGCAGGCGTCGAGCGCTACCTCCAGGGCTACGTCGGGGTGGTGCTGGGCTGGTGGAACGGCGCCGTCGAGTTCAGCGTTGACGCCGCGGCCCTCCGCGCCCTCACCGCCTCGTTCGATGGGATGGCCGAGTACGTGGGCGGGGACTGGCGCAGCGTCGACTACGAGCACGGCGTACTGACCGTCGCCCGTCCGCTGTCCCTCGGCGGCGGCGTGCACCGGGCCGAGGCCGTCGACGGCCGCTACCGGATCGGTTGGGGCCTGCCCTGGCTGGCCGTCGACCCGCGCCGCTGCGACAGCGTCGCCGGCAGCACCTGAACCCGACCTCCGAGCCTCGCGGGGGCTCACCTCGTCCGCGCCTGGCCCGTCACCATCGGAGTCACCCACGGCGTGACTCGTCGCATCCCTGCCCGCACCTGGAAGGAGGAAGCATGCTCAACCCTGATACCCGAAGGCGCGCTAACCCGCGCGCTCGTGAACGTCGAGGCGCTGCACGAGCGTCATGGGTGGGACCGCCCGCCGACGCTGATCGGCGTGTTCGATCGGCCGCTGTCATCCCAGCCGCATGACGTCCACGTCGACGCCGGTCCATTCGATCCGGACGTCTGGTACGCCCCGGCCCTCGCCCGTGGCGACCAGAGCCTGGCACCAGGCGTGATCCTGAACAGCCAGGCTGACCTCGCCGGCACCGCGCCCGGGCAGGAGACGCTGCGCTCGTGGCTACACCGCGACGGGCGACGCTGTATCGGCCTTGCCCTGGTCTTCGAAGCATGGGCCCCCGCGGTCCGGCCGGGATACCGCCACGGCGACCTCGCCAAGGCACCATCCCCGGCGCGGATCGAGACGCGCGTGGTCGCCGCCGTTGACCTCGACGGTCAGCTCCACCGGATCACACGGGTCCGCGGCACCCGGCATGCCGCCGTCGACCAGCCGTCGCCGCCACCAGCGAGCAGGGCCGGCAGCCGCATCACGGCCGGCCTCGATCGGCTGATGGATCTCGCCCGCACCCTCTGACAACCCCCACCACCTGCTGATCCCACCACGGGATGGCAGATGGCCTGCCTTCCACCGGGATCGGCGCGGCTCACGGCCCGCCGGTCCTGACCTGAATGCCCGTCTCCCCAGCGCGCGGACAGTCATCACCCGCGCACCCGGCAGACGGGTGCGCGGGCTCCAACCGTTTCGAACGGAGGAACCCGTATGGATCCCACTACCGGAGCTGCCTCTTCGGCCTCGCCGGCCGGTAACCGGCGACCGGGCTACCTGTATCACAAGGTCGCCGCGTATCTGGCCGCTCACCCCGACCAGGTCATCGGCGTCGGCGAGCTCACCAAGGCCCTGGACGCCCCCTCCACCGGGGCGGTGTTCGGAGCGCTGAAGAAGATGGCCGCCGCCGGTTACGCCACCCACCTGACCGGACCGCACCGGTACCAGATAACCCAGGCCGGCATCGACGCCGCCGGGACGATGCCGGCGCCCGCCCCGCGCACACCCCGTCAAGGGTCGCGCGGGATGGGTCGACGGCAGCCGATCAGCCGGCCCAACGGCGAGTTGTACTTCCCGCGCAAGCTGGCGGGAGCCAGCGACGTGGACGTGCTGCAACGGCTGCGGGACAAGCGCATCCCGGTGCTGCTCTACGGCCCGCCCGGAACCGGCAAGACGGCCCTGATCGAGGCCGCCTACCCCGACCTGCTCACCGTCGCGGGCACCGGCGACACCGTGGTCGAGGACTTCCTCGGCAACTTCATCCCGCTGCCCGACGGCGGGTTCGAGTTCGTCTACGGCCCCCTCGTGACCGCGATGCGGCAGGGGCGGGCGCTGCTCGTCGACGACGCCACCCTCATCCCACCGAAGGTCCTCGCTGTGCTCTACCCGGCAATGGACGGCCGGCGCGTGATCACCATCCCCGGCTACCGCAACGAACGCGTCGACGCCGCCGACGGGTTCTACGTCATCGCCGGACACAACCCCGGCGTGCACGGCGCGATCCTCACCGAAGCCCTCGCCTCCCGCTTCGACGTGCACATCGAGGTCACCACCGACTGGGACCTCGCCCGCCACCTCGGCGTGCCCCTACCCGCCGTCGAGACCGCGATCCTTCTCAACAGTGATCTCGCCGCCGGGCGGATCAGCTGGGCGCCGCAGTTACGCGAATTGCTCGGCTTCACCCGCGTCAGCAAAACCCTCGGGCCCGCCGCCGCGGTGGCGAACCTCGCCGGCCGCGCTCCCGCGGAGGACCGCGAGCACGTCCTCGCCGCCCTGCGGCAGCGGTTCGGGGCGGACATCACCCCGCTGACCCTCGGCAAGCAGCGCTGACCCCATCACCATGCAGAAAGGCCAACCCCTCATGCCTCATCCCTCCACCCACCGCGGCACAGCGGCGGGCACCGCACCGATCAGCGACCCGGACTGGGTGACATGGAGCGACGCCTGGACCCGGCATCTGCCCATCCTGACCGGCCGCCACGACCTGACCGTCCATGTCGCCCCCGGCGCGGGCGGCGGAGCCCCGGCATGCTTCCTCCCGATGGCCCGCCGGGTCGAGGTGGACGCCACCCACATCGGCACGCCCGACGTCGCCGACCCGCACAAGGCCGGCCACAAGAAGCTCGTGCCCACCGCCTACGGGCTGCTGGTCCACGAAGCCGCCCATGCCACCCACAGCCTGTGGGACACCCCGCCGGGCACCCCGCCGGTCGTCGCCGACGTCGCCGCCGTGCTCGAGGAATCCCGCGCCGAGAACCGCCAACGCGGCAGACGCCGCGGCGACCGCCGGTGGCTGCGTCACACCGTCACCACCCTGCTGCACCCCGGCGACGCCCCCGTCGATGACGCCTGGCACGCCGCCCACCTCGCCGGCCTCCTCCTGGCCCGCGTCGACGCCCGCATCATCACCGCCAAGGACATCAGAGGCGTCCGGGCCGCCATCACCGCCGTCCTCGGCCGCGCCACCCTGCGACGGCTGCGCGACATCTGGCGGCAAGCACACACCGTCGACGACACCGACGCCGCCGCGATGATCGACCTGGCGTGGCAGTGGTGCCGCATCCTCGGCATCGACCCCCACCGCCAGCCGGAACCCCCACGGCCGGACCCCGGCCAGTTCGCCGGCATGCTCGCCCAAGCCCTCGCCGACTACCTCGCCCACGACCTCGGACTCACCCCCACCGAGTACGCCGACCAGCAGATCCAGTCCCGGCACGGCGCGCCGACGTCCTGGACCCGCCGCGACCCCACCAACGCCGAACGCGCCGCCGCCCACCTTCTCGCCGCCCGCCTGCGGCGGGCCCGTACCCGCGTACCCGAACCCGACACCCGCCCCAGCCCTACACCACCCGGACGGCTGCGCACCCGCCACGCCATCACCGCGAAGGCGCAGATCGCCGCCGGTAGCCTGCCCACCGCCACACCCTGGCAACGCCGCGCCCAGACACCGCCGCCCAAGCCGCACCTACACCTGGCCGTGCTCGTCGACACGTCCGGCTCGATGCGCTCCTACGCGGCGCCGATGTCCTCCACCGGATGGATCCTCGCCCACGCCGCCCGCACCAACCAGGCCACCACCACCATGATCGGCTTCGGTAGCCGCGCCACCATCCTCGTGCCACCCCGCCAACAACCGACCAAGGTCCTGGAGATGTCGGCGCTCGGCGGCACCACCGCGTTCGGCGACGCGGTCAAAGCCGCCGACCAACTGCAGCGCCTGCGTCAACCCGGCAAGGTGCGGATGCTCGCCGTCGTCTCCGACGGCGACCTACCCGACATCGAAGCGGCGCAGCGGCTGATCACCACCCTGCACCGGTCCGGATGCGCCGTGCTGTGGCTGCGTCCCGCCGGCCTGGCCGGGCATACCTTCACCGACACCGCCACGCTGCTGGTCGATGACCCGATCCAGGCGGTCGACGCCATCGCCGACGCCGCCGTCACCGCGCTCGAACAGGCGTAACCCCCGCGCCTCACGCCTGCGGGTGGCCACCAGGGATCCACACCGCGCTGCCCGACCTGACAGGCGGATCCACCCGCTGCCACCGCATCACGCATCTCGGTCACGGCCTGTGCACCTCGACAGCACCGCAGGCCGTGCCCGAAGACCTTCCTGCCTGTTACGGACGCTGCCGATGACCACATCACCAGACGGTGCGGCGGCACTGCGCGGGCCTCGACAGGCCGCCCGGTGTCGCGGCCCGCCCCGGCGTCTCGCGCACCTTGAGCGCCTGGGGAGTCCCCGGTTCCACCTCGACCATGATCGGAGAAACATGCTCACCCCTATGCAACAAGCCATCGTGCAATGCCTGCACGGCATGGACCAGCACGCCCACCGCACCTACCCGTGGCCCGGTCCGACGCTGCTGGCTGTGCTGCGGGAGGCCCCTGTCCCGGGGCACCCCGACCCGAGCGCCCGCTACGTCAGCGTGGTGCCCGCGCCGACACCGGCCGGGGCGCACCCCGACGACGGCGTCGAGGTGCTACGCCACGCCAGCGCCGAGCTGCACGACCCGGTCGTGCAGGCCAGGATCGTCACGGCCACCGGCCCGGTCCGCATCCTGGCCTGGGTGTTCATGCACGCCGCCGACACCTACGCCGTGGACCCGCCCCAAGTGGTCCGCTACATCGACGCCGTGGACGCCGACGGCACCGCCTACGTCCTGACCCGATTCCAGGACCAGCCCGGTGTCGTCGCCGTCGACCCGGCGCCGGAGCCCACCACGAGCGACGTGCTCGACCTGCTGCGGTCGCTGGCGCAGCTGCTGCGACCAGGCACCTGACCTGCCCGGCAGCCGCGACGCCAGCCGCAATCCGCGCAGGCCCCCGGTGAGCCTGTCCACCACATCTGTCCCCGTCACGCCTGCCACCGCACGCGCTGACCAGCGCCCACCGCAGACGTGACCTGACCTCCATCGCACCACCACGGCCGTTGCCCGGCCACACGCGCGACCCAGCGCACCCGCCCGGGCACGGCCGTACGGCCGTGCCCGGGCTTCCGTCGATCGGAAGGAAACCCCTGATGACACAGCCGCACCACCCCCCGGCCAGCACGCTGCGAGCCGTTCCCGCCTCCTCGGCCGCGACGCTGCCACGACCACGCATCGCGGTGGTCGGTGGCTCCCTCACCGGCGCCGTCACCGCGCTGCTCCTGCTGCGCGCCGGCTTCGACCAGGTCACCGTCTACGAAGCCGCACCCGCGGCGGCGCCGCGTGGCGGTGGCTTGATCGGCCTGGAACACCCCGCCCTCGACATCCTCGACCGCCTCGACATCGGCCAGGACGAGTTCGTGGCGTACCCCTCCGAGACCATCCTGGAGGTCACCGTCCGCGACCGGCAACCTATCCACACCGCCCGGCGGCGGTATCCGGGACGCAACACCACCTGGTCCCTGCTGCACCACACGCTCACCCGCCGGCTGCCCGACGGCGTCCTTCAGGCCGGGCGGCGCGTCACCGGCCTCGCCGAGCGTGGCGGGCGCCCGCAGCTGGTGTTCGCCGACGACTCCCGCACGCCAGCGGACCTGGTGGTGTTCGCCGACGGCCGAGCCTCCACCGGCCGCCGCCTGCTCGACCCCGGGCGGCGGCTGCGCTACGCCGGCTACGTCGCCCACCGCGGACACACCCCCACCGGCCACAACCCGCTGCGGGACTTCCTGCGCCTGGAACCCGGCCCCGGATGCCAGTACAACGCCGCGCCGGTCCCCGACGGACTGGACTGGACCCTGTACCTCACCTGCAGCCCCACCGACTACACCCACCGCTTCGGCGCCCCACCGCAGCGACGCACGTTCGCCCTGCCACACCACGTCAGCCCGGCCGCACGCGCGCACGTCGACACCCAGGCCGCCCTTCTCCTACCCACCCCGCACGCCGCGACCGTGCACGCCACCACCACCCGGATGGCGGCGCCGGTGATGGACATCGACCCACCCACACGCATGGCCTGGCCCGTCGGCGGCGGATGGGCGGTGCTGCTCGGCGACGCCCTGGCCCCCGTCCGGCCCCACACCGCCAGAGGCGCCAACAACGGCATCGAACAGGCCGCCGCCCTCACCACCGCCCTCACCCAACACCACCGGTGGGGCGCCGACCTCCCCACCGCCCTGCACGGCTGGCAACGCCGCCAGCTACCCGACGCCGTCGCCGCCGTGCGGCAAGGACCGCGCCTCGGCGCCCACCTCGGCAACCCCCGGCCCTGACCACCCGAACCGACACCGACAGGAGAACCCTCCGATGGCACTGCGCCTGCACTTCCACCTCGCCACGACACTGCGGCTGGCCGAACACGCCGTCGCCGCCGACGAACACGTCGCGAGCTTCACCGAACACCAGAACCACACCCACTGCCCAGGGGCATTGGAGTGGGTCCACGACGACGGCGTCTACCTGATGTCCAACGGCCTACCCCGCCTGCGGACCCAGTCCGGCGCGAACCTGACCGTCCACGCCGAAGGCTGGAACCCCCGCGTCGACGGCCACCGCAGCGACCCCGACCTGGGCGGCGACGACTTCGTCGAACACCTGCACCTCACCGAGCAACCCCACCCGCTCATCAACGTCCTCCGCGCCGCCCACGCCGCCGGTCTCGGCTGGCTGGAACTGACCGTCAGCAAGGACACCTTCGAGGTGCGGGTAACCCACACCCGCCGCACCTGATCTCTCCCCTCCGTGTGCCCCTGCCGACGACGGCCGGCAGGGGCACACGGCTATGCACCGACTCGACCGGCCCATCGGTCGGTCCCCCTATCTCGACATCGCTGATCCGCGGCCGATCCCGGTCGCGGATCTCGCCATTTCCGGAGGAACAACGTGTCCGACCTCAACAACGCCGCCGGTGCCGCCGCAGACCCGTCCACGAGCGGAACCGCAGCGGATACCGACAGCTTGGCCTACCCCATCTCGCCGGAGTACGTGAAGTCGTGGACGCCCGTGCGGGCGATCTCCGAGCTGATCGCCAACGCCCTCGACGAAGACCCCCACGCGACGGTCAGCTGGGCCGACGGCGTCCTGACCATCGCCGACGACGGTCCCGGCATCCCCGAGGAGGGCCTCATCCTCGGCGTCTCCACCAAGACCGAGAAGCAGATCGGCCAGTTCGGCGAGGGCAAGAAACTCGCCTGCCTCGTACTGGCCCGCAGCCCCCAGATCGGCAGGGTGCGGTGCGAGACCGTCGGCTACGGCTTCACCCCCACCGTCGAGCGCCGCACGCTGCTCGGCGGCCTGATCCCCTCCCGCTCCCCGCAGGGAAGCGAGGTCCTCGTCTACCAACTCCACCCCAACACCCGCACCGGCGGCACCGTGTTCACCATCGAATGCCCCCACGACATGGCGCAGGAGGCCATCGGACGCTTCCGTGCCCTGGCCGAGCCCGGCTACCAGCCGCCCGCAGCACCCGGAGTGTGCGTACGCGACGGCGAGCCGGGACGGGTGTGGATCGGCGGGGTGCTGGTCACCCGCATGCCGGGCTTCCTCGCCTCCTACGACCTGTCCCTGGGCCACAAGGCGCTACAGAACCGGGACCGCACCGTCGTGGAGGCCAGCGCCCTACGCACCGCGGTCCGCTACATCCTCGCCGGCAGCGACGACCCGCAGATCATCACCTTGTTCGCCCGGCACGTGCTCGGCGGCGGAAAGCTGAGAGAACAGGAACAGTTCTTCACCGAGGTACGGCTGCCCCGCCCCCGCGCCGCGTGGCGTTCCTGGGGCCGCGCCCACCTACCCGAGCAGGCGTACTACACGGCACCCGGCGGTGAAGAGGCGGCCCTGGATCTGAAGGACAACGGCCACATTGAGCTGGCCACCACCGGCCTGGCAGGTCACCAGCAGGCTGCCGTGATGGGTTTACTCGGTGTGGAGATGGCCAGGGCCCGCCAGCAGCGCCACTACGCCCGTAACCGCAACCGCACCAGTTGGGTCACGTCGAAGGCGTTGACCGAAGCCGAACGCGAGGTGCTGCGCCAGGGCTGCGAGCTGGTGCGCCGCGCGATCGGCCCGTTCGCCCTGGACCGCGTGAAGGTGTACGACCACAGCGACGAGTCACCGTGCGCCGAAGGCTTCTACCAGCCGCTGACCGGAGACGTGGCCATCCACCGCGACGCGCTCACCGACGCGCACCGCACCCGTTTAGTGCTGCTCCACGAGGCCGCGCACCGCATCGGGCACCGCGGCGGCGGCCACTGGACACCCGTCGCCGACTACCACGACCGCAGCCGCGGCTTCGAACACATCCTCAGCGACTTCGCCGCCCGCCTGCTCGGCCAGCTCGCCGACGGCAACGGCCTACCACACCTCGACACCGAACCCGTCGCCATGGACGGCCAACGCCACACCTCGAAGGCCAACGCATCAGGCAGGCGGGGCCCCCACTGGCGGGCAGACGACCCGAGCGTGCCCGCCGTCCGCCGCGAACTGGCCCACCTGCTCCTCGACCAACTCCCACACGCCCTCACCGCCGGCGGCTTCCGCGACGCGAAAGACCTCGTCGCCTCCACCGCGGTCTACCCCGGCTACTGGCGTTTGCTCACCAACCCCCGCCCCGTCGGCTACCGGCCCGTGCGAGGCGACCAGGCCGGCGACTACGACAATGTCGCCCTGCTCGCCGAGGCCGCCGGCCTGCGTGCCCCCGTGGTCTGGCTGGGCTACCACCTCTGCGAAGGTCCCATCCGCGGGCGCCGACGCGGAACCTGGGGCCGTCCCGGACCGTGGACCGCCAAGACCCGCGCCGCCATCGAACGCGCCTGCGCTGACCTGACCGCACTCGGCGGCCCCTATGCCGAGCAGGTACCCGCGCTCAAGGCCCTCGCTGACGGCATCACCGCCGCCCCGCTCGACAACGACACCTGGCACCAGCCCGCCCGGACCCTCTTGGCCGCGGAACGCCGCCGCCTCAACCTCACCTAACCCGACCCCGAACCGGACACGCGCCCTCCGGTCACACCCTCGAAAAGGGTCGCCACCGCCCGCATGGCGGGCGGTGGCACCTCGGTCGGCGACACACCAGACACGGCGTCACCGTGCCGCCTGCCCGCACCAATGCGCCGACGCGGGCAGGCGGCACCCGCCACGGAGGCGACGACTTGATCAAAGCCGAAAGTCGAGCGTCACTGCACCTGGCCCGCCACCAACCGCGGCAAACCCGACCGCGTCCACCCGGGCGCCGGCCACGGACGGTGGCGGCCACCCCACCACTCCTCAACACCGAAAGAGAGGCCCCTGATGGCCCGTCACCGCCACGCGATCCCCCACACGGTCACCGACGTCCTGCTCTGGCTCCTCGCCACCGACGTCGCCGCCGCCCACCAACCCCACCCCCACAACCCCGACCGATGCACCAACCTGCGCTGCACCAACCAGGCATACCCCTGCCTTCCCGCACGTGACGCCCACCGCGCCCAACAGGCCGCCACCGCCACCCGCCCCCGCGCCCGCGTCACCTCCGCCCTCACCGGCTGGTTCCGGCCCTCCCGCGCCCTGCCCAACGCCGCCTGACCCGTCCCCACCCGAAGCGACACCGACGAGAGGAGCGGCCGTGAGCTTCCACTACGAGTCCACCGTCGCCGGCTACGCCCGCGCGGCAGTCGACCTGCGCACCCGCATGATCGAATACACCCGCACCCCCCTCGCGAGAACCTTCGTGGAGTCATTCCTGGACGACCGCGACAGCGGCGGCCCCGAGTTGAGTGCGGCTGTCACCAACGTCTTCACCCGCGTCGTCCATCAGCCGTGGCAGGACGGCGAATCCTACGTCCTCGCCCCCGCGATGACCGCGATCATCGCCGCCGCCGCACAAGCCCTCGACCTGTCCGGCGACATCATCGGCAACGACGTCGCACCCAGCGACGCCGGCGTGCTGTTCCTGCCCGAGCCCATCTACGAACGGCGCACAGACGGACGTGTCACATCCCTCGGCGCGATCGCCTGGGCGAAGTTCCACAACACCGAAAGCGGTCGCACCGGATGGTGGATCACTGGATGGGCCGACCTGAACGACCCTCTCGACCCCTCCGCCGTCCAGCGCCGCCGACTCCTCGCCCAGCGGCCCGACCTCGCCGCCGAAATCGGGCCGTACATGCTGCATACGTTCTCCGAGATACCCATCGGAATCCCTGTCTCGGAAATCCACGAAATGCCACAGGTGGAAGATCGAGACTGGGAGACGGCCCCGGACGGCCGCTACTGCCTTGATCAGCCGTCGATGCGGATGAAGGCCGCCACGGCGGTGCTGTACGCCTTCTGGCGCATCCAAGAGCAGCCCCTGGCCATTGTCGCGCGACCACCACTCGACCGGCCCGCCCGTCGCCGCGCGCAGCGGTCCGGCCTCCGCCACGACACCCGTGTCGTCATGCTCCGCCGCACCAAACCCGTCTCCGAGCCGATCAGCGAGGCGAAGTGGCGCTACCGGGTGCGGTTCGTCGTGCGCGGCCACTGGCGGCGCCTCACCAACGCCAACGGACAGCCCTACCGCATCTGGATCCACGCCCACATCAAAGGCCCTGACGGAGCACCGATGCTCCTCGGCGAAACCGTCTCCGTCCTTGCCCGATAAGGAGGTGCCATGGCCCTTCACGAGCCAGCCCTCACCGGCTCCGCCCACGAAGCCGGCGAGGTGCGCGTCCCCATGACCGCGTCACACGATCCAGGCACCGCTGACCCCACCGACTGGCAGAGACCGCCCCTCACGCGAGCCGCTGCCGGGCTGCCCGACCCAGCGGGGTGGCAACGCGCGGCGATTTCCTCCGCCGTCGCCGCCCTACACGCCGGTGGCCGCGGTCAGATCCACGCCGCCTGCGGCACCGGCAAGACCATCGCCGCCGCGCACATCGCCACCGCGCTGTGCTCGCCCGGCGGTCTCGTGGTCGTAGCGTGCCCATCGGTCACGCTGGTCAGTCAAACCCTGGCCGTGCTCGCACCGGTGGCCTCGACCGTCCTGACGGTCTGCAGCGACGACAGTGCCGCCGACGCCGCCGTGCACACCGCAGACCTGCCAGCCACCGTCACCACCGACCCCAGCGCGATCGCCAGCTGGCTACGAACCAGCGGCAACGGGGGAATGCGGCTGGTGGTCACGACGCACCGCTCCGCCAGCCTGCTCGGCGACGCCCTCACCACCGCCAGGGTCCTCGCCGAGGTTCTGGTCGTCGACGAAGCCCACCACAGCGCCGGCCGAGACGACAAGCACATCGCCTGCCTACACGACGACACGAGCTTCCCCGCCCGCCGGCGGCTCTACCTCACCGCCACCCCACGCGGCAACGACATCGACGACCAGCACACGCTGTCGATGACCGACCCGGCCGTGTTCGGCCCAGTCCTACACCGCTACACCTTCGCCCAGGCCATCGCCGACGGATGGCTCGACGACTACCGGATCGCCGTTATCGGGGTGACCCGCGCCGAGATCCTCCCCCTCGTGCGCCACCTGACCGGGACCCGCAGCGGCGGCGCTGAGGACGGGCCGCTACGCACCGCGATGCTCATCGCCGCCTGCGCCCGCGCCGCCGTAGCATTCGACCTGCGCCGCACCATCGTCTACGCCCCCCGCATCGTCGACTCCCGCGCGCTGACCTCCGCCTTCGGCGGGACACTCGCCGCGCTGCCCGAGCATGCACGGCCCGACACACCGGTGACATGCCACCACGTCGACGGCCAGCACACCGCCACTCAGCGCGCCGCGATCCTCACCGACCTCGCCCACCCACCGCACGACGGATGGACCGTGATCTCGAACGTCCGCTGCCTCGGTGAGGGCATCGACGTACCCGCGGTCGACTCGGTCGTGTTCACCCACCCCAAGGGGTCCACAACCGAGATCATCCAAGCCGTTGGTCGGGCACTGCGCCGCAACCCGACCGGCTCCGGAATCGCCACGATCCTGGTGCCCGTCCTCGTCAGCGCCGACACCAGCGCCAACGCCCAAGCCGTCACCGACGGCTACCACACCATCTGGCAGGTTGTCCGCGCCTTACGCGCCCACGACGAAACCCTCGCCGCAACCCTCGACGAACAACGCCAGTACCCGTCGGCAGCGCGGGTCCTGCCCCAGCAGATCGTGGTGCGCCTACCCGACGACTACGACGTTGAGCAGTACCTGCGGCACCTCACCGTCCGGCTCGTCACCGCCACTACCTCACCCTGGTGGGAGGGCTACGGCGCCGCCGTGCGCTATCACGGCGCCCACAAGCACCTCCACGTCCCGATCGACCACATCACCGACGACGGCTACCCCCTCGGCCAGTGGATCCATCTCCAACGCAAGACCTGCCGCGCCGGACACCTCGATCCGCAGCGGATGCAGGCCCTCGACACCCTCGGCATGCTCTGGGATCCCAGGGCAACCCGCTGGGAGAAGGGCGCTATCCACGCCGGCACCTACCGCGCCCGCCACGGACACCTCCGCGTCCCCGTCGAGTTTCACACCGACGACGGCTACCCCCTCGGCGCGTGGATCCGCATGCAACGCCGCGCCCACCACGCCGGCACCCTCGACGCCGCACGCGAGGAAGCCCTACAACGCCTCGGCATCGAGTGGGACCCCTACCAGGCGATGTGGGACCGCGGCATCAGCCACGCCGCCGCATACCATGCCCAACACGGCCACCTGCGCGTTCCCGCCGATCACACCTGCCCCGACGGATACCGCCTCGGCCAATTCGTCATCGCGCAACGCATGCTCCGCAAACGCGGCACCCTCAGCGCAGAGCGGATCGCCCACCTCGACACCCTCGACATGATGTGGGACAGACGCGAACAGGCCTTCGCCGACGGGCTGGCACACGCCCGCGCTTACCACCACGCCCACGGCAGCTTGCGCGTCACGACCTCAACCCGCAGCCCCGACGGCTACCGCCTCGGCGCCTGGCTGAAAGTGCAACGCGCCAAACTGCGCAACCGAACAATGCCGGCCGACAACCTCCAGGCACTCGACGCCATCACCACCACCTGGCGCTGACGACACCCCGCACCCGACACCGCCAGCAGCACACCAAAAGCACCACCCCGGACGGGGCCGCTGGCCGATCACCGGCTCAACCTCAACGCGGCCGAACCGACACCACCCAGCACAGCCCTGCGCCGCCGCGCTCGTCACGCACATACCGCCTCAAGACTCGCGCGGCGCCCGCGTAGGCACACCCAGACTCGAGGGAGAACCAGTGCACGACAATGGATACCCCTTCGACATCAACAATCGCGCCTACCAGCGCTTTCCCATCCTCGCCAGCGAACACTTCGAGACCATCAACTGGCACGACGCCGACACCGGACTACCCACCATGATCACCTTGGTCGACATCGGCAGCCGCGACGCGTTCAGCCTCGCACTGCTCGACACCGCCGAGGACCATCGACACCACGCCCTGCTCGCCGTCACCACCACCGACGCCCTGGCCCTGCATGGGCCGATCCCCGGCCGGGCCGCCGCCGCCGACTACGCACCCCACCTGGCCATGCACGACGTCGACATCGCCGCCACCACACCAATCTCTCTCCACAACCCCGACGACCCGCACATCGGCGACGACGAGTGGATTTCCGTACCAAGCATCACCCACGCCGCCCGCACCACCATGCTCGACAGCGGCAGCGTCGCGCTAGCTTTCTTGGACCGTGACCGCGCCACCATCGCCGTCGTCGGGCCCTTTCCCACCATCGACGCCGCCGACGCCTGGCGGCCTGCCGCCGCCGGGCGACCGTCGGCCGACCGGCTCCTGCTCGCTGTCCACGCGCCGGTCATGAGGCATTGAACGCACTTCTTTCTGGAAGCGGTCAAGTTCGCCACCAACTCCTCGACCTGCGCCACGGCCGCACCCTGTGGATGCTCGCCGTCGTCTCCGACGGTCACCTCGACGACATCACCGCCGGACAACAGCTCGTCACCACCCTGCACCGCGCCGACTGCGCCGTGGCTGCGGGAGTTGGCCGACCACGCCCAGCCGGTGTGGTGTGCACCAGCTGGAACCACTTCCAGCCGAGTGGATCGCGCCCCAGCCGGGCCTCCCGCCCACCTGGCCCCATGTCCCCGTCCTCGCGGGGCGGGTTCGGCTTCGGCCACCAGCGCAAACCTCGTCCCGTCAACGCCTGGGCCGCACGGCGGCCCCTGGCCGTCCTCGACGACAAGTTCGGCGGCAAGACCCCACCACCGCCGAGCAGCGCACCGCCGACGGCACGCCCACCCTGCTCCGCCCGGTCGACCCGCGCCACGGGCTGCGCCGCGCCGACATCGACACGGTCCTGACTTGGCTAAGCCAGCTCCGAAACAAGCCGCCTCAGCACCGGAAACGCCCGTCCACCCACCCCGTGGGCCACATCCACGGACGCGGGCACACGCCGCATATCGACAGGGAGTCAACGATGGACAGTCCGACCTGCCCCCCAGACGAACCAGAGGCCGACCAGTCGGCGGCCCTCACCGTTGGTGACCCGCACCTACACAGGACCCGCCTGCTCGCCCGCGAATGTGCCACCTGCATCTTCAAACCCGGCAATCCGATGCACCTCGAGCCGGGCCGGCTGAAGGAGATGGTGACCGAGGCCTGCGGTCACGCCGGCTACATCGTCTGCCACTCCACCCTGCCGAACGCCGGCAGCCCGATCCCACCCGCGGTCTGCCGCGGCTTCGCCGACCGCTACCGCACCTGGCAACTGCAGGTCATGCAACAACTCTGGGGCTTCGTCGAAATCGAACCACCCGAGCCCGACTCCACCCGTACCCACGAATGATCCGGAGAAGACACATGCCGAGCATCGACGACTTCCTCCGACGCCAGGGACCCATGGCTGGCCGTCACGCACGTTCTGCCCACCGAGGACAACCTCGACACGTACACCGTCGGGCTCACCGCCCACAACCATCGAGAACAGAGTCCACTGGGTCTGCGACGTCGCCGACGATGAGGATCACCCGTGGCCCGGTTGACGGTAGTGCAAGGGGTGTGTCTTTCTGGTGGGCGCGGCCTGTTGGCCGTTCGAGCGGATTCCCGTCCCGGCTGGTCGCAGGCCGGGCTGGCTCACCGCGCCCGTGCTTCGAATCTCCATCGAGGCCGATTCGGCAACGCTATTTGGCAGTCGGCCCCGGTCCGTCGTATCTCACCCCACCGAGGGTCGTTCCATCGAAGCTCGCGGTACCGCTGAACGTCGCCCTGTCGAACTTGGCGTCGCCGCTGAACGCCGCCCCGACGAAACTGGCGTCGCCGCTGAACGTCGCCTCGGCGAACCAGGCGTCGCCCCTGAACGTCGCCTCGCCGAACCCGGCGAAGCCGCTGAACGTCGCCTCGCCGAACCCGGCGTCGCCGCTGAACGTCGCCGTGTGGAACCAGGCTGGGCCGCTGAAGGTCATTCTGACGAACCCGGCGTAGCCGTCGAACGTCGCCCTGTCGAACACGGCGAGGCCGTCGAACGTGGCCCTGTCGAACCCGGCGTAGCCGTTGAACGTCGCCGTGTCGAACTCGGCGCGGCCGTTGAACGCCGCGTCGATGAACTGGGCGTAGCCGTTGAACGTCGCCGTGTGGAACCCGGCGGCGCCGTCGAACGTCACCATGTCGAACATGGCATGGCCGCTGAACGTTACCCCGCTGAACGTGGCGTCGCCGCTGAATCTCGCCCCCAAGAACCAGGCGTCGCCACTGAATCTCGCCCCGGCGAACTCGGCGTCGCCGTCGAACGTCGCCAGGGCAAATCGGGTGTCGCCGGTGAAGTGCGTTTTGGTGAAGGTGGTGTTGTGGAGGTAGCAGCGGTTGAGGTCAAGGTCGATGAGGACAGCTTCGGTGAGGTCGAGCGTCACCTTCGGCCCCCAGTACAAGGGGTGGGGGTCTCCTTCTGGGGTTGTAGGCCGTAGATGGCGGGCGAGGATGCGTTGGGCGGCGAGGCGGACCTGCCGTTCTTCTCGAAGTTCCACGGCCGGCTTGTCGCTGTCACCGGTGATGGCCGTCGGTGCGGTTGGATCGGGGTCGCCTGCGGGTGGTGGGGTGGTGGGCGTGGGGATGGGTAGGTCGTCGGGTGGGGTGTAGGGCATGCGTAGGTAGGCGCAGATCACCTCCACGATGCTCTGCCGGTGGATCGGGTTGTCCTGGGCGAGGCGTTCCAGGGCGTACAGGCCGGCGAGGCGGACCGGGGCCTTGTCGGAGCCGAGTTGGTCGGCGGCCTTGACGTACAGCTCGGTGACGCGTTTCTCGCCGGCGTCGTACTCGGTGGCCTGCTGGGTGCGCTCGGCCAGCTGCTGCCGGCGGAAGGCCAGCAGCAGCGCGAACGCGGCGGTCACCGCCGCGCCGATGGTCAAGGCGGCGCGGATGGACTCGATCCGTACCTTCGCCCGCTCCACCTGATCGCCCACGGTCGGCACCGAACCCTGCAACCAGGTGACCGCGGCCCAGGTGACCACTCCGACCAGGACCACCCCAACCGGGATCACCCACGACCGCAGAGGCCGCACCTGCCGATCCGGCGGCGTCGGCGCGGCAGACACCTCATGCTTCGCCCCGTCCCGCTGCCACAGCAGCACCCCCGCGACCAGCGCCACCAGGCCCACCGCGACCGGCACCAGCACCGGCCCACCGGACGCCATGACAGCCCACCACGGCCGGGGAACCAACACCACCGCGACCGACAGCAGAACCAACCCGCCGACCGATATCAAGGCGACACTCAATCGTCTCGTCGTCACACTGAGGAATCGTGCCCGCACACGACAACCCCGTGTCGTGCCCGTCGACGGGCGCCGAGCGCGGCTGGTGTGGCGCACACGCGGAGCGACCGGCCGCGCGCTCTGTCGAACTGGCACGAGCGGCCCCGGCACACTGCCGGGGGTCGCTTCGGAACACGTACAGAGACTCTGGACCAACTCGCCCTGGCGCATTCCGCAGTAAACAGGGTCTTTTGCCGTTGGTGGGTGAGCGGCTGCGCTTGGACTGTTATTGCAGTGATCGCCAGGCCGTAGCCGGGGTCAGCGTCGGCGCTGGCGGACGGGGCGGCCATTGACGCGGGTGGTGTGGGTTGGTGTTCTTGGCTGCCAGTGGCGTCGCACGGTCCGTTCTGACCTGCCGATCCGTACCGCGATCTCGGCTGGTTGCAGTTGGGGATCGTGACGTCGCCAGTAGGCCACTGCGGCGGCGGTGTCGGTGGCGGCGACGGGTGCTTCGAGGTCCGCTTCGGTGTGCGGGCGCCGATGGTTTTCTGTTTCCGTGGCGGGTCGTGTGGTTTCGTTCACCGCGTCGGTCGAGTGGGTGGCGGCAGAGCCGCTTGGATCCTGCCGGTGTGCCACCGGCGGCCGAATCCCGTCTTCGTCTGTTCCCTGGTCGACGCTCAACGACCAGGGCGAGCCGGTGGCGTGCGCCACTGCAACGGGGCCAGCGCTTGCTGGGGATAGCGCGGTCCCGGGCCCGGCGGTGATCGGGAGTGGGTGTGAGGAGGCGTCGCTCACCGGTTCCTCTGCCGTGATGGCAGGCGGCACGGCGGCTTGGGCGGCTGCTGCCGGTGTTGAGGGCTCGGGCGCCTCCGTGGCGCGGATGTGGGCGCTGATCTCGACGAGGCTGACGCTGGCGACGATGACGAGACCGTCGACGGAGAGGGGTAGGAGGTAGGCGGCGCCGAAGCCGTTTTCGCCGTAGCGGGCGGCGACGCCGGCGAGGTGCCAGTAGGACACCCAGGCGGCGATGCCGGCGATGAGGGTGGCGGCGGTGACGCGGATGGCGCCGAGGTGCCAGCGGTAGTGGGGGACGCGGGAGATCAGTTCGACGGTGAGGAGCAGCGCCAGGGGTGGCCAGGCGGCGATGATCTGGCTGATCGGGTTCGGTCGGGCGTGGAGGACGTTCGCGGCGACCGAAGCGGCGACGCCGAGGGTGAGGGTGGCGCGTACCGCCCATCGCAGTGTGCGTAGCCGCCTGTCCTCGCGGTCGGCGTCGGGTGCTGCGGTGGGGTCGCTGGCCGGTGGGGCGGTGTGGTTCATGCCGGTCGGCCGTCGGAGGGACGACGGCGATGCCCGGGCTGGATGCCGTCGATGAGGCAGTGGACGAGGTCGAGGGTGTCGTCGGAGGGTTCTGCGTCGATCTCGCTGAGACGGTGGGTGAGTGTGCTGCGCAGCGCACGAATGGCGTCGGGGTCCCCGAGCGCGGCGTGGGCGCGCATGGCCTGCTGATACAGCTGCTCGTTGTAGGGGTGGTGAGGCAGGGCCGTGGCGCAGATGGTGGCCTGTTCTGCGGGGTTTCCTTCGTGTGCCTCGATGAGCGCGGTGGCGGCGTCGAGGGCTTGGCGTTGCGCGGCGTGCCGGTAGGCGTCGAGCCATTCGTAGTCGCACCCCTCGGCCAGGGGCCGGTAGTTGTCCACGGCGTGGCGTAGAGCCTGGAGGCGGTCGGGGTGGGTGCCGCCGGTGGTGCGCAGGGCGGCGCGTAGCCGCCACAGGTCGATGTCGAAGCGGTCGGGGTTGAGGCGGTAGCGGCGGTGCGGGTTGGTGAGGTAGCTACCGGGCCCGGTGTGGTGGCGCAGCACCGCGCGTAGGTCGGAGACGTAGGTGTGCAGGCGGTGCAGGGCCTTGCTGCTGGGCGCTTCGGGCAGCAGATCCTCGAGGATCGCCTCGATCGAGGCATCGCCGTCGTTGGCGGCGAGGTAGACGAGCAACTCCAGCGACTTGGCGCGCAGTGTGCGTGGGTGGCTGGCGTTGACGATGGCCGGCGGGCCGAGCACCGTCACCTCGACCCGGTCAGGTCGTGGGCCTGCGGCTCGGCTGTCATCAGCGGCCGTACCCTCGGTCGTCTGGCGGGGCGACCGAAGCGGGCTGTCGGAGAGGGCCGCTGGGCTGCTGCCGGCGGAGCCGGCGACGCTGAGCGACGTGTCGTCGGTCTCGGGTGGGAGCGGCGGCGGGATGCGCGCGGAGGCTGCGGGTTGCGCCTGCGAATCGCGATCATCGTCGGCTGATCCCGGCTCGGATCCGCTGGTCTGACTCTTATCGATACGTTTGGGTTCGGGGAACGATGGTGGGTCGCCGGGCGAATCGGGTTGGGGTGGTGGTGCTGGCTCGACCGGCGCGGGCACGGGGGGTTGACCGGTGTGGGACTCGGCGAGGGTGGCGAGCAGGTCGACGGTTTCGGTGGGGTCGAGGACGGCGAGACGACCGATGTCGGCGGGGTGGGGTCCGTGGCGGGCGTCGCTGGCGGCACGGGTGACGGTGCCGTCGGCGGCGACGGAGGCGGTGTCGCCGTCGGGCCAGACGCCGAGGAGCACGCCGTGGATGTCCAGGCGTTGCCCTTGGGCGAGGAGCGCGGCGACGCGGGCGCGTTCGTGGCGGCCGGTGGCATCGGCGAGCAGCATGATCGGTGCGAGGGGTTGTTCGTGGGGGTCAGCGGCGCGGAGGGCGGCGACGGTGTCGACCTCGTGTTCGTAGACCAGTCGGCTGCGGCGCAGGGTTTGTTGTTCGAGGGTTGCCAGGGCGTCGTCGAAATCGGCGGTGACGGTCAGGCGCGGGGTGCGGGGGAGGTTGACGGCGGCGGCGCCGAGCAGGGTCGCAGCGGTGCTGGCCGGGATGACCACGTGGGGGCGGGCGTCGGGGTGTTCCTCGCCGCTGGTGGCGAGGGCGGCGGTGAGGAAGCCGCGGGCGGCGGCGTCCGCGCCGGGCCCGGTCAGGCCCAGACCCGCCGGCGGCCATACCGCCGACAGTGGGTGGGCCAGAGCTGGCGCCACCGGCGCGGCGTCGTGCGTTGCTGCCTCGACGGCGCCGCTGGCCGGTGAGGTGCGGGGCAGGGCGGAAACGTCGTGCTCACGGCGCGGCGGAGGCTCGTTGCCGCCGCCTTGGCCCTCACGGGTGTCGGCGTCGGAGTGGAGGGGGTGAATCGCAGCGGCGTCGGGGCGCAAGCCGCGTCGGATCCGCCGCACCACGGCGGGCATCGGCGCCGCGGCCGGGTCGTCGGTGGGATGAGGTTGCAGGGGTGTGCGGGGGCGGTAGCGGCGTTGCCGGTGCGCCCAGATCATGGCGACTGCGGCGATGATCGCTGCGGCCAGTCCGGCATCGACCCAACTGCCGCTGGGTAGGGACACTCCGTGGCCCGTTCGAGCGGGGCGGCTGTCATGGGTGGCGGCAGGGTTGGCCTCCGGCTTCTGGCGGGAAGCTGGTGAACTGGTGGCGGGAGCGGGGTCGGTGGTCGTCGTCGGTGCGGGGGGCGGCAGGTCGGCGGGTGTCGGTGCTGGCGCGGGTGGGCGCGTCGATGGTGGTGGGGTCGTTCGGTGGGGACGCTGGCCGGCGGGTGGGGTGGCGTCGGCGGGCAGGTCGAGCGTCCAGCCGGGGTGGATCATGTTCGGGTCACGCAGGGTGCCGCCGACCTTCGGGAAGTGGGTGCCGCGGTTGAGGGCGAAGATCTCGGGCCAGCGGTCGGCGTCGCCGAGCCACTGCTCGGCGATCTTCGACAGGGTGTCGCCGCGGGCGACGGTGTGCCTGTACTGGCGGCCGTCGGCGACCAGCGTCACCGTGGTGTTTGCGAGTGGATGTGCTACGGCGACGGCCACCGGCGCCGTTCGCGTCCTGTCTGCCGCTGTGCCGGCCTCCTGCTGGTGGGCGACGACGGAGGGCACGGCGGTGGCTGTGCCAGCCGGGTACGCCTGGACGGCGGGAGTTGCGGTGGCGGCTTGCCCGGCGGTCGCCAGCACCCCGCCGGTGATCATGGTGACGAGAAGTGTTGCCAGACCACGGGCGGGGGTCAGCGCGCGGGGTTGGGGCAGGCGCCGACCGGTGAGGGCTGCGGCGGCTTCGGCGAGCACTGACCACACGAACGAGACCCACGCAGCCCAGAGCAGAGCGGCGAGGCCCGCGATGATCATGTCGTCGGTCAGAGGGCTGGTCAGCGTGGTGAGCACGGTGTCCCAGGTGGGCGGCCGGTCGGGCAGCGGCGATGCGGTGAAGCGCAGCAGCGCGTAGGGCGGGCCGGCAAGCAACACCGCTGAGACGATGGCGGCGGCGGCCCGGCGGGCGGCGGTGGTCAGCGTCGCGATCACGATGACGCCTCCTGCGTTCGATGGGGCGGGCGCGCCTACTCGGGAGCGGTGACGCCGGTTGCGGGTGTGGCCGTCGCGGTGGCGGTCACGGGAATGGCGGTGACGCCGATCAGGTGCAGTAGCTGCGTGCGGTGCGTGGTGGTGACCGTGACGGTGACCTGGTCGGTGGTGGCGGACACGGTGCCGAGCTGCCCGGCGTGGGCGAGGAAGGCCCGGGCGGCGGCGCTGGCGGCGGCCGGGTCGAGTCGCGCCGCGCCGGTCACGCGGTGCGCGGCCAGGTCGATCCGTCCGGCTCCGGCGCGGGCGGCGGCCTGCGCGGTGTCATAGGCGGACACCTTGGCGGCCATGGCGGTGCCCAGATCGAACACCAGACCGGCGAGAACGAGCACGATCAGCGTTGCGACCACGGTCCACGGGGTGATCTGCCCCCAGTCCTCACGTCTCGCGTCCCCGCGTGTCCAGCTGGCGCGACGGGCGGTCACGGCCGTGCCCCGTACAGGTCGAGGGGCTGGTGGGAGGTCGCGGAGACGGTCACCGCGCCGGGCAGCCCGAGCCCGGAGAGGTCTTCCAGTCGGATGCCGCAGGCCACGGTGGCGCTGACCTGGCCGCCGGGGGTGAACGTGCCAGGGTCGATGGTGACGGTGGAGGGCTGACAGGTGATCCCGCGGCCGGCGAGCGCGGCCGAGGCCGCCTCGACGCCAGCGTGCCGGGCTTCGGTGGACGTGTCGGCCAGGGACGCTTGTCGGGCTGCCGCGGCAGAGGCGGAGTGGACGTCGACCGAGGCCGAGACCAGACGCAGACAGGCCACGATGGCGAGCACGGCCAGCACCATCAGCGGGAGGTAGCCGAGGGTCATCTCCACGCTCACCGAGCCATGGTCGGCCCTCCGGCCGGCACGGTGCCGCGCTCTCGCGCGGGCTCTGCTGGGCAGTGGTTGGCGCATGGTCGGGCAGCTCCTTGTCCGTGGGAAGAGTGCGGGCTAGTCGGTGTCTGGTCGGAACCTCTCGACGGGAGCGCTGACCCGGGTGTCGACCGGCAGTCGCAGGCCGGGGATGACGGCGGGGGCGCGGCCGGCGACTGCGACCGTGGCGGTGTCGGCGCTGCGGTCCACGGACACCCGGGAGTCGGTGACGACGCGGTCGGCGACCTGGTCGAGCACGGCGGTGGCATCGGCGTGTCCGGCGGCGGCGGTGCCGCCGTTGATGCGGGTGGTCTGCAGGGCGTGGTTGGCGGCGTGTTGCACGCCGAGCTGCGCGAGGGCCCACAACGCCAGTTGCACGCCCAGCAGGACGAGCAGGAACAGCAGCGGCGCGTAGAGCACCACCTCGGTGGTCACCGAGCCGCGGTCCGTGCTCTGCCGACGTCTGCCGCTGCGCTTTGCGGGGTCCAGGTTCACAGGCTGATGCCATCGATCTTGGAGAGGATCTTGGAGCGGAAGATGCCGTAGACGGCGAGGACGAGGGTGACCAGCAGGGCGATCCACATGACCTTCTCGGTGGTCTCGCTGCCCCGGTCGCCGGAGTCGCGCAGCCGGCGGATCCGGTCGGTCACGGTCAGGTGTATCAGGGTCAGCAGGGCGAGCAGTCTGCTCAGCCACATGGCCGGGCCTCCTTAGAACGTGTCGACGGTGCTGACGGCGGGGTAGAGCAGGAACAGCAGGTAGGCGGCGGCGAGCAGCATGACCGGCATGGACATGCGTTCGGTGGCGGCGTTCGCGCGGGCTTCCAGGGCGGCGGCCTGGTGGGCGCGTAGGGTGGCTGCGCGGATGGTCAGGGAGTCACGGATGCGGGCTCCCTCGGTGCCGGCGAGGCTCATCGTGGCGGCCAGCTCCTGCAGCTCGACCACGCCGGTGTCCTCGCCGAGCTGGTCGAGGGCCTGCCAGGGCGGCATCCGCAGCAGCCGGGCGGTGTCCACCGCGCGGCGCAGCCGTTGGGCTGCCCAGCCGTGGCTGTCGGTGCAGGCGTCGTCGAGGGCTTGTTCGAGACCGGCGCCGCCGGCGAGGGAGATCACGACGAGGTCGAGGACGGCGGACAGGGTGTAGCGCAGCTCGTCGCGGCGCCGGCCGGCCTCGGCGCGCACGGTGGACTCGGCCAGCCACCACCCGCCGGCGGCGCCGGCTAGGGACGTCCAGACGGGCGTGCCGGTGGCGAAGGTGACCCCGCCGGCGGCGAGGGCTGCCATCGCGGCCGGCGGCAGGATCAGCCCCGCGAGCACGGCGAGCGTCTGGTCGGCCAGGTGCAGCGCGACCGGCCGCTCGAGCACGGCCAGGTCGGCGCGCATCCGTCGTCGGGGCAGGCCCAGTGCGCGCAGCGGCGCGGCCATCAGCCGGACCCGCGTCGCCGTCGGCTGCTCGGGTGCCGCGGGCGCACGGCGCAACGCGTCGAGGGCCTGGCCGAGACCAGGGCGCGCCGGCACGAGACCGGAGGCGGTCAGGAGCAGGCCAAGCCCGGTGAGGAGTCCGCACGCGAGCACGATCATCCCGCCCGCCCCTCACCTACTGCCAGCCCGCCGGGGTTGGCGAGGACTCGGGGTGGTTCGGGCAGGCGGGAGGCGCGGACCAGCCACCAGAATCCCGCGGCGAACACCGCGCCCACGACGAGGAGCACCATCTGCCCGGTGACACTCTGGTAGGGGGTGAGGAACCCGGAATTGAGCAGGATCAGCCCCGCGACCATCGCCACCGCGGTGCCGGTGATCACCCGTGCGGCGGTGCGCGTCGCGGCCCGCTTCGTCGCCACCCGCATCCTGATCACGGCCAACTCCCGTGCGGTGACGGCGAGGCTGGTCAGGCATTGCGACAGCTGCCCGCCGTGGTAGCCGGCGGCCTGCGTCAACGCCCGCACCACGAGGTCGGCGGTCGGATCGGCGAGGTCGACGGCGAACACCCGCAGCGCGGCAGGCAGGCGGGCGCCGCCGCGCACCGCGGTGTCCAATGCCTGCACCTGGGCGCGGATCGGGTGTGGGGTGACCGGGGCGGTGGCGGTGATGGCCTGCTCCAGCCCGGCGGCCGAGGACAGGGTGTCACGCAGCAGCTCGGCCCAGGTGGCGATCGCTTCGATACGGGCCACGGCCCGGGTGTGCTCGCGGTCGGGACCGAGGACGCGGGGCAGCGCCCAGACAGCGGCGGCGGCCAACAGGACTGCCACGGGCCAGCGGGTCACCGCTCCGGCGGCGACGCCCGCCGCGACCGTGGCCAGCATCCGGTGGCGGTCGACGCTCCTCCGCCGGCCTGTCCGTCGGCTGCTTCGACTGCCCGGCGGGCGTGGGCGTAGCCCGTCGGCGATCAGGGTGAGGCCGGCTGCGCAGGCCAGGCCGAGCAGGATCGGCAGCGGATTCATGTCACCACCGGTCCTGGTCGAGGAGGTCAGGTGGGAGGCCGGCGGCGATGAGGTCGTCGAGGGTGTCGGCGCGCAGCGGCGCGGCCGGCACGGCGCGGCGGTCGGGGCCGGGACGGTATATCTCGTTGGAGGGCACCTGTGTGCCGTCGGTCTCCAGGACCTGCCGGACCGAGGACAGGACGCGGGTGCCGTCGGTGGCGACGTCGAGGTGCAGCACGAAGTCGACGGCCTGACCGATGAGCACGTTCGCCGCGTCGAACGTCAACCTCTCGGGGGCCTGCATGACATACATCGCCAGCCGGGTCAGGGCCTGTTTGCTGGAGGAGGCGTGCACGGTGCACATGGAACCGTCGTTGCCCTGCGACATCGCCAGGAGCATCGGCACGGCTTCGGCGCCGCGGGATTCCCCGACGATGACCCGGTCCGGGCGCATCCGCAGCCCCCACGTGACCATCGTGGCCATGTCGATGCCGCCGACGCCCTCAAGGTTCGGCTCGCGTTGCTGCAGCGCCGTGGTGTTCGGGTGCGCGTCGATGTTCTCGTCCAGGCCGAGTTCGAAGGCGTCCTCGACGGTGACGATCCGCTCGGACGGGCTGATCGCGGCGGCGGCGGCGCGGAGCAGGGTGGTCTTCCCTGCCCCGGTTCCGCCGCAGATCACCAGGTTCTTACGGGCCCGCACCATCGCCGCGACCAGCTCCCGCAACCCGGGCGTCAGCTCACCACGGTCGACGAGGTCATCGAGGGTGACCTGGTGCAGCACGTTACGGCGGATCGACACGCTGGGCCGCTTGGACACGGCCATCACCGCGAACAGTCGCTGCCCATCGGGCAGGCGCAGCGACAGGCCCGGCGACCCGCGGTCGAAACGCCGCTCCTCCTGGCCGCTGCGCGCCGCGGCCGTGCGCACCAAGTCAACCAGTTCCTCGTCGGTGGTCGCGACCGGCGGGACCCGCCGGCTGCGCCCGTCGGTGGTGCGGACCCACACGTTGTCGCAGCCGTTGACGAAGATGTCCTCCACCTGCGGGTCGTCGAGCAGCGGCTGCAGGCCACCCAGGCCGAGGAAGCTGTCGCGCAACGCCCGCGCCAGCGCCGCCTCGGTCTGCCGCGACAAGGGAGTGCGGCCCGCCGTGATGATCTCCCCGGCGTAGGTGAGCAACTCCTCGGCGATGTACTCGGCGATGACCGCACGGCGTCGCGTGTCAGAAAGCTGGGCGCCGTGCGCGGCGAGGCGGTCACTGACACGGCCACGCAGCAGCGCCATCAGCTCCGGCGCCACCACCACGGCGGCAGGCGCGGTCACCGGACGACCTCCAACGCCGCGCGTGACGCGGTCGACGGCGAGGAGAGCGGCGCGAGAGTGGCGGCGAGGCCGCGCAGGGCCTGCGCCAGACGGGTGCGCGTCCACGCCGGTCCGGTCAGCCGGCCGGTCAACACGGCCGCGCCCCACCGGTCCACGGGTAGGTGTGCCCACACCGGGACACCGAGCCGACCGCTGACCTCCCGCGGCTCGTAGTCGCACTTCCCCGACACCGCCACCCCGAGGTGCGGGGTGCTGATGGTCCCGCGTAGGGCCGCCAGCCGGGTGTCGACGTGGTCGAGATGCTCGGTGTCCCCGGCGGTCACGACCACCAGCGCGTCCGCCCGCCGCGCCAGGCCGTGGGCGGGGCTGCCGGGGTAGAGGCGACCGGCGTCGAGGATCACCACCGGCGCCAGCCCGGGCACCACCTCCGGCCGCGCGGCCAGGACGGACACCGCCTGCGCGCAGGTCTCGGCCGCGCCGGGCCCCAAGACCGCGTGCACGCCCAGCGGCAACGGCTGCACGAACCGCGCCGGCTCACCCGACGGTTGGCCGTGGCGCGCCGCAGCGGCCAACGCCGCCAGCCCGGGCTCCTGAGGCAGGCCGAAGCGTGCCCCCAACACCCCGCCGCACGGGTCGGCCTCCACCACCAAACCCGGCCTGTGCGGCCAGAGCGCGGCCACTCCCAACGCGGCGGTCGATACGCCCGGAGCACCGGACACCGACGCGAGCATCACCAACATGTCCGTCAACCTCCCTCTATTGGCGTGGCCCGAGCTGCACCAGCGCCACGTCCCCGGGCGTCGAGGCGACCGCCTGCGCCTGCAGTTCGTCCAGCAGCAACGTCACGATCTGACCGCCCTGCTCCGCATCGCTCGTCGCGACGACGCTGGCCTCCGCCCGACGTGCCTCCACTGTCTGGGCCGTGGGTGGGCTTGTGGCCGCCTGGCCGGTGTCCGGGGTGCGCGCGACGAGGATCACCACCCGCGCCCCGGCGGCGAGTCCGGCGGGGGCACGGCCGGCCTTGACCACGACCGCGATCACCGCCTGCCCCGCTGGAGGCCACGCCGGTGGTCCCACCTGCGCCGACACCAGCAAGCTCCCGACGCCCAGGGGCACCGCCGCCGCGCGCCCCACGACCTCGTCGCGTCGGTCCGCGGCGAGCAGGTCCAGGCCCGACGGGTTCGCCACCCGCACCACCCGCACATCCGTGTCGGCGATGACCACCCCGGCGGGCACCGGCCGCGCCACGGCCAGGAACTGCTCCCCGGCATGCCGACGAAGATCAACCTGCCAGAACGTCAGCACCGTCGCGACAACCAGCAGCAGCCCGGCGGCCACCCGCCGCCCACTGCGCCGCCCCACCCACGACGGCGCCGCGGTCGTCGCCGGCTGGGGGCGGGCGGCCGTGACGCTCACCGGGCATCCCCGACGATCGCCTGGGACTGCGCGACCCGCACCATCCTGGTCGCCGTCGTCGTCAACGGCGCCAACGTGCCCCCGCCATCCGGCCCCGACCAGGCCACCGACCACGTCACGGTCGCCCGCAGGGCGAACGCGGCACCGGGCGCGGCGGCAGACGACCTGGTGAAGGTGTGCCCACACGTCGATACCGCCCGCGGATCCGTGCCGGGCGTCCACGGCCTGCCGGGACCCACGCAGATCACGTCCGAGGTGCCGTCAGAGAACGACCACCGCACACTCACCGGCGTCGCCGTCGCGGTCACCACGACACCCGGCACCGACGCCGACGCCGACCGGGTGCCCCAGGTCACCGGGTCCACCCACAACCACACCGGCACCCGCACCAACACGAACGGCATCCCCGCAGGGTTCGTGCGGATCCCGGGGGCAGGCAGTCGCAATCGCGACCGCGCGGCCAACGCCAACGCGCCCACATCCACCCCGGGCGGCTGATCCAGCCACTGCGGCGTGCCCTGCGAGCCGATGCCGTCGCTGCTGCAGGTCCGCGCGTACCAGCCACCCGGTGGCCCCTTACCCGCAGGCGGCGGCCGGTCGCCACCCACAGGGGCCCAGTAGCAACTGCTGGCCCCGGGCGCGCCCTCGCCGCCCGAACCGGCCTCGCCGGACCCACCAGACGCGCCTCCCACGCTGCCCGGAACCTCAACGGCGAGGTCACAGCCCGGCGTCGACGGCTTCTGGGCGCAGTCGACGTGGCCGATCCCGTCATCGGCGCGGGCGACGCTCGCCATCGCCGTGGCGGCGACGGCGATGAGCAGCACCAGCAGGCCGCGCAGCGTGTGCCTCAGCATGTGCCCACCGCCTGAGCGGCGACGGTGGAGACCTTCCAGACGTCGCCGACGCGGATGACCGTCGCCCGCACGGCGCGGTTGCCGCCGGGGGTGTCGTCGGTCAGTGCCCCGGACGACGCTTTGTACGTGAGGAAGTCGGTGGTGTTCAGGCAGTCCAGGACAAAGATCGTTCCCGGGGCTGGCGAGGGCCCGGCGGTGACCCGCGGCGACGACTGGTACTGGCCCTTGATGACCTCACCGTCCTCACGCAGCTTCGCAAGGCCCGACGTCAACAGCGACAACGCCGCGCCGGTGGCGAAACGCGCCAGGTCAGGCTCCTGCGGATTCGCCGTGAGACCGGCCTTCGCATACGCCTGCCACATCCCCCGGTACGCGGTGACGGCCGCTTCCTCACGGCCAACAGTCGAGGTCCCGTTGGATTGCGGTGGTACCGCAGGCGTCGCCGGCGACGACTTCCTGTCGTCCCCGCTGCTGCTGCAGGCACCGATCAACACCGTGAGGCATAGACCGATCGGGATCGCGGTAAGGCGCAGCCGATGGGTCGGTCGACCGACACGGTGGTGCTTTCCGATGCTGCGTGTCGTCATGGTGATCCCGTCTCTCTCGCGACGGCGGAACGGAGGTCTCGCCGTCGTCAATGTCGTCTCGCTGGCGAACCGCCTACCTCGGGCTCGCTCACCCGATCCGACGGCCTGCCCCGTGGTGCGGGCCGGGGGTGCCCACTCGCCTCTGGATCGGCGGCGAGCCGCCACAACCATGGCTGAACTACGGATGGCGGATCATCAACCACAGTTGAAACGCTCATGGGCGAGCTAAGCACAAAGCTCCAGAGTGCGTCAACCCCAGTTCGGATCTGACGAACTATGGTTGCCTCATGGATGGGTTACACCAAGCCCCCACCTCCCACCCGGCGCCGCTGCGCAACACGTTCGACGGCCGGCGCGCCACCACAGCACGACGACGGCCACGGCAGGCCAAACAGACCTCGCCGCCACGAGCGCCCGCCAGGGCAGGCAACCCCACGCGACGGCCCGGCACGCAGGTCCGGCGATGACCTCGCTCATGTGGTGCAGCGCGCTATGCGGAGCGCTGGCCGGAGCAGCGATGCCATACGCCAGCGCCAGGGCCGTGGCCAAGCTGCGCCCTCAGCCCCGCGCCAGCCGAACACCTCCCCCGACCAGCGGGACGCGGGCGCGGCGGTGGTGGCAGTGGGTGGCGCCGGCCTGCGGCGGGGGCACCGTCGCGTCAGTCGGTGTCGCACTCCTGGTGGGCGACCACCCCGGTGGGTCGCTGCTGGTCGCCGGGTGGCTCGTGGTGCTGTACACGGGCGCACTGCTGTCCATCGTCGACGTCGTCACGCGCAGGCTGCCGACACCTGCTATCGGCATGGCCGCGTTCGCGCTGGGAACGACCCTCGTCGGACACGCGATCGCCACCGGCCAGGGACAGACGTTGACCCGGGCCGGGTTGGCAGCCGGCGCGGCGGGAGGCGCCTACCTGCTTATCGCCGTGACCGGCTGCAGCATGATGGGTCTCGGCGACATCCGGATGATGGCACTACTCGGCGGAGCGCTGGGCGCCCTCGGCTGGCCGGCGGTGCTCTACGGGATCCTGCTGCCCTATCTACTGGCCGCACCCGAAGCTGTCATCCGCCTCGCGCTGCGGCGAAAGCCCAACCTCGCCTTCGGACCGTACCTCCTGGCCGGAGCCCTCCTGTCGGTAGCCCTTGTCAACCATTGATTGAAGCCCGACCCCGGAGGGCACCACGCGCCAGTCGCAGCTCGCGCGGCATCCGCGGCCTGCTTGCCTCGCAGCAGCGCGGGTAACCGACCACTGACGTGCTGGAGAAGCAACCCGAACAGACCTGTCACAGCCACGGCGCAAAGCAAGCAGAGGGCACGGGAGTGTGTCGATTTTCGTGTTTGGGCCTGTGGTGTGATCGAGGTTGTTAGATGACGATCCGGTCGCCGTAGGCGAGGATCAGGGCGTTGAGGGCCTTGGCCCAACCGTAGACCCGGCCGGTGATACTCCCGCCGCCCTTACGTTTCTGCTGGACGACGAGGTAGAGGACCTTCATCGCGGCCTGCTCGGTCGGGAAGTGCCCCCGCCTGCGGGCGGCTTGGCGGAACCGGGCGTTCAGGCTCTCGATGATGTTGGTGGTGTAGAGGACCTTGCGGACCTCGTGGTCGTAGTCGAGGAACGGCACGAACTGCGGCCACGAGGTCCGCCACAACCGGATCACCGCCGGGTACTGGTCACCGAACTCGGCGGCGAAGGCCTCGAACCGGGCCTCCGCAGCCGCGACGGTCGGAGCCGTGTAGATCTCCCGCAACGCGGGAGTGATCTTCTGCCAGTCCTTGCGGTTCGTGTAACGCAGACTGGCCCGCACGAGGTGCACGACGCACTGCTGGTGCACCGCGAGGGGCCAGACCTGCTCGATCGCGTCGGTCATGCCCTTGAGGCCGTCAGAGCAGACCATGAACACGTCCTCGACACCGCGGTTGCGCAGCTCGGTGAGGTAGCCGGCCCACTGCTTGGCGCCCTCACCGCCGGTCCCGGCCCACATGCCGAGCACGTCGCGTTCCCCGTCGAGGCTGATCCCGACCACGACGTAGACGGGCCGGTTCGCGACCTGCCCCTGGCGGATCTTCATCACCAGGGCGTCGATGAACACCACCGGATAGATCCGATCGAGGGGCCGTTGCCGCCAGGCTTCCATTTCCTCCACGACGCTGTCGGTGACCCGGCTGATCAACTCCCGGGACACGTCGGCGTCATACACGTCCGCCAGATGCGCGGAGATCTCCCCGGTCGTCAGGCCCTTGGCATACAGCGACAGGATCGCCTCGTTGAACCCATCAAGGCGGCGGGCATGCTTGGGCACGATCCGGGGCGTGAACGACCCGGCCCGATCCCGCGGGACGTGGATCCGCACCGGCCCGACCTCGGCCTGCACCGTCTTCGCCCCATGCCCGTTACGCACATTGGCCCGCCGACCCGACTCCTCGTCGACACCGGCCTCCTCTAGATGGGCATCCAGTTCGGCGTCGAGTGCTGACTCCAGGACGGTGCGGGTGATCCCCGCGAGAAGCCCACCCGGCCCGACCAACGACACTCCGTCGGCCTTGGCCCGCTCTACCAGCTGCTGCGCGAACTCCACCTCCGCCGCCGTCGGCTGCGGAAGCTGAACCGCCTTCTTCTTGTCTGCCATGACGCGGTCCTTCCCGGACAGGATCAACGTCCTGTCCAACGGACCACACCCAGGTCAAACACGGAAATCTACGCAGTCCCGAGGGCACCCGGTCCTCAGGCCAGGGGCTGTAAGTCGGGGCGGTGCCGCGTCGAGGCATGGCGGGCGCGAACGTAAACGACGGCGGGTTTACCGTCGGCGGGTAGTCGGCGGTCCACGTCGAAGAGGGTAGTGGCTTCGACGAGGTCGGTGAGTTTGGTGTACCCGTAGGTACGGGAGTCGAAGTCGGGGCGGCGTTTGGTGAGGAGGTGCCCGACGCTGGCCAGGTGTGCCCAGCCGTCGTCGCCGGAGGAGGCTTCGATCGTGTCCCGGAGCAGCCTCACGAGGGCCGTGTCGTTACTGGGATCGGTGATGGGTGTGCGCGGCTTGACGGCGACCGCTTGATGCGATGTGGGAGGGTCGAGCTTGAGGTTCTCGGTGTAGATGAACTTGTCGCAGGCGGCGACGAACGATTGGGGCGTCTTGTGCTCGCCGAAGCCGTAGACGGTAAGCCCGGATTCGCGGATCCGTGAGGCCAGGCGTGTGAAGTCGCTGTCGCTGGAGACGATGCAGAATCCGTCGAAGCGCCCGGTGTAGAGGAGGTCCATCGCGTCGATGATGAGGGCGGCGTCGGTGGCGTTCTTGCCAGAGGTGTAGGCGAACTGCTGGATTGGTTGGATGGACTGCGCGAGAAGGTGTTCCTTCCATCCGCGAAGGCTGGTGCCGGTCCAGTCCCCGTAGGCGCGTTTGGCATGGGCCGTTCCGTACTTCGCGATCTCGGCCAGCAGCGGGGTGACGGCTGCGGGCTGAGCGTTGTCGGCATCAATGAGAACCGCTAAGCGGGCGATTCTCTGTTCGGTATTGTCCATGCTTTCACCTGCTGGTCGAGGTTGAGGTCGCGGCAGATTGGTCCGGCGCGTGGGTGGCGCCGATCGGCAGGAGGAAGGTCGCGGTAGTCAGTGCCGAGGCGCCGAACCGGAAGTACGCAAAGAGGACCGCGTGCAGCCAGGCGGCTGGTCCGTTCAGGCGTAGCGGCTCGGTGTCGGCGAAGAGGAGCACCACCCCGACGGGGTCGAGGTGGCATTCCATGACGGCGGTGTGGTCGATCGACAGTCAGCGTTCGAAGGAGTAGCACCAGGTTCGGGGGGAGTGAGCACAACCCGGTTGAGCTCGTGGTCGCGCCACTGTGGGCTGCGAGGCGTGCGGCCCGGGATCGGGCGTTGCTGTTGCCGACGGAGTTGGCGAGCAAGGCAAAGGTGATGAAGGCCGGGGATCGAGAAGTTAACGCGCAGGTCGGCTGGTAGGTGACCGTCGTGTCGTAGTGCAGCCGGGCGTCCGGGTAAACCGGTTCGTCGGTAAGAAACCCCGGGCAGGCACGGCACCCGGCTGTCCGCCCTGAGCGAAGAAGTAGAGGGTACGACGCGCGGCGTCACGACCGTCCGTCCACGAGGTGTCGGCGGCCGGGGATCGTAGTAGCCGACCGAGGCCAGCCGGTGGTGCAGGTGCCCGGGGACCATGGGGCAGCGACGCCGACGACGGTCATCGTGCACCAGCGACGGTGGCCGAAGCCGCGTCGGCGGCGCGCCCCCGAACCAGTGCCCGCATCAATACGTTGACGAGGTTAACGGCGGTGTTTACCCCGTCGCACGCACGCAGCGTGCTACCACTCGGGTGCGGCTGGTGCGACCACACCCTTGAACGGACGGGCTGGGCCTGTGTTGGCGGGGCCGGTAGTGGTGGGCTCATTCGTCGTCTTGGTCGATGTCGGGGTCGAACTGGGTGAGCCATTCCACGTCGCCGTTCGCCTCGGTGGCGACCAGCCCGGCGACGAGCCAGATCAGGGCGGGAAGGAACGCGTCGCCGAGCCGGTCGAGGGCCTCGTTGACGGTCAGGTTTGGGGCCAGTGGGCTGCCGAGAAGGCCCGCGAGTTGGAATGCCTGATCGGCGGGTTCGTCATCAAGGTTCTGGCGGATCCACCCCAGCGCGGGGCCGGCGAGGTCAGTGGTCGCGGTTGCCTTCGCGCTGGTCAACCAGGTCATCAGAACAGCGGTCAGGGTGGTCGCGGCGAGACCGGCGGCGTCGGGGTCGTCTGCGTGGTCGAGGGCTTCCCCGAGCCGCCAGGCGGGTTCCTCCATACCGCTGGTGATCGTCTCGTCGATCAGGTCCCGCAGCCCGTCAGCGGAGAGCTCGACCGTCGACGCAAGGTCGATATCCTCGATGTCGCCCCGGTGGCGGGTCACGGCGTCGGCGTAGGCCTGCACCTCGGCGGCGCTGAACAGGTGCTGGTTCTCCTCCGTGACGAGGTAGCCGACCTCCCGCCAGGCATGGATCGGCGCCGGGTCCACGCCCGAGTCCTCGGCGGCCTTCAGCATGTGCTCCACGGCGTCATCGAAGTTCCGCTGATTCAACGGGGTCGGCTCGTCAGCGTCCGGGTCGAAGAACACCGGATCCTTCGGCCCCGGCTCGCGGCCGAACTTCTCCCGGAACGCCGCGAACTGCGCCTGGAACCCCTCACGCAACTCCGTACCCGCCTCGGACCCCGCGTCCCACGTCAACGTGGCAACGCCGTCCGCGCCGACGGTGCGCTGCACGAACCGGGGGTCCCCCATCCGGTCCAGGACCAGTCGGGCGTGCTCTTCGTGGAACTCTTCCTGCCGAGCCACGTCTTGCCGCTGCTGCAGGCGTGCCCGCTGCTGAGCGGCGCGACGCTGACGAGGTGTGCGCTTCTTCGGCATAACCCGCTCCTCCCGCCACCCCTTCGACAGGCGACCCGGGCATTATCCCTATGAGACAGGCCGCCCCGACTCCGCGACACAAGCCCATGCGGACACGCCTGCCTCAACCTGGGCTCGGCAAACAGATCCGGCCCGGAACCGCTTTCCGGCTTGCCCCTGCACCGCCGGCTATCGTGCGGATGGAGGGCCACCACAGGAGGACGCGTGCGTCGGATGACCAAGTTCAAGGAAGCGGTCGGGCGGCTGCGCGAGGAAGGCCGCCATCGCGGCCTGGACATCTCGGCGGTCACCGCGCAGGACATCCTCGCCGACCTCGTCACCACCACCGCCGCGACCCTCGGCATCCGCGAGGAGACCTACGTACGGTCCCACCTTCCAAACGTCGACCTCGCCGACCTCGTGACCCACCTCAACAGGCGGACGACGCGCAGAAACGCGAAGTGGCCGCCGCCTCCCCCGCGGTCATCAAGCTGGAGGACACCGGCCGGCTCATCGCGTCGCTCGCCCAAGCGGTGCGATGCGTCAGCCTCAACCACGACCGGCTAACAACAGGACGCCGCGACAAGTGGGAGGCCGTCGGCGTCCTCGACGACGCCAGCAACTGCCTGACCCTGCTCGGCGAAGCCGTGACCAACAGCCACACCACCGCACAGAGCACCGCCGTGCTCTGGAGCGACGAAAGCGTCGTGTACGCACGACGCGCTCTCACCCAGACCATCACCAACCTCCGCGACGGTGGCTGGACCTTCGCCCACGGCCCGCAACTCGACGCCGACGTCGCCACCCGCATGAACGCCGACCTCAAGCTCCTCCCGCCGGAGTGAACACGCCGCACAGCCCGCCGGCTTCGAGCGATGCGGCGACCGAGATCTCTCGCGCCGCGTGCGGCGATACCCGGTCTCCGCACCCAACCATCCGGTCCACCAGGCGCTTGCCCGCATGCCTAGTGCCGACGAGCCGTTTGCTTGGTGACGGCGCTGGACGGCCAGTTCAGGGGAACACCCGACGGGGTTGATCCGGATCGCACAGGCACCAGCGTCGGGCCGCCCAGGGGTTGTCCTGCATTGATGACCAGGTCTACCGTGACGGCATCGTGGGGCAGGGCCGCTCCCCCCCGTGGCCGCCCTGCCCCACGTGAACCACCCGGGGAGCGCCAGGCACCAGCAACGTCTCGAAGACGCACATGCAGGCCGCACCCCACTCACCCGTTTAGCACATTCGTTCGAAGTTCGCGGTATCGTCCTGGGGTGACCGCTTCTGACGTGCCACCCGATCCGGTGTCGTTGACTGACCGGCAGCGGCAGATCCTCGACGTGATCCGTGGCTGGGTTCAGCGGCATGGCTACCCGCCGACGGTGCGGGAGATCGGGGCGGCCGTCGGGCTCGGCTCCCCCTCGTCGGTGGCGCACCACCTGAAGACCCTCACCCGCCACGGCCTGATCCGACGGGCTCCAGGCTGGCCGCGAGCGGTCGACGCCCGGCCCCTGCCCGGCGACGATGACCCGCCGGTGAAGTCGGAAGCCCCGCGCGGAGCCGCCGCGCCTCTACTGGGAGCCATCGCCGCAGGAACCCCGATCCTCGCCGAGGAACACGTCGAGGAGGTGCTGTCCCTGCCCGCCGAGCTGGTCGGCCGGGGCACGCTGTTCGCGCTGCGGGTACGAGGCGACTCCATGACCGAAGCCGCCATCGGCGACGGCGACATCATCGTGGTGCGCCAACAGGCAGTCGCCGACAACGGCGACATCGTCGCCGCCCTGCTCGACGGGGAAGCCACCGTCAAGCAGTACCGCACCCGCGACGGACACATCGAACTCGTCCCTCACAACCCCCACTACCCGGTACTACCCGGCGACCACGCGACAATCCTCGGCAAGGTCGTCTGCGTCCTACACCGCCCATGATCTCCACGATCACTGCCACGTTCGTCACCCGGCAGGACCATTCCTGCCCTAGCGGCTACCGCAGTGCGATGACCGGTTCCACGCGTTTCACGAGCGCCTCACGGCGCACCAGGGCGTTGATGTGCACCCGGCTACGTCCGGATGGGGAGGACGCCGCCGCCAGGTTCTATCTCGTCAACGGCAGGTGGTTCTTCGATTCGGAGTCGTTCAGGTCAGGCGATGGATTGACCTGAATGATCGACTCCGATGCCGCTGTTCATCCCCCAGGTAGTCGTCGAGCGGTGCGGCGACGAACAGAGAAGATGAAATCGCCTCTGGCTTTATAGGGTCACCTGCGGGGTGCCGCCCTCTCGTCGGCGTGTCCCGCATGGAAGTTCCATATTCGGTGCGAGCGGTGTATATGCTGTGCAACATTGGGTCTGCCATGTGCATGGTGCGACTGTCGGCATCTCGTCAGGAACATGATCGCCACCCATGCCTGCCGTCGACACTCTGGCAGATCAGGCAAGGGTTGCTTACACTCTATACGTGCGAATCAGGGTCGATGTTTGGTCAAGGGTTTCCAGCGGCGCAGCCGACTCTCCGACGGAAATCACAGGATCACCGTTTGCCGGAACATGTTCGGAGGTGGAGTCGTGTCGGAACTCATCTGGAAGAAGAGTAGCCGGAGCATGGCCGGTGACAACAATTGTGTCGAGGTGTCACCCAGCACAGAGTGCACCGCCGTCCGAGACTCGAAGAATCCAGCAGCGGGGCACTTGAGATTCACCGGGTCAGCCTGGGGCTCTTTTGTGTCGGCCATCAAAAGCGGCGTCTTCGACGGCCGCGACTAACGACGGCCCCCGGCGTCACACGGGCCCAAGGACGGTGGTGTTTGTGACGATCTAGGGGGTCCGTGGGTGGAGTGCCCTCACGGCGGCGACAGCCGCTCAAGGTCAGCGTCGATCCTGTCGATCAGTCGCCCCGTCTCATCCTCCGACGCCGCGATGGCCTCCAGGTAGGTGAAGTCCTTCCGGTACCTGCTTATCGCTTCCGTGTCGTCCTTAGTGACCAGGCTGGTCTGGCTACTTTCCAGAAGGAGCATGTCGTCGTCTTCGGCATCGGGGAATTCCAGATGGACGAATGACCCTCGCAGTCCGGGATGGGTGCCGCTGTCAAGAAGGACAGCTCTGATGTGCACGTGGTCGAGCGCCGAGATCTTCTTCAGACGGCGAAGCTGCCGCCGCATCGCGTCAGCACCTCCAGCTGGCCGCCTCAACGCGGACTCGTCGATGATGAAGAACATCTCGGGCGAGTTCGGCCGGTCAAAAATCTCCTGACGTTTCATGCGAACCTCGACCTGACGATCTACCGTCTGTGCCGGCAGATCCCCTCCCCCGACACCCTCAATAACGGCGCGTGCGTATTCTCTGGTCTGCAGCAATCCGGGAAGGACCTGAGGTTCGGCCTGGCGAATCACCGCTGCAGAGCCTTCGAACCCCAAATAGGTGAGGAAATCGGGATTCAACACGTCCCGATACGGCCCCCACTGTTGCCGGCGCCCCTCCTTCGCCATCTTCACCAAGGAGTTTATCGTCTCAGGATCGGAGACGTCGTACTCGCCGAGAAGCGCCTTGAGATCGGTCGCGGAAAGCCCGACCTGCCCGGTCTCGATACGTATCAGCTTGGACGGCGACCACCCGACACGCTCCGCCACCTCCTTCTGTGTCAGCCGCTTGAGCGTGCGGAGTCGACGTAGCTCAGCCCGTAGCCGTCGCCGCTGCACCGCCGGATCAATACCAGCCGCCATTGTCAGGAACCTCCCAAATGTCGGTTTCAGGAACGATCAGTGGAGTGGTGACAGCCACAAAGTTTCGATGTCGTGTTCGGCGGCGAGCAACTGGGCTCTGGCGTGCTCTGGTACGACCAGAACCAGCTCACCGAGGAGACACCCTGGCACCCCGACCGGTACGAGGACGATCCCCGTCCCGGCCACCGGGCCCCGGACGGCTACGTCGACCCGTGGGGCGACACGCTCTACGACCGGATCGGCAACGCCTTCGGACTGTTGGTGTTCGGCGGTGGCCGGGAGGTGGAGCGGGCGTTCGTGGCGGAGGCCGGCGGCCGAGGACTGCCGTTCACCGTCGTGCACCTGACCGACGAGCCGGCCCGCCGCCTCTACGGCGCCGATCACGTTCTCGTCCGGCCCGACCAGCACGTGGCCTGGCGAGGCGGGCAGCTTCCCCCGGCCGGTGCCGGCGCGGTCCTCGACCGCGTCCTCGGCCACGCCGCACCGACCACTACCGTCGCAACGAAGGGCGTCCCTCATGTCCACGCAGTACGCTGACCATTCCGCCCCGAGTGGGCTACGCACCCGGGGCACGGTTGTCGTGGTACCCGGCCGGGGCGAGGTGCCGGCGAGCTACGGCCGGTTCGGTGCACGACTGGCCGCCGACGCGTACCGGGTACGCGTTCTGCCGCCACCCGAGATCGACCGCGACGACGTGTCAGGCGCCCTCGACCGGCTCGCCGGGTCGTTGACCGAGGCGGTAGCCGGGATCGCGGACATGGTCCGGCCGCTGGTGCTGGTGGGTGCCGACATCGGGGCCGCCGCGCTCGGTGCGCTGGTGGCCCGGCCGGACCCGACGAAGGCCGCCTGGTGGCCACAGGCAGTCGTACTCGCCGCACCACCCGGCTACGAGGCGCGGCAGCTCGGCGGCTGGGACGACGAGTTGGACGCCCGCACCCACTGCCCGGTGCATCGGGGGGTGCTCACCGACGATCCGACGGTCCAGCCCGGCTCGCTGGCCGCGAGCGTGCCCGCCGAACTGCTGGACGCGGCGTACGGCAACACGAGTGACCTGCCGCACCTGCTGTTGGTCGGTGACACTGACCCGCTGGCCGGTCAGGCCGAACTGGCCCGCCTGGCCAAGTCCCTGCCGTCGGCACGGCTGTCGATCGTTCGCGGCGCCCACCACGACGTCCTCAACGACCTCCAGCATCGGGCCGTGGCGGCGGAGATCGTGTCGTTTCTGGAGGCGGTCCGGGGGGCGCCGCCCCTGGTGCCGGTCGTCGCGGTGGAGGCGAGCAGCTGGTGACCATGACCATGCCGTTGAACCCGGAGACCTTCCGTGCCCTGCTCCGCCAGCAGGCCGCCACCGTCGCGGTGGTGACCGCACCCGGCGCGCCTCCGGTCGGGTTCACCGCGACGTCGTTCACGTCGGTGTCGCTGCGGCCGTTACTGGTCTCGTTCTGCCTGAACCGCAGCTCGTCCAGTTGGCCGACCATGGCGCAGGCGGAACACGTCGGGGTGCATCTGCTGGGCGAGGGTCAGCACGAGGCCGCCCGTACCTTCGCCACCAGCGGCATCGACCGGTTCGCGGCGCACGCCGACTGGCGGCCCGGACCATACGAGGTGCCGCTGCTGAATTCACCGATCGCCTCGCTGGTCGGGCGGGTGGCCGAGCGGATCCCGGCCGGCGACCACGTGATCGTGCTCGTCGAGGCGCTGCGGGGGCAGCACACCGGCGACAGTGCGCCCCTGCTCTACCACAAGGGTCAGTACGCGGCAGTACGCCCGTCGCCATAACCGGGGCACCGCAGCAGCAGCGCAGGCACCCCCTCGTCCGGGCGTCACCGGCGGGCGTTGCGGCTTCCGCCGATCAGACCATCAGACTGCTCGCTCAACAACTCGCCACACCCGAAGAGGCGGCACTCCCCAAGCAGCAGCCGGCACGCAACCCGGCGCCGAGTTCGACAAGAAGATCGCCAGCTACAAGAAAGCCCTCGACGAAGGGGCCAGCCCAGCCGTCGTGACCGCATGGATCGCCGAGGCCGAACAGCAGCGGCACCAAGCGCTCGCAGCGCACCCACCAGCGGCCAGAACCCAGGCCGTCGAGGCGATGACCGTTGACGACATCGCCTCGCTGGTCGCCGAATTGGGCGACATCGCCGGAGCCCTCGCCGAGGCTGAGCCTGAGCACAAGCCCGACCTGTACCGGCTCCTCCGGCTCAAGCTGACCTACAACCACCAAACACCAACGGTGCGCGCCATAGCGGATCTTGGCGCACACCGTTGGAATTTGGTTCGTGTCCGAGGGGGATCGATACCGTGAGGTTCCCCCGGTCCGCTGGAGGGTCTGGCTCAGACTATTGGCAATATGGCATGGTATGTCTGATTAGTGGCTATATTACACCCTGTGCGGCTGCTTCACCTCGTTCCGGTACGCCTGAGCGGCGGCCCGCCGCAGGAGAGCAGTCCGGGTCAGACCACCACTGCGCCGTGTCGCCGACACAGCGAGTTAGCGTCGTACAGGAGGACAAGTTGGGGGAAGAAGCAGGGAGCATCAGCGGCGAGTCGGCCAGCCGAACGAACCGCCGCAAGCTCAAAGCGATCCTCGCCGGAGGGCTCGCCCTCGGCGTCGGAGCAACGATCACTCTCGCCGCGTGGAACGACTCGGAGTACGCCACGGGCACCTTCAGCGCAGGCAGTTTCGGCATCGAGGGGAGCACCGACGGCACCACCTACGGGGAGCATTCCACGACAGGCTCGGCGGCGGCCCTGGCCTTCAGCACCGGCTTCGATGACATCAGCCCCGGTGATGTTGTGGCGGCGCCGTTCGCCGTTCGACTGACTGCAGCCACTACGTACGACGCCACGGTCACGGTGGCGTCGGCCACCCCCGCACCGCCAGCCTTCGTCGGTCTCACCTACGGAATCGCGACCGTTCCCACATTCGCCGACTGCGATGCGACACCCACGACCCCGACGTGGATCGTGAACCAAGGTACCCCGCTCGACTCGGTCGCCGGCGCAGCGTCGTTCAACCTGGCTGAGGGCACACCACCCACAGCACCCGGCGCGCCTGCCTTCCTGTGTTTCGTCGTCACGGCGGGACCGTCTCTGGTGCAGGGCACGTCCGTCGTGCAGACGTGGCAGCTGTTGGCGGAGTCCGTCTAGGGCGATGTCCGTGGTCACCCACCGGACTGCGGCCGGTTCGCCGCGGCTGCGAAGGGTCCGTGCCGTACTCGCCGGCGCGCTCGTCCTCGGCTTCGGGACGACGTCCACACTCGCGTCGTGGACCGACGGCGAGTACGGCACAGGGTCGTTCGCCGCCAGCGTTTTCGGCACAGAATCGCAGACCTCGTCGAGCAGTTGGGCCAGTCACACTCCGGCTGCGAACGCCGCGATGTTGGTCTTCAACGCCACGGCGATGCCCCCCGCAGTCTCGTACTACACATGGATCGACATCCGGACGACATCGACGTCGACCACCGGTGGGACCGTCGCCTTGAGCAATTCGTCGAACAACTCGGGCCTGCTCCTGTCAGTCTTGGAGTATCGCGTGGTGCGGACCGCTACCACCGGCACCACCTGCGCCGCCGCTGCCTTCAGTGGATCCCCGATCTGGATCGTCGGCCCCAGCTACACGAGTATCACCTCGGTGCCCTCGCCTGCGGTCTCCTCTCCCATAACGGCTCCGGGCGGTGCGACACCGCAGTTGCGCTTCTGCTTCGAGACGCGGATCCAGTCCGGCGCCAGCAACACCTACCAGGGCACGACCGGCTCCGTCACCTGGCGGTTCACTTCCACGTCTACGTAAGGATCCCCGCAGATGGTGGGACGATTCCCTCAGCAGCACAGCGTCCTTGTCCGGGTCGCCGATCTGGCGCTGACCCTGCTCGCCCTCGGCGGGGCGGTGTGCGTCGTTCTTGTTTCGCTGGCTCTGGTCTTCGACATCTCCCTTGTCCTGTTCAAGACCGGATCGATGGAGCCGACCATTCCTACCGGATCGCTGGCGGTGGTACGGGAGATTCCTGCCTCTGAGGTCGCCGTGGGAGATGTCGTAACTGTCGATCGTACCCCGTTGCCCCCACTCACCCACCGCGTGGTTGGCATTGCCGACGGTGGAGGATCTGTCCGTCTGCTCACCCTGCGTGGGGACGCGAACGAGTCCAACGATCCTGTACCGCACGCGGTGACACACGTGCGGCTTGTCGAGTGGTCGGTGCCCAAACTCGGGTACGCGGTGCGCACCATGTCGAACATCTACGTGACAAGCATGATCGCGATTGGCGTCGCCCTGATCGTCACCTGGGCGTTCTGGCCACGGGACACCGCCCCGCGAACGCTGCGCAAGCGCCCCTGGCTTCGACGTAGGCCATCGGCGGCGACCGGGCCAGATCCTGGGCGCCGCCCCCCGTCGAACGGCGCGTCATCGGACATCGGCTCACGTGCAAGACGTTCACTCATCGCTGTAGCGGTGCTCTCGGGCCTCACCGCCGCAGTACTGGTGCCCCCCGACCAGGCGCGCGCAGAACCGACCGAGAAGGTCATCCGTAGCAGGATTCTCACCCTGATCTCTATCGGCGACCAGGACCGCATGACCCACATGGTGCCGAACGATCCGGTGCCCTGGCAGGTCGGCGTCGTGGCGCAGGCACGGCAGCCCGGCACGGTGACAATCTCCCTGGCAGCATTGGGCGCACTCGCCCTCAATCCCAACGGACTCCAGATCATGGTCGCGGTGTGCGCCGTGCGTTGGGTAAGAAAGGCCTGCCCCACCGGCCAGCAGGAGCAGGTTCTTCCCCGGGAATCCGCCGCCGCGCTGACCGCACACCCCGTAACCATCAGTTCGATGCGTGCCAATCAGCAACGCTGGGTGCTCATCACCGCGAGTCTACTCACCAACACTGTGGTCGCGGGGACGGCCGACCTCGTCGTCACGGCCATCGGCTTCGGCGACCAGGCATCGGCAGGCGGTAGCGTCGGCCCTCTTCCCCGCACCGGTACCGAGCTGCGGACACCGATTATCGCCGGCGCCGGTGCGTTCATCGCCGGTCTGCTGATCATGCGTTCCACCCGCAGACGTCGACTTCGGGTGCGACAGCCGTGAAGCCGCGACTGTTGTCCGCCCGACGATTGGTGGGGGCAACCCGACTCATGTTGCGTCGCTGGACCATCAGCACAGTGGCCATCATGCTCGCCGGGACGGGCAGTGTGGTCGCACCACCACAGGCGGCGATGGCATCCTGGACCGGCACCGAGTACGGCACTGATACCTTCCGGGCCGGGACAGTCAATCCCCCGATCAACCTGCGATGCACCGCCGGCCTATTGTCGCCGCCGACCTTCACCTGGGACCTACCCGTCGGCGGCCTGACTCGCAGCGCCTTCACATGGTCCCTCTCGGGTGCCTTTTCCGGAGGCGGAACTCTCGCCGCCAACGCCACCACGGTCACTATCCCCGGTCCGTTGCTCGCCATCGGCACAGGCACTCTCCACCTGTCTGCTACCGGCCCCGGTGGCTGGACATCCTCCCAAGTCACCGGCTCGGTCGGCATGCTCACCGCAGTGCTCTACTTCTGCAGCGTCCCTTAGGGGCGCGCCGGAGCCGCGCACTTTGCATAGATTCAAAGAGCCCAGGGGTTCGCCACAGGTCGGGGTGAGGCATTTGGTGAGTTTGTCGATTACGGTAAGGATCGGGCCTTCTTGGCTGGTTCCACGAGGGACCAATGCTCTTGGGTTCGGGCTGGTGATCCACGGTGAGCTCAATTGCGATCTGGCCGCGTTGACGTGCCGTTCATTGGGTCTGTCCTTGCTAGTCGTCGACACCGACCGGGCGACCCTATCTGCTGGTCTGGTCAGGATCCTGTCCGTGACGCCGTCATGGCGCGCCGCGTGATTCACCCCAGAGGTGGTGCCGGGTGAACACGTCTCGGACCCGCCGCTGTCCCCAGGTCGGCCGTACGACGGAGAACGTCTGCCGCCGACCCGCAGGAACGTCCTGCAGAAGGCGTTGACGCGGTCATCGGTGCAAGCGCCCACACCACCGCTGCGGTCTTCACCGTCAGGTCGGTCATGCTTGCTCCTACCACGGGGGGTCGATATGTTCGCGCCAGTCAGGATGTCGGTTGGGCTGGGGTTGCGGGCGTCGGTTGGGTCCCGCACCGCTCTGGGGCGTGCGGGTGAGGCCCAGACCAACCGGCCGGCTGAATTGGCGCCGATACCGGGACCGTCGTGGCATTTGCGTGCGGGTGGCTCGCAGGTTGGCACCTCGACGGACGGTTCGTGGAGTTCGTGATGTCTGTTCGTTCGAATGGCCTGCTGCGTGCTGCCGACACACCACGCCGCGCCACGCTCCTCGAACTCTTCTTCGACGTCGTCTTCGTTGTCGCGCTTGCCCTGCTATCCGATAGCCTCGTGGCCGATCTGTCATGGAAGGGGGTCATCGAGACGGTCATCGTACTCATGGCCGTCTGGTGGGTGTGGGTCATCACTGCCCTCGTTACGGACCTTTACAACCCAAACAGTTGGGTCATTCAGGTGGTAACCGCAGGCGTCATGTTCGGTGCACTCATGATGGCCGCTGCGCTGCCGGCCGCATTCGCCGACAGGGCGCCCATATTCGCCGGGGCCTACGTGGCTAGCCACCTGGGTCGCGGGCTATTGTTCTACCTTACCCTCCACGACTCGAAGGCTCGCCGTCGTGCCCTACGAATTTGGATGTGGTTTTGGATCTCTGCCGTCGTCTGGGTTCTTGGCGCCTTCGTCAGCGCCGAACAGCGTCTGCCCCTCTGGGGGGTGGCGGTGGCTATCGACTATATCGCTTTTGCGTTCGGCTACCCGATCCCGCGTCGACCGCGTATCGGGGTGAGCCATTTCAGCCCTGTCGCCGAACACATGGCTGAGCGATACCATCAATTCTTTATCATCACCCTCGGTGACATCATCTTGGTCGCCGGCATGACCTACAGCGAACGCGCAGTCACCGCCGAGCGAACCATAGCAATCGCCGTGGCGTTCGCCAGTGCTGTCGTCATGTTTCGCATTTACGTGCATCGGGCCGCCGTACAACTGACCGAAGCTATCGAGAAAGCCGAAGAGCCTGGCCTTTTCGCACGATCCGCACCATACACTCACTTGCTTATGATTGGCGGGGTTGTCGCCGCCGCTGCCAGCGCGAGAATAATCATCGCGGAGCCGGCCGGCGCGGTCGACCCAGCCTGGCTCGTTGTCATACTCGGCGGCCCTGCCACCTTTCTTCTCGGTCGAACCCGATTCGAGTACGAGGTGTTCGGTCGAGTCGGTTGGCCCCTACTCGCCGGCATATCGATCCTCGGCGCACTTTCCCCCCTGGCGCTCATGCTCACCCCACTGCTCGCTGCGGTTAGCTCGAATCTGGTGCTCGTGGCCATCATTGCCTTCGACGCAATGCTGCGAGGAAGGCGCAATCCCGTTCCAGCGCAACCGCCACTCTGAAGGCTTCCCAGCCGCCGCGACGCCTGATGGATGCCCTCAGCGCTCCCAGCTGTGCCTTTGCCGGCTGTCTGCCCAACAGGCGACTGCATCGTGTCCGTAGCGGCCTCTCCCCCTTCCCGGGATGATGTCGCCGTATCCGCCCCACGGTGCTACGTGATGCGCAAGCCTGATTAGCAGGGGGTCGATGGTGGGGGGCGTGGTGCTGGCGGCGGACCGCAGACTGGTCGGGCTGCTGCTGTTCACTGCGGTGTCCCCGACGATCGAGGCCGTTGTCCTAGTGGCGTCAGGTTTCGTCGCGGCACGGGGGCTGGCGCCCCAGACGACGGCGGTGTGGCCGTACGACACCTACCATGACCTGCGGTGGCTGTACGTCTACCACGATTCCTGGCCGTCGTTCCTGTGCTGGCTCAGCCTGCTGGTGGTCGCTCGAGGCCTGTTCCATACGGTGCTGGTGATGCTGGCGTGGCCGGGTGAGGTGCCGCGCCCGCAGGTGCGGTGGTTGCTGCGACGCAACCTCGGACTCGCCGCGCTGGTCGCGATCTTCGTGGCGCCGTGGGCGTTGATCTCGGTGGCGGCGTCGGTGGTGGCGCTGTCCTGGGTGTTGCTGGCCTCGCTGGTGCCGGTGTTCCTGCTGGCGCCGTTCCTGGGACGCGCCGCCGTAGTGGCCCCGTGGTGGAGGGGGCTGCCGTCGATGTCGCTGGTCAGCTGGTCGCTGCTCAACTTCGTGGTGCTGACCATCTCCGGGGCCCTCTGTTGGAGCCTCCGGCATTGGTGGCCAGTGCCGGTGGCCGCGATGGCGGGAGCGATCAACGGCCTGCTGTGGAACCGGGCGATCCGCTCGGCCCTGATCGATCCGTCCACACGGTGGGCGAGAGTGCCGGCGACGCCCGTTGCGGCGCTTCTCGCCCTCGCGGTGCCGCTGCTCCTCCCGCCATTGGCGGACGCTGTACCGGGCAAGAACCTGCGGACCGAGGCTGTGGTGCTCAATCGCCCGCTACCTCCCCACGTGCGGCAGGCGGTAATCGTCCTCGCAGGTTACGCCTCCTCGTACCGGGGTGAGCAGCCTCCCGATGAGCGGGTCGAACGATTCTCCTACCGAGGGCTGGGACCCGACGGTATTCCCCTGCCCTATCGGCCGCGTGACACCACGATCTCGGTGGCGGACAGCGTGCGGCTGCTGGACGAACAGGTGCGCAGGCTGCACCGGCGCACCGGTCGATCGGTCGCCCTGATCGGGGAGAGCGAGGGGGCCATGGTTGCCCGCACCTACCTCGAGCAGGGCGCGCACCCGTCCGTCGACACATTGGCGATGTTCAGCCCACTGATCAACGCGGGGCGCGCCTACTATCCACCGCCGAACCAGGATCGGGGATGGGGCGTGGTCACTGGCTGGCAGCTACGGTTCGTTTTCAACGCGATGCGCCTGATCGGCGGCCCGAGCACCGGTCCCGACGAGCCGTTCATCCGTTCCCTGGTCGACGACGCGCCGTTCTACCGCAACCAGCTCATGTGTCCGGTGCCGGGCATCCGGATGCTGGCCTTCATTCCCACCACCACGGCTGCTGAGGCGCCGCCCGGCGAGTACAGCCGCATCCCCGTCTTCGAGATGCCCGGCGTGCACGGGGGCCTACTCGACCGCGATCTGGTACAGAGCCGACTGGTGGCCTTCCTATCCGGGGAACCGATCCACCAGCGACGCGAGGAGTACCCGTTCCTGCAACGCCTCGGCGCTGCCTGGCAGGCCCCGCCGCTGGCCATCGCCGCCAACCCGGCCTGGTCCGACTCCCGGCAGCCAGACCCCGCGTTTACCGGGAAAGTCTGTCAACCCAGAGACCCGTAGAGATGATCTTGAGGATCACCTTTCGTTGGGGTCCTGACCAACTGACTGTCGTTTGCAGCACCAACCGCTGGCATCTGCCAGCGAAACCGAGTTCGGTCTTGTGTAGAGAGTTGGATGCCTCGGCTATCGCGTCGTACGAGCCGCCCTTGGACCCGACTGACTCGACGTTTCCTTCACCTTCGCGCCAGTGTGAACGATTGGCGCCCCGGCCCTGGCAGGGCAGCATATCCCACTCAAGCCAGCGTAGCCCCATCCCACCCGGCTCAACCCTGACCGGAAACACCTTATTTTTCACACCCCGGGATGGTGTCTGGTTCGCATTAAGCTATACATCGACGGACATGACTTCCGTCGACTCGGTGTCACGCCACCGAACGCCTACTGCATGACCGAATGGCGCCCATACCCGTCCGACCTGTCCGACGCCCGATGGGCCCTGATCGCGCCCCACCTGACCGCGTGGAGACAGGCCCGCACCGACGCCGGCGTCAGCGGCCCGCACCCCCACCCACGACCTCCGCGACATCGTCAACGCCAGCCTCTATGTCAACCGCACCGGCATCGCCTGGCGCTACCTACCCCACGACTTCCCACCCCACCCGACGGTCTACGGCCACCTCGCCGCCTGGAGCAAAGAAGGCATCCTCACCGAGCTGAACTATCAATTCACCGGCATCGTCCGCGACCACCACGGCCGCACGATCACACCAGCCGCATCCATCATGGATAGCCAGAGCGTGAGGACCTCCACCGACGTCGCACTGTCCACCCAGGGCGCCGACGCGGGAAACAAGGTCGTCGGCCGCAAGCGCGGCATCATCACCGACACCCTCGGCCTGCTCCTCGCCGTCATCGTCACCGCCGCCAGCGCCAACACCATCGGCATCAACCTGCTCGACCAGGCCACCGCCATCTACCCCACCCTGGCCAAGACCTGGGCCGACGCCGGCTCCAAAAGCCGCGCCATCGAACACGGCGCCCACCTCGGCGTCGACGTCGAGATCGTCACAAGGACCCACAGGTCAAAGGCTTCAGCGTGGTCAAGCGCAGATGGGTCGTCGAACGCACCATCGGCTGGCTCATGCACCACCGCCGCCTCGTCCTCGACCACGAAACCCGACCCGACAACTCCGCCAGCATGATCACCGTCGCCATGATCGACAACCTCGCCAAACGTCTCACCACCGAAACCACTCCAACATGGAGAGAACCCCTAGAACCACAACATGCATAAATCACGTGAATCAGACGTTCTCTCAGGCAACAGCATCCGTCTCGGCAATCGGACTGCCCGGGGTAAAGGTTCAACGGCTTCCCCCGGCAGATCTGCCTCCCGCACGAGGCGGATCGGAGCGAGATTGGCGCGCCTCCATGGATCTTGAAGACATGTTGGCCGACCGACTGGCGTGAGCGTCCTCGGCCGTGGCCGGCGGGCCGGTCGACCCGATCGTGCGGCGGTCGCATCACGCCGACCACCAGTCCGACGCCGCCCTGGCCCTGGCGCGTCGGCTTGCCCGCCCCGGGACATCGCCACCGAGGTCCTCACCCTGGTGGAGCTGGCGGACCTCTGCGCCGGCCGTGAAGAGGTCTGGCCCGGGGTTCACCTCGGCGCGACCCGGCTGCTCTACGTGGTGGGCCTGCGAGCGACCACGTGCTCTCCGGACGGCCGGTTTACTCCCGAGCCAACTCCAACTCCGCGCTGAATCGTCCTTCCGGTAGACAGGTGCGGGACCGGGTGCCGAGTGGCGGTGCGAGGCGGCCGAAGTTGGTGCCGACGATCTCGTCGCTGAGCCGGAAGACCTCGGGTGCCCATGGTCCGACCCGGCCACCGCCTGGGAGTCGGGCGGTGGCGAGGGTCGTGGTCAGCAGCCAATCTCGTGGGGACGGGGTGATGACGAGGCTTCCGTCTGCGTCGTTGCTTGCGGCGGGTACCAGTCGGTCGCCAACCCAGCGAACGCACGCCTTCCGAGGACCCGTCTCGTCTGCAGACGTGGCCGTACTCGAGCCGCATCAGGCGGGCACCTTCAAGCTGTCTACGACGTTGCGGCTCGTCGATGAGGTTCCCCGGCAGAGCCGTTACCCCGCCTGCCCGCCGCGCCCCATCCAGCCGGGACCGGTCGACCACCAGCGACCCGATCCGAATTATCCTAGTATTAGGCGTTTTGCACCCTTTCGTCCTCTGACACACGTATGTTTGATCGGGGGAGGAGGGACTGTTACTGCCGAAAGGATGCGACATGTACGGGGTTCCGACGAAGGGGCCTTCCGTCAGTGGTGGCCTGGCCACGACGGGTGCGGCGCTTCACTCCTGGATCCTGGTTGGGATCGGCCTGGTGGTCCTCGGCGTGTCACTGTGGCTGGCCTCCTATGCAGGCCGGGCCCGATGAGCCGCGCCGCCTTGCTGGGATGGGCGCGGGCGCTACTCGGAGCGGTCTGCGGGGTCGCCCTCGGTCTCGTCCTGTTCCGTCGCTGGCACGACGTGGCCGTGGTCGAGGCCTGGCTCAACGCGCACCTCGTCTCAGCCGTCGGACTGGCGGACACCACCTCGGTCGGCGCAGCCGTCACCTTCCCGCTCCACAGGCAGTGGGTCGGCTTCCTGGTCTCCACCGGCTGCTCAGTGTCGATGCTGCTCATCCCGCCGTGTTTCCTAGCGAGTCTTCTCGTCGGATTCCGGCGGCTCACCCTGTCCCGAGCCGCGATCACCGTCGGATTGGCGGTGACCATGTTGACCGCCGTCAACCAAATCCGACTCGCCGCTGTCGTGGCCGCCATGCGGATGTGGGGGTTCGAGGTGGGCTACCAACGCGCTCACGTGCTGATCGGTTCCGCCATCAGCACCCTCGGGCTGATCGCGGTGGCGATCATCTTTCTACTCTTCGTCGGCCGTAGCCGCCGACCGGGAAGGCGGGGTCGTGTTCGCTGAGATCCCGTCACTGGCAATCCTGAACACCGTCGCATTCCTATTGTGCGTCTACTTCTGCGCCTACGTCCTGAGCATCCTCGTGCTGCACCTGCGCGCGGTGCGGGCCGGCGGCGGCGATTACCGTCAGCTTTCCTGGCACATCATCGTGCCCTGCCGTAACGAGGCGACCGTCATTGCCGCGACCCTGCGTCGGCTCCTACACGACATGCCGGACGTCACCGTCTGGTGCGTCGATGACGACTCCGACGACGGCACCGGCAAGGTTCTGCGCTCCTTTGCCGCCGACTCCAGGGTACGGGTGGTCACGCGACGGCGGCCCGAAGCTGTACAGGGCAAGGGCGCGGCCCTCAACGCCGCGTGGCGGGCCATTAGAGATCACCTGCCTGCCGACGCTGACGCTGAGCGGACCATCGTCGGGGTCCTCGACGCCGACAGTCAGCTGGATCCGCGCTGCCGCTCCGCCCTTGCCGGCCCCCGCTACTTCGGTTCGCCATCTGTCGCCGCCGTTCAGATCGAGGTCCGGATGGTCCAGTGCAGCCGACCGACGCCGGAACTCAATCGGTGGGGGCGTCTGCTCATCCGGCTGCAGGACATGGAGTTCCGCGCCCCGATCGCCGCAATGCAAGCCCTGCGCCGGCACACCCGCAGCGTCGCCATGGGCGGCAACGGACAGTTCACCAGACTCTCGTTGCTCAACGCCCTCGGCACCGAGCACGGCACCCCCTGGCACGGTGCGTTGCTGGAGGACTTCGAACTCGGCCTGCATATCCTGCTGCACGGCGGCGGAACCGAGTACTGCGCCGAAAGCTGGGTGACCCAGGAGGCCCTCACCAAGGTCAGGCCATTGATCCGACAGCGCACCCGATGGGCGCAGGGGTCAATGCAATGCGTCCGGTACCTGAACTCGGTGCTGAACTCCCGACAGATCGGCAATCCGGCCATCATGGAAATCACCCACTTCCTCGCCGCACCCTGGTGCCAACTCGTCGGAACCCCCATCTATCTCGGCTGCGCCGGCGTGCTCGGCTGGTACATCAGCCGCACCGAGGGAGGCATCGCCGCCTGGTGGACCTCAGGGGGCTGGGGCCTGATCCCGTTGGTGGTGCTGTTCGGCGTCAGCCCATTTGCCGTCTGGGGGCTGGTCTACCGCAACCGTTGCGAACCGCACCTATCACTCTCGGCCGCCCTCGGCCTCGGCATCGCCCACTGGGTCTACAGCTACCTGCAGTCGATAGCCGTCTGGATCGCGTTCGGCCGGATGCTCACCGCCCGCTCCGACTGGCACAAGACCGCCCGAGCAGCCGATCCACCACCCACACCCGTCCGACCCGACCCGACCTCCGTGGCAACCGGCCCACACCACCCACGCCCGCAACGGCTCACCCCCACTGGCGTGCCAGCGATCCGCACCAGCATAGGCGGCGCCCAACCACCCCTTCAGGACACCCCGAGGACCATCCCTCATCTTATCAACAGCAACAGAGAGTGAGCAGTCTCATGCGCAAACTAGGACCGGGGTTTACCCGGACCGCCACCGTACTGACGGGCGGGCTGGCGATGGTCGTCCTGGCAGCCTCACCGGCGTTGGCCGACACCTCACAAGCGACGGCCAGCGCCCTCCAGATCAGCCTCCTCGGCGGTGGACTCGCCAGTTCCGGGACGGCGACCGCCACCAACGACGGAACGACCGAGTCCATCTCCGGAAATACCAACCCACCGCTGTCGGTGCTGGGCAGTCAGACGGTCATCACCGCCGGCGTGCTGGGCCAGGACGTCCGAGCGCTCAACGACGGCACCTCAGCGGCCTGCGCGGGTGTGCTCGGCAGCGGCGGCAGCATCAACGTCGGCAGCGGCGGGTCCTGCACCGCGACACCCGGCGCAGGGGCCACCCTGACCCTGGGGGTCAACGGCCTGGCCACCATTACCCTGGTCGCCGATGCGCTCTACGCCCAGTGCTCGGCGACGAGCAGCCCATCGGCAACCGGCAGCGCCAGTCTGGCCAACGCCCGCATCGTATCGACGACGCTCGGTGTTCCGACGACCCTGCTCACTCTGCCGGCCAACCCGGCACCCAACACCGGGCTGAGCATCCCGGGCCTGCTGAGCCTCGTCCTCAACAGCCAGACCAGCTCCACCACCGGACAGCTGTCCGTCACCGCACTGGATCTCAGCGCCCTCGGCGGCACTCTCGCCGGCGTCACCATCGGCTCGGCGAGCTGCGGCCCGAACGCGATCGCCCCGCCCGTCCCGGTCATCCCCCTCGCCGGCACGCCGATCGCCGTTGGCCTTGGCGCGGTGGCCGCCGGTGCCGGCGGCATTCTGATGCACCGGCGTCGCCGCGCCGTCACGCGGAGCTGAAGGATGGGTCGTGGCAGGGTGGACGTTCCCGAGATCATGGTCCTGGCGGGCACCCGCCCCGAGGGCATCAAGATCGCTCCTTTGGTCCGCCTGCTCTGCCACGACCCCCGCGTCGCCGCCCGGGTCGTCGACACCGGGCAGCAGCCTGGCCGGGTCGCCGAGGCACTGGCACCGTTCGGGCTACGACCCGACGACATCCTGACGGTACGGCGGCGGACCGGCCGACTCGCCGAACTCGCTGCCGAGCTGACTGCCGCCGTCGACGGTGCCCTCGACCGTCACCGACCAAACGCGGTGCTGGTGCACGGCGACACCACCACCGCCCTCATCGGCGCGCAGGTGGCGTTCTGGAGTCGAATTCCCGTCGTGCACCTGGAGGCTGGCCTACGCAGCCACGACCCCGGCCACCCGTTCCCCGAGGAGGTCAACCGGGTCACGGTGGCCCGGTGCGCCGACCTGCATCTAGCGCCAACGCCGACCGCACGCCGCAACCTGCTCGCCGAGGGCATACCCGAACACCAGGTGGTGGTCACTGGCAACACCGTTGTGGACGCCCTGCACACCTTGCTGCGCCAGGGCATCGCCCGAGCACCATCCTGGGTGGACCCTCAGCGCCAGCTGGCAGTGGCAACCGTGCATCGCCGGGAGAACTGGGGCCGCGGCGTCGCCGACATCCTCAATGCTCTCGCACGGGTCGCCACCACTCACCCTGACCTCGACCTCGCCCTGGTGAACCACCCGAACCCGCAGCTGGCGCAGCAGGTTCAAGCAGGGCTCGGCGACGTCCGGAACGCCCGCCTGATACCGCCTCTGCCGTATCCGGAGATGATCGGCCTGCTGCACGCCGCCGATCTGGTCATCACCGACTCCGGAGGCTTGCAGGAGGAAGCCGCCAGCCTCGGTGTGCCGGTGGTGGTGACCCGAGAGACCACCGAACGACCAGAGATCCTGCACCACGGACTCGGTGAGCTCGTCGGCACCTGCCCCGACCGGATCGTCGAAGCCGCCACCAGAAACCTGACCGGATCGACAGGCAGGCCAGCGGACTCGCCCTTCGGCGACGGCCGGGCAGCTGAGCGCTGTTTGCAGGCCATTGTGCGGCTCCTGGGCCTACCGGGCGGCGATACCGCCGCCGCTACCCTCACTCACCCCAGCCTGAGTGGCGACCGACCCCGCAACTTGAGATACCCCGCTTTCATGGAGCCTCTTGACGACAGCGGATGCTTCTATAGATTTCCCACACAGATGACCTTCCGCGAGTAGCTATCGACGGTCAGGGCCTCGCAATTCGGGCTACACCCGTCGGTGACCCACCCCACCCCGATCATCCCCGCACGGTAGGTTCACCTTGTGCTTCCGATGACCTTGCAGGAGATCGCGGCCGTTGTCGGCGGAGCCGTCCACGACGCCCCGCATCGATGACGGTGACGGCCCGGAGGTGTTCGACAGCCGGCGCGTGGAGCCCGGCGGGATGTACGTGGCATTGCCCGGTGAACGCGTCGACGGGCACGACTACGCCCCCCAGGCGATCGAGCCTGGTGCGGCGGGAGTGCTGGCGTCACGGCCGGTCGGGGTACCGGCGGTGGTCGTCGAGGACGTTCCGGCCGCGTACGGGCGGCTGGCCCGCGCCGTGGTGGACCGGTTGCCGCAGACCACGGTGATCGGGGTGACCGGATCGGTGGGCAAGACCTCGACCAAGGACATCCTTGCCCAGATCCTCCCCACCTGGGGCGAGACGGTGGCCAACCGGGCGTCGAACAACAACGAGCTGGGATTGCCGTACATGCTCACCCGCGCCACCTCCGACAGCCGTTATCCCGTGTTGGAGATGGGAGCGCGCGGCATCGGGCACGTGGCCTGACCCGTATCGCCCCACCCACGGTCAGCGTCGTGACCGCATCGGGCACGCGCACCTTGGCGACTTCGGGTCCGTAGAGAACATCGCCCAGGCCAAGGGCGAGATCGTGGAAGCCCTGCCCGACGCCCACGACGGCGGGTTGGCGGTGCTCAACGCCGACGACGCGTTGGTGGCCGCCATGGCGAGCCGCACCAGTGCCCGCGTGCTGACCTACGGCATCGACAACCCGGCCGACGTGCGTGCCGAGAACCTGACCACGGACGAACTGGGCCGGGTCGGCTTCCGGCTGACCTATGACGGCCAGGCCGCCGAGGTGCGGTTGCGTCTCTACGGGCTGCACCAGGCATCCAACGCCCTGGCCGCCGCCACCGTCGCGCTCGGGCTCGGCCACCCCATCGAGGCGGTAGCCGACGCGGTATCGCACGCCGAGGCGGTGTCGCCGGGCCGGATGCAGGTCACCACCCGGGACGACGGCGTGACGATCATCAACATTGCCTCCAATAAGCCCTCTTCATCCTGCGTAGTGGTTGGCTTCGACGTGGTGCAGAACGAGGATGGCCTGCACGATCGTGGTCGCTCGTCGTGGGCAGCAGCGCAGCCTGTTGAGGATCGTCCAGGTCTTGAGGGTGGCGATCGCGCGTTCGCCGCGGGCGCGGATTGTCGCGTGGGCGCGGTTGACGGTCTTCTGCCGGCGTGACAGCTTCGGCCGGAAGCGGCGTCGCTTGAACGCGTGCGCACGCCGCCGCGAGCACCCTGGTAGCCCTTATCGGCGAAGGTCATCACGTTCGCGCTGCTCAGCGCGTCGATTATACCGTGGGTTCGGGCTGCGGTCACGTCATGGACCGAACCGGGCCGCGCCGGCGAAGCCCAGACGAGGCGGCCAGCGGCATCGGCGATGACCTGCACGTCCACGCCATGGTGCTTGTGTTTCCCGGAGTAGTACGGCTTCTGGTCGGCGACCCGGTCGATCGGGATCAGGGTGCCGTCCAGGATCGCGTACGCCAGTCGGCGGATCCGGTGCATGGCGGTGGCCAGGTTATCGGCGGCCGTCGCGAGCAGGGCTATCGCTTCCTGGACATACCGCCGTGCGGTGCTCACGCCGACGGCGAACCCGGCAGCGAGGCGGGTGTAGATGTCACCGTTGCGCAGGTGAGCCAGGGCGAGCAGTGCCTGCCGCCCCGCGTCGAGGCGCCACCTGGATCGGCGCTGGTGGCGGAGGCTTCGGATGCGATCGGCCAGGTGGTTCAAGGTCCGGCTGGACAACGAGATCGTGGACGGGTAAGACAGCACAGGCGAGGCTCCCGGTCGGGGCATCGGGTTTTGGTCGATTTGCTGTCTTACCTGGAGCCTCGCCCTCATCGATCGGCGGCCCAGAGCTACCAGCCTGACCTGCAAGATCAGGTTGGAAAGGGCTCAATCTAGTCTGCTGCGTGGAGTACCTCCGTAAGAGTTGCGGCGATGGCGGACCGGTATGCCGCCATCGCCTGCCGGCACTGGGGCAGATCCGGCATGATGCAGTTCAGGCTTACTCCGGACGAGTTTCGATAAAACCACATATTTCCAGTGTTGGTGTGTGAGGCGTTCGGGATTGTCGACGGCCGCCAGATGTGATACTGCTCGGAACTCGGCATTCTTCGATAGTCGATGAATGAAAAAAAGTTGACAGGGTATGGCCAAGTTCTCAAGTGGTAATGCTGCGGTGCCAGCAATTCCCAGGCTTTGACGAATGGCACGTCCACACTCTTGATTAAGGATCTGAAGCTCTCTTGTGCGGCGTGGAGGACTTCCGGAAATGAAAGGTCGCTCGACACTGAAAATGCAATGGGCAGGGTGTTGACAAACCACCCGAATGATTCATGCCACTGCGGATCTCTCCGCTCGCTGACGGGGATGAATCCGTAGTACGAAGTTGCTCCGGAGACTTTCCGCAGCGCGACCCCCACTGCGGCCAGCAGGCCCAGGAATAGCTTTCCATTGTGGCGGAAGCACAGGTTTTCGAACGCCTTTGAATCCTCATCGTCGAGGAGTTGGACTGTCGCACTGTAAGCCGGATACATACGACCACTCTCAATGCCGAGGTCGAGTGGGATCTGTGGAAACAGGCTTCCGGATTCTGCAACAAAAGATCGCCAGTACTCTAGTTCCGGACCATCCGATGCGATCCCGGAGTACTTTACCCGTTGAGCTTGAGCGAAGTCGAGGTAGCTGCCCACGACCTTGAAGGGAAGTTGACGCCCGGCCGTGGCGTCTGCATACGCGCTCTGTATTTGATTGACGGCAACCGCCAGGGATACTCCGTCGCAAACAATGTGGTCAAACGCCAGGAAGACTGTTGAGTGATCGGCGCTGACCACCGCGCCCATGCGGAACAGCGGCCACGACAGTGTGCTGATTTCTTGGTCGAAAACTGCCTTCAAATGGTTAAGGGCGGCATCGCTCGTTGGCATCTCTCCGCTGTCTACATAGTGAAGATTGACGTCGCCAGGGGGCATAACATCACACCGCAGCGCGCCGGCGAGGTGTTCAAAACCACACCTCAAGACTTCATGTTGCTCCACGAAGTGTCGAAGAGCGCTCTCGAGCGCATGCAGATCGACGCGACCAGGGATCTTAAAGGTGATCGCGATCCAGTAATCCTCAGAAGCGTGCTCCCGCCGCGCGGAAAGCGCCGCCGAAAAGTGCTTTTCCTGGTTGAACGAGGCGGCTTTCTCGCCAAGGTGGGCCGGGTCCAGATTCTCGGGAGCGCAAAGCTGCCACTCGTAAATGTGGCCGGGTGCTACCTCGAGGTCCGAAAACGGGATCTGTTGCATATGAGTCCGTCCCTCCTGAACGTTAGGCTTACGGTCGCAGCCGAAATGCCATGCGGTTCGCAACCCAGGGGTGCATTTTCGTGTGCAACCACAAGGGATTATATTCTCTCGGTGGCCATGTCCTGGGTGGCTGAGCGAAACGTCCAGCTTGGCGGAATTTGCAGGCGAAGCGCGGGATTCCCTCTGATGGATATGACCATGAGTGCCGCCTCACTGTTCGGCACTGGCACGTGTAGAACTGAAGGAGGATCATTGTCGATATCTAGCGGGAAGGTGCGTGTAAATGATATTGCTCCTGGCGGCATTCGGATCACGTGGCGATGTTGATCCTTTCGTTGCACTCGGCTGCGCGTTGGTCAATGCGGGCCACCAAGTGCGGCTGTCGACCCAGCGCGAGTTCTGCGACCTTGGCCGTGACGCGGGTCTGGACATGAGGCCGATCGACATGGACTCCAGCCGTCACCTACTCGATCTACCGGCGGCTCGCGCAGCCCTGCGTCGAAACTACGATCCTGTGGCGATTGCGCGACTGATGTCAGCGATGACGCCCCAGTTTGAGCGCATCTATCGGGGCATGCTCTCCGCTGCACGGGGTGCGGAGGCAATACTCTGTCACCCGATGGTGTTCCCCGCACTCGACGTCGCCGGTTGCCTGGGGATACCCGTTGTGGAGGTGCATCACGTGCCCGCAGTCCGAACGCGCGTGTTCCCCTCCGCTGCGGGGCACCGGATCGGTCATACGCTGGGACCTTTAGGCAACCGGCTTTCATATGCTGCTGACGAGTGGGTTGCCTGGAGGTTGACCGGGCGCATCATGAACCGGCTCGGGACAAGAATTCTTGATCGTCCACCGCTGTCCACCCGGCAGGCGCTGAACCTGCGACACCGACGGGTCGGAGTGATTGTCGGGGTGAGTCCGAAGGTGCTGCCTCGGCCGGACGACTGGCCGGCGGAGGTGATCATGACGGGCTATCTGCAAGGTCCTGTTCGAACCCGCGTCACGCTTGATCACGGCACGTCTAGCTTCCTCGCTGCCGGTCCTCCGCCGATACTTGTCACGCTTGGCTCGACGCCGGCTCTTGAACCGCACCGGGTCAGTCAACTTCTGGTTGCCGCCGCGCGTCGTGCCGGGCTACGGATCGTCCTGCAACGGGGCGTCGCCGGACTCACTCATAACTTCGACCCACGGTGGGTGCATCTGGTTGAAGACCTCGATTATCACGAGATCCTCGGGCGGGTCGTAGCGGTGGTGCATCACGGTGGGGCTGGAACCCTCGCGCAGGTCCTGGCCCATGGTAAACCCTCGGTCGTTCTGCCAAGCTTCGCCGATCAGTTCTTCTGGGCGCACCGCGTGCCGGCCCTTGGGGTCGGGCCCCGGCCGCTGCCTCTAAAACGGCTCACTGAGTCCGGCCTGGCTCAACGGCTCGTTGAGGTCACCACCAATCCTGAGTACGACAGCCGCGCCAAGATCATCGCGGCGGGCATGGACGCAGAGGATGGTCCAAACACTGCGGCCACTGCGGTCAACGATCTTCTCACCTAAGCTGCGGTCCGCCGACCGGCAGGTGTCGCGGTCGACCCGTTGCGGTGTCGCGTTATCGAGACCCGTTACCGGTCCTCGCGGGGTAAGTCCGACGCGTGGGACGCGATGGTGCTGGCCAACATCCTGCGTACCAACGTCGAGGCGCACCGGCCGTTGCCGCAGGACAGCGAGTTGCTGAAGTCGCTGCGGGTACTGACCCGGGCGCAGCAGGACGCAGCGTGGGACCAAATCACGATTTCCAACCGGATCCGGACGGTGGCTACAGGTCTTCTTTGCTGCCGCGCCTTGAGGCGTTCGAGCGCGGTAGGCGGCATATCGGCTGGACTCGCCTACCGCCCGGATCGTCCTGGCCGCTGCGCCGACACCTGCCGCCGCAGCGGCGCTGACCGCAGACGATCTGGCGTCGATGCTGCGCGCGGCTGGCCGGCAGCGTGGCATCACCGCTGAGGCCGACAAGCTGCACCACCTGCTCGGCAGCGAGCAGATGCGCCAGCCCGCAGCCGTAGAGGACGCGATGGGCCTGCAACTGCAGGGCTTGGTCTGGCAGCTCGACGGGGTCTGCCAGGCGCTGGCACAGCTGGAACACCGCATCGACAACGTGTTCACCGCGCACTCCGACGCGAAGATCATGACGAGTGAGCCCGGCCTCGGAGTGCACTGGGTGCCCGCCTGCTGGCCGAGATCGGCGACGACTGGAACAGATTCGCCGACGCCCGCGCACTACGGGCCTTCGCGGGCCCTGCGCCGGTGACCCGGGCAGCAGGCAAAAGCACCCGCAACGGCAGCCGGACCAAGACCGTGCTCACCGACGTCGGCCCGGTCGAGGTCCGGGTTCCACGCGACGCCGCCGGGGGGGTGAGCCGCAGATCGTGCGCAAGCGCCAGCAGTGTCTGACCGGGGTCGACGACATGGTGCTGTCGCTGTCGGCCAAGGGCTGCACCCATGGGGAGATCGCCGCGCACCTAGCCGAGGTGTCGAAGCAGACCATCTCCACCATCACCGACAAGGTCATGGACGGAGTGGCGGAGTGGCGGAGTGGCCCCCTCGACAGGGGAATCCCATTGTATTCATCGACGCCATCAACGTCAAGATCCGCGATGGTCAGGTCGCGAACCGGCCGATCTACGTCGTCATGGCGGTCACGGTCGACAGGCATTGCGACATCCTCGGGATCTGGGCTGGGGACGGCGGTGAGGGCGCGAAGCACTGGCTACAGGATCGTCTCTGCCGCTGTCGTGCCTGGGACGGTGACGGTCTGCTCGTCGAGGGCGGTCATGATCTGCTCGACGAGCCGGTCGCCCATGCGGGGTGCGTGGACGGTGGCGATCGAGGTCAGTTTGCGGCGGCCGGCCTTGCGTGGCCCGGCCGGGCCGCCGCAGCGCGACAGCAACTGCAGGACCGCCTTGTGGTGGACTTTCGGGCCGAGGACGCGTTCCAGGGTGGGGTGGATCTGGGTGAGCAGGCCCCGGATGCGGTTGGAGATGCGGGTGGCTTCGCCGGCGAGGTCGTCGTCGAAGCCGACGAGGACTTCCAGCTCGGCCAGAGCCTCGTCGCTGACGTCGACCCGGCGCAGCGTGTGCGGCAGGGTGCGGGCCGCGTCAGCGATGACGTAGGCATCCCGGGCGTCGGTCTTCGCCGAACCGGGGTGCAGGTCAGCGATGCGACGCATCGCCAGTCCGGGCAGGTAGGCCACTTGATGACCACATGCGCGAGCCACCGCGACCGGCAGGGCACCGATCGAGGCGGGCTGGTCGACCACGACCAAGACCGTGCCATGGCGGGCCAGCTTGTCGAACAGTTGCCGCAGCCGGGCTTCGGTGTTCGGCAACGGCGCGTCGTGCAGCCGCTTGCCGTCCGGCGCCAACCCAACCGCGTGGTGACCTTCCTTACCGACGTCCAAGCCGAGGTAGACGCCGTATCCGTCGTGCACCGCACCCGCCTCCACGCATCGCTTCGTGGCCTCGGCCGCAGTCATGGCGTCGGACTGCCGGCAGCCACGTTACGAAGAGACCTACCCCGAACACGGGGTGGCCGTGTCCCTATCAGCGGTCCGCCGACGCCACCCGACCCGGCGACAACACCCCTCGGATCATGCGTTCGACAGGGGCAGGAAGTCATATCGGGCCGGGCGACCGAGGGTCCCCGGCTGGGGACGATCAAAAAGGTAACGGGGTAAGAGAAATGGAAATGTTTCAGCGCTTGTTGCGAGCGAGATTTTCGTTTGGCTCCATACTTGCAACTCAGCAGTACCCAGTGCCTGTTGAGTTAATCTGGCATCGATCGGCTCAGGAGCGGAAAGGGGGTGACATGGGTACGGGGCTATTTCGCTGCTCGGTGGCGACCGTTAAGGATCCCACTGCAAAGGGGGGCGGCGGACACTTAGCGTCAGTGATGTTACGTCGGCCAGCTCCGGACGACGTGCCCACCAAGGCACCCGACGTCATGCACGTGATGGGCGGGGTCCGCGTGCCTCCCGACCTGCCAGGTCCCGCACGTCGTCGGTGCCACCTGCCGGTGTTCGGTGACCTCGCCGAGATGATTGGGGAGGAGAGGATCTGATGGGATGGTCAATGGACGTCAATATTGGAGCCATGGTGCTCTGGCAACGGATAGCGCTACCGCTGCTCGGTATCTGCGCTGGTCTAGCTGCTGCACAGGCGGTGACCTCGACCCTGCCCACCCGCTACGAGGCACAGTCGTCCATTCTGCTGATGGCAACACCGTCGAAAGACGACCGTTCCGCAGAGCGGAGTCTCGAACTGGCACAAGACCTCGCTCCGACAGTGGCGAAGCTGGTCAGCTCCCGGGCGGTGGCCGCCGAAGCAGCCACGGCAATGTCGATGCCGGAGCAATCGGTCGCCCGAAACGTTTGGGGCGTCTACGAACCGGGTTCGCAGATCATTACGATCCGAGCCAGCGCTCCTTCCGCCCAGCGGGCAGCCGAGTTGGCCGACGCGGCCAGCCAAGCGGTGAGTAAGCAACTCACTCGTCTCAAACTGGGCAGGGACACCCCGGTGACCAGCCGAGTGGTCGACCCCGCCAGCCCAGCCACGGCGGCCTCGTTTCCGAACCCGCTGCTCAACAGTGCGCTGGGGGCGACGATCGGTCTGCTCGCCGGCTGGTGTGCATTGATGCTGCGGGGTCGCTTCGACGACCGCGTACGTGAAGTCGGGCAGTTGGAATCGCGGCTGATGCTGCCGGTCGTTGGAGTCCTGCCACCGCTGCCGCAACGGTTCGCCCGTCACCATGCCCCTGCCCTGTTCGCCCGCCGAGAGGTCGCCGAGCAGACCCAAGCCACCGTCGCGGCATTGAGCATCCTGACCGCGTCGATAGGGCGTCAGCGGCTGCTGGTCGCTGGCGTGCGTAACGACGACAACGCGGCGTTGCTGACCGCGCTGCTCGGGCTAGGGGTGGCTGCCGAACGTCGAAGGATCACCGTGATTGATGGCACGGTCCGTGATCCGGTGCTCTCTGGGCACTTTCCGGCCGCGTCGTTTACCTGGCAACAGGTCGCCGACGAGCAGCTTACCCCGTCGGTGCTGACCGGGCACCCGACGCTGACCGTACTGCCAACGGAGCCGCAGGACTGCCTGACCCCGCAGCGGATCCGGGAACTCGGCGACCTGCTGAACGCACTCGACGAGACCGAGGAAGCGGTGCTTGTGCATGCGCCGCCTGTATCGGCCAGCAGCGACACCGCAGTGCTAGCCCGGCACGTTGACGGGGTGTTGCTGGTGGTCGTGGCCGGCCGCACCCGGTTGACCGAGGCAGTCCGCGCCGCACGGTTGCTGCGTCGGTTGAATCTACCGTTGGTGGGGGTAATCGCGGTCGGTGCCGCCGACCATACCGGTCACCGGGCGGCGCGGGCAACGACGGGCATCGGCGCATTGCCGCCCGCCACCCGCGCCGAGACAGGGCCTTTGCCCGGCACCCTCACCACCGCTGTTGGTGAGGGGCATCGGCCGGCCGCCAGCCGCTATACCGCGCTACGCGTCAAGCGCAGCACCGAGCCAGCCCTTGAGCAGACGACCGAGGACGCAGCGGTCGCTGGCCGAATGCCCATGGTTGAGTGCATAGTTCCCGAACAAGTGGCCATAGACGAGCCGACCCCGGACCGCGTGGGAGTCGAGACCAGCCCTGAGCCGTCGGCCCTGCCGAACCGACGTAGTTCGGCGGGCATAGAGGATCTGTGGGGCGACACACGCTAAAGGAGGGACTGTAAAACGAACGGTGTAACTCCTGATCAAGGAGCAGCACCTGATGATGGATGTCGTGATCACCGAGGTCGATACTGGCCAGGTGGGGAAGCGTGGGCCGGCGGGGCCGGTGGGAGACGGGGTCGACGATCAGTTCGTCGCTCAGGTGGTGGAGCAGGCCCGGGCGGCGGGTCTGCAGCTCACCGGCGAGGGCGGGCTGCTGCAGCAGCTGACCAAGCGGGTCCTGGAGGCCGCTCTGGACGGTGAGATCACTGACCACCTGGGCTACGAGAAGGGCGACCCGGCCGGGAACAACGGTCAGAATTCCCGCAACGGGGTGCGGGGCAAGACGGTGCTGACCGAGGTCGGCCCGGTGTAGATCGCGGTGCCCCGTGACCGCGACGGCAGCTTCGAGCCGCAGATCGTGCGCAAGCGTCAACGCCGGCTCTCTGGGGTCGAGGACATGGTGATCTCGTTGTCGGCCAAGGGATTGACCACCGGGGAGATTCAGGCCCACCTGTCCGAGGTGTATGGCGCGGACGTGTCCCGGCAGACGATCTCCACGATCACCGACAGGGTCGTCGACGGGATGACCGAGTGGCAGAACCGGCCCCTGGACTCGGTCTACCCGGTGATCTTCCTCGACGCGGTGCACGTGAAGATCCGCGACGGGAAGGTCGCGAACAGGCCGATCTATGTGGCCCTGGCCGTCACGGTCGACGGCAACCGGGACATCCTCGGGCTGTGGGCCGGCGGGCGGCGGTGAGGGCGCGAAGTTCTGGCTCGGCGTGCTGACCGAGCTGAAGAACCGGGGTGTCGCGGACGCGTGCATGGTGGTCTGCGACGGACGCAAGGGCTTGCCGGACGCGATCGGGCAGACCTGGCCCGAAGCGGTCGTGCAGACCTGCGTCATCCACCTGCTGCGGGCGTCGTTCCGCTACGCCGGCCGGCAGCACTGGGACGCCATCGCCAAGGCGTTGAAGCCTGTCTACACGGCGTCGACCGAGGCCGCCGCCCGAGAACGCTTCGCCGAGTTCACGCAGGCGTGGGGCACGAAGTATCCGGCCATCATCCGACTGTGGGAACAGGCGTGGGCCGAGTTCGTCCCGTTCCTGGCCTTCGACGCCGAGATCCGCACCGTCATCTGCTCCACCAACGCCATCGAGTCCGTCAACGCCCGGATCCGCCGAGCCGTCCGAGCCCGCGGCCACTTCCCGAACGAGGGCGCCGCACTCAAGTGCGTCTACCTCGCGGTGATGAGCCTGGACCCGACTGGGCAGGGCCGCCGACGATGGACCATGCGCTGGAAACCCGCCCTGAACGCCTTCGAGATGGCCTTCGAAGGACGCCTGACCGCAAACCGCAAGTAACCCTCAACAACCCGAGTTACACCGTTCGTTTGACAGACCCTCGAGGTCGGCGGGGATCAGTTCCATCGGAAGGTGCCACCGATCATCGTGCGCAGCACCGGGATGTCCGCGATCTGGTCGGGGGCGACGGTGGTGAGGTCGTCGCCGAGGACGGTCAGGTCGGCGAGTTTGCCGATGGTGAGGGAGCCGGTGCGGTGGTCCTGACGGGATGCGTACGCGGAGCCGAGGGTGTAGGCGCGCAGCGCCTGCCGGACTGTGATCTCCTCCTCGGGTGTGAAGGATGCTCCCGATGCGGTGCGGCGGGTGACCATCGACTGGATGCCGAGCAGCGGTGCGCCGGTGACCACGGGACGGTCGGAACTGCCGGGCAGGACCATGCCCGCGTCGAGTAGCGACCGCAGCCGGTAGGCCCAGGGCACCCGGTCGGTGCCGAGCGCGGTGCGCATTCCGTCGCCAATCTCGGTCACGAACCGCGCCTGCGGTACCGGTACCATGCCGAGCGCGGTAGCGCGGTGGACCTGGTCTGGTCGGACCACTCCGAAGTGTTCGATCCGGTGGCGTGTGTCCGGGCGGGGAGCCGGCGTTGCGCCTCGCTGTAGATGTCCAGGGCAAGGTCGATGGCCGCGTCGCCGATGGCGTGGGCGGCGACCTGCCAGCCGCTGGTGTGTGCGGCCGGGATTGTCGCGCGCAGTCGAGCCGGGTCCTGCTGCAGGTATCCGGCCTGGCCGGGTCGGTCGGCGTAGGGTCGGGTCAGGGCTGCGGTGCGTCCGATCAGGGAGCCGTCGAGGAAGATCTTCATCGGGCCCAGGCGGAGAAAGCCGTCTCCGAAGCCGGTGCGGATGCCGAGGTCCAGGCCGAAAGTGATGTCGTCGTGCGGGTGGCCGGCGAGTGGGTGAAGCGCGTCGGCGGTGACCATGAGCTCGGTCCGTACGTGTAGTCGGTTCTGCTCTCGGGCGTTCAGGTAGGCGGCCAACTCGATGGGGCTCTTGCCGATCCAGCCGCCGCCGATACCGGCCTCGACCATGCTGGTGATGCCCTCGCGCAGGTACTGCCGGCCGGCCCGGTCGATGGCGGCGGTCAACGCCTCGACCGGGTAGGGCAGGACCAGTTCGTGGGCCAGGTTCTGCGCCTGTTTCCTGAAGCAGGCCGGTGGGGCGGCCGGCATGGTCGGTGACGACGCTTCCGCCGGGCACGTCTCGTGGTCGCTCGTGCAGGTCGAGGTGGTGCAGTACCCGGGAGTTGACCACGCACATGTGTCCGGACACGTGCTTGAGGAGCACGTGATGATCGGGGGCCACGGCGTCCAGGTCGTCGCGGTGTGGATGCCGGCCGAGGATGTTCTCGTCGTAGCCGCTGCCGATCAGCCAGCTGCCGACGGGTGCCTGAGCGGCTCGTTCGGCGATGGTGGCGAGCAGTGCCGGCAGGCTGGATACGCGCAGGTCGATTTCGTCGAGAGCAAGTCCGTACCAGGCCATGTGGTTGTGTGCGTCGTGAAAGCCGGGCACTACGGTGGCCCCGTCGAGGTCGATCACCTGCCGGGCGGGAATCACGTCGAGGGCGACAATCCGGTCGCCACTGATCGCCACCGCGCGAGCGCCGACGCCGTCGACGGTGATGACGCGGGCGTTGGTCAGCAGAAGATCCGCGGTGCTCATCGCGGCACGTCGCGGTCGAGCTGGTCTTTCGCGACCCGCTCGGAGGGGGTGCGGGGCAGGTCGTCACGGAACGTCCAGTAGCGCGGCACCTTGAACGCCGCCAACCGCTGCGCGCACCAGTCGTGGAGTTCCTCGGCTGTCGTGGCACCCACGACGTAGGCCCTGACCTCCTCGCCGCGCAGGTCGTCGGGCACACCCACCACTGCGGCGAGGCGCACCCGAGGATGCTCCATCAGCACGTGCTCCACCTCGGCGGCGGCGATGTTCTCACCACTACGGCGGATCATGTCCTTGATCCGGCCGACGTGGTATACCCGGCCCTCAGCGTCGAGGCGGGCCAGGTCACCGGTGGGCAGCCAGCCGTCCCGCCAGGGCGGTGGGTGGCCGAGGTAGCCGTCGAACATGCCGGGACCGCGCAGCAGCAACTCCCCGTCGGCGGAGATCATGACCTTCCGGTAGGCTGCCGGCCGCCCCAGGCAGCCCGTTCCGCGTAGCTCGTCGTGCTCCTGCGGACCCACGCGGATGTCGGCGCCGGTCTCGGTCATGCCGAATGCCTCGCACCACTTCACGCCCCAGCGCTGTTCCAACTCCGCATGCCGGTGGGCGGGGATGGCCGAGCACTGCACCACGCGTACCCGGTGGTCGTGGTCGTGCGGGTCCGGGGGCATGGCCAGCAGCAGTGCGGGCATCGTGCCCAGGCAGTAGAAGTAGGTCGCCCGGTAGCGACGGACGTCCGACCAGAAGCGGCTCGGGTGGAAGCCGCTGAGGACCACCAGCTCGGCGCCGGCCAACAGCGCGGTCACCACGTTCCATTGGGGGTCGACGGGACCGCTACGAGCGGTTATGGCAGGCCGCCATCACCGATGGTGTGACCGACGGCGTCTTCCAACTCCGGGCGCCGGACGTGGCGCGGCGGGCGCTGCTGGAGATGTGTAGTGGCGTCGCGCGGTGGTATCGCCCGGACGGGCCGTTGTCGGTGGAGCAGATGGCCGCCCGCTACACCGAGTTGGCGCTCAACCTGCTCGGTGTGTCCGGGCCGGTGCCCGACCTCGACCCCGCCATCGCCCGCGACGCGCACCGCATGGTCGCCGAGTTGTGGCCGGAGCGCACCGGGTAGCGGACCACCGGCGCGCGCAGACGGCGGCAACCCGCTATCTGCGGTCCACCGCGTAGGGGATGACGGTGCGTCGGTTCTCGTCGATGAGTAGTCCGCCGGCGGCGGGCGGACGCGCGCGTTGGGCGCAGTCGCGGCGTTCGCAGATGCGGCAGCCGAGGCCGATGGGGGTGGCGGTGCGGGGGTCGTCGAGGGCGATGCCGTCGCTGTAGACGAGCCGGTGGGCGTGGCGTAGTTCGCAGCCGAGAGCGACGGCGAAGGTGCTGCGCGGGCTGTGGTGTCCGCGCCCGCCGTGGGTGACGGTGCGGGCGATCCAGAAGTAGCGTTTACCGTCGGGCATCTCGGCGACCTGGGTGAGGATCCGTCCGGGGGCGGCGAACGCCTCGTAGATGATCCACAGGGGGCAGGTGCCGCCGAAGCGGGAGAAGTGGAAGTCGGTCGCGGACTGTCGTTTCGAGATGTTCCCGGCGCGGTCGACGCGCAGGAAGGCGAACGGCACTCCGCGACAGGTCGGTCGTTGCAGGGTGCTGAGCCGGTGGCAGACGGTTTCGAAGCTGACGCCGTACTGGCCGGCGAGCAGCTCGACGTCGTAGCGCAACTGTTCGGCCTGGCGGTGGAAGTCGGTGTAGGGCATCAGCAGCGCGCCCGCGTAGTAGTTGCCGAGGCCGATGCGGGCCAGCGCGGTCGCCGGCGGCGAGGTGAGGCCGGCCGCCAGCTCGCTGATCCGGTCGCCGTGTTCGAGGAATGCCAGCTGCGTGGCCATCTGGAAGGCGCATTGGCCGTCGGTGTGGTTGGCGGCCAGGTGGAGCACGCGACTGTCGGGGTCGTACCGGCGTGACTCGGCGGTGGGAGCCGTGACGACCACCCCGACGCCGTGGTGGTCGCGCAGGTGTCGGCTGAGCGCCTCGGTTGCCCGGGCGGGCGTCAGCCGTAGTCGGCCGGCGAGTTGCTCGGCGGCGGTGTCCAGCGGGTCGAAGTGGTTGTAGTGCTCGTAGAAGAAGTCGCGTACGGCGTCGTGCGGCTCACCGAGCATCGGCGGGTTGCCGGTGGGTCCGGCGAGGGCGGCGACCCGTCCGGCGGCGTCCTGGTAGCGCTGGTGCAGGGCGACCAGGGCGCGGGCGGCGGCCGGGTAGTCGCGGACGAGTTCGACGACCTCGACCGGGTCGACGCTCACGCCGCTCGCCTCGTCGGCAAGGGCGGTGCGCACGTCGGCGCCGAGTCGCTCCGCGTCGGTGTCGGCGAAGTGTTCCGGATCGACGCTGAGCACCTTGGCCAGGCGCAACAGGATGGGCGCGGTGAGCGTGCGTTGGCTATTCTCGATCTGGTTCAGGTAGCTGGTGGAGATGTCCAGACGGCGGGCGAGTTCGGCCTGGGTGAGGCCACGCTCGCGGCGGAGCCGGCGCAGTTTGGCGTGCGCGTAGAGCTTCTTGTCCGCCGTCACTCGTCGCCTCCTCGCGGCGCCCCCGAGCTGCGAATATAACACTTGCAAAATTCGCAAACGTTGCCGTTTTGCTGCTGCCCTGGTGGAAAGTACGCATCTTCCGGGCCTCGACGCAGGACCTGTCGGCCGGTGAGCCTGACAGGGTGACCATCGAGCCTGAGGAGACCCTGTTGATCGAGCATGTCGTACGCGTATCGCCCAGTGCGGAACGGCTGCCCCGCGACCGGCAACTGGCCTGGGCGCTGGCCGAGGTGGCCACCGCGCGCGCTCCGCTGGACGCCGACGCGGCGGCGATGGTCGCCAACCGGGTGATCGACAACGCCGCGGTGGCGATGGCCTCTCTGTCCCGGCGCCCGGTCGCGGTGGCCCGGGCACAGTCCCGACCACACCTGACGACCCCGGGGGCATCGGTCTACGGCGCCGACCCGACGCTGCGGGTGTCGCCCGAGTGGGCGGCCTGGGCCAACGGCACCGCCGTGCGGGAGTTGGACTTCCACGACACCTACCTGGCGGCGGACTACTCCCACCCGGGGGACAACATCCCGCCGTTGCTCGCCGTCGCCCAGCACGTCGGTGCCGGCGGCGCGGACCTGCTGCGCGGCCTGCTGGTCGCCTACGAGGTGCACGTGGCCCTAGTAACCGGGATCTGTCTGCACAAGCACAAGATCGACCATGTGGCGCATCTGAGCGCGGCGACGGCCTGCGGGCTGGGCGCGCTGCTGCGTCTGCCCACCGAGGTGGTCTACCAGGCCATCGGTCAGGCGGTACACACCACCACCGCCACCCGCCAGTCCCGCAAGGGCGAAATCTCCTCGTGGAAGGCGTACGCCCCCGCGTTCGCCGGCAAGGCCGCGATCGAGGCGGTCGACCGCGCGATGCGCGGCGAGGACGCCCCGGCACCCATCTACGAGGGTGAGGACGGATTCATCGCCTGGCTGCTCGACGGCCCGGACGCCACCTACACCATGCCTCTACCGGCACCCGGGGATCCGCTGCGCGGCATCCTGCGCACCTACACCAAGGAACACTCCGCCGAGTACCAGGCCCAGGCGCTCATCGACCTCGCCCGCGCGATGCGCGACAAGCTGCCCGGCATCGACACCGCCGCCGGGGTGGACCGGATCGAATCGATCGTCCTACACACCAGCCACCACACCCACCACGTGATCGGCTCGGGAGCCAACGACCCGCAGAAGTACGACCCGACCGCGAGCCGGGAGACCCTCGACCACTCCATTCCCTACATCTTGGCCGTGGCGCTGCAGGACGGGGCCTGGCACCACGTCGACTCGTACGACCCGCAGCGGGCCGGCCGCCCCGACACCGTCGCCCTCTGGAACAAGATCACCACCGTCGAGGAGCCGGAGTGGACCCGCCGCTACCACAGCCCGGACCCGACGCAGAAGGCCTTCGGCGGACGCCTGGAGATCACCCTCACCGACGGCACCATGCTGGCGGACTCCCTCGCCCTGGCCGACGCCCACCCCGACGGCGCACGTCCCTTCGACCGCCCGGCGTATGTCCGCAAGTTCACCACCCTCGCCGAGGGCGTGGTCCCCGCCGACGCCCAGCGGGAGTTCCTCGACGCCGCCGCCCGGCTCGCCGACCTCACCGGTGCAGAACTGCCGGCGTTGTTCCCCACGGTCGACCACGCGGCGATCGCGCACGCCGACGCCGCCCTACCGGGAGGAATCTTCCGATGAGCTACCTGTACGCGCGCACCAGCGCCACCGCCAAACGCGCGGCGCTGCGCGCCGGCCTGGCCAGCGGCGAGCTGCTGCGGCTGCCGGGCGCCTTCAACCCGTTGACCGCCCGGATCGTGCAGCAGACCGGATTCGAGGGGGTGTACGTCTCCGGCGGGGCGTTGTCGGCCGCCGCCGGTCTGCCCGACATCGGCCTGACCACACTGACCGAGGTCGCCGGCTGGGCCGGGGACATCGCCGCCAGCACCGACCTGCCGGCGCTTGTCGACGCCGACACCGGCTTCGGCGAGCCGCTGAACGCAGCCCGCACCGTGCAACGGTTGGAGGACGCAGGACTGGCCGGTTGCCACCTGGAAGACCAGGTCAACCCGAAACGCTGCGGACACCTGGACGGCAAGACACTGATCGCGCCACCGGACATGGTGCGTCGCCTGCGGGCAGCCGTGGCCGCGCGCCGCGACCCCGATTTCCTGATCATGGCCCGCACCGACGCGCGTGCGGTCGAGGGCCTGGACGGTGCGATCGCCCGAGCGAAGGCGTACGTCGACGCCGGAGCGGACGCGATCTTCCCGGAGGCACTGGCCGACGAGGCGGAGTTCGCCGCCTTCCGGGCCGCCGTCGACGTGCCGCTGCTGGCCAACATGACCGAGTTCGGCAAGGGCCCGAGCCTCACCGTCGACCAACTCCGCGACCTCGGCTACAACCTCGTCATCTATCCGGTCACCACGCTGCGACTGGCGATGGGAGCGGTCGAGTCCGGTCTGCGTCGACTCGCCGCCGACGGCACCGCCACCGGGCTGCTCGACACGATGATGACCCGTTCCCGGCTCTACGAGGTCATCGACTACGACCAGTACAGCCGCTTCGACGCCGATGTCGCCGGTTTCACCCTGCCACCCGACGCCTGACCACCACGCGGGCGCGGCGCGTCCCGACATCCTGGAGGAACGACACTGATGAGCACCGACATCCGCCGTGGCCTGACCGGCGTGGTGGTCGACACCACCGCCATCTCCACCGTGATCAGCGAGACCAACTCGCTGACCTACGGCGGCTACGCCGTGCAGGACCTCGCCGCCTCACGAAGTTGGGAGGAGGTCGTCCACCTGCTGTGGCACGGCGACCTGCCCCACGCGACCCAACTCGCCGACTTCCGTGCCGCCGAAGCCGCCCAGCGGTCCCTGGACCGCACCGGGCAGGAACTGCTACGCAAGCTTCCCGAGACCTGCCATCCGATGGATGTGCTGCGTACCGCGGTGTCCTACCTCGGTGCCCAGGACCCGACTGAGGACCTCGCCGACCGCGTGGCCAACCAGGCCAAGGCGCTGTCACTGTTCGCGAAGCTGCCCACCGTCGTCGCCCTGGACCTGCGTCGTCGTCGGGGCCGGGACCCGATCCCACCGGACCCGACGCTCGGCTACGCCGAGAACTTCTTCCACATGTGCTTCGGCGAGGTACCGTCCGCCGACGTGGTCCGCGCCTTCGAGACCACGATGATCCTGTACGCCGAGCACAGCTTCAATGCCTCCACCTTCGCCGCCCGGGTGATCACCTCGACGCTGTCGGACCTGTACAGCGCCGTCACCGGGGCGATCGGCGCGCTCAAGGGCCCGCTGCACGGCGGCGCCAATGAAGCGGTCATGCACATGCTCGTCGCGATCGACGACCCGGACCGGGTGGAGTCCTGGCTGGACGACGCCCTCGCCACCAAACAGAAGATCATGGGATTCGGGCACCGGGTCTACAAGAACGGCGACTCCCGAGTACCGATCATGCAGAACGCTCTGGACAACCTGATCGCCACCCACGCCGACGACCACATCCGCCGGCTCGCCGAGGTGTACACCAGGCTCCAGCGGTCCATGTTCCAGCGCAAGGCGATCCACCCCAACCTCGACTACCCCTCCGCGCTGGCGTACCACGTGATGGGTTTCGACACCCCGACCTTCACACCGATCTTCGTAATGAGCCGCATCACCGGCTGGACCGCGCACATCGTCGAACAGCTCACCGCCAACGTGCTCATCCGCCCGCTGAGCGCCTACACCGGCCCACAACAGCGCCCCGTACCGGCCTGACCTGCACCACAACCACCCAAAAACCCCGACGCCCGCCGTCCCGCCAGGACCAGACCGCCCGTTTTCCACCAGGAGACGCCATGGAACAGCTCACCCACTTCATCGCCGGCGGCCGCGTCGCCGGCAGCACCGGCCGATTCTGCGATGTCTACGACCCTAGCACCGGACAGGTCACCCGGCAGGTGCCGATGGCCTCGGCAGAAGGGGGCCACGCGGCAATCGCCGACGCGGCGGCCGCACAACCGGGCTGGGCCGCCACGAACCCGCAGCGCCGCGCCCGAATCCTGATTCGATGGCTGGCCGGCCCTCATCCACCGGCAGGCCGGTGAACTCGCCACGCTGCTCTCCGCCGAACACGGCAAGACCGTCGCCGACGCACACGGCGACATCCAGCGAGGCACGGAGGTAGTCCCTCGATCCTGGACACGGGGTTTAGGCGGCCAGGGTCAGCGTAGCTGGCCCTGGCCGGGTGTTCTTTTCGTAGGCTTTTCGCCTCGGACCTCGACCCGACCCGGCGACGGTCGTGACGCTCGTCGACGAGCTGAAAGATCGTTTCGGGGGCGGGCCCGTCCTCCGGGTCATCGGCGTCGCCGTGGGGGTGTGGGTGCTCAGGCTGAACGCTAGTCGGCTCGTCGTGCTGTGCCTGGTGGGTGTGCCAGGCGGTTTCGTACTCGTCTGGGGATCGCTAGTACGGCAGCCGCCGTTCGAGATCATGGCTGAAGTTCGAGGTTGAGGCGCCGGGTGTAGTGGGCTCGGCGGGCTCGGGCTTGATGGTGGCGCCGCCACTGTGACCAGCGCAGACGGTGGGCGAGGTTGCTGAGCGGGCGGATGACGCAGGCGTTGATCAGTCGTCGGATCTCGTTGACGGTGAGCTTGATCAGTCCGGTGTCGGCCGGGTCGTGGTCGGCGGCGTCGGCGGCGCAGATGGCCAGGACGGCGAGGGCGGCCAGGGCGAGGGTGGTGAATCGGTGCCAGGAGTCCCAGCGGCGGACCTGGTGCTGGTCGAGGCCGATCTGGCCCTTGGCGGCCTGGAAGCTCTCCTCGATCGTCCAGCGGATGCCGGCGACTCGCACGAGTTGGGCCAGGGTGGCTGGTTGTGGGGTCCAGCAGCGGTAGAAGGCCAGTTCGTCGGTGGTGGTGTTGCGGCGGATCAGGAGGCTGTGGTGGCCGCTGTCGTCGGGGTCGGCGTCGGTGCAGACGTCGTCGAGCCACGCCCATGCGTAGAAGCGTGGCCCTTTGGACCCGGCTCCCGCGCTGCGGCGCTGCCACGCCGAGGCCGGTAGCTCGGCGGCGACCCGGTCAGCCCGAACCCGGGTCTTGCCGCTGTCGAGGGGGATCAGGTGGCTGCGGGACACGGCCAGGACATAGCCCAGGCGGTGTCCGCGCAGGTGGGCGCGGAAGACGCTGCTGTTGCCGTAGGCCTCGTCCGCAGCCGCCCACCCGGCAGGGACGCCGGCGTCGAGGGCCGCGGTGATCATCTCCGCGGCCAGTCAGGCTTGGTGGCGAACTCGATCGTGTCGGGGACTCCGGCGGCCTGGCAGCGGACCCGGTCATCAGTCCAGGACACCGGCAGGTAGACCTTGCGGTCGATCAGCGTGTGCCCGCGCCGGCTGGCATAGCCGCAGAACACTCCGACCTGTGCGTTCTCGATCCTGCCGGCGGTGCCGGTGTACTGGCGTTGCACCCCGACCGTGTGCGTGCCCTTCTTCAGGTCGCCGGTCTCGTCGACGACCAGGACCGCGTCCGGGTCACCCAAACGAACCACGACCACCGCCCGCACGTCGTCGCGGACCGCGTCGGCGTCCCACACCGCCCGATACAACAACCGCTGCATCGCATCAGGCCGGGCATGCCCGGCCTGCTCCGCCAACTGCCAACACGTCTTGACCTCGACATCCGAGAGCAGCCCCGACACGAACGCCACCGCCGCCCGACGCGGCTCGACCCGCCCGAACCGCCCCGCGAACGCATCACACACCCCGGTCAGGACCTCCCGCCACCGGGCAGGGTCTACGCTGTGGCACGCGGCCACCGCCAGATCTGAAGTTATGTCCACAGCAGACAGACGATCACGCGGTGGCCGCACCTCGTCCACCCGGCCCCACCAACGACATCTCAAACGGCGGCTGCCGTACTAGCCGAGGTCTTCTTGGATGCGGCGGGTGTTGCACCGGCCGACGTCAAAGGTGAAGATCGCGTTTCCCGCTTCGTCGGGGGTTTCGCCAGGAGTTGCGGTAGACAAGTTCGATCTTCGACGTCGACCAGAGGTTCTCCATCAGGGCGTTGTCGTATCAGCCGTCGGAGAGGCGCTGGTTGAAACGCGCCGCGGCACGGTGGGCGGCCTGGGCGAAGTCGGAACCGGACGAAGCGTAGAGAATGGCACGGGACGAGTTCGCGATGAGCCCGAACGAGTCCTGCGCCTTGCCCACCCGTAGGCACTCGTCGACATCCCCGCCCTGCGCGCCCAGACCCAGCAGCAGAATGGGCAGGTCGCCGACGGCATGCCTGATCCGGGCGAGCTTGGCCGGCTCGGTGGCACCAGCGGTCACCGCGCAGTTGCCGAGACGGTTCCAGTTGCCTGCCACCCGACGGCACACGTACTCGTACAGCGGGATACCTTCGGAGCCGACGGGCAGGTCCTGGAACTCCCCGACCCCGACGCAGGAGTTCGCCCCCATCACAATGACCCCTTTGTTCCGGCGCCGCAGGAACGGCTCCAAGGACTCACGGCCCATGTACGGATGCACGGTCACCACGTCGGCACCCCAGGTGTCGAAGACAGCCTCGGCGTAGTAGACATTCGTGTTGTCGATGTCCCCCCGCTTGGCGTCGACGATGACGACGCGGTCCGGGTGTGCCTGCTTGATGTAGGTGATCGTGCACTCCAGCGCCTGGATCCCGGGTACACCCATCCGCTCGAAGAACGCGCTGTTGAGCTTGAACGCCGCGGCGAACTCCGCCGTCGCGTCGGCGATCTCGCGGCAAAAGACCGTTACCCGTTCCGCGTCATCACTGGCCAAGCCCGCCGGCAACCTCGACAGATCCGGGTCCAAGCCGACACACACCAGCCGCCCCTGCGACCACTGGCGCCGCATCAGCTCATAGATTCCACCGTCGGTAGCCACGCGTCGCACTCTAACGACCTTGTGCTGACGGGATCGGCGTGGCGGTGACGTGCCGGGTATTGAACATCGCTCGTCAGCCCTACTACCGGTGGCGTGCCCGCCGTGTCACCGACGCCGAGCTGGTGGCGGCGTATCGGGCGGACGCGTTGTTCGACGCCCATCGCGACGATCCAGAGTTCGGCTACCGGTTCCGGTTGGCCGCACCGCCAAGAACGAGTCGATCTCGACGCGGTTCGGTAAGCCGCCCTGAGCACCGATCGCGCGAGTCGACAGTGCGGCAGCGGTCACGGCGACATTCGTCGCATCGATCAGGTCGGCCCCCTCGATCAGCGCCGAGGTCAGCGCCGCACAGAAGCAGTCACCGGCCCCGGTCGTGTCGACCACCGGCACCACCGGAGCCGGCACCAGCTCATACCGCTGCCCGTCCCGGACTAACGCCCCGGCGGCGCCGAGAGTCACCACCACCCGTGGCACCGGCAGGGCAGCCAGGGCCGCCCGTACTCCGACGAGGTCGTCCAACTCGTCGTCCCGAGCGCCGGTGAGCTGGGCCAACTCGACCCGGTTCGGCACCAGCACGTCCACCAGTTCGAGCAGCCCGACGTCGACCACACCGGCGGGAGCCGGGTTGAGCACCCTCAACTGACCGGAGTCGGCGGTGGAGAGCGCCGCCCGGATCGCGTCGACCGGCACCTCGCACTGCACGAGCACCGCCGCCGTTTCCGGGTCGATCGGCCCCACATCCGCTGCCGTCAGTCGACGGTTGGCGCCCTCGATGACGACGATCGAGTTCTCGCCCTTTCGGTCCAGCAGGATCAACGCCTCGCCGGTGCCGACGCCCTCGCCGAGGCGGCGCACCCCTGACGTTTCCACCCCGAGCCGGCGCAGGTTGTCGATCAGTAAGCTGCCGGCGGCATCGGAGCCGACGGCGGCGCGCAGAGACACCCGGCGTCCCAGCACGGCCAGTGCCACGGCCTGATTGGCGCCCTTGCCACCGGCGCCGATCCGAGGATCGGCGGCGAGCACCGTCTCCCCGGGGCGGGGCAGCCGGTCGAGCCGGACCACCCGATCGACATTGGCGCTGCCGACCACCACCACCTCGGCAGGTTTCGCCTCTTCCGACTCGGTCGTCACTGAACCGGCCGTCGCCGCGACCACGGAGCCGCCCAGCGCCGAGCCTGCTGGAGCCGATCGCGGAGAAGCCGAGTCAGTCACGGGCAGCCAGCCACGAGATGAGTCGGACCCACAACTGCGGGTAATCCGACCAGGCCAGGAAGGGCGGTGGCGCCCAGTGCGGTGCCAGGTCGGAGGTGAAGACGCCGGTCCGCCCCGCACCCACCTGCCGGACAGCGATCAGCGGGTCGGCGCCGACCTCGACCAGGACCTTCCCTTCCGGACGTTGCCGGGTGCGGTTGTAGCCGAGTAGACCGGGCCACTGCTGCTGCCCGTCCGGCAGCGCGGGATGAACGCCGAGGACCCGGGGCGGGATCCCCTCGGGTGCCTCCACCCGGTCGTCGGTGGTCAGCAGTTCCACCGGAAGGATGTCGGCCAGCGGGCTCTGCCCGTACCTTGCCTTGCCCTCGATGCCGGCGAAGGAGAGGTATCCGCCGACCATCAGCAGGGCGCCACCCGTCTCGACGTAATCGCGGAGGGCCGTGAGGCGGTTGGGTTCACTGGCCGAGTTACTGAACACGTTCGGCGTCAGCAGGAAGGTGTTCGCCCCCACGTCGCTGATCACGACACAGTCGTACTGCCGAAGGCCGTCGGCGGTGGTCGGCATCCTCTCGGCGATACGGTGCGCCGGAACGTGGTCGACCTCCCAGCCCTGAGCCAGCAGCGCCGCCTTGAACTCGTGGCCGCCCTCCTGGTACTCGCTGTTGGTGAAGCTGTCGAAACCCTTCTGGTGGATCAGGTGGATGAACCACGACTCGCCGAGTAGCAAAATCTTCACGGACCAGACTCCTATTCGATTGTCCCGCTCGGGAAATGCTCGCGGAACTGCCAGTCATGTTCGGGGATGATGAGATCAGCCTCGTGCCGGAGGCGGGCATAGCCGCGCATGAGTTCCGGTAGGTTCCAGAACGAGCCCATCGGCCAGTTCAGCTCAAGATTGCGGTAGTTGTACATGACGTCGCTGGTCAGGCAGACGGTGCCGCGGGCGGTCTCGACCATGACCACCATGCAGCCGGGGGTGTGTCCACCGATCTTGACGAGCCGGACCCCGTCGGCGATGTCGACGTCACCGTCGATCACCTCCAGACGGTCGCGAATATCAGTGATCTTGTATGAGTAATCGGGGTAGTAGAACATGCAGAACGAGGGTGGTGCGACGGCCTGCGGCAGTTCGTCGCGTTGCACGATGAACTTCGCCCTCGGGAAGAGCTCGTTGTTGCCGACGTGGTCGAAGTGCAGGTGGGTCAGCACCACCACGTCCACGTCGGCCGGGCGGACTCCGTGCCGGGCAAGCCCGGCGACCAGGTCCTGGTCCTCGCTCCGGGAAGCAACGAAGTCCACCCCGTAGCGGCTCTGCATCGCCGAGACCTCATCGATGGCGCCCAGTCCGGTGTCGATCAGGATGGTCTGGCCAGCCCCCTCGATCAGCCAGGCCGGCACCGGCACCATCACCCCCTCGGTGAGCTCACCGTTGCGCCGCCGGATGTCGTTGCGGAAGCCGAACGGCAGGACCTTCGACCGGTCCAGGTCCGGATGGGCGCCGCTGTTGAGCAGGCTGACCGAGAGTGAACTCTCCAGTTCACCGGTGACGATCTGGTGGATTCGCATCATCGTCGTACCCTCTCCTCACCGCCATCGGGACTAGAAGCCGGTCTCGTCCGCGCCGTACTTCTCGACGTACTTGTTCCAGGTCTGTTCCACCAGGAAGTGCTTGCCGGCGTCGACCGGCGCCGGGATGGATTTGTTGGCGGTCAGGTAGCTGTTGTCGCCGTCCCAGGTCTTCTTCCAGTAGGAGATCCCGCTCGGGTCGAGAATCAGTTGCTTCGTCGCCTGGGCGTTGGGCGCGTACAGCTCGAACTTCTGCCAGAAGTCCTGGAAGCCCTGCACGGTCAGGTTGGCGCCGGTGTCCCGGTTGAGCCGTTCGGTGATGGTCTTGCCGCAGTCGGCGGTGTTGGCGTCGCAGTACCGCACAATCCGGTGGAACACCTTGACCAGCTTGAGCAACGCCTCCTCGTTCTCTCCGGCGAACTCGGTGGTGGTGACCAGTCCGTTGATCGGCGGTGGGGCCAGATCGGGGCCGGAGGCGAGCACCGGCATTCCCTCCGCGGTGGCTCGGACCCGCTGCGGAATGCCGCCGAGGTACGCGTCACCGGTGCCGCTGAGGAAGGCGGCGAGACCTTGGTCCGGGTCGAGGTCGACCAGCTTGACGTCGGACTGCTTCAACCCAACCGACTCCAGTGCGGCGACCACCTGCTTGCCCATGTCGGTGGACATGGTGGTGACGATGGTCCGCCCCTTGAGCTGTTTGAAGGTCTCGGCCCGGGCGGCCTCCTCGGGGAGGCCAGTGGCGACGAACTCCTCGAGGGTCTTCAGCCCGGAGCCCTTCTTGCCCATCAGCGCGGAGCCCTCGGTGAACGGGTTCCAGGCATACCAGTAGACGACGTTGTCGGCCTTGTTGGCGACCGAGACCACGCCGGTGGTGTTGTTGATGGCCGCGTCGATGCCGTTGGAGGCGACCGCCGGCATGATGGCGTCCCAGGCGAGCGACTTCAGCTCGACGTTGAGCCCTTCGGCCTTGAACCACCCCTTCTCCTCGGCGATGATCGGAAGCATGGTGTCCTGGAACGGCGAGATGCCGAGCCGGATGGTCGTCGTACCGTCGGCGGCCTTACCGGATTCGGTCTCGGCGTTGCAGGCGGTCAGGGCGAGTGCGGTGACGACAAGGCCGACGGCGAGCTTTCTGGTTGACATGGTCGTGCTCCTTAGCTACCTCAGGAAGAGCTTTCGGACCAGCGTGTGATGCGTGAGCTGACGAATTTGATGAGCCGGTCGACGGCCACCGCCTCGATGGCGATGACGATGGTGCCGATCAGCACCACGGGGGTGTTCAGCGTCCGACTGGCCTGCATGATCAGCCGGCCGATGCCCTGTTCGGCACCGAGGAACTCTGCCGCCACCACCACCGCGAAGGCGAGCGCGCTGCCGATCCGCAACCCGGAGACGATTTCGGGAACGATGGCGGGCAGAATCACGGTCCGGTAGACCTGCCCCTCGCGGGCACCCAACGAGCGGGCCGCGCGACCGTAGACCGGGCTGACGTTGTTTGCCGACACGATCGTGTTGACCACCATGACCATGAAGCAGGCCAGGGAGCCCAGGAAGAGCTTGCCGCTGTCCCCGATACCGAACCAGAGGATGACGAACGGGATCAGGGCCACCGGTGGAACCGGTCGCAGTGCCTCGATCACCGGGGTGAGGGTGTGAAAGAGAATCCGGGAACGGACCATCAACAGACCGATCAGAATCCCCGCAGCCGAGCCGATTGACCAGGAGAAGAGCACCCGGAGCAGGGTGGCCCCGGCGTCCGGCAGCATGCTCCGCCAGACCTGTCGCAGGGCGCTGAGCACCTCGGTCGGGGCCGGGAAGTAGAGCGGCCTGATCGTGCCGGTCAGGTCGGTGAGCAGCCACCAGACGGTGAGCAGCCCCACGACGACACCACCGCCGAGCCCGAGCCCGATCACCCGAGACCGGTCCCCTGCCACGCGGGGGCGGACGAGCTGTCCCTCAGTCGCGGTCACCGGACACCTCCCGCAGGCTCCGCGAGATCTGGATCCGCATGTCCTGGAATTCCTTGCTGCCCCGTAGATCGAGGTCACCGCGCCGTTCGAAGGGCACCGTGATGTCCTGGTGCACCCGCGCCGGACGCGGTGTCATGACGATCACCCGGTCGCCCACGAAGAGCGCCTCCTCGATGTCGTGGGTGACGAAGACGATGGTCTTCGGCTCCGCCAGGTTGACGTGGTGCAACGCGAGCCACATCGCCTCGCGGGTGAAGATGTCCAGTGCGCCGAACGGCTCGTCCAGCAGCAGCACCTCGGGGCCGGAGGCGTAGGCGCGGGCGATGTCGACCCGCTTGCGCATGCCGCCAGAGAGTTCCTTCGGGTATGCATCCGCGAAGTCGGCGAGGCCGACCAGGTCGAGATAACGGTCGACCCGCTCCTTCCGAGCGGTCCGGTCGACACCGCGCAGCCGCAGCCCGTACTCGACGTTGCGGCGCACGGTCAGCCATGGAAAGACCGCGTCTGACTGGAAGACCACCGCTCGCGAGCTGTCCGGCCTGGTGACCGGACTGCCGTCAACCAGCACTCGACCGGCACTCGGCTGCAGGAACCCGGCGATGAGGTTGAGCAGGGTGGTCTTGCCGCAGCCGCTCGGCCCGACGACGCAGACGACCTGGTTGCCCTCGATCCGCAGGGTGGTCCTGGACAGCGCCAGCACGTCGGCCCGCCGGGCCTGGAACTCTTTGCTGACATCCTCGACGTCAATGACCGCCATCGTTGTCGCCTCCATCCACGGGTGTCGGGTGCAGCAGCGGCCCGGTGGTGCCCCGCAGAGTCAGGGACACCGGCAGGATGTGCCGGCTGGATCGGGTTTCGCCGTTTGTCGGAGCGAGCACCCCTAGCAGAGCCGAGGCAGCCAGCGCACCCATGCCGACCGCGTCCTGGCGAACCGTGGTCAAGCCGGGGGTAACGTGGCGTGCCGCGTAGATGTCGTCGAAGCCGACCACGGAACAGGCCGTCGGTATCTGCAGGCCCGCCTCCCGTAGCGCCCGTAGTGCACCGAGGGCGACCATGTCGTTGAGAGCGAAAACGGCGGTCACCTCACCGATCCGGATCCGGGGTACGAGGTGGCTGGCTGCCAGGTAGCCGGCCTCCTCCTCGAACGGGCCCTCAATCACCTCCGGCGTGCGACCGACCAGCTCGCCCCAGGTATGGACGAAGCCGTCCACCCGGTGCTTGCTGCTGGCCAGTTGGAGGTTGGCACCGACCACGACGGCCCGCTGGTGCCCCAGTCCGGCCAGGTGTCGCGCGGCGAGCGCTCCGCCGGCCCGGTTGTCGGAGACGACGGTGGTCAGGGCCAGCCCGTCCAGTTCCTCGTCGACCGCGACGACCGGTACGCCGGCAAACAGCTCGGCGAGCCGGGAGGTGGGTGCGGGCGCACCGGCGGCGTAGACCACCCCGTCGATGGCCCGCGACTTCAGCGTCTCCAGGTAGAAGATCTCCCGCTCGGAGGTCCAGCCGGTGTTGCCGAGCAAAACATTAAAGCCGCGCTCGATCGAGGCCTGCTCGACACCCTTGGCCAGGTCAGCGAAGAAACTGTTGCCGATGTCGGGCACCAGCAGCCCGATAGTGCGGGTAGTGCCCCGCGCCAGGTTCTGGGCGGTACGACTCGGCACGTAGCCCAGATCCTGCATGGCCTCCCGGACCAGGGACTGGACGCGCTGACTGACCGGCCGGTTGCCGCTCAGAACGTGGGACACGGTCGCTCGGCTGACTCCGGCCCGAGCGGCCACGTCACTGATGGAGACAGACATTCTCACCTCCGCGCAAACCGGTTTGACAAACCGGTTTGCGTCACGCTAATCATGAGAGACGCGCACGTCAAGGGCATGTTGTGAAAATTCTCGGCCGCTGCCGGGGGGTTCGCGGGACTGCGGGGTTTTCGGCTCTGGCGCACTTTCGGTGGTAGCAGAGAGTAGCGATCTCAACGGCTGGGTGGCGGCGCTGTTTAAAGTGGTGTAACCAGGGCAAACACGTCAGCGTGTCGGGGTCGCGCGCTCCGGCGAAGACCCCGAGACATGAGCGTCATCGGTCCGCGCGTGCATCTGCGGGGCCGCTACAGAATGTCACCACCGAAAGTGAGCCAGAGCCTCACATTATGGTGGTGACGGTGCGTGCCGGTTAGAGCTCCTAACGAAATGATGTTGGGCGTGTCCTCGGGACGTGAGGATCGTTCTGCCTGAACGTGAGGAGGGGTGAGCAGCCGCCGTGGATCGTCTCGGACGAACTCTGGGCCGAGATCGCACCGTTGCTGCCACCCCGACAGGGCTTCGGCGAATGTCAGGGCTCGGACGCCTGACTCCATCTCGACCTCGACCGTGCAAACGGCTGCAGTCCCAACGACGGCCTGACTGATCGACTCCCTGCCAGCTACGTCGACCCAACGCCAGCAAGCCCGTGACGCCGTGCCACCGTCCCCACGACTGCACAAGGCACGTCGACATCCTGTGCAGCCGAAATACCCTGCCAGGCCACGGGCCGGGCTCGAATCGGAAGCGCGTCTGCCCACTACCAGGCGAGCTTCCAGTAACAGCCCCGCGCCCGCCTGGACCCACCAACACGCACCACGCCGCCGCCGACAGTTCCGACACGCGCCGGCACCAACCCCCGCCGAAACAGACGAGCACCAACGGAGCACCGCGGTCCCATCAGGCGGGAAAGGTAGGCGCGAAAATGGGAAAGAAGAAGGCCGTGACCTCTGTTTTCGCAGGTCACGGCCTTGATCTTTTGTGCGCCCGAAGGGACTCGAACCCCTAACCTTCTGATCCGTAGTCAGATGCTCTATCCATTGAGCTACGGGCGCCCGGTGCTCGACCAGTCTACACAACCGGTTTTGCGCGGAGACTCCGGGATTCGAACCCGGGAGGGGCTTTAAGACCCCAACCGCATTAGCAGTGCGGCGCCATAGACCAGACTAGGCGAAGTCTCCTCGGTGACCCTGCGGACCACCGCGGACGAGGATACAGGTCCGCCCCCACCCGGGGCAAAGCGACTATCCCGACGGGCGCCAACCCCTGGTGGGGGCCGCGCCGGGGCACCGCCGCACCACTCGGCGCGGCGTATTCCCACGTGTGCGAGGTCACGTTCGCGGCTACGCTCCTTTTCCATGCAGGAGCAGCCGCCGAGCGACCCGCCCCGCCGCCCCGCCAGCGACCGGGCGCGTCGCCGCTCGCCGGAGGCGACCTTCACGCCGCCGCCCGCGCCGCCCCGGCAGCAGCAGCCCTCCGATGACGACGCGACGCCTAGGCCGAAGCGGGCCCGCCCGACGAAGGCGGCACCGGCCGTGCTGTTCCAACCTCCTGCCGCCGAGTCGCCCGTACCACCGCCGGCGGCTCCCGCCCGACCGCGCCGCGCGGGCGGGGGCCGACCGGCGGCGGAGCCGACCGGAACGGCGGACGACCCGCCGACCGCACCGACGCCGCCCGGCACACCCGACGCACCGACAGCCGTTGCGACCCCCGCGACGCCCGTCGCAGAAGCGCCCGACGCCGCCCCCGCGACGCCAGCCGCCACCAGCGCACCGGCACGCTCCACAGCCTCTCGGACGCCGGCCGCGCGACGCACCCCCCGCAAACGGGCGGCGGGCGTGGCCGCCGGCAGCCCCACCGACCCACCCCACGGACCACCACCTTCGGACCAGGCAGCCGGCCCCGCCAGCCCCACCGCGAACACACCACCCGAAACAGCCCCACCGTCGGCAACAGCCACTCCACCGGAAACGACCACACCGCCGACAGCAGTCCCACCGGCGGAGCCGGGCGCAGCAACGACGCAGTCGGACACAGCAACAGAACCGGGCCCACCGCCACGGAAGCGGGCCACGCGAAAGACGACGACGGCGGACCCAGCCCCGACCACCGGCCGGCCCGCGCCCCGCACGAGGGCGACCCCACCGAAGAAAGCTCCACCGGTACCCACCCCCGAACCGACCACCGTTGCGGAGCCCACCCCGACCGCGCGGCGGCGACCGACCACCAGGCAGCGTCCACCCGCCGGGCCGGACCCCGTCGGCACCCCGACCACGGCCACCAGCGCACCCGCCGTAACGGTGACGGCGAACCCGGACGGCGCGGCAGCGGGACGGCTGGAGCTGGCGGTGATCCGGACCCGGCTGCTGGCCCATCCGGGGTTCGCGCCGGAGTTGCTGGCCCTGGCGGCCGTCGAGGGGATCGGACCGCAGGCCCGGGAGTGGGCGCGCGGGCTGCGCGAGGCGTACCCGGATGCCGGTCCGGACGGGCTGGCCCGGCTGGCCACCCGGCGGTTCGTCAGGTGGGCCGGGGTGGGTGGGGCCACGGCGGCGGTGGCCGGGCTGTTCGCGCCGCTGGCCGAGCTGGTGGCGGTGCTCTGGACGCAGTCGGCGCTGGTGCTGCACGTGGCGGCGGCGTACGGCCGGGACCCGGCCGACCCGGAGCGGGCGGTGGAGTTGCTGGTGCTGACCCGGGTGCACCCGGACGCGGAGAGTGCCCGTGCCGCGCTGGACGCGGCGCGGGCGGCGGACGGGCCCGGCGACGGGCCGTGGCCGCGTGCGGCGGAGGCCGCGTGGCGGCTGGCGTCGCCGTTGGCCGCGCAGGCCGGCGGCTGGGCCGCGCTCCGGCTGGCGGCCCGGCTGCTGCCGGGGGCCGCGGTGCTGGCGACGGCGGCGGGTGACGCGGCGGCGACCGATCTGCTGGCCGCCCGGGCGGTGGCCAGCTACCGGCCCGCCCGGACCGGCGGCTAGGCCGCCCGAAGAGTGGCGGCGGCCGGCGACGCGGCGGGGACGGCGGTGGTCAGAGCCAGTCGAACCAGTCCCTGGGCAGCAGCGAGTACCCGACGAAGGCGACCACGTCGAGCAGGGTGTGCGCCACGATCAGCGGCATCACCCGCCTGGTGCGCAGGTAGAACAGGCTGAACACGACGCCCATCACGGCGTTGCCGACGAACGCGCCGAAGCCCTGGTAGAGGTGGTAGGAGCCGCGCAGCAGCGCGCTGGTCGCGATGACCGCGCCGAGCCGCCACTGGAGCTGGCGCAGTCGGGTGACCAGGTAGCCGACCACGATCACCTCCTCCAGCACGGCGTTCTGCACGGCGGCGAGGACCAGCACCGGCACCGCCCACCACAGCGGCGGCAGGCCGGCGGGGACCAGGGTGGCGTTGACGCCGAGCTGCGCCGCCGCCCAGAACAGGGCCAGGCCCGGCAGGCCGATCAGCGCGGCCAGCCCGGCGCCCCGGGCCAGGTCGGACCCGGGCCGTCGCAGGTCCACCCCGAGGGTCCGCGCCGGGTCGCCGGGGTCGCGCGCCAGCAGGTGTACGGCGAGCAGCACCGGCAGCAGCGCGAAGGCGATGCCGAGCAGCTGGTACGTCAGGTCGAGCCAGGGGCGGGCGGACCGTGAGGTGTTGAGCGCGGCGGTCTGTTGGGACAGCGGCCCGTCGGCGGTCAGTTTCGCGGCCAGCGACACCACGGCGTAGACGGCCGACTGCCCGAGTGACAGGCCGAGGACCAGCAGGGTCTCGGTGCCGAGGACCCGCCGGGACTCCGGGCGGGTGTGCTGCTCAACGGTCACCGCACCACTCTGCCCGACGGGGTGGCCCGATCGCACCGGCCGGTGGGCCCAGATGAGCCGGTCGCACATTCTGTGCGACCGGTGCATACGCTCCGTGGACATTCTATCGGGGCCCGATCCGCCGTCAGGAGGAGGACCGCCCCCGTGGACAACTTCGCTCGGCTGCTGAAGGAGAGTTGGACCCTGGTCGAGGAGGACCGGGACCGGCTGAGCGGTCGCTTCTACGCCCGGCTGTTCCTGCTCGATCCGGAGCTGCGTCGGCTGTTCCCGGCGGAGATGACCGGCCAGGGCGACCGGATCCTGGACGCGATCGTCACCGCCACCCAGGTGATGGACGATCCGGAGAGCTTCGACGAGTACCTGCGCTCGCTGGGGCGGGACCACCGCAAGTACCACGTCGACGCCGCGCACTACGCGACGATGGGGGTGGCGCTGCTCGACGCGCTGCGTACCACCGCCGGTGACGGCTGGAACCTGGAGTACGACCAGGCGTGGCGGGACGCGTACGCGGCGATCACGGCGACGATGCTGGCCGGGGCGGAGTCGGACGAGAACCCGCCGTACTGGCACGCGGAGGTGCTCACCCACGAGCGGTACGGCAGCGACACCGCCGTGCTGACCGTCCGCGCCCTGCAGCACCCGCTGGTCTGGAAGGCCGGCCAGTACGTCAGCGTCGAGGTGCCCAGGCACCTGCCCCGGGTGTGGCGCACGTACTCGGTGGCGAACGCCCCGAACGACGACAACGTGCTGGAGTTCCACGTCCGTACGCCGGTCGGCGCGGGCTGGGTCTCGGGGGCGCTGGTGCGCCGGACCAAACCGGGTGACCTGCTGCGGGTGGCCGCGCCGATGGGGTCGATGACGGTGGACCGGGACTCCGGGCGGGACATCCTCTGCGTGGCCGGCGGGGTGGGCCTGGCGCCGGTGAAGGCGATGGTGGAGGAGTTGGCGGGCTGGAACCGGGCCCGCTGGGTGCACGTCTTCTACGGGGCCCGGCACGCCGACGAGCTGTACGGCCTGGCCGGGCTGGAGGAGCTGGTCGCCGCCCATCCCTGGTTGTCGGTGACCCCGTCGTGCAGCGACGACCCGGATTTCGCCGGCGAGCGTGGGGACGTCCCCGACGTGGTGGCCCGGTACGGCCCGTGGACGTCGCACGACTGTTACGTCTCCGGTTCCGCCGCGATGGTGCGGGCGACGTTGCGGGCGCTCGCCGAGGACGACGTCCCGCCGCAGCACATCAGGTACGACACGTTCGGCAACCTGTAGAGCTTTACTCCCCCCGAACCGGGGCGCGTGCCCCCGCCCCCTGGGGCACGCGCCCCGGTCCCCTCCGTGCCCACCCGGACCGGCGTCCGGGGCGGGGGTTCAGACGTTGCTCTCGCGGTACTCCTCGACGGGGACCAGCGGCACGCCGGGGGCCATCCGGTCGGTCCAGGCCCGGCCGTCGAGATGGTCGATCTCGTGGGCCACCAAGCGGGCCATCCCGTACGCGAACGAGGTGATCATCCGGCTGCCGTCGGCGCGGGCGTGTTCGACCTCGATGCGCAGCGGCCGGGCCACCAGGCCACGGTGCTCGGCGGCGGCGAGGCAGCCTTCGTACTGTTCGACGGTTTCCGGGCTCTCCCCGACGATCCGGGGGTTGACCAGGACGACCGGCGGGGCGGACCGGTCGGCGGGGCGGACCACGGCGACGGCGACGTCCAGGCCGAGCTGCGGCGCGGCGAGACCCGTGCCGGCGCTGAACGGGTGCATCTCCTCGGCCCGGGTCAGCAGGTCGGTGAGCCGGTCGGCCACCTCGCGGGCGGCGGCGGCCTCCCGGGGCAGGTGCAGGGGGCGGGCGGGTCGGCCGGGCGGGGTGGCGTCGGGTGGCAGCACGCCGAGGGCGCGCATCCGGTCGGCCGGGCGCGTCGGCTCGGGGGGCGTCTCGACGGCTTCCTGCCGGAACCGCCACTGGAGGCGGAAGCGGGTGTTGAGCGGCGGGTCGTCGGTGGACCAGTCGAAGACCACCCGGTCACCCCGGTCGTGGCGGCGTACGGGGGTGCGCAGCGGCCCCTCGTCGGCGGAGAGGGAGGTCTCCACCCCCCACACCCGGGGGTCGAGGGCCGCCGGGAGGTCCAGTCGTACGGCGAGGTGCCGGGTGGGCAGGCGGACGGCCCGCTGGAACCAGGGGCCCCACTTGACCCGGCCGACCCGGTAGGCGTACTCGACCTCGGCGCGTTCGCCTGGGTGCAGCGGGAACCGCCCCTCGGCGTTCTCGAAGAGCAGCCAGATCTCCTTGTACGCGTCCCGGTCGTGGCGGACCCGCCAGTGCATCGGTTCGCGGGCGCCGTCGTCGTGGTGGACGGCCCGGAAGCACAGCTCGGCGAAGGTGAGCGGGTGTTCGCGGTGGTGCCGGTTGGAGCGTCCGGGGTCGTCGGGCCACCTGTCGACGGCGACCCGGACGAGGTACCGGGTGACCGGTTCGGTGCCGGCGTTGTGCAGCCGACGGCGGATCACGCACCGGTAGGTGCCGTCGACCAGGGTGAGGGTGGCGGTCTCCCGTTCGACGACGAGTCCGGTGCCCGGGGGGAGCCACCGGCCCGGGGGTGCGGGCTCGCGGGGGCCGGGGGTGGCCCGGGTCTGGCGGAGCTGGTCGTACTCGCGGAACCGCTGCCAGATGACGCCGCCGGCGTCGAGGACGGCCTCGGCACGGCGGGCGAAGTCCTCGGTGGGCCGGTGTCGCCGCCCCTCGACGTGGCTCACGTACGACGGGTCGAAGCCCATCATCGTGGCGAGCTGTTTCTTGGTCAGCCCTCGCCCCGTCCGGTGCCGGGCGAGTTCCGCCGCGAACGAATCGGCGGCCCGCTCCAGGGGAGAGGTCGTCATCAGCTTCCTCACGCAGCGCAGCCGGGATGACAAGTCTTCACGTTCTTTCCGCCACCCTGTACCGAACTGGCACGTTGTCGACATATGCCTTGACATCGCCCGCGTTTCCCCCGCGTTCGGCCGGGTAGGAGCCGAACCGGGCCGATCCGCACCGACGGGACGGACATGGTGACCCCGGCCTCCCGATCCGCCTCCGGAGAGACTTCCCCCGGAGCCCCAGGCATGGTTAGGCTAGCCTTAGCTTCGCGGACGAAGTTTCACGGACGACCCCTCCGGCACCGGAGTGGCCGAGGAGACCGCCACCAGCCGTGGCGGGCCGAGCGGGACGGGAGGGGGTCCGGATGACGGCGGTGCTGCCCGGTCAGGATCTCGCCGGCCGACTCGCCCCGGTCACCGCCACCCTGCGCGCCATGTTCGGCACCGACGCGCTGCCCGGCCTCGCGCCCGGCCTGGTGGTCACCGACGACATCGGCTGGAGCCCGGCCACCACCCTCGTCGACGGCACCCGGATGCCCGATTTCCTGCGCGCCGCCGCCCGCCGCTGGGGCGGCACCCCGCACGCCTGCGCCGCGCTGGCCTGGAAGTCCTACAGCTACTGGACGGCGCTGCCGGTGGTGCTCGGCTGGGCCTCGGCCCGCCGGGTGCCGCTGCTCGACCCGGCCGACGTGCTGATCCACTTCGAGGACCACCGGCAACTGCTCACCATGGGCCTGCGCCGCTCGACGAGCGTCGCGGTGCTGCCCGGTGACCCGCTCGCCCTCACCGGCCAGCCCGGCGTCCGGGTCGCCGCCGACGAGGCCGAGCTGCTCGGTCTCCTGCGCGCCTCGCTGCTCGACGCCCACCTCGCCCCGATGGTCACCGCGATCCAGGCGGAGGTACGGGTGGGTGCGCGTACCCTGCTCGGCTCGGTGGCCTCGGGGATCGCGCACGGTGTCCTGCGCGCGGCGGACGCCCTGCCCGGCCCGTCGGTGACCACCATCGACACCCTGCTCGGCACCCTCGGCCTGGCCGACCTGGTCGAGCTGGTGCCCGGCCGGGGCGGCGAGCCGTCCGTGCAGCGGCGCACCTGCTGCCTGGCGTTCACCCTGCCCAGCCCGAAGGTCTGCCAGGGCTGCTGCGTCCGCACGGCCTGACCCGGCGGCCCGGTGGGCTCACCCGGTGAGCGGCCGGACGTCCCACCGCCACACCCCGCCGGTCCGGACGGGGGTGATGCCGGTCAGCGCGGTCATCGCCTGACGCAACGCGTCGGCGTGCCGGTGCGGGCCGAGGATCACCACACCGGCCCGCCAGTAGCGCAGGTCGGTCACGGCGGCCCGCCGGTCGGCGGCGGTGATCGCCGGGATGGTGCCGGTGCGCGCGATCCCGCCGAAGAAGTTGCTGGTCCGGCGGTAGGGGGCGGTGAACAGGGCGGCGTCCGGTTCGGGCGACCACGGCCGGGTGTCGGGGGCCAGGAAGTAGCCTCGGGCCAGCGGCATCTCCAGCCCGGTCCGGGCCGACCAGCGCAGCGGGTCGGCGTAGGTGTTGTCGGGCAACGGCAGGGTCACCACGCTGCGCCCTCCCGCCACGTACGGCCGCCAGCCGCCGGCGGTGACGAACTGCGGCACCGGGTCGAGCCGGGTCGCCGGCAGCGGGGTCGGCAGCAGCGGCACCAGGGCCATCAGCAGGACGGTCACCGTGGCGAAACGGATCTGCCGGCGGGCGGCCGGATGCCGGCGGACGAGGTCGCGGGCCCGCTGGGTGCCGAGAGCCAGCAGCACCCCGACGATCGGGGTGATCGCCAGCGACCAGCGGGTGGGCACCACGGAGTGCAGCAGCGGCAGTTCCTCCAGCAGCGCCCAGGGGGCGGGGACGCCGGTGTTGCGCCCGTTGAGCTGCACCTCCCGACCCAGGGACAGGACGGCGAAGAGCAGACCGAGGACGGCCAGGCCGACCACCAGGGCGCTGCGCCGCAGCCACCAGACCAGGGCGACCGTGAGCACCGCCAGCGGCCAACCGAAGAAGGCGTTCTCCTCGGTGGGGTTGCGGGCCAGCGGGTCGGCGGAGCGGGCGTCCCCGGCCAGCGACTCCCGCGACCAGCCGACGAACGCGCCGAGGTCGGTGCGGTAGCCCCGGATCAGCCGGGACAGCCCGTGGTAGGAGCCCGGCCCGAACAGCTGCACGTACAGCGGGTAGGCGAGCAGCACGACGGACAGCAGCGCGGCCACGCCGAGCCCGGCGAGGAACGGTCGGGTCGCCGCGCGCAGCGGCGGTCGGCCGATGGCGAGGGCGCCGGTCACCACGGCCAGGCCGATCGCCGTCATCAGCAGGATCTCCAGGTTGAGGAAGGCCTGCCAGACGATCAGCAGACCGAGCAGGAGTCCGTTGCGCAGCCACCGGCCCGGCTCGGCCAGCCGCAGGGTGCGCCAGATGATCAGCGGGACGACGAACTGGGAGACGATGTTCGGGTGGGCGTTGGCGTGCGACACCATCGCGGGGGCGTACGCGCAGAAGGCCGCGCCGAGCCAGGCCGGCCCCCGGGAGCGGGTGACCACCCGGGAGAGGAAGAAGTACCAGGCGGTGCCGGTGGCCGCCATTCCCAGGGTGAGAAAGACAAGAAATGACCAGTGCGGCCCGAAGAGGACAGTGACCGGGGTCATCGGGATTGAGACGGATAATACCGAGGTATTCGCCATCAGGTTGACGCCGTCGGGCACGTTCATCCGGTCCGAAGCGAACGGATAGCTCCATTCCGTGACCACGCGTGCGCCGTGCGCCATCATCCATTCGAACTGCGCCTGGTCCGACCGGTTGTCGCGCACCCCGGCCGCCGGGTCACGCCAGAACCGGGCGGTCACCCAGAACGCCAGCAGGAGGTAGCCGACCACGGCCAGCGCGTCCCACCGCCACCCGGCGGCTGACGGACCGGCCGGCGCCGACGGCCCGGCACGCGGTGAACGGCCTGCCGGGAGCACCCGCCGCAAGCGCCGCCGGAGGACCCGTCGGGCCGGCGTCGAGCGGGCGTCCCCGACGTCGGATCGACCGGTCCCGCGCTCCGATTCGGGAGTAGTCATAACGATTCAGAGCGTAGTTGGCCTATGGCGGTCACGTGACATGTTTCGGGTACTGCCGTACTATGTGCCGGGTTCGCCGACCGCCGATCACGTGCCCTCCCCCGACCACATTTCGGCCCTCACAGTGCCCTGTTTCCTCCGCCCCTGACGCGGATGATTCACTCTGTCGGTCCAGGCGCGGGTCAGTCATATCGTGAGGAATCGACGCATGGCAGAAATCCTTGGGGACCAGCGCGTCCAGGCAGAGGTGCTGGAGGGCCTGGCCACCGCGGTCAACCACCGTCGGTGGTTCGTCGAACTGGCGGTGCCCCACCTCGGTGACGACCCGATCGAGATCGGCAGCGGCCTGGGCGACTACGCCCTGGAGTGGGCCCGGCACGTGCCCCGGTTCACCGCCACCGAGGCCGACCCGGACCGGCTGATCCTGCTCAAGGAGCGGCTGGTCGACGAGCCGACCATCGAGGTCCGCGAGATGCTGCTGCCACACCCGGGCGGCGGCGACTACAGCGCGGCCGTCTCGTACAACGTGCTGGAACACATCGAGGACCACGTGGGCGCGCTGCGCAGCATGCGCGACCTCGTCCGGCCCGGCGGCGCGGTGATCATCATCGTGCCGGCGTTCCAGTTCGCGATGGGCCCCGCCGACATCGCCACCGGCCACGTGCGCCGCTACACCAAGAAGACCCTCGGCGACGCGATGACCGCGGCCGGGCTGCGGGTCGAGACGATGCACTACGCCAACGCCCTCGGCCTGCTCGGCTACTTCATGGCCACCAAGGTCTTCCGACTGATGCCGAAGGAGGGCCCGATGGTCAAGGTGTACGACACCCTCGTCCTGCCCGCCACCAAGGCCGCCGAGCAGCTCGTCCGGCCGCCGTTCGGCCAGTCCGTCTTCGCCGTCGCCCGGGTGCCCGGCTGATCGGACCGCGCGCCCGCCGGTCCCGCGTGCACGGGACCGGCGGGCCACCTGTCACTCCTTGATCTGGTACGTCGGCCGGATGACCGCCCGCGCCAGGGTGTGGAACGCCAGGTTGAAACCGACGTACGCGGGGCTGGCGTCCGGCCCGACGCCGAGCGTGTCGACGTCGACCGCGTGCACCGCGAAGACGTACCGGTGCGGGCGGTCACCAGGCGGCGGGGCCGCGCCACCGTAGCCGGTGTCGCCGTAGTCGTTGCGGACGCTGAACGCGCCGCCCAGGTCCGCCTCCCGTACGCCGGTCGGCAGGCTGGTCGTCGAGGCGGGCACGTCGACCAGCACCCAGTGCCAGAAGCCGCTGCCGGTCGGGGCGTCCGGGTCGAAGCAGGTCACCACGAAACTCTTCGTCCCGGCCGGGAAGCCCGACCAGGACAGGTGCGGGGAGACGTTCTCGCCACCGGTGCTGCCGTGCGCGTACCGGGCGTCCATCGGCTCGCCGTTGTGCACGTCGTCGCTGGTCAGGTCGAACGACGAGACGGTAGGCAGCAGTTCGTACGGGTCCGGGGCGATCGGTCGTTCCAGGGTCATCGGGAAGGTCCTTCCGGTGTACGCGATGTTCTCCGCCCTTCTTACCCCGCCGGACCCGGACGACGAACCGGAAGCACCGCGCACCGTCGGGCCGCCAGAATGAGGGGACACGGCGGACGACCGGGAGGGCACATGCAGGACACCGAACGTGAGGCGGAACTGTTGGAGGCGGAGCGCCGCCTCCAGGCCGCCCAGCGGGCCGGCGACGTGGCCGCGCTCGACGCCCTGCTCGACGACCGTCTGATCGCCGTCGGGCCGGACGGTCGTACCTTCGGCAAGTCCGACGACCTGGCCGCCCACCGCAGCGGCACCTCGGTGCTCGACGAGCTGGTGGAGGAGGAACTGGAGCTGGTCGTGGCCGGTACGACCGGGGTGACGTTCTTCCGGGGGCGGGTCAGCGGCACCCTCGCGGGCGAGCCGTTCGCGGCGCGGTTGCGCTACACCCGGACCTGGGCCTACGACGACGGGTACGGCTGGCGCATCCTCGCCGCCCACCTCAGCCCCGCCCCCTGACCAGTTTTCCGGGCTGCCTGCCGGACGCCACAGGGTAGCTCGCCTGCCTGATCATCAAGCGCATCGAGTCGGGAGCGCTGCGGCCGCTCAAGCCGCTACCGGGCGAGCTTCGGCTACAGCAGGAAACATGGGTGGCGCGCGGCACGGTCCGCGCGGCGATCACCCTGCTATGGGAGCGCGGGCTTCATGGCCATCCCCCACGCGGCCCTGAGTCGCCGAGCACCGTACGAAGGCACAGGCACCGGCCAGAGCCGAACACGCCAAATGTAACCCGACAAGCTTGAAATGTAACTCACCCGCAGTTACATTTCGCGCCAAGACCGAGGACCTGGCCGACCTGGTGAAGACGCTGCGCGCATCGGGCGGAGACACGACCAATGTCGAGGTGAAGGCCGCCGCAGGCGGACTTCCTGCATCGCTGACCTCCTCGTTGAGCGCCTTGGCCAACCTTCCCGGTGGTGGGACGATCATCCTGGGCCTGGACGAACGTACCGGCTTCCGCCCGGTGCCACTCGCTGATCCACAGATCCTCAAGCAGGGCCTCGCCACGAAGGCACGCGCGCACACGCCCCCGGTGCGCCTGTCCGTCGATGATGGCGTCGTCGACGGGAAACCGGTGATCGTCGCCCGGGTCCACGAATGTGACCCCTCGGCTAAACCGTGTCGAGTCACCGCCACGGGTACCGCCTATCTTCGCGGCTACGACGGCGACTTTCCGCTGTCCGACCTGGAGACGCAAGGCTTCCTCACCGCTCGGCGACCACCACTGTTCGATCGCCAGCCCGTTGACGGTGCCAGCTTCGATGACCTCGATCCGGACCTGGTCGCCTCCTACCTGGCGACGGTACGAGAGCGGGACGCCACCGGGCTGGGACGCTTCACCGACGACGCCGAGTTGTTGCGTCGGGCTGGAGTCACCGTGAGCGGAGGTCGCCCCACCACGGCCGGCCTGCTCGCCCTCGGTGTCCATCCGCAGCAGTTCTTTCCCCGCTACGTCATTCAGGCTTCCGCCGAACCCCTGCCCCATGACCCACCCGGAGCGCGGGCCCGCAACCAGATCACGATCACCGGGCCCATTCCCCGCATGCTCGACACCGCCCTGGACTGGGCCCGCCGGACGTTCGACACGGTCATCGTCGCCAGCCCCGATGGCAGTGTCACTGATCGACCCACCTACCCCCTGGTCGCGTTTCGCGAGATCATCGCCAACGCTCTCATCCACCGCGACCTCGACCACTGGTCACAGGCCTTCGCCATCGAGGTACGGCTACGCCGCGACCGTCTCGTCATCACCAACCCGGGTGGCCTGTACGGCATCACTGTCGATCGCCTCGGCCACGACGCCGTCACATCCGCCCGCAACGGGCTCCTCGTGGCCATCTGCCAACACGTCCGGTCGGCCGCCACCGGCGGCCGGGTCATCGAGGCCCTCGCCAGCGGCATCCCCACGATTGCTCACGAGCTGTCAGACCATGCCCTGCCACCGGCGAAGTACATCGACTCCAATATCAGATTCAGCGTGCTGCTCCGTGGCCCCGCAGTCAACTCCACGAGCCCGGCCCTCAACGCCACCGAGCTACGCGTCTATGACGCGCTCGGACCCGCACCGAGGACCGTTGCCCAACTGGAGGCAATCCTCGACCTGACCGGGCCCAACATTCGCAAGGCCCTCCGAAGCCTGCGCAACCGTGGTCTCGTGCACCAGGACGGCGGCAGAGGCCGTACCACCACGTATCGGCACAGTCTCACTCCACGCGGCTGATACCCATGCCACCGTGGCTGCGGTTGCTTGCAGGCAACGCCCCTGCCGGCGTCCGCACTGGTCAGGGGGCGTCGCTGCGGCTCTGGAAGCGGAGGGTGTGGGATTCGAACCCACGAAGACATCGCTGCCTTACCGGTTTTCAAGACCAGCGCCATCGGCCACTAGGCGAACCCTCCCGAACCGCCACCCGGGGGTACGCGGCCCGTGCCTAGTCTGCCACGAACCGCGTCCGGACGAGCCGCCCCATCGCCGTCGGGCGCGGTTCGGCGTACCGGAAAGGGGTCCTTGATCCCTGGCATGACCAGCGTGACCTCACCCGGACGGTCCACTGTGGCCGAAATTCCGGCCGTCGTGGGCGAGCGGTGGACCGCCCGGGGCGACGGCCGGTGGATATTGCCGGCCGGACCTGCCCGCATGGCGCTTGTCGTCGGGTGGGCGTGGTTCGCGGCCCGGATCGGGTAAGACTGGGCCATGCACGCGATCACGATCCCGGAACCCGGTGGACCCGACGCGCTCGTCTGGGCGGAGGTGCCCGACCCGGAGCCCGGTGCGGGTGAGGTGGTCGTCGAGGTGACCGCCAGCGCGGTGAACCGGGCCGACCTGCTCCAGCGGCAGGGGCAGTATCCGCCGCCGCCGGGCGTGCCGGCGTACCCCGGGCTGGAGTGTTCGGGGGTGGTCGGCGCGCTCGGCGCGGGGGTGACCGGGTGGGCGGTGGGTCAGCCGGTGTGCGCGCTGCTGGCCGGCGGCGGGTACGCCGAGCGGGTGGCCGTGCCGGCCGGGCAGTTGCTGCCGGTGCCGGCCGGTGTCGACCCGGTCGACGCCGCCGCGCTGCCCGAGGTGGCCTGTACGGTCTGGTCGAACCTGGTCCGGGTGGCCTACCTGGGCCGGGGGGAGACGCTGCTGGTGCACGGCGGTGGCAGCGGGATCGGCACGTTCGCGGTGCAGTTCGGCGCGGCGCTGGGCGCGACTGTGGTGGCGACCGCCCGGTCGGCCAAGCACGACAGGTTGCGGGAGCTGGGTGCCACGCACACCGTCGACTACCGCGAGCAGGATTTCGTGGCGGAGGTCCGGCGGGTCACCGACGGGCGGGGTGCGGACGTGATCCTCGACATCATGGGCGCGTCCTACCTGGGCCGGAACGTGGCGGCGCTGGCCGACGGCGGCCGGCTGGTGGTGATCGGCATGCAGGGCGGCCGGAAGGCCGAGCTGGACCTGGGGGCGCTGCTGGCGAAGCGGGCCTCGGTGGCGGCGACCGCGCTGCGGTCGCGCCCGCTGGCCGACAAGGCGGACATCGTCCGGGGCGTGCGGGAGCAGGTGTGGCCGCTGGTGGAGGCGGGCGACATCCGGCCGATCGTGGACCGGCGGCTGCCGATGCGTGACGCGGCGCAGGCGCACCGGCTGGTCGAGTCGAGCGACCACGTGGGCAAGGTGCTGCTCACCACCGGGTGACGATCGGCCGGGCCACACCGGGCGCGGGCACTCAGGGCGGCGGCGGGCCGTCCCGGCGGGGCAGCACCAGGCGGGCGCCGGGGCCCTCGCCGGCCAGCGTGTCGCCCGGGTTGTAGAGGGTGCAGCGCTGCAACGACAGGCAGCCGCAGCCGATGCAGCCGTCGAGGTCGTCGCGGAGCTTGCCGAGCAGCTTGATCCGCTCGTCGAGCCGTTCCCGCCAGGTGCGGGAGAGGGCGGCCCAGTCGTCGGGGCTGGGGGCACGGGACGAGGGCAGCGAGTCCAGCGCGGCACGGATCTCGTCCAGCGAGATGCCTACCTGCTGGGAGATCCGGATGAACGCCACCCGGCGCAGTTCGGTGCGGGCGTAGCGGCGCTGGTTGCCGCCGGTGCGTTCGGCGTGGATCAGCCCGAGGCGTTCGTAGTAGCGCAGCGCCGACTGGGCCACCCCGCTGCGCGCGGAGAGCTGGCCGATGGTGAGTGACTCGTGCATCACTGCCCTTGAGTTGAAGTTAACTTCAAGTAGCACGCTAGGCACATGACCACACCGACCGCAACCCGCCCGGCGGGCCGCGTCCTGCCCGCCCCCGTCGTCGGGCCGCTGGAACGTATCCGCGCCGGCGGCACCTACGACGCCAACGTGTACTCCACCGTCGACGTGCACTGGGTGCTCTACGACCGGGTCCTGCGGGTCACCCCGGCCACCGTCGACGACCCGGACCGGGACCGTTTCCTGCTCTCCAAGGGGCACGCCGTGGCGGGCTACTACGCCGTACTCGCCGCCAAGGGGTTCATCCCCGTCGACTGGCTCGACGACGCGGGCGGGCCGGACAGCCGCCTCGGCGGCCACCCCGACCGCACCCTCGTCCCCGGGGTCGAGATCGGCTCCGGCTCGCTCGGCCACGGACTCGGGCTGGGCGTCGGCACCGCGCTCGGCCTGCGCGCCCAGGGCCGCACCACCCCCCGGGTGTACGTCCTGCTCGGCGACGCCGAACTCGACGAGGGCTCCAACCACGAGGCGATCGCCTACGCCGGCGCGACCGGCCTGGCCGGGCTCACCGCGATCGTCGTCGACAACGCGTCGGCCAGTCACGGCTGGCCCGGCGGGGTGGCCAGCCGGTTCACCGTCAACGGCTGGACCGCCGCCACCGTCGACGGGCACGACCACGACGCCCTGCACGCCGCCCTCACCGGCCACGACGGCCACCGCCCCCACGTCGTCGTCGCGGTCGACACCCCGCCCGGCGACGCGACGACCCCGGGGAGCCGGTCATGACCATGCGGGACGCCTTCGTCGCCAGCGCCACCGGGTTCCTCGACGACCCCCGGACCACGATCGTGCTGGCCGACATCTCCGCCGACGCCTTCACCGAGGCGGGCCGCCGGTATCCGGACCGGGTGGTCAACGTGGGCATCCGGGAACAGTTGATGATCGGGGTGGCCGGTGGGCTCGCCCTGACCGGGCAGCGCCCGATCGTGCACAGCTACGCCCCGTTCCTCGTCGAGCGGGCGTACGAGCAGATCAAGCTGGACCTCGACCACCAGGGGGTCGGCGCGGTGCTGGTCAGCATCGGCGCGTCGTACGACCGGGCGAAGGCCGGACGGACCCACCTCGCCCCGGCCGACGTCGCCCTGATCGACACCCTCGACGGCTGGACCGTGCACGTGCCCGGCCACCCCGACGAGGTGCCCGACCTGCTCCGCGACGCGGTCTGCGGGCAGCACTCGACCTACCTGCGGCTGTCGCTGCGCAGCAACACGCGGGCGTACCCGAAGGCGGGTGGGTTGCAGGTGGTACGCGACGCCGGGCCGGACGCGGCGCTGCTGGTGGCGGTCGGTCCGGTGCTCGACGCCGCGCTCGCGGCGGTGGCCGGCCTGCCGGTGACGGTGGCCTACACGCACCGACCCCGGCCGTTCGACGTGACCGGGCTGCGGGCGCTTGCCGGAACCGAGGTGGTCGTGGTGGAGCCCTACCTGGCCGGCACCTCGACGCGGGTGGTGACCGAGGCGCTGGCCGACCGGCCGCACCGGGTGCTCGGCCTCGGCGTGGGTCGGGCGGAACTACGGCGCTACGGCACCGCCAAGGACCACGACCGGTGGCACGGCCTCGACCCGGCCGGGCTGCGCCGGGCGGTCGGCGGTTTCCTGACCCCGACGGGGTGACCGCGGGCGAACCGGGAGGGGCGGGTCAGCGGGGCGTGCGGTCGGGACGGCGACGGGTCCGCTCCCGGCCGAGGATGAAGATCGCCTCGACCCCGTCCCTCCAGGTGATCTTCTTGCCCTCCTCGCGCCCACGCGCCCGGTAGCTGATCGGCACCTCGTACGGGCGGATGCGCCGGCGCAGCAGCTTGCCGGTCACCTCCGCCTCCATCCCAAAACCCCGGGACCGGATGCCCAACGACCGGTACAGCTCGACAGGCATCAGCTTGAAACAGGTCTCCAGGTCGCCGATGTAGGAGTTGAACAGCACGTTCGCCGCCATCGTGACGCCCTTGTTGCCCATCACGTACCAGAAGCTGTAGGCGCTGTGGCTGCCGAAGGTGCGGTTGCCGTAGACCACCGTGGCCCGTCCGTCGAGCACCGGGGCGAGCAGCCGGGGGATGTCCTGCGGGTCGTACTCCAGGTCGGCGTCGAGGATGACCATGTACTCACCCTCGGCGCTGTCCACAGCCGTCTTGATCGCCGCGCCCTTGCCCGCGTTGCGGGGGTGGGTGATCACCCGCAGCCGCGAGTCGTCCGCCCGGCCGAGGATCTCCCCGGTGCCGTCCCGGCTGCCGTCGTCCACCACGACCAGCTCGATCTCGCAGGGATAATCGACAGCCAATGCCTGCTTGAGGGCATCCGCGATGCGTTCTTCCTCGTTGTAGACCGGCATGAGGATCGAGAGCTTCACGGGAATCTCCACGGTGGCGACAGTGAGTCGGGCATAGCCTAGCCTGGCAGGTCAGCCGCGCGAGGGTCGCCACCGCGGCGGCGGACGCCCGTCATCGGCGGCCACCGGACCGGCCGGTACCCGGTCATTGCGGGGAATGGTGTTTACTTCCGCCCATGTCGGCAGCCGGCTGGATGCTCGTGGCGGCCCCCGTCGCCGCGCTCGTGCTACTCACCGCCCTCCTGCGTCCCCGGGCCGCCGGGGTGGTCGCCCCGCACCGCCTCGGCGTGGTCCGGGCCGCCCTGCTGACAGGCGTCTTCGCCGTGCTGACCGTGGAGGTGCTGGGTGCCCTCGACGCGCTCACCCTGCCCGCCTTCGCCCTGGCCTGGCTGCTCTTCGTCGCCGGGGTCGCGGTGGCGGCCGGGCGGCGACGCGACACCGCCGAGCCCCGGGCCGCCACCGCGGGCAACCGGCGGGCGGTGCTGGTCGGCGCGACCGTGGGCGGCCCGACCGTCGGCGCGGCGTCCGGCCCGCAGCCGCCGGCCGACGCCCCGGCACCCCCGGCCACCGTCCGGGGCGGCGTCGCGGCGCTGCTGACCGGCTGGGCGGACCGGCTGACCCACGCCCGGCGTACGGCGACCCGGGGCGAACGGCTGCTCGCCGGCACGGTGCTCGCCGTGGTGCTGATCGAGCTGGTGGTGGCGCTGCTGGCCGAGCCGAACAACTTCGACTCGCAGACCTACCACCTGCCGAAGGTGGAGCACTGGGTGGCCCAGGGCAGCCTGGAGTTCTGGCCCACCGCCATCCACCGGCAGGTGACCATCCCGCCCGGGGCCGAATACCTGCTGCTGCACCTGCGCCTGTTCACCGGCGGGGACGCCCTGCACAACCTGGTGCAGTGGGCCGCCGGGATCGGTTGCCTGCTCGCGGCCACCCGGATCACCGCCCAGCTCGGCGGGGGCCGGCGGGCCCAGCTCGTCACCGCGTTCCTGCTCGCCACCACGCCGATGGTGGCCCTCCAGGCGACCAGCACCCAGACCGACCTGGTCGCCGCCGCCTGGGCCGCCTGCGCGGCCACCCTGGTGCTGGACGGGCTGCGCCGCCGGGCCGGCCTGACCGACGCGCTGGCGCTCGGCGCGGCCACCGGCCTGACCGCGCTGACCAAGACCAGCGGGCTGATCGCCGTCGGGCCGCTGCTGCTGCTCTGGGGCCTGGCGCAGCTCCGCCTGGCCCGCCGCCCCGCCGCGGGCGTCCCCGACCGGGCCGCACCGACCGGGGCCCGGCAGGTGGCCCGGACGGTGGGCGGCTCACTGCTGGTGCTGCTGGTCGCGGCGACGGTGGTGGGGCCGTTCCTGACCCGGGAGACCGCCGAGTTCGGTCACCCGCTGGGGCCGCCCCGGCTGCGGGAGTCCATCCCGATGGAACGGCACGACCCGGCCGCCGTGCTGGTCAACGCGCTGCGGATCGGACACACGGCGTTCGACACCCCGCTCGCACCGCTGCGCGCCGGCACCGCCTCGGCCATCATGGACGGCTCCCAGGCGGTCGGCGTCGACCCGCAGGACCGGGCCATCACGTTCGGCCGTGAGGTCTTCCCGGTGCCCGCCTGGTATCCCGACGAGGACCGGGTGGCCTTCCCGTTGGCCGGGGCGCTGGCGCTGGTCGGGGCGGTCGTCGCGCTGGCCCGGCCCCGCCGGGTCGTCCCCGTCCGGTCGGGGGCGCTGCGGGCGTACGCGGGGGTGGTGGTGGGCGCGGTGGTCCTGCACACCGCGATGATCAAGTGGCAGCCGTGGGGGAACCGGCTGCTGCTGTACGCGCTGGTGCTGGCCGTACCCCTGGCGGGGCTCTGGGTCGACGCGGTGCTGCGGCGGCGGGCCGGGGCGGGCCGCCGGTCGGTGGCCGCCGGGCTGGTGGTGACCGTGCTGGCCACCTCCGCGCTGGCCGGCGTGCTGGCCCTGTCCTATGGCTTCCCCCGCCGGCTGGTCGGCGCGGGTTCGGTCTTCACCACCGGCGAGTGGGACACCCGGTTCCTGCGCCGGCCGCAGTGGGCCGACGAGTTCCGCTGGGCCGCCTCGGCGGTACGCGCCAGCGACGCCCGGCGGATCGGCCTGGTGCAGCAGAACGACAACTGGGAGTACCCCTGGTGGTTGCTGCTGCGCGACGACGACGGCCGGCCGCCCGAGCTGGTGGCGTTGCAGTCGGTGCTGCCGGACCGGCCGCCGGCCGACCCCACCTCGGTCGACGCGATCGTCTGCACCGGCCCCCGTACGGAGTGCGCCCGGCTCGTCCCGGCGGGCTGGACGATCGAGTACCGCGACCACGTCGGCTACGCGCTGCCACCCAGCCGCTGAGCCACGGGGAACACCCGTCGGGGGCCGGCGTGGTCCACGCCGGCCCCGACCGGTCCCCCACGGGTCACTTCTGCTTGATCGGCACCACGATCAGCCGGGCGACACTGGCGTCCCCGTCCTTGGCCCCGGCCACGTTGACCTTGCTGCCCACCGTGACGTCGCTGGCCTTGACGGTGGTCCGCCGCTCGACCACCCGGAGCTGGTCGCCCAGCTTCCAGGTCAGGGTGAAGCCGTCGGTGGACTTCACCGTCGCCGAGTCCCCGTCGATCGCGGTCACCTCGCCGCGCTGCACGACGACGGTCTTCGTGCCGTCCTTGGTCTGCACCACCGCCTCGCCGTGCAGGCCGTTGCGGCCCAGCAGCACCCGGGCCTGCCGGCGCTGCCGCAGTTCCTTCGCCCGCTCGCCACGCTTGCCCTTGGCCCCGGCCTGCGGGGACGGGGTGGTCGACGCGGCGGGCGCGGCGAGCAGGTCCAACTCGACCGGGTCGAGGCCCAGCGCGGCCAGCGCCTGCCCCTCGACGCCCAGCGCGGCGGCCACGTCGACGGCGGCGGCCTTCGTGCCGTCCTGCGCGACCTGGGCCGTACCGCAGCCGGCGACGCCGAACGTGAGCGCCGCGAGCAGCGAGGTGGCGGCGACGGCGATTCCCCGATGTGCCATGACTGTCCTCTCGTCCGTGATGCCACCAGCCTCACGGAACGGGATGGGCGCGGGGTCAGACCGAGGTTCGGGTCAGGTAAGGACGGGCGGGCAGCCGGACGGTGAACGCCGCGCCCCCCTCGGCGGCGTGCCCGGCGACGATCTCCCCGCCGAGCCGGCGGACCAGCCCGGCGGCCAACGCCAGCCCCAACCCGCTGCCCACCTTGCGGACCCCCCGGTACCGCTGGTGCAGCGCCCCCCGCTCGAAGGCCACCGCCAGGTCGTCGTCGGTGAAGCCGGGTCCGCCGTCGCGGACCTCGACCAGCCCACCGGCGGTCGGCCCGGCACCGGCCGGTCGGACCGCAAGCACCACAGGCGCCCCCGGCGGTACGACCCGCAGCGCGTTCTCCAGCAGCCCGTCCACCACCTGCCTGATCCGCCCCGGATCGGTGTACGCGGGCACCGCCGTGCCCGGCGTCTCCAGCCGAAACGGCACCCCGACCGCCGCACACCGCTCCGACCAGGTGCGTTCGGCGTCGGCGGCCAGCCGGGTGAGGTCCACCGGCACCGGTTCCAGCGGGAAGTCCACCGCCTCCAGCCGGGCCAGCGCCAACAGGTCGGCGACCAGCCGATCGAGGTGCTGCGCCTCGGCGAGCATGGTCCGGCCCGTCGCGGTGGCCTCGTCCGCGCCGATCACCCCGTCGGCGAGCGCCTCCGCCCACCCCCGGATCGCGGTCAACGGGGTCCGCAGCTCGTGCGAGACGGAGAGCAGGAACTCCCGTTGCCGGCCCTCGCTGGTGGCCAGCGCGGCGGCCAACCCGTTCAACGCGTACGCCAGATCGGCGACCTCGTCGGGCGGCTCGACGGGCACCCGGACGGCCCGGTCACCGGCGCGCAGCCGGGCGGCGGCGGTGGCGGCCTGCCGGATCGGCCGGGCCAGCCGACGGGCGAGCAGCAGCCCGGCCGCCGCACCGGCGGTGAGCCCGGCCAGCAGCGGCAGCCACAGCGCGCGCAGCACCTGCCGCCACGGTCCCTGCGGGGTGCCCCGGGTCAGCACCACCCCCTCCCCGCCGGGCAGCGCCCGCCCCTCGACGAGGGTCCGTTGGCCGTTGACGAACCGGCGACCGGAGACGTCCCGGCCGGCGGAGATCCGGTTCACCACCTGCCGGGGCAGGCCGGGGCGGTCGGCCAGCCCACCCTGGACGACGTACACCTCGATCTGCTGGTCCTTGAGCTGTCGGATCAGCCGGTCGCCTGCCGCGTCGCGCTGGCGGCTGGGCCGGACCCGGAGCACGTCGGCGGCGAGCCGGGCCTGCGCGGCCAGCGCCTCCTGGTCGCGGCGTTCCACCCCGCGTACCGCCAGGGGGACCGCGACCAGGGCGGTGACCAGCACCGACACCAACGCCACCGCGCAGGTGACCAGCACCGCGCGGGACGTCAGCGTGTGCAGGGACCGGCGGCGCGGGGCGGTGCCCCGCCGGGGAGCGGTCGACGGGGCGGGGGGTTCAGTCATCGGCGGCGTACCCGACGCCCCGGTGGGTGCGGATCACGCTGGCCGCGCCGAGCTTCGCCCGGACCTGGGCGACGTGCACGTCGACGGTACGGGTGCCGGCGTGTGCCGCGTACCCCCAGACCCCGGCCAGCAGTTCCTCCCGGGTGAAGACCCGGCCGGGGCGGGCCATCAGGTGGGCGAGCAGGTCGAACTCGGTCGAGGTGAGCTGGACGGGGGTGCCGGCGGCGAGCACCGTCCGCCGGGCCGGGTCGAGGGTGACCGGGCCGACGGTGCGGGGCCGGTCCGCGCCGTCGGGGGCGCCGACGGTCCGCCGCAGCACCGCCCGGACCCGGGCCACCAGTTCGCGGGGGCTGAACGGTTTGGTCACGTAGTCGTCGGCGCCCAACTCCAGGCCGACGATCCGGTCGACCTCGTCGTCGCGGGCGGTGAGGAAGATGACCGGGGTCCAGTCGCCGGACTCGCGCAGCCGCCGGCAGATCTCGGTGCCGGCCAGGCCCGGCAGGGTGATGTCGAGGACGCAGGCCACCGGGCGCAGCCGGCGAGCGGCGGCCAGCCCGGCCGTGCCGTCCCGTTCCAGGTGTACGCCGAACCCGTCCCGGCCCAGGTAGAGGCGGACCAGGTCGGCGATGGCCGGCTCGTCCTCCACGACGAGGACGAGCCCACGTGGTGCGGTGGCGTCGACGGTCACCGGCCCATGATGACCGTCCCGGGGTCGGACGGAACGGACGGCCGTGTTCGGGTCGGGTAAGAACCCGGTCAGCGGGTCGGCAGCGGGCGCAGCAGCGGGGTCGGCGCGACGGGCGGGGCGTCACCGATGGTGGCGACGACCCGTTCCTCGGGCCTGCGCAGCCGGGTCCGGAACGCGTGGTGCAGCAGCGTGTCGAGCTGCCACACCTGCTTCGGGTGCTGGGTACGGATGACGAACCGCTCCCGTACCCCGTCGATCGCGGTGGCGGCCAGCTCCACGGCCTGCGCGCGCGGGTCGGGGCTCCAGGTGACGTTGCTCAGCTCCCGCAGCTCGGTGTTCAGGTGCAGGCGCAGCCGGTGCAGCACCCGGGTCTGCCGGGTCACCACCAGCCGGCGGTGGGTGAGCAGGAGGAGGTAGTCACCGTCGACCGGGCGGTCGGGGCGGGCGCACCGGGCGACCAGGATGGTGGCGTCCCCCGACCCGACGCACTGGCGGAAGACCGGCATGTGCCGGCTCACCGTCTGGACCGCCAGCCCGGTCTCGGCGGCGGCCGGGAGGAAGGTGCGCGAGAAGACGTCCATACCTGGCCAACGAGCCGCGACCAGGGGTGATGTGGCTCACTGTCGACTTTTGGAACTTCCACTCCTCCGGGTCGCACCAGCGGTGCGTCTTTTCCGCACCGGCTGCTTCTCCCGGGGCGCGGGACGTCAGACGGGCATCGGCGCGAACAGTTCGCCGAGCCAGCCCGGCACCGCGTCGGCGTACTCGGTGCGACCCGGGTCGGTGGTGGCCAGCGCCCGCCGCCAGGACAGCGCCCGGCTCACCGTGGTCACCCGTACGGCGAGCCCGGCGGCCTCCCGCAGGGCCGTCCGGTCGTGCCGGTCGGTCCACGCCTCCAGGTAGGCGTCCCGCAGGCGCAGCAGCACCGGGTCGCCCTCGGGCAGCGAATAGGTGTGCGCCACCGAGCGCAGGGTCACCAGCAGGGTGCCGAACGGGTGCGCCACGGACGCGTCGCCCCAGTCGAAGAAGCGGTAGCCGTCGGCGGCGAACACGTTCCCGTCGTGCAGGTCGTCGTGCTGCACGCTGGCCGGGATGCCGGTGTCGGCGAGCCGCCCGCAGTCCTCGGCGAAGCGCGGCTGGTACGCCCGCAGCCGCTCGTAGGTCGCCGCGTCCAGCCCACCGTCGTCGCTCCCGCCGCCGTCGGCCCCGGCGGCCGGGTGGGTATCGCCGTCGCCGTCGACAGCCGGGCGGACATCGGTGCCGCCGTCGGCCCCGGCGGCCGGGTGGGTGTCGGGGCCGTCGCGGCGAGGGTCGAGGAGCAGGGCGGCGCGGTCGTCGAGCAGGTCGGCGAGCAGGGCCGGCAGGGCCGCCGGCCGCTGGTCGGGCACGCCCAGCGCGACGAGGTCGTCGGCCCGGGGCGTCACCGTCCGTTGGAGATCGGCGTAGGCGACCAGCACGTCGGCCCACCGGCCCGGGTCGGGTTCGGCCAGGTCACGCAGGGACGGGCCACCGTGGGGCAGCAACGACCAGCCCCGCCCGGTGTCCACGGCCACCGGGTCGAGCACCAGGCCGGGGGCAGCTCGGGGCAACTCGGCCAGCAGCACCGCCTCGTACGCCGTGCCGGGGTTGTTCGCCTTGAACCAGTACGGCCCGGCGTCGGTGGGCACCTGCCAGACCAGCGACCAGGGGCGCTGCCGGGCCTCGACCGGGCCGGTGACCCGCCGGCCGTGCCGGTCGAGGTGCCCGGTGACCCAGTCCAGCGCGGTGGCCCGCCACTGCGGGTCGGCCCAGCCGGGGGCCAAGGAGACGATCGTCACGCCGCGCAGATTAGGCCACCTGCCCGCCCCGACACCCACCATTTTCCGGCCGGGCGGGATCGCAATGGGGCCGATGTGGCGGCATCAAGACCACCCGGACACCGCATCATCGGCCCCGTTGCGGGGATCTCGGGCGGGGCTCGCGGACGGGCGGCGTCAGAGGAGTTCGAGGATGGTGGCGTTGGCCATGCCGCCGCCCTCGCACATGGTCTGCAGGCCGTACCGGAGGTCGTTGTCCCGCATGTGCTGGAGCATCGTCGTCATGATCCGGGCACCGGACGCGCCGAGCGGGTGCCCCAGCGCGATCGCCCCGCCGCGCGGGTTCAACCGCTCCGGGTCGGCCTCGGTCTCGGCGAGCCAGGCCAGCGGCACCGGGGCGAACGCCTCGTTCACCTCGTACACGCCGATCTCCTCGATGCCCAGGCCGGCGCGGCGCAGCGCCTTCGCGGTGGCCGGGATGGGGGCGGTGAGCATGGCGACCGGGTCGTCGGCGGCGACCACCGCGGTGTGCACCCGGGCCAGCGGTCGCAGGCCGTGCCGGCTGGCCCACTCGCTGGTGGTGACGGCGAGCGCGGCGGCTCCGTCGGAGATCTGCGACGCGGACCCGGCGGTCACCACCCCGTCGGCGCGGAACGGGGTCTTCAGCTCGCCGAGCGCGGCGAGGGAGGTGTCCCGGCGGATGCCCTCGTCGGCGGTGAACGAGCGGCCGTCGCTGCGCGGCACCGGGGCCAGCTCGGGGTCGAACGCCCCGGCGGCCTGCGCGACGGCGGCCTTCTCGTGGCTGGCCAGCGCGAACTCGTCGAGCTGAGCGCGGGAGAAGCGCCAGCGGGCGGCGATCAGCTCGGCACCGACCCCCTGGTTGAACGGGAGCGGCTGGTCGTCGGCGAAGCCCTCGACGCCCCGGTAGCGGGCCCGGATGCGGTCGCTGAACGGCATGCCGTCGCCGACGCTGGACCCCATCGGCACCCGGGTCATCGACTCGACGCCACCGGCCACCACCAGGTCGGCCTGACCGGAGACGACCGTCGCGGCGGCGAAGTGCAGGGCCTGCTGGCTGGAACCGCACTGCCGGTCGAGGGTGGTGCCGGGCACCGACTCGGGCCAGCCGGCGGCGAGCACGGCGTTGCGGGCGACGTTCCAGGACTGCTCGCCGACCTGGGACACGCAGCCCCAGACCACGTCGTCGACCTGGCCGGGATCGATGCCGGTGCGGTCGGCGAGGGCGCGCAGCACGTGCGCCGACAGGTCGACCGGGTGCACCTCGGCCAGGCCGCCCTTGCGTCGCCCGACCGGGGTACGCACCGCACCGACGATGACTGCGTCACTCATGACTACTCCCCGGTAACTTAGGCTGTGTCGATACTACGTCGCCGACCGCCGGTCCGCCCCCCGCGTCGCCGGGGTCGGCCCGCCGCGGCTGGCATGCTGGGACGGTGCATCCACCAACGTCTCCGGCCCGTCAGTGGCGGGTCCCACCGGTGGTCCCGGCGGTGAAGCTGGCCGGCGCGGTCGGGCTGGTCGCCCTCGGACTGCTGCTCGCCGACGGCGACCCGGTCCGGCTGACGCTGGCCGTCGCCGCCGCCGCAGGTCTGGCCACCTGGGCGGTACGCGACCTGCTCGCCCCGGTCCGCCTCGCGGTCGACGCCGTCGGGATCACCGTCGTCCGGGGGTACGCCGGGCGGCGGCACCTGCCATGGGAGGCGGTGGAGGCGGTCACCGTGGACCGGCGGACCCGGTTCGGGCTGACCGGCGAGACCCTGGAGATCGACGCGGGCGAGACCCTGCACCTGCTCGGCCGCTCCGACCTGGGCGCACCCCCGGCGGAGGTGGCCGAGGCGGTCCGGGCCGCCCGCCCCTGAGGCACCGCCGACGTGCTCGACCCCGACGGGGCCGGGACAGCGGTATCCGGCAGGACCCGCTCAGCCGAGCAGCATCACCGTACGGACGATCACCAGGCCGAGCAGCGCGAGCAGGATGACCCCCGCACCGGCGGCCTGGAACACCGAGCGCCGCATCCGGGGGGCGTACGCCAGCACGAGCGCCATCAGCGCCCCGACGATCAGCCCGCCGACGTGGCCCGGGATGGAGATGCCCGGCACGGTGAACGTGAAGATCAGGTTGATCACCAGGATCGGCAGGATCGCCGAGGTGTCCCGGCCGAGCCGGCGCATCAGCACGAAGACCGCCGCGAACAGCCCGAAGACCGCCGTCGAGGCACCTGCCGACGCGGTGTTGGGGCTGCTGAACAGGTAGGCCGCGACGTTGCCGCCGAGCCCGGCCATCAGGTAGAGGCCGAGGAAGCGCAGCGGTCCGAGCAGCGCCTCCAACTCCCGCCCCAGCACCCAGAGCGCCCACATGTTGAGCAGCAGGTGCACCACGCCGTAGTGCAGGAACATCGCGGTGACCAGCCGGTACCACTCGCCGGAGGCGACCCCGTGCGCCTCGCCGAACGGCACGTACGAGGCGTAGCTGAGCACCGAGCCCCACTGGGTCAGTGGGGTGCCGCCGCCGAGCAGGCCGCCGAAGCCTGAGCCGCCGATCAGCGAGTCGCCGCCCCGGTCGCTGAGCACCGAGACGATCATCACCAGCACGTTCAGCGCGATCAGGGTGCGGGTGACCAGACCGCGACGGCCGGCGGCACCGCCACCGAAGGCGGTACGCGCCGGCCGTACGCTGCGGCGTCCCTCGTTCACGCACTCCGGGCACTGGTGGCCGACGGGAGCGTCCCGCATGCAGTCCGGACAGATCGGCCGGTCGCAGCGGGAGCACCTGAGGTACGTCTCCCGGTCGGAGTGGCGGTAGCAGACCGGTGTGGTCGGCACCGACCCACCGGTGGCGTCGCCGACCGGCCCGGAGCGTTCAGTCATGCGTGCAAAGGTACCTCGCAGCCGCGGTCAGGCCCCGGTGCGCTCGATCTCGACCCGCTCGATCACCACGTCCTGCAACGGCCTGTCGCTCGGGCCGGTGGGGGTGTTGGCGATCGAGTCCACCACCTTCGCCGACTGCTCGTCGGCCACCTGGCCGAAGATGGTGTGCCGGTTGTTCAGGTGCGGGGTCGCCCCGACGGTGATGAAGAACTGCGAGCCGTTGGTGCCCGGCCCGGCGTTCGCCATCGCCAGCAGGTACGGTCGGTCGAAGCGCAGCTCCGGGTGGAACTCGTCGGCGAACGTGTAACCCGGGCCACCCCGACCGGTGCCGGTCGGGTCACCCATCTGGATCATGAAGCCGCTGATCACCCGGTGCGAGATGGTGCCGTCGTAGTACGGCCCGTTGCCCGGCTGACCGGTGCGGGGGTCGGTGTATTCCTTGTTGCCCTCGGCCAGGTCGACGAAGTTACGAACCGTCTTCGGAGCGTGATTGCCGAAGAGTTCCAGCCGGATCGGGCCAGCGTTGGTGTGCAAGGTGGCGTAGACAGCCTCGGCCACGGGTACTCCTCACTCGTTGGTCAGTTCCATGCGGATCCTCCCATGTGCCCCATCTGGCAGTGCGGAGGCATCCGTTGGTGGAGGATGACGAAGGACAACTCCCAGGAGGTGGGACCGTGTTTGGAATCGGGCGGCGCAAGACCCAGGGGCAGCTGGCAAAGGTGGAGCTGCACCAGGGCATCGGTCACCTGAGGCAGGCCGCCACGCACGCGGCGAAGGGTGCCGGCGCCACCGTCGGCCCGCGGGTCCGGTCGGCCCGCAGTGCCGTCGCACCGACCGCGGTCGCGGTGCGGGACCGGGCTTCCAGCGGCCTGGCGACGACGGCCGCGGCGCTCGCCCCGGTGGCCCTGGCGGTGCGCCACGCCCAGGCCGAGGCCGCCGGCAAGGCGGTGGCCGGCAAGAAGGCCGCCGCCGCCAAGCAGGCCAAGGTGACCAAGAAGATCAAGGCGAAGAGCCCGAAGGCCCGGAAGCGGAAGCGGACCTCGCGCGGCATGATGGCCGGCCTGCTGGTCGCCGGCACGGTCGCCGGGGTGGCCGGCGCGATGGCCCTGCGTCGCCGCCGCGAGCAGCAGGAGTGGGCCGAGTACGACCCGACCCGCAGCATCGGCACCGCCCCCGTCCCGCAGCCCGCCGGGGCCTCCACCGCTTCGGCCGCCGCCGGCCGCGACGACGTCGACATCCTGGTGGTGGAGACCCCGTCGGCGGACGGCACCACGGCCACCGGTTCGGCCACCCCGCCCACCGGCGTCGGCAGTTCCGCCGTGGCGGCCGGCAGCCCGGCCGGCAAGCCGGTGATCCACCCGAACGACAAGGTCCCCTCGGTCGCCGAGGGCGCCACCGACGTCTCCGGCCGACCGGCCGACGACCTCGGCAAGGCGCTCGACGCCGGGAAGACCGCGTCCAGCACCCGGCGCTGATCCCCCGCACATCGACGGCGGCGCGGCGACGACCCCACAGGTCGTCCCGCGCCGCAGCCGGCTTCCGGCCCCGGGCGGGTTCCGGCCCGCCCGGCATGCCGGTGGCGTGCCCGCCCCGGGCTGCGACCCCCACGACAACGTAAGGATTTTTCAGGGTTCTCCCCGACCGTTACGGGCCCACCCGGCGGGCGTCCGGCTCCTACAGTGCTCGTATGCCGCCGACCACCGACCCGGAGCGCTCGGCTCCGGAGCCGAGCGGCGCTCCCTCGACGGGGCGCCGGGACCAGTCCGCCGAGCGCCCGGCCGGGCGTGACCGGGCGCTGTCCCGGCGGCGGGTGCTCTCCGGCACCGCCGCCGCCCTGGCCGGCGCCGGGGCGGTACTGACCGGCGAGTTCGGGTACGCGGAGGCGACCGCCGACAGCAAGCTGCCCGTCTACGGCGGGTACGCCGCCACCGTGCACGCCGACCGGCGCACCCCGCCCCGGTCGCCCCGGGTCGACGTGGTGTGGAGCGTGGACACCACCCGCCGGCTGATCGCGCTCACCTTCGACGACGGGCCCGCGCCGAACTGGACCCCCCGGGTGCTGTCGATCCTCGCGCAGACCGACACCCCGGCCACGTTCTTCATGGTCGGCCGCCGCGCCCGCGAGTACGGCCGGCTGGTGGCGCACCGGCTCGACGGTCACGAGATCGGCAACCACACGTGGGCCCACCAGGACCTCGCGAAGATGACGTACGAGCAGGCGTGCACCGCGATCAGTCGGGCGCACAACGAGCTGACCCGGCTCTGCGGCCGGGAGCCCACCCTGCTCCGCCCGCCGTACGGGCACCTCGCCGGCAGCACCCTGCTCGCCGCCAACGACCTCGGCTACCAGGTGGTCCTGTGGAACCGGCAGATGCTCGAATCCCGGTTCACCCAGAATCCGGACGGCCTGGTCGACTACGTCGTCGACTCCTGTGAGCCGGGCACCATCCTGCTCGCCCACGACACCGGGCCGGCGGACCGGCTGGTCGCGATCCGGGGGCTGGCCGCGATGATCACCGGGCTGCGGCGGCGGGGCTTCGAGTTCTGCACCGTCTCCGAGCTGATGGCGGCGGCCACCCCGGCCACCGCCCCGGCCCACTGACCTGGCGTCGGTCAGAGCCAGCCGTTGCGGCGGAACCACCTGTAAAGCGCCAGCGAGATGGCGAGCATCAACGCGAGCACCCCCGGGTAGCCGTACGTCCACTTCAGCTCGGGCATGTTCTCGAAGTTCATGCCGTAGACGCCGGCGAACGCGGTCCACACCGCCGCGATGGCCGCCCACGCGGCGATCTTGCGCATGTCGTTGTTCTGGTCGACGGTGACCTGCGCCAGCCGGGCCTGGAGGATCGAGTTGAGCAGGTCGTCGTAGGAGTTGACCTGCTCGACGGTGCGGCTGAGGTGGTCCTGCACGTCGCGGAAGTAACGCCGTACCTCCTGCGGCACCTCGCGGTTGACCTGCGCGGTAAGCGTCAGCAGCGGCCGTTGCAGCGGGATCACCGCCCGCTTGAACTCCACCAGTTCCCGCTTCATCTGGTAGATCCGCTGGATGCGGCCGCTGCTCTGCCTGTCGAAGACGTCGGCCTCCAGCACGTCGAGGTCGTCCTCCAACTGGTCGGCCACCTCCAGGTAGAGGTCCACCACCCGGTCGGTGATCGCGTACGCCACCGCCCACGGCCCGTGGCGTAGCAGGTCCCGCTTGGCCTCCAGGTCGGCCCGGACGGGCGACAGCCGGCAGGCGTCCCCGTGCCGGACGCTGATCAGGAAGTTCGGCCCGATGAACAGCATCACCTGGCCGGTCTCCACCACCTCGGAGGTCTCGGTCAGCTCGGTGTGCTCGCAGTAGCGGGCGGTCCGCAGCACGAGGAAGCTGACCTCGCCGAAGCGCTCCAGCTTGGGCCGCTGCTGGGCCTTCACCGCGTCCTCGACGGCCAGTTCGTGCAGGCCGTACGTCTCGGCGATGGCGGTCATCTCGGCCAGTTCCGGTTCGTGCAGCCCGAGCCAGACGAACCCGTCGCGCTCGTCGCGGGCGGCGGCCAGTGCCTCGGCGTACTGCCACTGGCCGGGGCGGCGTTCGCCGTCGACGTAGAGGCCGCAGTCGACCACCCCGCTGCGTCCCGGGCCGGTGGGCGCGGGGGTACGGGGGGAGCCGTCGGCGTTGAGGATGCGGGACATCGCGCGCACCGGGGACACCCAGGCGCGGGGGTTCAGCACCCGACCGCCGTGGAGTGTCGCCGACCGCTCCCGTGCCGCCCGGTCCGTCATGGCGTTCCCCCTCCCGGGTGTCCTGCTGCGGCTTGCAGGCTACGCCGCCGCCGGGATTACGGCTGTGGGCGCCGGGCGGGTCGGGCCGCTTTCAGGGGGGTGAGGGGGCGACCCGACCCACCCGGCACCGCTGGGGGCGGGGGTAATGCTGCCGCGTCGCCCACCCGTCCGGCGGGAACGACCGGGTCACCGGCCGAACGTGAGTGACGCTCGCAGCATTGTGGTTCGCCGGGCCGGCCGAGGGGAGCCCTCGACCGGCCGACGTCGTACTTTTGTCGGAAACCCGACAGATATTTCAGCTGCGGACGGCCGCCACCGCGTCCGCGAGCCGGCGCACACCCTCGTCGATCCGGTCCGCGGTCACCGCGGAGAAGGCCAGCCGCAACGCGTGCCGCCCACCGTCGACCATGAAGTCGCTGCCCTTGACCACTGCGACACCCCGCTCGGCGGCGGCCGGCGCCAACCGGTCCACGTCCACGTCGTCGGGGAACTCCACCCAGAGGAAGTAGCCGCCGTCCGGCTCGACGAAGGTCACCTCGGGCAGGTGCCGGCGCAGCGACTCGGCCAGCACCCCGGCCCGCTCGCCCAGTGCCGAGGACACCGTGGCGATCGACCGCTGGATGTCACCCGAGACGCAGAACTGGTGCACGATCGCCTGCGACACCATGCCCGGCGAGATGTAGAGGCTGGTCGCCGTCTTGGCGATGTCCGCGATCAGGCTCGCCGGCCCGACCAGGTAACCGACCCGGACCCCGGGGCAGACGGTCTTGGTGAAGCTCGACGCGTGCACCACCACACCCCGGGTGTCCATCGACAGCATCGACGGCAGCGGCTCGCCCCGGAACCGGATGTCGGCGTACGGGTCGTCCTCGAAGATGGTGAAGCCGTACTCGGCGGCGAGGTCGAGCAGCTCACGGCGCTTGTCCAGGGAGAGGGTCACCCCGGCCGGGTTCTGGTAGTTCGGGATCACGTGGGCCAGCCGGGGGCGTACCCCGGACTCCAGCAGCTTGCGCAGCTCGGCGGTGTCCAGGCCGTCCGGCTCGATGCCCACGCCGTGGATCTCGCCGCCCATCCGCTGGAGGTTGAGCAGCGTCCGGTCGTACGTCGGACGCTCCACCACCACGGCGTCCCCGCGCCGGACCAGGTGGTCGAAGAGGAACGCGTCGGCCTGGAGCGAGCCGTTGGTGACCAGCACCTGATCCGCCTCGACGCCGTGCTTCTCGGCGATCCACTTCCGCAGGGGGGGGTAACCCACGGAGGTGCCGTAGGCGGTGACCCCGGCGGGGTCGGCGTCGAAGGCACGGACGGCGGCGGCCTTGAGCCCCTCGACATCCACGATGTCCAGCGAGGGCGCGCCACGGGCGAACGAGATCAGCTGCTCGGCGGTCATGCGCACGAGCCTAGGGCCTGGCCGGGCCGCTCCGGCCGGCATACACGCCAAGTTCAACATGCGGGCACGCCGCACGGGGCGGTAAGGGTCGAACCGGTCGACTCCGGTGCAGGTCGGGCCGGGACCGGGCATCGGCGCGGCCGGCCCGCGCTCGCTACTGTCGAAGCGTGCCCACCGAGCCCCTCCGCAGCGCCGGCGCGTTGATCACGGATGATGGCGTCGAGCTGGCACCGCACCGCTTCGCCGGGCTGGTCGCCCCGGCGGTCGAGCGGGCGTTCGTGGCCGGGATGCTCGCCGGCCGCGACGGCGGCGGCGCCGAACTGAGCCAACGGTACGGCGGGCCCGCCGCCACCGGCTTCCTGGTGGAGTTCCGCACCCGGCTCGCCGCGCCGGGCGGCACCGTCGACCGGGCCGGCTTCGCCGCCGTCAACCGCTACCGCGACCCGGCAACCTGCCAACGGGCGCTGGACAAGCAGGTCGCCCACGGCACGATCGCCCGCCGGCCGGACGGCGGCATCACCGCCACCGAACGCGGCGTCGACTTCCTCACCGAGCTGTACCAGGTGCACGCCGAGGTGACCGAGGAACTGTGGGCCGGGCACGACGACCGGGTGCGCCGGCTCGTCGAGGCGTACGGGCGGGTGGTGGCGTACGCGGTGCTGCTGGCCGGCGAGCCGGACGCCGGGCCGGGGCCCGCGTTCGCGGCGGTGGCCCCGCCGTACGAGCCGGACGGCACCCCGCCGGGCGTGCTGCTGCTCAACCGGATCGGCGCGCTGCGGTACCACCGGGCCGACGCGTACGCGCAGGCGTGGACCGCCGCCGGGCACACCGCCGGCAGCGTCGGCGAGCTGCCGGACGGGCCGGAACGGCGGGCCATCGAGCTGGAGACCGACCGTCGGGCGGCCGGCCCGTACGCCACGCTGACCGCCGACGAGCGGCTGTGCGTGCTCGCCGACCTGGCCGCCCTGCCCGGCTGAACCCCCGGTCGGCCCGGGTGAACTCCCGGTTGACGGCGGCCGGCCGGTCACCCGGGGCTATCCTCCACGGTGACCTGGAGTCGTACGAGGGAGGCCCCGCATGATCGGGATGGTGCTCGCGGCCGGTGCGGGACGCCGGCTGCGCCCGTACACCGACACCCTGCCCAAGGCGTTGGTGCCGGTGGACGGTGAGACCACCATCCTGGACATCGCGCTGCGCAATCTGGCCCAGGTGGGGCTCACCGAGATCGTGATCGTGGTCGGCTACGCCGCCGACGCGGTCGTGCAGCGGCAGGCGGCCCTTCAGGAGAGGTACGGCGTCACCCTCACCCTGGTGCACAACGACAGGGCCGAGGAGTGGAACAACGCCTACTCGCTGTGGCTGGCCCGGGAGCACTTCGCCCGGGGCGTGCTGCTGGTCAACGGCGACACCGTGCACCCGGTGAGCGTGGAGAAGACCCTGCTCGCCGAGCGCGGGCCGGGCATCCTGCTCGCCGTCGACACCCTCAAGACGCTGGCCGAGGAGGAGATGAAGACCACCTTCGACGCCGCCGGCCAGCTCACCCGGATCACCAAACTGATGGACCCGGGCGAGGCGTACGGCGAGTACATCGGCGCGACGCTCATCGAACCGCAGGTGGCCGGGGCGCTCGCCGACGCGCTGGAGGCGACCTGGCGGCGGGACCCGAACCTCTACTACGAGGACGGCTACCAGGAGTTCGCCGACCGGGGTGGCGAGGTGCGGGCCGCGCCGATCGGGGACGTCTCCTGGGTCGAGGTCGACAACCACGACGACCTGACCCGGGCGCGGGAGATCGCGTGCCGCTACTAGCCCGTACCATCCTGACCCCGCTGCACATCGACGTGCGGCGCGGTGCGGTCGCCGACCTCGCCACGATCCTCGCCGACGGGCGGATCTCCGCCGGGGGCGACGTGGCGGTGGTGGTCGGCCCCGGTCAGGGCGGGCAGATCGCCGACCTGCTGCGGCCGTCGCTGCGCTCGGCGGACGTGTTCACCGTGGCCGGCGGCACCCTCGACGCCGCCGACGAGCTGGGCGGCAAGCTCCGCGAACGTTCGTACGACGCGGTGGTCGGCATCGGCGGCGGCAAGACCATCGACGTGGCGAAGTACGCCGCCACCCGGCGCGGCCTGCCGATGGTGACCATGGCGACCAGCCTCGCCAACGACGGCATCGCCTCCCCGGTCGCCAGCCTGATCACCGGCGGCCTCAAGGGCTCCTACGGGGTGCACATCCCGATCGCGGTGATCGTCGACCTCGACTTCGTGGCCGCCGGCCCGGACCAGCACAACCGGGCCGGCATCGGCGACGTGGTCAGCAACATCAGCGCCCTGGCCGACTGGGAACTGGCCCGCCAGGTACGCGGCGAGCCCGTCGACGGGCTCGCCGCGTCGCTGGCCCGGATGGGCGCGGAGGCGGTGCTCGCGCACACCGGCGACATGACCGACGACGCGTTCGTCACGGTGCTGGCCGAGGCGCTGATCTCCAGCGGCCTGGCGATGGCGGTCTGCGGCAGCAGCCGACCCGCCAGCGGCGGCTGCCACGAGATCATGCACGCCGTCGACGCCCTCTTCCCCGGCACCTCGTCGCACGGCGAACTGGCCGGCCTCGGCGCGCTGTTCTGCACGTTCCTGCGCGGCGACGAGCGGCGCTTCGCCGAGATGGCGGCCTGCCTGGGCCGGCACCGGCTGCCCCGGCACCCGGCCGACGTGGGCCTCACCGACGACCAGTTCGTCGAGGCGGTGCAGTTCGCCCCGGCCACCCGGCCCGACCGGTACACCATCCTGGAGCACCTGGCCATGTCGGTTACCGAGACGCGGGAGCGGCTGGCAGACTACGCCGGTGCACTCCGCGACCACTGTGGCTGAACCCCGTCCCACCGTTGCCGACTTCCACCGGGTCAACCGGGGCGGCGGCCTGTTCAGCGAGTCGGTCAGCCAGTGGCTGGGTGCCGTCTTCGCCCTGGTCGCGCAGCGCCTCGGGCTGCGCCCGACCGCGCTGACCATCACCAACCTGGTGCTCGGCCTGGCCGCCTCGGTGACCGTGGTGGCGCTCGCCGAGCGGGTCGCCGCCGGCACCGTCCCGGCCTGGCTGGTCGGGCTGGTCGCGCTGGTCGGCTGGCAGGTGGCGTACGCCCTGGACTGCGCCGACGGGCAGCTCGCCCGGGTGACCGGTCAGGGCAGCGCGGCCGGTGCCCGGGTCGACGTGCTCTGCGACGTGGCCGCCCAGATCGCCCTGGTCGCCGCCCTGTCCGCCACCGCCGTGGCGCAGCGCCCCTCCACGCCGACCTGGCTGGTGGCGACCTTCGCCGGCACCTGGATGGTCAACCTGGTGACCTCGGTGATGCAGTCCGGCCCGAACGCCGCCAGCATGGTCACCTCGACGTCCCTGCCGGTACGCCTGGTCAAGCTGGTCCGCGACTACGGGGCGGTGATCTTCGTGGCGGGGTTGGTGCTGATGCTCGTGCCGGCGCTGGTGTTCTGGGTGATCGTGGCGTTCACGGTGGTCAACGGCGGGTTCCTGCTGGCCAGCATCGCCTTCTCGGCCCGCGCCTCGCTCTAGCGGCCGGCACTCGCGCGGGCCGCGTTCGGCCCGACCCAGGTTGATCGACTCCCTTGGGGCGAAGTTGGGGTATCAAGCGCGCCCGACACCGCTACATCGCCCCCACGGAGTCAGGCTGGTTCCAAGCAGCCGCTGTAGGTGACTGAGCATCAGAGTCTCGGCGTCCCAGAGCGGAAACCACCGGTGAGGCGTGCCCGCGCACGTTCCTGAGTGGGTGTGCGCGGGCCACCGCCGTCGACGGTACGACGCCGATCGTCATGGGGACCAAGCCGACACGGCGCGCGACAGCACGCCCCTGTCGGCTTGTGATCCACGCATCGCCGAAAAGGGCGAACGCGTTGGCCCTTTGCTGCATAGACAGGGCGGCCACGAAACGCAGGAGGCAGATTTGAAGCAGGTGATCAATACGGAAGGCCACGTCCATGACACCCCGGCTACAGCGGAGCGTACCGACTCCGAGGTCATCAAGGAGTCGATGCTGGACCCCAACCACTTCGGTGTGCTATACGAGCGACATGCCAGGGTGTTGCACGGCTATGCCTATCGAAGGCTCGGACGGGAGGCCGCGGAGGATGTCGTCGCGGAGACCTTCCTGAAGGCGTTCCGCGCCAGACAGACGTACGACCTCAGACACAGCGATACTCGGCCGTGGTTCTTTGCCATAGCGATCAACGAGATCGCCCGCCACCACCGCGTGGAGAAGGCCAGGTATCGCACTCTCCTCCGCTCGATCCATCAGGATCAGGAGTATACGGAGAGTATTGCCAATCAGGTGGCTGATGCGGTATCAGCTCGGACGCTACGGAAGCCGCTGATCGAGGCGCTCACGAAGCTTTCTCGCCGTGACCGGGACGTCCTACTCATGATCGCGTGGGCCGGTCTGACATACGAGGAAGTGGCCAGGGCGCTTCAGGTACCGCCCGGCACAGTTCGATCGCGGCTGCATCGCGCCCGTCAGAAGATCCGCAAGTATCTGCCCGACGACATCGCCCTGGAGTTGACGTGAAGGATCTAGACCTGATCAAGCAGTTGGGAGAGGACCTCGCCCCAGGCCAGGGTGAGCCACTTGCTCCATTTTCCCCAGCCACCCTCTGCGCCCCACCTCGTCGGCGACCGCTGAAGATATGGCACGTCGGAGTCGCAGCGCTTGCGGTAGCAGGAGTTACTGCGGCGATGGCAAGCGTATGGCCGAGTCCGCCAGGAACATCGCCTGGCCAGACGGCAGCCGACGGGGCCGCTACCATCCTCGACAAGGCCGCCGCCGTCAGCAGCCAATCCACTCTTCTTCCCCTCCAGGACAGCGAGTACATCTTTACCGAGACGGTCAGCAGTTACCCAAGCCAAGTTGAGCAGCCTGACGGCTCCTTCATGGTCGTCAGAAATAGCCCGGTCGTGACCCAGATCTGGCTCCCGGTGAACCCAGCGAAGAGCGGCCAGCAACGACAGCGCCCCGAAGAAGTCGACAGCGAGTGGGGCCTTGGCTTCCGGTCGCCCCATGTCCGGAGGCGCAAAAGCCGGCCGTACCAGGAGGTGCATCAGCGCCCTGCACAAGGGGCGTCTTACCAGTCGATTTCCCTACTGACCCCGCTGCGGTGCTGGCATGGCTCACGGGGGACCGCCGAGCTGGTTCACCTAGTCCGGAGCCCTCGATTCCCAACCCGATCAGCGGGCATGACGGCTTGGCGTTCGAAACGGCAAGGTCGCTTCTCATGACAGGGACCTACCTACAGCCAGAACAGCGCAGTGCAATCTTCAAGGCGCTGGCAAAGCTTCCGGGAGTCGGCACGATAAACGACGTCCAGGATGGTTCAGGTCGGCGAGGAATCGGTATCTCTGCAGGTGGTTTCGAAGCGCTGGTATTCGACTCCACCCCACAGAGGCCGGCAAAGTCCCAGCCTGAACGGCCATCGCCGAGGCGGGCCGCGCACTCCGATGCCGAACGGCGCCCACCTTGATCGACTCCGTTGGGACGGAGTTGGGGTATCGACCTCGCCGGGATACCGCCACTTCAGCGCACGGGTTCTAGGCTTCCCCGATCCCGGGCGGCGGAGGTTCGGTGCCCAGCAGTCGATCGACAACCCTCACCGAGGCGGAAAGCAGCGCGCCTCCGGCCTCCGAGACGGAGCCGGGGCGTGTCACTGCCGCCGTCGGTACGAGAGGCGGCGTCAGTTGCTCCTGAGGGAGTCGACGAAGGTGCGCCAGCCCTGGGTGTCGAAGGCCAGGGTGGGGCCTGACTTGTCCTTGCTGTCCCGGACGGCCACCCCGTTGCCGAGGTCGGCCACCTCGACGCACGCGCCGCCGTTGCCGTCGCTGCGGGTGGACTTGCGCCATACCGCGCCGGTGAGGTCCGGGTCCGACATGTCAGCCTCTACTTCATCTCGCCAGCGATCCGCAGGATCAGCTTGCGGGACTCCGTTGGCCCAAGGCCGCAGCCCGGAGTCGGTCCCACAGCCGCTTGTAGGCCCGGAGCGCCTCGGGGCTGTCGAGGTGATCTGCGTCCGTGAACGTCTCCAGGTAGACGACGTGACCTGACCATGACCGCGCCGCACCTGTCGCTGGCGCCCACCGCCCACAACCGGCCGGGCACCGTCGCCCACCACGCTCAGCCCCGGGTCGTCCTCGCGGGCGGACAGCAGGGGCACACACGGCCCACGGAGCTGGTTCGGCCAGAGTCGTCATACCCGGCAGGCATAAATATGACTGCTGGGCATATCACTTCGCGCAGACATGTCGGCCGCCCCGCGACACTCCCGGCCACCAAGAGATCTTGGGGGGAAAGGGCCTCCAGAGGGGCCACTTTCCGCCAAGATCTCGCGGAGGTCCGCCGTTGACGCACAGCGGCGGGGTCAGTGGGCGCGGGTGAGGGAGGTGTAGATGGCGAGGTGGCGCTTGAGGACCACATCCGGGTGGAAGGTCTGCTCGTACCGCAGCCGGGCCGGGGCGGACAGCAGCGCGGCACCGGCCCGCGCGACCGGGAGCGCGGCGGCCAGCACGGCCGGGTCCGGTGGGACCACCCAGCCGGCGGTGCCGCCGAGCAGGCCGGCCGGGACCGCCGGCGGACCGGCCGGCGGCGGGGCGTGGCCGGCGACCGCCGAGGCGACGGCGGCCGGGCCGGTGCCGGCGGGCTCGTGCGGGACGTCCGCACCGACCAGGTACGGGATGCCACCGAGCGCGGTGCCGAGCACCGGCCGCCCACTGGCCAACGCCTCGATGATCACCGTGGGCAGCACGTCGTGCCACATCGAGGCGGCGATCACCACGGCGCTGGCCTCGACGGCGGCGCGTACCCCGGCCCGGTCGAGTTGGCCCAGGTAGACGACGTCGGCGCGCTCGGCGGCGGCGGCCTCGACCAGCGGACGCAGCTCGCCGTCACCGGCCACCCGCAGCGTGCCGAGGCTGCCCACCGGGTGCCGCCGCCAGGCGTCCAACAGCAGGTCGAGGCCCTTCTCCGGGGTGAGCCGGGCCAGATAGAGGAAGCCGTCGCCGAGCGGGGTGGGGGCACCCGGGTCGGGCACCGCGTTCGGCTTGACCACGATCCGCTCGGCCGGGATGCCGTAGTCGGTCAGATGGTCGGCGATGGCCGAGGTGAGCGCGATGAACCGGTCCACCGAACGCCAGGTGCCCCGGTGCACGGCCAGGGTGGCCGCCATCAGTGCGCTCTGCGCCCGCGAGTCCCGGTAGCAGCGGTGCACGATCGACGGCACCGCCAGCGCCCGACCCCTGCAGTCCTGGCAGATGACGCCGTCGCGGAAGTAGATCCCCGACGAGCAGACCTGCCGGTAGTTGTGCACCGTCTGCACCACCGGCACACCGTGCTTGTGCGCGGTCCGCACCACCCAGGGCGAGAGCAGGGGGTACGGGTTGTGCAGGTGCAGCACGTCCGGCCGGTGCTCGGTGAGCAGCCGGGACAGGTCCTGCTGGGCGCGCGGAGCGTAGATCGGTGAGATCGGCAACAGCGCCTTGGCCGACTTCGGCATCGACGGGATCTCGTCCGAGCTTCGGATGAACGGCAGCACCTCGACCCCGGCGGCGGTGAGCTGCCCGATCTCCGAGTCGACCATGGTGTTCTCACCCGACGGCTGGGCTTCCCGGTACCGGTTGTGCGCCACCACGATTCTCACAGAGCTTGCCTTTCGATCGCGACTGTGCCGGTTTCTGCTCGCGACTGCGGGGCTCGCAAGCTCACTCCTCGCACTCACGGCAGGGACTCGCAAGCTCATTCCTCGCGCTCACGGGAACGAAGGCTACCGTGAGAGGGTGCCCGAACTACCGGAGGTGGAAGCGCTCGCGGGCTACCTACGTGAGCGTGCCGTGGGGCGTCACGTCGACCGGGTCGAGGTCGCCGCGATCAGCGCCCTGAAGACGTACGACCCGGCGCCCACGGCGGTGTCGGGCCGGGCGGTGGCCGACGCCCGGCGGCACGGCAAGTTCCTCGACGTGATCTTCGACGGTGACCTGCACCTGGTGGTGCACCTGGCCCGCGCCGGCTGGCTGCACTACCGGGAGGCGTTCCCGTCGACCACCCCGCTGCGCCCCGGCAAGGGCCCGATCGCCCTGCGGGTACGCCTCGACGACGGCTCCGGGTTCGACCTCACCGAGGCGGGCACCCAGAAGAAGCTCGCCGCCTACCTGGTGACCGACCCGGCGCAGGTCCCCGGGGTCGCCAAGCTCGGGCCGGACGCGCTCGACGCCGACCTGGCCACCTTCACCGAGCGGCTGCGCAGCCGACGGGGGCAGGTCAAGGGGGTGCTGACCGATCAGGCGGTGCTCGCCGGGGTCGGCAACGCATACTCCGACGAGATCCTGCACGCGGCGAAGCTCTCCCCGTTCGCGATCACCGACCGGCTCACCGACGACCAGCTCGCCACCCTGCACGCCGCCACCCGGACGGTGCTGGGCGACGCGGTACGCCGCTCGGCCGGGCACCGGGCCGCGGAGCTGAAGGGCGAGAAGCGTTCCGGCCTGAAGGTGCACGCCCGCACCGGGTTGCCCTGCCCGGTCTGTGGCGACACCGTCCGCGAGGTCTCGTTCGCCGACTCCAGCCTCCAGTACTGCCCGACCTGCCAGACCGGGGGCAAACCGCTCGCTGACCGTCGGTTGTCCCGCCTCGTACGGTGAGTCACACCGCGCCATTGTTACGGAGAGGTATCGTCCCTGGCGCGTGGAACGTCCCCGTCCGCGCTCTACCCCCGCGGCCGTCCATCGGTATAGTGGCTCGGTCCCCGGCTTCGAAAACTGACGTGAAGTCGGCCGGTTCTCCATCGGCAACGCCAGACGCAAAGCCCCTCGGCTCCGCGTTTGACCCGCTGCCGGCGTGGGAGACTGGAACGGTGGGCGACCCGGGCCCCTCACGGCGAGTGAGCGGCGCGTGTCATGCGGGAGGACATGGGTTGAGGTGACGACAAGCCTCCAGCGCCCGGTAACCAACACAGGCCGGAGCAAACTCGTGCGGCACGTCGACAGCTTCGAGATCCAGCCGCCGACACCGCCGTCACACAACGGGGTGCCCCGGTCGGCATGGGCCCGCGCCCGACGCCGCGTGTCCCGCTGGCACCGTCCGTACACAGCGGCGCTCCTGCTGCTCGACTTTGCCGCCGTGGTGCTGGCCGACTGGATCGCCCAGGAGGCGTTCGGCCAGGCACGGGCGGGCTTCTACAACGCACAGGCGGACCCGACCTGGTTCTACACCGTGGTCTTCCTGCTGGTTCCGCTCGGCTGGGTGGTGGCTCTCTGGGGCAACCGCGCCTACGACCGGCGATACCTCGGTCTCGGCCCGGAGGAGTACAAGCGGGTCATCCGGGGTGGCGTCGCGGTCGCCGCGACCGTCTCCTTCGTCGCCTTCGCCACCAAGACGGACCTGTCCCGTTACACGGTGGGTTTCGCCCTGCTCGGGGCGTTGGTCCTGGTCCTGCTGGGCCGGATCAGCGCCCGGTTCGTGCTGCACCGGGTGCGGAGTCGCGCCGGGCACGCCGGGCACCGGATGGTGCTGGTGGGCACGCTGCCGGAGTGCCTGGAGGTCTACGTCGCGGTCACCCGCAACCCGGCCGCCGGCCTGGTGCCGGTGGCCATCCACATCACCGACGGGTACGCCGCCGCCCGGGGCATCCAGACCCCCGTCCCGGTGTACGCCGGCCGGGACGTGCTGGCCCTGGTCCGGGAGGTCGGCGGGGACACCATCGCGGTCTGCGGCTCGGCCAGCGCCGAGCCGGGTGAGCTGCGCCGGCTGGCCTGGCAACTGGAGGGCTCCGGCGTCGACCTGGTGGTCGCCCCGCAGCTCACCGACATCGCCGGCCCCCGGGTGCACATCCGCCCGATCGAGGGCCTGCCGCTGCTGCACGTGGAGGAGCCGACCCTGTCCGGGCCGGCGCTGCTGGCCAAGAACCTGATGGACCGGGTCGCCGCCGGGCTGGGCCTGCTGCTGCTCGTCCCGGTCTTCCTCGCCGTCGGGCTGGCCATCCGGCTCTCCGACCCCGGGCCGGTCTTCTTCCGCCAGCCCCGGGTGGGCCACGAGGGGCGGACCTTCCGGGTGTGGAAGTTCCGCACCATGTACGTCAACGCCGAGGAGCGGCTGGCCGGCCTGGTCGACCAGAACGAGACCGACGGCATGCTGTTCAAGATGAAGCAGGACCCCCGGGTGTTCCCGGTGGGCCGCTTCCTGCGCGCCTCCTCGCTGGACGAGCTGCCCCAGTTGATCAACGTGCTCTGGGGGGAGATGTCGCTGGTGGGGCCGCGTCCGCTGCCCGCCGACGACGGCGACTTCCTCGGTGACGTACGCCGGCGGCTGCTGGTCCGTCCGGGGATGACCGGCCTGTGGCAGGTGTCCGGCCGCTCCGACCTGTCCTGGGACGAGGCGGTCCGGCTCGACCTCTACTACGTCGACAACTGGTCGCTGGCGTACGACCTGAGCATCCTGTGGCGCACGGTCGGTGTGGTGCTGGCCCGCAAGGGCGCGTACTGAACCCCTTGGCGTGGCGGGCCGGACAGGCCAGGATCGCGGGGTGGGTGGCAACCTCTCCGCCGTGGCCGGCGTCGTCTCGCTGGTGACCGCGCTCGCCGCCGCGCTCTGGGCGGCGCTGCGGCTGCGCGGTCGACGGGGCATCGCCACCGCCACCCAACGGGCCACCTACGAGGTGCTGCACACCGCCGGGCTGGCCGCCGAGCCGCTGCGCACCGGCCTGCACCCGGCGGGCGCGGCGAAGGCCGTACGCCATCTGCGGGCCCTCGTGGGGGCGGCCGGGCTGGCGTTGACGGACGCCGACACGCTGCTCGCCCTCGACGGGCGCGGCGGGCACCACGGCGGGCAACTGCTCGCGGCGGCCCGGCGGGTGGCCGAAACCGGCCGGTCGACGGTGCTGGGCGAGTCGGAGTTGCACTGCGACCGGGTGGACTGCCTGGTCCGGGGGGCGGTGGTGGCGCCCCTGTCGGCCGACGGCCGGGTGGTCGGGGCGCTGGTCGCGGTGGCCGACGGGCCACCCGCACCCGGTCTGGTGCAGGCCACCCTGGAGACCGCGCACTGGGCCGGCAACCAGCTCTCGCTGGCCGAGCTGGACTCGTCCCGGGAGCGGCTGGCCCGCGCCGAGATCCGGGCGTTGCGGGCGCAGATCAGCCCGCACTTCATCTACAACGCGCTGACCGCGATCGGGTCGTTCGTGCGCACCGACCCGGAGCGGGCCCGGGAGCTGATCCTGGAGTTCGCCGAGTTCACCAGGTACTCGTTCCGGGCGCACGGGGAGTTCACCACCCTCGCCGAGGAGTTGCGTTCCATCGATCGCTACCTGACCATCGAACGGGCCCGGTTCGGTGACCGGTTGCAGGTGCGGTTGCAGATCGCCCCGGAGGTGCTGCCGGTGACCCTGCCGTTCCTGTGCCTGCAACCGTTGGTGGAGAACGCGGTGCGACACGGGTTGTCGCGCAAGCCCGGTACCGGCATGGTGAGCATCGAGGCCCGGGACGCGGGTGCCGAGTGTCACATCACTGTGGAGGACGACGGAGTGGGGATGGACCCGGCCACGCTGACCGCGGGGATCGCCGAACTGACCCGGGCCGGCAGCGACCCGACCGACGACCCGGGCCAGCACGTCGGCCTCTCCAACGTCGACGAGCGGCTCCGCTCGGTCTTCGGCGACGGGTTCGGCCTGGTCGTCGAGACGGGCCCCGGCTCGGGCACGAAGGTGAGCCTGCGGATTCCGAAGTTCCACCCGGGCGTACGGGCCGGCGCGTGAGCGAGCGGGCCGGCGCGGTGAACGCCTCCGGATTCCTGCGCGTGCTGGCCGTCGACGACGAGCCACCGGCGCTCGACGAGTTGGCGTACCACCTGCGCGCCGATCCCCGGGTGGCCCGGCTGCACACAGCGGGTGACGCCACCGAGGCGCTGCGGGTGCTGCGGGACACCGACGTAGACGTGGTCTTCCTGGACATCCGGATGCCCGGCCTGGACGGGATGGAACTGGCCCGGGTGCTGCGCCGGTTCGCCCGGCCCCCCGCGATCGTCTTCGTCACCGCGTACGACGACGGCGCGGTCGACGCGTTCGACCTGGGGGCCACCGACTACGTCCGCAAGCCGGTACGCGCCGAACGGCTGGCCGAGTCCCTGCGCCGGGTGATGGGCTCCCGGGTGGTGCCGTCGCACCCGGCGGCGCTGGCCCGTGCCGAGGAGGACCCGACGATCCCGGTGGAGTTGGCCGGGACGACCCGGATGCTGCCCCGCTCGGCGGTGCGCTGGGTGGAGGCGCAGGGCGACTACGCCCGGCTGCACACCGCCGACGGATCGCACCTGGTCCGGGTGTCGCTGGCCACCCTCGCCGAACGTTGGGCGGACGCGGGTTTCGTCCGCATCCACCGGTCGTACCTGGTGCAGTTGCGGCTGATCGCGGAGCTGCGCCTGGTCAACTCGGGGTACGTGGTGCTGATCGACGCCGCCGAGTTGCCGGTGAGCCGCCGGCACACCCGGGAGCTGAAGGACAAACTGGTCCGCGCCGCCAAACAGGACTGGAACCGCTGAGCCGGGTGCGGCCATGTCCGCCGCCGTGCCGCCCGCCGGCGGCTGATCGTCGCAATGTCGGCGACGTTGCGGTGACGGAGTGCCCGGATGCCACAACATCGGCCCCCTGGCGCGGGAACGACGGAAGGGCGCCCCGGCCTCGGCCGGGGCGCCCTTCCGTCGTGACGGGTCAGCGCGGGGAAGGGGCGCCCACACCGGAGTCGATCACCTTGAGCCTGCTGCCGGGAGACGTGGCCCGGCCCGTGGGCAGGGCGGCCGTGCCCGGGTAGACCCAGAGCGTGCCGACCACGTCGGCGACCACGTGGGTGTTACCCGAGTGGTTGTAGACGTTGAAGCCCTGGGTCGGGCCGAGGATGCCCAGCACCGCGTTGGAGACGGTCTGCCCGGCGGCCGGGTTGAGGTTGCTCGCCGTGGGCCGGGTCATCGCCGAGTCGGCCGGCCACACCGTGAGCACGGTGTTGCTGGTCGGGGTGACCGCGGTGACGTTCATCGCGAGCACCTGCGTGCTGGGGGTCAGCATGCCCGCCGGTGCGGTGACCTTGCCGACCGAGGCCGGCCCGAGGACGCTCGGCAGGCCCTGGCCGATCCGGCTGTCCGCGATCCGGGTCGGCGACATCGGGGTGAACCGCAGGCCGTCCGGGACGGTGCCGTCGTCGATCACGCCCACCACGTCCACCACCAGGTGGGTGGTCTGTGAGGTGTAGATCGCGAACTGCGGTGCCCGCCGGCCGCCGCACTCGGTGCACTCGACGGTCTCCACGATGGCGAGGTTCGGCACCACCTTGCCCGCCGGGTAGTTGACCGTGGACGCGGTGGGCACGTCCCCCTGCCCGGTCCACGCCGTCAGGTAGCCGGCCTTGCGGGGCGAGACGGCGGTGATGTTGACGACCAGCGCCTTGACGTGGGTGTTGAGGTCGCCGAAGCTGAGCCAACTCCGCATGTAGTAGGTGGCGGGCAGGGGAGCGCCGTCCTCCCGGGTGTCGTAGAGGCGGTACGGCTTGATCCACTGGTACTGGCCGCCCTGCCCCCGGCTGGAGAGCGAGTTGTTCCCGGCCCAGACGCCCGCCACGTCGACCACGACGTCCGTCGACCCGGCGTGGTTGTAGACCGACACCTTGCCGCCGGAGCCCACCTTGACGGTGACGCTGTTCGAGCCGAGCCACGACTTCGCAAAGTTGATCGAGGACGCGGTCGGCCGGCTCTCACCGGCGGGGTAGAGGGTCAGGAAGCTGCCCGCCGTCGGGCCGACGACCGTCACATTCAGCACGACGGAGCCGACACCGCTGCTCGGCACCCCACCTCGGCCGGTGACCTGGAGGTCGACCTTCTTACCCGGCCCGATCTTGGCCTTGGGCGCGCCCAACCCGGAACGGGTGTCCATCAGCCGCTTCGGTGCCAACGGGTAGTAGCTGCCGGTGACGCCCCGGAAACCCTCCACGGCCAACTGCACCCGGCGGGTACCGGAGGCGCTGTCGTCGGCGAGCAGCAGGCTCGCCTGCTGCACCCCCTCCTTGGTCGGGTTGGCCGCGACCGAGACCGTGCAGGTCTGCCCCGGGGTCAGCGTCCGGCCGGTGCAGTCCGAGCCGAGCAGCGCGAACGCCTCAGGCGTCGGGCCGCCGAGGCTGGCCGTTCCGAAGGTGACCGAGGCGCTGCCGACGGACCGGAAGGTCACCGTCTTGGCCGCGCTGGGCACCGCGATCTCCTGGTAGTCGAAGCTGACCGGGTTGGGCTCGCCGTGCGCGACCGCGTAGTCCACTGACGAGTTCCAGCGCAGCTCGCCGCTGACCGTACCGGTGTAGTAGGTGCTGTCCCGGCAGCTGTACTCGTAGGCGGCGGCGAAGGCGTCGACCCGGCCGGTGTCGCTGTCCCGGTCGGCCTGCCGGACCTTGATCCAGCCGGTGACGTGGCCGCAGCCGCGCCCGTCGGAGGCCAGGTCCATGGCGGCGGTGCCGCCGTCGCCCTGCCAGGTCGCCTGGTAGGTCTGGCCGGCAGTCCACTGCTCGCCGGCCGGCGGCTGGATGTTGAGCCGCACGTAGGAGCCGGCCCGGTTGGTTTCGACCGCCAGCCGGTCGTTGCTCTGCGCGACGACGGAGACGGTGGAGTTGTCGCGGTCGAAGACGTCGGACCGGTAGATCGGATAGCCGCCGGTCTGGTCGCCGACGTCGACGGTGAGGACCGTGTACGGCGCGGTGGGCGCGGCCAGCGCCATCCCCGGCAGTACGGCCAGCGCACAGGCCCCGGCAATGCTCATGCCGAGTAGAGCGCGAAAAATGCGCATGCATTACCCCGTGAAGAAGGAAGAGTGATTGTGGACCACACACTATGGGTGGTGATCACGAGCGGCAAGGCCATATCGATGGAATGCCAAGAAAGGGCATTGCACCCTTACCGGATCGACGACCGGCACGTGAGCCGGTTCATCCACGGCGGCACGGGCCCGGCGCTCACGGAAAGGCGAGAGCGCCCCGACCGCATGGTCGGGGCGCTCTGCGGTGACGACTGGCGGTCAGCCGTCGTGGCGGCTGTCGGTCAGCGCCGGCTCGCGGCCGGAACCGCGCTCGGCTTGGCCTTGCCGCCCTTCAGCGAGGTGGCCGACTTGGTCGTGGACGCCGGCGGGTAGTAGAACGTGCCCACCACGTCGGCGACCAGGTGCGTGCTGCCGGACAGGTTGTTGACGTTGAACGCGTAGTTCGGGCCGATGACACCCAGCACGCCGTTGGAGACGACCTGGCCCGCGTACGGGTTCAGGTTGCTGGTGGCGGGCTTGCCGACGCTGTCGAAGTCCGCCGGCCAGGTGGTGATGACCGTGTTGTTGGTCGGGGTGACGGCGGTGACGTTCATCGCCAGCACCTCGGTGTCGGGCGTGACCAGCTCGGCCGGGGTGGTGACCTTGCGGGTGCCGTTGGCCGGGATGGCCCCGGAGATGCCCAGGTTGGAGCGGCTGTCGACGATCCGGGTCGGGCTCAGCGGGGAGAACCGCATGCCGTACGGAGACTCGCCGTCGTCCACCACGCCGACCAGGTCGACCAGGACGTGCGCCGCCTGCGAGGTGTAGATGCTGAACTTCGGCGCACCCACGGTGCACCACCCGTTCAGCTCGGTGCCGGTGCAGGGGGTGGTCTGCACGAAGGTCAGGTTCGGCACGTTCTTGCCGGCGAGGTAGTTCACCGTCGACGCGGCCGGCCGGGCGCCCTTGCCGGACCACGCGGTGAGGAAGCCGGACTTGGCCGGCGACACCGCGGTGACGTTGAAGACGAACGACTTGACGTGCGGGTTGTAGTCGGCGCCGAAGTTGAGCGAGTATTCCAGCACCTGGCCGGCCGGGGGCTTGCCCTCCGGGTCCTCGCGGCTGTCCCACATGCGCTCCGGCAGGTACCACTCGTACTGGCCGCCGGCGCGGTTGGTGAGGCTGTTGTCGCCCGCGTAGAAGCCGACCACGTCGACGATCACGTCGGTCGAGCCGCTGTTGTTGTAGACCGAGACCTTGCCACCGGAGCCGAGCTTCACGGTGACGTTGTTGGAGCCCAGCCAGCCCTTGGCGAAGTTCACCGAGGAGGCGGTGGGGCGGGACTCGCCAGTCGGGTAGGCGGTGAGGAAGCTGGCGGCGCTGGGACCGGTGACGGTCACGTTCAGCACGACCGCGCCGACGCCGCTGGCCGGTACGCCACCACGGCCGGCGACCTGGAGGTCGACCTTCTTGCCGGCGCCGATCTTGCCGACCGGGGCGCCGGTGCCGTTGCGGGTGTCCAGCAGGCGGGCCGGGGAGACCGGGTAGTAGGCGCCGGTCACGTCGTCGAGGGCCGCCGACTTCTGCAGCGGCGCGGAGGCGGGAGCCGCGGAGGCCGTACCCGGCACCACGGCGAGTGCACATGCTCCGGCGAGACCGACGCCGAGGAGAGTGCGAATTTTGCGCATAGAAACCCCGTGTTCGAAGAGAAAGGGATTGGCTGCCCCAGCGTAGGGGCCTGGGTCAATGCCGGCAAGGCCGGTACAGATGATCTCCGGGTGACGTTCCGGTGAGGACGAATCAGACGTAACGCCATGGTGGTCATCAGGTCCCCCACCGTCGTCCACAGGCCGGCCGCCTTGTCCACAGGTTGTCCACACCCCCGGTGGACGACACTTGACATTCGGGTGGGGCGGACGAGACTGCCCGGGTGACCGCCGACCACGACCCCGAACCGCCACCGGTGGACCCGGGGCCGCCGGCCGTCCGGTCGACCGGGCGGGTACGGATCGTGCTTGCCGGCGTCTCCCGCCGGGACACCCGGGCCGCCCACACCCGCACCGAGCTGACCCAGCAGACCCGGGTCGGTGAGGCGCTGGTCCGGGGCCTGGTCCGGGCGCAGCTCACCCTCGCCCTGCGGCTGAGCCTGCTGGTGCTCATCGGGTTGGGCGGGCTGCCCTGGCTGTTCGCCGTCGCGCCCCCGGTCGGCCGGGTCACCGTGCTCGGCGTCAACCTGCCCTGGCTGCTGCTCGGGGTGGTCTCGTTCCCCTTCCTCATCGCCGTCGGCTGGGCGTACGTGTGGCTCGCCGAACGCAACGAACAGGACTTCGTCGACCTCGTCCAGCGACCGGAACGCTGAGATGGGCAACGGGTACGTCGTACCGGCGATCGTCGTGGTCACCCTGATCACCGTCGGCATCGGTTTCTACGGCCTGCGCCTGGCCCGGACCACCTCCGACTTCCTGGTGGCGTCCCGGACGGTCAGTCCGAGCTGGAACGCCGCCGCCATCGGCGGGGAGTACCTGTCGGCGGCGAGCTTCCTCGGCATCGCCGGGCTGATCCTCAAGTACGGCGTCGACGTGCTCTGGTACCCGGTCGGTTTCGCCGCGGGCTACCTGGCTCTGCTGCTCTTCGTCGCCGCGCCGCTGCGCCGCTCCGGGGCGTTCACCCTGCCCGACTTCTGCGAACTGCGGCTCGGCTCCCGCCGGCTGCGCACCCTGGCCACCGTCTTCGTCATCTTCATCGGCTGGCTCTACCTGGTGCCGCAGTTGCAGGGCGCCGGGCTGACCCTGGCCACGGTGGCCGGCTCGCCCTACCCGGTGGGGGCGTTGCTGGTCGCCGTGGTGGTCACCGCCAACGTGGCGTTGGGCGGCATGCGGGCGATCACCTTCGTGCAGGCGTTCCAGTACTGGCTGAAGTTGACGGCGCTCGCCGTACCCGCGATCTTCCTGGCCCTCCAGTGGCAGGCCGACGCCCGCCCGGCGGTGACCCCGCCCGACGGACCGGCGTTCCGCACCGCCACCACCGTCGTGGTCGAGCACCGCGCGGCCCTCACCTTCCCCGACGGCACCATCCGTGAGGTACGCCCCGGCGACGAGCTGAGCTTCGCCGCCGGTGACCCGGTGCCCGAGGTGTCCGGGGTCGCCACCGGGGCCGCCGACTGGCTGCTGCCCAGCGCCGCCGGGGACGACGACCGGGGCCTGTTCGCCACCTACTCGCTGATCCTGGCGACCTTCCTCGGCACCATGGGACTGCCGCACGTACTGGTGCGCTTCTACACCAACCCCGACGGCGCGGCGGCCCGACGGACCACCCTGGTGGTGCTGGCCATGGTCGGCGTCTTCTATCTGCTGCCCACGCTGTACGGCGTACTCGGCCGGATCTACACCCCGCAACTGCTGGTCAGCGGGCAGACCGACGCGGTGGTGGTGCTGCTGCCCGAGGCGGTGCTCGGCGACGGCGTCACCGGGCGGCTGCTCTCCGCCCTGGTCGCCGCCGGGGCGTTCGCCGCCTTCCTGTCCACCTCGTCCGGGCTGCTCACCAGCGTCGCCGGGGTGATCTCCACCGACGTGCTGGGGCACGGCTCGGTACGCGGCTTCCGGCTGGCCACGGTGATCGCCGGCGGGGTGCCGGCGGTGCTCGCCCTGAACGTCTCCGGGCTGGACGTCTCCCAGGTGGTCGGGCTGGCCTTCGCGGTCGCCGCGTCCAGCTTCTGCCCGCTGCTGGTGCTCGGCATCTGGTGGCGCGGCCTGACCGATCTCGGCGCGGCGGCGGGGGTGCTGGTCGGCGGCGGCGCGGCGATCGGCGCGGTGCTGGTCACCGTGCTCGGGCCGCCACTGACCGGCTGGCCGGCGACCCTCACCACGCAGCCCGCCGCCTGGACGGTGCCGCTCGCCTTCACCGTGATGATCGCCGTGTCGGTGGCGACCCGCCGCCGCACCCCGGTCGACGTCGGGGCCACCATGCTCCGCCTGCACGCCCCCGAGTCGCTCCGTTCCTGACGGTTCGTCCCGATCGGCAGCGTCGCGCTCCACGTCCTCCCCGAACCACCCGGCACGGCCGTCCACCTGCGGGATGATCCGGGATCGTCCCCTGGCGGGAGCGGCCTCTCGCCCGGTCCGGATACGGTCGAGGCATGACTGGTGAACACCCTGCGCTGGCACTCCGTGGCCTGGCCAAGCAGTTCGACGGCAAGGTGGCGGTCGCCGGGGTGGACCTGGCCGTCCCCGCCGGCTCGTTCTACGGCCTGCTCGGCCCCAACGGCGCCGGCAAGACCACCACCCTGTCGATGGCCGTCGGCCTGCTGCGACCCGACCACGGCAACGCGTGGGTGCTCGGGCACGACGTCTGGGGCGACCCGGTCGAGGCGAAACGGCTGCTCGGCGTCATGCCCGACGGCGTGCGGCTGTTCGACAGGCTCAGCGGCGCGGAACTGCTGGCGTACCACGGCCTGCTGCGCGGCATGGACCCGACGGTCGTCGACCAGCGGGCGGCGGAGCTGCTCGACGTGCTGGCCCTCACCGACGCCGGCCGGACCCTGGTGGTCGACTACTCCGCCGGCATGAAGAAGAAGATCGGCCTGGCCTGTGCGCTGCTGCACGGCCCCCGGCTGCTGGTGCTCGACGAGCCGTTCGAGGCGGTCGACCCGGTGTCGGCGGCGCTGATCCGCGACATCCTGCACCGGTACGTGGTCGGCGGCGGGACCGTCGTCTTCTCCAGCCACGTGATGGAGGTCGTCGAGCGGCTCTGCTCGCACGTGGCGATCCTCGCCGAGGGCACCATCAAGCGGGTCGGCACCCTCGCCGAGGTACGCGGCGACCGGTCCCTGGAGGACGTCTTCGTCGAGGTCGTCGGCGGCCGGACGGCGACGGGTGAGGAGCTGGCGTGGCTGTCCCGGTGACCGTGGCCGTGCCCGCTGCGCGGGTCCGCGCGGTCTCCCCGCGCCACTTCGTCCGGCTCAAACTGCGGGTGATGGGCAACAACTTCCGGGGCCAGAGCTGGCGGGTCGCGCTGTTCGTGGTGGGGGTGCTGGTCGGCCTCTGGTTCGCGGCCGGCGGTTTCCTGATGTTCGCCGCCCCCGGCTTCGCCGACGAACCCCGCTACGCGGTGATGGCGGCGGCCTTCGGCGGCGGGGTGCTGGTGCTCGGCTGGCTGCTGCTGCCGCTCGTCTTCTTCGGCGTCGACGAGACCCTCGACCCGGCCCGGTTCGCCCTGCTGCCGCTGTCCCGCCGCACCCTGGTCACCGGGCTGTTCGCGGCGGCTCTGGTCAGCGTCCCGGTGTTCGCGGTGCTGGTCGCGGTCACCGGGCTGGTGGTCAGCGCCGCGCTGCTCGGCGGTGCGGTCGCCGGTGTCGTCGCCGCCGTCGGCGTGGTCGCCGGGGTACTGCTCTGCGTCGCCGCCAGCCGCGCGGTGACCAGCGCGTTCGCCACCATGCTGCGGTCCCGCCGGGTGCGCGACCTGGCCGCCGTGCTGCTCGCCGTCGTCGCCGCGCTGCTCGGCCCGTTGCAGCTCGTGGTGCTGGCCGCGGTCCGCACCGCCGACTGGGACCGGCTGGTCGGGGTGGCCCGGATCGTCGGCTGGACCCCGTTCGGCGCACCCTGGACGATCGGCCTCGACGTGGCCGAGGGTCGGGCCTGGGCCGTGCCGGTCAAGCTGCTGATCACCGCCGTCACCATCGGGGCGCTGCTGCTCTGGTGGTCCCGGTCGCTGGAGTCGGCGATGGTCGGCGCGGCGAGCGCCGCCCCGGCCAAGGCCCGCCAGGCACCGACCGGCGGCGCGGTCGCCCAGCTCTTTCCCCGGGCGGTCGGCTGGGCCCGTCGGGACCGGTTCGGCGCGCTGGTGGCCCGCGAGTGCCGCTACTGGTGGCGGGACGCCCGACGGCGAGCCAACCTGATCACCATCGCGGTGGTCGGGATCTTCGTACCGGTGATGGTCAACCTCGGTGGCGCGGGGTTCGCCGTCGGCGAGGAGGGCTTCGAGGCCACCGGAGACCCGTCGCCGGTGCTGCTCAGCATCTCGATGCTCTTCGTCGGCGTGCTCGCCTCGGTGACCCTGGCCAACCAGTTCGGCTTCGACGGCAGCGCCTACGCGGCCAACGTCGTGGCCGGGGTGCCGGGTCGGCTGGAGCTGCGCGCCCGAATGACCGCCTTCTCCGTGTACGTGGTGCCGATGCTCGGGGTCGTCTCCCTGATCATCAGCGGGGTGCTCGGCCGGCCGGAGTGGTTCGGGGTGGCGGCGGGCGCGCTGCTCGCCTCGTACGGGGTGGGGTTGGCGATCAACGGGTTCATCTCGGTGCTCGGGGCGTACTCGCTGCCCGAGACGAGCAACCCGTTCGCGATGAACACCGGTTCGGGGATCGCCAAGAGCATGCTCACCCTGCTGTCCATGGTCGGCTCGGCGGCTGCCGCCGTACCGATGGTGGTGGCCGCCGGGCTGCTCGGCGACGTGTGGCTCTGGCTGGCCCTGCCGGTCGGCGCGGCGTACGGGGTGGGGGCGGCGCTGCTCGGGGCGTACCTGGCCGGGGACGTGCTGGACCGCCGGATGCCGGAGCTGCTGTCGACCGTGACCCCCCGCCGCTGATGCCCGTCGTCGAGGCGGTGACCACCGTCGCGGTCCCGCCGGAGGTGGCGTTCGCGGTGTCGCAGACCGTCGCGCCGGTGCGCTACCGGTGGGACCCGTTCGTCCGCGAGCAGCACTTCGTCGACGGGGCCACCCGCCCCGGCAAGGGGGTGCGTACCTTCACCCGGTCCCGGCACGGCCTGGTGATGATCAGCGAGTACGTCTCCTTCGCCCCGCCGACGAACGTCGGGATGAAGATGGTGCGCGGCCCGTGGTTCTTCGAGATGTTCGCCGGTGGCTGGCGGTTCGCCCCCGCACCCGAGCCGGGCCACACGGTCGCCACCTGGCGGTACAGCTTCCGCTGCCGGCCGGCGTTCCTGCGGCCGGTCGCCGACCGGGTCGGCGTCTGGCTGCTCACCCGCGACATCCGTCGCCGGATCGCCGGTTACGCGGCCGGCTGCGCCGACCCGGAGGTGCTGGCCGCCGCCCGCGCCACCCTGTCCGGCGGCCCTACCGCCACGGGTACGACCTGACGTCGCGCCGCCGTCACGGGCCGCAGCGGTCCTTGCCGTCGTAGACGATCAGGGAAGCTCGGTCGGTTCCCGTCCCGACCGGGCAACGCGGGACGGGACGGGGGCCACAATGTTTCACGTGAATCCAAACCCCGGTGCCGAGATCCACCACACCGACCCGTTCGCGGTGCCGACCGGGCAACGCTCGCCGGCCCGTCGGCTGCGGGGGCGGCTCGCCGCGCCGGTGACGCTCTGGACCGCTCCCGGCCCGGCCGGGCTGACCGTGTCGTCCACCCTGGTCGCCGAGGGGGAGCCGGACCGGCTGCTCGGCCTGATCGACCCCGAGGCCGACCTGTGGACGGCGATCGAGGACGCCGGCCGGTTCGCGGTGGCCCCCCTCGGGCCGTCCCACCGGCAGCTCGCCGACCGGTTCGCCGGGCTTTTCCCCTCGCCGGGCGGCCTGTTCGCCACGGGCACGTGGACCGACACGCCCTACGGGCCGGTGCCCGCCGACGCCGGGAGCTGGGCCGGCTGCCGCCTGGACACCGCCCGGGAGTACGGCTGGGCCCTCCTCGTCGAGGCGACCATCGAGACGGTCGAGATCGCCACCGACACCCCGCCCCTCCTGCACCACCGGGGCCGCTACCACCAGCTTCCCTGACCGGAGCCGCCCGAGCGGACCGGGATGGGTGTCGCCAAGTCGCCGATACAGCGGTGTCGTGGGCAGACGGATACCGCAATTCGGGCCACAAGTGCCGATCATCGGCGGGGGCCGGCCCGGTGAGCGGGTGACGTGGGTCACTGGGCGCAGGTGGGGGACCGTTCGGCGCAGGGGACTGCCGGGATCGATCTGCACCTTTTCTCGCAGGCAGACCGCTCTCTACGGTGCGCGAAACTCCCGATGCCTGTGAAGGTGGTGATCCACAGATGTCCACGGACACACCCACGCCCGCCCCGGCCGACTCGGCGGCGGAGCGTTATCTGGCCGTACAACGGTCGGACGAGTTCGTCGGGTTGCGCCGCGCGCTGCGCAGCTTCGTCTTCCCGATGACCGTCGCTTTCTTCCTGTGGTACGCGCTCTACGTGATCCTCTCCGCCTACGCGCGGGACTTCATGGGCACGAAGCTCTTCGGCAGCAACATCAACGTGGCGCTGATCTTCGGTCTGCTCCAGTTCGTCTCCACGTTCCTCATCGCCTGGCTCTACTCCCGGTACGCCGACCGGAAGCTCGACCCGACCGCCGACCGCATCCGCGCCGAGATCGGGGAGGTGAACCGTGAACACGGTCCTCGCGGTTGAGGCGGGCGGCGGCACCGCCCGCAACCTGACCATCACCCTGTTCCTGGTCTTCGTGGCGGTGACGCTGGCGATCACGATCTGGGCCAGCCGGCAGACCAAGACGGCCACCGACTTCTACGCCGGCGGCCGGTCCTTCTCGGGGTTCCAGAACGGCATGGCGATCGGCGGCGACTACATGTCGGCCGCGTCGTTCCTCGGCATCGCCGGCATCATCGCGCTGTACGGCTACGACGGCTTCCTCTACTCCATCGGCTTCCTGGTCGCCTGGCTGGTGGCGCTGCTGCTGGTGGCGGAACTGCTGCGCAACTCGGGCCGCTACACGATGGCCGACGTGCTGGCGTTCCGGATGCGTCAGCGGCCGGTGCGTACCGCGGCGGCGGTCTCCACCATCACCGTGTCGATCTTCTACCTGCTGGCCCAGATGGTCGGCGCGGGCGCCCTGGTCGCGCTGCTGCTGGGGATCAAGCCGGGCACGACGTTCCTGGGCATGGACGCCGACACCGCCAAGGTGGCCACCATCATCATGGTCGGCGCCCTGATGATCATCTACGTGACCGTGGGTGGCATGAAGGGCACCACGTACGTCCAGATCGTCAAGGCGTTCCTGCTGATGACCGGCGCGCTGGTGATGACCGTGCTGGTGCTGGCGAAGTACAACTTCAACCTGTCGGCGCTGCTCGGTGACGCCGCCGCCACGTCGGGCAAGGGCAACGCGTTCCTCGAACCCGGGCTCCGGTACGGCGTCGAGGTGGCAGGCAACTCGACCCAGACCTTCTACAACAAGATGGACCTGCTGTCGCTGGGCATCGCCCTGGTGCTCGGCACCGCCGGCCTGCCGCACATCCTGATCCGCTTCTACACGGTGCCGACCGCCAAGGCGGCCCGCAAGAGCGTGCTCTGGGCGATCGGCATCATCGGCACCTTCTACCTGTTGACGCTCGCCCTGGGCTTCGGTGCGGCGGCGCTGGTCGGCGGCAAGGAGATCGTCGCTCAGGACAAGGCCGGCAACACCGCCGCGCCGCAGCTCGCCGAGGAACTGGGCAGGTCCTTCCTCGGCGGCGACCTGGGCGGGGCGACCCTGTTGGCGATCATCGCGGCGGTCGCGTTCGCCACCATCCTGGCGGTGGTCGCCGGCCTGACCCTGGCCTCGTCGTCCAGCCTGGCGCACGACTTCTACGCCAACGTCATCAAGAAGGGGCAGACCTCAGAACGCCAGGAGGTCCGGGTGGCCCGGATCTCGGCCCTGGTCATCGGCGCGGTCTCGATCGCCCTGTCGATCTACGCGCAGAGCCTCAACGTGGCCTTCCTGGTGGCGTTGGCGTTCGCGGTGGCCGCCTCGGGCAACCTGCCGGCGATCCTCTACAGCCTGTTCTGGAAGCGGTTCAACACCTCGGGCGCGGTCTGGGCGATCTACGGCGGCCTGGTCTCGGCCGTGTTCCTGGTGTTCTTCTCGCCTGTCGTCTCCGGCGCACCCACCTCGATGTTCCCGGACCACGACTGGCAGTGGTTCCCGCTGTCCAACCCGGGCCTGCTGTCCATCCCGTTCGGGTTCCTCTGCGGCTGGATCGGCACGGTGATCTCCAAGGAGCACGACGAGGACAAGTACGCCGAGTTGGAGGTGCGTGCCCTCACCGGCGCGGGCGCGCACTGAGCGACCGGCACCACGGGCCCCCGACGCGACCGCTCGCGTCGGGGGCCCACCTCGTCGTCACCCCCGGCGAAACGCCCACCGGGGCGGGGACGGGCAGGGTACGGGGCACCCCGGGGCCTCGGGTCGACCGGACCCCGGGCAGCGGGGAGAAGTAGGCTGGCCGCCATGAAGGTTGCCCAGCGGTTCGGAAACGGTCACCGCGTCCTGGTCACCGGCGGCGCCGGGTTCGTGCCGTCGCACCTGGCGGACGCCCTGATCGAGCGCGGGTGCACTGTGGTCGCGCTGGACAACTTCGTCACCGGTTCCAAGGACAACGTCGCGCACCTGGCCGAGCACCCCCGGTTCACCCTGGTCGAGGCGGACATCTCCGACGGCCTGCCCACCCACCACCCGGCCCTGGCGCAGCGGTTCGACGCGATCATGCACATGGCGTCGCCGGCCAGCCCGACCGACTTCGAGAAGCTGCCGGTGGAGATCCTCCGGGTCGGTTCGGTGGGCACCCTGCACCTGCTCGACCGTGCGGTCGCCGACGACGCCCGGTTCCTGATGGCCTCCACCTCCGAGGCGTACGGGGACCCGAAGGAACACCCGCAGCGGGAGACGTACTGGGGCAACGTCAACCCGATCGGGGTGCGCAGCGTCTACGACGAGGCGAAGCGCTTCTCCGAGGCGGCCACCATGGGCTACCACCGCAGCCGGGGGCTGGACGCGGCGATCGTCCGGATCTTCAACACGTACGGCCCACGGATGCGCCCGGACGACGGCCGGGCGATCCCCACCTTCATCTCCCAGGCGTTGCGCGGCGAGCCGATCACCGTGCACGGCACGGGTGACCAGACCCGGTCGATCTGTTACGTCGACGACCTGGTGCGCGGCATCCTGCTACTGCTCGACTCGACGCAGACCGGCCCGATCAACTGCGGCACCGAACACGAGATGTCGATGCGGCAACTCGCCGAGACGATCGTGTCACTCTCCGGCAGCACGTCACAGGTGACCTACGTCACCCGCAGCGCGGACGACCCGGAGATGCGCCGTCCCGACCTGACCCTCGCCCGGGACCTGCTGGGATACCAGCCGGAGGTCTCGCCCGAGGAGGGCCTGCGACGCACCATCGACCATTTCCGCGACCGGCTAGGGTAGCTCCCCCGCGCCACGCGGGACGGCCGGCGGGCTTCACAGTCAGCGAACGCTCGACCCACCTACGTACGCTGAAACGCATGTCAGCGACCTCGTCAGCCGGCGCCTCGCTCCCTTACCTGCACCGCAGCGCGGGCCGGGCCTCGGTGCCCGGCGCCGACCGGGACGCCACCGGGCGCTCCGGGCAGTCCGACGCGCAGTGGTACCCGTCGTACCAGGAGAGCCAGCCCCGGTCGGGCGGACCGGGCGGCCCCGGCACACCCTCGGGGCCGGGCGGGCCGGGGAACCACGGCCGGCGCGGGCCGCGCCCGCGCTGGGGGCGGATCGCCCTGGTGGCCGGCGTGTCGGTGCTGGTCCTGGCGCTGCTCGGCGGGGTCGGGGCGTGGTTCTACACCCGCAACCTCAACGACGACCTGGCCCGCACCGACCCGTTCTCGGAGATCACCGGCGGCCGTCCGGCGAAGGCGGTCGACGGGGCACTCAACATCCTGCTGGTCGGCTCGGACTCGCGGGACCCGGACGCGCCCGTCGACAAGCAGGGCGAGTGGCGGGCGGACACGCTGATCGTCATGCACATCCCGGCCGACCACAAGTCGGCCTACCTGGTCTCCATCCCGCGTGACCTGTACGTGCCGATCCCGGAGGTCGGCGGCGCGGAGTGCACCTCCGAACGGCGCGCAAAGATCAACGCGGCGTTCGCCTTCGGTGGCCTGCCGCTGGCGGTACGCACCGTGGAGTGCTTCACCGACGTCCGGATCGACCACGTGATGGCGATCGACTTCGGCGGCTTCAAGGAGGTCACCGACGCGGTCGGCGGGGTCGACCTGAAGGTGGACCAGAGCATCACCTCGATCCACAAGCCGTACCGGAAGTTCACCAAGGGCACCATGCACATGGACGGGGCCACCGCGCTGGACTGGATCCGGCAGCGCAAGCAGTTCCCCCAGGGTGACTTCGCCCGGATGCGCCACCAGCAGGAGTTCCTGCGGGCGCTGATGGACAAGGCGGCCAGCACGGGCACGCTGACCAACCCCAAGAAGCTCAACGACTTCCTCCGCTCGGTGACCGCGGCGGTGACCGTGGACCAGGAGTTCTCCCTCGGCGACATGGCCATCCAGTTCCGCAACCTGCGCGGGGAGAACCTCACGTTCCTGACCAGCCCGAACCTCGGCAGCGACACGATCAACGGCGAGTCGGTGGTGGTGTCCGACCGGGAGAAGGCGCTCGCGATGTACAAGGCGATGTCGGCCGACACGATGGCGGACTGGGTGGCGGCCGACAAGAAGGCGGCCGCCGGCAACGGCAACTGAGGCGTCGCCCGGGGCGGGGGCGGGCCGGCGCGGTCCGCCCCCGTGTGTCGGGCAGATTTCGACGGACGTCATCAGAGGTCGTTTCCGGAACGCTTGATCATCGGACGCCAACAGCCGTCCGGTCGCATCGATTCGCCCGAACGGATGAATCATGGGGCTAAAGGTCAGGTTGTCTGGGATTTGTGCGTGTGACGACCTCGCCTTGCCGGGAAGCGGTACGTAAAGTGGTCCCGCCCCCCGATCACGCGAGCTGGAGCACGCATGCCGGTTCAGACCAGCCCCCGCCCATCGTCGCTGAGCGCCGACCCCTACCGGGCGTCGGCCGCCGTCCCGTCACCGGGCGGTCGCGGCGGTCGGCCCTCCGCCACGGCCCGCAAGCGCGCCCGGCGCAAGGACCCGCTCTGGGCGCGGCTGACCGTGGTCTTCGGCGCGGTGCTGATGCTGACCAGCGGTGTGGCGATCGTCGGCAGCAAGGCGCTGATCAGTCAGGCCACCGGCAACATCGCCCAGCGCAACCTGCTCGGCGGGGCGGGCAAGACCGAGGCCGAGGGCGGCGCCAACCTCGACGGCCCGATCGACATGCTGCTGCTCGGCGTGGACGCCCGGGAGCGCTGGGCCGCCGACGACGTCCGCTCGGACAGCATCATCGTGCTGCACATCCCGGCCAGCCACGACCAGGCGTACCTGATCTCGATCCCCCGGGACACCGAGGCGCAGATCCCCCCGTTCAAGAAGAGCGGGTTCAAGGGCGGCACCGACAAGATCAACGCGGCGTTCCAGGCCGGCGCGCGCAACGGCGGCGGCTGGGAGGGCGGCGCCCAGCTGATGGCCCAGACCATCAAGAACATGACCGGGGTCAGCTTCGACGGAGCCGCGATCATCAACTTCGGTGGCTTCAAGAACGTCATCGACACCCTCGGCACGGTGCGCATCTGCGTCAGTCACGAGGTGAAGTCGCACCACATGATGATGGTCGACGGCAAGCAGATGTGGAACGCGGACGCCAAGAAGACCGGCCGGCCGATGACCCCGGTGGTCTACAAGAAGGGCTGCCGGGAGATGAACGGCCTCCAGGCGCTCGACTACTCGCGGCAGCGCTACGGCCTGCCGAACAGCGACTACGACCGGCAGCAGAACCAGCAGCAACTGATCAAGGCGATGGCCCGTAAGGCCACCGACAAGGGCATGCTGACCAACCCGGTCAAGGTCAACCAGCTGATCAAGGCGGCCGGCAAGGCGTTCATCCTGGACACCGGGGGCGTGCCGGTGGCCGACCTGGTCTTCACCATGCGCGGGGTGACCGCCAACGAGTTGACCATGCTGCGGACCAACGGCGGCACGTTCAACGGCAACGCCAACAACCGTGAGGCGCTCAGCCAGCAGACGCTGGACATGTTCCAGGCGATCAAGGAAGACCGGCTGGGCGAGTTCGTGTACGCCAACCCGAGCGTGCTGTCCACCCGTAAGTGACCGGCCGGTAGTCGCGGCGAACCGGCCCGGAAGCCGGTCGACCCGCCGTAGCCTGACGTGAGAGATATTCACGTTGCGGCCACGGGGAGGGCGTCACGGCCAGGTCAGCGCGATCCGACCGGGGGCGGGGCACACCGCCTCCCGGCCGGCGCGGGGCACGCTGGCCACGGGCCCTGCTCGGCGTCGGCCTCGCCCTGGTGCTGCTCGCCGGGCTCGCCGTGGTCGGGGTACGGCTGCTCGCCCACCGCTACGACCGCACGGTCAGCAAGGAACAACTGCTCGCCCCCGACGCCCGGCAGGCCCGCACCGAACTGGACACCGGGCTGAACTACCTGATCGTCGGCTCCGACCGACGCCCCGGCGCAGCCGGGCCGGACCAGCGGTCGGACACCATCCTGATCGTGCACGTACCGCCCGGCCTGCGGCAGGCGTACCTGATTTCCGTCCCCCGGGACCTGCTGGTCGCCATCCCCCCCGACGGCGTCGGCTACGGCGGGGGCCAGGACAAGATCAACGCGGCGTACGAGCACGGCGGCGGTGGCGAGGGCGGCACCCGTTTGCTCTCGGCAACCCTGACCCGGCTCACCGGCATCCGCTTCGACGGGGCGGCCCTCATCGACTTCGCCGGCTTCCGACGCGTCATCGACCTGCTCGGCGGCATCCGGATGTGCGTCGACACCGAGGTCCGCTCGATCCACACCGGCGTCGTCTTCCCCGTCGGCTGCCAGCAGATGGACGGCGCACGGGCGCTGGACTACGCCCGGCAGCGCTACGACCTGCCCAACGGCGACTACGACCGGCAGCGGCACCAGCAGCAGATGCTGCGGGCGATGATGGACCGCGCCGGCGAGACGCACCTGCGTACCGACCCGGTGCAACTCGACCGGGTGCTGCGGGCCGTCGGCAGCGCGCTCACCGTCGACACCAACGGCGTACCCCTGGACGAACTGCTGTTCGCCCTGCGGTCGCTGCCCGCCGACGCGCTGCACGGGGTGCAGCTCCCGTCCTACCCGCAGACCATCGACGGCGTCTCGTACGTGGTGCTCGACAACGGCGGCGGCGGACTCTTCGACGCCGTCCGCACCGACCGGCTGCCCGACTGGTCCCGGGCCAACCCGCGCTGGGTCAACCGGCTCTGACCGTTCCCACCGCGCCCACCCGCCGACAGGTCGCCACGCCGAGCGCCGACGTGCCGCCGACGGCACCGAGGATCTAGGCTTTCGACCGTGTTCGGATCCCAGGTTCCCAGTGTCCCCGTGACCGCGATCGACGACGACACCTACCTGCTCGACGTCCGCGAGGACGACGAGTGGACGGCGGGCCACGCGCCCGGCGCGCACCACGTACCGATGATGGAGTTGCCGGCCCGGCTCGCCGAGGTGCCCACCGACCGCGACGTCGCGGTGATCTGCCGCTCCGGCGGACGCTCCGCCCAGGTCGTCGGCTACCTGCTCGGCAACGGCTGGGAGCAGGTACGCAACGCCGACGGCGGGATGCGGCAGTGGGCGGCCGTGGGCAGGCCGGTCGTCACCGGGGACGGGCAGCCCGGCCAGGTCATCTGAGCAGCTGAGGATGGCTGAGCCACTGGTCTTCGCGCACCGGGGCGCGTCGGCCGACCTGCCCGAGCACACCCTGGCGGCCTACCTGCGGGCCCTCGACGAGGGCGCCGACGGGTTGGAGTGCGACGTCCGGCTGACCCGCGACGGGCACCTGGTCTGCGTACACGACAGGCGGTTGAACCGGACCAGCAACGGTCACGGCCTGGTCAGCGCCCGTACCCTGGCCGAGTTGGAGACCCTGGACTTCGGCTCCTGGCATCCCGGCTGCGCGCCGGCCGACGGCGACGCGACGCCTGACGACACCCGTACCCGGCTGCTCACCCTGGACCGGCTGCTGACCGCCGTCCGCGACGCCGGCCGGCCGGTCCGGCTGCTGGTGGAGACCAAACACCCGTCCCGCTACCGGGGGGACGTCGAGCGCCGGCTGGTGACCCTGCTGCGTCGGCACGGGCTGGCCGAACCGGGCCCGGACGACCCGGTCCAGGTCACCGTGATGTCGTTCTCCCCGCTGGCGGTACGCCGGGTCCGCGAACTGGCCCCGACGCTGCCGACCGTGCTGCTGCTGGAGGTGCTGCCGCGCTGGCTGCGGCTCGGCCGGCTGCCGTTCGGGGCGCGGATCGCCGGGCCGGGCATCGGCCTGGTCCGGGCCCGCCCGGAGCTGGTGCCCGCGCTGCGCGCCGCCGGCCACCCGGTGTACGTCTGGACGGTCAACGAGCCAACCGACCTGGAGCTGGTCCTCGACGCGGGGGTGGACGGGGTGATCACCGACCGGCCCGCGCACACCCTGGCCCGGCTGGGCCGGTGACACCCGGCTCACACCGGTCCCCGGCCGACGCGGGGTGGTCGGGTCGGCACCGGCTGCCGGAGCCGGGTGACCTGCGGGGGGTGCCCGAACCGCCTCGTACGGGGCAGACTCGGGGCATGCCGGAGCGCCCCGATCTCGCCACCCTCATCACCGACCACGGCGCGGTGATCGAAATGATCAACTCAGGTGAGGCCGGCCTGCCGGTGCTCACCTCGCTGCTCCGGGCGGCCCGCCCCACGCTCGGCGCGGACTGCGTGGCCTTCGTCGAGTTCGCCCCGACCGGCGGCCGGGTGATCGCCGCCAGCGGCTGCGCCGAGTGGACCATCGGCCGCCCGCTGCCCGCCTCCGACCCGGCCACCGTCTGCCTGCTCACCGGGCCCCGGGTCCGGCAGGCCCGGCTGGACCGGCTGGACGGTCCGCTCGCCGCGGAACTGGTCGACGACGGCCTGCGCCGCATGATCGTCGCCCGCGCCGAACTCAACGGGCTCACCGTCGGCACCCTGCACGCCCTCTACACCGACGACGACGAGACCGAGGACCGCGTGCAGCACGCCACCCTCGGTTACCTCGCCTCCTGCGTCGCCCACATGTACGGCGACCAGAGCGGGCTGCCGGTGCACGGCGACGGCCCGGTCGTCGCGGCCCTCGCCGACGGCCTGGCCGTGGTCGACCGGGACGGTCGGGTCCGGCTGTGGAACCCGGCCGCCACCGAGGTCACCGGGCGCAGCGCCGGTGACGCGATGAACCGGCCACTGCCGTTCCCGCTCCCCCCGGCCGGCCAGGTGCTCGACCACCAACTCCCGGACGGGCGGTGGCTGCGGATCACCACGGGCGAGCTGGTCGGGCCGGGCACGCTACGGGTGATCACCTTCCGCGACATCACCGACCAGCGACGCCGGGAGTCCGACCGCGACCTCTTCGTCGCGGTCACCAGCCACGAGCTGCGCACCCCGGTCACCGTCATCAAGGGGTACGCAGACACCCTCACCGACCACTGGGAGTCGCTGACCGACCACGACCGGCGGCAGGCCGCCCGGGTGATCGGGCAACGGGCCAACGAACTGGCCCGGCTGGTCGACCGGCTGCTCACCTCGGCCACCGACGGACGCTCCGACGGCGAGCCGGCCGTCCCGTTCGACCTCGGTGAGGCGCTGCGGGCGGCGGTCCTGGACCTCCCCGGCGACCTGCGCCGTCGCCTGTTCCTGCACGCGCCGGCCGACCTGCCCAAGGCCCTCGGGGACCGGCACAGCATGACCACCGTGCTGACCGAACTGTGCACCAACGCGGGCAAGTGGGCACCTGCGGACTCCCCGATCGAGGTGTTCGCGTCGGCCGACGGGCAGACCGTGTCGTTCCGGGTGACCGACCGGGGGGTGGGCATCCGGCCGGAACACGTCGAACGCGCCTTCGACCGGTTCTGGCAGGGCGAGTCCGGCGACCGGCGGGCCTATCCGGGCGCCGGACTCGGCCTCTATCTCGTCCGCCGGATCGTTGAACAGCAGAATGGGTGGGTATCCCTACGTCCACGCGACGGTGGCGGTACCGTCGCAGAGGTGCGGCTCCCCCGCGGGTGAGCCGTCCTCGGTGGGCCGGACGAGCCACCGCACCAGCGGGCCACGGGCCAAGAGGGAGCCGGAGTGTCGACGGGACGAGTCGAGCGTTCGTGGTGTGTGGTGGTCCCCCACCACGCCACCGGCGCGCGGCTGGCCCGGCACCGGCTCGCCGACGAACTGGCCGACCTGGTGCCCCCGCCGCTCCTCGCCGACCTGGTGGCCGTCCTGGCCGAACTGGTCGGCAACGCGATCCGGCACGCCGACCCGCTGCCCGGCGGGGTGGTCCGGGTCGCCTGGCGGCTGCGCCCGACCCGGACCGGGCCAGGCGTCTCCGTCCGGGTGACCGACGGCGGCGCCGGGGCCGGCCCCCGGATGCGGGCCGCCGGCACGGACGCCGTCGACGGCCGGGGCCTGCACATCGTCGCCGGGCTGGCCAGCCGCTGGGGGGTCGACCGGGACGGCCTGGGGCAGAGCGTCTGGGCCGAGTTCGACCCCGCCGGCTGCCGGCCGGACCTGGTCGCCGCCGGCTGACCGAGGCGGGTCCTTCCCCCACCGCCGCCCGTCGGGCTCTAGGCTGTCTCGCCGTGAGCAAGCGTCGAAAGAACCAGCGCGCCGAGGCCGCTCCCCGCCGGGAGAAGATCAGGGACGTCTTCGTCCCCCGTCCGTTCGAGGGGCTGGCGGACGAGCCGGAGTGGATCGCCCTGCGCGAACTCGTACCGGCCGCCTCGGCACCGCTGCGGCTCACCCCGGACCTGGTCGAGGAGCACGGCGACCGCCCGGTCACCCTGGCGACCGTGCTGCCGATGGCCGCCCCGGCGATGACCAAGCCGGACGGTCGGGTGTTCATCGGTCTCCAACGGCACCAGCAGTCCGGCGACGTCTCCCGGGACCTGGCCGAGGCGTTGCTGTGCGCGCTGCGTACCGAGCCGGGCGGGGCGGTGACGGTGCCGCCGCTGCCGGGCCCCGGCCCCCGCCTCCAGGACGTCCTGGTCGACGGCCCGCTGGAGATCACGATGCACGACGGCTTCGAGTTCTGGCTCGACCCGGGCGCGGCCGACGACCCGACCGTGCAGGCGTCCCTGGAGCGGGCGAACGCGGCGATCTACCCGACCGTGAAGCTGGCCGCCGCACGGGCCGCCTACTGGTGCCAGGTGCCGGAGAAGGCGCACGTGCGCTGGGTGCTCGGCGACGACGAGGACGCCGCGCTGGACGCCCTCTCCCGGCTCTCCGCCGCCGGTGCGCTCACCCTCGGCGAGGGCACGAAGTTCGCCGGCATGTTCCGGGCGCACGGCCGGCTGGCACCCGTGTGGGACCTGCCGGAGGACGTCCCGGCCGCCGCGTGGGAGGAGCCGGTGGCCGCGTTCACCAAGCGGTACGCCGACGCGCTGGCCGAGAAGGAGCCGTTGGACGCCGCCGGCCGCCGGGCCCGTCAGGGCCTGCTCGGCCGCCAGCTCACCCTCCGTTAGGCGGCCGGCCGGCTCGGCCCGGGTGGGGCGGTTCAGCCGGCCTGCCGGCGCAGCGGCTCGCGGACCAGCGGGCAGGACATGCAGCGGGGGCCGCCCCGGCCGGAGCCCAGCTCCGAACCGGCGATCGGGATGACCTCGATGCCGGCGCGCTCCAGCTGGGCGTTGGTCTCCACGTTGCGTTCGTAGCCGACGCAGAGCCGGGGGGCCAGGGCGAGGGTGTTGTTGCCGTCGTCCCACTGCTCGCGTTCGGCGGTCACCGGGTCCAGGCCGGTGTCGATGACCCGGAGCTGGTCGAGGTCCATCGCGTCGGCCGCCGCGCGCAGGAACGGCGCGGGGCCGTCCACCCGGGGCTCGCCGTCCGGCCCGGCGATCACCGTGTACGCGGACAGCGTGCTGGCCACGTTGGGATACATCAGCACCGCGTCGACGTCGACCATGGTGCACACGGTGTCGAGGTGCATGGTGGCCCGTTCCTGGGCGATCGGCACCACCAGCATGGTGTGCGCCAGGCCGGCGGCGAAGACCTGTCGGGCCAGCCGTTCGGCGCCGGCCGGGGTGGTCCGCTCGCCCACCCCGACGGCGAGCACGCCGGGGGCGAGCAGCAGCACGTCACCGCCTTCGAGGTGTTCCAGGCCGGGGTGGTAGACGGTCCTGGTGCCGACGAAGCGGGGGTGGTGCCGGTAGATCGCGTCGGTCAGCGTGGTCTCCCGGCGGCGGGCCGGCATGGCGAGGCTGGTGACCCCGACCCGGTCGCCGATCCACAGTGACGAGTCCCGGGTGAAGAGCAGGTTGGGCAGCGGGTCGATGACGAACTCGTGCCGGTCCATCATCGTCCAGACCAGACCGCCGGGGCGTTCGGCGCTGATCCGTACCTCCTCGTGGGCGAGGCCGGCGATGAGCACGTCGGCGAGCGCGGCGGGGTCGAGGTAGGCGAGGTGGTCGGCGACCCGGCGGCGCAGGGTGTCGCCCAGCCGGGGCGACGCGAGCACCTGCTCGGTGAGTTCGGCGCGGGCCTCGGTGACGGCGAGCGTCTCGGCGAGCAGGGTGGCGAGGTAGAGCACCTCCACGCCCCGTCCGCGCAGCTCGGCGGCGAAGGCGTCGTGCTCCTCCTGGGCCCGGCCGACCCATGGGATAGCGTCGAAGAGCAACGAGTCGTTGTTGCGGGGGGTGAGGCGGGCCAGTTCCGGACCCGGTCGGTGCAACAGCACCGTGCCGAGTCGACCGACCTCGCTGTCCACGTAGTGGGTCACCCCCGCAGCGTAGGGCAGTGATGAACGATCTTCAGCGGAAGAACTGCGGATGAATATGGCATTCATCCGCACTCATTCCGGCGTTCCAACTTGCCGTACCCCCACAGTGGCGACGTAGGGTAGTGAGAACATAACTTTCGAGGGACCTTTTGCCGGAGGTCGCGATGACTGTCTTTCCCGCTCGTCGAGCCGTACCCACCCGGGCACTGCCGCCCGTGACGGCGCCGCACCCCCGTTCCGACGGGTCCGCGGCTCTCGACCCGGCCCGTCCGACCCCACTGGAGTGGGCACGTCGACGCCGGGCCGAGCGGGGCGCCCGCCGGCTGGAGGCCGCCGGTGCGCGGGCGCTCGGTCAGCTCGACCACCTCGGCCCCGCCTGGCACGTCATCGAGTGGCCCCGCACCGACGTCTCCGACGTCCTGCGCGACCACGGTCAGGACGAACGCGCCGGGTTCCTCGCCATCGGCCCCAGCGGTCTCTTCGCGGTCAGCATCGCCGACCACGGCCGGGCCCGGGTGCTGGTCGCCGGGGACGTGGTGCAGATCAACGGCAAGCGCCCGCCGTACGTGGCCGAGGCCCGGCGGGACGCCAAGCGGGCCAGCAAGGCGCTCACCCAGGCGGTCGGGCTGCCGATCCCGGTGACGCCGGTGCTGACCTTCGTCGGCTCCGGCGTCATCAGCGTCTACGGCCTGCCGAAGGACTGCATGATGGCGACCCACCGGGAGCTCGACCGGCTCCTCGTCGCCGGAGGCAACCGGATCAGCCCGGCCACCGCCGAGAAGCTGTCCCGCGTCGCCCAGGCCCCGCAGACCTGGCACAACGGCACGTACCGTCCCACCGGCGACTACCGGTGGTACGACGAGGGCCGAACGGCCGCTGACAAGCCGGCGGGTCGCCGGTAACGTCACCGGCGACGCCCCGCGGTACCGGTCCCCCCGACATGCCGGTCCGCGCCGTCGCCGGCCGCCCACCAGGGCACTTGATCCCTCCACCGGCGGCCGGTGGCTCCCGCGCGGTCGGCGACCGTCACGAAGACCGGCTAGCGTGGACAGACCGTCGGTGTACCTAGGAGGCGCGGTGGCCCACGTCGAACTCTCGCTCCCGGACGTGTTCGTGCCGGCGGCGCGGACGCCGACAGGGCCGGGGTGCGACAACGTCGGGAAGTGGTCGGCGAGCGTCTCGCACGCCGAGGAGCCCTGCCTGCTGATCGACGCCGGCACCCTCGTGGTGGCCATCTCCGCCGCCGGCTGCGAACTGCTCTGCCTCGGCGCCCCCGAGGACGTGGTCGGCCTGCCGCTGCTCGAAGGGGGCCTGCGGCTGCTCGACTTCACCGCCGCCCGGCACGAGCTGCCCGAGCAGGAGACCGACAAGATCCCCCCGCTGCTCGCCCTGCACTCCGGTCGACTCGCCCGGGGCCTGCTGCGGGTGCAGCCGGCCGGCGACGCCAGCACCTACGCCACCGTCGACGCCGTCTCCACCCCGATGCTCACCGGCGGCTCGGTCGCCGGTTCACTCACCTTCTTCTCCCCGATCTGACCGGCACCGACCCGCGCCGACGCCGCCCGACGTCGGGCGGCATCGGCCTTCACCGGGCGGGCGGTTTTTCCTACGATGGGCTCACCCACCGGCCACACGACCGGCCCCCCACGGTCCGTGACGGCCGGCCCCCGTCGCGACGCCCCCGCGCCCGAATCCCCCGAGGACCGGCCCGTGCCGCCTGACCCCGCCCACCGCCCCCCGAACCGGCGGCCGGTCGCCGCCCGGCTCGCCGTGGCCCTGCTCGCCGTGTCGCCGTTCACCGGCTGCGCCGCCCCGCCCGACCGCGAGCTGCCGGCCCCGGTCGAGCCGCCCACACCGGCGGTGACCCTGCCGCCGTCGACGTCGCCCCCCGTCCTGCCGCTGACCCCCACCCTGCCGCCGACGTCGACGCTGCCGACCCCCACCGTCGCGGCGGTCGCGACGGCCTGCGCCGGCCGCCCCTCGGCCGACCGGGTGATCGGGTTGCTCCGCGGGGACGTGCTGCCCCGCGACGTGCCGGTGCGGGCCGTCGACGGGCCGCTGTGCGCCGACGGCTGGCAGTACACCGTCCTGTCGGTCAGCGGGCACGAGGAGCTCCAGGCGGTCAGCCGGGGCGAGCCGGACGCGCTGCGGCTGGTCACCGCCGGTACGGACGTCTGCTCGATCGAGGTGAAGGCCGTCGCGCCGCCCGCCATCCGGACGTTGGCCTGCGACACCGGGACCGGGCTGCCACCGGGTGCGTAGGCTGGGCGGCATGCCCGGAACACCGCCGACCCGCTACGTCTACCTGGGCCCCGAGGGCACCTTCGCCGAGCAGGCGTTGCGTACCGTCCCGGCCGCCGAGCACGGCAGTCGTACACCCGCCCGCAGCGTCGGCGAGGCGCTGGAGAGCGTACGGGCCGGTGAGGCGGACGCGGCGCTGGTGCCGATGGAGAACTCGATAGGCGGCGCGGTCGGGGTGACCCTGGACGAGTTGGCCGAGGGGGACCCGCTGGTGATCACCCGGGAGGTGATCCTGCCTGTGGAGTTCGTGCTCGGCGCGCGCCCCGGCACCGACCTCGCCGGGGTACGCAGCGTGGCCGCCCACCCGCAGGCGTCCACCCAGTGCCGCAACTGGCTGCGCGCGCACCTGCCCGACGCCACGGTGATCGACGTGCTGTCCAACGGCGCGGCGGCGGCCGGCGCGGCCACCGGCGAGTACGACGCGGCGATCTGCGCCCCGATCGGGGCCACCCGGCACCGGCTGACCCTGCTCGCCGACAAGATCGCCGACCATCCGGACGCGGTGACCCGGTTCGCACTGCTCTCCCGCCCCGGCCCGCCCCCACCGCCCACCGGCGACGATGTCACCTCGCTGGCCGTCTACATCGCCCACGACCGGGTGGGCGCGCTGCTGTCGGTGCTGATGGAGCTGGCCGTGCGGGGGGTCAACCTGACCCGGATCGAGTCCCGCCCCACCGGCGAGGCGCTGGGCCGGTACGTCTTCTTCCTCGACTGCACCGGTCACGTCGCCGACGCCCGACTCGGGGAGGCGTTGCAGGGGCTGCGGCGGGTCTGCGCCAAGGTGCGTTTCCTCGGGTCGTACCCCCGGCACCGGTGGGCCGACGCGGCAGGTGACCGGCCGGTCCCCGCGCCGGCCGGGCTCTCGGACACCGACTACACCGACGCGGCGGCCTGGCTGGCCCGGCTGCGTTCCGGCGAGTTGAGCTGAGCCCACGCACCCGTAGCACCGGTCGGCAGGAGTCCCCCGACGGCAACAGGCACGAACGGGGGCGGTCCCGGCCGGGACCGCCCCCGCGTCGCTGAGTCAGCTGAGCAGACCGCCGAGCAGGCCCTGTTGCTGCTGCTGGCCGCCGCTGCCCTGGACCGGCGGCTCCTCCGACGGCTGGACCACGACGAAGCCCTGGCCGGCGAAGCTCATGGTGAACGCCTCACCGGTGGTGCGGCCGAGCAGGGTGCCCAGGCCGAGCTGTTCGGCCCGGTGGTAGCCGGTCTGGAGGTTGGCCGACCAGCACACCGCCGCCTGCGGGTCGACGTAGGTGGGCGCGTCGACGTTGAGCACGACCGGGGTGCCCTTGGTGGTGATGGCGATCCGGCCGTAGCCGCTGAACACGCAGTTGAACAGGCCCGACGAGGCCATCCCCGCGCCGCCGACCATCTTGATGTCGTACGACAGGGTGGAGTCGAAGGCCAGCACGCTGGACCCGTTGATCGACAGCGCGTCGCCCGGCTCCAGGTCGATGATGTGCACGTCCTTGGACAGCTCGGCCAGGAAGACGTCGCCGTGGCCGGAGAGCTTCATCAGCGGCACGCCCTCGCCGGTGAGCCGCTGCTTGATGAACTTGCCGATGCCGCCCGAGCCCAACGCCTGGAACTGCACCTGCCCCTGGTAGGCGACCATCGACCCGACCCGGGCCATCGCCTCACCGTTGAGTTCGATCTTCAACATCTTGGAGTTCTGCAGCCGCATGCCGGGCTGGGCGGACTCCTTCTCCAGGTTCTCCGCGGAGAACAGCGCGCTGCGCATTGGGTCTTCCTCCTGATTAGGGGTGTGCTCGACCCACGGTAGGCAGCCCCCGCAACCCGCCGCATCGGCCGAGCGGCGCGCCGGCCCGGCTCCGCGCACGGAACCGGTCAGGTGTACGCAGACGACCGGCCGCACGAGGCGGGTGGCGGGCTCAGCCCCAGCCCAACGCGTGCAGCCGCTCGTCGTCGATGCCGAAGTGGTGGGCGATCTCGTGCACCACGGTCACCGCCACCTCGTCGACCACGTCGTCCTCGGTGGCGCAGATCCGCAGGATCGGCCGGCGGTAGATGAAGATCCGGTCGGGCAGCACACCCGAGTAGTTCCAGCCGCGTTCGGTCAGCGCATGCCCCTCGTAGAGGCCGAGCAGGTCCTCCCCGGGCGGTGGGTCGTCCTCGACCAGGATGACCACGTTGCTCATCAGCCGGAGCAACTCCTCGGGCACCTCGTCGAGGGCCTCGCCGACCAGCTCCTCGAAGCGTTCACGGCTCATCTCCACGGGCACCTCACCCATTGTGCCCGACCGGCCGGCCGGCCACCGGTCCCGCCGGAGCGCCGCCCGTACCCCGTCCGTCGTCCGACCCGCCCGGGCCGGACGACGGACGGGACGGATCAGGCGAGGCGTGCGGTGAGGCTGATCTGCGCGCCGGGGGAGAGCAGCCGGGAGATCGGGCAGCCCTCCTTGGCGGCCTCGGCCAGCTTGGTGAACTGGGCCTCGTCCAGGCCCGGGGCCTGACCGACGGTCTCCAGGTCGATCCGGGTGACGGTCATCCCCGCGTCGGTCTTGTCGAAGTGCACCTTCGCGGTGGTCTCCACGGAGGTGCCGGACAACCCGGCGTCGGCGAGCTGCTTGGAGAGCGCCATCGAGAAGCAGCCCGCGTGGGCGGCACCGATCAGCTCCTCCGGATTGGTCCCCTCGCCCTCCTCGAAACGCGACTTGAAGGAGTAGTTCCCCTCCAGGCCACCCTTGCCGGTGCGGACGGTCCCGGCGCCCTCGGTGAGGTTGCCCTGCCAACGTGCGGATGCGGTACGGATAGGCATACCTGAACGCTAGTCGAAAGCCCCGCCCGCGGCGACCGACCCGGCGAGGCCGCCGGCAGGGGCCGGCGTACGCCGCTTCGGGGCCCCGGCGCTGCCGGCCCACGGCGGGTCGGCGTGGGATGATGCGGGTCAGGCCCGCGACGCGGAAGGTGGCCGATGTCCCAGGATCTCCCCATCCCGAGACAGGACGACCGCTCGGACGACACCTCGGTGCTGGAGTGGGGTGCCCCCGAACGACCGGCGGGCGGCCGGTTGGGGCACTGGCCCGCCGCGCTGCGCCGGGACCGACGGCTGCCCCCGGTGCTGGCCCTGCTCGGCGCGGTCGCCGCCACGGCGTCGATGGCCGGGGAGTGGTTGGTGATGACGGTGCCCAACGGTGGCCCGGAGGGCAGCGGCACCATCCGGGTGCCCGGCGGCGTGGCCGAGGTGGGCGGCTTCGGGATCGCGTACCTGGTGGGGCTCCTGCTGCTCAGCGTCGCGGTGGCGCTGAGCCTGCGCGGGCGGCCGGCGATCCGGCACGACGCCCGGGTGGCCGGGCTGGCCGTGGCGGGCGCCCTGGTGATCCTGCTCACCGTCACCGCCTTCTCGTTGGACGACTCGGGCCAGCGGGCGCTGTTCTACTCCCCGGAGGACGGGTTCCGGGTCGACTACGGCCGCGGCCTGGTGATGGGCTTCGTCGCCGTCGCGCTGGTCGGGGCGGCGCTGCTCAGCACCGTCGCGCAGCCGGACGGCCCGCCGGTCGACGCCGCCGGGCCGCAGGTCGACCCGGGCGGGGACGGCGACCGGCCGGCCGCGCCCGTCGGCCTGACCGTCACCCCGACGGTCCCGTTCGCCCGCCGCGAACCCCACCCCTGAGCCCCGCCGGGGCGGACGCCGGACCGCCGCGCGGCGGTCACCGGGCGTTGCCTGCTGATTCGCCCGGAAGCCGTGGTTGCGACCCGGACGGCGAGGTACGGTTGCTGCCCGCCGTCACACCGGGTCGGACGACCGGTACGGACGGCGGCGGGCAAGGAGGAACGATGACCCGCCCGGGACTGCCCAAACTCATCGCCACCGACCTCGACGGCACCCTCGTGCGCAGCGACGACACCGTGTCGGCGTACACCCACGGGGTGCTCGACCGGGTGCGGGCCGCCGGTATCCCGGTGGTCGGCGCCACCGGCCGTGGCCCCCGGTTGAAGGAACTCACCCGCAACGACATCCGGGCCGCCGACTTCCTGGTGATGGCCGGCGGTGGCTGCGTGGTCGACCAGAGCGACCCGACCGGCCCGGTGGTGCTGCGCGACGAGCGCCTCTCCGCCGAGGTGCTTGCCGGCCTGCTGACCGACCTGGAGGCCGCCGTCGGCCCGCTGACCGTCATGGTCGAGGGCTCCGACGAGCACGACGCGCCGCTCTGGGGCGACTACCACCCGTCGTGGCCCTACCCCGAGCTGTTCGAGGCGCGCACCCGGGCGGAATGTCTCGCCCTCGACGTGATCAAGGCGTTCGTCCGGACCGCCGACCACGACGTGGACGAGTTGCTGGCCACCGCCCGCCGGATCGTCCCGCCGCAGGTCGCCACCCTCACCCAGGCCGGTCTCGGTTTCGTCGAGATCACCCCGGCCGGGGTGGACAAGGCCAGCGGCCTGACCGTGGTCGCCGAGCGGCTCGGCGTCGACCCGGCCGACGTGCTGGTCTTCGGGGACATGCCCAACGACCTGCCGATGTTCGCCTGGGCCGGCTGGTCCCGGGTGGCGGTGTCCAACGCGCACCCGCTGGTGCGGGCCGCCGCCGACGAGGTGACCCTGCGCAACGACGACGACGGGGTCGCGGTCTACCTGGACCGGCTACTCTCCCGGTGATGGCAGAGACACCACGGCTGGTCGCCACCGACATCGACGGCACCCTGCTCGGCGACGAGCGCCGGCTCAGCGCCCGTACCGCGGCGGTGCTGGAGCGGATCGCCGCGGCGGGCACCCCCGTCGTGCTGGTCACCGGCCGCCCGATCCGCTGGCTCCAACTGGTGTACGACCAGCTCGCAGCCCCGCTGCCGGCGGTCTGCGCGAACGGCGCGGTGGTGTACGACCCGGACACCGACCAGGTACTGCGGGCCGACCCGCTGGCCCCGGAACTGCTCGCCGAGGTGGCCCGCCGGCTGCGGGCGGCGGTGCCGGAGGTCAGTTTCGCGGTGGAGATCGTGGACAGCCGGGAGATGCGGCACGAGGCGCACTACCCGCTGCGCTGGGACGCCGACCACGAGGCCATCCGGGCGGTCGAGTCGCCTGAGGAGTTGGCCTCGGTGCCGGCGGTGAAGCTGCTGGCCCGCGCCGGCACCCAGGACCCGGACGCCTTCGTGCAGGTGGTGGCGGGGGCCCTGGCGGGGCTGGCCGAGGCGACACACTCGTCGTACAGCGGGCTGGTGGAGATCTCCGCCGCCGGGGTGACCAAGGCCGCCGGGCTGGCCTGGTACGCGGCCCGGGTCGGGGTGACGCAGGCCGACGTGCTCGCCTTCGGTGACATGCCCAACGACGTGCCGATGCTCACCTGGGCGGGGCGGGCGGTGGCGGTGGCCAACGCACACCCCGCCGTGCTGGAGATCGCCGACGAGGTGACCGGGGCGAACACCGCCGACGGGGTGGCGGCGTACCTGGAGAAGGTCTTCGGGGTGGGCTGAGGTCAGAGGTACTGGCCGGTGTTGTGGCCCTCGCCACCGGGCTGGCCCATGCCGGGCATGCCGGGGATCATCCCGCCGGGGCCGCTGGGCAGGGCGGGGCGGCCACCGGAGCGCATCTGCTCCAGCTGCATCCGGGCAGCCATCTGCTGAGCCACCAGGGTGGCCTGGATGCCGTGGAAGAGCCCTTCCAGCCAGCCGACGAGCTGGGCGTGGGCGATCCGCAGCTCGCCCTCGCTGGGCGCCTGGTCCTCGGCGAACGGCAGCGAGAGCCGTTCCAGCTCCTCGCGCAGCTCGGGGGCGAGGCCCTCCTTCAGCTCGACGATCGACCGCTGGTGGATCTCCCGCATCCGGTGCCGGCTGGCGTCGTCGAGCGGGGCGGCCTTGACCTCCTCCAGCAGCTGCTTGATCATGCTGCCGATCCGCATCACCTTGGCCGGCTGCTCGACCAGGCGGGTCGGGTCCTCGCCGGTCTCGTCGGTCTGCACGGTGCCGACCGGGCGTCCGTCCGGGCCGACCACGACCACGGTGCCCGACTGCCCGTCGGGGCGGCCCGGCTCGTCAGCTTGTCCAGTGGGGTGCGTTTCGGTCATGGCCCCATCTTTACCCACCCGCTCCCGTCGCACCCACCCGGACCTCCACCAGCCGCGCTACCGTCGCCGGCATGTCCCACGACCCCCGGGCGGTGCTCAGCCGGCCCGCCCCGCCGCCGGACCTGACCGTCGCCTACGGCGACCAGCCGGAGCAGCTGGTCGACCTGCGCCGGCCGGCCGGTGGTGGTCCGGTCCGGCCGCTGGTGGCGGTGGTGCACGGGGGCTTCTGGCGGGCCGGGTACGACCGCACCCACACCGGCCCGCTCGCCGCCGCCCTGGCTAAGGCGGGCTGGCCGGTGGCGCAGCTGGAGTACCGGCGTACCGGCCAGCCGGGCGGCGGCTGGCCGAACACGCTCGCCGACGTCCGGGCCGGGGTGGCGGCGCTGCCCGGGGTGGCGGCCCGCGCCCTGCCGGGGCTGGTCGCGCCGGGGCCACCGCTGCTGCTGGGGCACTCGGCGGGCGGGCAGCTCGCGCTGCACGTGGCGGCGCACGCCCCGCAGGACGTGGCAGGGGTGCTGGCGCTGGCGCCGGTCGCCGACCTCGCGGAGGCGTACCGGCTGGGGTTGGATTCGGGGGCGGTGGCCGCGCTGCTCGGCGGCGGCCCGGCCGAACACCCGCAGCGGTACGCGGTGGCCGACCCCTGCCGGTCGGTGCCACGGCGGACACGGACGGTCATTCTGCACGGGGGCAGGGACCGCCAGGTGCCGGCCGCTCTGAGCAGGTCATATGCTGCCACCGCACGGGCCGCCGGCGCCCCGGTCACCCTCATTGAGCTGCCGGAATGCGAGCACTTCGGGTTGATCGACCCGCTCTCGGCGGCCTGGCCGCAGGTAAGGGCTGCGTTGCAGTCGCTGCTTGAAGATCAAGATCCATTGACGCAGGGTCTCCCACCAGGTAGAACGCCGGAGGGGCGGTGACGCCCGGCAATGCTCCCGGAAGGATTTCGGTGTCGCAGATGAACCGCAGGCGGGCCCTTCAACTGCTGGCCGCGCTCGGCACGACCGGACTCGCCGCCGCCTGCGGCACGGACGACACCGAGACACCGGCCCCGGGCAAGCCGATCAAGATCGGGCTGATCCGGCCGGAGAACGGCGACGGCAAGGCGATCGGCATCGACATCGAGAACGGCTTCCAGCTCTTCCTGGCGATGAACGGGCAGCAGCTCGGCGGCCACCCGGTGACGGTGGTGACGGTCGACGAGGGCGACAACGCCAAGAGCGGCCAGGCCGCCGTCGACAACCTGCTCACCCAGAACGTGCTCGCCATGAGCGGCGTGGTCAACTCGACAGTGATGTCCGGCATCCGGGACGCGGTGGAGAAGGCCCGGGTGCCGCTGATCGGATCCAACGCCTCCCCGCCCAGCCTCCAGAGCGTCGTCTACATCTGGCGGACGTCGTACGTGCTGGACGAGCCCGGCCGGGCACTGGGGTCGTACCTGCGGCGAACACTGCCCACCGGAAGCCGGCTCGCCATCGTCGCCCCCGAGGGCACCGCCAGCCAGGACGTGATCAACGGCTTCCGGGACGGCTTCGGCACCGACGATCCCCGGATCATCGGCGACCCGATCCTCACCACCGCCAACCCCACCCCGGGCGAGAGCGAGTTCGGCGCGCAGATCAGCGAGGCGCTCAGCCGCCAGCCGGACGGGATCTTCTGCTTCTACTCCGGCACCGCAGGTGAGCAGTTCATCAGGCAACTGCGCCGCAGCCGCTGGTTCGGTGACATCTACGCGCCAGGCTTCCTGACCGAGGGCAGCATCCTCACCGACCTGCGTTCGACCCTGGTCAACGCGGACGAGAGCCTCAAGGCCGGCACCATCCAGACCGCGCTGAACTACTCGGCCGACCTGAACAACAACGCCAACCGGATCTTCGCCTCGGCCTACCGGAAGACCTACAACGTCTCGCCCACCACCTACGCGATGGCCTCGTACGACGCCGCGCAGGTGCTCGACAAGGCGATCCGGCTGGCCGGTGCCGAGCCGACCGCGCAGCAGGTCAACCTGGCGCTGGGCAAGATCGGTCAGATCGACAGCCCGCGCGGCCCGTGGCAGTTCAACCAGCCGCGCACCCCGCAGCAGAAGTGGTACCTGCGCAAGGTGCAGTTCGACGGCCGGCTGCTCTCCAACGTCCTGATCAACGAGATCGCCACCCTCGGCTGAGCCGTACGGCACCCGGCCGGCCCCGGCGGGGCCGGCCCTTCGTGGTGCCGACGGTCAGGGGCGCAGCTCGGCGATGCAGCACTTGACGCTGCCGCCGCCCTTCTTCAGCTCGGCCAGGTCCACCGGCACCGGGGTGTAGCCGGCGGCCTTGAGCTTGCCGGCCAGCCGGGTCGCGTCGCTGTTGAGCACCACGTTCGCCCCGTCGCTGACCAGGTTCAGGCCGAAGGCCAGCGCGTCCTCGTCGTCGGCGAGCACCGCGTCGGGGAAGAGTTGGGCGAGCACCCGCTGGCTGGCCGCCGAGAACGCCCCCGGGAAGTACGCGACGTTGCCGTCGTCGATCGAGGCGAGCGCCACGTCCAGGTGGTAGAAACGCGGGTCGACCAGGCGCAGCGACACCACCGGCCGCCCCAGCGCCTCCTGCGCCTCGGCGTGCGCCGGCAGCTCGGTGCGGAACCCGTGCCCGGCGAGGATCAGCCCACCGTGCGCCTCGGGCAGGTAGGCGAAGTCGCCCTCACCCTCGTTGGTCTCGCTCGGCGCGATGAAGTGCCAGCCGTGCTTCTGGTAGAACTCCCGGTGCGCGGCGGCCTCGGCGGCCCGCTGCTCGTGCTTGAACTGCGCGCCGTAGACCGTCCCGTCCACCACGAAGGCGCCGTTGGCCGCGAAGACCATGTCCGGCAGCCCCGGCTGCGGGGTGAGCACGTGCACGTCGTGACCGAGGCCCACCAGCGCGTCCCGCAGCCGGTCCCACTGATCGACCGCCAGTGCCACGTCGACGCCGGCGGTGAGGTCCATCCACGGGTTGATGGCGTACTCGACCGCGAAGTGCTCCGGGGCACACATGAGATATGTCCGCTTTCGCGGCACGCGCTGCTGGTTCACGGTCACCAAGGGTAGGTAGCGTAGAACTTTGGTAACAGCCAGAACCGTTGCTTCCCCGAGGCGGAACGTTGCAGATAGACGCGGTCGACCAGCGAATCATTGCGTTGCTCGTGGCGGACGCCCGAACGTCGTACGCGGACATCGGCACCCGGGTGTCACTCTCCGCTCCGGCGGTCAAGCGACGGGTGGACCGGCTGCGGGCCAGCGGGGTGATCCGGGGCTTCACCGCCGTGGTCGACCCGGCCGCCGTCGGCTGGACCACCGAGGCGTTCGTCGAGCTGTTCTGCGCCGGCCGGACCACACCCACCCAGCTCGGGGTGGCCGCCCGCCGGCACCCCGAGGTGGTCGGCGCGTACACCGTGTCCGGCGAGGCCGACGCGCTCGTGCACCTGCGCGCCGCCGACATCTCCCACCTGGAGGAGGCGCTCGAACGCCTGCGGGCGGAGTCGTTCGTCACCTCCACCCGGAGCACCATCGTGCTGTCCCGGCTGGTCGAGTCGCCAGGCGTCGGCCCGTCCACCCCCTGACACCCGGTCGGGGGCGGCGGGCCGGTGCTCCCGGCGCGGCGGGCTGTCAGAGGTACATGCCGGTGCGGTGCCCGCTGTCGCCCCGGCTCGGCTTGTCGCCCTCACCGAAGAACCGCTTGCCGCCGAACTCGCCGTGCAACCGGTCGTCGAGTTCGTCGGCGAGCCCGGTCATCACCTGCACGGCCAGCATCAGGTGGGTGGCCTGGAAGTTGCGCCCGAAGACCGGGATGGACGCCCACACCGTGTCGTCGGCGCAGTACAACCGGCCGATCGGCATCCGGTTGGTCAGCTCGGAGAGCTTCACGTACAACCGTTCCGTCGGCTCGACCTCGGTCAGCACCGGCGAGAAGACGTCGACCAGGGGTGGATTGTCCCGCACCCGGACGAAGACCATCGCCGACCCGGCCCGGATGTTGATGTCCCCGTCGGAGTCGATCTGGAGATGCTCGGACGTCGACTTGAGCATCGTCGACACCACCGTCCGGACCCGTTCGGGCAGGTCCAGCACCTCCTGTTCGCCGCTCTGGGCGTTCGCCGCGGCGGCCAGCGCCTCGTCCAGGTCGGCCTCGACGTCCCGGTCGGGGCCGAACTCGCTGCGCGCGGTGCCGAGCGCCTCGATCGGCAACGGCTCCCCCTCGGCGTCCTGGCTGAGATAGACCAGGAAGGCCGGGTGCGGTGCGCCGTACACGTCGCGCAGGGTGCGGGAGAGCAGCCCGGCCAGCTTGCTGGCGTCCCCGGTCGACCCGTCCAGGCCGAAGTGCTCGCCGGAGCCCGCCACCACGCCGGGCGGCGACCAGCCGAGCGCGATCATGTCGGCCACCGCGGCGCGGTCCAGCCGGAAGCCCTGCGGCAGGGTGGCGTTGCCGACCGCCCGCGCGGAGAGCCGGCCCTGCTCACCCACGGCCACGCTGGTCGAGTAGACGGCGTCACCGGTGCCGGAGGCGGTCGGGTCCAGGGTCACTTCGAGCTGCG